>NZ_QNRH01000001.1:0-862116 GCF_003314995.1 Pseudochrobactrum asaccharolyticum
ATGATGTTAACGGCATTACCGGTAATGAGTATAAATACTCCGATCTTATCGCTCAGGAATATGGGACAGAGCACAACCGAATTCATGTGAGCCCAGAAGAAACGCTTTCTGCATTACCAGCAGCCGTTGCGGCTATGTCTGAACCTATGATGAGCCATGACTCTGTTGGCTTTTACTTGCTCTCAGAACAAGTTACGAAAACCGCTAAAGTTGTACAAAGTGGACAAGGCGCGGATGAGGTTTTCGGAGGATACCATTGGTACCCTAAGCTGGAAAATTCACAAAATCCTCTAGATGACTATGCGCAGCTCTATTTCGACAGAGATCATGCAGAGATGCAAAAGACGCTTTCACCAGACTATATTGGCGACGACTATAGCAGAATTTTTGTTGAGGAATACTTTGAAAAATTAAGTACGTCTTCACCCGTCAACAAAGCGCTACAAATTGATACCGACATTATGTTGGTTGATGATCCCGTTAAGCGTGTTGATAATATGACAATGGCCTTCGGGGTTGAGGCAAGAGTTCCGTTTCTTGACCATGAGTTAGCGGAGCTCGCTGCACGCATACCTTCAGAATTAAAAGTTGGGCATGGCGGAAAATATATTTTGAAAGAAGCCGCCCGTAAAATCTTGCCGGCAGAAGTTATCGATCGTCCAAAAGGATACTTTCCAGTACCAGCCTTGAAATATATCCAAGGCGATTATCTAACATTTATCAAAGAGATTTTAAATCAACCAGTTGCTCGTTCGCGAGGTCTATTTAATCAGTCCTATATTGATGGATTATTGGCGGAACCAGATGCCGCTCTTACCCCTAAAGGACATTCCAAACTCTGGCAGATTGGTTCTCTTGAACTGTGGTTGCAGTCGCATGGAATTTAATAAGGGAGGATTAACCATGTCACTTTCAGCTCTGCACCGCCTGAGTGGTTTTGAAACTGCAGATCGGGATCAAGGGTCCTTTTCTTTTGGAATTGAAGAGGAGTTTTTCCTTTCTAATATTAACTCCGGCGAAATAAGTATTCACACACCTGATCAACTCTTTGAAGGAGCTCATGCTGCCACGAATGGGAGGGTTGATAGAGAGTTTTTACAAAGTCAGGTTGAAGTCGCCACTCCCCCCCTTTATTGCTTCAAAGAAGCGAGAGCAGAGATGTTGTATATCCGGCGCGTATTAGCTGCTTATGCCAAGGAACATAATCTTGCTATTCTCGCATGCGGCACCCATCCAGAGGGTAATTGGCAAAATGCGGTTCAAAGCGAGAAAAAACGCTATGACCATGTGATGGATAGTCTTCAGATGATTGGAGAGCGCAATCTACTATGCGGCATGCACGTACATGTAGAGCTACCGGACCCTACACGTCGAGTTGACATTATGCGTCGTATTCTTCCTTTCTTACCTTTATTGTTAGCGCTATCAACATCTTCACCTTTTTGGCATTCCCGGCAAACAGGGCTCAAAGGATATCGGCTCGCTGCATATGATGAGCTTCCACGCACCGGTATTCCTGAGCTCTTTGGTAATACGGCTGAATATGAGACTTATGTTGAGAGTTTAGTAAATGCCGGAGTAATGCCAGATGCCTCACATTTATGGTGGATGATACGCCCATCCGTAAAGTACCCTACGTTGGAGTTACGTGCACCGGATTCCTGCACACGTGTAGAGGATGCTTTGGCCATCGCTGCGCTTTATCGCTCACTCGTTCATCATCTTTTTTACAACAAAGATTGTAACGCCGATATTGATGTCGTGGATAGAGCTCTGATTTTAGAAAACAAATGGCGAGCACAACGCTATGGCACGAAAACTATTTTCGTGACGAAAGATGGTGACGAAAAAATCTCTAATTTCTTAGATAAGACCCTCGCTATGATCTGCAAGGATGCACAAATTCTAGGTTGTGAAGAAGAAATAGAGCATTGCAGGGATATTTTGGCAATGGGTAGCTCTGCGGACATACAGCTGAAAGTTTATCAAGAACGCTTGTCAAAAGGCTCTGAAAAAGAAGCCCTCCATGAGGTAATTAAATGGATAATGGACACAACCACTAAGAAGACTTAATAAGACCTTCGAGCTATCAATAGTCTTCATATCTCATTATTTCTAATTTTGTATAATAAGTAAATTCATAGTTGACTAAATGGATATGTGTAATAGGTAGATTTTTGTTATATTTATTAGAGATACTTTAATGCTTTTAGTCTGCCGGCTTGTAATTTTTTTAGCAGTTGGCTGTTGGGGAGGAGTATTTCAACATATGGCAAAATGTGACTTTTGCCATATGTGTGAATCGTCGATTGTGTGCTGTTTCGTGCTTTCATCCTTGGTCGTAAATATCCACATTTAGGATAATGTTGACGTAGTAAACGAATCTGGCAGTAATATTCCTGTAGCTAGTAAAATTATGGGATATGGAATGATTACTTACACTGTTTGGACGTCAAATAATCCAGATGAATGGACGCATAAATTTCTAGAAACTGATGATAAAGAGATAGCTGTGAGCAAAGCTACTGAACTGTGTGAATCTAAACGATTCAGGTTTGTTGCTATTGATCAAGGGGATAAAACAATTTGGTCGAATGACCCCGCTACTCCGGCTGAAATAGATTTGTAAGGTGAAGTTACTCGCGGGACACCTCAGTTGCAATTTATAGCTTTTCTCAGAGCGCTTCATATGGCGTTTTGCCGTTATGTGCGCCGTACGGTCTGTTGAAATTATAAAAGCGCTCCCATTCTGCCAGGTTTGCCTTGAGATCGACATCCCCTTTGTAACTGAGAAGTTGATAGAATTCCTGGCCATCGGAGCTTGCTCAAAACACGCTGCATACTCTGATTGAAGGCGCTACTGCCAATGCCGGTAGTACGCAGATCTCGGAGCATCTTTTGACGACGGTTTCGGGCATTCAGAATGTTAGCCACATCCATGTCTGGTCACTGACTTCCAATCGCGTTCTGGCAACGCTTCAGGTGCAGACATTGGAGGGGGGCCGATATTCGAGTTGTGGTTAGCCAAATTGAGCACGAACTGAAGACGAAGTTCAGCATCGAACACCCGCCAATCGGCATCAACTGGGAAGGAGACGCCACTTGTAGTTTGGAGACGCCAAGCTATCCGGCCGCTTTCCATACAGGTCGCTTGCATTAACTAACTGCGCATCACGGTTCATTGGTAATCTCCCTATTTTTAACGGGTTTTGGAGTAGAACTCTTCCAATGCCACGTGGTTTTGTCTATCTGTGCGCTGTCGTCGATTGATTCAGCCGCAAGGTTCTGTTGTGGCGACTGTCAATCGCGATGGAGGCAGACTTTTGCATCGAAGCGGTTGAGGAGGCACTCGCCAGTTACGGCAAGCCTGACATATTCAACACAGATCAGGGTTCGCTGTTCACGCCCATTGACTTCACTGCCGTGCCGTAGAAGACTGAGAGTGCCATCTTGATGCATGGAAAAGGCGCTTGGCGCGACAATGTTATCGTTGAACGGCTTTGGCGGTCGATCAAATACGAGGAGGTCTATCTTCACACTCACAAAACCGTATCCGAAGCGCGAGCGGCATCGGCCGATATCTGACCTTCTATAGCAGCCGACGTCCTCATCCATAGTTTGACCGGCAGGCACCGGATCTGGTTAACTTCAACGCGCTGACACCAATAATGGTGGCGGCATAGCCTCAAAGGCAATGTCGGCTTCCGTGTGAAGTGGTAATCTACATTATATCTTTCACGAAAATTGAAAATTCCGCTACGGTAGGGTTTTTTCTTTGTTATTGAATGTGATTGAGGGCTTCTCTACACTTCTGTAGTGGTGAACATATTCGCCCACCAAAAAATTTTAAATGGAAAAATCCAGTTGAAAATAGTCTCATTTTGGTAAGCACATCAGTTCCTATACTCAAATTTACAATCAACTGTAATCTAATCAACATATGGCAAAAGGTGATTTTGCCATATGTTTATTTATTTATTTATAGATTGTAGATTATTATTTATATATTTAAATTTTTTAATTTTTCCCAATCTAATTTATAGCCGGATGGTCTAATGCTTGAACTATCGAGACCTTCTATGAGCATTGTTCTTGTGTCAGAGTTATCTCCATTAATTAAGACATTATTATCTTTAAGTATTTTGTTGAAAGTTCTGTAAAAAATTTCTGGTATAATATTTTTGTACTCTTTTGTTGTTACGAATAAATGTTCGATAGTTTTATATTTTTTTCTGATGGCCACGAAACTACCCTTCTCATTATTTAGGGTCTTTCCCTTTGTAACAATCGCGCAGCGTTCTTTATCGAGACCTAGTTCAATAAGATCCTGAATGTATTTGCTAGCGGTCTGATGGTTGTCTTTGGTAGATGGTATCGTGCTTTTGAAAATCCCTGTTAATGCTTTTGATAACTGTTTCTCAGAAAAAGGCACGATTCTGTATTTAGCGGCGAGTTTTCCTGTCGCATAGACACGCCCAAATGCCTCTCTATAACGATCTTGGCTGTCGGGATATTGCTTCTTTAGTTTTTTGGAAAATTCATTGCACAGTATCTCTAGGTCGTCTTGATCTGCCTTTGACAATAATAGTTTTTTTACAAATTCATATAAAGCATGCCCATAATTTCCAGTTATTGTTGTTTCGGTTTTGGATATCAATTCTGCTGCTGACAATCCTAATTTATCGGCTAGGCTAAATATTCCTCCTTTTGTAATGTCAGGGATAGGGATGTCGATATAACGGATCATTGCCCCCGCATGTTGGTTCTTCTCTCCTAATATACTGAGTAACGTATGTTCCGCTGTAGTTAAAATTGTAGTTTGCCAGCGTCCTGAACTTTCTCCATTCCAGCCAGACCAGCGGCTTTTCCCTTTTCCTTCATTGATGGAATAAGCGAGGTCCAGAATAGATTCGATAGCCTTTTTCGGACTGCCGAGGACGGCGCCGAATTCATCTAGACATAATATAAGATTATTATGAAGCATGGCTTGTTCTTCTAAAGCCGTTCTAGTTGATGCAAGGGTTCCTATCGCATCGTTGCCGCATGCTTTGAAAACAGACTGTGCTGCTCTTAATAATGTGGTTTTTCCAGTGCCACTGGTTCCTGCAAAATTGAACATTAATCCAGTTTTAGATGAAAAGAACGGCAGTGCGGGACCACTGAGCCCGGCTGCAATAGCGAATATAAGATATGGGGATGCCTCGCAGGGTTGTTCTAAGCCACTGATCCATTTGGGCATCTTCCCGTTTATCCAGCAGATATCTTCTTGGCTTTCGAAATATGAAATGCCGTAATGCTTTTCAATATGCTTTAGGTTTTTGGATTTTGTGATTGTGATGTCTGGTAAGACAAACTCAAAGGGATCGCCATTCGTATCGCGATAAAAACCAGCTCTTTTAACAAGTTTACCCGTTTCCTTGATGAGCGGCCCAGCTTTCATGATGAGGTCACAGATAGCTTTGGACTCATTCATATTAAATGGCAGTGGAACTAAGTAGTCAGTTAGAGCCTCAACAAACTTGGCATGAGAGCGATGCAACGAGTAAGGTAGCAATATTGATCTCAGCTCGCCGTCGGGGGTTTTGAACTTGAGTAGCATTACTGCTTTCCCTTCGGTTTCTGTTTCGAAGAGGCGTTCAAATGTAAAAGGGGAATTTTGATTTTTCGACATAATTTTTCCTGAAGTGTAAAGTGTAAAGTGCTAAACAGGCGCTTTTGAGTTTTTGAAATATTCACTGCAGTGTTGCCCACTAGTCACTCTATTAATTAGCGTGGATGGCTCAAGCAGATGCCGCAGCATCGCTGCTGAGCCTGTTGCTGTTATCTGTCATTTTTCATTCTCGTTTTTGTGGCGACAAGGACTGCTTGATTAATGCGCTCTGTAATGAGAATTTCATGCTCAATGGTGCGGCACGTAATCGCTTAATATTGCGAAGAAATAGCCGGTCACCAACGCTGTATTTGCCTAACCAGCTTGAGAGTTCTGCAAGTTGATGTGCTTTTAATGGTAGGGATCGGACATTAATGCGCGGTGACCCATCACGTTTTAAACGGGCTTCATAATAGGAAGACCGCCGGTTAAACCCATTCTTGTACACATAGGTGAGAGCCCGACCTATGTGTTTTTGGAGTGGGGTTTGTTTGTCAGATTTGATTTCTTTAAAACTAAAGGACTTGTCCGCACCTTTATTGAATGCATCATTAATGCTGGTTTTTAGAGTGTTTGTGAGTGGGCGGTTGATTAGAAAATAAAGGTGTAATTGCCAGCCTTGTACGTCGTTTTCAAAGACGTTAAGTGAAATGTCTATGCCGCCAATTATGATCGCGTCAGCCAAATTGGAGCGTTGAATGTTTTTGTTAAGACGCTTTATTATGGCTTTGAGATTGGCGTTTTTGAGCTCGCCTTCAGGGAAAAGAAGACCGTCAGGTATGATGGAAACTCTGGTCCATATGGCGTGTTGCAGCTCGCTTTTTAGGAAAGCTTTGACAAACGATTTTCGATATACTCTACGGCATCTAGGGCATGCTTCCACTTTGCAAGGTCTTGCTTTGGAACACTTCCCTAATATACGTGCCACCCACATGCTGTGAGTTCTGGAAAGATCTGTTGGCCTTCTCTTCCTCAAAGCTTTTATTGTCGCTAATCGCTGATCATTTGCCTGTGGCCCACTTTCGAACTTAACAGGCAGATAGTTTTTCAATGCGTGAGTTTTACTCATTTTGCTTCTCCCTTGCTCTGGGAGGTGTTCAAGCGCTTATGGCTATCAGCGAATGCTTGAAGATCAGCATACTGATAACGAATGGCACCGCCAATCCGTCGATACGGCAGTTCGTGCTGGCCCGAGACGCGCCAGTTGGCCAGTGTTTTAACGCTAAGGCCAAGCACTTCAGCTGCTTGGGTGCAATTGAGCAGATCAGTTGCTTGATAGCTGGGGGAGGGGGCTGATGATTTGCCTGAAGCTAGAATACTTAAGCTCATGCCACATCGTCTCACGAGAAGCTCAGTGAGGGTTAAATAGGCTTTTTCTAACTTTTGAGATTTGGAGGTATTTGTTTTAGACATCGACTTTCCTTTCGTTGCGTAATGCGTGAAAGAATAATCGATGCGTCGGGTAACAACGTTGCACATCGACTATTCTTTCAAGCAATCCTAAGATCCACTTGATTGACAGAATAGTCGAAGCACCAACTCCATCCCTGGCTGACATCACAGTAATGCCACAAAGGGGTTGAAGCGCTGTATTTCGGCTTGCCTTAAAAGGTTCGCTGCTACTTACCATGCAGATAAGTGATTATACAGTCTGTACCAAACATAAGCTTGGCTCGTTGTACCTCTAGGTAAGAGCTACTGGTATTTGCTCTCACTTGAGATGGATAATCTCAAAATTTACAAGAAAGTCAATATAGGTTGAATAAATTATTCTAAGGCGCATTTTTCAACAAGCGAAAGGCATATTAAGCTTCCGGGTTGAATGTGAGACCGTCGTTGCTTTTTGCTAACAAGATCAGCGGGTTGAAGAGTGGTTGCTGACATGGTTTGAGAGCGATCACTATCAAATAATTTGACTGTGTTGTTTGTGATTTCAGTGGTAACCGTCCAATGGTTCACTGCGCCATAGATGGCAAGCAAGGCGGAACTGTTGGGGTGGTTGAGGTGATTCAAGATGGTTTCGGTGATTTGAACGGATTGTTTTGGCTTGCTAAGTGCAAAGGGGCGATGAGTGCTAATATGAACACCGTGAACATCTATCATGTGCTCTTGTGCCGTTCGTAAAAGCCATATCATGCTATTGAGACCGGTGCCGGTTGATGCGATGCTCAGATTACCTAGCTCTTTTACCGCATAATTGTTTAACACCGCGAAGAGGTCACACCAGTGCTGGCCTTTTGACGATAACTCATGCCCACGGAGGCACCACCTTATGCTGTTGATAATGGCATATAGACCGCACAGCCCATCAAGCTCACCTTGTTTATAGGGTCGCATGGTTTGAGGTTTGGCTGGTGGGGCAAGGTGGTCAATACGCACTAGTACTCATCCACCAACATGACTGTTAAAATGCGTACCGTGATGTTTTCATCAGAGGCATCAGGGGAGTGCTGTGTGAGCGTTTCATCATAATAATCGATTTTCCATAATATGCTTACGCTATCAACTTCCATGGATGCACAGTCATGCTCACCATAAGGATCATTACGATCATTGAAGTCAGAAAACTGTGCAATTGAAGTCATGATGTTAGTGATATGAGCTGCATCAAGGATTTGAATTCCTCTTGTTAGCATAATGCGACCGCCGGCATGCTTCATGCGCAGCCGGTCATTGAGTTGTCGGATTAGCAGTGTTTTTGCAGATGTGGTATCGTTGTTGTTCACTATTTGTTCTTTTGTGTTATGCATTAATGCCTCCGTTTTAGTTGTTGAGCATGTGTTGGTGTTTTGTGTGGCTAGGTTTTTGAGAGGTGGCGTTAAAGCAGTCTCACCAGTCGCCTCTGTGCGTCGCTGTCGCCATCAATATAGCGCTGTGTTGTTACAATCGACTGATGTCCCGCCAGCAATTGAACATCACGTAATGAGCCGCCTGATTTATGCACTAAACGCGCGGCTTGTGTGACAAACGTTCGCCGTCCTGAATGGGATGAGCAGCCTTCAAGTCCTGCTTGTTTGTACAAGTGGTTAAACCAGTTCACGACAGATTTGGCTGTCATTGCCTTGCCGCGTTCACTGAGCACGACAGGACCAGTGAAGCCGGTAGTGCGGCCTAAACTTAATAGGGCCGCTTTCAAATCGGGGTGTATGGGAATACGCCTTGCTCTGCAGTATTTTGTTATGCTGCCAGGTAAATAAAGCGTAGTAGCAATTTTACCTTGGGCATTAAGGAGCATTGGCCATTCAAGCTGGGCAATTTCACCGGCCCTTGGGCCTGCTTTAAAGCTGAGTAAAATAATAATTTTGTTGCGAAGGGGATGGCGGAGGGTTTTGCAGGCTTTGAGTGCCTTCGTTAATTGAGCGTTTGTCACCGTGCGAGCTTGCCGGTGTTGAGCCATGATAAACCTCACCTTTTGTTAGGTGAGGTTAGCTGAGTTTTTTATAAATGTCAAATCACCAGTTAAAATAAGATATATAAATCAAGATCTTAAGTCGTTTTCTCGATTGTTTTTATACTGCGCTGCCTGAGTTTATTTGCTTATACACGGTTGCAAATTGGAGCCATTGTTACTGTTTTGACTCCTTTTGAAAGATGTCTGGATTACCCGTTATGTGCTTTGTGCACGCATCGATAGCTTCGCGCATTTCTTGCTGTACTTTTGGCTGTTGTAGAATGGCGCGAGCGCTTGGAAAATTCCAGCTAACACAATACAGAGCGCCTTCGCGTCCATTAACGATGCTTACGCCCCAATTGCCCTTTGTAAAAAATGGTACTTCCTTAGACGATCTATCGGATTGAGAAGGCACAGGTTCTGGTCGCTTGAATGTCTGAGGTTTTTCGGCTGCTATTTTTTCTACGCTAATCACCGATTGTATGAACTCAGAGTCGGGATTCACCAGAGCTGTGATTTTACAATTGTCATCCATTTTACAAGTCTGAAAGATCTTGTCACCTTCAGGTGAGCGTGTCATGAACCCAAACCAACCTTCAGGTCCTGTAATGCCGCTATCTAATGTACCAATTCCAATAGTGCCTGTTAGAACTTTCTGCACAAGGTTTTGATTGTCTTGTTTGAGCTGGGATTTTGCTTCCACTGCGGTTTTGCCAGCACAATCCCAGAGTAAGTCTAGGGCACGGCTGGAGCCCTTTAATGGTAGACCCAACTTGCTATGATCATAGGTAAGACGAATTTGTTTGCTTTTACGCAACAGCGGCTCAAAACCTGCTTCATTAATATAGGCAGAGAATAAAGCTATGTCTGGTTCGACCATGCTGCCGGTTAATTGCTGCGGGTCATTATCATCAAATGTAACTGTTCCTGCTATTTCTTCATCGACCTCTTTGTCTAATGAGCTAGATGAGACGCCTATGGATAAAACTTTGCTGTCATTGGCATAAATCAAAAAATATATGCCATTCGTCACATGCTTGCCCATAATGCAGCCATTGTAGATGTCATCTTTGCGCACAAAGCCTGTCCAGCCTTCATGATCAAAGGCAGGTGCGGCGCTTGCTATTGTTGTACACGCAACTAAACTTAAGCCGATGAGGCCTGTATATGTGTGATGATGCATTGGGAGCCTGCTGAGTTAATACGGTAGAAGAAGTCGCTTATTGAGCGCTTTGCCGTTGTGCTGTTTTGATGCAATTCTTCAGTGCTGTGACTGCGAGATTATTGTCATAAAATGCAGTTTGGCCAACATAGTTGAGCTTTGGAAAGGCGACTTTTAGGTCGCTGGCTTTGCGTATGAGATCTTCTAAACGCTTATTATCTGCTGGTGTTGTGCCTCTAATCACAATCACCTGTTGGTTAAGTAGGTAAACCCGGGTGAATGTGATTGGCTGATCATCTAAGTCCAGTTGAGCTTCTACGTCCTTTTCCTGCAAGATGCTCCACTTGTCAGAACGAAAGGTGAGATCGAAGCGCCCTTTGGTGTTTGCATAAATTGACAGCATCGTTTCATCATCAAGCATCATTGCCATGTGGCAGCCAAAATCCTGATCATTTGGGATGGGTTGGCCAGCCCAATACCCTTCTTGGAATGTAATTTCGTTAGCAAAAGCAAGTGAACTAAGGGCTGCGGTGGAAGCAAACGCGGTGAGTGTAAAACTGATCGCCCTCTTTATCGTAATCTCAATGCGGCTGATATTTTTACGATGCGATATTGGCTTTAAGTGAACTGTGGGCATGTCGCATTCCTGTCTAAAATATAGCGATTGATGATTGGTGTTTTGAGTGCGGTATATTCTTCAGAGGAAATTGCACCCGCGTTAAATAGCGTTTTCAGACGCGCTAAAGTTTCAATATCATTGGCATTGTTGTCGTGAAGGATTGGGGCCTGGTGAGCCTGCGGCTTATCCAGTGCAGGTTCTATGCGAATGGTTTTGGGGTCGTTGACGAATATATTGAGACCACTTTCACCGCCATTGCTACCGTCTTCACTCTGATGAGCGTAGCGCAGTGCCCATATGAGAGCCACAAACCATCCGACAAGTGTGTAGCCGAAGGCCAGATTGATGATGAATATCAACCATCGGTTAGGGTGGTTTCTACTAAAGGCCACATATGTTGGAATAAAAGTGATGATGAGCAGTATGATAAATAAGCCCATCAGAACCGCAATTGTTGTGGCTCCATCATCTGCAAAGGCGGGGATCGCTAAGGCCAAGTAAAGACTTGTTGCTAATAGGCTGAGAAGTTGAAGTTTAGGCCATTTTTTATGACTGATCATTGCCATGTCATGTCGTCTCATAGTGAGGAGCGGGCAAGCACGTTGGCTTTCAGCTGTTTAAATTCATCCTCATCAATTGCGCCTGTTGCACGTAGCGAAGCGATTTTTTCAAGTTGATGAAGGGAGCTTTGCTCCGTGCCTTCAAAATGAGGTTTGCGTTCAAATGACTGAGTTTCGCCAATATGTGTATTGAAACGATTTTCACCAGTTTTGGTTGGTGTGCACATGAAGACCAGCAGCACAATCGAGCCAATGCCAGGGGCAAGCATTAATAATAGCCACCAAGCTGATTTGCCGATGTCATGCAGGCGGCGTGCGGTGATAGCGAGTGACGGTATGAAATGCGCAAGCACGACTATGCCGGTGAAAAATGCGGCAGGCTCAGCGCTTTGGTCGTCAATAATAAGGTCAAGCGCCAAGGCTACGACCGTAATACCAAACAATGTGAGGGTGTATAGCCAATATTGGGTGCGGCTTGCGCGGCCTTCAAAGTCAACATAATGGCGCATGGCATTAGTGTAGTGGTTCACAGTTTTTACCCCAATCGCGGTGAATAAAAAAACGTTCTTCGTTTGTGTGCGTATGCTAATGATATATGATTTTACATATTATAGTTGATAAACTTGAGCGAAGTAAAGTGCCATCAATTTTTGTATGGATATTCGTAAATTAGTTGGAGATAACTTCGGGCGTGCTCGTAAAGCGAAAGGCCTGACGCAAGAACAGGTTGCTGAGCGCTCGGGTTTTAGTCAGCAATATTTAAGTGATTTAGAGCGCGGTCGCCGTAATCCAACGGTGGTGTCTGTGTATGAATTAGCTATGGCCCTAGATGTAAATTACTTAGAGCTTTTGAAGCAAGATTCTGATCAATAGAGTTTAGTTTAGTGACTTGAATTTGCGCACCGGATTTGCTTGGAATTTAAGACGTATATGTACGCTGCGGGGTATCACTCAAGAGACACTTGCGGTTGATGTTAACGTTGATCTGACGGCAACTAGCGGTATTGAGCGTCCCAAACAATCCATCAATAGATTTGCCTGGTAAGTGGGCAGACGCTTTGCAAGTTAATGTTTTGGATCTATTGGTGGTGTTGCCGGAGGGTATGGATGAGCCCAAGTCCTTGAGGGCAGGGCGTAAGCCAGTAGATACGTCAAAACGCTGAATTTGTGTAAGACGAAAGTGACTGGCTTCAAAAGCCAATTAGCAAACACCGCAATTTTAATTTCTAAAATGATCACTATGCATCCTTAGCAATCACGAATGATCTCTTGATTGCTGGGATTGGTATGACTTCAAAAAAGTGATTGCTATTTGATTGCTGGCTGTATTTCATAAAGTCAACATAGATACTAAGTCATTGATTTTATGGTGCCGCTTATAGGATTCGAACCTACGACCCCATCATTACGAATGATGTGCTCTACCAACTGAGCTAAAGCGGCAGGGACATTTATTCCCTCAGGTCAGAGCTTTAATAAAGCAATCTGTCCGGGCGCGTGATAACGAAATCTCGACTTGTTTGCAAGGCGCAAAAATAAAAAAAGCGTGCTTTCTGACCTGCTCTGTATTTTATTATTCTTTCCCTGAAAGAACAAGTATATGAACTATATTCTCTCAGGTATGTGACTATATTAATTGCATTTGATCTGTAAATTTAGGATGCGCAAAGCGCTGATTTCGCAGTTTTATATTGCTCAATCCAGCGTTCAACCAACTGTCCGGCAGGCAGGATTTCTTTGACCGCTCCGATCCCCTGACCACACCCCCAGATGTCTTTCCATGCTTTGGCTCCGGTCGTGGCTTTTTGGAAGTCCATCTTGCTCGGATCTGCTTCCGGCAGATGATCGGGATCCATTCCCGTTGCTTCGATCGATTGGCGCAGATAATTGCCGTGAATACCGGTGAAGTAGTTGGAGTAGACGATGTCCTTGGCGCTGGATTGCACGATCATTTCTTTATAGGCGTCCACCGCATTGGCTTCTTTGGTCGCGATAAAAGGTGAGCCGATATAAGCAAGGTCTGCACCCATTGCCTGTGCTGCCAGAATGGCGCTGCCGCTGGAAATAGCGCCGGAAAGGGCGACCGGGCCGTCAAACCATTCACGAATTTCGGCCATTAAGGCAAAAGGAGAGAGTGTGCCCGCATGGCCACCGGCACCGGCGGCTACGGCGATCAGCCCGTCGGCGCCTTTGCGAATTGCGGAATTGGCGTGGCGGTTGTTGATCACATCGTGCAGCACAATGCCGCCATAGGAATGGATTGCTGCATTAACTTCCGGCACAGCGCCGAGCGAAGAAATCACTACAGGCACTTTATACTTGATGCAGAGCTCCAAATCCTGCTGCAGACGTAAATTGGAGCGGTGCACTATCTGGTTAACCGCAAATGGTGCTGCCGGTTGCTCCGGATGCTGTTGATTATAGCTCTGAAGCCCTTCGGTGATCTCAGCCAGCCACTCGTCAAGTTGTGCCGGAGTACGGGCATTTAAGGCCGGAAATGCGCCGATAATTCCACTTTTACATTGCGCCATTACCAGAGCCGGATTGGCAATAATAAAGAGCGGTGCTCCGATTGCCGGTAAGCGCAGATGATTTTTGAGAATATCTGGAAGAGCCATTTCGCATTCCCGTAATTGACGTTAACGTAAAAGGTATATTGGTAGCAAAGATACCGTGATGTCAAAGGATAAAATATGGGGGTAAGGATTTTAAAATGGCAAAACCTTGCCGCTAGACGAATGTGCGATATTTATTGCGGCCTGTGCAGGCTACGGGTTTTGAGACTGTTATATTACCTCTGGTTCGGATGGTTCATTTAAGCGCTCGTACATATGCGATTGTTAAAAAACTGGCGCGGGCACTATGATTTTGAGGCGCTGCGACACGTTTTTGGAAAGAAAACAGCATAAAAGAACCACAAAAGCCTGTGAAATCGGGATTTTATGCAAATAGTCTTTGTGGAACAATATGTTAAGATCGTATACAATCTTTTTGCTCTCTGGCGACAGATAGGATTTTATAAAAGCTTAAAAATCAGTTAATGCGTATATCTGCTATTTTATGCATAAATACCGGCGCCGGAGAATGCGACGGGCTATAGGAAGGGACAATTTTGCAGGGCATCGAAAGCGCTATTCGCAACGCTTTAACCAAAGCGGATTCATCTGATCCGGCCATGCGCCAGCGGATTTATGAATCCGTTTGGAGTGCGCATGAGCGTGCTATGGCTGCGAATACTCAGCTTTCGGATCAGCAGCGCGCGGAACGTCGCGAAAAGCTGAAAACTGCAATTTCTCAGGTTGAAGAGGAAATGCGCCAGCCGGTCAGTCCGGTTGTTGCAGAGCCGCTTGCCGCGGAACCGCGCTATGATGGCGGACTGGGTGTACCGGAACTGGATCGCACAGAAATGCGGGCGCAGCCCGATGCTCCGCGCAAGCGCCGCGGCAAAGCAAAGGCAGAGCCTGATCTTGGCTATGAACCGGACATTGCCCAGCCTGTTGCCCGTAAAAAACGTAAAAAATCCCGTCTGGTGTCTCTGGGGCTACCTTTAGCATTTTTGCTGACTGCGGGCTTTATCGGGTGGTCGGTCTATAATAGTTTTGTCACTGTCGGCCCTGTGAGCAATAACAGTCATTCTCTGCCCGGCAATATTGCGCCGGTAATGCAGGGCAATGAAGCCGACAGCAAAGACTGGATCACAATTTTTACGCCTTCACAGCCGAACCGTATGTCGGTTCAGGGGCAGGCGACTGCGGAAATTGCCGGTTCAGGCACATCCCGTTATGTACGGGTTAAATCACCGACGGCTCACGACACAGCCAGCTTTGATATCGGACAGGGTGTGCTGGATCAGATCGAAGGCAAGCAGGCTACTTTTGAAGTCATGGTGCGCAGTGATGATGGTGGCACGGTACAAATGTCTGTGAGTTGCGACTTGGGCACATTGGGCGATTGCGGTCGCAAGCGCTATGACGTGACTGATCAGCAAAGCAGTCTGTTGTTTGATCTTGCAGTTCCGGAAGTGTCGTCTCCCAATAGCGCAGGGCGTATTATCGTTGCCAGTGACATTAACGGCTCCGGTAAAAGCGTTGATATTTATGCAATTCGCGTCAAGGTCGTACAATAGTCCGGCTGTACCTGACGCTTTGTCCGGATAAAATCGGCACAGAAAAATGTGTTTCAAAGCGCTGATCGTGTAAAAAATATCTTGTCAAATTCCGCGTATCACTGCATATCGCGTGCTCTGCAACAAATGCGGTAACTATGGCGCGGGCATTTTTTTCTTCCGGCGATCTGATAGCGGATCGTCGCGCTCATTATGCGGTCATGATGTCTGAGGCGGGAGACCATTCCGCAGCGGCTGATCTGATGCGCCAGTCGCTTGATTACCTGAAATCGCAGTTTCTGCAGTGGCCTGCGGGCATGTTTATGCTGAGCGAAATGCATGAAAATGCCGGCGAGACCGCAGAGGCAGTAACGCTCTGGCGCCAGCTTCTCAAACTTGACCCTGAAGATCGTTTTGGTGCGGCGCTGAAGCTCGCACAATGCGGGTTGGGCGAAACACCCGATGCGGCACCTCCTGCCTATATTGAAGCTCTGTTTGATGCCTACGCGCCGGATTTTGAAGAGTCACTGGTTGATAAGCTGCAATATTGCGGCCCGCAAAAATTGGCCGGACTGATCACCACGCATTTTCCGGAGCGCAGCTATCAGCATGTGCTGGATCTGGGGTGCGGCACCGGCCTGATGGGCGAGGAAATCTATCAGCATTGCGGCTTGCTGAGCGGTGCTGATCTGTCTGAAGCCATGCTGAAAAAGGCAGAAGAAAAACAGATTTACACGCGGCTGATCAAAGCTGATGTGAACCTGTGCAACAGAGCAGCCCTTGTAGATGATGCGCTGCCGCAACCGGATATGATCCTCGCGGCTGATGTGTTTATTTATATCGGTCAGCTGGAGCGTGCTTTTGCACTGGCGGCGGAATGTCTTCGGAGAGGAGGGGTGTTTGCCTTCTCGGTGGAAACACATGATCGTCCTGAAATACAGGATTCAGACGGTTCATGTGAAGATATGATTTTACAACCCTCTTTACGTTTCACGCATTCTGCCCGTTATATTCAAAATCTTTTACAGGCCAGCCGTTTTGAAATGCTGGATTATCAGCACATTGCCTTGCGTCTTGATCGCGGCGAATATCTCGATGGCTATGTTTTTATCGCGCAAAAACTTTGATTGTTTTTAGTCCTTGCGGAATAATAACTGTCCGATCCAGCCTGTCAGACCGGCGAGAAACACAGCGAACAAACCATAAGCCAGACTATATTGGTGGGCTGCTTCAAAAATCTGCTGCTCCAGACCGGCTTTGACAATATTGAGATGGCTGTTGGCCTCACCAATAAAGACGCCATGGCGGAAGAGCAGGGCGCGCGCTTTATGGCGGCCGACAGGCACATTGGCAGAGAGAGCGAGTGTCGCACGGAAAAGGGTCTGCGAGACAAACTCCACAGAACCGACATTCTGCGTGTAAATTCCCTGACGGGATTTCAGATCACGCAATTCCTGAGCAAAGCGAATAGTGTTCGGATCCGTTAAGGTGCCATATTCCGGTGTCATCGAAAAATAATTGACGCCGAGTGACAGCTGGCGATAGGTGCGCTCATCCGTAATGTCCTGCAATGGTCGCGTGGATGCCAGAGAATAAGATAGCGGCACCGATTGGAATGTCTCGGAATCGGCATTCACCCATACACCCAGATAACGTGACTTTTCACGGATTACCAGATTGCGCTGGGGGCCTTCGAGCACCACGATAATATCGTAACGTGCCTGTCTACGGATCAGCGGGTCAGCATTATCCAGCGCGCCGAAGATTGTCAGATTGGTGCCGTTGAAGTTCGACGCAATCGCAATTGTCTCGGTGGAAAGACCGATCTCAATCGTCTCCGGCAGTTGCAGTGGCTCCTGCATGGCACTAACCGGCGGTGTCTCTTGGCCACGGTCTTTTTTGCGCGGTGCAGTATTGCCGCTTTGCAGTGGCAGCAGCGCCGAGAGTAGCAGGGTTGCGATCAGGGTTTTGATGAGCGGTGTCTTCATCTTACTCATCCGCAAAGCCGATGGAGAAAAGATTATCCGGCTGGATGAACAGGCCGAAAGCCAGACGCAGTGCAACGGCCAGCACCAGCAGTGCCAGCAGCATACGCAATTGCTCGCCACGCAGTTTGCGGCCGGCACGGGCACCGTATTGGGCTCCGATCACACCGCCGACCATCAGCAAAAAGGCCAGAACAATATCAACCGTATGGTTGTTTGTAGCCTGCATAACTGTTGTAAAGGCGGTCACGAATGTGATCTGGAACAGCGAGGTGCCGACAACCACATTGGTTGGCACGCGCAGCAGATAAATCAGCGCCGGAACCATGATGAAGCCGCCGCCGACACCCATAATCGAAGAAAGCAGACCAATACAAAAGCCGATAGCCAGAACCGGAATGATACTGACATAGATCATCGAAGCGCGAAAACGCGCTTTAAACGGCATTTTGTGAATCCAGTTATGCTGGCCGGAGCGGCGGACATCCGGTGCGGTGCCGCCCTTGCTGCGCCGCAGGGTGCGCCAGCTTTCAATCGCCATCAACCCGCCGACAGAACCGAGCAACACAACATAAAGCAGCGAGATGATCAGATCGAGCTGGCCAAGTTCACGCAACAGGGAAAACAGATAAATACCGATCAGCGATCCGACCAGACCGCCAATAACCAGTAATACCCCCAGTTTGATGTCGAGCGTGCGTCGCTTGAAATGCGAGAGGGCGCCTGAAACCGAAGATGCAATCACCTGATTAGCGCCGGTAGCAACGGCAATAGCGGGCGGAATGTTATAGAAAATCAGCAAAGGCGTGATGAGAAATCCGCCGCCGACACCGAACAGGCCGGATAAAAAACCAACAGCTGCCCCCATGCCGAGAAGAACCAGCATGTTGACCGAAATTTCCGCTATTGGCAGATAAATACCCACGTCCCGTTACCGCTACTATGCTACTGCGGGTACGCAAATATCTGTAAACCTGACTGGTGGTTTGCAGCTTTGATCCCGCAGAATGCTCCCGAATTTACTATCTGTGCCTATCATCAGACTTTGCAGCTTTTCGATGGCAGAAGGCAGTCATTATCCGTGAGCTGACAGAATTATATGTCTGAACATCATTTACGATGCCAAACCTGAAAAATATCTGTATCGGAGCGTGTCGCATTCATGTTGAGTGCAGACTGTACAACAGACCCTGTGTCTGTTTAAAAACCTGCAAAGAAACGCTGTGATCTCAACTGAATAATACCCACTCTGATGGCGTTTTTGCATACAACAGATTGATTGTTGCAAAAAACTGTTAATTTTCTGCGCCTTTAGCGGCATGATGTCAAACCATGGCTGTGCATAATATGATGCGAAACAAGCAGCCTGTATGAGCGCTGTAAATTGTGCGGCTCAACTGTTGCAGTAAGGTCGCAATTTTCACTATGATATCAAATAAAAATGCCCTGCTACGGCTGAGTAGCAGGGCATGAAAATGCATTTCGAAAAGTGTAAGCAGTTTCAACAGTTCAATATTCACTGAAGCCGCTCTGATCTGTCAGTTTTCAATCAATCAGCTATTGCGTGCGAGCAATGCTTCCACCAGCGGCTGATCGACTTCACCGGTCGGCTTCATGCCGTTGGATTTCTGGAAAGCCGCAATTGCCTGACGGGTTTTATTCCCCATCACACCATCGGCACTGCCTGCGTCATAACCGTTTTTTTGCAGGATCAGCTGAATATTGCGGATTGCCTTTTTCATATCCACAGAAGCGGTCGGCATCGCTTTTTCGTCTGTCCATGCATCCGGAATATGGACTGAATTGGCCTCTTCAATCATATCCTTCGGCTTCCAGAGCTTGGTCAGATTAACCGCGCGCTCCAGCTGTTCAGGCTTGAGTGATTTCGCAACCTGATCACGCTTTTCAGCTGCATCGGCGTCACCGGCTTCAGCGGCCAGAGCAAACCATTTGTAGCTTTCTTCCAGGCTTTGTGTGCGACCCAGACCTTTGGCGGTCAGGATGCCGAGATTATATTGGCTGTCTTTAATACCGAGTTCTGCAGCTTTGAAAAACCACTTGGCAGCATCATCATTATTAACCTGACCGGCAGGCCCCATTGCATAAAGCACTGCGAGATTGTGCATCGCGCTGGCATTACCCTGAACGGCCGCCTGTTCGTAAAGCTTTGTTGCCTTGGCTGCATCACGTGGCATGCCGAGGCCTTTTTCATTGAAATTGCCAAGGCGATATTGTGCCGGTGCAAAGCCACGTTCAGCTGAGAGCGCATACCATTTTGCAGCTTCCGCATAATCACTGGCAACGCCGCGACCGTCTGTATAGCGCAGGCCGATTTCATAAAGCGCACGGGCATCGCCACCTTCAGCCGCATTGCGCAGGGCAATCGAACCCACGTCTTTGGCAATCGCCGGAATGGCTGACAGTTTTTCCTGTGCAGGAGCTTCTGCTTTCACTGGGCTTGTCAGTTCAGGTGCACTGTTGAAGCTCTGCTCCTGCTTGTCCAGTGCTTCAGGCATTGGCTGAATAGCCGGAGCCGCTGATGGCTGATTGATGGTCACAGGTTTGATAATTGCCTGTGTACTGCCTGCCAGCGGATTTGCCGACAAAGGCTGTGTCGGGAATGCGCGGGTGCCAAGCGGCAGTGCATCCTCAGATGTGGTTCCCTGGTTCAGCGTTGTGATCTGAACGGAAGGTGTCACCTGTTCTGACGGATAGCCAGCATTGTCGAGCGTGCTCACCGTTGGCAAAGCAGGTTTTGCTTCTTCTGTTACCGCCGGTTTTGTGCTGATCGCAGCGGTTTTGATATTGGAAACATCTGCAGCCTGCGGTGCAGTGTTTTCTTTTGTATCATTCAGATAGGTGTTGCCGAGCTGCAGACCGGTCGCGGCAATGATAACGGCGCCGAGTGCCAGCAAAAGTGGCTTACGCAGGGAGCGCTTTGGTTTGTCTGCTGCCGCAACGCGATTTTCATCGGAGGTGATATCTTCATTCAGATCACCATCGGTCTGTTCCTGATCGCGCAGGCGTCCGGTTTCATCCGCTGCTGCCTGAGCTGCCCGGCGGGCAGCGCTGATCAGATCGGATTTGCCGTTGCTGGCAGGCTGATCGGAACCGCGGTTACGCTGTTCATCACGGACACGACGGATAATTGCATTGAGATCCGGCATGGCTGCAAGGGTCTGATCAACGCGGATTTCTTCGTTTTGCACTTCTGGCTGCGTTGCCGCTGCCTGCGTGTCGAGTTCCAGCAGATCGCTGGTTTCGATTTTGAAATCTTCCGTGGCAGCAGTTGCCTGAGCGTCCGGCTTTGAGCGGCGAACAGCTTGTGCAAGACCACCGAGCAGGGATTTACGGGTATCTGCTTTCGGATTGTCAATATCTGCATCCACACGGGCTTTATCGGCGACCGGATGTGCCGCAGACTTGACCGCAGCACGGGCGGCTTCAATCGCAGCATCGGCCGGCGACGGTGCGGTGGAGAATGAACGCGCTGCATTGCTTGTAGCCTGCGGTGTGTCCGTGCCCCATTCCGGAACAGAGAACTGATTTGAGTAGCGACCGGCGTCACCCTGTTCGCGCGCTGGTACAGCGGGACGGGAAACCTGCGCATGCGGCGGCTTCTGAAGATTGTCCTGTTCCATCTGTCCCAGACGTTCAGCAATTTTCAGAAGTGTATCATGTACACGGTTAAACGTGCGGTTATTCCGTTCATCGGTTTCGCGGGTCAGTTGTTCCAGTGCTTTGAGATCATCTGCAAGCTGACGGGCAAAGCCGGTGTCACGGGCAGAGCCCTTGTCGACAACCTGACGGATGGCTTCTTCGGCAGCTTCACGGGCAGCACTCAGAACTGTGTCACGATTAATATCAATGGCGCGTTCAATCACGTCGAGACGTGGTTTGATATCTGCCAGCTCCGGTACCAGAGCTTCCGGCTTGCTCAGTTGTTCGCTGATGAAGCTCAGCTGCTTTTCAAGATTGCGCATCAGCTGCTGATCAGCCTGAGGCGCAGCAACAGGAACAGCCTGCAAAACGGCTGTCTGTTCCGTCACCTGACGGGTAATATGATCAAGGCGGCTTTCGAGAGCCTGAATAAAACGGTCATCGTTCAGCGCGGTTTTATGTGCGCTGTTGCGATATTGCTCATCAAGATGGCTGGTCAGATCGGCAAAACGGCGGTCAAGCTCTTCAAAAACAGCGTGTTCCTGATCCGGCTGCTGACTTCTATAGCTGGTGGCGAGAATAGCGCGGCTGATTTCATCGAGGCGCTCATCCAGCTGGCGCAGAGAATGGCTCTGATTATCCGGCAATTGCTCAACGGCATGGCGCAGATCATCAAGACGTGCGCTGATGGCTTCCAGTGCAGGGTCTAGATTAGCAGGCTGAGTGGCCGTTAACTTTTGAAACTGCTGCTGCTCAAAATTATCAAAGCGCTCATCCAGCGCATCCCAGCGATGGCTCATACGGCGCAGGGATTCTTCACGTGCCAGTGTTTCAACTGTCCGTTTCAGTTCTTCGAAATCACGACGCATAACGGCATCGGTATTCGGGCTGTGATTTACGTTGGAAGTAATGTTGCTGGTGCCTGCAATAAAACGGTCAGCTGCGGAGAGACGCGCCGGAGGGGTCTGCTGGGCATCAGACAGATGTAGTTTTTCGCTGATTGCTGCGGCTTGTCTTAATTCCGTGCGTGCGCGCAGGCGCTGCAATTCTTCGGCAATGGCAGACAGTGCTTCTTTATGCGGATGATCGGCAACAGGGGCGGATTGCTGCGGACGCACATTCTGTA
Source organism: Pseudochrobactrum asaccharolyticum (assembly GCF_003314995.1). Lineage (GTDB taxonomy): Bacteria > Pseudomonadota > Alphaproteobacteria > Rhizobiales > Rhizobiaceae > Pseudochrobactrum > Pseudochrobactrum asaccharolyticum. The sequence goes on from NZ_QNRH01000001.1 coordinate 22,259, forward strand.
CCGGCGTTTCATGACGCAGGAACTCCAGTGCATCAGCTGCTGCTGTTTCCGGCAGTGCGGCTTGGGAAGTATAATGACTCTCCGGCTCTTGCCGCGAGCGCAGGTGATCTTCCAGCGCGGACAAGGTGCGGTTCAGTTCATCAAGCGATGCAAGTGGACGGCGTTCACGACGCAGATTGAGATTATCGAGAGGGGACCGCTGGTTATTCATCGCCATTTCACCTTCAAACTGTGTCGCCGTTTCACCGGCGCCGGTCAGATCATTCGCTTTGCTTTCGCCTGCGGTTGTGCGGGCGGTGAAGCAAAACTTTTTGCTTGGTGATGTTGAGTGATCACACGAAACACAGATTTTGCCGTAATCACACTTTTGTCGAAACGTGGTAAATAAGCGGTTAACTTTAGAGTTAATTATTAATTTTATATTGGATGAATAATAACTCGGAGCTTTTTTTGAAGCAAAAAGCACGAAGGAAAACAGGTCGTATAAGCCTGCTTTTTTAGCTGTGATGCAGCTGTTGTGTATTCATCAATGGCATGGCTGGCATGCAGATAAAGAAAAACCCTGCCTCTATGAGAGGCAGGGTTTTCAATTTTAATCCCGATCTTTAGCAGATCAGATGATTAGAACTTGTAGTTTACACCGATGCGAACTTCGTTAACTTTGGTTTTGAAGTTACGATTGTTTACATCAGAGGTTGGGAAGTTAATATCTGTCAAACGAACGCCGTTTTTACCGAAGTTCTTGTGCAGGTATTCACCTTTAACAGTCCAGTTATCGGTAACTGCATATTCAAGACCAGCACCAGCTGTCCAGCCAGTTACAGTTTTCTTGTTTGAGTCTTCAAATGCGCCAACTTTAGTGCAGCCGCCAATTGTTGTGCCTACACGAGCAGTGTCACAACCAAGAGAATACTTTGTCTGACCCCAAGCAAAACCACCTGTTACGAATGGCAAGAAGCGATCTGCAGCATAACCAAGACGTGCACGAACTGTACCGTTTGTGCTCAGCTTATCTGAACCGTAATAAGGATCGTTTACGTTGGCACCGCCCCAGTTTTTCTTAACTGAACCGAAAGAAACGTCAGCTTCAGCACCGAGAACAACATTGTTGTCGAACTGCCAGTTATAACCAGCCTGCAGACCGCCGAAACCACCTTTGGTTTTTTGTTCGTTTGCATTTGGGTTGTGTACGTCGTGCGAACGACCCCAACCGTAGCCGGCATGCGCACCAATATAGGCACCGGTCCAGCTGAATGCTTAATATTCAACTGGTGCTGGTTCCGGAGCAGAAACGATTGCGTCTGCGGCGAATGCCTGACCGGACAGAACAGTCATGGCGAGAAGAGCTACGATTTTTTTCATATTCGAAATCCATGAGTTAGAAATTTGAACTGACAATAGCGTGATAAAAATTAATGGCCAACTATAAAACTAGGTTTAGAATTGGTTAATCTTTACTTGCGAGTTTGCTAAAATACCTTTATTTTTCAGAATCTTAATCGACTTAACATTTTGAAATCAAATTATTGAAGGAAAATCAAAATGTTAAATTATTCGCTCATTGAGTAAAGTGAGATTGAGAAAAACTCTTTAATCGTGGCCGACAAATATACTCCTTAATTTCAAGGGGGCGGTTGTTGCATAAATACATCGCTTTTAAAGCCCGGCTGTCATTTTACCTGCGTGAGTTGTGCATATTTGCCGGTGAAATGACTGCAAATTGGGAATCGTTTCCTGTCAAAGGGCGGGGCGAGCCTGTAAATCTGCGTTTTTTTTGAAGTGTGGCTTTTAATTCCTCTAGCCCAAAACACTTTTCAGTAAAATTTAGATGCTTTGATTGATTTTGACGTTTACGCAAACGTCAAAATTTACTAGGCTGTATGATAAAGGTGCCGGATTTTCATCTGAGGTGTCATATTAAGATCGGTTCTTGCGGAAATACGCATAATATAGCCACATAAGGTGATAGGCTGTATTCTGATAAGCAGGAACTGTGTGCGGCCAGCCGGAGAGGGGATGGTCAGCAGTAGCAGGCTTTTTATGACTGAGAAGGGAGCGGCACCACAGAATACTGCTCAGTCTGTGTTCTGAATGTTTGAATGAGGCAACATGCGGATAAGTGCGCCTGATGTTTCAGGCGCCTTCATCCGATACCGGCAGAGCACCGTTCTGCCGTCGTCAAACTTGGAGGAAGTGCATGCCAGTCTATCGCGCGCCGGTTCGGGATACGCAATTTATTCTCAATGAGGTCTTGGGCGTACAGAGTCGCAATGATTTGCCGTCCTATGCAGAAATGAGCAACGACACTGTTGAGGCTATTTTGCAGGAAGGCGCAAAGCTCGCCGAGCAGACCCTGTTTCCTGTCAATTATAGCGGTGACCGTGAAGGTTGCGAGCGCCTGCCGGATGCTTCCGTTAAGGTACCACAGGGTTTTAAGGAAGCCTATGATCAATATTGTGCCGGTGGCTGGGTTGGTCTTGCCGCACCGGAAGAATTCGGCGGTCAGGGGCTGCCTTATCTGCTGCATGCAGCGGTGGGTGAATATATGTCATCCGCCAATATGGCACTGATGATGTATCCGGGGCTGACACAGGGCGCGATTGCCGCAATTATCACCCATGGTACCGACGAGCAGAAACAGACTTATCTGCCAAAGATGATTGAAGGTCGCTGGTCCGGCACCATGAATCTTACCGAACCGCATTGCGGTACGGATTTAGGCTTGCTGCGCACCAAAGCTGTGCCGCAGGCGGATGGTTCCTACAAGATTACCGGCTCGAAGATTTTCATCTCTGCCGGTGAACACGGCATGACCGATAATATTATCCATCTGGTGCTGGCGCGTATTGAAGGCGCACCGGAAGGCAATAAAGGTATTTCGCTGTTCATCGTGCCGAAATTCAATCTTGATGCCAATGGCGAAGCGGGTACGCGCAATGGCGTGACCTGCGGTTCTATTGAAGAAAAGATGGGCATTCACGGCAACTCAACCTGCGTGATGAATTATGATGAGGCAACCGGCTTTCTGATCGGTGGTGAAAACAAAGGCCTGCGCGCCATGTTCACCATGATGAATGAAGCGCGTCTCGGCGTGGCATTGCAGGGACTGTCGATTGCTGAAACGGCCTATCAGAACGCTGCTGACTATGCCCGCGAGCGTTTGCAGGGACGTGCGCTGACCGGTGCCGCCTATCCGGATAAAAAGGCTGATCCGATCATCGTGCATCCGGATATCCGCCGTTCGCTTCTGACCATCCGTGCGTTTAATGAAGCAGGCCGTGCGCTGTTGCTGTCTACCGCTTTGCAGTCTGACATTGCCCATTACAGTGGCGATGAAGCTGTCCGCGAATTGGCTGATGATCATGTCGGCCTGTTGACGCCGGTGCTGAAAGGTGTGTTGACCGACAAAGGCTTTGACCATGCGGTCATGGCACAGCAGGTGTTTGGCGGCCACGGCTATATTGAAGAAAACGGCATGAGCCAATATGTGCGCGATGCCCGTATCACCATGATTTATGAAGGTGCCAACGGCATTCAGGCGCTTGATCTGGTGGGGCGCAAACTGCCTGCCAATGGCGGTCGTGCCTTGATGGCCTATTTCAAGGAAATCGGCGACTTCTGTGAAGAAAACCGCGCTGATGAAGCGCTGTCTTTCTACACCAAACATTTGAAGAAAGGCCTGAATGACCTGCAAACCGCATCCATGTGGCTGATGCAGAATGCCATGGCCAAGCCGGATAATGCGGGCGCTGCCTCAACAGATTACATGCATCTCTTTGGTCTGGTCGCTTTCGGTTATATGTGGGCGAAAATGGTCAAGGCCGCACAGACGAAGCTGAATGCCGGCGATGGTGACAAAGCCTATTATGAGACGAAACTTGTCACAGCCCGTTTCTATATGGAACGTATTATGCCGGAAACGCAGTTGCGTTTAGCGCGCATTCAGACCGGTGCCGACACACTGATGACACTGCCGGAAGATGCCTTTTAAGAACCGCTCAACAGCGTGTTTTGAAGGCTTATAAAGTTTGGGAGTTAAATGAACTATGACAGACGCTTTTATTTATGATCATGTGCGCACACCGCGCGGACGCGGTAAAAAGGATGGCAGCTTGCATGAAGTGCCTGCCGTGCGCCTTGGTGCTAAAGTGCTGGAAGCTTTGCGCGATCGCAATGGCATTGATACGGCCAAAGTCGATGACATTATCTTCGGCTGTGTTGATCCGGTTGGTGAAGCCGGTGCGGTTATTCCGCGATCAAGCGCTTTTGAAGCGGGCTATGATTTCAAAGCGCCGGGTATGCAGATTTCGCGCTTCTGTGCCTCCGGTCTGGATGCCGTTAATCTCGCCGCAGCCAAAATTGCCGGTGGCACTGATGAGCTGGTGATTGCCGGTGGTGTGGAAAGCATGTCCCGTGTCGGTATGGGGATGTCCGGCGGTGCATGGTATATGGATCCGTCGGTGGGCTTTCCCGGTTGGTTCATGCCGCAGGGCGTATCCGCTGATCTGATCGCCACCAAATATGGCTTCTCCCGTGAGGATGTGGATGCTTATGCGGTGGAAAGTCAGCGCCGCGCAGGCGAAAGCTGGAAAAAAGGCTACTTCAAAAATTCTGTCATTCCCATCAAGGATATCAATGATCTGACCATTCTTGACCATGACGAGCATATGCGCCCGACCACTGATCTGGCAGCGCTTTCCGGCCTTAATCCGTCTTTCGTGATGCCGGGAGAAATGGGCGGCTTTAATGCTGTCGGTATTCAGGCGCATCCTGAAGTTGAAACCATTAATCACGTGCATCATGCCGGTAACTCCTCAGGGATTGTCGACGGTGCTGCAGGGGTGCTGGTCGGCTCCAAACGCGCAGGCAAGATGCTGGATATCAAACCGCGCGCCCGCATCCGTGCCTTCACCAATATCGGCTCCGATCCGGCATTGATGCTGACCGGCCCTGTGGATGTGACAGAAAAACTGCTTGAACGTGCAAAAATGAAACTCTCGGATATTGATCTGTTCGAGCTGAATGAAGCTTTTGCGGCAGTGGTGCTGCGTTACATGCAGGCCTTTAATATTCCGCATAGCAAGATCAACGTGAACGGCGGTGCGATTGCTATGGGGCATCCTCTGGGTGCAACCGGCGCGATGATCCTCGGCACCGTGCTTGATGAACTGGAACGGCGTGATCTCAATACAGCACTGGTTACCCTGTGTATAGGTGCGGGTATGGGCACGGCAACCATCATTGAGCGTGTGTGAGGGAGGGTAGTCCAATGACAAATTACAAGAATTTCAAAGTTGAAACCGGTGCAGACGGTATTGCAGTTGTCACATGGAATATGCCTGACAAAAGCATGAATGTGCTGACCGAAGAAGTGTTGACAGAGCTCGATAAGATCATTGATCAGGTTGTGGCAGACAGCACGATTAAAGGCGCGGTGATCACATCGGGTAAGGATACATTCTCCGGCGGTGCCGACCTTACCATGATGCAGAAAATGCTCAGTGTTTTCAAAACAGAGCAGAAGCAGGATGCTGAAAAAGCTGTCCAGAACCTGTTTGATAATGTCGGACGAATGACCGGCCTGTATCGTAAGCTGGAAACCTGCGGCAAGCCTTGGGTCTCGGCAATTAACGGTACCTGCATGGGCGGTGCGCTGGAACTGTCGCTGGCCTGTCATGGCCGTGTGGTTTCCGATGCGGAAGGCGTGAAACTGGCGCTTCCGGAAGTTAAAGTCGGCCTGTTTCCGGGTGCCGGTGGTACGCAACGTGTGCCGCGTCTGGTCAACCAACAGGACGCGTTGCAGATGATGACCACCGGCTCGAGCCTGACCGCTGCGCGCGCCAAAGGCATGGGGCTGGTGCATGAGGTGGCTCCGGCGAAGAAGCTGGTTGAAACTGCTAAAAAGATGATCCGCAACGGTTTGAAGCCGGTGCAGCCTTGGGATGAGAAGGGCTTTAAACTGCCGGGTGGTGCGATTTATTCCGCAGCCGGTGCCAATCTCTGGCCTGCGGCAACGGCTATTCTGCGCCGCGAAACATCCGGCAATTATCCGGCGGCACTGACCATTCTCAAATGCGTTTATGAAGGTCTGCTGGTGCCGTTTGATACCGGTCTGAAGATTGAGCAGCGCTATTTCACGCATATTCTGCAGACCACAGAAGCCCAGTCGATGATCCGCTCATTGTTTGTGTCTTTGCAGGAGCTGAACAAAGGCGCACGTCGCCCAGAAGGCATCAAACCAACCAAGTTCAAGAAAATCGGCGTAATCGGTGCCGGTTTCATGGGCGCTGGTATTGCTTATGTTACTGCCAAAGCCGGTATTCCGGTGGTTTTGATCGACCGTAATCTGGAAGCCGCGGAAAAAGGCAAAGCTCATTCTGCCGATCTGATTGCCAAAGAGATGCAGAAAGGCCGGATGACAGCAGAAGATAAAGACAAGCTGCTGGCATTGATTACGCCATCTGCCGATTATGCGGCGCTAGATGGTGCCGATCTGGTAATTGAAGCTGTTTTTGAAGATCGCGGCGTCAAGCAGGCGGCAACCGAACAGGCAGAAGCGGTGCTGGGGCAGAATGCAATTTTTGCATCCAATACTTCAACCCTGCCGATTACCGGTCTTGCCAAAGTCTCACAGCGTCCGAAAAACTTCATCGGTTTGCACTTCTTCTCACCTGTTGATAAGATGATGCTGGTTGAAGTGATTATGGGCAAGAAGACGGGCGAAAAGGCGCTGGCAACGGCACTGGATTATGTGCGTGCCATCAAGAAAACGCCGATTGTCGTCAATGATACGCGCGGTTTCTACGTCAATCGTTGTGTACTGCGTTATATGTCTGAAGCCTATAATATGCTGGTGGAAGGCGTGCCGCCAGTAATGATCGAAAATGCCGCTAAAATGGCCGGTATGCCGGTCGGGCCGCTGGCACTCAATGATGAGACAGCGATTGATCTGTCGCAGAAAATTCTCAAAGCCACGCTGGCTGATCTGGGTGACAAGGCCGTTGATCCGCGCCATGTCGAACTGGTCAATACGCTGGTGGATAAATATGACCGCCTTGGCCGCAAAAACGGCAAGGGTTTCTATGATTATCCGGCACGACCTGCCAAAAAACACCTTTGGCCGGAACTGAGTACACTTTATCCGCAGCAGGATGCAGACAAGGTGGATGTGGAAACTCTCAAGCAGCGTTTCCTCGTCACTATCGCTCTGGAAGCAGCCCGTGTGATGGAAGAGGGCATTGTGACCGATCCGCGTGAGGCCGATGTCGGCTCCATTCTTGCTTTCGGTTTTGCACCTTATACCGGTGGTACATTGTCTTATATTGACGGCATGGGTGCCAAGGCATTTGTCAAACTGGCGAAGAAGCTGCAGAAAGATTACGGTACACAATTCAAGGCACCGAAACTTCTGACAGATATGGCTGACAGCGGTGAAACTTTCTATCAGCGTTTCAATCCGTATAAGCCTGCTGATAAGGCTGCCTGATCATTCATTTTTATCAACAGTCATATAATGGCGCGGACATATCCGCGCCATTTTCGTTTTTATTGATATTCTGATATAGGGAGAGGCTACGAAAGTAAGGATTTTATTCCTTGGGATGGGCTGATGTTTACCCATGAAGAACTCTGGTCAGCCATTGATATGGTGGCAAAGCGGGCGCAACTGACGCCATCCGGTCTGGCACGCCGTGCCGGTCTTGACCCGACGACATTTAATAAATCCAAACGTTTTTCCGCAGATGGCAGACCTCGCTGGCCATCCACAGAGTCTCTGGCAAAAATTCTTGAGGTAACAGAGATAGATGTTATGACATTCGCGCAATTGTTGGGTGGCGAAAAATACTCTGAGCGCACTCCCAAAAATGTGAAGCAGTTACCGGATTAATCTTCGCAAAAAACATAGAATGGTTTCAACGTTTCACTATTAACTGAAGGTGTTCTATAACGCGCAGCACATAAAGCGGACGATAAACAGGAGTAAGTATGCGTAAACCGGCGACCCTTCGTACAATTTTGCCGCCGATCCTCGCCTTTGGTGTTGGAGCAACCCTGTTCGCTGCCTATGTCGCACCATTTTATGGCGCGCTTGATCATGACGCCGGTAATGGCGATACAGCCATTGTTGTTGAGAATTTTGATCTGCCGGAAGATATGCCACCGGAAAGACTGCCGTCCGGCACACTCGCGAATGAAGAGCCTAACACGGATAATCCTTTGCCGGATGCATCAGACGCAGTGCAGGATCAGCCGCTGGAGCGTGTAGAACCACGCCCTCCATTGAGTGAGTTGGGTCTGGCGTCGCCGGTGCAGGAAAAGCCTGAACCCGCACCTGCCCCTGAAGATAAGGCCGCAGAAGGCGGCTTGTTTTACCGCCCTGTGGCTTTGGCCGCAGGCAGGCTTGCTGTCGGTAACCGCACGATTGAGCTGAACGGTATTGATATTGTTGAGCCGGATGCCTCTTGTGCCGATATTAACGGCGATGTTTGGCAATGTGGTATGCAGGCACGCACTGCATTCCGTTCATGGTTGCGCGGGCGGGCAATCAGTTGTGATCTGCAAGGCACTGATCCGCAAGAGGAACTGATCCGTACCAGCTGTACCTTGGCCGGAACTGACGTTGCCCGCTGGCTTGTTGAAAATGGCTGGGCGAGAGCGACATTTGGCGGTCAATATGCTGATAGCCAGACACAGGCTGAGAAAATGCTGCTGGGCGTCTTTGGTCGCAAGCCTGTGACTGCAATGCCTGAGCCTTCGGATACTGCGCCAGAGACAATGATACCACTGTTCCCGCAGGATAATGCTGCACCTGAACAAGCGGCGCCTGCACAACCGGCCGCACCGGATTTGCCGTTTCCACCGGCACCACAACAATAAATACAAAAAAGCCGCGTCTCAGAGAAACGCGGCTTTTTCTTTTCATTTGAAGTCTCAGGCGCGCTTGAGTGCTTCCGCAATCAGGCCGCGTGTTTCATCAATACCGTAGAGTGCAACGAATGAACCGAAGCGCGGGCCGCGTTCCTGTCCGATCAGCACTTCATAGAGCATCTGGAAGAACGAGACAGAAACACCAGGGCCGCCGTCAGGGCTCTTCTTATTGTGATCCTGATAGCGTTCGATAACGCGGGCAACATCCAGAATAGCATTCTGGATTGTGGTGCCGTCAGCAGCCTTATCGAGAGCAGCCAATGCTGTATCCAGATCACGCAGAGCCTGCTGTTCAACTTCATCCGGTGCGCGGAATTTCTTGCTCGGCTTCACGAAATCATTGAAGTAGCGGATGGCATATTCCACCAGAGCATTGAGCTCCGGATGGGTTGCCGGAGACGCACCCGGTGCATAGCGGGAAATGAAGCCCCACAAGGTGCTGGCATTTTCCGCATTGGATGCACTGACAAGGTTCAGCAACATGGCAAACGGCACCGGCAGATCAACCTTCGGCGGATTGCCGTAATGCTGATGCCAGACCGGATTGTTGAGGCGTGCTGCCCAATCCTGCTTTTCATAGGCTGCCAGATAGGTGAAATACTCATCTACAGCTTTCGGGATCACGTCGAAATACAGCTTTTTCGCTGTTCTCGGCTTCTGGAACATATAGAGGCCGAGACTTTCGGTCGGTGCATAGGTCAGCCATTCGTCAATGCTGATACCGTTGCCTTTTGACTTGGAAATCTTCTGACCGAGATCGTCGAGGAACAGTTCATAAACGAAATGTTCAGGCGCGCGACCGCCAAGAATTTCACAAATCTTGTCATAGATCGACTGATTGGTCTGGTGGTCTTTACCAAACATTTCAAAGTCAACGCCAAGGGCTGCCCAGCGCATGCCGAAATCCGGCTTCCACTGCAGTTTCACATTACCGCCGGTGACCGGCAGAGTGGTTTCCACGCCGTTTTCATCGTCGAAAGTGATGGTGCCGGCTTTCGCGTCAACCTTCTTCATCGGTACGTAAAGGACACGACCGGTGGACGGGGAGATTGGCAGGAACGGGCTGTAAGTAGCGCGGCGCTCTTCACCCAGTGTCGGCAGCATGACGGCCATAATGTCGTCGTAACGCTCTACGGCACGCAGCAACACTTTGTCAAAGCGGCCGGACTTGTAATAGTCGGTCGCACTGGCAAATTCATAGTCAAAGCCGAAAGTGTCGAGGAAGCGGCACAACATAGTGTTGTTGTGGTCGGCAAAGCTCTTGAAGTCACCGCCGAACGGGTTTGGCACTGCTGACAAAGGCAGCTGCAGGGACGGCTCGAGTGCTGCGCGATCCGGCACATTGTCCGGAATTTTGCGCATGCCATCGAGATCATCCGAGAAACAGATGAGCTTGGTTTTGACTTTGTCTTCTGTCAGCACGCGGAATGCATGGCGTACCATGGATGTACGTGCAACTTCACCGAAAGTACCGATATGCGGCAGGCCGGACGGGCCATAGCCGGTTTCGAAAATCACGACTTCAGGAAAGCCGGTTTTCTCGTACCGTTTTATGATTTTCCGCGCCTCTTCAAAGGGCCACGCTTTCGCCTGTGCTGCTGCCGCAATCAGGTCGGGCGCAAGGTCGATGTGGTTTGAGCGGTCGGTTGTCATAATATCTTTCCTGATAGGAGGTGTTGATTAAAATATCCGCACTTTTTACCGGTACGGATAGACAGGTCTATGGTGAGATGCGGGTTTCGTCAATGCGGCGCAACGCTTTCTTTGCCGCCGCTGGGGGATATCATGTGCTTTCTGTGAAAGCCAAGGTGATATGACACGCTTTCTGTGAAAACGGGGGGAGCGTAATACAAAAATGATGGGGGTTGCGGGCATTATCCATAGGCTTAAACACAATTGAACACTTGTTAAGCGCTATAGAATAGTCTCAATCTTATATTTCAGACCATGCAGGAGTTCTTGGAAATGAAAATCACGCCGCAGGATGCGCTGATCTATATTATGGTAACGGTTTCAGCTGCGGATACGCGGATGACAGATGCAGAATTGTCTTCCATTGGCAATCTGGTACGCCGTTTGCCGGTTTTTACCGGTTTTGATGTGGATACTGTGCCGGAAATTGCAGAACGTTGCTATGAGCTGCTGACCAAAGATGATGGTTTGGATCGCATTCTGGATATTGCACATCAGGCATTACCGGAAAAACTCTATGAAACAGCCTATGCGCTTGCGGTTGAAGTGGCGGCAGCCGATCTGCATGTTGAGCAGGAAGAGCTGGAGTTTTTGCAGCTGATGCGTGACTTGTGGAATCTGGATGAGTTGAGTGTTGCTGCGATTGAGCGCAGCGCTCGTGTGCGCTTCCGCAAACTTTGATGCATTATCGGGCGCGTCTGGTGATAAACGCGCCTTTTTTTTAATAAAATCCGACCGGAAAATAGCGCAGATATAAATCATCCAGCACGCCTTTGCGCTCCAGTGCGGTGAGGGCGTTATTGAAAGCAAGGCGCAGATCTGCATCCTGTTTGCGTAAGGCAATCGCCATGCCTTGCCCTAAGAATTCCGGTGCCGGATAAGCGCCGCCGACAAAGTGGCAGCATGCGCCGTTAGAATTATCTGAAGCGCTGGCAGGATTCATGCGGAGCGACAGGCTCATCGCATCTCCGAAAATCAGCTGAACTTTACCATCCTGTAGCCCCTTATAGAGCAACTCGCTGTTGTTATAGGGTGTGATTTTGGCTTTCGGGAAATAGGTTTTTAACAGGGCTTCATGAGCGGTATCTGCTAGGACGCCGACATTTTTGCCGTCCGGAGAGAATGAAGCGGGGCTGCTCTGCTCCGTTTTAACGGCGACAAAGCGGGCGGGTAAGCTGAAATAAGCGCGGGTGAAGCTTAGAGTAACTCGTTTCTCCCGATCCGGCATCAGTCCGGCAACCAGTGCATCTGTTTCATTGTTGCGCAGCGCTGGCAGCAATTCATCCCATGGCCGTGCTTCGATCTGACAGCGGCTGGCAATTGATAATTCCTGACAAATGGCGCGGATCAGATCAATATTATAGCCGCTGAGCCGTCCTTGTGGTGTGAGACTGTTAAACGGTGCGAAATCCGTGCCGGTCAGAAAGCGGATCTGGCTTCTTTGTGAAATATCCGGCTTTGCCGGTTTCTGATCATCGCCTGCGAGGTAGGGGGAAGCGCTCTGGGCTGAAGCCATGCCGCTTGCCAGCAAAAACATACCTGCAAAGATTGTTGTTGGGGCAGATTTTAGCATTTGACGAAATGAGGTGCGGACGGATGAATTGCGCATGAGGATCCAGTATCTCGTCTGATTATCTTATGAAATATGCAGAGTATAAAACAATCTGAAACGCATGGAAGGGGTCTGTAATTTATTTATTATATTTTCCTTTAGAGTATTAAAAATTTAAATATTAATTGGATTTGAAATTTTGGATAAGATATTTTTTACAGTTGTTATTTTTGCGTGATAGACATTATTGTTAAAAATGCGTTTATTTTGAATGCATAAATTTTTGTAATGTAGAATTTATTGAAATTTATCTTTGTTATTTCTTGGTGGTGAAATGACGATGCATTTATTTATTTCGCAGAGCTTCATTGGGCTATGTGCTGCATTCTCTGTACGTCTGGTGGAGGCAGGGCTTGGCAAAGGAGAGATTATTGCGGCCTTTGCCGGTGCTGCGCGCCATAATACATCATTCAATGATGAGCTTGTGCATCGGGGGGCTATTTCGGAAAGCGCCCTTTATCGGCTCTGGGCGGAAGAGACAGGGCTGACTTACGATGATACGCCAATTGTAAGCGATGTCTTGCTGCGTCCCTTTGATGGTATTGCTCGTTTGAGTAATATTCGTCATGTGTTGGTTGCGGGGCGAAATGGCCAGAGTCTGCTCTATATGGCGCCCGATCTCAAAGAATTGGCGATGTTGAAGTATTATCTGCGGGAATATCCGGAGATGCAGGCACGGTTGCGTTTATGTCCGCCGACAGTGTTGATCGCATTACTGCATGATCGTTATGGTAAAGCTGCCGCGGGACGCGCGCAGCGGATGACGCCGTTGCATTTATCTGCCCGCTTCGTGATGAATGGCTGGCAGGGCTTTAGTTTAGGAGCGCTTCTGCTCGGGCTGATGTGGTTGTTTCTTGTTAATGGCGGCGGTTACTTGTCAGTGCTCTATTGGGGAATGACATTGTTCTTTTTTGCGTGTGTGATCATACGCCTGTTGGCTGCATGGAACGCCCGCCCGTTGCACATACGCCCGTTATCCGCTTACAGAGCCTATAGTCTGCCGGTTTATACAGTGTTGGTGCCACTTTATAAGGAGGCAAATGTCGTTGATCAGCTCGTTTTGGCGTTGGATGGTCTGAACTGGCCGACAACAAAGCTTGATATTAAATTGATTTGTGAAGCGGATGATACTGAGACGGTATCAGCTTTAGTACAATGTAATTTGCCGGCATATTTTGAAATTTTACGGGTGCCGGATATCGGGCCACGTACTAAGCCCAAGGCTTTGAATTATGCGTTGCAATTTGCCCGTGGTGAATTTGTCGTTGTCTATGATGCAGAAGACAGGCCGCATCGCGATCAGCTGCTGGAAGCTTGGCAGACATTCCGGCGTGGAGATGAGAAGCTGGCATGTCTGCAAGCCCCGCTGGTGATCAGTAATTTCAAACATAATTACCTGACGCGTTATTTTTCATTCGAATATGCGGGGTTGTTTCGCGGGCTGCTGCCATGGCTAAGCCGGAGAGGGGCCGTTATGCCTTTGGGCGGAACCTCAAATCACCTGAAGCGAAAAGTTTTGCAGGAGGTCGGCGGCTGGGACAGTTATAATGTGACGGAAGATGCAGATTTAGGTATGCGCTTAGCGCGTTTTGGTTATTCTGTGGATGTGATCAACAGACCAACGACTGAAGACGCGCCGGAAAATTATAAGGACTGGAAAACGCAAAGAACACGTTGGTTCAAAGGCTGGATGCAGACATGGCTGGTGCATATGCGCTCACCGGTGCAAACTTGTCGTCAGTTGGGGATCGGGCGTTTTACACTCTATCTGCTTTATACAACGGGCTTATTGCTGTCGGCCTTGTTGCATCCTCTTATGCTGATAAGCCTGGGGTGGGGAATTGCACAAAGCATTGCCGGTTATCATGATCAGAATGTTATGGCAGCAGTGATATTCAACGGAATGAATCTACTGACCGCCTATCTGAGTTTTCACATTCTATGCAACAAGACACTGCGCTTTGAGGAGCGTCGTCGTTATTCTTATCTCTGGGGCGTGCCGTTCTATTGGATATTATTATCGATTGCCGCATGGCGTGCTTTTTTTCAGATGTTTACGGCACCGCACCACTGGGAAAAAACGCCGCATTTTCCTAGCCGGAATGAAGAGGGGGAGGCAGAAGCGACAAATCTATCTATGCCACCATATGGATTATCTGTTCACAGTCAGAAGAAGTCATCTGCAACGAAACCGTTTGTCACAAATTTGTAATGTAAATCATAAATAGTCTGCTCATCTTATTTGAACGGAAGATGTTTTCCCCGATTAGCATATGATATATCCGCAAAGACAGATATTATGTTTTTGTATTCAATTGCTTTCACAATGGTTACATAAGCATCTGTTGAAATAAGAGGGAATGAAGACGGATATAAAGGCGGCATACAGACATATGGTAACTGATCACAGTCAGAAAAATGATGTTTCTGTTGCAGTGGCTACGGAGGCAGAGATGGTGAATGATCCGGAACGAAATATGTCGCGCTGGTTGCATTCAACCCGTAAGACTTTGCCTGCTTTGATCGTCTTATTGCCGCTTTTTTTACTGCTGCATTCCTGGAATATTTCAGCCCTGTGGGCAGCTATAGCCTGTGTATTGTTGTTTGTTCTGGCTGTGCTTCTGACTGCTTTTTCTGCGCCTAAGCCTGTCGCGGAGGTAGCCAGAACAGGTAAGCGTGAAGGACCGCTCTCACGCCTTTCCGGCGAAATACTGGCTGATTTTTTGCCTGACCCACTGGTGTTGTTTGATGCGGATGGCACTATTCTTTATATCAACTATGCTGCGCGCGAAGCGTTTCCGCCTCTGGCACGCGATACCTCGCTTTATTTATGTTTTCGTTCACCGGAAATGCACGCGTTAATTCAGGGGATTAGCGCTGATGGTCAGGCGCGTTCAACGGATTATCTTGAGCGTCTGCCGCTGGAGCGCTGGTATCGTGCTTCTGTTATGACTTTTGAAACAGCCAAAGGTGAGGCCGACTGTTTCATCCTGATTTTCCGAGATCAGACGGAATTGCGTCGGATCGACCGCATGCGCTCAGACTTTATCGCCAATGCCAGTCATGAATTGCGTACACCTTTGGCCTCTCTGCGCGGGTTCATTGAGACTTTGCAAGGTCCTGCACGGGATGATGCAGGCGCGCGCGAGCGCTTCTTGGGGATCATGCAGGCACAGGCAGATCGCATGTCGCGCCTGATTGATGATCTTTTATCTCTCTCCCGACTGGAAATGAAAGCCGCAATACCACTGAAAGAGCGTGTCGACGTCGGACAGATCGTTAGTCATGTCGTTGAAACACTTGCGCCAATGGCCTCCGGTGTTGGCGTGACCATTGAATGGGCGAAGCCGGATCATCCGGTCTGGTTGCCCGGCGACAAAGATGAGCTCATTCAGGTATTTCAGAACCTGATTGAGAATGCCTGCAAATACGGGCAGGCTGGTAAGTGTGTTGTAGTAACGCTGGATGAACAAGGCGCTGAGAACAGTCAGGCGGATGGCTTACGCGGTTTTTCTGTCAGTATTCAGGATTTCGGCCCCGGTATTCCGGCAGAACATTTGCCGCGTCTCACAGAGCGTTTTTATCGTGTGGATGTGGACAGCAGTCGTGCACATAAAGGCACGGGTTTGGGGCTGGCAATCGTCAAGCACATTCTGACACGCCATCGCGGGCGCCTGACCGTTCGCTCCCAACTTGGCGAGGGTTCAGTCTTCACTGTGGTTTTTGCCGGTTCATAATTGACTATGAACTTCACTTTTCATGGTGCAAAGCACGCAGAAAACGCCATTTCAGCGGTCGAAAAGCCTGCCAAAAAGCGGTGGTGCGCAAACGAGCCATAGTTGTTTTTTGCATGGCATATAAGCTGCCGCGCATTGTGGCTGTTATTGTTATGCATTTTAGCGGGATGGTCAGGCCGCAGTTTTGCACTTTCCATTCTTCGTCACCGACGCCGAGGTCGAGGCAATCATAGTCTTCATCTTTGAGATGCTGCAGCAGTAAATAATGCAGTACATGACCCGGGGAGTATTTGGCCCATTTTTTCAAATTAGAGGCAATCATAATGCCGTAATAATGCGGGCCGCTGACCAATCCCCACATGCAGGCGAGGGGTTCACCATTCAGCTTTAATGCGGAAATATGCAAAGTGCCGGCTGCTTGGAAAGCTTTTGTAGCCTCTTTGAAATAGTGAACTTTTTCCGGATATTGATCAAACCCTGGCACATGAGTTTCAATAAAACGCTGCTGTTTTTCATAGAGCATGAATTCCAGAAGCTGTTGCTGCTCCTGAGGTGTCTCAGCGATGGAGAATTCGCAATTCCCTAGCTCGTGAAGATGGCGAAGTTTGCGACGGATCGCCTTGGGACGGACGAGATCCTGTTGAATTTTGTCCCAGCTATGGGTCAGACTATTGGCATGGCTGCTCGCCTGATTGTCAGTATTCGCCAATAGAAAGAGCGGATTAATCAGGTGTCCGATTTTCTCCGGCATATTGCTGAGTTCAGCAAAGTCAAAAGCCGGCAGGGCTGCCAAAACCTGCTGCCATAAATTCTCAGCCTGCTGCTGGTTCCACTCGACGCCGCAGTCGAACAAGACAGGTGCGTTATAATCGGCGACACCCTGATCTGTAAAAGACAGAATACGTGTCCGCTTGCAGGGAAAAACAGCAAAGGGCAGAAAAGCAACCGGTTTACCGTCTTTCATCCGGACTTCAATAAGGCATAGCTCCGCCTTAAGGGCAGGGGCGTAGGTTTTCTCCCATGTTTTCAGAAAAGTTATAGTTTGAAAAATATGATAATTGGGACTGGCATCACTCTCTAACTTGCCCGGAGCTTGTCTGTCAGCGACTGGCCACTCAACAGAGACATCTGCAACAGATTGAACGCAGCGAATATCATAATTGATTTTCAGAGAAGTACGGGGACTCGTATGAGGTTGCGTTAATGGCTGATCTGGTGCCGGCACAGACTCAATCAAGCTTAAACCCGCATCATGACGGGAAAGCTGTATCGAACTTAATAATGCCATGCCACTTGATCCTGTCTTATTATACCATCGTCAGGCTGAGTATAGGTCTTGTGATCAGTCTGGCAGAATTGAGTAAATAATATCCTATGACAAAGGCTGATGTTTCAGCTTCTTTAGCCTGCCGCATAGAAAGACGGTAATGTGGTAAATAATTGCTTTTAAATGTGTTTTCATAAGAAGAGTGATAATATTATAAAGTTCAAATCTAGTTTTTCAAGAGTATGCTTAGCCCGAATTAATTGCATTTTAGATGTCTTGTGCCTATATGCGCCTAACATATCAGGTGCTCCGGCAGGCAGGATGTCAGATGACGGTCTCAATCATTATTAAAGCATTGAATGAAGAACGACGGATTGCTGCTGCGATTGAGAGCGCTCTCGCTGCTCTGCCGGCAGGTCAGGGCGAAGTTATTCTGGCAGATAGCGGTTCCACTGACCGCACAATTGAAATAGCTAAACAATATCCGATTATTATTGTGCAGATTGAGGCACCGGCCAAGCCGAGTTGCGGATTAGGGCCACAACTCGGCTATCAGTATAGCCAATATCCGTATATTTGCCTGATGGACGGCGATACCGAGCTTGCACAAGATTTTATTGTTGAGGCTATGCAGTATCTTGAAGCAAATGCAAGGGTTGCCGGTGTAACCGGACATGTGATGGAGCGTAATCACGATAATCTGGAATATGTGCGTCGTGGCTTACGCAAAACAGCCTATAAAGCAGTTGGCGTCATCGACCGGATTAATTGTGGCGGGCTTTACAGGCGTGAAGCGATAGAAAATATCGGTTATCTGTCCGATCGCAATCTGCATAGTTATGAAGAATATGATTTGGGCGTGAGGCTTCGTGAGAAGGGCTGGACATTGTTCCGGCTTGACCGGCGTTTCGTCTATCATACAGGCCATAATGTTAACGCATACAAGCTTCTCATCAGACGCTGGCAAACAAAATATATTCGCGGGATTGGCGAGCTGTTGCGTTCGGCAACAGGCAAGCCGCATTTCAAGATGCTCTTTGCTGATTTACCGGAATTGCGCCTGTGGATGGCTGTTTATGGATGGATCATTCTGATGCTGCTCCTGTTCGTAGTGCTGCCGCATATGGGATACGCCGTTTTGGTCGATCTCATGATGATCGGGACGGCAGTCGGTTTAATGAGCATTAAAAACCGTAGCGTGTCGATAGGTCTTTATTCCGTTGTCGCATGGTTTGCGCATGCTGCAGCATTGCCGCTTGGTTTTTTCACACGGCGTAAAAATCCTGAGGCTTTCATTGAAAGCAAAATTCTTCAGGGAAAGTCAGCGGTTGACTAGAGCATAATCCCTTAAACTTGGATCAGTTTAAAGTAACATTATGCTCTCATTTTAAAGTGTTAGAGACCTTTGTGTGTCAAGTCTGGCACATGGCGCTCTAGGTGTGAGCAGCCCGGCGCACCAGCTTGTACAGAAACAGCCACGCACATAAAGCAATTGAGAATTCAATCAGATAGATTGAAATAAATGTACCGGTCGGTGGCATCAGCCATGTGGCGAGCGCCAAGACGGGCGCACCAAGAATATTGCCGGTATTGAGAATGGCCGCCCGATAGCCGTGTTCTCCGGCTGCGCCCATAACTTCTACGGCAACCGACCATAGTGCATAAAAAATGATAACCCAGCACAGCACCTGTGTGAAGTAAATCATAGACTGATATTCATTGCCGAAAATCAAAGGCAAATATGGCGCTAAACCGTAAATCACGACAGCTGTAAAGATCGCTATGCCGACAGCCATCACTACGGATTTTTGCGCCAGCGGCCATGCTTTATCAATGCCATTGGCGCTCATCTTGGCAAAGCGCGGATAGAGCAGGCGGCTCATAGCGTCGATATTCAGATAACTGCTGTCGACGATGCGGCGCGCGACGCCATAGCTGCCGATCACTGCCGGAGAGAGAAGCAGACCAAGCAACAGTAAGTCGATATTCTGCCGGATGGCGCGGAAAATAAACGGTGTGGCAAAGAAAAGTCCGAGTTTGAGTTCTTCGCGCACCAGACGGAACTTAGGTTTTCCGAGGCGCATCAGCCAGAGCCAGTATGCTGCAGCAACAAAAAGATGGCACAAAAACTGCCACCATGCCCAGCCGCTGATTGTATCGACACCAAAAGCGATACAGGCCAGAATGGCTGCAAATGTACGGGCAAAGGCAAAGCCGACGACTGAGAGATTTGCCGCTTTGAAATTGCTGTGTCCGATGTAAACTGCTTCAGCCAGCAGGATCAGGCGCAGCAAAACAATATTGGTAATGAGAAACAGAAACAGGCTGATATAATTGGTCAGCGGGTCAGTAGAAAAACTGACCCAATAGGGCAGAACGAGTATACCTGCGACAATGAGCAAGCTGCCGCTGATGCTGATCAGGATCAGATTATGCCCAAGCATTGCCGGATAAATGGACGTATCTTGAGCAACGCGGCGTAGCAGTGACTCTGAACCGCCGATGCCGCAAATATGCACGGCAATGCTGGTAATGGCCATAATAGTAATGAACATACCGAATTCGGACGCGCCAAGGAAACGGGCGAGAATAGCAAATGTCACCAACTGAGCGACGCTCGCCATGATCAGGCTGCCGCTTGAGGCCATATAGGAGAGGAGCGAGGGCAGATAGCGCTTGATACGCGCAGACAGGCGGTTGTCCGTCAACTCCGTTTCACTCATATTTTCGTTTCCTTTGATGCAGTGTCTGTAAAGCATTTTTGTGCAAAAAGAAACGGCTAAGAGTGACAAGCAGGAACAGATCATCGCTTATTTAGTTGAAATAACTAATGTTTAATATTTTGTTTTTTATGAATTTCAATAGTTAAGCACCGTCTTGCAGATTTCGTTAACCTTTTTTTTTAATGTTTCTGTTAGTGCATATACAAGAATGGCAGACATGCCTGAAAAATGAATTTTGATCAAAATAGTAGAGATGTCTGATGTATACTCTGCAAGAATTAGCCCAAAAAGCCAAAACCGCGCCTGTGACCACACGCGGGGAAGACAATTTGGGGCAAAAACAGGCAGAGATGCAGGCGGCAGTTCCTGTAACAGCGCATGAGACTGTTCCGCCTGTTGTTTATCAGCAGGGATGGGTTTTCCCGTTAATCAGCTTTTCAGATATTATCAATTGGTTACTGCGTTATTGGCTTTTAATTTTGCTAATGGCGGCACTTGGTGCAGCGGCCGGTATTGCATTTGGCAAAACTGCCAAACCACGTTTTACAGCCGGTACAGATATTCTGGTTTCTCCGTCTAATTTGCAGCTGGTACCGAATGATGTTTACGCGACTAGTATGCAGGCTGAAAGCCAGCTGATGGACGTCGAGAGTAAGTTGCGGGTGCTAACTTCAGGTAATGTATTGCAACGTGTTGTTGATGAGCTGAAGTTGCAGGATGATCCGGAATTTAACGGAACGGAAACAAGCTTGCTTTCTGCTCTTGTTGGCAGTGCGAAAAAGGATGCTGATGGCATGGATCCTGCACAGGCCAAAAATATCTCTGCTTTGCGTGAACTGTCTTCCCGTATTGATGCCCGCCGCCCTGAGCGTTCTTATCTGATTAATTTGTCCGCATGGGCGCGGGAACCTGAAAAAGCAGTTTTGCTTGCAAATGCGGTTGCGAAGGCCTTTCAGGAAGAGGTTGCACAAAATGAACAGGATGGTGCAGCTCGCGCAGCCCGTGCTTTAACTGAACCTTTGAATGAACTGAAGCAGGCTGCGACTGAGGCAGAAATGAAAGTTGCCCAATTTCGCAATGCGCAAGGCCTGCAAACCGGCAATGCCGGCGGACTGGTCAGTGCACAGTCTTTGACTGAAACCAATACGCAGCTTGTTGGTGCGTTGAGCCGTCAGGCGGAAGCTAAATCACGTTATGATGAGTTAACCAGTGCAAAAAATCAGGCTCTGGATCCGTCTGCGACTTTGCAGTCGTCGACGCTGACAGCGTTGCGGACTCAATATGCAACCCTGAAACAGCGCGTGGATGCGATGACAATGACCTATGGTCCGCGCTATCCTGAGCTGGTGAGTGCGCAATCACAGTTGTCGGGTCTGCAGGCGCAAATTTCGCAGGAAACCTCACGGATTCTACGGGCTGCGAAGCTTGATCTTGAACAGGCTAATTCAGTTGTTGAAACATTGCGCAGACAGACAGAAACCGCGCGTTCCGCAGTATCACTTGATACAGATGCGCAGGTAACGCTGAATGATCTGGAGCGCGATCGTCTGGCTAAGACAACTCTGTACCAGACATATCTGACACGCGCGCAGGAAATTGCGCAGCGTCAGCAAATCGATACGACGAATATCCGTATTGTCTCTACTGCTTTGCCGCCAAAGAGCCGTTCGTGGCCTCCGGGGACAGCTTTACTCGCTATCGCCGGTGCCATTGTTGGTGGCGGTATGGGGGGCGGACTGGCTTTGTTATTTGGTTTCGTAGGTGCCATGCGCGGACAACGCCGCACTGTGTAAATTAGGTGTAACTGGCGAGCCAAGCCGGAAAGAAATCTGATATATGCGTGTAGACAGCTCTGCTGCTTCAACTCAGACAATGAATGTACTGGGCATAGCATTGTTTATGGGGCAGTTTCTCTATCTGTGGGTTACTGTTGATCCCTATGTGACAGTGACACTTGATGGTGTAGATCGCGGCTCAAGTTTGTTTAGTCAGCTGGCTGCGCTGACTTTGTTCGGTGGTTCGATTTTCTATATCTGTACCAGCCCGCAGAGGGCTTTGGTGCTGCAGCCAAGACCACTGATGATTATGCTGCTGCTTTGGCTACTATTGGCAGCGGCATTCTCTACGGAGAAAATTGACTCATTTAAGCAGGTTATTCTCTCCGGTATCCTGCTGTTGAACGCCTCGGTTTATTTATTGCTGCCTCGCTCGGAAGAGCAGTTCGCCAAACTGGTTATAGCAGGGCTGCTGATTATGCTGGGCTTTGCATATTTTGGCGTGATATTTAAACCGGCACAGGCTATTCACCAGTTCAGTACCCGGTTAGGGGATGCACAAGTGGGGAATTGGCGCGGTCATTTTACCCACAAAAACGTAGCAGCATCGGTCATGATGTTGAGCTCTTGTTATGCGCTTTATCTTAAGGATAAGGGGTGGCGGCTGGTTGGCTGGTCATTACTCATTTTATCTGTACTTTTCTTAACCCAAACCGGTGGCAAAACCTCGACGGCAATGTTGCCGTTGATTTTGATGCTTGCCTTTGTGTTTGAGAGAATACGTTGGGCACGTTGGCCTCTTATTGTCGGCGGCGTATTGCTGATTAATTTTCTGACTGTGGGCGCCGCATTAATACCGGCAGTTTATGAATTTCTTGAATCTTTAGGTATTGATGCCACTTTTACCAATCGTGCTCATATCTGGCGGTTTTCTGTCGGAGCAATGATTGACAGTCCAGTTCTTGGTCACGGGCTTCATGGCTTTTGGCAGACTGAAAGACTGATCAATAATGATACTGTTGAAAACTGGTCGCCAAGAGCATTTAATGGGCATAATGCTTGGGTTGATGCCCTTATTAATCTTGGAATTGTTGGTTTTGTTTTGATTGCAATCTGGGTAATCTTTATGCCTTTGATTTATATCGGACAAATATCGAAGCGAAATTTATATTCGCCACTTGTGCGTCTTTATGTTCGCATCTGGCTTTTCGCTGTGTTTTCGAGTGCGATGGAAAGTGTATTCTTTGAGACAGGCAGTTTGTTATGGTTTAGTTGCATGATGGCTATATTCGGGTTGCGTTTACAGGCGATTGCTCTTCCGCTATCAGGCAAATCTGTAATGGTTAATATTGAAAAATGAACCGGCTGACCTTTCCAGGGGCGGTATAGGAGTGAAGCAGTGAAGCATAAAATCCAATACTGGATTGGACGCATACAAGCGCATTTAATGCGCCGCTTTGCTCCTAAAACATTGCATGTCACAACGACGCGTCCGGTGATTTCCTTTACCTTTGATGATGTTCCCGATAGCACTCTGTTTTATGGCGCAACCATTCTGGAAAAATACGGGTTGCGTGGCACCTTCTATATTGCCGGACGTCTTGCCGGTACTCTGGAGACAACGCGGCAGCTCATCAATGAAAACGGTATAGCGGAACTTGCAGAGCGCGGTCATGAAATCGGCTGCCATACTTATTCGCATCCAAATATTGCGCGTTTGAACGGCACGCAGCTGCAAAGTGAAATTGATCAGAACCGTTCTTTTCTCAGCCGGATATTAGGCAAGCGTTGGAGTGCAACTGGTTCACAATTGAATTTTGCCTATCCGTATAATGCGGTTTCTTATTTTGCCTATCGGCGTATGGCAAAAAATTACCGCAGTTGCCGTGCCGGCGAAAACCGGATTAATCGCGGCGCGACATGCCTGCAAATGTTGTTTGGCATGGAAATCGGCCGACCGGACGAAGATGTGGTGCAGTTGAAGGCTGAGATTGATGCGGTGAAAGCGCAGCCCGGTTGGCTGATCTTTTTCACCCATGATATTTCAGAAACACCGACGCCTTATGGCTGCACACCTGCGGCCTTTGAAAAACTGGTGCAATATGCAGTGCAAAGCGGTTGCGACCTTCTAACGGTAAATGAAGCGCTGGATCACTATATGTTAGCAGAAGCAGCCTGATCGCTTGCGTTCGAAATATGATATAGTCCTGTCTTGTTCGAGGAAGCCTGATGAGCTCTGATATGACGCAATTGCGTTTGCTTGCCATTAATAATTATTTTTACCGGCGTGGCGGTGCAGAAGCGATTTTTCTGGATCATATGAGCCTGTTCGAGGATATTGGCTGGCAGGCTATTCCCTTTGCCATGCAGCATCCGGAAAACCTGCCGTCCGACTGGTCGCAATATTTTGTTTCCGAAATTGAATATGGTCGTGAAAGCTCGGCGCTGACAAAAGTGAAACAGGCGGCAAAAGTTATCTATTCCCGTGAGGCACAGCAAAATCTGAGCCGGTTGCTGGAAGCTGCAAAGCCCGATATCGCTCATGCCCATAATGTCTATCACCATTTGTCGCCGTCGATTTTTGCGACGCTGAAACAGCACAATATTCCGGTGGTGATGACGGTGCATGATCTGAAGCTGGCCTGTCCCGCCTATAAAATGCTGGTTGACGGCCATGTCTGCGAGCAATGCAAAGGCGGACGGATCTATAATGTGGTTGCCAATCGCTGCATCAAAGGCTCCCTGCCGCTGAGCGGGCTGGTGTTTGTGGAAACCGCGATCCACCGCATGCTCGGGCTTTATCGTAATAAGGTGGATCGTTTCGTGGTGCCAAGCCGCTTCTATCGTGAGAAGCTGATTGAATGGGGCTGGCCGCAGGAACAACTGATCTATATCCCGAATTTTGTGGAAACAGACCATCTGAAACCGGTTTATGAGGCGCAGGATTATCTGCTTTTCGCCGGTCGTCTCGCGCCGGAAAAGGGTTTAAAGACACTGATTACAGCGGCAGAAAAATCCGGCGTGAAACTGGTTATTGCCGGTACCGGCCCTGATGAGGCTGAGTTGAAGGCGCTAGCCGCAGAACTCAATGTGCCGGTAATTTTCGCCGGTTATGTGACGGGTGAAAAGCTGCACCGGCTGATCGGTGAGGCAAGGGCACTGGTGCTGCCGTCTGAGTGGTATGAAAATGCCCCCGTCAGTATTTTGGAAGCCTATGCGCTGGGTACACCGGTGATTGGTGCGCGGATCGGCGGTATTCCTGAAATGATCCGTGACGGTGAAACAGGTTTGACCGCTGAGGCCGGTAATGCGGAAGATTTGGCAAAACAGCTAAGTCATATGGCCGCTTTGCCTGTTGCAGAGCGCAATGCCATGGGGCTTGCTGGACGCGAATGGATTTTGAATGAGTTTTCCGCTGATGCTTACCGTAATCGGATGCTGGAACTCTATGGCACGCTCGGAGTAAGCGCATGAGCAAGCGTCCCAAAGTGATGATGCTCGGCCTGCGCGGTGTGCCGCAGGTGCAGGGTGGCGTGGAAAAGCATGTGGAAGAGCTTGCCCGTGTGTTTGTTGAAAAAGGCTGGGATGTCGAAGTGCTCGGGCGCAAGCCTTATCTGAAACAGAAGCAAGCTTATCAGTGGGAAGGTGTGCAGGTCACGCCGCTTTGGGCGCCGGTTTCCACGAAATTTGAAGCGATCGCCCATACATTTCTCGGCGTATTGGTTGCAGCCGTCAGGCGGCCGGATATTTTGCATATTCATGCGATCGGCCCCGCTTTGCTGACACCATTGGCGCGATTGTTCGGGTTGAAGACAGTCGTGACCCATCATGGTTTTGACTATAATCGTGACAAATGGGGCGGGCTTGCCCGTAAAATGCTCAAGACCGGTGAATGGGCAGGGATGCGCTTTGCCAGTCAGCGGATTGCCGTTTCGCGCCATATCGTGGAGACAATGGCGGAGCGCTATCATGTATCGGCGCAGTTTATTCCCAATGGGGTAACCTTGCGTGAAAGCGCCGGTACGAGCGATGTCCTGCAGCAGTTTGGATTGGTTGAGAAACAATATGTAGTGATGGTCGCCCGCATTGTTCCGGAAAAAAACCAGCATGATCTGATTGCGGCTTTTGCTGCGATGCAGGCTGCCGGTTGTCACACGGACAAAAAATTAGCGATTGTCGGTGCAGCAGATCATCAGTCACCTTATGTGGACCAGGTGAAAGCTCTTGCTGCCCAAACGCCTAATGTTGTGCTGACGGGGATGCAACGCGGTGATGATCTGGCGGCACTTTACAGTAATGCGGCACTGTTTGTTTTGCCGTCCAGTCACGAAGGCATGCCGATCGCGATGATGGAGGCAATGGGCTATGGCCTGCCGGTACTGGCAAGCAATATTACTGCAAATCTGGAAGTTGGTTTGCCGGAGGGGGATTATTTCCCGCTTGGTGATACGCAGGCCTTAGCAAAGCAGATGGCTGTGAAACTTGATCAGCCTTTGAGTAGCAAACAGGCAGAAGCGCAGAGTGCGGAAGTGGCGGCAACCTATGGCTGGTCAGGAATCGCCGATCAGACTTTGGCGGTTTATCAGCGTTTGATTTAAGCCTTGCTCATCAGATCGGGCAGAAAGCAGTGAATTTCGAGTTTTGCCTTTGCATTATCTCAAGATGAATTAATGCGGGATACGCATGAAGCGCTTAAAATCATGGCAATAAAAAAGGCGCTGAAAAGCGCCTTTTTCTTTGATGCGTTTTTCCGTTTAGCGAGCGCGACGGCGCTCTGCTGTCGGCTGGAAAGCCAGCTTGGAATGATAGCTGCAATACGGGCTGGATTCACCGGATTCATGGCCACAAAAGTGGAAGTCTTCATGCAGCGGATCACCAACCGGCCATTTGCAGGTGCGCTCTGTCAGCTGCAACAATGTCAGGTGACGGGAGATTGGCACCACAACATTCTCGTTAGAGCGAATGATTGGTTCTGCAACGGCATCCGCCAGAATATCCGCCTGCAGCGCGGCGCTGCCGGAAGATTTCATCACGGTTGCACGTGGTGCAGCCGGGCTGGCGCTGACACTGGCAGCAGACATGCTGCTGACATTAGAGGTCGTTGCTGACCGTGGTGTTGTCACCGGTGCAGGTGCCGGTTTTTTGCTGCGTGGCGCGGCAGTTGTGGTTTTGCCGCGTCCGGAGAGTTTAAGGCGGTGCACTTTTCCGATCACCGCATTACGGCTTACGCCACCCAGCTGGGCTGCGATCTGACTTGCACTCAGACCTTCACTCCACAACTTCTTGAGAAGCTCGACGCGTTCATCTGTCCAGTTCATTGTGGCTCAGGCTCCGTTCTTTATAATCTTTATAGCGTCCGGCGTTCGTTTTTGCGGGCCCGTTCAAGCAGGCACCATATGTACCGGACAGCTGGCGCTGTCGCACTAAATCTAGTCTTACTTTAATATGAAACTACCTTAAGCAGGGACGCCGTGACAAGCGCAGCGCCCTTTGCAGCATTGGTTTTCCCCAACCTTGGAGATCAGCGGGCATTTAATAGACCGGTTTTTTTTAAATACAAGGTTTTCGTGCAACACATGCGCGTTTATTTCATGGCAGCAGCGGCTGAAAATAATTGTTCAGCCATAAAAATGGTTTTAGCACAGTGGTTCAGCAGTTTCATCCTCTTCTGTAAAATTGTCTGTCAGCGACATTTTTGCGCATTTTGAAGAGGCTATTTTCCTGGTCTGACACCGGCGTCTTTGATTGACATTTAAATATTGGCGAACAATAGTGCATTGTCGAGCCGCCCTGAGGGCGGCTTTTTGATTTCATCTGCGCGCAACACCCGCTTCACCGGAGGGGAGTTTGAGAGAACTCACGGAGACCGGCGAAGTCTGAGATGCTGCCCGCTTCAATTTAAAGGCTTTGGAGGCCTTATTGGCATGACGACTGCAAATGTGCACCCGCTTTACGACACCTATAATCGTGCAGCGTTGCGCTTTGAGCGAGGGGAAGGCGTTTGGCTGATTACAGAAGACGGCGAGCGTTATCTTGATTTCGCAGCTGGTATCGCTGTGAATGCACTCGGCCACAGCCATCCTCATCTGGTAAAGACACTTCAGGATCAGGCCGCCAAATTGTGGCACCTGTCCAATGTTTATGAAGTGCCGGGTCAGGAACGCCTTGGTCAGCGCCTTGTCGATAATACATTTGCCGATAAAGTTTTCTTCACCAACTCCGGTGCCGAGGCACTCGAATGCGCGATTAAAACCGCGCGTCGTTATCATTTTGTCAATGGCCAGCCTGAGCGCTACCGCGTTGTCACTTTTGAAGGTGCTTTCCACGGCCGCACACTGGCAACGATTGCTGCAACCGGTCAGGCGAAATATCTCGAAGGTTTCGGCCCTAAGGTTGACGGTTTTGATCAGGTGCCGTTTGGCGATGAAGCTGCCTTGCGCGCTGCCATCACGCCTGAAACCGCTGCCGTTCTGCTTGAGCCTGTGCAGGGTGAAGGCGGTTTGCGTTCCTTCTCAACCGAGTTCCTGCGTCTCATCCGTCAGATCTGCGATGAAAACGGCCTGCTGCTGATTTTGGACGAAGTGCAGACCGGCGTTGGCCGTACCGGCAAATTCTATGCGCATGAATGGGCCGGCGTTACCCCTGACCTGATGGCAACAGCCAAAGGTATCGGCGGCGGCTTCCCGATGGGCGCATGTCTGGCAACGGCAGAAGCAGCCAAAGGCATGGTCGCAGGCGTACACGGCACCACCTATGGCGGTAACCCGCTGGCGATGGCTGTTGGCGAAGCCGTGCTGGATGTGATGCTGGCCGATGGTTTCTTTGATCATGTCAATGAAATGGCATCGCAGTTCCGTCAGGGCATGGCGTCGATTATTGACCGCTATCCGGATGTTTTCACTGAAGTGCGTGGCAAGGGCCTGATGATCGGTCTGAAATGTGCCGTTCCGAATGGCGATGTAATTACCGGTCTGCGCGCTGAGAAAATGCTCAGCGTTGGTGCGGGTGATAATGTTGTGCGTTTGCTGCCGCCGCTGACAGTAACGGCAGATGATATGCGTGAAGCCCTGAACCGGATTGAAAAGGTTGCAGCGAAGCTTTCCAAAGCTCCTGCATAAACGGTGACTAATAATGGCAAATGATAAGACTTTAAGGCATTTTACCGATCTCTCAGCAGTCAGCCCGCAGGACCTGCGTTTCATCATGGATGAAGCGCGCGCCCGCAAAGAGCGATTAAAAGCCGGTAAGCGCGATAAGCCGCTTGAAGGCAAAGTTCTGGCAATGATTTTTGAAAAGCCGTCAACGCGAACCCGCGTCTCTTTTGATGTGGGCATGCGCCAGCTCGGTGGTGAAACCATCATGCTGACCGGTTCGGAAATGCAGCTTGGCCGCAGTGAAACCATTGCGGACACGGCTAAAGTTCTGTCACGCTTTGTCGATGCCATTATGATCCGTACGACCTCCCATGATCGCATGCTCGAACTGGCTGAGCATGCGACCGTGCCCGTGATCAATGCACTGACCGATGATACTCATCCGTGCCAGATTATGGCCGATATTCTGACGTTTGAAGAACATCGCGGTCCGATCAAAGGCCGTACAGTCACATGGAGCGGTGACGGTAATAATGTGCTGCATTCCTTTATCGAGGCATCGGCACAGTTTGATTTCCGTCTGAATATTGCGACACCTTCAGGCAGTGAGCCGCTGCCGCGTTTCCTCGACTGGGCAAATGCAAATGGTGCAAAAATCTTCTCAACCACCAGTGCGGAAAAGGCTGTGGCCGGTTCTGACTGTATCGTAACCGATACCTGGGTCTCGATGGGGCAGGAAGATAATGCGCGCGGCAATAATGTATTTATGCCGTATCAGGTGAATGCGGATCTGATGGCGAAAGCCAATAAAGATGCGCTGTTCATGCACTGTCTGCCGGCGCATCGCGGTGAAGAAGTAACGGATGAAGTGATCGACGGCCCGCAATCGGTGGTTTTTGATGAAGCCGAAAACCGTATGCATGCACAGAAGGCGATTTTGACCTGGTGCCTTGAAGGACGCTGATCGCTTCTTATTTATATACTAACTTCAGGCTTGGCACATTGTCAGGCTTGTCCTAAATAAACATTTACGGCTTGCAGGTTTGTAAACAGCTTGCAGGCCGTATCTGATTTGTGGCGCAAGTTTTGCAGCCAATGAAAAGAGATCGTTATGAATAATCAGACCAGTACCGACCAGATGATGACCAATAGCCCGATGCCGGATCATATTCCTCTGTCCGGTGATGATGTTGTTGTGCCGTTTCAGGTTGAGGGTCTGGATGTGCGCGGCCGTACAGTGCAGCTTGGCGCGGCGCTTGATGCTATTTTGAAACGCCATAATTATCCGGAAGCCGTTTCGCGGCTGCTGGGTGAAGCGGCAGTGCTGACCGTGCTGTTTGGCACATCCCTGAAATTTGACGGCAAGTTTATTTTCCAGACCAAATCTGACGGACCGGTAGATATGCTGGTGGTGGATTTCCGCACGCCTGATGCAATCCGCGCCTATGCACGTTTTGATGAAGAGCGTGTGGCAGAGTTTGTGGCTGCCGGTAAAACCAAGCCGGAAGAACTGCTGGGGCAGGGTACGCTGGCACTGACCGTCGATCAGGGCGAATTTACCCAGCGCTATCAGGGTATTGTCGCGCTGGATGGTTCTTCGCTGGAAGATATTGCGCGCAACTACTTCATGCAGTCTGAACAGATTGCGACTGAAGTGCAGCTCGCAGTTGCCCGCCTTTTTGAGCGCGGTGCCGATGGCAAGCCAACCGAACAATGGCGTGCCGGTGGTCTGATGGTGCAGTTTCTGCCGCAGTCTGAACTACGCGCGCGCCATCGCGATCTGCACGGCGGCGATAATCCGAATGGTACTGAAGCTGAACAGGCACCGGTTGAGGATGAATGGCAGGAAGCCCGTTCATTGGTTGCGACCATTGACGATTCCGAACTGACCGATCCGCAGGTGCCGTCTGAACGTCTGCTGTATCGTCTGTTCCATGAGCGCGGCGTTCGCGTTTATGAAGGCACTAAAGTGGTTGATCATTGCGCTTGTTCACGCGAGAAAATTTTCGGCGTGTTGAAAGGTTTCTCGGCTGAGGAACTCGAACACAGCACTGAAAACGGCAAAATCTCTGTGACCTGTGAGTTCTGCTCAAGCCATTATGATTTCGAGCCTGCTGAAATCACTGCCGCACAATGATGGCTGAAACCGAGAAAAGTGCCTGCCTGATCCGGCAGGCACATATCACAGATGCGGAGTTTTTGCCGGAGATTGAACGCTCGGCAGTGCAGACTTTTGCCGCTGATCCGTCCTTGCATTTCATTCTGGATATGCCGGTGATGTCTGCTGAGCAGCATCGTGACTTTATGCAAAAAGGTCATGTGCTGGTAGCAGAGTGCGATGGTGTGTTAGGTGGATTTCTGGTGGCAGAAGCCATGCCGGATGAAAACCGTCTGCATGTCTGGGAACTGTCAGTCCATCAGAATTTCCAGCGGCGCGGGCTTGGCCGTACATTGCTGGATGCAGCGGCCGATATTGCTAAGGCGCAGGGCTGCACAAGCCTCAGCCTGACAACATTTGGCGACGTGCCATGGAACCGGCCTTTTTATGAAAGCTGCGGGTATCAGGTGCTACCGGTATCGGAACATAATGCACGCTTCCGCTCGATTGCCGAGCTGGAAGAGTCTATTGGTTTGCCGATTGAGCGCCGTGTGGCGATGATCAGAACACTATAATTAGTTGAGCACCGGCCTGTGCCCCGGCATATCGAGCGAAAATGCCGGTATGGTGATGGAAAATAGTTTGCCCTCATTAGGGCTGCCGCTTTCATGATTTTGCATCATATAGCTGCCGGACATCATGCCCGATGAAGTCGTCAGTGGGCAACCGGATGAATATTGATAGCTGTCACCCGGTTTCAGAAACGGCTCTTCACCCACAACACCGGGGCCACGTACTTCTTCTGTGCGCCCGTGCGCATCGGTGATCTTCCATGTGCGCGAGCGCAATTGCACCGGAATATCCGAGTGATTGATTATCGTTACGCGATAGGCCCAGACATAACGGGATTCATCAGGAGCGGATTGCTCTTCCAGATAAAACGGCTCAACGGTGACTTCGATATTCTCGGTAATTGCACGATACATAGAGACTACTCTGGAAGGCCATGGGAGCTGGCAGGATATGACGGCTGCCGGCAAATCAGCAGCCGTCTGATACCAGTTTAGCCTTGAGCGGCTTTCAGTGCAAAGCCAATATCATCGATCAGATCATCGGCATCTTCCAGTCCGATGGAAAGGCGCAGCAAGCCGTCGGTAATTCCGAGTTCCGCTTTGGCTTCATCGCTGAGATTTTTATGCGTTGAGGTGGCCGGATGGGTGATCAAGCTTTTTGCATCGCCGAGATTGTTGGAAATGCTGATGACCTCCAGCGCATTTTCAAATGCAAACGCTGCTTTCTTACCGCCTTTAAGTTCCAGCGCGATCATGGTGGAGCCGCCGGTCATCTGCTTGGCGATGATATCTGCCTGCGGGTGATCTTTGCGACCCGGATAAATCACACGGGCAATGGCATTCTGCTCGGCCAGAAAATCGGCAATCTTGGCGGCAGAACGGGTTTGTGCTTCAACACGCACGGCCAGTGTTTCCAGACCTTTGAGCATTGTCCATGCATTGAACGGGCTGAGACCCGGACCGGTATGGCGGAAATAATCCTGCAGAACTTCTGTAATCCACTCGCGATCAGACAGAACAACGCCGCCGAGGCAACGTCCCTGTCCGTCAATATGTTTGGTGGCGGAATAGACAACAATATGGGCGCCGAGTTCTAGTGGGTGCTGATAGAGCGGGGTGGCAAATACGTTATCGACGATCAGCTTGGCACCGATACTATTGGCAAGACCTGCAATTCTGGCGATATCCATCACTTCCAGTGTCGGATTGGTCGGGCTTTCCAGAAACATGACTTTGGTGTTCGGGCGAACAGCATTTTCCCAGTTTTCAAAATTCACGCCGTCAATCAGGGTAAATTCAACGCCGTATTTCGGCAGCAACGTTTCAATGATGTAGCGACACGAGCCAAACATCGCTTTAGCCGCCAGCACATGGTCACCGGTACGCACCTGACAGAGGATCGCGGCGGCAACCGCAGCCATGCCGGAGGCGGTGGCGCGTGCTTCTTCTGCACCTTCAATTGCGCACATGCGTTTTTCAAACATATCCGTCGTCGGGTTGGCATAACGGGAGTAAATGAAACCCGGGTCTTCACCGGTAAAGCGTGCTTCGCAAGCTTCCGCAGTGTCATAAACAAAGCCTTGTGTCAGAAACAGCGCTTCGGATGTTTCACCATAAGGCGTGCGGGTTGTGCCGCTATGCACAAGCTGCGTTGCAGGGCGAAGGGTACGGATATGTGTCTTTGTCATCGGTCCAGCCTATATTAAAGGATGGTCGGCAGGGTTCGGGCCACACCGGCCAATAAAAAACCGGCCTATGCATGAAGACGCAAAAAGGCCGGTTCGGAACCGCGGCCATATTTAGCAACTTCTTTAACGTGGCTGCAAGCCGGCCGGCAAATCACCACGCCGATTTTGTAGGACTGTTATGCTTGTTATGTCAAGAGTGCTGTGTGCAATGTGTTCAGGTCATTGCAGTCTCGTGGCTTTACCTGTTAAAGGTTAAAGCATTTCACATTCAAGTTGGATCAACTTGAATGGCATGATAATGCGACAAACTAAAGAATCTAGAGCGAGTGCTATGATCCAATCTGGACGTCAACCGCTCTAGATGCAGTAAAATAGTATCTTATGACTGGACAGATGATGACCCGAGATAGCGGAATTTTGGCAGACAGCGATATTGCAGCTCTGTTTGAAACCGGTGCGCTGACGTCAGCGCGCGCCTTGGATCATGATCAGATACAGCCTGCCAGTCTGGATTTGCGCTTGGGCAGCAAAGCCTATCGCGTCCGCGCCTCTTTCATGCCGGGGCCTGAAACGCCGGTAGCGAAAAAGCTGGAACGCCTCAAACTTCATGAAATTGATCTGCGTGAAGGTGCGGTGCTGGAAACCGGTTGCGTCTATATCGTGCCGTTGCTGGAAGGGCTGGCATTGCCGCCGGAATTATCCGCTTCTGCCAATCCGAAAAGCTCGACCGGCCGCCTCGATATTTTTACCCGTGTGATTACGGATAATGCGCAGGAATTTGACAAGGTGCCTGCCGGTTATCAGGGGCCGCTTTATCTGGAGGTTAGTCCGCGGACTTTCCCGATTGTCGCACGTACCGGTTCGCGCCTGTCACAAATCCGCTTCCGCAAGGGCGGTTCCCAGCTGAATGAAGCTGAGCTTGGAGCGCTGCACACGGCTGAAACACTGGTTGCTTCCGCCACGCCGAATATTTCCAATGGCGGTATTGCGCTGTCGATTGATCTGAGCGGTGGTGAAAACGGTCTGATCGGTTATCGCGGTAAGCATCACACATCGGTCGTGGATGTGGACAAGCGTGCGCAGCATGATGTGCTGGATTTCTGGGAACCGATCTATGACCGCGGACACCGTGAACTGGTGTTGGATCCGGACGAGTTTTATATTCTGGTTTCACAGGAAGCTGTGCATGTGCCGCCGCTTTATGCTGCGGAAATGACGCCATTTGATCCGCTTGTCGGAGAGTTCCGTGTCCATTATGCTGGTTTCTTCGATCCGGGCTTTGGTAACGTATCTGCGGGCGGACAGGGTAGTCGTGCGGTGCTGGAAGTGCGCAGCCATGAAGTGCCGTTTATTCTTGAGCACGGCCAGATCGTTGGTCGTCTGATTTATGAACACATGCTCAAACGCCCGAAAGCGCTCTATGGCAGCGATCTTGGTTCACATTATCAGGCGCAGGGTCTGAAGCTTTCGAAACATTTCCGCTGATTGGAAAAAGTCTAAAGTTTTGAAATCCGGTATCTGTTTAGTTACCGGATTTTTTGTTTTTATTGCCTAAGAAATTGGGAATGATTTTGAGGGTTTTATTTTTAGTTTCAAATTATTTATAAGACAATCTGAGGTTGAATTGTATTTCGTCTTCCTCTTTATATTTGTTAATTGATTTAAGGTTGTAATTTATTGAAGAAAATTATCTTTGTTTTGACTGCCGCTACTTTTTCTTTGGTTGCTATGAACTATGCGAGTGCCGATCAGGGCGGTGTAGTCCCTAAGTTGGCGCAGGTAATCAAGCAGGAATGCGGGGAGCCGCCTGCGACAGCATCGGATCTGGATGGTATTAAATATGATATGTGTGTGCAGGTAACGATTGCTAAATATAAAGGAACTGAAGATTAAGCGTGGATTTTGCCGCTTGTCTGAATGATGTTTGAGGTCGCAATATTTATATTGCGGCCTTTTTATATGGTTTGTCCTGATGGTGTTTGACTGCGGCAGTTCTGCGTTCTAATTTCAGCTGAAGCTGGGGGAGAGCGTAATTGGACATGGTGGCAAAACAGGACGGGGCAAAATCTGACGTTTCGCAGGCACAGCGTCTGACGCTGGGGATTGTCGTCTTACCCGGTTTTACTTTGTCGGCACTCAGCCTGTTTCTCGATCCGTTTCGTTTGGCGGCGGATGATAAGGATAAAAGTCGCCAGATACGCTGCGGCTGGAAAATCTGTACATTGACCGGTTTGCCGGTGGAATCCAGCTCCGGCATGACTGTAACCCCGACTGCGCCGATTGGTGCACTGGATGATTGTGACTATATCGCTGTTGTCGGCGGTGTGTTGCCGCATTACCGGCCGGGTCAAAGTGCATTGATTGATGTGCTGAAACGCGCTGACCGGCAGAAAAAGAATGTCATCGGCCTGTGTACTGCGGCTTTCATTGTTGCTGAGGCCGGTCTGCTGGAAGATCGCAATTGCTGTGTGAACTGGTTCCATAAAGAGGATTTTCTCCAGCTTTTTGACGGTTTCACAGCGGATACGACCAGCCTGTTCCACCGTAGCGGCAGGCATTTTACCTGCGCTGGCGGCTTGGGCGCTGCATCACTGGCGCTCTCTATCATTCAGGCCGAAATTTCCGAGGAACTGGCACGTAAAAGCGCATCCATTCTGATGTTCCCCTATGAGTTACTTTCATCGGAGCAGCCTGCGCTGAGTTTTAACGGTGTGCGCTCACCGATGATCCGCAAAGCCATTCGTATTTTTGAAGAAACGCTGGAAGACCCGCTGGCGATGGCTGAAGTCGCGCGTCGTCTTGGCATTTCCACACGCCAGATGGAACGGGGCTTTCAACTCGGACTTGGCAAAACGGCGTTTCAGGTGCGCGAGGAATTGCGTGTGCAACGCGCTAAAGAGCTGCTGACAACGAGCAATGCATCGCTGCTGGAAGTGGCTGTTGCAAGCGGCTTTACCGATACGCGCAGTATGAACCGCTCTTTCGTTCGCCAGAAGCAGAACCTGCCGCGCAGCTACAGAAACAACCGTTAATAGTGCAGTAAAATCGTGAAGGCTTGTCACGCCGGATATTCGCGCTTATTTGTTTGTCTCAACAAAGGAGTGCTTTTATGTCTGACCGTGCTACCCGTTTTCTGGGCGATACACCGGGTCGTGTGATCGTTAAGCTGATTTTGGTGTCGCTGGTTGTCGGCGTTGTCATGCATGCCTTTAACTGGACGCCTTACGACATTCTCTGGAATATCCGCGATTTCTTCGTGCGAATTTGGAATATGGGCTTCTCGGCATTGTCACGCTTTGCTGATTACCTGCTGTTAGGTGCGGCTGTTGTGATCCCTGCCTTTATTTTGCTCAGAATTATCAACTACAGAAAATAACAGCGCTCATTTTTAAGTTGTGGTTTTGATGACTGATACATTGCTGATTTCACGCCGCCGGTTGCTCGTAGCCGGTGGTGCTCTGGTGCTTAGTCCTGTGCTCATTCCGGTTGCTGATGCTTTTGCCGAGGATGATGTCGTGGAAATGGTCAATAAAGTGCGCCGCCAATATGGTGTGCCGCCGATGCAGCCGGAGGCAAAGCTTGAAAAAGCGGCGCTCCATCAGGCAAAGCTGATGGCCAATGCCGGTAAAATTGGCCATAGCATCGGTTGGGGTAATACATTTACCGGCCGCTTAAAACAGGCTGGCATTCGGGGGCCTGCGGCAGAAAATGTTGCATCCGGCCAGAAAGATGTGCCAGCAGCACTGAATGCGTGGCTGAACTCCGCAGGGCACCGGAAAAATCTGCTCGATCCGATCTTCACCCGTTATGGCCTTGCTTATGCAGCACGGGCAGACAAGCCGCATTATCTTTATTGGGCGATGCTCTACGGTATTGATGTGCCGCAAGTCATGCCATGAACGGGCGCGACAAATTGCTGTGATGGTGCAGAATTATACTGACCATCATTGCAAAACAGGATATGTCTTTGCAGAAACTTCTGCACTGACCGATAAAAATATCCGCGACTACTCATGAGTTGAGAGTAGTCAGCACGGCTGACAGCAGAGTCTTTTACATTTCTGACTTTGTTGTGTGGTATTATGTTTAAGCCAGATAATGACGCGCTCGAAACGTCGCTCGTTCGTCCGTTTAACGTCACGCATCGTATGGTGCTGACGATCGCTATTCCTATGACACTGGCCGGTATGACCACGCCTCTGCTGGGGCTGGTGGATACGGGCGTGATCGGACAACTTGGCAATGCCGGTATGCTCGGCGGTCTGGCAATGGGCGCGCTGGTCTTCGATTGTTTGTTTTCAGTATTTGGTTTTCTGCGTTCCGGCACAACCGGTCTGGTGGCGCAGGCGATGGGGCGCGGCGACCGTACAGAAGAGATTATGGTGTTCTGGCGCGCGATTATTGTGGCGCTGGTGGCCGGTTTACTGATGATCG
Source organism: Pseudochrobactrum asaccharolyticum (assembly GCF_003314995.1). GTDB lineage: Bacteria > Pseudomonadota > Alphaproteobacteria > Rhizobiales > Rhizobiaceae > Pseudochrobactrum > Pseudochrobactrum asaccharolyticum. The sequence continues at coordinate 59,879 of NZ_QNRH01000001.1, forward strand.
CCATTCTGCCACTGACACTCTATGCAGCCAATGATATTCTTAAACCTACTTCCGATACCGCGAAAGCGCTGAATGAATATGTGTCGATCCGTATGATCTCGGCACCAATGGCGCTGGTAAATTTCTCAGTGCTTGGTCTGTTGCTCGGGCGCGGTAAAGGGCTGTTCGGTCTTGCCCTGCAATTTTTGCTCAATGGTATTAATATCATTCTGGCACTGACCCTCGGGCTGGGGCTTGGCTGGGAGGTTTCCGGTGTAGCATGGGCGACGGTGACCGGTGAAACAGTTGCGGCTATCACAGGCATGACCGTGCTGATCTGGCGTGGCGGTGCATTGCGTAAGCTGGATGTGAACCGCTTGTTCGACAAAGCCGGAATGTGGCGCATGATTGTCATCAGCCGCGATATCATGATCCGCTCATTATTGCTGATGTCGACTTATGTGTTTTTTGCCCGTGTCGGCAATGAAATGGGCACGATCACATTGGCCGCTAATGCCGTTTTGATGAACTTCTATCTGGTGGTCGGCTTCTTTCTGGAAGGCGTAACCATTGCTGCCGAACAATTGGCAGGCCGTGCTGTTGGCGCGCGTTATAGTCCGGCTTTCCGCCGCTCCATTCAGCTGACCTTTTTCTGGGGGATGGTGATGGCGCTGGTGATGGGGCTGATCTTCCTCGCGTTTGGCGATCGTCTGGTCAATATTCTGACCACCGAGCCCGATGTACGCCAAATGGCAGTCTATTATTTGCCTTGGGTGTCACTCACGGCACTGACCGGTCTTTATGCCTTTCAGATGGACAGTATTTTCATCGGCGCTTCCTGGTCAAAAGACATGCGCAATATGATGTTCCTGTCGCTGTTTGTCTTCTTCGGCGTGCTTTATGGTACCCGTGACTGGCTGGGCAATCACAGTCTTTGGCTGGCGCTGAATATGTTCCTGTTTATTCGCGGGGTCACTTTGTCGGCCATGTTGCCACGGCGTTATCGTGGTGAGTTTCCGGCGGGCTTATAAAACAAATATGCTTTGAAAGAACCGGATGCGGCAGCGCATCCGGTTTTTGTTTAAAGATATTTTTTATGACATTGCTTTGTGCATTGTCGGCGCAATTTCCGGATTTGCATGGGCTGGTGACAGAATAATTTCAAGAAAACCAACTGTTTAAGTTATGCTGTAATGCGAGTATTAATTTAAAATTAATAAATAAAATCAATGGCTAAACGTCTCCGCGTTAACGAAGCATCAAGGTTAATAGATCATTATCTGACCATAGTCGTTTTGTTGAGTGAGTGGAGTATTCCGGTGCGTAGTAAAGCTTTGCAGGCCTTGTTTGGCCGATCCGGCAATGAGCCAGCACAGGTCTGGTATTATCCTACAGAAGGTTACTGCCCGCAGGACGGCCGCTATTATCCGGTCGCTGTGACCGTTAAGCAAAAACGACGCTCTTCAACGCTGCCCAAACTACTGGCCGGAGTAGGGCTGTTTTTCTATTCCAGTAATGTTATCGCCTATCAGGATATGGCCAGTATGCTGAGCCTCAGTGAGCAGTCCGGCAATCGCTGGGCGACCTATATGGTGGATGCTCCTGCCGGTTCCATACACAAGGCTGAAATGCCGTTTGTTGATTCGTCTGTAGTCACAGGCAGCCTGAGTGCTGCTGCCGATATTGAAGGCATCGGTCGCGTTGTACTGAGTGGCCGCGTTGCTGGTGGCAAGCTTGGTGTTAATGATCCGAACCCTGATGAGAAACGCGTCAGCCGCTCCGACAAACAGGGGCGTCTTGTTTCCGTCCAGACCAAGGCACCGGCACGTATGTTTAATGCGGGATCGCTCGCCGAGGGCGTTGCTCAGGTGAGTCCCAGGCTGATGCAGCCGGTTGCCGGTAAAAAAGACGTCAAATCCGCTTTTGTTAAGGGCCCGCTGCGCGGCAAGGAAGTTGAGATCGCGCTGGCTTTCCATCGTCCTGAGATCAAGCAGACCGTGGCTGTGCCAACGGCACTCGCTTCCCTTATTACCAATGATACACCGGATGTTTTGGCGCTGGGTTATGCGCCCGCAAAACCGGATTATGCCAAGACCTCACCTTTCGAAAGCATTCTGGTGCCGGAAAAAGACAATGGCCGTTTTATTCCGCCAATCAGTGTACGCGATCACAGTTGGGCAGCAACACCATTGCCGCCGCTTGTGTTCAGCGCGGCAGAGCAGAAATGTCTGGCTGAAGGTATTTATTTTGAAGCACGCGGCGAGCCGGTTAAAGGGCAGGCGGCAGTTGGTCAGGTTATTCTCAATCGTGTGCGCAATCCGGCCTATCCGTCAACGATTTGCGGCGTAGTCTATCAGAACAAAGACTGGCGCAATGCCTGTCAGTTTTCTTTCGCCTGTGACGGGCAGAAGCATCGTGTGACAGAAATGGGTCATTGGCGCATGGCGCAGCAGGTTGCAAAGGCTGTCACAGATGGCCAGATCTGGCTGCCGGAAGTGGGGTCAGCTACGCATTATCACGCGACTTATGTGCGTCCTCGCTGGGCTTCAACGATGGAAAAAGTCAAGAAAATCGGGCTGCATGTTTTCTACCGTACTTATGGTGGCGGCTGGAGCTGATCTCTCAGGGATTCGGTGCCTAAAAACAGAGGTCGAGGCGGGATTTAAGACCCGCTTCGCATTGTTGCCTGTTAAGTATATGATTTAAAAGTAGAAAAAACCTTCAACTTCTATGCAGACAGTGCCTTGACGAATGACTTGGCTGTTAATATGTTGCGGCCGACTTCACAGTGGGGTGAAAACCTCAGTTTTCTTGCCAAAGGAGGCATGAATGGCAGTCGGGAATATACCCGAAAAGCCTCAGCATTCCGATGATGTGGCGAGCAAAGCTGATGCTCCGGCGCAGGCCGGTATTCAGTCCGATACTGGGGCAAGTCTGGATGATCGTCTGCAAAAACTTGGAAGCCATCTGGCCGCCAAAGGTGTAGGTGAGAAATCTAAAAAAGACGAACAGGCTGAGAAAAACGCAACGTCTATGGCGCAGGCCATGAAATTATCCAGCGAATTTATTGCTGGTATCGTGGTTGGTGCGGTTTTAGGTTGGTTTTTTGATCGTGTTTTGGGTACGAACCCGTGGGGATTGATTATCTTTCTCTTTTTGGGATTCGGAGCCGGTACTCTGAATGTTTTACGTTCCGCAGGATATGTCGCAGAAAGCGGCATTAATGTGGAGAGAAAGCAACAGGACAAAAAATAATGTGCATAAGAGTTATCTCTGATATGCACAGTAGTGAATAAGCCTGTAAAGGCAACGGTACGGCTCAAACACATTTGTTTGATTGTGCTGAAAAGATCGTGAGCCGGTGTCTCATGATTTAAAGATTGTGAGCCGTTGGCATCACGGTTGCAAAGCGCCCTCGGGCATGAATGAAACGCCTTCGGGCATGGGTTACAGGTGAGGTTAAGGTGGCAAACGATCCGATCCATCAGTTTCAGGTCTCCAGATGGATTCCTATCGATGTCGGCGGTGTTGATCTGTCGTTTACGAATGTGTCCGCCTTTATGGTGTTGACTGTCGTAACCGCTTCCGCTTTTCTGTTTCTGACATCAGCTGGTCGTGGTCTTGTACCAACAAGATTGCAGTCGGTTTCTGAAATGGCTTACGAATTTGTTGCGTCCTCACTACGGGATTCAGCCGGTTCTAAGGGTATGAAGTTCTTCCCGTTTGTGTTCTCACTGTTCACATTCATTCTTGTAGCAAACTTCATCGGCCTTTTCCCGTATTTCTATACCGTAACCAGTCAGATCATTGTTACTTTTGCGCTGGCGCTGCTGGTCATCGGTACAGTGATTATCTATGGTTTCTTCAAGCATGGTGTGCGCTTCCTCAAGCTGTTCGTGCCAAATGGTGTTCCGCTGGCCATCATCCCGCTTGTGTCCGCAATCGAAATCATTTCCTTCTTGTCTCGTCCGATCAGCCTTTCTGTGCGTCTTTTCGCTAGTATGCTGGCTGGCCACATCACCGTAAAGATTTTCGCAGGTTTCGTGGTATCCATGGCTGCGCTGGGTCCGATCGGTGTAGGCGGTGCAATTCTGCCTCTGTTTATGACCGTTGCTATCACCGGTCTGGAATTCCTGGTCGCATTCCTGCAGGCCTACGTCTTCACTGTTCTGACCTGCATGTATATCAATGATGCAGTTCATCCGGACGGTCACTAACTGAAATTGCTGCTGTCCGGTTTCGGACAGTAGCCTTGCCTATCCTGAAATCAGGCTCTGTATTGTCATTGTTAGTTTATCAATGTTTTACAGGTCGCTCTGAAATATCACCGGCGGGTTTCCGCCAGAACTGAAATCCGCATTTATATCAATCCAGAAGGAGCTTAACATGGAAGCGGAAGCAGCAAAGTACATCGGCGCAGGTCTCGCCTGTTTCGGTCTGGCCGGTACGGCTCTCGGCCTCGGCAACATTTTCGGTAGCTTTCTTTCGGGCGCACTGCGCAATCCGTCTGCCGCTGACAGCCAGTTCGGCCGTCTGGTATTCGGCTTCGCGGTAACTGAAGCTCTGGGCATCTTCTCGCTGCTCATCGCGCTTCTGCTCCTGTTCGCAGTTTAATATTTAAGCTGCCGGATTAAATCGGCCGCATATGCAAATTTCCTTTTAAGGACTAAAAGCATATGCGGCTGGTTATCTTTTATTAAGCCTGAGTGATAAGGGGAAAATGGATGTTCGTGTCCACGGCGTTTGCCCAAACCGCAACTGACTCTCAGCCGGCACCAGTGTCGGGAGCTGACAGTGGCAACTCTGTTGTGCACACTGAAACAGGTGTGGCGCATGATGCCGGTAAAGGCGTGTTTCCACCATTTGATTCCACCCATTTTGCATCGCAGCTGCTCTGGCTCGCGATTACCTTCGGGCTGTTCTATCTGTTCATGTCGCGCGTTGTACTGCCACGTATCGGTGGTGTGATCGAAACGCGTCGTGATCGTATTGCCCAGGATCTGGAACAGGCTGCACGTCTGAAAACCGATGCTGACAATGCAATTGCTGCATACGAGCAGGAACTGGCTGAAGCCCGCAAAAGCGCGGCTGTCATCGGTCAGGAAGCCCGTGACAAGGCTAAAAATGATATTGATGCTGAACGCAAAGCCGTTGAAGCATCGCTTGAAAAGAAATTAGCTGAAGCTGAAAGCCGCATCGCTTCCATCAAGGAAAAAGCGATGAGTGATCTCGGTTCGATTGCTGAAGTAACAACTGCAGAAATCGTTGAAAAGCTGCTTGGCGGCAAGTCCGACAAGGCTGAGATTGCTGCTGCTGTTAAAGCTGTAAGAGCGTAAGGGAGACCGTTATGGACGCAACATTTTGGGCCCTGATTGGTCTGGTCATTTTCCTCGCGATCTTAGTCTATCTCAAAGTTCCGGCTATGATGGGTCGTTCGCTTGATGAGCGTGCCGCTAACATCGCCAAAGAACTGGACGAAGCACGCACACTGCGTGAAGAAGCTCAGGCTCTGCTTGCTGAATATCACCGCAAGCGCAAAGAAGCAGAAAAAGAAGCCAGCGAAATCGTTGCGAGCGCTCAGCGCGAAGCTGCTGCTCTCCTGACTGAAGCAAAAGAAAAGTCGGAAGATTACATTGTTCGCCGTAATAAGCTGGCTGAACAGAAAATCGCTCAGGCTGAAGCCGATGCTGTTAATCAGGTTCGTGCATCCGCAGTAGAAATTGCTGTTGCTGCTGCCGGTTCGCTCATCGCTGACAAGATGGATGCTAAAACTGCCGGTGAGATGTTCAAGTCTTCGCTGGAACAGGTTAAAAACAATCTGAATTAAGTATCTCATTGTATGAATAAAAAACGCCGCTTTATGCGGCGTTTTTTGTTTGTCTTGAGCTTTGGCGTTGTGGGTGAGTATCAAAGTTTGAGAAAAAGCGGGAGTATGAGCTCCGCTTCAGGTGGCCGTTCATTCGTCGTGATTGCTAGAGCATGTTGCGTTTAATCGTACCCACTGCGCTCGCGTCTCAATTCTTTTAATTATCGCATGTTCGCGGTAGCTCAAATGAATACATTTGAGCGCGACATGCTTTAGCCGGAAATCCAGCGTCCTTTAATTGGTGCGAAGCTGTAACGGTGCAGCCCTGCGATAGGCCCTTGATCCTCAATTGCCTGCCGATGCGCTGCGGTGCCATAGCCCGCATGTTTCTCAAGCCCATAAACCGGATGAATAAGCCCTGCACGCTCCATCATCCGGTCACGGGTGACTTTGGCGATAATGGAAGCGGCGGCAATGGTCAGGGAGCGCTGATCGCCCTTTACCAGTGTCATGGCAGGGCAGGGCAAGCCGGATGGCGTTTTATTACCATCGATCAAAGCATAGTCAGGCTGCATGGTGAGCGCATCAACACAGCGCTTCATCGCCAGTAATGATGCGGCCAGAATGTTGCTTCGATCAATCGTCTCGGCACTGAGGCTGCACAGACTGATAGCAACGGCTTTATCCATGATATTATCAAAGAGCAGATTACGTTTTGCTGCTGTCAGCCTTTTAGAGTCATCCAGACCTTCCGGAAGATTGTCCGGATCAAGGATAATGCAAGCGGCGACAACAGGGCCTGCAAGCGGGCCGCGCCCGACTTCATCAAGACCGGCAATCAGCCGAAAACCTTGCGCCTGTAATTGTTGCTCATGGCTGTAATCAGGTGTGAAAACTACAGATTTATCAGCTGATGATTTGGACTGCTTTTTAGAAAAAAGCGGAGAATCAGATGGTGCTTTGCTCATAGGCTGAGATTGCATCCAAACTGAAACTCCGCAAGACCACATCACAAGAGGGGGCGAATGATGTGGCAGGCTGTCGGCAAAAGGAAAGACGACAGCACTTATCTGCTGGAGGGCAGATCAGAAAAGCGAGAGCTGAACACCATTTGTCTGTGGTGGCGTGAACAGATCGCAGCGCAGACGGAACTTATGCACATTCAGTCCGTGCTTTTTACAGGCGATTTCAAAGCGGCGACCAATCTGCCATGCATAAGGGCCTTCGCCGCGCATACGCTTGCCCCACTCGGCATCATAGTCCTTACCGCCGCGCATCGAGCGAAGCAGTGACATGACATGGCGGTAGCGATCGGGGAAATGCTGCAATAGCCAATCCTTGAATAAAGGAGCTACTTCATAAGGCAGGCGCAAAAGCACATAACCGGCCTCACGTGCACCCATCGCATAGGCGGAATCGAGGATACGCTCAATCTCATGATCATTGATCCCCGGAATGACAGGGCCAAGCAGGACAGATACCGGAATACCCGCTTCACTTAACTGACGCACAGCCTGTAAGCGTAAGGTTGGTGTAGAGGCACGCGGCTCCATATTGCGTGCCAGTTTGGCATCCAGCGTCGTGACCGAGATGGCGACTTTGGCCAATCCACGCTCAGCCATTGAGCTGAGGATATCAATATCACGGGTGACCAGTGCAGATTTGGTGATGATGCCGGCCGGATGATTGGCGGCATCCAGAACGCCGAGAATATCGCGCATGATGCGCATTTTCTTCTCAACCGGCTGATAAGGGTCTGTATTGCTGCCAATGGCAATGGTTTTCGGTATATAGCCGGACTTGGACAGTTCTTTTTCCAGAAGCCGTGCGGCATCCGGTTTGGCAAATAATTTGGTTTCAAAGTCCAGACCGGCGGACAGCCCCATATAGCTGTGAGAAGGGCGGGCGAAACAATAGATGCAACCATGCTCACATCCGCGATACGGATTAACGGAGCGGTCGAAATTGATATCCGGTGAGTCATTGCGCGTAATAATGCTGCGCGGCTTTTCAATCTGGACTTCGGTTTTAAACGCTTCCATTTCTTCAAGAGAGTTCCAGCCGTCATCGCTGTCGATGCGTGTTTGGCTTTCAAAGCGACCGGAGGGATTGATCCCTGCGCCACGTCCGCGCCGACGGCTGTGATCAATACGCAAGCCCGTACCATCAATGATGGCATTGGCATGATCTGTGCGCTCGGAACCGAAAACTGCTTTGCTGGAGAAAACAGCCTGATCAGCCGGTTCGAAAACCTCCTGTAAAATTGCCATAGCTTTCTCCTTGCCGGAAATGCAGAGGCATAACCGGAGCAAAATAATCGGGATGTGGAATTTTATACGGCGCGATATATGCGACTCTGTTACGCCGTTTGTACTTTAAAATTTAATCCGAAATAAGGAACAAAGCAAGAACTTATTTTATGGTCAGCTTTTACGCTTCAGGTGCTCATCAAGACGCGGCATGATTTCAACAAAATTACACGGGCGATGGCGATAGTCGAGTTGCTGGGCGAGAATACCTTCCCATGCGTCGCGGCACGCCCCGCCGGAACCCGGCAATACAAATACAAAAGTCTGGTTGATCAGGCCTGCTGTGGCGCGGGACTGGATCGTCGATGTGCCGATTTTGGCATAGGACATCTGATGGAAGATGACGGAGAAGCCTTCCATCTTTTTATCAAAAACCGGTTCCAGCGCATCAGGGGTAACATCGCGACCGGTAAAGCCGGTGCCGCCGGTCGTGATCACGACATCTATTTCCGGATTTTTTGACCATTGCATAACCAGCGCGCGGATTTGCTCTGCATCATCGGTCACAATCTGACGGTCACGCAGCTGATGACCTGCCTCCGTGATGCGGGATGCCAGATAGGCACCGGATGTATCGGTTTCCAAAGTGCGGCTGTCCGATACTGTGAGAACGGCAATACCAACCGGTATGAATGGACGCTCAGTCTTAACAGTATCAGACATAGGCTGGCTCCTTTAAGCTCGAGCGGTTTCAGTTGATATTAAGTCGCAGAAACCGCTCTATTTTTGTTTTACGCGCATTTTATCCCGAAAACCGCTTACACTTTTCGGAATGCGCTTTAAAGGCAAGGTCGTGCTGGCACAGATAAACCAATGCGGGTTTTGTTGCTGAAGCTGTTCAGCGGCCAGTTGCGCTTCGGATAATGTGGCATAAATTCCAAAGCAAGTCGCGCCTGATCCGGACATTTGCGCATATTCTGCGCCACTGTCCTGCAACAGTTTCACTATTTGTGGTAATTGCGGAGCGATTTCTGCGGCAGGCTGAAACAGATCATTACGGGTGGTTTTCAGATAATCGCACAGGTCTGTCTGGCTGTGTCGAGCACCAATATCCTGCAAGGCAGGATTATCGCGCTTACGCAGATGCTTGAAAATCTGTGGTGTTGAAATCGCCGTACCGTCATTGACCAGAACCAGCGGCAGCACGGGCAGAGCGGAGAGAGTTTGCAGTTCTTCACCAATACCCTTAGCGATCAGAGTGCCGCCGTGCAGCTGACCATGCAGACACATCGGCACATCGGCGCCGAGTTGCAGACAAATCTGTTCAAGCAGTGCCTGTTCGGGCTGGATATTCCATAATTTGTGAAGCAGGGCCAACACCGTGGCCGCGTCACTTGAGCCACCGCCGATACCGGAAGCAACGGGGAGCTTTTTCTCCAGATGGATGGCAACAGGCGTATTATGCTGCGGAAAATGCGCACGCAGAAGATCGCGCGCTTTTAAAACAAGATTGCCCCCGTCAACTGGTAAACCCGCACCAAAGCGGCCGGAGAGTGTGAAACTGTCTTGCTCTGCAATTGAGACGCTGAGTTCATCACCGTAATCGGCAAAGGCCACCAATGTATCCAGCAGATGATAGCCGTCATTACGCTGGCCGGTGACATGCAGCGCAAGATTGAGCTTGGCATAAGCCGTAGCCGTCAGGGTACTATACAACATTGAAGTGTCGGGCATGCTTTGAAATCAGTCTTTATCAGCCGGACGATAAACACCGGTTTTCGGGTCGCGTACCAATGTTCCGCTCGCACCGGTGCGGGCTTCCTGCTCGGCCTGACGAACCTTTTGTGAAACGCGGGCAGCTTCCCGTTTAAAGGAGCGATAGCCATAGATCGCAGCTGCAACCAGAAGGATCAGAAAAATCAGTTGTGGCATACCGGCTCCTTTCCGGAGTGAGTTCAGAGTCCTGCTGATTTAAGCAGGATGTTTCCGTGTTTCAAGATAACACAGCACCATGATGCAATTATGATTGCACTAGAGCGCATTCCGACAAGTGTGAAGCGGTTTTAATGGTTTAACATTAAAACCGCTCTAGCTATTACAGGCCGTAACGCGACCACAGGCTCTTTTCCTCAAGCACATTCATCAGGCTTTCGCCTGCCGCACCAAGCAAATGACCGTGAGAAATGCCGCCGGTATTCTTGCGTCCCAGTAATCCGCGGGATGGTTGTATCAGGTTGAGTTTGGTTTTCTCACCATAGGCGGCGCGTAAGTGTGAACGCATATCGCCCAATCCGTCTACCAGTCCCAGTTGCAGGCCGGTGATCGCAGTCCAGAACTGGCCAGTGAACAGGTCGTCATTGTCCTGAAGTTTGGCACCACGGCGCGCTTTTACCATATCAATAAAGGTCTGGTGAATTTCCAGCTGCAATGCTTTGATGTGGTCCACATCTGATGCTTTTTCCGGTTGGAACGGATCCATCGTTGCTTTGTTTTTTCCCGCCGTATGGACGCGGCGCTCCACGCCGATTTTTTTAATCAGTTCGGTAAAGCCGAAAGAGGCTGACACAACACCGATGGAGCCGACAATGGAAGACGGATCAGCGATGATTTCATCACCGGCAACAGCAATCATATAGCCGCCGGATGCTGCCACATCCTCAACGAAAATATGGACTTTCTTGTTGTTTTCCTCAGCAAGATCACGGATGCGCTTATAGATCAGCCGTGACTGTACGGGCGAACCGCCGGGAGAATTGATGCTCAGCGCCACCGCAGGACTGTGCTTTGCCGTGAAGGCTTTTTCCAACTGGTTAGCAATGCCCTCAAGAGACAGGTTTTGCCGTAACGGGCTGTTGCCGGTCATAATGGCACCGCTGAGCCGGACAACCGGAATTTCAACTTGAGACGATTTGAAACGGCGCGGAATAACACGGCTGATAAGTGACGGCACAGATAATCTCCGGTGCGAAAAGCAGATGAAGAAGTGAAGTTCACCCGCTGTCATTATAACAGCGGGTGAAAACAGGGTTTGTTATTTGGCAGCGCGATTGCGCGTTGTCATACGCAGCAAGGCATAACCAAAGACGGCAGAAGTGATGGAGCCGAGCAGAACGCCGATTTTGGTTTCACTGTGCAGCAGGTCATTGTCGAAGGACAACAAACCGATAAACAGGCTCATGGTGAAACCGATACCGCAGAGCAGGGCCACGCCGTAGAGCTGTGTCCAGCTGGCACCCATCGGCTTGGTTGCAATACCCGCACGGATAGCCAGCCATGCGGCACCAAAGACACCGAATTGCTTGCCTAAGAAGAGACCAAGCGCAATGCCGAGTGTCAGCGTGTCGCCGAGGATGGACGGGCTCATGCCTGCAAAAGAAACACCGGCATTGGCAAAACCAAAAATCGGCACGATCACAAAACCGACCCATTTTGCCAGAGCATGTTCCAATGTGTGCAGCGGCGAGCTCATATCATCCGGTCGGCCAAGCGCAGGCTTGATCGGAATAGTCAGAGCCGTCAGCACACCGGCTACAGTGGCGTGAACGCCGGAACGCAGCACGAAGAACCACAGCACAAAGCCGAGGATCAGATAGGGGGTGAGACGCATCACGCCCATCTTGTTGAGGATGAACATCAGTACAAAAACACCGGCGGCGCCTGCAAGATAGAGCGTGGAAATATCAGCGGTGTAGAACACAGCGATAATCGCAACAGCTGCAAGGTCGTCGAGAATGGCGAGCGTTGCCAGAAACACTTTCAGGCTGGTCGGTACACGAGGCCCGAGCAGGGAGAGTACACCGAGTGCGAAGGCAATATCGGTCGCGGAAGGAATAGCCCAGCCGCGGATAGTTTCCGGATTAGACCAGTTGAAGCCGGCAAAAATCAGTGCCGGAACAATCACACCGCCAGCTGCGGCAATGCCGGGCAGAGCGCGATTCGACCAGCTGGCAAGCTGACCATCGAGAAATTCGCGTTTGATTTCGAGACCAACAAGCAGGAAGAACACGGCCATCAGCGCATCATTAATCCAATGCAATACGCTCAACGGGCCGAGCTTCGTCTCGAGGCCTTGGAAATAGAAGTTCGAAAGCGGCGAATTGGCAACGATGAGCGCAAGTGCTGCGGCAATCATCAGGGCAATACCGCTGGCGGATTCACTGTCGAGCCAATGGCGTAGCGTTGAAAAGGGGCGCTTGGTCTGGCTTTGTGTCATCCGGTATCGGCCTTTCTTTGCGGGCGGCATTGGCAAATGCACAACCCTTATCTGTCCGGCGGGCTTCGCACTGTAATCAATGCGCCGACCGGTTCAGACAGTCATTGTTTGCGGAAGAATGCGCTTCGGCCTCCTGAACGCCAGCTCTTATAAGCTGTCGCAACCATTAATGAGGTTTTCTGCGCGTGGCGTAAATTCATGGCCGGAACTTTTATGCAAAATTATTGCCGGTGCAAGGAAAACCGGAGCGCGGCTGCCTTTTATGCCCGTAATCACGACACGAATGGCCGGTTCTTCCGGTCTGGCATGGATCGGGGTGATGGCAATGCTGCCAAAACGGCGTTGCAGGGCTGTCAGCATTTCACTCAAATTTGCGGGGCGGGCAATAATCGCAATTTGCCCGCGCGGACGCAAAATGCCGGAGGCGGTACGTATCCAGCTTTCAAACATGCCTTCATGCATCACATGGGCTTGCGCCTTCAGAGTGTCCGGCGTGGCACGGTCATGGCTCTGGTTAAAAGGCGGGTTCATAATCACATAGTCAAAGCTGTTATCGCTTAAGCCCGCTTTATGACGGGCAGGGCCCGACATCGTGACATCTGCCTGCAAACAAGTGAGGCGGCCATGCATGTGGGCGTTTTCAGGCAAAGCACAGGATTTGTCCGCATAGAGCAGCATTTCCGGTGAGCGCTCAATCAGTGTCACCTGTGTCGCTACGCAGCGCGATGCGACGGCCAGTCCCGCAGCACCGGCACCGGCACCGAGATCCGCCACCTCGCCTTTAAAGCCTGCAGGAAGCGCACTTGCCAAAATCATTGCATCAATACCCGACCGGTGACCTTTCATGGAAGGCTGCACCAGATAGAACGCACCGCGATGAAAAGCGTCCAATGTTTCGCCGTAAGGCAGGGAATGAAGCGAGGAAGACATAGAGGCAGTGGTTTCCTGTCTGGCTGATATTGAGTTCATCAAACCGGCTTTAACCGATTCTGTATATGGGGCGTTCGGGACACAAATAGGTTTGCTGACAGGAATTTGACATCTTATATCAGCGGAATGTGCTTTATTGTGCTGTGTGGCAATAGGCAACTCTTGCCTTTGGCAGGGCTTTTGGTGCATTTGACTCTTGAGCATAAAGGCAGCGTTGAATAATGTGCTGCTATAAAAACGGGTCTCATTATCAGGCCGCGTGAACTGGAGATATGGCATTGGGTGTGGTTCTCAATCTCGATGAGAAAAAAAATCAGCAGGCGTCCATTCAGAAGCTGGTTGATCTGACGAAAGCGGATATGGGACGTGTCAATGCGCTTATACTGTCCAAGGCCGGTTCTGATGTTGAGATGATACCGGAAGTGGCCAATCATCTGATTTCATCCGGTGGCAAACGTTTGCGTCCGATGATGACGCTCGCCGCCGCAGCCATGTTCGGCTATGAGGGTGAAGGTCATGTGCAGCTCGCAACAAGCGTCGAATTTATGCACACGGCTACCCTGTTGCATGATGATGTGGTGGATGAAAGCGACCTGCGTCGCGGCAAAAGCACGGCACGGATGATCTGGGGTAATCAGGCCAGCGTTCTGGTCGGTGACTTCCTGCTTGGTCAGGCGTTTAAAATGATGGTTGATGTCGGCTCGCTCGATGCGCTTGATGTGCTGGCAACCTCGGCTTCCGTGATTGCGGAAGGTGAGGTGATGCAGCTCGCCGCCGCTAAAAATATGGAAACCACGGAAGATGAATATCTGGCCGTGATTAAAGCCAAGACTGCTGCGCTGTTTTCTGCTGCTGCCGAAGTCGGCCCGATCATTGCTGATGCATCGCGTGCCCATCGTCTGGCACTGCGCTCCTATGGTCTCAATCTCGGTCTTGCTTTCCAGCTGATTGATGATGCGCTGGATTACGGCGGCACGGCTGCTGACCTCGGCAAGAATGTCGGTGATGATTTCCGTGAAGGGAAAATCACCATGCCATTGTTGCTCAGCTATCGCCGTGGTTCTGAAGACGAACGTGCTTTCTGGAAATCTTCCATTGAGCAGGGCAATAATGATGATGAGGCTTTGCAAAAAGCGATCGGCCTGATGACCAAACATGGTTCCATTGCGGACACCGTTCAGCGTGCCCGCCATTTTGGTGAAATCGCCCGCGATGCCTTGGCTCCTTTGCCACAGACACCGCAAAAAGATGCTCTGATTGATGTTATTGATTTCTGCATCAGCCGCGTAAACTGATTATTGATCACTACCGGAACATGGTTCCGGTAGTGATGTTTTTTGAGAATACCCTCTTTTCCGGTCACATAAAAACCATGCCAACGCCGGATAGTCTCTCTGTTTTAAAAACAGGCTGGAAATTAAGAATTTAAGGGGAAGTGCCGATGCAGCGGAAGACAGTTAAAGCCCGTGCTCTGGTTCTCGCACTGATGGCGGGAGTGGCTTTCGCTGCGGGCATGTCAGGAGCAGCTCAGGCTGCAACACCGGCAAAGGCGCCGGAGCAGAATGAGCCGGTGATTATATCGCGTGCGGGTTCTTTCCCTGGGGCTTATCTGGCGGGGCGTATTGCCGAGATCGACAATAATCTTCCCGTGGCAATTGCCTATTATCGTCAGGCGCTGGTGTTTGACCCGTCAAACCAGCCGATGAAACGCGACCTGCTGCTCTCTTACCTGACCGACGGTCAGCTGGATGAGGCGCTGCCATTCGCGCGTGCATTGAAAAACGAGCCGGAAGTTGAACGTTTCTCCCGCGTTGTTTTGGCGATCAAATCATTTAACGACAAACATTACCGTACAGCCCGTACCAATCTGAAGCTGACCCAGCAATCGGAAATGGATCGCTTAGCGACAGGTCTGATGACCGCATGGACATTCTTCGGCGAAGGTCGTCCGAAAGATGCATTGGCTGCTGTTACCAAGCTGGACGGGCCGGTCTGGTACGATCTTTTCAAGACCTACACTTCGGCGTTGATTGCCGACAGTGCCGGTCAGACCAAAGAAGCTGATAAATTCTACGCGCAGGCTGTTGCGGATAAAGAAGGCGGCAGTGCTGCGCCTGATACCTATGAGCGTATCATTTATTCCTATGCAGATTTCAAGCAGCGTCAGGGCGATAAAGCCGGTGCGATTAAGCTCGTAGAAGATGCAGAGCAGATCCTCAGCGGTCGTGTCATTCTGCGTGAAGTACGCCAGAAGCTGGAAGCCGGTGAGAAGCTGGACCCGCAGGTGCGTACACCGCAGCAGGGCGCTGCTGAAGTGCTCTATTCTCTGGGCACAGCGATTAATCGCGGCGGGGCGGAAGCCTTTGCAACGATCTATCTGCAAATGTCGAATGAACTTCGCGCCAATAATGACGCAACGCTGTTCCAGTTGGGCGATATTGCCGCCAAGCTGCGCCAGCCGGAAAAAGCTATTCAATATTATGGCCGTGTTGCTGAAAAATCGCCTTACAAGCGTGATGCAGAAATGCAGCAGGCGCTCAATTTGGCTGATACCGGCAAGCCGGATGAAGCAATTGAGCACCTGAAAAACAACCTGCGCAGCAATGATAAGGACAACCGTTCTTATCTCGCACTGGGCGGTGTTTATGCGCAGAAAGAAGACTGGGCAAATGCGGCAAAGACCTATGATCAGGCTGTTGCAGAGCTGAAAGAGCCAACCCGTCAGGACTGGCCGGTATTCTATCAGCGCGGTATTGCCTATGAGCGTCTGAAAGAGTGGGATAAGGCCGAGCCGAATTTCCGCAAAGCGCTGGAACTGTTCCCGAACCAGCCGCAGGTGATGAATTATCTCGGTTATTCCTGGGTTGATCGCGGTGAAAATCTCGAAGAAGCAATGCTGATGATCCGCAAAGCTGTCGAGATGCGCCCGCAGGACGGCTATATTGTCGATTCTCTCGGCTGGGCTTATTACAAGCTTGGTCGCTATAATGAGGCGGTTGTCGAGCTTGAGAAAGCTGTCAAACTGCGTCCTGAAGACCCGACGATCAATGATCATCTGGGCGATGCCTATTGGCAGGCAGGGCGCGGGCTGGAAGCCACTTTCCAGTGGAACCATGCTATTGCCGGTAAGCCGGAACCGGCTGAACTCGCCAAGATCGAGAAAAAGCTGAAACATGGTCTGACGCAGACTGCGGAAGCGGATGTTAAAGATATTACGCCGGTAAAATCTGACACTGCGCCTGAAGCCAAAGTTGATGCCAAGCCTGCTGATCCTGCAGCCAAGCCGTAATTCCGGTGACCTTTCAAAAAGGTCATAATTATTGAGATCAGGCTTTAAGCCTTGACCGTTTAACGCGGAATAATTAGGACAAACTATCTGTTTTTCGGCGGGGCTGAGCTGTTATGGCTCAGCTTTCACCGTTTTCACCACGCATGATTTGCAAGAAGATCAGCTTTGACAGCTGATCTCGCTAAGAATGCTCCAATGAGGCCTTCCCGTGACTCGTATCATGACCAGCACATTGCCTGAACACCTGCATCCGACCCGCTCTTTTCAGGGCTTTATCATGGCGCTCCAGCACTACTGGGCGCAGCATGGCTGCACAATTTTGCAGCCTTACGATATGGAAGTAGGGGCGGGTACGCTGCATCCGTCCACCACTTTGCGCGCTCTGGGGCCAAAGCCGTGGAATGTTGCCTATGTGCAGCCGTCACGCCGTCCGAAAGACGGCCGCTACGGTGAAAACCCGAACCGTATGCAGCATTACTACCAGTATCAGGTATTGCTGAAGCCAAGCCCGCCGAACCTGCAGGAGCTGTATCTCGGCTCGCTGAAGGCGATTGGCATTGATACCGACCTGCACGATATCCGCTTTGTTGAGGATGACTGGGAAAATCCGACCACCGGCTCTTGGGGCTTGGGTTGGGAGTGCTGGTGCGATGGTATGGAAATCTCGCAGTTCACTTATTTCCAGCAGGTTTGCGGTATCGAATGTTCACCGGTTGCCGGTGAGCTGACCTATGGTCTGGAACGTCTTGCTATGTATGTGCAGGGCGTGGACAATGTTTATGACCTGAACTTTAATGGTCTCGAAGGCGAGGACAAGGTAACTTACGGTGACGTGTTCCTTCAGACCGAGCAGGAATATTCGCGCTACAATTTCGAAATCGCCAATACCGATATGCTGCACCAGCATTTCATTGATGCGGAAGCGGAATGTAAAGCGGTTCTCGCTGCAGGTGCACCACAAGAAGGTGCAACAGGGAACTTACACAAATGCGTATTCCCTGCTTACGATCAGGCGATTAAAGCCTCGCATATTTTCAATCTGATGGATGCCCGTGGTGTTATTTCGGTAACCGAGCGCCAGAGCTATATCCTGCGTGTGCGCAATCTTGCGCGCCAATGCGGTGAAGCCTTCCTTCAGACCGATGCCGGTGGCGTCAACTACAAGAACGAGACACGCTGATGCCTGATTTACTGTTAGAATTGTTTTCGGAGGAAATTCCGGCACAGCCGTCCGCCCGCAACGAAGTGAGGACGGACAATACAAAAAATAAGCATGCGGAGGGCGCACGCTGATGCCTGATTTACTGTTAGAGCTTTTTTCCGAGGAAATCCCAGCCCGCATGCAGCGTAAAGCTGCCGGTGATCTTAAAAAGATGATCACAGATGGTCTGGTTGAAGCTGGTCTGACCTATGAGGCGGCAACGCCTTACTGGACACCGCGTCGTCTGACTTTGGATATTCGTGGTCTGACTGTGCGTTCAAAAGACGTGCATGAAGATATCAAAGGCCCGTCTGTTTCTGCGCCTGAGGCTGCAATTCAGGGCTTCCTGCGTAAAGCTGGCTTGAGCGATATTGCGCAGGCGCATGTGCATTCTGATCCGAAGAAGGGTGACTTCTACGTCGCCCATATCACCAAATCCGGACGTGCTGCGGAAGAAATTATCGCGGAACTGGTGCCGAATGTGGTGCAGAATTTCCCGTGGCCGAAATCCATGCGCTGGGGCAAGGCTTCGGCGCAGTCAGGTGCGATGCGCTGGGTACGTCCGCTGCAGTCGATCATTTGCCTGTTTGGTCCTGAAACCGAAGAAACTGTTGTGGTGGATTTTGAAGTCGGTGGCGTGCGCTCTGGCAACACCACACATGGTCACCGTTTCATGAGCGATGGTCAGCCGATCACCGTGCGCCGCTTTGACGATTATGTCGAAAAGCTGGAAAAAGCGCATGTGGTGCTCGATGCTGAACGCCGTAAAGAAATCATTCTCACCGATGCCCGCAATCTGAGCTTTGCCTCCGGTCTGGAGCTGGTTGAAGACGAAGGCCTGCTGGAAGAAGTTTCCGGTCTGGTCGAGTGGCCGGTGGTATTGATGGGCGAATTTGAGGAAGAATTCCTCTCGATTCCGCCGGAAGTGATCCGTCTGACCATCCGTGCCAATCAGAAATGCTTTGTCACCCGCAAGCAGGGCGAGACAGATGCACTTTCCAACAAGTTCATTTTGATCTCCAATATTGCTGCCCGTGACGGTGGCAAAGAAATCGCTTTCGGTAACGGCAAGGTTGTGCGTGCACGCCTGTCCGATGCCTTGTATTTCTGGCATACCGATCAGGCAGATATGCCGGATATGGACAAGCTGAAAGCTTCCGCTGCGAAATTCGCGCTTGATCTGGCTAAGCCGCTTGATCAGCGCATGGCGCGTCTGGATTCGCTGAATGTGACCTTCCATGCCAAGCTCGGCACGCAGGGCGCGCGCGTGGCACGCATCAAGGCGCTTGCTGAGGCAATTGCACCGCTGGTCGGCGCAGATGTTACGCTGACTGCCCGTGCGGCAGTGTTGGCAAAAGCCGATTTGCAGACTGAAGTTGTCGGCGAGTTCCCTGAACTACAGGGTGCAATGGGCCACAAATATGCGCTTCTTCAGGGTGAAGATGCTGCTGTTGCAACCGCGCTTGAAGATCATTACAAGCCGCAGGGTCCGTCCGACCGCGTACCACGCGATCCGGTTTCGGTTGCCGTTGCGCTTGCGGATAAAATCGACACGCTTGTCGGTTTCTGGGCGATTGATGAAAAGCCGACAGGTTCGAAAGATCCTTATGCGCTGCGCCGTGCTGCCCTTGGTGTGATCCGCCTGATTTTGGAAAATGATATCCGTGCGGAATTGAAAGCACTGATTGCACAGGCAGAAAAGCCGATGGCTTTGATTGAAGGTCTGGCATCAAAAGATGTTGGTGCTGACCTGCTGTCCTTCTTCCATGACCGTTTCAAAGTCTATCTGAAGGATGAAGGTGCACGCCACGATGCGATTGATGCAGTCCTGTCCGCCGATGCTGATAATCTGCTGCTGGTTGCCCGTCGTCTTGAAGCACTGATCGTTTTCATCAATGAGGAAGACGGCAAGAACCTGCTGGCAGGCACCAAGCGTGCAGCCAATATTCTCGGGGCAGAAGAGAAAAAAGGCACTGTCATTGCTGACAGTGTGGATGCCGCACTCTTCAACAATGAAGAAGAAAAAGCATTGTTTGCTGCGGTGCAGTCGGCAGAAACCAAAGCTGCTGCGGCCATTGCCAAGGAAGATTTCTCGGCAGCTATGTCGGCAATGGCCGAGCTGCGTGCACCGGTTGATGCCTTCTTTGACAAGGTGATGGTCAATGATGAGAATGAAGCCATCCGCGCTAATCGCTTGGCATTGCTGGCTAAAATCCGTGTCGTAACCGGTCAGGTTGCTGATTTCTCAAAGATCAGCGGCTAATTATAGCATTTCCAGCAAAAGTGCGAAGCGGTTTTGCGTTGGATAATGCGTAAAAACAAACAGTTACAGCGGTTCCAACGATTCAGTCTTAACTGGAACCGCTGTCAACACATTGATAAGAAAAAGCCGGAGTGGTGAGAACCGCTCCGGCTTTTTGATATTCAGCTTTTAAAAAAATCAGGCCGGAATATCTTTGGCTGCCCAAGCCGCAGTTTCCATATCGCGCAGCTCGGAGATATTGGCGACGCCTGCCTGTTTCACCAATGCGGAAAGCTCTTTGACGATCTCTTTCGGCACTGTCGGGCCGCGATAGATCATACCGGTATAAAGCTGTACCAGATCGGCACCGGCTTTAATTTTGGTGAGTGCGGTTGCGCCGCTGTCTACACCGCCGACGCCGATAAGCGGCATGGTTTTACCGATGCGTTGGCGCATTTTAGCAAGCACAATAGTCGAGCGTTCAAAAATCGGAGCGCCGGAAAGGCCGCCTGTCTCTTTTGCTTCAACCTGATTGAGCAAATTGGTGCGTGACAGCGTGGTATTGGAGATAATCAAACCATCAAGCGGATGAGCGAGAGCCACTTCGGCAATATCATCCAGCCCTTCTTCTGTGAGATCCGGTGCGATTTTCAGGAATACAGGGCGTTTCAGGGTGCATTTTTCAGCTTCCTGATCGCGTGCTTCTAGCACTTTTTCCAGCAGAATATGCAGACTGTCTTTGGCTTGCAGATCACGCAGACCCGGTGTGTTCGGGGAAGAAATATTTGCAGTGAAATATTTGGCAACGCTATAGAAGCGATGAATACCGGCGACATAATCAGCCACACGGTCTTCGCTGTCTTTATTGGCGCCGATATTCACACCAACAATACCGCATGTGGTGCAGCTGTTACGCTGGCTGAGGCGTTTATAAGCGGCTTCATGGCCTTCATTGTTGAAGCCGAGGCGATTGATCACTGCACGGTCTTCAACCAGACGGAAAATACGTGGTTTCGGATTGCCGGCCTGCGCGCGCGGCGTGATGGTGCCGACTTCTGCAAAACCAAAGCCGAGTTTCAAAAGCGCATCAGGCACTTCGGCATTCTTATCGAAGCCCGCAGCCATACCCAGCGGATTGGTAAATTTAAGACCAGCAATCGTCTGTTGCAAAGCAGGGTCAAGCGGGGCAGGGCTGGAGAGGACGCCGGTTTTTAATGCGGCAATAGACAGGCCGTGTGCCTGTTCTCCGTCCATCGCAAAAAGTGCGCGACGGGCAATGTTTTCAAAGAAACCGCTCATTGTTCAAGCTCCGGAAACTGATGCTTGCCGTCACTGTTGAGCGGCAGGTCTTTCACCCAGCGCACCGCAGTGAGCTGGAGATTGGCGTAAAGATGCGGGAAGGCTTTGCCGCCGCGGGAAATTTCATAGCGAAGAGCATCACCCAGTGCAGAGGCATCAACTGCCACCAGCAGCAGATCATTCTGACCGGCAAAATGCTTGGCCGCAGTCTCGGCAACCGTGTCAGCGGTAGAAAAGTGAATATACCCATCCTGAAGATCGACAGGAGCGCCGGTAAAATATCCGGTCTGTTCTGCAGCTGCCCATTGGGCGCGCGTGGCTATCTTGTAGATGGTTGTATGTGACAGATCACTGTGTGACATGAAAAACGCTATTGTTGTGAACGGAAATGTTGTTCAGACATCGTTATATATCTGGCCGGTTTGGCGCATCCGGCAGCTTTTAGGACAAAATTAAGTCACAAGCTACCACTAAATTTTAATAAAGAGTTAATGCTGCTTTTGCAAATTTTCAAATGCAGATTGGGGGATGCTTGTTTTTTGCGCTTTTTGGTCTGGAAAACAGTGCCGCATCCTCCCATATTAAAACTATAGTTCCCAAAGGAGATGGCAGATGAAAAACCGTTCCGGTCGTGCGATTGCTGTGGCGAGAGAGAATAAATCGAAACTCATCCTGCGCAGTGCGATAATCTCCGCTCTTACCGGTTTAGCTCTGGTTTGGGGAATGAGCCCGTCTCCGGCGCAGGATATGCAGCGCTACTCGATGGAGAAAACTGATTCCGGTATTATCCGTCTGGATCGTCAGACCGGTGAATTTGCTTTGTGTAAAGAGCAGGCAGGTAAAGTTGAATGTGCGGAAACCAAACCGGCACAGCTGAGCAATGACGAACGCACACTTCTGCTGGAAAAGCAGGTCGCCGATCTGACCGCACGTATCGCCCAGCTTGAAAAAACAGGCGTTGCGAACAGCACATTGCCGAGTGAAGAAGAATTTGAAAAAGGTCTGGGCTATATGGAGCGCTTCATGCGTTCTTTTATGGGCGTGGCCAAGAGCCTTGATGAGCCTGCCACAACACCAAACCGCACTTGATCCTTATAGCATTTGCGAGCCAAAAGTAGGAACCGGTTTTGGCAATAGATAATGCGTAAAAACAAATAGTTACAGCGGTTCCAACGATTCAGATTTGACTGGAACCGTTGTAAATAAAAAAAGCGCCGGAAACGGCGCTTTTTTATGGTTATAAATTGAGTTTAGCGAATATTCGCAAAGCGGCGTGTTGCCTCAATCAGCTCATGTGTGATGCCTGGTTCTGAAACCGCATGACCGCCATCTTCAACAATACGCAGGTCAGCCTCCGGCCATACCTTCTTCAGGTGCCATGCGTTGATGAACGGCGTGCACATATCATAGCGGCCGTGAATGATAACGCCCGGAATATGACGGATACGGTCAGCAAGACGCAGCAGCTGATCGTCAGTGTCGAAGAAGCCGCGGTTCTGGAAATAGTGGCATTCGATACGGGCAAATGCGATGGCAAAATGATCCTGTCCGAAAGCAGCTTCACGTTCCGGATCCGGCAGCAGGGAAATCGCAGAGCCTTCCCAGCGCGCCCAGCGACGGGCAGCTTCAATCTGCACCTGCGGGTTAGGATCGGTCAGGCGGCGGTAATAGGCAGCGACCATGTCACCACGCTCAGCTTCCGGAATATGCAGCTGATAGGCTTCAAAGCGATCCGGATAGATAATGCTGGCACCATTGCTGTAGAGCCAGTCAATCTCGAAGCGGCGTGCCATGAAGATGCCACGCAGAACCAGTTCGGTCACGCGTTCCGGATGGGTCTGGGCATAAGCGAGGCCAAGTGTGGAGCCCCATGAGCCGCCGAAGACCTGCCATTTCTCAACGCCGAGATGGGTGCGCAGACGCTCCATATCCGCAACCAGATCCCATGTGGTGTTTTCACGCAATTCCGCATGGGGTGTTGAACGGCCGCAACCACGCTGATCAAACAGGATAATGCGATAGGCTGACGGATCGTGCAGACGACGCATGGTCGGCGAAATGCCGCCGCCCGGGCCACCGTGGATCATAATGACCGGCTTGCCGTTCGGATTTCCGCATTCCTCAAAATAAATCCGGTGCAGTGCTGAGACCTGCAACATCTCTTCCCGATAGGGTTTGATTTCCGGATAGAGGGTGTGGCGTGTCATGGGTCGTCCTTTTGCGTTATTTTATCTGCGATCAGATCCGGCTATTAGCTGGCCGGCTTTTCTCTTACCTATAGAGCAGGCATCACCCTAGCGGACAATGCGGCACGATCACGGCAAAAGCCGAAAACAGACGGTAAAATCTTTATTTCTCAGACAATATAGACTGTGAAAATTAACAGGGTCTGCGAGAAAGACAAATTTATCGTAATTTACTTATCCCTATTTTATTTTTCGATGCGCGATACAGCGCGTACAAAACTAAAAGGCATTGAGATGGTTTCAAGTTGCGATAAGAACAATGAAATGTCATTTCGTGTGTAAAGCATGATGAATTCATGTAATTTCTAACTTTATCTTTGGTTGTATATAGAGATAAGGTGCGTTCGGGAGAATAGTTGCGTGGACGCTGCTGAGGGGGCAGGCAAGGGGTAAGAAATTTATGAATTTGAATTTTATCATTGCAGATGACCATCCTTTATTTCGCGGCGCTTTGCGTCAGATATTGCAGGATAGCTTTCGGCCGGAGAGTGTGACCGAAGCAGAAAACTATCAACAATTGGAATTGGTTGCGGAAGAAGCGCAGGATGTTGATCTGCTGTTTCTTGATCTGACCATGCCCGGTGTGAGCGGTCTGTCCGGTCTGATTAATCTTAAAGCACAATATCCGCAGTTACCTGTGATGATTGTCTCCGCCACGGATGATGTGGCAACAATCCGTCGTGCGATGGATCTTGGTGCCTCCGGCTTTGTTTCAAAATCGGCAAGTCTGGAAGAAATCGGCGAGGCCGTGCGCACCGTACTGGATGGCGGGGAGTGGGTCTCCGGTGATATGGAACTTGGTGCGGAAAATGATGCGGAAATTGCTGATCTGATTGCCCGTATCCGCGCATTAACCCCGCAGCAGACCCGTGTGCTTTCCATGCTCGGGCAGGGGCTATTAAACAAGCAACTGGCCTATGAGTTGAAAATCTCTGAAGCCACAGTTAAAGCGCATGTTTCCGCAGTTTTGCAAAAGCTGGGCGTGGACAGTCGCACACAGGCGGTGATTTTGCTGTCCAAACTCGGTCCCGGTTTCACACTGCTCGACTAGCGCGTTGAGCACATTCCGAAAATTGTAAAACGGTTTTCGCAATGTGCTTCAGAATAGTTTTAGCGCAAATGATAATGTGCCAGCAGAGCCCGCAAAGCTGCGGGTTTCAGCGGCTTGTTCAGTACGTGAACATTCTCTTCTTTCGCCTGTAATTTGACTTCCTTGGAACGGTCTGCGGTCACCAGTACCGCAGGGATGCTGTGTCCCAGCGTTTCACGGATATAGCCGATCATATCCAGACCATTCTCACGATTGAGGTGATAATCCGCGAGGATGATATCCGGCAAGATCCGCACTGTGGTTTGTTTGCGGGCGACCTGCTGGCACCAGTCTTTCAGTTGCGCACCGTCACGGATCAGCGTCATATCACAACCCCAGCCACCGAGCAGCGTGTGCATGCCATCAAGGATCAGCGGGTCATTATCGATACACAGCACGCGCATACCTTGCAGCGCATTACTCCTGCGTCTGGCAGGCAGCTGATCATTTGCAGTTTCCGTTGCCGGTTCCTGTGACTTTGGAATGATAACGCTGAAGCAAGTGCCTTTGCCATGTTCCGAGCGTAAATGAATCGACAAATTGAGGACGCGAACAATACGGTCGACGATAGAGAGACCAAGCCCGAGCCCGTCAGCCTGAGAAATGCCTTCATCAAGCCGGTAGAATTCACGGAAAACCAATTGTTGCTTGTCGGGGGCGATGCCGATGCCGGTATCCGCAACTTTAATTTCAAGATTATCGCCGCGACGACGCACACCAATCAGAATTTTACCGGAGCGACTATATTTGATCGAGTTTGAGATCAGGTTCTGCAAAAGGCGGCGTAACAGATTGCGGTCGCTGAAAACGCTGAGCGAACAGGGAACAACCCGTAATTGCAGGTCTTTACTGGTTGCAAGCGGGGTAAAGTCGGTGACCACTTGCTGAAGCAGCCTGTCCAGCCTGAACAATGACAGCTCCGGCTTGAGTGCGCCGGTATCAAGACGGGAAATATCCAAAAGCGCACTGAGAATACCCTCGACTGCTTCCAGTGAGGAATCAATATTGCGAGCCAGTTGCGCTTCGGTTTCTTGCAATCTTTCGCTGAGGGCTGTGCTGTAGAGACGTGCGGCATTGAGTGGTTGCAGAATGTCATGCCCCGCTGCTGCCAGAAAGCGGGTTTTGCCGAAATTGGCTTCTTCTGCCAGTTTTTGTGCCTGTATGAGCTGTTTATTGACGTCCAGCAATTCGGTGGTGCGATCGGCCACGCGCTGTTCCAGCGATTCATTGAGGCGTTTCATAGCGTTATCCGCTTCAACCGAGGCGGTGATGTCGGTATAACTGGCAACAATTCCGCCATCGGGCATCGGATTGGCGGCAATCTCGATAATACGGCCAGTGGAGCGTAATAAAATGCGACTTGGCTCATGGGCGCGCTCTAAGGTGCGCATCAACATATTGGCGTCGCTTTCGTGGATTTCTCCGTGATGCAGCAGCCGGTCAAGTACTTCTGAAATCGGTTTTCCGACCTGTGCCAGACCTTCAGGCAATTGCAGCAGGTGTCGGAAACGTCGGTTCCAGCATGTCAGGCGAAAATCCTTATCGAGAACCGTTATGCCCTGTTCCATCTGATCCAGCGCAGTTTGCAACAGATCACGGTTGTGTTGCAGAGCTTCTGAAGCATCGTCCAGCAGGCGTAGCGTATCAGGTGCGGTATTATCTTTGCGTTGCAGCAGCAATGACAGCACCAGTCGCGCAGAGGAGGAGCCGATGGCACTCCCTAATATCTGCTCGGCAAAGCGGATCAATGGGACGTCAGCAACGGCTTTATCATCGAGTGGCAGGTCGCCGCCATGATCATAGCGGCTGAAGGCGAGAGCAACGCGGTCTTCGCCCAGATAGCGGGCGATGGTGTTTTTAATCTCGCCGACTGTAACGCTGGTACGGAAACGGCGCAAAACCGGTACGGTTTTCAGATTGCGCGGCATGAAAGTGCTGGCCTGAATCCGCTCCAGCGGTGTGGATTGGCGCGAGAGCGAGCCGATCACAAAGAACAGCGTATTAATTGCAAGACTCCACAATGCACCATGGGTAAGCGGCAGAGCCTCAGTGCCGAACAGCGCTTGCGGACGCAAATAAGATAGCCCCCATAGGCCATTTTGTAAAATCGGTGCATCCGGATTAGCGAGTGTTGGCAATAATAATGTATAGCCCCAGACTGCGAAGCCGCAGACCATGCCTAAGACTGCGCCGCGGGCATTGGCATTACGCCAGACCAGCCCGCCGATCAGTGGTGGTGCAAATTGAGCAATAGCAGCAAAAGAAACGAGACCAATCGATGCCAAACCAAAAGTGCTGGAGCTGGCGCGGTAATAGCTGAAAGTTACCGCCAGAATAATCACGATAGTGGCGCGACGGGTATAGAGAATGAGCCGTGTCAGATCCCGCTGCTGATATTTGTTACGCCGGTAAACATAGCGGATCAGCAATGGCAGCAGCAGATGGTTGGAGATCATAATCGACAGGGCAACACAGGCCACAATAACCATTGCTGTGGCTGCAGAAAGCCCGCCGACAAATGCCAGCAGAGTCAGAATATGTGAACCTGCAGCGAGTGGCAAAGCCAGCACATAGAGATCGGCATTGGTTGAAGCGTCGAGATTAATCAGTCCCTGCAATGCAATCGGCAGTACAAACAGATTGATCAGGATCAGGTAGACCGGAAACAGCCAGCGTGCAGTACGCAATTCTTTTTCGCTGCGGTTTTCAACCACTGTGACATGAAACTGACGGGGCAGCATCAATATTGCGGCAGCACTCAATAAGGTATGTACCAGCCATGTGCTGACACTGGTTTGCGAGAGCATACTGCCTAAATCAATATTTTTTTGCTGGAGCTGCTGCGATAATTCTAACGGCGAGCCGAACAGAAAGAAGGTAGTGGCAATGCCGACAATCAGAAATGCTGTAATCTTGATTGCAGATTCCAATGCTACAGCAAGGATCAGGCCGTCCTGATGCTCTGTAGCATCGGTATGTCTGGTGCCAAAGAGAATAGCAAAGATTGCAAGCAGTGCTGTTACAAACAGGGAAATATCACCGAAGACATAGACAATCGGGTCATAGGAAGCCTGATATTCAGCCAGTACCATGCCGACGCTACCGGAAACCGCTTTGAGCTGTAGCGCTATATAGGGCATGGAGCCTACCACAGCAATACAGGTGCCGATGGTGGCAACGCTGGTGCTTTTTCCATAGCGGGCTGCGAGAAAGTCAGCGATAGATGTAATGCGCTCTGCTTTTGCCAGCCGCACTACATGACGTAAAAATTTATTGCCGAATGTAAAGACCAGTATCGGGCCTATATAAATACCTAAGAATTCAAGCCCGCGATCAGCGGCCAGCCCGACAGAGCCGAAAAATGTCCAGGAAGTACAATAGACTGCAAGGCTGAAAGCATAGATATAAGGTCGGGGCTTAGCCATCCTGCGAGATGCTTTGCGATCACCTATGCTTGCGACCGCAAATAAAAGAATCAGATAAAGAAATGCTATGCCGATAATGATCCAACCGTGCATTCTTTCCCCTTTCTGATCTGTTTATTACAGCGTTACAGACATAGCATGCTTACAGATACTGTATAGGGTTGCAAATCTTTGTCTTTTTGAGACGCAGAGGCTGTATTCTTGATGCCTATAGGCAAGAATTAACGATATTCAAGGGAATAGCAGCATTATTATCTTTAAAAGATAACAATATTCTTTATTTCTAGTATTCATAATATATTAGAAGAAGCCCCCGTATCGAAAAGGACAGTCTATGTTAAAAGAGTTTCGCGAGTTCGCCCTGAAGGGGAACATGGTTGATCTGGCTATCGGTGTTATCATCGGTGGTGCATTTGGTGGTCTGGTGAATTCCATTGTGAATGATATCATCATGCCAATTATCGGTTTGGTCACCGGTGGTATCGATTTCTCGAACATGTTTATCCAGCTGGCCGGTGAGCCAAAGGGTACTCTTGCTGCTGCGCGTGAAGCCGGTGCGACAATCGCTTATGGTAACTTCGTGACCTTGCTGATCAACTTCATGATCATCGCATGGGTTCTGTTCCTTGTCGTTAAAGGCATGAACAAAATGAAGAAGAAGGAAGAAGCTGCACCGGTTGCTGAGGCAGAAATTCCTGCTGATCAGGTTCTGCTGACAGAAATCCGCGATCTTCTGGCGAAAAAAGCCTGATATTTGCGATGAAGTATAATAGGCCCGGTATCAGCGATGATGCCGGGCTTTATTTTTGGTGGCGTGTTTTGCGGTAAAGAAAAAGTGAGGCGCTTTACACTGCTTGCTTTGTGGCTAAAATGCGGCAACGGATGTTTGTATATCCGTTTTATATGGCTCTTTCAGAATAAGAATAATCACATGCCTCGCCCGCTTTTGCTGAAGAATATCATTGCGCTGTTTCTGACATTTTTAATCGCAGGTGGCGGAGCCGGAGTTGCATGGTTCATCGGGTTGCCAATCCCGTTTTTGCTTGGCTCCATGTGCACTGTGATGATCGCGTCCTTGAGTGGCGTACATATTTATTTGCCGGTTTGGCTGCGCAATCTGGTGTTCATCATGCTGGGCGTGCAGGCGGGTTCCGGTGTGCGCCCTGAGACACTGAACCAAATTGGTGAGTGGCCGCTGAGTTTCATGCTGCTGTTTGTGATGCTGGTCTCGGTCACGGGCTTTACTTTTATGCTGTTACGCTACGTATTCCGCTGGGATGCGCAAACCGCATTTTTCTCCTCATTGCCGGGTGCGTTGTCTTTTGTGATGGCAGCGGCAAGTGAGACCCGCGCTGATCTGATCCGCATCAGTATGATCCAGACCGTACGCCTGTTACTGCTGATTGG
The DNA here is from genome assembly GCF_003314995.1 of Pseudochrobactrum asaccharolyticum. Classification (GTDB taxonomy): domain Bacteria; phylum Pseudomonadota; class Alphaproteobacteria; order Rhizobiales; family Rhizobiaceae; genus Pseudochrobactrum; species Pseudochrobactrum asaccharolyticum. Next base: position 89,255 of record NZ_QNRH01000001.1, read on the forward strand.
TTTGCTGGCTCCTGTGCTCAATGTTTTGGGGCAGTCCGCACCGCATGTTGATCTGACTGAACTGGCCGCAGCTGACCCGCAGGAATGGCTATGGTTGTTTATGGCGGGCGCTGCCGGTGCTTTGCTTGGACATTACAGCCGTTTACCCGGTGGTATGATGCTGGGCGCATTGCTCGCCAGTGCGCTGGTTTATGTAACGGGCTTTGTTACTGTGCGGGTGCCGCCGGAATTGGCCGATTTCGGTATGGTTATTCTCGGCGTGCTGATCGGCTCGCGAGTAAATAAGCAGCATCGCGGAATTATTGTTGAATTATTGCCGGTTGCTCTGATGGCGTTTCTGGTGGGGGCTGCAAGTGCCGGAGCGGTGTGTGCACTGGCATGGCTGGTGACCGGCCTGCATCCTGCGCAGATTGCATTGGCCTTTGCGCCGGGAGCATTGGAGGCTCTGACGGTTATTGCCTTTTCACTGGGCGTTGATCCGGCCTATGTGGCCTCGCATCATGTGGTGCGGTTTATGCTGATTGCCCTTGTTGTGCCGTTTCTCGCTAAGTCTTTGCGGCGGATGGATGAAAAACAAACAGCCGCTCAAGCGGAAACTTAAGCGGCTGTCAAAATTTCAATCCAAACCTGATCAGGCGGTCTGTTTCAGCGGCTGACCTGTGAAATCTGTTGCATAGGGAATGTCCAGCGTCTGCCAGACTTCCAGCAGTGCATCTTTCAGATGAATAATGAGGTCTTCCCCATGGGCAGGTGTCGCTGTAACGCGCAGTCGTTCTGTGCCGCGTGGTACTGTCGGGAAGTTGATCGGCTGGATATAAATACCATGCACTTCCATCAGGCGGTCAGACGCTTTTTTGCAAAGATCTGAATTACCAACAAAAAGTGGAATAATATGTGTTTCTGTCGCCATAACCGGCAGACCTGCGCGTTTCAGGAGGTCTTTGGTCATATGTACGTTTTTCTGTTGCAGGTCGCGCTCAAGATCTGATGATTTAAGGTGACGGATTGCTGCAACAGTAGCATTGGCAATTGCCGGTGGCAGCGCGGATGTGAAGATGAAGCCCGGCGCATAAGAGCGCACAGCGTCTACTACCACTTTCGAGCCGGTTATATAGCCGCCAAGCGTGCCAAAAGATTTAGCCAGTGTGCCTTCGATAATATCAATGCGATGGCTCAGGCCCTCGCGCTCGGAGATGCCGCCGCCGCGTGCGCCATACATACCAACCGCATGGACTTCATCCAGATAGGTCATGGCATTGTATTTTTCTGCCAGCTCGACGATCTCTTTCAGTGGTGCCACATCGCCATCCATAGAATAGATGGATTCAAAGACTATCAGTTTAGCGCGGTCTTTACCTGCGGCTTTCAGCAGTTCTTCCAGATGACGTACGTCATTATGGCGGAAAATCTGCTTATCTGCACCTGAGTGACGAATGCCGGCGATCATGGAGGCGTGATTAAGCTCATCCGAGAGGATCAGGCAATCCGGCAGCAATTTGGCAATGGTGGAAATCGAAGCATCATTGGACACGAAACCGGATGTAAAAACCAGACCGGCTTCTTTGCCATGAAGGTCAGCAAGCTCATGTTCCAGCTCAACCAGAGGGTGGTTGTTGCCAGAGATGTTGCGGGTGCCACCTGCACCGGTACCTTGGCGGGTAGCGGCATCCGTCATGGCTTTCAGGACGTCCGGATGATGACCCATGCCGAGATAATCGTTGGAGCACCATACGGTGACCTCTTTGGTCTGGCCGTTATGGCGCCAAAGAGCCTGCGGGAAGCGACCAACAATACGCTCCAGATCAGCAAACACACGGTAACGATTTTCATTGTGAAGGCGGTCAATGGCCGCCTCAAAAACCCGGCTATAGTCCATGAGGCATCATCCTTTTCTTCACAGTTACCTAATCCTTTAGACGCGCTCCGTCTATAACATGATGTGCGATAAATAGCCCTAGGCCGGTTTCATGGCATTGATTTCAGTCAATTCAGCCGGTGATGAAGCCTTTGATACAAAAAATCCGGTTGATAAGAAAAATCAGAGGCATGGAGTTAGTTACAGGTTGTTGCAAACGAAGAAATAGAGCGCTAGAAGACTTTGCAACAGATTGTTTTATTTTGCAGTAAAAATGCAGGCGCAATACGGGTTGGGGCAGACATGAAAAAAGATCTGACGGCAAAAAAATGTATCACAGTGGGCGCCCGTATCGGCCGGCCGGCGCGAATTTCTCTTGAGGAAATTGCTCGTATTACACTAAAAATCGGGCTGGATGATGTGACGATGATTGCGGTCGGGCAGGCGCTTGGTGTTGATCATTCTTCGCTCTATCGTTATGTCAAAGGTCGTAAAGATCTGCTTTTGGCCGCAGCTGATCTGGCGATCGCAGAGCTGGACTGGCGCGGTAATCCTGCCAATTGGCATGAGTTTGCCCAGAATGTTGCGAATTCTTCCTGGGAGCTGTTTGACCGCTATCCGGGACTGGCGGATGCCATGCGCGAGCTTGAGGTTTCACCGCCGTCGGGCATCCGTGCTTTTGGTGAAATTGCCAATCGTTTTGTAGAATATGGTTTCTCCGCTGAAGAGGCCGTGGTGGTGCTCGACAGTATCTTTGATATGACGATGGATTGCTTCACCGGCTGGCGCAGGGCTTATAAACCTGCGCGTATCGGTGATAATAGCATTGAGAAGGTTGTGAAGTCCTGGGAGGCTGAGGCTGCCCGTAATCCGGATACCGCGCGGCCGATCCTGATCATGAGCCGCATGATGACCGATCCGCCTAAAGAATGGTGGAACCGGAAACTGCACCTGATTTTGGAAGGCGCAGAAGCTGTTTTCAACAAGCGTCAGCTGATCTATGAGGCTGCAGAATAAATCCCTCCCTCTGACAGGTGGCTATTATTGCGCTGCCTGTCGGATGACCACTGCTAGTGCCTGCGTATAGCGTGCGACCTCAGGTGCACCCATTAGCTCGCCGAAAGTACCGCGTGCCAGAGGGCCTGCAATAAACAGATTATCGGTGATTGTGCCATCCTTGCTGATGGCACGCATGGTTTCAGATACTTCTTCACTGCGGCTGGTATGCAGACCGAGACCAGTCGGGTCCATTTCAATCAGGCCATCCTGATGCAGCATCGCTAATGGCGGACACTGGCCGATAATGTCGCCATGTGCAGGGCCTGTGGTGATGATGATCGCATCGAAAAGCTGCTCGATTGTTTCATCGCTGCCACGGGGACGGTAAGTAATCACAAAACCTTTGCTATTCTCAGCATAGCGGGCACCGGTTACATGGGCGCTGAGATAATTGAGCATGTCGGCCTGACTGCGCTGCTCAAGAACATCGTCTGTCTGGGTCGCAAGGCGGAAGCGATGGGCATCCCAATAGGTGCGCAGATGCCGGACAATACGCTGGCGCTCGCTTAACGGCAAAGCATGCCAGATTTCACTGCCCTGATCACGCAGGGCATCAATAACCGATTGCCACGGTATGGATTGCAGTGCTGCTTCATGAATTGTCTTGCGGATTTTATGCAGTAATTGTGTTGCGGATATTTCCGGCGGGTTGATGAAGTCCCCAAACAGACGCGGTGGCTTCGGTTCTCCCGCTTTTAGCCGCAGATTAGGACGTGAGCGCAGGCCGTGACGGGACAGAACCGTAATCTTGCCGCTGTGGCCATGCTGGGACAGTCCGGCAACCATGTCTGCGGAGGTTAGACCTGCACCGATAATCAGCACAGAACTATTCGTTCCGGTTTCTTCAAGCAGCTGTTTGAGGGCGCCGCCTTGATAAGGATTGGCGATCAGTCCCGCTATGTGGCTTTGTCCTGATGGGACAAGTGCGCGCAAAGGCGCAGGCAGCGCGGGCAGGGGATGCGAGGCGGCGATCACCAGATAATCGGCCTCAAGTGTCGTGCCGTTATTCATACTGACTGTGTAAGTGCCGTCATTGTTGCGGCTGGCGCCGGTGGCGCTCGCAATCAGGTGCTGTACTTGTCCGCTGGCAAGCAAAGGCGCGATCTGATCCGCCATATAGCTGCCAAACAGGCTGCGGCGTGCATAAATCTGTCCATTCGCCGTTGTCGCTTCCGGATCGTTGCTCAGACTGTGTGTTTCTTCCATCCAGCGGGCAAAATGCGGCTTGTCATCATAGAAAATGCTCATCCGGTCGGAGAGTACATTCAGGCGAAACGCTTCTTCTTCAGTGGAATAGGCCAGCCCCGCACCGAGATGTTGACGGGGTTCAATGATGATGATTTTAAGCTGTGCCGGATCAGTGATTGCGGCCAGATGATAGGCCAGTGTAGCACCGGAAAAGCCCCCGCCTATGATGATAACGGATTTTTGCGGGGCGTGGTCATGCAATTGGTCGGTGCTGGCAGAAGGCAATACAGTCAAAACATATATCCGGCTTCAGATAAGCGTGCCGTGATCGGGCACAAGACGGCACATGTATAGCAATAAAATCTTCGACTGCCAGCAATATGATAAAATAATTCTCTGTTCCGCCTGTCGGACGATGTGTTTTGTCAAAGGCTGATGAGTCTCTTCAGGAAGAGCAAGCCACCATCAGTCCGGCGGATATAGCGGCGTGGCAGGCCAAAAGGATCGTCCGTTGCTCTGGCATGGCCGCGTTTTGTGGTCGTTGCATAGGTATAACCGGCCTTGCGGGTGATATCACGGATAGCCTGCGTTTCACCGCCGTAAGGGTAGCAGAAATTGGTCACTTCACTGCCCAGAATATCTTCCAGAACTTTCTTGGAGCCTGCAATCTGGCGCTCTGCTTCGGCTAAATCAGCACCCGGCAAATAGATGTGGTCAAGCGTATGCGCACCGACTTCATGCCCTTGTGCTGCCCAGTCACGCAATTGCTCGGCATTCATGCATGGAATTTCAATCGCGCCTTTCGGGATATCCCATTCATTGCGGCCAGCGATCTGATTGGCCACAAAATAATTGGTCGCAGTAAAGCCGAACTCTTTCAGTGCCGGCATGGCATGCTGATAGACGTTGAGAAAACCGTCGTCGAAGGTAATGACCGCAACCTTGCCCTGCTTCTTGCCTTCGAGATAAGGCTGGGCATCACGCATCGATAATCCCTGATAACCCAGTCTTTTCAGCCAGCGCATCTGACTGCGAAACCGATCCGGATGCACATGCAGACTGCGGAACGGCTTGTCAGACGCAGGCGGCACATCAATCGAATGATAAAGCAGGATCGGAATGGCAGAAGGTTTCATCAGTTTCGTCCGGATTTACGGGAATAAATTTTGACACTGCGCCGGTAAATCGGCCGCATCAGTTCTCTGTGTAGTTTATGCGCCAGAGAGCGTGGTTGTTTCAAGGTGCTGCCACCCAGATTTGATGATATTTCCTGTACTCCTCCGGGAACAACAGAGAGCGGCTGCAATTTTGTCACCCAATTCATTTGGGCAAAAGTATCAACCGGTCGGTCAAATTTCTCTGTTAATTCAAGTAAGATTTTTGCAGCACTGCGACTAATAATTTGAGCTACCATGCCTAGCCCTACAGGAACTGGATGGATGACTTTTATCGACGTATTCGTACCGGTAATAACCGCTCCTGTCTCCCGATCTGAACGAAATGGCAGGCGAACCAGACCTCCTTGAGCGGTAACGGAGACTGCCGCCGCAAAAGCTGCGGGGAAGTCCGGCGTCAGAGCCACATCATCTTCCAGCACGAGTGCGGCATCCAGATTTTGATCAATGATGGCCTGCCATGTTTTACGATGCGACAGGAAGCAGGCAACTTCATTGCGGCTCAGACGAAACGGATAATAAGGTTTGTGCAGACGTGGCTGATAGACCTGTGAAACCTGCTCATCGCTCAGTTGTTTTGAATCAACTGCAATAATGATCTCAGCCGGTATCGGGAGTTGTGCCATCAGTTCAGTTACTTGCGCACGGCGTTCGGTCGCGCGTTCAAGATGAACGATGAAGGCTTTAATCTGCGGGTTTTCCATGAATAACCTTTGGCCGGAACGGTTCGTTTTACTGGCTGAATGCAGGCCGATCACAGTCCCGTGATCGGATATAAGCGTCTTCTATAGCAGCTGAAAGGTCATGCTGGAAACTGTTAAACATTTCGAGGCAAAAATTGATTGTTTATAATATTTAGGTGCGAAGCTGACAGAACAATCATGAAATGCTGACAATCCCAAAAGATAGAGCAGAGGCGGACAAATCTGCTGATCTGTCCGCCTCCGGTGCTGGATTGTGAGTTCCGTGTTAATTGTAAATTGTTGCGGTAACCGGACGCCGCACATAATTGCTTAGTGCCTGACGCAGCAGGCCTGAGGCATCCGCATAGGTCGCCGGAAAATCAATCGGCTGATGTTGCATAATATGCGGTATCGCGGCTTTCAGAGATTCCAGCACATGCTCCGGAAGTTTGTCGGAACATTGTGTTAACCGGCGAAAAATCACGCTGATACGTACGGTTTTCCCGTAAACCGCAACTTGCGGTTCCTGATCGGTCATGTCCCAGTCTTCATAGGCGTGAACAGCTTCAAGGAAGCCGTTCAGTAAATAAATTGAAGCATGTCCGTTGTGGAGCGGTGGCAGCAAACTTGACATTCCTGTCTCCTTTTTCGGGCTGCTTACTGCGATCAAATCCTTGCATAGAGCTCGCAGTAATCTTTTAATATTATTTGTATTTCCGTGTATGCCTGCCTGTAGAGGGCAGGAATTGTGAGAACTGTGGTGAGGCAAGTATCGCCTGAATATGTGACAGTTCTATAATGCCGGATAATTTTGCCAATGTGTTTGGCGGTATTTCATAGCATTTCCAGCAAAAGTGCGAAGCGGTTTTGCGTCGGATAATGCGTAAAAATAAAAAGTTACAGCGGTTCCAACGATTCAGTATTAACTGGAACCGCTGTAATTCGTTGGTACAGCCATAAAAATAGAGCTGACGGTATAAGATTAACCAAAAATCAGTGCGGGTAAATCCCGATTTTATTGTACTTTCGGATAGGGCAGTAGAAAAAGAAATATTTTTCAAGATAAGAAAAGGGAGGGGGTGTTCATCCTCTCCCTCTTTATTGCAGCGGTAATCTGTTTCAGCTCTTGCCAAGTTCCACAGAGCGTTGGCGGGCGGCTTCAACCGCTTCTGTCAACAGATTTTGCAACCGGCTATCACCCATCAGAACATCAAGTGCGGCAGCTGTGGTGCCGTTCGGGCTGGTGACATTGATGCGCAGTTGTGACGGCGTATCTGTGCTGGTTGCTGCCAGCGCACCGGCTCCATAGACGGTCTGCATGGCTAGCATACCGGCAATATCCTGCGGCAGTCCGGCAGTGATACCTGCCTGCGTCAGACATTCGATAAAGTGAAAAATATAAGCAGGGCCTGAGCCTGAAACCGCGGTAACGGCATCCATCAGGCTTTCATCGTTGACCTGTGCAACCTGACCGCTGGTCGCCAGCAGTTCTTCAGTAAACTGCACCATATCCGGCTGCACATTGCTATTGGCAAATGTGACCATCATGCCTTTGCCGATGGCGGCTGGTGTATTCGGCATGCAGCGAATGACGGCACTCTGGCTGCCTAAAATCTGCTCAAACAATGCAACAGGTGTTCCTGCGGCAACGCTCAGAAAAGTTGCGGAGGCGGCATAGGGCTTATAGTCAGGCAAAATATTCTGAATAACCTGCGGTTTGACGGCAATGATCACGAGACGCGGTGTGTCTAAAATCTCGGCACTGTTTTTGACGGCTTTAACACCGAGTTTTCCGGCGCGTTCACGTAAACTATCTGCCGGTTCAATTACAGTCACATCGGAAGGCTGCAATTTTCCGCTGGCGAGCCAGCCTTGCAGCATCGCATAGCCCATATTTCCGCAGCCGACCAAAACAGTGTTCTTATTCGTCATCCTTGCCTCTCCCGCTTGATCACACATTTGCATATGCCAAATATTTTGATGATTTAATTGATAGATAGACCATTCTGCGGGGGAAGGGGAATAGCTTCCCAGTAATAATATTCATCGCAGGTCATTGCCCGCTGAAGTGAGGGGTGTGAGACGCTTGCGCCGCTAAAGATCATAAAAATATGAAATTTATTTCTCTGAGTGGTTGCCAGAGACGTTAAGGTTTTGTTAACCATAGGGCAGAGTGATTTGCACCGGTCTTACCGCGCTGCAAAAGCGTAACGGGTCTACGTGATTTACATCGTAAAATGCGTTGCTTCTGGCGTATTGCTTATCTGCGAACAGTTTTGAAGAATGAATGATCAGTCGGAAAATACCGATTGGTCAATTTCAAACGAGTCTTTGTTTGAAATTGCGAATTTTTCACAATTTGTCTGCGGCTTATTATGAATTACTATGTGAAATAAATTTTAAAACGGGGCGGCATTATGGATCGTGATAATAAATTTTCCGGCACATTACCGCTATTGGCCTATACCCCTCAGGATTTTGGCCTCAATGCGCAGCGTTCCCGTGCTTATCGTGCACGTGCAGCTATGGGGCGTACTGGTGTGCAGCCTGTGCGCAGCCATGCACAGGCTCCGGCAATGGCCGTTAAAGCACCAGTTGCAGAGCGCGCAGAGGAAGCTGCTCCTTCTTCAATGTTTAAAAAAATCTGGCAGCGCGTTGCAGGGCGTTTGAAACCTGCAAAGAATACTGAAGAAAAGCCATCACAGGTTGTTGCCCCCGTTATCGAGCAAACTGTTGAACAGCGACTGCCTGTCCGTCGTCCGGTTACAGCCCCTCAGCCTGCGGCCATACAGGATACACAGGTGGAAACAGCTGCAGCGGCACTTGTAACAGAGGATGTGGTGATTGCTGAAGCCCGTCAGACTGTTTCAAAAACCTATGCTGCAATGCGCAAGGGTTCGCTCAGTAACGCTGCAGAAGATCAGTCCATTCCGCAGGCGCCTGATCTTTCCCATGCACTGGCCGAAATCCGGCAGGCATTGAGCGAACATGAAAAACTGGCCAATGCCAGACAAAACGAAAATTCGTCACGTTGATGCCGTTATTCAGATAGCGGAACCGTTTTTTGATTGTCATCATCCCTCAGGCAGATTATGCGAAGGCAGGATGTAAGCACGGCTTGTAATCTCAGGTCTCAGCGCTTGCATTATTTTTTGGTCTGACGGAGTTGTGAGATGACGACTGAAGCGAGCGGCGCAAAAGTAATCGACGGTAAATTACTGGCGGAAGATGTGGTGGCAGCGGTTAAAACCGCAACCGGTGAACTGGTATCCGCCACCGGCGTACAGCCAGGGATTGCCGTGGTTATTGTCGGGGAAGATCCGGCCAGTCAGGTTTATGTCGCTTCCAAAGGTCGTAAAGCCCGTGAATGCGGCTTTCACTCCGTTCAGCATACATTAACTGAAGATACATCCGAAGCGGATTTGCTGGCTGTTATCGATGGCCTCAATAATGATCCTGCCATTCACGGTATTCTGGTGCAGTTGCCGCTACCGAAACATATCGACGAAGGCCGCGTTATTCAGACAATCGCACCGGACAAAGATGTGGACGGTTTCCATTATATCAATGTGGGCAAGCTTGGCACCGGTGCTGTGGACAGCGCTTTTGTGCCATGCACACCGGCTGGCAGCATGATTATGATTGAGCGTCAGCTTAGCCGCGATCTGTCCGGTCTGAATGCTGTTGTAATCGGTCGCTCCAATATTGTCGGCAAGCCGATGGCCAATCTGTTGCTTGCAGCCAATGCGACAGTCACTGTTGCTCATAGCCGTACTAAAGATTTGCCTGCTTTGGCGCGTACTGCTGACATTCTGGTGGCAGCTGTTGGTCGTCCGCAGATGGTGAAAGGCGACTGGATCAAACCGGGCGCGACAGTGATTGATGTGGGTATCAACCGCATTGATGCGCCGGAAAAAGGCGAGGGTAAAACCCGACTGGTCGGCGATGTGGATTATGAAGAAGCCGCAAAAGTGGCGGGCGCGATCACGCCGGTTCCGGGTGGTGTAGGTCCTATGACTATTGCCATGCTGATGGCGAATACACTGGTCGCTGCTTGCCGCGCTGCCGGTGCGAAAGCACCAAAATTCTGACGTTGTACTGAAGTACACAAATTCTGATTAGTTATATGACTGAAGCGGGCGTAGCAAAATATTGTTGCGCCCGTAATCATGAGGAGCAGATGGAATGCTGAAAATTCTGCCTTTCATCCCGCTTCGTGATGATTACACTGCCTTGCTCAATGAGAGCTTGGCACAGGGGCAGCGCATGCTGCAACGCCTGCATGATAACTGGGAAAATGGCGCGAACAGGTTTGATCAGAATGGCGAAATCTTAATTGCCGGATTTATCAATGGTGAGCTGGCTGTGGTGTGCGGACGTAATATTGACCCCTATGGTGCTGATGCGGCGCAGGGACGCGTACGCCATCTTTATGTGGCGCAGCGTTTTCGCCGGAGCGGCATTGGCTCTGCTCTTGTCCGCTCTGCCATGGATGACGCCTCAGAGTATTTTTCTTGCCTGAACACCAATGCACCGGAAAGTGCGTTCCTGTTTTATCAGGAGCTTGGTTTTGTGCGGGTCACAGACAATGTGACTGTGACCCATTGTTATCGCTTCGGTTAATCAGAATACGGATGCGCCCTGATCCGCATGACCGGTTATGTGCCGGAAGGCAGTGAACAATTCACGCCCCATGCCAAATTGATTATGGCTGAGATCAGGTGTCTGAATGGTGCGGGATTGCAGTTCTGTGTCATTCACTAACACAGTCAATGTGCCTTGTGCTGCATCAAGGCGAATGATGTCGCCTTCCTGAATTTTCGCGATCATGCCGTTGTCCAGCGCTTCCGGCGTGACATGAATGGCAGAAGGTACTTTACCCGACGCACCAGACAGGCGGCCATCGGTTACCAGTGCTACGCGCTGTCCGCGATCCTGCAAAATGCCAAGCACAGTCATCAGCTTGTGCAGTTCCGGCATGCCGTTAGCCTTTGGGCCCTGATAGCGGACAACGGCAATGAAGTCGCCTTCCAGCTTACCTGCCTTGAAGGCATCCTGCATTTCCGCCTGATCATGGAAGATTTTCGCCGGAGCTTCAATCACATGGCGATCCGGCTTGACGGCAGATATTTTGATAATTGCACTGCCGATATTACCGCTCAGCACTTTGATGCCGCCGTCCGGCTGGAAAGGTGCTTCAGCTTTTGCCAGAACTTTGGCATCTGCACTCACTTCAGGTGCAGGGGTGCGGGCAATCGTACCGTCTGCATTGAGCGCCGGTTCAATAGTATAATCGCGTAAGGTTTCACCCCAGACAGTACGTACATCTTCATGGAGCAGTCTGGCATCCAGCAATTCGCGGATCAGGTAGCCCATGCCGCCTGCAGCATGGAAATGGTTTACATCGGCCAGACCGTTCGGATAAACGCGGGCAAGCAGTGGTACTGCGGCGGAAATATCGGAAATATCTTGCCATGTCAGCTTGATACCTGCCGCCGCTGCCATAGCGATGAGGTGAATTGTGTGATTGGTCGAGCCGCCGGTGGCATTCAGGCCGACAACGCCATTGACGAAGGAACGCTCGTCGAGCATTGCGCCGACCGGCGTGTAATTATTGCCGCAAGCGGTGATTTCCAGTGCGCGTTTGGCGGCCTCTTTGGTCATGGCATCACGCAAAGGCGTGTTCGGATTGATGAAAGAGGAACCTGGAATATGCAGCCCCATAATTTCCATCAGCATCTGATTGGAATTGGCCGTGCCGTAGAAAGTGCAGGTGCCGGGGCCGTGATAGGATTTGGATTCCGATTCAAGCAGTTCCGCACGACCGACTTTACCTTCGGCGTAGAGCTGGCGGATGCGGGCTTTTTCATCATTCGGCAGGCCGGATGTCATCGGCCCCGCCGGAATAAAAATTGCTGGCAGATGGCCGAAGGTCAGTGCACCGATCACCAGTCCCGGAACAATCTTGTCACAAACGCCGAGATAAACAGCCGCATCAAACATATCATGAGACAGGCCGACAGCGGTCGCCATGGCAATCACATCGCGTGAAAACAGCGACAGTTCCATGCCTGCAAAACCTTGGGTCACACCGTCGCACATTGCCGGTACACCACCGGCAACCTGCGCGACACCACCTGCTTCGCGCGCCGCCTGTTTGATCAGTTGCGGAAAGGTTTCAAACGGCTGATGGGCAGAAAGCATATCATTATAGGCAGTGATAATGCCGATATTCAGCAGTTCATCACCGGCAAGCCCCGCTTTGTCGGATGGGCCACAGGCAGCAAAACCATGAGCAAGATTGGCGCAACCCAGCGCAGAGCGCATTGGCTTGCGGCTGGCTGCTGCATTGATCCGTGCCAGATAGGCCTCGCGGGTCGGACGCGAACGCTCGATAATCCGGTTGGTAATGGCCTGCAGGGTGTGGTTCACGGTCATCTCAATCTCCCATGGCTGCAATGCAGCGCATATCACTTGCCTTTAAACCGATTTAATATACGGAAAAATACTATAGCGAAAGAGTGGAAATTGGCTGATGCGTCTATAGGGCGCAGAGATTGTAAGCCGGATAAATTATTGTTCTGCCTTGGTGTTTTACACGGCAACCAAGGCAGAAGAGGGTAGCGGGCTTATAGCGCATCCCGAAAAGTGCGAAGCGGTTTTCGGAATAAGATGCGCGTAAAAATAAAGAAATAGAGCGGTTTCAATGATTCAGTATTAGCTGGAACCGCTCTATGGTGCCCAGTAGAGCTGTACCGGTTGTTTTGCATAAGCAAAAATGGCGCGTACCGGCATAAGATTGATGTCTTCTTCATTGTAATCGCTGGCCAGCGCTTCTTCAAGAACGGCAAGTTTTTTCTCGCCTTCAATATGCAGGATCAGCAGATCAGCATTGGTGAGAACCGGCAAGGTTAGTGTCAGGCGTGGTTCACCGGCACCTTCTGCCTGCATCGGTACAACGACTGCACGTGTTTGCGGGTCGAGTGCCTGATCCAGTCTGCTGCCGCCACGGAAGAATGAAGCCGTATGGCCGTCATTGCCCATGCCCAGCACAACCACATCAAAAGGTTTTGGCAGGGCATCAATGCGATTGGCGGCGGTGACAGCGGCAACGCTTGCGGTTTGTGCAGGACCATAGAGACTGACAAACTGCGCATTGGCTGCTTTGTTTTGCAGCAGATGATCGCGTGCCAGCTTTTCGTTGGAGCGCTCATTATCCGGCGCTACAAAACGTTCATCGACGAGAGTGATCGTAACCTGTTTCCATGCCACATCCTGCATGGAAAGCGCCTCAAACAATTGTACCGGCGTGGTGCCGCCGGATACAGCAAGCACGGCATGTCCTTTGGCCGTGACTGCTTTATTCAGTTGATCCGCGATTGTTCCGGCTAATTGCAGCACCAAAGCGGATGGCTCTGCAAAATCATGCCTTTCAATATTGGTTATGTCAGTCTCCATCAATGTTCCTGCGCTTGAGCGCTGTTGTAAGCGCACTGCGCAGGTATTTATATCTTTTCACAGAATACCATATCAGATGGGTATTCTTGCCATGCCTTTTGAGGGGGGCAAACCTTTGTTTTGTTTAGGGCGATGATGTTCTGTCTTGGCAGAGACTATCGTGCCCCGTCTCGTGAGAGACAAAGTATATACGATGTCTCGTCAGAGACTATCATGCCATGTGCGGCCGTCACGCTCGATCAGGGCGATTGAGCCGGAAGGCCCCCATGTGCCGGATGTATAGCCCTGAACTTTCTGTTCATTGCTTTCCCAGCCTTCAAGGATCGGATCAACCCAACGCCATGCGGCTTCCACTTCATCGCGACGCATAAACAGGGTCTGATTGCCGCGCACAACATCCATAATCAGGCGTTCATAGGCATCCGGATTACGCTCATCAAAAGAAGCGGCGAAGCTCATATCCAGCGGAATCTGGCGCAGACGCATACCGCCCGGACCCGGATCTTTGATCATGATCCATTGTTTTACACCTTCATCCGGCTGCAGGCGGATCACCAACTGATTGGCTGTAATATGACCGGCACTGCTCTCAAATATCGAGTGGGGGATAGGTTTGAATGTCACCACAATTTCTGAAACGCGCTCGGCAAGCCTTTTGCCGGTGCGCAGATAGAAAGGTACATTTGCCCAGCGCCAGTTACCGATTTCGGCTTTCAGCGCGACAAAAGTTTCTGTGTTGCTGGTATTGTTTTCCAGATCATCGAGATAGGATTTCACAGGGCCGCCCGCAGAGGCACCGGCGCGATACTGGCCGCGCACAGTATTTTCCTGCACATTGTCTGCGGTAATCGGCACGAGTGAGCGCAGGACTTTGACCTTCTCATCATGGACAGCATCGGCTTCCAGCGATGCCGGTGGTTCCATCGCCACAAGGCAGAGCAATTGCAGCATATGGTTTTGCACCATATCGCGAAGCGCACCGGCGGTGTCGTAATAGCCTGCACGACCTTCAAGGCCGACAGATTCCGCAACCGTGATCTGCACATGATCAATATGGGCGGAGTTCCACAGCGGTTCATACAGTGCATTGGCAAAGCGCAGCGCCATCAGGTTCTGCACGGTTTCTTTGCCGAGATAATGGTCGATACGGAAAATCTGGTCTTCGCGGAAAACGCTGCCGATTGTGTCGTTGAGAATTTGTGCGGAAGCCAGATCGCGGCCGATCGGTTTTTCAACGACGATACGGGTCTGATCGGTAATCAGGTCATTGCTTTTCAGCTGTTTGGCGATATCGCCGAACAGGCTCGGGCTGACGGCCAAATAGAAGGCACGAATATCAGCAGGCTTATTTTTGATCAGCTTTTTGAGCTCCGGCCAGCCCTGATCGGACTTGGCATCAATCGCGACATAGGAAATGCGCTGCAAAAACTGTTCGATCTGCTCTTCGTCAATCTCGTCTTTTTTGACGTGTTCATGAATCGCATTGCGGGCAAAGGTTTTATAATCCTCGACGCTCATTTCACTGCGCGATGCACCGATAATACGGGTCGGATCGCTGAATTGTCCGGCACGCTGACGCTGGTAAAGGGCAGGGATCAGTTTGCGCTCGGCAAGGTCGCCCGAGCCGCCGAAAACGATGCAGTCAAAGGGCTCTACCGGAATTGTCTGGCTGGTCATGAACCTGTCTCTTTATTCGCTTGTGTCTGGTCGCCTGCGAGGGCGTATTCAGGATATGGAGAGAAAGTGGTGGGATTGGGTCGGAGCGTGGTTTTCAACGAAGCAGTGATTTGCATTATAATCTAGCGAAATATCGCAGTTTACAATAGTGGTTTTTTAAATCGATTTAAAATTCATGCAAAATACTACAGCGTAGAGAGGGCGCGTAAACATATCTGTGAGCGGGCTCGAGCATTTCACAGTCCAGTTGGCTCAACTTGGACAGTCCGTGATAATGCGACCAAACTAAGAATTAGAGCGAGCGCTGTGATCCAATTTGAACGCAAACCGCTCTAAGATTCCCTTCGCTGCGGAAATGCTCTATGCATGAGGGTAACTGATTTGCAGAACAGTCTCAGCAGGCCGAAAACCGGTTTTCTGCGGAGATTGTTCGATGAAGGCATGGAGAGAATTATGGCACGTTTGAAGGATAAGGTCGCAATTGTTACCGGCGCCGGTTCGGGTTTTGGTGAGGCGATTGCCCGCCGTTTTGCGCAGGAAGGTGCAAAAGTAACCGTTGCCGACATTAATCCGAAACGCGCCAATGATGTTGCAAGCTCTATCGGCAAAAATGCTGTGCCACTTGCCGTGGACGTGTCGCGCAAAGACGATGTTGAGCGGTTGATCGGTACGACTTTGCAGCAATTCGGTCGTCTGGATATTATGGTCAATAATGCCGGTTTTGCTTATAAAAATATGCTGCTGACTGACGTGCCGGAAGATAGTTTCGACCTCATCACTGCAGTGAATATGAAGGCGCTGTATCTCTCCACGCTGGCTGTAGTGCCGGTGATGCGTAAATTCGGCGGCGGTTCAATCATCAATACTGCGTCGATCACTGCGAAACATCCGCGTAAAGGTTTAACCTGGTATAATGCCTCAAAAGGCTGGGTACTGAGCGCGACTAAATCAATGGCACTTGAACTGGCTGAGTATAAAATCCGCGTTAATGCTATCTGCCCTGCAGAAAGTGAAACGGACACTCTGAAAATGATCCTCGGCATGGACAGCGATGAAGTCCGTGCGGAAATGAAAGCTTCAATTCCGCTTGGCCGTTTCTCCCTGCCGGAAGATATTGCCAATGCCGCGCTGTGGCTGGGCAGCGATGAGGCTTCTTTTGTCACCGGCACATCTGTTGATGTGGATGGCGGCTACAGCCTGTAAAAACATTTTCTGAAATATAAAAAGCCCCGCCGGTTATAGTAACCGGCGGGGCTTTTTATATATGGGATTATACCCGATCCATCATGGCAAACCATGAGAGCGCCAGAAACAGCAACGGCGCACGGAAGGTGCGGCCACCCGGAAATGCCGGAATTTTTAGTATTTCAAACTGGTGCAGGCGCTCGCGGTTACCGGTTACAGTCTCGGCATAGAGTTTGCCCATGAAATTGGCGAGCATAACGCCATGGCCGGAATAGCCGCCAGCGCTGATCACATTCGGCATTACTTCGCGCACGAATGGCTGACGAGGCATGGTAATGCCCACGGAGCCGCCCCAGCTATGGGTAATCTCAATATCTTTGAGCTGTGGATAGATTTCTGTGATCTGGCGGCGGATATGGGTGGTAATGTCGCGCGGATTATCGGCCGTATAGGCTTCACGCCCGCCGAAAAGCAGGCGGCCGTCTTTGGAGCGGCGGAAATAACGCACGACAAAACGGGAGTCATCAACGGATTCTCCGCCGTTTAAGACATTATAGGAAGCATCAAGCGGAACTGTTGCCCCCATGAATGAGCGGATTGGCATGACATGCGCTGCGCTGGTCGGCTCCAGATTGCCACCATAGGCATTGACCGCAATCAGTGCTTTTTCCGCATTGATGATGCCACGTGCAGTTTTAACGATGACGCGGCCATTGGATGAGGTGATGCCGGTGGCTTTGCTGTTTTCATAGAGCTTTGCACCCGCTTGTGCAGCGGTCTTCGCCAGTCCGATCAGCAATTTCATCGGGTGGATATGGCCGGTGCCCTTGTCATAGGTGCCGCCGAAATAACGGCTGGAGCCAAGTTTTGCTGCAACTTCATCGCGCTCCATATAGCGCAGATGCGGATAGTTGAAGCGCTCTGCCATAATTTCGCTATGAGCTTTATACTGCTTGTCATAGCGTTGTTTATGCGTCACAGACATGTGCCCCTGCACATATTCCATGTCGATATTATGCTGCACAGCAAAGCTTAAAAGATGATGTTTGGCTTCCTCCGCCAGATCAAAAAGCGCTTTGGCATGGTCAAAACCATACTGCTTTTCAAGATCCTCCGCGCCGCAGCGCTGGCCGGTATTCAGCTGTCCGCCATTGCGCCCCGATGCGCCATCACCAAAACGGGCTTCATCAAGCAGCACGACCTGAATACCCTGACTTGCCAGATGATAAGCAGCAGACAGGCCGGTATAACCGCCGCCGATAATGACGACATCGGTTTGTTGCGAGCCGTCAAATTGCGGATATTGCGGTCGCTCACTGATACTTGCCTCATACCATGACAGTCCGGGAGAAATCGGGCTCTGATATTGCTGTGACTGTTGCATGAAATGCCTATACGTCGGAGGGCAAAATGTGTCTGATTTAAAAGTCACCATGCCGGTCTGCAAACGGCGACTTCTCCGCTTCCGGTGCTCACGTACTTTTATGTACGTTGCGCGCCGGCTCTCGAAATTACCGTTTTCGCCACGGCCTGCCGCTTTTCATGCAGACACGAGTCTATAGTCCGGCAAAACATGCTCCGGCACATTGATCAAAAACAATATGCCGGAGTGTTATTTATACGTTGAGCAGCAGATATTCCCGCTCCCAAGGGCTGATCACTTCCATGAAGGTCTCAAATTCTGCCCGCTTGATCGCTGCAAAAGTGGTTGCAAAACTCTCGCCGAGCAATGCTTTGAGCTCGCTATCCTGCTCAAACAGGCTGACGGCCTCAATCAAACCGCGTGGAAGTTCCACCTCGTTGCGGTTGACCGATGTGGCAACCGGCGCATCCGGCATGATCTTGTTTTTCAGGCCGATCAGACCACAGGCAAGCGATGCCGCAAGTGCCAGATAAGGATTGGCATCGGAAGACGGGATACGGTTTTCCACGCGCCGCGCCTGCGGATCAGAGCGCGGTACGCGCAATGCGGTGGTACGGTTGTCGTAACCCCATTTCACATTGACCGGTGCCGATGCGTCCGGTGTCAGACGGCGATAGGAGTTCACGTAAGGCGCGAACATCACCAGAGCATTCGGAATATGACGCTGCATACCACCGATGAAATGATAAAAAGCCTCGCTCTCGGTGCCGTCTTCATTACTGAAAATATTATGGCCGGTCTTTTTGTCGATGATCGACTGATGGATATGCATTGCCGATCCCGGCTGCCCCTGAATAGGCTTGGCCATGAAGGTTGCATACATATCGTGTTTCAGTGCAGCTTCGCGGATGGTGCGTTTGAACATGAAAGCCTGATCAGCCAGTTCAATCGGATCACCGTGACGCAGGTTGATTTCCAGCTGACCTGCACCTTCTTCGTGGATCAGCGTATCAATTTCCAGCCCCTGTGCCTCGGAGAAGTGGTAAATATCATCGATCAATTCGTCGAATTCGTTGACACCGGCGATGGAGTAACCCTGACCGCCGCCAATAGCGCGGCCTGAACGGCCGACCGGTGGTGTCAGCGGATAATCGGGATCGGGATTTTTGCGCACCAGATAGAATTCGATTTCCGGCGCAACAACCGGCTTGAGGCCGAGTTTGGCATATTCATCCACCACGCGCTTCAGTACGTTGCGCGGAGTGAATTCTGCCACGCGCCCGTCCTGATAAACGAGATCGCAGAGAACCTGTGCGGTCGGGTCAGATTCCCAAGGCACAACAGTCAATGTGGAAAGATCAGCGACAAGACGCAGATCGCCGTCATCTTCCGGATAGACAAAGCCGTGGCCGTCATCAGGATAATCACCGGAAATGGTGACCATGAAAACAGCGGATGGCAATGCCAGCGTGGAATTGGAAATGAACTTCTTAGACGGCATCATCTTGCCGCGTGCAACGCCCGCCTGATCGGGGGTGATGCATTCAATATCTTCGATATCGCGCCATGCCAGCCATTCAGAAGCTTCTTTCCAGTTTTTGACGCCGCGCAGCGACTTGACATAGGCTGGTGTACCGCGACGTACAGCTTTGCGCGGTTTTTTCTTCTCAGTAGGTGTGACAGGCATTGTTCACCGAATATCTGTTTACGATGTGGCCACCATAGCTTTTGCGGCGGCTTTTGACAAACAGAGTAGCATTTGTACGCAGAAGCGTAAGTCCTGCTGTTAAAAATATTTTTTGCTTGTGAGAGTGGTGCGGGACGCAGGCTGCCCGAAACTGTCCGGTATGATTTGAGGATAATACAAGACAGTCAGTCATGATATCCGGACAGCCTGCGATTGTGCGGCTCCACCAGAAATAACGACCCCGAGAATGCGGGAGGGGAAGTTGGGGGATGGAGCCGAACCTGAGGGGATCGTGCTGTCCTGCATTGCGAAAATGGCAGGACAGCAGGGAGGATGCTAGAGTTGAGTGGTAGGCGAAGGCGTGCAGTTTAGTTTCGTGTCAGAACGACCGGTGTCAGCAGATCACCCCACTGGCCTGCGCCATGCCCGCATTGCGTAGCATGCAAACTGAAAAGCGCATTGCGTAGCATGCAAATGGAAAAAGCATGGTGGTGCAGGCCAGAGGAAGCTTAATTTCGTGTCAGAACGACCGGTGTCAGCAGATCGCCCCACTGGCCTGCGCCACCATGATGGCGGGCGGAGCGCACCAGCTCAACGGATACGCCGGCTTCAACTGCTTTCATAACAGCGTGGTTGAGGCGGTGAAGATCATTGGCCAGCATACGGATCGCAGCCTTCTGGTCTTCTGTCATAGCCGAAGCTTGTTCTTCGGCTCGTTCTTTAACCTGTGGTTTGGTCATCATGGTCTTTGTCCTTGGGTTAGAGCGAGATGGTGAGCTGAAGTTGGGGTTGAGATAAAATCCGTAACCGGAAGAGAGCCATATGGCCGGGTGAAGGAGAGTATCCGGTTACGGATGGCTGTATGCAGAGTGTGACTGGAGTCCGGCTCTGCTGATCCGCCTTTTGCTTATTCGGCAGCAGGACGGAACTGGTCATGTTCGGTCGATTCACTCATGGCCGTTGTCGAAGACTGGCCGCCGGTGATCGCCATGGAGACGGCATCGAAATAGCCGGTGCCAACCTCGCGCTGGTGTTTGGTTGCTGTGTAGCCATTAACTTCGGCTGCAAATTCAGCCTCCTGCAATTCCGAATAGGCCGCCATCTGACGATCTTTGTAGCCGCGAGCCAGTTCGAACATGCCGAAATTGAGCTGGTGGAAACCGGCCAGAGTGATGAACTGGAACTTGTAGCCCATTGCTCCCAGTTCGCGCTGGAACTTGGCAATCGTGGCGTCGTCGAGGTTCTTCTTCCAGTTGAACGACGGTGAACAATTGTATGCCAGCAGTTTGCCCGGATGTGCTTTATGTACGCCTTCGGCAAATTTACGCGCCTGTTCCAGATCGGGTTTCGAGGTTTCGCACCAGATCAGATCGCAATGCGGAGCATAGGCCACAGCACGGGCAATACATGGTTCAAGGCCGTTCTTCACATGGTAGAAACCTTCAACAGTACGTCCCTTGTCATAATCAACAAATGGCTGATCGCGTTCATCAATATCCGAGGTCAGCAGCTTGGCGGCTTCCGCATCAGTACGGGCGATAACCAGTGTCGGCGTGCCCATAATGTCCGCTGCAAGACGCGCGGCATTCAGGTTGCGGATATGGGCTGCCGTCGGGATCAGAACCTTGCCGCCGAGATGGCCGCATTTCTTTTCCGAAGCCAGCTGGTCTTCAAAGTGAACACCGGCAGCGCCAGCCTCAATGAAAGCCTTCATGATTTCGAAAGCGTTCAGCGGGCCGCCAAAACCTGCTTCCGCATCAGCAACAATCGGCGCAAACCATGTGTCTACGGAAAGGCCGTTGCCTTCAGCGGTTTCAATCTGGTCGGCGCGTTGCAAAGTGCGGTTGATGCGCTTGGCCAGTTCCGGTGCAGCATTGGCCGGATAGAGTGACTGATCCGGATACATCGCGGAAGCCGTATTGGCATCAGCAGCAACCTGCCAGCCGGAGAGGTAAATGGCCTGCAAGCCTGCACGAACCATCTGCATCGCCTGATTGCCGGAGAGGGCGCCCAGTGCATTGACGAAGTTTTCCTCATGAATGAGTTTCCACAGGCGGTTGGCACCCATTTCAGCCAGACTGTAGCGGATTTCAACCGAACCGCGCAGGCGCTTTACATCTTCAGCAGTATGCGAGCGCTGCAAGCCGTCGAAGCGGCCTTTTGGTGCGGATGGTACCAGATTGTAAAAATCAGTCATGATCAGATATCCTGTAAAACTATATCATCAAATTTTGTGTTGAGTGGTCGTTTTGTCTGTGACCAGATTTACAGACGCTGAGTTCATTGGCTAGAAAAATGCGTAATTTCAGTATTTTATTCGGGTTATGCTGTGTGTGTTGTGACAAGGTGAGTTTGTAAATTTGTAAGTTTTGTAAATTTGACAAATCGCAAAAATTAGTCACATTCTTTACAGATCGGATAAATCCGGTTGTTTCTTGGAGGGGCAGACCTGTGGCAGAACGTAAAATATTTGCCGGTGCACGCATCCGGCGTATCCGCAATGAGCGGGCGCTGACACAGGTTGCGATGGCTGAGGATTTGGGAATTTCGCCATCCTATCTCAATTTGATTGAGCGCAATCAGCGGCCGTTAACGGTACAGCTGCTGCTGAAACTGGCTTCGGTTTATAAAGTTGATCTGGATCAGTTGCAGGAAGAAACCGGCTCTGTACTGGCCGGATTAAAAGAAGTGTTTTCCGAGCCGCTTTTGGCCGGTGAATTGCCGGGCGATCAGGAGCTGATCGATATTTGCGAAGCGGCACCGAATGCTGCCGCGGGGGTGCTGAAATTATTCCGCGCTTATCGTGAACAGCAAAAGCGCCTCACAGACCTGTCCGATATGATGGTGCGTGAGGGGAAAGCGCTGACGCTTGCCCCGACACGCCTGCCATTGGACGAAGTGCGCGAAGTGCTGGCGCGCAGACCCAATTATTTTGAGCGGATTGAAGCGGAGGCCGACAGTTTCAGTCGCTTACTGAAATCGGATGACGGGCTGGCTGTTGCATTGAAGCAATGGCTGAAACGCGAACAGTCGATCACCGTACGCACATTACCTGCCGCAACTATGCCAAACTGGCGGCGGCGCTATGACCGCCACTCGTTGCGCTTGTTTATCTCCGAGCGCCTGTCGGCTTTCGATCAGTTGCGCGAAATCGCTATGGAGGCTGTTTCCATCCGTATGCAGGTGGTGATCGGAGCCGAGCTGGAAGACCTGAAGCTGAGTTCAGCGGAGGCAAAGCGCATCGCGCGGTTTGAACTGCTGCGCTATGCAGCCCATGCTTTGATGATACCATATACGCCGTTTCGCGAGGCGGCACAGCGTGCAAAATATGACATTGATGTGCTGCGCTCGCGTTTCAATGTGTCTTTCGAGCAGGTGGCTTGTCGTCTGACGACACTGCAAAAACAGGGTGCTTCCGGAATTCCGTTCTTTTTGCAGGAGATTGATCAGGCGGGCAATCGTCTGCGTCATTTCGGGGCGCAAGGCTTTCCGCAGGCGCGATTTGGTGGTGCATGCCCGAAGTTGCAAATATATAACGCCTTTTCTCAACCACAGCATTATCTGGCTGAGCAGGTCGAGATGCCGGATAAGTTGCAATATCTGACCATCAGCCGCACAGTTGAAGGCCCGATGACCGGTTTTGGCGAGCAACCGCGCCGGACTGCATTGATGCTGGGCTGCGAGGCATCCTTTGCGCAGGAGACAGTCTATGCGGCCTATCTGGCTGGTATGTCTTCCGGCAGTGCGGTCAGTCCGGTTGGAACCGCTTGCCGCCTGTGTGAAAGGCAGGCTTGTCTGGCACGGGCTGAGCCGCCGCTGACGCGCCCACTGGCGCTGGATGAAATGGTCTCCGGTTTCTCTGCCTATGACTTTCAGTAAGGGTAGAGCATTTGCGAGCCAAAAGTGTGTAGCGCCTTCGCAGGAAAATCAGTTCGCCGGACTGATTTCTTTTCCCGCTACGATGCGTAGGATAATGCGTAAAATTAAAATTTAAAAGCACAGAAGATTCGGGTGTTTTGCCTGTCATGGTTTCTGTGTGGCATATCTTTGAAAGATAAGGCTTATATCCCTGTTCTCTGGCACTCGTTTTCACCAGAGGAAACGCCTCTTTGTGCGCTCTTGAGGTCACACAAAGCTTAAAATTGTGTTTATTAAATTCAAATAACCGGCGCTGCGGGTTTTAAGTGTCATCTTCCCGTTGACGAAAGCGAATTAATCTCAAAAGGTAACGGAGAATGCACATTGAAGGGCAATGTGCGGGGGACATTTTTTGCCTGTCAGGCGGTTGGCCCCGTTAAGCTTTCTGGACGGAGTGACTGATGAAGATCAAAGCCCATTTGCTTTCCTATGTATCGGCCAGTTGCGTGGCGCTTGCTGCCCTGCTGCCGGCACTTCCTGCGGCAGCACAGGAGCGGGTGCTGAACATCTATAATTGGTCTGATTATATTGATGATTCCATCCTGAAAGACTTTACCAAGGAAACCGGCATCAAGATTGTTTACGATGTCTATGATTCCAACGAAATCCTTGAAACCAAACTGCTGGCAGGTGGTAGCGGTTACGATATCGTTGTGCCTTCCGCTGAATTTATGGGACGTCAGATCCCTGCAGGTGTTTTCCAGAAACTGGACAAAGACAAACTGCCAAATCTGAAAAATATGTGGGACGAGATTTCAAGCCGCACCACAGTCTATGATCCAGGCAATGAATATTCGATCAACTATATGTGGGGCACCACAGGGATCGGCTTTAACAAAGCTAAGATCAAAGAAGCGCTTGGCACCGATGAAATCGACAGCTGGGATGTGCTGTTCAAACCGGAAAATTCTGCAAAGCTGAAAGATTGCGGTATTTACCTGCTGGATTCAGGCAGTGAAATGCTGCGTCCGGCGCTGCATTATCTGGGCTTTGATACCAATAATCCGACCGCCGAAAGCTTTGCCAAGGCAGAAGAACTTTACCTGAGCATTCGACCGAATATCCGTAAATTCCATTCTTCCGAATATATCAATGCGCTGGCCAATGGCGATATTTGTATGGCTGTCGGCTATTCCGGTGATATTTTTCAGGCACGTGACCGTGCTGAAGAAGCCAAGAATGGTGTAGAAATCGGTTATTCAATCCCGAAAGAAGGCGCTCTGATGTGGTTTGACCAGATGGTGATTCCGGCTGATGCCAAGCATGTGGAAGAAGCCCATGAGTTCATCAACTATATCATGCGCCCGGAAGTGATCGCCAAGGCTTCGGACTATGTGTTCTATGCCAATGGTAACAAGGCGTCTCAGGAATTCATCGATAAAGAACTGTTGAATGATCCGGCAGTTTATCCGAGCGAAGAAGTGATGAAACAGCTCTTCGTGCCGATGCCTTATCCGCCAAAAATCAATCAGATGGCAACCCGTACCTGGACCAAGATTGTAACAGGGCACTAAAATTAAGGAACAAACGGGGCATTTGCCCCGTTTGTTTTATTGTCTGAGAGACGTAACAACAGATCGTTTCTGATACATTCTTGTTGATATTTAAAATTAGCTTCGAGACCGGTAAGCCCCGCAATAAGAGGGAACAGCATGAAATCTTTTGGTAGTTTTCGCCGTAAGTTCGCACCATGGAACGATCCGGCTGCCAAACCCTATATTTCCTTCGAGAATATCGTCAAAAAATTCGATGATGTGACAGTGATTGATGATCTGTCGCTGAATATTTTTAATCGCGAGTTTTTTGCACTGCTCGGGGCCTCCGGTAGCGGTAAGTCGACTTTGATGCGTATGCTGGCGGGTTTTGAGGAGCCGACCTCCGGACGTATCATGCTGGACGGGCAGGATTTGCGCGGTATTCCGCCTTATAAGCGCCCTGTGAATATGATGTTCCAGTCCTATGCTTTGTTTCCGCATATGACCGTTGAGCAGAATATTGCTTTCGGCTTGAAGCAGGATGGCATGGCCAAATCTGAAATAACTGATCGTGTGAATGATATGCTGAAACTGGTAAAGCTGGAGAAGTTCTCCAAGCGCAAACCGCATCAGCTTTCCGGTGGTCAGCGCCAGCGTGTGGCTCTGGCACGTGCAGTTGCCAAGCGCCCGAAAGTCTTGCTGCTGGACGAGCCTTTGGGTGCGCTGGATAAAAAACTACGCGAAGAAACTCAGTTCGAGCTGATGGATTTGCAGATGAATCTCGGCCTGACTTTCTTGATCGTGACCCATGATCAGGAAGAGGCAATGACTATGGCTGACCGTATCGCTGTGCTCGATAAAGGCCAGATCATGCAGGTTGCGACACCGGCAGAAGTCTATGAAGCGCCAAGCAGCAAATTCGTTGCGGACTTCATCGGTAATATCAACATTATTGAGGGCGAAGTCAGCCATTTTGCTAATGGTGAAGCGGAGATTGAAAGCGCGGCGAATAGTGTGACGATCCGCACCAAAACCGCCAAACAGCTGAGTAAAGGGCAAAAGGTCTGGTATGCGATCCGCCCTGAGAAAATCACCCTCAGCCGTGAAAAGCCGGAAGATGCGTCCATCAATGCCTTGCAGGGTGAGTTGTGGGACATTGCTTATTTCGGCGACATGAACGTATTCCATGTGCGTCTTGCCAATGGCCGTACCATCAAAGCTTCCAGCATGAACTCTGTGCGTCGCACCGATGATCCGCTGGGTTATGACGAGCAGGTCTGGGTGTCGTTTGAAGATGACGCCGGTATGGTTCTGGTTTCCTGATCACCCAAAGCGCATTCCGAAAAGTGTGAGCGGCTTTCGGAATACGCGTCATGAAAGAATTGAGGAGTAGTCCATGCAAAAAATCATTGCAGCTATTGCTTCCAGAGCGGTGATCGCCGTGCCTTATATCTGGCTCGGTCTGTTTTTTCTGATCCCGTTCTTCATTGTCTTCAAGATTTCTCTGTCGCAGGTGGCGATGGCGATACCGGCCTATGATCCGCGCTTTTTCTGGAGTGATGGTCTGAGTGTCATCTGGCAGAAAATTCAGCAGTTTTCTTTCGAGAACTATATCTGGCTGACGCAGGATTCGCTCTATTACAAAGCCTATTTGTCGAGCGTAAAGATTGCTGCCGTTTCGACCTTTTTGGCGCTGCTGATCGGTTTTCCACTGGCCTATGGCATGGCGCGTGCACCGCTGACATTACGCCCGACACTGCTGATGCTGGTGATCCTGCCATTTTGGACATCCTTCCTGATCCGTGTTTATGCGTGGATTGCGATTTTGAAACCGGAAGGTTTGCTCAATCAGTTTCTGATGTCGCTGAATATTATCGATACGCCGTTGACCATCCTGAATACGGATACGGCAATCTATATCGGTATTGTCTATTCCTATCTGCCGTTCATGGTGCTGCCGATCTATTCGGCACTGGAAAAGATGGATTATTCGCTGATCGAGGCGGCGCAGGATTTGGGCTGCACACCGCTGAAAGCCTTCTGGAAAATTACATTTCCGCTGGCTTTGCCGGGTGTAATTGCCGGTTCGATGCTGGTTTTCATTCCGGCCATTGGTGAGTTCGTTATCCCTGATTTGCTTGGTGGTTCTAGCACATTGATGATCGGTAAAACCCTGTGGAGCGAGTTCTTCTCCAACCGTGACTGGCCGGTATCGGCTGCTGTGGCGGTGGTGCTGCTGGTTATTCTGGTCATTCCGATTGTGCTGTTCCAGAAGATGCAGACCCGTGCCGATGGGAGTGGCAAATAATGAATACAACATCCTGGTCTCGTTTTAACATTGTTTCCGTGGTGCTGGGCTTTGCCTTTCTCTATCTGCCGATTGTGTTGCTGGTGGTGTATTCCTTCAATGAATCGCGACTGGTGACCGTCTGGTCCGGTTTTTCGGTGAAGTGGTATGTCGAGCTTTTCAAAAATCAGGGTCTGAAAGATGCTGCGTGGGTGACACTGCGCGTCGGCGTCTTGTCAGCCACGATTGCCACGGTGCTGGGCACTCTGGGTGCACTGGCTTTAACCCGCTATACGCGCTTCCGTGGCCGTACCCTGTTTTCGGGCATGATTTACGCACCGCTGGTGATGCCGGAAGTGATTACCGGCCTGTCGCTGTTGCTGCTGTTCGTGGCTGTCGGTTTTGATCGCGGTTTCTGGACAGTGACACTGGCACATATCACCTTTGCCATGTGTTTTGTTGCCGTTGTCGTGCAGTCACGTCTGGTGAGTTTTGATCGCTCGCTGGAAGAAGCTGCGATGGATTTGGGCGCGCCGCCGGTAACAACCTTTATGAAAATCACTTTGCCGATTATCCTGCCTGCGGTGGTTTCCGGCTGGATGCTGGCTTTCACACTGTCGCTGGATGATCTGGTGATTGCAAGCTTCACTTCCGGGCCAGGCGCGACCACTCTGCCGATGAAAATCTACAGTCAGGTGCGTCTGGGCGTAACACCGGAGATCAATGCGGTTTGTACCTTGCTGATCGGACTGGTGGCGACCGGCGTGATTATCGCCTCGGTTGTCAATAAGCGCCGTGTCGTACAGCGCCAACGCGATGAGCAGGCGGCATTCCGTCTCGGCTAATTGCAAGTAGAACTAAAACTTAAAAAGCCGGTGCATTCGATGCACCGGCTTTTTGTTTATTTGGATGGTGAGATAAACGGTCTGTCCCAAGAGCCGCCGACAAAGAAATGCAGATTTTCTGTTTCGGGCTTTTGTGGTTCCGTTACTGCCGGATCAGGCACCGGTGTTTCACCTGTCTGATCTGTCGCGTCAGTATTCTCAGCCGGTTTTTCTGCGGGTTCTTTGGCCGCTTGTGGCAGCGAGAGCGTACCGGAAAGGGCGAGGCTGCGATCCGTCAGCGGAATAATACCAGTGAGCGATAGAGCGCCCTGTACAGTTTCGACCTTCGTGGTTTCCAGTGTGGCCACACCATCGCCAAGCGAGGCTTTGACATCAAGCCGTTTGAAATCAAGGCTGACTTTGTCGCGGCGTTGCAGCGCGAAGAAACCTTCGCTCTTCATTCTGGCGATAAAATCATTGAGATCAAAACCGAGCATCCGGCCATTATTCAGCGTAAAGCTGATCTGTCCACGGGCATTCTGCAACATGCTGTGCAGGCTTTGCGGTGAGGTTTCGGCCGTTACCGAGAGATTGCCCTGACCGCTCAAAATAGGATCGCTCAAGCCGAGAGCCGTCAGAAATGCGGCACTGTCGATATTCGCAGCATTGAGACGGATGCCGACATTGTCCTGTCCGTTTTCGGTTTGCGACAGTTTGATACTGGTCTGGATAGAGCCTTTGAATGCCTTGGCATCACCAATATCAAAAATGGCCTGACCATCACGGATCTGCAAGGCTGCAGCAAGACCGGTCATCTGCGCTGCGCCGATTGTGGCGTTCTGCGAGGAGAGGCGGATATCCAGATCGGCACTGTTCAGCAGTCGCGTATCAATCATGCGCGGCGGGGCATAATAATACCGGTAGGTATCATAGAGTTTGCTCTGTTCATCCTCACTGACTTTGGTGACCAGAGTGGTCACCGTGTGAAAGAATGAGACAGCATTGAGGGTCTGGAAAGCCAGTGTACCGGTGACAACCGGTCTTTGTTTGCCAAATCCGATTTCAGCAGCACCTTTGGCAGGCATATTATTGAGGTTCAGCGCAATATCAGCGAGTTTAATTCGCAGCGGTGTGGCGCTGATATTCGTCTCAATGCTAAAGGCATCTTCCTCAGTCGTACGTAAAGTATAGCTGGCATCCGAGGACAGGCCGAGCCAGTGCAGGCTCTCACTCAGCGAAGGACTGGTGAGGCTGAAGGCACCTTCGGTAAAGATATTCTCTGAAATATTGCTGCGCCCGTCAAAGCTGACCGACAGCGGCTTGCTGGAAATTTGTGCTGTAATCTGGCTCATACCACGCGCCAGCAGCAGCAATGGCTGGGCAACGCTCAGATTATATTCAGCTGTTTCTTCCTGCCAAACCGCTTTGCCTTTAACTGTCGCAGCGCTGGTGGTCTGCGGCCAGTTGATGGTGGCGTTGATCGCGGTGATTTCTTTTTGTTGCTCGGTGTTGCGGGTGGTAAAACCGATGCTGCTGTCTTCCAGAACCAAACGGCCGAAAGGCATGGTTTGCAACTGCTTATCAGCGTTCTGCTCGCTATCCGACTTTTTCGCTGCCAGACTGCGTGCCTGACGAATAGCAAGGCCGAGACGACCGGAGGATGAAGCGAGAATATTCACAAATTGCGGCAGATCTTCCACCGGCTCGCTCAGGTTGAAATGTGCATTGATCAGACGGGTCTCTGAAAATGCGACACGACCGAACAGGGCATCCAGCGGCGACATTTCCACTTCAATCCGCTCTGCGGTCATAAATGGTGCGCTGGTGTCGCCCATCTTACTCAAGGTGACGTCGCTTAATGATGCGCGAAATACCGGAAAGAAACTCATGCGCGGCGGCTGGCGGATCTCGACGCTATAGCCGGTCCATGCGCTGATATTTTGTGCCAGATGTAAGCGGATTGCATCGGACGAGACAATATAAGGCAGGGCAGCCAGAGCTCCGACAACCAGAACTGCCAGCAGGATGATAACAGCCAGAACGGGGCGTATCAGTTTCATTGTGTTCCGATCACGTAACAAATTATATCAGGCTGTATCTGATTTAAACCAGGTGCAGTCTGTTGCAAAGAGCGGAGACGCAAGAAAGCACGGCAGCATGAGCGTTGCTGCCGTTTCAAGGCCTATTCAGCCAGAACACGGGTTGGCGGAAAGGTAATTTCCACAGTTGTGCCCTGTTCCGGTGCGGATTCAATGGTGAATTGCGCACGATTGGCTTCCACCATGGCTTTGGTTAGCGGCAGGCCCAGTCCCGTTCCCTGCTGACGCCAGTCTTTGGTATCTGGGTTTTTAACCTGTGTCTGGCTGTTGTGATTGCTGACCTGACGGAACGGTTTGAGCGCCTGCTCAAGCTCGCTCTGGTTCATGCCGACACCCGTATCACGAACGCGCATCACCACATGGCCGTCAGGCTCGTAGCTGGTTGAAACAATCACCTGACCACCCTGACCGGTAAAGCGGATCGCGTTGGACAGAAGATTGAGAGCGACCTGACGAATGGAGCGCGCATCGGCAACAATATCCGGCAGGAAGGCTGAGAAGCTGGAGCGAATGATCACGCGCTCACGGTTTGCCTGCGGCTGCATCAGCGCCACAGCTTCAGCCAATGCATCATTGAGAGCAACCGCTTCAAATTCCAGATCAAGCGCACCGGCTTCAATCTTGGAAATATCCAGAAGATCATTCACAAGTGCCAGCACATGGTTGCCGGAGCGGTGAATGTCGCGCAGATATTCACGATAGCGGTCATTCCCGATAGGGCCGAATTTTTCTTCGGCCATCAGTTCGGAGAAGCCGATAATTGCATTGAGCGGTGTGCGGATTTCATGGCTGATCCGTGCCAGAAATTCGGTTTTATGGGTCGAAGCGCGTTCGGCTTCCTGACGCGCAGAGGTCAGTTCTTCCTCAGCGCGCTTCCACTGTGTAATATCGCGCATGACCGCACAATAGCCTTTGGAGGCAGGCAGTTTACCAATGGTCATGAACAGCGGAATGAAGCGCCCCTGTGCTTCGCGACCGATCACTTCTCGGCCATCATTGAGCAGGCTGGCAACGCCGTCACCGGAAAGGCCGTGGATATAATCAATCGCAGCACGCTGGCTTTCAATCGCGAACAGGACTGCAAAAGACTTGCCGGAGAGTTCATTGATGTCATAGCCGAACAGCGCTGCCGCAGACTGGTTGAGCGAGCGGATTTTTCCGTCCTGCCCGATGATAACCACACCATCTGTAGCCGTATCCAGAATGGAGGTCAGCTCATCAACCTGTGTCTGCAACGCCTGAAAATCGGGTTGGGCACGGTAATCGACCGAAGTTGTGGTTTCAGCCTTCGCGTCATCCAGCGATGTTTGTTCAGCCGACTGCAAGGCCAGCTCGGATTGCAACTGATGCACAGGGTTATCCTGTGGTGCAGCATCAATATCCGTGTTGGTTACCAGTTTCGGGCGGTTAGGTTTTGTGTCTGCATGATCGTCATTGTCAGCTTTCAGCACCAGCTCCGGCAGCAGGCTGAGCATCAGTGCGCGGGCACCTTGCCATGGAACAGACTGCAAATGCGCTTCAACAATTTTGTGGCCGCCATCAGCAAGGCACAGGATCATGCCGCTGAGATTGCTGTCATCAGCCTGTGCGAAAAGTGCATCTATGCCACCGGCATGACGAAGATCGTCCAGTGACGCATAGCCGGTCATGTCGAAAAAGGCCTGATTGGCAAAATGCAGCCGGTCAGCACTGTGGATCAGCACCGGAACAGGCAAGCCGCTCAGCACATGCAAATCTTCATCTTCCTGCGATGTGGTTTCGATCACAGGAGCAGGTTTTTCTGCATTCCGGTTTACATTGGCTGGCTCTACATCATGCGGATAAGGGATCTCAGTCGCTTTGACCGGTTCAGCAGCGGGCACAATCTTCTCGGCAGGAGTAGAGGCCGGTTCATCTGCCTTGGCTTTCGGTGTCTTCTGCAAAACTTCACGGCGCAGGCGGTCAGCAATCTCACGAAATGCACTGCGTTCGGTTGGCGACAGACCGTTTTCCGGACGGGCAGGGCGGATTTCCGTAATATTATTGGCTGTCTGAACTTCCGGTTCAGCAGGTTTGGTCTCGGCCTCACTGTCCGTTGGCTGCTTGCGCGCCTGCGTTGCACGCAGCGCTTCCATCAGAATAATTTTTTCGCTGCTCAGCGGCGCTGGAGCGGCTTCACCCGCAGGCGCTCCCGATGCGGTTTCCTGTTTGGCAACTGGACCGGAAATCAGGGCGATGCCAATAGACTCTGGATCGTTTTCCGCCAAGGCCGGATACAAAACGCCAAAGCCGCTGAAACCTGAAAATGCTTTATCACGACCAAATGCTGGCAGCGCGGCCAGATCAACCGGAATACGCTGGTCTGTACCTTCTACCGGCCAGAAAATGCGTTTGCCTGACCATGTTTCCTGTTGCTTCAGCAGAGCTGTAATCACACCGTCATTATCAAAGCCGAAGACTTGTCCGACATCTGAGAATTTACGGCCAATAATATCGGCAGCATTTTTGCCAACGATTTCAGCAAATTCCGGTGAGATTTCAGTGAAGACACTATCAGCGTCGACTTTCCAGATAAAACGCGCTGGTGCGGCTTCTTCAATCACTGGTTCAGCAGTCGTGTTTTCCTGTGATACAGGAACTTCAACGATCTCTTCAATAACAGGTGCGGCATCTGCGATCGCAGCAGCATCAACCATTTTCTGGACGATGAAGAGATAGGGCGCATCCTGATCATCGAGACGGATTATCATCGCAGGTAATGTGGTTTGTCCGGCACGAACACGGCGGCGCACAATACCATCAGTTTCATCTTGTGTTTCAATAATCAGATCGGCCAGCGTGTTGCTGTTAATCTGCAATGCATCAAATTGGGCATCACTGTTCAGCACTGTGCCGTCAGCCAGAAGCTGCACCGCATGATGATGCGGCAGAAAAGGTGCCGCATTGCTTGTCGCAGATTGCTGCGGAGCGCTGATCAGAATAACCGGCCTGTCTGCCCCTTTGAGCAATAAGGATGTGACAGTGCAATGTTGCAAGGCACTATGCAAACCACCGCCCAATCGCAACATAGCCGGTTGCGCAATCGTTTGCTGCAAATCCAGAGCTAAAATCTGACGGCGTGTTTGCGGGCTGAGGCCGGTATCATTACCGATTGCGGAAACGGCATTCTGCTCACCGAGAAGCCGTGCGCCACTATCATTCGCCCAGAGAATTATATGCAGATCATCGGACAGCACCAGCATTGCATCGCCCCTTGCGAGCGCCGCACGGATGCCGGAAAGAGGGATCAGCTCCATGAAATCCAGATGCTGTTGCATATATTTAGTTCCGTACCCGATCACCGACGAAAGTCTGATCTGTCTTAAGCTGTTGTCTGTTATCGGAAATTGATGCTTCCGATATGAAATATCCAAACATTATCACCATAAAAGGCACAGTGCTGACAAACACTTTCTTAACACTTAGTTAATGTCCCCAGCCTTGGTGCTGATCTGTTCATAGAGCGATAAAATTCAGAATCCGATGCTGCAGAGTTTGTGGTCACTATGGTTAACTGCTGGTAAATACAGGCTTTCCATGGCATAATCATGTCAGGCAGATCGGTTCCCGCAATGGAATTCCGGCTTTTTCGGAGGTCGTGGCGTAAATTTTGTAAATTAATCCGCTAAAGCATCATATTTTCACAAAGTTTTTTTGTTAGGTGCTTGCAATGTGCGGGGAATTTCCGTATCTGACCCCTATCGGCGGTTTGATTGATTCACCGCCGGATTGGTACGCGGTCGTAGCTCAGTTGGTTAGAGCGCAGGATTGTGGCTCCTGAGGTCGGTGGTTCAACTCCACTCGACCGTACCATTCTCTCTTATCTCATAATAATATCGAATATTCTGTGGTTTCAGTTTTAATTCGCTGAAAACAATATGTTTTTTATGCTTTTACGCGCAGGAAGATGCGCGTGGTTCAGGCGCAGCTATTCTGGCTTGCTGTCGGGATGAGTCTAAAACAGCGTGCCCTGATTGTCAGCTTTAGGCTTTGAGGGTTTGCTTTTCTTTTTAACTGCCGGGGCTTGTACACTCGCGCCGGTAGCAATCGCAGAAATATCGCCATCCTGAAAGCGTACAGTCAGGTTTTCTCCGGAGTGTATTGCCGCTGCTGCCTTAACCGGCTGCCCCTGATCATTCATCACAATCGCAAATCCGCGCTTGAGAACACTGGTATGAGACAGAGTCTCCATCAGGCGCGATAATTCCTGACTGCGCGTACGATATTTCTCAAGCCTGTGGCGCATTGCCTGATCACTGCGCCTTTGCAAGGTGGCAAGATTGAGTGCCGTCTGATTTGTGCGGCGCAAAATCAGATCGCCATTCAGTCGTGCTGCAATCTGTTGCAGCAGATTACGGCTGTGGCGGGCCTTGAGTGACAGGCCTCTCGGCAGGCGCTGATTAAGCTGCTGTAATTGCAGCTTGCGCTCGCGGATCTGCTGATTGAGCAGGCGCGGGGAGAGGTGGCGCTTGAGGCCGTCAAAATGTGCACGTTTTTGCGCTGTTCCGGCTAGCAAGGCACGACCAAGCCGTGAGCTTGCCTCATCAAAGCGCCGTCTTGGCAGTGCGAGCAGTTGGTCTGTGGATGGCAGTGCCCGTTGTAATGCGCGGTAGGATTCGCGACGTCTGCCGATCAGGCGCGTCATGGCTGCGGCCAGCCGGGCGCCATGCGATGCAATATGTGCCTGCAAATCCGCTCGCACCGGCACAGCCATTTCTGCGGCACCGGTCGGAGTTGGTGCGCGTATATCTGCGGCCAGATCAATCAGTGTCCAGTCGGTCTCATGACCAACCGCCGAAATAACCGGAATATGGGAGTTCGCTACCGCTCTGACGACGCTTTCATCGTTAAAGCCCCAGAGGTCCTCCAGACTGCCGCCACCACGGGCAACAATAATGACATCAGGCTTTGGCAATCGGAGGCCGAAATAGTCCGAATTAAAGCCATTGACTGCGCGGGAGACTTCCTCACCTGTTGTCTCGCCTTGCACCCGCACCGGCCAGACCAGCACATGCAGCGGAAAGCGGTCGGTAATCCTGTGAATAATATCGCGGATAACCGCGCCGGTAGGCGAGGTTACAACACCAATGGTGCGCGGCATAAACGGCAAGAGCTGTTTGCGGTCAGCATCAAACAGACCTTCACGGCCAAGCCTTTGTTTGCGCTCCTCAAGCAAAGCCATCAAGGCGCCTGCACCGGCAGGTTCCATCTGCTCAATCACGATCTGATATTTGGATGAGCCCGGATAGGTTGTGAGCTTGCCGGTGGCAATCACCTCCATGCCTTCTTCAGGACGGAATTTAATCCGGCTCATGGAGCCGCGCCAGATCACTGCTTCGATGCGTGCGCGCTCATCCTTGAGTGCAAAATAAGCGTGGCCTGAAGAGTGGGGACCGCGATAGCCGGAGATTTCGCCACGCACGCGCACATGGCTGAACGTATCCTCAACGGTACGTTTCAGCGCGCCGGATATTTCCGAGACAGAATATTCCGCAACATTGGATGCGGTCCTTTCTGTCGGTTGTGCGGGCGAATCTGCAAAAAAACTCATTGCTCTATTGGCCATTTTATCGGCTTAACGGTCAAGCCACTTTGCCTTCAGATCGGGCAAAGGGGCAGCAATGCAAAAGATTTTTACCGGAAAGCAGTGTCGTTAATTTGAAATTCGTATCGTTTTCCGGAAGCTTGCTTTGATCGCTGCGGCAATCAGATCAATGGCAGGTGCATGAATGCCCTGAGCGCGAATAAGGGACAGCGAGCCGGAAGGCAGTTTCGGAAAGCCTTCTTCTTCAGTCAGGATACGCATACCGCTGCTAACCATATTTTCGGGCAGAATGGTAATGGCACTGCCTGAGCGCACAGCCATGACTATTGAGCGTGTCGAAGATGTGGAGAGCACGATACGATAATCCCGCTGTATCGTGTTGAGTGCATCGGTCAGGAGTTTGCGCCAGCTGCAATTAGGGCGGTTGAGAGCCAGCGGCAGGGCGGCTTGTTCATGCGGCGAGTTTTCGGCGGAGGTAACCCAGACGAAGCGGCTGGAATTCAGGACTTCCGAGCGTTTCTGTCCCGCAGGTTGCAAAATAAGTGCAAGATCAAGCAGGCCACGCCGGATATTATCAATCAGGGCATCTGTCGGTTCACACTGAATAATGGTCTCAATCGCCGGATAGTCCTGAAAGATCGGCTGCAGCGCATCTTCAACCATATGTTCGAGATATATATCCGGCAGCCCGACGCGGATATTGGCCTGTATCTTTTCCGTGCGGAACGAGGTTACCGTTTCATGATTCAGTTCCAGCAGACGACGCGCATAAGTCAGTAATTTTTCACCATGCGGTGTGAGCTGAAGTGTACGGCCGTCGCGGGTAAAAAGCGGGTTGCCGATACGCTCTTCAAGGCGCCGGATTTGCATGGAAATAGCAGACTGAGTTCTGAAGACACTATCGGCTGTTTTGGTGAAGCTTCCAGTTTCGGCAATCAGCAGAAAAGTACGCAACTGATCCAGGTCAAGAAGTGTCTGCATGCCATGCTCCGGTTGAACTTTGATAAATATATGAATTAACCCGATGAAGGTAAATGACTATATTGTATATATTTATATGTTTCTACTAGCTGAAATGTGCAATTAGCAAACAATAATGCGTCAATACTGATGCCTGAGTTGCTTCGTAGACCGATAAACATGGTGAAAACGAAAACGCTTCGCAACCTGAGGGTCGCGAAGCGCTCAATTATTCTAATTTTTCAAAACTGCTCTTATGATGCTGTCCGGCATCTCAGATACGATTATTTATAAGCATAGGCTTCAAAAACCGGCTCAACGGATTTGTTCCAGTCGCTGTTGAATTGCGACAGCATGGTTTCTGCCAATGGTTTGCCGGATTTCACAATGGCTTCCAATGGTTCCAGATAGATGCTTTCATCGCGGCCGGTTTCATCGGTCTGTTTGCGGTTTTTCAAACCCTGAACTGCAATCTCTACAGCCTGTGCAGCAATATCCGCGACTTTGCCCTTGCCGAATGGCGTAGCAAAGCCTTGAGCCGGAACTGCATTGCGCATAGCCGCAACTTGTTCGAAGCTCCAGTCCTTGGTCAAATCGAGCGCCGCATTCAATGCATCTTTGTCATAGAGCAGGCCGACCCAGAAAGCGGAAAGCGCTGCAATATGCTCCAGCGGGCCGCCGTCGGCGCCACGCATTTCGAGGAAGCGCTTGAGGCGAACTTCCGGAAACAGCGTGGAAATGTGGTTGGCCCAATCGCCCATATTTGGTTGTCCGGCGGTTGGGTGATCTTTCATTGCGCCGTTGAGGAACTGGCGGAATGTAATATGGGTGCAGTCAATATAATGCCCGTCGCGCATGATGAAATACATCGGCACATCAAGCGCCCAATCAACATAATCTGCAAAGCCGAAGCGTTCTGAGAATACGAACGGCAGCACACCGGCACGGCGGTTGTCCGTGTCGCGCCAGATATCCGAGCGCCATGATTGCAGGCCGTTCGCTTTGCCTTCCGTGAAAGGAGAGGAGGCAAACAGCGCGGTTGCAACAGACTGCAGCTTCATGCTGACCTGCATCTTATGGCGCATATCGGTTTCTGAGCCAAAATCCAGATTTACCTGAATAGTGGAGGTGCGATACATCATGTCCAGCCCTTGGCTGCCGACTTTCGGCATATAGGCTGTCATAATGGCATAGCGGGATTTCGGCATCACCGGTGTCTCGGCGCGTGTCCATTTCGGGCTGCCACCTATACCGAGAAAACGTATGCCCATCGGTGTGCTGATAGCCTGTACATCTTTGAGGTGCTGGCTCGCTTCCGCAAAAGTCTGATGGATGGTTTGCAGCGGTGCGCCGGACAGTTCAAACTGGCCGCCGGGCTCCAGAGAAATTGCGCCCTGGCCCTGCGGGCTGACGAGGCCGATCAGCTTGCCTTCGTCAATAATCGGATCCCAGCTTAGGCGCTGCTGCATCGCTTCCAGAATGGCGCGGATGCCCTGCGTGCCCTCATAGGGAACCGGACTATTATCTTTGGTGAAATAGGGGAATTTCTCATGTTCAGTGCCGATGCGCCACTGATCCTGCGGCTTACAGCCTTCTGCGAGATATTCAGCCAGTTCCTCAATGCCGGAAATGACTGTTTCGTCTGTTGTATCCCGAGCCATGCTCTGCATTACCCTATTTTGTAGTTGTCACTATTCATATATGTGATTGGCGTTTTTTTATCCAACACGCAAGCAGAATTATTTCTTACAATAATGAGATTAAGCGATGCGTCTTGTCCTGTTGCGAAGAACATGACGAAAAATACGCAATACCTGCAATTATTCGTGGTCGCGCTCTTTAAGAGGGCAACTTATTGCCAGTCGCCGATTGCTGCCTGAATGACGGCCATAGCCGCAACAGCTGCCGTATCTGCGCGCAAAATTCTGGGACCTAGTGGAATCACTGTAACAAAAGACTGCTGACGCAAATTCTTGCGCTCATCTTCTGAGAAGCCGCCTTCCGGACCAATAAAGACACCGGCTTGCTTGCCTTTTAGTGGTGCCAGAAGCGGTAGCGGATTGTTGCTCTCGGCAGCTTCATCACAGAAGATCAACGTGCGGGACGGATCCCACTGCTCAATAAATTTATCAAAGCGCAACGGTTCTCGGTATTCCGGCAAGGATAGAATTCCGCATTGCTCAGCGGCTTCACGCATATTGGCTTGCATGCGCTCACTGTTGAGCTTTGGCATCTGGCAATGCTGGGTGATAACCGGTTGTACAACGGATGCGCCCATCTCCACGGCTTTTTGGATGATATAGTCCATACGGCCGGTTTTGAGTGGCGCAAAACAGTAATGAAAATCTGATGGTGCCGGTTGCGGTCTGACCTGCGCGACAGGATGAAGTGTGGCGCGTTTTTTGCCGTTTTGCTCAATGCTGGCCAGCCATTCACCATCATTGCCGTTGAACAGCAAAATCTGATCACCATCACGCATGCGAAGGACATTAAGCAGATAATGTGCGGTATCAGCTGGCGCCTCGACGGGCTGATCCGGTTGTAATGGCAGGTCGGTAAGGAGTCTTTGCATTCTGTAATTTGCGCGCATCCGCAACGGATGGCAGAGAGGAGGGCGGTAGGTCAAGCGAAAAGCGGAGTAACGTGCCGGACTGTGTAAAACGGCTTTTGCTTCATGGCTCAGGTTATGTGGTTGGAGAGAGACTCACTGCGACTTCTGAGGATGAAATTTTGATATTTGAACGGCTCGGAGCAACGAACAGACCGAATATGGTTAACATTTGGTTTATCTAATATGATATTTATCGCATGATGATCCGGATTTCGTTGCGCTTCTGCCACAGCGGATAGCAAAGTGAATATTCTGCGTGTTTTTGGCTGATAACTGCAGCATGTTTTATTGCTGTTAACGACGCCTGCTTATATCTGGAAGCACCCTTTAAACTGTGCAGGTTCCGTTTCTGATATCAGCGCGATATCACGGTTCAGGCCGAAGATAGTCCGTTTCCGGGAGACTTGATTCCATGTCCGCAAAGAGCGCCACGCTCCTGACCGTCCTTATGTTGTCTGCAATCCTGTTTACCGGACTTGGTCTGCTTTCGGTTGAGACAGGCGACAGTGCTGTTGCCAGTGATGGCTATGGAATTTCTGAGTTCCACCAATAATCAGTTTTGATTAAGACCGGTCACGGATCCGGATAAGTTTGAAACAAAAAAGCCGCGTCAGCTGATCACTGCGCGGCTTTTGCGTTTAATGCATTTGTTAGTGAGGTGTGCTGACCTCATCGCGATATTCTAAAATATCGCCAGGCTGGCAATCCAGTACGCGGCAGATCTTTGCCAGTGTTTCGAAGCGGATACCGCGGACTTTGCCGGATTTCAGTAAAGAGACATTCGGCTCGGTAATGCCAATGTCAGCCGCAAGCTGGCGGGAGCGGATTTTTTTTCGTGCTAATACGACGTCAAGATTAACAACAATAGACATTTTTCACCTTAAAATTGAATAAAATATATTTATACTTGGCTTTATTTTATAAATTTAGATTTTATGGATTTTTCATCTCAATAAGCGGATGAATTATAATTATTTAAAAAGAGGGATGAATTCGTCCTTTCTCAAATGGAAATTTGTAACTCATCATATAAAAAAAGCCATAGATGGATACTGCAATAAAATGCAGGTAATAAAAAGCGGGATTAAATATTTGTAGAATAATATTGATTTTACAGTTAATTTATTATTATTGTTTATTTGATAATTTATAATGTTTTTTGATAAATATTTTAATAATAAGTATTGTTTAATTTTAAGTCAAATATTGTTTTATGTATTTGCAAATTTTGTTCGGTTTATATTTAATAATAAACACCCGCATGAGGCCATGCGGGTGAAACGTTGCAAACTTGATCTGATTTATAAATAATTTTGCTCATTATGCATGCCAGTACAGCGCAATGAGAGAAAATATAGATTGTCTTTATTCAGCCGAAAGTTGTCGGATCAGGACCGATGCGGCCATTCTGAGAGTCCAGCTTGTCAATTTCATCATGCTCAATGCCTAAGAGTTTGAAATCGGTGATTTCAAAATTTTCTTTGATACGGGCAGGGGTCGTGGATTTCGGAATGACGACATTGCCGATATCAAGATGCCAGCGCAAAATAATTTGTGCGACAGTCTTACCGTGATTATTGGCAATTTCTTGCAGAACCGGATTGTCGAGGAATTTACCTTGTCCCAATGGGCTCCACGCTTCAGTTGCAATATTATGCTGCTGGTGGAACTGGCGCAGATTGTCCTGCTGGAAATAAGGATGCAGCTCAATCTGGTTGATGGCTGGTACGACATCTGTCTCACGCAGAATGCGTTGCAGATCAGCTGTGCGGAAATTGGAGACGCCGATCGACTTCACACGGCCTTCTTCGCGCAGTTTAATGAGCGCACGCCATGTATCAATAAATTGATCCTTATTCGGCATCGGCCAGTGAATGAGATAAAGATCAAAATAATCAGTGCCCAGCAGTTCGGCTGAAGTGTCAAAGGCCTTCAGTGTTGCATCATAACCCTGATCATCATTCCACACTTTTGTTGTGAGGAAGATATCTTTGCGCGCAATGCCGGATTCACGGATTGCCTGACCAACTCCGCGTTCATTTTTGTAGATTGCAGCGGTATCAATGTGACGATAGCCGGTTTCAAGTGCGGTCGAAACGCTTGAGACGGCTTCATCATCGGTGATACGCCATACACCGAAACCCAGTTGCGGAATGGAGTTGCCGTCGTTCAGTTTGATCGCAGCTACGGTCATGTCCTTATTCCTTTTCTGTTTTTGCGCCGGTTTTGCTATGCCCTTTGTTGAGCCCCTTATTGAGATTGTCCGGCGAAGCACTTTGCAGAATGTAATCTAGAATCGGTTCTTACTGTTTTTGCAAGACCGGCTTATGTCAAAAACGATAAATTATTCGGGAATTTAATCTGTTGTCTCATGGACGCTGTGGCAGATGCACAATGCAAAAAGCCCCGCACCATTCTCATGATGCAGGGCTTTGGTCTTAAATAACGCGGCTTTTAGAGGACTACCACTTTTGTGCCGACAGGGATACGCTCATAGAGTTCTTCCACGTCCTGATTGCGCATACGGATGCAGCCGGAGGAAACGGCTTTGCCAATCGTTGACGGGGCATTTGTCCCATGAATGCGGTATAGTGTATTGCCAAGATAGAGTGCGCGAGCACCGAGCGGATTGGCGAGGCCGCCTTCCATTCTGGTTGGTAAAATGCGGCCTTTTTTGCGCTCGCGGGCAATCATTTCTTTCGGCGGATGCCATGTCGGCCATTCAGCTTTGCGGCTCACGGTCTCTGTGCCTTTCCAGCTGAAACCTTCCTTGCCAACACCGACACCATAACGGCGGGCTTTGCCATTATCGCCGACGAGATATAAAAACTTGTTCTTTGTATCGATGATAATCGTGCCGGTTTTATGTTTGGTTGTATAATCCACTTCCTGCGGCAGGTAGATCGGGTTCATGCCGCCTGCTGCCTTTGCAGGATTTTGTGGTGCAGTTGCGCTGGCGCGGATGAATGAGCCTTGTTGAGCAACTGTATTTTGGCGCAGGGTTTTATCCTGCTTTTTGCGGGTTTGTTGCCCGTTTGCGCTTCGTTGCGGTGTTGTTGCGCGCTGCTGTGGCCGGTTGTTATTCTGGTAAATGCGCGGCGCAGTCGGCGCAAGCTGACCGGTAGAGCGCTGCGGTTGCAATTGTGTAACCCAGGGAGCGCTCAGGTCAGGGCTGAGAACGAGCGGTGGCGGCGTGGCATAACGGTCATTGGCAAAAGCACCGCCCGCTGAAATAGCGGACAGGGCAAAAGCAGCAATGGATGCGATCAGCAGCAGATGACGTGGTTTCATCAGACCGTCCTGTATTGAAGTTATGCCTTAAACTGCGATGCTTTATACGACAGTTCGGGCATTGAGATTCCTTTGCCCTGACTGTGACCTCTGACCCTTTTGAAAAAGTGAATCGATGACGGTATCTTTCAGAAATGCCGTGAAAACTTTCTCTTGTGGTTATCAGCAGGTAAACATTTTTCACGGCGTTTGATGACTGCTGCTATTCACAGGATGAAACATATGTTCTTTTTTTGTTCCAAGTCAAATGAAATATGTTATAGAAAGATTCATTGTCAAAGCGCTGAGCGTATGGGTGAAATATGACGCACGAGATACCGGTTCTGGAGGCAGGGCTGCATTGGGGTGATGACGGTAAAGTGCGTTGCGGCTGGCATGGCGGCTTGCCGGATTATCAGCATTATCACGATACGGAATGGGGCTTTCCCGTTGAGAATGACCGCCGCCTTTTTGAGAAAATCTGTCTGGAGGGGTTTCAGTCCGGTCTGTCATGGCTCACGATCTTGAGGAAGCGTGAAAATTTCCGCAATGCTTTTGCTGATTTTGACTACCACAAAATGGTTTTGTTTAGCGATGAAGATGTCGAGCGTCTGATGCAGGATAAAGGCATTGTGCGCCACCGCGGTAAAATCAAATCGGCTATTAATAATGCAGGCCGTGCTATTGATCTGATCAATGAGAAGGGCTCGCTGGCCGCTTATTTCTGGAGTTTTGAGCCGCAATCCAAAGACAGGCCGGCAAGGTTTGATTTGGCTGCCTATAAAGATAATCCTTTCACGGAAATTTCCACCCGTATCAGTAAAGATCTGAAGAAACGCGGCTGGTCATTTGTCGGGCCGACAACCGTCTATGCTTTCATGCAGGCGATGGGGCTGGTCAATGATCATCTGGAAGGTTGCTATTGCCGTCCTGTGATTGAGCGTCTGCGTCAGGACTTTGTCCGCCCTAAATGATCGATAACAGCTGCAACTGCACCAACAGAAATGTTTTAAGCGGTGTTTGTGCGCTGATCTTGCTCTTGCCGCACGCAAACTGATCAGTTAGGAAACATACGCGCCTTACAAGGATATCAAGGCACTTAATCTTTAAGATAACTCAAGTTTAGCGGATCAGGATCATGGCAAATAAAGCGGAGAAGATGAAAGCGCGGTTGCCGCGCGGCTTTGTGGACCGTGAGCCTCATGATCTGCGTGCAGCTGAGAAAATGCTCGCGACTATTCGCGAGGTTTATGAGCGTTATGGTTTTGATCCGATTGAAACACCGCTCGTTGAATATACTGATGCTTTGGGCAAGTTTTTGCCGGATTTGGATCGTCCGAATGAAGGCGT
The DNA here is from genome assembly GCF_003314995.1 of Pseudochrobactrum asaccharolyticum. Taxonomy (GTDB): domain Bacteria; phylum Pseudomonadota; class Alphaproteobacteria; order Rhizobiales; family Rhizobiaceae; genus Pseudochrobactrum; species Pseudochrobactrum asaccharolyticum. Next base: position 132,942 of record NZ_QNRH01000001.1, read on the forward strand.
GTTCTCGCTACAGGATGATGACGAACAATGGCTGTCATTGCGTTATGATCTGACAGCGCCGCTGGCGCGTCACGTGGCTGAGAATTTCAATGAAATTCAGCTGCCTTTCCGCACCTATCGTAATGGCTGGGTGTTCCGTAACGAAAAGCCGGGTCCTGGCCGTTTCCGTCAGTTCATGCAGTTTGATGCCGATACTGTCGGTGCGCCCGGCGTGTCTGCCGATGCGGAAATGTGCATGATGGCAGCAGATACGCTGGAACGTCTCGGCATTCAGCGCGGCGACTATATGATCCGCGTCAATAACCGTAAGGTCCTTGATGGCGTATTGGAAGCGATTGGTCTGGCCGGTGATGATAATGCCGGACGTCGTCTGAATGTTTTGCGCGCCATCGACAAGCTCGACAAATTTGGTGCAGAAGGCGTGAAGCTGCTGCTCGGGGAAGGCCGTCGCGATGAATCCGGCGACTTCACGAAAGGCGCAGGTCTGGATGCTGCGGCGATTGCCAAAGTGCTCGACTTTACCGCTGCCGGTGCTGAAGACGGACAGCAGACCATCACGAACCTGCGTGCCGTTGTTGAAGGCAATGCGCGCGGTATGGAGGGCGTTGAAGAACTCGCTCAGATGCAGACTTTGTTTGATGCCGGTGGTTATGCCGGTCGCGTCAAAATTGATCCGTCTGTTGTGCGTGGTCTCGAATATTATACCGGCCCTGTTTATGAAGCCGAACTGCAGTTCGACGTCACCAATGAAAAAGGCGAGAAAGTCGTTTTCGGTTCCGTTGGTGGCGGTGGCCGCTACGATGGTCTGGTGTCGCGCTTCCGTGGTCAGCCGGTTCCGGCAACAGGTTTCTCAATCGGCGTTTCCCGTCTGATGACGGCACTGAAAAACCTTGGCAAACTCGGCACAGAAGAAACGCTGGCGCCTGTTGTTATTACTGTTATGGACGGTGATGCTGAGAGCCTCGGTCATTATCAGAAATTCACGCAGGATCTGCGCGATGCCGGTATCCGTGCCGAGATGTATCAGGGCAACTGGAAGAAATTCGGTAATCAGCTGAAATATGCAGATCGTCGCAATGCACCGCTGGCAATTATTCAGGGTGGTGATGAGCGCGCCAATGGCGAAGTTCAGATCAAAGACCTGATTGAAGGCAAGCGTCTTTCCGGTGAGATCGAAAGCAATGAGGAGTGGCGTGCCAGCCGTCCGGCGCAGGTCACTGTGAAAGAGGCTGATCTGGTTGCAGAAGTGAAGCGTATTCTCAGCCAGCAGGCTGAAGATCGCTTGCAGGAACAAAGCAGACAGGCACAGTAATATGAGCACGCGTCAAACAGCAGATATAGCCGCTGATCTGGCGGCTTATTTTGCAACTACCTCGAGTGAGGCCGTTAATATTCCGATCCTGCAGCCTGCCGATCCGTTTCTGGATATGGCAGGGGAGGATTTGCGCAGCCGGATTTTCCTGACAGAAAATGAAAACGGTGACAGCCTGTGCCTGCGTCCGGAATTTACGATTCCGGTTTGTCGCAATCATATTGCGCTGAACGCCGCAACGCCAAAGCGTTACTCCTATGTTGGCGAGGTTTTCCGCCAGCGTCGTGAAGGCGGTACCAGCTTCCATCAGGCCGGTATTGAAGACCTTGGCGGCGATAATGAACCGGCCTCCGATGCACGCTCTTTGAGTGATGCTCTGAATGCTGTGCGTCAGGCAGCAGCAAATGCATCGTTTCAGGTATTGCTCGGTGATCAGTCAGTTTTTGAGGCGGTGCTGGCATCGCTTGGCCTGCCACGCGGCTGGCAGAAAAAGCTGGCGCGCACTTTTGGTAATGCTGCTCAGCTGGAACTTGCTTTGCAGGATCTGGCATCGCCGCGCACCGGCAATAACGTACCGGAATCTTTGCGCCAGTTGGTCAATGAGCAGAATGAAGAAGCGCTGACTGCAGCGCTGACACAGGAAATGCAGGCGGCAGGGATTTCACCTGTTGCCGGTCGCACGCCTGCGGAAATTGCACGGCGTTTGATGGAAAAGCAATTGCTGGCAGCCGTACAGCTGGCAGATCGTGTGCTGACGGCGCTGAAAACATTCCTGTCCATTCGCGTGCCACTGGAGCAGGCAACTGCACAGCTGACGGAATTTGCTTCGCAGAACGGGCTTAATCTTGGTTCCGCATTGCAGGGCTTTGGCAAGCGTGTTGAAGAAATGCGTGCTGCTGGCGTTGATCTCAGTATCATTACTTATGATGCCGGCTTTGGCCGTCCGCTCGATTACTATACCGGTCTTGTTTATGAGATTACCAGCAGCGATGCCGATTGCGGCGTGATCGTCGGTGGCGGACGTTACGACCGATTGCTGACAATGCTGGGCGCTAAAGAGCGTATTTCCGGTGTTGGTTTCTCAGTCTGGCTGGATCGTTTGCAAAAATGTGCAGATGCCACACGGACAGGAGCACAGTCATGACCATTACACTGGCACTGCCTTCTAAAGGACGTCTCAAAGAACAAACTATTGCAGTGATGGCTAAGGCCGGACTGAATGTTGTGTTGCCGGAAGATGATCGCAATTACCGCGCGACAATTGAAGGCGTGGATGATGTGGACATTCTGTTCCTGTCGGCATCTGAAATCGCGCGTGAGCTTGGTTATGGTTCCGTTGATCTTGGCGTGACGGGTGAAGATCTGATCCGTGAAACATTGGCGCAAGCCGATGAAAAGGTGCAGATTGAAACGCAGCTTGGTTTTGGTCATGCGGATGTGATCGTCGCTGTGCCGGAAGTCTGGCATGATGTTTCGACAATGGCTGATCTGGATGATGTAGCGGCAGATTTCCGCCAACGTCATGGTCGCCGTTTACGGATTGCCACCAAATATTGGCGGTTGACGCAGCAGTTTTTCTCGCAGAAGCACGGTATTCAGGTTTATCGCATTGTCGAAAGCTTGGGTGCAACTGAGGGGGCACCGGCTGCCGGTTCCGCAGATATTATCGTGGATATTACTTCGACCGGTTCAACGCTGCGCGCTAATAAACTGAAGATTCTTGATGACGGTATTATGCTGAAGTCGCAGGCTTGTCTGGTCTCGGCGCGCCGTAGTCTGGATAATCCGCGAGTGACGGAAATTATCAGCCGTATTCGTAACAGTCTGAAATAATAAGCATATTAAAGCCTGAAGAAGAAAAGGCCGCAATTCGTGAGAATTGCGGCCTTTTTGATAGGTCAAAAGCGCTTCGCTATTAGCGACCGCGACGGTCAACCGAATATGCACCGGCACCGGTTACGGCGAGCAGCAGCAGACCACCTGCAATTGCGAGGTTCTTCTGTGCCATCAGTGCGTTCATACCTTCGGCAAAATCCATGTGAGCAACCAGTGTGGCACCGATGGTGAACAGGGCAACAACGACCGCTGCAATACGGGTCTGGAAACCGATCAGGATGGCAAGGCCGCCCACAAATTCAACCAGACCAACGAGAACTGCGGTCACGCTTGGCATTGGCAGGCCGATTGCGCCGAAATACTGCGCAGTACCTTCAAGGCCAGTCAGCTTGCCCCAACCAGCAAGAATGAAAAGAATAGCAAGAAAAACGCGGGAGATCAGAATAACAATGGAATTCTGGGAGGCTGAAACAGTGCTCATTATGAGGCTCCGGATGAGATATTGCTGGAGGGGTAAGAGTCTTCCAGACAAAAAAAGTAAACAATAGAAAAGTGATTTATGCTGCAGGCTCATTGTGCGCAGCACGAATTGCTGTTGCGCAATGGATAACTAACAAGTGACTGTATTGTAAATATAGACAGATATTGACATATCGTTCATCAATAGTGAACCCTAAAACAGCATGTCGAAATTTAAAATTGATCATTCTGCATTGATAACGGGCTAAAGTCACGAGACGTTATAAAAAGAAAACAGCCCGCAACAGTGAGCTGTTACGGGCTGCAATAAATGCATTATTCAAAGCAACTTATGAAGGCTGTAACATCAGTTCCGGGCGCACTAAAGCTTCATATTCTGCTTCACTGACAAGGCCGCTTTTGAGGGCTTCTTCGCGAAGCGTTGTACCATTGTGATGGGCAGTCTTGGCAATCTTTGCTGCCGCGTCATAACCGATCTGCGGTGCCAGAGCCGTCACCAGCATCAGCGAATTTTCCATCAACTCATGAATACGGGCTTCATTGGCTTCAATCCCGTCAATACAATGATCGACAAAGGAATTCATACCGTCAGCAAGCAAGCGGATAGATTGAAGCACATTGGCCGCAATAACCGGTTTAAAAACGTTGAGCTCAAAGTGTCCCTGACTTGATGCAACGGTGACAGTTGTATGATTGCCGAAAACTTGCGTGGCAACCATGGTCAGAGCTTCTGCCTGAGTCGGATTGACTTTGCCCGGCATGATCGATGAGCCTGGTTCGTTTTCCGGCAATTGCAACTCGCCGAGGCCGGAGCGTGGACCCGAGCCGAGGAAGCGAATATCATTAGCAACTTTAAACAGGTCTGCTGCTAAAGCATTCAGGCTGCCATGCAGATTGAGCAGGGCGCCATGAGAGGCCAGCGCTTCAAACTTGTTTGGCGCTGTTTTGAATGGCAGGCCGGTAATATTGGCAACGGCTTCCGCGAAACCGGTATCAAAACCTTTAGCGGAGTTCAGACCGGTGCCGACTGCTGTGCCACCCTGTGCCAGTAAGTAGACATCCGTGAGACTCTGCACAATACGGTGCTTGCCATATTCAATAGCGGCGCGATAACCGGAAAACTCCTGCCCCAATGTGACAGGTGTGGCATCCTGCGTATGTGTACGGCCGATCTTGATCAGATGCGCGAATTTCTCTTCCTTGGCTTTGAGCGCATCAATCAGATGGTCAAGGGCAGGGAGCAGGCGGGATGTGACTTCAATTGCCGTGGCAATATGCATGGCTGTCGGGAAGCTGTCATTGGATGACTGTCCCATATTCACATGATCATTCGGGTGAACCGGCTTTTTGCTGCCGATGGTGCCGCCGAGCATTTCAATTGCGCGGTTGGAAATCACCTCGTTGACATTCATATTTGACTGGGTGCCGGAACCGGTCTGATAAATAACCAGCGGAAAATGGTCGTCGAGTTTGCCTTCAACCACTTCGGCGGCGGCCACAGTAATCGCACGTCCCAGAACAGGATCGAGTTTGCCGAGTGCGATATTGGTTTCGGCCGCGGCCTGTTTAACAATGCCGAGCGCATGGATAAGGGGGAGCGGCTGACGATCTGTGCCGATTTTAAAATTCTGCAGCGAGCGCTGGGTCTGTGCGCCCCAATAACGATCATTCTCAACGGCGATAGGGCCGAAACTGTCGGTTTCGGTGCGTTGGTCGGACATAGTCAACTCCTGAAATTCTGTATTCTGGGAAGAGATCGGCAAAAGACGGTTTTAAGTGAAGTTCCGGTTCGGGGGGGCAGACGGTTTAGTCGTCTTCGGTCTCATCATCCGGATTTTCGATCCATGCAGTCGGTGTAACTTTTTTCTGCGTGGTGCTGTCGAGAAAAACCCACCAGCCGCTGTCATTCTCATCCCAATCGCCCCCGGCTTTTTGAAGTTGGGCAAGCTGGCGATAACGTGCGGGAGATTCGTTAATCTGCCCGTCAAAGTCAGTCCAGAGAACTGTCACGGTGCGCCCGTCTTGCGGGGCAGTCGAAATCGGATGTTCTTTACGCATAATGCTTCTCTCCCGTGCCGTGACAGCGTTGATCGTGTCAGAGCAGTATGAAGGTAACTTCACTAAACCTAAGCTGGTTCAGCAGAAATTCAAGCGGAGAAATGTAAAATATGTGTCACATTGTCGCGATATTGGGGAGGGTAAGGTGGGAAGACGGGTTTAACCCGTCTTCCCGTTGTTCCGGTCTGCAACACCTTCAAAGCGGGGGCAATAGGAGCGCCTGGCCGGAACAAACTAAGTAACTGTAATTTTTTGTATCTCTACATTAGAGAATCTCTAAAATAAAGATTGTCTCTTTGTCCGTACAGTAAAATAAAGTGACATGCATTTTTATATGATGTTATGGTTTATGTGTTTGATACAATTTCAACCGGAATGATACCCCTCTTTATTGGGATTAATTATAAATATTGAATTCTTATAATTAATATATCAATGCATTTATCCTGTTAAATTTGATGATTAGAGTAATATTTATTGTGTTGGCTGAGGTATTATACGTTCTAGTATTAAAGCATCTTGTTAAAGATGCTTATTAAACTGCGAATATATTATAAATTGAGGCGGTGAAAAGTTTTTCCTGATTGTTGGGAGTATTTTTCTTGCGACATGCTTAATGCTGCGGGCAGATTATGGCTGTTCGGTTTTTGGGATTTACGCATAAAAAAACCTCCGGTGATGAACCAGAGGTTTTCTTAAAATAAGGCTTTGTGGACTTCTTAGAAGTCCATGCCGCCACCCGCACCGTTTCACGGTGCAGGCTTATTTCTTGATGGGCGTAAAAAAGCCCCTGATAAATCAGAGGCTTTTTCATTTGGTAGGCGCATTATCGTGGCCGTACCGGCGCAAGCGCCTGTGCTACGAAATGCTAGTATGGATTTCTTAGAAATCCATACCGCCCATACCACCCATGCCGCCGCCTGGCATTGCTGGCATGCCGCCGTCTTTCTTCGGCAGTTCAGCAATCATGGCTTCAGTGGTGATCATCAGACCAGCAATCGAAGCTGCGTTCTGCAGAGCGGTACGAACAACCTTAACTGGGTCAACAACACCAGCTTTGATCAGATCGCCATATTCGTTGGTTGCAGTGTTGTAACCAAAGGTTTCAGAAGCGTTTTCGAGGATTTTGCCAACGATAACGGATGCTTCTTCACCGGCGTTTGTTGTGATCTGACGGGCAGGAGCCTGGATCGCACGACGGATGATGTTGATACCGGCGTCCTGATCGGCATTGATACCTTTTGCAGTGATGTTTGCAGAAGCGCGCAGCAGTGCAGTACCGCCACCTGGTACGATACCTTCTTCAACAGCCGCACGGGTTGCGTTCAGAGCATCGTCAACGCGGTCTTTGCGTTCTTTAACTTCTACTTCAGTTGCACCGCCAACGCGGATAACTGCAACGCCGCCAGCAAGCTTAGCAAGACGTTCCTGCAGCTTTTCACGGTCGTAGTCAGATGAAGTTTCGTCGATCTGCTGTTTGATCTGGCCAACGCGGGCTTCGATTTCAGCTTTCTGACCGGCACCGTCAACGATAGTTGTGTTTTCTTTGGAAATCGCAACTTTCTTCGCGCGGCCGAGCATATCGAGGGTCACTGATTCCAGCTTGATGCCGAGATCTTCGGAGATAACCTGACCACCGGTGAGGATCGCGATATCTTCGAGCATTGCCTTACGACGATCGCCGAAGCCCGGAGCCTTAACAGCAGCGATTTTCAGGCCGCCACGCAGCTTGTTCACAACCAGAGTTGCCAGTGCTTCGCCTTCTACGTCTTCAGCAATGATAACGAGTGGCTTGGAAGTCTGAACAACAGCTTCGAGAACCGGCAGAAGAGCCTGCAGGTTGGAAAGCTTCTTTTCATGCAGAAGAATGTAAGCATCTTCCAGATCTGCAATCATTTTTTCCGGGTTGGTTACGAAGTAAGGGGACAGGTAACCGCGGTCAAACTGCATACCTTCAACAACTTCGAGCTCTGTTTCAGCAGTTTTAGCTTCTTCAACAGTGATAACGCCTTCGTTGCCGACTTTCTGCATAGCTTCAGCGATCATGCGACCGATTTCTGCTTCGCCGTTAGCGGAGATAGTGCCAACCTGAGCAACTTCTTCAGAGGTGTTGATCTTCTTGGCTTTGCCGAGAAGGTTTGCAACAACTTCAGTCACAGCCAGATCAATACCGCGCTTCAGATCCATCGGGTTCATGCCGGCAGCAACAGCTTTTGCGCCTTCCTGAACGATAGCCTGACCCAGAACAGTAGCGGTTGTTGTACCGTCACCAGCTGTGTCATTGGTCTTGGAGGCTACTTCGCGCAACATCTGTGCGCCCATGTTTTCGAACTTGTCTTCAAGTTCTACTTCTTTAGCAACCGATACACCGTCTTTAGTGATGCGTGGAGCACCGAAAGATTTGTCGATAACAACGTTACGACCTTTAGGGCCGAGTGTTACTTTTACAGCATCTGCAAGGATGTCGACGCCGCGCAGCATTTTTTCGCGCGCTGAACGACCGAATTTTACTTCTTTAGCAGCCATTTTTCTCTCCTGGAGCCTGAGGTTTGACCTTCAAGGCCTCCCGATTTGAACTGTTGAAAAGGAATTATGAGTAACCTGGGATAAGAACCGTCAGGTCAATTCAAGAATTAGGCAAGAATACCGAGAATGTCGGATTCTTTCATGATCAGCAGGTCTTCGCCGCTGATCTTCACTTCTGTACCGGACCATTTGCCGAACAGAACGCGATCACCTGCTTTAACATCCAAAGCAACCAGCTTGCCGCTTTCGTCGCGGGTGCCGGAACCAACGGCGACAACTTCGCCTTCAGACGGCTTTTCTTTGGCGGAATCAGGAATAATGATGCCACCGGCTGTCTTTGCTTCCGATTCTACACGACGAACGACAACGCGGTCATGAAGAGGGCGGAAATTGATCTCTGCCATGGTTATAACCCTTGAAAATACGCCTTGAACTAAGGCAGCAAAATGAATGATGGGCTTTATTGCCCGTTGATTATTAGCACTCTCCATTGGTGAGTGCTAACGTGCCTTTGATATAGGAAATAGCATTTTCGGAGTCAAGGTTTCGGGCGGGCAGAAAAGATAATATTGCCGGTGATAATCCCTGTAAAAAACTACCAAGTTTGCTCTGAACCTTCAGTACAAGCTGAACATGTAAGGTGCGCTGGCCGGAGTTATAAGTGCTTCACCGAAACAAATTTATACTCGCCGGAATAGATTTTGCAGTAGGTTCATTATGCAGGGTGAATGTGAAGCACATATGAAATTTGCACTGCCATAATATGCGAAAACACCGGCCTGTTTGGCAGACCGGTGTTTTCTGACAAATTATTGGACAACGCGCAGATTGGACAATTCGTCAGCAATCTCACGGAAAGTTTGTTCCAGTTCACTGCCGGTGGTGTTCCAAAACAGTTTGGCGCGTCTGGTTGGATAATCTTTATCAAAGCGCACACGCGATTCTGATGCGCATTCTTTCATGATTTCCATTTGCTTGCGGTCTGTGGTGTTGCTTTGTCTGAGGTCAAGGGCGACCGTCATCACCATAATATTGCTACTTTTGGCGAGCTCGCAAAGACGGCTGAAGCGGGCGTTCAGTGCATTCGTATAATTATCATTGTTACGGGAATTGGTGTTGACGCCGGTGGTTGCTTGAAAAATACGAGGTAAATTATAGCCCGGCGTATTGGTGCCAACATAGCCAAGACCGGAATAGTATGACGTGTTTCCGGCTCTGTCTGTTGTCGTTCTGCCATCCGGATTGCCCAGGCCATTATATTGATAATAGGTATTAGCGCCATCTGTCAGAACAATGACGACTTTATCATTGCCGCGCTCGGAGCTGGGTCTGCCGCCTTTGAAAGGCGCATTTTGCATTAGTGTGCGCCAGCCCCAGACCATGCCTTCGGGAACATTGGTGCCCCCGTGCGGAACCATGTTTTTAATGCCATCCTGAATTTTTTTCATCCCCACAGAGGTTGTGACATCTGTAAGCTCAGTGATTGGCGTTGTTGTGCAGCTGTAATTGGGGCCAATTTTTTTAGCCCCTGTTAATGTCAGGTTCTCTGCTGAAGCTGCTGTATCAGTATAGTAACGAATGAGATCCGACTGCCTTAACTGATAAGAGGATACTGAGGTTCCTTTGATGTTAGCCTGATCTGGCCACCAGCTATTCAGCGCTTTGGTGCTGTTTACAAACTCACTCGGAGCGAACATCGGGACATACATTGTTTCAGGACGCGTTACTGACGGTACGTCTGCATTGATACCATAGAGGCCTGGCCGGGTTTCAACGCAACCCTGCCATGAGGCATAGGTGCTGCCATTTCTGGTTTTCATGTCCTCATAGAGACTGAAACGTGTAAAATAATGGCCGGCCTCAACACCCCAGCCAGTGCCCTCTTTGAAGTAGGCGTTATCACGAAACACAATATTTTTATTGCGTCCCACAACCAGCGGATTATTTCGTATCGGCATGGTAAAATTTTCATAATGAACCGGAGAGACGCCCGTCTGATCCATCCATGTGCGATCCCGGTTATTGGCACCGATATTGACTGAACCGGCAAAAGGAACGAGCGAGAACTGTATCGGATTTTCAAGGTGAGTAATCAGTTCGGCTTGTTTTGCCATGTTGGTGACGAGCTGACTGGCTGCATCTTGCAATAGCTTCATGCGTTGCTGACCCGAGCCGGAGCCTCTCTCATCCATAGAGCCGGAATTATCCAGTACCAGTGCAACTTCAAGCGTATTTTTGAGGCGGACGGTTGCAGCCATATTATAGGTGTATTTGTCCCAGTCAGCTTCGCCTCTCGATAAGGCTTGTACGGCCCTGCCAAAAAAAGAAACATAGCGGAACGAAGCGCTGGCAACGATCTGCTGATCCACATTGGCGCCTTGCGGAAAAGACAGGTTAAACTTCGTTGCAGGTGGTTCGATAGCGCGCAAATTGGCATCGAATATTCTTTTGCCGAAAGTGCGCATTTCATCTTCTGTAGAGGCAACCGTGTAGCGTTTACCCACAGCCAGTGCCGCAGCATCCAGAGAGTTTTGCACATTGCCGCGCACGCGCATCAGATTGGCCGTATCAATAGCCAGCATCATGGCAAACAAAATCGGCGGCAACATGAGCGCAAAAAGCGGAGCGATTGCACCATTCTGGTTTTTGCGGAAATGACGCACAAATAACCGGATACGGCCGGACGAATTTCCGGAAGTGGGAACACAACGCATAGTCTCTCCTGCCGGTCTTGCCGGGATAACATCTTATTCTTGTTCACTGTTTTTCTAATATTCTACATAATGTGCGATGCAGGCAGATGAAAAACGGAAATCAATTCTCAGTTGGCGGAGAGGGTAGCGGATTGGTTCTAACAAGCCGTCACGAAACACGGTAAAGAAACTGGACAATGCACAGGGTTAATAAAGCCTGAGCAATATTGATGTGGCTAATATGCATATAAACAGGGATGTGATGGAGCCGTTTGCGCAAAATGGGTGACATATGCTGCCTGTTGGTTTAGAGCATTTATAAAAAATCCGGCGGGTGAAGTTATGTCTTCAATCCTGCCATGAATTCAGACTGTTTGCGCATAGCGCAACGCTTACTTCGCAAATAGCGCAGTTTAATGATTTAAGGATAATGTTATGCTGCATCCGGCAAAGCTCGATGATCTTTTCGAAAAATATGATGTGATCTTCAGTGATGTATGGGGCGTATTGCATAATGGTGTTGAAGCCTATCGTCCGGCTGCAGATGCTTTGAAACGTGCCCGCGAGGCTGGTGTGAAAGTGGTTTTGATTACCAATTCACCACGCCCTTTTCCCGGTGTAGCTGCTCAGATGGAAATGATGGGTATTACCAATGAGAGCTATGACCAGATTGTCACTTCCGGTGATGTGACCCGTGATCTGATCGCTGCGGGTCCACGCAAAATCTATCATCTGGGACCTGAGCGCGAGCTGGCAATTTATGACGGGCTCGATGTTGAGCTGGTCGAGGAATACGAGGCGTCAGCTGTTGTATGCACCGGTCTGGTTGATGATGAAGTAGAAAAGCCGGAAGATTATGCAGAAATGCTGCAACGTTTTCGTTCGCGCGATCTGCCGTTCATCTGCGCTAATCCTGACCTTATCGTTGAGCGTGGCACGCGTCTGATCTGGTGTGCCGGTGCATTGGCGCGTGATTATGGCCAGCTCGGCGGTCGCACGCTAATTGCCGGTAAACCGCATAATCCGATTTATGCTGCTGCCATGCAGGCTGCTGAAAAGCTGACTGGCAAGCCGGTTGATAAATCCCGTATTCTTGCCATTGGCGATGGTATGCTGACTGATGTGAAGGGCGCACAGAATTACGGCGTTGATGTGCTGTATATTTCCGGCGGTATTCACGCAGCGGAATATGTGGCTAAAGGTGAAGTCGATCACGACAAACTGCTGACATTCCTTGGCCGTCATGGTGAGGCACCTGCCGCGGTTATGCGCTACTTGGTATAAAAACGCAGACGCCGTGTAATTACCCTGAAACAAGTATCCTGAAACAAATTTATGACCGCGATGCCTTCAGATTTTGCTGCACAATCCGCCATCCTCCGTCTCACCTGTGGTGCAAACGGCAGTGAAACTTTGCCCGCGCATTTGCGCGGCGGTGTAGTGGCAATCGGCAATTTTGACGGCGTGCATCGCGGCCATCAGGCAGTGCTTGAAAAAACCTTGCAACTGGCAAAAGAGCGCAATTGTGCTGCCGTTGTACTGACCTTTGAACCGCATCCGCGCAGTTTCTTTAATCCGGAACAGCCGGTTGACCGTCTGACAGATCCGCAGGAAAAAGCTGCAATTCTCGGTCTGCTTGGTTTTGACGTGGTGGTAGAGCAGGGCTTTGATGCGGATTTCTCTTGTCTGTCAGCGCAGGAATTTATCGATCAGGTATTGATTGAACGTCTGGGTGCATCAGAAGTCATTACCGGCGTTGATTTCCATTTTGGCAAAAAACGTCAGGGGAATCCGGCATTTTTACAGCAGGCCGGTGAAGTGCATGGTTTCGGTGTTACGCTGATTGAACCGTTTACCGATGAGGGCGGTGAGGTGGTTTCCTCTTCCCGCATTCGCACCTGTCTGGCGGCAGGCGATGTGGTTGGTGCCGCAGGATTGCTCGGCTATCGCTACACATTGGCGAATACGGTTATCCATGGCAAGCAGCTGGGACGCACCCTCGGCTTCCCGACAGCCAATATGGCACTGCCGGAGCAAACCAGTCTGAAACACGGCATTTATGCTGTTCGCTTCCGTCGTGCTGATGGTTCACTTTATGATGGTGTGGCCAGTTTCGGTCGCCGCCCGACTGTCGATAATGATGGTTGTGCGCTGCTGGAAACCTTTGTGTTTGATTTCTCAGCCGATCTTTACGGGGAGTTCTGCTCGGTTTCCTTCTTTGCTTACCTGCGCGGAGAAGAGAAATTTGATTCGCTCGATGCGCTGATGGTGCAGATGCGGCAGGATGAGGCCGAAGCCCGTGCGATTTTATCCGCTGTTCAGCCGCTTTCTCAGTTGGATTCTTATCTGACTTTCTCGAGAAGCTGAATAAACACGCTTCTTTAGAATATATTTACTGCTTTACTTGAAAAATGAACGCCTGTTTATTTGCTCATCTGTGTTCGGGGGCAGAAAGTGCGTTTGCGTAAAAAATATAATTATTCATGGATCGCTGGTCTGGCGCTGCTGCCTGCTGCATTTATTTCCAGCAATCCGGCTTTGGCAGAAACCGGTGGCAAGTCTTCCGGCCGTTATTTCTGGTCGGGTGACTGGTCTTTGACTGTCGGTGGTGACTTTTATCGTCAACCGCGTTTTACCGGCTCCAGCAAATATATTTTGAGCGCACAGCCTTTGATTTCTTTCGGGCGTACGGGTGTTGCTGAACGCTTTTCTTCCCGCAATGACAATATTTCCTTCGCTCTGATGGATATGGAAGATTTTCGTGTGGGGCTCACCGGCGAATTTCTGATGGCGCGTGGCGGTAGTCAGGCCGATGGTCTGAAAGATGTACCATGGGGCGGTGAGGTTGGCGGCTTTATGGAGTTTTATCCGACAGACTGGTTCCGCATGCGTGCGGAGCTGCGTCACGGTATTCGGGCGCATAAGGGCATCGTCGGTGAACTGGCGGGTGATGCATTTTACGATGTGACACCGGCTATCCGCGTTTCCGGCGGGCCAAGGGTGAACTTCGCTTCCAAGAAGTATTTAGACACTTATTACGGCATTAATGCCGAGGAATCAGTTGCCAGTGGCCTGTCGGTCTATGATCCTGACGGCGGTGGTATTTCTTCAGTCGGGTTGGGCGGTGCGGTAACATGGATGACCACCGATAAAATCACGACCAGTCTCTATGCGGAATATTCCAATCTGCAAGGCAAAGCAGCCCGTTCCAGTCTGGTGAAAGAGCGTGGCTCGCGCAATCAGCTGGCAGTGGGTGTGTCGGCAACCTATCGCTTTGACTTCACTCTGGACTGATTGTTTGAGTAAAATTCCGGCAGTTTTGTAAAAGCATCGGCTTATTCAAGGTGAAAATCTGCCGGAAGGGCAAAGTTTATCCGTCTTGCCTCTTTATTCCGAGCGCTTGCATTGATAAAAGCACTGTCATGATGAGACGATACTCAATATTTATAATGCCGCACTATGCTGGCCGAATTATTGGCCCGGCCTTTTCTTGAAGCCTGATCAGAGAGTTCAGGGGGAAAGGTCCGGGAAGAATAGCTGACATCCTGAGATGCCGGAGCATGGCTGCCGCCTCAGGGATTATTTTTCGAGACTGCCTGCCTGAGCGCAGCATAATGCCGTGATATGCTCCGGCAGTCCAACTGATAGCTTAAGATAATGACCGCTGAAAAAATCGACTATTCAAAAACGCTGAATCTGCCGCAGACCGACTTTCCAATGCGTGCGAGCCTGCCACAGCGCGAGCCGCTGCTGGTTGCCCGCTGGGAAGAGATGAATCTCTATAAAAAACTGCGTGAAGATGCCAAAGATCGCCCGCTTTGGGTGCTGCATGACGGCCCTCCATACGCAAACGGCAATATTCATATCGGCCATGCACTGAACAAGACGCTGAAAGATGTGATCACCCGTTCGTTCCAGATGCGCGGCTTCAACTCCAACTATGTGCCGGGTTGGGACTGCCACGGCCTGCCGATCGAATGGAAGATCGAAGAAAAATACCGCGCTAAAGGCCAGAACAAGGACGAAGTGCCGATCAACGAATTCCGCAAAGAATGCCGTGAATTCGCGGAAGGCTGGATCAAAGCGCAGACTGAAGAATTCAAGCGTCTGGCGATCACCGGTGATTTTGAACAGCCATACACCACAATGAACTTCCGTGCGGAAGCGCGCATTGCCGGTGAATTACTGAAATTTGCCCGTACTGGTCAGTTATATCGCGGCTCCAAGCCGGTGATGTGGTCGGTCGTTGAGCGCACCGCGCTGGCGGAAGCCGAAGTTGAATATCACGATGTTGAATCGGATATGATCTGGGTGAAGTTCCCTGTTACTAATGTGGCCGAACTGGCGGACGCGCATGTGGTGATCTGGACAACCACACCTTGGACAATTCCGGGCAACCGTGCGATCGCTTATTCGCCGAAAGTTTCTTACGGCCTTTACGAAGTAACCGGCGCTGAAAATACCTTTGGTCCGCAGGCTGGTGAAAAGCTGATCTTCGCAGACAATCTGGCTGAAGATTGCTTCAAAAAAGCCAAGCTGACATTTAGCCGTTTGCGTGATGTTTCGGTTGAACAGCTTCATGGCATGACAGCTGCGCACCCGCTGAAAGGCTTCGGCGGTGGTTATGAATTCGTCGTGCCGCTGGTTTCCGGTGATCACGTTACCGATGATGCCGGTACAGGTTTCGTCCACACTGCACCAAGCCATGGTCGTGAAGACTTTGAAGCATGGATGGATGCGGCACGCGAACTTGAAGCACGTGGTATCAACCCGGCCATTCCTTTCCCTGTTGATGATGCAGGCTTCTACACCTCTGATGCACCGGGTTTTGGTCCTGACCGTGAAGGCGGTGCTGCACGCGTTATCGACGATAACGGTAAGAAGGGTGACGCTAACGAAGCTGTCATCAAAGAACTGATCGCCCGCGATCTGCTCTTTGCCCGTGGTCGTATGAAACACTCATATCCGCATTCATGGCGCTCGAAAAAACCGATCATCTTCCGCAATACGCCACAGTGGTTTGTCTATATGGACAAAGAACTTGGTGATGGCACCACGCTGCGTTCCCGCGCGCTCAACGCGATTGATGATACACGCTTTGTACCGGCAGCAGGTCAGAACCGTCTGCGTGCCATGATCGAAAACCGTCCGGATTGGGTGCTGTCGCGTCAGCGCGCATGGGGTGTGCCAATCTGCGTATTCGCAAGCGAAGACGGCGCAGTTCTGGTTGATGAAGCTGTAAACGAGCGCATTCTGACAGCCTTTGAGGTTGAGGGCGCGGATGCATGGTTTGCGGAAGGTGCTCGTGAGCGCTTCCTCGGTAATCGCGCGAATGAACCTTGGGAACAGGTTACCGACATTCTCGACGTTTGGTTCGATAGCGGTTGTACCCATGTGTTTACACTAGAAGATCGCCCTGATCTGAAATGGCCTGCCGATCTGTATCTGGAAGGCTCTGATCAGCATCGCGGCTGGTTCCATTCGTCCTTGCTGGAAAGCTGCGGAACCCGTGGCCGCGCACCTTATAATGCAGTGCTGACCCATGGCTTCACTATGGACGAGCACGGCAAGAAAATGTCGAAGTCGCTCGGCAATACGGTGCTGCCACAGGATATCATCAAAGAATCAGGTGCGGATATTCTGCGCCTCTGGGTGATGACATCCGATTATTGGGAAGATCAGCGTCTGGGCAAAAGCATCATCCAGACCAATATCGACTCCTATCGTAAGCTGCGTAACACCATCCGCTGGATGCTTGGTACACTTGCACATGATGAAGGCGAAGAGGTGGCTTATGCCGATCTGCCGGAACTCGAAAAGCTGATGTTGCATCGCCTGAGCGAGTTGGATGAGCTGGTTCGCAACGGCTATGACAGCTTTGAATTCAAGCGCATCACCCGTGCTCTGATCGACTTTACCAATATCGAATTGTCGGCCTTCTATTTCGATATCCGTAAGGATGCACTGTATTGCGATGCGCCTTCGAGCCTGCGCCGTAAGGCGGCACTTCAGACTGTGCGTCACCTGTTCGATAATATCGTGACATGGCTGGCACCAATGCTGCCGTTCACCACGGAAGAAGCATGGCTGGATCGTTACAAAGATGCCGTTTCCGTGCATCTGGAACAGTTCCGCACCATTCCGGCTGAATGGAATGATCCGGTTCTGGCCGCCAAATGGGACAAGGTGCGCGATGTGCGCCGCGTTGTCACCGGTGCTCTGGAACTGGAACGTGCGGATAAGCGCATTGGTTCGTCGCTGGAAGCAGCACCTGTGGTGCATATTACAGATGCATCGCTGGTATCGGCGGTTCAGGGTCTGGATCTGGCGGAAATCTGCATCACCAGTGATATCACAGTGAGTGATCAGCCGGCAGCCGGTGAAGCCTTTGTTCTGAGTGATGTGAAAGGCGTTGCGGTTGTGTCAGCTAAGGCAACCGGTACCAAATGTGCCCGTTCATGGCGTTATACGCAGGATGTTGGTAGTGATTCTGCCTATCCGGATGTATCTGCGCGTGATGCGGCAGCATTGCATGAGTTGAAAGCACTCGGACGTCTGGATTGATAATGAATTTGCGGCAATCACCTTTAGAGCGCTGTGCGTCCTTTCGGGCGCACAAAGGTCGCTCTAAATAATTGAATCTACGTATCGGTCCAAAAAATGTTCCGATTTTTGGATCGATACGTTAACAAACAATTATCAGTGATTGCCGCATATTTTCTGCCGTGCTAAGGCACTGCATTGAAATATTTTGTCGGCAGTGAAAATCTGCGGTCATGCCTTGGAGTTGCCGGAAAGAGCGGATAACGCCATAATGGTGTGAAGTTTATTGTAGTTGTGGTTGGGTAATCTGGCCGAATACGGATAAAAGTGGTGCTCATGAAGATTGAAGGACGCATTCTCGCTTTCGCAACAGTGCTGGCCAGTTTAGGGCTTGCCGGTTGCGTGTCCGATCCGACCTATGGAACAGGCAAGTCAGCCAGCTCACAATTGCTGGATGATATGTCGTCGATTGCTACAATCGGCCCGAAATCGAAGAGCGGTATTGAGTATAAGCCGCGTCCTGATCTGGTAAAGCCGGTTGCAGGACAGAAAGAAAACCTGCCGCAGCCACAGCAGAGCGTTGCCAGTGCCGGTGATCCTTCATGGCCGGAATCGCCGGAAGAGCGCCGTAAGCGTCTGCGTTCAGAAATTGAAGCAAACCGCGATAATCCGAATTTCGTTTCGCCGATTGCGCCGGATAGCCCGAGCGATTTCACACCGCGTCGCCAGATTCTGCCAAGCGGTTCCAGCCGTCGTGAAGAATATGCAGCCCGTAATTCGGTTGCAGATCCGGCTGCTGTTGCTGCTGCCAAGCAGGCACAGAAAGATCGTTCCGGTGGTTCTGCGACACAGCGTAAATATCTGAGTGAACCACCAATCAGCTATCGTAAGCCTGAAGCTTCTGCAACAGCCGGTGAATTGGGTGAAGACGAGGCGAAAAAAGAACGTCGCCGTAAGGCCGAAGCCACCGGCTCAAAGAGCTGGCGCGATACGCTCGGTCTCTGATTTTCTAAATATTATAAAAAAGCCGCAGTTGATAAAACTGCGGCTTTTTTATTTGCGCTTTTCTTTAAAGAAATCGCGGAGCAGGGCTGTCGCTTCCGCTTCACCGATGCCGGAATAAACATCCGGTGCATGGTGGCATGTCGGCTGGCTGTAGAAGCGGGGGCCATATTCCACGCCGCCGCCTTTCGGATCGCTTGAAGCATAATAGAGCCTGCGGATACGGGCGAAGGAAATTGCTGCCGCGCACATCGCACAAGGTTCCAGCGTCACATAGAGATCGCACTCGCCCAGCCGCTCATTCTGCAACACCTCACAGGCCATGCGAATAGCCAGCACTTCCGCATGAGCCGTCGGGTCATTGATTTCACGGGTACGGTTGCCGGCGCGGGCGATGATCTGATTTTTGCGCGTAATAACGGCACCAATCGGCACTTCACCACGGGCACCAGCAGCGCGCGCTTCTTCCATGGCAATCTGCATGGGTGTTTGTGATTTGCTCACAGTGCTTTGCTTTGCCTTTTCCGCAGCAGGTTTTTGCGGATTTTCGCTGTTCAGGCCACCGGAAGCGCTGCCAGTTGCGTTTTTTTGCATAATGTGCGGCAGCCTTTCAGATATTTTGCTCGCAAGCTTGAAGATGATTTGTTAGAGCGTAACTTTAATAAGGTGTGTAGCATAAGAGCTGCGCTGCAATAATGTCAGCTTTATCCTAAATTTTGCCAAACCGGAATGGTTTAGCATCGCGCATATCCGGTGAAATTGCATTGGCGGTTTTACAGGAGGCAATGCAAAAGAGCAAAGAGATGGAGCAATTCGGGTGATGCCGTTTTCAACGGAATTGCTTTGATTTTGCGGCAGGGCTTTCCGCAACCTGATTTTCTATATTTGATTGCCGGGCACAAATGCCGGTGAAAGGCTGATATTCTGATGACCCGTGATGATCACGATAATGAACGTGGCAAACGTCCTTTTGTAAAACGCGAAGGTTCGCGTGACGACAGAGGTTCTGACCGTCCGCGCCGCTTTGACAGCGACAAACCACGTAGTTTCGAACCTCGTGGTGACAAGCCGCGTGGTTTTGGTTCCCGTTCTGATAAACCTCGTGGTTTTGATATGACAGCACAGGGTGATGAAGGCGAGCGCATTGCCAAGCGTCTGGCACGCGTTGGTATTGCATCGCGCCGTGAAGCGGAAAGCATGATTGCTGCCGGTCGCGTTGCCGTAAACGGTAAAGTGCTGACCAGCCCTGCGGTCAATGTTCTGCGCTCAGACAGAATTACCGTTGATAATAAAGTTCTCCAGCAGGCAGAGCGCACACGTTTGTGGCTCTACCATAAGCCTGCCGGTCTGGTGACAACCAACCGTGATCCGGAAGGTCGTCCGACAGTGTTTGATGCATTGCCGGAAGAACTGCCGCGTGTGCTCTCTGTTGGCCGTCTTGATATTAATACCGAAGGCCTGCTGCTGCTGACCAATGACGGCGGTCTTTCCCGCGTGCTGGAATTGCCTGCTACCGGCTGGCTGCGCCGCTACCGCGTGCGTGCACATGGTTCGGTAACACAGGCGCAGCTTGATGAACTGAAAAACGGTATCGCTGTTGACGGCGTGTTCTATGGCTCGGTTGAGGCAACACTTGAACGTGAGCAAGGCTCCAATGTCTGGCTGAATATCGGCCTGCGCGAAGGCAAAAACCGCGAAGTTAAAAACATCCTCGGTGCGCTTGGTCTGGCCGTATCCCGACTGATCCGTGTTTCTTTTGGTCCTTTCCAGTTGGGTGATCTTGAAGAAGGTGCTGTGCGCGAAATTCGTGGCCGCACATTGCGTGATCAGTTGGGTGAAAAACTGGTTGAAGATTCCGGTGCCGATTTTGATGCGCCGATTTACAATGAATTCTCTAACGAAGCTGTGAAGGGTGAATTGCCGCATCGTATGGCGCGTTTTGATGCTTACGAAGATCGCAGCTCTGAGGATACAGGCGAAGGACGTTCGCGTTATAAATCCGACTGGATTTCCAGCAGCGGCGATGCCGGTGGCAAGGGACGCGGCGGCAAAGGCGGCTTCCGTGGTGGTTCGCGCGGTGCGCCTCGCGATGAAGGTCGCGGTGCTCCGCGTGGTGAAAATGATCGCAACGAGTCGCGTGGCGCTCCTCGTGAAGAAGGTCGCGGTGAATTCCGCAGTGCGCCGCGTGATGGCGAGCGCAAGCCGTTCCAGCGTGACCGCGATGGTAAAAGCTGGCGCGAAGACGGTCTTGCCCGTCTCAGCACGTCAGCACCACGCTCTGGTGGCTTTGACAAGCCGCGCGGTGGTCGTTCTGATAAAGGCGATGATAAATTCGGTTCACAGCCACAGCGTCCGCGCGGCGTAAATGTGTGGATGGCGCCGGGTGCAAAAGCCTATAACTCGTCATCGAAGCCGACACCAGGGGAAGACCGCCGTCGCGGCCGTAGTGGTGAAGACCGTCCGCAGCGTTCAGAAGAAGGTCGTGGTTTTAACCGCCGTCCGGATGATCGCAATGACAGCCGTGGTGATGACCGTTCAGGCTATAAGCGTCAGGGCTTCCGTCGCGACGATGAAGGCCGTGATGGTTTCAAGCGTGAAGGTTTCCGTTCAGACAATCGTCGTTCCCATGATGGTGATGAGCGCCCGGCACGTGAAGAACGCCGTTTCTCTGGCGAGCGCAATTTTGACAAGAAGCCGTTTGGCGAGCGTACAGGCGGCGATAAACCGTTCCGTGGCAAGCCTGAAGGTAGTCGCGGCGGCAAGCCTTTCGGCAAAGGCCCGCAGGGTGGCAGACCATCAGGTGGCCGTCCTTCTGCGCCTCGCGGTGCAGGGCCTCGTGGTAGCGGTCCGCGCGGAGATAAACGTTAATGCGCATTGTTGGCGGCAAATTTCGCGGTGGCGCACTGGTAACGCCGGAAAGCTCAGCAATCCGGCCGACTAGTGATCGGACACGGGAAAGTCTGTTCAATATTATTTCTCATGGTTTTCGTGAGAAGCTGGACAATACACGGGTGCTGGATTTATTCGCCGGCACCGGTGCGCTTGGTCTTGAGGCGATGTCACGCGGTTGTCGCTATACGGTTTTCGTCGAGGAATCCGTGGAAGGTCGCGGACTTTTGCGCCAGAATGTTGAGGCCTTTGGCCTTCAGGGACATACCAAAGTGTTCCGCCGGAATGCCACAGCATTGGGGCCGACCGGCACTATGGGCGAGTTTGATCTGGTTTTTGCCGATCCGCCTTATGGCAAAGGTTTGGGCGAGCAGGCCTTTATTTCCGCTCTTGAAGGTGGCTGGCTGAAGCCGGATGCACTGCTGATACTGGAAGAAGTGTCGGAAGCTGTCATCACGCTGGATGACCGGTTTATCCTGCGCGATGAGCGGAGTTACGGGATCACCACAATACGAATGTATGAGCTGGCCTGAAAAAATTACCATTAAAAATAAATTGCCCGCTACTCAGCGGGCAATTTGCGTTTCAGGGTGGCGCTCCCGATTTCGTGGGGGGGGGGGCGATTATTAAATTATTGTCATTATGACATAATTTTTGAAGGCAGGTTGCGAATTTGCCGCAATCTCGTTTAATTAAGGGTGTTTTGCAAAACAGGAAGGGACACTTTTCGTGCCATATCTATCCTTTTGCCGGCAACTGGTCAGCACTTCTATGCTGGCGCTGCTTGTCAGTTCTGCGGCTGTAGGCGCTTCATATGCGCAAGATGCCAAACCGGCTGCTGCACCTGTTGCCACCTCTGCGGACAAACCGGCCAATGATAATCAGCAGGTTGCATTGCCGGATATCAAAACGCAAAGCGGGGTCAGTAGCTTTCAGCTCGCCAATGGTCTGGATGTTGTGGTGATCCCTGATCATCGCGCACCTGTGGTTACGCAGATGGTGTGGTATCGCGTTGGGGCTGCTGATGAGCAAGAAGGTGTTTCCGGTATTGCCCATTTTCTTGAACATCTGATGTTCAAAGGCACAAAGAATGTTCCGGCCGGTGAGTTCTCTGCCAAAGTTGCGGCGATCGGCGGCCAGGAAAATGCTTTCACCTCCTCGGATTATACCGGCTATTACCAGCAGATTGCTCCCGATGCGCTGGAAATGGTGATGAAGTATGAATCCGACCGTATGGCCAATCTGGTGCTGACGGATGAGGTCATCATACCGGAACGTGATGTTATTCTTGAAGAACGCCGCATGCGTGTGGACAGTAGTCCGGCCGCTATGCTGCGCGAAGAAGTCAGTGCCACGACTTTCTACAATCATCCGTACCGCCGCCCGATTATCGGTTGGCAGCAGGAAATGGAAAAGCTCAGCCTGCAGGATGCGATTGGTTTTTATGAGCGTTATTACACGCCGAATAATGCCATTCTCGTCGTTGCCGGTGATGTGACACCGGAGCGCGTGCGCGAACTGGCATTGAGCACCTATGGCAAATTGCCGAAGCGCTTTGATGTTGCGCCGCGTATTCGCCCGCAGGAGCCTGAAAAACACACATCGCGCACCATTATTTTGCGGGATGCCCGTGTAAACCAGCCATCCTATAATTCCACATGGGTGGTGCCATCTTACATCAACGCCAAGGCCAAAGGCCGTGAGGGCGATGCCGAAGCGCTTGATCTGCTGAGCGAAATTCTTGGTGGCGGTATTCGCAGCCGTCTTTATCAGGAGCTGGTGGTCGAGCAGGGGCTTGCTGCCAGTGCGGGTGCCTATTATGCCGGTGACGCGCTCGATGACGGTACATTCATGATTTATGGCTCCCCGCGCGGTGATGCCACTCTGGAAGATGTGCAGACAGCGGCAAATGTGGAAGTTGACCGTATTATTGCTGAAGGCGTAACGGAAACCGAACTTAATCAGGCGCGTAACCGTTTCCTCAAAGCAATGATTTTTGCCCGCGATAGCCAGACCGGTATGGCGCGGATTTACGGTTCTTCGCTGGCAACCGGCCAGACGGTAGAAGATGTTCTTGGCTGGCCGGATAAAATCCGTGCGGTAAAGCCGGAGCAGATCCGTGATGTAGCAGAGCGCTATCTGAAGCCTTCCATTGAGGTGACCGGCTATTTATTGCCATCGGCTGAGCAGAAAACAACTGAAACCCAGCCAGCGGCAAAACCGGCTGCAGGCGGTAAGGCCGAGGCAGGCGCTCCTGAAGGTAAGCCGAAAGATGCAAAATCAGAGGTGAAAAAATAATGGCATATTCTCTTCACTCTGGTGCAGGGTTCAGCAAAGCTGCACCTGTGCGTGGCAAAACGCTGCTCGGACTTAAAGCGGCTCTCGCCGGTGCTTTTGCACTTTTAGCTACCTTGCCAGCTTTCGCGCTGGATATTCAGGAAGTCACCTCACCAAAAGGCATCAAGGCCTGGTTGGTAGAGGAAGACAGTGTTCCGCTGATTTCCGTGCGCTTTTCGTTCAAGGGCGGCAGTGCGCAGGATCCTGCTGGCAAAGAAGGTCTGGCCAATCTGATGACCGGTCTATTCGATGAAGGTGCGGGCGATATGCCGTCTGATGCCTATCAGGAACGACTGGATAATATCGGTGCCGAAATGAGCTTCAGCGCCACACAGGATAATATTTCCGGCGGTATGCGAATGCTGAAGGAAAACAGCCCTGCGGCTTTTGACATGCTGGCGCTGGCGATTCAGAAACCACGCTTTGATCAGGCTGCTATTGATCGCATCCGTGCACAGATTGTGACCGGCATTAAAGCATCTCAGAATGATCCGTCGACCATTGCCTCGCAGAAATTTGCGGAAGTGCTCTATGGCAAGCATCCTTATGCGCGCCGTGATGAAGGCACAGTGCAATCGCTGGAAGCAATCACCCGCGAAGACCTGCTGGGTGCCCATAAGAAACTTTTCGGCAAAGATCAGCTGAAAATCGGTGTTGTCGGTGCGATCAGCGCCAAGGAACTGGCACCATTGCTGGATAAATTATTCGGTGATTTGCAGGATAAAGCCGATCTCAAACCGGTGGATATGGCTAAGCTGGCATTAGGTGCCACAACTTCTGTCACCTATGATCTGCCGCAGACAACAATCAGCCTGGTTTATCCGGGTGTGAAGCGCAGCGATAAAGACTTCTTCGCAGCCTATCTGATGAATCAGGTTCTGGGTGTGGGCTTCACATCGCGCCTTTATAATGAAGTGCGTGAAAAGCGTGGTCTGGCCTATACGGTTGGTTCCGGTCTCAGCGGACAGGATTATTCTAACAGCCTCAATATCTCGACCGGCACACGCCCTGACCGCGCGCAGCAGAGTCTGGATGTGATCCGTGCGGAAGTTGCCCGCATGGCGAAATCCGGCGTGACCGAGGAAGAGCTGGCTGCTGCCAAGAGCTTTGCAATCGGTGCCTATGCGATCAACAATCTGGATTCGTCCGTCGCTGTTGCCCGTACGCTGGTTGGCTTGCAGGAGCAAAATCTGGGACGTGATTATATTGATCGTCGCAGTGATCTTATCAATGCCGTGACAACAGCAGATGTGAAAGCAGTAGCTGCAAAATTGCTCAAAGCTGATCCTGCCATTCTCGTGGTTGGCCCTAGTTTGAATTGATCAATTCTATAAGTGCATAAGAAAACGGCGCGGTGATCACTCACCGCGCCGTTTTTATTTGTATCAATGCCAGTGTTTAGTTGGCTGCCGGTGCGGTTGATAAATCCGCAGCGGGGAAAGCCTCGGCAGGTGCAATGGTCTCTTCCGTAGCTTTGTCGAGCGGAACCGCAGAGCGGGTTGGCTTGATCAGCGGTTCCGGTGTCACCGGTTTGTTGAACAACAGATGACGACCGGCGAGAATACCTTCTGAAGCCTGAACATAGAGGCGATCTTCATCGCGCTGGCGCACATCATCGGCGATAGCGTGGGCTTCGTCTTCTCCCATGCCAAGTGCTTCCAGCGTTTTACGGCCAAACAGCAAACCGGATTCAAAAGTTTCACGCAGCTCGTAATCCACGCCTTTGGCACGAAGTTGTAGCGTATGCTCACGATCAAAGGAACGGACATAGAGCTTCACATCCGGAAATTCTGCCTGAATGAGATCAACGATACGATCGGTGATTTCTTTCTTCTCAGTGCAGATCGCCACCAGTTTGGCTTTGCGGATGCCTGCCATCTCCAGCACGTCTTTGCGCTGTCCGTCGCCAAAATAGATACGGAAACCGAAACGACCTGCCGCGCGGATCTTATTGGCGGAATTATCAATCACCGTTACGTCCGAACCACCGGCGAGCAGGATTTGCGAAGCAATCTGCCCGTAACGGGAAAAGCCGATCATCAGAACATCAGAGCCTGCGCCTTCAAAATCTTCTTCAATACCGTCTTCCTGTTTGGAGGCTGTCAGCAAACGGTTGCCGATGGAGACAGACAGTGGTGTCAGCGCCATGGAAATGGTTATGGCAGCGATCAGTTCTGAGGCCAGTGCATCAGTGATAACGGCAGCAGCGCTGGCTGCGGAGAATAGGACAAAGGCAAATTCACCACCCTGCGGGAGCAGGAAGGCAACCTTAATCGCATCATTATGTGTACTGCGGAAAATGCGGCAGAGAATGTAAATCACTGCAATTTTGGTGACGATGATCACCGGCACTGAGAGCAGGATCATCAGCCAGTTGTCGAGAATAACAACCAGATTGAGCGACAGACCAACTGCGACAAAAAACAGGCCTAAGAAAATACCGCGAAATGGCTCTACGTCCGCAGCCAGTTCATGGCGATAGGAGGAATCGGCTAACAGCACACCGGCGATAAATGCCCCCATCGCCATGGAAAGTCCGGCGGCTTCCATCAGGGTTGCAGAACCGAGAACCACAAACAGTGCTGCGGCGATCATTACTTCACGCGCGCCGGTATTGCCGATGATACGGAACATCGGGTTCAATAAATAACGTCCGGCAATGATCAGAATAACAATGGCGCCAAGAGCAGCCGCGACATGGAAATTGGCAGCGGCTTGCGAGCCTTCACCCGGAGACAAGGCCGGTATCAGCGCCAGAATAGGCACGATTGCCAGATCCTGAAACAGCAGAATAGCAAAAGCTTTTTGTCCGTATTTCTGGCTGGTTTCCCCTTTGTCTTCCAGTATTTGCATGGCAAAAGCGGTTGAGGACAAGGCAAAACCACAGCCGACAATAATCGCAGCCGGTACCGGCAGACCTGCAACATAAATGCCGAGAAAAGCGAGCGCGACGGCACAGAGCGTAACTTGTGCCAGACCGAGGCCGAAAATGGCATGGCGCATCGACCAGAGACGGGAAGGCTTGAGATCCAGACCAATGATGAAGAGCAGGAAAACAACGCCCAGCTCGGAGAAGTGCAGCAGCTCTTCACCATCTGTAATGAAGCGGGCAATCGGGCCGATAATCACGCCTGCAGCCAGATAGCCAAGGACTGTTCCCAGCCCGAGACGTTTGAACAAAGGCGCGGCAATGATCGCTCCGGCGAGGATCATCAGGGTTTGCAGATAAAGACTGCCGATGGAAATATTGTTTTCCATAATTGAAACATCACATATCTAGAGCATTTCCTGGTCAAAAATCTGTAGCGTTTTTGCGTGGGATAATGCGATAAAACAAAGAGTTAGAGCGGTCTCGATAATTCCGTTTCAACCGGAACCGGTCTGGTTTGTCGGGGCGGGTACAAAACAAGCCATAGGCAGCACATCGTCAGACATGATGCTGCAGCAAATCATGCGGAACATAATACGGAATAAACCGCGCAGATAACGGTTTTTTAAAGAAAATCATCACGTTTGTGACCACATAGTTGCTAAATATGAAGTCATAAAGAGATTTGGCCTGCCAATGAGAGTTTCGACGCTGTCAGATCAAACCGGTTCTTTGCTCTGTTTCTTCACGCAGGATTGTTTTGTCCCGTGTAAACTGAAGTTAAGACTTAAAAAACACGCTGCCTATCCGTATATAAAGGATGTATAGGCTGAACAGGTTGATATTCTACAACTTGCAGATCACGAAGCACGGAGCATTCCAATTTTTGCTATGCTCGGCAAAAGTATAAATGACAGGAAGAATGATGGACGCACAAAGCTCTGCTCAAAAACTCGCCGATCAGGCTCGTTTTCTCGTCGCTGCGGCCAAAAAGGCTGGTGCAGACCATGCTGATGCGGTGGTTGTGCGCAGTCGTTCCAGTAATGTCAGTGTGCGTCTGGGCAAGGTGGAAGCAACGGAAGCTTCCGAGAGTGATGATTTTTCGCTGCGCGTTTTTGTAGGCAAACGCATTGCCAGTATTTCGGCGAACGCCAATAAAGGCGCTGATCCGGTTGCACTGGCAGAGCGCGCTGTCGCGATGGCCAAAGTTTCGCCGGAAGATGCTTATGAAGGGCTGGCAGATCCTGCAAAACTGGCCAGACAGATTGCTGATCTTGATCTGTTTGATCCGACACAGATTGATGCCAAACGCATGACTGAAGATGCGCTGGCTATGGAAGAGGCCGCGCGTGCGGTTTCCGGTGTTACTAATTCCGGCGGTGCAACGGCTTCTGCCGGCTTGGGTGGCATGGTGCTGGTGACCTCCGGCGGTTTTGAAGGTTTTTATACACTGAGCCGTTTTGGCCGTTCAGTGAGTGCCATTGCCGGTGAAGGCACCGCAATGGAGCGCGATTATGACATGCGTGTACGCCTGCATTTTGCTGATCTGCCTGCGCTTGAAGACCTTGGCCGGACGGCCGGTGAACGCGCAGTGCGTCGTCTCAATGCGCGTAAACTTAAAACCGGCGCAGTGAATGTGATGTTTGACCCGCGTGTGGCGCGCGGTATTGCCGGACATATCGCCGGTGCCATCAATGGTGCATCAGTTGCCCGCAAAAGCAGTTTCCTCAGAGATAAAATGGGGCAACAAGTTCTGAGCAAAGGCATCAGCATCACCGATGATCCGATGCGTTTGCGCGGCTCTTCCTCCCGTCCGTTTGATGGCGAAGGGATTGCCGGTGAAAAACTGACCATGATTGAAAATGGTGTGCTGAAACATTGGTTCCTGTCCGGATCAACCGCGCGCGAACTGGGGCTGGAAACCAATGGACGTGGCGTGCGCTCCGGTTCAACTGTCGTGCCGTCTTCAACCAATCTGGCCTTGGAAGCTGGTGAACGCACACCGGAAGAGCTGATGAAAGAGCTTGGTACCGGTTTTTACGTGACTGAGGTTTTTGGGCAGGGCGTGGATATGATCACCGGCCAATATAGCCGTGGTGCATCCGGTTTCTGGATTGAAAACGGTGAGCTGACCTATCCGGTGAGTGAAGTGACCATCGCGTCCAACCTCAAAGATATGTTTATGAATATGACTGCCGCCAGTGATCTGGATCGCTCTTACGGCACAGCCGCACCAACATTGGTAATTGAAGGAATGACGCTTGCCGGAGAGTAATACGGATAAATTGGCTGATACGGCTGACCTGCAACTCATCCGCGATGCAGCGGCGGAAGCTGGTAAAATTGCCCTGCATTATTACGGCAAAGATCCGGAAGTCTGGCTGAAAAACGGCCAGTCTCCGGTGAGTGAAGCAGATTTGGCAGTTGACCGTTTTCTGCAGCAGTCTTTGCTGCAGGCGCGGCCGGATTACGGCTGGATATCCGAAGAGACGGCAACTGATCAGCAACGCACAGGTCGTAAGCGGGCATTTGTTGTTGATCCGATTGACGGTACACGTGCTTTTCTCGCCGGTGATAATCAGTGGTGTGTGAGTATTGCCGTGATCGAAGACGGCAAGCCGCGCTGTGGCGTGCTGGATGTGCCGGTGCGCAAAGAGGTTCTGACGGCAGTGCACGGGCAGGGTGCTTTTCAAAACGACAGGGCGATCAGCGCGCATTTGCCGGATGACGGGCGCAGTTATCCGGTGGCAATGTCCCGATCACATTTTAATGAACTGCCGGAGGGCTTTCGCAGCAAAGTCGCTTTTGCATCCTATGTGCCGTCTCTGGCCTATCGCATCGCCAAGGTCGGGCGGAGTGAGCTGGCGGGCACTTTTGTGCGCGGCGGCGCGCATGACTGGGATCTGGCGGCAGCGGATTTGCTGCTCTCAGAGGCTGGCGGAAAGCTTTTGACCCTTGAAGGTCAGGCACTTAGCTATGGTGGTGAACGGGGGATGATCACAGGTCGCAAACCATTCAGTCATGATGTGCTGGTTGCGGCTGTTGCAGGCTTTGACGGTGAGATGCTCAGTGTTGTGCGGCAACTCTTATCGGGGCACGACAATGCTTGATTGAGGCTTGATCGGGCTCTGATCCGGCTTCCGCAACAGGCATATCCAAAATACGATAAATTAAAGAGTGTGCAGTGATCGCTCTGGTTGAACTTGAGCGTAAACCACTCTAAAGAAGGCGCTAACAGGGGCTGTGCCGCAATTGGCGCTGCCCTTCCGGCAACGTAATCTCAGTGACAGGATTAGACCCATGACCGTATCTGGTGAAAACAAACAGCTGCTGCATTTGGTATTCGGCGGCGAATTGAAGACATTGAACTCGATGGAGTTCCGTGATCTCGAAAAGCTGGATATCGTCGGCATCTATCCGAATTATGAAACAGCTAAAATGGCTTGGAAATCCAAGGCTCAAGCGACTGTTGATAATGCGCATATGCGTTATTTCATCGTTCATATGCACCGCCTGCTGGATCCTGCAAGCGCGATTGCTGAAGCTGTTAATTCTGCAGATAAAGCCTGATAGCGCATTTTGACTGTGTCAGGTTATAATGTGCAGCAAGACGGATTTCTGAAACGCGTTTGGCAGCGTATTCGCGAGCCTTTGGCGCGTTCAGAAATGCTGAAGACGGTGCTGGTCAATTTGATTTCAGGCTATCTCCGGCTGGTCTATGCTACCAATAAACGCCTGCCCGGTTTTGATGAAACCATCGCATCCCAAAAACAGCACACGCCCTATATCGTCACTTTCTGGCATGGTCAGCATTTGATGGGCACGTTTGTGCGTGAAAAATCTGTGCCGGTTGTGGCCATGTTTTCACGCAGTGCTGATGCGGAGCTGAATGCGCGTGTGGCGGAAAAACTCGGCCTGCAAACGGTTCGCGGTTCCGGCGGACGCGCAGACAGCAATAATAGCGGCAAAGGTGGTGCACGTGCTCTGATCACCCTGAAACGGGCTTTGGATCAGGGCATCAGCACCGGCATGATTGCTGATGTGGCGCATAGTCCGGTGCGTGAGGCAGGGCAGGGGATTATCCTGTTAGCCAAATTGTCCGGCCGCCCGATCCTGCCGGTTGCCTATGCTTTTTCCCGTTGTATTGTTTTGCAGAGAAGCTGGGATAAGACATCCATTCCACTGCCTTTTGGCCGCTCGGCCGCAGTGACAACAGAACCGGTTTGGGTGCCTGTGGATGCGGATGAGAATCTGCTCGAAGAGAAGCGTTTGGAACTGACCCGCAAGCTCGATGCAGCCACGGATGCAGCCTATAAACAGTTGGGATTGCAAACACCTCCTGCCCGATAACAATTAATTGTGATAGCGTCCGGCATTCTTTTGTTTAATGACGGGGTTATCAGTTATTGGTGTATAAGCTTAAGATAGGCTTGGTGTGCTGAGCATCTTGGTGCAAGATTTTAACCGGTTGCCTGTAAGCGCAACAGTTTCAGTATTCCGTGTTTTTCCGGCATTTCAAATTCAGACAAGGCAGCAATAAGCTTTTCTGATAGAGCTATCCGGTATGGAGATAAGAATGAGTGAAAAATGGGCCCACACTGTTCTTAAGATTTACAAGGCTGCCGGTTGTGCGGCCTATCCGCTGATCGGGCCCTATATCAGCTATCGCGTTTCCAAAGGTAAAGAAGACCGCAGTCGCCGCTCCGAGCGCTATGGCCGCAGTCAAATTACCCGTCCTGAAGGACCGCTGGTCTGGATGCATGCCGCAAGTGTCGGTGAATTTATCGCGATCCTGCCGTTGGTTGAACATTTCCTTGCGCAGGATATTCGCATTCTCCTCACCACCGGCACACGGACTTCTGCGGCATTGGTGGCCGAGCGCCTCGGCGACCGTGTTATTCATCAATATGTGCCGCTTGATCTGTTGCCTGCCGTGCGCCGTTTTCTCGATCACTGGCAGCCGGATGTGGCGATTAAATGTGAATCCGAAATCTGGCCGATGGCCATTCTTGAACTTGGAAAACGCCATATTCCGCAAATTCTGATTAACGGTCGTATGTCTGACCGCTCTTATGCAAAGTGGAAAAAGCGCAGTTCTGTTGCTGAAGCTTTGTTCGAGAACTTTGCCCATGTGGTTGCACAATCTGATGCGGATGGTGAACGGTTCCGCCAGCTGGGCGCACGTCCGGTGACAATCTCAGGCAATCTCAAAGTGGATACGGATGCACCGCCGGTGGATGCACAAGAGCTGGAACGTCTGCAAAAACAGATCGGCAAGCGCAAAGTCTGGGCTGCTATTTCCACCCATGACGGCGAGGAAGAAATTGCAGCGACTGTGCATACTATGCTCAGCACCCGCCATCCGGACTTGCTGACCATGATCGTGCCGCGGCATCCGGATCGTGCAGAGGCAATCCGTGCTGCAATTGAAGCTAAAGGGCTCACTGTGGCACAACGCAGCCATAATGAAGATATTACCCCGCAAACGGCGGTTTATCTTGGCGATACAATCGGCGAAATGGGGCTCTATCTGCGTCTGTCGCAGATTGCTTTTGTGGGCAAATCCCTGACCGGTGAGGGCGGGCAAAATCCGCTGGAACCGGCAATGCTTGGCACAGCGGTTCTGTCCGGTCGTAATGTGCAGAACTTCCGTGAATCCTATCAGCGCCTGATTAAAAACGGCGGCGCGAAACTGGTCAGCGATCATAATATGCTGGCCGGTGCAGTGAACTTCCTGTTCAACAATCCGGAAAAACTGGCAGCTATGACCGAATCCGGAAAACGCACGGTCGGTGATATGCGCGGTGCGCTGGAACGTACACTGACAGCGCTTGAACCGTTTATCCGGCCTTTGGCGGTGAAATCACGTCTCTATACAACTGTGTCTGAGACCGCACCGGAGACTGAAGCGCCGGAGCAGCAATAATGGCTGCCGGCAAATCACAGCGGGATGCTTCATCCTTCTGGTGGGATAAAGCCGGTTGGCAGGCATGTATGCTGTCCCCTTTGGCTGCGATCTACGGCTCGGTCGCTAAAAAACGCATGATCAATACGGAACCGCCGCAAATTGATCTGCCGGTTCTATGTATCGGCAATTTCACTGTTGGCGGTGCGGGTAAAACCCCGACCTGTATTGCTTTTGCGGAAGCTGCAAAAGCGGAAGGCTTTAAGCCTGGTATTGTTTCGCGTGGCTATGGCGGTTCTTTCAAAGGTGTCCATCTTGTTGATCCCGCACGGGATACTGCAAAACTGACCGGTGATGAACCGCTCTTGCTGGCGCGCCATGCAATGGTTGCCGTATGCGCCAATCGCCTGAATGCCGCGCAATTGCTGGAGCAGCAGGGATGCGATTTCATCATCATGGATGATGGGTTTCAGAGCGCGCGTCTGTTTTATGATTATGCATTGGTGGTGATTGATGCTGCACGGGGTATCGGTAATGGCCGGATCATTCCGGCGGGGCCGTTGCGTGCGCCGTTGCCTGCACAGATGCAGCAGGCATCAGCACTTCTGCGTATCACGCCGAATCATCTGAAGGGCCATGATGCTTCGGAAAATGTGATCCGCATGGCAGCACGCGGCAATAAGCCGTTTTTTGATGCACGGCTGGTTTCAGTGGCAGAGCAACCGGCTGAGGGGAAAGGGTTTCTTGCTTTTGCCGGTATCGGCAATCCGCAGAAATTCTATAGCAGCGTGACAGAACTTGGCGGGGAAGTGGTGATCAGCCGGTCTTTCGGCGATCATTACAGCTACAAGCCGGAGGATATCCGCAAGCTTTTAGCGGAGGCGCGCGAAGCCAATCTGATTTTGGCAACAACAGCCAAAGATTACGTGCGCCTGCGTGAAATACAGTCATCGGTCGAGGGTGACTGGTTGCGCGAGATTGCGATTTTTGATGTGCGGCTTGATTTTGGCCGCGAGAAAATTTTGCAGCGCATTATAAAAACAACACGGCAAAATTTTCTCGAGCGCAGTCTGGAAATTTAGAGCATTTCACATTCAAGTTGATCTAACTTGAATGGCATGACAATGCGACCAGACAAGGAATCTAGAGCGAGCGCCATGATCCACTCTGGACGTAAACCGCTCTAGTCAGAGCGCGATGCGGTAAATATTGAGATCGTCAATATTCTCTTCAATCAGCACCCAATCGCGTGCTGCATAATAGTCATGTTTATCGGCTTCCGCACAGAGATAAACTTCCGGAAACCCCTGTTCGCGTGCTTTTTCAATCGCCGCTTTAATCAGCGCGCTGCCGATACCAAAGGAGCGCTGTTTTTCATCAACCCACAGTGCCGCTACCCATGGGGTATATTGCGGGCGGGCTTCCATATCGCTGTCGATCAGTGATGCAGTCCCGAGAAATTCAGCGCCGTCATGGGCGATAAGGGCAACCGGCGTGGTCTCTGCAGTGAGATTTTCCTCGAACAGACCTTTGATAAAGTCCAGTTCGTGGCCATCCTGCCGCCACCATGCATTCCAGACGCGGTCGGCTGCATCGCCGAGAAATTCCGGACGGGCTTTAAGATCGGATATTGTATATGACTTTGTCATTTTAACTCAGATTAATTCTTGCTGCGTTGGCGCAGATCTGGATTACTTTCAAGCTCACGCTGATAGGAAACGAGGCCGTTTACATAGGCTTCCTGACGGGCAACGCTCCAGTAACGCAGATCATCCAGCTCGATTTTCTCGGCTGTTACTGCGCAAATCACATAGGAGCCCGGCTCAAGAACCTGATAGTCACCATCGAGGTAACGCAATTTGGCTTCACCGCTGCGATTGCTGGAAAACATAGTCATCACTCTTTCTTGTCTTCAGTGTCTTTGGGTAATCTTTACCTGCGTCCGAACAGACGTTCAATATCACTGAGTTTTAATTCTATATATGTCGGCCGCCCGTGATTGCAGGTGCCGGAACCGGGAGTGGCTTCCATCTGACGCAGAAGAGCGTTCATTTCTTCGCCTTTCATGCGGCGGCCGGAACGCACAGAACCATGGCAGGCCATTGTCGCAGCCACATGATTGAGCATATCTTTCAGCCCGTTGGCGGTGTCATGCTCAGCAATCTCATCCGCGAGATCACGGATCAGTTGCTGCACATCCATTTCGCCGAGCATGGAGGGTGTTTCACGAACCGCCACCGCACCGGGGCCGAAACGCTCGACACTCAGGCCAAAGCGTTCCAGCGTTTCCGCATGGGAGACAACGCGCTCCGCATCTTCTTCCGGCAGGTCAACAATCTCTGGGATCAGCAGCATCTGCGCAGCCATCGGCTTGGCTTCCAGAGCGGTTTTCAGCGCTTCATAAACCAGTCGCTCATGAGCGGCATGCTGATCCACAATCACCAGACTATCTTCGGTCTGGGCGACAATATAATTGGCGTGGATCTGCGCCCGCGCAGCCCCGAGCGGTGCGCGCAGCAACTCTACTGGTGCTTCAATCTCTGCTGCGCGGCTGTCGGCACTGGGAGCCGTGAATTGCGAAATCGTTGCCTGCATCGCTTCGCCAAAACCAGCCTGTTCATAACGCGGCGCTGGCTGGTTATCGAGATGCAGCGGGCGTTGTGCCGGATGGGCAGTTTGTGGCGACCATTCCTGTCGCGGTGCATCAGGCCGGTAGTTCGAGGCAGATTGCCAGTTACGGGCAGGGGAGGATGTAAAGCTGCCGGATGAACGCTGCGGCATATCGAATTGCGAGGCGCTGAAGTCTTTGCTCTCAAAACCCTGTGCCTGAAAAGCTTTCAACATGGCTTCTGCACCGCTGGTGGCAGGGCGAATACCCGACTGCGCCAGAGCATGACGAATGGTGCCGACAATCAGACCGCGCACCAATCCAGGATCACGAAAGCGCACATCTGCCTTAGCCGGATGCACATTGACATCGACATGGGACGGATCAAGCTGGAGAAACAACACACCGACCGGATGGCGGTCGCGGGCAATCACATCGGAATAGGCACCGCGCAATGCGCCAAACACCTGTTTGTCGCGCACCGGACGGCCATTAATATAGGCAAACTGGTGCAGGGAATTGGCACGGTTGAACGACGGAATTGCGGTGAAACCGGTCAGGCGCACGCCTTCGCGCTCGCTGTCGAGTGCCAGTGCATTTCCAGAAAAATCAGTGCCGAGAACCTGCGAAATACGCTCGAGCATTGCCGCTTCACTGACCGTTTCTCCGGTGCTGCACGTCGCAGGTAGTTCCAGCGGGCTGCGGTCTGTACCGGCGATGGAGAACCGGATTTGCGGAAAGGAAATCGCGATACGCTTGATCACTTCCGTAATCGCAGTGGATTCGGCACGATCGGTTTTCATGAATTTCAGACGGGCAGGGGTCGCGTAAAACAGATCGCTGACTTCAACGATGGTTCCGCGATTGATCGCAGTCGGGCGCGGCCCTTCGAGATAGCCACCACGCACAACGACCTCATAACCGGAATCAGCCTCAGCGGTGCGGGATTTAATGCTCAGGCGCGCAACGGAGCCAATGGATGGCAGTGCTTCGCCGCGAAAACCAAGGGCGCGGATATCATGCACATCATCGGTTAGTTTGGATGTGCAGTGGCGCGAGACAGCCAGTGTCAGTTCATCCGCTGGTATACCGCCGCCATTATCTGTCACACGGATCAGATTCTTGCCGCCACCGGCAGTTACCACTTCAATACGTGTGGCACCGGCGTCAATCGCATTTTCTACCAGTTCTTTTACCACGCTGGCAGGGCGTTCAATAACCTCACCGGCAGCAATCTGGTTGATAATGGTTTCGCTCAGGAGCCTGATAGACATATGAATGATCCGGTGAGTTGATGGTTTGGCTTGTGTGCGGATTGTCTCCGCACACAATATTAGGTTAATCAGCGCTGTTTTTGCTGCTGAACAATGCCGTAAAGATTGGTGCAGCGTGTGCCCGAGCGGCAATACGCCAGAATTGGCGTTGGTGCGTTCTCTACAGCTGCGGTCATCTCATCCAGATTTTCCTGTGTGATCTGGCCGCCCGCTACAGGAATGAAATAGGTTTGCAGACCCGCAGCTGTTGCAGCCTGTGCAACGGCATCATAGAGCGGCTGGCCGTCGGATTCATGATCCGGACGGTTGCAGATCAGGGTTTTGAAACCCTGCGCCACAACTCCGGCAATATCTTCCGGTGCCAGCTGGCCGGTAACAGCAAAATTTTCATCAATCAGACGAATATCCATAAATCAGAACCTCATTAAAGCTACCGCGAATATGCGACAATTAAAAGAATCCAGAGCTCGTGCGGTGGCTGTGATCAAATACAACACGCTCTGGTGGATTTGTTTTCAGAATATACCATCGCGATATGCTTACCACCCCGAAAGCGCGGATTGCCTGTTGAAACTGTCACGCAAAGCCTGAAACTTCACCGGATAAGCAACGTTTTTAGCGCTGGAATATGCTTTCAGTAAAAGCATATAGTTATGCAGCCAAAGGGATGGAAGGGAACGTCATGGATAAAAGCTGCAGCCTTGAGAGAGATGGTGCGGATATTCTGCCAGCCACATCTGAGGTCAGTAATATTATCCGCCGTCAGGGCAGGCTGAAAGCCTCGCACCGGCAGGTTGCGGAAGAGGTGCCGGTGGCGTTTTCCTATGGCGGTACTACCCATGCGGTAATGATGGCCAGCCCGCAGGATATTGAAGATTTTGCCGTTGGCTTCAGTCTCTGTGAGGGCATTATCGCACAGGCTTCGGAAATCGAGGCGGTGGCTATTCAGAGCTTTCCAGCCGGTATTGATGTGCAGATGCAATTATCCGATCAGCAGCGTGATGCCTTGACGGCGCGCCGCCGCCATATGGCAGGGCCGGTTGGCTGTGGGTTGTGTGGTATTGAATCCATTACTGAGGCCGTGCGGGAATTTCCGCCCGTTGAGAACAGCAATTTCACACTGCGCTCCGAGCAGATCGTGCAGGCGGCTGAGCAGATGTGGAATTTGCAGCTCTTGCATCGGGCAACCGGAGCCGTTCATGCAGCCGGTTTTTATCAGGCGCATCAGAGTGACGGCGAAATACTGGCCGTGCGGGAGGATGTCGGGCGGCATAATGCGCTGGACAAGCTGGCGGGCTTTTTGCTGCGCGGCAAGGGCAAAGCAGAAGGTGCGGATACCACGCGCGGTGCTGTAATGGTGACCAGTCGTGTTTCACTGGAAATGGTGCAGAAAACAGCGGCTATCCGTTCACCGGTCATCTTGGCGATCTCTGCGCCAACGGCTCTGGCAATCCGTACCGCTGAGGCACTGAATATTACACTGGTTGCACTGGTACGTGGTGCGGAATTTGACGTCTATACCCATCCGCATCGGATTATAGAGTAAAAAGCGGCCTGCATAAGCAAGCCGCTTTCTTTAATTTTATGCTTCGATTTTGCTGTAAGTATCCAAAATCTGCACGGTTGCATGGGCTGCTTCACGGCCTTTGACCACGAAATGCGCATGGAAAAAATCATGATGCTCTTTGCTGTCATGATAATGATGCGGGGTCAGCACAACGCTCAGAACCGGCACATCCGTATCCATCTGTGCCTGCATCAGGCCTTTGATCACGGCATCGGATACGAAGTCATGGCGATAAATGCCGCCGTCAACCACAAAGCCTGCTGCAACAACAGCGGCATATTTATGGGTTGCGGCCAATGTGCGGGCAAGAAGTGGTGCTTCAAAAACACCCGGCACGTCAAAGACTTCAACGTCAATGCCATTGCTGGTCAGTTTAGCCAGTTCTTCAATATAGGATTTGCGTGCTTCATCCACGATATCGGCGTGCCAGCGCGCCTGAATGAATGCAACTTTGAGGGAAGATGGGTTGGTCAAGCTCTGGTTCATAGTTTCATCTCTTGATACTAGAATCAGGGCGCAAATTCACAAATCGACAGATCACACCCGTAAAAAGTGTGCTGTTTAACCGTGTCTTTGCTCTCTTTCATCCGGACTATACCGTCGGCTCCGGCATCTCACCGGATCTGCTGACTCTGAATAAAAGGCTTATTCAGACGCTCGCGGGCTCAAAGAATTTCTTCTTCATACCGCCGGTGGGGAATCGCACCCCGCCCCGAGAACAACATCGCGCACTATTGCGCGACGCAATGTTCATACAGCCAGTTGTGTGTGAAGTCGAGTAGACAATGCGTTTCTGTTTCCGCACCAATCTTGTCCGGTAATCAGGCAAGTGATAAGGTGAGGATAGTCCAATCAGGAGATTTATGCGCAGCAACTCAATGCAATTGTTTTCCGACAGTCTTTTTCAAAAGGCTGATCGTTGAGTTGCGCCATTTTGTCAGTGGCATCGTGGCGCGTATTAAACGTCTCAATGGACAAAATTTATCATGATACAAATACCAAATGAAATTCGCCCGATCCGTGCTGAAGATACGGACGCGTTGATCAATATCTGGCTGGTAGCTTCACGCATATCGCATCATTTTTTAGGTGTGGAGCGCTTATTGCTACAAGCTGAGCAGGTACGGGATATCTATCTGAAACAGGCTGAAAACTGGGTGATTATTCATGACGGGAAACCGGCGGGTTTTATCGGTCTGGTCGGGCAGTTTATCGGCGGGCTGTTTGTTGATCCGAATATTCAAGGCAAAGGCCTTGGGTATCAATTGCTTGCTCATGCGCTGGACTTGAAAAAAGCTCTGGAACTGGAAGTCTATGCTCTGAACACGCAGGCGCATAATTTCTATCTGCGCAATGGTTTCGTTGAAATCGCACGTTTTGCTGAGGACGATGAAGGGCTGCCTTTTACCGTCATTCACATGCGTCGTGATCCATAAACATTAAAAAGGTCTGCCGGAAAACTTCCGGCAGACCTCTTATGAAATCTGTAGGTGATATGTCCTGTCCGAAACAGGATATGAGCAATATTCGCGCCGCTTCATTTGCGGGGGTGCTCATTTGCAGAGATGATTACGGCAGGAAATCCAGACCAACCACACTCAGGGCAATAGCCGTATTGAGCGTGATAATCATCATTGTATAAAGTATTGCGCTTTTGGTGA
Source organism: Pseudochrobactrum asaccharolyticum (assembly GCF_003314995.1). Taxonomy (GTDB): domain Bacteria; phylum Pseudomonadota; class Alphaproteobacteria; order Rhizobiales; family Rhizobiaceae; genus Pseudochrobactrum; species Pseudochrobactrum asaccharolyticum. The sequence goes on from NZ_QNRH01000001.1 coordinate 172,502, forward strand.
TCTCAGTCATCTCACACCTCTACGCATCGGCCCCTTATCGATGCTCTGCTGGTTACTGTTTACTCACCAAATGTAACAGCGTGTAACTGACCATGCAACCCGAAAGCGTCGATTTATCTCTCAAAGCGAGACGTTTAAGGGTATTTCATCCTTGTTTTGCGGGTTTTCAGAAGTACTCTTGTATATACGTCTTTTATAAAATACCCATCACAATCCTTTGTTTTTTAAGTTGAAATTCACCATAATGCCTCACAGTTTATTGCTGGCGTTAAGTTTTGTGAGTGCTGATTTTAGCCTCTCAAAAAACTTTAACGGCGTGGTCAATTCTGCGTGTAATCCGGCTGAGCTGAGTTATATAATGCTCAAAATATCAGATATCTGGCATGCAGGATTCGTATTGTGAATCGTATTATTCCGCTGGTTTTGGCTGTCGCGCTTTTTATGGAGCAGATGGATTCGAATGTGATTTCGACATCTCTGGCCGCCATTGCACGAGATATCGGCACCAACCCGATTGCTCTGAAACTGGCACTCACTTCCTACCTTGTATCCTTGGCAGTGTTTATTCCGGTGAGCGGCTGGATGGCGGATCGCTATGGAGCGCGTAATGTGTTTCGTGCAGCCATTGCTGTTTTCGTGATCGGTTCTGTTGCCTGCGCGGCATCCAATTCTCTGATGAGTTTCGTGGTTGCCCGTTTCCTGCAAGGGGCAGGCGGGGCAATGATGACACCGGTTGGTCGTCTGGTTCTGCTGCGCTCAACACCACGAAATCAGCTGGTCAATGCGATGGCATGGCTGGCAATCCCGAGCATGGTCGGCCCTCTGGTTGGTCCACCGGTTGGTGGCTTTATAACCACCTATTTCAGCTGGCACTGGATATTCCTGATTAATGTGCCGATTGGTCTGGCGGGAATCTGGTTTGCAACCAAATATCTGCCGGTGCTGGATGTGCCGATGCCGCGCAAGCTGGATGTAACCGGTTTTATCTTATCGGGACTGGCGATGTCCGGTGTGGTGTTTGGTCTGTCTGTGGTGAGCCTTCCGGCTCTGCCGCCTGCGGTTGGCATTATCACGCTGGGAATTGGTGTGCTATCAACCATCTTATATATTCAGCATGCCAAACGGGTGGAAAACCCGTTGCTGGATTTATCCCTGTTCAAAAATGATGTGTTTCGTATTTCTGTTACCGGCGGCAGTCTGTTCCGCTTAGGTATTGGTGCTATTCCGTTTTTGCTGCCGCTGATGTTGCAGCTCGGCTTCGGACTTGATCCGTTTCAGTCAGGGATGATTACTTTCGTGTCGGCAATCGGTGCTCTGCTGATGAAATTCGGCGCATCGCGGATTTTTGCCCGCTTTGGTTTCCGCCGGTTGTTGATGTTCGGTTCAATTGCTTCTGCATGCTTTATCATTCTGAACGGCTTCTTCACGCCGCAAACACCGATGATGCTCATCTTGGCGGCACTGTTATTCGGCGGCTTTTTGCGTTCAATGTTCTTCACCGGTGTGAATGCGCTGGGCTTTGCCGAAATTCCGGATGATAAAACCAGTCAGGCGACACCGATCTCTGCGGTTGCACAACAGGTTTCCATTGCGATGGGCGTAGCATTGGCGGGCGTTATTTTGGAGCTAAGCACAATCATTCGTGGTTCCGCATTGCAGATCGAGGACTTCCACATCGCCTTCTTTGTGGTTGGTGGAATTTCTGCACTGGCCTTCTTCTCTTTTGTCAAACTGAAACCGGAAGCAGGGCAGGAGCTTTATGAGAAAAAATTCGCGCCGAAGCAGCGGAAAATCCATTAAATACCGGATCTAGTGAAAATTAAAAAAAGCGCGGTTTAGCCGCGCTTTTTTATTGGATCATGTTCGGTGAGGTTATTCTTCGCTGTCGTCTTCTTTGCGGCCTTTGAAATCGCGGGCAAGCAGATAAAGCTCAACAGATTCCGCACGCGATGCCGGTGGCTTGACGTGATGAACCGAACGGAAGTTCTGTTTCAGCATGGTCAGCAGGTCATTCTCGGTGCCGCCCTGAAAGGTCTTGGTGAGGAAGTGGCCGCCGGGCTTCAATACGGAAACCGCAAAATGTGCAGCAACTTCGCACAAATGCGCGGTACGCAGATGGTCGGTACGGCGGTGACCGGTGGTTGGTGCTGCCATGTCTGAAATCACCAGATCCGGTTCGTCACCAAGTGCGCTCATAATCGCATTGGGGGCTTCATCATCCAGAAAGTCCATTTTCAGGAGCGCAACACCCGGCAACGGATCAACATCGAGATAGTCGATCCCAACAACATGCGGCTGCTCATCGTTGGAGCCAACGATCTTCGCGGCAATCTGGCTCCAGCCGCCAGGGGCGGCACCCAGATCGATAATTTTCTGGCCTTTTTTCAGAATATTATAGCGCTCATTGATCTCGATCAGCTTATAGGCCGCACGGGAGCGATAGCCGTCCGCTTTGGACTGCTGCACATAAGGGTCGTTGAGGTGACGTTCCAGCCAGCGACGCGATGTTTCTTTAATCGTGCCGGCCTTTTTCTTAACGCGCACATGCATACCGCGCGTGCCTGCGCCGCCGCGGCCACCGGTGGTATTCCCGAATTTAGATTTACCGGATTTGCTTCCAGAGCCGCTCATATCGACTGTCTGCCTTTTGTCTGAGTGTCCCTGCCGGAACCGTTCTTCATATAAGTTTCTTTTGCCTGATGAGGGCGGCGGTGGCGCCATGCACCATCGCGGGACATCAATTCTGTCAGGATACCTTCGCGCAAGCCGCGATCGGCAACCAGCAGTCTTTCACTCGGCCAGATCTGGCGGATGGCATCCAGAATGGCACAACCGGCCAGAACCAGATCGGCACGGTCTGCACCGATACACGGATTGGCGACGCGGGTTTTAAAATCCCACGACAAAAGCTTGGTTGTCATATCAGTAACATCCTGCGCGCCCATCCACATACCGTCAACACGGCGGCGGTCATAGCGTTCAAGACCGAGATGAATACCGGCCAGCGTGGTCACCGTGCCGGATGTGCCGAGCAGATGGAAATGCGTGCTTTGCGCCAGATCGCCTAATTTGTGACGCTCACTGAAATCATTCAGCAGACCGGCGACATAGGCAACCATTTCCGCATAATTTTCCGGTGTCACATCGCGACCGCCGAATTTCTCTGCCAGTGTCACAACACCCACCGGCAGGGATGTCCATGCGGTGATATGTTCTGCAAGGCGTGAAGACCGGCGGCAAGTTACATCAATCAAGGCGATTTCCGAGGAGCCGCCGCCGATATCAAACAGAACAAGCGCGTCGGTCTCGCGATTAACCAGAGTACCGCAACCGGAAACCGCAAGACTGGCCTCAGTCTGCCGGTCAACAATCTCCAGCTCAAGTCCTGCTTCTTCACGGACACGCTGCAAAAATTCAGGGCCATTGCTGGCTGAGCGGCAGGCTTCGGTGGCGATCAAACGTCTGCGGCGGATATTTTTGCTTTCCAGCTTATCGCGGCAGACTTTCAGCGCTTCAATCGCACGGTTCATAGCCTGATCACTGAGGCGGCCGCTGGTGCCGAAACCTTCGCCAAGGCGCACGATGCGCGAAAAGGAATCAACAACGCGGAACTGGCCGGGTCTGCTCGGCGTGGCAATCAGCAAGCGGCAGTTGTTGGTGCCGAGATCAAGCGCTGCATAAAGCGGCGGCTCGTAGGGGCGCGGCTGTGCAGCCTGCGCGGTGCGATGCTCAGCAGTATTGTGCGAGCTATGATCTGTTTTAGCCTGTACTGGCCGATGATGGTGCTTGTGAGCAGTTTGTGCCGTTGCGTGACCGTTCTTGGCAGTTTGATTCTGCTGAACCGGTGCAGAGGCTGTATTCTGAAGCGTTGCAGGATTATCCTGCTGCTTTTTGCGGCGCGAGCGTCTACGGCGGTTAGAGAGCTTCTTTCCGCTTTTCTGGCCGTTACGCGCGCCGTTTTTAAGTTCGCCGTTTTGAGATCCGTTGGCTGAGCTATTTTCACCACGTGTTGATCTGTGGCCTGTTGCCTTATCACTGCCCGCAGAATTACTTTGCGCAGAAGGGGAGACCCCTTGTGCGCCGGATAAAACTGCTTCTGTGCCATTATTCTTGCCGGCTTTACGCCTGCGGGCACGTTTGCGCTGTTTTTTATCGAAGCGTCCCGATTCATCTGCCACGGGCTTTGGTGACGATGAGCCGACAGGAGAACGGTTTTGCCGCTGCCCTGTTTTTGGCGGTTCAGGAGAAGCTTGTTTACTTTCCTTGCCGCCAGACGCCCCGCTGATTGACACCTTTGGGGTGTGCAGATCGGGGTTCTTCAAAGTTTTTGTCCTTTTGGCACCGCGCGAACCCGTAAGGGACGCAGGCATGGTGCAGACTATTTCACGTTGCCCTTAATGTAACAGTCCTTTGACGATTTACCAAGGGGCGCAAATTATTAAGCGAAAGGAGAAAATTGTGATTTTTAAAAAAATATATTGAAAACAGTGCAAAGAGGGTTTGCTTTTGTGAAAATATCAATTATATGACCACCACGACGCCGCAAGCGTCACCGCTTCGCTCTCTCAGAGCAGCGTTGCTGGGGAATAGTTTAATGGTAGAACGACGGACTCTGACTCCGTTAGTCTTGGTTCGAATCCAGGTTCCCCAGCCAATCTTTTTTATCACTCAAAAAGCATCCGATATTGCAATGATTGCCACGCTGGTAGTCAATATAATGCTTTCCACGTAAGGAAGCAGCGCGTTCGTATGATTCTGTTTTGATATTTCCCTGAATTTTTATCCGTTCAAAGAATCAGCGTTTATTTCTTTGATTCTTGAGCAGAAACAAAAAAGCTCCGGATGGCCGGAGCTTTTTGCGGATAAAAATAGCAAATCACTTATTTCAGCAATTCTCTGGTGCGTTTCAGAGCGGCGGAAAAACCATCGAGCGGTACATTGAGCTTGATCGGGTTGCCGTCCACAGCCTGCGCCAGCACAGAGAGGTTCTGTCCTTTGCCAAGAGCATCAGCCTTCGCTGCATCAAAATTGACCGGAACAATGCAACCGGCAGGCAGACAGGTTGTAAAGGCAAGGGGCTTATCAGCAGGTGTTTCATCAATCTGCAGCGTAGCGCCCGAAGCAAGATTCAGGCCGAATGGCAATACGAACGCACCTGCTGCGCTGTTTTTATCAGAAGGGCTGATTTCAACGGCCAGTGCACGCTGTCTTTTATCATCCACTTGCTGCTGAGACATGGAGCAGAGAACCTTTTGGTTTTCTCCCTGTTTTTGAACAAGGCAGGTAACCGTCCAGTTGCCGTAGGTTTCTGTGAGTGATGAAGCGCCCCCTGGCAGACCGGCAGCTGACCATGCAGCAGTGGCGCTGCCAAGCGTGAGTGCCATACTGATTGTAGCAACAGCACGGAGTATTGGCTGTCTCATTTTGTGCATGCGAAGGGTCTCCCTAATTAAGCATTTACTGCATTGTAATCAGATTCCCGCAGCAATGACAAAATAGTCATTTTATCTTTGATAAGAAACTGATAAATATACGGTGATTTTTATTGATTGGGTGCAGTTCCATCCAAATAGAATGAAAAACAAAAACAGCCCCGCATGAGCAATCATGCGGGGCTGTTTTTGTTTTATTTTACATTCAGGCAGATTTCAGCAAATCGCCATGCGGGTCGATGACGAATTTCTTCGCGGCGCCCTGATCAAAGCTTTCATAGCCTTTCGGTGCATCATCCAGCGAGATCAGCTGTGCATTGACGATTTCCGCAATATTCAGCCGGTCATGGAGAATGGCTTGCATCAGTTGGCGGTTATATTTCAGCACAGGGGTCTGGCCGGTGTGGAAGCTCTGTGCTTTTGCCCAGCCGAGGCCGAAGCGTAAGGAAAGGCTGCCGACTTTGGCGGCTTTGTCCACTGCGCCCGGATCTTCGGTTACATAGAGCCCCGGAATGCCGATGTTGCCGGCTGCGCGGGTGATTTCCATCATCTGATTGAGAACAATGGCCGGTTGCTCGCCGCCTGCATGGCCGCGTGCTTCAAAGCCCACAGCATCAATGGCACTGTCCACTTCATTGCTGCCGGTAATATCGGCAATTAAATCGCCGAGACGGTCGGAAGCTGAGAGATCAACCGGCTCAAAGCCGACTCTCTTGGCATGGGCAAGGCGTTCTTTGTTGAAATCGCCGATCATCACCACAGCCGCACCGAGAATACGGGCAGAAGCCGCGGCTGCCAGACCGACAGGGCCTGCACCGGCCACATAAACGATGGAACCAACGCCGACACCGGCTTTAACCGCACCGTGGAAGCCGGTTGGCAGAATATCGGACAGCATGGTCAGATCACGGATTTTGGCCAGCGCACGGTCACGATCCGGAATTTTCAGCAGGTTAAAATCTGCATAAGGAATCGTGACATATTTTGCCTGACCACCGATCCAGCCGCCCATATCCACATAACCATAGGCACCACCGGCGCGGGACGGATTAACGGTGAGGCACACGCCCGTATCCTGCGCACGGCAGGTGCGGCAGCGGCCGCAGGCCACGTTGAACGGAACGGAGACGATATCGCCCACTTCCAGCATTTCAACGTCCGAGCCTTTTTCAATCACTTCACCGGTGATTTCATGGCCGAGAACAAGACCTGCTTCCGCTGTGGTGCGTCCGCGCACCATATGCTGGTCAGAGCCGCAAATATTCGTTGTAATGACTTTGAGGATCACCGCATGTTCGATCTTGCGTCCCGTCGGGTCGGCAAAAACCGGATCTGCGATATTCTGTACTTCAACCTGTCCCGGACCCGTATAAACGACACCACGGTTACTGCTCATGGATTTTCCTCCCAGATAAATCACCAGATGAATAAATGTGCGAATAGTGGATGAAGATCACTGCAATGCTGGCCAAAGTGTATGCCAAGTTTGATGAGATATCGTTCTGGACGCGACATCTAATGTGGTGAATGGGCAGGCTGATGTTTTGCGGTCAGGCCAGTTCCCGCTCATGATGAAAGCTGCGGCTGTCCTGCGGTGCCTGTGCGCGGCTGTGTAAGCCATAATCACGGGTAACATCTGCCACCCGCAGCCGGTAATCAGAGAAAACGCCGCTGCGTCCTGCCGCTTGCGCCGAGCGATGGATGAAGCTTGAGCGCCAGTTTTTCACCGCCTCTTCATCGCGGAAGAAGGAGAGCGAGAGAACTTTATCCGGATCAGTCAGGCTCTGAAAACGCTCGACGGAGATAAAACCGTCAATCTGCTGCAATTCGTTTTTCAAACTGGCGGCAATGTCCAGATAGGTGTTTTTCTGTCCGCGGGCGGGAAAAACTTCAAAAATAACGGCGATCATGGGGAGGCTCCTTATGCTGTGTCAGGGCAGTAAATAGGCTATTGTTGTGCATCGATGTTTCGGCTATCATCGAACTATGAAAGATGGCCCTGTCATAGCTTCCGTCGCCGCCTTGATCGGTGACCCCGCCCGCGCCAATATCCTCACGGCGCTGATGGATGGGCGTGCTTTGACGGTGAGTGAACTGGCAGGTGTAGCCGGTGTTACTATGCAGACCGCCAGCGGACATCTCACCAAACTCAGTGATGCCGGTTTGCTCACTGCTGAAAAACAGGGGCGGCATCGCTATTTCCGCCTGTCGGGTGCGGATGTGGCGCAGGTGCTGGAAGCCCTGATGGGGCTGGCACAACGCACCGGTGCGGTGCGGGTTCGTACAGGGCCGAAAGATGCGGCCTTGCGGGAAGCGCGGATTTGCTACGATCATCTGGCAGGCGAGGCGGGCGTCACGCTTTTCAATGGTTTGACGGCGCGTAATTATCTTGAACACTCAGAGCAGGATGCACTTCAGCTGACTTCGGAAGGGCGGGAGTTTTTCAGCGGATTAGGGCTTGAGCTGAAACCGCTGGAAAGCAAACGTCGTCCGCTTTGTCTGCATTGTCTGGACTGGAGTGAGCGCCGCCACCATCTCGGTGGTGCGCTGGGGGCGGCTGTGCTGGATATGATGCTGGAGCGCAACTGGTTGCGCCGCGAACAGGGGCGTGCCTTGCATTTTACACCGGCAGGACGGCAGGAATTCAGCCGTCATTTTAGCTGTATCTGGTAAAATTTACGCGATTTTCACGAATAGTCTTTTCAAAAAGTCATATCCGTGTTACCAGCCGCTGCCAATTCAATTGAAACGATAAGAGTCGTTGCACCCTCTGCTCCCACAGGGTGTTTTACCTGTTTAAAGGAATTGGCCATGGCGAAAATTGTTGAATCATCCACCGGCGCCTACGCGCTGACTTTTGATGATGTCCTGCTGCAACCCGGTCATTCCGAGGTTATGCCTGGTCAGGTCGATCTGCGCACCACTATTGCTGAAGGCATTGAACTGAACCTGCCGCTGCTTTCCGCAGCGATGGATACAGTGACCGAGTCCCGCTTGGCGATTGCTATGGCGCAGGCTGGCGGTATCGGCGTTATTCACCGCAACCTGACACCGGAATTGCAGGCAGAAGCTGTTCTGCGCGTTAAGAAATTCGAATCCGGCATGGTTGTAAACCCTGTCACTATCGGCCCTGACGCAACATTGGCTGATGCACAGGCACTGATGCGTATGCACGGTATTTCCGGTATTCCGGTTGTTGAAAACTCGGTCAAAGGCCCGGGTCGTCTGGTCGGTATTCTGACCAACCGCGATGTGCGTTTTGCCTCTGACCCTGCACAGAAAATCTACGAGCTGATGACCCGTGAAAATCTGGTCACCGTGCGTGAAAACGTTAATCAGGAAGAAGCCAAGCGTCTTCTGCACCAACACCGCATTGAAAAGCTGCTGGTTGTTGATGCGCAGGGTCGCTGCACCGGTCTGATCACCGTTAAGGATATGGAAAAGTCACAGCTCAACCCGAATGCCGCTAAAGATGCGCAGGGTCGCCTGCGTGCTGCTGCTGCAACTTCCGTTGGCGATGATGGTTTTGAACGGGCGGAACGTTTGATCGAAGCTGGTGTTGATCTGCTGGTGGTTGATACTGCGCATGGTCACTCACAGCGCGTTCTCGATGCGGTTACCCGCATGAAGAAACTGTCTTCCGATGTGCGTATTCTTGCCGGTAACGTAGCAACAGGCGCGGCAACACAGGCTCTGATTGATGCCGGTGCCGATGCGGTTAAAGTCGGTATCGGACCTGGTTCGATCTGCACCACCCGTATTGTTGCCGGTGTTGGCGTACCACAGCTTTCCGCGATTATGGGCGCTGTTGAAGTGGCTCAGAAAGCCGGTATTCCGGTTATCGCTGATGGTGGTATCAAATTCTCCGGTGATTTCGCCAAAGCGCTGGCTGCCGGTGCATCGGCTGCTATGGCCGGCTCATTACTGGCTGGTACAGAAGAAAGCCCGGGCGAAGTTTACCTGCATCAGGGGCGTTCTTATAAGTCCTATCGCGGTATGGGGTCTGTTGGTGCGATGGCACGCGGTTCCGCTGACCGTTACTTCCAGGCGGAAGTGCGCGATGAGCTGAAACTGGTGCCGGAAGGTATTGAAGGTCAGGTTGCCTATAAAGGCCCTGTTGCCAATATCCTGCATCAGCTGGCCGGTGGTCTGCGTGCTTCTATGGGTTATGTCGGTGCAAAAACACTGCCAGAGTTCCGTGAAAAAGCAACATTTGTTCGCATTACCAATGCGGGCTTGCGTGAAAGCCATTCGCACGGTGTGACCATCACCCGTGAAAGCCCGAACTATCCGGGCAGCGTATAAGTCGAATATAAAAAGGCCGGTTTAACCGGCCTTTTTTATTGCCCGCAATAGAGGATGTATTGATGGCAATTATTCCTGATCTGATTCAGATCAAGATGACAGTTGAACGTATGGAAAGACTTTACTCTGCCCAGAAAAGCGAAGCAGCTCAGGTGTTATGGGCGGCTTATGTCAAGGTTGGCGCGCGCTTTAAAACTGATCTGGCTGATGAGCGCGATATATGGTTGAGCAGAGCTGCAGCACTGATGCTGCTGAAATACCAACTGGAGTTTCCCGAATAGTTTTGGCTTAGTTGAGGTTGCTGCTATTATCACGTAATTTTGCGAATTCATCGGGCTGTAGCATAATTTTTGCTGTACACTGCCTTACACAAACGACCAGCGCGTTAAAGTCAGCTAAACGCAAGCTCTGTTTACGCCAAAACAGACCAACCTGACGTCTCGGGCAATCATCCGAGAACGGTATAATGCGGATGCGTTTATGCGGAACCTCGGAACGGATAGCGATTTCCGGTATCAGTGTCAGTCCCATATCATTGCTGACCATTTGCAGCAGCGTGGCCATACTGGTTGCACCGAAATTTACCAAAGTTCTTTCGCGCGGAATGGCGCAGACCTCAAGTGCCTGATCGCGCAGGCAATGCCCTTCTTCCAACAGCAATAGTTTTTCCAGTGCCGCATTGCCCTGAGTGAGCGGTGAGGGCAGCACATCATTATTATTGGCTGATGTGGCAATCAGAAACCGGTCGTCAAACAAATGCGCGCTGGTCAGATGGGGATCATGCACCGGCATAGCGGCAATCACGGCATCCAGTTCGCCATTACGCAATTCTTCCAGCAGTTTGTCGGTCAGTGCTTCGCGCAGTTCCAGCGTCAGAGCCGGATATTGCTGTTTCAGAGACTGAATGAGATCCGGCAATAAATAGGGGGCAATGGTTGGGATGATGCCAAGCCGCAGCCGTGATTGTAAAATACCACTCTTCTGCTCGGTCAGTTCTTCCAGCGCACGGATTTCCTGTAAAATCACCTTGATGCGCGGCCAGAGCGTTTGGCCGAGTTCTGTGAGCAGAACTGATTTATTGGCGCGCTCAAACAGCGGACTACCGGCGAGATTTTCCATTTCCGCGATCTGCGCCGAGAGGGCGGGCTGTGAAATAAACACTGTTTCCGCAGCTTTGCGAAAATGCAGATGGGTGGCGAGCGCATCAAAATAGCGCATTTGCTTGACTGTAAACATGATAAGAAAATCCTATCAACTATCTAAAAAAATGCAATTGGAAGTTATGATTAGAATAGTTCTATCTTGAGGTAAGAGCATGAAATGACAGTTTCACCGAAACAGACGCCAGCGCATCATGTCGCAGTGTTTGACGGGAATTGTAACATAATCTCGTGTTATGGCTGATGCAGTTGCTTCAATGCAAAACTGTATCCGTCATATTTTCATGCTGACTTTTTAAGAATGGCTCAGAACAGAGCCCGTAATTTAAAGGGAGTACATCAATGGCCGATCGTCCGATTATGACTACAAGCGCCGGTTCACCGATTCCGGACAACCAGAATTCCCTGACCGCTGGTGAACGCGGTCCGGTTTTGATGACTGATTACCAGCTGATTGAAAAACTGGCGCATCAGAACCGTGAGCGTATTCCGGAGCGTGCAGTGCATGCCAAGGGATGGGGTGCTCATGGTACGCTGACCATTACCGGTGACATTTCCAAATATACCAAAGCCAAAGCTTTGCAGCCGGGTGCCAAGACCCCGATGATCGCACGTTTCTCCACTGTGGCCGGTGAGGCTGGTGCAGCAGATGCCGAGCGCGACGTGCGCGGTTTTGCGTTGAAGTTCTATACTGAAGAAGGCAACTGGGATCTGGTTGGCAACAATACGCCGGTCTTCTTCGTGCGTGATCCGGTGAAGTTCCCTGACTTCATTCACACGCAGAAGCGTCATCCGAAAACCAATATGCGGTCTGCCACAGCGATGTGGGATTTCTGGTCATTGTCACCGGAAAGTCTGCATCAGGTGACAATCCTGATGTCTGATCGCGGTCTGCCGACTGATGTGCGTCACATCAATGGTTACGGCTCTCATACTTATTCTTTCTGGAATGATGCCGGTGAGCGTTATTGGGTGAAATTCCACTTCAAAACCATGCAGGGCCATAAACATTGGACCAATGGGGAAGCAGAAAAGATTGTCGGTCAGACGCGCGAATCCACGCAGGCTGATCTGTTCGGAGCGATTGAAAAGGGTGAGTTCCCGCGCTGGAAGGTGCAGGTTCAGATCATGCCTGAGCTTGATGCGGATAAGACAGCTTATAACCCGTTCGATTTGACCAAGGTCTGGCCGCATGCGGATTATCCGGTGATGGATATCGGTATTATGGAGCTGAATCGTAACGCTGATAATTATTTTGCGGAAATCGAGCAGGCTGCTTTCTCGCCGTCAAATATCGTGCCGGGTATCGGCTATTCGCCGGACAAGATGTTGCAGGCGCGCGTGTTCTCTTATGCGGATGCCCATCGTCATCGTCTCGGCACCCATTACGAACAAATTCCGGTCAATAAGCCTGTTTGCCCTGTACATCACTACCACCGCGATGGTCAGATGAACACATTCGGCGGGATTGCAACGGGCAATTCTGATGCCTATTACGAACCGAACTCGTTCAATGGTCCGGTTGAGCAGCCATCGGCAAAAGAGCCGCCATTGCGTCTTTCCGGTAATGCTGACCGCTTTGACCACCGTATCGGCAATGACGATTATTCACAGCCGCGTGCTTTATTTAATCTGTTTGATGCCGGTCAGAAGAGCCGTCTGTTCTCGAATATTGCTGCGGCAATGGGCGGGGTTCCGGGCTTTATCATCGAGCGTCAGCTCGGCCATTTTAAGCTGATCCATCCGGATTATGAAGCCGGTGTGCGTGCAGCCCTCAAAGAAGCACATGGCTATGAAGCCAATACGATTTCCAATGAGGAAAAGCAGACTGCCGCTGAGTGATTAATTATAATCACTGAGAACATACCGCCGGAGGTAGTGTCCGGCGGTATTTTATTTTTTTGCCGGAGAATTGACCTTTACAGCCATTGTGCTGAAATGCCGGACATATAGCAGAGGTCAAATCCCATGATGTTCGTAATCTTTCTTTTTATGCTCCTTGCATTGGCTCTGGGATTGTTCGGCTGGCGAAAAGTTGCGCTGGTCTGCGTTGCAATCAGTCTGGGGCTGGCAGCCAAAGAGTTCCTTTGGGAAATTCACAGCGCTGAATATGGCTACAGCATGCCGTGGCTGCAGTTTTAAAGCTTGATTTGGCAGGAGATTTTGCATGGTGAATCATACGCAGCAAACAATGATGCCGGAACCATCGCAGCGGCAATTGTGGACGCAATTGCATCGTCTTTATCTGCTGGCAATGATGGCTATGATTGCGGCTATTCTGACAACCGCAATGGTCTATCAATATGGCGATGGTGAATTGCCGTGCCCGCTATGTTTGTTGCAGCGCCTTGCGATGTTCGGCGTTTGCTTTGGTCTGGTTTTGCAATTTCGCTACGGGGTTAGTTTTCAAAACTCCGGTATCAGCTTGTTATTCGCAATTTTCCTGCTGATTGTTTCTGTGCGTCAGACTTTGCTGGATATTTACCCCCGTGAAGGCCATGAATATATCGGCTCCGCCGTTCTCGGACTGCATATGCCGGTCTGGTCGGTACTGATTGCGCTGGCGCTGATTACAGCTTTTGCTGTTCAGATGCTGCTTTGGGGCGATGCGCGTCAAAACAGACGCATATCACTGAGAAAATTTCCGGCGCTGCGCTCGTTGGCTGTTGTTTTCAGCCTTTATATTGTGCTGCTCGCTGCAATTAATACCGCTTCGGTTTTTGTACAATGCGGCCTGGGGCAGTGTCATACAACGGGTTATGCCCTGTTGAAATAAGTCGTTTTTTGCCGCCAAATCCGGTCGTGCCTTTGTGTCGCGTGTGATTTATGTTGCCATTTGCTGCCGCACAGGGTTATGCGAGGCAGAACAGTTATGGCAAAGGAATGATAATGCGGGTTGGCGGACGGTTGCAGGCAGCAATAGAAGTGCTGGAAGATATTGAACGCCAGAGCCGTGCTGCTTCCGATGCGTTGAAAGACTGGGGCGCTGCGCACCGCTTTGCGGGAGCCGGTGACCGCGCCGTGATCGGCAATATTGTCTATGACGTTTTGCGCCGTAAATTATCGCTTGGCTGGCGTATGGATGCACAGGATGCCCACGCGCTGGTTTACGGTTCAGTCTTGAGCGATCCGGATATGGGCGCGGAATGGCTGGAAGCTAGTCTCGCCGGAGATAAATTCGCACCGGCACCGCTGAAACCAGAGCAGGCACAGGCTTGGGAAAGTCGCGATCTGGCAGATGCTCCGGATTATATTCGTGCCGATATTGCTGAGAGCTGGGTATCTGAATTCTCATTGCTGTTTGGTGAAGGCTGGGTCGAGCAGGCGGCAGCGCTTGCGACACGCCCGCCGGTTGATTTGCGCGTGAATACGCTGAAAACCAACCGTGAAAAGGTGTTGGCCGCCCTTGAAGGTTTGAAAAATGCCGGTGCTGAAGCCGCGCCTTATCTGCCGGATGCCGTGCGTATTCCGCCTCTGCGGGCACTTGGCCGTCACCCGAATGTACAGACTGAACAAGCATTCCTCGATGGCTGGTATGAGGTGCAGGATTTAGGCTCGCAACTGGCTGCCAAGCTGGTCGGTGCGCAGCCTGGTCTTCAGGTGATGGATTATTGCGCTGGTGCCGGTGGTAAAACGCTGGCTCTGGCTGCTGCCATGCAGAATAAAGGGCAAATCCATGCCTATGATGCCGAGCGCTCGCGGCTTAATCCGATTCATGATCGTCTGAGCCGCGCAGGCGTGCGTAATACACAGGTACATAACCGGCCGGAAAATCTGGAACCTTACAAAGGTCTGATGGATATTGTGCTGACTGATGCGCCTTGCACCGGCTCCGGTACATGGCGTCGTCGCCCTGATGCCAAATGGCGTTTGACGGATGTGCAGCTTGAACGCCGCGTTGCTGACCAGATGCAAGTGCTGGAAGCGGCAAAACATTATGTCAAGCCGGGTGGTCGTCTGGTCTATGTGACCTGTTCGCTGTTTGCCTCTGAGAATAACCGGCAGGTTGCCCGCTTCTTAAGCGAGAACTCTGATTATACAGCACTGCCAATGGCGGAGCTGTGGAGCGGTGTAACCGATCAGACGCAGCCGCATTATCCGGATTTCGGTGCCGTGTTCTCGCCGCTTTCCACGGATACAGACGGTTTTTATATTGCTGTGCTGCAACAGAATAACTAAGTTTTTCTATGGTTTTCCGTGCAGCTGAGGGTGTCCAAAGGCGGATCGGCTTGAAAGGATGCGGCCAAAGGCTTGTAAGTATCGTCAAGCTGTGAAGCCAGCCAGTATAATCTGATGCTGTTTGACGATGGCCAGAGGGCAATTTGTTCCGCTTTGACACCGGCCTCTCTGCGGATACGGTCAAACCTTACTTTGGAATGAACAAATTCAGTGTGTTCTTTGCGTCCTTCAGCATAGGGAACCAGCCAATTAATTGCGGCTCTGAGTGTGCTGCCGGTTGTGGAGCGGCGGTCAAGCCAGTCACGACCGGCACTGCGCGCGGCAATCGCGGCTTCTGTCAGCGGTTCAAGATCATAGGTCACGTAGTGTAGAGCATCACGTTCATAATAATCCTTAACTGAACCATCGGGGCGTATATTGCCGGCTACCTGTGCATCAAAAAATACCTGTGCTTGATTGAGCATCGCTGCGTCATGAAGGGCAACCGCTGCAAGTGTGAAAAGTTTAATACGATGGCTTTGCCAGTTATCGTTTCCGGCGTTGTGTCCTGAGTTCTCTGTTCTTTTGATATTCTGGCTGTAACCTGCGGCCAGATTATGCAGAAAGGCTTCGGTCTGCTGGCGCTCTTTAGGGGAGAGGTTGGTACTTATCAGTATAAATGTTTTTATAAATTGGCCGAACTGGGTCTCATCAATAGGGTTGAAGTTTAGTTTGTAAACGCTTTGCCACTCTTGCAGATAGGTTCTGGCTTTCTTGAGAAAGCGTGTATCGCCATCGGCACTATAAGCCAGAGCGTCAATATACATGCGTTGAAAATCGGCTTTGGCCGCGGAAGACTGATCAAAAATTCCTTGTCCGGGCAGGGTGCCTTCCGTGTGCAGATGGGCGCGCGGAGCAGGTGGCAGATTGAGCTCTTTTTCCGCCTTGCTGATCAGCTTGCCGAAGTCAGATGGCCGTATTGAGCAGTTCGAAGCCACAGCATGGCTGAGTGGAAACAATAAAAATCCGGCAATAAGTAAAGAAAAAGTTGTTTTTTTCATCGGAAATACCTAAGCAAAGTTTAAAATATTATGCTATCCGGTTTTGATGATTGGATTCCTGTTCCATGGCGATTATATGTCCGGCAATGGCTGCACAGTTACGCAATTGCTGAATGGGGGAATAATGTCGGCGCTGAGAATAGCAGAACCGGACTTCAAAGAACGGGTAGAGCAGAGTTTCGCACGGCAGGCCGTGATGAAACTGATTGGTGCGCAGCTGACCCGCTGCGAGCCGGGTGTGGTTGAAGTGGAACTGCCATTTCGCGCAGATCTGACACAGCAGCATGGTTTTTTGCATGCGGGCATTGTGTCAACAGCGCTGGATTCGGTTTGTGCTTATTCCGCACTAACAATGATGCCGGCTGATGCCGCAGTTCTGACCATTGAGTTCAAGGTCAATCTGCTGGCGCCCGGTAAAGGTGACCATTTTCTGTTCCGCGGTAATGTGACCAAGCAGGGACGTACGATTATGGTCAGCGACGGACAGGCTTTTGCGGTTGGTGAGACCGAAGTGAAACTGATCGCCACGATGACAGCAACGCTGATGGTGGTGAAAGATCGCGAAGATTTGCAGGACTAGGTTGTTTTCTGAGCACCTGTCCTGAATATGCTGTTTACGGAACTTCGTCTGTAAACAGCTTTTTGATTTGAACCTCGTGCGGATTTATCCCAAAGCTCCGCGCAAGTCCGAATAAAAGGGTGTGCCGCAATCGTTCGTATTGATGGCCTCAGGTGTTAGAATGACCAAGATTATGTCTGTGCCGGTACAGGGCACTTCTGAAGACGCGATGTCGATGCTGCAATATGTGCATGATTTCGGCGGCAAAAAAGTGCTTTTTGTTATGGCATCGCCTTCGGAATACGGCCCGCATTTGCAGGCAATGTTCAATCCGCTGATCACAGGTATTGGTCCTGTTGAAGCTGCTGTGGTTGTTTCTGCCGTTCTGGCCGATTTGTCCTTGCGCGGTGCTTTGCCGGATTTGGTCGTATCGCTTGGTTCTGCTGGTTCAGCGAAACTGGTGCAGACCGAAATCTATCAGGCCGTGAGCGTCGGCTATCGTGATATGGATGCGTCTGCGCTGGGTTATGCCAAGGGGCAGACACCATCGGCAGATTTCCCGATCATCATTCCGCTGCCTTACCATGTGCCGGGCATCGCCAGCGCTTCTTTATCCACAGGCGCCAATATCGTTACCGGTTCAGCCTATGATGATATTGATGCGGATATGGTTGATATGGAGAGCTTTGCGATCCTGCGCACCTGCCAGCGTTTTGCAGTGCCGCTGATTGGTCTGCGCGGTATTTCCGATGGTGATGAAACCGTGAAGCAAGTGTCTGACTGGACACGCTATCTGCATATTATTGATGAGAAACTTGCGCAGTCTGTCCGTCTGATTGAAGCCGCTTTGTTGCAGGGCAATCTGGTGAAAACCACGGGCCATCCGGATCCGGGTCTTTATAAAGCTGATCTGGAACGCACAGTGCCGCTGACGGTAAAATCCGGCGACTGATAGCGCTTCACCATTTTGTGCCCTAATATATTGTCGCGGGTTTCGATTCCGGCTTGCAACGATCAACATAATTCTTTAGATGCTGCCCATGAGCACCACCCATCCCGATACTATCCTTATCATTGACTTTGGCAGTCAGGTCACGCAGCTGATAGCGCGGCGTGTGCGTGAGGCCGGCGTCTATTCCGAAATCGTGCCGTTCCAGCTGGCGGATGAAGCGTTTAAGCGCATCAATCCTAAAGCTGTGATCTTGTCCGGCAGCCCGCATTCGACCACCGATATCGGTAGTCCGCGCGCACCACAGGCAGTGTTTGAAGCCGGTATTCCGGTTATGGGCATTTGCTACGGTCAGCAGACCATGTGCGAGCAGCTTGGCGGTAAGGTCGAGAGCGGCCATGACCGTGAATTCGGTCGTGCATTCCTCGAAGTGAATGAAGACAGCGCACTGTTTGCCGGTGTCTGGGCCAAAGGCACCCGCCATCAGGTCTGGATGAGCCACGGCGACCGCGTGACAGCTTTGCCGGAAGGTTTCAAAGTTGTCGGTACTTCACCGAATGCACCATATGCAGCCATTGCCGATGAAAAGCGCAAATATTTTGCGGTACAGTTTCATCCGGAAGTGGTGCACACACCTGATGGTGCAAAACTTCTGCAGAATTTCGTCCATAATATTGCCGGTATCAAGCCGGACTGGACAATGTCCGCTTACCGCGAACAGGCAGTTGAAGCGATCCGCAAACAGGTTGGCAAAGGCAAAGTTATCTGCGCGCTTTCCGGCGGTGTGGATTCTTCCGTTGCAGCATTGCTTATTCATGAAGCTGTTGGCGATCAGCTTACCTGTATTCTGGTTGATCACGGTCTGATGCGCAAAAACGAAGCCGCGGATGTGGTTGCAATGTTCAAAGAACATTACAATCTGCCACTGGTGCTCGTGAATGCGCAGGATCGCTTTATCGGCGCTCTTGAAGGTGAAACTGATCCTGAGAAGAAGCGTAAGACCATTGGCCGTCTCTTCATCGAAGTGTTCGAAGAAGAAGCCGCGAAACTCGGTGGCGCAGACTTCCTCGCGCAGGGTACACTCTATCCTGACGTGATCGAAAGCGTGTCTTTCACCGGTGGTCCTTCGGTTACAATTAAATCGCACCACAATGTGGGCGGTCTGCCTGAACGCATGAATATGCAGTTGGTGGAGCCACTGCGCGAACTCTTCAAGGATGAAGTGCGCGTATTGGGTAAAGAACTCGGCTTGCCGGATTCATTCATCGGTCGTCATCCGTTCCCGGGACCTGGTCTGGCAATTCGTTGCCCGGGCGGTATCACCCGTGAGAAGCTGGAAATCCTGCGCGAAGCTGATGCCGTTTATCTGGACGAAATCCGCAAAGCCGGTCTCTATGATGTGATCTGGCAGGCATTCGCCGTATTGCTGCCGGTGCAGACCGTTGGTGTTATGGGCGATGGCCGTACTTACGAATTCGTCTGTGCGCTGCGTGCGGTAACATCCGTTGACGGTATGACTGCTGATTTCTACCATTACGATATGGACTTCCTTGCCAAGGCAGCGACCCGTATTATCAATGAAGTGCGCGGCATCAACCGCGTGGTCTATGATATTACCTCGAAGCCTCCGGGCACCATCGAGTGGGAATAAGTTGAAGAACAATGCGCCAATCGGCGCATTGTTTTTTTCTGGAGCATTTCACAGTCAAATTAGAATAATTTGACGTCGGGATAATGCGACAAATTAAAGAATCCAGAGCGAGCATTGCGTCCAAATGAACGTAAGCCGTTCCGGAGATATAATCAGCGCATCAGCTTTAGCGAGTAAACGAATGAACAGCAGCGAAAAGATTTATTCCGGCAAGACAAAAGACCTCTATGCCTTGGACAATGGCAACATTCTTTTGGTGTTCAAGGATGATGTTACCGGTGCGGATGGTGTGATCGATCCGGGTGCAAATACCGTTATCGGTCAGGTTGAAGGCAAGGGTCGTAAATCTCTTGGCATGACGGATTACTTCTTTAAGCGTCTGCATGCTGCCGGTGTTCCTACCCACCTGGTCAATCTTGATCTTGAAAAGGGCACGATGGAAGTTCGTCGCGGTGAACCTCTGGGTAAGGATATCAACGGCGCAGGCGGCTTTGAGTTTGTCTGCCGCACCCGTCCTTGGGGCAGTTTCATCCGCCGCTACCAGCAATATATTCGTGATACTGAGCAGAAGCTCGACTATCTCGTTGAAATCACGGTTAAAGACGATGAGCGCGGCGATCCACTTATCAATGATGATAGCATCGTTACCCTTGGTTTGCTAACTCCGGCACATCTTGAACAGGCAAAGCAGTTGACCCGCCATGTGTGCCGCATCGTCGAAACCGACTTGTCTGAGAAAGGTCTTACCCTGATCGACATGAAGATCGAAATCGGCCTTGTCGATGGTGAGATTGTGGTCATCGATGAGATTTCTGCTGATGCTATGCGGGTCATGGATGATGCAGGAAAGGTGCTGGAACATGCCACTGTGTATGAAAGACTGATCGGTTAATATAATCAGCTGATGCTTTGTAAAGCTATCACGGTACTTTTTTAGTGTCGTAAAATTAGAAATGCCGCCGTAGTTTTTGAAAAGCTACGGCGGCATTTCTATGAATTTATTGGTTCATTCTATGTTATTCAAGGTAATACAGTGCTATATTTGTAATGTTATAATTTACTTATATTGTTGAATTTATTTTTATTTGACTTGGAATATTATTTTATTTTATAAATCGTCGTTTATTTATTGTAATGCGTTTCGGGATTTTAAGTGCGTTGTTAAGCTATATTAAAAAAACAATCAGAGCATATTCTTTATATGATCTGGCCTTAATGCTGCTTTTTGCGTTTTCTGCTACCTTTTTTATCCGGCGCACTTATGATCTGATGATGAGGCGATACTGGATTATTGCCGTTCTGATTTTTATTGCACTTATTTTTTTGCGTGTTGCAGATCGTCAGAGAATGCCGAAGAAGAGTAAACTGCTTTTGTTTACATCGGTGCCTGTTTTACTCGTCATTATTCATACATGGTTTATTGATATTTTCGGATCATTCGATATCGGAGCTATTCTTTTTCATCTTGGTATGGACGTGGAAAGTGGTTCTGTAGCAGATATTATCGTTGAAACACTCGGTTATGTTGCCGTAGCAACCATGTTGCTGGTGTCGTTTCATTATATCGCCAGAAGAGATGTGCGCTTATATTATGCCGATCGCTTACTGGCGCTGCCTTTGTTTTTATTAACACCGGTAACGGCGGAATTCGGCAGTTATTATTTGCATAAAAATGATGGCGATAAGCTCTTGCCTTATTATCAGGCGGTACCGGCTGATCTGAAGCTGCATGCAGATCAGGCGCGCAAGAATATTATTATGATTTATGCGGAAAGCGCTGAAGAGACATTCGGTAAGCTTTCTGACGGTGATGATATTTTTAAAGATATGAAGGACATAGCTGGCAGCGGTTTGTACTTTAATAATATTGCTCAGGCCGCCAATACAGGCTGGACAATTGCCGGTATTGTCAGTTCGCAATGTGGTGTGCCGTTGCAGCCAAATGGTTTGTTTGCGCGTAATAAATTTGAAACTCAGACTAATTTTATGCCTTCAGCCATATGCCTTGGAGATGTGCTTGGTAATAACGGTTATAATATTGCGTTTTTGAGCGGAGCTTCGACAAAATTTGCAGGCACAGATATTTTCCTGAAAAACCATGGATATAATATTATTGATGGTGGTGAAAACTATGCGGATCAGTTCACGGACTATAAAAATTTCTGGGGTCTGTATGATGATACGGTTTTTGATTTAGCTGAAAAGCAAATCATCAGCCTGGAGGAGCAAGGAAAACCGTATTTCTTTGCCATGAAGACTTTGGCAGGGCACTTCCCGACCGGTTTTCCGACACGGCGCTGTATTAATAATATCGGGCCTGTTGAAGGCGAGTCGATCCGGTATTCAATCAAATGTACCGGTTATGAAATCAAAAGCTTTTTGTCTAAGTTGCAAGCTGGCGGACAGTTGGAAAATACGCTGGTCGTTGTGATGAGTGATCATCTTTCGATGAAGTCATCCGCATGGAGCGAGCTTAACCAGCATGAGCGCCGTAATTACTTTACGATCATTGGTACTGATCGCGGGCAGGAAATAATTACTAAGCAAGCCGCAATGTTTGATGCTTATCCGACAATTCTGGAACTGCTGGGCTTTACGCTGAATAATCATCAGGCGGGTATCGGTATATCTATGCTATCCGATCGCAAAGGCTTGATTGAAGAGTTGGGGCCGGTGAAGCTTGATCAGCTAATCTCGCATGATCGTGACTTGGCGCAGTTTTTATGGGCCGCACCTGCCGTGACATTAACTTCGCACTGAGAGCAAGGTGGGATAGAATAATCTGGACAGATTGGATTTTGATAATCCTGTTGAATGCCTGCTCCGTTAACGCGGAGCAGGCATTTTATTTTTAGCTTATTTCACAACAATGCGGGCGCCGGCTTTAACGCGCGAGTGCAGGTCGATCACATCCTGATTGATCATGCGAATGCAACCGGCAGAAACACCGCGACCGATTGAGGACGGATTGTTTGTACCGTGAACGCGGTAGTAGGTATCGATACCATCTTTATGCATATACAGCGCACGGGCACCCATCGGGTTGCTTGGGCCGCCGTCAACGCCGTCTTTATAACGGCCATATTGCTGCGGATTACGTTTGATCATGCTTGGCGTTGGTGTCCAGCGCGGCCAGGCAGCTTTACGGGCAATAATAGCATCACCACCGTTAAAGGCACGCGCTACTGGGCCTACACCGACGGCATAGCGAATGGCCTTGCCTTCCGGCTGTACAAGATAAAGATAACGCGATGGCTGATCGACAACAATAGTACCTGGCTTTTCGTTGGTCTTGTAATCAACAACTGTGCGGCGGTGTTGCGGTTTCAGCTTGTTCAGATCAATGGCCGGAATCTGAAAATTCTGATCGGTCATGGCGCGATACATATAAGCTGCATCGCCATCAACAGCTGCGGTTTCTACAATAGCAGGTTCTGCTTTGACAACCGGCTCAGGGGCAGGGGCTGGTTCGGTAACAGTGGTATTAATAACCGGAACAGAATTTTGAACAGTCGTACAGGCTGAAAGGGCGAGGGCAAAACCTGCAAATAATGCTGATTTCAGTAGCGGGGCGTATGGTGGGGGTAAGACAGACAAAGCCGGCTCCAGTTTCTGGCGGATAAAGTCTTCCTGCTTATCCGCTATGCTTAAGGTTTTCTTAAGCGTCTACAAAGAGTTTACCGTTTGATCAATTATCTTTACAGAGAGTGTCCAATTGTCAGAGTGATGGTGTCTTTTTGGCAACGGTTATGGTTAACGCGTTGACTGTGTTCTCAAATCACCGGTTTTAGTAAATCCTGCCAACACAGTGCTGCCGGACTAGCCGGTCGTGCTGAGTTAGCGTGCTATGTGTTAATCTTTGTTGATCTGTGTTTTGAAGACGGCAATAGGTTGCGGCTTTGAAAAATAGTAGCCCTGCAAATATTCGACGCCTTTTTCCTGCAGGTAATTGGCTTGTTCAAGTGTCTCAATTCCTTCGGCGATAACTTTGAGCTTCAGCTGTCTGGAAAGGTCGATGATGCTCTGTAAGACATGGCAGGACAAATCATTGCTGCCAATGCCGGTGATGAAGCCGCGGTCGATCTTGAGCATGTCTGCCTGAAATTCTTTCAGATAATTCAGGTTGGAATGACCGACGCCGAAATCATCCAGTGCGATGAGGATACCTTCGGCACGAAGCGCACGGATTTGCGCCTGTAATGCCTCTGTCGGTACAATCGCTTCACGCTCTGTCAGTTCCAGTACCAGCCTGATTTTACCTGTCCTGAATTGCTGATAGAATTGCTTGCAGGTTGCTATGAGTTCCGGATCCGCAAGAAAATTTGCCGAGATATTGATGCTGACATGAAAATTCTCCGGCAAAGCATCCTGCAACGGCGCAAGCTCTCTGGCTGTACGCCGGATCAATGCCGTCGTCATTGGAATGATAAGACCGGAACGTTCCATAAATGGGATAAAACTATCGGGCGGAATGACGCCTTCCAGCGGATGCTCCCATCGGCTCAGGACTTCTGCACCGACATATTGATGGGTATCGGCTCGGACAATCGGCTGGTAATAGGGTGCAAATTCATCATTCTTGATTGCGCGTCTGCTCTCGGCCGAGATATTGCGCGCATTCATGGCCATGCGATTGGTTGCGAAGGCACTGATAGCACCAAAAACCAGTAGTAAGGCGAAAATCGGTGTATAGCGCGCAAAGACATAGTCGCGCAGGTCTCCCGGCTCAAAACCAGTCTCAACTGTGAACGGATATTTCGTTGATGTATCGACTGCGCAGACCTTGCCCTTTTCTTCTGTGTCATTCGCCCTGATCAGGCCATTCCGCCCGATACGCTGATTACCGATGACAACCGTTGATATAGGAGTCATTTCAATATGGTTGAGCAACTGCGTGATATATTCACCATTGATGCTGGCCAGAATTGAAGCTGAGTCTTTCTCCGTGCGATACATAAGAACCGGACGATCAGGAATGATACTGTTGCCTTGCACAAGAGCCAGTTTGTCCTGATAAAAATTTGGCACGTCCAGCGGTTTCGGACTGTTCCCGTAAATGGTGCTGC
Organism: Pseudochrobactrum asaccharolyticum; assembly: GCF_003314995.1. Lineage (GTDB taxonomy): Bacteria > Pseudomonadota > Alphaproteobacteria > Rhizobiales > Rhizobiaceae > Pseudochrobactrum > Pseudochrobactrum asaccharolyticum. The sequence continues at coordinate 196,843 of NZ_QNRH01000001.1, forward strand.
AACGCACAATATCACGGTCGGAAACCGACAATGACTGCACGAAAGAGGTGGATGCCGTTTGCAGGCGCAGTTTTTCAATAATCTCAGAGCATGGCCTGTCGACCATTGCCGCCGTTTCATCGGTCAAAGTTTTGGCATCGTCGAGGATGGTATTGAGCTGGTCAATGATCGTGCGACTGGCGGCATCAGATTTTTTATAAAGTGTTTTTTCCGCCTGCCAGAATATCAATGGCGTCCCTAAAAGCAGGGGAGTGAAAAATGCCAGTACGACAATCGCAACATGACCTGCTGTATACTTCTTTTTTCGAAATTTAAATTTATGGTGCCACATCGCCGAGACAGGCTTTCACAAAAGAGCTTTTGTGTATTCCTTACATGTAAAGTTGCTGGACGCAGTATAAGAATTGGTCTTTAAATTTAACATATCCTGATATTCTTATTTATATAGACAGTAAAACCAGACAAACGCATAATTTGCAGATGAAAAGATAAAAGCTGCAAGTTTTTGATCAGGTTTCAGACAGTTCTGAAAATGACAAGAAGCAAGTGCGTTTGAGGAAGATTTTGTAATCTTTCAACAGATGAAAACAGCTTGAATATGGGCTCTTGACTTCAACTGAGGGTGCTGTCTTTATCAGGGCTGTGGCGACGCTGAAAAACAGATTCCGCCGCGCTTTTTCTTTGTTACAGAGTTGAAATGACAGGGCCGAGATTGCTGACTTTTTTTGTCGTTAATCACATGATGGAACATTTCTCAGGACTCGACATCGGGTAGTTTTCCGATGCGGGGCTGATGCCCTTTCTGCACGTTAAAATCTCAATCATTCTGCTATGCCGTCAGAGCATTTCACATTCAAGTTGGATCAATTTGAATGGTATGCCATTGCGACAAACTAAAGAATATAGAGCGCCATGATCCGATCTGGATGTAAACCGCTCTGGGTATTTTTTGGTAACAGGCGCATTGCGCCCTGATTTTATCCGGTTGTCCGTTTTCTGACGGATTGCCGGACTGAATGGTTTTGATCCCGTGCTGTCTGCCGCAGACGCTTAGCCCGCAGTCATCGTTATTTTTCAAACAGGCTCACTGTATTCCTCACCGGTTTACCGATGCATCGGTGTGCCGTGCGATTTGCTGCGCCTGTGTGTTTCCAAAAATCAAAGGAGCAAACATTGCATCTTACACCTCATGAAACTGACAAGCTGATGCTTGTAACCACCGGTCAGTTGGCACAGCGCCGTCTCGCTCGCGGCCTGCGTCTGAATTATCCGGAAGCCGTGGCTCTGATCTCACTGGTGATGCTGGAGCTGATCCGCGACGGTCAGCATTCAGTTGCGCAACTGATGCATCTTGGCAGCACAATTCTTGGTAAGCGCGAAGTGATGTCGGGCGTGGCCGAGATGATTGAAGATGTGCAGATTGAAGGCACCTTCAGAGACGGCACAAAACTGGTTGCCGTGCGTACACCTATCAGCGCTGCTAAAGGCGACATGAAACTGGCACTCTATGGCAGCTTTCTGCCTGTTCCTGAGAAGATGCAGGATGATGAAGAGATCGGCATTGCCGGTCAGGTTGTCTGCGCTGAGGGTGATATTGCGCTCAATGAAGGACGCGAAACTGTTACGATCAGCGTCACCAATACTGATAGCCGTCCGGTACAGATCGGCAGCCATTTCAACTTTGTTGAAACCAATCCGCGTCTGAAATTCGACCGTGAAGCAGCTTATGGCAAGCGTCTGGATATTCCTGCGGGGCTGGCTGTGCGCTTTGAGCCGGGTGAAACCAAGGACGTTACACTGGTCGCGATTTCCGGCAATCAGATCATTCGCGGCGGCAATAATCTGGTCGATGGTGCGGTGGATGCGGACAATAAAGCGCGCACACTTTCCCGCGTGAGTGAGCGGGCTTTTGCCGACAGCCGCAATGCTGAATGAGCACTTTCATCATAATTTCAAACAATAATTTAAGCTTGCAGGGTGCCGGAGATGCTGTCGCACCGCGCTCTGCCGATAAGGATAAAACATGGTCTATAAAATAACCCGTGCAGATTACGCCAAGTTCTTCGGCCCGACCAAGGGCGACAAAGTCCGTCTGGGCGATACTAATCTCTATGCGGAAGTCGAGCACGATTACACTGTCTATGGTGATGAGTGCATCTTCGGTTCCGGTAAGGTCATTCGTGATGGTATGGGGCAGGCCACCGGTGTCAGCAGTGACAAGGCTCTGGATTGCATCATTACCAATGCGCTGATCATTGATTATACCGGCATTGTTAAAGCAGATATCGGTATCAAGGACGGTAAAATCGCCGGTATCGGCAAAGCCGGTAATCCGGATATCATGGCCGGTGTGCATCCTGATCTGGTGATCGGGGTCAATACAGAAGTGATCTCGGGTGAAGGCTGTATCGTTACCGCCGGTGGTATTGATACCCACTTCCATTATATCACGCCGTCACAGCCGATTACCTCGATTGCCAGCGGGCTGACCACTGTGCTTGGCGGCGGTACCGGTCCTGCAACAGGCTCGATGGCGACGACCTGCACGCCAAATCCGAACTATCTGCATAATATGATGCAGGCGACCGATGATTTGCCGCTCAATGTGATCTTTACCGGTCGTGGCAGCTCATCCCGTCCTGAAGGTATGCGTGAACAGGTTCTGGCCGGTGCTGCTGGTTTGAAGCTACATGAGGACTGGGGCACAACACCGGCAGCCATTGCAACCTGTATGGATATGGCCGACGAATATGACATTCAGGTCACTATTCACATGGATTCCGTCAATGAAAGCTGCACGGTGGAAGATTCCATCAAGGCTTTTGGCGGTCGTTCGATCCATGCCTATCATGCGGAAGGTGCGGGCGGCGGTCATGCGCCTGATCTGATGCGTATCTGTGCTGAGGCCAATGTGCTGACCAGCTCCACCACGCCGACACTGCCTTACACTGTGAATACGGTGGAAGAGCATCTCGATATGCTGATGGTCTGTCATCATCTGGATAAGAATATTCCGGAAGATGTGGCATTCGCGGCCAGCCGTATCCGCGCCAATACAATTGCTGCCGAAGGTGTGCTGCATGATATCGGTGCGATTTCCATGATGACCTCTGACAGTCAGGCGATGGGACGCGGTGGTGAGGTGATCATGCGCACATGGCAGGTTGCTGATCAGATGAAAGCGCAGCGCGGAAGTCTGCCGCAGGATGGTGCGGGAAATGATAATTTCCGTATCAAACGCTATATCGCCAAATATACTATCAATCCGGCAATTGCCCACGGTATCAGCCATCTTATCGGTTCGGTTGAGACAGGCAAAGTCGCGGATCTGGTGCTGTGGAAACCGGCATTCTTCGGCCAGCGTCCGGAACTGGTGATGAAAAGTGGTTTCATCGCCTATGCGCAGATAGGCGATGCCAATGCTTCAATCCCGACACCGCAGCCGGTGATTATGCGTCCGATGTTCGGTGCATTGTCGTCCGGTATCGGCAAGACCTCCATCCTGTTCGTCAGTCAGGCATCGGTCAATGATGGCAATGTGCTGAATCTCGGATTGAAAAAGCGCATTGAGCCGGTCGTTAAATGCCGCGGCCTGACCAAGGCTGACATGAAGCTCAATGATGCATTGCCGAAAATCACTGTTGATCCGAAGACTTATAAAGTCAGTGTTGATGGTGCTGAAGTCGGTGCCGAACCGGTTTCTGTTGTGCCGCTCGCACAGCGCTACAACCTGTTCTGATCAATATTAGCGAGAAAAACACGCCGTATATTCTTTATGCGGCGTGTATACAGTGTTGCTTCTGTTTTTAAGCTGCAGATAAGCTTCTCTCTTTATGGCTGACCAATCAAGTTTTGTTTAGTTGAAGCTTATTGGTAAAGACTAGCCAAGTGACCATTCTTGCATCATCTGTATGCAGCGTCATGGTGCAGGGAAGTAAGAGCAGTGAACACGAACAGTTCTAATTTAGCCGTGGCCTATATGGCTGCATTTATCTTTATTTTGCTGATGGTGGCTGCGGCCATTATTTTTCAGGATGCCGAGATTATTCTGCCGGAAATTGCTGCTATGGCAGTGGCGCTTTGGGTGTGGCGTGAAAAAGGCTGGATGCGTCAGCCGGAAAAGATTTTCATTCTGCCATCCCTGACGGCTCTGGTTGGTTTTGGCATTAATCTGCTTGAAATTTCCTATATATCAAAAATCATAATCGTATTGGTGCTGATGCTGGTTGTGATGCAGTTGCTGCAATATAGTCTGGCACCGGCACTGGCGACCGGTCTGCTGCCAATTGTGACCAATGCAACGCATTTTTCGTTTCTCGCAGCAATTTTTGTGACAACTTTTATGCTGATGCTGGGTGTCTATCTGCTTAAGCTCAACGAGGGCGTGTCCCAGGAGGCGCCGCTCAAGCATAAATATATGCTGATTTATTTGCTGCTGCATCTGGTGTGGATCGGCATTGTTGTGCTGGCGGGTTATCCGCAAATGGCGATTATTCCGCCGGTGACTGTGGTGGTTTATGAGGCGCTGCATATGCCAATGTATATGCGCAAAATGGCGCTGAAACAGATTGCTGTTCTGACCTTATCCGCCGTTATTGGCACTGTGCTATTTATGGCGCTGGATAATTGGCTGCTGATTGTTGCCTTGGATATGGCGCTGATTTACGGATTGCTGCATTTGTTTCAGGCGCGTATTCCGGCAGCCTATGCGTTTCCGCTGTTGCCGTTTGTCTTTCCTGCGCAATTTGTTCCGCAGTTGCCATATGCAGCGGCAGTGGTTTCTGTGTTTTTCTTCTCTCTGGTATTTGCCTATAAGACCTATGAAAAACAGCAGAATATGAAACTACAGCAGCAAGCCGCAGAGTAACATGGTGTCGGAGCACCAATCTGATCGTGCCTTATTTGCACACAACAGATTGCTCCCGATCAGATAAAACGAGCTCTCCCTGCGAGATTCAGTGCATAAAACCTCCGGAATGCGGGAAAACCGGGCTGATGGATTTACGTCAGCCCGCTAATCTGATAATGGCAAAAATGTGGCAATGTTATGAATCGCCGGTAATGGCGCGCAATAACAGGTCGTCTCCCGCAGCCTGTCACCATGTGGTGTCCGGATTTTGTGAGGGGGCATATCATCTGCAAGACGTCAGGACGCCTTCTCAAAAAAAGACTGACAGGGAGCAACCATGCTGGAAAAATTCTTCAAATTGCAGGAACACAAAACCAATGTGCGCACAGAAGTGCTCGCTGGTCTGACAACGTTCCTCACGATGTCCTACATCATTTTCGTTAATCCGGACATTCTGTCCTCCACCGGCATGGACCGGAACGCGATTTTCGTCGCGACCTGTCTTGCTGCCGCGCTTGGTTCAATCGTCATGGCATTCGTCGCCAACTGGCCGATTGGTATGGCGCCGGGCATGGGGCTGAATGCGTTCTTCGCTTTCACAGTTGTCGGCGCTATGGGCTTTACCTGGCAGCAGGCGCTTGGTGCGGTTTTCATCTCCGGCGTGATCTTCTTCATCCTCACCATCTCCGGTATCCGCAGCTGGCTGGTTGATGGTATTCCAAAATCCCTGCGCAGTGCGATTGCTGTCGGTATCGGCATGTTCCTTGCGCTGGTTGGTATGAAAAGCTCCGGCATTATCGTCGGCAGCGAAGCAACCTTCATCACCCTCGGCGATCTGACCAAAACCGGCCCGCTGCTGGCGATCTTCGGTTTCTTCGTTATGGCTGTTCTGGATGCACTGAAAATTCGCGGTTCGATCCTGATCGGTATTCTCGTGGTAACCGTTCTGTCGATCATGCTCGGTGTAAGCCAGTTTCAGGGCGTATTCTCCGCACCGCCAAGCCTGATGCCGACATTCCTGCAGCTCGATGTTATGGGCGCACTGCATGTGGGCTTCCTGCAGGTTATTCTGGTTTTCGTTCTGGTTGAAGTTTTCGATGCAACCGGTACGCTGATCGGTGTGAGTAAGCGTGCAGGTCTTATTCCTGAAGGCAAGCCAAACCGCCTCAACCGCGCTCTGTTCGCAGACAGCACCGCAATTATCGGTGGTTCCATCATCGGTACCAGCTCGACAACGGCTTATGTTGAAAGTGCTTCGGGCGTACAGGCCGGCGGTCGTACAGGTCTGACAGCTCTGGTTGTTGCAATCTTGTTCCTCGCAGCTCTTTTCATAGCACCGCTGGCCGGTTCCGTACCTGCCTATGCAACTGCACCGGCTCTGATTTACGTTGCCTGTCTGATGATGCGCGAAATGTCGGAAATCGAGTGGGATGATGTAACCGAAGCTGCACCGGCTGCTTTGACAGCTCTGGGCATTCCTTTCACCTATTCGATCGCAAACGGTCTGGCATTTGGCTTTATCAGCTATGTTATTCTGAAAGCGGGTTCGGGCAAATGGCGCGTCATTCATCCGGCAACATGGATTGTTGCGGCTCTGTTTGTCATCCGCTTTGCTTATGTTCACTAACAGCTAAGCAGCGTTCAATAAAGATTTGGTTGAGCCGCGAAGCAGAACAGCTTCGCGGCTCAACTCATTTTATTGTTACATGAGATCACACTCGATCTTCATCAATGGTCATGATACAGCATGGTATTGACTTACAGGCACCGGCTTTATTCGTCCGGCTTTTGTCTGAACTTATACCACAACAAAATAAGAGTGTTTTCCTGAGGTGTCAGGCCGGAAAATACTTTGCTCGCGCCGGTACACCGGAGAAAAGCTGTCGGGAGGCGGCTGATTATGACTGCAATGACGCAGACACAAACAGGCAGCCGCTGGGGCAGGGAGATCGTCTCTTCCTTTAAGCTCGGCTGGCCGCTGATCTTTACCAATCTTTCGCAGGCTGCACTGACAGCTACGGATGTGATCCTGATCGGCCGTCTTGGTGCCGATACGCTGGCTGCTGCCGTGCTGACCACCAGCTTTTATCATTCGATGATGATCTTCTGTATGGGGTTGGTTTCTGCGACACTGCCGATGATGGCAATGGCGCTTGGCCGCAATCGTCATTCGGTGCGCGATGTGCGCCGTACCGTACGTCAGGGCTTCTGGACGGCGATTATTATCTGTATTCCGTTCTGGATACTGCTCTGGAATGCGGAATCCGTTTTCCTGTTTATGGGGCAGCGGCCGGATATTGCCGCACATTCTGTGCAGATGATGCACACGCTGCAATGGGCGATGCTGCCTTATCTCGGCTATATCGGCCTGCGTTCGTTTCTGGCGGCAATGGAGCGTCCGCTCTGGACATTGCTGATCGCAGCCTTTGCTATCGTGTTTAATGCGATTGCCGCCTATAGCCTGATTTTCGGCAAGTTCGGTATGCCGGAACTGGGCATTCGCGGTGCCGGTATTGCCACCACTGCATCAAGCTGGATGATGTTCTTCGGTCTGGTTGTGGTTGTCAGCACTCATAAAAAATTCCGCCGTTACCGTCTGTTCGGACGTTTCTGGCGCCCTGACTGGCCACGCTTCATTGAACTGTGGCGCATCGGTCTGCCAATGGCGCTGACCTTTGCCTTTGAAACCACGATCTTCTATGCGGCTGTGCTGATGATGGGTAAAATCAGCCCGACATCGTTGGCGGCTCATGCTGTCGCCATGCAGATCGCTTCGCTGAGTTTCATGGTGCCGCTTGGTTTCGGGCAGGTCGCAACGGTTCGCGTTGGTCGTGCCTATGGTGCGGGCAATCGTGAGGCCGTCGCCTATGCCGGCTGGAGTGCCTATGCACTGGGTGTCGGCTTTATGGGCTTTATGGGGTTGATGATGATCCTGATGCCGAAGGTCTTTATCAGTGCGTTTTTGGATATTAACGATCCGGCCAATGCTGAGGTGATCAGGCTTTGCGTATCCTTCCTTGCTTTTGCTGCACTGTTCCAGATTGTTGACGGGGCGCAGGCGGTAGCTGCCGGTATGTTGCGTGGCTTGCGTGATACACGTATTCCGATGTTTCTGGCGCTGCTCGGCTATTGGGGGGTCGGCCTGCCGCTTGGTGCACTGCTTGCCTTTACCTTTAATTTTGAAGGGGTCGGCGTGTGGATCGGGCTGGCCAGCGGTCTGGCAATTGTTGCGGTGCTGATGACACAACGCTGGATGCGGCGGGATAAACTCAGTAATGTAATTTACGTCTGATAAAAAAGGCCGCGGAACGGATCAGTTCCGCGGCCTTCTTAATTTCAGATCAATACTTATTTGCGCATTGAATCCAGAACTTCGTGATTATTCGCAACATCCTGCGCTTTTGCATAGCTTTCCATCAGCAGCTGGTAGTGCGGGAAAATCAGGGTATAGACTTTCGCCCATTCAAGCGCGTCTTCACGGTTCCATGTACGCTGGATTTCCGAAGCCACAGCTGCAGTATCCATAGGGATAACGCCTGCCTGTGTGATACGGGCCAGAGTGATTTCCTGCGCCATTTTGGAATAGGTGCCGGAAGCATCAATCACTGCGAAAACCTTGTAGCCGTCATAAACAGCGGAGATTGACGGGAAGGCCATGCAAACGCTGGTGATTGTACCGGCGATAATCAGGGTTTTGCGGCCTGTTGCTTTAACAGCGGCAACAAATTCCGGATTGTCCCATGCATTGATCTCGCCTTTACGGGCAACATATTGAGCGTGCGGTGCGCTTTCATGAATTTCAGGGATCAGCGGGCCGTTCGGGCCCTGCGGCACGGATGCGGTCGTGATCACCGGCATTTTGGCCAGAGTTGCAATTTTGGCCAGAGCTGTGGCGCGGGCGCGCAGTTCAGTCATCGGCATGTCGCCCACGGTCTGGAACAGGCCGCTCTGATGATCGATCAGCAGCATAACTGCATCTTCAGGATCAATAACCGGACGCTGGCCGCCAAAATTCGCAATCGTTGCTGGAAGGTTCATTTTAATTTCTCCTTGAGGTTAAGAGGGGCATGTTATTCTCAGCTGCGGCTCTCATAAGGACGAGCAGTTTCAGGAAAAGTGGAAACCGGTTTTCCGTTCGAAACTGCGGTGGGACTAATCGGGTAATGTGAGACCCGCAACGCATGGCCGGCATCCGGTCATGGAGCTGGTATGGTTCCGAACTTACCGCTCTGAAAGTCGCGCAGAGCGGCATTGATTTCCTGTGTGGTATTCATGACGAACGGGCCGTGCATAACGATTGGTTCGTTAATCGGTTCTCCGCTGAGAAGCAGGAATGCAGCATCATTGGCAGCATCAATCCGGACGTCCTCACCTTCACGGTTCAGAAGAACGAGCTGAGCCTCGGTGGCCTGCTTGTCATTGTTGATTGTGATTGTTCCGCTGAGCACGACCAGCATGGCCGTATGGCCTTCCGGAATGTTCAGAGAGCTGCTGGCGTTTTGTTTGAGCCGCACATCCCAGAGGTTAATGGGTGTGAAGGTGCGGGCAGGGCCTTTGATTTTGCCAAACTGACCGGCTATAACCCGTAAACTGCCTGCTTTGTCCGCCAGTTCAACGACAGGAATGTCTGATTTGAGCAGGCTTTGATAACCGGGCTCTGCATTCTTGTCTTTGGCGGGAAGATTGACCCAGAGCTGAACCATTTGCAGGGTTCCGCCTGATTGGGTGAAAGCACGGGAGTGGAATTCTTCGTGCAATATGCCTTTGGCAGCCGTCATCCACTGCACGTCACCGGCACCTATAATTCCGCCATTTCCTGTTGAATCGCGGTGTTCTACTTCACCCTGATAAACAATGGTGACGGTTTCAAAACCACGATGCGGATGAATGCCGACGCCACGCCGGTGATCCGAGCCTTTTTCGGCCGGTGCGAATTCCGCAGGACCTGCATAATCCAGCAGCAGAAACGGACTGACATGCTCGCCGTGGCTGGCATGGGAAAACATTGAGCGCACAGGAAAGCCGTCGCCAACCCAGTGCGGGCGGGGGCTGCTGTAAACGCCTAATACCTTTCTCATTGTCTGTCTCCTGTTGTCACTTGCAGCAAATGCTGTGTGTGTGTTGATGACAGGAAGATATGAGTGGGACAAAAAATGCGATAGTCAGCAAAAATGCACTACAATGTCTGAAATATGAGACAATGGTATAGCGCTTTACGATAATACGATTATATTCCATTTCATGAATGATGACGCAGGGAGTTTCCATGCAGGATCTGAATGATCTGAGATTTTTTGTTGTTGTGGTCGAGCAGGGCGGTTTTGCTGCCGCCGCACGCAAGCTGAATATGCCGCGCTCCCGTCTCAGCCGCCGCATCGGTCTGCTGGAAGAAAGTCTCGGTGTACGGCTGATCCAGCGCACTACGCGCCATTTCGCAGTAACGGAAATCGGACAGGAATATTACCGCCATTGCGTTGCTATGCTGGTGGAGGCCGAGGCTGCGCAGGAAGTCATCGACCGGATGCGCTCTGAACCACAGGGCGTGGTACGGGTGAGCTGCCCGTCATCGATGATCTATTTCCAGATCGGCGATCTGATTGCGCGTTTCATGAAAGAAAACCCGAAGGTTGATGTGTTGCTGGAAAGTACCAATCGTCGCGTAGATGTGTTGCGCGAGGGTTTTGATCTGGCAATCCGTGTCCGCTTTCCGCCGCTTGATGACAGTGATCTGGTGATCCGCAAACTGGCAGAAAGCCCGCAGCGACTTGTCGCCAGCCCTTCGGTGATTGCTGATATTAACCGGCCGCTTGTGCCTGCCGATCTGGCAGAATTGCCAAGCATGGCTTGGGATCCGCAGCGTGCAGATCATGAATGGTGTCTCGAAAAGGCTGATGGTGCAACAGCGAGAGTGCATCACAAACCGCGTCTGATTACGGAAGATATGGTGGCATTGCGTATGGCTGCGCTGCATGGCGTTGGTGTGTGCCAGTTGCCGACAATGGTCATTCGTGAGGATTTGCGCGAGGGACGACTGGTGGATGTACTGCCGGAATGGGCGCCGCGCACCGGTATCCTGCATGCGGCTTTCCCGTCGCGTCGCGGGTTGTTGCCGTCAGTACGCTCATTGCTGGATTTTCTGGGCGCAGAATACACGAAACTGGCACGGGAAGAAACCGATTACAGCCTGACTTAAGCTCTCCGCAAAGCCGGAAATCACAATTGATGCTGCCCGGTAAACGGCTGGGCAGCGATCATATAGAAAGCAACTGCCTCGAGATGTAGATCAACACGATGGCGATCTGAATCTTTGGATGCTTAAAGAATGCTGCCAGAGCACATAAACTCAGAGTGACGGATGCGTGAAGCAGCAGAGTGGAGCTGATATTACCTCCGGCAACAATGGCTTTGGAAATATCGATAATCCAGGTCAGGGCCAGAAGCGTAAAAAACCAATACCGGCGCTGAATGAAAAAATCCTGATAGCCTTTATATTCTGCAATATCGTCAGGAAATAACAGTGCGGTCATCAAAAACAGCGTAATCGCATAACCAATCTGGAATGCAAATGCGACGAAAGTCCATTCAACGTCTTTGCTGAGCCGGACACCCCACCACCAGAACAAAATAAGTTCCAGCAACATGGAAAAGACCCATAGCAAGTGCAGGGCTGAAATCCGGTTTCGCTTTGGATGCTGAAGAAATCTGGCTACGCCGGATAAGATACGCGCTATTGAGAGACTTATGATCATCGCAATCAAAATGCGGACATGTGTGAAGATCTCAATAAACTGCGTTGCTTCCATTAAAAGATATCTAACCTTCTGAGGCCATGTGAATGTATTTAGGCGGCCGTTTTGAAGCCAATATTTACAGCGTTTATCGGGATAGCCTAAATCAAATGATTGCCAAACGCTAATACTGAATAAAATTATCCATAAAGTATTCTTTGCAGCAGAAACCGCGCTACCATGATGGAAGTTGCAGAGGGTTATAATAAAAAGGGCACCATATGGTGCCCTTTTTCGTCTTGGGAGCTAGAGCGCCGTGTGCCAGACATGGCACACAAAGGTCGCTCTAAATTTTAAATGAGAGCATAATTTTATCTTAAACTGGTTACAGTTTAAGAAATTATGCTCTATGCCGGTTTCCAGCGCAGTAAGCGCATGGCATTGGCTGTCACCAGAACCGTGGCGCCGGTATCTGCCAGAATGGCTGGCCACAGACCGGTAATGCCGAGAATTGTGGTAATCAGGAACACCACCTTCAGGCCAATAGCGAGCGTAATATTCTGCTTGATATTCGCCATCGTGCTTTTCGACAGGTCAATCATATGAGCGACATCGCTGACACGACCATGCATGATCGCAGCATCGGCAGTTTCCAGCGCCACATCAGTGCCGCCGCCCATAGCGATGCCAAGATCGGCTGCGGCTAGAGCCGGAGCGTCATTGATACCGTCACCGACTTTGGCAACGATCTGCTTATTAGCCTTCAGTTCACCCACCACACGGCGCTTGTCTTCCGGCATCATTTCCGCATGGACTTCCATGCCGAGATCACGGCCGATTGCTTCAGCTGTGCGGCGGTTGTCACCGGTCAGCATGATGGTGCGGATACCCTGCGCTTGCAAAGCTTTGATGCCCTGACGTGCATCTTCACGCGGCTCATCACGCATGGCGATACCACCGGCAAGCTGCTCGCCGATCATTAGCAGGGAAACGGTCTTGCCCTGATCATTCATATCGGCAATGCGCTTCTGATCCGCATCCGAGATGGTGGTCTTCGCCGCGATGGCTTTCGGCGAGGCCAGCAGAATGACTTTACCGTCAACGGTGCCGGATACGCCTTTACCGCCAAGCGCTGCACCGTCATGCATTTGTGGCAGAGCGATCTTGCGATCTTCCGCAGCCTTGAGAATAGCAACGGCAAGCGGATGGCTTGAACCCTGTTCAACGGCTGCAGCATAGCGCAGAACTTCTTCTTCCGAGCTACCAAAGGCGATAATGTCTGTAACAACCGGCTTGCCTTGAGTGAGCGTTCCGGTCTTGTCAAAGGCAGCTGCGGTCACGTGGCCTGCACTTTCCAGCACTGCACCACCCTTCATCAGCAGGCCGCGGCGTGCACCGGAAGAAAGACCCGCAGCAATAGCGGCAGGGGTTGAAATAACCAGAGCGCAAGGGCAACCGATCAGCAGAATAGCAAGACCTTTATAGACCCACTCACTCCAGTCACCGCCGGCAACAAGCGGCGGTATAATAGCAACCAGAGCAGCAAGGATCATCACCGCAGGCGTGTACCAGACCGAGAACCGGTCGATAAAACGCTCGGTCGGGGCTTTGGATTCCTGTGCTTCTTCAACCTGCGCGATAATGCGGGCAATGGTATTGTTCTGCGCAGTGGCAGTGACCTTAACGCGCAGCACCGCATCAGCATTGATCGTACCGGCAAAAACCTTATCGCCCGGTTCTTTATTCTTAGGCGTGCTTTCACCGGTTACAGGGGCTTCATCAACCGCACTGTTGCCGCTGATCACTTCACCATCGGCTGCAATCCGGTCGCCCGGACGCACCAGAATAATCGCACCAAGGGCAACACTTGCCGCATCCTGTTCGATAATCTGACCGTCTTTTTCGACGCGGGCAGTTTTTGGCACCAGATCGGCAAGACCGCGAATAGAATTGCGGGCACGTCGTGCCGCCACGCCTTCGAGAAGCTCACCGATCAGGAACAGGAAGACAACCATTGCGGCTTCTTCCACAGCACCGATAAACAGCGCGCCGACAGCGGCAACGGTCATCAGTGTTTCAATAGAGAAGGGCGTGCCGAAACGGGCACCGGCCAAAGCACGGCGGGCAATCGGCACCAGTCCCACCAGCATCGCTGCGGAGAAAATATAGAGGTCATATTGCGGCACAAAATGACCGATAATATAGGCCGCAACCAATGCAGCGCCTGCCGCAATGGTCAGCTTGGCTTTGCCCTGCTGCCACCATGGCTTATTGTCTTCATCTGTGCCGTGGTCATGCATATGCAGCGGTGAGGTCTCTTTGATCTTTTTCTGCTTCTGCCCATATGCATGATCGTGACTCTGACTTTTATGATCATGTGCGCTGTGATCGTGATCGCTGTGGTCATGCCCAGCGTGATCATGATTATGGTGGCTATGATCGTGGTCATGATCGCCGGAGCAGACATGCGTTTCGGTTTCCGGCTCTGTAACAGCAGCGCCCTGATTGGCCCCCATATAGCTGGATTTATAGCCGAGTTTTTTCAGCTGGCCGGTAATGGCATCGGCTTCAACGCCATTATGGGTTACAGTCATGGTGCCTTTGGTGACCGAAACATTAACGTCGCTGATCTGCTTGCCGAGGCGGCGCACAGCGGTATCAATTTTCATGGCGCAGGAGGCGCAATCCATGCCTTCGACGCGGAATTTATCCTGACGGACGGGACCGGACATCTCCAATTTCCTTTTCTCTTGCATCTTTTGAGAAACACCCTAAATGCTCTAGTGGCTATAGGAGCAAGCGCAAAAATGGACAAAAAAGGCTATACGATCGGCAAAGTTGCGGCACGCAGCGGTGTGAAAGTGCCAACTATCCGTTTTTATGAGCAAATAGGCCTGATCCGCGAGCCGGAACGCACGGAGAATCAGCGGCGGGAATATGGCGCGGAAGATATCAAGCGCCTGTCATTTATCCGCCACGCGCGCGATCTTGGTTTTGAGATCAATGATATCCGCGAATTGCTGGCGATGACCGAGACACCTAACGCCTCTTGCCATGAAGCAGATTCGATTGCGCGGCGTCACCTTGATGAGATTGAGGATCGTATCGAGCGCCTGTCAGCCTTGCGCGATGAATTGCGCCGTATGGTGACTGAGTGCGATCACGGACGGTTATGTGAATGCAGGGTGATTCAGATTCTTGAAGATCACAGCCAGTGTGGTCATGAGCATGATCATCCGGCGCAAACATTGAAATAGGCAATATACACCAGAGAGGAATGGACGTGACTGTAACCATTTACGGCATTAAAAATTGTGACACGATGCGTAAGGCGCAGGATTGGCTGAGCGCACAGAATATCGCGTTCGATTTCCATGATTATAAAAAGGTTGGTCTGGATCGTGCCAAGCTGGAAAACTGGTGCAAGACACTGGGCTGGGAAACCGTGATCAATCGCGCAGGCCAGACATTCCGCAAGCTTGATGAAGCCCAGAAGCAGGATCTGACAGAAGCAAAAGCCATTGAGTTGATGCTCGGCAATCTGTCGATGATCAAACGTCCGGTACTTGAAAAGGACGGCAAATTGCTGGCCGGTTTCAAGCCTGAGATTTACGCCGAGTTTTTTGCATGAATTTTATTGAGTACAGGTGAAGGTCTGAAAGGAAAAGTCTCAGACCGTGGCGAAAATGGTGATTTCGAGACCGGAACGCAGCGTACTTATTGGTACGTGAGTACCGGAAGCGCAGAAATTGCCATTTGCAGCCCGGTATGTGGCTTTTAGTTCAGAACTTAAAGAGCGGCTGGTCGTTTGTTCAGCTCGGGCTCTGCCAGATAATCATGATAGCTGACGCAGCGCACGTCATCGCGCTTGCAAACATCGCGGGCAAAGCGCTCCAGTGCATTCCAGTAGGCGCCATTATTCATCAGGACAAAGTGGAAGCCCATTTGCAGCGGAATACGCTGACCGTTATATTGCTTATTGAAGGCATTCATAAAGGCATCATAGCTGCGCTGTTCAAATTGCGCTGCCTGTTCCGGTTTTTCTTTGCCGCCCGAATGGCGCACATAGAGATTATAATCCATGGCAATCACTGGTCGTGCGGAAGGGCCTTCCGGTATCAGCGGCAGGCCAAAACTTTTTAATCCGGCGAAGTTTTTCGGCAGTTCAGGGCCTGAGGTCACGCCACTGGCCTGATAGGCGTAGCCGCTGTCGCGCAAAGCCGTTTGCACCGGCTTGTCATCGGAGAGATAGGGCGCACGAAAGCCGGTGATCTTGTTGTAAACGAGGTTTTTCCAGCCTTCCGGCTCACCGTCGATTTTATTGGCTTTCCAGGCATTACCGACAATATTGCGGAATGCCTGAATTTCTTGTGCCCATTCTTTTGCCGTCCAGTCTTTCCCGTCAAAGTGGCCGCAGCCATGGCTGGCGATTTCATGGCCTTCCAGATTGGCCTTCCACACCTGATCAAGACGGGTGGCAATTTCTGCTTTATCCTGCGCAAAACCGACATTGGAGCGGCCTGCTTTCATGCGTGGCGGCTGATACTGTGTGCGGTCAGCACGTTCCAGATAAAACACGCAGGAGAGGAAATAGGTAAAACGCGCGCCGGTTTCCTGCCCTAAGGCGCGGCTGCGCTGCCACAGCTTGTTATCATGTGCACCGTCAAACGAGATAATCACTACCTGTTTCGGGCGACTGTCAGGTGTCTCTGTTTTTTGCGGCGGTGTTGCTGCCACATCCGGCATAGCCTGCGCTGTTGTTGCAAAGCACAGGGAAGCGGCAAAACCGGCGGCAATAAGTTTTTGCATAAAGACAGGCTCATGTGATGGCAGAGGAGGGTGAGAGCAGAATTGATAAGGTTGAAATGTGGCAAAGCACAGGCATATTACCTGAATAAATCTGCAGTTTTGGTGCCGGATTAAGGAATTATGCAGGAAATCACAATCGGGGCTACCATCTGTCGCCGATTCCGACTAAAAGCCGGATAGGTGTTTTCAATAAATGGGCAGCGCAGGCTGTCTGTTTGCTGATGCATAATCAATTTTGTTACAGGGTTTCACAGGGTATCCATGACAGACGACAGCTTTATCCGCGAAGTCAACGAAGAGCTCCGCTCGGAACAGATGCGCGCTGTATGGCGGCGTTTTGGTCCGATTTTGATCGGCGGCGCGGTGGCGATTGTTATCGGTACAGCGGGTTTCGTCGGTTATGAATATTGGCGTGAGAGCAAAGCCGCTGTATCGGGCGACCAGTTTCTGACAGCACTTGAGCTGGCCGGTGAAAACAAAACTGACGAAGCTCTGAGCGCGCTGAAGACACTGGAAACAGAAGGTGCCGGTTCTTATCCGCTGCTGGCGCAGCT
Organism: Pseudochrobactrum asaccharolyticum; assembly: GCF_003314995.1. Classification (GTDB taxonomy): domain Bacteria; phylum Pseudomonadota; class Alphaproteobacteria; order Rhizobiales; family Rhizobiaceae; genus Pseudochrobactrum; species Pseudochrobactrum asaccharolyticum. Next base: position 213,783 of record NZ_QNRH01000001.1, read on the forward strand.
GCGCTCGGCCACTTTGCTGGAGCAGAAAAAAGATATGGCCGGTGCGGTCAGTGCTTTTGATGCTGTTGCGGCAGATAATAAAGCGCCTGTTGCATTGCGCGATGTTGCAAAGCTGCGTGCGGCCTATATCTTGGTTGATACCGGTTCTTATGACGATGTTGCCAAACGCGCTGAAACACTGAGTGCAGACGGCAATCCGATGCGCGGTTCTGCCCGTGAAGTGCTGGGGCTGGCTGCTTATAAAGCCGGTCGTACAGATGATGCGGTGAAACTGTTTCAGCAGAATGCAGACGATGCGGCAATCCCTGCCAATCTTCGTCAGCGTGCCAATACAATGCTCGATCTGATGCGCAGCACTGAGGCTACCGCAAAGAAATAAGACGTTTCATTCTGAAACGCATACAACAAAAAGATAGAGCAATCTCCGCTTTCAGGAGGTTGCTCTGTAAGACGGAAAAATAAGCTGAATGAGCTTTACACTCGCAATTATCGGACGTCCGAATGTCGGCAAGTCCACACTGTTTAACCGCATTGTCGGGCGCAAGCTGGCGCTGGTCGATGATACGCCGGGTGTTACCCGTGACCGTCGTATCCACGACGGCAAGCTCTATGATCTGCATTTCAAAGTGATTGACACTGCCGGTCTGGAAATTGCCGAGGCCGGTACGCTGGAAGGTCGTATGCGCGCGCAGACTGAAGCCGCGATTGATGAGGCCGATGCGGTTCTGTTCGTTATTGATGCCAAAGCCGGTCTGACACCGACGGATATTGAATTCGCGCAGCTGGTGCGCAAGTTCAACAAGCCTATTGTACTGGTGGCCAATAAATCTGAAGCCCGTGGCGCTGATGCAGGTCTCTATGATGCATATCGCTTGGGTCTCGGCGAACCTTGCCCGATTTCTGCCGAGCATGGTCAGGGTCTGCCTGATCTGCGCGATGCGATTGTGGAAGTGATAGGCAAAGAAAAAGCCTTCGCGGAAGAAAAAGCCGAAGAAGAATTTACGCAGGAAAAAATCGGCGCGCTGGTTGGTGAAGACGTCAGCGATGAGGATGAGGAAATCATCCCTGAATATGACGCGACCAAGCCTTTGCAGATTGCGATTGTCGGCCGCCCGAATGCCGGTAAGTCCACAATGATTAATACGATGCTCGGTCAGGATCGTCTGCTGACAGGGCCTGAAGCCGGTATTACCCGCGACTCGATTTCCGTTGAATGGGAATGGCGTGGCCGTAGTGTTAAATTGTTTGACACCGCAGGTCTGCGCCGTAAGGCGCGCGTGCAGGAAAAGCTGGAAAAACTTTCCGTTGCCGATGGCTTGCGCGCTATTCGTTTTGCGGAAGTGGTGATCATCGTTCTCGATGCGACCATTCCTTTTGAAAAGCAGGATTTGCAGATCATTGATCTGATTATCCGTGAAGGCCGTGCGCCGATCATTGCTTTCAATAAATGGGATCTGATCGAAGACCGTCAGGCATTGCTGGCTGATCTGCGCGAAAAGACCGAACGTTTGTTGCCGCAGGTACGCGGTATCCGCGCTGTGCCGATTTCCGGTGAAACCGGTCACGGCATTGATAAGCTGATGGAAAGCGTTGAGATGACGCACCGTATCTGGAATACGCGCATCTCGACCGGTCGTCTGAACCGCTGGCTCGAAGGTGTGATTACCCATCATCCGCCACCGGCAGTGGCTGGCCGTCGTCTTAAAGTGAAATATATGACACAGGTTAAGACCCGTCCGCCGGGCTTTATGGTGTCCTGCTCGCGCCCTGATGTGATGCCGCAATCCTATGTGCGTTATCTGATCAATGGTCTGCGTGATACATTCGAAATGCCGGGCGTGCCGATCCGCTTGTCGCTACGCACTTCGGACAATCCTTTTGCCAGCCGCGCAAAGAAAAAACGCTGATGTTATCTGGATGATATCGTCTTGAAGCCCTGCCGCAGAAAAGACTTCGGCAGGGCTTTTTCGTAGAAATATGCAGGAGAGAAACGGAATGGCGCAAATTATCAGTACAGAGCCGTCCGATTTACAAATTGCTGCGGAGGTATTGGGCGCAGGCAAACTTGCAGCCTTGCCGACAGAGACTGTTTATGGTCTGGCGGCAGATGCCACTAATGGCAGTGCGGTTGCCGGTATTTTCTCTGCCAAGGGACGGCCGCATTTTAATCCGTTGATTGCCCATATGGCGACGCTTGATATGGCCGAGCGCTATGTGGTGTTTGATGATATCTCCCGTAGACTTGCAGCAAAGTTCTGGCCGGGTCCGTTGACACTGGTATTGCCTCTGCGTGAGGGGGCTGCAATTCATCCGCTGGTAACTGCGGGTTTGACAACACTCGCTATTCGTATGCCGCGCGGGCCGATTGCTGAAATCATTGCCGCGCTTGATCGTCCGCTGGCGGCACCGAGCGCCAATAGCTCCGGCCGTATCAGTGCCACTTCGGCACAGGCTGTGCAGGATGATCTGGGCGCTAAACTCGACCTGATTGTTGATGGCGGTGCCTGTGTTGTCGGGCTGGAATCCACTATTGTTAAAATTGAAAATGGTCAGGCTTTTCTGCTGCGTCCGGGCGGTCTGGCAGCAGAAGAGATTGAGGCTTTCATCGGTGAGCCACTGCATCGTCTGGATCAGCGTGCGGCTATTCAGGCGCCGGGTATGATGGCGTCACATTATGCACCGGATGCCGCGATGCGGTTGAACGTCTCGGAGGTTCGCGAAGGTGAAGCTCTGCTGGCTTTTGGGGCGCAGCGCGCATCTGGTGCGGATAAAGCCGTTGCGATGTTAAACTTAAGCCCTTCCGGTGATCTCCACGAGGCTGCCGTGCACTTGTTCGATTATATGAAGCGGCTGGATGCAGCAGGGGCGAAGACGATTGCCGTTGAACCGGTACCGCATAATGGTTTGGGCGAGGCAATTAATGATCGCTTATCCCGTGCGGCTGCGCCGCGCGATTAGTTGAATTTGGACTGCTGCACTGCGTGATTAATTGAGCTTGGGCGGAAACAGATGATGACGATGTCAGATGATTTGATTGCGCGTTTCACGGCAATTGTCGGAGAGAAAAACGCGCTGCGCGACCCGGCCGATCAGATTTCTTATTTGAGCGAACCGCGAGAGCTGTTTCACGGTCGCGCTGCTTTGGTTCTGCGCCCTGCAACGGTGGATGAAGTCTCGGCCATTATGATGCTGGCCTATGAGACAGCAACACCTGTGGTGCCGCAGGGCGGCAATACCGGACTTGTTGGCGCACAACAGCCGGATACCAGCGGACGGGCGATCATTCTCTCACTGTCGCGGCTTAACCAAATCCGCAATATTGACACGACCGGCAATCTCGTCACGGTCGAAGCCGGTGTTATCCTGCAAAATTTGCAGGAAGCTGTGCAGGATGCGGGACGGCTGTTTCCGTTGTCTTTAGGGGCAGAGGGTTCTTGCCAGATTGGCGGTAATCTTTCATCCAATGCAGGCGGCACGGCTGTGCTTGCCTATGGTAATATGCGCGAATTATGCCTTGGACTTGAAGTGGTTTTGCCCGACGGACAGGTGTTGAATGATCTGCGTCGTGTGAAAAAAGATAATACCGGCTATGATTTGCGTGATCTGTTTATCGGTGCGGAAGGCACGCTTGGTGTTATCACTGCAGCTGTGTTGAAAATTCATCCGCAGCCGAAAGGCAAGGCAGTCGCCTATGTCGGATTGCAGTCGCCGGAAAATGTGGTGCAGCTTTTCCGTTTGGCAACTGATCAGGCAGGGCAGGCGCTGACCGGTTTTGAACTTATGCCGCGTATCGGCATGGAATTTATTCTGCGCCATATTGCAGAAGCGCGTGACCCGCTGGAAAGCGCTTATCCTTGGTATGTGCTGGCCGAGATTTCCTCTGCCCGTTCCGAAACAGATGCACAGGAAATGCTGGAAGCCATCCTGAGTGAAGGTTTTGAGAGCCAACTGGTGCAGGATGCCGCCATTGCACAAAATGGTGCGCAGGCTGATCTGTTCTGGAAAATGCGTGAAGAGATGTCTCCGGCGCAGAAGCCGGAAGGTGGCTCTATCAAACACGATATCTCGGTGCCTGTTGCCTCCATCCCTGCATTCATTGCAGAAGCGGCGATTGCAGTTGAAGAGATGATCCCGTCTGCACGTGTGGTTTGTTTCGGCCATATTGGCGACGGCAATCTGCATTATAATGTTTCGCAGCCGATCGGTGCTGATAAGCAGGCTTTTCTGGCCCGCTGGCATGAGTTGAACCATCGCATCCATACGATTGTCATGCGCTATAATGGCTCCATTTCCGCAGAGCACGGTATCGGCGCGTTGAAGCGTGAAGAATTGCGTGCCTTTAAACAGCCGCTGGCGCTGGAATTGATGCGCCGGATTAAGCAGGCTTTTGATCCGAAGAATATTATGAACCCTGACAAGCTGCTTTGAGCTGAACCTTGTTAAAATTTAAACATTGAGCCGCCGTTTCGTTAAGAAGCGGCGGCTCAATTGTTAAAAAGAGGCCGTGTTACACACCGCTCATCATAAACGAGCGGTAAATATCCACATTTTGAGCTGAAAAATTGCGGTTAGCAAAAGATTGGTACGCAACAAGCGTGTTTAATGCGGATTTAATGTCCACAGGCGCAGCCTTAACAACTGGTTGCTGACATATAGTGAAATTCAGAGAATATTCAGAACTAAACGCCTTTAACTATGAAAAAGGGCGCTGAAAAGGTACAGCAGGCTCTGTTTATTTAGCTCTTGTTAAAAATCATAAATATTTACCGGTTTCACAGGGTTAAGCTGTGTTTACAGCCCTTGCTGAAGTCTTAACTGTGGTTGGAATCTGTAAACCATTTTGCCAAAGACAGAAGCATTAACCCTGTCATTTAAGCAGATTGGGAGCTCTGTACGCTATTCTTGCATCCAACGAGACCACAAAGGTCCGATAGAAAAAAGAACCGACAGTAAAACAATAACAGCGGTTCTCAGAAGGTACAGGGCAAGAAAACGATGAACCAGATGCTGGAAAAACAGGACAAACCAGTTTGGGCGAGCAGAGAGATCCGTCTCGATCCTTCACAGTTCCCGCAGAGCATTTCTTATGCTTCAACGGGTGAGCAGGAAGATGTGACCTTCACGATCAATGAACGTGGCGCAGTACTGCGACGTGTTCTGCCATCGAGCGGCCTGCCAATGTCTGTGGCGCTGCCTGCGCATGTATTTTTGGGCGTGACAGCACGTGCAGTTGAGGATGAACATGGCCTGATTACTGTGACACTGGAACTGATGCACGAAGACCCGCAAATGTCTGTGCCGCTGCTGGTTGCGCATGATCTGGATGATGTGGCTGCGGATTGGCATGCATGGGCAAATGCCTACAAATTGCCGATGTTGCTGGTTGAGGCTGATGGTGTTGCGCGTCCTGTGCATGACACAATCGGTGGTGTAACCGCATCGGCCAGTACAGAGCGCCGTCAGGGACAGGAACAGCGCCGTCGTCGTCCACGTTTTCTGGCGCGCCGTAAAACCGGTTCGCTGGGCGTAACTTTGAAGATTTCCGGCCGCGAGATTATTGCTCGCGTTTAAAAAAACCAGAGATCATTGCTCGCGTGTGAAAAATACCGAAATGACTGCTCGCGGGAATGTGAATGGCCGTCATGGCGCTGCAGGTATAAAAATTAAGAATATTACGCGAAACTGCGAACTGAATATGTGATCTCCAGTCACAGAACATGCAAAGACCGTATATCTTTCCGGATATACGGTCTTTTTTTATTCATTTTTTGCGGGAGAGGAATGCGCCGACGGCCTGTGCGGCTTCCGCAGATTTCAGACGGTCTGCGAAAATCTGCGCTTCACGGTCAATACGGGCATTCAGCGGTTCAGGCTGGCTTTTCATGAGTTCACGGGTCAGTTGCAGAGCCGTTGGCGGGCGTGCTGCCAGCTTTTGTGCAGCGTTCAGTACTTCTGATTCCAGCACATCTTCCGCCACAATACGCCAGACAATGCCGGCTTCAAGTGCCTGTTCAGCGCTCATAGCCTCACCCATTGCCAGCAAAGCAAAGGCACGCTGATGCCCCATGATTCCGGGAGCAAGCAGTGTTGAACCTGCCTCCGGCACCAGCCCGAGATCAACAAACGGGGTGTGGAAAACAGCGCGCGGCGTAGCAAAAGTCAGATCACAATGCAGATTTAGCGTCGTGCCTACGCCAATCGCCAGACCATCAACGCCGGAAATCAGAGGTTTGCGGGATTGGGATAATGTGTGCAGGAAGTCGACAATTTCGCCGCCGAGACTGCCCTGAGACATAGCCGCTGTCATGAAATCCTGCATATCATTACCGGCGGAGAAGGCACCGGGCAGACCGAGCAGCACATTGACGCGGATACTGTCATCATTGTCTGCCTGTCTCAAAGCATCGGCAATGCCGTGATACATATCGCGGGTGATGGCGTTCTTCTTATCAGGACGGTTCATACGGATAATCTGCACGGCATCGTGGCGTTCTGTTTTAATAAATTCGCTCATCGTCAAATATCCTGCAGAAGCTTGGTTGCCTTTGTCAGGCTGGTTGCACCATTGAGAATGCTCTGTTTCAGCCCTGCGGTTTCCTGCAAAGTATTTTGTGCGAAGAAGGCTGCCAGTGCGGCTGTATTCCCGTCATGCAATCCGGCTTTGGCCAGATAAAGCGCACCAACTGTCAGAGACAGCAGGCGCTGATAGGTGGTGGCACCGCACAGCGCGGTCTGGCTGTCGCCTTGCACAATACAGTCTTGCAGAAAGCGCGTGGTTTCTTCCGCTGTGTCCAAAGCGGTTTCAAGCTGCGGTGCGATCGTTTTCAGTGTATCCGATGTCTTGGCCTGTTCGGCAATGTCCCGCAATTCCTGCAGGAAACCATGAATATGCCCGCCATTTTCCAATGGCAGTTTACGCATCACCAGATCTATGGCCTGAATACCGTTGGTACCTTCATAAATCGGGAGAATGCGGGCATCGCGCAGTAATTGGGCAGCACCGGTTTCTTCGATATAGCCCATGCCGCCATGCACCTGAACGCCGAGAGAGGCGACATCCACACCGCTATCGGTAGAGAAGGCTTTAGCGAGCGGCGTCAGCAGACTGGCGCGGTTTGCCCAGAATGTGCCATTGGCAGGATCGGCCTTTGCCATATCGAGTGCCTGTGCAGTCGCGTAGCAGATCGAGCGCGAGGTTTGTGCCAGACCCTTCATGGTCAGCAACATGCGCGCTACATCGGGGTGTTCGATGATCGGGCTCATCTCAGCGCCTTTGGCTGCATTTAAAGAACGTCCCTGACGACGTTCTGCTGCATAGGCGCGGGCTTTTTGATAGGCGGCTTCCGCTACAGCTACACCCTGAATACCGACTAGCAGGCGGGCATTGTTCATCATGGTGAACATGCAGGCGAGGCCTTTATGCTCTTCGCCGATCAGATAGCCGACAGCGCCTTTTTCACCGGTATCACCAAAGCCGTCACCATAAATCATGGTGCAGGTTGGTGAAGCGTGAAGACCGAGTTTTTCTTCTAGCCCTGCGCAGAATACATCATTGCGCGCGCCAAGCGAACCGTCTTCATTGACCAGATATTTCGGTACCAAAAACAGTGAAATTCCCTTGGTGCCTGCCGGTGCATCGGGCAGGCGTGCCAGTACAAGATGCACGATATTGTCGGTCAGATCATGCTCGCCATAGGTGATGAAAATTTTCTGCCCGAAAATCCGGTAGTTGCCGTCATCTGCCCGTTCAGCACGGCTGCGTAAAGCACCAAGATCTGAACCTGCTTGCGGCTCGGTGAGGTTCATGGTGCCTGACCATTCGCCGGAAATCAGCTTTTCAAGATAGGTATTTTTTAGCGCATCACTGGCATGGTGCTCGAGTGCTTCCACCGCGCCCATGGTCAGGGTGGAGGCAATGGCAAAACCGAGCGAGCCGGAATTCCACATCTCTGCAACCGCGACCGAGAGCAAGGTTGGTAACCCCTGACCTCCATAGGCGGGATCACCGGTCAGCGCGTTCCAGCCGCCCTCTGTCCAGTCTTTATAGAGTGCCTGCCAGCCCTCTGTCGTCGTAACTTTTGCATCTTTAAGGGTTGCGCCTTGCTGATCGCCTTTGGTGCGTAGCGGCGTGATACGTGTCTCACTGAATTTGGCAGCCTCCTGCAAAATCGCATCGACAATATCCGGTGAAAGCTCAGAGAAAAGCTCTGTTTTCAAAAGCTCCGGCAGGTCTGCAACCTGATTGAGTGTCTGGCTGATCTGATTCAGTGGTGCGCGATACATCTGCTTTCTCCGTTTGGCGCATTCGCGTGAAAGAATGCAGCCACAGTTCTCCTTAATGATTATTGGTATCGGCTTATTACGTAAACGTCAATAAATTCTCCGGGCGTGTAAATAAGAAAAAACCCGCCGGTAAGGCGGGTTTTAAAAAAGCTATACTTAGGCTGTTTTCTCACGCTCAACAGCACGCCAGCCGATATCTTTACGGCAGAAACCTTCCGGCCAGTCGATTTTAGAAACCGCCTGATAGGCTTTTGCCTGCGCCTCGGAAACTGTTTTTCCGGTGGCGGTAACATTGAGAACGCGTCCGCCATTGGCCAGCAAGTCACCGTCCTTGTGCACGGTGCCAGCATGGAACACTTTCACATCCGGCAGAGCATCGGCGTCTTCCACACCTTTGATAATTGTGCCTTTGCGCGGGGAGGTCGGATAGCCCTCTGCTGCCATAACAACAGTGAGGGCGGCCTCATCGCTCCAGCGGATTGAAAGCTGGTTCAGCATATTATTGGCTGCTGCCAGCATAATCACCAGCAGGTCATCTTTGAGACGGGTCATCAGCACCTGACATTCAGGGTCGCCGAAGCGTGTATTATATTCGATGAGCTTCGGACCATCTTTGCCGATCATCAGGCCGGCAAACAACACGCCGCTGAAAGGTGCGCCGATTTCAGCCATGCCGCGCATGGTCGGCTCAATCAGTTCCTTCATCACCCGTTCCGTCATGGCTTCATCCATGATCGGGGCAGGGGAATAGGCGCCCATACCGCCGGTATTGGCGCCGGTATCGCCGTCGCCAACGCGTTTATGATCTTGCGCGCTGCCAAAAGGCAAAGCGGTTGTGCCGTCACAAATGCAGAAGAAGCTGGCTTCTTCACCGTCGAGAAACTCTTCAACCACAACTTCGGCACCGGCATCGCCGAAATGGCCTTCAAAACAGGCATCTACCGCATCCAAAGCTTCTTCCAAAGTCATGGCAACAACCACGCCTTTGCCTGCGGCTAGACCGTCGGCTTTAACGACAATCGGTGCACCCTGTTCGCGGATATAGGCTTTGGCCTTCGGGGCGTTGTTGAAGCGGCTATAGCTGCCGGTCGGAATATCAAAACGGGCGCAAAGGTCTTTGGTGAAGCCTTTGGAACCTTCAAGCTGGGCGGCGGCCTGTGAAGGGCCGAATACTTTAATGCCTGCTTTCAGCAACGGGTCGGTAATACCGGCGACCAGTGGTGCTTCAGGGCCGACAACAACCAGATCAATTTCGAAACTGTGGCAGAAGGCAATCACGGCATCATGATCATCAATGTCGAGATCAATCAGTGTGGCATGATCGGCAATGCCCGGATTGCCCGGTGTGCAGTAGAGCGTGCCGAGCAGCGGGGAAGCTGCCAGTTTCCAGCTAAGAGCGTGTTCGCGGCCACCGGAGCCGATGAGCAGAACTTTAAGAGCTTCTGAGGAAGACGTGGTCACAGGCATTTCTCCATGATGTACTTCAGGCTTGGATGTGCTTCAGGCTTGCTCCTCCTTTACGAAATCGTTAGAGAATTTGAAAGCATTTATAAGAATGCAACTGCGAAAGGTTTGCATAAATGGTTCAGATTCAGGCGCGCGGCCAAACAGGCAAAGTTATGGACGCTCCGTCCGGCCATTGGGTCTATCGTTTGTTGCCGCCAAGCCTGTGGCCTTATGCGCAGCTTGCCCGTTGGGATCGCCCGATTGGCTGGCAATTGCTGCTCTGGCCATGTCTGTGGTCGGCGGCCATGGTCGCGAGTGCCGGTGCCAAAGCAGGTGATGATGTCTGGACGGTTTTGCCGTCGCTCTGGCATATGGCACTGTTTCTGGTTGGTGCCATTGCCATGCGCGGTGCAGGCTGCACGCTGAATGATCTGGCCGATCAGGATATTGACGATAAAGTTGCGCGTACGCGTTCCCGCCCGTTGCCGTCCGGTCAGGTGAGCCGCAAACAGGCATGGCTGTTTTTAGCCCTGCAATGTCTGGTCGGGCTTGCGGTGGTGCTGCAGTTCAACTGGTTTACCGTGGCGTTGAGCTTTGCCTCACTGGTGATTGTTGCTGCTTATCCGTTCATGAAGCGCATTACCGACTGGCCGCAACTGGTGCTGGGTATGGCCTTTTCATGGGGTGCGCTGGTGGCATGGTCGGCACAGGCCGGTTCTTTATCACTGGCACCGGTGCTGCTCTATGTTGGTGCAATCATGTGGACGATTGGCTATGACACAATCTACGCACATCAGGATAAAGAAGATGACGCGCTGGTCGGCGTGCGCTCAACGGCACGTTTGTTTGGTGAGAAAACCAAGCTGGCACTGATGCTGCTCTATGGTGGTGCGTTGATTTGCTTTGCCTGGGCTTTTGCTTCGGCTGAAGTGCCGATGCCTGCACTCGCTGGTTTGCTGGCCGCCGGTGTGCATCTGTATCGCCAGATTATTGTGCTGGATATTGACAATCCGGAGCAATGCCTGCGCCTGTTCCGCTCCAACAATATTGTCGGCTGGCTGATTTTTGCCGGTTTGGTACTTGGCTCTTTGTGGGTTGTGATCAAACCGGTGATCTGAACCTGTTCATCGCTGTAAATAAAAAAGCCGCGTCTCAGACGCGGCTTTTTTGTTTTTTACGGATAGAATTTCTGAGTTGTCCAATCGCCTTCCGGCGTGTCACGCTTGAAGATCAGACGATCATGCAGGCGGAACGGACGGTCATGCCAGAACTCGATGTAAGTCGGCTTGATGCGGAAGCCTGACCAATATTCAGGACGCGGAATTTCACCGATTGCAAATCGCGCGGTATATTCTGCAACTGCTTTTTCCAGAGCAAAGCGGCTTTCCAGAGGGCGGGATTGTTTGGAAGCCCATGCACCAATGCGGCTGCCGCGCGGACGTGACTGGTAATAGGCATCGGCTTCTTCAGCACTTACCTGCTCGACAGGACCACGCACACGGATTTGGCGGCGCAGGGATTTCCAGTGAAAGCACATGGCTGCTTTACCGGCGGACAGAATTTCCTGACCCTTCTGGCTTTCATAATTGGTATAGAAAACAAAGCCATGCTCATCGAAATCTTTCAGCAGAACCATACGCACATTCGGCAGACCGCTCTCGTCGACGGTAGCAACGGCAACGGCATTCGGGTCATTTGGTTCGGATTTGGTTGCATCCTGCATCCATTCTGCAAACAGGCGGAAAGGTTCGGTCGCAGCGGTGAAATCATCAGCGGATGTTGTCATATCGGTCTGTTCACTTAAATTATCAAAGCAGAAAGCTTTGGCCGGTTCGGCGAAGGCGCTCCTAGAGCGGTTTACGTTCATGTTGAATCGCAGTGCTCGCTCTAGATTTTTTTAATTGTCGCATGTTCGCGGTAGCTCAAATGCATTCATATGAGCGCGACATGCTCTAGGCTGCGCCGTAATTATAACGCGCATACCTTACATGGCTGTCCGTGCTTGTGAAGTCCCGTAAATCGAATATTTTCTCAGAAACCGGCCCAGAACGACAGTGAGCATGGGGTGCCAGATCAAGAAATAATCAGGAAAAACACAAGAAAGCGTTGTGCGGGAATAATCTTGTTATCAGCATTTTGAATTGCTGTGAAAACAGCAGGCCGGAGCCTTTGACGCTGAGTAGTGATTTGTTTACCTTGCAAACTCACCGCTTGTTAACGCGGATTGGTTCATAACAAATGTCTGATTTACATTAATACGGGATGATCTTATAGGATAGTTCCGTTCCCAGCCAGTCAGGACGATCATTTGCCAGTCACAAAGACGACAACAGAATTACGGAATAATCACTTCTTGCAGCGTATGCAGGGTGTTTCATGCCGGATTCTGGTGGTTGTTGGTGCTGTTGCGTTGCTCTCCGGTTGTGCGATGTCCGGTTTTGATCTTCAGAAAGCTGCACCGGATAAAACTGCGATTACCGGTTCAGTGAATAAGCCGCCTGTTGCTGAAGTCACGGACAGCAGCAAAATGTCGGATCAGAATACGATCCGGAATGTTGTCTCTGCATTGAATTTCACGCAATGGGGCAAGACACCTATTCCTTGGGCTAATCCCGATACCGGCAGTCAGGGTACCATCACCACTGTTGCTGAGAAAAAGACCGAAGCCGGTCTGTGCCGTGAGTTTGAAACCTCGCGTGAGGCTTTTGACGGTGCCGCACTTTATCGCGGACAGGCTTGCATGGCGCAGGGCGGCGCATGGGCCTTGACCTCTTTTGCGCCACTCTGAATGAGTAAAATGCGCTGAACTCTTTGTTTTCATAACGTAATTGCACTATTTCGTTGCGCGTCTCTGGAAAAATTGCGCACTGATGCGCATATTGCATTGTAAAAGCATGCCGGAGCCTGTCGCAGATTGCTGCCGCTTTTCATAAAGCAGATCAGTTATTTAATCTCTTCTGACAAGTGCGCCGGATGCGCTATGATTTGGAACAATTTACTGGTGATTCCGTTTGTGCAGTCACCGCAACGATAAAGGAATACTATGCGCGATCCCTATAGCGTATTGGGCGTCGCTAAAACGGCGAAGCCTGAAGAAATAAAATCTGCTTTTCGTAAACTGGCCAAGAAGTATCACCCTGACCAAAATCAGGATGATCCGAAGGCACAGGAGAAATTTGCCGAAATTAATCAGGCCTATGAAATCGTCGGTGACAAAGACAAGCGCGGCCAGTTCGATCGTGGTGAAATAGACGCGGAAGGTAAGCCTGCCGGTTTTGCCGGTCACGGCTATGGCGGTCAGCAGGGCGATCCTTTCGCGGGTTTCCGTCGTGGCGGTTCTGGCGGCGGTTTTCAGCAGGGCGGTTTTGACGGCGCAGAGGATATTCTGAGCAGCATCTTTGGTGGTGGTTTTGCCGGTGGCGGTCGTACCCGTAGCCGAGCGCCGTCCAAAGCACCTGATCTGAAAGCATCCATTTCTGTGACGCTTGAGCAGGCTGCCGGTGCTGAAAAAGTTGAAGCCGTTTTCCCGAATGGCAAGAAACTGTCGATCAAGCTGCCGGCCTATGTTGAGGACGGTCAGACCATTCGCCTCAAAGGGCAGGGGGAAACAATCCCCGGTGCCGTTGACGGTGATGCCTTGGTGACGATCAATTTCAGGAAACATCCGCGTTTCCGCCTAGATGGCCGTGATCTGCATCTCGATCTGCCGGTGCAGCTGAGCGATGCCGTGCTGGGATCGCGCGCGGAAATTGAAACTTTGAACGGTCGTGTGGCTGTACGCATTCCGGCATGGTCAAGCTCGGACAAAATCCTGCGCCTGAAAGGCAAAGGTTTGCCGAACAAAACCGGCGATGCGGCAGATCTGTTCGTGCATATCCAGATTATGCTGCCGGAAGACGGTGATGAGCAGCTCGAATCATTGCTGCGTTCGCGCGCCGGTTGATGGGTTCGCTACTGTATTTGGTTGCGATATTGCGCTGAACGGATGTGCGTGATTTGCAATCAAGGGCAAAATAAAGTGATTTGCGGGTGGAATCGCGCCCGCAAATACTGCTTTCTATTCTTGGGCAGAACCGTTACATAATAGAAACAATCAGCTGATATCTGCATTGAAACAGTCGCTTTCAAGGGGACGGAGGACAAAAATTACCGTCCTTGCTTGAAGCCGCTACTGTGCTATGCGATAGGCAGCTATTCAGATGATATTTTTATGAGGTATGGTGCATGACCACCAAATCCGGTTTGTTGCAAGGAAAACGCGGGCTGATCTTGGGTCTGGCCAACAACCGCTCTATCGCCTGGGGTATTGCCAAAGCTGCCCGGGATGCCGGTGCTGAGATTGCTTTGACCTATCAGGGCGATGCAATGAAGAAGCGCGTTGAGCCGCTCGCTGCTGAATTGGACGCACTGCTTTGCGGCCATTGCGATGTGACTGACGATGCATCCATGGATGCAGTTTTTGCTTTGATCGAAAAAGAATGGGGCAAGCTGGACTTCCTCGTTCACGCCATTGGCTTCTCCGATAAGGATGAGCTGACCGGTCGTTACGTCGATACATCAGCAGAAAACTTTACGAACACCATGCTGATCTCGGTTTATTCCTTCACAGCGCTTGCTAAGCGCGCGGAAAAACTGATGGCTGACGGCGGTTCCATGCTGACACTCACCTATTATGGTGCAGAAAAAGTCATGCCGAACTACAACGTCATGGGTGTTGCCAAGGCAGCGCTTGAAGCCAGCGTTAAATATCTGGCTGTTGATCTTGGTCCGCAGAATATCCGCGTTAATGCGATTTCCGCTGGCCCGATCAAGACTTTGGCTGCTTCGGGTATTGGCGATTTCCGCTATATTCTGAAATGGAACGAGTATAACGCACCGCTGCGTCGCACTGTGACCATTGATGAAGTTGGTGATTCCGGCCTGTATTTCCTTTCCGACCTGTCCCGTTCGGTAACCGGTGAAGTGCACCACGTTGACAGCGGCTATCATACTATCGGTATGAAGGCTGTGGATGCGCCGGATATTTCGGTCATTAAGGACTAAGGTGAGCACTATGGCACGGGAAATCATTTACTTCTCGCGTCATGGCGAGACAGATTGGAACGTCTCGCAGCGTGTGCAGGGGCAAATGGACATTGACATCAATGACCATGGCCGAACACAGGCTGACCGCAATGGTGATATGCTGAAATCACTGATCGGAACCGCAGAAGGGTTTGACTTTGTTGCAAGTCCTCTGCGCCGTACCCGTGAAACGATGGAGCGTATCCGCACCCGTATGGGGCTTGATCCGCTGGCCTACCGCACCGATCCGTTGCTGATGGAAGTGCATTTCGGTGACTGGCAGGGACACATGATGGAAGAGTTCGCAGCTGTCGGTGTCGGCAATGCGGGGCTTTTGCAGCAGCGTGAACGCGATAAGTGGAACTTTGTGCCGCCGGGTGACCAGGCTGAAAGCTATATGGGGCTCTCAAAACGTATTGCTCAATGGCTTGAAACTGTTCAGGGCAAGACGGTTTGCGTCACCCATGGCGGATGTATCCGTACTCTGTTCTATTTGATTGAGGGCATGAGCGGTCAGGATGCAGCGCATCTGCCTGTGCCGCAGGATAAAATCCTGAAGCTTGAGAATAATCACCTTGAGTGGATTTGACCACAGCACAAAGGTCGATCTAAATAAAAAAGCGCCGGAAATGGCGCTTTTTTTATGCTTGCAATAGGAGGCAGATCAGCCGCCGTCTGTTTCATCGATATTGCTGATATAGCGCACATTGTCGACGAGGTCATAAGTGACAATGACCTTCATGCCTTTTTCAATTGTACTGAAATCGAATTCTCCGGGCAGACGGTAATCTTTGCCGTTATCCAGCGTAATGGATTCTGCATCTTCATTGATTTTTGTGATTTTGCCTTCCGCATCGTCAGCCAGAGCAGCTCCGGCGAAAAACGGTGCGAGTAACAATGTAAGAATGGCGAAAATACGCATGAGAGATCCTTGTGCGTGGTAAAATCCGTTGTCCAAAGCTGCAGGTTAATTATGGCATTTGAAGGACCTGCTGCCCTGAAAGTCTTTTGCTGTCGTAACCGGAACCTGTCCCGAAAATTGTAAGCCCCTCACGGGATAATCCGTATATTGGACTGATTTCTTCTCTAGTTTCGGTCAGATACGCATAAAAGCAAAAGATAGACCATATTCGCGGATTTATGCAACATTTTCAAACTCCACGGTAGAGTAAGAGGGAATAGCTGGAATAGCGACGGTTTTTTGCGTTCCGGCCTTTCTGCTGTTTGACCGCTGCTTAAAAGACGAATAGAAACAGATCACCAAACTGAAATTAAAATGAACCGCACAGAACCGGTTCAATCTTGGGGTTTTCTATGTCGCATAACAGCTTTGGCCATCTTTTCCGCGTGACGACCTGGGGCGAAAGCCACGGGCTGGCGCTTGGCTGTGTTATTGATGGCTGCCCTCCGGGCATTCAATTCACCGAAGCTGAAATTCAGACCTATCTTGATAAGCGCAAGCCGGGTCAGTCAAAATATACCACGCAGCGCCGCGAGCCGGATCAGGTGCGTGTATTGTCGGGTGTGCTGACCAGTGAAGATGGTGTGATGACCACCACTGGTACACCGATTTCCATGATGATTGAGAATGTCGATCAGCGTTCCAAGGACTATGGCGAAATTGCTCGTCAATATCGTCCGGGTCATGCGGATTACGCTTATGACGTAAAATACGGTTTGCGTGACTATCGCGGTGGCGGTCGTTCTTCTGCGCGTGAAACCGCAGCCCGTGTTGCTGCCGGTGCCATTGCCCGCAAAGTTGTACCGGGACTGACCGTGCGTGCAGCACTGGTTGGTATGGGTATTCACAAAATTGACCGCTCCCGCTGGGATTGGGCAGAAGTGGATAATAATCCGTTCTTCACACCGGATGCAGGCTCGGTCGAGCTGTTTGCAGACTATTTGGATGGTATCCGCAAAAGCGGTTCATCCATTGGCGCGGTGATTGAAGTTGTCGCTGAAGGTGTGCCTGCCGGTATCGGTGCGCCGCTTTATGCCAAGCTGGATCAGGATATTGCCTCGCATCTGATGTCGATCCCTGCGGTTAAAGGTGTGGAAATCGGCAATGGTTTTGAAGCGGCAACGCTGACCGGTGAGCAGAATGCGGATGAAATGCGCGTTGATGCGGATGGCAATCCGGTATTCCTGTCGAATAATGCCGGTGGTATTCTCGGCGGTATTGCAACCGGTGCGCCGATTGTTACGCGTTTTGCTGTGAAACCGACTTCGTCCATTCTCACCACGCGTCGTTCGATTGATGTGGATAAAAACGAGGTGGATGTGATGACCAAAGGCCGTCATGATCCTTGCGTTGGTATTCGCGCCGTGCCGATCGGCGAAGCGATGCTGGCTTGTGCCATTGCAGACCATTATCTGCGTCACCGCGGCCAGACAGGCCGCGTTTGATAAATGTGGGGCCAGACTGGCCGCGTTTAATAACCTTGGGGCCAGACCACCGCGTCTGAGAGCTATCATTTAAGCTGGCCGCATTTGAGAATGATGCGGCCAGAGCAGTTATATGTGATGTCCATTCGGTAATATTATGGAGTGAAGCATGAGCTATAATCAGAAGCAGGTTGTTGATGCATTGCGCGTTTTCGAGCGAGGCGAAATCGTTGTTGTTATGGACGATGACGGGCGTGAAAACGAAGGCGATCTGATTGTAGCAGCGGTGCATTGCACAGCGGAGAAAATGGCATTTATTGTGCGCCATACGTCCGGCATTGTCTGCACACCAATGCCGAAGGAAGAGGCCAAGCGTCTTAACCTGACAGCAATGGTAGCGGAAAATGATGCACCGCATTCCACTGCTTTCACCATTACTGTTGATTACAAACATGGCACAACGACCGGTATTTCGGCCGATGACCGCACGCTGACTGTGCGTAATCTCGCAAACCCGAATGCAGGGCCTGCCGATTTTGTGCGGCCGGGTCATATTTTCCCGCTGGTTGCCCGTGAGGGCGGGGTACTGATGCGCTCCGGCCATACGGAAGCAGCGGTTGATCTGTGCAAACTTGCGAATCTGCCGCCGGTTGGGGTGATCTGCGAGCTGGTCAATGATGACGGCACGGTGATGCGCGGGCCTCAGGTCACAGAATTTGCCGAAAAGCATGGCCTGCATCGCATCACAGTCGCCGATCTGATCGCCTATCGTCAGCGCAAGGAAACGCTGATTGTACGCATGGGCGAGGCCGAAGTGGAAACACTGGCCGGTCAGGCGCAGGCTTTCACCTATCAGCTGCCATGGGAGCCGATGCAACATGTGGCTCTGGTATTCGGTGATATCCGCGATGGTGAGGATGTACCGGTGCGTCTGCATCGTGAAGATGTGTTGACGGATGCTTTCGGTGCTAATTCCGGCCTTGATAAGGTTTTGCAGCGCATGGCCTCCGAGAAGCGTGGTGTGCTGGTTTATCTGCGTGAAGGCTCTGTGGGTGTTGGTAAAAATGAGCAATCCCGTCGCCATGCGGAGCATCACGACAGGGAAGATCACAAAGAAGCGCAGGCGCGTGATGAAGAATGGCGACAGATTGGTCTGGGTGCGCAGATTTTGAAAGATCTGGGGATTAGTTCCATCCGCTTGCTGGCTTCCAAAGAACGCCATTATGTCGGTTTGGAAGGTTTCGGTATTACTATTCTTAAAACTGAAATCTTGTAATTTTATTCTGCCTGACTAGAGCGTGTTGCGTTTAATCGTAACCAATGCGCTCGCTCTAGATTTTTTTAATTATCGCATGTTCGCGGTAGCTCAAATGAATATATTTGAGCGCGACATGCTTTAGAGCGCCGTGCGCCCGATTGCGCGCAAAGGTTGCTCTAAGCAGGCAGATATAGGGAATTATGGCAACCAGACTTTACTCGCATCCGGTTTTTCTTGAGCATCTCACACCAGCAGGGCACCCTGAGCGTCCGGATCGCTTGCGCGCTTTATTCAGCGTGCTGGAAGGCTATGATTATTACGCCCTGGATCAGGTGGAGGCGCCTTTTTCTGATGAAGGTGCTTTAGGTCTGGTGCATCCGGCATCGTATCTGAAGAAAATTAAAGCACAAATTCCAGATCCGCTTGATGAAGAGCAATTAGCCTCAGGCATGGCACAGCCGATTGTGAATGTCGGGCAGGATACCTATGTCAGCCCGCAAAGCTGGCATGCCGTGTTGGCGGCAACCGGCTCTGCCCTTGCAGCGGTGGAAGATGTATTTAACGGGCAGGCAGATAATGTTTTCATCGCTGCCCGTCCGCCCGGACATCATGCAACTGCTGACACTGCGATGGGCTTTTGCATCACCAATACTGTCGCTGTTGCTGCTCGCTATGCACAGAGCCATTTTGGTGCGGAACGCGTGGCGATTATTGATTGGGATGTGCATCATGGCAACGGTACGCAGGACATTTTTGATGCGGACAAGGATGTGTTGTTTTGTTCAACGCACCAGTCGCAACTTTATCCCGGCACTGGCTTGGTGAAGGAAACCGGTGTTGGCAATATCGTCAATGCGCCTTTGCTGGCCGATAGCGGCAGTCGTGAATTTCGTGAAGCGTTTTCAACGCGTATTTTACCGGCGCTGGATAATTTTCGTCCCGATCTGATCTTGATTTCAGCGGGCTTTGATGGTCATTATCTTGACCCGTTAGCTCAACTTAATTTGATCGAAGCCGACTATGATTGGGCGACGGGGCAGGTGATGGAGCGCGCCGACCGGTTCTGCAATAACCGGCTGATCAGTTTTCTTGAAGGCGGATATGATTTACAGGGCTTGTCCTTTTCCGCCGCAGCGCATATTACGCGTTTGATGAAAGGATAAATTATGACCGAGCCGAACACCACCGGACCAGCTTCCAATGACGATATTGCTGTCATGAGCTTCGAACAGGCGCTCAAGCAGCTGGAAACAATTGTTGATGATCTGGAACGCGGTGATGTGCCTCTGGAAAAATCGATCCTGATTTATGAGCGCGGTGAAGCGCTGAAAAATCATTGCGAGAAATTGCTGCAATCGGCAGAGGATAAGGTTGAGAAGATTAAACTCAACCGCGACGGTCAGCCAACCGGCACCGAGCCGCTTGATCCGGAATAAGTCTTTTCAAAATGGTTTCATTTTTATGCCTCATCCTCACAGATGAGGCATTGTTGTATTATGAGAGATTTTTAAGCGGCACCCAGCCTTCATTGCCATCTTCTGAGCGGCACCATGCCCAGCCATGCGTGGTATCAAAGCTCTCCAGCACTTGTCCTGTTACGCAGGTCAGTTCCATTGCTGAATAATCTTTCTTTGCAAAACAACCGTCCGCTGTGCGGCTGGCCAATGTATCGGGAATCCAGCCGGTTTTGCCCTGCTCATTGATTGCCCACAGCCATACATGCCCATCCCAGTTATAATCTTCACCTGTAAGCTTTAAGACCTCGCCTTGCTTGACGCTGATCGGATCGGGATAGCTGGCTTCGTGGTCTGCGGTAACGGTTTTGCGGATCATGATTGTTTACTTATAAAAGAGAACGGAAAAAAGCGCTGAAATAATAGGGGCCTGCACCCCAAACCAGTGTCCAGAGTGCTGCGCCGATAATATTGGCTGCCACAAATTTGAGCCAGTGCATTTTCAATGCACCGGCCATAATACCGTTCAATTGTCGCAGAATGGCAAAAAACCGTGCGGTGATCACAATGCCGCTGCCGTATTTTTCAAACAGCGCTTCAAACTTCTCGAGTCTTTCCGGCGTGAGCTTCACATAGGGGCAGAAACGCAACAGCACCTTGCGTCCGCCGAAATGGCCGATCAGGTAGCCCGTGCTGTCACCGAGAATAGCAGCCAGAAAAACAGCCATCAGCATCACAGGCAAAGACAATGTGCCTTGCTGTGCCAGCAGGGAAGCGGCAATTAAAATAGATTCTCCGGGCACAGGTGCACCGAAGCTCTCAAAGTAGATGGTAATAAACAGCGCAATTGAGCCATAGGTGGCGATATATGGCTCAATCCAATGCATAATAGTGTCCGTTTTTGTTTATCGCAGCTGCTTTTGCCCGCTGATGGCATGATACAGGAACAGCACCACAACAGCCCCGATAACCGAGACAATCAGACTGTAAATATTGAGGCCGGTAACACCGGCTGCTCCGAAGAAGTTGAAGATAACACCGCCGATAACCGCGCCGACAATGCCGAGGACAATATCCATCAGCATGCCCTGACCGCTTTTATTGACAATTTTGCTGCCGATAAAACCGGCAATGAGACCGAGAATAATCCAGCTGATCACTGACATTGTTGTTTCTCCGTGTCGCAAAAGCATTTTGCAGTCAGATGCAGATTTGTAACTGCAAACATGCTAAAATGATAAAGTACAGAGCAAAAACTGCCGGTAAATATGTGACGTTTCGCTCTGGAAACTCGGTAAAACGCTCCCATATCAATGCATATTTGGCAAGGTACAATCTTGCCAAGTTACTTTTTTTACGTAAAGCTGAGCATTATCCGGCATTTCGCAGGTTTGGAGGAAGTATAAAATGGGCCTTTTTGGTGGTGACTCTTCTAATAATGAACCGGTACCGGGCGGCAGTCTGACCAAGCCGGTTCTCATTGCATTGGGTGCCTTGCTCGTTGGTCGTATGTTTAGCGGTAAATCCGATGAGAATGAGCAGCCTCAGGCGCAGCTGCCGGATCAAACACCATCCGGTGGTGGTCTTGGTGATCTTCTGGGTGGCTTGCTGGGCGGAGTACTGGGCGGCGGTTCGGCCGGACAAGCTGCACCGAATGCGGGCAGCGGCGGTTTGGGTGGTCTGCTTGACCAGCTGAAACAGGCTGGTCTTGGCGACAAAGTTGAAAGCTGGGTTGGCGGTGGCAATAATGCAGCCATTGAACCGGATCAGCTCGGCAATGCGCTTGGTCAGAATACAATTTCTGACATTGCACGTCAGGCTGGCGTCAATGAGCAGGATTTGCTGGCAGAGCTTTCTGCTGCGCTTCCGGGCATCGTAGACAAGCTGACTGCCAATGGTCAGGTGCCGGACATGCAGCAATTGCTGAAAATGCTTAGCCAGAAATAAGCACTCTTTGTTGCTGACTGATTTGTGATGAGATGTCCGGAAGCAAATTTCCGAACATCTCTTTTTTATGTTATTATGATTGAAGTTTTTAATGTCGGATTTTGCTGAAAGGATTGCTTCGTGAGTTTTTTTCCTGGTCAGGATCCGGTTCCCGGTGATCTTCAGTCGATTGATGCAATTGAGACTTTGATTGTGCCGCGTACCAGCGAAGTAGGCGGTCTGCAGGTGCGTCGTGCTTTGCCGACGTCCAAGCGTCGTCTCGTCGGGCCTTTTATTTTCTTCGACCGGATGGGGCCTGCTTTATTGCGTGCAGGCGAGGCACTCGATGTCGCGCCGCATCCGCATATCGGTCTTTCAACAGTAACATATCTGCTGGACGGTAATATTCGTCACCGTGACAGTCTGGGCACCGAGCAGGTGATTAATCCGGGTGAAGTCAATCTGATGACCGCCGGACGTGGCATTGTGCACTCGGAGCGCACACCAGAGGAAATGCGTGGGGCACCGCTCGGAATTTCCGGTGTGCAGACATGGGTTGCACTACCGGAGCGTTATGAAAACATGGCGCCGGAATTCAGTAATCATACGGTGCAGGAATTGCCGTGGTTGCAGGAAAAAGAATTTCGCATGCGCCTGATGATTGGCGACATGCACGGACTGAAGTCCAATGTGCCAACTTATAGCGACACACTTTATGCAGATGTTTTCATTGAGGCTGGCGGGAAGTTTCATTTACCTGCCGTGCAGGAAGAGCGCGCGATTTATATCTTAAGCGGTGCGGTTCGTATTGCCGGTGAAGTGTTTACGGATAATCAGCTTCTGGCCTTCCGGCAGGGCGATGATATTGTGATTGAAGCCGTGCCGCAGAATTTTGCCGGCGAGGGTGCGCAGATTATGGTTTTCGGTGGTGAAACAATGGATAGCCGCCGTTATATCTGGTGGAATTTTGTCTCATCATCAAAAGAACGTATTGAGCAGGCAAAAGAAGAGTGGCGTAGCCGCCGCTTTGATATTGTTCCGGGGGATGCTGAGGAATTTATTCCGCTCCCTGAATAACTATTTGAAATAGTTGATTGCAAATGACCGGCAGATGGGAAACAAAGCCTTTTATATATGTTTCCGTCTGCCCTGAACTGTCCATAGAATAATAAGGTTTTCCAGATGACCGGTTTTAATAACAAGCTGCACACGCCTTTGCTGGATCAGGTGCATTTACCGGAAGATTTGCGAAAGCTTGCGCCTGCACAATTGCCGCAACTGGCGGATGAATTGCGCGCCGATCTGATTGACGTTGTGTCCCGCACCGGTGGCCATCTTGGTTCAAGTCTTGGTGTGGTCGAGCTGACTGTGGCACTGCATTATCTGTTTGATACACCCAATGATCGTCTGATCTGGGATGTCGGCCATCAGACCTATCCGCATAAAATTCTGACTGGTCGCCGTGAGCGTATGCCGACCATCCGACAGGAAGGCGGTCTGTCCGGTTTTACCAAGCGTGCTGAAAGCGAGTATGATGATTTTGGCACCGGCCATGCATCGACTTCGATTTCGGCTGGTCTTGGCATGTCGGTGGCGAGTGAGCTCAAAGGCGAAAAGCGCAATGTCATTGCGGTGATCGGTGATGGTTCCATGTCCGCCGGTATGGCCTATGAGGCGATGAATAATGCCGGTGCGCTGGATGCCCGTCTGATTGTTATTCTCAATGATAATGATATGTCGATTGCACCGCCGACCGGTGCAATGAGCGCCTATCTGGCGCGTCTGGTGTCGGGGCCGACTTATCGTAACCTGCGTGAGATGGCCAAGCAGATCAGTAAGAAACTGCCAAAATTCTTTCAGGATAAAGCGCGCAAGACAGAAGAATTTGCCCGTGGTTTCTGGGCTGGCGGCACAATGTTTGAAGAGCTGGGCATGTATTATGTCGGCCCTGTGGATGGTCATAATCTCGATCATCTGCTGCCGGTGCTAACCAATATCCGCGATAATGTTGACGGACCAGTCTTGGTGCATGTGATAACCCAGAAGGGCAAAGGTTACGCCCCTGCGGAAGCTGCAGCTGATAAATATCACGGCGTTAACAAGTTTGATGTCATTACCGGTAAGCAATCAAAGCCGCCTGCAAATGCGCCGAGCTATACAAAAGTCTTTGCTAATGCGCTGATTGAAGAAGCGCGTCATGACGAGAAGGTTGTGGCTGTGACTGCGGCCATGCCGGATGGAACAGGGCTTAATCTTTTCGGGCAGGCATTTCCGAAACGGACTTTTGATGTCGGCATGGCAGAGCAGCATGCGGTGACTTTTGCCGCTGGTCTGGCAGCAGAAGGTTTGAAGCCCTTTGCAGCGATTTATTCCACCTTCCTGCAACGTGCCTATGATCAGGTGGTGCATGATGTGGCGATCCAGCATTTGCCGGTACGTTTTGCGATTGACCGTGCCGGTGTCGTCGGTGCGGATGGTGCTACTCATGCGGGCAGTTTTGATACTGCCTTCCTGAGCAATTTGCCGGGTTTTGTGGTGATGGCCGCATCGGATGAAGCCGAGCTGGTGCATATGGTGCGCACTGCTGCGGAATATGAAGAAGGGCCGATCTCGTTCCGCTATCCGCGTGGCGATGGTGTGGGTGTTGATCTGCCGGAGCGCGGTACTGTTTTGGAAATCGGCAAAGGCCGGATTGTCCGCGAAGGCAGCAAGATCGCGATTTTGAGCTTCGGTGCGCGGTTGCAGGAATGCTTGGCTGCTGCTGATGAGCTGGATGCAGCAGGTCTTTCCACCACTGTTGCCGATGCGCGTTTTGCCAAGCCGCTGGATCATGATCTGATCCGCCGTCTTGCTAAAGAACATCAGGTGCTTCTGACAATTGAAGAGGGTGCAACTGGTGGCTTTGGTGCTCAAGTGCTGCATTATCTCAGCAACGAAGGGGCGCTGGATCACGGTCTGCGTGTTCGCACGCTGACTTTGCCGGATGCATTTCTGGATCATGCCAAGCCTGAGGCGATGTATGCCGGTGCAGGCTTGGATAGTGCCGGTATTGTACGCGCGGCCTTCGCAGCCCTTGGCCGTGATGTGCTGACCGGCGAGGCTGGTGGCGGTCTGCGTGCCTGATACCATCTGACAGGATTGCTTTAAAAATATCGGAGCGCATATGTCATTATGGATATGTGCGCTCTAATTACATCTTGCGCTCAGGCGTTGTCTCCTTCATTGAGGCAGCATGAATGAAAAGACAGATAAGATACGCCTAGATCAGGCGCTGGTGGAGCGCGGGTTGTTTGCCTCACGCTCGCGTGCCCGCGATGCGGTAGCACGTGGCACCGTGCGCGTGAATGGTCAGGTGGTCACGAAAGCCGGTCAGATCGTAACGGCACAGGCCGAATTAGCGGTGGATGATCCGGCGAGCCGTTTTGTCTCCCGTGCGGCACTGAAACTGACGGCTGCGCTTGATCATTTTGGTTTTGAGGTTGAGGGCAAGGCAGCACTGGATATCGGTGCATCCACCGGTGGTTTCACACAAGTGCTGCTTGAGCGCGGTGCAGAGCATGTGATCTGCGTGGATGTCGGTCATGACCAGTTGCATGAGACTTTGCGTGGTGACAAGCGCGTTACTAATCTCGAAGGGCTGAATGCCCGTGTGCTTGATGTGAGCCATTTGCAAGAACGCAAGATTGAGATTGTTGTCTCGGATGTCAGCTTTATCTCGTTGAAACTGGCACTGCCCAAGGCGCTTGATCTTTGCGCCGATGGCGGCTGGTGTCTGCTGCTGGTGAAGCCGCAGTTCGAGGCAGGACGTGAGGCAATCGGCAAAGGCGGCATTCTCAAAGACCCGTCGCAGGGTGAGAAGATTGCGCAGGATTTGCAGGCTTGGCTCAATGAGCAGTCCGGCTGGCAGGCTTTAGGATTTTGTGCCTCACCGATTACCGGTGGTGATGGCAATCAGGAATATATTTTGGCAGGCAAAAAGAACCGTATTGCCGCCGTAAAGGACGATGTTTGATGAGTTTGCGTGTCACAATCAATGCGATGGGTGCCGGTGGTGATGGTGTTGCCCAGCTGCCGGATGGTCAGGTTTTTGTGCCTTTTACCTTGCCGGGTGAAGTTGCCAATGTTGCGCGGGATAAGAACCGTGCCAGCCTGATGGCCTTGCTGGAAGCATCGGAACAGCGTGTAGAACCATCCTGCCGTCATTTCGAAGACTGCGGCGGTTGCGCCTTGCAGCATTGGGAAATGTCTGCTTATCAGGCTTGGAAGCGTTCATTGGTGGCCGCGAGCCTTGATGGTCGCGGGCTGAAATATGAACTGGCGCCATTAGTGCCATGTGCGCCGCAGAGCCGCCGTCGTGCGACATTCGCCATTCGCAAAACCGAAGCCGGTTTGCTGCTTGGGTTTAACCGTCATCAGAGCCATGAGCTGATCAATATTTCCGAATGTGCGGTGACCGTTCCGGCGATTATCTCCCGTCTGGATGATCTGCGTAAAGTTGCCATTCATCTGGCCGATGGTGCAAAGCCGTTCAAACTGACGGTTACCGATACAGAATCCGGCCTTGATCTGGCTGCAAGCGGCTGCCCGACACCGGATGATGCGGCTCGCCGTATTCTCACACCTTTGATGATGGAACTGGGCTTTGCCCGTCTCAGCGTTGACGGTGAGATTATTCTGGAACCGAAAAAGCCGTTGATTACCTTCGGCAAGGTGCCGGTGAATATTCCGTCCGGCAGTTTTCTTCAGGCAACAATCGAAGCTGAAGAAGCTATGGTTGCGCTGGTGATCGGCCATTTCAAAAAGGTCAAAAAAGCGGCTGACCTGTTCTGTGGTGTCGGTACTTTTGCACTACGTATTGCTGAGACGATGGCGGTTCATGCGGTGGAAAATGATGCACCTGCATTGGCTGCACTGGATCGTGGTATCCGTCATGTGCAGGGGCTGAAACCGGTCACGCATGAGCGCCGCGATCTGTTCCGCCGCCCGATCTTTTATAAAGATCTCAACGCCTATCAGGGCGTGGTTTTCGATCCGCCGCGTGCCGGTGCTGAAGAGCAGGCGATGCAGATTGCTAAGTCTTCCGTACCGAAAGTCGCAGCTGTTTCCTGTAATCCGGTGACACTGGCGCGCGACCTCGCCATTTTGGTGAAGGGCGGCTACAAGATCGACAAGATTATTCCTGTCGATCAGTTCCTGTGGACATCCCATGTGGAAACCGTAGCGCTGCTGTCGAAGAAATAAACGCAGTTTAGAATAAAAAAACGGGCTCGTTGTGAATACAATGAGCCCGTTTTGCATTTTGATAGCAGGATTAGCCGAACAACCCGCCTTCATCTGTATCAATAGTAATGGATGACAGCGTGATATGGCGCGGTCGGGTGATCGCAAACATCACCGCTTCACAAACATCGCGATTGGTTGCGCGCTCACCTTTGGCACGCTCCGGAATGGCATCCCATTCCGCGTCTGCCGGTGAAATATCATCGAGATAGGGCGGATGCACACAGAGCGAGCGCACAGGTGTGCCGCGCAGCATTTGCTGTAAGCCTGTTGCGATCGCTGCCTGTGCATGTTTTGCAGCATAAAACGGTACAGCTACACTATGCAGCGGGGCGTTTGGCAATGCGCTGATAGAACCGATGGTCACTATATCGGGTCTTGCAGAGCGTTTCAGCAGCGGCAGCATGCCTTGCGTGAACAGAAAGCTGCCGGTCACCGCAGCATTGATGGTACCGAAGACTTCCTGCTCGCTATGCGGTTCATCGCTGGCTTCCAGCCACATCGCACCATTATTAATCAGCAGATCAATCGTGTCGTATTTCTCAGTGATCTGGGTAGTTGCACAGCCGATACTGGCATTATCAGCGAGATCAACCACAACCTGATCAGGGCACAGTCCTGTGCGCTGTTCAATCTGATCAGCAACATCTTTGAGTGCAGACTGATTGCGGGCGCAGAGCACAATCTTGCAACCGGCATCGGCCAGCATCATTGCCATTGCAGCGCCAAGACCACGGCCTGAGCCGGTAATAACAGCAGTTAAACCATTCAAGTTTTTCATATTTATACAGCCGTTCCGCCAACAGTCATCTGATCCATGCGCAGATGTGGCTGGCCAACGCCAACCGGCACCCATTGGCCGCCTTTACCGCAATTGCCGGAGCCGTTGTCGAGCTTGCTGTCATTGCCGATCATCGACACGCGATGCATGGCATCAGGGCCATTGCCGATCAGCATCGCACCTTTAACCGGTGCGCCGACTTTACCGTCTTCGATCATATAGGCTTCGGTGCAACCAAACACGAATTTGCCGGAGGTGATGTCCACCTGACCGCCGCCGAAAGACACCGCATAGATGCCTTTTTTAACGGAAGCGATAATTTCTTCCGGTGTTTTATCGCCGGAGAGCATCATCGTATTGGTCATGCGCGGCATCGGTGCATGGGCATAGGATTCACGGCGGCCATTACCGGTCGGCTGCATGCCCATCAGACGTGCATTCTGACGATCCTGCATATAATTGACCAGCTTGCCGTCATCGATCAGTACAGTGCTGTTGGTCGGTGTGCCTTCATCATCAATGGTCAGCGAACCGCGGCGATCTGCAATGGTGCCGTCATCCACCACGGTCACGCCTTTGGCGGCAACCTGCTGCCCCATGAGCCCTGCAAAGGCCGAGAGTTTCTTGCGGTTGAAATCACCTTCAAGGCCGTGCCCTACAGCTTCATGCAGCATCACGCCCGGCCAGCCATTGGACAAGACGATGTCGAAAGTACCAGCAGGGGCAGGGATGGCTTCAAGATTGACCAAAGCCTGACGCAGCGCTTCATCTGCCGCGTGCTGCCATGAGCCGGTTGCGATAAAATCTTCAAACAAACGGCGGCCGCCCATGGAATAGGAACCGGATTCCTGACGGTCGCCTTGACCGGCCATAACGGAAATCGAGAGGCGCACCATCGGACGGATATCGCGGACAAAATGACCGTCAGCGCGCAAAATTTCTACCTGCTGCCAAGAACCGCCAATGCTGACGCTGACCTGACGCACTTTGGTATCTTTGGCGCGCAAATATCCGTCAATCTGCTGGAGCAGCACGACTTTTTCATCGAAGGTCGGAGAGCCCAGCGGGTTTACATCGGTATAGAGGTGGCGGTTCGTGCCATTGGGCGCCGCGCTATAGCTACCTGTTGCGGTGCGCGAAATTGCAGAGGCTGCATCGGCTGCACGGAGCAGGGCGCTATGGGTCAGTTCACCGGAATGGGCATAACCAACCGTTTCACCGGAAACGCAGCGCAAACCAAAACCTTGCCCCTGATTGAATGCGCCGTTCTTCAGGCGGCCATCATCGAAGACCAGAGATTCAGATTCCGCATATTCCAGATAAAGTTCACCGTCTTCACTGCCGTGGAGCGATTGTGAGACCAGTTTTTCAACCTGATCACGGCTGATATCGAATTCATCAATCAGGCTTCGGGAAGTCGTGGAACTCATAAAATTACTCCGGAACAGCGGCGGCGTCCTGTATCAGGACGATTATTGTTCTTAGTATATGGCGAGTTTGCGGCTTTGGAACAAGCCGCAGAGCGGGATAAAATAAAAACGCCGCCGTCAAAATATGAGCGGCGGCGTTTTAATCAGATGAAGCAGCTTATGGCAGCTTGTTGAAGCCGTCGCTGAAGCCCTGCAGCTCAACAGGGATACCAACGCCTTCTTCCGGTGTCTGGAAGACGATGAAGGTTGCAGCTTTACCCTTGCGCAGTGTGTCGATCAGCGCATCATCAAGGATAACCTCTGCGTAGCAGCCGTCTTCAAAGCAGCGCACGAAATAAGCGCGGCCGATATCTTTGCCGTCAACATTGAGGCCGAGACCGTTTGGCAGCAGCACGCCGAGTGGTGCAAGAACACGCAGGATACGGGCCTTGTTATCGGCGGTTTTAAGAACAACGACAGAAAGGCCGAGTTCAGGGCGGTCAGCGGCGATCACATTCTGGATCAGCGCACATTGTTCGGTTTTTGCACCGGCCGGCTTGTCGCACAGGATAGACCAGGCACCATGCTGTGAGCGTAATGTACCGTTCTTCTGGGATGCGCCCGAGGCGGCAGGCTGCGGAGCGGATTGGGCAAAACCGGCAGAGGCGGTTACAGCCATAAGGCCTGCACCGAGCAGAGCAGCGGCAATTTTACGGCTGACAGAGGAGAAATGGCGCATATTTATGGTACCTTTGGCGGCTCGGCAAACACTTCCGGCACCCGCCGTAAATGTTCTTTGAAAGCAATGATAAAGTGAAGACTTCACTGAAATTCCGGCATGCGGCAAATCAGAAAGCCATGCTTCGCAATCTGTGTACATGGAAAATGGCGGAATTTGAACCGCATAAGGTAAAGTTTTAGTACAAATCAAATTGTAAACAGCATTCTTCGTTATTGGCCAGTGGTTGGCGTGGCGTTTTTCATGGTGACTTGCGGACGATTTTCAAAGGACGAATTCACTTAATCCAAGTGCTCTGTGTTGCAACGGTGTGCAGAGCAGGCGTGTAAAATCGCTGGTTGGTTTATTTGATCATGATCAATGCAAATATGATGGAGTCATGAACTGATTCTCTTTTGCGCCGTAAAAACAGGCAACTAGCTGCATATTTTAAATCTGATCCGGTAATGGCGAATTTCAGTTGTTTTTGAAGTTTCAAAAAAAACTATTAAGAAAATTTAAATCGCAGATTTTCAACTCTTTGATTTCAAAGAATTATCTCAATATTGATTTTGGGCGCGTGCAAATTTTGCTGTTTCAACTGGAAAAAACAGCGATCGTTTGCGGTTGAATTACGCGCAAAAATGCCGCACGGGAAATCCTTCGCCTTCTTGGTTTGGTATTATACTGTTGTGTGAGTGCGGTGGGGGAACCGGACATTGGCTGGGGAAGAGCGATGTCTGAAATGAACCGGCAAGGCTATAATCGGGAGAAGATGCTGGTGGATAGGGTTATTGCCACAAATAAAGCCGTTGCAGGCAAGGATTCTGCGATGAAAAAACATGTTTTGACCGGCAGCGCGGTGGTATTCGGCGCAGTGTCCGGTCTTTTGGCGTCTGCAATGGGCGCTTTGGCTGATAAGCCGGTCGACTGGCAGTTGAGCTGGCAGGATTCCGCAACAAAAATTGCTGATCAGATTCACTGGTTTGAACGATATTCTCTGATGTTTATCATTCCCGTGACTGCATTGGTTATGCTGCTTTTGTTGTGGTGTATCGTTCGTTTTCGCAAAGGCGCCAATCCGGTTGCCTCGAAAACCAGCCATAATACAACAATTGAAGTTATCTGGACGCTGGGTCCGGTCATTATTTTGCTATTTCTGGCAATCCCGTCTTTCCAGCTGCTGACTGCGCAATATTCACCGGATGAGCCGAAGCTGACCGTGAAAGCGACAGGCTATCAGTGGTATTGGGGTTATGAATATCAGACAGATGATCCGCTCTCTTTTGATGCACTGCTGCTGAAAGATGAAGATCGTGCGAGCGCCGGTAAGGAAGATCTGGCTGCGTATCCGCGTCTGCTGGCTGTTGATAATGAAGTTGTGGTGCCGGTCGATACCACTGTGCGCCTGCTGGTCACTGCCGCAGATGTTATTCATTCATGGGCAATGCCTGCATTCGGCGTTAAGATGGATGGTATTCCGGGCCGCAACAACGAGACATGGTTCAAAGCTGCCCGTGAAGGGCTGTATTACGGCCAGTGCTCTGAATTGTGCGGTAAAGACCATGCTTTCATGCCGATTGCCGTGCGCGTTGTCTCTCAGGAGCGTTACGATGCATGGTTCGCTGCAGCGAAGTCTGATGTGAGCGGCGCAAATAAAGCTCTGATGGCAGCTATCGAAAATGACAGTAAAACCGTGACTGTTGCCGGAAACTGATTATAAGCCTGACGCAGGCAATGAATCTTCGTCAGGCGCTAAAGTTTTTGCAGGTCATGCATCGCAGGGTCTCTTAAAAATCAAAGATGATTTAAGATGATATTCATGCGGTAATTTAATGTTTCAGAATACCCGTTTGGGTTCCCGATAAGGAACATCCGGTATTCATTGAGAACGGGAGCAATCTTATGGCTGGTACTTCAGCTCACGATACCCGAAAGGGCGCCTCTCATAGCGAGGCAGACCACGATGACCACAAGCCACGGGGCTGGGTTCGTTGGGTATATTCGACCAATCACAAAGATATCGGTACTCTTTACCTGATCTTCGCGATTATTTCCGGTATTATCGGCGGTGCATTGTCCATTGCAATGCGTGCCGAGCTGCAAGAGCCTGGCATTCAGATTTTCCATGGTCTGGCGGCGATGGTTTATGGCGTTGAAGGCGATGCGGCACTGGATGCCGGTAAGCATATGTTCAACGTGTTTACGTCCATGCATGCGCTGATCATGATCTTCTTCATGGTGATGCCGGCATTGATCGGCGGTTTCGCTAACTGGATGATCCCGCTGATGATCGGTGCGCCGGATATGGCGTTCCCGCGTATGAACAATATTTCATTCTGGCTGTTGCCTCCGGCATTGCTGTTGCTCCTGATCTCCTTCTTTGTGCCGGGTCCGGCCGGTGGCTGGGGCGCAGGTGGCGGCTGGACGCTTTATCCGCCGCTGTCCACATCCGGTCAGCCGGGGCCTGCGGTCGATTTCGCGATCCTGTCGATCCATATTTCGGGTGCATCATCCATTCTCGGTGCAATCAACTTCATCACCACTATTCTGAATATGCGTGCGCCGGGCATGACCCTGCATAAAATGCCGCTTTTCGCATGGTCGGTGCTGGTGACTGCATTCCTGCTGCTCTTGTCGCTGCCGGTTCTGGCTGGTGCAATCACCATGCTGCTGACAGACCGTAACTTTGCAACAGCATTCTTCGCGCCGGAAGGTGGCGGTGATCCGATCCTCTACCAGCATCTGTTCTGGTTCTTCGGTCACCCTGAAGTGTATATTCTGATCCTGCCGGGCTTCGGCATTGTCAGCCACGTCATTTCGACATTCTCGAAGAAACCGATCTTTGGCTATCTCGGTATGGCCTATGCGATGGTTGCTATCGGTGTAGTCGGTTTTGTGGTCTGGGCGCACCATATGTATACGGTGGGTCTGTCGCTCGATACACAGCGTTACTTCGTGTTCGCAACCATGGTGATTGCGGTGCCGACCGGCATTAAGATTTTCTCATGGATTGCTACGATGTGGGGCGGTTCGATTGACTTCCGCACACCAATGCTGTGGTCGATCGGCTTTATCTTCATGTTCACCATCGGTGGTATGACCGGTGTGCAGCTTGCCAATGCGGGTCTCGACCGTGCATTGCACGATACCTATTATGTAGTTGCGCACTTCCATTACGTGCTGTCGCTGGGTGCTGTATTCGCGATCTTTGCGGGTTGGTATTACTGGTTCCCGAAGATGTTCGGTTACATGTACAATGAGACAATCGGTAAGATTCACTTCTGGCTCACATTTATCGGTGTGAATCTGGTGTTCTTCCCGCAGCACTTCCTCGGTCTTGCCGGTATGCCGCGTCGCTATATCGACTATCCGGATGCCTATACAGGCTGGAACATGGTGTCGTCTTACGGCTCGTATATTTCCGGTTTCGCGGTTCTGGTTTTCCTCTATGGCGTGTTTGAAGCTTTTGCTAAAAAGCGCGTTGCCAGTGCCAATCCGTGGGGTGACGGTGCGACAACACTGGAATGGCAGTTGTCATCGCCGCCGCCTTATCACCAGTGGGAACAGCTTCCGCATGTGAAATAATCTTCTCTGCGGGCGGCGCAATAAGCCGCCGCCCGCAAAGCCTGCCAAGCATGGCTTATGAAATTGATAGGGCTGTTCACTTTTCAGCTATTTATGAATTTCCTAAACTATGGCGGATGTGCATCAGAGGATTTGGGTGTATAGAGGCGGCATGAGCGCCTCTCACATCAGAGGTGTTGCAAAAGTTGCGCGGCCAGATAAGCCGCATTGCAGGGATATCAGGCAAGACTGCTTGTCCGTGCAATCTCTGAAACAGAGTGCAACATTCGTTTTGAAAGAATTACCGGACCTGAGGCCGGTACCGGTTTGAACCGGAATAATTGAATAAGGGCAGATACAGATAATGTCTCTGGTTGAGAAAAATAACATTTCCGGTTCGACCGGCCAGCAAATACACCTGTCGGAAGCCAGCGCGGCTGATTATATCGCGCTGCTTAAACCGCGTGTAATGTCGCTGGTGGTGTTTACTGGTTTTGTCGGGCTGATTGTGGCGCCAGGTCATATGAACCCGATTTTGGCAGCAATTGCTATTCTGTGTATTGCAATCGGCGGCGGTGCGTCCGGTGCACTGAATATGTGGTATGATGCGGATATCGACCGCATTATGAAGCGTACAAAGAACCGGCCGATCCCTGCGGGTCTGGTACGTGAAGAAACAGTGCTTGCCTATGGTATTACACTGTCGGTTTTCTCGGTAATGACACTCGGCTTGCTGGTGAACTGGCTTTCTGCTGCATTGCTGGCATTTACGATTTTCTTCTACAGTGTTGTTTACACAATGTGGCTGAAACGCTCGACACCACAGAATATTGTGATCGGTGGTGCTGCCGGTGCATTCCCGCCGATGATTGGCTGGGCTGCTGCAACCGGCTCGGTTTCGATTGAAAGCGTTGTGCTGTTTCTGATCATCTTCCTGTGGACGCCGCCGCATTTCTGGGCGCTGTCATTGTTCATGTCCGGCGATTATGAAGCCGCAAATGTGCCGATGATGCCGAATGTGAAGGGTGAAAAATCCACCCGTCTGCAGATTGTCGTTTACTCGCTGATCGTGGCACCTGTTGGTGTCTTGCCTTGGTTCTTAGGCTTCGGTGGCCATGTCTATGGCGTGCTGTCGACTTTGCTTGGTGCGATCTTTATCTGGCGTGCTGTGCAATTATGGATGGCGCCGCAACATGAAGAGCAGATGCGGGCTGCCCGTGCGCTGTTTAAGTTTTCGCTGGTATATCTTTCTGCCCTGTTCTGCGTGTTGCTTGCAGAGGCATTGGTTGCCAAACTACTGCCTGTGATCGGGGGATAATAATGGCGGAAAAATTGCCGAATACCGAAATCGAACTGATTACGCCGACAGATAAGCAGAAAAAAGCGCAGCGCAGCCGCTCGGTTGCTTTGGCGCTTGCTCTGACGGCATTTGTGGTAATTGTGTATATCGCGACATGGGTTAAACTTGGACCCGGAGTGTTGGTTCGTCCGATGTAATCGGAGGAGTATCAGCGTTTTAAGCTGCGGGGAGGCGGCATAGGCAATGATAGAGAAACCGGAGAAGACAGAAACAATACAGGAAAACGCTGCTGCGGATACTGCCGTTGAGCAGGCGTATAATCAGCGCTCTAATCGTATTGTTGCTATATCCTGTGTGAGTTTCTTTGTTGCAATGATCGGTATGGCCTATGCAGCCGTACCGCTTTATCAGATGTTTTGTCAGGTGACCGGCTATGGCGGCACAACGCAGCGCGTTGAGCAGATGTCGGACACTATCCTTGATCAGACAGTTAAAGTCCGCTTTGATGCGAATGTCTCCGGCGGTTTGCCTTGGGATTTCAAGCCGGTGCAGCGCGAAGTCACTGTGCGTATCGGTGAGACCACCATTATCAATTATGAAGCGAAGAATATTTCAGATCGTCCGACCGCCGGACGGGCGACTTTCAATGTCTCGCCGGATTTGACGGGTTCTTACTTCAATAAAGTTCAGTGCTTCTGTTTTACAGATACAACACTTGCTGCCGGTGAGACGATGGAAATGCCGGTCATGTTCTTTGTTGATCCGGATATTGTGAAAGAAAAAGACCTCAAAGGTCTGACGACGATCACTTTGTCCTATACATTTTTCCCGCTGGATAAAGAGCCTGCAAAT
This sequence comes from Pseudochrobactrum asaccharolyticum, assembly GCF_003314995.1. Classification (GTDB taxonomy): domain Bacteria; phylum Pseudomonadota; class Alphaproteobacteria; order Rhizobiales; family Rhizobiaceae; genus Pseudochrobactrum; species Pseudochrobactrum asaccharolyticum. Next base: position 249,506 of record NZ_QNRH01000001.1, read on the forward strand.
GCTGCGGTTCAGCCGGTAACCAGCCAGAAAAAAGCAGAATTAGCGGCACCAATAAAGCCGCTGGGATAATATCCCGCGACAACGTGTTGCGGTGCGCTGAAAAGTGAACTGCATCAAGATTATGAGTACAGGAATTATGCTTCCGGCACGGCAATGCATGCTCAGAGATGAACAGAGCGTTTGGTGGGCTGAATAAAACAAGGCGGGGTGTTTGCCGGAGCTGTCTCCGGTTGCAAACCGGACAAAAATAAACAGAGGAGCCTTGGGGCATAAACCTTAAGGGGGAATGACATGGCAGATACTCATCAGAAGAACCACGACTACCATATTATAGCGCCCAGTCCGTGGCCGTTTCTGAGTTCAGTCGGTGCATTTGTACTGGCGATTGGCGGTATCGCTTATATGCGCTACCTCAATGCCGGTGAATTGCACCTGTTTGGGATTAATTTTGTAACGCCATGGCTGTTCTTCATCGGCATCGCGATCATCCTGTATTGTATGTATGGCTGGTGGTCAGACACGATCCGTGAAGGTAAGGAGGGGCACCATACGCGTGTGGTTTCCATTCACCTGCGCTATGGCATGATCATGTTCATCGCCTCTGAGGTGATGTTCTTCGTGGCATGGTTCTGGGCATTCTTCGATGCCAGCCTGTTCCCGAATGAAGTGCATCAGGTAATGCGTGCGGAATTCACCGGTGGTCAGTGGCCTCCGAAGGGCATGGAAGTGCTCGATCCGCTGCATCTGCCGCTGTATAATACAGTGATCTTGCTGCTCTCCGGTACAACCCTGACATGGGCGCATCACGCTTTGCTGCACAATGACCGTAAAGGTCTGGTGACAGGACTGGCATTTACCGTTGTTCTTGGCGTGTTGTTCTCGTTTGTGCAGGCTTATGAATATATTCATGCGCCATTTGCATTCAAAGATTCCGTCTATGGCGCAACCTTCTTCATGGCGACCGGTTTCCACGGTTTCCACGTTCTTGTTGGTACGATTTTCCTTGCTGTCTGTCTTATCCGCTCCATTCGCGGTGATTTCACGCCGAAGAACCATTTCGGTCTGGAAGCAGCAGCATGGTACTGGCATTTCGTGGACGTTGTCTGGCTGTTCCTGTTCTTCAGCATCTATGTCTGGGGCTCATGGGGCGCGCCGATTGCCGTGCATTGATTGCTCTTCGGGAAAACCGCGCTGTGGCGGTGATCCGTTGAGGTAAGATTGAAAGCGCCGTGGGGACGAAAACCAACGGCGCTTTTTTTATCCGGATAGTATCACATCAGCGCGAACAGAAAGGATATCCTATGGATAATGACGACAGTTTGTATCCTCCTGTGGAACCGATCGCTGCCGGTATTAAAGCGCGTTGCCCACGGTGCGGGCAGGGCGCCTTGTTCAACGGTTATCTGAAATTGGCAAAGCGCTGCGAAGTTTGCGAACTGGATTACGGTTTTGCAGATTCCGGTGACGGGCCGGTTGTGTTTGTGCTGTTGCTGGATGGTTTTCTTGTCACAGCTTTGGCGCTCTGGGCTGAAGTATCCTATCAGCTGCCGCTCTGGTTGCATTTTATCATCTGGATACCTTTGGCTATCTTGATTGGTCTGGTACTGACACGCTGGATGAAAGGTATTCTGATCACGTTGCAATATAAGCATAAGGCAGCCTCAGGGCAGCTTGATAAACGGGGACGGGAATGACGATGTCGCATGAGGTTTCACCGCAGGCTGTGAAACGCTTCCCATGGGTTTTGCTGCTGTGCAGCGGCATTGCTTTCGCTGTTTTAGTGACATTAGGCATCTGGCAGACACAGCGCCTGTTCTGGAAAGAGCAGCTGATTGCGCAGATCGAAGCGCGCACGCATTCTGCACCACGACCATTGTCTGAAGTTGAAGCAGAGTTCGCACAAGGTAATAGTGTGGATTATCTGCCGGTGAAGCTGAGCGGCATGTTCCGTCACGATGAAGAACAGTATTTTTTCACCACCTTTAAAGGTGCATCCGGCTATGCGGTCTATACGCCGCTGTTGCTCACTGATGGTCGGGCTATTTTAGTCAATCGTGGCTTTGTGCCCTATGAAAAGCAAAACCCGTCGACGCGCGCTGAGGGGCAAGTGACTGGTGAGGTCACAATCACCGGTCTGGCGCGTGATCCGCTACTTGCCAAGCCTTCTTTCTATCTGCCGGATAATGAGCCTGCGAAAAAGCTCTATTACTGGAAAGACTGGGGCATGATGATGGAGAACAGCCCGCTTTCCAAAGAACATGATTTTGTCGGGTTTTTTGTGGATGCAGATGCCGCACCCAATGCCGGTGGTTTGCCGGTTGGCGGTATAACCATTTTGGAGCAGCCGAATAATCACCTGCAATATGCGGGGACATGGTTCGGACTGGCTGCGGTTTTGCTGGTGGTGACCTTTATTTATATTTTCCGTCAACGACGTGGCGGAGTTGCGCAATAGCTGTTGACATTGCACGGCACGAAGCCCAATTGCTAATGCAGCATTGTTTTATAGCGCATTGCCGGTTTATGGTCGCGATGCTGCTTTGAAGACAGGATAATTCATAGTTCAATGACTGATAAACCTAAGCTGACCATCCGCCTGTGCGGTCCACGTGGATTTTGTGCCGGTGTTGATCGCGCCATTCAGATCGTTGTGCTGGCGCTGAAAAAATACGGCGCTCCGGTTTATGTCCGTCATGAGATCGTGCATAACCGCTATGTCGTTGAAGGCCTGCAGGCGCGCGGCGCGATTTTCGTGGAAGAGCTTGACGAAATTCCGATGGAGCATCGGGATCAGCCCGTGGTTTTCTCCGCCCATGGCGTGCCGAAATCCGTGCCGGAAGATGCAGATGCCAAAAATCTGTTTTATCTGGATGCAACATGCCCGCTGGTGTCAAAAGTTCACAAGCAGGCCATGCGCCATCAGCGTCTCGGCCGTCATGTCATTCTGATCGGCCATTCCGGTCATCCGGAAGTGATCGGTACGATGGGGCAGTTGCCGGAAGGCACAGTTTCACTGATTGAGACCGTTGAAGATGCTGAGAAATATCAGCCGGAAGATGCTGACAACCTCGGTTTCGTAACCCAGACAACACTGTCGGTTGACGATACTGCCGGTATTATTGCGAAGCTTCAGGAGCGTTTTCCGCAGCTGACAGCACCAGCCGCGGAATCCATTTGTTACGCGACAACCAACCGTCAGGAAGCGGTGAAGGAAGCAGCCCCCGGTTGTGATCTGTTCCTGATCGTCGGTGCGCCAAACTCTTCCAACTCCAAACGTCTGGTTGAAGTTGCCGAGCGTTCCGGCGCACGTCATTCACTGCTTGTGCAGCGCGCGGAAGAAATCGACTGGGATAATCTCGGGGATCTTTCAGTGCTCGGAATTTCTGCTGGCGCATCCGCTCCGGAAATCATTGTTGATGAAATCATTGATGCATTTTCGCAGCGCTATGATGTCACCATTGATCTGGCAATTACGACCGTTGAAACAGAAAACTTCCTTGTTAATCGTCAGATCCGCGATGTGGAATTGACGGCGCAGGATATGGCTTTTGTAAACGGCAATCACTAAGCACTTGATTTAAAAGGTGTCATACCGTGCTGCAAATGGCAATTTTTGCGCTTACCTAGGCTCACGTACTTATATGTACGCTGCGCTCCGGTTCTCAAAATCACCATTTTCGCTATGGCCTGCCACTTTTTCGATTTAAGTGCTAAAAACAAAAAATATACTGCCGCAATTTCCGTTCAGGTAACGGCAGGGGGAGACCAGCATGGCTGTCTATACAGATATTAATGAAATTGAACTGGCAGCCTACCTGGAAAATTACGATATAGGCACTCTGCTGTCTTTCAAAGGCATTGCCGAGGGCGTTGAAAATTCTAATTTTCTGCTGCGCACAACCGCCGGTACATTCATTCTGACGCTGTATGAAAAGCGCGTTGACCGTAATGATCTGCCGTTCTTTATCAATCTGATGCAGCATCTGGCTGCCAATGGCATTGAGTGTCCGCAGCCTGTGGTGCAGAAAAACGGCGCGGCGATTGGCGAACTGGCCGGTCGTCCGTCTGCAATTGTTACTTTTCTGGAGGGCATGTGGCTGCGCAAACCGGCTGCGGAACATTGCTATGCGCTTGGTGTGGCTATGGCGCAGATGCATGTGGCGGGGCAGAGCTTTGCCATGCAGCGTGAAAACAGTTTGACAATGAAAGACTGGCGGCCGCTTTGGGAAAAATGCATGGCAGATGCCGATGCCGTAGAAGCCGGTTTGCGTGTGCAGACCGAAGCAGATCTAGCCTATCTGGAAAAGAACTGGCCGTCTGATTTGCCGCGCGGTGTGATCCATGCGGATATGTTTCCCGACAATGTGTTCTTCATTGGCCAGAACCTTTCAGGGATCATTGATTTCTATTTCGCCTGCACAGATATGCTGGCCTATGATCTGGCAATCTGCCTGAATGCATGGTGTTTTGAGCGCGACTTCTCGTATAATCTGACCAAAGGCACAGCACTGTTGCGTGGTTATAATTCTGTTCGTCCGCTTGAACCGGCAGAACAGCAGGCTTTGCCGGTATTGTGTCATGGTTCGGCCATGCGCTTCATGCTGACAAGGCTCTATGACTGGATCAATACACCGGCAGACAGTTTTGTGACCAAGAAAGATCCGATGGAGTATCTGCGCCGTATGCGGTTCCATCGTGAAGTGCGCTCGGCCAGTGAATACGGGCAGTAACGCTCTCTCAGCTGCTAAATTTATATGAAATAATGTGAGTAATCCGCTTGAAGACAATTACAGCCTATACGGATGGTGCCTGTTCAGGAAATCCGGGTCCCGGGGGGTGGGGGGCTATTCTGGACTATAATGGTAACCGGAAAGAACTGAACGGTGGTGAGGCGGACACCACCAATAACCGCATGGAATTGATGGCTGCAATCTCTGCATTGCAGGCGCTGAAAGAGCCATGTCAGGTTGATCTCTATACGGACTCTGTTTATGTGCGCGACGGCATCTCCAAATGGATTGAGGGCTGGAAGCGCAATGGCTGGAAAACAGCTGCAAAACAGCCGGTGAAAAATGCGGAACTGTGGCAGACACTGGATGCCGCCCGTAAAAATCACAAGGTGACCTGGCACTGGGTAAAAGGCCATGCGGGGCATCCGGAGAATGAGCGTGCGGATGAGCTGGCGCGTGAAGGTATGGCACCGTATAAGAAACGCTGACAGAGCAATCTCAGTGTAATGTTGCGGTTCAAGAGCCGCTGAAAGCAGCCCCAATGATCTATCTTACACTGCTCCTGACCGCGATTTTTCTTATTCTGTCTGCAATCCATATTTACTGGGCATTGGGTGGAGAAGCGGGCAAAGTCGCTGCTATTCCGGTCAAGGATAACGGGCAGAGATCATTCTCACCATCCAAAACCGGTACATTGGCGGTGGCTGTAGCATTGTTTTGCTTTGCCGTGCTGCTCTTCTGCATCGGTGTGCAGTCTGTCACAGTGCTGCGTCCGTTGGGCTGGTTACTGGCATTGGTATTGTTTTTAAGGGCAATCGGTGATTTCAAACTGGTCGGCTTTTTTAAGCGACCTTCCGCATCTGTCTTTGCGAAAAATGATAGCAGGTTCTATTCACCGCTCTGCCTGTTTCTTGCCGCAGGTGTTTTATATATTTCTTTCTGAATGAGAGTGTAAAAAAGCCCGCAGGAAGCGGGCTTTTTCTTTGTCATTATCAGAGCTTTTCAAGCATGGCTTCTGCGGAGGAAACCGTAGCAACGCCCGGATTTTCTTCAATGTCGAGGCTCTTAACTACACCGTCTTCAATCAGCGCGGAATAGCGCTTGGAGCGAACACCGAGACCGCCGCCGGACAGGTCGATATCAAGACCGGCTGCTTTGGTGAATGCGCCGATGCCGTCAGAAAGATAGACAATCTTGCCTTCGCCTTCAGTGGCTTTCGCCCATGCGCCCATAACATGCACGTCATTAACGGAAACGACAGCAACAGTGTCTACGCCTTTGGCGATCAGGGCATCGTAATTGGCCAGATAGCCTGGCAGATGGTTCAGGGTGCATGTTGGGGTAAAGGCACCCGGAACTGCGAAGAGAACAACTTTTTTACCCTTGAAAACGTCATCGGTGGAGACGTCTTTAACGCCGTCAGCAGTTTTAACTTTGAAGCTTGCTGCTGGCAGTTTATCGCCGATCTGAATAGCCATGTCTGTTCTCCTTCATACAGATTATCAGTATTCGATAGTCGCATTATACATAGCCTCAGTGCAGCTTTTACGAAAGCGCTATTTGCTGCAACTGAGGTCGCTGTTTAGGACATTTTTCTTATGATAGTGCTTGGTGTGGTTTTTATATGTGTTTTTTCTTAAATAAAGTTTTGCCACAATATTTTGAAATTATTGTCTAATTTATATTGCACTTTTCGGACAGGTCAAAAACTTACCATTTGCAGCTTGGCTGATACAGTCACTGTGCTATCTTATTTTTCAACAGTGCCATGAATATATAAAAATAAAGAGCACATTCTTCTGCAATGAACTGCCAAATGCGTATCTGTTCCTGATCAGCTTAATTGTATTGAAAGAGGTGCATGGTGAAAAACGGTTTCCTCAACGGACGATTTCTGCTTGCAATGCCCGGCATGACGGATGAACGGTTTGCCCGTACTGTCATTTACATCTGCGCGCATTCCGAGCAGGGCACCATGGGCTTCATTATCAATCAGCCCCAACCACTTGGCTTTTCTGACTTGCTGGTGCGGCTTGGTATAATTACGCAGGCACAGAGCATTCTGATGCCGGAGAAAAACCGCTCCCTTGTTGTGCGCCATGGCGGGCCTGTGGAAACGGGGCGCGGATTTGTTTTGCACAGCGATGACTTTATGGTCAAAACCAGTATGCCCGTGACCGACGATATCTGCATGACTGCGACACTGGATATTCTGCATGCAATTTCCGAAGGCACAGGGCCTGAAAAAACATTGATGACGCTGGGCTATGCAGGTTGGGATGCCGGACAAATCGAGCGGGAAATTGCCAATAATGACTGGCTGATCTGCGAGGTAACGCCGGAATTGTTATTCGACGGCGATCTTTTAGGGAAATATGATCGGGTTATGGCGCAGATGGGCGTCGATCCTGCACGTCTTGTTGTGCAGGCAGGGCACGCCTGAACATTATCTGTGAGTGAAGACAAGAACACCGGCTTCTCTTTTGATCAGGGAAGCCGGTGTTTTTATTTATTCGACGGACTGACCGTTCAGTAATTGTGCGGCGCTGTCGGCGCTCATTGGCTGGCCGAACAGGAAGCTCTGCACATATTCGCAGCCCATTTCACGCAACTGCATGGCGTCTTGCTCGCTCTCCACACCTTCTGCGACAACCTTGAGCTCAAGATCCTGCGCCATGCGAATGATGGAGCGCAGCAGGGTGGTTTTCTGCGGCTTGTCGCCCTTCACGAAAGAACGGTCAATTTTGATCATGTCAATCGGGAAGCGTGTCAGATAGGAGAGGGACGAATAACCGGTACCGAAATCATCCAGAGACAGGCCGACACCCATAGAGCGCAATTCATTGAGCATATGTGCGGATTGTTCCGGATTTTCCATCAGTACGGATTCAGTCAGTTCCAGTTTCAGCGTGCCTTTGGTGACATGGGTGCGTGACAGGATTGCGCGCACATCACTGAGCAGATCCTGACGGATCAGCTGGGTACTGGACAAATTGACGGAAACAAACAGGTTCGGTCGTGACAGATTTTCCTGCCAGTTGAACAGATCATTGGCGGATTGCTGCATGGCAAACAGGCCGAGCGGTACGATCAGACCGGAATTTTCCGCAATCGGAATAAATTCAGACGGTGAAATCGGACCACGGCGCGGATGTTCCCAGCGCATCAAGGCTTCAAAACCAGCAATGGTGCCGTCCTGCAGGTTCACAATCGGCTGATAGGCAATTGTGATTTCCTTACGCTCAATGGCGCGGCGCAGATCGGATTCCAACTGCAGCTTGTCGCTGCCGATGGCGCGGAAAGACGGACGGAACGGCTCAATACGGTCACCGCCAAAGCGTTTGGCCTGATACATTGCCAGTTCCGCATCTTTGATCATATCTTCCGCATTGGCGGCATTGGCTGTCCATGTCAGCAGGCCAACCGATGCTGTCAGCACAATCTCGCGCTTGGCATAGGAAATCGGCGCACGGATCGCCTGACGCAAAGCTTCTGCAAAAGCAGCCACTTTGGCCGGATCAGATTCAGAAGCCAGTATCAGACCAAATTGGTCGGAAGACAGTCTGGAGAGCGTATCCTGCGGTTTCATCAGGCGGAACAGGCGGCGCGAAATGGTTAGCAGGATGGTATCGCCTGCCGACATGCCAAGGCTGTCATTAACCTGTTTGAACCGGTCAATATCAATCACAAAGACAGTCGGTTTGAGCCTGCTCTCATTGTAGGACATGCTCATAACATTGGCGAGACGATCGAGGAACAGCTCACGGTTCGGCAATCCGGTGAGATTATCATGAACGGCATCGTGCAGCAGGCGTTCTTCCGCTTTTTTCTGCTCGGTCACATTGTTCAGCGTACCAACGCAGCGCACGATTTCGCCGTCAGAGCCGATAACAGGGCGTGCCCGCAAGTGATACCAGTGATAATGACCGTCATTGGCACGCAGACGGAAAGTCTGATGAATGCGTCCGCGACGGTTTTCCAGAATAGCATCGAGCGTTGTGCGGAAACGATCACGATCATCGCCATGCATCACCGGCAGCCAGTTCCGCACAGGGCCGAGAAGGCTGGAAGCGGCAGTGCCGAGATAGGTGGAGATATCCGGTGTGGTCACCACACGGTCGCGCGGCACATCCCAATCCCAGACAATGTCGCCGGAACCGATAACCGCCAGCGCCTGTCGTTCCATGTCAGAGAACAGGCCAACGCGCAAAACACCACCCGCAAAAGCGTGTTGCATGACTGTGAAGCCGATCAGGAGAACGATCAGAACCAGCCCGCCACCAAGTGCCGGCTGCACAATATCATTATCCAGACGGCCGGAAACCGTGAGCCATGCGCCGGTCATCCATATGGCAATAATCAGCCACGTCGGGATCAGCATGATCGCCCTGTCATAACTGCGTAGTGACAGAATTCCGATAATCACAATGCCGCAGATAACTGTAAGAGCAAAAGAAATACGGGCAATACCTGCCGCAACCGGCGGATCGAAAATCGCAACGCCGCTCAGCATCATCAGACCGAGAACCCATGCCACCGCGCCATAGGAAAAATGATCATGCCAGCGGTTGAGATTGAGATAGGTAAACAGGAAAATCAGGAAGCTGGCAGCCAGCGCCACCTCTGTTCCAGCGCGCCACATCTGCTCATTGCCGGGGGTGATGGCAATCAGCTTGTTCCAGAAGCCGAAATCCACACAAATATAGGCGAGTACCGCCCATGCCAGTGCCGCAGCAGCAGGGAACAGCGAGGTTCCGCGCACGACAAAGAGAATGGTCAGAAACAGCGCCAACAGGCCGGAGATGCCCAGCAAAATTCCGCGATAAAGTGTATAGGCGTTGATGGTGTCTTTATAAGCATCCGGCTCCCACAGATAAAGCTGTGGCAGGTTCGGGGATGCCATTTCTGCAACCAGTGTAATCACCGAGCCCGGATTGATGGTAATCAGAAACACATCCGCATCAGGACTGACCTGACGATCAAGAGCAAAGCCCTCACTCGGAGTAATAGAAGAAATACGCTGAGATCCCAGATCCGGCCAGACAAAACCTGACTTTACAAGGCGGTAATGCGGGGCAACAATCAGACGGTCAATTTGCTCATCGGTTGGGTTGGCGATAGCAAAAGCTGCCCAGTTGCCACTGGAGCGTTTGTTTTTATCCGCTTGCACCTCAATACGACGGACAATGCCATCAGCGCCCGGTGCAGTTGAAACCTGCACACTGTCGCCCTGATCATGCATGATTTGTACTGCGCCGGTGAGGTCGAGGGCAGTGTCTTCTTTAGAAATTTTAATCGGCTCGACTGCGGATGCAGGAGCCGTGAATTGGAATAAGGCAGCCAGAAAGGCAAACATACAGAAAAACGTTTTCAATTGGTTCTGAAAGTTTTCTGTCACTGTCTTTACCTTTTTGTCATTTGTAGTCAGCAGGCTGCGCTTAGCGGGCAACCGGTTTATGGAAACTGTTTTCCATTGTGACCGGCTGAGCTCTTTGCTGCTCTTCCCCCTCAATCAGACTATACAGCAGATGATCCTGCCAGATGCCGTTTATTTTGAGATAGGAGCGCAAAGTGCCTTCCCGTAAAAATCCGGCTTTTTCAAGAAGCCTGACTGAACGCAGATTAGATGGAATACAGGCAGCTTCAAGTCTGTGCAACCGCAGTTCATGGAATGCGAAGGGGATAACCAGTTTCAGAGCGTCATACATGTAGCCCTGACCGGCATGAGGCGCACCGCACCAGTATCCGATCTGTCCAGATTGAGCGACGCCGCGGCGAATATTGCCGAGAGTGATTCCCCCCAGCAAAATATTGTCGGATTTGCGAAACAGGAATAAAGACCATGCATTGCCGCTGCGTGCTTCTTCGGAATAGTGGCGCAATCGCAGACGAAAACTGGACTTTTCCAGTTCGTCATCACGCCATGTCGGCTCCCATGGTGTCAGAAATGCGCGGCTTTTTTCACGTAAATTTGCCCATTGGCGATAATCCGACCATTGCGGCTCACGCAAAGACAAACGCTCTCCCCTCAGATACACGGATGGTGTTTTGCTGAAGGGAAAGCTGATCATGATACCCTGCCTGTCTGGAGAGCCACGGATAGATTTATACAGCCAGTGCCGGGCGCTTATTCGCTGCGAAACCGCGCAATGTACCGTGAATATCGTCATAGCCCATCATCTGGCTGACAGGGCCGACAGCGGCAATGGTTGGTTTGCTGTCGAGGAACATACGTCCTGAAAGATCAGTCAGGCGTTCCGGCGTAATCAGGCTCAGGCGTTCCAGCAGTTCTTCATTGGGAACCGGACGACCGTAAAGCAACATCTGACGGGCAATCTGGCCTGCACGGCTGGCAGCACTTTCCTGCGACATCAGAAGACCAGCACGATATTGCGCACGGGCACGGTCAACTTCCTGAATATTGATATTGGTGGAAGCCTCATAAAGCTCGTTGAGGACAACCGGAACCAGCTCTTCAAGATTTTCACGACCTGTTGCAGCATGGATGCCGAACAGGCCGGTATCGGAAAAGCCCCAATGGAAAGCATAGACGGAATAGCAAAGTCCGCGTTTTTCACGCACCTGCTGGAACAGGCGGGAGGACATGCCGCCGCCAAGAACGGTTGCCAGTAACTGCGAGGCATAGAAATCGCGCACATGATAGGCGCGACCTTCAAAGCCGATCAGCACCTGCGCATCCATCAGATCGCGTTCTTCACGGTAGTCACCGCCGACATAAGCCGCTTTAACCGGTGCGGCAGCACTGGTTGTGGAGCGGAAACCGCCAAGACGGCTTTCTACTTCACGTACAAAAGAAGCATGATCAACAGCGCCGGTAGCGACAACAACCATACGGTCGGCGCTATATTGTTCGTTGATGTAGGTGCGCAGATCATCCGGCGTGAAGGATTGTACTGTTTCCGGCGTGCCGAGAATAGAGCGGCCAAGCTGCTGGTTGAGGTAAGCGGTTTCGGAAAAACGGTCGAAAACAATATCATCGGGCGTATCATGTGCCGCGCCGATTTCCTGCATGATCACGTTTTTCTCGCGCTCAAGCTCATCTTCGTCAAATTTTGAACTGGTCAGAATGTCGGCCAGAATATCAATCGCCAGCGGCAGGTCGTTGCGCAGCACACGGGCATAATAAGAGGTGGTTTCGACGCTGGTCGCGGCGTTGATTTCACCGCCGACATTTTCAATGTCAGCCGCAATCTGCCATGCACTGCGGTTGTCCGTGCCTTTAAAAGCCATATGCTCGAGAAAATGTGCAATGCCGTGGCGGTTATGCGCTTCATTGCGGGAGCCTGCCTTAACCCAGATGCCCAGTGCTACGCTCTCAATAAGCGGCATGGTTTCGGTGGCAATCGTCAGTCCGTTGGACAGAACACTTACTTCTACACCCATTCTAGGCATACTCCCCTGAGTATTTCGCCGTCAGTTTCTTGGATGCTGACGGGTATGATAATGCGACTATTAAAGAGTCCAAAACAAAAATCTGATGTTCCGGATGACTCCGTCTGCCTCTTATGTTTTTTGCAGCATATAAAGGCAGAGTCAAAACTATGCAAATTTGCAGCCATAATACAACATATGGCTGCAACTGCGGTTTAATTATTTCGCTGCTCTTGAATGGCTGCGTATATGATCTTCAACCACTTTCAGGTCATTTTGCAGGTGTGTGAAGTGCTCTTTCCGCTCCATCAGATCGCTGAGCCATGCAGGCAGAGCCGGAGAAACGCCGCAGGCATCTTTCACTGCCTCCGGAAACTTAGCCGGATGAGCGGTTGCCAGCACCACCATCGGAGAGGCTGTGTCCGCGTTTTCGCGGGCAACCTTAACGCCGATTGCCGAATGCGGATCGAGCAGATAGCCATCCTGTTTCAGCACGGAGTCGATAGTTGCAGCGGTTTCTGCCACTGTTGAACGACCGGCAGCAAATTGCTCGCGGATGGTTTTCAGCGGTGCATCTGCAATCGTGAACTCACCGGACTGGCCAAGGCTGCGCATCAGGCCGCGCACAGCGGCTGCATCACGACCATAAGATTCAAACAGCAGACGCTCGAAATTCGAGGAAATCTGGATATCCATCGACGGGGATGAGGTCTGCTCAACACCGCGCATGGCATAAGAACCTGTGGCAATTGTGCGCGACAGAATATCATTGTCGTTGGTTGCAATGATCAGGCGGTCAATCGGCAGACCCATTTGTTTGGCAACAAAGCCTGCAAAAATATCGCCGAAATTACCGGTCGGTACTGTGAAGGACACTTTGCGATCCGGTGCGCCGAGGCTGATAGCCGATGTGAAGTAATAGACGATCTGCGGCATGATACGTGCCCAGTTGATCGAATTTACACCGGAGAGCGAAAGCGTGTCACGGAAGTTCAGATCATTGAACATGCCTTTAACGAGGTTCTGACAGTCGTCAAAATTACCGTCGATAGACAGGGCATGAACATTGCTGGCCGCAGATGAGGTCATCTGGCGCTGCTGCACCGGAGAGACACGGCCATGCGGGAACAGGATAAAAATATCGGTATTATCGCGACCGGCAAAAGCTTCAATCGCCGCGCCCCCAGTATCGCCGGATGTGGCGCCAACGATGGTCGCGCGCTGACCGCGCTGCGCCAGCGTATAATCCATCATGCGCGAAAGCAGCTGCATCGCCACGTCTTTAAACGCCAGTGTCGGGCCGTGGAAAAGCTCCAGCACATATTCATTCGCGCCGGTTTGTACGAGCGGGCAGACGGCATCATGGCGGAATGAGCCATAAGATTCGCGCACCATTTTCTCGAATTCGGCAGCCGGAATCTCCCCATTTACGAATGGGGAGAGAACAGCAAGGGCGATTTCCACATAGGATTTGCCGCGCAGATTGCGGATGTCTTCAGCAGAAAACTGCGGGTAGCTTTCCGGTAGATAAAGACCGCCATCACGCGCCAGACCTGCCAAAAGTGCATCAGAAAAGCCTAAAACCGGCGCTTCGCCACGGGTGCTGACATATTTCATAGGGTTTCAGGCCTCATTTATTCAATGCAATTTTGTTCCGGCAATGCGCCGGTTTTGGTTGATCAGGATGTGTGTTTTCTGTTCGCATCCCTTGTGTCATTTGCAAGTCTGTCGGGATAGAGCTTGCCCTATGCACAAAAAACGTGAAAATATTGTCTCATAATGCATGTTAAGCGCTGTGCGTCCATATGGAAACGCATTCTGAAAGTGAGAAACAGTTTGGCTGAAACTGTGAAACAGCTTTTGGACAAAATGTGCAACAATAATTAAAGCTGTATAGCTGAGACTGCAAAAAGAATTGCAGCGCATATGCAGGATAACAGGACAGAGCGGCTGCGGTGATGATTTGCCGGAGTGGTTCGAAAACAGGTTCAATATTCAGGAAGACCGGTTTATGCAGAATTCTACCTTCGGACGTTTAAATCCTCTTTCAACGCGGTTTGCCCGTCTGGGGGGCGCTGCTTTGCTTGGCCTGATCGTGGCCGGTTGCTCAACCAGCAATCAGCAGCCAACAGTGTCAACATCGGGCGAACAGCGGGTGACGCAGGCCGACTTGCAGGCTTTCTGTCCGCGTATCAGCCTGCGTGAAGGAACGTCCTATTTCAGCACCTATGAAAAAGGTGGTAACGGCGACAGCAATCGCGTGATCTATCAGGCAGCGATCAGCGATGTGACCCGTGATTGCCGCAGAGATAATGGCAATCTGACCATTACAGCTGCCGCTGCCGGTCGCGTGGTTCCGGGACCAAAATTCCGCAACGGCACAATCACTATGCCAATTCGTGTGGTGGTAATGGAAGGCGATAAGGTTGTTTCCAGCAACCTGCATAAGCAGGCCGTGTCGATGACCAATTCGGACGCTGCAACGCAGTTTGTTTTCACTGCACCACAGATTTCGGTATCGGAAGCGACTGCCCGTCAGGTGCAGATCTTCATCGGCTTTGATGAAGGCCCGCAGAAGAAATAATGAGTTAGAGCATATTCACTATGCTACGCGTTAATTAAAATACCGCGTCTGGTTTAAATCAGGCGCGGTATTTTTATATGTTCTTGCGCATATTTGCAAATAGTCGAAAATTATTGCATAAAATATTAACTATAGCTTCATCTAACCGTGAATTTTGTCAGCTGTTCAAACTGATCTCATTCAGGGTAAATAAAGAATTTCGTTTAAAATATTATTTATTATCAATTATTTAGAAGATTAGGTTGCGTAGTTTTGCCTGATTTGGGGCGTATTGACTGTGGAATGCCGCATATTCATCACTAAAGCGATGAAACAATGAAACTATTTGTAATCTCTAACGTTTAGACTGTTGCCATGATGACAGCTTATGAACTCATACAGGAACCAACCGACACCTGGGCCATTTTTGAAATGGATTCCGGTGAGCCGGTTATGATTGAAGGTCGCCCGATGATTGGTCTGAGCGAGACAGAAGCGCAGCAGGTCTATGCTGCATTGACGGCTCCCGTGAAAGACGCCAAGAAATCAGCAGCCTGATATCAGGCATTTGGCTTAAGCCATAATGCAACAATCAAGGGTGATGGTATTCAAGTAATATCAATGCCTTAAGCAAAAGGGCGTGCCATGGCACGCCCTTTTGCTTTTCTGGTCACAGAAGTTAGATCAGAAACCTTCGTCCCATTCAGCCATTGCTTCGATCACGGCTGGCAGGTCACGGTGGCGGTTAATCACGGTTTCCGCACCGGCTTCGGTCAGCTTGTCTGCATGCCCCGGATAGGTATGGGCACCGCCGGTAAAGCCGATAACACGCATGCCTGCAGCGCGTGCTGCATGGACACCGTGACTTGAATCCTCAATCACAAAGCAATGTTTCGGATCGGCATTAAACTGCTGCGCTGCATAGGTGTAAACATTCGGAGCCGGCTTCGGCTCTTTATTGCCAACTTCGCGGGCGGCATAAATATGCGGGGCGAATGCATCATAAAGTGTTGAACGCTTGAGCATCAACTGCAGGGATTCTGTGTTGGAGTTCGAGCAGATCGCTTTCGGATATTGCAGCTGGCTCACCACATCTTCGATGCCGTCGACGGTCAGCAGCTCTTTGCTAATCCGCTCTTTCATAATCTTGCGCGATTTTTCAATCAGCGATGCTGAGATCGGCATAGAGGATTCCCGCTCAATTTCCATCAGAATGCTCGGCCATGTCAGACCGGCAAAACGCTCGGCAATTTCCTCCGGTGAAATCGGGTACCCGGCATCGGTCAGGAGTTCGGATTCGACCTGTGCGGCAATATACTCGGAGTCGACCAGAACACCGTCACAGTCGAAGAGGATCAGCTGGGGTTTTGACATGAAAAATCCGTAAATGTTCAGAAGCTGCAAAAACCGGAACAAGGCTTGCAACAAAGGGGAGGGAGGACGGGCTTTGTGTACACTTAAAACGATTGAGGGTCAAAATGATAAAAAGAAATTGCCCGCTTTAACATTTGAACACAGGGCAAATCAGTTGGCCTGAAACAGGTGATTTGCGGGTACCATATTTTAAGCTTTTTACCGCTAAAATCGGGCAATCGTTAAAATATGTAAACATTTACAGTGGCTTGCGAGTGTGATTTTGCGGTGATTTTAAAGAAATATGACGATTTTTGACATTCAAAACACTTTTTAACAATTCAGTTAACCCCATGTTTACCCTGTTCGGTAACCATAAGGACAGTAAAGCGTTCCTATGTTTAGCGAGTATCACATGTCCGTTGTTCGTCTTGTGAAAGATCTGCCAGAAGCTGCACCGCGCTCGGTCTGGCTCGATACAATTCTTAAGGGTGACTGCGTCGCTGCGCTCGATCGTTTGCCGGATCATTCGGTAGATGTGATCTTCGCTGATCCCCCTTACAATCTCCAGCTTGAAGGTGCTTTGCACCGCCCTGATCAGACCAAGGTCAATGCCGTGGATGATCATTGGGATCAGTTCGACAGTTTTCAGGCTTATGATGCCTTTACCCGTGCCTGGCTGATGGCTTGCCGTCGCGTTCTCAAGCCAAATGGTACAATTTGGGTTATCGGTTCCTACCACAATATTTTCCGCGTTGGCGCGTCTTTGCAGGATCTGGGTTTCTGGATGCTGAATGATGTGATCTGGCGCAAAACCAATCCGATGCCAAACTTCCGTGGCCGCCGTTTCCAGAATGCGCATGAAACGCTGATCTGGGCGTCCCGCGATCAGAAGAGCAAAGGCTATACGTTTAACTACGAAGCCATGAAGGCCGCCAACGATGATGTGCAGATGCGCTCTGACTGGCTGTTTCCGATTTGCACCGGCAATGAACGTCTGAAAGACGAGAATGGTGACAAGGTTCATCCGACCCAGAAGCCGGAAGCACTGCTTGCCCGTATTCTGATGTCCTCATCCAAGCCGGGTGATGTGATCCTCGATCCTTTCTTCGGTTCCGGCACCACCGGTGCGGTTGCCAAGCGTCTCGGCCGTCATTTTGTCGGTATCGAGCGTGAACAGAGCTATATCGATGCAGCAACCAAGCGTATCGCTGCGGTTGATCCGCTGGGTAAGACTGAGCTGAAAGTGATGAGCGGCAAGCGTGCAGAACCACGCGTGGCATTCATCAGCGTGATTGAAGCCGGTCTGCTGCGTCCGGGTACAGTTCTGAGTGATGCCAAGCGTCGTTATGCTGCGATCGTGCGTGCAGACGGAACTCTGGCTGTTAATGGCGATGCCGGTTCCATTCACCGCATGGGTGCCAAAGTGCAGGGCTTTGATGCCTGCAATGGCTGGACATTCTGGCACTATGAAGAAGAAGGCACTCTGAAGTCCATTGATACGCTGCGTGCAGAAATTCGTGTCAACATGGCTCAGGCCGGTTCATAAGCCACTGGCTCGTAAACCAAATGATGAAAATACCAATAGTCTCATACTGGTATTTTCGACAGCATTCTGCGCGAATTTGATGTGTTACTCACAAGCCGCGCATAATTATCGGACTGACCTCCAGAGATGTCTGAGCCTTAAAGCGCCGGTGTTGAGCCGGCGCTTTTTTTGTTGCTGCTTCAGGAGGTTTTACGGCAGAGCCATATTGTGTGATTACCGCAATGAGGGTCATTTTCCACATACTGCACAGCGTCAAAACCGTTCTCGGACAAAAGAGCGCGATATTCTTCCGGTGCGAGGCTGGAGTGATAAAGCGGCTGGCCTTCAAATGTGCCGATGGCCTCACCATTTGAAGTGCCGCTGGTAAACATCAGTACAGCATGATCCGCCGCAAGCGCTGCAAAGCGGGGGAACATCCGGCGCTGGTCATCGCGTTGCAGATGGAAGAAACTGTCCCATGCGAGAATACCGTTAAATTGCTGTGGCAGTGTGAGCGCACGCATATCGGCAACCAACCATTGATGTTGGGGGAAGCGCTCACGACAAATGCCGATCATACTGGAGGAAC
Organism: Pseudochrobactrum asaccharolyticum; assembly: GCF_003314995.1. Taxonomy (GTDB): domain Bacteria; phylum Pseudomonadota; class Alphaproteobacteria; order Rhizobiales; family Rhizobiaceae; genus Pseudochrobactrum; species Pseudochrobactrum asaccharolyticum. The sequence goes on from NZ_QNRH01000001.1 coordinate 267,661, forward strand.
TGTCGATGCCGGTGATCTGGAAGCCTTCACGGATCAGATGTCCGGCCATAGGCTCTCCGGCGCCGCAACCGCAGTCCAGAACAGCACCCTGCTGGGGCAATAATCCGGTAAAACGCTTCAACCAGTCTGCTTCCATCAGCCCTTTGGCCGTATTGCTGCGACGGATATCATCCCATCTCTGCGCATGGGCTTCATAGAGCGGGATGATATTATCGGCAATTTTCGACATGCATATTTTCCGCTTCACTATTTAAAAGCATCGGGCAAGGCTGCGCTGATCGCCTTTTTCATCACTGTCGGCAGCGCTTCTTCGCTGAGACTATCTTGAGCAACCCACCAGCTGTTATTGCTTGGCGGGACTGAAGTCACGTCCGCTTTGTAAACACTCAGACGCAGTTCAAAATGCGTAAAAATATGGGTTATGCTGCCGTTTGGCTGCCACTGAGCTGCAAAGGGAGCGAGGTCTGCATTAGTCAGTTGCGCGAGATGCTCAGGCGTTGCATTCTCATCCGCAGCGATCCAGTCACTGTTCGGCACTTCACTCATGCCGGCAAGCAGGCCTTTGTCGGCGCGTTTGCGCAAATAGACCTCACCTTGCGGGGACACAATAATGAAGGCCGCACCATAGCGGACGGGTCTGGCTTTCTTAGGGGCTTTTACAGGGTAAAGCTCCGGCTCTCCTTCCAGCAAAGCCGCACAATTATCATTCAGTGGGCAGAGAATGCAGGCCGGTTTTTTGGGCGTACAGATCGTTGCGCCGAGATCCATCATCGCTTGCGCATAATCACCGGGGCGGATTTGCGGTGTAAGCTGTTCTGTAAATTTACGGATTTCAACCTTGGTCTGTGGCATCACGGTTTTGATCGCAAACAGGCGGCTGACGACGCGCTCGACATTACCGTCAACGACGGCAGCAGGAATGTCGAAGGCAATGGCAGCAATGGCAGCAGAGGTGTAATCGCCGATGCCAGGCAATTGTTTGAGGCCTTCCACGCTTTGCGGAAACTGTCCGCCATATTGCGTGGCAACCATGTCCGCGCATTTTTTTAAGTTGCGGGCGCGTGAATAATAGCCAAGTCCTGCCCATCCACGCAGAACATCATCCTCAGTGGCATCGGCAAGCGCCTGCACATTTGGCCAGAGGCCGGTAAATTTCAGAAAATAGGCTTTAACTGCTTCAACTGTGGTTTGTTGCAGCATGACTTCTGACAGCCAGATACGATAGGGATCAGGCAGCACACCTTGGCGGTGATCGTCCGGTGTCACACGCCACGGCAATATACGGTGATGACGGTCATACCATGCCAGCAGTTTTTCTGCGGGTGTTTGGCAAATTTCGGAAGAGAGGGGGCGCTGTTTCGTCATAGTGTTTTCCATAAAGGATATATGGACGGAATGCACCGGAATTTACTGAAATTTACCAGCAGTCTTCACATGGCATAAAGCGCTGCGGTAAAATAATCGGCATCTTGTTGCTAACTGCCGCTGTTTCCAATATTTCATAGGCATCGTGAAATACTACGCAGGATTTTATATTGCTGAACGAACAAAATTTTCCCGTTTATGCTCTTAACCTTGACCGTTCCAAAGATCGTTGGGACAGTTTGCTGGCGCATGCGCAGGAAATTGGCGTGGCGGTTCAGCGTGTACCTGCAGTGGATGGCAAATTACTTCGGCCGGAAGATAAAAAGAATTTTGATGATGCGGGATTTCGCAGAGATCATGGCAAGATCGCCTCTGTCGCGGAGATAGGCTGTTATCTCAGCCATATGAAAGCGCTGAAAATGATCGCTGATGGTGATGCTGTCGGTGGCGTGATTATCGAAGATGACATTCGCTTCTCAGATGAATTCATGCCTGTGGTTGAGGCTGCAATGGCGTTGAAGGGTTGGGATGTGATCAAACTGATCCATAATCGCCTTGTCGGTTTCCGGCCTGTTGAGCAACTGACGCCAGATGTGGCTATCGGACGAACAACGCACGGGCCACTGGGCAATGCCGGTGCTTATATAGTGTCGAAGGAAGGGGCTGCGAAACTTTTGCAGGCCTTGCAGATTATGCATCTGCCTTATGATGTGGCGTTGGAGCGTGGCTGGACAGGCTCTTATAATTTCTTCACTGCGAGCAAAGCTGTGGTGAGCAATCCAAATGAAAGCGCCTCTACAATTTCAGAAGCAGGTGCGAGCAGCTACGCTAAAGCCAAGCTACCGACGCATAAGCGCATCAGTACGCTGTTCTTCCGTGTTAAAGATTATCTGAACAGGGTGTTTTATAGTTTCAAAAAGGCTAATCTTCGCCACAGATAGCGGGCAGACTGTGTTTGTGTTGCATGTGATGATGCTTTTTTCAGTGTTAAAGGAATAAAATGAGCAGAGAGGAAAAATCGGGTTTTAAACCGCTGGCGGATACGGCCGGTAGTGTGCTCGATCCTGTCTTGCGCAAGCGTGCGGGTATCAATCTCTCGCTGGTACAGGCATGGGAAGATGTGGTCGGGCCGCAGATCGGTGCGCAATCGCGTCCGTTACGGATTGTCTGGCCAAGGCGCGCCCATGAGGATGATCCGTTCCAGCCGGCCACGCTGATTATCGGTTGTGAAGGCATGGCAGCGATGCGTATCCAGCATTCCACCGGTGAGATCATCAATCGCGTAAATTCCTTTCTGGGCTTTGCAGCCATTGCCCGTATCCGTATCGAGCAAAAATCCGTTGCGCCGGTCGCTCAACGCAAAATCAAACCGCTGATGCCGGTTGGTGCGCCTGCAGAGAAGAAACTGGCACAGGCGACAAATGGTATTGAGGATGAGGCACTGCGTGCTTCACTGATGCAGCTCGGGCGCAATATTCTTGCGGAAAAAGCCAGCAAAAAGCCGGTTTAAAGCATTGGTGAGCTAAAAGTGGGCGCCGCTCTAACCATAGTGCGTACTGGCAAGTTAGTGCCCGTTAAGTCTCTGTAGACGCACTGTTTATTAAAAACTCTTAAGCTGCCTGACAAAATTCGGGCATTTTGCTCTACTATCGAAAATTAATAGCAACGTGAATAAACGGGTGATTCGTATGATATCTCAACTGAACCGCAGACAGCTTCTGGGTAGTGCAGCACTTGCAACTGCGGCATTGTCCGTCTCTGCGGCTGGAAGTGCTATGGCACAGTCCGGTGTTCCGAAATCAGACGGCACCGTCGATATGAAAAAGCTGCTCGAAAAAGGCGCTCTTGAAGATAAAGTGCTCGGTCAGGCCGATGCGCCGGTGACAATCGTTGAATATGCTTCAATGACCTGCTCGCATTGTGCGACATTCGCTGTGAATACGCTTCCGGCAATTGAAGAAAAATACATCAAGACCGGTAAAGCCCGTCTGATTTTCCGTGAATTCCCGTTTGACCCGCGTGCAACAGCTGCTTTCATGCTGGCACGTTGTGCACCGGATGACCGTTATTTCCCGATGGTTGATGTGCTATTCAAACAGCAGATGCAGTGGGCTGCGGCTGATGATGCACAGGCTGCATTGCTGCAAATCTCGAAATTGGCCGGTTTTACACAGGAGACATTCAATGCCTGCTTGACGAACCAGCAGCTTCTCGATGATGTGAATGCTGTTCGTGAACGTGGTGCTGAGTTCGGTGTGAATGCAACACCTACGTTCTTTATCAACGGCCAGAAATATTCCGGAGCTCTTTCGGTTGAACAGATGTCGGCAGTTATCGACTCTATGCTCTGAACCTGATGCATATTCATGCAGCGGGCGCCTGGTCGTGTCCGCTGCATTGTTATATTTTAAAAAAATAGTGTCTGATTTTATTCCGCTCTTAAACGCTTTGTTTTTGCCGCGTCCGGTTGCACGGAGTGACGGCTGATGCGTTTTACCAAGCTGCGCCTTCTCGGATTTAAATCTTTCGTCGAACCGATGGAATTCGTCATTGAAGGCGGATTGACCGGTGTCGTCGGGCCGAATGGTTGCGGCAAGTCCAATCTCGTTGAAGCCCTGCGCTGGGTTATGGGAGAAAACTCCTATAAAAATATGCGCGCTTCCGGCATGGACGATGTTATTTTCTCCGGCTCGGGCACGCGCCCTGCACGAAACAGTGCGGAAGTTACACTCTTCCTCGACAATAGCGACCGCTCTGCACCGCCATCCTATAATGATGTTGATGAGTTACAGGTTTCGCGCCGTATCGAGCGTGAATCCGGTTCGGTCTATCGTATCAATGGCAAGGAAGTCCGTGCCAAAGATGTACAATTGTTGTTTGCCGATCAATCAACCGGCGCGCGCTCACCGTCCATGGTCGGGCAGGGACGTATTGGTGAGTTGATTCAGGCCAAACCACAGGCAAGACGTGCGCTGCTGGAAGAGGCTGCCGGTATTTCCGGCCTGCATTCCCGCCGCCATGAAGCCGAGCTACGTTTGCGTGCGGCTGAAACTAATCTTGAGCGTCTGGAAGATGTGGTTGGCGAGCTTGGCACACAGATTGAAAGTCTCAAACGCCAGTCCCGTCAGGCCAATCGGTTTCGCTCGCTGTCAGCAGATATTCGTGCGGCTGAAGCAATTTTGCTGCATCTGCGCTGGTCACAGGCCAAAACTCAGGAAGCTGAGGCGCAAAGCGCCCTGTCTACGGCAACATCTCATGTCGGCGCGATGGCGCAGGCGCAGATGATTGCCGCCAAAGAACAGGCTATTGCTGCGCAGCATTTACCTGAACTGCGTGATCAGCAGGCATCTGCCGCCGCAGCTTTGCAGCGTCTGACGATTGCGGTTTCACAGCTTGATGAAGAAGCGACCCGTCTGACCCAGCGCCGTTCTGAGCTGTTAAAGCGGCTCGAACAATTGAGTTCTGATATCGCCCGTGAAGAGCAGATGTTGCAGGAACATGCTGCTGTGCTTGAACGTCTGGACGATGAAGAACAGGATTTGCGTGAGCAGAACGAGGCTTCCGGCGATCGTGCGATTGAAGCCGAAGAACTCTTGTCTGCCGCACAGGAGCAATTGCAGGGGCATGAAGCCGAACTGGCGCAGATTACCTCGGCTCGCGCGGAAGCCGCAGCAGAGCGCACACAGAGTGAACGACTGGTACGTGATATTGCCGAGCGCAGCGAGAAGCTCTCCGCGCAGTTGCGCACCGTTGAGCAGGATATTGCTGCACTGGAAAATCAGCTGAAACTTCTGGCCGGTACCGAAGAAAAAGCTGCCAGAGTAGCGCTGGCTGAAGAAGCCGTGCATGCTGCGGAAGAACAGGCGCTGGCTTGCGAGGAAATGGTGGAGCAGGCGCGGGAAGCGGAAACCGGCCACCGCCAGCCATTGGCGCATGCGCGCGAAGAGCTGAACCGGATTGAAACCGAAGCCCGCACTCTGGCCAGCATTCTCAATAGCGGCCAATCCTCCACCTATATTGCTGTAGTTGAGCAGATGCAGGTGAAAAAGGGTTATGAGACTGCGCTTGGTGCTGCTTTGGGCGATGATCTTGAAGCGCCGGTTAATCCGCAGGCGCCGGTTTTCTGGACAGATATTGATAGCCAGAATAACCGCGATTTTGGTCAACTGCCGCAAGGAGCGGTGCCGCTCAGCACTGTGGTGGACGCACCTCCGGCATTGCAGTCCCGTTTGTCCCAGATTGGTCTGGTGGATGACAGTGAAGGCGCAAAGCTTCAGACGCAATTGCAAAGCGGTCAGCGTTTGGTGAGCAGAGAAGGCAGCCTCTGGCGCTGGGATGGTTTTACCGCGCGTTCCGATGCGCCGACTGCCGCCGCACAGCGACTGGCACAGAAGAACCGCTTGGCTGAACTTGAAGCTTCGGCTGTCACTGCACGCAGTCGTGTGATGCAGGCGGAAACGGCTTTGCGACAGGCTGAAACGGCTTTGCGTGAGGCCGTTGAGCGCGAGCGCAGTCTGCGCGATCATTGGCGTGCTACCCAGCGTGAACTGGCACAAGCGCGTGATGCCTTGGCTGAGGCCGAACGTGCAGCCGGACAATTATCCAGCAAACGCGCCGCACTGGATGAGGCGAAGACCCGCCTCAGCGATAGTTTGGAAGAAAACACCATTCAGCTGGAAGAGGCGCAGATCAGGCTTGATGATCTGCCGGATCTGGGTGCATTGAATTTACAGCTTACAACTCTGACAACACAGGTCATGGCCGATCGCGCTGCTATGACCGAAGCGCGTGCAGCCCATGATAATCTGCGCCGTGATGCGGAAAACCGTCTGCGTCGCTTGGAAATGATTGTCCATGAGCGCAAAAGCTGGCAGTCTCGGGCGGAAAATGCTCGCCGACAGATTACCGCACTGACAGAACGCAGAGCTGAAACCAGTGATGAAGCGGAAGATCTGGCCGAAGCACCGGCAGATATTGAAGAGCGCCGCCGCGAGTTGCAAAGCGCAGTAGAAGATGCCGATACGCAGCGTAAGGAAACGTCCGACCGCCTGAGTATTGCTGAAACAGAGCAGGCCAAGCTGGATAAGCGTGCGACACTGGCTATTCAGGAGCTGGCCTCATCGCGGGAAATGCGTGCGCGTGCGGAAGAGCGTCTGGCAGCTGCAGAAGAGCGTCGTAAGGATGCCGAGGCACGTATTGTTGAGGTGCTGAATTGTGCGCCGCATGAAGCCTTCCGGCATACAGGTCTGAATACCGGTGATCCGCTGCCGGATATGGATCATACAGACCGTCAGCTTGACCGGTTGAAAATCGAGCGCGAACGTCTCGGTGCAGTGAATTTGCGTGCCGAAGAAGAACAGCGTGAATTGTCCGAACGGCAGGATGCGATCATCAATGAACGTGAAGATGTTATCGAAGCGATCAAAAAACTGCGTCAGGCCATTCAGAGCCTGAATAAAGAAGGCCGTGAACGCCTTCTGGCTGCGTTTGACGTGGTCAATGAGCAGTTCCAGCGTTTGTTTACGCATCTTTTCGGTGGCGGTACGGCAGAGCTGCAATTGATTGAATCGGAAGATCCGCTTGATGCGGGGCTGGAAATTCTGGCTCGCCCTCCGGGCAAGAAGCCGCAGACCATGACATTGCTTTCCGGTGGTGAACAGGCATTGACGGCAATGGCGTTGATCTTTGCAGTGTTCCTCACCAATCCGGCACCAATCTGTGTGCTGGACGAGGTGGATGCACCGCTCGATGACCATAATGTCGAACGCTATTGCAATCTGATGGATGAGATGGCTGCTTCCACGCAGACGCGCTTTGTCATCATTACCCATAACCCGATTACTATGGCGCGTATGGATCGTTTGTTTGGTGTGACCATGGGCGAGCAGGGTGTGAGCCAACTGGTTTCTGTTGACCTGCAAACCGCTGCGGCCATGCGCGAGGCTGTTTAAAGATCGCCTGTTAACAGCTTGTTTGATATAATATTATTGCTGTCGAATTCAGTGGACACTTGCCTGATTGTTGAAATAGTCTTGAATATTAGAGAAGTATAAATTTCTTTAAAGCAAAGGGCTGACAATGAGCGGTGATCATAATCATGCGGATGTGAGTGCAACGCCTATTCCAAGGCTTTGGCTCGCATTAGGGCTGACCGGCAGCTTCATGATTGCCGAGATTATCGGCAGCTATGTTACCGGCAGTCTGGCACTGCTGTCTGATGCAATGCATATGGCAACGGATACTTTTGCACTGGCACTTGCGCTGATCGCGATTTATCTGGGGCGGCGTGCCGCCGATATTCTGCGCACCTACGGCTATTCGCGTTTTGAGATACTGGCTGCAGCAATCAATGCCGTACTCTTGCTGCTTGTGGCTTTTTACATCCTTTACGAGGCCTATATACGACTGTCGGAACCGGCAGAAGTACAATCTGTTGGCATGATGGTTGTTGCGGTTTTCGGGTTGATTGTGAACCTCATTTCAATGCGGTTACTCAGCGGCAAGAAGGATGAGAGCCTGAATGTGAAGGGTGCCTACCTTGAAGTCTGGGCGGACATGCTCGGCTCGGTCGGCGTGATTGTCGGTGCCGTGATTATTTACTTCACCGCATGGGAGTGGGTGGACTCGGTGATTGCTGTCGGTATCGGTTTCATGGTCTTCCCGCGCACATGGGTATTGCTCAAAGAATGTATCAATATTCTGCTGGAGGGCGTGCCGGTCGGACTGAATTTGCGTCAGCTGGAGCAATCTGTGCTTGGCGTTTCAGGTGTTGCGGAACTGCATGATCTGCATGTCTGGTCACTGACGAAAAGCCAGCATTCCCTGACCGCACATATTGTGCTGCAACCTCAAGCGAATGGTGAAACGGTGCGCCGTGCTGTGGAGCAGGTGTTGCAGGAGCAATATGATTTGCATCATACGACACTACAGATGGAAGCGGAAAACTGTGCCCGCGCTGAAGATATTCACTGATGATAATACAGACACGGTTACGTTGAGATACCGTGTCTGTGCCTTATCAGATGTGATTATTCACTCCACACGGCCAGTTCATTGCCGGACGGGTCAGTGAAGTGGAACCGGCGACCACCGGGAAAGCTGAAAATCGGCTTGACGATTTTGCCACCGGCTTTTTCAACATCACTCAGTGTCTGTTCCAGATTGTCAGAATAGAGCACCGGCAATGGCTTGGCATTTTTTGCCTCATCACCCTGATAAAAACCGCCGTCCAGCCCTTCGGAATGAGCGGCATAATCGGGGCCGTAATCGGTGAAGCTCCAGCCGAAAGCATTACTGTAAAATGCTTTGACCTCATTCAGGCCACTCTGACCGGCAGGCATTTCCAGATAGTCGAGTTTTCCGGTTTTACGCATGATAGCCTCAAAATAAGATTGGTTTGTCCGGCTGTAATGGCCGACGGGTGATCAGATTGGCACAAGCGGAATCAAATTATCAGCTGATTCCGTTAAGCTACGGAAATGCAGATGAAATCGCTTTCATCTTTTACGAAACAATCATTGTGCCGGATAATAGACTGAAATCGAATTCTGCAAAATCGATTTAAACAAATATACAGCCATCGCGTTGCGCTTTGTTACCGTTTTTCTGCATTTTTCAGTAGCCCGCATCCGAGCTATCGCTTAAGCAGGAGTTGTGTATCCGGTATCGGCTATCATTACGTACATTGAGGCCCGAACCGGTCATAATCAGGAGGACGGAATGGATAAGTGGGTATATCACTTCGGTGACGGCAAAGCTGATGGCGCTGCAAGTGATCGTAATCTTCTGGGCGGCAAAGGTGCGAACCTTGCTGAAATGAGCAGCCTCGGGCTTCCGGTTCCGCCGGGCTTTACCATTACCACCGATGTCTGCACCTATTATTACGACCATGACCGTACATATCCGGAAATTCTGAAAGCACAGGTTGCTCAGGCGCTGGAAAATATTGCTGCGCTGACAGGCCGTCGTCTGGGTGATAAAACACGCCCGCTGCTGGTTTCTGTGCGTTCCGGCTCCCGTGCATCCATGCCGGGCATGATGGATACTGTGCTCAATCTCGGCCTTAATGATGAAACAGTTGCGGCAATCGCTGCCGAGGCCAATGACGAGCGCTTTGCCTATGACAGCTACCGCCGCTTCATCCAGATGTATTCGGATGTGGTGCTGGGCGTTGATCATTCCTTCTTTGAAGAAATTCTTGATGATACCAAAGCCAGCCTTGATCTGGATGTTGATACCGATCTGAGCGCCGATGACTGGCGCGGTGTGATAGATCAGTACAAAGCCAAAGTTGAAGAAGAACTGGGCGAGCCTTTCCCGCAGGATCCTGAAGCGCAGCTTTGGGGCGCGATTTCTGCTGTATTCTCTTCATGGATGAATGCCCGCGCGATCACCTATCGCCGCCTGCATAATATTCCGGAAAATTGGGGTACTGCGGTCAATGTGCAGGCCATGGTTTTCGGCAATATGGGCGATACATCGGCAACCGGTGTGGCCTTTACCCGTAACCCTTCCACCGGTGAGCGCAAGCTCTATGGCGAATTCCTTGTCAATGCACAGGGTGAGGATGTGGTGGCAGGTATCCGCACACCGCAGAATATTACTGAAGAAGCCCGCATTGAAGCCGGTTCCGAGCGTCCTTCGCTTGAGAAAATCATGCCGGAAGCTTTTGCTGAATTCCTGAAAATTGCTGACCGTCTTGAGCAGCATTACCGCGATATGCAGGATCTGGAATTCACCATTGAGCGTGGCAAACTCTGGATGTTGCAAACCCGTTCGGGCAAGCGCACAGCCAAAGCCGCGCTGAAAATGGCCGTGGAAATGGTTGAAGAAGGTCTGATCGGCAAGCAGGAAGCGGTGAACCGCATTGATCCGGCCTCGCTGGATCAGTTGCTGCATCCGACCATTGATCCGAAAGCCGAGCGCCATGTGATCGGTATCGGCTTGCCTGCATCTCCGGGAGCTGCAACCGGTGAGATCGTGTTCACATCGGAAGATGCGGAACAGCTGAAATCAGAAGGCCGCAAGGCTATTCTGGTGCGTATTGAAACCAGCCCTGAAGATATTCACGGTATGCACGCCTCAGAAGGTATTCTGACTTCGCGTGGAGGTATGACCAGCCATGCGGCGGTTGTTGCCCGTGGTATGGGCAAGCCTTGTGTTTCCGGCGCTGGTACTTTGCGTATTGATTACCGCAATGGCACCATGCTGACAGCCGGTGGCACCTTCAAAAAAGGCGACATCATCACCATTGATGGTGGCAGCGGGCAGGTGCTGAAAGGCACTGTTGCTATGCAGCAGCCTGAGCTTTCCGGTGATTTTGGCAAGCTGATGGTTTGGGCTGATGAAGCCCGCCGCATGAAAGTACGCACTAATGCGGAAACACCGGCTGATGCCCGTGCAGCACGCTCTTTCGGCGCGGAAGGTATTGGTCTGTGCCGTACAGAGCATATGTTCTTCGAAGGCCCGCGTATTCTCGCAATGCGTGAGATGATTTTGGCGTCGGATGAAAAAGGTCGCCGTGTTGCGCTGGATAAACTCTTGCCGATGCAGCGTGATGACTTTACCGAATTGTTTGAAATCATGCAGGGGTTGCCGGTTACTATTCGTCTGCTTGATCCGCCATTGCATGAGTTCCTGCCAAAGACTGCGGAAGAAATTGCCGAAGTTGCCAATGTGATGGGCGTTGATGCGGATAAGCTGCGTGAACGGGCAGAGAGCCTGCATGAGTTTAACCCGATGCTCGGCCATCGTGGTTGCCGTTTGGCGATTTCCTATCCGGAAATTGCGGAAATGCAGACCCGCGCGATTATTGAAGCCGCGATTGCTGCTGCCAAAAAAACCGGCGAAGCGGTAATTCCGGAAATCATGGTGCCGCTGGTTGGTATTAAAGCCGAGCTGGATTTTGTGAAGGCACGCATTGATAAGGTTGCTGCACAGATCATTGCTGAAAGCGGTGTGCAGGTCGATTATATGGTTGGCACCATGATCGAACTACCGCGTGCAGCCTTGCGTGCGGGTGAACTGGCGGAGACGGCGGAGTTCTTCTCCTTTGGTACCAATGACCTGACACAGACTACCTTTGGTGTCTCGCGCGATGATGCTTCATCCTTCCTGACCCAATATCAGGCGTTGGGCATTATCGAGCAGGATCCGTTTGTGACGGTGGATTTCGATGGTGTTGGTGAGCTGGTGCAGCTGGCCGCTGAGCGTGGTCGCAAACAACGGGCGAATATAAAGCTCGGCGTTTGCGGTGAACATGGCGGTGATCCGGCCTCGATCGGCTTCTATGAAAAGACCGGTCTGGATTATGTGTCTTGCTCGCCGTTCCGCGTGCCGATTGCACGACTGGCTGCGGCGCAGGCAGCCATTGCAGCAGCGAAGTAATTTATGAATAATCATGACGATGCGCCGGATGCTTCATCCGGCGCATTTGTAGTTTATAATGCTATAAGTTCATCATTGAATCATGAGCCGGTGCGAAATGTCTGCCATTAAATTTTTGTTGTTGGGCTTAAGCCTGAGCATCGGTGTCACTCCTGTTTTTGCTGCAGATGAGGCTTTGCTCTCGCCTAAAATTTCACAGCGCCATTTGATTATCGAGCCGCAGCTTAATCTGGCAGGAAAATCAAATCCGATACAGGTGGCACTGACATTGGATGCCTGTTCCGGCGATATTGATCACCGCATTCTTGATGTGCTGGTGCAGGAAAAAATTCCGGCGACTTTGTTTGTGACCGCACGCTGGTTGCGCCGCAATCAGGCGGCGATCGAAGTGCTCAAAGCGCATCCGGATTTATTCGCAATTGAAAATCACGGGGCAGAACACGTGCCTGCTATTACCGAGCTGAAAACGATGTATGGTATTCCAACGGCCGGTACACCGGCTGCGATTGAGGCCGAAGTAAAAGGTGGCGCGGCCAAGATCACTGAAATCTTTGGTCGTCAGCCGCAATGGTATCGCGATGCGACGGCCCGCTATTCCACTGATGCAGTGCGTCAGATTGAGGGGATGGGCTATAAGATTGCCGGTTATTCGCTGAATGGCGATCGGGGTGCTTCCTTGCCTGCGGCAACGGTTGCCAGACGGATATCCTATGCCAAAGACGGTGACGTGATTATCTCTCACATTAATCAGCCGAAACGAGCCTCTGGTGCCGGTGTTGCTGAGGGTATTGTCGCGTTGAAGAAAAAGGGTGTGCAGTTTCGCCTGCTGAAAGATATGCCTGCCCGTGCTGCGCCGAATGTTGTGAGCGAAACAATGCCGCATCATGAATCTATATCGCAGAAAAGTAATAAAACGCCTTCAAAAATAAGCACAAAAGCAACTGAGCCGGAAACTGTAACAGCTCCGGCTCAGTGATAAATTTGTTTGTGCGGGGAGACTCAGAAGTCGTTTTTGAGTTTGCCCATAACGGCTGCATAATTGCGGCCGAGGCTCTCAAACAGCACATTATTGCCTGAGAGCGGTTCGTGCGACAGTGTCAGGCCGTCATTGAGCAATGTGACAAAAACCACCTGCTCCTGATTGCCTGAAGGCACAAGAATAGCCCCGATACGCTGCGCATGGGTTGTATCAAGCGCAGGCATATTGAACAGGACTTCACCGCCGACAATATCGGCGGCCTTGGCTAATGATAAGTCAAAACCGTCGGTCAGAACATCCTGCGCTCCCAGCGCGAATTCGACCTCAACAGCCTCTAATGACGCACTCTCCTCAGATGCGGCTATAAGATTATCTGACGGGGAAGAGGGCGTTTGCCTCATCTATGGGCTTCTCCGGTGTATTATTGTGATAACGCTTGAGCCGATGATGCCAGCTTAAGAGCCCAATGCAATTTCATTTTGGTGATTTGTGATAATATCATGATAAATAAAAATGTTTCCCTTTTATCTATCGTTAATCACAGATCTTTAACCATGTGTCGCCTGATGAAACTGTCAGTTATGCGATAATTGCATGAGTTCAGACTGTGGGTGGGTTGTTGTTGCCATTGAGGGTAATTCGCTATATTTTTCAATCAGAGCATTTCCAGTAAAAGTGCGAAGCGGTTTTGCGTCGGATAATGCGATAAAATAAAAAGATAGAGCGGTTTCAATGGTTCAGTATTAATTGAAACCGCTCTAATACATAATCTGTCATAAGGCTCTTCACACGGAGCGGAATGCGCTCTAGGCTTTGCTAAATAGTTTTCGTAAATCAAAAGGCAAGTGCGGTTTTTGGCTAAAACGTAACCGGTAGTGCAGCCCTTCATGCTTGATAATTATTACATCCGACGCAAAACCAGCCGCCGTCAATCACGCACTGCACGTTATGCACCGGCTTGTGCAAGTATCGGCTTTTTCCTGTTGGTTGCCGCCGTTGCTCTGCACCGTTTCAGTATGATTCAGCAACCGGATCTGGTGTTGCTTGTTACTTTGTCGGCGGGTTTTGCTGCACTGGCTTTACTGCTTTCAGCCAAATCATTTTATAATCTGTGGCGCAGCGGTGACGCGGGAGGGCGACGGGCTCTGCGTGCCAGCTTTCTCGCTGTGCTGACTTTGGTGCCGCCTGCATTGGTTCTTGTGCAGGTCAGTGCTGCACCACGTATCCATGATATTTCGACGGATTTGGAAAACTCGGTGGAGTTCAATACGGTTATGGAGAATGTGCCGGATTTGCTACAGGCGCATCAACCAAATTTCCGTATCAGAATGCTGTCCTATTTGGGGCTGGATGATCTGACTGCACAGAACAGTCTCAGCACGGATGCTGTGCCGGATATGTTGCAGCAGATTTCGGCCTATCCGGAAGTGAGCGGCAGGCAATATGACAGTGCGCAGGATCATGTTCTGAAAGCTGTGCTGAAGGTGATGAAGGAGCAGGGCATCACGGTCACCGGTAGTGCTGGTGTTGCCGGTGAAGATATTGATGTCAGTGTTGAAGGTGTGGCGAAGACTTTGATACTGGGTCTGCGCAGTGATCTCGCCGTGCGGTTGCGTGATGAGGCAGAACAGACAACGGTCGATATGCGCGCAGTCTCACGCTACGGGCGTTATGATTTAGGTTTCAACGCCGCATTGATTGAGAATTTCTTCAATGCGCTTGATCTGGAAATGCGCAATGCTGTGCCGGATGCACCCGAGGAGTAACGATTAGGCTGGACGATAGAGACTATCCGGCATCGGGTCGCCATCTGTAACAATCAGTCCGCGAGATACCAGATCCTCCAGATGGGCAAAGACCGAAAGTCCCGCAGCGCCAAACAGGCGCGGATCAGTGTCACGATAGATTGCGGCAACCATCTGCGCGATAGTTTCATCTCCCTGCATCACGCGCTCGAGCACTGCCCGTTCACGCATCTTACGATGTGTTTTCAAGCCGCGCAGAAAACGGTGCGGCTTGGCAATCGGTGCGCCATGCCCCGGAAAATACAGCACATCCTTGCGCTTGAGCAGCTTTTCCAATGATTGCATATAGGCACTCATCGAGCCATCCGGCGGGGCGACAATGGTGGTTGCCCATGCCATAACATGATCGGCAGAGAACAGAATACCGCGATCATTCAGAGCAAAACATGCATGATTGGCCATATGTCCCGGTGTGTGGATTACTTCCACAGACCAGTCAGTATTGCTGAAAATCTCACCGTCTTTGGCGCAAATATCCGGTGTAAAATCTGTGTCCGTACTGGCGTCCAGTGCATTGCTCTCGCCATCAAACAACGGGCGGGCAGACTGATGCGGGCCTTGTGCCACAATGATCGCACCGGTCTCGCGCTTTAGCCTTGCCGCCAGCGGGGAATGATCGCGATGGGTGTGGCTGACAAAAATATGACTGACCGGTCTGCCCGCAATGGTACGCAGCAAAGTTTCGAGATGCGCTTCATCTTCAGGTCCCGGATCAATAATGCCGAGCTGGTCTTTGCCGATAATATAGCTGTTGGTGCCAAAACCGGTAAAAGCATTGGCATTGTTCACGGTAACGCGCAGAATATCCGGTGCAACCTCTACCGCTTCACCATAGGCCGGATCAAATTGCGTATCGAATTTCAGAGACATCAAAGAGACTTTCCGGCAGGCATCACGATAATAACACAGTGTCTATAAAGGCTTTTCGGCGACTTGTCCCGTTTATCCACTCGATATATTATAATTGACAATTATCGTTAAAATTGTCGACAATTTTAGATTGACAAAAGAGCGGAAGTTTTATCAATCTGCGCAAAGAGAATTGGGGAGCAGAACATGCAAAAATGTGGTGATCGGGAATTTATCGGTTATGGCCGTCATACGCCGGATCCGCGCTGGCCGAACGGCGCGCAGATCGCGGTGCAATTTGTGGTCAATTATGAAGAGGGCGGCGAGAGTTGCATTCTCGACGGGGATGCCGGTTCCGAATGCCTGCTCTCCGAAATTGTCGGCGCGCAAAGCTGGCCGAAACAGCGCAACCAGAATATGGAATCGATCTACGAGTACGGCGCACGCTCCGGTTTCTGGCGGTTGTGGCGCATGTTCACCAAGCGCAATATGGATGTGACGGTCTATGGCGTGACCAAAGCGATGGAGCGCAATCCGGAAGCCGTTGCGGCGATGAAAGAGGCAGGTTGGGAGATCGCCAGTCATGGTCTGCGCTGGCTGGAATATAAAGATTTCACAGAAGAAGAAGAACGCCGTCATATTCAGGAAGCGGTGCGTCTGCACACAGAACTGACCGGCGAACGACCTTACGGTATTTATCAGGGTAAACCATCCGACAATACATTGCGGCTGGTGATGGAAGAGGGCGGTTTTGTCTATTCCGCCGATTCCTATGCCGATGAACTGCCTTACTGGATTGAAGGGCCAAAAGGCCCGCATCTGATCGTGCCATATACGCTCGACACCAATGATATGCGCTTTGCGACACCGCAGGGTTTTAATGCCGGTGATCAGTTTTTCAATTATCTGAAAGACACCTTTGATGTGCTCTACCGCGAAGGCGCGGAAGGTGCGCCGAAGATGATGTCTGTCGGTCTGCACTGCCGCCTTGTTGGCCGTCCGGGTCGTGCTGCAGCACTGGAGCGCTTTCTGGATTATGTGCAGTCCCATAACAAAGTCTGGGTTGCCAAGCGTATTGATATTGCCCGCCATTGGCATGAACATCATAAACCGGCAGGGCAATAATCATGGAACTGATCAATTTGCCGGTACGGGCTTTGACGCCGGAAAATTTTGCACCTTTCGGGGATATTATCGAGACAGGTCTGGGCGAGGTTAAACTCATTAACTGGGACATTACCGAGCGTCATCATGCATTGGCCACTGCCGATGTTATTGGCGAAGAGCCTCAGGTTTTGATCAATATCTTCCGTAGCAAGCCGTGGGAATTACCGCTGACCATTAAAATGGTTGAGCGGCATCCGCTTGGTTCGCAGGCCTTTATGCCGCTGAACGGACGCGATTATCTGGTTGTGGTTGCAGAAGATAATAATGGTGTTCCGCATGCGCCGGTGGCATTTCTGGCGCGGGGCAATCAGGGTGTGAATTATCATCGCAATGTCTGGCATCACCCGTTGCTGGCACTGGACGAAACTTCAGATTTTCTGGTGGTGGATCGCGGCGGTGCGGGCAATAATCTGGAGGAATATTACTTTCCGCAGCAAAATTTCACGATTTCTGACAGGAGTATTTGACCATCCGGTCAGATGCAGAAAGCAGATATAGTTTAAAAGCGGCATGGAAAGCGCCGGAAATGTCGCTTTAAAACGCATCTCAAAGCTAATTTGCCGCATTTATCACTGCACATCTTGACGACCATTCAGAGGCGTAACAATCTGGTTCTATGACACAGATGATCCGTTTCTTTCTGAATGGTCACCGGCAGGATGTTCAGGTCCGGCCAGATACAACGGTTCTGGAGTGGTTGCGCGGGGAGGCGCGGCTCAAGGGAACGAAGGAAGGCTGTGCCGAGGGGGATTGCGGGGCGTGCTCCGTGTTAATCGGCACAGATATGGACGCGATTGCGCAGGCTGACACTGCGTCGGGTGCAACAGAATCCACTGAGACCGACGGAGCGTTTCGCTACCGCGCTGTTAACAGCTGTATCCTGACAATGGGACAGCTGGACGGCAAAGCTTTGGTCACTGTCGAGGGGCTGAAAACCACACAACTCCATCCTGTGCAGGCGGCAATGGCCGAAAACGGTTCGTCGCAATGTGGTTTCTGCACACCGGGCATTGTGATGTCGCTGAGCGGGTTGGCTGCCGATTGTGCCAGCACCGACACCAAAGTCGACGATCAGCTGATCCATGATACGCTGGCAGGTAATCTCTGCCGTTGCACGGGTTATCGCCCGATTGTCGAAGCCGCACGCAAGGTGATTGCAGAAGGCGGCGCACCGGTAGCACAGCCGCTTTCCGGTTCTTTGCAGGACATCCGCCCGCAATCGGGTTTCAGCCATAATGGCTCAACCTATCATCAGCCGCAGACACTTAAAGAACTGGTGGAGCTGCGCGCGCAATATCCGCAGAGCCTGCTGCTGGCTGGCGGAACTGATCTTGGCGTGGCGCTGGCCGATTATCATAGCGACTGGAATGAAGTGATCTCGACAGCGCATGTGCGCGAGTTGCGTGAGATTCGTGAGGATGCAGCATCTTTCCGTTTCGGTGCTGCGGTTACATGGGCAGAGGTGCTGAGAGCAATTGGCAATCAGTATCCGTCCCTGACTGTTTTACTGCGCCGTTTCGGCTCTGTGCAAATCCGCAATCAAGGCACAATCGGCGGCAATATTGGTACTGCCAGCCCGATCGGGGACGGACCGCCAGCGCTGATTGGTCTTGGCGCTGAGATTGAACTGGCTGGTGCTCATGGTAGTCGCATATTGCCGTTGGAAGATTTTTTCCTCGATTACCGCAAAACAGAATTGCGTGAGGGGGAGGTGATTGCCTCCGTCACGCTTCCGAAGCTGACTGCGACGCAGGATTACCGTGTTTATAAAATTTCCAAACGCTACGATCAGGATATTTCCACTGTTTGCGGTGCATTCCGTGTGACGCGGGAAAACGGAATTGTAGCAGATGCGCGTATCGCTTTTGGCGGTATGGCAGCAATACCAAAACGGGTGAAAAGTGCGGAACAGGCGCTGACCGGTAAGGCGCTGGACGGAGCTGCGGTTGCGGCCTGTGCAGCGTCAATTGCTAAAGAACTTAATCCTTTAAGTGACTGGCGCGGCAGTGCTGAATATCGCCTGATGGTGGCGCAAAATCTGGTGGAGCGTTTGCATCATGATCTGGCCGGTGAAGTGGTGGAGGTAATGGCACTATGATCGCACTTAACCAGCCTTTTCCAACATCGGATAATATCGAAAAAGTCGAGCGCAGCATCATCGGTCATGGCGTTGTGCATGATTCCGCAAGCCGCCATGTGGCCGGAGCGGCGACCTATATTGATGATATGCCGGAATTACCGGATACACTCCATGCGGCTTTTATATTGTCGCCGGTTGCTCATGGCCGGCTGAAAGGTATGGATGCCAGTGAAGCTTTGGCGCAGGCTGGTGTCGTTGGTATCTGGGATGTGCATGATATTCCGGGCATCAATGATGTTTCGCCCGGATTGCCCGGTGAGCCGCTTTTTGCTGAGGAACTGCTCGATCATCAGGGGCGGGCAATCGCAGTGATTGCCGCCACTAGTTTTGAGGCTGCCTATAAGGCTGCAAAGCTGGTGAAGCTGGATATTGAAGAACTGCCGCCGGTGCTGGATGTGGAAGAAGCACATCGGCAAAAGAGCTATGTGATCCCGAAACAGGTGGTACAACAGGGCGATGCCAAAACCGCTATTGCCAATGCGGAGCATCAGTTTTCCGGCCGTCTTTCGATGGGCGGACAGGATCATTTCTACCTCGAAACCCATATTGCCTATACCATTCCGGGTGAAAACTGGCCGCAGGAAAACGGCGACATGCTGGTGCATTCCTCAACACAGCATCCGAGCGAAGTGCAGCATCATGTGGCGCATGTGTTGGGACTCCACGCCCATGCGGTGGAATGTCAGGTGCGGCGTATGGGCGGCGGATTTGGCGGTAAGGAAAGTCAGGCAACGATTATTGCCTGTGCGGCCGCGCTGGTTGCCGCCAAGACCGGACGCCCGTGTAAAATGCGCCTCAAACGCCGCGATGATATGATCGCCACCGGTAAGCGTCATGATTTTGTGGTGCATTGGCAGGCCGGAACCGACAGTCGCGGACGTATCAAGGGGCTGGATATCGAGTTTCTTGCCCGCGCCGGAAACCTGCCGGATCTCACAGGGCCGGTGATTGCCCGCGCGCTGACCCATGCGGATAATTCTTACTTCATTGAACATGCACATTTCATTGGTCATGCCTGCAAAACCAATACCGTGTCTAACACAGCATTTCGCGGCTTTGGCGGGCCGCAGGGCATTATCGCGATTGAAACGATTGTCGATACGATTGCCCGCGAGCTGAAACTTGATCCTAATCAGCTGCGCGCCGTCAATTATTACGGTGACGAGACCGGTGATGAAACGCCCTATGGCCAGAAGGTTGAAGACAACCGGCTGGTACAGGTGACAGAAACGCTGCTCAACAGCAGCGAGTGGCAAAAACGGCGTGCGGAGATTGATGCCTATAATGCTGGGAATCCGCTGATCCGCCGCGGACTGGCGATGATGCCGGTGAAGTTTGGTATCTCGTTCAATCTCACGGCACTCAATCAGGCCGGTGCACTGGTGCATGTCTATCAGGATGGTTCGGTTTTCCTGAACCATGGCGGCACGGAGATGGGGCAGGGGCTGTTTGTCAAAGTCGCACAGGTTGTGGCTGAAGTGTTCCAGATCGATCTGGACATGGTGCGCATCTCGGCGACAGCCACCGGCAAAGTGCCGAACACCTCTGCAACGGCAGCTTCAACCGGTTCGGATCTCAATGGTATGGCAGCCTTTAAAGCCGCTATGGCAATTAAGGGGCGGATGGCGAAGGTCGCTGCAGAGCATTACAACACAGAAGAGAGCGAGATCATTTTCCGTGGTAACCGTGTCTATGCGGGCAATGAATCGTTGTCTTTTGGTGAGCTTGCCAAGCTGACATGGTCAAAACGCGTGCAGCTCTCCGAGGCTGCCCATTATGCGACGCCGAAAATCCACTGGGACGGCAAGACGATGCGCGGCCGCCCGTTCTTTTATTTCACCTATGGTGCGGCTGTTGCCGAAGTAGCAGTGGATACGCTGACCGGCGAAACGCGCTGCCTGAGGGCGGATATTTTGCAGGATGTCGGTTTTCCGCTTAATCCGGCGATTGATCTCGGCCAGATTGAAGGTGCTTTCGTGCAGGGCATGGGTTGGGTCACTTGCGAAGAACTTTGGTGGGACAAGGCGGGACGATTACGCACCGCTGGCCCTTCGACCTATAAAATTCCGGGTTCGCGCGATGTGCCTGAAATTTTTAATGTACGGATATTGGAAAATGCACCGAACCGCGAGGAAACGGTATTCCGTTCCAAAGCGATTGGCGAGCCGCCGCTGATGCTTGGTATTTCCGTCTGGCTGGCAATCCGTGATGCGATTGCTTCGATTGCGGATCATCAATTCTCGCCGGAACTGGATGCACCGGCCACGCCGGAAACCGTGCTGAAATCGATCATGAAACTGCGCCGGCGGCAAATGCAGGGTGAAGCTTGAAATGAATTTGCAGGAATTGAATAGTCTGCCTGAGGCAGGTTTTATCTCTGTGCTGGGCGGTATTTTCGAGCATTCCCCTTGGGTGGCAGAAGCTGTGGCCGGAGACAGGCCGTTTATTTCTGTTTCTGCCCTGCATCAGGCAATGGTGCAGGCGGTTGAAAAAGCCGGTGTGGCCAGGCAGTTGACGCTGATCCGGGCGCATCCTGATCTGGCAGGCAAGGCTGCACGTGCAGGTAACCTGACTGACGCTTCAACCAGTGAGCAAAAAGGTGCGGGTCTCGACCGGCTGGATGATGCGGAATATGAGCGGTTTCATCGCCTGAATGATGCTTATAAGCAGCGCTTTGACTTTCCTTTTATTCTCGCAGTGCGTGGTTTTGACGGTAAAGGGCATGATAAACATTCCATCTTGGCCAGTTTTGAAACACGTCTGAAAAATACGCCTGAGCAGGAGACTTCTGAAGCACTGCGGCAGATTGCGCGTATCGCTGAGCTGCGGCTGGGGGATATGCTCGGTTAGTAAAATGTAGATGCAGCAGAAAAGGTATGGTTATGGCAAAACTCTCAACCCATGTTCTCGATACTGCGCATGGCAAACCTGCTGCCGCAATGCGCCTTGAATTCTATCGGGTTAAAGGCAGTGGTGAGCTGGAGCTGTTAAAGCGTACAACCACCAATCTGGACGGACGTACGGATGAGCCGTTGTTGAGTGACACGGATATGCAAATCGGTACTTATGAAATTCAGTTTCATGTTGCCGAGTATTTTGATTCACAAGGGGCTTATATGGCCAAGCCGCCGTTTCTGGATCTGATCCCGATCCGCTTTTCCATCGCGAATGAGAGCGCAAATTACCACGTGCCATTGCTTGTCAGCCCGTGGGCTTATTCGACCTATCGCGGCAGTTAAACTGCAAGCGGGCTAAATCTATCCCCGTCTTTGATTTCATCCATAGACTTTTCCCGTTCATGAACAACGGGAAAAGCACGATATGGAAACAACACCCAATCTGAAAATGCCTTATATCCTGCCCAGTCAGGCGCAGAAACACGTGACTCATAATGAGGCGCTGCGCTATCTTGATGCGCTTTTGCATCTCTCTGTCACAAGCAGGCAATATACGTCACCACCAGTGAATACTCAGGAAGGTGAGCGCTATCTGGTACCTGCTGGTGCTGCGGATTCGTGGCAGAGGCAGGACGGAAATATTGCGGCCTTCATGGATGGTGAGTGGTTCTTCTTTACGCCCCTGTGCGGGTGGACGATGTATGTTGCAGATGAAAATGTACTGCTGCTTTATAATGGGGCGCAGTGGCAGTCACTGGTCAATCCGCAGCCGATGGTTGGTGTCAATACAGAGGCTGACAGCTATAATCGTTTCGCAGTGGCATCTGACGCAGTCTTGCTGACTCATAGCGGTGCAGGACATCAGCTGAAAATCAATAAAAACCAGAGCGATAATACTGCTTCATTACTGTTTCAGAGTGGTTGGACAGGTTATGCAGAGATGGGCTTGGCGGGGGAGAATAACTTTAGCATCAAAGTCGCTGATGATGCCGGACAGTGGCGGCAGGCATTACGCATTGACCGCGTGAATGGAAATATCGCAATAGGCTCAGTCTGGCCGACAGCCGCTTTGCATGTGGACGGTGCATTGCGGCTCAAAAATTACGAGGCTTCAGCGCTACCTGATGCTGTGCAAAGCGGAGCAGGGGCAATGGCTTTTGTTAAAGCGGGGCAGGGCATTAAACCGGCTTTTAGTGATGGAGTGCAATGGCGCTGGATGCAGGATAGTCAGCCCGTTGGGACGTGATACCGATCGCTTTGATCTTTTCGCTGCAACAGGTTGATTGATACCATGCAGCGAAAAGAATTTGCGTGATAAGCAGGCAGAAATATTGCGCATAAATGTATTTTTCAGTGCCATAATCAGTGCAGTACCGCGAAAACGCGAAATTGACTGTCTTAGCTTTGATTTAAAATGTGAAAATCTGATTTCAGTGGATTGCACAATGAAATTCTTGAGGCTATAAGCCGATCACCGCCACGGAATCTCTCCGTGATTTGTTTTGGGGCGTAGCCAAGCGGTAAGGCACCGGTTTTTGGTACCGGCATTCCCTGGTTCGAATCCAGGCGCCCCAGCCATCTTTCTCACCGAAATATTTTTCTGTTTTTCTTCAGTAAAAGAAGCTTTGTATTTAAGCATACTCGTGTTTGGCCGAGATTAATTTTTTACCTGAGACAGATTCAAAATGTCGCTTTTTATATAGCTCTGTGATAGATCAACTGTGCTTCTATAATGCTACGCGGCATTACGATAGATATTAAAATATTTGCTTATATAGAAATATAGCTGAGTGGATGACCTTAATTCAGGTTTTTCTTCTTTGCCGAAAATGCTCAGAGATATTATCTGCCCAAGCGGGATTTTCGTTTGTCGACAAAAGGGTTTTATCGTCGATGATCATTCAATACATTACGAATATTGATCCAAACTCACTATTTATTGTTAATGCAATTTCTCTTGCAGCATTTTCGATCGCGTTTTTTTGCATCTGGATGAAACAGCGTGACAGAGTTTATTGGTTATATTGGGTCGCTGCTAACTTTATTTTGTCGCTTGGTTTTACGGCATTTGTAATTATTGACCGTACGCAGATGATGCAGTTGATTATTGTCAACGGCTTTATGGTTATGGGCATTGCGCTGCGTTGGCAGGCGTTGCGAAGCTTCTTTTATCGTAAGAACTACATTGAAGTTAATATCGTCATCTTGCTGGTTTTACTGGTTCCTTATTCACTCTCTTCCTATGTCAGCAACAGTTTTATCTTCGGTTTTGTTAATCTGCTGTTCTTTATCGAGATTGTTTTAGTTCTCCGAGAGTTGATCCGGCCCAATGGAGAGGTGCTGCCTTCCCGCTGGGGGCTGGTTATTGCTTATAGTATTGTCGGTGTCGGGTTTCTCGTACGCGTAGGGCAGGGATGGATTGCCGGCCCGCAAAATATGACCCTGCTGCCAAATGACGGGCTATTGACAGTTTTACTGTTGACGATCTCCGTGCATATTGTGGCCAGCGGTGCTTTTGCGATTTCACTCGCCTATGAGCGCGGCATTTCCGAGCTGAAACAAATGACACTGCTCGATCCGCTGACAGAGTTGTATAATCGCCGAGCATTCGAACTTGCTTTGGCCGGACAGAAGCCTGATCTGGAATCGCTGACTTTAATTTTGCTGGATATTGATCATTTTAAACGTGTGAATGATGTTTACGGGCATGAGGCGGGTGATGTCGCATTAAAACGCTGTGCGAATATTCTGACAACTGTCTTTCGTAAGAAAGACGTGGTGGCACGTATTGGTGGTGAGGAATTTGCTGTGATTCTTCCGGATACGACTCTCAATGAAGCTTACGATTTTGCAGAACGTGCCCGTAAGGCTGTCGAAGATGATGCCTTTGAGCATGGCAGTAATATTGTGCGTCTGACAATCAGTGCGGGTGTATGCCAGACTGTCGCCGGTGTCACTTCCCTGTCGGATATTACAAAGAAAGCTGATGTCAGTCTGTATATGGCAAAAAACAAAGGCCGTAACAGAGTTGAAATATTTGCTGCATAAATGTGATTATTATGTGCGCTATTATATATTTTCCTTTTGTTTTGATTTTTTACCTCTAAATTAGCTTGAGTAAAATCGTGGAGGAAAAAGTGCGTAACGGTGTAGTAGTGGAGAACAGAAAAATGTATTTCCCGCGTACAAATTTACGGGAAATGGTGTCTGTTTCTGTGAAATTTCTGTCTGTTCCATTACTTTTTCTGATTGGATTGCTTGCCACATCTCCCGCTTTGGCCGCGCTTTGTACTGACAGTTCTTTAATCACGCAGGATCAGGCTTTAAAACGGCAACTGGCTGCTGTGAGAAATCTGGAACGTACCCGTAAATGTACTGCGGAAAATTCCCAGGGCGGTTTTTTTAATGCCTGCCGCGATCTGGCTCAGCGCCGCGGGGATATCCAGTCAAAACTACAAACGAATTCTGCAGCACTGGCAAGATGCAGCGGGGCAAGCGCTACGACGACCGCAACGACGCAAAAGCGCACCGCAAAAACACCGCCATCGGTGAATATAAAGAAAACAGATGCGATTGCTACTGGTGCGCCAAATCAGTTCTTGGGCAAATATTCAGGAACGCCGCTGCTGTTCTGTGTGCGCCTATCTGACGGATATTATTTCCCTGCACCGCACTCACAATATGCGAGAAGCGATCAGATTAAAGAGACACTCGCACAATGCAGTTTTATTTGTGAAACGCAGGATGTGAATCTTTATGTTCTGAATGATCCGGCTGCTGAAACCGCGGGTATGCTCTCTGTAGATAAGCGCGAAACTTACGGAAATCTGCCGACAGCTTATCGCTATCAGTCCGATCGCAATTTCAGTAAATGCAATTGGGACAGATATAATTCCTATATCCAGCAGGTGAAGTTCAGTCGCGAAAAGCCTAAGAAAATCAAGACAGGCGCATCTTCAAAAACTGCATCCGCGCAAGTTGAAACTGTTGTTGATGAAACCCTAGCTGAAGCCGCTCCGGAAAGAGATCTTACGGAAGAGCTGTCTGACCGGAATGTGCGTATTATTGGTCCTGAATTTTTGCAGCAGGGCAATGATAAGCTGATTAATTTTGATACTGAAAAGCAGCATACAGATGCCGGACTTAAAACGGAAAAAAGTATAGAATAAATACGCATATACAGTTTGCGACATAGCGGCCGTCCTGTCCAAGACAGTGACGGTCGCTATATTTTTATAAATGTAAGTTTTATTACATTCTTGCTAAATGCGCTGTTTTTTGGCGCAAACGGACATGCGCCTGATAAAATCCACAGGCAAGATTTTCAAACTATGTTGATGAAGGCGGCTTTTGATCCGTCTCTGTTTTTACATACTATCTCTGCGTTTTTTCGGATGGCTTGACTTTCAGGCACCCTGAAAATGCGGGGTATTACAGAAAATATAGCGCTTTATCTGTTTCGCTGAGGAATGCAGATGGCGCAATATGATGGCCGCAATACCGGTGCAGAAATTGCTTTCTGCGGCTGCGGGTTCTGACATGCTTTCAAAAATTCGCATTGATATCTGCTGTTAATTCATCATTATGTGTGGGAACTTTATAAAAACTCAAACAAAATTCACAGGATGGGGGCTTACATATGCGCAAAACTTATCTGAAGACCTTGGGTGCTCTGGCCGCAACTTTGATGGCCGGTTCAGCGCTCGCTGAAACACTGACCGTTTATACCGTATACGAAGAAGACGAAGCGGCTGCGTTTCTGGCAGAAGCGAAGAAGGCACTGCCTGATCTCGATATTAATATGTTGCGCCTCTCCAATGGTGATCTTGTTGCGCGTATTATTGCTGAACAGGCGAACCCTCAGCACGACGTGCTCTGGGGTGTTGCGGTAACATCGCTGTTCAATCCTGATATTATCAAAACGCTTGAGCCTTATAAGCCTGCAAATATTGATGCCGTTCCTGCACAGTTCCGCGATAAGGAAGATCGCTGGTTCGCGGTAACCGGTTATATGGCTGCCTTCTGCGTGAATAATGAACGCCTGAAAGCCAAGGGTCTGACCATGCCGAAATCATGGGCTGATCTGACCGATCCGTCTTTTAAGGGGGAAGTGGTTATGCCGAACCCTGCGTCTTCCGGAACCGGCTATATCCAGATCGACTCGCTGATCCAGCAGATGGGCAACGAGAAGGGCTGGGCTTTCCTTGATAGTCTCGACAAAAATGTCGCGCAATATATCAAGTCCGGTTCCAAGCCATGTAACGTCGCTTCGATGGGCGAATATACTGTTGGTGCGTCTTTTGAACTGCGTGCTATCAAAAATATTGCTGAAGGTTACCCGATCACGATGGTGATCCCGTCGGAAGGTGCCGGTAACGAGCTGGAAGCCAATGCGCTGGTTTCAACATCTAAGAACAAAGATGCCGCCAAGCGCTTTCTGGACTGGACTGTGAGCAAGCAGGCTGCTGACGAATATTACAAGTGGAAAGCTATTGTAACAATTCCGGGCGGTGAAATGCCGGAGAAGTTCAAAGCTGCCGGTCTGCCTGAAGATGTGTCTAAAGTTATGTATCCGCTTGATTTCAAAGCGGCTGCTGATGAGCGTTCAACGATCATCGACACATGGCAGAAAAAATACGAGCGTTAAAATGAATGAGACCGGATTGCTGGGAAGCCAATCCGGTCTCGCTTTATGTGCTTAAATTTATTGCAGTCTGAAACGGGACTGCCAAAAATGAACAATAACAGGGAACGCACAGTGTTGTGACACCGTGCATACAAAACAGCAGTCGGAGCAAGACGATAACCACTATGCGAGTCTTTCGCAGGCGATTTTTGTTGTCGTCCGGTTTGCACAAAACTGCATGAAATCAAAGAAGTGAGGATGACCGGCCTGTTTCATGCGGGGCGGGCTATATTCTCATCAAAACAAAATACCAAAGGATGTATACCAATGGATTTGAATATTCAGAACGTCGTCAAGAAATATGGCTCAGTCAAAGCTCTCGATAATGTCTCTCTGAATATTCCGCACGGCTCTCTGGTGTGTTTTCTCGGACCTTCCGGCTGCGGAAAAACCACCTTATTGCGTTCAGTCGCCGGGCTTGAAGACATTGATTCCGGCAAGATCATGCTGGGCGATGCTGATCTGTCCCATACTCCGGCGCGTTCACGTAATTTCGGCGTGGTGTTTCAGTCCTATTCGCTGTTCCCGCATATGACTGCGTCTCGTAATAT
This sequence comes from Pseudochrobactrum asaccharolyticum, assembly GCF_003314995.1. Taxonomy (GTDB): domain Bacteria; phylum Pseudomonadota; class Alphaproteobacteria; order Rhizobiales; family Rhizobiaceae; genus Pseudochrobactrum; species Pseudochrobactrum asaccharolyticum. The sequence goes on from NZ_QNRH01000001.1 coordinate 295,486, forward strand.
TGCCTATGGTCTGGAATGCCGGAACTGGACAAAAGCGCAAATCGCAACACGCGTGCGTGAAATGCTGAATCTGGTGCATCTGGACAGTCAGGCAGAGAAACTGCCGGCACAAATGTCCGGTGGCCAGCAGCAGCGTATCGCGATTGCACGCGCTTTGGCACCTAATCCGTCACTGTTATTGTTGGATGAACCACTCTCGGCGCTGGATGCGAAAGTGCGTGAAGAACTGCGCAATGAAATCCGTGCGCTGCAAAAGCGCGTTGGCATTACCACTATCATGGTGACGCATGATCAGGAAGAAGCGCTGGCCATGGCGGATGTGATTGTGGTGATGAAGGACGGTCATATTGAACAGACCGGAACACCGCAAATGCTGTATCAGCAGCCGCAAACCAGCTTCGTAGCCGACTTCATCGGACGTATGAATATTCTGCCGGTTGATAAAGTCGCTGATGGTGAGCTGCATTTTGCCGATAAAGTTCTGAAACTCGATCAGCTGAATAACTGCCATACAGGGCAGATCAGCAAAGTGGGCATCCGGCCGGAATCCATCAATCTGCTACCGGCATCACAGTCTGTTGCGGATGATAATTATTTCCCTGCCACCATTCGCAGCCAGATTTATCTGGGGCATATATCGCGGCTGGAAGTGGTGCCGGATAAGAGACCGGATATTAAAATTCATGTAGAGATGCATGGTGCTGCCAATAAAAACGGCGTGCTGCCGCAGACCGGTGAAGCGGTGACCGTTCATCTGCCAGCCGAAGCGCTGCGGGTGTTGTCATGAGTAGCGCCGGTGTCTCTGTGTCCGCGACGACCGGCGCCGGTTTGAAGCGCGGTCTGTTCAGCGATAATTTTATGTCATGGGCTGTCACCATTGGTGTCACAGCACTGATCCTGATCTTTCTGGTTATGCCGCTCTGGGCCATTCTCGTACTTGGTTTCAGCACACCGGCAGGTTTTGGTCTCGGCAACTTTATCAGCACATTCACAGCCGCCCGCTTTTGGACATTGGTGCTCAACAGTCTGGGCATGGCGCTGACCTGTACAATCCTCGTCACCAGCATGGCCTATGCCTATGCCTATACACTGCAACGGGCGCATGTTCCGTTCAAATCCTTGTTGCGCATGGCAGCGCTGATCCCGCTTTTTGCACCATCACTTGTGCAGGCGCAGGGGCTGGTTCTGCTGCTCGGACGCAATGGTATCCTCAACCGCTGGATGGGAATGGATATTGATATTTATGGCTTCTGGGGTGTGGTGATTGCCAATGCGCTTTATGCCTTTCCTTATGCCTTTCTGATCCTCTCGGCAGCCTTAGCGGTAAGCGATGCACGTCTGCATGAAAGTGCGGAAGTCTTGGGAGCTGGGCCTTGGCGCATTTTCCGTACGCAGACTTTGCCTGCCACGCGCTATGGTCTGGCGGCAGCCTGTTTCGTGGTATTCAATCTGGTGCTGACGGATTTCGGTAATCCGATGGTGATCGGTGGCGATTTCAATGTGCTGGCGACCGAAGTGTATAATCAGGTTATCGGGCAGGCGCAGTTTGGGCTTGGCGCGGTTATCGGGATTGTGCTGTTGCTGCCAGCGATTTTTGCCAAGATTGTTGAGAAACGCCTGACCAAACAGCAACAGGCGCTGCTTACCTCGCAAGCGCGACCGATGGTTGTCCGTCCGTCCCGCAAACGTGATTTGTTCTTGGGTATCTATGCCTATGTTATTCTGGCTTTGATCCTGAGTGTTATTCTGGTTGTGGTTCTGGCGAGTTTTGTCAAACTGTGGCCATATAATATGACTTTCACGCTGCAGCATTATCAGTTCGATGTGCAGAACGGCACAGCACCTTTGTGGAACAGTGTGAAGATCAGTCTGGCAACAGCAGTATTGGGTGTAGCGATTGCCGGTATGACCGCGATTGCGGTGCAGAAGTTTAAAAATCCGCTGACCGGCCCGCTGGCATTTCTGGCTATTCTGCCATCTGCTGTGCCGGGGATGGTACTGGGGCTTGGCTATGTACTGGCTTTCAATAATCCGTCCAATCCGCTGCATTTTCTCTATGGCAGTTTTGCGCTGATTATCATTCTCAGTGTCTATTATAATCACGCCCATGCATTCCTGATTTCCTCAACCAGCCTGAAACAGATCAGCGGTTCTTTTGATGAGGCATCGACCATGCTGGGCGGCAGTGTGGTGACAACACTGCGTAAAGTAACACTGCCATTGCTCTGGCCGACATTGCTGGGCGTAGGGGTCTTGTTCTTCATGCGTACGATGGTGTCGCTGTCTGCGGTGATCTTTCTCACCACACCGTCAACACAGGTCGCATCAATCTCCGTGCTGCAATTGTCTGATCGCGGAGCGGTTAATCAGGCGGCAGCATTCTCGGTCTGTATCATGCTGATTGTGATTGCAGCCTTGCTGATCGTGCGCGGTATTCTCTGGGCATTCGGTGCCAAACACGTGACACTGATCCGCTAAATCAAAACAACGCAAACAAAAAAGCCCGCCTCATCACTGAGGCGGGCTTTTAAAGTTAGTGCAACCAATCAGGCCGCTTTTTCCAGCGTTATGCGTTGTGCAAGCCGCACCATACCGGCGCAGGCATCATCAATCTGATGATCTGCCACGCTGAGACTGAGACGCAGGAAGCCGACAAGATTGCTGCCAAAGGAATCGCCGGGCATTGTGGCGATCTTTTCTTCTTCAAGCAGGCGCATGGCGAAGTCTGCACCGGTCAGACCGGTGGCACGGATATCAACCAGAATAAACATACCTGCCTGAGGGATTTTGCAGGCGATGCCAGCCTGACCATCCAAGCGCTCGGAAATCATCTGCGCACGGCGATAAAAATTCTCCAGCATCTGCTTGGCCGCCGTTGCCGGACGGTTCAGCGCATAGGCTGTCATATCGGCGATGAATGGCTGCACGCCAAACAGCAGATATTCGGACAAAGGCAGCAGCCGGTCGGTGAATTCCTCAGGGCCGATGCACCAACCGCTGCGGAAACCCGGAGCCGAATGGGATTTGGAAATGGATGCAACCACAACAGTGCGTTCGGCCAGTTCCGGTATGTCGAGCGGTGAGGAAAACTCACCGTTGAAGACCAGCAGTTCATAAACCTCATCGGAAATGATCCAGAGATTATGCTTGATGCAAACCTCGCCGATTGCCGCGATTTCTTCGCGGCTCAGCATAGCGCCGGTCGGGTTGTGCGGCGAGTTAAGCAGCAGCACACGCGAGCGTGGCGTAATTGCTTTTTCCAGATCGGCAGCCTGCAGGCGGAAACCGTTCTCCTCACTGACCGGCACATAGACCGGTGTGGCGCCGGTTGCTTTAATCACGCCTTCATAAGTGGCATAGCAAGGATTTGTGGTGATAACTTCATCACCTTCCTCAGCCAAGCCGAACATGGCAATGGCCAGCGCACTCTGTGTGCCGGGGAAGCAAAGAATTTGCTTCTGGCTGATTTCGCGACCAGTACGCTTGGAATACTTATCAGACAATGCAGCGAGGATTGAAGGCTCACCGCGACCGCCGGTGTAACGGGTGCGGCCTGCGCGCATGGAGCGTGCGGCTTCATCAATCATATCCGCAGGTGTCGGAATATCCGGCTCGCCGATGGTCAGTTCGATAATTTCTTCACCAGCGGCTTTCATGTCGCGGGCGCGCATATGGACAGCCCATTTATGTGAACCCTGACTGCTCAGACGCTCGGTAATTCGTGCGTAACGCATCTTGAGCGCTCCTCCATATTTTTATTTATGCTTGCTGCATCTTGTAGAGCATCATTCCTTAAACTTGGACTGGTTCAGTGAAATTATGCTCTAATTTTAAAGTTTTAGAGCGACCAATATGTGCCAGATCCGGCACACGGCGCTCTAGTAATTCCTGCGTTGTATCGCATGAACCGAAGATAAGACCAGTGATGTTTCTGCATAATGTCAGAAAAGCATGCAAAATATGGTGAGAATTAATGTCTTACATTATAATATGTTGAGATGTTCAGGCTTGTCATTGGCGGACAGAGTTTATAACCATCCATGATAATTCTTTGATCTGTCCCATGAGGCTTTTTATGACCAATACAAATTTGACGCTTTTTATCTGTGATCTGCTGAGTGCCGCGGGTTCAGTCACAGTGCTGATCGGCTTGCTGATTGTGCTGTTGTCGACATCGCTGGAAAGCAGCAACGGGCAGGGTTCAGGTAAAAATTACATTGTCAAAGCGTCGAAACATTTCAGAACCGGTTTGGTTCTTGCCATTCTCGGCTTTCTGCTGCTGTCGATGTCGTCTTCATTCGAGCTGATGATTTACTAAGCCGCGTCAGCGATTGAAGTGCGCATACTGATAAAGGGGGGATTGTGATGGCCGTAGATAGTCTTGTTAGCCAGACCGATATGTTCTCTCACATGCGCATCATCAACGGCATGGGCATAAGCCTGTGCCTGTCGCGACTGTTGATTTTTGTTTCCAGATTTATTCAGCATCCATCCAAGAACAAAATATCCTATATCCACTCCGGTTGGATGCTAATTGTATTTTTATGGATTATCCAGTTCTGGTGGGATTATCTGTTCGAGAGCAGCGGCAAAACCTACGATATCTATCTTTATGTGCTGGAGCTTTTCTACGTTTTTGGCCTGTTTTTCATCTGTGTTACCTTAACGCCGGATGATGTTAAGGAATACGGAGACTATGAGAGCTATTTCTTTTCGAGGAAGAAATGGCTGTTCTCTCTTTTCATTTTTATCAATTTTGTACAGAGCATTGAGGGGATCAGAGAAGCTTATCTGAAAAGCGATTTCAGCGATATGAAACTTGAACTCTGGGTGTTGCTTTTATCGACCATCGTTATTCTGGTTGCGATGAATATTAAACGCAGACGATTTCAATATTATATGATTGGCTTGTTGATCCTTTTAATCCTGCTGGATTTCTTTTCCTGACAGACCCGATGCCAGACTGATTGCGTGATGCGATACGCTGATATTACCGGACAGTCTGGTTTTTGTGTGTTTCATAAATTTGATTCACAAGCGTTAATTCACTGTCATATCCACCCTCTATTGCGGAACCAGTTTTTCAACAAACAGGATCTGCAATGTTCAGAAAACTTTCAATCGCCGCTATGACACTGACTGTCTCTGCCACATCGTCAATGGCTGCGACCAATATCAGCTGGTGGCATGGTATGGGCGGCGCGAATGCTGATGTGATCAATGAAGTGTCAAAGCGCTTCAATGAAGCCCAGCAGTCCTGTGCACTGACACCGGTTTCCAAAGGCTCTTACGAAGAAGCGCTGGCTTCCGGTATTGCTGCATTCCGCTCCGGTGAGCAGCCGAATATTCTTCAGGTTTTTGATGCCGGTGCAGCCACCATTATCAATGCCAAAGGCGCGACCGTGCCTGCTGAAGACCTGATTAATAATGCCGGTTATAAATTTGACCGTGAAGCCTTTATCGAAGGCGTGCGCTATTTCTATGCGGCACCGGATGGCAAATTTGTTGGTATGCCGTTCAACTCCTCCGCGCCGATCATGTATATCAACACTGATGCGCTGAAAAAGGCCGGTGTTGAAGCGCCAAAGACCTGGGAAGAGTTTGAAGCTATTGCACCAAAGCTCAAAGAAGCAGGCTATATCCCGCTGACCGCTTCGCAGCTGACATGGCAGTTCACCGAGAACTTCTTCTCCCGTCAGAACATTCAGTTCGCCACCAATAATAACGGTTATGATAGCGTTCAGGACACAAAACTGAATGTGACTGATCCGAACCTCATCATGATGTTCGACAAGCTGAAAGACTGGGCTGATAAAGGCTATTTTGGCTTCTACGGTGCAGGCTGGGCAGACAATCAGAAGCCTTTTGATGAAGGTAAAGTTGCCTTCTGGATCGGTTCTTCCGGTTCATTCGGTGGCCTGCAGAAAACTGCAAAAATGGAATTCTCCGCTGACTTCCTGCCATACTGGAAAGCCGTTGACGGCGCAGGTACCAACACATTTATCGGTGGTGCGGCTCTGTTCGCTATGGCCGGTAAGCCGGATGCAGAAAACAAATGCGTTGCTGACTTCTTCCAGTTTCTGACGTCGCCGGAAGTGCAGAAATATTACCATCAGGCAACCGGCTATGTGGCAATCACCAAAGCTGCATATGAATTGGCAAAATCTGAAGGCTATTACGAAAAGACACCGGTTGCCGAAGTCGGCATCAAGCAGCTGATGCTGCCGTCGGGTGAATGGTCGAAGGGCTACCGCCTCGGTTTCTATCCGCAGATCCGTACCATCATGGAACGCGAATATAACCGTATTTTCTCCGGTGAAACCACTGTTAAACAGGCTTTCGAAACCATCGAAAAAGAAGGCAACGACCTGCTGACCCGTTTCGCAAAGACCGCGAACTAACAACTGAGAGATTTCTCTCAACGTGATGAACGGGGTCGGAGCAAACCATGCCTGACCCCGTTTTCAATCCACTCTTCTCAAAAGACGGGGATTTGCCGCGTGGCATATATCCAGACTTCTAAACCATCAAAACTGGCAGGGCTTTTCGCGCGCTTACCAAGGCTTGGTAATGCAAAGCAGGCAGAACCGGCCAAGCGTGTGCAGTTTAACTCACGCCTGCTGCCTTATCTGTTGCTGGCGCCACAGCTGGCTGTTGTTTTGATTTTCTTTTACTGGCCGTCTGTTCAGGCCATTCAGTCATCCTTCTATATTGAAGACCCATTCGGCTTCGGCTCAACCTTTGTCGGACTGGAGAATTATACGGATGTGCTGGTCAGCCCTGAATATCGCGGCATTGCCGGTTTTACGGCGATCTTTACAATTATCGTGACAGCTTTGTCGCTGGGCATTGGCATGTTGCTGGCGGTAAAAGCCGATGCAGTGATCCGGGGCAATGCCACTTATAAAACCGTGCTGATTTCGGTCTATGCTATTGCGCCGCCGGTTGCCGGTCTCATCGGAATGATGATGTTCGATCAGCATATCGGCCCGTTTGTAAAAATGGCTGCATGGTTTGGCTGGGATATGAAAGTCGGGTTGAATTATTTTGACACTGCTTTTGCGATGATCGTTGTGTCGGTTTGGAAGCAGATCCCTTATAATTTCATTTTCATCTTGTCCGGCTTGCAGGCGGTTCCGGCCTCGGTGCGTGAGGCCGCGGTGATGGATTGCCGCTCGGGTGCCCGTCGTTTCCGCACGGTTATTCTGCCTTTGCTGGCGCCGACAGTGTTCTTCTTGCTGATTATCAATATCACCTATTCGCTGTTCGATACTTTCGGGGTGATCGACGTGATGGTGAAGGATAAGGCCGCCAATAACCCGATTACGCTGGTCTATAAAGTGTTCATGGATGGCTTCCGCGGCAATGATATCGGCAGCTCTTCGGCACAGTCCGTCATTCTGATGCTGGTCGTGTTTACCCTGACCATCGTGCAGTTCCGCTTCGTCGAGCGGCGCATTCACTATAATTAAACAGGACATGTGATGCATAAAGTTAAAATTACTGATCATCTGATCCTGCTTGCCGGAGCGCTGTTTCTGATTATGCCGGTGGTGGTGGCTTTCACGACTTCCAGCCATACGGCGGCTGATATTCACTCCAACGGCTTGTCTCTGAGCTGGGGTGATAATTTCACGGAAACCTATGAAAAGGTGCTGACCCGTGAAGGTGGTTTTACCGGTCAGATCACCGGATCGCGAATGCTGATGAACTCGCTGATCCTTGGGCTCGGCTTTGCAATCGGTAAGATCGTGCTGTCGATGCTGGCGGCCTATGCGATTGTCTATTTCCGCTTCCGCTTTGCTACACTGGCTTTCTGGCTGATTTTCACCACACTGCTGCTGCCGCTGGAGGTGCGTATTGTGCCTTCCTATCAGGTGGTGTCGTCTTTCGGTATGCTCAATAGCTATTCGGGCCTGATTGTGCCGCTGTTGGCTTCTGCTACGGGTACTTTCTATTTCCGGCAGTTTTTTAAATCGGTGCCGGATGAATTGCTGGAAGCTTCCCGCATAGACGGGGCAGGGCCGGTGAAATTCTTCATTGATGTGCTGCTGCCACTGTCACGCACCATGATTGCCGCGATGTTCATCATCATGTTTGTCTATGGCTGGAACCAATATCTCTGGCCAATGCTGGTGACGACCGATGAGAGCTTCTTCACGCTGATGCGCGGTATCAAGCAGATTTTGCAGGTGTGGGTCGGGGCGCAAATTCCGGATTATAACGAGGCTTTTGCTCTTGCCGTGCTGGCCATGGTGCCGCCGGTGCTGATCGTCGTGGTGTTCCAGCGCTGGTTCATCAAAGGCCTGACCGAGAGCGACAAGTAAGAGATTTTAGGAGCCTTTAATGGCACAGGTTAAAATTGAAAATGTATCGAAAATCTATGCAGGCGGCACCAAAGCTGTCAGCGCAGTGAATATCGATATTAAAGACGGTGAATTCATTGTTCTGGTCGGCCCTTCCGGCTGCGGAAAATCCACGCTGCTGCGCATGGTGGCAGGGCTGGAAACCATCTCGGAAGGTGAGGTGGCAATCGGCAGCCGCACCGTGAATGAGGTGGAACCGGCAGATCGTGACATCGCCATGGTGTTTCAGAACTATGCGCTTTATCCGCATATGACGGTCTATGATAATATGGCTTATGGTCTGCGTAACCGCAAAACGCCAAAGGCCGAGATTGAGGCGCGTGTGGCAGAGGCTGCACGGATGCTGGAGTTGGAACCTTATCTGCAACGCAAGCCGCGTGCGCTTTCCGGTGGTCAACGTCAGCGCGTGGCGATGGGGCGTGCCATTGTGCGTAAGCCTGCGGTGTTTCTGTTTGACGAACCGCTGTCCAATCTTGATGCCAAATTGCGTGTTTCCATGCGCGGAGAAATCCGCCAGCTACAGCGCCGTCTTGGTACGACTTCGATCTATGTAACCCATGATCAGCTCGAAGCAATGACACTGGCAGACCGTCTGGTGGTTTTGAATGGCGGTGAGATTGAGCAGATCGGTGCGCCGCTTGGGATTTATCACAGGCCTGCATCGACCTTTGTCGCCAGCTTTATCGGTTCTCCGGCGATGAACTTGGCTGACGGCACTGTGCATCAAACACAAGTAATGCTGGGCGAGGATATTCTGAAATTGGATACACTGCCATCCGTGCAGGGCGAGCTGACAATCGGTATTCGTGCAGAAGATTTGCATATCGCTGAAGCGCATGAGCAGGCCATTCAATTCCGCACTGAATATGTGGAAGAACTGGGCGCACAGCGTATCGTGCATGGTTATGCGGGCAATCAGAAGCTGGTCGCCGCACTGCCCCCGCAGGCTGAAATCCGCGACCAGATGCGATTGGCGGTAGCAAGTGAAAAACTGCACTTTTTTGATAAACAAACCGGTAAACGCATTGAATTGTCGCAAACTGCCGCAACTGTTGTAAAAACAACCCAAGCTGTTTCTGCCTGAAATCTGAGAAATGATATGACTGAAGTAATGACTGTTGAAACCATGATCCATGCGCGTGTTGCTGCTCTTGATGTGCCGTCCCATGAAGAGCGTCAGAGCATCACACAGCTGGATAAAACCATGGCTGCTCATGACGCCAAGCTGGTTGCGATGGAGTGTATGACCCGTGTTGAAACCGGTGGTCAGGCTGCTTCAACAGCACCGCTGGCATTTCCGTTTAATGTCACGGCGTGGAATCTGGAGCGTTGTCTGTTCCCTGAGGCGAGTGCTGCGAAAGTGCTGGCAGAAAAACCTGCCGTGGCGCTGCTGACCGAGATGGACAATGGCATGGCGCGTACCGCACAGAAGAACATGACAGCGGAAGTCGCCCGCCATATGGATATGGAATATGCCTATGGCGTGGAGTTTATCGAGCTTGGCCTTGGTTCGGAAATCGAGCATTCCTTCTGTAAAGATGATTTCAATGAAAAAGGTTTCCACGGCAATGCGCTGATGTCGACTGTGCCGATGCAGCGGATTTTTGTGCAGCGTCTGGCCGGTGAACGCCTGTGGTTCTTTAATGGCGGCGATCAGCCACGACTGGGTGAGCGCAATGCAATCGGCGCAGTGATTGAAACTGTTGACGGGCCGTTTCTGGCAGTGTCTGTGCATTTGGAAAGCGCATCTCCGGCAGCCTATCGTGAGAAACAGGTGGCGCAGTTGATTGATGCGCTGGAGGCGGAATTTGGCGACATGCCAATGCTGATTGGTGGCGATCTCAATACCGGCAATCATGCGGAAGGGGATTTCGAGGCAGAAGGTCTGTTCCGTGTTGCTGCCGAGCGCGGCTTTACCCGCCACAGTGGTGCATTGGATCAGATGACCACGCGTCCAAGCCTGATTACCCGCTGGCCTGATCGCGCTATGAAACTGGACTGGTTCCTGAGCCGCGGTCTGGATATCACTGAGAGCCGCATTATCTCATCGCTGGATGATAATCAGCGTCCGCTTTCTGATCATGATCTGATCGTTTGCCGTGTTGATGGTTTCAGTGCTGCATAATCAGTTGAATTATGCCGGAGGGAAGCCTGTCTTCCTTCCGGTTTTGTAAAGAGCCTGATTGTCTCTTTATTGGGACGTTGTGGTTCCAAATAACTATCTTTTGGAGTTTTCGTCTTACGGGTAGGTTCATTTCATCAACTTGAAACCATGGAGTTTTGAAAATGTCCAAGCCTTATAACCGCCTCGATAAAGACAATGCAGCCGTTCTTCTCGTAGACCATCAGACAGGTCTGCTGTCTCTGGTTCGTGACATTGATCCTGATAAATTCAAGAACAATGTGCTGGCACTTGCTGATCTCGCAAAATATTTCAACCTGCCAACCATTCTCACGACATCCTTCGAAGATGGCCCGAATGGCCCGCTGGTGCCTGAGCTGAAAGAGCTTTTCCCGGATGCGCCTTATATTGCCCGTCCTGGTCAGATCAACGCCTGGGATAACGAAGATTTCGTGAAAGCCGTTAAGGCAACCGGCAAGAAACAGCTGATTATCGCTGGTGTTGTGACCGAAGTTTGTGTGGCTTTCCCTGCGCTGTCGGCTCTGGCTGAAGACTTCGAAGTGTTCGTGGTGACCGATGCGTCCGGTACATTCAATGAAATCACCCGTCATTCCGCATGGGATCGTATGAGTGCTAACGGCGCACAGCTGATGACATGGTTCGGTCTTGCCTGTGAGTTGCACCGCGACTGGCGTAATGATGTGGAAGGTCTGGGTACTCTGTTCGCAAACCACATTCCGGATTACCGCAACCTGATTAACAGCTACAACACTGTTAAAGCTTCGAAGTAATTGGGTAGCTGAGTTACTTAAGGATAAGACCGCGTAATTGATTACGCGGTCTTATCTTTTTTGGGCGTGCAATTTCATTTCCCGCCGTCGTTTTGCGGAGGAAGGAATGCCTAATTCTTCTCGATATTTGGCAACTGTCCGACGGGCGATCACAATACCTTCCGCATCAAGGTTTTGCACAATGGCCTCATCAGACAAAATGCTGTCGATGTTTTCCTGCGTAATCAGCGTGCGGATTTTGATACGCACAGCTTCCGAGGCAATGTCATCGCCGGTTTTGCCCCTGATCGCCGCATTGAAAAAATAGCGATATTCAAACAGTCCTTGCGGGGTCATCATATATTTCTGATTGGCAACGCGGCTGATGGTGCTTTCATGCATCTCAATCGCATCGGCCACCATCTGCATTGTCAGTGGTTTGAGCGCCTCAGCCCCGCTTTCCAAGAATGCCTGCTGGTGAGTGATGATTTTCTCACCGACATTCAGGACAGTTTGCGCACGCTGATCGAGAATACGGGTCAGCCAATTTGCCTTCTGTTTGCAGGCTCGCAGAAATTGTTTTTCTTCTTTAGAAAGGCTGCTGTCATTGAGTTTGCGGCTATAGTCCTCATTCATCAGTACACGAGGCAGAGCCTGTGGATTGAGTGCGATGCTCCATTCGCCGTTTGGTGTCTTGCTAACCAGCAAATCAGGAATGATAGTCAGGGCAGGCGTGCTGTCAAAAATTAAACCGGGTTTGGGGTTCAGGCCGCGAAGTTCGCCGAGCATTTCGCTCAGTTCTTCATCATCCGCATCGCAGAGTTTTTTGAGGGCTGTGAAATCACGTTTTGCCACCAGATCAAGATGTTTGAGCAGAATGGTCATTTCCGCAGTCAGGCGATCATCGGCAATGAGTTGCAGACGCAGACACTCCGCCAGATTGCGGGCGAAAAGTCCTGCCGGTTCAAATGTCTGACATTGGTGCAGAACACGCATTACCTGTTCTGGTGTCACATTCAGGCGCTTGGCGATTTGCGCCAAGTCTGCATGAAGATACCCGGATTCATCCAAAGTCTCGGCAAGCAGCTCGGCAATATGCCGTTCGGTTTTATCCCTGATGCTGAGATTGATCTGCTCGGCCACATGATCTTGCAGGGAATGTTGCACGGTGCCGAAATCTTCAACAGAATAATCCGAAGTGCTGAAAGAGGGCAGCGCACCGCTTGGCGCTCTTTGCAAAAGCGGATTGGCTTCTATTTCACTTTGTACAAAGTCTTCCAGCTCAGCACGGCTCATTTGCAGCACTTTGAGCGATTGCTGCATTTGCGGTGTCATGGTCAGTGATTGGGTCTGCCGCAGAGCGGGCTTGGAAGAGAGAGCCATTGATCTGTTTATAGCATCACTTTCAGTGTTAGAGCGGTTCAATTTAAAAAAATGTTGGAACCGCTCGATGTCTTTGCTTGTCGCATTGTCCTTAAGTAAAACCGCTGCGCACTTTTACGGGAAATGCTCTATTGATACGTCATAAAATTATTGTAAGCACGGAATCAGAATTTTCTTCTGTGCATGAGGATTGATGATGCGCCACTATATTGGAATTGATGTCGGAACCGGCAGCGCCAGAGCAGGGATTTTTGACAGCAAGGGCCAGCTACTGGGCACTGCAGCCTGTGCCATTGAAACCTTTCGCCCGCAGGCGGATTTTGCACAGCAGAGCTCGGCGCATATCTGGGCATCGATCTGCAAGGCTGTAAAACACGCAATGACTGAAGCCGCAATCGCTGCTGACAGTGTTGCCGGTATCGGCTTTGATGCCACCTGTTCGCTGGTTGTTGCGGATGCGGAGGGCAAGCCGGTCACTGTCAGCCCGAAAGGCGAAGCGGATCAGGATGTGATCTTGTGGATGGATCACCGCGCGATTAATGATGCCGAAGAGATCACTGAAATCGGTGGCAAGGTGCTGAACCATGTCGGCGGTCGTATGTCGCCGGAAATGGAGCTGCCGAAAATCCGCTGGTTCAAGCGTGAACTGCCCCAGAGCTGGACGCAGACCGCAGCTTTCTGGGATTTGCCTGACTGGCTGGTGCATCGCGCGACCGGCACCGATATGCGCTCGCTTTGCTCGCCGGCTTGTAAATGGACTTATCTCGGCGATCGGGGTAACGCCGGAGAAGGCTGGGATAGTGCGTTTCTTGAGAATATCGGCCTTGAAGAACTGGGTGACGACAATTTTGTTGCCATTGGCAACCGCTTCGGTGCGGCTGGTGAACTAGCCGGACAATTGTCGGAACAGGCCGCAACGGAGCTTGGTCTTAAAGCCGGTATCGCCGTTTCAACCGGCCTGATTGATGCTTATTCCGGTGCGCTCGGCACACTGGCCGTTGAGGACAATGCCGGTGTGAGTGCAACAGAACAGCGTCTGGCGCTGATCGCCGGTACCTCAACCTGCCATATTGCTCTGAGCAAAGAGCCGGTTTTTGTCTCGGGTGTCTGGGGGCCATATTATTCGGCTCTGCTGCCTGATCTCTGGGCAAATGAAGGTGGGCAGTCGGCCGCTGGTGCTTTGATTGATGCGGTGATCGCGCGTCATGCGGTCTCCGTTAAACTAGTAGCAGAAAATCCGGGTAAGCGTATTGCCGATCTGCTGGATGCGCATCTGGCTAAAATGGCTGAAGAAACGGCAACTCTGACCCGTCATCGTCATGTGCAGCCGGATTTCCACGGCAACCGCTCACCACTGGCGGAAAGCTGGCGTAAGGGCGCGATTGTTGGTCTGACACTGGATCACGAACTGGATGATCTAGCACTGGATTATCTCGCCACCATTCAGGCGCTGGCCTATGGCACAAGACACATTCTTGAAGAAATGCGCCATGAAGGCATGGAGATTGATACGCTGGTGGTCTCCGGCGGTCTGGCGCGTAATCAGCTTTATTTGCGTGAGCATGCAGACGCTACCGGTTGTCGTGTGCTGGTGCCGGAACAGGCCGAGCCAGTGCTGCTGGGTTCTGCCATGCTTGGTGCTGTTGCCAGCGGTGATTTCACGAACTTGCTGGAAGCAATGGCAGCGATGAGTGGCAAGGGTGAAGTGCTGGAGCCACGTAGTGGTGAAATCGCTGGCTATCACGATGCAAAATATCTGGTCTATCGCCGTATGCAGATGGATTATGCCGATTACGCAGAACTGATGGATGAAAATCCGGCTGTTGATGATGAAGATGAAACTGAGTCTGATTTAACTGCTTGACCTTACTATTATAGGAACCTTTATCCTGCTTATCAGTTGATAAGCAGGAGAGGTTTTTATGGCACAGACTGCATCGCATACAGCCCATGCGCATGATGCACATCACGGGCATCACCATGACGGACATGAAAGCGGCAATCGGGTTAAAGACCCTGTTTGCGGGATGATGGTTGATCCGGCTGCAGGCAAGCCGCACATGACCTATAAGGGGCATGAATATCATTTCTGCTCGGATAGTTGTCACAGTAAATTCAAAGCCGATCCCGAAAAATATCTCACTGCACAATCTGCCGCTGCGCCTACGATTAAAGGGGCGCAATATACCTGTCCGATGCATCCGGAGATTATTCGTGATGAACCGGGCTCCTGCCCGATTTGCGGAATGGCGCTGGAGCCGGTTATGCCGTCGCTTGATGACGGGCCTAATCCTGAATTAGTGGATTTTACACGTCGCTTCTGGGTGAGCGCGATTTGTTCCGTTCCCTTGTTGATCATCACTATGGGGCCGATGGTCGGTCTATCTGTGCGTGAGTGGATTGGCGAGCAAACGGCTTTATGGCTGGAGTTTTTGCTGGCAACGCCGGTGGTGCTCTGGGCAGCGCTGCCGTTTTTCAAACGCGGGGTCGACTCGTTTAAAAACCGCAGCCCGAATATGTGGACGCTGATTATGATCGGTGTCGGAGCCGCCTATCTTTACAGTGTGGTTGCTGTGCTGTTTCCGGAAATGTTCCCGCATTCCTTCCGTGGTCATGGCGGTTCGGTTCCGGTTTATTTCGAGGCCGCTGCCGTTATTGTCACGCTGGTCTTTCTTGGGCAAGTGCTGGAACTACGTGCCCGCGAGCGTACCGGCTCGGCGATCCGCGCCCTGCTTGATCTGGCGCCGAAAACTGCACGACGTATTGCTGCTGATGGCAGTGAAGCCGATGTGCCTCTGGATGAAGTACAGGCAGGTGACAAGTTGCGTATCCGCCCCGGTGATAGTGTGCCGGTGGATGGCATTGTGGTGGAAGGCCGCTCCTCCGTTGATGAGGCGATGATTACCGGTGAACCGGTGCCGGTTGAAAAGACCGAGGGCGATAAAGTCATCGGCGGCACCGTTAATAAAAACGGTTCTCTGGTCATGCAGGCAGAGAAAATCGGCGCAGAAACCATGCTGTCGCAGATTGTCGATATGGTTGCCAAAGCCCAGCGTTCCCGTGCGCCTATTCAGGGGCTGGCTGACCGGATTTCATTCTATTTTGTACCGATGGTTATTGTCGTTGCACTCTTGTCCTTTATCGGCTGGGCGCTGTGGGGGCCGGAGCCGAGCATGATCTATGCTATTGTGGCGGCGGTTTCGGTGCTGATTATCGCTTGTCCCTGTGCGCTGGGGCTGGCAACGCCAATGTCGATCATGACAGCAACAGGACGCGGCGCGCAGGCTGGTGTGCTGATCAAAGATGCCGAGGCGCTGGAGCGCATGGCGAAAGTGGATACGCTGATCGTTGATAAAACCGGTACATTGACGGAAGGCCGACCGAAGCTGACGGATGTGGTGGCGGTTTCCGGTGTCGATGGTAACATGCTGTTGCAACTGGCTGCAAGCCTAGAGAAAGGCTCGGAGCATCCGCTGGCGGAAGCCATTGTTGCCGGTGCCGAAGCAAAAGGGTTGAAGACCGATAATGTTGATGCCTTTGAAGCGATTACCGGTAAAGGTGTTGCCGGTACAGTGAAGGGGCGGGCAGTTGCACTCGGCAATCCTGCGATGATGCAGGGTATGGGGCTGGATATTGCCGCCATTCAGGCACAGGCCGATACATTGCGGGCAGAAGGTAAGACCGCGATGTTTGTTGCCGTTGATAACAAGCTGGCAGGTCTGGTTGCCGTGGCCGATCCGATTAAGGAAACAGCGGCAGAAGCCATCCGCACGCTCCATGCGCGCAGTTTGAAAATCATTATGGCCACCGGAGATAATGAACGCACAGCACGAGCTGTGGCCGCAAAGCTCGGCCTTGATGATGTGCGTGCCGATGTGCTGCCGGAAGATAAAAAAGCGCTGGTTGATGAATTGCACAAACAGGGTAAAAAAGTCGCTATGGCGGGGGATGGTGTGAATGATGCACCGGCACTGGCTGCCGCCGATGTGGGTATTGCTATGGGCACCGGTGCTGATGTGGCAGTGGAAAGTGCGGGGATTACGCTGCTTAAAGGCGATCTCACCGGCATTGCCCGTGCGCATCATCTGGCAGAGGCGACAATCCGTAATATTAAGGAAAACCTGTTCTTTGCCTTTGTCTATAATGCGCTGGGTATTCCGGTGGCCGCAGGGCTGCTCTATCCGTTCACCGGCACTTTATTGTCGCCGATGATTGCAGCGGCAGCAATGAGCCTGTCCTCGGTCTCGGTGATTGCCAACTCATTGCGGCTGAGAGCGTTGAAGCTTTGACTAAAACAAATTTAATAAAAAGCGGGCAAATTGCCCGCTTTTTATTTAGCTGGAAACGGATGTTAGTAAGGACTGTCGACCTTACCGGTTTCTACATAGACCGTTTTGATCTGGCTGTAGTGGGAGAGAGCGGCGAGGCCGTTCTCACGGCCGATACCGGAGTTTTTATAACCGCCGAACGGCACTTCCACGGGTGTCAGATTATAGGCATTGATCCAACAGGTACCGGCCTTGAGTGCTGCAATCACACGATGACCGCGGGCGCTGTCTGCGGTGAATACACCGGCAGCAAGGCCGAATTCCGTATCATTGGCGCGGGCGATGACTTCACCTTCATCCTTAAAGGTCAGAATGCTCATCACAGGGCCGAAGATTTCTTCCCGTGCAATACTCATATCATCACTGACATTGGTGAAAATCGTCGGCTCAATATAGAAACCGTTTTCCAGTCCCTGCAAGGCCGGCACAGCGCCGCCGCAAACCAGATTTGCGCCTTCAGCTTTGCCCTTCTCAATATAGGACAAAACCTTGTCGCGCTGGGCAAGGCTCACCATTGGCCCCATCTGGGTGTTCGGATCAAGCGGATCACCGATCTGAATAGCGCGGGTGCGCTCAACCAGACGGCTAACAAAAAGCTCGGCAACGGCCTCATGCACAAAAACGCGGGTGCCGTTGGAGCAAACCTGACCGGTGGAGTAGAAATTGCCGAGCATCGCGCCGCCAATGGCATTTTCCAGATCGGCATCATCGAACACGATCAGCGGGGATTTGCCGCCGAGTTCCATGGTGACCTGTTTCATCTCGCTACCGGCCTGCGCCATGATTTTCTTGCCTGTCGGTACAGAGCCTGTGAGTGAAACCTTGGCAACCTTAGGGTGGCTGATCAGTGCGCTACCTGCATCGCCAAAGCCCTGAACCACGTTGAAAAGCCCGTCCGGCAGACCGGCATCTTTGTAGAGCTGTGCGAGTGCCAGAGCTGACAGCGGTGTGTTCTCGGATGGTTTGAACACCACCGCATTACCCATTGCCAGAGCAGGGGCAGATTTCCATGATGCGATCTGGATCGGGTAATTCCATGCGCCGATACCGACGCAAACGCCCAGTGCCTCACGGCGAGTATAGGCAAAAGGTCCGCCAAGTTCGACAAACTCGCCATTGAAACCGGAAATTACACTGCCGAAATATTCCATCGCATCGGCACCGGAAGCCGCATCGGCCACCAGAGTTTCCTGAATGGCTTTACCGGTATCCAGTGTTTCCAGTTCCGACAATTCCTGATTGCGCTCGCGCATCAGGTCTGCGGCACGGCGCAGAATGCGGCCACGCTCAACAGGCTTGAGTTTTGCCCATTCAACCTGCGCTTTGGCAGCGGCTTCAACAGCCTGATCGACAATGGCTTGTGTCGCGCCGTGCAAACGGGCAATCACTTCGCCGGTGGCAGGATAGATCACATCAAAAGCACGGCCTGCCGTGTCTTCAACAAACTGACCATTGATAAAATGTGAGGCTTGCGGCTGTGCGCGCATGGGAAATTCCTTCAAACTCTTAGAATTTTATAAATGAGAGCATAGCTCAAAAAGTGTCAGGCCGTGGCGAAAAGGGTGTTTTCGAGAACCGGAACGCAATGTACTTGTCGTGTACATGAGTACCGGAAGCGCAGAAAATGCCATTTGCAGACCGGCATGGCGGTTTTTAGTATGCTCTTAGCGATCGGATACTTGCCAGCGCGGATTGATCCAAGGTTCTTGGTTCGAGCGCGGCAGCGGTGTTTTGCCTAAGATATGATCTGAAGCCTTCTCACCGGTCATGATCGACGGGCCGTTGAGATTGCCGTAAGGCACGCGCGGGAAAATTGAACTGTCAGCCACGCGCAGACCTTCAACACCAATCACACGACACTCCGGATCAACCACGGCCATAGGGTCATTGACTGAACCCATTTTACAGGTACCGCATGGATGGAATGCACTTTCTGCATGATCGCGGATGAAATTATCCAGCTGTTCGTCTGTGACCTGATCATCACCCGGCTGAATTTCCCGGCCACGATATGGGGCAAAAGCCTGCTGGCCAAAGATTTCGCGGGTGAGGCGGATGCAATGACGGAAATCGCGCCAGTCATCGGGATGTGACATATAATTGAACAGGATTTTCGGTTTCTCTTTCGGATCACTGGAGCGCAGCGTGACCGAGCCGCGCGACTTGGAGCGCATCGGCCCCACATGCGCCTGAAAACCGTGGCCGCCTGCTGCTGCCTTGCCGTCATAGCGGATCGCAACCGGCAGGAAGTGGAACTGAATATCCGGATATTCCACACCGGCAGATGAGCGCACAAAAGCAGCACCTTCAAAATGGTTGGTTGCGCCGAGACCGGATTTGAAGAACAGCCATTCCGCACCGATACGCGCTTTGGAAAACAGGTTGAGACTGGAATAAAGCGTAATTGGCTGCAGGCATTCCTGCTGCACATAGACTTCCATGTGATCCTGCAAATTCGCGCCGACACCGGCACGGTCTGCCACGACTTCAATACCGTGTTCGCGCAGATGTTCCGCAGGGCCAATGCCGGAAAGCATCAGCAGCTTTGGTGAATTGATGCTGGAAGCAGCGATAATCACTTCACGCTTGGCTTTGATAACGCTGACCGTACCGGATTTTTCGATCTCAACGCCAGTCGCGCGGCCATTCTCGATCACCACTTTGCGGGCGAAAGCATTGACCAAGGTCACATTACGGCGCTTGAGGGCAGGACGCAGATAGGCATTGGCGGTTGACCAGCGGCGGCCGTGATGGATGGTTTGCTCCATCGGGCCGAAACCTTCCTGTTTCGAACCGTTATAGTCATCTGTTGTTTCAAAGCCTGCTTGTTTTCCGGCGTCGTTGAAAGCTTTGAACAGCGGGTTGCTTCGCTTGCCGCGCTGCACATGCATCGGGCCATTGGTGCCGCGCCAGCCCTCTTCACCACCATGGGAATGTTCCATGCGCTTGAAGTAAGGCAACACATCCGCATAGGACCAGCCACTGGCGCCGCTCTCAGCCCAATGGTCAAAATCCTTGGCGTGTCCGCGTACATAGACCATGCCATTGACGGATGAAGAACCGCCGATGACCTTGCCGCGTGGGGTGACGAGACGACGGCCGTTAAGGTGCGGCTCCGGTTCGGTGTTAAAGCCCCAGTCATAGGTGGACATATTCATCGGGAAAGACAGAGCCGCAGGCATCTGGATCAGCGGCCCCATATCGGTGCCGCCATATTCGATGACGATTACAGAATATTTGCCGTCTTCCGACAGGCGGTAGGCCATGGCAGAACCGGCAGAACCGGAGCCGATAATAACGAAATCTGCTTCCATATTGGTTTCCTTAATGCTGGTTGCTGACGGTTTTCGACCGGTTCTGTGCCAGTTGCACGGTGATGTAATCCTCAACCAAAGCAATGGCTTTGGGCGCTTCCGGTGCGTCGGCACCGAGCGCATGGCGGATATAAAGACCGTCGATGAGAGCGCCGGTACCTTCAGCAATATGTTGCGCGGTCTGTTTGTCTGTGAGCTGCTCAAGAGCAAAGCTCAGGTTGGAATGCAGGCGGCGGGCATAAATCCGCAACAGACGGCGCATCTCTAATGATTGCTGGGCATGGGCATAGAAGGTGAGCCATGCAGCAATCGTTTCATGGGCAAACTGTGAGGCGGAGAAATTCACGCTGATAATTGCGGAAAGCCTTGCACGCGGGCTGTCTGCTGCCTGTAAGGCATGGCGCAGATCAGAGCCGAGTTCGCTCAGTAAGTGGCGCATAGTGGCTAAGAGTAACTGGTCTTTGCCGCCGAAGTAGTGATGCGCCAGCGCTGCCGATACACCGGCCTTGCGTGCGATTTGTGCAACAGTCACATCAAGCGAGCCGCGCTCACCGATTGTCTGAATGGCGGCCGAGATCAGGTCTTTCCGGCGCAATTCTTCCATTCCCACTTTAGGCATGTCTGTCTCACAAAATTGTTTGGATTGGACTGATTATCGTTTTTATTGATTGATCAGTCAATCAAGAGTTTATTATCGTTTTATTTCAATGCTATGACGTGATTTGAAAATGAGAAAATCCTCCACCTGCTGAGATGGGCGCGTTTTGACGGCATAAGACTATTTTGCTAGAGCAACGGCAGTGAATGATGCGGAGTTTTAAAATGGCAAATCCGGTTTTGGTTGAAGTTGTGCGCGGTAAAGTGGTGGAAAGCCGCCACAGCGGTGCGCTGACGCTGTTCGATGGTGACGGTAAGACCGTTCTGAACATCGGCGATGTAACGCGCCCGACCTATCCCCGTTCGGCAATCAAGGCTATTCAGGCGCTGCCATTTGTGGAAAGCGGTGCTGCTGATGCCTATGGTTTTGGCAATGAAGAACTGGCTATGGCTTGCGCTTCCCATTCCGGTGAGCCGGAGCATGTGGCGCGTGCGGCCTCGATGCTGGCGAAAGCCGGTTTGTCCTGTGATGATCTGGAATGCGGTGCCCATTGGCCGTCTGACCAGAAAGTGCTGATCGAAGTTGCCCGCAGCGGCAAGGAGCCGACTGCGCTCAATAATAACTGCTCCGGTAAACATGCCGGTTTTCTCTGCACCTGCGCGCATATGGGTTTGAAGGTCAAAGGTTATGTGCAGGCCAGTTCGCAGATCCAGACCATTGTGCGTGAAACCATGCAGGAAGTGACCGGCGCGGTGCATAATGCTGATGAATATGGCACCGATGGCTGCTCCATTCCGACCTATGCTATTGGTCTGGATGCTATGGCGCGTGGTTTTGCCCGCATGGCAACCGGCACAGGTCTGGCACCTGTTCGTGCACAAGCCGCCAAGCGTCTGCTGGATGCTTGCATGGCAGCGCCGTTTTATGTGGCCGGTAGCCGTCGTGCCTGCACTGAGCTGATGGAACTCGCACCAGGCCGTATTTTCGTGAAAACCGGTGCGGAAGGTGTGTTCTGCGGTGCGGTACCTGAATTGGGTGTAGGTTTTGCCATGAAATGCGATGACGGCACCACCCGTGCGGCAGAAATAATGGTGACACGTTTGCTGGCGCAGCTTTTTGCAAAAGATGCAGAACTGTCAGGCAAGCTGGAAGCACGTGCAACGCGCCGTATGAGCAACTGGAATGGTATTGACTTCGGTTATATTGCACCATCAGCTGCTCTGGTTGATGAATTGAAAGCCGTTTCTTTCTGAGAAGAAAAAATACTATAAGTATTTGATAATTAAGCCGTGCGTCATAAAGATGTGCGGCTTAATTGTTTCGCTGCATGGCTTGCTTTTATTTCGGTTCCTTCCTAGGCTCTGTGAATGAGCAGAGCTTTTACAAAAGAACAGGACGATGTTCCTGCCGGTCTGGTGGAGCGTCCGGTCAGTCCCCACCGCAATTTAGTCACTCAAAACGGTCTCAGACTGATTGAGGCTGAACTGGCACGTCTGCAGACGGAGCTGGGGCAGGCAACTGCGAGCGGGGATAAGGCCTCAATTGCCCATGTCTCACGGGATTTGCGCTATTGGACAGCGCGACGTGAGACCGCAGAACTCAATCTTGCAGACCAAGACGGCGATGTAATCCGCTTTGGTATGCAAGTCACTGTTGAGAATGAGGACGGTCGTCAGCAGAGCTGGATGATTGTCGGCGAGGATGAGGCGGAGCCGTCCAAAGGTACGGTTTCCCACATCTCACCGCTTGCTGTTGCCCTTTTTGGTAAGAGCAAGGGTGATCTGGTGACTGTGAATGGCCGCGGGCTGGAAATTATCAGCTTTAAAGCCATTAACTAAAGCATGTCGCAGCTAAATGTATTCATTTAGCGTTCGCGAACATGCGATAATTAAAAGAATCTAGAGCGATCGCAGTGGGTACGATTAAACGTAACACGCTCTAGATCATTGCCGGCTCTGTTCAGAGCCAGCCTTTTCTGCGGAAGAAATAGAGCGGGATCAGTGCGGAGATGACCATCAGGCCGAGCGCCGCGGGATAGCCCCATTGCTCGGTCAGTTCCGGCATAAAGCTGAAATTCATGCCGTAGATCGAGGCAATCAGTGTCGGCGGCATGAAGCCAACCGCGGCCACTGAGAAGATTTTGATAATCGCGTTTTGCTCTACCGAAATCAGGCCGACAATTGTATCGAGCAGGAAGTTGATTTTATTATTGAGAAAATCGACGTAATTTTCCAGCGACTGCGCATCGCGCTCCAGCGTTTTCAGCCATGAGCGTGTGTCTTTGGCTTGCGTTTTTGGTGAACTATTGGCGGTAATATAAACCAGCAGACGACGGACACCGGCAAGACTTTCACGCATTCTCGACAGAAAAGTACCATGCGCACCGATCTCATTGAGAATCTCGCGGAAATCATGGGTCGACATTGGCCGTGTATTATTCGGACGGCGATAAATCCGGTGCGAAGCGGTGTCGATTTTTTCGCTGACACCTTCGATGAAGTCGGCGAGCCTGTTGGTATTGGCTTCGATAATGCCAAGCAGAATGCACAGGCTGTTGGTACGGCTGTTGATCAGACCATTGCCGCTTTTGGCCGTACGGCTGGCATAAAGTACAAAAGATTTAGGCTCGGCATAACGCACGCTGATAAGCACTTTATCTGTCATGATAAAGGTGATCGGGCTGACAATACGATGGTCATCAGTGGTGAGATGCAGAAATGGTGCGGTCAGATATTGCGCGCCGTTTTCGCTATAAAACCGATTGGATTCTTCAATTTCACCCATGTCTTCACGTGTTGGAATGGGAATGCTTGCCCATTGTTCAACCTGTGCTTCTTCTTCTGGCGTCGGGTTTACAAGGTCGATCCATAGTGCATTTTGCGGCAGGTCTGCCGGTGCATGTGTGGCCGGATCAGTATCGGCACGGTCGTAGGGAGTGAGAATGTCACCATTGCGGTAATATACTGTCAGCATCTTTGGGTATAACCCCTGTCATGAAAGCATGTGCCCCTCTGTGTGAGGGCAGATATGCATAAAACAAAAATAAGCAGGCGCAACTGGCCGGAACTATAACTATAGCGTCATTATAAATATAGAAGTGTAAACAGCGCATGTCATTGTTTGCAGGGACATCATGGTTGTGTATCTGCTTCACAGAGCATGATTGTGTTCGATAGACAGGATTGCCGGATATAGATATATCAATACTGATTGAATGATCAGCGCAGAAACAGAAGGTTTGATTTTATGTCTGTAATGAATGAGCCATTGCGGGCAGAGGGGCATGCGACTGCGGAGATGCAAGCAGCAGTCGGGGCGCAGAAAATACCGGTTAAGCAACCGGCCATGAGCCCTGCCTATCGCCTTCTGGCAGGCATTTTTCTGGTGCTGATCGCGCTTAACCTGCGCCCGATATTTTCCAGCTTTGCGGCTTTGCTGCCGGAGATTGTTGGTTCAACGGGTATCAGTTCTTTAACTGCGGGATTGCTGACGACATTGCCGGTCTTTTGTCTGGGATTTTTTGCGCCATTGGCACCGAAATTCGGCGAGCGCATCGGCATCGAACGGACATTGCTGATCGCGGCTCTGTTGCTGGCTTTGGGGACATTTTTACGCGGTGTCGGCCCCGTGAGCATGATGTTTGCCGGTACTATGCTGGCCGGTGCCTGTATTGCGGTGTGTAATGTGTTGTTGCCGGGGATCGTGAAGCGGGACTTTCCTGATAAGGCTGCTTTGCTGACCGGATTTTACACCATGGCGCTGAGCGGGGGAGCGGCGCTGGCCGCAGCTTTTACCGTGCCGCTTTACAAAGCGCTCGATAACTCATGGCAGCAGGCATTGGCTCTCTGGGCGCTTCCGGCACTTGTTGCTGCTTTGCTGTGGGGTGCTCTGACATGGCGTATCAAACATCAGCCCGCAGCGACTAAAGGCAAGGTGACTGGTCTGTGGCGGGATAAGATCGCATGGCAGCTGACATTCTTCATGGGTTTGCAATCATCGCTGGCTTATACGGTTTTCGGTTGGCTGTCGCCGATCCTGCGCGAGCGCGGGCTGGATGGTCACACCGCCGGTGTGGTGGTTTCTGTTGCAATCGGGATGCAGCTTTTTGCCTGTCTGATTGTGCCGACAATTGCAGTGCGCTCCCGTAATCAGAGCCTGCTCAATGCTGTGCTGATTGCCTGTGCCTCTGTTTCTATGCTGGCGATGTTGTTTATGCCGCTCTGGTCGGTTTGGTATTGGGCGGTTCTGCAAGGTATCGGTTTGGGCGGGCTGATTGCAGCCGCTATGACCGAGATTGTGCTGCGTTCGCCTAACCCGCGTGTGGCGGCACATTTGTCCGGCATGGTGCAATTTGTCGGTTACATGATTGCGTCAATCGTGCCGTTGCTGATCGGTATTATCCGTGACTGGACGGGCTCTTATGATGCGACTGCGTTCTTGTTTGTGATTATCGGTATCGTTGCGGCATGGAATGGTTGGGGCGCAGGCCGCGCTATCTATGTCAAAGCGAAGAGTGAGTAAACAAAAAAGCCCCGCATTTTGCGGGGCTTTTTTATGCGAATGACAGGCAGATCAGATGAACTGACCGAGACCCGGAATCGAGTTTACGACATCATCAACGGTTTGCGCACCGGCTTTTTCTTTTGCAAAAGCAATGGTTTCTTTGGCAACGCCGGAAATTTCACCCATGCCGAGGCCTGCGCCCATCAGCTTGGAGCCGAGACCCATAACGCCACCCATCATATTGGAGAGGAAGCCACCCTTATCGGCGGAAGCGATCAGTTCCTGTGCACCCGGAATACCGGCGATCAGCGCGCCGACTTTATCCTGCGGGCCTTCTTTTTCGAGAAAGGCAAGGATCAGGCCAACAGCTTTTTCTGCAGTTGCACTGTCAACACCGACATTATTGGCAATACGTGTAATCAGCTCTTCCATCATAGTCTCCCAAAAATTGACGTTTACGTAATAAGCATTATGGAATGATGAAATCAAGTCCTGCTTTATCCGTTTCTGTAACATAAATTGCCTTAGAGCGGTTTACGTTCATGGAGGGCGCAGTGCTCGCTCTGACATTTTAAAATTAGAGCATAATTCCTTAAACTTGAAACAGTTTAAGGAATTATGCTCCGGGTCGGGGCTAAAATATTGTCCCGTTGCGCTCTGATGGCTATAAACTTAAAATAGCTCTGCCGTTTGGTGTATATTCGGCGTGAAGATGAACGGATGAGGAGTTACTCTATGCCCGCAGATGGAAGCATCTTTCTTGGTGCCAGCCGCAAACCGGATGACAGCTATCAGCAACCGGAAGAACTGGCGCTGAAATATGCCAACCGGCACGGGCTGGTGACCGGTGCGACCGGTACGGGTAAAACCGTCAGCCTGCAGGTGATGGCTGAGGCCTTTTCTGCTGCCGGCGTGCCGGTATTTTGCGCTGATGTGAAAGGCGATCTTTCCGGCATTGCCGCAATCGGTGAGAAGAATGATTTCTCGGTGAAGCGCGCGCAGGAAATTCATCTTGAACCTTATGATATGCATGCGACGCCGGTGATCTTCTGGGATATTTTTGGCGAGCAAGGGCATCCGATCCGTGCAACGATTTCAGAAATGGGGCCTTTGCTGCTGGCGCGGCTGATGAACCTGACGGAAGCGCAGGAAGGCGTGCTGAATATTGCATTCCGCGTGGCCGATGAAGAGGGGCTGCTGCTTCTCGACATGAAAGACCTACAATCCATACTCAGCCATGTTGCCGAGCGGTCTTCAGAACTCTCTGCTCAATATGGCAATGTCAGCAAGGCATCTGTGGGTGCTATTCAGCGCTCGCTACTGGTATTGGAACAGCAGGGTGGCTCTTTCTTCTTTGGTGAGCCTGCGCTGAATATTTCCGATCTGATGCGCACCACCACAGACGGACGCGGTATTGTCAGTGTTCTGGCAGCCGATAAGTTGATGATGAACCCGCGACTGTATTCTACCTTTCTGCTCTGGCTGATGTCGGAGCTGTTTGAGCAATTGCCGGAAATCGGTGATCCGGAAAAGCCGCGTCTGGTGTTCTTCTTTGACGAAGCGCATCTGCTGTTTGATGAGGCGCCGAAAGCGCTGCTGGATCGTATTCAGCAGGTTGTCCGTCTTATCCGCTCAAAAGGTGTGGGTGTTTATTTCGTTACACAGAATCCGCTCGATGTGCCTGAAAGTGTCCTGGCACAGCTCGGGAACCGTGTGCAGCATGCCTTGCGTGCCTATACGCCGCGCGAAACAACAGCGGTGAAAACCGCCGCGGGCACATTCCGGCCAAATCCAGATTTTGATACATTCAAAGCGATCACCATGCTGTCGACAGGGGAAACACTGGTTTCAACCTTGCAGGCTAAGGGTATTCCATCGATGGTGCAGCGCACCTTGATGCGTCCGCCTGCGTCGCGCATCGGCCCGCTGACGGCAGATGAACGTGCAAAACTGGTCGCAACCAGCCCTGTCTCCGGCCAGTATGACCGTGTAATTGATCGTGAATCCGCGTTTGAAATTTTGCAAAAGCGTGCCGAGGATAAAGTTGCCTCAGCTGAGCAGCAGCAACAGGCGGAACAGGGCGGCGGTAGCTGGACAGATTATCTGACATCTACACTTGGCGGTGGGGGCAAGCGCGGTGGCCGTCAGACAGTTGCAGAGACGGCTGTCAAAAGCGTGGTGCGCACTGTGAGTAACTCGCTTGGCCGTGCCATTGTGCGCGGCATTCTGGGTGGCTTTAAACGCTGATTGTAACTTTTTCAGAGTGAATAAGATGCGCCTTGTCTGTCCGACAGGGCGCATTTTTTATGCCTGTTTACTTGGTAGCAGTCACATGGAGCCAGTTGGTTGGCTCATTGTCATAACCGCTGCCGGTCAGTTCGGTAATTTCAATTTTGCTCCAGCCGAACTGCGCATAGAGTTCGCGCAGCCATTGTTCTGAAGGGTAGTTGTAGAACCGGTCGAAGCGATCACGGCCTTCCGCTTCACCCGCTTTATAACTGGCATAGAAGGTGCCGGATGGTTTTAAGGCTATGTGAATCTTACCGATAATGGCAGGCAAGGCCGCGCGCGGAACATGCAACAGGCAGGCATTGGCGAAAATGCCGTGATATTGCGCCTGCGCGTCAATATCTTCAAATAATAGCACGCCGACCGGATGGTTAAGGCGTTTGGCGGCCTCTGCGGCAAGTTCCGGAGTGCCGTCTGTCGGATGCACATCATAACGGCGATCCAGCATATAGCGGCTATCCTGACCGCCGCCGCAACCGAGTTCCAGAATAGAGGCGCCGGCAGGCAGGTGCGCAAGAAACTGATCAAGCTGAATGACGGCCGGTTCACGTCTGCGCGATGCATAAGTTTCAGCTTCGCGGGCATAAAAACCAATCGTGTCCGTATCTTTAGCAGTCATATGCAATCCTTCAATCTCTTGACTGTTTATACGCGCTTTTAAGCTCTTTTACGGACTTGTAAATCCGTGGGGTGAGGGGGCGAATGGAGCCAATAAAAAGCCGGACTGCTGAACAATCCGGCCTTTATAAAATTTTTGATAGTTCCGATCACATAACCAGAATTGGCGTCTTATTTGGAACGCGGTCATAGAGATCCATGACGTCCTGATTGACCATGCGTACACAGCCGGACGAGACGGCTTTACCGATCGACCACCATTCAGGATTACCGTGGATACGATACAGTGTATCAACGCCGTCTTTGAAGATATACAATGCACGGGCACCGAGCGGATTGTTCAGACCCGGAGCCATGCCGCCGTTGCGGGCGCTGTATTTTTCCAGTTCCGGCTGACGGCCGATCATGTCATCCGGTGGTGTCCAGCGCGGCCATTTGCGCTTCCACTGAATAACTGCGCGGCCTGACCATGAGAAACCTGCACGGCCGATACCCACACCGTAGCGCAGAGCCTGTCCGTCCTGCATCACCAGATAGAGAAAGCGGTTTGCGGTATCCACCACAACTGTACCCGGCATTTCACCGGTCGGGTCCTGTACCAGCTGGCGGTAATATTTCGGATCAATTTTTTGAAACGGCACTGCAGGAATCGCATAGCCCTCATCTTCGACAGCTGCATACATGCTGGCGTAAGGGCCGATCGCTGCGCCATTATTGACCGGAGGGGCGACGGGAGCCGGACCGCCGGTCATGTCGATCACCGGAATATTGCGGCTGATCTGTGTACAGCCTGCCAGTCCGGCAGCGGCTGTCACGGACATTGCCGACATAAAAGAACGGCGGGAGAGGGATTTTTCCATATTTAAACCAGTCTTTTCAGAGCGTTTTTAAATGATGAGTATAATACCTGACAAATGAAAACCGGCGGGGGTAAGCCGCAGATAATCTGTGTTCAGGCACGACCCGAAAGAGCCGTTAAATCAGCGCCCTAACAGGCACAGACGGAACGGTAGTGCGGCCGCAAGGCCGGAATAATGGATCTGCCGGATGGATCCGCTATTGTGAGTCCTGACAGAGAGCCTCGTATAAAACTGATGAAAAACTGCCATAATATGGCTAACAACTTATGAATTTTTAAGAATAGATAATTGCTTATATACCTGTTGCCTCATCGCAACATTATGCATTCTCTTGTTCTTGCTCATCTATTGTTCAGCAGACAGATTGCTGCTGCAACACATGGTCGCGGATTATGTGTTTGAAAGGCAGAAATTCCCATGTTTTCATGGGATAATAACTTAAAATTTCCGTGATTTTTCACAGAACTTAACTTCTCTGCATTGCCCGCGTGCCTGTGTCGGCCTATGTAGTATAGGCATGAAGACTTTGGGTGGCGGAAACTTGAAGCCGCCCACACCAAGAGGAGAAATACCATGGCTTTTGAATTGCCTGCTCTGCCTTACGACTATGATGCACTGACACCTTATATGTCCCGTGAAACCCTTGAGTTTCACCATGATAAGCATCACATGGCTTATGTAACCAACGGCAACAAACTGCTCGAAGGTTCAGGTCTTGAAGGCAAGAGCCTCGAAGATGTCGTTAAAGAAAGCTACGGCAAAAATCAGGCGCTCTTCAACAATGCCGGCCAGCATTACAACCATATCCATTTCTGGAAATGGATGAAGAAAAACGGCGGCGGCAACAAACTGCCTGCTAAGCTGGAAGCTGCAATCAAATCCGATCTCGGCGGCTACGACAAGTTCCGCGAAGATTTCATCGCTGCCGGTGCCGGTCAGTTCGGTTCGGGCTGGGCATGGCTGTCGGTTAAGGATGGCAAGCTGGAAATTTCCAAGACACCAAACGGCGAAAACCCGCTGGTACACGGCGCGACCCCAATTCTTGGCGTCGACGTATGGGAACATTCCTACTACATCGACTACCGCAATGCGCGTCCTAAATATCTCGAAGCTTTCGTCGATAGCATGATCAACTGGGATTATGTGCTTGAGCTTTTCGAAAAAGCATAAGCTGAATTGACTTAGCTATCCGGCGCCGTCTGTTCTCAGACGGCGCCATTTTTATTTCAGCGCTTCAATGACTATTTCTACCTGTTTGAGGCAATTATGCAGTTGAGAAAGCTCTGTCGCGAAGACTGGCAATGGATACAGCTATGGTTTCAGGATGAGTATCTTAATGCTGAGCTGGGGCCGCTGGATGAAGAGTGGCTTAATCATGTTCTCAATGAAGTTGGGGGCGTTCAGCTGGTTGTTGAATGCGGAGATAGACCTGTTGGTCTGATTGGTTGCGTTTGGGGGAATGGCACGGACCTGCCTCATGCCATAACAGATATTGCCGTTGCGCCTGATCTGCGCCGTACAGGTTTGGGGCAGAGGATTGTTGCAGAGGTTATGAACTGGGAGGGGCATCCGCTTGCCCGAAACTGGGTAGCCTATGTGGCACAGGATAATGACAGGGCATGCCGGTTTTTCATACATATTGGCTGGAAATATTGCGGAATTGAGGATGAAATGCACTGTTATCAGCTGGCTATCCCGGTACGTTCTTAAAATAAACTGATCTGAGAGCGGCCTTCTCCGCATTTTTCAGACTTATTTTTATTGTTACAAAAAATTAATACGCCAACCTGACGTTTTTATAGATATTCTAAATACCAACACTATAATAATTCTAAAATAGCGCTCAGCATGTCGCAGCTAAATGGGTGCATTTAGCGTTCGCGAACATGCGACAATTATAAAACTGGAGCGAGCGCTATGGCTTCGATTAAATGAGACACGCTCCAGGCACGATTGTACTGAGAGCGCTGTTAGGAAACAGGTATTTCAGATTAAAGGACAAGGTTTATGAAAAAATCTTTGGCGGTATTTTCTGCTTTATTCATGCTGACAAGTGTTGCTTCAGCTTCACCGGTTGCAGATCGTCAGGCGCTGATGAAAGACGTTGGCCGCTCAATGGGTGTTCTTGGACCTGTGATGAAAGGTGAAAAGCCTTTTGAAGCAGAAGCAGTACAGGCCGCTCTGGAACAGCTGAAAGCAGACGCCGTTAAGATGGACGCTGATACCATGTTCCCTAAAGGCTCGGAAAGCGGTGACACTGCTGCTGCGCCAAAAATCTGGGAAGATGAAGCCGGTTTCAAAGCTGAGATTGAAAAATTCCGCACAGCAACTGCCGCTGCTGCCGATGCCAAACCGCAGGATATTGATGCTCTGCGCGTTGCAATGAAAGATGTTGGCGCGAGCTGCGGCACTTGCCATCAGGCCTACCGCGTAAAGAAATAAGTGATTTTGCCTGCACGTGCTCTGTCATGTGCAGGCTTTCTGAATTTTTGCCGGTGCGCAGTCCGGTACCCATGAATTTGGACAAGAGCTTGATATGAAACGTAAATTGATATCCGCTGCTTTGCTTTGTGCTGTTACCGGTGCCGGTGTGTTCTGGTTTCTGACGCAGCCTGTGCATGTTGACCGCACGGCACTGGACAAGCTGGCGGCAGGGGATGTCAAAAACGGCGAGCATGTTTTCTATGCAGGTGGTTGCGCATCTTGTCATGCGGCACCCGGCGCTACGGGCGATGCGAAGCTTGTGCTGGCGGGCGGGCATGAGCTGAAGACTGATTTCGGCACATTTATCGCACCGAATATTTCTCCTTCCTCTCATGGCTTGAAAGATTGGACATTAGGCGAGTTTGCCGATGCCATGCTGGAAGGCGTGGGGCGCAATGGCGAACATCTCTATCCGTCTTTTCCGTATACATCCTATACACGGATGAAATTGCAGGATGTGGCGGATCTCTACGCCTTTATGGAAACTTTGCCAGCCTCGGATGAAGCATCAAAGCCGCATGAACTGGGCTTTCCGTTCAATATCCGCCGCGGACTTGGTCTGTGGAAAATGCTTTACCTGAATAATGCGCCAGCTGTTGCATTGAATAATCCGGATGAACAGCTCAAACGCGGACAATATCTGGTTGAAGCAATGGGGCATTGCGGCGAATGTCATACACCGCGCAATGCTTTGGGTGGCGCAGATACGACACAATGGCTGGCTGGCGCACTTTCTGCGGAAACAGATGCACAGGGTAAACGTGGTATTGTACCGAATATTACCAGCGGTGAGGGCGGGATTTCCAGCTGGAGTGCCAGCGATATTGCCTATGGTCTGGAGAGCGGATTTACGCCGGATTTTGATTCTATGGGCGGCTCCATGACCGATGTGATTGCCAATACATCCAAACTGACAGCAACAGATCGTGAGGCAATTGCTGCCTATCTGAAAGCTATTCCTGAGCATAAGAATGGTTATTCTTCTCAGTAGTTTAACTGGGATTTATCCTCACAGTTTTGTCATCGTTTAAATCGGATGCAATCCTTTAGTATCATGGCGGGTGTGATAGTATCTGTCTGCGGAAGCACAATGCTGTTATGATCCGCAATGTTATAAGGTCAGTCTGTCTGGACTGCGTTCCGGCTGACGCAACCGACCGGAGGATGCAAAATGCAAAACAATAAAACCCAGCAAAACAGTGGTGCATGTCGCACAGTTTACGTAACCGAGCTGACAGATGGTATTCTTGATCCGTCGCGCCCGATGCTCGGACCTGTTGCCGATGGCGGTACGATTATTGCTAATACGGCTCCCGGCTGCTGGGGCCCGATGATTACACCTGCCATTCGTGGCGGCCATGAGGTTACACGACCGGTAGCTGTGGAAGGTGCGGAAATCGGTGATGCTATTGCTATTCGTATCCGCTCGATTGTTGTGACCTCGAATGCCACGGCATCCGGCTCGGACAGTGTTGTTGCCGGTCGCAATAATGGCGACCCGTTCTGCGCAGCTGTTTGTGCGGAATGCGGCACAGAATGGCCTGCAACCCATATTGAAGGCATCGGCCAGAGCGCAATCCGCTGCGATAAATGCGGTGCGGATGCTACGCCGTTTAAGATTGAAAACGGCTATACAATTGTTTTTGACGATGCACGCAGCATTGGTGTGACGGTCGGTAAGGACAGAGCAGAAGCAATGGCACCGGATGCCGCCAAGATCATGGCGCTGCCGGATACATCCATGCAAAATCCGGTCATGACTTTTGCACCGGCCGATCTGGTTGGTGTTGCCACGCGTTTACGTCCGTTCCTCGGTCAGCTTGGTACAACGCCGTCCAAAGCAATGCCGGATTCCCACAATGCCGGTGATTTTGGTTCATTCCTGCTCAATGCACCGCATAAATATGCCCTGACACCGGAAGAGCTGCTGCGCAATAAAACCGACGGCCATCTGGATGTGAATACTGTGCGGCAGGGTGCAGTACTGATCTGTCCTGTTAAAGTGCCGGGTGGCGGTGTCTATCTTGGCGATATGCATGCATTGCAAGGCGATGGTGAAATCGCCGGTCATACCTGTGACGTTGCCGGTGTGGTGACGCTGGAAGTCAGTGTGATCAAAGGTCTGGCTATTGACGGGCCGCTGTTATTCCCTGTGGCTGATGATGTGCCTTATCTGGCACGTCCGTTGAATGCAGTTGAAAAACAGCGTGCCGAGGCGCTCGCAAAAGCCAATGGTCTGGCTGAAATCGAGCAGGATGCACCGATCACTGTGATCGGCAGTGGTGCAACGCTGAACGAAGCTACCGATAATGGTTTGAAACGGGCAGCCGATTTGTTCGGTGTAACTGTGCCAGAAATCATGAACCGCGCAACAATGGCCGGTGCAATCGAGATTGGTCGTCATCCGGGGATTGCGCGCGTGACTTTCCGCATGCCTTTGAAAAAGCTTGAGGAAAAAGGCTTGGCCGGTTTTGCCCGTTCGCAATATGACCTGAAGTAAGCAAGCACCTTATCAGAATAAAAGAAAAGCACCGGAATTTCCGGTGCTTTTTATTTGACGCCTTTTACGGGAAAATTATTCCCATTCCATCTCGCCTTTAATGACCTTTGCACCTAGTTCAAGGCTGGAGGTGCCACCAAGATCAGGGTAGCGTTTTTTCATGGCGGCAATCAGCTCTTCGCTGTTTTGGGCTTTTACCTGTTCCTCTTCAAAAGCAACCAGATAATCCCTGGTGAATGACACAGCAGACATATCTGTTTTGGAGCCGGCAGTCATATGGGCTGGCACGACAATTTCAGGATTACGGGCAGCAATTGCATCAAGCGTTTTAATCCATGCCTGACGCTGCTCTGCCTTTGGTGTATCAGCAAGCCAGACATGCTCACCGGCGGTAATTAACACGCCACCGAATACAGCTTTCAGGGAAGGTACCCAGAGATAGCGACGGTTCGGCATATTCTCCGCATCAATAATCTCAATCTTTTTTCCTTCGAGATCGAGTTCTTTGGCATCAGAGACTTCAGGGATAACCACATCCGCCAATGTCTGCGGGCCGTTCTCTTTGAGCTGAGGGCCCCAGACTTTCAGCTTGCCTTCCACATTACCTTGAATGGCTTCAACTGTTGCAGGTGCCGCAATCACTTTCGCATCAGGAAAGGCGGTTTTGACAGAGCCGAGGCTGAAGTAATAATCAGGATCACTCTGGCTCACATAGATTGTGGTCAGTGTTTTGCCGGTCGCTTTGATTTTCTCTGCAAGGGCTTTACCGTCTGAAAGTGTAAAGCCGCCATCAAGGAGAATGGCCTCTTTTTCACCGGTCAGCAGAACGGGCGTGCGGAGAAAACCGTTCTCATCTGCCTGAAAGAACTGCCAGTTCAATGCTTTCCCATCTTGAGCATGGGCTGCAGATACGGAGAGGGCGGATGTTGCAAGTGTTGCGGCAAGAGCTGCTTTGGTCAGAAACTGCGTTGCAGCTTTGAAAATTGTCATGGTCGTGTCCTTCACCTGAGAATGAATATCGGTGAAGCGAAAATTAAGAAGCAAAGCGCCTTTGACAAGAAGGCATGTGAAAATCCGCAGGTTACATCAAGGTAACCAACCCTAGGCGAAACGCAGGATTTGTCGGGTTTTTAGCAAATCCTGTTTTGTTTCTTCATTGTGAACACAGTGTATAATGCACGGTTTTAGCGTTTCAGACATTTGGCAGCACGTGGCAGACCGGCGCTATAGAGGCTTTGCATCGTGTAGAGCCAGCCTTTGCACTCTTCCATAGAGCTGAAACAGCGATAGCGGTTGATAGATTCAGGATAGTCGCTGCTGACAAAAGCGCTTTCACCAAATCCCTGAAAGATCCCGACAATAGTACCGCTACCACGTGGCGGCGGATTGCAACGCTGGCCTGCATATTCACTGACATTTTTACGCACGGCTGCCTCTGCTTGCGGTGCCGGTATTGCCAGTAATGCGGCAATACTCAAAGCGCTGAGAGCAGTCCGCAGAGGTATGCTGAAGCGAGGTTTCGCAGATATAAAGGGCATGGCTTAATCCTTCCCTGTTGCAAAAGATCAAAGCAGCATCGCTGCCTGCTTTGATCTTTATTACTTTATGCGCCTGTTATAGCTTTCCTGCAACTTTAAGCGCGAAGGCGTAAATATAGGTGACTTCTTCCAGCTGGGAGAAGCGGCCGGAAGCACCGCCATGACCGGCATCCATATTGATTTTCAGTAATACAGGGTTGTGGCTGGTGGTTTTGTCACGCAGTCTTGCAACC
The DNA here is from genome assembly GCF_003314995.1 of Pseudochrobactrum asaccharolyticum. GTDB lineage: Bacteria > Pseudomonadota > Alphaproteobacteria > Rhizobiales > Rhizobiaceae > Pseudochrobactrum > Pseudochrobactrum asaccharolyticum. The sequence continues at coordinate 331,392 of NZ_QNRH01000001.1, forward strand.
CATTTTGCTGCTTCCCAATAGGTCACGCGCGGGTCGGTCAGACCTGCGGTTGCCAGTACCGGCGGATAGTTTTTCGCTTCTACATTGTCGTAAGGCGAATAGGCAGCAATGGTACGGTAGTCTGCTTCCGATGCAATGGGATTGCCCCATTCGGGCCATTCCGGCGGTGTCAGCGGCAGGCTGTCATCGAGCATGGTGTTGAGTACATCGACAAACGGCACATCGGCAATAACGCCGCCAAAAGCTTCCGGTGCCATATTGGTGATCGCGCCCATCAGCATGCCACCGGCAGAACCGCCATGGGCGATAATGCGGTCATGACTGGTGAAGCCTTCAGCCACCAGATATTTGGCTGCGGCAATGAAATCCGTGAAAGTATTGACCTTGTGTTCACGCTTGCCGTTTTCGTACCAGGCAAAACCTTTGTCTTTGCCGCCGCGAATATGTGCAATGGCATAGATAAATCCGCGGTCAACCAGCGACAGGCGTGAGGTGGAAAAACTGGCAGGAATTGTGCTTCCATAAGCGCCGTAGGAATAGAGCAAAGTCGGAGCTGTGCCGTCCAGCGGCGTGTCCTTATGAGCGAGAATGGAGACCGGTACGAGTTCACCATCCGCAGCAGGTGCCAGAAGGCGACGGGTGACATAATCATCAATCACATGGCCGCTTGGTACTTCCTGCGTTTTCAGCAACACGCGTTCACGGCTGGCCATATTATAATCGAAGAGCTGGCTTGGTGTGGTCATCGATGAATAGGAAAAGCGGATAACGTCGGTATCATATTCAGCGCTGCCTTGCAGACCGAGAGAATAGGCTTCCTCATCAAAAGCAATCGCATGTTCCGCACCGCTTGCCCGCTCGCGGATAACAATTCGCGGTAAGCCGTTGTTGCGCTCCAGCCAGACCAGATGATTTTTATAGGCAGCAATATCCAGAATAATAGTGCCGGATTTCTCGCCGACAACTTCAGTCCAGTTTTGTTTTTGCGGCGCGCTGACCGGTGCAGACATGATTTTGAAATCTTTGGCACCGTCAATATTGGTCAGAATATAGAAGACATCGCCGCCCTCGGTCAGACTATATTCAATGCCGGTCTCACGCGCGGCTACAAGCTGTGGTTTGGCCTGCGGATCATTGGCCGGTATCAGCCAGATTTCCGAGGTTTCGTGATCCTGAATATCGATGAAGACATAATCATTCAAAGAACTGCCGGAGACATTCATGAAGAAGCCGGCGTCTTTTTCTTCATAGATCAATGTATCTTGTGCCTGTTCAGTGCCGATGCGGTGATAGAACAATTTGGCAGGGCGATGATTGTCATCCATTTCGACATAGAAGATGCCTTTGCTCTGCGCATCCCACACGGTACCGCCTGCTGTGGCCGTCAGGAGATCACTGCGATCTTCAAACGAAGTCAGGTCGCGGATTTTAATGTCATAGAATTCCGAGCCTTTGGTATCTGCAGACCAGGCAAGCTGGCTGTGGTCCGGCGAGTAATCCAAACCGCCAAGGCTGAAATAGGCAAGGGATGCAGCTTCTTTATCGCCGTCGATCAGAACGGTTTTATCGCCGCCATTGCGTGGCGTTCTGAAATATTGCGGATGCTGGCCGCCGGTGACATAGGAAACGCCATAGGCATAAGCGCCGTCTTTGACTGGAATACTGGAGTCGTCTTCCTTGATGCGGCCTTTCATCTCTGCAAACAGGGTTTTTTGCAGGTCTTTGGTGTCGGCCATCAATGCGGACTGATAGGTGTTTTCTGCTTTCAGATGATTGAGAATTTGCGCATCAAGCAGCGACGGCTCGCGCAGTACATCTTGCCAGTTATCCGCACGCAGCCAGTGATATTCGTCATGGCGCGTAATACCATGACGCGTATCACTATAGGGTTTCTTTTCTGGTGCTGGAGCGGTGTGTTGAGCGAAAGAATGCTGGTTCATACTATTTCCGGTATTTGTGGCTAACATGAAGAGGGCTGAGAAAATGATGCCGATCATGTTTCAGTAAAGTAAAGAGCGGTGCCGTTCATGCAATAACGCAGGCCTGTCGGGGCAGGGCCATCGGGAAAGACGTGACCAAGATGCGCATCACAATCTGCACAACGGATTTCCGTGCGGTTCATGCCATAAGAGAAATCCTCAAAAGCATTGACGGCTTCTGCTGCTGCCGGACGTGTAAAACTCGGCCAGCCGGTGCCGGAGTTGAATTTATCATCTGACTTGTAAAGCAAACGGTCGCAGCAAATACAGTGATAGGTGCCGTGGCATTTCAGGTCAAAATCAGGGCTTGAGAATGCACGCTCTGTGCCGTGCTGACGGGTGATTTTATATTGCTCCGGTGTGAGCTGCTCACGCCATTCCGCATCGGTCTTTTGTACTTTCAGCGGGCGGGGATAAAGATCTTTCTCGGACAAGGTCATTCTCCTGTCATTCAGAATGTATCCCTCAGACAAATCATCTTCGGGATAAGAATTAAAAGATGTGCGTTGATCTGATCCAATCAGATATGGCGACACTGTGCAGTGCAATTTTTACAATATATGGGGATATTAACTGCTTTTTAAAAGGTGAATATGGCGCTGTGCAGTCTAAATCGAAAAGGAATTTTTTATTAGATTTATCTAATTTTAAATGCTCTGATCGTTGTTATTGTTACATATCTGCCGTTTTGATTGGTAAGATAAACTTGTGTTTATGAGGTTATGACGAAGAAGTGTTGTATAAATGATTGTTTTTCATAATCTGCCAGAAAAATGACTTAATATAGAAATAATCATTTTTTTGATAAAGCATCTTATCCTGATGATAGTGTTTTATATCGTTATATTCGTTGAGTTCTATTGGTTGTTGTTTCAACAGATGAAGTTCACAATTTTTTGTGAATTTGTTTTCAGGGATTTAAACTGGAACATCATTTACATCATGTGTGCGAATGGTGATTTCGAAATCGGAATTCTTGAGAGAAAATAGAAAAATTTTCTATTTTAGGCAAATTCGCAGATATTCATTCCGGCAGGTGTGAAGATTGAAATTTTATCAAACAGTCAAAAAGCGTACAGAACTTAACATTATTGTAAAATAAATTGACATTTTGCAATTTTTATAGATATGAGAAGATCATTGGGATGGTATGCACATTTTAAACTGGTTGATTGTTGAGCGGACGGAATTATTATATATATAAAGTGCTTTTCCAATCAGCAATATATAGATGAAGGAAGTATAATGGAACATCCAGAGACTGTAGTTTCTGCCGACGAACTACTGCTCAGTCTTACAGCTGATGTTGTCGCTGCTTATGTCAGCAACAACTCCATCCGTGCCGGCGAGTTGCCAGCATTGATTGCTGATGTTCATGCTGCTTTTGCGCGTTCCGGTGTTCGCGAAGAAGTTGTTGCAGTTGTTGAAAAGCCGAAACCGGCAATCAACCCTAAAAAATCAGTGCACGACGAGTATATTATTTGCCTTGAAGACGGCAAAAAATTCAAGTCGCTCAAGCGTCACCTGATGACCCATTATAATCTGACACCGGAACAGTATCGTGAAAAGTGGGATCTGGATCCTAACTATCCGATGGTTGCACCAAGCTATGCTGAAGCCCGTTCTCAGCTTGCTAAGAAAATGGGTCTGGGTCGTAAGCGTAAAGCTGCCTGATCAGAACTGTTTTTCTGAGACTATACAAAAGCAGCGGTGTAACAATATCGCTGCTTTTTATTATAAATAATTGATGGGTTTTTTTGTATTTTACATAGTCTGCTGCTGCATACGACTATGTACGCAATTATCTTTTGCGATCATATTTAAGATACGTTGTTGCACTTGTTTCAGTGCAATATGGCGATTGATATCGTAACTCCAGTGTTTGTTCAGCCCTTTTAATCTTTCTCTTTTGATAAGCCTGCTTAACCTGGATACAATGCTTGCCTTGGTCTCGGTCGATGCTGCTGTTATTTGCAAGAGATCTATCCCGCAACTCATTTGTAAAGCAAAAGACTGCGCTGCTTGCAGTGCATCTTCTCTGCGTTTTTCTATAAAGACTTGTCTGTCGTTTTGCAGGGTTTGTGACATTGCTCCGCCTCTTGTTTGGTGAGGCGAATGATAGGTGAGGAAAAATGAACGGGGATAAGCAGATTTAAGTAATATTATGTTTTAAATTTAATGGAATTAATATTTTTTTATAAAGAAATATGTATTGTTAAATTTATTTATTGCAATTAATAAGTTAGATTTATTTTGAATATTTCATATTAATTGCAAATTATTGATATGTTTTTTATATTTAAAATAAATGGTTTGAATTTATCCCCGTATAATCTTTTTACCTTAACCATATGTCATCTACGGAGGGCATATGTTGAATAATTTTCCTGATTTTCTATCTGGCCGTACCGATACGCTCATCGTTTTACGTAGCTTCCCGACAGCTGCACAGAGATCTTTCAACAGAGAAGAGAATAACCGCAGCATAATGGGGGAAGTAAACCGGAAAATGCGCATGACAGATGATGCGCTTTATCTCGCAGAGCTGCTGTCTCATAATCATAAGTTAAAGCGGCAGGGCAACAATAATGAACGCCAGCAATATGCGTGGACCCTGTGTGGTGCGCTACTCTCTTTATTGTCCGTTTTCTTTCAGGTTTCATTAAAAGAATTACGCAGTGCTGAGCGGGGCAACAATCATGTTGCCCGGATCCGGCAATTCGGCATGTATATCGCACATACGATGTTCGGACTTTCTATGTCTGAGGTGGCCGGTGCTTTCTGTCGTGAGAGAACGACAGTGAAACATGCCTGCCATCTTATTGAAGATATGCGGGAGAATGAAAAATTCGACCGCAATGTCAGTGATTTTGAATATCTGGTTCGTTCCCTCTATCCGGGTGTAGGGGGGATTGCGGAATGACAAAGCAAGGTCTTGGTTCGAATAGTGTCGATCAACACGTTGTTTTGCGTGTGTTGCGTTTCTTGCTCAAATCCGCAGCTCTGCCGGAGACGAGTACAGATCAACAGCGCTGGCTGCTCGTGAGCGAGCAGGGCGGCACGATAGCCTGTGATAAGCTGGTTTTGGAGGCATTAAAGTGTTCCGCATTCATCAAAATGCAAAGTGGGAAGGTTGTTTTATCTGTGGTAGGGCGTGAGTTTCTGCAAGAACTTAAAAGAGCTGCTAATTCTGTGTATAAAGATGTTGCGGTAAATAGCGCCGGGATTGCCGTCAATCATGCTGAGTCTCCGCTCGCACTGCTCTATCGCAAGAATAAGCAAACAGGTCAGCGTTTTCTCAGCGATGAGGAGTTTCAGGCCGGAGAGCGTCTGCGTGCAGATTTCACACGGGGCAATATGTTGCCGCGCATAACGGCTAATTGGGAGGCAGGCGTTACAAAACGCTCCCGCGGTGAGCAGGGCGCACAGGCAGAACTGAGCGATCATGCGCTGGATTGTCGGGACAGGGTTGAGAAAGCGCTGAAAGCTGTCGGACCCGAATTATCCGGTGTTCTGCTGGATATATGCTGTTTTCTGAAAGGGCTGGAGCTGGTTGAACGTGAGCGGTCATGGCCGGCACGCTCTGCAAAAATGATGCTGAAAACTGGTCTCAGCATTCTCCATCGCCATTATACGGCTGGACGCAAGACGGATAAGTCAGAAGCGCCTGTCTATCATTGGGGAACACCTGATTTCCGTCCGTCCCTGTAAGTGATTGCACGCTTCCAACGGAGACGCGCAAATATAGCATTTGCGAGCCAAAAGTGCGAAGCGCCTCCGCAGGGAAATCAGTTCGCCGGACTGATTTTTTTCCTGCTGCGATGCGTCGGATAATGCGTAAAAACTAATAGTTACAGCGGTTCCAACGATTCAGTCTTAACTGGGGCCGCTGTATACTTTTAGGCTGCGTTTTGCAAAGCGACTTGAGCATCATGGCGAACGCGCTGCACCATGGAGCGCAGGCCATTGGATCGCTGTGGCGTCAAATGCTCATCAAGCCCGAGGCTCTTGAGGACATTTTCCGCATCAATTTTCAAAATCGCCGATGCTGTTTCACCGGAATAAAGCGCCAGCAAGATAGCGACCAGACCGCGCACAATATGGGCATCGGAATCGCCGAGAAATTCCATTACCGGATCCGCACCTTGTCCCTGCGTGGTTTTCAGCCATACCTGACTGACACAGCCCGGAACTTTATGATCCGCATCACGCGCATCTTCCGGATAGGGCTGCAAATCACGTCCGAGTTCAATCACATAGCGGTAGCGGTCTTCCCAGTCGTCAAGAAACTCAAAGTCCGAAGCAATCGTGCTGATCTTTGAATTTGTCATAGGTCTCTCCGCATCTTTATCAGTCATGCGCGGCTTATAGACCATTTTAATCGCAAAGGGAAAGTTTTCAGATAGGTACGTTTATCGCGGGCGCGGTGTAGGCACCGGAATTCTAACAAGAACAGATTGTGTGGCTGGTGACTGCACCGGCTGTTGCTGAGCTACTGGTGCTGGTGTTGAAAAACTGCCCAAAGCATCTTTGGCGCGCAGTAATGCCTGTTCGCCGGCCTGTTGTGCGGTGGCTTTTCCAGCCATGCAGATCGCAGGGTTGCGATCACAAAATGTGCTGATTTCCTGCAGGGTTTTACCCGCTTGTAACCATTGCTCAACCAAATCCGCAGGCGCATTCTGATCAGGCTGCGTTTGGGGCGTGGTCTGTACTGCACGACTGCTTTGGGGCTGTAATGCAGGATTATCGGCCTGCTTTCCCATAATGCCAGGCATTAGCAAAAAGACGCCTCCCAGCCAGAAAATACATTTAAGCAGAAATCTCATGATCTGTGTTCCTGCCCGTTTACATTCTCTCGTGGGTGGTTGATCTCAGCAAATATATGAAATTCGTAATATTCATATATCTATAAAGCATAATCCTGTTGTCGCTATTAATATGGGCGGTCTTTCAGCACATTTCCCAGCATCGGACATATTTCTGAAGATTCTGATAAAATGTCTTTACAGCGCTTCCAGTTAAGACTGAATCGTTGGAATCGCTGTAACTATTTGTTTTACGCATTATCCGACGCAAAACCGCTTCGCACTTTTGCTGGAAATGCTCTAACATTGTCTTTCCGTGTTTAAGTGCTGGAAATATTCCGTTTACCATAGACACAGAAGCTGCCTGTTTTTCGTGTAAAAAAGGCTTTGCGGCCTGTCTTGGGGGCGCGTTTTATCTATTCCTTAAAGTCTCAGCGTCCATTCTGTCATCGTCCGGTGACTGTTCCTTCATGTGTAAGAAGTGCGGCAGTTGAAGTGAGATTGTGTCAGAGTGAGTGTGCTGCGTGTACGGCATTTATGCGAAAACAATGAAAATGATTAAAGGCGGTATGAACAATGCCGTGACGGATCATAACCTGTTGGCGCAGACCCCGTTTGTGCAGAATGGTGTGAAAGCGCATATTTCCTCTAAAGCTGAACATTTTTCTGCGTCCGATCTGCGTCCGGCTCTGCTGCTGTTCCCGTTGTTTCTGGCAATGGCCTTCTACAGCATTTTCCCGTTAATTTCTTTGAATGCATTGCTTGTCACTGCATTATCTTTCACTGGTGTGTCGGTGTTGATGCTGGCTGCACAGGCATCCGGTATCCGTAACAGCCTGACCGGTATTGTCGCCCTGTCTTTCTACAGCGCTATTCTGGGATTCATGGCTTTGTTCGCTGGTGCTGATAATGCTCTGGTCTGGGCAATGGTGCTGGCGCTGCCGCTGGAACTCTGGCTGGTAACCCGTCATCGTGCTGCGGTCATGGCTGGCGGCGTGATTGCCGCTGCATTAATCGCGCTGTCTCAAGTTAAAGGTGTCAATACACAACTGGCATTGCCTGCCGGTGTGTCGACAACCTTCCTGTTTATCTATGCCGGTGCATTGCTGATGCGCGTATTACGCGTCTCTGTAGCTGCCGGTGTGAAGACACAGCAGCCTGTGGCTCAAGGTCATGCCGACAGCGATCTGGAAGCCGCATTGGATGCGCTGGTTATTCGTCTGGATCAGGATGGCCATATCCGCTCCTTGTCAGATCGTTGTGTTGAACAATTCGGCGTGGATCGTGCAGTGCTGAATGGCACATTACTGCTGGATCGTGTGCATGTTGCCGACCGCGTGCAATATCTCGCTTTTCTGGATGGTTTGAAGCACGGCAATGCTTTAATGAAGCTGAGCGGTAAGACGGAAATTCGTCTGCGCTGTGTCGAAGTTGCCGGTAAAACTGAACAGCCGACAATCTATTTCAATATATTTGAAATCGAAGGGCAGGTTAAATCTGTTGCTGGTCAGATGTCGGAAGGTTTTCTGATTGTTGCGCGTAATATCGCGCAGGAGCAGGCTGTGCAGCAGCAGATCATGCAGCAAAGCACAGCGATTGAGAACCTTGAAACCTCGCGCGGTCGTCTGCTGGGAACAGTAAGCCACGAACTGCGCACACCGCTGAATTCGATTATCGGTTTCTCCGATCTGTTGCTGCATGATGTGGCTGGGCCATTGCAGAGCGAGAAGCAGCGTGAATATATCGACCTGATCCGCAAATCCGGCAATCATTTGCTAGAAGTGGTCAATGGTATTCTGGAAGCATCGCGTGTGGAATCCGGTCAGTATCCGGTACAGCATGAGCGTTTCTCAGTGCGCGACAGCGTGACAATGTGCAGCTCTATGCTGATGCCTTTGGCAGAGAAAAAAGGCGTTATTCTCTGTGACCGCATTCATCCGGATGTAACGGATATGATCGCAGACCGCCGTGCTATTCGTCAGATTTTGATTAATCTGGTTTCCAATGCGATCAAATTTACAGATCGCGGCGGCTGCGTGACGATTGAAGTCATGCCGGATATGATGAAGCAGGCCTATGCAGGCACACAGCAAAATCTGGTTATCTCGGTTTCTGATACCGGTATTGGCCTTGAGGCGCATGAGATTGAACGTCTTTGCCAGCCTTTCAGCCAGATCAATAATACGCAGACCCGTATGCAGGAAGGCTCCGGTCTTGGTCTCTATGTGGTGAAAGGGCTCGTTAGCCTACATCAGGGAGAGATGGATATTCGCAGCCGTAAAGGTCAGGGCACAACTGTTTCTGTAACCTTGCCACAAAGTCTGCCGCAGCAGGTTGTGGATAATGGTGTGATGGTTGCAGGTCAGGCCGCAAATCAGGCACCATTGCAGCCTATGATGCAGGCGGGGCGTGTTTCAACAGATATTCGCAGCGCTCTTGAACAAGTAAAGACAGCAATTATCAATCTTCAGGCCGGTGAAACTGAAGGTCATCAGACCGCAGCAGGACAGGCAGAAAGTAGTTATGACGGAAAGACAGAGCCGCAGCGGTACGAAACGCAAGGGGACTTCCATGCGCAAAAACGCAAAACGGCGTAGTTTTGGCAGACGGTTTTTTGATGCTTGCCTGACCGGTGTGTCACGCATGGCGCTGGCTGCCGGTGATCTTGTAGCGCGTAATCCTGTGGTTGCCGGTGGGGCAACCGCATTTCTTGTGACGCTTGGTTTTGTTGCCAGCAATGCGATCTGGTATCAGCCGCAGGCGCATGATGGTGTGTTCTTTAAAACGCGCCCTGAACAGGTTTTTCGCGCGGTTGCAAAAGATGACAGTGAGGCCGCGCGCCGTATTACAGGAAATACCGCGCCGCAGGAAACTGTGCGTCAGATTGCAACCACAACACCTGAACAAAATCAGCCGCAGGCTGTTGCGACTTTACCGGACACTACAGTTGATGGCGGTGATCTGCCAGCTTTGGCGCCGAACGGCGACAAACAGGTTGCGATCCTGCAATATAATCTGAAGCAGCTTGGTTTCTATAGTGGTAATGTCGATGGTCTGACTGGACCGCAAACCCGCGCGGCACTGGAGCAGTGGCAAAGCGTGCAGGCAAAACTTACACCGGAGCAGGCACCAGTTCAGACAGTTGCAACCAAGCCTGTTGAAAACAAAATGACGATTGCTGAAGCAATCTCTGTGGCAGTGCCGGAAGCACGTCCGGAACACAGTTCTGCCCGCTCTGTACCGGTTGCGGAAAAACGGCCTGCACCGATCATGGTCAGAACGGAAGAAAAGCCCGTTGTTCAGCCTGTACGCACGCAACCCCAACAGCAGGAAAGAACCGCTTCCGTTGAACCGGTTGCTGCCAGAGCGTCCGGTGGGCAGGCGGTCTCTGCTGAGGAGCTGGTGCGAATTCAGGCCGGTTTGAAAGCCTTCGGTAATGATATGGTAGTGGTGGACGGTGTTCCGGGTAAAACCACGGAAGATGCAATTCGGGAATTCCAGAAATTGTTCCGTCTCAATGTCAGCGGTAAACCTGATTCTGAACTGATCGGCAAAATGCGCGAAATCGGCCTTATCAGCTGATTTGACGGGAACAGGTATTTATACTGATGCGTCTGACGAGTGAATTCTGGGTTTCCGCATTTATGCGGCGTATCCGCCAAGCCGATGGTTTTGCCTATCTGGTAAGGCGCGGTGCAACGGAGGCCGGTGCGATCTTTATCAAGATACGTGATCGTGATGGTCATTTTGATCTGTATATGCCTGCACCCCAGAGCGAATATGATCCGGAGCGTGCGGATGAGCGCCGCTTCATTCTTTACAAGCAAAGTGATGACGAGCAATTGCTCAATGAACAGCTTGAGAAGGAACTACGCTTTGACCCTGACCTTTGGCTGGTCGAGGTGGAAGACTGCACGCAAGCTGCAGAATTACTGAACAGCGGATTATAAAAAAAAGCCCGGTTTTACTGGGCTTTTTTGTGCTGAATAGTGCTGTCGCTATTGGCGGCATGGGTGAAGCTGTCTGTTGCATTCTCCGCCATATCGCGCAATTGGTTGCGCAGCTTTTCATTCACATCATCGGCTTTCCAGCGTCTCACAGCAGCGGAAGCCTGCTCAGAGCTGATCGAGCGATAAATATGGACGAATTCACGTAATTGCTCACGTTCACCGTGGATAGTGCCCAGAACGGCTGTGAGGATCAGATAAGTGTCCTGTGCGGTCAGGCCGATGGCTTTGAGTGCCAGCGGCAGCTGTGAGTTCGGCCAAGTCCCGATGATTGTCTCAGCGCGCATATAGCTGACATCCAGTGCATCCGCGAGCGCTGTACGGAACAGGCTGTTATCAATCAGCAATGCCATATCGATGAGATGCTCAGCCAGTGCCGGACGCAAATAGGACGTCAGCGATAAAGCGCCGAGATCATGAGTGGCAAATGTCTGTGGTGCCTGAGCCTGCGTATTGGCAGAGCGGAAGGACGGAATGCTTGCCGGTGAACCGGCAGGCGCTTTGCTGGCCGATGGTTCACTGGTCGCCGGAGCAGAAGCATAATGCATGCTTTGCACTTCCGGCTCTTTCGCTTCAACCACGACAGGAACTACGGGCAGGGGTTGTTCAGCATTCAGTGCCTGTTTGATGATCTCATCATCATAATTTTCTAAAAGCGGCAGCAACAGCGGATCAACCGGTTGGCGACGTGCAATCACACGCGCATGAGACAGACCGTTCTTGTCGATAATATCCATAAAGTCGCCGGTCTTAAGGATCGGGGAGCGCAGCAGCAATGGTGCGCTGACTTCGATATTATCATTGGCCAGAGCCAGAACCAGTTTGCGCGGCGCAGCATCATGCTGCGCTAGAATAGCTGAAACCTGTCGTTTGGCGCGTGGTGTTGCAGTTTCCAGTAATGGCAGAGCCAGATCTTCAAATTGCTGGCTGTCGTGGCGTGTCGGGCGTGTCAGGGAGGTAAAGCCTGCAACAGTTGCGGCCAACAGATCGTCGGTCTTGTGGTGTACGGAATGACCACTTCCGGATAATGTTTCCAAAGCGCGGAATTGATCAGTGGTCACGCGTATTTACCCCTTTTACGCTTACACAACACGAATAAAACAAGAATTCCCGTCAAAAACACGGGCAGATAATGTGCACTCTAAGGGACAACACTTAGCAATCAATTAACCATCGGAGATTTTAGGGTAAATTCCAGTTTAATTAATCAAAAATTGAGAGGTTTGCCGGTGCTGGTTGTGACCGTTCAGTTCTCCAGAGAAACGCTCATACATTCAGCGGATTTCAGAAATTCACTGACTTCATCACGCCATGTGGTATCCGGCTCAAAAACACGCAGAACAACAATACCTTCGCTGGCAGTCTGATTAACCAGCACTGATTGCTCAAGCTGTTGCGGCATGCTCTGTTCGAGCAGGATTTTTTGCAGCGGTGAGACAAGCAGCAGGTCAGTTACCGGAGATACCTGATCATTAAGGCTGAAGGTAATATCGCCCTGATGATTATAGAGCGCCAGCGACCAGAACGGTACTTTACCGATAGCACTGATATGAACAGGTCCGTTCGACAGATCAAAGCGGCAGACCGCACTGCGCATCAGCGGGTCGCTGCGCATAGCCCAGTTTTTACCTTCCAGCGGGTGGAAAGTTTCCGGCGGGCCTAATTGTTCCACGCGATTCCACAAAGTCTCCGAAGCATAGGACGGAACCAGCAAGATAACCGTAATATGGACAATCGCGGCTCCGAGCAGGCCGAGCAGCAGGGCATAAAGAAGCTGCAACAGGGAATATCTCATCGGACCGCTCCTTTGCAAGCAATCCGTTTTAGCTCAGGCATTTGCGGGTTCTCAAAGCCGACCGAACTACCGAGCGCGGTGTCATAGAGTGTCATTATCAACTGATAGGGGCGGGTCGCGTTGATCGCCAGCCAGTTGCCGGATTGTGCATCGGATGAAACAGAAATGAGCAAGCTGGAATCATCGCGATACCAGATCATCTGGCTATGCAATGCCTGCGGCAGTCCTTGTTTGCTTAACAGAGGATGGTCGGTTAGGTCGCTGGCGTGAAGTGTCCAGAAACGTGAGGGCGGTACCTGACCTTGCAGACTATAGTCACAGCGGGGATCAAGCTTTGCACCATCCGTATCATAGCGCAGCACAAAGCGTTGTCCCTCTGCTGCGCCAAGCGGCAACAAAGCAGCACGGCTGCGCTGCGCACGGGCATAAGGGTCGGCATCTGCGCTGCCATAAAGGGGCGATGCTTGCCATTGGCCGATGGTCAGATGGTTAAAACCTTCAAAATTATTGAGAGCATAAAGCGCACTGGCTGTGCCGCCTGCAAGGGCGATGGCACAGATCACGATTGTCAGAAATATGGTTCTGATATTGCTCATACAGAATCTATAAAACATGTCCGGTTAACATTGCCTGTCATTCTGTCATAACAGGCTTATTAAAATGAGCTTCAGAGTAAGGTGATGGTTGTGCGGAGTTGCTGCGGCGTTTCGTAAGTGCGAAACTTCTCGTTCAGACCACGCATGAAACGGGTGGTTTCCGAAGAAAGAACGCGCGGATAATCCGGCACTGCGTTTTGTGGTTTGTCACCGTTGCTCGTGTTGTTCTGTGCCACCAGTTTCGGATCAGTTGCAGGCGCCTGTTTAGGAAACGGATTGCTGATGCCCGGAATTGGTTTCAGATCAATATTCTGATGCGCCTGCATCATCATCATCTGCCATGTCATGGCCGGAATAATACCGCCGGTCAGATTATTCATCGGCGCATAGCTGTCATTGCCAAACCAGACGGCCGCTGTGTAATTGCCGGTATAGCCGACAAACCACGCATCGCGATAACTCTGTGTCGTGCCAGTTTTACCAGCAACGCGGGTCATCGGCAGAGCCGCACGCCGCGCAGTACCGCGCTCCGGTACCTGAACCAGCATGGAGTTCATTTCAGAGGCTGCTTTTTCCGACAATACGCGTTTTGGCTCCGGTGTGTCGCGTTTAAAGTCCCAGAGAATTTTGCCTGACGGATCAGAGATTTGCACAATACCGTGACGCCTCCCTGCAAAGCCGCCATTGGCAAAAACGCTGAAACCGGTTGCCTGATCCATCACTGTCATGCCGGATGTGCCGAGCACCATAGTTTTGTGATCGGATATTTCTGATTCAATGCCCATGGCTTTGGTCAGCGCCACAATCGGCTTGGTAGTCAGGTAGTCTTTGGCAAGGCGTACCGGCACCGTATTATAGGATTTGACCAGTGCAGTTGTGAGGTCAACACGACCGGCAAAGGAACGTCCGTAATTGCGCGGCATCCAGTTGCCCCATGCAATCGGCGCATCGGAAATGATCGTGTTCGGCGTCAATCCCTTTTCCATTGCGGCAGCATAGACATAGGGCTTGAACGAGGAGCCGGATTGCCGCAAGGCTTTGGTTGCACGGTTGAACTGGCTCATCCCATAGTCGCGGCCACCGACAATTGCACGTACAGAACCGTCATCGGCAATCACCACGGTTGCAGCTTCGGTCACTTTATACTCAGCACCATATTGGCGCAGATGAAATTCAATCGCGTCTTCCGCAGCTTTCTGAAGATTGCGATCCAGCGTGGTACGCACAACCAGATTATGCTGCGGAATAGAGCGGGTGATTTTCTTCACCTCATCAAAAGCCCAGTCCAGAAAATAATCGGGATTATCGCCTTTGGCGCGGTCAACAACACTGGCCGGATTGCGGCGTGCATAGGCCAACTGACCTTCGCTCATGAAGCCCGCATCGGCAAGGTTGGACAATACAACATTGGCGCGGGCGCGGGCGGCTGGCAGATTAACATGCGGTGCATATTTCGCCGGTGCCTTGAAAAGACCTGCAAGCATGGCGGCCTCGGCAAGATTGACGTCTTTTACGCTCTTGCCGAAATAAAATTCAGACGCCGCCGCAATGCCGAAAGTACCGCCGCCCATATAGGCACGGTCAAGGTATAGCTGCAGAATTTCCGTCTTACTTAAATTGGCTTCGAGCCACAGCGACAGAAAAGCTTCATTGATCTTGCGCTTCAATGTTCTTTCATTGGACAGAAACAGATTCTTGGCCAGCTGCTGGGAGAGGGTGGAGCCGCCCTGAACCACACCATTAGCGCGCATATTTTGAGTGAGCGCACGGCTCAAGCCCCAGAAGTCGATACCGATATGTTCAAAAAAACGACGGTCTTCAGTTGCAAGAACGGCCTTGATTACATGATCCGGCAATTCGGCAATCGGAACCGCATCGCGGTGCATGATACCGCGCTGACCGATTTCATTGCCGTAGCGGTCTAAGAATGTAACGGCATAATCGTCCTGCGCACGCCAGTCTTTTTTGGTTTCTTCAAAAGCCGGCATGGCGAGTATCAGCATCACCACGCTACCCAGCACACCTAGTGTGAAGCCTTCATCGGCAATTTCAACGAACAGGCGTTTCCAGCCGCGCACACGAAACTTGAACGAAAACAGACTGGCGCTTTTCCAGAAAGACGCAAAAGCCGAGCGCAAACGATACAGGCTGTTATCGAGCCAGGCGTCAATCGCCATCAGAAACGGGCTGCGGGTAAGGCGGCGCGCTTTCTTTTTCGGCAAATTATTGTCAGCCTGCTTGTTCATTACAGGAAAAGCCCGTTTTTATTTAAATTGGAGTTTATAGCATTTCCAGCAAAGGTGCGAAGCGGTTTTGCGTCGGATAATGCGTAAAAACAAATAGTTACAGCGGTTTCTACGATGCAGACTTAACTGAAGCCGCTGTAACGAACCCATTCTACCACATTCTTATGAATGACCAATAAAACAGAAGTGCCAAGGAAGGGTTTAGAAATATGCTTAATCAGGGAAGGTGTGATATTTCAAAATGTTAAATATCTTACTGATTGAGCAGGTAAGAATGTGTGTCGGAGAGGATAAAAATAGGAATTTTATCCTTGACTGCGTGACGGTGTTGCAGTAGCTTTCAGATACAGTCAGAGAAGTGTGGCTGAGACAATTCAATAGAATTTGATGGGGCGTAGCATTTGGTGCTGCGCTTTTTTGTTTTGAAATTCTGAAACCGGTTATGCGTTTGGAAAAGAACGGAGCCGGTGCAATCGATGCCAAAAAATATCGGGCCGGAAAACAAAGAGACGACAAAGCTGCAACATAATGCGGCTCATGAGCGTTTGCAGGTGCAGGCTGTTTATCGTTTGCAACGGCGTTACCGGATTGCCGGACAGGACATGGCTTTTCTGTTAGGGCTGCAACCGGACATCTACCTCAGGCGGTTGAAAAAGGCAGGGCTGAACAGCAATGCAAATAGCCCGCCGCAGCTCGATATCGAAGACCTGCTGATTAAAATTAATACGGAATTGCAAAACTTCTCCAAAGCCGATGGCCTGCCGGAAAAGAGTGCGGTTGAAGCTTTGGCGTCATTGGCAAAAGCGGTGAAGAGTATCAGCGAATTGTCCAGGGAAACACGGGCAGAGCAGGCCGGAAGCCAGCCGGAACAAGGCCGTGAGACAGGCGGTGTGAAGCCGGAGGATGTGCGTGAAGCCCTCAGCATCATCAGCGCCAGAATTACCGAACTCCGATCTGCTTGAACTGCTGACCAACGCGGGAGTTGATGCGCAGACCATTGTTGCAACGAGTCAGGAGTGGCTGTTTCAGGGGCGGTTGGCGCAGCTTCCGGTTTTTCCACGTAATGACTGGCGCAGCTGGGTGATTATGGGCGGGCGAGGCTCCGGCAAAACCCGTGCCGGTGCCGAGTGGATCAGCGGCATGGCGCAGGGACTTGCGCCTTTCAGCGATAAAGCTTGCGGCAACATTGCTTTGGTGGGGGAGACGCTTGCCGATGTGCGTGAGGTGATGGTTGAAGGGCCTTCTGGTATTCTCTCTGTATCACGGTTGCAAAGGCCGAGGCTGGAAAGCACGCGGCGCAGACTGGTCTGGGAGAGCGGGGCGGTAGCTTCCTTCTATTCATCAGAAGATCCTGACAGTTTGCGCGGGCCGCAATTTTCTGCTGCGTGGTGCGATGAACTGGCGAAATGGAAAAATCCGCAACAGACATGGGACATGCTGCAATTCGGCTTACGGCTAGGAGATAACCCGCGACAGGTGGTGACGACTACACCGAAAATGCAGGCTCTGCTGCGCGATCTGTTGAGTGATCCGACTACGATCATGACACATATGCGTACTGATGAAAATGCAGCACATCTGGCACCGGCCTTTCTGCTGGCGATGCAGCAGCGTTATGCTGGCACATCTCTGGGGCGGCAGGAACTCGATGGTGTGCTGATCGCGGATCGTGAGGATGCGCTGTGGTCGCGGGAGCAGTTGGGGGCACTTTATGATCCACAAGTGCCGGAATTGCAGCGCATTATTATTGCAGTTGATCCGCCTGCCACGTCCACCAAAAATTCGGATGCTTGCGGGATTATTGTGGCGGGTCTGGATGTGCATGATCAGGCATGGGTGCTTGAAGATGCGACCGTGCAAGGTGTGAAGCCCCATCAATGGGCAGCTCAGGTTGTGCAGTTCTATCATCGTTATCAGGCTGATCTGGTGGTGGCGGAGGTCAATCAGGGCGGCGATATGGTGATGGCTGTGATCCATGCACAGGATACGTCTGTTGCGGTGAAAGCAGTGCGCGCGCAACGCGGCAAATATCTGCGCGCCGAGCCGGTTGCTGCACTCTACGAGCAGGGACGTATTCGCCATGCACAGCGTTTTCCGGAGCTGGAAGATGAGATGTGTGACTTTGCTGTGAACGGGCTGTCGTCAGGACGCTCGCCCGACAGAATGGATGCGCTGGTCTGGGCGCTACATACGCTTTTGCTTCAGGACACGCATAAACCACGCATTCGGCAGCTTCGATAAATTACATTACAATCTCGTGAGGTGAACATGGCTTGGAAATGGCCGTGGCGGCATCGTGCTGCCCAAATGCAGGCGCAAAAAGCAACCGCGCCGTCGCAGGCGCAAAAAGTAACTGTGCCGCCTTCCGCAAAAATGCAGCAGGGTTTTGTCGCCCTGCATATGGATGCACAGGCTCGCTGGACAACCCGCAATTATATGGCGCTGTCGCAACAGGGTTTCATGCGTAATCCGATTGTGCATCGCTGCGTGAAAATGATTAGCGATGCCGCAGCCAATGTGCCGTTACTGCTCTATCAGGGTGAGACGGAGCTTGGAGATCATCCGCTTTTGAAGCTGCTGCGCGCACCACACGAAGGTGCTTGCGGCTCCGGATTTTTCGAACAGCTTTACGGGCATTTACTGCTATCCGGCAATGCTTATATCGAACGGCTTGATTATGACGGGCAGGCCAAAGAGTTGCATCTTTTGCGCCCTGAACGGGTGACGATTGAAAGCGACAGTAACGGCTGGCCGCAAGCTCTGCTCTATCGCAATAATACGGCCAGCCGCCGAATTAGCCTCAATGCCGGTTTCGAGACTGGCCTGTCGGCACGGGCTTTACACCTGCGGCTGTTTCATCCGCTGGACGATCATTATGGTTTTCCGCCTTTGGAGGCCGCATTGATGGCGCTGGATATTCACAATGCTACCGCTGCATGGAACAAGGCGCTGCTTGATAATTCTGCCCGTCCTTCCGGTGCGCTGGTCTATGCGCCGAAAGATGGTGGCAATTTGAGCGAAGAGCAGTTTGACCGGCTGAAGACGGAGCTGGAAGAGGGGTATACCGGAGCCGGTGGAGCAGGCAGGCCGCTGCTGCTGGAGGGCGGGTTGGACTGGAAGGCGATGGGACTTTCGCCCAAGGATATGGATTTCATCGAGGCCAAACATGTGGCGAGCCGCGAGATTGCATTGGCTTTTGGCGTGCCGTCCATGCTGCTTGGCATTCCCGGTGATAATACCTATGCCAATTATGCCGAGGCCAATCGTGCTTTTTACCGTCTGACCATTCTGCCGCTTTTGAACCGTACCGCACAGGCGCTGAGCAACTGGCTCTGTCCGCAATATGGTTCCGATCTGCGATTGGAGCATGATCATGACCGGATTGACGGATTGGCGGAAGAGCGCGAGGCGCTGTGGCGGCGGATTGGTGCAGCTGATTTCCTCAGCGATGCGGAGAAACGGCAGGCAGTTGGCTATTCTCTTGAACCGGAGGGGAGGGAGGCATGAACCTGTTCAACCAGACTGGAGAATTAACGCAGGAACAATGGATTTGGCTTGCCAAAATCACCGGTGCCGTCAGCGGTTCTGCCGTCTCACTGGCTTATATGCTGCCAAAGGGCAAGCGCGAGGCGGCGATCCGTTTTGCTGTAGGCCTAATTTGCGGCATGATTTTCGGCGGAGCGGCGGGCGTTAAAATCGCAGAACAACTGACATTAAGCAACAGTCTCGGACAAGCGGAACTGATGCTGATGGGTTCAGCCGCTGCGAGTTTTGCTGCATGGACAGCGCTTGGTTTCTTCAAGCGGTTTACCGACAGGCTTAAAAATCAGGACAGCATGATTTTCCGTAAAAGGAGTGCTGCCGATGACAATTAATACCGGTCAGGGCTTGTGGTTCAGTGGCTATGCCAGCCTGTTTTCCCTCACGGATTTGAGCGGTGATATTATTGAGCGCGGGGCTTTCGCGGCCAGTCTCAAGCGGGGCGGGACAGTGCGGATGCTCTGGCAGCATCAGGCAGATAATCCCATCGGCATCTGGACGAAGATAATGGAAGATCAGCGCGGCCTTTATGTGGAAGGGCAACTGGCCGAAGGCGTGGCGCGGGCTGATGAGGCATGGCGCTTGCTCTCGGAAGGGGCGCTGGATGGGTTGTCGATCGGATTTTGGGCTGTGCGCAGCAAGAAAGCCACGGCCACCGGCCAACGGCATATTCTGGAAGCGGAGCTTTGGGAAATCTCGCTGGTGACATTTCCGATGCTGCCACAGGCGCGCGTCACCGCTGTTCAGCATAAACAGCATGATGAAAACAGTACTGCGCGGATCATCCGGCAGGCTACATTTCAGCTCCATAGCAACAAATAATCTCATCCGGTCGGTTTGCATCGGTTCATTATACTTCAACTGTAAAAAGGACAGGCAATGACGATCAAGCAGATGCACAAAGCAGCTAAGATGCCGGCTCTGGAAATCAAAGCGCTGAATAGTCAGCAGGAAGTCGGGCAGGCTTTCGGTGAATTTATGCAAGCCTTTGAGGGCTTTAAACAAGCCAATGATGAGCGCCTCACACAGATTGAAAAACATGTTGGTGCGGATGTTCTGACTGTTGAAAAAGTGGAGCGTCTTAACCGTGCCATGGATGAGCAGAAAGCGGCGCTGGATCAATATGTGTTGAAACAGGCACGCCCTGCGCTGGGAGGTGAGGAGCGTTCCATCCACAGCCCTGTAGTTCGGGAACATAAACAGGCTTTTGACCGCTATGCCCGCCGTGGTGATGAGCAGGCGCTGCGCGGACTTGAACAGAAAGCGCATTCCTATGGTTCGGGGCCGGATGGCGGTTATCTCGTGCCGTCTGAACTGGAAACGGCAATCGGCACGCGTTTGGCGGCACTTTCGCCGGTGCGTGGTTTGGCAACCGTGCGTCAGGTTTCCGGTGCGGTTTTGAAGAAACCATTTTCTATCAGCGGACCGGGTACGGGCTGGGTTGGTGAAGAGGGCGCACGCCCGCAGACCACCAATGCCAAACTGGCAGAATTGCAATTCCCGACCATGGAGATTTATGCCATGCCTGCGGCAACCGCCAGCTTGCTGGATGATGCGGCGGTGGATGTGGAACAGTGGATTGCTGCCGAGGTTGAAACAGCTTTTGCCGAACAGGAAAGCGCTGCTTTTATCAATGGTGATGGTGTGAACAAGCCGCATGGCTTTTTAGCCTATGATACGGTTGATGAAGCGTCATGGGCATGGGGCAAACTTGGTTGTCTGAAGACCGGTGTTGCCGGTGCCTTGCCTTCTTCCAGCCCGTCTGATCTGCTGATTGATCTGGTCTATGCGCTCAAATCCGGCTACCGCCAGAATGCTCATTGGATGATGAACCGTAAAACACAATCGGCACTGCGTAAGCTCAAAGACAGCAATGGCAATTATCTCTGGCAGCCGCCGGCATCGCTTGGCCAGAAAGCGTCCTTCATGGGCTTCGGTCTGGTGGAAGCCGAGGATATGCCGGATATTACAACCGACAGCACACCGATTGCCTTTGGTGATTTTGGCCGTGGTTATTTGATTGTTGATCGCATTGGTATCCGCGTGCTGCGCGATCCGTATTCTGCCAAACCATATGTATTGTTCTACACCACCAAACGTGTGGGCGGTGGTGTGCAGGATTTTGATGCGATCAAACTGCTCAAATTTGCAGCTTAAGTTTACTGAGAGAAGGCGGTTTTGCCTGTTCTTGCAGGGCAACATGAATCATTCTGTCAGAGAGTGATTTTATCATATTGTTTTTATTATAAATTACGGGAGATAGCATGGTTCTCCGTCTTATAACGCCGCCGGTCAGCGAGCCGGTGACGACAGCATTGCTGCGCGATTTTTTACGTTTGCCACTAGGGCAGGAAGAAGATTTGCTGGAACGGCTGATCTGTACTGCGCGTGAGGTGATTGAGCAACATTGTAATCTGGTGATGTTGCCGCAGTGCTGGCATTTACAGCTCGCCAACTGGCCGCAATCGGGCAGAATTGCACTCTATAAAGCGCCGGTCATTTCCATCGATAAAGTACAGGGTTTTGCTGCCGATGGCAGTGAGGTTTTGTTTAGTAAGGATGATTGGCGTCTGGATACGGAGAGCCGTCCGCAGCGGGTTTATCTCCGTAGACCTCCGTATATCACCATTGCCCGTGGGTTGGAAATTGAGCTGACTGCCGGTCTGGCGAGTGAGCCGTCAGGTCTGCCTGAAACATTGCGCCATGCCTGTGTGATACTGGCGGCGCATCTCTATGATAACCGTAACTCTGCCGAGGCAGGCGGGCTGATGAGCAGTCTGCCGGATATGGTTGCACAATTGGTGGCACCGTGGTTGCGGCGGGGGCGGCTATGAACCTGCAATTCATTGATGCGGGACAGTTCAAAATATTTCTGAGCCTGCAAGAGAACCGTCCGCTGTTTGATGACAGTGGCAGCTATCAGGAGCAGTGGACAGAAGTTGCCACGCTCTGGGGCAGAATTGAACCTAAGAAAACCGGCAGCCAATCCTTCGCATTGCAGGCCATTCCCAATCTGACACATCGCATCATAACCCGTTATCGCAGCGATATAGCTGTTTCTATGCGGCTGACGCAGGGGACAAGGCATTTCACGGTGCTCGGTTTGCATGACCCCGATGAAAGCCAACGCTATCTCATCTGCTCAGTTAGAGAGGAAATCCGATGAATTTTTCTATGCGTTTTATATTTGAAGCCTTGTTACGCACGCTGCGTCTTGTCGGTTTGCAGGCCTGTGAGCAAGCTTTGTCCAACAAACGTGACGGGCTGTTTTTGAAAAGTCCCGACACTAAAACACCGCCAGCCAATCCTGAACAGGATAATAAGGTATGACGGGTGCGGCGCTCGCTCTACAAAAGGCAATATTGGCGTGGCTGCAAGCCGCGCCTTTGCTGATGGAAAAACTGCAGGGACAGGGCATCTATGATCATGTGCCACCCCATGCAGTGTTTCCTTATATCAGCCTTGGCCAAAGTCAGGTCTATGCCTGGGATACCGATACCGGCACCGGCGAGGAACATAGTCTGGTGCTGCATGTCTGGGCGCGCTCCAATGGCCGCAGACAGGTGCTGGAACTGATGATGCTGGTGGAGGAGTTGCTGGAGGCTTTGGGGAGCAATGCTTTGAGGCCGGATATCGGTGGATTTCATCTGGTCAATCTGACTTTGCAATCTTCACAAACTCGTAATGACGAATTGCGCGATGGTTATAGCGGGCAATTGCGCTACCGCGCGGTAACCGAGAAAATTGAAGGGATGTAACGAATGGCAGCCCAGAGAGGGAAAGACCTGTTGCTGAAAATTGCAACAGGCGACGACACATTTCAGACCTGTGCAGGTTTGCGCAGCAAGCGCATTGCGTTCAATGCGGAGACTGTTGATGTGACTGATGCCGATGCTTCAGGGCGCTGGCGGCAATTGCTGGCTGGCAGCGGTGTACAGCGTGCATCGGTCAGTGGTGCGGGTATTTTCAAAGATGCAGCATCTGATGCACTGATCCGCACAGCATTTTTCAATGGTGATATTCTGAACTGGCAGATTGTTGTGCCTGACTTTGGCACGGTTAGCAGCTTGTTTCAGATCACTGCGCTGGAATATGGCGGTGCGCATGATGGTGAAGTGACCTTTGAAATTGCCTTGGAATCCGCTGGTTTTGTCAGTTTCGGAGCGCAGCTATGATGGTCAATGCCAGACGGGGTGAAATTGCAGCAGTCTTGAATGATAAGGACTGGGTTTTGTGCCTGACACTGGGCGCATTGGCTGGACTCGAAGCTGCATATGAAGCAGAAGACTTGTCGGCTCTGATTGCCCGTTTTTCAACGGGCAGTTTGAAAGCGGAAGATATGATCCGCATTGTCACTGCGGGATTGCGTGGTGGTGGTCATGATGTGGCGGAAGATGATGTGGCCGATATGCGCATTGATGGTGGTGCTGTCGGTTTTGCCCGTCTTGTCGCGCAATTGCTGGAAGTGACTTTTGGTGTGAGCACCGAAAAGTCGGAAAACGTAGCACAATCAAAAAATTAGAAGCCGCAATTGAATCAATGTCTTTCCCCTGGGATGCGCTGATGCATTTCGGGTTGGGACAATTGCGGCTGTCATCACAGCATTTCTGGCAACTTAGTCTGCCGGAGATCAGAGCGCTAACCGGCGCTATGCGTGGCGGCAGGCAGGCGCCGTCTCGCGTCATTCTCAACAGCCTGATGCAGGCTTTTCCTGATGGTGAAATATGAATGATACAGGCACGCAGCAGCAGTCGGTCACGGTTTCTGTCGAGGCGGATACCAGCGGTTTTGACCGTGCGCTGGATAATTTACAAAAGCGCTCCGGCGCGTTCGGGCAGAGCCTGACCTCGGCTTTTAAAAGCGCGGTTACATCCGGTAAAGGACTGGATGATGTGCTGCGAGGGCTGGCGTCGAATATGGCCTCCATGGCGCTTGATGCAGGGATGAAGCCGCTTCAGGGCTTATTCTCTTCGATGTTCTCCGGTCTGATGGGCGGGCTTGGTGGCCTGGGCGGAGTGAAACCTTTTGCCAAAGGCGGGGTGGTTTCCAGCCCGACTTATTTCGGGCTCGGGAGTGG
Organism: Pseudochrobactrum asaccharolyticum; assembly: GCF_003314995.1. Taxonomy (GTDB): domain Bacteria; phylum Pseudomonadota; class Alphaproteobacteria; order Rhizobiales; family Rhizobiaceae; genus Pseudochrobactrum; species Pseudochrobactrum asaccharolyticum. Next base: position 355,437 of record NZ_QNRH01000001.1, read on the forward strand.
TTTTGGCGTGGCCGGTGAGGCGGGTGCCGAGGCGATTTTACCCTTGGCGCGAGGCAGTGACGGCAGTCTTGGCGTGGCGATGGGCAGTGGCGGAAGAGGACGAAGTATGCAGATCAATTTTAATATGTCCTCACCGGATGCTGCCTCGTTCAGTCGTTCCGAAGCGCAGATCAGTGCCATGCTGGCGCGCGCTGTGCACCACGGCACCAGATGTATGTGAAGGGACGGGACATGCAGGATTTATCTTCATTCCATGATGTGTCTTTTCCACTCGGCGTTTCTTTCGGTGCAACCGGCGGGCCGGAATGGCGCAATGAGATTGTGGGGCTGACATCCGGCCATGAAAAACGTAATGCGCGCTGGTCGATGTCGCGCCGCTTTTATGATGCCGGAACAGGATTACGCTCGCTCAATGATCTGCGCGATGTGCTGCGCTTTTTCGAAGCTCGGCGCGGGTCGCTTTATGCTTTCCGGTTTCGTGATCCGTTTGATCATCTCTCATCGGAACAGGATGCGCCGCCACAGGCAACAGATCAGTTTTTGGGTCGTGGTGACGGCACAATACGGCAGTTTCAGCTGGCAAAACATTATGGCGATTATCAACGCATTATTACCAAGCCGGTGCCGGAGACCGTGCAACTCGCCGTGGACGGGGTGACGCTTGCGGCTGATGCATTCAGCGTGAATTGGCAGAACGGCATTGTTGAGTTTCACGAAGACCATGTGCCGCCGCCGCAGGCAAAGGTGACGGCGGGTTTCCTGTTCGATGTGCCAGTGCGTTTTGATACGGATCGTCTGAGCGCCAGTATTGCCAGTTTCAAAGCCGGTGAAATTCCGTCTATTCCGATTGTTGAGGTGAAGTGATGCTGACACTGGCTCCGGAATTTGAATCACATTTGCAAGGTGATGTGACAACGCATTGTTTCGCATGGATTTTAAGGCGCAAAGACGGAGCGGTTTTCGGCTTCTGCGATCACGATAAATCCTTGCCAGTTAAGGGCATAAATTGCTTTCCCCAAAGCGGAGTGAATGGTTCTGAAGCCGGAAGTCAGATGGGGCTTTCCGTAGACAGTTCCGAGATCGAAGGCGCACTGACCAGTGATATGTTGAGTGATGCGGATATTGAGCGCGGACTTTACGATGGTGCAACAGTGGAGACTTATCTGGTCAACTGGGCGCAGCCGCAGCAATTCGTGCTTTTACGCAGCAGCGTGATTGGCAAAATTACCCGCAGTGGTATGAAATTTATTGCCGAGCTGAAAAGCAGTGCGGCTTTGCTTGACCGCGTATTCGGGCGACGTGCCAAGCGGGGCTGTGATGCAGAATTTGCAGACAGGCGCTGTGGTATCAATCCGGCCGATCCGCGCTATGCCGGTGCGGGGATCGTGGAAGTTGTGAACGGACAGGATGTGATTGTCTCAGGCTTGAGTGCTTTCGCAACGCACTGGTTTGAGCGGGGGAGGATCACTTGGGCAAGTGGTCAAAATAAAGGCAGTGCGAATAGTATTGTTTCGCATCTGCGTCAGGGAGAAGCTGCCAGTCTGATCCTGCAGGATTTGCCGGTCTATGACATTCAGGTCGGGGATCATTTTCGTATATTGGCAGGTTGTGACAAGAGTTTTCAGCAATGCCGTGACCGCTTTGCCAATCATGAGAATTTTCGTGGTTTTCCGCATATTCCCGGTAATGATGCTGCCTATTCCTTTGCTGGTGGTGAGGGCAATTTCGACGGCGGGGTGCTGGTGCCATGACAATAGTGCCCGTTAATGAAAGGGTTTTAGCAATTGCGCAGACATGGCTTGGTACACCTTACCGGCACGGCGCCAGCCGTTTGCAGGTTGGCTGTGATTGCCTCGGATTGATACGTGGTATCTGGCGGGAGCTTTATGGTACGGAGCCTGAGGATGCGGGTACCTATTCCCGCGATTGGGCTGAGCTCACACAGGATGAGCCGCTGATCAGCGCCGCACGGCGGCATATGCATTTAAAACCGCTCTCCGATATGCAAGCCGGTGATCTGATGATCTTTCGTTGGCGGGACGGTGTAGCCGCCAAGCATTTAGGTATCATGGCGGAGAGTAATCGTTTCATTCATGCCTATGAGGGGCATAGCGTGACACTTTCTGCAGTGGTTCCACAATGGCGACAGCGGATAGCCGCAGTCTTTGCATTTCCAGAGAGTTGTTAGAATCCTTCGGTTTGAAGACAGGTCATCTTTTTCATGAGTACACTGGTTCTTCAGGCGGCGGGCGGCATGATTGGCGGGCTGTTCGGCCCCGTTGGCGCGGCAATCGGCAGTGCCATCGGTGCGATGGGCGGCTATATGGTCGATACTGCGCTGATCAACTCAACGCGGCGTATTGAAGGGCCACGGCTTTCCGGTACACGTCCGATGCAGGCGGAGGAAGGGGCGGCACTACCTGCTGTCTACGGCACAATGCGTGTCGGTGGTACGCTGATCTGGGCGACACGTTTTGAAGAACAGAAAGCCACCACCCGTCAGGGTGGCAAGGGCGGCCCGAAAACGACAACCTACAGCTATCATGCCAATGCGGCTTTTGCGGTGGCGCAGGGCGAGATTTCCGGCATCCGGCGGATTTGGGTTGACGGTCAAGAGCTTGATCAGACGCAGGTAACAATCCGTATTTATAAAGGCACGGAAACACAGCAACCCGACCCGCTGATTGAAGCACGTCAGGGGGCTGGTAAGGCGCCAGCCTATCGTGGCACGGCCTATGTGGTGTTTGAACGCCTGCCGATTGATGCCTATGGCAACCGGTTGCCTTTGTTGCAATTTGAAGTAATGCGCAGTGTGGGCAGACTGGCGCAGGATATTCAGGCCGTAGCACTGATCCCCGGAGCAACGGAATTCGGCCTATCGCCGCAAATGGTGAGGGATGAACCGCGTCCTGGTGAAACACGGGCGCTCAACCGCAATACTCTGCGCGCGCAAAGTGACTGGACAGCATCGCTGGATGAGTTGCAGGCATTGTGTCCTAATCTGAAAACTGTGGCACTGATCGTACCATGGTTCGGCACAGATTTACGTGCAGGAGAATGCCGGATTATGCCCGGTGTGACAGCACGTGGAGCGCGAAAACCAAGTCATAGCTGGCGGGTAAATAACGTTGACCGTTCCGGTGCGCATCTGATTTCCGACAACGGGACTGAAAAAGCCTATGGCGGTACGCCTGCTGATTTTTCCGTGATTGCTGCGATCAAAGATGCAAGGCAACGCGGACTGAAAGTCACGCTCTATCCGTTTATTATGATGGATATTCCAGCCGATAATCAGTTGCCTGCGCTGGATCATGACGGTTTTCAACCGGTCTATCCGTGGCGCGGCAGAGTAGGTTTGCCTGCTGGAACGGATAAGACAACGGAAGCCGGAGCGCAGCTTGAGCGCTTTGCCAATGGTGTCTGGGGCTACAGGCGTTTTATCCGTCATTATATTGATCTTGCGCGCAGTGCCGGTGGTGTTGATGCACTCCTTATAGGCTCGGAACTGCGTGGTCTCACGCAAATCCGCAATGAGCAGAACGAATTTCCTTTCGTCAGTCATTTATGTGAGCTGGCTGAAGCCGCACGCACCGCTTTAGGAGCGGGTTGCAAAATCACCTATGGTGCCGACTGGTCAGAATATTTTGGCTATCACCCACAGGATGGCAGTGGTGATGTCTATTTTCATCTTGATCCGCTTTGGGCGCATCCGGCCATAAATGCCATCGGCATCGATAATTACATGCCTCTGAGCGATTGGCGTGATGGTGATGAGCGCAGTATTGATCCTGCTTTGCCACCTTCCGCCTATAATGAGGCTGCTTTGCAAAGTGCCATTGCCGGAGGTGAGGGCTATGACTGGTATTATGCCTCCGATGCGGACAGGCGTGAGCGCAAACGCACGGCAATAACAGACGGGCTGGCGGGCAAACCATGGGTATTTTGCTATAAAGACTTGCGCTCATGGTGGCAAAATCAGCATTTCAACCGCATCAACGGTGCAGAGCAGGCGCAGCCGACAGCTTGGCAACCAATGTCCAAGCCATTCTGGTTTACCGAACTTGGTTGCGCAGCCGTCGATAAAGGGCCGAACCAGCCAAATGTATTCCCTGATCCGAAATCATCTGAAAATGCCTCGCCTTATTTTTCTGACGGGTCGCGCAGTGATCTTGCGGCGGATCGTTTCTTACGGGCGCATTTTTCCTATTGGCAAAAGGCCGGTGAGCATAATCCAGTTTCACCTGTCTATGGTGGCACCATGCTTGATGCGGCGCAGATTTATATCTGGGCGTGGGATGCGCGACCATTTCCGGAATATCCGTTGAAAGCTGACATCTGGGGGGATGCCGCCAATTGGGCGACAGGGCATTGGCTCAATGGACGTCTGAGTGGTGTGGCGCTGGAAGAATTGCTGCTGGCATTGCTGAAAGATTTTGGTTTGGAAGGATTAGCTGATTGTCGTGGCGTTGAGGGTTATTTGTCGGGGTATATTGCCGACAATCCGGCCAGTGGGAGGGCATTGCTGGAGCCGCTGATGGATATATTTAGTGTGGTGGCTTTTGAACAGGCCGATGAACAGCATAAGCTGGTATTTCGCAGTCTGTCACAGCGTCTGCAACCGCTTGTGCTGGATGATTATGCACTGGAACGTGATGACCAGTGGCCGGTTCGCACATTGGAAGATGTCGAGGAACTGCCTGCCAGTGCTGAAATCTATTTCAGTGATCCCTTGCGCGATTATCAGTCAGCCAGTGCACTGGCACAGCGCTCCGGCTGGCAACGTGCAGGGCATGAAAGCCTGTCTCTATCTGCCGCAATGGAACGCGGACAAGCACAGGCACTGGCTGAAAGCTGGCTGGAGCGAAAACGTGCGGAACGCAGGACAGTCAGTTTCTCTCTGCCGTGGACGCAGGCTCAATTGACAATCGGTGACAGGGTGCGTGTACCCGAATTGGCTGGCAATCGCGATTTTCTTATCGTGAGTTTTGAAGATGGCGCGGCGCGGCGTGCTAAAGCTGTGGCACTGGCTCCTGTTTTGCGGCGACCTGACCGTACGCGTATGCCGTCACTGCCGCAGTCTGAAGGAGGCATTGCTGCGGGGCCTCCATTGTTTCATATGCTTGATCTGCCGATGTGGTCAGGCATTGAAAATGAACAAAATCAGCTTCGGGTCGCCTGTTATGCAAAGCCGTGGCGGGAGGTGTTACTTTATGTTTCACCGGAAAATAGCGGCTATCAATTGCGTACAGTGATTCCCTATGCGGCGGTTATGGGGGAGCTGATCACAGAACTCCATGCTTCAGATAGTGGTCGTTTTATGCATGAGCAGAGTTTTGATGTGCGGCTTTATCACGGTGAGTTACATAGCGGCTCACAAGTGCAAATTCTCAATGCAGGCAATACCGCTTTGGTGCAAACCGCAACCGGTAGCTGGGAGGTTTTGCAATTCATGCATGCGGAAGAAATTGCCGCAGGTCATTGGCGGCTGAGGACATTGTTGCGGGGGCAGGCCGGTACTGAAACGGAAGCGCAACTTGTCAAGCAGTCCGGTGCTACTTTTATTGCGCTGGATGATCGTGTTGTGCCAGCCGGATTGCAGCAATCAGAGAACGGTTTAATGCTGAACTGGCGTGCAGGGCTTGCTGGTCGCGATTTTACGGATGAATATTTTACTACTCAGTCGCTGACAGGCGGCATACGTGCTTTAAGGCCGCTGAGTCCCGTTCATTTGCGTTATAAGCGTCAGACCAATGGAGATTTGCGTTTTCAGTGGATTCGTCGCGGGCGCATCGATGCGGATAGCTGGATGGGGGAAGATATCCCGCTTGGTGAAGTTACAGAAAAATATCAGGTGGAGATGTGGCATGGTGAAACTCTGTTACATTCAGGAGTCGTCACTGAACCACAGTTTATATATTCCGGAGCAGTGCCTGAAGGTGCAGAACTGCAGTTCAGGGTAGCACAGATCAGTCAGGCTTGCGGGGCAGGGGATGTTAGCCTCGTCAGATTGAATGGCAAAAAGGGCAATTGATCTGATTTCGCAATTCTGGCAGCTTTGCCGCAGTCTGAGAGACTTTCGTTTTGTAAAAACAAATGTTAACGAAAGAAAAATAATTAGATATCGTCAGTCTGATACACAAAATTGTTCATTCAACATTCAGATTAAAAGCGTTAAAGTGAGCGTTATGATGACACAAAAACCAGTTCGCACATTTTTCGCTGCTTCTGCACTGTTTGCCGGTATGACCGCGGCAGTTTTGACAAGCATTGTTCCATCTGCGGGCGCCGCAGGTTTGCAGCGGCATATTCCTGCCGCTTCGCAACCGGCACAGTCCGCTCAAGCTCAGCCGCGTGTGCTGCGCGTAGCCGGTGATTGTGCTGCTATCGGGCAGCAGGTCGCAGCGCAGCAGGGCGGCACATTAACCAAAGCAACCGCAGCTGTTCAGAACGGTGCGCCGGTTTGTATCGTGGTTGTGCTGGTACCGGGACGCGACGGTGAACGTCCTCGCCGTGTGGAAGTTGCTGTACCGGCTAAATAACCGATTTTCTTTAGCCCGAACATGTCGCTCTCAAACGGATTTACTTGAGTTGCCGTGAACATGCGACTCGCTCTGGCGGCTAACCCGTTTGTTTGCCCGTTTTTACAATCTGCTGTAAAAACAGGTGTTGCCTGTTAAACCGGCAAGATTTTGTGCTGTCATTCCGAAATGCTGAAAAGGTTTGCTGATGAGAATTCTGATTGTTGAAGATGATAAGGATCTTAACCGTCAGCTTGCTGAAGCTCTCCGTGATGCGGATTATGTCGTTGACTGCGCCTTTGACGGCGAAGAGGGGCATTTTCTCGGTGATACCGAGCCTTATGACGCGGTGATACTGGATATCGGCCTGCCCCAGATGGATGGTATCAGTGTTGTTGAGCGCTGGCGCCGTGAAGGACGCACGATGCCGGTGCTGATGCTGACTGCGCGTGATCGCTGGAGTGACAAGGTTGCCGGTATTGATGCCGGTGCCGACGATTATGTGGCCAAGCCGTTTCATATTGAAGAAGTGCTTGCGCGTTTGCGTGCATTGATCCGCCGTGCTGCGGGGCATGCCTCTTCTGAAATTACCAGCGGTAAACTGGTTCTGGATACAAAAGCCTCCAAAGCGACCATTGACGGTGCGGCACTAAAGCTGACCTCTCATGAGTTCCGGCTGTTGTCTTATCTCATGCATCATATGGATGAGGTGATTTCCCGTACAGAATTGGTTGAGCATTTATACGATCAGGATTTTGATCGTGATTCCAACACGATCGAAGTTTTTGTCGGTCGTCTGCGCAAGAAAATGGGTGTTGATATAATCGAGACCGTACGTGGTATGGGCTATCGTATTCGCTCCGATAATTCTGATGGCAGCAAAGATTAAGATGCAGTTGTTTTCCGGGAAAGTCTTTGCTCTCGGTATGCGCTCACTGGCATTGCGTGTTGTCACGCTGTCGACATTCTGGGTGATTATTGCCCTTGTCGTTGTTGCGACGCTGATTCAGTCTCTCTATCGGGATGCCGCAGAGCGCAGTTTTCAGCGCCTTTTATCTGCCCATCTTTATAGTCTTGTCGGTGCTGTTGGATTGACGCCAGAGGGCGCGCTGCATGGACGGCCGGAACTCGGTGAAATACGTTATGCGAGTGCAGGATCAGGCTGGTATTGGTCGGTTGATCCGGTGTCGTCCAATGTGCAGGGCCATTTAGGCTCGGTTTCACTGGGTGCGAAACAAATCCCTGTAAAATCTGTTGCTGAAGAGCCTTTTGATCAGGCATTTATGCGCAGCTATGTGGTGGAAACCAATGACGGTGAAGAACTGTCTGTGGTTGAAACGGAAGTTGTGCTTGATAGTTCTGACAAGATTGCGCGTTTTCGGGTGATGGGAAACCTCAATGAGGTCAAAGCGGAAATCAGTGATTTCCGCAACACGCTGTATATTTATCTGGGACTGTTCGGCCTCGGTAGTATTCTGATTAATGCGGCAATTATCCTGTTCGGTTTACGGCCGCTCGATCATGTACGGCGCACTCTTGCGGATATTCGCGAGGGGCGCAGCAATCGTGTTGATACAGACCTGCCGCTTGAGATTGCGCCTTTGGCTCAGGAAATGAATGCGCTGATTGAGAACAATCATCGCATAATAGAGCGTTCACGCACGCAGGTTGGCAACCTTGCGCATTCTCTGAAAACACCGCTTTCAGTTTTGATGAATGAGGGTCGGAATATCGGCGGCCGTCAGGGGCAATTGGTCAGTGAGCAGAGCGATGCAATGCAGGTGCAGATTCAGCATTACCTGCAACGTGCACGCGTGGCCGCGCAGCGTGATAGTGTTGTGTTCCGTGCGCCTGTAACGCCGATATTGGAGCGCATGATTCGTGTTACAGCCAAACTCAATCCGCATTTGAAGATTACATTTTCCAATCATCTGTCTGACGCGATTTTTGCCGGAGAAAAGGAAGATCTCGAAGAGATTATCGGCAATATTATGGAAAATGCCTCTAAGTGGGGGCGGTCAAAAATTCATCTGAATTTACGTGCCGTACAGAAGCAAGGTGCTACGGAAGGCAGCAACAATGCTTTTGAAATTCTGATTGAAGATGACGGAGAGGGTTTGCCGGCAGAGAAAATGGCCGAAGCATTAAAGCGCGGTAAGCGTATTGATGAGAGTAAACCCGGCACAGGATTGGGGCTGGCAATCGTTCAGGATACTGTAAGGGAATACGGCGGGCATCTTGGATTGATGCAGGCATCTCTTGGCGGGCTGGCTGTGCAGATTACTTTACCGGCTGTTGCGAGCTGACCTTTGCTTTTATCTGGTTTCAGGTATAAATACGTAGTTCAAGAAACGCGTGTTTCTGATTTTTGTTTTGTTTTGAGATGTCAATGGAATGATTGCAGAGCAAATGGCGGTGGTCATATTGCTTTGTAAAGTGTTGCTGACAGGATGTTGAGTTGCTCATGAAGTCGTCTTCCGGAAGTGCATTGCGTAAAATCATTTTCATTTTGCCGCTGTTGTCTTTGACAGCCTGTTCTTCTCTGAACGCGACCAAATCGACCGGCGCATCAACCGGAAATGTTTTTACACGCGGCTCTGTCAGTAATGCCGTTCTTGCGCCTATGGGTAATGGTATTCTAGGCTCGGCAGCGGCTCAGCTTGCAGCCTCTGATCGCAGAGCTGCAATTGAAGCTGAGTATAAAGCGCTGGAATATGCACCGAAAGGTGAAGCCGTGGCATGGAAGGGCCGTTCCGGCCGGACTTCCGGTGAGGTGACAGCTGCGCAGCCTTATCAGGTCGGCTCGCAGAACTGCAGACAATATAGCCACAGCTACACAGTGGATGGTGCTCCGCAAATGGTGCGCGGCACAGCCTGCCGCAATGATGATGGCAGCTGGACTCCGCTGACCTGATTTTCACCACTCAAGATCGCCGTTTTTTTAGTTTCACTTTTCACTCTGAAAAGCCGGAACGCTTTGCGGCCAAATGACCTACACACCATTAATTTGACTGCAGACAGTTGGTTTTGTTGAGCAGGTAGATTAAGTCTCCGGTCATGGATTTCTGGCTTGTTTCTGCACTTTTAACTTTCGTTGCAATTCTTATCGTCATGCTGCCTCTGACGCGAAAAGAAGTCGTGTCAGCTGCTCAGGGCGAGGAGGATCGCTCGGTCTATATTCAGCAATTAAAAGAGATTGATTCCGATCTGTCGCGCGGGCTGCTGGACGAGCAGTCGGCTGCGCAGGCGCGGCTTGAGATTTCTCGACGCATTCTGAAAAATGATCGTCGCATGACAAGTTTAGCAGGTAGCGACAATGCAGGTACTGATGGAGCAGAAAAGAAATATCTGCTGAGTGCAAGCATCCGTTGGGTCGTTGTTCTGGTGCTGTTGTTTATTCCGGCATTGAGCTGGGGTATCTATGCGGCTGTCGGTACGCCTGATCTGCCGTCACAGCCACTGGCTGATCGCAAAGGAAATACTATACAGGATAAGAGCGCGGTTGAACTGATTGCACAGGCTGAAGCGCATCTGGCAAATGCCCCCGATGACGGGCGTGGCTGGGCTATTCTGGCGCCGATCTATATGCGTCTTGGACGTGTGGATGATGCAATTAATGCTTACCGTAAAGCGCTGGAACTGCTTGGCAAAGATGTTGATCGTCTGATCGGTCTTGGTGAAGCTCTGACAGTGAAAGCCAATGGTCAGGTGACTGCAGAAGCGCTGGCACTTTTTGAAGAAGCCGGAAAAGTTGAGCCGACGGATTTGCGTCCGCCTTTGATGAAGGCGCGGGCTCTGTTGCAGGCCGGTAAACGCGATGATGCAATTGATGTTTTACAGATCATTCTGAATACCTCGCCGGAAGATGCGCTGTGGCGTGCGGATATCGAGCAGACAATCGCTAATCTGAAATCTGGTAATGGATCAGTGACACCATCGGCACCGGCGCAGAGTGATCGCCCAACAGAGCAGCCACGCGGGCCATCAGCTGAAGATGTTGAAGCCGCTGCATCCCTCGATGAGCAGGGGCGTAAAGATATGATCCGCTCTATGGTGGATGGTCTTGCGGAAAGATTACGGGAAAATCCGGCAAATGTAGATGGTTGGGAGCGTCTGCTGCGTGCTTATGTCGTTCTGGGGGAGCAGGATAATGTGAAAGAGGCTTTGCGCAATGCTGCAAAAGCCCTGCCGGAAAATGATATGCGCCGCCTCACTGATACGGCAACTCAGCTGGGCGTTGATGTGACAGGAGTTCTGAAATGAGCCATAGTCAACTATCTGCTTCAACCTCTGCGGAAAACCGCGCGCCGCGTGTTTCGCAGGTGATGCGTAATCGCAAACGTAAGCGTTTGATTTTAATTTCCGGTGCTATGGCGGTTCTGGCGCTGGCGATTGGTCTGGTGCTGATGGCCTTCAGTCAGGATATCCGTTATTTCCGCACGCCTGATGATGTGACGGCTGAAGATATTGCCTCCGGTGCTCGTTTCCGCCTTGGCGGACTGGTCGAAGCCGGTTCTGTGGTGCGCGGTGCTGATAAGCATGTAAGCTTTGGTGTAACAGACACACTGAAGCAGGTCACAGTGACCTATGAGGGCATTCTGCCGGATCTGTTCCGTGAAGGGCAGGGCGTTGTGGCAGAAGGTCGCTTTACACCGGATGGCGTGTTTATCGCAGATAATGTTCTTGCGAAGCATGATGAAAATTACATGCCAAAAGATGTCGCGGATAGTCTGAAAGAAAAAGGTGTCTGGGAAGGTAACTAAGCTGCGCTTAAGCAGGCTGTGTTTGAAACTCCCATACCAGAAGCTGAATGTTGCAGCCATAAACTGATGCGCAATTTTCACCGGACAGGATACTAAGAATGAGCGTTGAAATCGGACATTTCGCATTGGTTCTGGCTTTAGCTTTGGCTTTAGTGCAGTCATTGTTGCCGGTTGTAGGGGCAAAGCGGAATGATTTCCGGTTGATGAGCGTGGCAGAACCTTGTGCTGCGGCCGTGTTTGCGCTGATTTTGCTGTCTTCTGCAATGCTGGTTCGCGCTTATGTCGCGTCTGATTTCTCTGTTCTCAATGTGGTGGAAAACTCACATTCGCTGAAACCATTGCTGTTTAAGATTACCGGCGTATGGGGCAATCATGAAGGCTCCATGATGCTCTGGGTGCTGATCCTGTCGTTCTTCAGCGCTCTGGTTGCAGTATTCGGCGGCAACCTTCCGAATACATTGCGCGCCAATGTGCTGGCAGTGCAGGGCTGGATTGCTACGGCCTTCTTAAGCTTTATTCTTTTTACATCTAACCCATTTGTACGCGTTATTCCTGCGCCGATCGAAGGTCAGGATCTCAACCCGATCCTTCAGGATATCGGTCTGGCCATTCATCCGCCATTGCTCTATCTCGGTTATGTCGGATTCTCAGTTTGTTTTTCTTTTGCTGTTGCTGCACTGATCGACGGACGTGTGGATGCTGCATGGGCGCGCTGGGTGCGCCCGTGGACGCTGACCGCATGGATTTTCCTCACCGGTGGTATCTCAATGGGCTCTTACTGGGCTTATTATGAGCTCGGCTGGGGTGGCTGGTGGTTCTGGGATCCGGTTGAAAACGCATCATTTATGCCATGGCTGATTGGTACTGCCTTGCTGCATTCCGCGATTGTGATGGAAAAACGTGGTGCGCTGAAAATCTGGACGATTTTGCTGGCATTGCTGACTTTCTCCCTGTCGCTGCTCGGAGCTTTCCTCGTGCGTTCAGGCGTTCTGACTTCAGTACACAGCTTTGCGACTGATCCGGGACGTGGCCTGTTCATTCTTGCTATTCTGGTGTTCTTCATCGGTGGTTCGCTGACGTTGTTTGCCCTCCGCGCTCAGACATTGACCACCGGTACAATGTTCCAGCCGGTGTCGCGTGAAGGTGCATTGGTACTCAATAACCTGTTCCTGAGCACTGCAACCGCAACAGTTCTGATTGGCACGCTGTATCCTTTGTTACTGGAAGCGATGACTGGAACGAAAATTTCCGTTGGTGCGCCGTTCTTCAATATGACATTCGGCCCTTTGATGATCCCGCTTTTGGCTGCCGTACCCTTTGGTCCTTTGCTGGCATGGAAACGTGGTGATCTCTACGCAGTTGCACAACGCCTGATGTGGGTGTTCGGTCTCTCTCTGGTCAGTATTGGCTTGGTCTTGATCCTGGTTGATCCGCGCGCCGTTTGGGCGGCCTTCGGTATTGGTCTGGCCGCGTGGGTAATCCTTGGCAGCCTGATGGATATTGTAACCAAAGCCGGTTTTGGCAAAGTTGAACTCTCGCGGGCATTCCCGCGTTTGCTCGGTCTGCCGCGTTCCGTTTTTGGTACAGCACTGGCACATATGGGGCTGGGTATCACTCTGTTGGGTGTTGTGGTCGTCACCAGCTTTGGCACAGAGCAGGTCGTGATTATGAAGCAGGGAGAAAGCGTTGCTTTCTCTGGCTATCAGTTGCGCTATGATGGTCAGCAGCCATTTGCCGGTTCCAATTATACGGAAGATCAGGGGCTGTTTACTCTGCTGCATCAGGATGGCCGCGTTGCTAATAAGGTTACAGCCGCAAAGCGTTTCTATCCGGCACGCAATATGCCGACAACTGAGGCCGGTATTATCACCCGTGGCGTCAACCAGTATTATGTAGCATTGGGCGATGCGATTGACGGCGGTGGTATGGTTGTCCGTCTTTGGTGGAAACCGTTTGTTACACTGATCTGGCTCGGAACTGTTGCTATGATTATCGGCGGCTTCCTGTCTCTGATGGACAGACGTCTGCGGGTTGGCGCACCGGCTAAGGCAAGTGCCAAGAAGCCGGTTAAGGCAGTCAGCGGGGCAGTATGATGATCACCTTGAAGGCTCTCTCAGTCCGGTCGTTGAGCACGCTTTTGCTGGCAGCTTTCATTGCGGTTGCCGGTATGACTTCGGTCAATATCCGTTCTGCCTGGGCAGTTAATCCGGATGAGGTTTTGTCTGATCCGGTTTTGGAGAAACGCGCCCGTAATCTGTCTACAGGCTTGCGCTGTATGGTGTGTCAGAACCAGTCGATTGATGATTCTGACGCCGATTTGGCGCGCGATCTCCGTCTTCTGGTTCGCGAAAGACTGGTACAGGGCGATACGGATGAACAGGTTATTGATTTTCTTGTTGATCGGTATGGCGAGTTTGTCTTGCTTAAACCGCGTTTAGACAAGCAGACAATCATTCTGTGGAGCTTTCCGGTGTTCATTCTGATCATCGGTATCGGCGTTATCTGGTATTCGCGTCGCAAGGGTGGCACGACACCGACTCAAATTGCGCCACTGAGTGAAGAAGAAACCAAGCGTCTGGAAAAACTGCTGGATGGACAGTAACCAGTTTTCGTAACCTTACGAAAGTTTCATCTTTCAGAAATTATCCGGTAATGTTGGTTGAGCTATCTCTTGTCAGGAATAATTGATAATCTGCTACAGGTTATCTGCCCTCTCAGGAGATATTTTATGTCTGATACTAAGTCATTTTCCCGACGCCCGCTCAGCCGCATTTTCTTGTCCGCCGCTCTGGCTGGCACAATGCTGGCAACCGGCCCTCTGGCATCAATTTCGACTGCACAGGCAGCTCCTGTCAGTGTTACTGCTCAGGCGCAGCCTGGTTTTTCCGAGCTGGTTGAAAAAGTTCGTCCGGCCGTTGTGAGTGTTCGCGTTAAAAGCGACGTACAAAATACCCGCAATGACCGCACTCAGTACTTTGGCGGCAATGGCCTTGACCAGCTGCCGGACGGCCATCCTCTGAAGCGTTTCTTCAAAGAATTCGGTAACCCATATGGTCCGGACGGCGAACAGGCACGCCCGAACAAGCGCCAGAAGCGCGGTGAACGCGGCCATGCCCGTCCGCTTGCACAGGGCTCCGGCTTCTTCATTTCTGAAGATGGCTATGTTGTCACCAACAATCACGTTGTGACAGACGGCGATTCATTCTCTGTTGTGATGGACGATGGTACAGAGCTTGATGCCAAGCTGATCGGCACCGATGCCCGTACAGATTTGGCGGTGCTGAAAGTCGATGACAAGCGCAAATTCACTTATGTTGCCTTTGATGATGAAGGCACAGTAAAGGTTGGTGACTGGGTTGTTGCAGTCGGTAATCCTTTTGGTCTTGGTGGCACGGTTACTGCCGGTATTGTTTCTGCCCGCGGTCGTGATATCGGCGCAGGCCCTTATGATGACTTTATCCAGATTGATGCTGCGGTAAACAAGGGTAACTCCGGTGGTCCTGCTTTTGATCTGAGTGGTAAGGTTGTCGGTATCAATACTGCGATCTTCTCGCCATCAGGTGGCAGCGTTGGTATTGCCTTTGCTATTCCGGCATCCACGGCCAGCAAGGTTGTTGATCAATTGATCAAGAAGGGCTCGGTTGAGCGTGGTTGGATCGGCGTACAAATTCAGCCGGTCACAAAGGAAATTGCTGATTCACTTGGTCTGGCTGAAGATAAAGGTGCAATCGTTGCTGAACCTCAGGCCGACGGTCCTGCTGCAAAAGCCGGTATTGTTGCCGGTGACGTGATCACGGCTGTTAATGATGAGACTGTTAAAGATCCGCGTGATCTGGCCAAGAAGGTTGCTGCAATCAATCCGGGTGAAAAAGCCAGCCTGACAATCTGGCGTAAGGGTAAGGCAGAAACAGTCAGCATCGACATTAAAGCCTATCCTGATGATCAGAAAACAGGCGATAAGGGTACAGACAGCCCGTCCGGTAATAGCGAGACGCTTGATGACTACGGTCTGACAGTAACACCGGATGACAGCGGTAAAGGTGTTGTCGTCACGGATGTTGATCCGGACAGTGATGCTGCCGATAAAGGTCTGCGCGCCGGTGATACGATTGTGACAGTTAACAATAAGGATGTGAAATCCGCATCCGAAATTAACGCAGCAATCAAAGATGCAGTAAAGAACGGCCGCAAAGCAGTATTGTTGCAGGTACAGCGTAACGGGCAGAACAGCTTTGTTGCATTGCCGGTTGATCAGGGTTGATCTTTAAATCTACTTATTAAAAGCGGGAGGCGGTGTTTTATTAACGCCGCCTCTCTGTTCATTTCGTCTGTTGTTGTGCATGGTGCTTTTCGGAATTGAGGGTCTCAGATGCGTATTTTGATTATTGAAGATGACCGCGAAGCGGCTCGCTATCTGGAAAAAGCTTTTGCCGAAGCCGGACATATTGCTGATATCGCCGGTGATGGTGAGGCCGGTTATACGCTGGCCGAGAATAATCATTATGATGTTCTGATCATTGACCGCATGTTGCCAAAGCGTGATGGGTTATCGGTCATTGCCGGTTTGCGCGCGCAAGGACAGACAACGCCTGCGCTCATTCTTTCAGCTCTTGGGCAGGTGGATGACCGCGTGACGGGCTTACGTGCTGGCGGTGATGATTATCTGACCAAACCTTATGCTTTCTCTGAACTTCTGGCACGCGTGGAAGTATTGCAGCGTCGTGTCAGCCCTAAAGAAGCAGATACAGTTTATCGTGTGGGTGACCTGGAACTTGATCGCCTGTCACATACGGCTCGCCGCGCAGATACAGACATTAATCTTCAGCCGCGTGAGTTTCGCTTGCTTGAATATCTGATGCGCCATGCAGGGCAGGTGGTAACCCGTACCATGCTGCTCGAAAATGTGTGGGACTATCATTTTGATCCGCAGACCAATGTGATTGATGTGCATATTTCGCGTTTGCGCTCCAAAATTGAAAAAGATTTCGACGAGCCTTTGCTGCACACAGTACGTGGTGCGGGCTATATGCTGAAAGCCGGTTCTCCTGCTGCTAAAGCAAAAACGGCAGACGGCCAATGATGAGCCGGCTGAGCGCGTTATTAAGCACGACAGCGGTCCGGCTATCGGCGCTTTATCTGTTGCTGTTTGTGCTCAGCGCAATGGCGTTGTTTTTCTATATGACCAATTTGTCGGTCAACTTCCTCACAGCGCAAACGCAGAAAGCTTTGCTTGATGAGGTGACGAGTGTCACGCAGTCTTATGAGCGTGGCAGTATCCCGCTATTGGTACGTACCATTGACCGGCGTTCGCGCCAGCCCGGTGCTTTTCTCTATCTCATTGCTGATCCTGCCGGTCGTATTCTGACCGGTAATGTTGAGAGCCTGGAACCGGGCGTGCTGGACATGAACGGTATGACAGACCGGCCTTTCAGCTATATGCGCTATGGTGAGCAGGGGACGGCAGAGAAGCATAAAGCGATTGCGATTATCTTTTCTATCCCGAATGGTATGCGCGTTTTGATTGGCCGCGATCTGAGCGAGCCGGAATTATTCCGCGATATCATGCGTCGCGCCTTGGTGCTGGCGCTTGGCATTATGGCCGTCGGAGCATTTCTGATCTGGTATTTTGTCGGGCGCAGGGCATTGCTGCGGCTCAAGCAGGTCTCCAGTTCTTCCCAGCGCATTATGGCGGGTGATCTGGGCGAGCGCTTACCGGTCAGCGGTTCCGGCGATGAATTCGACCGGCTGTCGATCAATCTGAATGCCATGCTTGGCCGGATTGAAGAGCTGAATGACGGGTTAAAACACGTCTCGGATAATATTGCGCATGATCTGAAAACACCGCTGACGCGCCTGCGTAATAAGGCGGAAGCCACTTTATCCGGTCAGAAAGATAATGCGGAATATCGTTCGGCTCTGGAAGATATTATTGGTGAGTCCGATCAGCTGATCCGCACGTTCAATGCAATCCTGATGATCTCGCGCCTTGAAGCAGGCTATTCATCTGAGAATATGGAAGTGCTGCCGGTTAATCCGATCCTGCATGATGTGGCTGAACTATATGAGCCGGTGGCAGAGGATGCCGGACTGGAGCTTGTGGTCGAGGCGGAAGATGACATCAGCCTGCGGATTAATCGTGAGCTGGTCGGTCAGACGGTATCTAATCTGATTGATAACGCGATCAAATATTCCCCTGTTGCGGAAGACGGCGGCGAAAGCCGGACGAAAATCACTGTCTCGATGAAACAGGCTGGTAATCAGGTGTTGATCAGCATTGCCGATCAGGGGGCAGGTATTCCTGAAGCTCTGCGGGAGCAGGCGACAGAGCGTTTTGTACGCCTCGAAGAAAGCCGCACACAACCGGGTTCCGGTCTGGGACTCAGTCTGGCAAAGGCTGTTATGAAATTACATGGCGGCAGTTTAATGTTGGAAGATAATGCACCGGGCTTGCGGGTTGTTCTTGCTTTTCCTGCCCTGACTGAGACAAAACAGTAATCAGGCAGGAATCTAAAGCGCATCCCGAAAAGTGCGTAGCGGTTTTCGGATAAGATGCGCGATGAAACAAGAAACGCATCCCGAAAAGTGCGTGGCGGTGTTCGGGATGCGCGATGAAATAAAGAGAAAGAGCATTTCCTTTGTTTCTGTTTGACGGGAAATGCTCTGGGGTGGAAAGCAGTATGACCGGTGTTTTGTTTTTTGATCGTTTTTTAAAGTCACTGACAGTTCCTGAGCCCCAAAACGCAAAAGCCTATCTGCAAAATTTAAGAGAAGCAGCGGCGGAGCATCAATGCAATGCTCTGAGTGCTTATTTGCAAAACACCGACGAAACCGGATTTTTGGCCGCTGTGCTGGATTGCTCACCATTTTTGCGTGAGGTGACGGAGGCCAATCCTGAAATTCTGGAAAGCCTTTTTACCGCTCCGGTCAGCATCTTACTTGAACAACTGGCCGTGCAGATCAGGGCTGTTGGTGTCGATCCTGAGATGACTGAAAGTCGTCTGATGACAGAACTGCGCCGCATCAAAAAAGCCGCCCATGTGCTGATTGCACTGGATGATCTGGCAGGGCTGGTAGATGTTATGCAGACGACCAATCGGCTGACTGATCTTGCCGAAGCCTGTCTTCGCGCAACAGTGCGTTTTCTGCTGCTGGAAAGTGATACCAAAGGCAAGCTGGCTTTGCCGGATCGCAGTGATCCTGAAAAAGACAGCGGACTTATTGTACTGGGCATGGGCAAGTTCGGTGCCGGAGAACTGAATTATTCTTCCGATATTGACCTGATCATTTTCATCGACAGTGCCCGTCCGGCACTTACTGATCCCTATGAGTGTGTTGATTTGTTCTCCCGTATGGCACGACGGCTGGTGAAAATTCTGCAGGACAGAACGGCTGACGGTTATGTATTCCGCGTTGATTTGCGTCTGCGCCCTGATCCGGGGGCAACACCGCTGGCTATTCCGGTGAGTGCGGCGCTACATTACTACGAAGGACGCGGCCAGAACTGGGAACGTGCGGCAATGATTAAGGCGCGGCCTGTTGCCGGTGATATCACTTCGGGGGAGCAATTCCTCAAAGAGCTGGCACCCTATGTCTGGCGCAAATATCTCGATTATGCAGCTATTGCCGATATTCACTCCATCAAGCGCCAGATCCACGCACATCGCGGTCATGGCGATATTGCGGTGCGTGGCCATAATGTGAAACTAGGGCGCGGAGGCATTCGCGAGATCGAGTTTTTCGTTCAGACCCAGCAACTGATTGCGGGCGGGCGCTTTCCTGAATTGCGCGGATCGCAAACACTGGCCATGCTGACCAAGCTTTATGAGCGTGGCTGGGTGGGCGAGAATACCCGCGATCAGCTGAGCCGGAATTATCAGTTTCTGCGTAATGTCGAACACCGTATTCAGATGGTTGCTGATGAGCAGACGCATATCCTGCCGGAAGATGATGAAGGCTTCAGCCGCATTGCTGCGATGATGGGCTATCCGGATAATGACAGTTTTACAGCCGAGTTTCTGGCAGTTCTGCGGATGGTTGAAAAACATTATGCAGCATTGTTTGAACAGGCACCGGAACTTGGTAGCAGCGGCGGTAATCTGGTTTTCACCGGTGAGACAGATGATCCCGATACATTGCAAACGCTGTCGCAGCTTGGTTTTGAACGTCCGAGTGATATTTGCCGTATTATCCGCACATGGCATTTTGGCCGCTACCGCGCCACGCAAACCGCAGAAGCACGGGAGCGCCTGACGGAACTGACTCCGGCTTTGCTGAATGCTTTTGCCGCTACCGAGCGTGCAGATGATGCATTGCTGCGCTTTGATGATTTCCTCCAAGGTTTGCCGTCAGGCATCCAGCTTTTCAGTCTGCTGCAATCCAATCCGGCATTGCTCAATCTGCTGGTATTGGTGATGAGCGCTGCTCCGCGTCTGGCTGAAATCATTACCCGTAAGCCGCATGTTTTTGACGGTATGCTCGATCCGCGTATTTTCTCGGAGCTGCCAACGCGCAATTATCTCGAGGAGCGGCTGGATACATTTCTAAGTTCAGGCCTGAATTCGGGCGATGCCTATGAGCAGACACTCGACCGTCTGCGCATCTTTGCTGCCGAACAACGCTTTCTGATTGGTATCCGCCTGCTGACCGGCGCAATCGATGGTGTTCGCGCGGGCAGGGCTTTCTCTGACCTTGCCGAGCTGATGATTGATCGTGCCTTGAGCGCAGTACTCAAAGAGTTCTCTCTGCGTCATGGTCAGATTGCCGGTGGCCGTATTGCAGTGCTGGCCATGGGCAAGCTTGGCAGCCGTGAACTCACCGCCGGCTCAGATATAGATATTATTTTGCTCTATGATCACGATGCAGATGCTGACTATTCCGATGGTGAGAAGCAGCTTGCAGCCTCGCAATATTATATCCGCCTGACACAGCGCCTGATCGCGGCTTTATCAGCACCAATGGCCGAAGGTGTGCTGTATGAGGTGGATATGCGTTTGCGCCCAAGCGGCAATAAAGGGCCGGTTGCAACGCATATTGAGGCTTTCAGCAAATATCAGCGCAATGAAGCATGGGTGTGGGAACATATGGCGCTGACCCGCGCCCGCACGATTGCTGGTGACCGCTCATTCCGCGATGAGATCGATGCCGAGGTCGATGCCATTCTCGCTATTCCTTCCGAGGTTAAAAAGACCGCGAAAGAAATGGTCGAGATGCGTGCATTGATTGCCAGTGAAAAACCACCGCGTGATAACTGGGATTTGAAATTGCGTTCCGGCGGCCTGATTGATCTGGAATTTATCGCGCAATTCGCAGTACTGACAGGGCAGGTGGCGACGGAAACACGCCATACATCAACCGAGCTTAATCTGCGCCATTTGAAATCGGAATTTTCCAGCCCTGCACAGGCAGAGGAACTGGCAGGCGCGCATCATTTTTATAGCAATATAACGCAGATTATTCGTCTCTGTGTTGACGATAATACGGGACGGGAAGACTATCTGCCAGGCTTGCTGGAATTATTGTGCCGTGCTGCAGAATTACCCGATATCGGCCATGTCGAGCATCAGTTGGATCAGACAACTGAGCTGGTGGCCAAAGCCTTTAAACAATTGCTGAAAGGCTAAAACTAAGCCGCAACATCGTCGCTGACAGGGGCTGTCAGCGCAGGTGCTTTACGATCAGGAATACGCACAGAGACGATTGTACCAACGCCTTCTGTCGAGCAGATACGCAGCGCCCCGTTATGCAGTTCTGCCAGTGAGCGGGAAATCGCAAGACCAAGACCGGAACCCGTATGGGTTTTGGTGAACTGGTTTTCGACCTGCTCAAACGGATGGCCGAGTTTCTTCAGTGCATCACGCGGAATACCGCAGCCGGTATCTTTAATGGTGAGGATCAGCGCGCCATTGGTCTTGCGCGCACGCACCAGAATATTTCCGCCGTCGCCGGTGAATTTTACTGCATTGGACAGCAGGTTAATCAGCACCTGCTTGATCGCACGGCGGTCGGCGCTGGCAGTGATCGTGTCTGCAATGCTGGTTTCAACGGAGATATGTTTCTGTTCTGCCTGCAACGAGATCACACGCACGGTTTCTTCGATCAGCGGATAAAGATCAATATCTTCGCGGTCCAGAGAGAAATGACCGGCTTCAATCTTCGACATATCAAGAATGTCATTGATAACATTGAGCAGATAATTGCCGCTGGTGTGAATGTCGTGAATATATTCCGCATAACGCTCGGAGCCGAGCGGGCCAAAGGTGCCTGCCGAGATCATTTCGGAGAAACCGATAATCGCATTGAGCGGCGTGCGCAGTTCATGGGACATATTCGCGAGGAATTCAGATTTTGAACGGTTCGCGCTTTCCGCACGTTCCTTTTCCGTCGCATATTTGGATGCCAGTTCAGACAGCTCGCGCACACGGTCTTTCTCCGCTTTACGCGCAAGGCTCAAATCCTGAATGGTTGCCATCAGGCGACGTTCGCTGTCCACCAGACGTTCCTGATGCAGTTTCAGCTGGGTAATGTCGGTACCGACCGATACCAGACCGCCGTCTTGCGTGCGGCGTTCGTTGACCTGCAGCCAGCGACCATCACCAAGCTGGCGCTCAAATGTCTGCGCACCGCTGCGGTCATTTTCATTGGCCATACGACGCTCAAAAGCAGCAGGGCGCAGCAGCGGCTGAATATCTTCGCGCGTTACACCGGCTTTCAGAGCAGTGGCAGGCAGACCTGCATATTCATTATACTTGCCGTTGGACATCACCAGACGGCTTTCGGCATCCCAGAGAACGAATGCTTCGGAAATGCTTTCAATCGCTTCACGGATACGCAGATCAGCTTCGGCGGTGGCCTGTGCAAAGCGGTGCTGCTCGCTGACGTCAAAAGCGATACCAACCAGATGGACATCACCCTCATTGGCGATTTCTGCACGAACGCGCATCCAGACCCAATAGCCTTCGGCATGGCGCATACGCAGAACTTTGTCGACCTGACGCAGCTCTCCGGACATGACCTGTGTGGCGATTTCATAGAGATCGCCGTCAACCGGATTAACGATGGCTGCAACATCACCAAATGACAGAACGCTGTCGACAGCTTCATAGCCGAGCATTTCATACATCGAGCGTGACCAGAACATGCGGCCTCGCGCCATATCCCAATCCCAGAGACCGCAACGGCCACGGGCGAGCGCCAGATCAATCCGCTTCTGGATCTGATGGGAGAAATCATCGGCATCGCGAGCACGCGCCGCCTGAGAGAAATAGGCATAAAGAATAGCCAGTAAGACACCGGCAGTGGCGGCGAATAAGGTAATATTGAGCGAGAGCACCTGCCGCCAGTCTTTGAATATTTCTTTTTCCGTATTGAACGCGACAACAGACAGGATGCCAGCGGTTGCTGCCTGTATATTTTGCGGTTCAACTTTTTCAGCCGCAGCAAAGGCCGCTTCATTGCGGTACTTTACCGGCTGCACACCGGCGCGGCCACCAAACATCAGCAGGGGATGCGCTTCGGAGAAAAGCGTTTCAGCCTGAATACCGAGCAGCTGACGGCTGCTCAGAGCGGCAATGATTTTTGAGTTTTCATCGAGAATGGCAAGCTCAAGACCGGAGCTGATCAGCCCTTGTGAGCGCAGCTCAACCAGCAAATCCTGTATGGCGCTATAATCGCCGGAATTATCTGCGGGCGCAGTGGCTTCCATCTGCTTCTGCAGCTTTGTGGCTACATGGGCAGCCGTCAGCGCCATTTCGTGGCGGGCATCACTTTCAATCTCTTCACGTTGGCTGAGCAGCGACATCATCCGCGCTCCGGCCAGTATAACCAGAAATGCAATAATCAGCACCGGCACGATGCGACGCAGCACCGGCTCGAGGGAGAGCAGTTTACGATAGGCAGGGCCCGACAACAGATAGACATAGCCGGAAAGCTTGAAGCGCTTCGGACGTCTTTCTGAAGTGTAACGGACACCATTCGGCGCGCGATGCGCGTCGGTATTTGCCATCCCGTGGCCCTCATCTGAATGTTTGCTTTTTGAAGTGATTCGGGGTGAGAAATCCGAATAACCCTAATGAATCAAATGTGATTCGCTGTGTCCAGTGCTTTTAATTAATAATTAATAAAAAACCTCTGCCGATTCGAAGGTGATTCGATCAGTTTTCAGAAAGAGACACTTTAATCGGGTGCGCATGATTCTGATTTGATTCAGCAATATGCGGTGCAGTGTTTATTTGTTGTAAAACATTATGTTCTTTTTAAAGCAGGGGACGAAAAAGCAAGATGTGCTTTCCCGTCCCCGCATTTGGTCAGGCAAGCATGCGCTCAGTGATATCGCGCACGTCGGCAGAGAGTTTTTCTGTTTTAGCGATCGTCTCTAAAGCAGCCTTCAGATGTTCGCGGCGTACCGGCTCCAGCGTTTTCCATGAGCGCAGAGTGGTGAGAAGGCGCGAAGCCAGCTGAGGATTTTCGCGATCAATTGTCAGAATGAGCTGCGTAAAGAATGTATAGGTCTGACCATCCTGCCGGTTGAAGCCGGTCGGATTGCTGGCAGCAAAGGCACCGAGTACAGAGCGCGCGCGGTTCGGGTTATCGAGTGAGAATAGCGGATGCTGCATCAGGCTCTGCACCGCTTCCAGAGCATCAGGGGCAGGGCGGCGCGCCTGTACGCTGAACCATTTATCCATCACCAATGGTACCGCGCTGTAATCCTGCTCAAATTGCGCCAATGCGCGTTTTGCGAAATCATGCGTGTAGAAACGATGCGCCAGCAGCGTCAGTGCCGCCAGCTTGTCGGACATATTGTCAGCGGTGGTAAACTGCTCATAAACCCGCTGCGGAGCATTATCCGAAATTGCCAGATATTGCAGTAGCACAGCTTTGAGTGCCCGCTTGCCTGCACTGTCAGCATCCGGTGTGAATGGTGCAGCATCCTGCAAGCTGTCATAGGCCTTGGCAAAAACTTCAGACCCATGTGTGGCGATTGCTGATAGCAGAGCTTCGCGGCTGTTGCGGATCAGGTCGGGATCAATATTGCTGCCAATGTCACGGGCAATATCCGCTTCTTCCGGCAATGTCAGGCAGAGTGCACGGAAAGCATGATCCAGCGTTTCATCCTGTGCAAGCTCTGCCAGCAGTTCGGCCAGAGCCGGATCAAACACGGCAGACTGTTGCAGGCGCAGTTTTTCGACATTGGCTATAATCGCATCGCTCATCAGCGAATGAATAACCTGCCAGCGACCAAAGGCATCGCTGTCATGGCGGGCAAGAAACAATTGCTCATCGCGGCTTAATGATTGCGCGACATGCACCGGTGCGGAGAAATCCCGCAGTACTGACAAGACCGGCTTCTCTGTAATGTTGCGGAATGTCCAGCTTTGTGAGGCCTCACGCAGATGCAGGACATCACCTTGCACGCCGGTGCCTTCAGAAGATGAAATCGCAATATCTTTGCCATCAGCCCCGATCAGGCCGAATTTAACCGGAATATGCATTGGCTGCTTTTCACACTGACCTGGTGTCGGTTCGGTTTTCTGTTCCAGTGTCAGGCGCAGGCTTTGGCTTGCAGCGTCATAATTACTGCTGACAGTGACCAGAGGCGTACCTGCCTGATCATACCACAGCGCAAAATGCGTGAGAGACTGGCCGCTGACGTCTTCAAAACATTTGATGAAATCTTCAATAGTCGCAGCTTCACCGTCATGACGGATGAAATAGAGATCCAGCCCTTTATAGAAATCCTCATCACCGATAATGGTGCGCAGCATACGGATCAGTTCGCTGCCTTTTTCATAAACGGTTGCAGTGTAGAAATTATTGATCTCGCGATATTCCTTCGGGCGAACCGGGTGCGCCAGCGGCCCGCCGTCTTCCGGAAATTGCTGGGCCTTGAGAACTTTCACTTCATCAATACGGTGCACCGCACGGGAGCGCATATCGCTGGAAAACTCATGGTCGCGATAAACGGTCAGACCTTCTTTCAGGCAAAGCTGGAACCAGTCGCGACAGGTGATGCGGTTTCCCGTCCAGTTGTGGAAATATTCATGGGCGATCACCGCTTCGATACCGGCATAATCGGTGTCGGTCGCGGTCTGCGGATCGGCGAGAACATATTTGTCATTAAAGATGTTCAGCCCTTTATTCTCCATCGCGCCCATGTTGAAATCGGATACGGCAACAATGTTGAAAATATCGAGATCATATTCGCGGCCATAAACCTCTTCATCCCAGCGCATGGAACGCTTCAGCGCATCCATTGCATAGGTAGCACGGGCTTCATTGCCATGCTCGACATAGATGTTCAGTGCGACCTGTTTGCCGGACATCGTGATGAACTGATCACTGATCGAACCGAGATCACCGGCAACCAAGGCAAACAGATAGGACGGCTTGGGATGCGGGTCATGCCACAATGCATAATGACGACCATCCGCCAGATCGCCAGCCTCTTGCAGATTGCCGTTGGAGAGTAGGATTGGAGCTGCCTGATTGTCGGCTTCAAGGCGCACGGTATAAACCGATAGAACATCCGGCCGGTCAAGGAAATAGGTGATACGGCGAAAGCCTTCTGCCTCACATTGTGAGGTATAGACATTGCTCGAACGGTAAAGCCCCATCAATTGCCGGTTGGTTGTCGGATTAATCCTTGTGACAATTTCCAGCGTAAACGGGCTTTGTTGCGGTAAGGAATTGATAGTGAGCAGTTCCGGATCAGCCAGATAATCCGTGGCAGGGAGACCGTTGATCTGTAAGCTCACCAGTTCCAGCTCATCACCATCCAGTATCAGCGGTGCCGTGAGAGAGACATCATTGCGACGTTCGATCGTCAGGCGTGCAGTGACAAGTGTCTTTTCCGGATCAAGCTGAAAATCCAGCTCGGTTTTGCGTATCAGATAATCTGACGGGCGGTAATCTTCGAGGCGAAAGACATGACCTGTATCGGTACGCATAACTGCTCCTGAACTGACTTTGACTATTGTGCGGGGAGGTTAAGTCATTTTTTTCACTGGCGAAACCGCTATCCTTGTGAAAATTTTGGTTTAGAGCATTTGCGAGCCAAAAGTGCGAAGCGGTTTTGGCAATGGATAATGCGGTAAAATAAATAGTTACAGCGGCTCCAACGATTCAGTCTTAACTGGAGCCGCTGTAACTCAAGGAAACGGTTTGAAGTTTCGGATTTGGGCTTCTGAACAGAATGTCTGTTTTACGCTTCATTCATTGCAAAAATTGCTGACAATCCCTGTAAATAATGCTGGCAAACTAACCTTTGTCAGCTATGCTGTGAGCATTAAGAGAGGGAGTCTGCCGCGTGAAATTCAGCGGCAGTTAAGGAATTTTCACTGTGAATGCCCCAGAGCGCCATCTGCCGCTGGCAGATTCTATCGCCGCTACCGGAGAAACTGTGCCTGAAACACGGCCATTGCTTGGTATTGCCTGCAAAGTAACCTCCGTTTTTGTTTTTGTGCTGATGTCGACATTGCTGAAATCAGCAGAGGGCATACCTGCGGGGGAGCTTGTATTCTTCCGCTCATTCTTCGCAATTTTTCCGGTTGTCATCTATTTGGCCTATACGCATCAGTTGCAGGGCGTCATGGTGACCTCGGATATCTTCGGCCATATCTGGCGCGGTCTCGTTGGGGTAATGTCGATGCTGAGCGGTTTTTACGCTCTGACATTGCTGCCATTGCCGGAGAGCATTGCCATCAATTACGCATCGCCGCTGATGATTGTAGTGCTGAGCGCGATTTTCCTGAAAGAGCAGGTACGCTTGTATCGCTGGTCTGCTGTTCTGATCGGCTTTGCTGGTGTGCTGATTATCGTTTGGCCGCGTTTGAGCATGTTCTCAAGCGGAGGGATGAGTCAGGCGGAAGGGATCGGAGCGATTTTTGCTTTGATCGGCGCTTTGTCGTCAGCCGTTGCGATGATGCTGGTGCGCAAACTGGTCAAGCATGAGCGCACCGCAACCATTGTGATCTATTTCTCGCTGACTTCGACAGTGATTGCGCTGTTCACCATGCCGTTTGGCTGGGTTGTGCCGCAGATGTGGCAGCTGGGACTGCTGATCGGTGCCGGTTTTGCGGGCGGGATTGCGCAAATCTTTCTCACAGAATGCTACCGCCATGCCGAAATGTCGACCATTGCACCGTTTGAATATACATCCATGCTACTGGGATTAGGCATCGGCTATGTGGTCTTTGGCGATGTACCGACCGCTCAAATGCTGATCGGCAGTTCGATTGTGATTGGTGCGGGTATCTTCATCATTTTCCGCGAGCATAAATTATCCGGCAGAAAACTGAGAAAGAGCTGAGTATTTCTCAGTTCTTCTCATTCTCATCTTTTTCCGGCACATCGCTGCGCGGATCCATCTGATAGCTTTCCGGCGTGTTGATGTTTTTGGTGGCCTGATATTTGAACTCAGTCTTCTGATCACTGATCGCCGGACGCTCCCGCAAGGTTATGCGCCAGAGTGCGTGCAGGCCATAGGCAGCAAAGCAGATGCTCAGTGTCACCGGCATACCGGTTTTGCCTAAACTCTCCATCATGCGGGCTGCGATCTGCGGTCCGATCATATTGCCGATACCATAGACAATCAGTAGGCCGCCGGAGATTTTCACAAACTCATTGGCTTCCGCATAGTCATTGGCATGCGCGACATTGAGGCTGTAGATCGGAAACAGCACGCCTCCCATCAGGAAGATAACCGCATACCCGCTGATGCCGTCTGCGGGAGAAACAAAAGTCAGCATAATTGCCAGTAGAACGCCGACACTGCCGCAGAAGACCATGACATAACGGCGATCGGCAAAATCGGAGAACCGCCCCAGCGGATATTGGAAAATTGCCCCGCCAATCACAGCTGTGACCAGCATGGTTGCGATGCTCAGATTATCCAGTCCGTTTTTCTGGCCATAGATCGGTGCGAGAATATTCCACGAACCGGCAATAATACCGGATATCAACGAGCCGATGACAGCCGCCGGAGAGCGCTTATACAGACCGCGAATATCCAGCGACACTTGTGTCAGCGGTTTCGGTGATTCCGCACGCGATAAGGCTGTAGGGATAAGCGCAAAGCTGTAAATCAGCGTACAGATGATAAACAGGGTCTGCGTTGAGGGATCACCGAAAGGCAGAATATACTGACCGGACATTGTGCCGATCATTGTGGTGATCATATAGACCGAGAAGATCATACCGCGGCTGTCATTGTTGACGCGCTCATTCAGCCAGCTCTCCACCACCATATAACCTCCGGCGAGCGAAAAGCCTGCCAAGGCACGGAAAGCCATCCATGCAATCGGGTCGATGATCAGCGAGTGCAGCAGTAGAGACATGCCGAGAATAGTCAGCAGCACGGTAAAGACGCGCACATGGCCGACATTGCGCACGAAGATCGGTACAATCAGACAACCAACCGTGAAGGCAAGGGAATAGAAAGTCCCCATCCAGCCGATGGTAATCGTTGACCATCCTTCGAGGCCCGCACGGATTGGCAGCAACAGGCCTGCAAGGCCACCGGCCATCAGCATCAGAAGTGTACTGAAAAGAAGCGCTGTAATCGGCAACAACTGTGCAGGCATGACTTTATCCGGACTTTAATCTTCGACGGCAGAGAGCCGTAAAAGAGAACACATTCAGCAGGACTGTATTGTGAAATCAATGCAGGGATATTGGCATTTCCGAGCCGCGAAGAATTCTCTCTTCACGGATATTTATGTCGTATTTTACGTACTAACCCAAGGATCAGGCTTCATTGCCTTCCAGACGCATTTTGACCATCAGCCAATCCTCCCATGCAAAACGCTTTTGCGCCGGTGTGCGCAACAGGTAATCCGGATGCAGGCTTGGCATAATTGCGACGGTCTGTGCACCGGCAGTTGTCAGACTATGCCAGTTGCCGCGCAATTTATAGATCGGCTCGCGGGAGCCTGTCAGCGCCTTTGCCGCAGGGTCGCCGAGCGCAACAATTACTTTTGGCGCAACCAGCTCAATCTGGCGGTCAAGAAACGGACGGCAGAGGTCGAGTTCCAGCGGCGTTGCAGGGCGGTTGCCCGGCGGACGCCATGGCAAAGTATTGGCCAGATAGACTTGCTCGCGCTTCAGATTAATGGCGGCGAGAATACGCTCCAGCATATGACCGGCAGGACCTGAGAAGGGAATGCCTTCAAGATCATCGTCACGTCCTGGTGTGTCACCGATCACCATCAGGTCGGCATTCGCAGAACCATCAGCAAAGCAGATGTTCTTGGCAGTAAACTTCAGGCGGCAGCCGTCAAAGCCTGCCATTGCCTGTTGCAGCATGTCGAGACTGTCTGCGCTACCGGCGAGTTTACGGGCTTCTTCCAGCAGGACTTCCGGTGCAATAGAGGCCTGTGCCGGAACAGGAGCTTGCTGTGCCCTTTGTTGCTGACTTGCCGGTGAGGCAGGGTTCTGCCGCGGTGCCTGTTGCGCATTGCCGGCTGATGCCGCTGCATTGTTGCGCATTGTATTGTCAGGTTGTGCAGCACGTTTTGGCTGTGCCGCCGCAAGAGCTGCTGCTTCTGCAAAACGGTCAACCGGTTCGGCATTCAACGCAGAATCCACTCCGGATTCCGCGTAAAAGCGAATCAGATCTTCCCAATTGGCAGTGATTGCAGTGTCTGACACACGATTGTTCCGGTTTTAGGCATGTTTACTGCTCTGAGGTCGCAAATTGTCAGAGCTTTGGCAAGGGCTTTCGGACGGGGTTGTTCAAAAACCATTTACATTGACGTTTACGTCAATATTATAGTGATCTGTTAGTGAACAAACGTCATGATCTGCGGCGATTTTGGACAATAGGACGCATTTGAACTGTGTTACAACCCTGTATCAGGGTGAATAGATTACAATAACGGGAACCCGCTATCACGCCCGATGCTATGGAGGTTTACATGAGCAACGAACACGAACTCCCCGAACGCGAGAGTATGGAGTTCGACGTTGTGGTCGTTGGCGCAGGCCCTGCCGGTCTTGCCGCAGCGATCCGGCTGAAACAAAATAATCCGGAACTCTCGGTTGTGGTTCTGGAAAAGGGCGGGGAAGTTGGTGCGCATATTCTTTCCGGCGCTGTGGTTGATCCTGTCGGGATCGACAAGCTGCTGCCGGATTGGCGCGAAGAGAGCGACCATCCGTTTAAAACGCCGGTGACAGACGATCAGTTTCTGCTGCTCGGGCCTGCAGGCTCTGTCCGGCTGCCGAATTTCGCTATGCCGAAGCTGATGAACAATCACGGCAATTACATTGTATCTTTGGGCAATGTCGCGCGCTGGTTGGGCACACATGCTGAAAATCTCGGCGTGGAAATTTATCCGGGCTTCGCTGCCGCTGAAGTACTTTATAATGAGGCCGGTGCGGTTATCGGTGTTGCCACCGGTGATATGGGCGTTGAGCGCAATGGTGAACCTGGGCCGAATTATACACGCGGTATGGAACTGCTGGGTAAATATGTGCTGTTTGCTGAAGGTGCGCGCGGCTCGCTCTCCAAAGAAGTCATTGCTAAATACAAGCTGGATGAAGGCCGAGAACCGGCTAAATTCGGTATCGGTCTGAAAGAATTGTGGCAGGTTGATCCGTCAAAGAGCAAGCCGGGTCTGGTGCAGCATTCCTTCGGTTGGCCGCTGGATATGAAAACCGGTGGCGGTTCATTCCTCTATCATCTGGAAGATAATCTGGTTGCAGTCGGTTTTGTGGTGCATCTCAACTACAAAAATCCGTATCTGTCGCCGTTTGAAGAGTTCCAGCGCTATAAAACGCATCCGTCGATCCGTCCGACCTTTGAAGGTGCCAAGCGCATTTCCTATGGTGCGCGTGCGATCACCGAAGGCGGCTGGCAGTCTGTGCCAAAACTGACCTTCCCGGGCGGTGCGCTGATCGGCTGTGCGGCTGGTTTCGTCAACGTGCCACGCATCAAAGGCTCGCATAATGCGGTGCTGTCGGGCATTCTTGCCGCAGACAAAGTGGCGGAGGCTATTGCTGCCGGCCGTGCGAATGATGAAGTGGTTGGCATCGAAAATGAATGGCGCGACAGTGCAATCGGCAAAGACCTGAAGCGCGTTCGCAATGTTAAACCGCTCTGGTCAAAATTCGGCACAATCCTTGGCGTAACGCTGGGTGGTCTGGATATGTGGACAAATCAGCTGTTCGGCTTCTCGTTCTTCGGTACTTTGAAGCATGGCAAAACTGATGCGGCATCGTTGGAACCGGCAGCCAAACACAAGCCGATTAATTATCCGAAACCGGATGGCGTGATTACTTTCGATCGTTTGTCATCGGTGTTTTTGTCGAGCACCAATCATGAAGAAGATCAGCCGGTGCATTTGCAGGTGAAAAATCTGGAACTGCAGCTGAAGTCCGAGCATGATGTGTTTGCAGGGCCTTCGACACGCTATTGCCCTGCGGGTGTTTATGAATGGGTTGAGAAAGACGGTAAGGAAACTTACGTCATCAATGCGCAGAACTGCGTGCATTGCAAAACCTGTGACATCAAAGACCCGAACCAGAATATCAACTGGGTTACGCCACAAGGCGGCGAAGGACCGGTTTATGCAAACATGTAAATGTTTGTGATAATAAACCGTGTCCGTCTCGACCGCCGTCAACAAAGATGTCGGCGAAGGACCGGTTTATGCAAACATGTAAATGTTTGCGATAATAAACCATGTCCGTCTCGACCGCCGTCCACAAAGATGTCGGTGAGGGGCCGGTTTACGCCAATATGTAAAATGCAAAAAAACGGCGCCTTTTAAGGCGCCGTTTTTGTATCAAATGCGTACAGCCGCCGGATTAGGTTGCGGATTATCCTCCGCAGGCTCGGAAGCCGGTGCCGGAACTGAAAATTCCAGCAGCAGTGGCAGATGATCTGAACCGGCAGGCTCACCGGCGCGCAGACTGCGTGCCTTCACCGTATTGTTGATCAGAACCTGATCAATCGGCAGGCCGATCCACGGGCGCAGCATTTCCGGCAGGCGGTTGGTCAGCCATGTCGGGCCGGAACCAGCAACACGCTTGGTGTCGGTGAGCATTTCATATTTGCGCAGGTTGTAGCTCCATGGCGTGGCATTGAAATCACCGGCAATAATTACCGGAATGCCATGTGCATTGGCCATAGGCTCCAATGCAGGGCGCAGCATTTCAAATTGCTGAACCTGCGGAAACGGCCATGGCCATGACTGATGTACGGATGAGACCAGCACATTGGTGCCGCCAAGATTGATCAGAGCGGTTGCCAGTACACCGTCGCCGGTACAAACCGGTGAGCCGAACTCTGCAAATGCACGGCGCGAGAGAATGCCGACACCCCAGCGGTTTGGCAGTGTGCCGCACTGATGACGATAAGGATAGCTGCCCTCCAGTATTTTAAGCCACGGCTGCCATTGCTCGGAGCCTTCCTGATAGGTGATAATATCCGGTGCATTACGGGCAATAGCTTGCAGCACTTCTTTCGGGTCAGCGTGGTTTTGCAGCAAATTAATCTGCATCAGCCGGTAGGTCACAGTCTCATTCGCGTCTGCTGTCTTTTGCGAAGAGCTGTTCCAGTTCACCGTTGTTGAGAAGGCGCTGATACCAAGCAATGCAACCATTGCTGCCTCGCGGCGCAGGCTGGTGAACAGCAGGAAAATGCCGCCAATTGCCATTATCGCTGCCAGATGGGCACGGAAATGCGCGAAACTGTCTAAAGCGGGATGCAAACGGCCAAAGAAGCCCAGCACCAGTGGTACGGACAGCAATACTAATATGATCAGCAATGCAAAGAGCAGGCGGGACGGTTTTTTTACAGCAGGAACTAGCTTTTCAACGGACATAGAGACCACAGAGCAAGAGGAATAAAGAATGGCTACTGATGGCTGCGAAAAGCAGCTTAATCAAGGCCGGAGCATGTCGTGGCTCAATGGTTTCATTGAGCGTTCGCGAAGATGCGATAATTAAAAGCGATAAGAGCGGACGCTATTGAATTTCATTAAACGCGAGCGCTCTAAACAATAGCAGCGCCATTACAGCGCTGCTTTTATCATATTCTGCAAAATGTTTACTGAAACGCGGTTTCGAAGAAGCTGCGAAGTTTACGTGAATGCAACCGGTCTTGCGGCATCGCGGCAATCTTTTCCATCGCACGGATACCAATCTGCAAGTGCTGGGCAACCTGCTTCTTGTAGAAGTCCGTTGCCATGCCCGGCAATTTCAGCTCACCATGCAAAGGTTTGTCGGACACACAAAGCAAAGTGCCGTATGGCACGCGGAAGCGGAAGCCATTGGCCGCAATGGTTGCGGATTCCATATCCAGTGCCACAGCACGGGACTGGGAAAGCCGCTGCACAGGGCCGCGCTGATCGCGCAATTCCCAGTTACGGTTGTCAATCGTGGCAACGGTACCGGTACGCATGATGCGTTTCAGCTCATAGCCTTCAAGGCCGGTGACTTCTTCCACCGCATCTTCAAGCGCTACCTGAATTTCTGCCAGTGCAGGAATTGGCACCCAGATCGGCAGATCATCATCGAGAACGTGATCTTCGCGCACATAGGCATGGGCGAGTACATAATCGCCAAGTTGCTGGCTATTGCGCAGACCCGCACAGTGACCAAGCATCAGCCATGCATGCGGGCGCAGCACTGCAATATGGTCGGTAATGGTTTTGGCATTGGAAGGGCCGACACCAATATTAACCATGGTAATGCCGGAGCCATCCGGTTTCACCAGATGATAGGCAGGCATTTGCGGCAGACGCGCAGGCTCAGCCCCTTGCGACGGCGCATTATTACCGGCAAATGTCACCAGATTACCGGGCTCAACGAATTTGGTGAAACCACCACCGCCTTCCGCCATCAACTTGCGGGCATAGGCGCAGAACTCATCCATATAGAACTGGTAGTTCGTGAAAAGCACATAATTCTGGAAATGCGACGGGCTGGTTGCAGTATAATGCGACAGGCGCTGTAGCGAATAATCCACGCGCTGACCGGTAAAAGGTGCCAGCGGCATCACTTCCAGTGTCTGAAACTCGGTGTCACCATTGGCAATGCTGTCATCTGTATTGCCGAGATCAGGCACGTCAAACATATCCCGCAACGGATGCTGGAATGCATCAGAGACGGACGCTTCCACATAGGTGCCTTCAAGGAAAGCAAAATGCAGAGGAATTGGCGTTGAGGATTCCTGAACAGTAACCGGCACGCCATGATTTTTAATCAGCAGGCGGATCTGTTCCAGCAGATAGCTGTCGAAGAGATCAGGGCGGGTTAATGTGGTTGCATATTCACCCGGCAGGCTGACATGGCCATAGGCGAGGCGGGTATCCACATGGGCAAAGCTGGCCGTGGAAAAGCGCAGTTCCGGATAAAAAGCGCGGAAACGCTGCGGCGGGACTTCCCCTTTGGCGACCTTGTGAAAGGCATCACGCAGGAACGCAGTGTTGCGGTCATAGAGAGCACGCAATGCGTCAACTGCAGCGCGGGCATCTGTAAAAGCTTGGGGAGCAACTGGCTCCGGTGTGGCTAGGCCTGCAGAAATGACATCTGCGACAGACTTGCCGGTGAAAGTGTCGATTCTTTTGCTCATAACTTACTATAAGCCGGAATTCTTACAGTTTATATGGCAAGATTGCGCTTCGGATTGTGGTTGGACGGGCTAGAGCGCTATGTGCCATACTTGGCACACAAAGGTCGCTCTAAAACTTTAAAATGAGAGCATAATGTTACCTTAAACTGTTCCAAGTTTAAGGAATTATGCTCTAGCGTTTATTTCTGCAGGCTGACAAAAAGTACCAGACCGGTCGCAGTCACCTGTCCGCCGGTATTGGCGGCAATGCCTGTAAAGGCCGCAACGGGCGCTACAAAGAACAAGCTGAAAACAACAATACGCATTGCCAGAAACAAGGTGTCGGTCAGGGAGCTCAAAGCACCAGGATTTTTCATGGGCTGACCTCCTTGTGCTGAGTTGCTGTTGTTTGATGAATGCTTGTGTGGTGGGTTGTCATTGAGAGCAGGACAGGGCGGCTGGAGTGACTTTCATTCATCAGTAGCAATCCGAGAAAAGTCGTACCCAGTGCGAAAAGACTGATGATTGTAAACCGGTGATACAACATGGCTTGCCCCCTGTTTCTGTCCTGCTTGATCTTGGGTTTAATCTACAGGACAGGGGCTGAACTCTTTCTGAGAGGTGCGTTCATCGGGCGTTCAAACTCATGAAGCACAATTAAGCATAATGGTTTGCGACGAATATTATTGTTATAAATTGCGGATTGCTTAATATGTAGTGAGGACTATATATTGTTATATCTGACCAGTCAGGCAGACTGGCTTTATAAATTTATAATCAGGAGCTGATCTCTATGAGTGCTGAGCCTAAGACCCAAACCAAGCCGATTGAACTTTATTACTGGCCGACCCCAAATGGCTGGAAAATCAGCATTATGCTCGAGGAACTCGGTGTTCCTTACGAAGTAAAATATATCAATATTGGTAAGGGTGATCAGTTCGAGCCGTCATTCCTGAAAATCGCTCCGAATAATCGTATGCCTGCGATTATCGATCCGGAAGGGCCGGATGGTCAGCCGATTTCGGTTTTTGAATCTGGCGCTATTCTTCAATATCTGGGACGTAAATTCGGCAAATTCTATCCGGCAGCTGAGCGCGCCCGTGTGGCTGTAGACGAATGGCTGATGTGGCAGATGGGTGGTTTAGGGCCTATGTCGGGTCAGGCTGGCCATTTCCGCGTCTATGCACCGGAGAAGGTTGAATATGGCATCAATCGTTATACCAATGAGGTCAACCGTCTCTATGGCGTATTGAATCGCCAGCTTGAAGGCCGTGATTATATTGCCGGCGATTATTCCATTGCCGATATGGCCTGCGTAGGCTGGATCAGCGCCTATAAAAGCTACGATCAGAAACTGGAAGATTTTCCGAATCTGAAACGCTGGTATGAAGCCGTTACAGCCCGCCCTGCGGTGCAGCGCGGTATGGAGCTGGGTAAGACTGAGCGTGAAAAGAGCAATCTGGCGACGGATAAGTCAGCCCAAAGCGTATTGTTTAACCAGAAAGCACGCTGACCGGTTCAGCAAAACTATCCTCTCCGATAGGTGTTAAGCACCTTGGGAGGCAGTCTTGAGGCGTTGCATGACGGAAGTTGTGCAACGCCTTTTTGCTTTCTTCGGGATAATTACTGGCGCGTCAGCTTCTCAGTTTTGCAGATCAGACCGCCTGCAACACAGCCAGCCAGAGATAATGTATTGCCGCTGACACTGGCTTTGCCGGAATAGGTTTTGCCTTCATCGAGCTTGTTGACGGTGCCTTTGTAGTTTCCGTCTTTGCCGGTCATCTTGCCGATGGATTTGCCTTTATATTCGCTGTTCAGCACAGTGCCGCAATAATCATCGCCGCCGCAGTTTTTATATTCGATAATTGTGCCGGTTGAGCGCTTCCATGTGCCGACAATTGGTTCTGCGGCGAGAGCAGGGCTAAGCGATACGGTCAGCGCTGCAATGGTAAGCAAAATTCTCTTCATTGTTTCCTCCCGAAGATGCGTAATCTGTGATGTGACTATTATTTACGCTCACGTAAACGTAATCCAATCTTGCATGCTTGAAAAGAGGGGATTTCGATGTGGAAAATGAATTGCCGAGGGGAGTTGTAAAAGACGAATGTGCTTCTTGGTTAGCATCAGGTTTAAATTAGCAATGTGCGAAAAATCGTGATTTTAGCAGAAAGCCCGTAAAACCGGCAGAGTTATTCTTAATGAATTCTGATGTTTACCCATTGTTTGGATTTTGTTGATTGGCTGTTAAGGATGCAATTTAACGGCGGTTTCAACTCTTTCCTGCATTCTGATCACAACAACAGCAGAGATCTGCACGGCACTTTCAGCCTTAAGCAGACCGCAGTTTAACAGGACAGGATCAGAGCAATGTTTGCAGGTTTTAAAGCGAAGTCAGAAAATAGCATCAATGCCATGCAGGCCGAAATGCTGTTTGAAACCGGTATGATGTATTACGCAGGACGTGACTGCGAAACGGATCGTATCGAAGCTTATAAATGGTTCAATATTGCTGCAATCCGTGGCGATGACCGTGCCCTGCCAATGCGCACGCAGCTCTCATCACTAATGAGCAAGACCGAACTGGTGCGCGCTCTGCGTGAGGCTCGTGAATGGATGGCGCGTCATTAATCGCGCCATAGGAGTTGTATTCAGTTAGCTAGAGCCGCAAGCGGCTTTATTTAACTCGTGGCCGCATAGCGGCTTTGCTTAGCTAGTGGCCGCATAGCGGCCGGGCTTATGATTAATCGCGATAATAACATTCATCACCACTGCACCGATGACCGAAAGCGCAACCTGCTGTGGTGAAAGATAAAACAGGGATATTGCCATAAGCAGGAGATCAAGTGCGAGTTGCGACCAGCCCGCACGGATATTGTAATTATCCTGCAAATACAGCGCCAGAATATTAATGCCGCCGACACCCGCACGATGGCGAAACAGTGCCAGCACGCCCATGCCGACCAAAGTGCCGCCCATGATCGCTGCGAAAACCGGTTCTAATGTCGAGAAATCCACCCACATCGGAAACAGGCGCGTAAAGACAGACATCAAAGCCACGGCAATAAAGGTGCGGATAGTAAAGTGCCAGCCCATCCGTTTGATGGCCAGATAATAAAAAGGCAGATTGATCAGGAAAAATACCAGAGCAAACTGCCAGTTGGTCGCATAGTGCACGAGAAGGGCAACACCCGCCGTGCTGCCGGTCATAAGTTTAGCCTGCGCATAGAGAGCCAGTCCGAGGCTCACAAAGCTCGTACCTATCAGCATAGCCACAACATCTTCGTAGAAACGGTGCCTCTCAGTAGGGAGCACTGAGGATAGAGCCGGAATTGCATCTGGTGTTGTGACTTCAGCCATGAAAAGACCCTGCAACTTGCTGCTGCGGCGTAACTTAAAACGTCGGACAGGTAATTGTTAAAACGTAAACTGAAAAACAGCGAAACCTTCATGGAGTGCTGCCAGAGGTGTTTCTAGCGGAAAACAGAGGTAAAATCAGCGGTGAGAAAATTGTTATTTTGGCTCTGGCAATAGCGAATTATGCGCGGATTTTACGTTTTACTATTCCGATAATTGCGCGTGAATGAGCAGCGCTGTCAGGTGAAATGCTGCCCAAAATTGGTATAAATCAAGTTGAGCAGGGCTTTTACCGGTGATTTACTGTCGTAAACCGCGCATGAACTGTCATTTATTGCATTCGCAATCATTATAAAAATGCTATGTTTAACGTCTAAAATATAAGCAGTGATAATGCTGGCTCACAGTGCGTCAAATCCTTTCAGAAATTGTGAAAAGGTTTTGCATTCGGAATCTTATACGATATTGATGGAAAAACGCTTTAGGCACAGTGTCTTATAACTCACTCAGGAGAACAGAGATGAAAATTCAAACTCTCAGCCGTCTCGGCGGCGCAGCACTGCTGACCGGAATGGCCGTCTTTGTACTGTCTTCACCAGCCAGTGCGCTGACCATGGCAGAATGCAGCACCAAATATCAGGCTGCTAAAGATGCCGGCACACTGGGCAATATGAAGTGGAATGATTTCCGCAAAGCGCAGTGCGGTACCGATTCTTCTGCTGCCCCTGCTGCAGCTCCGGCCGCGCCTGGAAAACCTGCCAAGCAGGCCGCAGCACCTAAAGCTGATGAGCCAAAAGGCCTGACCATGCAGCAATGCTCTGCAAAATATAAAGCAGCTCAGGAAACAGGTCTTGCAACCGGACTGAAATGGAATGCTTTCCGTAAGGAAGAGTGTGGTCCTGGTGCAGATCCTGAAAAAGTAACGGCGGTTTCCACCAAGGAGCCGGCTGCACCGACGACGGCTGCTCCTAGCGGTGTGAAATTTCCGTCAGCTGTTTTCAGCAAATATGCCAGTGAGACTGAAGGCAAGCAGCGTATGAAAACCTGTCTCGACCAGTATTATGCCAATAAGAGTGCAAATTCGCTCAATGGCCTGCGCTGGATCCAGAAGGGCGGCGGTTATTACAGCCTTTGTAATGCCCGTCTGAAGGGCAATTCCTGATAGCTCATTCTGCTAATCAGCTATGAAGCGAAAATAGCCGCCTCAATTTTGAGGCGGCTATTTTTATATGAAGCCTGCGATATGTGACGAATTCTAAAGCTTATTGAACAGCTTCGGTTTTCTTGGCAGTTTTCGACTTGGCTGTTGTCGTCGATTTTGTCGCTTTTTTCACTGCCCGCTTTGCGACTGTGCTTGGCGCAGGTGCTGATTTGGCAATGAGCTTCTTAGCTTGCGCGCACCAGTTCTCACGTTCTGCGCGACCTGCAAAACCTGTGCTACGGTTGAGCCAACTAATTTGCAGTTCATTCAGATCTGCCAGCTGGTCATAATGAAAAATGCCGATGGCAAATAGTTTGTTTTGAATAGCTTTACCAATACCGTTGATCAAAGTCAGATCATCGGCCGTGCCATTACGTGGTTTTTTTAGAAGCTCCGGCTCAGTTGGCAGAACTTGCTCTGCGATGAGTTCCGGCTCTGGTTCGCTGACTGGTGTCACCTTAGTAGCAGGCTCATCGCAGGCAGCAAGCGCTGTTGTGTTTGCCTCTGCGGAGAGCGCATTTACTACCGGTTTGCTATGAGCAGGGCCTACCGGTTCAGCAGCGGGAATGATTTTCTTTGTTACCTGAGCTTCTTTCGCTGGAGCAGTTGGCTTTGTTTTAGCATCGGTTTTTTCTTGCGGAACCACCATTTTGATAGATGACAGAGCAGGGGGTGTTTTCGCCGCTGCTGTTTTGTCAGCAGGTGCCGGCACACTCTCAGAAGATTTCGCAGGCGGAATGGTATTGGCTGCCGGTTGCTTTGCCTTGGAACTGTTAACTTTGCTGTAAAGCAGGCCAAGGAGAAATACGATTACACCGGCCAGTGCGATCCAGAGTAAAAATTCCATATAAATCTCCTTATGAGTGTTATCCGCTGCACAGACTGAATAGCGCATTAATTATGGGCATATTCAGGCGCTGACCTGATTATTGTTCATTGGTTTTAGAACAGGGCAGAGACAATGTGTGCTGTGAAATATAGCAGAATGCGAGCCGGTGCAAAATGCTGCGTCTCATAAAGCGTGGGGATAAAGCCAGAGTGGTGAATGTGTAAGAGTGTTTTACGCTGAACTCAAAGAGCTGAAAACAGAAAACCCGGCAGTATAAACTGCCGGGTCTCTGTAACCTTACGGTCTGTTTTAAGCTATAAAACTTAGAACGAACGCTGGAAGCGGATCATACCCTGCCAAGCATCGTCGCCCTTAAGAACCGACTTGTTGTCGCTCCATTTGGTGTAGGATACTTCTGGAGTAATTGTGAAGCCTGGAACCAGCTGGTAAGCTACGTTTGCAGTTGCTGCGAAGGTTTTTGCATCTTCGTAAGCGAGCTGCACGTTGAAGGTTGCTTTGTCGGTAGCTTTGAATTTCGCGCCACCCCAAACAGCCCAATCGCCACCCCATGTGCCGTAGAAGCTGTCTACGATACGAACGCCGCGCTGTACGCCATCAACTGTGTAAGCATATGCGTAATGATCGTTGTTCGACTTGTAGCCGCCCTGTACCCATACGGAGAACTGTTCAGTTACGTTTACATCGAGACGTACTTTACCAGCCCATTCTTCGTTCTGTGCATCGTAAGCAGCAACACCAACGATCGAACCCCAAGCCTGTTCAAATTTCAGACCACCAACGATATGTGGTGTGTAGTCATCAATTTTAACGCCTTTGGTTTTGAAGTCTTTGTTATCAAAGCCTACATATGTCGCGCCAGCATCAGCATCGCCTGTGCCACCCTGTTCAAGAGCGATCATAGCCGAGAAGCCATTGCCGCCTGTGAATGTGTAGCTGATGGCGTTGGTGCGGTAGCCGCCACCGAGGATTACGTCGTCGTTCATTACGTCGCCGTAGTAACCTGGGAAGGTTACGAATGCGGATTCGTCAAGACCAACGCGCAGACCGCCGAGCTGGATGTAGCCGTAACGCAGCGAGCCGGAAGAACCAGCATCTTTGCCGTTTTCGTACTGGAAGCGAAGATCAGCATATGTCTTCAGTGTGCCGAGTTCAGTTTCAGACGCTGTTGTGAAGCGCAGAGCGAAACGGGACATGAAGTTGTAGGTGTCGCGTTTTTTGTTTGTCAGGTCGCCAATGAAATCTTTGTTGGCAACAGCATCACGAACTGCACGGTCGTTTGCACGAGCGTATACGTTGTCGCCGCCTTTGATGTCAGCGCGAACATAACCGCCGATGCGCAGGCATGTTTCTGTGCCTGGAATGTAGAAGTAGCCAGCGCCGTATGCATCGCAAACGCGTACATATTCAACAGCTTCTGGTTCTGGTGCAACGATGGCGTCGGCAGCCTGAGCGCCGGATACTGCAACGAGAGCTGCAGCGGAGCCGAGAAGAAGGCTCTTAATGTTCATTTCTGACCTCCAGTCAAAGTTTTAAATGGGTCTGGGCATTTTATTTTGGCTGAAGGACAACCTGCCCCCATCCCCTTGGGTGAAAAAGTCGCTACCGAAGCGCTCCTTCTTCTGTCCCCAAGATACTCAGGCTCAGTTTTGTTGCAACACTGAAAACGCATAAGTAGGGAGTGAGTTGTTGCTATCGGTATATCGTGTTGCAGAAAAGACACGAAACTCGGCCTAGGCTGTGGATTTCATTTATGTTTTGTTTATAAACGTTAAAGGAAATTAACCTGAATTTGCGGGCTTTTCAGCCTTTTTATGCAAATCATAGTGCGCAAATCATCGCGAAGCAGCTCTGCCCGCATATATAGCGCGATCAGATTTCGAGAGACGATAATGCTGCAAAGGCAGCAAATTAGACGCTTTGTTTGCCGAAAAGATTCGCCTCGGTGGATAAGAGGCGCATTTCATTGATTCCTGACTTTGATTCTTTGAAAAAGAGCCAACGTTGTCCATAGCGTATATATATGCAGGCTTAATAATCGCATAAAACTATCAGAATTAGGCTGCTTTTTCACGATACGCTGTTGATGATGCATATTTTTTTGCACTTTACGCGTAAAGTGCTTGAACTCCTGATTATTACCGGCTATTGCGCCTTTACCGGAGAGGTGGCCGAGTGGTCGAAGGCGCTCCCCTGCTAAGGGAGTATACCCGGAAGGGTATCGTGGGTTCGAATCCCATCCTCTCCGCCATAATTTAAAAATACCCGCAAACCGGCAGATTTTCTGACCGGTTTTTTTGTTGTTTTGCGTGGTTTTATTGCCCCGATTTGGCGTGCTTTTTTCGACTTTTGGAAAATTTTAATTTAAAAAATTTTGTAACATGTTGAATTTATATGATTTTTTATCATCCTTAATGTTTCTGACTGGAGGTCAGAAATGAACATTAAGAGCCTTCTTCTCGGCTCCGCTGCAGCTCTCGTTGCAGTATCCGGCGCTCAGGCTGCCGACGCCATCGTTGCACCAGAACCAGAAGCTGTTGAATATGTACGCGTTTGCGATGCATACGGCGCTGGCTACTTCTACATTCCAGGCACAGAAACATGCCTGCGCATCTCCGGTTACGTTCGTTTCCAGGCTGCTGGCGGTCGTGATGCTTATTCCGGCGAAAAATATGGTTATTCCCGTAGTGAGTGGAATGACGAGCTTAAAGGTGGCGCTGGCGACTGGGAAAAGAAGCACAAAGATACATATGATATCTACAGCCGCTTCACTCTTCGTACGCACACCGCTTCGGAAACTGAGCTTGGCACTCTGCGTACTTACACAGAAAACCGTTTCAACTTCTCGAACGGTGACCAGGGTGGTCATACTCTGAATTTTGCTTACATGCAGCTTGGTGGCCTGCGCATCGGTCTCGATGAATCCGCATTCCACACCTTTACCGGTTATCTCGGCGATATCATCAACGATGACGTGGTTGATGCTGGTAAATACCGCACCAACCTGATCAGCTACACCTTCACTGGTGGTAACGGCTTCTCCGCTATCATCTCTGCTGAACA
The DNA here is from genome assembly GCF_003314995.1 of Pseudochrobactrum asaccharolyticum. GTDB lineage: Bacteria > Pseudomonadota > Alphaproteobacteria > Rhizobiales > Rhizobiaceae > Pseudochrobactrum > Pseudochrobactrum asaccharolyticum. Next base: position 398,731 of record NZ_QNRH01000001.1, read on the forward strand.
AGGCGGCGGTTCACAGGATTTCTATATTGAAGATCCTGCGGATAGCACAAAAATTTATGAGTACAAGTATAATAACCGCATCGACAGCTACATGCCGCACGTTGTTGGTGGCCTGAAGTTTGAACAGGCTTGGGGTTCGATCGCTGGTGCGGTTGGTTATGACTCCAATCTGGAAGAGTGGGCCGGTAAAGTACGTCTCGATGTAAATGTAACAGACCAGTTCTCCGTATGGGTACAGGGCGGTTACGCTTCTTATGAAGAAAACATCGGTATGTACGGTTCATGGGGCGGCGATTGGGCTGTCTGGGGTGGTGCTAAGTTCAAAGCAACTGAAAAAGCTACCTTCAACGTACAGGTTGCATACGAAGATTGGGGCAAGACCGCTGTTGCTGCAAACGTAGCTTATCAGCTGGTTCCAGGCTTCACCATTACTCCGGAACTTACATATACTTCTTGGAAAAACAGCCACCCATTGCGTGAGCTGGGTGTTGTTTCGAACAAAGACGCTTTCGCCGGTACAATCCGCTTCCAGCGTTCTTTCTAAGCCATTGGTTTAGTATAAGAAAAGTGCCAGCGGCTTCGGTCGCTGGTATTTTCGTCTCAGAGGAGGCGTTCAAGCGGGGACCATCTTGTCTAAGATGCGCTTTTATAAATGATGTAAGATTTTTGTATGCGAAGGGCGAAAATGTAGCTTTTTGAGAGGGGGCATCAGAAACACAACCAAAGTGGTTATCCCATGCTGCACTATCAAAATTGCTGCCCGGACTTGTTTTATTTTTTGGTTAGCCCTAAGACTCCTGACCATTCAAACGGCTGGGGGGCCTTATGATGGAGCTGAATCGGGACATCTATATCGATAATTCTGAGAGTTTTGCACCTGTTATCGGGTACAATCTGAGTTTTACGTCTTCAAATACAAAAACACATCGAATTGTTAATCAGTACACAGTTACTGAATTGTCCGAACGCTATCTCAATATTTTGTGGGACGATGGTTCCCATAAATACAATGTGAGATTGTTTCTCGGCGAAATAAATGAAATTCTGAAGGGCGAGCGTTTCAGCGGCTTTAGTCAGGAAATGCTTGACAGAATTATTGGTTCCCTGCGTGAGCGCAATAACAGTAATGCAACCATTAATAGAAAAATGGCTGCACTTAGCAAGTTACTGCGAAAGGCGTATAAGATGGGGGACATCTTTAGCCTGCCGGAGTTCATTCGTCAGAAAGAGCGGGCAGGGCTAATTCGTTTTCTGGAACTTGAAGAAGAAGCACGGCTTTTCGCTGCGATCAAAAAACGCTGCGAAAATAGCTATCGTCTGGCCGTTTTTCTGGTTGATAGCGGTTGTCGTCTGGGAGAGGCGATTGGCCTGACATGGAATGATCTTCAGGATCATCGCGTCACTTTCTGGCTGACAAAATCGAATCGCAGCCGCACAGTTCCTTTGACTAAACGTGCAAGAAAAGCCTGTAAAATTCCGGTTGAACGCCATAAAGGGCCGTTTTCCATGCTGACACAGGTAGAGTTCCGCGCTGTGTGGAATGATGCCAAATATGAAGTTGGTCTTGGCACGGATACACAGGTTGTCCCGCATATTCTGCGCCATACTTGCGCTTCACGTTTGGTGCGCGGCGGTATTGATATCCGTCGTGTTCAGATGTGGCTTGGTCATCAGACTTTGCAAATGACCATGCGTTATGCACACCTTGCGACAAACGATCTCGATAGTTGCGTTAAAGTTCTGGAAATTCGCTAATAACATCAGACTTTTAAGTAATTGCATGCGCTGTCCATACAGGGAAATCAGTCAACCGGACTGGTTTCATCCTGTTTGAGAGCCAGTATAATTAATCGCCGGTTGACTTGACCATGGACTGCTGAGAATCCGCTGCTGCTTGGGCTGAGTGTAGTTTTTGGTCATGTGTGGTTCGGCATAACTCTATAAAAGTAAAAAGTATTTATTTTCGTCATCATGTAATTAGTTCATTGGAATTTAGGGCAGCATGGTTGCCGTTCGCGTGTGGCCTGTTTCTATATGTTGAGATAATCGAACTTAAGCCAATGAAATAGTCGTTTCTTTTTTGATTATTGCCTTTGTATTTACAGAGAAGGTGGGGCTATCAAAAATCTAAGCCATTGATAAAGCCTGTAATTAGCTGCATTGATAGCAAACTGGTTTATCAGGTTACAGGATTTACGATATGGCTGCTGATATTGAGCGTCTCTTTCTGTTTTTTGCCGGTGCTTCCGGCGCCATAGCAATGACAAGTTATGCAGCGTCTGCCCATGGCGATCATGCCTTTTTGGGCGTTGTTGCACCGATTCTGCTTGGTCATGCGGCAGCTTTTATTGGCTTTGCAGTTCTTAGCGCCCGGAGTCGCGCTGTTTATTGGGCAGGCATACTAGTGCTTATCGGGCTTGTTTTGTTTGCAGGTGATTTGATTCTGCGCGATCTGACCGGCAATAAGCTGTTTGCTATGGCTGCTCCGGTTGGTGGCACATTGATGATCGGCGGCTGGTTGATGACAGCTTTATCCGCTTTTATATCGGCTAAAAAGTAGTACTGATATCTGCTGTTTTATGTGCTCGTGCTTCCAAACATACAGCATCCGGCTAAAACATTGTATTATAATAAAAAAGCCCCGCAGTATTTAATGCTGCGGGGCTTTTTTATTAGTGATTATGATACTTATCCGCGGCGACCGCTGATCAAATCCTGCTGAATATTGGCGTTACCATAGAGACGCGATTTGTAAACCGCGTAGTTTTCCATAACGCGCTGCACATAATTGCGGGTTTCAGTGTATGGAATCCGCTCAATCCAGTCGACTACGCTGTCAATGTTTTGTCCGCGAGGGTCGCCATAACGTGCCACCCACTCGCTTGCTCGCCTCGGCCCTGCATTGTATCCGGCAAAGGTCAGAATGTAAGAGCCGTTGAAGCGCTCAATCTGCTCGCCCAGATAATGAGCACCAAGCGTCGCATTATAGGCAGCATCAGTTGTCAAACGCTTGTCGGAATAGGCAAGACCTGCACGCTGTGCGACGCCCTTGGCAGTTCCCGGCAATAATTGCAGCAAGCCACGTGCGCCAGCACTGGAAACAGCAGAAATGTTGAATTCACTTTCCTGACGGGCAATCGCGTAGGCGAGGGCAGCGCCGGAACCTTTAATATTGGCATTGGCAGGAATCGCACCGGTCGGGTGAGACATAGCGCCAACATCTAGTCCGCGACCGGCTGCAATCTTGCCGACACGTAATGACAGGTAGTGATTGCTGTTGCGCTCGGCCATCACAGCCAGCAGTGCAAGTTCGCCGACGCTGCTGAGTTCCTGAGCCATATTGATGTAAAGGCTCTGGGCGCGATTACCATAACCAATTGATTCCAGACGGCGAATTGCTCGTACCGGTTCACGGCTGTCAAAGCGAGCACGATCTTCAGAGCTCGGCTTCGGATAAGGCAACGACAGAACATTATTGCCAAGTTTGGCAGCCGCCAGCTGTCCATAGAAAGATGTGCCGTAATAGGATGCGCGCTGATAAAGCTGTTTTGCGCTGCCGCCACCGCCGGCTTCTGCCGCACGTCCCATCCAATAATAGGCGCGGGAGGCAGACATCGGGCGGGAGGAAATTTCAGCAATACGGGTAAAGTGCTTTTGTGCCGTTGCCGCATCATTGAGCGCACGCAGAGCATACCAACCGGCGTGGAATTCAGCATCCACAGCCATTGTTGAGGATTCTGCGCTATGAGCTGCAGCTAAACGATAGGCGATTTGCGGCTTGCCGATATCCAGCAGCTCACGGGATAATACGCGGCGTTCAATCCACCATGCATCCGGATCAACCAGAGATTTGGCATCCCGTGGCGCTTTCAGCATTAAATTAGCGGCTTCTGTATAGCGCTCCGCACGGCGTAAATGCTGAATATTGGCATAGAGGAATGCCGGATTCGACTGCCATGAACTATGAACGGCTTTGAGCTTTTGCGCAGCATCCGGCGCACGCTTGCTGACAGCAGCAAAAGCCACGTAAAGCGATTCTGCGTTGGCCGGTGCAGCTAGGCGGGCTGCCGATGATAACCGGTTGTCATAGAGCATGCGCAGAAAACGTGCCTGATGATCTTCTTTGGTCAGGACGCCAGAAAACTCGCGCAAAACCTGCGTTTCATCTTTGGCATCCAGCTTGGCGGTTGCCCACCATGGTGCAAGTAACTGACGCGCCTGATTACGGTTTCCGCTGGCAAGATAGGCACGTCCCAGCAGGATCATACCTTCAGTTGTCTGTGGTTTACGGCTGCCAAGATAAGAAATAACAGTGCCTGCAGGCGCGTTCTCACGATACAGTGCCCGTTCAGTATTGCGCTGAACCGTGGTCATGCCAGGCCAGCCACGCAATTCAGAGGCAGCCGCAACATAATCCGAACTTGAAAGACCATCCGAACCGGAGAGTGCCAGTGCCCATGTCAGGATATGACGGTCGAGATCATTTACAGACATGCCGTTGCGGATGGCCAGAGCGCGGCGCGGGTCTTTGGACGAAAGTGCATCTAAGGCGGTTTTCAGGCTACCATTCATGGCAGCCGGAGCCTGTGTTCTTGGAATGGTTGCTGTAGTCGTCGGATCTGGCCGCATCATCGGGGCAGGCATATTGCGCATGGCGGTCGGCGCGAAGGGACGCAGCAACGGCGTCGGCACATTTTCAGCTTCCTGAGCGTAAGCAGACAGGCCATTTGTCGCCACGCTTGCACATAAAAGGGCAAGGGCTAAAATTTTCTGATCTGCTCGCTGTCCGAAAAGTGCAAATTTACGCATGACCGTTCCGTATAACTTTGTTGAAGCAAATTTAAGGCAGAATTTTCAGATGTTCGAGTAAAAACCGAATGTTAAAGACATAATGATCTTTATGGTCAGAGGCTCATAACGGGCTTTCTGATCCTGCCGCTCTTCTTTGTGTGGGACTATAATTCATATCTGTGAAAGCATTGTTAATGAAGCCTTACCTTAAATGCTCATTAAGGAAATGAGGTGAATTATGCACAGTGTTTTAATGCTGATCCGGTATGGTGCGTGCCAAAATTTTGCCGGTATTCGCTGGTGTTGTCAGGCATATTCTTCACCGGAGGGCGGTGATAGTGATTCATAGATTTCGTCTTTATGTCCAATCAATATCGTCTAATCGACGATATTGATGTTTAAATTTATCATATCGATGAATTTGCTATAAATATGTATAAATTTACTTGCTGCCAGAGTTTTGCAGGACTATGGTGCAGCACTTTTCACAAACAGGTGGTCAGGGTATCATTCTGTATGCAGCTTAACGGCCTGTATGGAATGTAATGCTATGACCTTTTGTCGAATATAACGAAATTCGCATGCGCTGTATAATTGAGGTGATCATTTATACGGTTTTGAATATCTGGCATTTTGTCTTGTCTCATGATGGCAGGCCGGAACACCAGAGTGTAATAAGCAGATTCTAATAAACCATATGTCCGGCAAAGCTCCTCACAGGGTTTCGCAGGCATATTATTCATTTAAAACTCAGACATATATTTTGGGAGTACCCGATGCTGAAGGGCTCAATCACGGCTATCGTCACACCTTTTACTGAACAGGGTGCATTTGACGAAAAAGCGTTCCGTGGCCTTGTAAACTGGCAGATAGAAGAGGGGACGCACGGCTTTGTACCAGTTGGCACAACCGGCGAAACACCGACACTATCCCATGATGAGCATAAACGGGTGATTGAGGTTTGCGTTGAGGAAGCAAAAGGCCGTGCGCAGATTATTGCCGGTGCCGGTTCCAATAATACCGTTGAAGCCATTGAACTGGCTCAACACGCAGAAAGTGCGGGCGCTGATGCCGTTCTGGTTGTGACGCCTTATTATAATAAGCCAAATCAGCGTGGCCTTTACGCGCATTTTTCTGCTGTTGCCAATGCGATTTCTATTCCTTTGGTGATTTATAATATTCCGGGTCGTTCAATCATTGATATGACGCCGGAAACAATGGGGGCGCTTGTGCGTGACCATAAGAATATTATTGGCGTGAAAGATGCTACCGGCAAAATCGAACGTGTATCCGAGCAGCGCGCAACGTGCGGGACTGATTTCATTCAGCTTTCCGGTGAGGATGCAACAGCGCTCGGTTTTAATGCGCATGGTGGTCGCGGTTGTATTTCAGTAACCTCGAATATTGCGCCACGTTTGTGCTCGCAGTTTCAGGAGGCTTGTCTGGCGGGTGATTATGCGACCGCACTGACAATTCAGGATCGTCTGATGCCGTTACATAAAGCATTGTTTATGGAGCCAAATCCATCAGGCGTTAAATATGCTTTGGCTCGCACCGGTCGTATTACCAATCATCTGCGTTTGCCGCTAATGCCGGTTGAAGCAGAGACTGAAGAGAAAATTGATGCAGCACTGCGTCATGCCGGTTTGCTCGCTGCCTGATGTGAGGGCTTGTTGAATAGAAAAACAGTTTAAGCTGTTTATTTTGCTGCAAATCATTTAAAGCCTGCCGGTACATTGATTTATGAACCGGCAGGCTTTTTTGTACTCAATTTATAGTCCTTTGAGTGCATTATGCTCTGTTTTTTATAATGGTTGCATGTTCAGGGGGCTTAAATGAAGCCATTTGAGCACGACATGCTCTAGTAAAGTTGCGGATCAGATATATATTGCTGCCATGAACACGAAAAAAAATGCACCTGCACGCAAAATCATCGCTGAAAACCGTAAGGCACGTTATAATTTCGAGATCCTCGAAGTTATTGAGGCCGGTTTGGTCCTGTCCGGAACAGAGGTGAAATCTCTGCGCTCCAATCAGGCTAATATTGCTGAAAGCTATGCCAGCTTTGAGAATGATGCATTTTGGCTGATTAATTCCTATGTGCCGGAATATACGCAAGGTAATCGCTTTAATCATGAGCCACGCCGGTTGCGTAAACTTTTGCTCAGCCAGCGTGAGATTGTGCGTCTGGCCAACTCTATCGCGCGTGAAGGCATGACTGTTGTGCCGCTGAAGCTGTATTTTAACGAGCGCGGCAGAGCTAAACTGGAAATCGCATTGGCTCGCGGTAAAAAATTGCATGATAAGCGCGAGACTGAAAAGAACCGCGATTGGAACCGTGAAAAATCGCGTTTGCTGCGTGATCGTGGGTGATAGCCTAAATATTAAAGCCCTGTCTCGGACAGGGCTTTTTCTTTAAGTGCTATTATGTATTCGGTTTTGTGCTGAGATAATCGCGCACATTTTTGAAGACTTCACGGAACATGGCTTCTGTGAGAACGCCGGTATTGGTGTTGTAACGCGAGCAGTGATAGCTGGAGAAAATCTGCAGCTTTCCGATTTCAGTTTGCACATTATGGCCGAATTTATGCTTCGATACCGGCTGGCCGAGTGCGCGAATTGTCGACTGATGGGCTATCGTGCCCAGTGTGACAATTGCTTGCAGATTAGGCAGGCCGGTAATAAACGGCGATAAAAACTGGCGGCAGGTATTAATTTCGGCGCCGGTAGGTTTGTTTTCCGGCGGCACGCAGCGCACGGCATTGACAATGGCGCAGTCATTAAGCGTCAGCGTATCATCAGGCCGCGCTTCAAATATGCCTTGTGCAAAATCATATTCTTTAAGTGTGGAATAGAGCAGGTCACCGGCATAGTCACCGGTAAAAGGACGGCCGGTGCGATTGGCGCCGCGTAAACCCGGTGCAAGGCCGATAATCAGCAGGCGCACCCGTTCAGGATAAGCGAGGAGGCTGAGTGTATGCACGGATTTGGCACTGTCTTGCGGGTCAGTCGGCAAAAAAGCCGGAACCGGCGCATTATGCCATGTTGGTTCATTGCCCCGCCAGACCTGAATAAAGTCATGAAGGCGGGGGCAAAAATCGCAATCTCGGGATGGTTCCGGATAAAGCAAAAGTGATCAGAAGAGCTTAGTAAAGCTCTTCTTCCTCTTCCATGCGGCGTGCAGGACGCTCTGTAACTTCACGGCTGATTTCCGGCTTCAGTGTCATCAGATCAAGGAAATGATCTGCCTGACGACGAAGTTCATCCGAAATCATTGGTGGCTGTGTTGTAAGCGTTGAAACAACACTTACTTTACGGCCGCGACGCTGAAGCGCTTCTACGAGGCAACGGAAATCGCCGTCACCGGAGAAGATCACAAAATGATCAACGGTCTCAGTCAGCTGCATGGCATCGACAGCAAGTTCGATATCCATATTGCCTTTGACTTTGCGACGACCGGTTGCATCAGTAAATTCTTTGGCTGCTTTAGTAATGACCTTGTAGCCATTATAATCAAGCCAGTCGATCAGCGGGCGAATAGATGAATATTCCTGATCTTCTACGAGGGCAGTATAGTAATAAGCACGCAGCAAGTAACCGCGTTTCTGAAAAGCTTTTAACAATTTACGGTAATCAATATCAAAGCCGAGCGTCTTCGACGCAGCGTAAAGATTAGCGCCATCGATAAAAAGCGCGATTTTTTCGCGTGAATCAAACATTTTGATAATTATCCATTCTTCAACAAATAATATTTGCTGATTAATTGTCTGCACTTTTCAATTTTATTTTTGAAAAAAGCCTCTCCTCTTCTGCGTTCTAAGGCGCATATCCAGAAAGGCAAGCAATCACAGGTTGTTTTTATTGCGTGTTTGATAAAACTTAGGGAAAATGTGTGATTAACATATCACAAATATCAAATAAATGAAAACTATTCATTAGCTAGCAAGAGTATAAACGGTTTAAAGGCATTTTCCTTGTGCTTTAATAGAGCATAAATTTAGCATGAAAATATAAAAAATGGCAGGCGATTCTTGACGATTGAAGTCACGATGGCTTTATGTGTGCAGATGCTTGTTTGTGCGCGTCTCTCATTGCTGAACGGTGCCATGCCGGTTCTGTGTCTGCTCAGACGACAAAATATGTTGTGTCATTTCCTGCTCTTGTGTATTTTGAGTGATTGATCGCAGGCTTTGTGCGCTTTTACTTGTTTTTTGCATCAAGTGACGCTATGGAAGCCGAGAATTCCTGAATTAATTTGAGAGATGAAAGGGGCGATCTATGGCCCGCGTTACCGTTGAGGATTGCGTTGACAAGGTAGACAACCGCTTTGAGCTGGTTCTGCTTGCCAGCCATCGTGCACGTCAGATCTCACAGGGCGGTCAGATTACCATTGATCGCGACAACGATAAAAACCCGGTTGTTGCGCTGCGTGAAATCGCTGACGAGACCCTGTCGCCGGGTGATCTGAAAGAAGACCTGATCCATTCGCTGCAGAAGCATGTGGAAATCGACGAGCCGGAAGCACCGGCACCATTGCAGATCAGCGGTTCTATTGATGAACTGACTGGCGAAGCAATTGTTGGCGCTGAAGACATTGTAACTTTCGACAGCATGAGCGAAGAAGATCTGCTTGCTGGTATTGAAGGTCTTGTTGCACCAGAGAAAAGCGACGATTACTGATTTTTGTTGAGGCGCTTTAAGCTGTTTCAACGGACTTCCGGTTGCTCTTATACGTGCCGGTGTCAGTAAAGATCGGATTATTAAAGCGCTGCAGATCACTCTGCGGCGCTTTATTTTGTGCGAAAACGGCTGCTTTAATATTCAGCTGATAAAATGCCGCACAATAAACGCCGGAATTTGTTGAATGAATGCAGTGTTTTAAACCGGTGCCGCTTTGTGCCGGTCGCATTTTACAGTAACTTCCTGTGTTGCGATAAATGACTTGAGTGATGTGAGCGGACTTTACTGTAATAAGAGGAGTGCAGGCTGATGATGCGCCAATATGAGCTGGTTGAGCGGGTGCAACACTATAAGCCTGATGTAAACGAGGCGCTGCTGAATAAAGCTTATGTTTATGCGATGCAAAAACATGGCAGTCAGAAACGTGCGTCCGGTGATCCTTATTTTTCTCACCCATTAGAAGTTGCAGCCATTCTCACCGATATGCGTCTTGATGAGGCGACAATTGCGATTGCGCTGTTACACGACACAATCGAAGATACCGATGCAACCCGTGCTGAGATTGACCAGCTGTTTGGTCCCGAAATTGGCAAGCTCGTTGAAGGTCTGACGAAGCTTAAAAAACTCGATCTGGTTTCTAAAAAAGCTGTACAGGCAGAAAATCTGCGCAAGCTGTTGCTGGCAATTTCCGACGATGTGCGCGTGTTGCTGGTGAAACTGGCCGACCGTCTGCATAATATGCGTACGCTCGGCGTGATGCGCGAAGATAAGCGTCTGCGTATTGCTGAAGAAACTATGGATATTTATGCGCCGCTGGCTGGCCGTATGGGTATGCAGGATATGCGTGAAGAGCTGGAAGAGCTGGCTTTCCGTTATATCAATCCGGAAGCTTGGCGTGCAGTAACAGACCGTCTTGCCGAGCTGATGGAAAAGAACCGCGGCCTGCTCAGCAAAATTGAAGCAGATCTGGCGCTGTTGTTTCAGGAAAAGGGTCTGCAGGCAGATGTTTCCAGCCGGCAGAAAAAGCCATGGTCGGTTTTCCGCAAAATGGAAACCAAAGGTCTGTCGTTCGAGCAGCTCTCCGATATTTTTGGCTTCCGCGTTATCGTTGATAATGTTGATAATTGTTACAAGGCGCTGGGTATTATTCACCGCACATGGTCAATGGTGCCGGGACGTTTCAAAGATTATATTTCAACGCCGAAACAGAATGATTACCGTTCAATCCATACCACAATTATCGGGCCGTCCCGTCAGCGTGTAGAGCTGCAAATCCGTACCCGTGCTATGGATGATGTGGCAGAATATGGTGTGGCTGCCCATTCGATCTATAAAGATGGTCGCAGCAATACTGTGCCGACCGCGATTTCCACGGAATCCAACGCCTATGCATGGCTGCGCCGGACGATCGAAGCGCTGTCGGAAGGTGACAATCCGGAAGAGTTTCTGGAACATACCAAGCTGGAGCTGTTTCAGGATCAGGTCTTCTGCTTTACGCCTAAAGGCCGCCTGATTGCGCTCCCTCGTGGTGCAACACCGATTGATTTTGCCTATGCCGTGCATACGGATATCGGGGATTCTACCGTTGGTGTGAAGATCAACGGCCGCATGATGCCGCTGATGACCGAACTGAAAAACGGTGACGAAGTCGACATTATTCGCTCGAAGTCGCAGGTGCCGCCAACCGCTTGGGAATCTATCGTTGTTACTGGTAAGGCGCGCTCAGCTATTCGTCGTGCAACCCGTGCAGCGGTGCGTAAGCAATATTCGGGGCTGGGAATGCGTATTCTTGAGCGTGCGTTTGAGCGTAGCGGCAAGACCTTCACTAAGGATTTACTGAAGCCGGCACTGTCGCGTCTGGCGCGCAAGGATATTGAAGATGTGTTTGCGGCAGTTGGCCGTGGTGAACTATCTTCCGGCGACGTTTTGAAAGCTGTTTATCCTGATTATCAGGATACGCGTGTAACGGCTGGCAGCCCTGCCAAAACCGGCGAGAAGGGCTGGTTCAACCTGCAAAATGCGGCGGGCATGATCTTTAAGGTTCCGGAAGGCGGCAATGCTGAGGAAGCGCAGAAGCAGGTTGCGGCACAAAATCATGCCGTGCCGATCCGTGGAGCGAATTCCGATCTTCCGGTACGTTTTGCACCGGAAGGTGCGGTGCCGGGTGACCGTATCGTCGGGATTTTGCAACCGGGGGTAGGGATTACCATTTACCCAATCCAGTCTTCCGCTTTGACCGCTTATGACGATCAGCCGGAGCGTTGGATTGATGTGCGCTGGGATATCGACAGTGAAATGCATGAGCGTTTTCCTGCACGTGTATCGGTCTCCGCAATTAATTCGCCGGGCTCATTGGCTGAAATTGCGCAGGTAGTTTCTGCGAATGACACGAATATTCACAATCTTTCCATGGTGCGTACCGCGCCCGACTTTACGGAAATGATTATTGATCTTGAGGTTTGGGATCTCAAACATCTCAACCGCATTATTACGCAATTGAAAGAAAGCGCCTGTGTCAGTGATGCGCAGCGCGTTAACGGATAAGAGGCTATTATGAATACTGAAGATGTGCTGGGCGTGTTTCGTGAGGCAGGTGCCATTCTTGAAGGGCATTTTATCCTGACCTCCGGTCGCCGCAGTCCTGTTTTCCTGCAAAAAGCACGGGTGTTCATGCATGCCGACAAGACAGAAAAACTGTGCAAGGCATTGGCTGAAAAGATCAAAGCCGCTGATCTGGGGCCGATCGACTATGTTGTTGGCCCCGCAATCGGTGGTTTGATTCCGTCCTATGAAACATCGCGCCATCTCGGCGTGCCGTCGATCTGGGTTGAGCGTGAAAATGGCGTGTTCAAGCTGCGCCGCTTTGAGTTGCCGGAAGGCTCCCGTGTTGTGATCGTGGAGGATATCGTCACAACCGGTCTGTCGATCCGCGAAACCATTGAGACACTGCGTGACCTGAAGGCTGAAGTTGTTGCAGCAGCCTGTATTGTTGACCGCTCTGCCGGTAAGGCTGATGTCGGCACCAAGCTGATCGCCTTGGCTGAATATGAAGTGCCGTCCTATGATAAGGATAATCTGCCGCCGGAACTGGCTGCACTTCCTGCAATTAAACCGGGCAGCCGCAATATTTGATTGCAAATCGGCTTTGCATTGTGATGTGCAGAGCCGATCCTTATTTATTATGAGTGCGTTTTTTGACGCAGGCCTGCTCGTGATATAGAAATTACTGCCTATTCATGGCATGAGGGGCGCATTCTGTATGGCATGAAGCGCCATTTGGCTCGTTGCTTTTTATTGTTTTTATGCGCTAACCCCGTCGGGGCACTTACAAGGCATCATCGTGGTTTCAGTATTATCAGCTCAGACAAAACAAACTCAGCGTCATCGTGAACCATGCGGTGCCTGTGCTGATTGCGAAGTGCGTAAAATGGCAATCTGTGCAGCATTGCAGGATGATGCACTGGATGCGCTTGAATCTATTATGACTTCGCGCAAACTGGAAACCGGTGAAATGCTGGTGGAAGAGGGCGCACCGAAGCTGAAAGTCTTCAGTCTGACCGCTGGTCTTCTGCGCCTTTTTACATTGCTGCCGGATGGCCGCCGCCAGATTTCCGGATTTTTATATCCGGGCGACTACCTCGGTCTTGCCGATGACGGAACCTATTCGCAAACGGCGGAAGCAGTTGTGCCGTCTACATTGTGCAGTTTTGCCGTGAGCGAAATGGACGATCTGATGGATGCGCATCCGGCTCTGAAAGACCGGCTCTATGTTATGACCCGCGAGGCGCTGCGCCAGTCGCGGGATAACCAGCTTGTGCTTGGCCGCCTTGCACCGGTTGAAAAACTAGCATCTTTCCTGCTGGTGCTGTCGGCACAGGCAGAGCGGATCGGCCAGCCTGCCAATCCGGTGCATCTGGCGATGAACCGTACGGATATTGCTGATTATCTCGGCCTGACAATCGAAACTGTCAGCCGCTGTTTTACAAAAATGCGCACACAAGGGCTTATTCAGCTGCCCGATGCCAATACAGTCAGCATTCTTTCGCATCGCTCGCTTGCAGCGGTCGCGGGCGCTGAATTTAAAAGCTGATTTTTTGTCTTTTTCTAAGTTTTGAGCGCGCTGCATTTTTGTGGCGCGTTTATTGTTTGGGCATTTTGTTGGGATTTTTTTGTTTTGGCGCTTGCGTAATATCAGTGCCGGAGAAGGACTATTTTTGAATAAATTATAATTCGGAGGGAACATGTTCCGCCCATTACTAATTTCAGGGTTATTATTATCTGTTTTTTCTAATTTTGCTCATGCAGAGACCGTTTTAAACCGCGGCAATGATATCGATCCCTCAACACTGGATCAGCAACTGACAGTGACAGTTGCTGAGGCTCGCTTATTAAGTGATCTCTATCAGGGGCTGGTGATGCAGGATGCAAAAGGTGCAATCATTCCTGGTGTGGCCAAGTCATGGGAAATTTCACCGGATGGACTGACCTATATTTTCAAGCTGCGCGATAATGCTAAATGGTCAAATGGTGATCCGGTAACTGCATCCGATTTTGTATTCACTTTTCAAAGGATTATGGATCCGCAAACGGCAGCACCATATGCCAATGTGTTGTTTCCGATTAAAAATGGTGAAGCAATAGCCACGGGCAAAATGCCTAAGGAAAAACTGGGTGTTGAAGCGCTTGATGAGCAGACCTTAAAATTTACTCTGGAAGCGCCAACACCATATTTTGTGCAGCTTATGACACATAATACAGCGCTGCCATTGAATAAAAAAAGCGTAGAAGCCAATGGCAAAAAGTTCACGGCACCCGGAAATCTGATCAGTAACGGCGCGTATCAGCTGGTTGACTTTGTTCCGAACGACAAAATCACAATGAAGAAAAACCCTTATTATTATGATGCGGATAAGGTGAAGATTGATGTCGTGAACTGGTTGCCGTTTGAAAATCGTTCGAGCTGTATGCGTCGTTTCGAGGCAAAAGAAGTTCAGATTTGTTCTGATGTTGCTGCTGAACAAATGGATTATGTGAAACAGCAATTCGGCAAGCAGCTGCATGTTGCACCGCTATTGGGAAGCTATTTCCTCGATATCAAAGGCAAAGACGGTAGTCCGTTGAAGGATGCGCGCGTACGCCGTGCGATTTCTATGGCAATTGACCGTGATTTTATCGCCAGCGAAGTATGGCGCGGAACAATGCTGCCATCTTATTCTTTGGTGCCGCCCGGTATTGATAATTATGTCAGCGGCGGCGTGAAACAGGATTTTGCCAATGTGGATATTCTTGATCGCGAGGATAAGGCAAAGGCGCTGTTGAAAGAAGCGGGTGTTGAGCCGGACAGTCTGACGCTTGAGCTTTACTACAGCACGTCGGAAAACCATAAAAATGTTATGGCTGCAGTCGCCGATATGCTGAAGAATATCGGCATTAAAGCAAAGCTGAATGAGCTGGAAGGCACGACTTATTTTAACTTCCTGCGCGAAGATGGTGATTTTAATCTGGCACGTGATGGCTGGATCGGGGATTACAGCGATCCGCAAAGTTTCCTGTTTCTTTATCAGACCGGCAACAGTTTCAATTATCCGAAATGGTCAAACAAAACCTATGATTCTCTGCTTGAGAAGGCAGCTAAAACCACGGATTTGAAAGCGCGCGCTGATATTTTGGCGGATGCAGAGCGCTTATTGCTGAAAGAGCAGGTGATAATTCCGTTGCTGACTTATGCGTCCCGCGCACTGGTTTCTGATCAGGTTGAAGGCTGGCAGGATAATATTATGGATGTTCATGCCACGCAGTGGCTGTCCCTGAAATAATGGTCAGGTTGGTGACATCGGGCAGGCGGGGTATTCTCCGCCTGTTTCTGTTTTTGAGGCATTGATCAAAATCAATGCGGCTATTTCGCGGCCTGTTACAAATGCCTCTAAGGGGAGGCGGAGTCGCCTGTAAAGGGGCGAATTCGGCAAGGCTTGGATTGTTTACTAATTTAGCATCGCCTTTTTTAATAAAGAGTGCATAAATAAGCGACGCCGCAGAATAGTGTGGCAGGTCTGCATGTAAACCGTCGGTCTACCTTAGGATAAAAGGCTGAAACTATGATTGACTTTACTGTCGTTGATTTATCAAGATTGCAGTTCGCTGCAACAGCTATGTACCATTTTATCTTCGTTCCCCTGACACTCGGTCTGTCTTTGCTTATGGCAATTATGGAAACCGTTTATGTTATGACCGGTCGCGATATCTGGCGCCGGATGACAATGTTCTGGGGCGTGCTGTTTGGCATTAACTTTGCCATGGGCGTCGCCACAGGGATCGTGATGGAATTTCAGTTCGGTATGAACTGGAGTTACTATAGCCATTATGTAGGCGATATTTTTGGTGCGCCGCTGGCAATTGAAGGCCTGATGGCTTTCTTCCTCGAAGCAACCTTTATCGGCCTGTTCTTTTTCGGCTGGGCGCGTATGTCGCGCGTGGCGCATCTGATTGTCACATGGCTGATGGCGCTGGGCGCCAATTTCTCCGCATTGTGGATTCTGATAGCCAATGGCTGGATGCAAAATCCGGTCGGTGCGGTTTTCAATCCCGATACAATGCGTATGGAAGTCACAGACTTTATGGCTGTGCTGTTCAATCCGGTTGCGCAGGCTAAATTCGTTCACACTGTCAGTGCCGGTTATGTAACAGGTGCCATGTTTATCGTTGCGATCAGCAGTCTTTATCTGCTGCGTGGCAAGCATGTAGAAATCGCAAGACGCTCGATCACTGTTGCTGCTTCTTTCGGTCTGGCTGCGGCTTTGTCGGTGGTCGTACTGGGTGACGAAAGCGGTTACGTGGCAACAGAACAGCAGAAGATGAAAATCGCTGCTATGGAAGCAATGTGGGAAACAGAACCTGCACCTGCCGGTTTCAACCTGTTCGCAATTCCGGGTGATGGCCAGAACAGCTATGAAGTGCATATTCCGTATGTTTTGGGTTTGATCACCACACGCAGTCTGAGCACAGAATTGCCGGGTATCAATGATCTGGTTGATATGGCTGAAAGACGTATCGAAAACGGTATCAAAGCCTCCGTTGACCTCGATCGTGTCCGCGCTAACCCGAATGACGCTGAAGCCCGTGAAGCCTTCAACGCCAATTGGCAGGATCTCGGCTATGGTCTGCTGCTGAAGCGCTACCGCGATGATATTCAGAATGCGACACCGCAGGAGATCCGCAAAGCTGCCGAAGATACAATTCCGAGCGTCGGCACCTTGTTCTGGTCGTTCCGTCTGATGGTGGCACTGGGCTTCTACTTCATCGCATTCTTTGCCGTGGCCTTTGTGCTGGCCAGCATGCACCGCATCCACCAATATACCAATCGTACCCTGCTTAAAATTGCGGTGATTTCCTTGCCGCTGCCATGGATCGCGATTGAGGCCGGCTGGATTGTTGCTGAATATGGCCGTCAGCCATGGGCAATTGAAGGTGTGCTGCCGACATTCTATGCGGCTTCCAATCTGACTATGACTGATCTGGTGATCAGCCTTGGTTTCTTCCTGACTGTCTATACCGCTTTGTTGGTTGTGATGATCTGGCTGATGGTTCGTACCGTCAAAGCCGGACCAAAAGAACCCGTACGCCCTGATGTCGACATGGCGCAGGATCCCGTACTTCTGAAAATGCAGAACAACGGTTAATCAGGCGAAAGGAACAAGATAATGACAAGTATTCCTTTAGACTACGAAACAATGCGCCTGATCTGGTGGCTGTTGCTTGGCGTGCTGCTGATCGGTTTCGCGATCATGGACGGTTTTGACTTGGGCGTTGGCACACTGTTGCCTTTCGCAGCCAAAACAGATGAAGAGCGTCGTATGTTGATCAACCTGATCGGCCCGACATGGGAAGGCAATCAGGTCTGGCTCATCCTTGGTGGTGGTGCGATTTTTGCGGCATGGCCTGCACTCTATGCGGTATCATTCTCCGGCTTTTATCTGGCGATGATCGCTATCTTGCTGGCACTGATCCTGCGTCCGGTCGGCTTTAAATTCCGCAGTAAAGTGGAAAATACCACATGGCGCTCCACTTGGGACTGGGCACTGTTCATCGGCGGTTTCGTACCGGCTCTGATCTTCGGTGTTGCTGTCGGTAATGTTCTGCTCGGTGTGCCGTTCCGTTTCGATAGTGCCATGCGCATTTATTACGACGGCAACTTCTTCGGCCTGCTGACACCTTTTGCACTGCTCTGTGGTCTGGTCAGTCTGACTATGCTGGTGGCTCATGGCGCGACTGTGATCGTTGCCCGTGTGCCGGGTGTGGTTGGTGAGCGTGCCCGCAGCTTCGGTAAAATCGCAGCGCTGCTCAGCGTCGTCTTGTTTGCGCTTGCAGGCGTCTGGCTGGCCTTCGGTATCAATGGTTATGTCGTGACATCTGTTCAGGATGTGGCCGGACCGTCGAACCCGATGCTCAAAACAGTAACAACCGGCTCGGGCGTATGGATGGAAAACTACACCAAACATAGCTGGATGCTGATTGCGCCTGTGCTCGGCTTTGCCGGTATGGCTCTGAGCTTTATTGCTCTGCATTGCCGCAAAGGTACGCTGGCCTTCTTGTGCAGCAGTGCCGGTATCTTTGGGATTATCAGCACCGCGGGCGTGTCTCTGTTCCCGTTCCTGCTGCCAAGCTCGGTAATGCCGAATGCAAGTCTGACTGTGTGGGATGCTTCTTCCAGCCATCTGACGCTGTTCATCA
The DNA here is from genome assembly GCF_003314995.1 of Pseudochrobactrum asaccharolyticum. Classification (GTDB taxonomy): domain Bacteria; phylum Pseudomonadota; class Alphaproteobacteria; order Rhizobiales; family Rhizobiaceae; genus Pseudochrobactrum; species Pseudochrobactrum asaccharolyticum. Next base: position 416,929 of record NZ_QNRH01000001.1, read on the forward strand.
TGCTCATCGCGACAGTGATCTTTCTGCCGCTCATTCTTCTCTATACCAGCTGGGTCTATAGCGTGATGCGCGGACCGATTACGAAAGACAGTGTCGATAATACGCCTAATGCTTACTAACCCTTTGAAGAGACAAGAAAAAGGAACAATGAAATGTGGTACTTTTCCTGGATACTTGGATTGGGACTTGCCGCTTCCTTCGCAATTTTCAATGCCATGTGGTTTGAGTTGCGCAACGACGTGCTGGTGCGCGCCAAAGCGGCTACGCCGGAAATGAAACAGAAAGAACAGGCAGCTGCTGCCGGTAAAGGACAAACAGTATGACGGAGATTGCGGCAAGACATTATGCTTCTCTTGCCGTACCCCGCTATACATCTTATCCGACTGCCGCGGATTTCTCTCCGGCAGTCGGGAAAGATCAGTATGAGGCGTGGTTACGGCGATTAAGGCAGGGGGAACCGGTTTCTCTCTATCTTCATGTGCCTTATTGTCGTGACCTCTGCCACTATTGCGGTTGTCATGCCAAGATTGCACGGCGTGATACGGTGATTGAGGCCTATGCCGATATATTGATCCGTGAAATTCGCCAGACAGGGCAATATTTGACAGAGCGCCCGAAAGCAGTTCATCTGCATTGGGGTGGCGGTACACCAAGTATTCTTGGTGGCGAGGGCATTGCCCGTATCACGCAGGTGCTGCGTGAGCAGTTCGATTTTGCTGATGATATGGAACATGCGATTGAGCTTGATCCGCGCAAGGTTGACAAGAAACTGTGCCGCGATCTGGCTGAAGTTGGTGTGAACCGCGCCAGCCTTGGTGTGCAGGATCTCAATCCGGAAGTGCAGGAGGCCATCGGCCGTGTGCAGCCGATTGAGCAGGTTGAGGCTGCGGTCAATTCGCTCTGGCAGGTTGGCATTACCAGTCTGAACTTCGATCTGATTTATGGTCTGCCGCTGCAGACGGTTGCAACATTGCGCGAGACTTGCAAACGCGTGGCGGCATTCCGTCCGAGCCGGATTGCCTGTTACGGTTACGCGCATTTGCCCGCGCGCCGTGCCAATCAGCGTCTGATCGACACCAGCCTGTTGCCGGATGCCGATGCCCGTTATGAACAAGCACAGATCGTCGGTGAGACATTCATGGCTATGGGCTATGAGGCTGTCGGTATCGACCATTATGCGCTGCCGGAAGATGCGCTGGCCGTGGCCGCCAAAGCAGGTCAGCTGCGCCGCAACTTTCAGGGCTATACGGATGATGATTGCCCGACATTACTTGGTTTCGGTGCATCGTCGATCTCGCAGTTCCGCGAAGGCTATACGCAGAATATTGCTGATATCGGTCAGTATAAAGCTGCGGTGCTGTCTGAGCGTGCACCGGTTATCCGCGGTTATGCCTTTAATGACTCAGACCGCTTGCGGGCACAGATCATTGAAAAACTGATGTGTGATTTCCGTGTTGATCTGAATGCGGTTGCACCGGGCGTTAACTTCTCAGACGAGCTGGCATTGCTGCGGCCATTGAGCGTGGACGGCATTGTCAATGTTCAGGATGCGGTGATCACTATGGCGCCGGAACATCATTCTCTGGTGCGGTTGGTTGCCGCCGTCTTTGATGAGTTCCGCAGGGAGTGCGCGCATAGTTTTAGTATGGCCGTATAAAACCGGCCATACAACAGAGCTTCGCATTAGCCGCGGGGGCGCGGGCAGATGCGGAGAAAGGGGCAGGGACTGCAAGCTGAAGGGGTAAGCTTCAGCGCGGGAATTGCCTGCAAAGGGCATCGCCTGATCAGCCACGGGGGCGCGGCGGATCAGTGCGATGCTTGCTTTGTTTTGGGGGTAAAGCAGGCTGAAATGGTGCACTGCTCGTGTGTTGCGGCACTTTCACGCTCTGTGCTTGCAAGAAATGACTGTTAAAAAAGCCTTAATATCGTATTATGTCAGTAGCTTCATGAGGCTTTCCGGCCTATGAAGCCTTGATTATGGCTGTCGGTAGCAGAATTATCTTCTGATAATAATGCATGATGCAGCCGCTATATGAAACAGGATGGTAACAGAGAGTAATGTTGTTCAGACGCAGAGAACCCTTGAGCTACAGGGAGCGCCTTCGCACAATGATCTGGCCGCGCCGTTCTTTTTCACGCTCATTGCGCTATATGGGTAAGCGGATTACCCGCATTACGGCCAGCCCGCATGCGGTTGCAGCCGGACTTGCCGTTGGTGTCTTTGCAGCCTTTACGCCGTTCTTCGGTTTTCATCTTATTCTCGCGATTATCCTTGCTTATCTGATTGCCGGTAATATTGCTGCCGCGGCGATCGGTACAGCTTTGGCCAATCCGCTGACCATTCCGTTTATCTGGGGCGGCACTTACGAAGTCGGCCGTATGATCGTTGATGAAAACGGTCAGTCGCAGGCGCTGCCGCTGACCCGTATTCTGGAAAGTGAAATCTTCAAGCAAATGAGTTTTGAAGAGCTTTGGCAGCCGATTTTGAAGCCGATGCTGTTCGGCTCACTGGTGCTGGGTCTCGGTTGTGCGCTGGCGGTGTATGTTGCTGCACGCTGGGCGACGATGAATTATCGCCATAAGCGTTTACAGCGCATTGTGGTGAAGAAAACTCTGGCCGGACAGCAGGGTATATCCCGATGATTATTGGTATCGGCAGCGATCTGATTGATATCCGCCGCATTGAAAAGACGCTTGCCCGTCATGGCAGTCGTTTCACTGAGCGGGTGTTTACAGAGCGCGAACGTGCCAAGGCTGAAAGCCGCAAACGTCAGGCTGATACCTATGCCAAACGTTTTGCCGCCAAGGAAGCCTGTTCCAAAGCTTTGGGCACCGGTCTGTCGCATGGTGTGTTCTGGCGGGATATGGAAGTGATCAACCTGCCTTCAGGTAAGCCGACCATGAGCCTGACCAATGGTGCTGAGGTGCGGCTGCAGTCAATGATGCCGGAAGGTATGAAGGCTGTGGTGCATCTGAGCATTACGGATGAATATCCGATGGCACAGGCTTTTGTGATTATTGAAGCTGTTCCAGCCTGAAGATAGAAGATGGCGCCCGCATAATACGGGCGCTTTTTTGTTTCACCTAAAGTGTTAGGGCGCACGGCACTCTAAAGCATTTTACGATATTGGATGAAGCCGGATTTATCGGCAACACGGTCATAGAGCACCATTGCATCGGTATTGGTCTCGTGGGTCAGCCAATAGACGCGTGAGCAACCATTCTCTGCTGCAGTCTTATAGACATGCTCAATCAATGCGCGTCCGATGCCTTTGCCACGAATTTCCGGATTAACGTAGAGATCCTGCAAATAGCAGTAATCACCTGTCGCCCATGTGGAGCGATGGCGGATGTAATGGACAAGGCCGACGGCCTGATCATCTACAAAAGCCAATGCGCCATTCATCGGTTCTGCACTATCCAGTAATCTCTCCCAGCTTTTATCTGTGACATCATCGGTAATGCTGGTTTTGTAAAAATCCTGATAGGCTTTCCACAATGGCAGCCATGCCGCTTTGTCCTGTGCGGTGAAGAGACGGATTTCGACCGGTTGTGTCATGATCTTTTTATTCCCCTGCGTTTTATTCAGTACCTGACGTTCTTTTAATGAGACCGGTTGAACACTGATTTTCAATATTGCAACACAGAATACATCATGGAATTTTCGCGATAACCAGAATGAAAATGCCAGTCTGTGCAATAATTTGAACAATTTTCAGGATCAGAACGGTTCGTCTTTTAGTCATGAATCGCGGGTCATAAAAGCAAGAGCCGGTATGGTGTTTTTTATTGAAAAACCGGCCTGCAGCATGCCGCGGAAAAGTGGAATCCGGTTTTCCGGAAACGACATGCGTCAAACCAAAACCATGTCGCGGAAAAGTGGGAACCGGTTTTCCGGTAACGACATGCGTAAAAGCAAACAGATAGAGCGAGCACAGTGGATAGAACCAAACGCGACACGCTCTAAATGCGGGTTTTATGCAACGCAGGCAGGGTGCTGTCCTTTGATCAGTGAGTTCCTGATTGCTTCATGGCTTTGTAGAGGTTAAGAGTCGCACAATAAACGCGCGCAAAAGCGGAGAAGGTCGAGCTTGTCTAACAAGAGTGAAGTGAAAAAATCCGGCGGTGCCGGTGAACTCGTCAGTATTATTGTGCAGGCTCTGCTGCTGGCGCTTGTCATCCGTACTTTGCTGTTCCAGCCATTCAGTATTCCGTCCGGTTCCATGCGTCCGACGCTTTTGGAAGGCGATTATCTGTTCGTTTCCAAATATGCTTATGGCTATTCGAAATATTCTCTGCCGTTTTCGCCCGATCTGTTTGAAGGCCGCATCTGGGGCTCCGAGCCGAAGCGTGGTGATGTTGCAGTTTTCAAACTGCCGAGCGACACCAATATTGATTATATCAAGCGCGTGATCGGCCTTCCGGGTGATAAAATTCAGGTGCGTGACAGCATTCTCTACATCAATGATGTCGCCGTACCGCGCGAAAAAGTCGGTGAAATTTCCAATCCGGATGTGACCGACGAAAATCGTCCGATTGAGGTCTATCGTGAGACACTGCCGAACGGCGTTTCCTACGAAACTCTGGACGTTAGCCCGAATGCAATGGGTGACAATACGCGGGTGTTCGAAGTGCCTGCCGGTCACTATTTCATGATGGGTGATAACCGTGACAATTCGCTGGATAGCCGTTATTCTGTTGGCTATGTGCCATATGAGAATTTCGTTGGCCGTGCAAATGTCATCTTCTTCTCCATCTCCGGAAAATACAGCCCGCTGGAACTGTGGCGCTGGCCGACCAATCTGCGGTTTGACCGCTTGCTGAACTGGGTCGGTGCAACGGAAAATCCAAAATCCGTTGTAACGACAAATAACTGATGTGTGTTTTGACTAATTTAAATAACAATAATGTTGCCGGTCAGGAGCCTGACAATGGTTTCTGATCGCCAGCGTATAAAAATACTGCAAGAAAAAACCGGCCATACTTTTATTGATCATGCGCGCCTTGAGCGCGCATTGACACATTCCAGTGCGCGGCCGCAATCCGGCTCCAATTATGAGCGGCTGGAGTTTCTCGGTGACCGTGTTCTCGGACTGATTATTGCGGAAATGCTGTTTGCGGCTTTTCCCGATGCGCCGGAAGGCGAGTTGTCCGTGCGCCTGAATGCGCTGGTGAGTGCTGAGGGCTGTGCGTCTGTTGCCGATGAAATCGGTCTGGGTGACCTGATCGAGACCGGCTCCGACATCAAAAGCCTCAATGACAAGCGCCTGCTCAATGTCCGTGCCGATGTGATTGAAGCGCTGATTGCTACGATCTATCTCGATGGTGGCATAGAGGCTGCACGTGGTTTTGTGCTGAAATACTGGGAGCCACGCTCCAGAGTGAGCGATGCTGCGCGTCGCGATGCCAAGACAGAGTTGCAGGAATGGGCGCATCAGCAGGGCAAGCAGCAAGGCAAATTGCAACCTGTTTACCGCATTGTCAGCCGCACTGGTCCCGACCATGAGCCTGTCTTTGTGGTGGAAGTGGCGATTTCCGGTTTCCAGCCGGCAACCGGTACAGGGCGCTCCAAGCGTATTGCCGAACAAGATGCCGCTGAAAATCTGCTGCACCGCCAAGGCGTCTGGCAGAAATAACTGATCTTATAAAATTTCCGTATTTACGCTAAACTTAAGCACATCCCGAAAAGTGGGAACCGGTTTTCGGAATAAGATGTGCGATAAACTTAAATAGAGCTCGTTAAACCTGCGCAGGTTCTTCAGAGCATTTCCGATATAGCGCTTGGCTTAAAAGAGATAAAAATGACTGAAATCAACCATCCGCAGGGTGACAGCGCAACCACAGCAGAAGCACAGACCCGTTCGGGTTTTGTGACGCTGATTGGTGCGCCGAATGCGGGCAAATCCACTTTGGTGAACCGCTTGGTCGGCACTAAAGTGTCGATTGTGACTCACAAGGTACAGACGACGCGCGCTCTGGTGCGTGGTATTATTACTGAGGATCAGACACAGATCGTGCTGGTTGACACACCGGGTATCTTCAAGCCGAAACGCCGTCTTGATCGCGCTATGGTCACAACCGCATGGGGCGGTGCCCGTGATGCCGATCTCGTGCTGATCCTGCTCGATGCACAGGGCGGTCTGAATGAGTCAGCTGAGGCTCTGCTGACCAGCCTTGAAAACACGCATCAGAAGAAAATTCTGATCCTCAACAAGGTCGATCGTGTTGATCCGCCAAAGCTGCTGGAACTGGCGCAGGCTGCCAATGAGAAAGTGAAATTTGAAAGCACTTTCATGATTTCGGCGCTAAACGGTTCGGGCTGTAAAGACCTTTTGAAATATCTGGTTGCCCAAATGCCTTACGGCCCTTGGTATTATCCGGAAGATCAGATTTCCGATATGCCGATGCGCCAGCTTGCAGCGGAAGTAACCCGTGAGAAGCTCTATCTGCGCTTGCATGAAGAATTGCCTTATTCCTCAACGGTAGAAACCGAAAAGTGGGAAGAGCGCAAAGACGGTTCGGTGCGTATCGAACAGGTTGTTTATGTTGAGCGCGACAGCCAGAAAAAGATTGTTCTCGGCCATAAAGGCGAGACGATCAAGGCAATCGGTCAGGCATCCCGCAAGGAAATGTCTGCTATTCTCGAGCAGCCGGTTCACCTGTTCCTGTTTGTGAAGGTGCGTGACAACTGGGGCAATGACCCTGAGCGTTACCGTGAAATGGGTCTGGAATTCCCGAATTCCTGAGGATAGCTGATTATGGAGTGGCGCGACGAGGGCATCATTCTCGGCACAAGACGGCACGGCGAGAGCAGTGCCATTGTGGAAGTGATGACCCGTGCCCATGGCCGCCATATGGGCGTGGTGCGCGGCGGCCGGTCCAAGCGTATGCAGCCGATGCTGCAGGTCGGCAATCATGTTTCGTTACATTGGTGGGCGCGGCTCGATGAGCATCTGGGTTCTTACCAGATCGAGCCTTTGAGCTTTTCCGCAGCGCGGCTGATTGATCTGCCGGTTGCGCTGTTTGCTATTCAGCTGGCCGCAGCCCATTTGCGTTTGCTGCCGGAGCGCGACCCGCACGAAAATCTCTATGAGACATTGCAGCTCTTGCTGGAGCATTGTGACACGCCGGTTGCTGCCGGTGAGTTGTTGCTGCGTTTTGAACTGATGTTGCTGGAAGAACTGGGCTTCGGTCTTGATCTCAAAAGCTGTGCCGCAACCGGCGGCACCACTGACCTGATTTATGTCTCTCCGAAAAGTGGACGAGCCGTGTCCCGCGATGCCGGTGCGCCTTGGGCAGACCGGTTGCTGGCTATGCCGGAATTTGTTTGTAATTCCCGTGTCAGAGCTGAGACTGTGCCGGATATTTGCACGGCGTTTAAATTGACGGGCTTTTTCTTCACCCGCCATGTGTGGGAGCCGCGCGGGCAGCAACAGCCGGAGTCGCGCTCCGGCTTTATTTCTGCTTTAAACCGCGCTGCTTGATTTACGCTGCAGAGAGAGCAGGGCGCTGTACTGCTGTTTCGCGGATCGGCAGATGAATGAAAGCCGCAAACAATCCGAGAATAATGCTCAGCCACCAAACAGCATCATAGCTGTTGTAAATCTGGTAGAGCGTGCCACCGAGCCAGACACCGATGAATGAGCCGATCTGGTGGGAAAAGAACACCATACCGCCGAGCAGACCAAGATGGCGTGTGCCGAACATCGTCGCGACAAGACCATTGGTCGGCGGTACGGTCGAGAGCCAGAGCAGCCCCATAATGGCCGAGAAGATCAGCACACTGGTGCCGGACTGCGGCAGCAGAATAAAACCGGCGACGAGTATCGAGCGCAGTAGATAGATCAGCGCCAGCATTTTCGGCTTGGAATGAGACTGGCCGAGGAAACCTGCGCCAAGCGAACCGATAATGTTGAAAAAGCCAATCAGTGCCAATCCCCAGACAGCATAATGTTTATCCACGCCGATATCGGAAATATAGGCCGGAAAATGCGTGGTAATGAAAGCCACCTGAAAGCCGCAGACAAAGAAACCGGCTGTCAGAAACAGATAGCTTTTGTGGCTCAATGCTTCTTTGAGCGCCTCGGCAACAGTTTGCTTGGCACTCGTGTCCGGCATCCGTGCATTAGAGGCATTACCGCGCAGCGGGATGGCAAGCAATGGCACCAGCAGCATAGCAACACCCAGCCAAACCAATGCATCCGACCAGCCAAAACGCTCAATCAGACCCAGTGAAATCGGTGCAAAAGCGAACATACCGGCAGAACCGGCAGCCGTGCCCAGACCAAAGACCAGACTGCGTTGTTGTGCGCTGACATGACGGGCAAAGGCCGAGAGAATAATGCCGTAAGAACCGGCGGCAACACCAAGGCCAACCAGCACGCCACCACCGATATGCAGGGCAATCGGGGCATCTGCATGCGCCATTAAAAGCAGGCCGGATGCATAGAAAATCCCGGACATCAGCAACACGCGCCATGAACCGTATTTATCGGCAATCATACCAAAGATTGGCTGACCGGCACCCCAAAACAGGTTTTGCAATGCCATAGCCAGACCATAGGTGCTGCGATCCCAGCCTTTGTCACCGATGATCGGCAGCTGGAAAAAGCCCATGGCTGAGCGCGGGCCAAAGGTAAGAAAGGTGATGAGACAACCGGCGATAATGATCAGCCAGGGCATGGAAGGGCTTCGATAGTCTTGCGAGCGAGTGGACATGCTGTGCGTTCTTTCAGCGATAATGCCGGTAAATCTATTGTGTAATAGCGATTACATTATTTTTTTTACGCTTGAAAGAGGCTTGAGTGAGAATGCTTCATTCGCTTGTCTTATTAATTGATTTTGCAGTGTTTTCAAAAGGTCGGATGCTTGGGTTTTGCGCTGTCTGTATAAGTTGATGATTAATTTTACTCACTTTGAGCAAAATAATTCCTTGTCATGAAACTGTAATAGGCATAAAGATTCGCGCCACGGTATTGAGCAGTTTCAGGAAAAGTGGGTACCGGTTTTCCGTTCGAAACTGCGTCTAAGAAATGACCGTCTTTTTCTTTCTGATTATTATGCTCGAATTGAGTATAAATATCGAAAGGGCGGTTAAGGGGAAAAGGAGAGGGCAGCTTTAGTGCTGCTTTATGAGGCAGATTATGACCACAGCCACCACAAAAGAAAACCTGAATAAAGGTGAAATCCGCAGCGCGGCAGAACGTTTTGGCGTTTTGGAAATGCCGTCTCTGGACTATACACCGGAGATCGCAGCAGAAACCGAGCATCTCTATCAGCGCGTGGCGCATCATATTCCGCGCATCGAGTGGCCTGCTTATGCGCCTTATGTTGCGGCGATCAACCGTATCAAAAAACAGCGCAACGCCGTTATCCTTGCCCATAATTATCAGACACCGGAAATTTTCCATTGTGTGGCGGATATTGTCGGCGACAGCTTGCAGCTGGCGCGCGAGGCTGCCCGTGTCGATGCCGATATTATCGTGCAGTGCGGTGTGCATTTCATGGCGGAAACCTCAAAACTGCTCAGCCCTGAAAAGACCGTGCTAATACCGGATATGAAGGCAGGTTGTTCGCTGGCGGAATCCATCACCGGTGCGGACGTGCGCCTGTTGCGCGAGACCTATCCGGGAGTGCCGATTGTCACCTATGTCAACACCTCTGCCGATGTGAAGGCCGAGAGCGATATTTGCTGTACCTCTGCCAATGCCGTGCAGGTGGTGGAGAGCTTCGGTGTTGATCGCGTGCTCTGTATTCCTGATGAGTTTCTGGCGCAGAATGTGGCGGCACAGACTTCCGTTAAGGTGCTGACATGGAAAGGCCGTTGCGAGGTGCACGAGCGCTTTACGGCTGGGGAATTGCTGGCGTACCGCGCCGCTGATCCGTCAGTGCAGATTGTTGCCCATCCGGAGTGCCCGCCTGAAGTGGTGGCCGTGGCTGATTTCGCCGGTTCCACCAAGGGCATGATTGACTATGTGCGCGACAATCGTCCGGCCAAGGTGATGCTGGTAACCGAATGCTCGATGGCCTCCAATATTGCTGCGGAAGTGCCGGAGGTGGAATTCGTCAAACCGTGTAATCTCTGCCCGCATATGAAGCGCATTACCCTGCCGAAAATTCTCGACACGCTGGTGAATATGAGCGGTGAGGTTTTTGTTGACGCAACAATGGCTGTCAAAGCACGGCAGGCCGTTGAACGTATGATCAATCTGAAAAACTGACGGCGTGACGATGAGCACGAAACCCAATCAGATTATACCCGGTCAGATTATAATTGTCGGCGGCGGACTGGCAGGGTTGTTTTGCGCCCTGCAGCTCAGTCCTTTGCCGGTGACGATGATAGCGGCTGCTCCTATCGGGCAGGGCGCATCTTCCGCATGGGCACAGGCCGGTATTGCTGCGGCTGTCTCATCCGATGATACAGTAGAAAGCCATGTAACGGATACGCTGATCGCTGGTGACGGTATTGTGGATGAGGATGTCATCCGTATGATGGCCTCTTCGGCCTCAGATCGTGTGCATGATCTCCTCGAACTCGGCGTGCCGTTTGACCGCGATCTGGCCGGTCATTTGCAGGTTTCGCGTGAGGCCGCGCACAGCCATAATCGTATTGTGCGCGTGCGTGGCGATATGGCTGGCCGTGCAATCATGCAGGCACTGGTTGCCAAAGTGCGGGAAACACCGTCCATCATGCTGATCGAAAATGCTTCGGCCTATCAGCTGATTTCGGATGCAGATGGTATCAGCGGCATTACTATCCGCCGTACAGATGGATCGGATCAGATTTTGCCTGCCCGTCAGGTGGTGATTGCCAGTGGCGGTATCGGCCATCTCTATCAGGTGACCACCAATCCGGCTGAGGCCAGCGGTTCCGGCATCGGTATGGCGGCACAGGCCGGAGCGCTTTTGGCGGATATGGAATTTGTGCAGTTTCACCCGACAGCGCTGGATGTGAAGGCCGATCCGTCACCTTTGGCAACAGAGGCTCTGCGTGGCCACGGCGCACATCTTGTCAACAAAGCCGGTGAGCGTTTTATGTTGCGCCATGATCCAGCGGCAGAAATGGCACCGCGCGATGTCGTGGCACGCGGTATTTATGAAGAGGTGATGAGCGGGCGCGGTGCTTATCTCGATTGCACTAAGGCAATCGGTGAGAGTTTTGCACAGGAGTTCCCGACCGTTTATGCCTATTGTCAGGCAGTTGGTATTGATCCGGCGCGCGATCTCATCCCCGTTGTGCCCGCCGCGCACTACTTTATGGGGGGTATTCTCACGGATATGGATGGCCGCACAACGGTTAAAGGGCTGTGGGCTTGCGGCGAGGCTGCCTCCACCGGCGCACATGGTGCCAATCGCTTGGCATCCAATTCTTTGCTTGAAGCGGTAGTGTTTGGTGCGCGGGTTGCTGAGGCGATCAGGCAATTGCCGCAAGAAGAATGTGCATCTCAATCTGTCGTGCAGGTTCTGGCAGCTGCAAATAAACAGAATTGCACTGAGGCCATGCAGCAATTGCGGGCGGTAATGAGCCGTAGTTTCGGCGTTATCCGCAGGCAGAATCAGATGTTGCAGGGGCTGCAACAAATCCGGCAACTGGCACAGGATAATCATGATCCGCTATTTGCCAATTGCTTGGCGACTGCCGAAGTCTTGGCCGTATCGGCTTTGGCTCGCAAGGAAAGCCGTGGCGGTCATTATCGCAGCGACTATCCTGAAAGCTCGGTTATCTGGCAACATCGCTCAATGATGACTTTGCAAGACGCCCAAGAGACTTATCAAAAATTAGCGGAAACTGCCTGATGAAAACTGCTTATCCTTCTGTTCTGCCACGCCCGCTGGTTGAAGAGGCTGTGCGCAATGCGCTGCTCGAAGATCTGGGACGAGCCGGAGATATTACCAGCCATGCCACAATTGCTCCTGAGAAACAGGCAACAGCGATACTGACCAGCCGTGAGGATGGTGTGCTTGCCGGTCTGGATTTTGTTCGTGCCGCTTTCGCACAGATTGATCCGTCTTTGGAGGTCTCAATCGCTGTCACAGATGCAACCCGCATCAAAGCCGGACAGGAGATTGCCCGTATCAGCGGTAATGCCCGATCCATTTTGTCGGCTGAACGTGTGGCGCTTAATTATCTGATGGTTCTGTCCGGCATTGCGACTTACACGGCACGTTTCGCGGATAAGATTGCCCATACACAGGCGAAAATCTGCGATACGCGCAAAACCATGCCCGGTATGCGCTCATTTGCCAAATATGCGGTGCGATGCGGCGGCGGTGCCAATCACCGATTTGGCCTCGATGATGCGGTGCTGATTAAAGACAACCACATTGCCGTTGCCGGTGGTGTTAAACAGGCGATTGAAGCCGCCCGCAGCTTTGTCGGACATCTGGTGAAGATCGAAGTTGAAGTCGATACGCTGGAACAGATGGCGGAAGCGCTGTCTGTGCAGGCCGATGTGATTCTTCTTGATAATATGCCGCCGGAAACCCTTGTTAAGGCAGTAGAAATTAATGCCGGACGCGCAAAGCTTGAGGCGTCAGGCAATATTAATTTCGATACAGTGAAAGCTGTGGCCGAGAGCGGCGTTGACTATATTTCAACATCAAAAATCACAATGTCTGCACCAACCTTGGATGTTGGACTGGATATTGTTGTTGAATGATGAGACAGAGCCGTTACGATTATCGGGAAATGAGCATATGCAGCTGATACGCACGATTTCAGATTTACGGACGGCTCTCAAGGCTGAGCGCAGCCGTGGCAAGAGTATCGGCTTTGTGCCGACGATGGGCTATCTGCATATCGGCCATCTCACATTGGTCAAAAACAGCCAACAGCATTGCGATGTGTCTGTGGTGTCGATTTTCGTCAATCCCACGCAATTCGCGCCCAATGAAGATCTGGCACAATATCCGCGTGATCTGCCTCGTGATCTGAAATTGCTGGAAGAGCAGGGTTGTGATTATGTTTTCGCGCCGGATGTGAATGAGATGTATCCGGATGGCAGCGGCAAAACATCGACCTATGTCGATGCGGGAGAACTTTCTTCCATTCTGATGGGAGCATTACGTCCGCATCATTTCCGCGGTGTGGCCACGGTGGTGAGCAAGCTGTTCAATATTGTGCAGCCGGATAAGGCTTTTTTCGGTGAGAAAGATTATCAGCAACTGGCGGTTATCAAACGCATGGTTGCTGATCTCAATCAGCCGGTGGATGTGGTCGGCGTGACGACTGTACGCGAGCCGGATGGGCTGGCTTGCTCATCGCGCAACAGTCTTTTGAGTGCGCAGGACCGTGCTGCCGCTGTTGTCCTGCCGCAGGCGATGCAACTAGCTCAGACACTTGTAGATCAGGGCGAGCGTTCGGTTGCGGCATTGCGCCATGCTGTTGTCGATAAATTGCAGCAGGAGCCGCGCGGTGAGATCGAGGCCGTGGATATCCGTGATGCAGAAACACTGGCTGAAACCGCGGAGCAACTTACTGCACCGGCGGTACTATTGCTGACTGTTCGTTTTGGCAAAACCCGCCTGATCGACCAGCATGTGCTGCGCTTTTTAAACTGAGCGAGAGTGCCTTGAAAATCAAAGCTCTGTCTGTGGTTGCACCTTCCGGAACACTTATTGCGCGTGGCGAGAAAACACTGGAAGTCCGCCGCTGGCATCCGGATATCGCATCGGATGAGGAGTTGCTGATTATCGAAAACCGGCATTATCTTCGTCAGGACGGTGAAGAAGATCCGGATGGACATGCTGTTGCTTTAGTGCGGGTGAAGACTATACGCCCATTTGAGAAAGCTGATATCCCAGCGGCCTGCGCTTCTTACTATGAGGATGGTTGGTTGGCGTGGGAGCTGACAGATATACGTCCGGTATTATGTGATCAGAAGGTGGTCGCAGCCAGAGGTATTTATCAGGTTGAGTTGGACGATGTGTTGTTAACGTCCGGCACGCGTAAGCAGGAAAAGCAAGGGAGAGAGTCATGAGTGTCCAGAAACAAATTCGTCGTATTACGGTGCCGGAAATCCGTGCCCGCAAAGGCGGTGTGCCGCTGGTATCCCTCACGGCTTATCATGCCCATACGGCGGCGATTGTTGACCGCTATGCGGACTTTATGCTGGTGGGCGATAGTGTCGGCATGGTGATGCATGGCATGGAGTCGACCATCGGTGTGTCTCTGGAAATGATGATCATGCACGGGCAGGCGGTTATGCGCGGCTCATCCCGTGCGCTGGTTGTGGTGGATATGCCGTTCGGCTCCTATGAGGAAAGTCCGCAGATCGCTTTTCGCAATGCGGCGCGGATCATGGCGGAAACCGGCTGTGGTGCGGTTAAGCTCGAGGGCGGCGTGCAGATGGCTGAGACGATCAGCTTTCTTACCAAACGCGGCATTCCGGTGCTGGCGCATATCGGTCTGACCCCGCAAGCTGTACATGTGATGGGTGGTTATAAGGTGCAGGGGCGCGATCAGGCACTGTGGGATTTGATCAAGCAAGATGCGCAAGCCGTTGCCGATGCCGGTGCATTCGGCATTGTACTGGAAGGTATTGTCGAGCCGCTGGCACGTGAAATTACCGCACAGGTTACTGTGCCGACCATTGGCATCGGCGCATCAGCGGAATGTGACGGGCAAATTTTGGTGCTGGAAGATATGCTCGGTCTGAACGACAAGCCTGCGAAATTTGTCCGTCAATATGGTGCCATAGGTACAGCCATTGACGAGGCGGTGAAGAGTTACGCGGAAGATGTGAAAAGCCGTAGCTTTCCTGATGAGCGGCATATTTATCGCTAGAGCATTTCCAGCAAAAGTGCGTAGCGGTTTTGCGTGGGATAATGCGACCACCGAATCTCTGAGCATTTCCAGCAAAAGTGCGTAGCGGTTTTGCGTAGGATAATGCGAAATACTAAAATTTATCTTTGCGAGAGCGTTACCTTTAAGCCCGGTGCAGGGCGCTCTTCCAGAACTGCACGGCGGAAACGGTAGAGCGCTGCCGGACGTCCGCGTTGCTGGCTGAGGCTGGCACCGGTCGGCTCTACCAGTTCGGCATTTTCCACCAGACGACGGAAATTCTGCTTATGCAGATGACGGCCGGATATAGCCTCAACGGTTTCCTGCAAGGCTGTGAGGGTGAAACAATCGGGCATCAGCTCGAAAATCACCGGACGGTATTTCAGCTTGGCACGCAGGCGGGCAATTGCGGTTGCGAGAATGCGGCGATGGTCAAACACCATGGCTTTGCCGGTATGGCGTTGCAATTCGTCCAGTTGTGCGCTCGGGCTGACAGTGCCGTCAATTGTTGCCTCCCGCACCAGACCGGCCTCATAAAGCAGCTCGTAGCGTTCGAGTACGCGCTCCTCATCCCATTGAATACCATCAGTGCCAAAGGCAAGGCGCAAACGGGTCAAGCGCGGTAACTGATGCAGATCATAGGCCGGATGGCTGCGCTTGTCACTTTGCGCCCATTCACGTAAGGCGGGGATAATAAGGTGGTCGATGAGTGGCGGCTTGCCGCTGCGCCAGTCTTCCCAAGGCAGAAAATCATACCAATATTGCCAGTCATTATCCGGTTGTTCACCACTTTGGCGAGTTAGCGCCAGATAGCCGACAGAGATCACATGGGTATCATCGGTGGGCGTTGAAGACTTGGCACGGCCACGGTCGCCGAATGTATAGAGCTGTTCCACATAGCCGAGGCGCAAAGCGGTCTGCGCTTCCACCCATAGCCGCAGACCCATTTCCAGTGTGCGGTGTTTCAGCGGATCAAACCGCCCGTAAGGCAGTGAGAGCGCGCCGGAAACCTCATGGGCTGCAGGCATTTCATGATCATCGGAACAGAGAATAACCGGACGGTTATTGCTGATTGTAACAACTGCAGCACTCAAGCCCACCTCAACGACAGCGGAAACATCAGCCATGAATTTGTGTCTCCAATATGTTGAATCGGTTGATAAAAGCCCGTTCTATCTCTGCGGTTGGCCGTGGTGATAAATCAAAGTGACCGGCATGAAAACCGCGCGGTCGGCCGAAAAATTCTGCGGCCTCTGCCGTGCTGAAACCAGCCAGTGCAGTTGCCTCAAAATAAGCGGAAACAATGTCGGCTTTCTTAATCGCTTTTTTTAAAACTGCAGGCACGGTCGCAGGCAGAGAAAAGCGCAGATGAATGGCCGTTTCCAGTCGCGCTTCGATCTGTTTATAGGCACCGCCCATCACCGCCTTAAAGGGCGAGATCATATCGCCGATCACGTATTCCGGTGCGTCATGCAGCAAAGCCAGCATCTGATGCTGCAAAGGAGCATCAGGATTTTGCTCGCGGAAAATCTGTTCCACCAGCAGCGAATGTTGCGCAACGGAATAAGCATGGTCGCCACGGGTCTGGCCGTTCCAGCGGGCAACACGTGCCAACCCGTGGGCAATATCACTGATTTCGATATCCAGCGGTGAAGGATCAAGCAAATCCAGCCTGCGGCCTGACAACATGCGCTGCCATGCCCGAACCGGTTTTGTCTTAGAGTCGCCGGATACTGCCATTAGTCTGCTGCTCCTTCTGGGAAGGTGAATTTAGCATAGGCGGGGATTGTCATGCTGACCTCCGTTGCACCGGCGAGCAGCGGAATGTTTTTATCCATTGCGTCTTTCACACGGTCAATACGCACCAGAGCGAGCGCGTTGCTGCCATTGACACTGCGCAAGGTTCCGACTTCTTTGCCACCGGCTGTAATCGGCGTGTCTGATGCAGGTAGATTGGCCTGCGCTGTCACCTGCAAAATCCGGCGCCGTGCAGTGCCGCGATGCTGCATACGGGACACTACTTCCTGTCCGACAAAGCAGCCCTTCTTGAATGATACGCCGCTGAATTGTTCGAGATTAATATCATGCGGGAAAACATCATTCATGATGAAATCCGCACCGCCTTCGGCAATACCATAATGAATGCGCAAGGCTGCCCATGCATCGCGCTCTGCTGGCGTGGCAGGGGAGGCACTGCCGCTTTCAGCATAATGGCGCAGAACATTTACTTCCTCTGGGAAGCGCTCATCACGCACAGACTGATAATTTTCGTCCGCAATTGAATCACTTTCTGAACTGCTTGAATCAGTTTTCCAGCTCAGTCTGATAATTGATTCATTTAAAACAATAATTTCTGCTTTGGCACGTAGGCGATAGAGCGTGAGGCGCTTGGCGAAAACCTCTGATCCTTCTTTCGCAAGATCAATACGGAAGCCGTCTTCAACGCGCGAGATCAAAAAATCGAACTGGATTTTACCCTGAGGGCTTAGCAGCGCCGATGCACGCAGGATGCCGGTTTCGAGGGAGATCAGATCAGCCGTAAAAATGGATTGCAGAAAGGTTTCCGCTTCAGGACCGCGCACAAGAATCTGTGTTCGGTCATCGAAATTTCCGGTTGATCCGGTGAACAGAGTTAAAGGTTCTGTCGTTGTCATATCAACTTTCCGGTTTATAAAGCAGTGCAGATGCAATTATCTTGATATTCATCGCTTTGTTACGTAAGCCGCATTGCGAGTAATCGCAAGTCAGGAACAGCGAGTTATCGCAAGACAGGAGAGCCGCGAATGACCACAACATTCGATACGATTTTCAAAGGTGCAACGGTAGTCAATCATGACGGCAGTGCCGTTCGTGATATCGGCGTTAAAAACGGACGCATTACCGCTATCGGTTCCCTGTCAGAAAATAGCGCAGGCGAGGTTATCAACTGCACCGGCCTGCATATTCTGCCAGGTGTTGTGGATAGTCAGGTGCATTTCCGCGAGCCGGGTCTGGAGCATAAAGAAGATTTGCAGACCGGTTCGCTTGCAGCTGTACTTGGCGGCGTGACCTCTGTTTTCGAAATGCCGAACACCAAGCCGTTGACCACTTCGCCGGAAGCGCTGGCTGATAAAGTCAAGCGCGGCACGCATCGCATGCATTGCGATTTCGCTTTCTGGGTTGGCGGTACACGTGACAATGCCAAAGACGTAGCTGAGCTGGAACGTCTGCCGGGTGCCGCGGGCATTAAAGTATTTATGGGCTCTTCAACCGGTGATCTGCTGGTGGAAGATGATGAAGGTGTTGCCTCCATTCTGCGCAATACACGCCGTCGTGCAGCCTTCCATTCGGAAGATGAATTCCGCCTGCGTGAGCGCGAAGGTCTGCGTGTTGAAAACGATCCGTCCAGTCATCCGGTCTGGCGCGATGAGATTGCAGCGCTGACCTGCACTCAGCGTTTGGTGCGCATTGCCCGCGAAGCCGGTGCGCGCATCCATGTGCTGCATATTTCGACTGCGGAAGAAATTGAATTTCTGAAAGATTATAAAGATGTGGCAACCTGTGAGGCGACACCGCATCACCTGACACTGTCTTCGGAAGATTATAAGACACTCGGCAATCTCATTCAGATGAACCCGCCGGTGCGTGATGCACGTCATCGTGATGGTATCTGGCATGGCATCGGGCAGGGTGTTGTCGATGTGCTGGGCTCCGACCATGCACCACATACACTGGAAGAAAAGCAGAAGCCTTATCCGGCATCACCATCCGGCATGACCGGTGTGCAGACGCTGGTGCCGATCATGCTTGATCATGTGAATGCCGGTCGTTTGTCGCTGGAGCGCTTTGTTGATCTGTCGTCACATGGCCCGAACCGCATTTTCGGCATGTCCCGTAAAGGTCGTATTGCGGTCGGTTATGATGCGGATCTGACAATCGTTGATATGAAACGCAGCGTAACGATCACGCATGAGCAGGCTGGTTCGAAAGCGGGCTGGACGCCATATCACGGAAAGACAGTCACCGGCTGGCCGGTTGGCACAATCGTACGCGGCCATAAAGTGATGTGGGAAGGCGAGATCGTTAATCCTGCACTCGGTGAGCCTGTGGAATTTCTCGAAGCGCTCCCAAGAAATTAACGGGAGCGGCTTTGCCGAGGATTGTACTAAGAAATAAAAAAAAGCCGCCTGATGAGGCGGCTTTTTTATTAAAGATTTTGAGATGCTCAGTCGCCAGCTACAAAAAACTTCCATGAGCCATCCGGCGTAATGCCAAGGCGGTAGAAAATATAGGCGCCGACGCCTTTCATTTCTTCAAAGTCGCCTGCAGTTATCAGCTGATAAAGTTCTACCATCTGCCGGTCATCCAGCTTGTCCAGCGGGTAGGCGAAGAAATAAGGCCAGACATAAACTTCGCTTGGTGTGCCCGCATCGAGATGCGCATAGCCGGACTCAAGCAGGTCTACCAGAATGGCAAGCAGTTCCTGACCATTGCTGTCGCCAGAGAGGCTTTTCAGAAATTCCAGCGGTGTGCCGTCATACTCGCCGAGCGAAAGCAGCGGGCTGTTTTCACCGCCGTCACCGAGCAATGGCTTCAGTGCATCAATTTTACCGGCCTTGGCAATATCGAGAATCTTTTTGCGGGTGTCCTGTACGGGCTGCGGAAGTTTGGAATAATCGTATGAAATTTCCGGAATTTTACCGTCTGGTGATATATGAGGACGGGTTATATCACGCTCAACTGCACCATTATCTGCTGGGGCTTCAGCGCCTGGCGCGCGATAGGTTTCAGTCGGAACCTGACGCAGTGGCCCCGGCAATGGTACCTGTGCCGGATTGATTTCCTCTTCCTCACCTGCCGGTGTCTCGCTGAGCGCAAGAATTTGAGGCTTCGTGTTGAGCGAACCTGCAGAGGCCGGAGCGGAGACTGAGGCAGCGATCATGGCGAAAGCCAGTCCGGCGAGGAAAGGCTTGCTCAGAATTGTGTCTGAACTCAGCTTGCTCAGCCGGCGGCGAAATGAAAGCAACATCGAAAACTCCGGAAGAGAAATAATATTCAAAATATGTGCTTAAAGTGTTCAGGCGTGCAAATTATGGCAAGCGCCGCCGGTTGCAGAAAATTACTGCAAAATACGATTTGGCAGAAACTCACCGGCAATAATCTGTTCACGCAACTTGTCGAGCAGGCCGAGAGCAGCATCTTCACCGGTGCTACGCAATAGTTCGGTCAATGCATTGGCAAAAGCTGCTTCTGCGAGAATTTCCGGTTCAATACCTTCTGAGATTCCGTCTGCCCATGCTTCATGCTGATATTCAATAGCGGCTTGCTTCTTCTCATGGGCAATGAGTTCATCAAGTTCTGACAGAGAATGATTCATTAAAATATCACCTTGGCTTAAAGCCGTTGGACACTGCATTGCAGAAGACGGACAGGACTAACAGGAAGCGCTGTCATAGAGCCATTCAGAGCAGAAACGACTATCCGAAGACCGTTTCTTACACCATCAGACGAAGCATCTCCACCCATAATTTAATCTCTTGTTAACAGATTGCGAGGGTTTGTGAATGATTGTTTGCGGCTTTATCGGGATGAATGAAGTTTTGGTTAATTGCCGTAATGGGCAACCAACCCTTCAGTGAGTTTTTCGCCCTGTTGTTTAAACCGCTCAATCGCTTTGATCGCCTGATCGGTACATTGGCTGTAATTATCGGAATAGGTTCGGTAGCTGTTATTAAAGGCAGAGATCAGCACTTTGCGTCTGTTTGCATCTGCCTTTTCTGCGGTGAGCAGATCATTCATCTGGTCACGCCAAAGATTGTTTTTATCACTGCACAGATTGCTCAGATAATGCAGGGAGCCGAGTGTTTCGGCGAGCCTGATCATCTGGCTTTCATAAGGCGGCCCACTGATATCCTGCGCTTTTGCGGAACTGTTATTGACAATAATACCTGTCAGAAACAGCAAGTAACCGAAAAATCTGATCATTATACACTCCGCACCTGCACTATAAATTGTGGAGTAATCAGGCCGTTTCAAGGCGATATCAGCCTTCTTCCTGTAAAATACGGCGGGCAAAGGCCAGCGTGCTGACGGTGACAGGATAATTCAGCATATCCTCAACTGTGAGCCAGTGCAGGGAAACGGCATCGTCACCGGCTTGCTCCTGTCCGCTGAGATCAAGGGCGCGGTAGATGCTGAGATTGTAGGTTTTGCCATAAAGACCTTCTTTGGAGAGGTCGATAGTATCCACCAGTCGTAATGTATCGCAACGCAGGCCGGTTTCTTCCATGAGTTCGCGATGAGCGGCTTCTTCGCCACCTTCACCTGCTTCCACACCGCCGCCGGGAAAAGCAAAAGAACCTTTGAGCGGTTCTTTACCACGTTTCACCAGCAAGAAGCGGTCTTCATTACGGCAGATCATTGAAACGCCGTGAGCGATAAGCGGGAGAGGGGAAATGTCCTGTGTCATAAAATGAGTGGTAAAAACCTGCCCGCTGATTTGCAAGCTTTGTTTATCAGACACCTTGACCTTTACGGCAAAACTCGCGACACCAAAACCTATGTGTGGACGTTTTGCTTTACTGGCGACAATTGATGAGGTGGAGGCGCATTTCGGCGTGATTGTCGATGAAGCCTTTCCGCCGCGCTATAATATTTCGCCAACGCAACCGGTTATGGTTGTGATGAATGGTGAAACACCGGCACCCGGCAGCAACCGGCCGGAGCGGATTGCAATGCTGGTGCGTTGGGGATTTGTACCGTCATGGACAAAAGACCCGTTGAATTTTCCGCTGATGATCAATGCCCGCTCTGAGACGGCGCATGAAAAACCGTCTTTTCGTACAGCTATGGAACATCGCCGCAGTTTGCTACCGGTCAGCGGCTTTTATGAATGGCGCAAGCTGGGTGATGGCAGAAAGCAGGCTTATTGGATCAGGCCGCGCAAAGGCGGCATGATTGCCTTTGGTGCACTGATGGAAACATGGATGAGCGGTGATGGTTCGCAGATGGATACGGCTGCGATCCTGACCACGGCTTCCAATAATGCATTATCACATATTCATGATCGTCTGCCGCTGGTGATTCATCCTGAGGATTATCAGGAGTGGCTCGATTGCAAGCGCAACCGTGCCAAAGATGTGCAGCATCTGCTGAAACCTGTTCAGGAAGATTTTTTCGAAGCGATTCCCGTATCGGATAAGATTAATCATGCCCGCTATTTCGGCACAGATGTGCATGAACGGGTGGAGGAGCCGGTGATTTCGCAAGCAGGAAAGCTTCCAAAGCCGGTTAAGCCTAAAAAATCTGCTGCGAAAAAGAAAAAAGATGACAATGATGATCAGTTCAGTATGTTTTGACTAACTCTTTCAAAAATATACAGCGCATCCCGAAAAGTGGAGGCCGGTTTTCGGACGAGATGCGCGTTGAGATAATGTTGCATCTCGAAAAGCGGCAGCGATTTTCGAATAAGATGCGCGTAAAGTCTAAGAAGAATAGGTCAATCGTGGGAACAGCAGCAATTTCGGGCTTTTTGCTCGGACTATCACTTATCGTCGCCATTGGCGCACAAAATGCATATATTCTGAGACAGGGACTACTACGCCAGCATGTATTTATCCTCAGTCTGATTTGCGCTCTATCAGATGCGGCGCTGATTGCAGCAGGTGTCGCAGGGCTGGGCACCTTAATTTCGCAATCACCAACACTGATCACAGTAGTGACTATCGGCGGTGCGGCGTTTCTTTTCTGGTACGGTTTTTCCGCATTTCGCCGCGCTATGCATCCGGATGGTATGCATGCAGCCAATACCGGTGCAGTTAGTCTCAAGGCAGCAATGGGCACTTGCTTGGCGCTGACTTTTCTCAATCCGCACGTTTATCTCGATACGGTGGTGCTGGTCGGCAGTCTGTCTGCCCGTTTTGAAGGCGAGGCACGTCTTGCCTATGGCATCGGCGCTATCACTGCATCTTTTGTCTGGTTCTTCTCGCTCGGTTATGGTGCCCGCCTGTTGCAGCCGTTTTTCGCCAAGCCATCGGCATGGCGCATTCTCGACTGCCTGATCGGCATCATTATGTGGGCGATTGCGTTCAGCTTACTTAGCCGTCTGCTGTGGCCTTAAGGCTTTGTCAGAAGGCAGATAAGAAACATGCAGCCGCTTGGTATCTTCACGGCGGCTGCGCGGAGCGGCCATTAAAGCTGCAACCAGCGAGGCAGGGCCGATTGCACGGTACTGTTCAGTAAGCTGATCTTTTTTGTATGAGCTGAATGTCTTTTTCATAATGTTTCCTTCCCTTTTTAGAGCGCCGTGCGCCTTCTTAGGCGCACAAAGGACGCTCTAACATTTTATATTGACAGCATAATATTAGCTTGAAAATTGGGACTGAAGCATGGCTGCATAATGCGGAAATCGGGGTATTGTCGCGGCGACGTATTTTACATCATCCCCGTCAGTGCCTTAATACAGTCCTGATACAGATTGTAAAAATCTGTGGCTGCTCTCTTGACGCGAAGCAGGATCAGAGAGATAAGTGCTGCATGAAAACACCATTCGCAAACACCATTTGTATTATTGCGACCATTATTCGCTAGCAGATTGCTGGCTCGGATGTTTTCGTCTTTCCTTTACTTTTGAAGCAGACAAATGCACCGGCCAGCAGGCTGCGCAAATGTTGTTTTGCGTTCTTAAGAGGGAAACTCGATGTCTGCCACAGAATTGCGTTTATATAATACGCTGACCCGCAGGAAAGAGGACTTTGTTCCTATCAATCCTGATCATGTGCGCATGTATGTCTGCGGCCCCACCGTTTATGATTTTGCCCATATCGGCAATGCGCGTCCGGTGATTGTGTTTGACGTGTTGTTCCGTCTGCTGCGTCATGTCTATGGCGAGAGCCAAGTAACCTATGCGCGTAACCTCACTGATGTGGATGACAAGATCAATGCGCGTGCAGTACGTGATTATCCTGATCTGCCGCTCAATGAAGCGATCCGTAAAGTGACTGAAAGCACGGCAGCGCAATTCCAGAGTGATGTGACAGCGCTTGGTAATCTTGAGCCTTCCAGCCAGCCGCGTGCAACGGAACATCTGGAGGAAATGCGTCAGCTGATCGAGCGCCTGATCGAACGCGGTCACGCCTATGTGGCTGATGATCATGTGCTGTTTGCGGTCAAAACCATGACAGGTGAACACGGCCCGCGCTATGGCGCACTTGCGCGCCGTTCACTGGATGAAATGATTGCCGGTGCGCGTGTCGATGTTGCTTCCTACAAGCGCGACGAGATGGATTTCGTGTTGTGGAAACCATCCAAACAGGGCGAGCCGGGCTGGCCGTCTCCGGCGAGTATTGAAGTGAATGGCCGCCCAGGCTGGCATATTGAGTGCTCCGCCATGTCGATGGCGAAACTGCTGGAGCCGTTTGGCGGCGGTCTGAAATGCGATGATCCGCTGAAGAATACTTTCGATATTCATGCCGGTGGTATTGATCTGGTATTTCCGCATCATGAAAATGAAATCGCCCAGTCATGCTGTGCCTTTGGCTCAGATCGTATGGCCAATATCTGGATGCATAACGGTTTTCTGCAGGTTGAAGGTCAGAAAATGTCCAAATCTTTGGGCAATTTCATCACCATTGACGATGTGCTGAAATCGGAACTGCCGCAAGTGGCCGGTCTTGATGTGCCGGAAGATTTCCGCCGTCGCTGGACAGGGATGGCTGCACGTCTCTCGATGTTGCAGACCCATTACCGGGAGCCGATCAACTGGACGCAGCAGCGTCTGAATGAATCCGGTGAAGAACTGGCCAAGTGGTATCAATTGGTTGCAGAGCAGTCTGCCAAGCCTGATGCTGCAAAAGCTTCGGTCTTCGCTGATGCCGTAGGCGATGATCTGAACACATGGGCAGCGCTCACCGAGTTGCGTAAAGCCTATAAGCAGGGTGATGTGGAGGCGTTGGTTTCTGGTCTCAATCTGCTTGGCCTTTATGATGCACAATTGCTGGCTGAAGCTGCGCAATATTTGTTCAGCTATGCCGCAGATGTCGACACTGCGGATGTTGAAAGACAGATCGCTGAGCGTTTGGCATTCATCAACGGGAAAAATTGGGCGGAAGCTGACCGTATTCGTGACTCATTGCTGGCACAGAATATTCAGCTGAAGGACGGAAAAGATCCGGTTACGGGAGAGCGGGTGACATCATGGGAAGTGAAACGCTGAGTGAAGTACCTGTCGTAAGCGGCGGCTGCCAATGTGGCACTGTGCGCTTTCGCGTAAAGGGGCAGTTGGGCAGCGCATCCATCTGCCATTGTCGTATGTGTCAGAAAGCATTCGGCAATTATTACGCGCCGCTGGTTTCCGTTAAGGAAGGCACATTGGAATGGACGCGCGGAACACGAAAACTGTTCCGCTCTTCCAACCATGTCGAGCGTGGCTTTTGTGCCGATTGCGGCACACCGCTGACCTATGAAGCGCCGGACGGACTGGCGCTTTCAATCGCTGCCTTTGATCAGCCGCAAGACATTGTGCCGGAGGTGCAATGGGGGCTGGAGGGCAAATTGCCTTATCTGGAACAGCTCAGCGAACTGCCCGCCTATACCACGGAACGCGATCCGGAAAGTATCGAGTTTGTACGTACGCTGGTGTCTTTCCAGCATCCTGATCACGATACGGACACATGGCCGCAATAAGCGACAAGCAAGGCACATAAATACAGATATGGAGGAAAGACCGACAATGAAAAAAGAGCGTATCTATATTTATGATACTACCCTGCGCGATGGCCAGCAGACACCGGGAATTGATTTCTCCGTTTCTGACAAAAAAGCCATTGCGGCCATGCTGGATGATTTCGGCGTGGATTATGTTGAAGGTGGTTATCCGGGTGCGAACCCAACAGATACGAGCTTTTTTCAGCGCAAACATACCTCTCGGGCAAAGTTTGCTGCCTTTGGTATGACCAAGCGTCCGGGCGTTTCCACCTCCAATGATCCGGGCATGTCTGTGCTGCTGCAGGCTTCGAGTGATGTTATCACCTATGTTGCCAAAAGCTGGGACTATCACGTGCATCTGGCACTGGGTTGCACGCTGGAAGAAAATCTGGAATCGATCACATCTTCGGTTACAGCTGCCCGTATGGCAGGCAAAGAATGTATCGTTGATTGCGAGCATTTCTTCGACGGTTTCAAAGCCAATCCGCAATATGCCTTAGCTTGTGCCAAGGCGGCCTATAGTGCCGGTGCCCGCTGGGTCGTCTTGTGCGATACCAATGGCGGCACGCAGCCAAGCGAAGTCGGCGATATCGTCAATGCCGTTAAAACTGTTGTACCGGGGGAATGTCTCGGTATTCACGCACATAATGATACCGAACAGGCCGTTGCCGTTTCGCTGGCGGCAATTGATGCCGGTGTGCGGCAGGTACAGGGCACACTCAATGGTATCGGTGAGCGTTGCGGCAATGCCAATCTTGTCACGTTGATCCCGACATTGATGCTGAAGCCGTACTGGGCAGACCGGTTTGAGGTGGGCATCAGCATGGATGCGCTGACAGGCATCACAAAACTTTCCCGTACTTTTGACGATGTTCTCAACCGCGCGCCGAATGAACAGGCGGCATTTGCCGGTAGTTCTGCTTTTGCCACCAAAGCCGGTATCCACGCCTCAGCTCTTCTGAAAGAGCCACAGACCTATGAGCATGTGCCGCCGGAAACAGTTGGCAATCATCGCCGTGTGATGGTGTCGGATCAGGGCGGTAAGTCCAATTTTATCGCAGAGCTTAAAAAGCGCGGTATTCAGGTGGCGAAAGACGACCGTCATCTTGATACGCTGATCGCGCTGGTTAAAGAACGTGAAGCGCAGGGCTATGCCTATGAAAGTGCCGATGCGAGCTTTGAATTGCTGGCACGCCAGCAACTCGGTGCGGTGCCGCAGTTTTTCCGTGTTGAAGCTTTCCGTTGTATGGTTGAGCGCCGCTATGACAGCAATGGCTGCCTGAAAACCGTGTCGGAAGCGATTGTTAAAATCATCATCGACGGTGAAGAACACCTGTCTGTGGCTGAAGGGCATGGTCCGGTTAACGCGCTTGACCTTGCGCTGCGTAAGGATCTGGGGCGTTATCAGGAAGAACTGGCCGATCTGGAACTGGTCGATTTTAAAGTGCGTATCCTCAATGGCGGTACGGAAGCGATCACCCGCGTTCTGATCGAGTCGCATGATGCGAGCGGGCAGCGCTGGCGCACAGTTGGCGTGTCTGACAATATTATCGACGCATCCTTTCAGGCACTGATGGACTCGGTGGTTTATAAGCTGATGAAAAACCGCGAACTTGCGGGACATATTGCAGCAGAATAAAATTTGCCGTTTGCGGATGAGGTAAAACGGGAGTACCGGTTGTTACTGATGTGAATGTAATGAACGGCTCCCGCTGTATGATAAAGCCCGAGACCGGAAATCTGAGGACAACTTGTTATGAATGACCGGTCTCAACAGGCGATGCCGGAAGCAACGCGCGGGTTTATCTTCGCGATGCTGGCCTATTTGTTTTGGGGACTTTTCCCGTTTTACATGAAGGCCGTCGCCCATATTCCGGTTGTGGAGGTGCTGGCGCACCGCGTGATCTGGTCATTGCCGGTTGCGGCAATTATTCTGGTCTTTATGGGGCGTACCAAAGATGTCGGTGCCGCATTGCGCAATCCGCGCACATTGGCAATGGCTTGTCTGACCGCCTCCCTGATTACGCTGAACTGGGGCGTTTATGTCTGGGCGATCTTCAATGATCACGCACTGGATGCCGCGCTCGGCTATTATATCAACCCGCTGGTCAATGTGCTTCTCGGTGCAGTTTTCCTGAAAGAACGTCTGAGCAGAGTGCAGCTGATTGCTGTGTTCCTCGCTGCTGCTGCTGTTGTCCTGCTGACGGTAGAGCAGGGCGGCCTGCCTTGGGTGTCTATCATTCTGCCGCTGTCATTCGGCTTTTATGGCTTCTTCCGTAAATCCTTGCCGATTGGTCCGTCACAGGGCTTCATGCTGGAAGTGATCATTCTGTTCATTCCGGCCAGTGCCTATGCAATTTGGCTTTATGCACAGGGGCAGGATCATTTTGTGGCCGGTACTTCGGCTGATATCGTGCTGCTGATGCTGGCCGGTGTTGTCACTGCTGTGCCGCTGATCATGTATGCAACCGGTGCGAAACTGCTGCGCTACACCACGCTGGGGCTGATGCAGTATATTACGCCGACAATGCTGTTCCTGATCGCGGTTTTCGCTTTCAAAGAACCATTCAACACAACGCAGCTCTATGCATTCGCACTGATCTGGGCAGGCTTGATCCTTTACACATGGTCGATCCTCAAAGATGCACGGGCAGATAAAAAGATATCGAAACTCTGAATAGGATTAATAGCAGTGCCCGTTGTTGAGAAAAGCAACAGGCCATATGGCCTCGTAAAGGATCTGACAAAAAAGCCCCTCATTGAGGGGCTTTTTCAATTTAGTCAGCCTTAGTATGTAATGCCTCGGCTGCGAAGCGACGCTTCCACGCTAACGCACTGAATGGCAGGAACAACAAATAACCCAATGCAGTCAGTGTCAGTGTCTGCCATGTGAAGCTCATCAGAAAACCGGCATAGATCACCACACCGAGGATCAGCGGCACAACAAAATCACGACGGATAAAGCTGCCTGCGGTTTTGCCGTTATAGACCGGCAGACGGCTGACCAGCAAAAATGCAATAATAATCGTAAAGCCAGCTGTACCGTAAGCCAGAGCTTTGCTTGGCAACACGCCGAGAAAGCCGGAATAAACAGGCAGCAGCACCAGCATCGCACCGGCAGGCGCCGGAACGCCGACAAAATAATTACCCTGCCATGCAGGCTGGTTCGGGTCTTCCAGCATAACGTTAAAACGTGCCAAACGCAGGCAGCAGGCAATGGTATAGATCAGCGCTGCAATCCAGCCAAAAGAACCCGCCTGATCCAGCATAAACAGATACAACACCAATGCCGGTGCCACGCCGAAATTGACGATATCGGCCAGTGAATCCATCTGGGCGCCGAATTTGGAAGAACCTTTCAGAAGCCGTGCAATCCGTCCGTCAATACCATCCAGAAAAGCAGCCAGCAGCACCATCGCTACAGCCTGTTCAAAACGGTGCTCTATGGCAAGACGAATACCGCTTAACCCCGCACAAATGGCAAGGACGGTAATCAGATTAGGGATAACAATCCGCATCGGAATTTCAGAAAGGCGCGGACCGCGCCCCTCTGTATTGCCATTCGGATCCAGCGGCGGGAAAGGTGCTTCAAGCATCAGGCGATCCGCACGGTTGGCGCAGTGCGCGCATCATTGAACTCTGCCAGAACGGTTTCACCTGCCACAGCCGTCTGGCCGACAGCAACGCGGGCAACTGCACCTTTTGGCAAGTAAATATCATTGCGGGAACCAAAACGGATCAGACCAAAGCGTTCACCGGTTGTAAGATCTTCACCGGCCTTCGACCAGCAAACGATACGGCGGGCAACAAGACCTGCGATCTGAACAACCGCAACCGTACCATGTGCACTGTCGATCAATACGCTGCTACGTTCATTCTCAGAGCTGGCTTTATCCAGCTCAGCATTCAGGAACTTGCCCGGACGATGCATTACGCTGATAATTTTACCACGCACCGGTGCACGGTTAATGTGCACAGAGAACACGTTCATGAAAACGCAAATGCGCAACATCGGCTCGGTACCGAGATCGAGTTCTGCCGGCGGCACGCACATGCCAACGGAAGAAATCTTGCCATCGGCCGAGCTGATGACGAGATCATCGTCCAGCGGTGTGATACGCAACGGATCACGATAGAAATAAATGCACCAGATGGTTAGCACCATCCCTACCCAGAACAAAGGCCCCCACAACCAGCCCAGCAGCAGCGACACAACAAAGAATGCCGCAATGAAGGGATAGCCCTCACGGTGAATAGGGACGAAAGTATTGCGAATAGTATCGGACAGGCTCATCGGTTTTCCTCAGATTTTCCGCATCAATAACGCAAAGTTACAGCGTTTAAAATGATTAAGCGCAATCAGCGCACTAAATTTGATAATATTCATACTTTCTGCTGACGAAATCCGGACAGAAAGTTACCGGAAGCGCTGTTTTTATTATTTATGCGCTGAATATGGCCGGAATCAAAGTGGTTCAGCTGAAATTAAATACAGCGAAACCGGCTTTGTAGTTAGCAGATATTCGCTGCGGTTGCGAATATCTGCCATTATCATAGAGGATCATTACGCCCCTGTCATTCGCCCGCTGGCGCACCGCGGATAACAATGCCCATCTCATCATTTTCACGCACCTGACGCAACCGTGCTTCGGCCTCATCAGCTTCACGCTGGCGATCCCACATCGACGCATAAAGTCCGCCTTGCAACAGCAGATCACGATGGGTACCACGCTCCGCTATCTGCCCGTCTTTCAGCACAATGATTTCATCGGCACTGATCACTGTGGACAGACGGTGCGCAATGACCAGTGTTGTACGGTCACGGCTGACCAGATCCAGAGACTGCTGAATATCCTGTTCCGTTGCCGTATCCAGCGCCGAGGTTGCTTCATCAAGAATGAGGATCGGAGGCGCTTTCAGGATCGTACGGGCAATCGCCACACGTTGTTTCTCACCGCCGGAGAGTTTCAAGCCACGTTCGCCAACCATCGACTGATAGCCTTCCGGCAACAGCTGAATGAAACGGTCGATCTGCGCCAGTTTAGCAGCCTGTTCCACTTCTTCTTCTGACGCGCTCGGGCGGCCATAGCGAATATTATAGGCGATTGTATCGTTAAACAGCACGGTATCCTGCGGCACCATACCAATCGCATGGCGCAGACTGACCTGTGTCACATCACGGATATCCTGACCGTCAATCGTCACAGAGCCCTGCTGCACATCATAAAAACGATAGAGCAGACGCGAAATTGTCGATTTACCCGCACCGGATGGTCCGACAATCGCAATTGTTTTACCTGACGGCACTTCAAAGCTGACATTACGCAGGATCGGACGGGACGGATCATAAGCAAAGCTGACATTGTCAAAGCGAATTGCGCCCTGTGAGACAGCCAGAGCCTGTGCTTCCGGCTTGTCCTTGACCTCTTCTTCCACTTCCAGCAGATCAAACATCTGTTCGATATCGGTCAGTCCCTGACGGATTTCACGATAAATGAAGCCGATCATATTCAGCGGCAGCGACAATTGCATCAGCAGTGCATTGATGAAAACAAAGTCGCCAAGCGTATGGGTTCCGGCCTGAACTTCACGGGCAGACATCACCATCAGGATCATCATACCGACGCCAAAAATCACAGCCTGACCAAAGTTCAGCCAGCCAAGCGATGTCCATGTCTGGGTGGCTGCTTTTTCATAGCGTGCCATCGAACGGTCATAACGCTCGGCTTCCATGGCCTCATTGCCGAAATATTTAACTGTTTCAAAGTTCAGCAGCGAGTCGATAGCTTTGGTATTGGCATCCGTATCGGATTCATTCATCTCGCGGCGGATGCTGATACGCCAGTCACTCGCTTTGACAGTGAACCACATATAGAGCCAGACGGTTGCAGCAACGACGATCAGATAGCTGACGCCATAGGCGAAACCGAATATTGCGGCAGTCAGTGCAAATTCCAGCAGGGTTGGCACCGAGCTGAGAATGGTAAAGCGCACAATGGTTTCAATACCTTTGACACCACGCTCAATAACACGGGAGAGACCACCGGTGCGCCGTTCCAGATGAAAGCGCAGAGACAATTTGTGCATATGCACAAAGGTGCGGTAGGCCAGCTGGCGTACGGCATATTGACCGACGCTGGCAAACAGCGCATCGCGCAATTGGTTAAAACCGGCCTGAATGATACGTGCCAGATTATAGGCTACGACCAGCATCAGAGCGCCGACAAAAATCTGCGGCACCCAGCTTTGCGGTGTAAAAGAGCCATCCAGCGCATCCGTTGCCCATTTAAAGAAATAAGGCACCAGCATCAGTACGAATTTGGCAATAACCAGATAGAATGTTGCCCAGACGACCCGCATTTTGAGGTCATGACGCTCACTCGGCCACATATAAGGCCAGAGTTTTGCCAGTGTTTTCAAGGTCTGGCCGGATTCTGCTGAGACTGTTTTTTGCTTTTTCATAATTTCTTTTAACGCCACGGACGACCCGCTGCCGTCGCCCTCATTCTTTAAGCATTTCTTTTTCCGCAATGCTGCCTGCGGTTTCCTGCCTGTTCGTATCATGTCTGTAGCCATGATACGAACAAAACTGCTGCACAATGTTGTGAAACTCTGAAACAAACAAGCGCAACACATTTAATCCCCTGTGCTGCGCTTTCTTTGGCTTGTCGCTTTATTGCAGCTTCTGCTGCACGTCCTGATCCTTCAAAGGCTCTTTCGGCATCACGAAGACCTGTCCCGGCCAGATCAGATCCGGATTTTTAATCTGGTCTCTGTTGCTCAAATAGATCGTTGTGTAGCGCAGACCACTGCCGTAGGTCCGTTTGGAAATTGTCCAGAGATTATCGCCTTTACGGATAATCACCGAACCTTCTGCTTCTTCCAACGGCTGTGGTTCAGCTGCCTGCACATCCTGTTGCACTGGTGCACTTGGTGCAACGGCTGCAATCTTTTCACCTTCAACACGACGGAATGGTACGCGCGCAGTAGCCAGAACCTTGCCACCTTTATCCATCAGATCTGCACGAATAATATAATCCCCAACTGCAAGCGGCTGCTGGGTCTGCACCAGATAGCGACCTTCCGGTGTAATGATTGCCGTTCCAAGTAGCAGATCATTGGCGGAAATATTGACGGTCTGACCGCCGCGTGCATGCCCTGCGATAAAGACGGAAGCGCCTTCAATTTCAACGGCTTCAACTGCAATGCTGATATCGCTTTTATCATCCTGTCCGGCAGAGCCGCCCTGTACACTCTGAGGAGGCAAAACGGAATATGGCGCGCTGCTGCCATGCTGCGCAACAGGCACATCTGAGCCTTCCGGCTGCGGTGCAGCCGGGGTTGCCTGCGGCGTGGTAATCATACGGCTAGCTTGTCCCGGCTCTTCAACCAGCGCCAGAACCTGCCCTTCCGGTGTCGCCGGAACTGAAAGAATGGCTGTTTGCTGCGATGTGGCAACGGAATTCTCTCCGCTGGTCGCACGCAATACCAGCTGGTAATCACCGCTCTTCAGCGCCTGATCCAGAATAATTGCAAAATCGCCGTTTTCACCGGCTTTGGTTGAACCAAGCACACGGGTTTTGGAAAGGAGATCGACCTGAGAATTCGGGGCGGCCTTACCGGCAATGACCAGAGAACCATCAGCTTCAAGACGCAATACATCAAAAACCGGCACTGTCACAGTCTGAGCAGCGGCTTGCTTTTCCGGCTCGGCTGATTTTGTCTCAGCAGGTGTTTCGGTTTTAACATCAGGTGCAGCTTCAGTCTTACTTTCCGGAGCGGCCTCTGATTTGGCTTCCGGCGTCTTAGCCGGTGCAGGCTGGGCAACCGGCGCCGGTTGCGGCTGTTCCGTTTTTTGCGGCGCCATATTACAATAAGCAAGCAGACCGCCGATGATAACAACAGCAGCAAAACCGGCAAGCGCATAACGACTATTCTGCATTCGGGGTCGCCCCTTTTAACACCGAGCTTAAAAAAATATTATAACATGTTGTGTCTGCTTATAAATCCAAACGGATAATCAGCACTGATCCAACAACTAGCGCTTTTTTATTGTCACAGCAAGAATATCACATATCGGCACTGTAATTCTTGTCATGCATTACCCGATAAGATGCGCAAGATTGCCAATCCTTTGCAGAAGCCTATGATTTCAAAAGCATTCTGCATCTGAAATTGAAATTCTGGTTTTCGGATAATTTATTACGCCTCACCACGCAGAAAACTTGACGACTAACGACCCGCGCGCGAAAAAGAAAAAATGAGCAAGATTCGATCAATATGTGTCTATTGCGGTTCTTCAACCGGCAATAATCCCCTCTATAGGGAAGCAGGACTGGCTCTTGGCCGCTCCATCGCAGAAAACGACCTTCGCCTGATTTATGGCGGTGGCACAAAAGGAATTATGGGCGCCGTTGCAGAAGGTGCTTACAAAGCAGGTGGTAAAGTCACTGGCATTATCCCAACCTTCCTTCTGAACAAAGAAGCCGACGGCAAAACGAATGAAATGCTTGATGAGCAGATCATTACGGAAAACATGCATCAGCGCAAGCAGCTGATGTTTGAACGTTCCGATGCTTTTGTCACGCTACCGGGCGGCATTGGTTCCGTTGAAGAAATCGTGGAAATGATGACTTGGGCACAGCTCGGCCACCATAAAAAGCCGATGGTTTTTTCCAATATCAATCATTTCTGGGAACCGATGATCGCTATGCTCGATCATATGCGTACCGAAGGCTTTATTCATACCGGCCATCGTGTACAGCCGAAAATGCTTGATACTGTCGAAGAGATCATTCCTTACATCTTTGATGCAGCTGCCAAAGGCGATGCATCCGGTGATGAAGAGATCATCGCCCGCATGTAAGCAAAATGCATAACCAATAAAAAGCCCCTCAGTGAGGGGCTTTTTTTATTGCGCTATTTTTTATCTATTTGAGCGAGCACAAAGGCAACGCGCGTTTCCACATCCGCTTTGGGAAGTTCATGCAGTGTAAAACCGTATGCCTGATAGGTTTGTACCATGGCATCAAAAGTCCGTTCAGCTTCATCAGCCGATTGTTTACGTTCTTCGTCCCCCTGATAAATCTCCGGCCAATGCGGAGCAATGAAGACTGTTTTGTTATAGGCATATTGCTGCACTGCCTGATGTACATGATCGGGGACAGGAATGCCGGAAAGCTTGAGATAACCGGCAATGTCAGCCATGCCTCGGTCAAAGAAGTAAGGTCGCTCAGAGGCGATCTCTGAGGCTAATAAATGCGAACGCATTTCCCATGCCAGCATCATTTCCGCAAAACATGCCGGATCAAGCCATGGCAGCGCTTTGCCGCCGATTTTAACCTGATCCTGAATAATATGGCGTCCGGCCTCCTGACTGTGCTGATAGCCATGCGTTTTTAAGCTGTTGAGCAGAGTGGTTTTGCCAGAACCCGGGCCACCGGTAAGTATATAAAAATGATCCATCACAGATCCTTCTGTGTTTAGAAATTAAAAGTTTCAGATCGTCACGAGGGGGGAAAGGCAGCGAAAAATAAAAGCCATGCTTTAGAGCGCCGTGTGCCAGACTTGGCACACAAAGGTCGCTCTAACACTTAAAATGAGAGCATAATTCATTAAACTGATCCAAGTTTAAGGAATTATGCTTGAGTGCAGGCGAAAAAACAGGCTGCGATATAGAATGAATATTGAAAAAGTGCTTTGAAAATCTGGAAGAACAGACATCCGGCCGGCAAAATGCAATAGGCCGGATGTCTAAAAGCTAATGATTACGATGGCATATGATAGTGCAGGAACTTGTCCTGACGTACATCATAGAGCTGTCCGGTAATGGTCAGTGCGGGATCGGCAAGTTGCACGATTTTAGCAGCCACATCTGCCGGATGCGGCAGGGTTTCCGGATCTTCACCCGGCATTGCCTTTGCACGCATAGCTGTGCGTGTTGCACCCGGATTGACGGAATTCACACGCAGCGGCATTTGTTTGGTTTCTTCCGCCCAGGAGCGTCCCATAACTTCCACTGCAGCTTTAGAGGCGGCATAGGGTGCCCAGAACGCGCGTGCTGTATGAGCGACGCCGGAAGACATCAGAATGGCACGTCCTGCATCGGAGCGGCGCAGCAGCGGATCAACCGAGCGGATCAGACGCCAGATACTGGTCAGATTGGTGCTGATAACATTGTCAAAGACTTTGGCTTCAACATGGCCAACCGGAGAAATTGTGCCAAGCACTCCGGCATTGGCAACCAGAATATCCAGTTTACCCCAGCGGTCATTGATTGATGAGCCGAGCAGATCAAGGGCAGGCATGTCTTTAAGATCAAGCGGAACAAGTGTCGCTGTATTACCCATCGCCTGAATTTCATCATCCAGTTCTTCAAGGCCGCCGACAGTACGGGCAACGGCAATCACATGGGCGCCGCGCTTTGCCAGTTCCAATGCCAGAAAATAGCCGATGCCGCGGGATGCGCCGGTAACCAGCGCAGTACGTCCGCTCAGATCAAAACTCATTAAATCCACCCGTTTCAGTCTGTATAATTTTAAGGCGGCTACGTTGCCGCAACCGCCTTATCTGATCTTAGCCGTTGCTGGATAGCAATGCAAAGTTATGAATATTCGACAATTCTTCCTGATCGACCAGACGGGTCGGATAGTCCCCCGTAAAGTAATGATCGGTGAATTGCGGTGCTTTCGGATTGCGTTTCTCGCCGCCAACAGCTTCGTAAAGCCCGTCGATGGACAGGAATTCCAGCGAATCCGCACCGATATAATCACACATGGCCTTTAAGTCCGGATACTGGTTGGCCAGCAACTTATCTGCGTCCGGCGTATCAATACCGTAGAAATCCGGATGATGGATCATCGGGGAGGCGACGCGGATATGGACTTCTTTTGCACCGGCATCACGGATCATGCGCACGATCTTCATTGAAGTGGTGCCGCGTACGATGGAATCATCCACCAGCACTACGCGTTTGCCTTCAATGATCGCACGGTTAGCCGAATGTTTCAGTTTAACACCAAGGGCGCGAATCTGCTGGGTCGGCTCAATAAAGGTACGGCCAACATAGTGGTTGCGGATGATGCCATATTCAAACGGAATACCGCTCGCCTGCGCATAACCCAATGCTGCCGGCGTGCCGCCATCCGGTACAGGCACAACAACATCTGCTTCAACCGGAGCTTCTTTTGCCAGATTAATACCGGCATTTTTGCGGGCCATGTAAACATTACGGCCGCCGACTACAGAATCAGGGCGGGCAAAATACACATATTCAAACATGCACAGGCGTTCCGGCTTGCGGTTTGGCGCCTTGATAGAGGTGGTGGTGATGGAACCATCTGCTTGAGTTTCACAGACAATAACTTCGCCGTTTTCCACATCGCGGATATATTTCGCACCGATAATATCGAGCGCACAGGTCTCAGAGCAGAAAATCGGCTTGCCATCGAGTTCACCCATGACCAGCGGGCGGATACCAACCGGATCACGCGCTGCAATCAGCTTGGTGCGGGTCATAGCGAGAATCGAATAGCCGCCTTCAAGCTGACGGACAGCATCGACAAAACGATCGCTGGACGAAGCCAGACGCGAACGGGCGATGAGATGCAGCACAACTTCTGAATCAGAGGTGGACTGGCAGATCGCACCCGATGCAATCAGATGACGGCGCAGGCTCAGGCCGTTGGTGAAATTGCCGTTATGGGCAATCGCAATGCCGCCGACTTCCAGCTCAGCAAACAGCGGCTGCACGTTACGCAACACGGTTTCACCGGTGGTGGAGTAGCGCACATGACCAATCGAAAGATTGCCCGGAAGCTGCTTCAAAGTCGCCGGATTGGTGAAGTGATCACCGACCAGCCCCATATGGCGTTCAGAATAAAAACGCCCTTCGTGGAACGAAACGATACCGGCTGCTTCCTGTCCGCGATGCTGCAGAGCATGCAAGCCGAGCGCCGTCAGTGTCGCGGCATCCTCATGCCCCAGAATGCCAAAGACGCCGCATTCTTCATGCAAGGCGTCTTCATCAAAGGAAAATCTCGAAGAGTTTTCAGGCACTTCTGTGCTGTTATGCGCGCCATGCGTGGTGGCGGAGATCATTTGAGTATGATCTGAAGAAGCGGGGGCGGTTTCACCGGAATGACTGATCATAGCCGCTGGGCCTTTCGATTGCAGAGCAATTAAAAATGCTCTCTATCATAAGAGTGCTTTTGCTGCATAGTCCCAAAAAATCTTAGATTACAAGGCAGGAACTATGGAGCTTTAACAATTCAGAGTGCAGAACAGGTCTGATGCATCTGCATCAGATGGAAAGTCGAAGTAAGCGTCATATTGGAACAGCTCTTTGTGGCGGCTTAATGTGCACCATTTGCCGGTAGCGACCGGTATCATCTCGCAGACACTGCTCCCCCTGTCTGCTTTTACCTCTTTTATTTTCAGCTTCATATATGGCGATTGAGACTAAGACACAACCGTCTGGCTCGCATTTTCAACAATCACACAATTTAGCCGCAGCTTTGCAGAATAAATTTTCTCTTGCGTAAAAACCTCACGTAAATTATTAAATCGAGCGCTCAGTCTAATTTAGAGGTGCGCTATGCGCGTGACAGATCCTGAAAAACATCAGGCAAAGAAACAGATGATACTCGATGCTGCAAAGCGTTGTTTTGCCGAGCAGGGGTTTCATCAAACCAGTACGGCACAAATCTGCACTGCGGCGCAGATCAGTACCGGCAGCTTGTTTCATTATTTCCCAAGCAAAAAATCAATCATTGCCGCCCTTTTTGAAGAAGACCGGCAACAAACGCAGGAACTTATTGCCACGCTGCGTGAGCAGGATGATCTGTTTGCAGCACTGAATACTTTTTTCGATGTGGTACTGGATGTGGCTGGCGATAGCATCTTATCCGCGCTGGCGCTGGAAATCGCTGCCGAAGCCGGACGTGATGCCGAAACCGGAGCGCTGTACCGCCTGAACGATAAGGTTATGCGTGAAGAGCTGGAATATCTTATCAGTCTTGGCATTGAGCGCCGTCAGATTGCGGGAGCGTTTCCTGCGGTCACGGCAGTGAATTGTCTGATGATAATTGTGGATGGTATTTTTAACCGTGTTGCCCTTGATCCGGCGTTTAAACCGCATGAACACCAGTCTGCACTCAGAGCTATGCTTTGGGGTGTGCTCGGACATACTGCAGATGCGGGAGCAAAATCATGACTTCAGCATCTCAGAAAGTAACACGCATTGCGGATGTTGATGCGCTGCGTGGCTTTGCCCTGCTGGGCATTTTACAGGTCAATATTATGGCCTTTGCTTCAGTTTTCTACGGCTTGCCGACAGGTGAACCTGAGCAAAGCTTTGGTTTTAATGATCTGGTACATTTGTTCATCTCAACCATTTTTGAGATGAAGTTTTATCTGCTGTTTTCTTTCCTGTTCGGATACAGCGTGACATTGCAAATGCAATCAGCGGTGCGTGCCGGAGAGCCGTTTATTCCGCGCTTTTTACGCCGGCAAGCAGGGCTGTGGGTGATTGGTCTGCTTCACGCGGTTTTGTTATTCCACGGCGACATTCTTTCGACCTATGCGATACTGGGCGTAGTGCTGCTGCTCTGGCGCAATAGTGCGGATCGTACATTGATCAAAAGTGCTGTCTGGTTGTTCAGCATCACTGCAATTCTGTGGGCATCGCTCGGTGTATTGCAGTGGATGGTGGGAGAGATGCAGGATCCGGCACAGGATTTGCTGAATGCACAATATGCTTATACCGCCTATACCGGTAGTTTCAGTAGTGTGATTATGCAGCATCTCAATGAGCTGAAACTGATGTGGCTGATCTTGCTGCTGATACAGGCACCATGTGCTTTGGCAATGTTTCTGCTTGGTTTTCTGGCGGGCAAGCATCAGTTTCTCGCACAACCGGATCAGTACCGGCCTTATTTGGAACCGGCAGTCAAAGCGGGACTGTTTATCGGTCTCCCGGCATCGCTGATCACGGCACTCACGGCTTTGCTCAGCACCGGTACCTATTGGGAAATTTTTGGTCTGGCATTGAGCCTTGTGACTGCGCCTTTCCTGACTTTTGGTATTATCGCGCTCATGCTCAAGTTTTTTGGCACAGAACGCGGCCTGTTCTGGCGTGATGCACTGGCACCGGCAGGCCGGATGGCTTTGTCTAATTATCTGCTGCAATCGCTGATCTGCGGTTTCATTTTTTACGGCTATGGTCTGGCATTGATTGATCAGACGACTGCTATCGGCAATGTTCTGATCGGTGTGCTGATCTTTGCGTTCCAGTTATGCTTCAGCCACTGGTGGATGAAGCATTATTATTACGGACCATTGGAATGGCTACTGAGAGCTTTGACGATTGGCCGCTGGCCTGACCTGAAACGCAAAGCTTGAAATCAGGATAAAGAAAAACCCGCGGCAGAATTTTCTGCGGCGGGTTTTTTAACTCAAATTATCAACTTAGTTTGCTGGCGCGGGAGCTTCATTTTCAGGCGCAGACTGTGAGCCAATATGCGGCTTGATACGGTCATTGTATGTTTTTTCCGGATCTTCCGGCAGCAGCTCAACTAGTTGCTGCCCAAGCGAATCCAGCATTGGTTTGGATTTGGCGTTGATGACCCAGCTTGGCTGATCGGTTGCAACAAGCCAGTTGAAGAACAGCATGGCGATTACTACCAGCAGAACGCCGCGTGCTGCACCGAAAAGAAAACCGAGTGTGCGGTCAAGGGCGCCGATACGGCTGTCGATGATGAAATCAGCGATCTTCATGGTGATGATCGATACGATGATCAATGTTACCAGAAACACCGAGCCAGCTGCTGCGATATTCAGAATGGTTTCATTGCTGATATATGGCTGCAGATAAGGGGCTACCGGCTTGAAGAAGAAGTAAGCTGCCAAAGCGGCCGCTGCCCAGGATGCAACCGAAAGCACTTCACGCGAAAAACCGCGTACCATGGCGAGAATTGCAGATACGAGAGTGACCCCGATAAGAATTCCGTCTAGTAATGTAATCGGCATCCTGCCTTGTTCCTCTGTGTCCGATATGCCTTTAAGGCATATAATTTTGGTGCGGCAGATATCTGCAGCCTGTTATTTACAGTGTCTTTTGCCTGACCGATAGGGTTGTGACAATTCTATCGTGGAAAAATAACCCGAATTTATTTCACAAATCACTAATTCGGGAGCTGTTATGTGTTGAAAACAGCCATAGCCCGTAAAATCAGTAAGGTAAATGTAGGGACTGATATTTTGCCACATGATTCATTCAGGCAAAATCTCACTTCTAATCACGGTTTTGCGCATTTTTTCCAGGACCGGAAGCGGCGATCCGGGCAACAAGATCCGGCAGTGAGCCGGTTTCGCTTAAAGTGAAATTCCGCGGGCGTGATAATTCACCGCCACCGAGAGGCAGAACAGCTTGCTTGAAACCGAGTTTTTCCGCCTCTTTAATACGTTGTGCTGCATGCGCGACTGCGCGCACGGCACCTGAGAGGCTGACCTCGCCGAAGTAAACACTGTTGGCAGGCAGCGGAATACCGGCAAGTGACGAGACAAGCGCCGCCGCCACAGCCATATCAGCTGCCGGTTCGGAAATACGGTAACCACCGGCCACATTGAGATAAACATCATGCTGACCGAAGCGCACGCCGCAATGGGCTTCGAGCACGGCAAGGGTCATGGAAAGTCGGCTGTTATCCCAACCGACAACGGCGCGACGCGGGGTGCCGAGTGTAGACGGGGCAACAAGCGCCTGAATTTCCACGAGAACAGGGCGGGTGCCTTCCATGCCGGCAAAAACCGCAGCTCCCGGCGCTTTCTCATTACGCTCACCAAGGAACAGTTCCGACGGATTGGAAACTTCCCGCAAACCCTTATCGGACATTTCAAATACGCCGATTTCATCAGTGGGGCCAAAACGGTTTTTGACAGTACGCAAGATGCGGTAATGGTGTCCGCCTTCACCTTCAAAATACAACACGCCGTCAACCATATGTTCGACCACGCGCGGGCCTGCGATCTGACCTTCTTTGGTGACATGACCGACGAGCACAACGGCAGCGCCGGTAGATTTGGCATAGCGGATCATCGCCTGCGCACCGGCGCGAACCTGCGTCACTGAACCCGGTGCGCTGTCCGCTGCATCCGTCCACAGGGTCTGAATGGAATCAATAATCACCAGATCAGGGCGCGGCTTGGTATCAATGGTTGCAAGAATATCTTCGACATTGGTTTCTGCCGCCAGTTCGACAGAGGTGTCTGCCGCTTGCAGGCGCTGCGCCCGCAGGCGAATCTGTGCCACTGCTTCTTCACCCGATACATAGATGATGCGGTTGCCGCGACGTGCCAAAGCGGCCGCAGCCTGTGTGAGCAATGTTGATTTGCCGATGCCCGGATCGCCGCCGACCAGCAAAGCAGAGCCGCGGACAAACCCGCCGCCGGTCACACGATCCAGTTCACTGATGCCTGATTGAATGCGCGGCGCATCTTCAATCTCACCGGAGAGGGTGGTGAGCGCAACGGCACGGCCTTTGCGCATCGCCATTTTGCCCGGACCCGAGCCGATGCCGCCGGATGTGCCTTCTTCGAC
Organism: Pseudochrobactrum asaccharolyticum; assembly: GCF_003314995.1. Taxonomy (GTDB): domain Bacteria; phylum Pseudomonadota; class Alphaproteobacteria; order Rhizobiales; family Rhizobiaceae; genus Pseudochrobactrum; species Pseudochrobactrum asaccharolyticum. The sequence goes on from NZ_QNRH01000001.1 coordinate 458,991, forward strand.
AAGTGTGTTCCACTCGCCGCAGCCGTCGCATTTGCCTGCCCAGCGCGAATGTGTTGAGCCGCAATTCTGGCAGATGAACTGAATCCGGTTTTTAGCCAAGCTATTATCTCTTAAAGCATGTCGCAGCAAAATGGGATCATGTAGCGTCCGCGAGCATGCGACAATTAAAGGAATCTAGAGCGAGTGTCACGGTTGAGATTGAACGCGACACGCTCTAGTGATCGTCATATTGTTCAGGCAGATAAGTGCCTTCGGCCAGATCGGTAAAGCGCGTGAATTCCGACTGGAAGGCGAGTTTAACAGTACCGGTAGGACCGTGACGCTGTTTGGCGATGATCACATCAGCCGTGCCTTTGACTTTCTCAAAGTGCATTTTCCATTCGTCATATTTCGGATCGAATTCATCACGTGGTTCAAGGTTTTTGACGTAATATTCTTCACGATACACGAAGAGCACAACGTCCGCGTCCTGCTCGATAGAGCCCGATTCACGAAGATCGGAGAGCTGCGGGCGTTTGTCTTCGCGGTTTTCTACCTGACGGGAGAGCTGTGATAGTGCAATAATCGGCACGTTCAGCTCTTTGCCAAGGGCTTTGAGACCCGTGGTGATTTCGGTGATTTCCTGCACGCGGTTTTGTGCTGAGGCTTTGGACGAACCGGTCATCAGCTGAATATAGTCAATCACCAGACAATCAAGGCCGCGTTGGCGCTTGAGGCGGCGGGCACGCGCAGACAACTGCGCAATGGAGATACCACCGGTCTGGTCAATATAAAGCGGAATACGCTGCATCGTCTGTGTACAGGCGATCAGCTTTTCAAAATCAGTCTCAGAGATTTCACCGCGGCGGATTTTGGATGAGGAAACTTCTGTCTGCTCGGAAATAATACGGGTTGCCAGCTGTTCGGCGGACATTTCGAGCGAGAAGAAGCCGACCACACCACCATTGATGGCTTTCATGGAGCCGTCCGCCAGCTGTTCACCCTGATAGGCAGCGGCAATATTGAAGGCGATATTGGTGGCAAGGGAGGTCTTACCCATACCCGGACGTCCCGCCAGTACGATCAAGTCGGAAGACTGCAGGCCACCCATCTTACCATCCAGCATGTGGATGCCGGTAGAAACACCGGAAAGATGCCCGTCACGCTGGAAGGCAACGCCCGCCAGATCAATTGCGGTTTTAACGGCTTCATTGAAAGGCTGGAAGCCGCCGTCGTAACGACCGGTTTCTGCCAGCTCAAACAGGCGGCGCTCGGCATCTTCAATCTGGCTACGTGGCGCCATATCAACCGGCGCATCATAGGCCACATTGACCATTTCCTCGCCGATGCCGATCAGCGAGCGGCGTGTGGCAAGGTCATAGATCGCGCGGCCATAATCTTCCGCATTGATAACGGTTACCGCTTCGGCGGCAAGGCGCACCACATATTGAAACACAGTCATGTCGCCGACTTTATCATCGGCAGGCAGGAAGGTTTTCATGGTCACAGGGTTGGCCATTTTGCCGACACGGATCAGCTCGGACGCCAGCTCATAAATACGGCGATGCAGCGGATCGTAAAAATGCGGCGGTTTCAGAAAGTCAGAAACACGATAAAAAGCATCATTATTGATCAGGATTGCGCCGAGAAGTGCCTGTTCCGCTTCGATATTATTCGGGGCTTCGCGATAAAGCGAATTCTGGGTGTCCCGTGTATCGTCAAGTTTGTGAACCGTCGCGTCAGCCATAAAGTTCTGGATCCTTATTCCGCAATAGAGCGGGAATTATCCGGCGAAAAGCCGGACATCAGAGTCTGTTAAAATATGAGTGTAAACAATCTGCCAGTGCAGTTGAAGCGCCTATACCATGATTCACAGTGATTCACAGGCTCAACACCTGTGAAGAGCGTGTATGAAGTTAAACTGAGCTTTGAACTGATATAAGGATCAGTTGCCGGACATCAAGGCTGACTGATGATAACGGATACGCAACTGACCGGTCAGCAGGAAAATATAGGCGGCAAGCTCACTCAGTTCTTCCAGATTTTGTGCAGCAGCACCGGTGAGGCCGGTTGTAAGGCCAAGATGCTCTTCCGCAGCAGTAGAGATCATCATACCAAGGGTTGCCAGCAAAAACTCTGCCCAAGGTAGTCCACCTGAGCGCTGTAACGGGTTAAGCAGCTTTGTGAGCCGTTTTTCAGCATAAAAACGCCCAGAAGCAGAATGGAACCGATCAATGCCGGCATAACTGCCGGTTTATACCAAAGCTGACGGGACGAGAAAAACGGGCCTTCCTCGGACATGCCGAGCGGCTCCATAAAAACGGCACCCCAGCTTAATTCACGCATCGCGCAGATGAACCATATCAGCGCCGCACCGCGCCACAGCCATTTCCAGTCTGCCGAGCCGTATTTCTGAAAAATCAGCGCCTGCACCATGCCCAGAAGCAGAACAACAACCTGCGCATTTTCAACCGGACCATTTTCCCACGAAACCCATGAAGGCAATACAAGCGCCAGAGGGTAAGATACGATCAGAACCAAAAGGCCGATTGATAAAGACGTCAGCGTCGTTTTGTTCAGGCGTGGCTGTAGCTTGGTGATTGCGCTGGGCATTAAATTCTTATCCTGTCAGATGTTTCTAATAAGAGAAATGTCTGATGCAGGATCACAGTACAACCACGGAGGCTTCACAAACTCTTGATAAAACCTTCATGAGTTGTGATGTGTCATTAATTTATCACAAAGGCAGAGGCTGAACGAATAGGCTGTCAGTGGAATATCTGTGCAGCCGTGTTTTCATTGGCATATCGCTCCCTGATGATTCTGAACAGGCAGTTTTCCAGTTTTTTTAGCCGTTTTTCTTCCTGCTCAATGTAATTGCGGGTGAGGGGTATAGCCTCCTGCCGATGTGCGAGTTGTATCTGAAACACCATCATATTCTGCCAGCGGAAAGCTGATTCAGAGCCTGCCAGATAGAATTCCCACATCCGGCAGAAGCGCTCATCGTAGAGGGCTTTGGCTTTGTCGCGATTGGCCATAAAGGTTTCACGCCATGCTTTCAGGGTTTCTGCATAATGCAGGCGTAAAATCTCAATATCTGTAATCACCAGACCGGCTTGCTCAATATGCGGCAAGACCTCAGATAATGCCGGTATATAGCCCCCGGGGAAGATATATTTACGGATAAAAGGATTGGTGGAAGAGGGCTCATCACTGCGGCCTATCGAATGCAGTACCATGGAGCCGTCCGGTTTCAGTAGTCGTGCAACCTGCTGGAAAAACTCGGCATAATGCGTGACACCTACATGCTCAAACATACCGACCGAGCTGATCCGGTCGAATTGCTGATCAAGTTGCCGGTAATCTTGTAATAAAAACCGTGCCTGATGATGCAGACCTTGTGCCTGCGCCCGTTGATTGGCGATCTGAAATTGTTCCTGTGACAGCGTAACACCGGTGACATCGGCATCAAGCAATTCTGCGAAATAAAGCCCGAGACCACCCCAGCCACAACCGATATCCAGCAGCTTGTCATCAGGATGAATTTGCAGCTTGGCCGCAATATGACGCTTTTTTGCCAGTTGTGCTTCAGCAAGACTGCTTTGCGGTGTCTCAAAATAGGCGCAGGAATATTGCTTGTCCGGATCGAGAAACAGATCATAGAGATCGCCGCTCAGATCATAGTGACGTTGCACATTCTTCGAGGAGCGGGACAGGGTATTCATCTGTTGCAGCGGGCGAAAGATTTTACGTAGCTTAGCCAGCGCCCGCATCCATGGCTCTTTCGCTGCTGTTGCACCGGTATTTTCAAAAACCAGTTGTAGAAAACTGTAAATATCACCGACCGGAAAACTGATCTCGCCATCCATAAAGCATTCGCCAAGCTTTAACTCCGGATCAAGCGCAATGGCACGTTCAGCGGCTTTTGTATGAAAAGCCAGCACAACATGCGGCGGCGAGCCATTGCCATAGGTTTCAATGCGATTATTCGTATAGTGTACTTTGAGATCGCCGCTCAGGATCAGCTTATTCAGAACTGAATGCAGCATGCCACTCATTGCTCATCCTCCTCCGTTTGCCGTACCGGTGGATATGCGGATGAACGCGAAATTCGGGCGCTTCTATCCGCTCAAAGAGAGTGCCGTTTTATGCGGCAGTCCATGCAATTGGCTTACAAATTCAGAGCGGGCGTCGTGTAACACTATTTATGCGGCGCGCTCTGCAAACACGGTACGCCCTAAAAGAATAGCGGGTTTTCCTGTTCTGGAAAGAGCGGAGAATAAATATTTATCGGCGGGCTGATCATTTCCCTGTGATGAAAAGCACAAATATCGGGCAATAAAAAAGCTGCACCGGAAATCCGGTGCAGCTTTTCAGATATGAGATCTGTGAGAAACGCTGATTATGCGTTTTCTTCACCGTCGAAGTCTTCGTCGAAAACTTCTTCAGCCAGAGGCTCTTCTTCGATGCCGTAGATTGCAGCTGCAGTCGACAGATCTTCACCTTTTTCCTGACGCAGAGCTTCATCAGCTGTACGTGCAATGTTGATGGTGATTGTTGCCGATACTTCAGGGTGCAGAACGATCGAGATTGTGTGAATGCCGATTGTTTTGATCGCGTGGTTCAGGTCAACCTGGTTGCGGTTCAGCGAGAAGCCTTCTGCAGTTACAACATCAGCGATATCGCGTGTGGAAACCGAACCGTACAGCTGACCGGTTTCACCAGCCGAGCGAACAACGATAAAGCTTTTGCCGTCCAGCTTGTCAGCAACAGCCTGAGCTTCGGTTTTACGTTCCAGATCGCGTGCTTCGAGCTGAGCGCGCTGGGATTCAAAACGAGCCATGTTGGCTTCGTTGGCACGCAGTGCCTTGCCCTGCGGGAGCAGGAAGTTACGGGCAAAGCCGTCTTTAACAGTAACAGTATCGCCCATCTGACCGAGGCGGCTGATGCGTTCAAGCAGGATAACTTTCATAGGTCTATTCCTTAAGTGTTTAGTTCTGAATGTATGGTTATGTTATGAATTCTGCGAAGGATCTTTGGAGAGCGGAGCGCCGCGCGACGTATCGAGCAGCCCGAAGACCAAAAATACCAATGCAGAGAATGCGAAGATGATCAGCAGAAAATAGGCGAGCCACAGCGCGAACGGACGCCATGTGGCACCACGTGTCCGCCAGTGGATAAGTGCCAGACCTGCCATAATGAAACCGGCTGCCAGTGCACCGGCAAAAGTGGTGGCGATCATGCTGGCAGGGCCGGACAGAAACATGGAACTGGCAAAGGTGAGCGCAAAAACCAGCAGAGCAGGGCGCGGCATACGCAATGTTGCAGGCCAGTTGTCACGCGGACGACGTAATACGCCGGAGCGTTCAGTGATGCGCAATGCCAGATAGAAATTGGCAGTCAGGAACATTAGGCTGGTTGCTGCCTGAATAGCTGGCAGACCAAACAACAGGAACTGCTGCAGCATTTCACGGAAATCGTCGCTCGCATTGAACTGCGGATCGGAAGCCAGAAGGCTGGCGATCATCGCGCCGGTCAGTTCACGCACCATCTCTTCGCCATAGCCAATGATGGAGCCGACGATAACAAAGCTGACAGAAACCAGCAGAGCGAGGCGGAACATGATGTCCGGCAGCGGATACCAGACCAATGCGTCTTTTGGCCCACCCAGTTCCTGAGCAGGACGCGCAAGACCGGCAAGATAAGCGCCGGTTGCAGCAGGGATGAAACTGGTGAGGGCAATCAGAACCGCAACCATAGGTGCGGCGAAAATCGCAACAGCAATGCTCGCTGTAGCAGCGGCAATCAGGCCTGCGGCAGTGCCCCAGCCAAGTGCGGCGATAAAAATAGGGAGAGGGGTGAGGACATAGAGAACCATAGCAAGGCCGCTTTGGACCAGCACACCAGAAGCCAGCAGCGCGGCTGCAAGGCCCGCCAGAACTCCGGTTCCGATATGTTTGCTATTGTAATTCATCTTAATCCTGCTGTCCTGCCCGGAGTTTTCCGGTTGCAGTTAGAGAACGATCGCTTCAGCGCTCTGTTCCCAACCTGACCTTACGGTCACTCAATCATTTATTCCGAAGAATGAACCGGGGTGTGCGAACACACCCCGAATCAGAAGTCTTATTTCACTACATATGGCAGCAGGCCGAGGAAACGTGCACGCTTGATCGCTTTTGCGAGTTCGCGCTGTTTCTTCTGGCTTACAGCTGTAATGCGGGAAGGAACAATCTTGCCGCGTTCAGAAATGTAACGCTGCAGAAGTTTGATGTCCTTGTAATCGATCTTTGGTGCGTTAGGACCTGTGAATGGGCAGGTCTTACGACGGCGATGGAACGGACGACGGGTCGGGATCTGATTGATATCAACCATTATTCTTCTCCTTCACCGGCAGATTCGTTATCGCGTGAGCGACGCGGACGGCGTGGACGATCATCGTCACGGCCGAAACGGTCTTCACGTTCACGACGGTCATCACGACGGCTCAGCATTGCTGACTGGCCTTCTTCGTGTTCTTCAACACGAATGGTCATGAAACGAAGAACGTCTTCGTTAATACGCATCTGGCGTTCCATTTCAGCAACTGCAGCAGCAGGAGCATCGATGTTTACCAGTGTGTAGTAAGCTTTACGGTTCTTTTTGATACGATAAGTCAGAGGACGCAGTCCCCAGCTTTCGATTTTCCCGACTTTACCACCGTTAGCTTCAAGAACGCCCTTGTACTGTTCTACCAGTGCGTCAACCTGCTGCTGCGAGATATCCTGTCGGGCAAGGATCACATGTTCATAAAGAGCCATTGTCTTTGCCTTTCTTCAAATAACCACCATCCGGATCAACGGCTAAGCCTCTGCGACTTGTCTATTCCGTCTGAAAACGGAGAAGAAAGGACGCGGGTCGAGACGATCGAGAGCGGAGACACGGGAGGCAGAAATAATACTATTTCTCCGGATCTTTAAATCCGGCCTCCGTTCAGCCCCCAGCTGATGCCGGACAATGACGAGTGCCTAATAGTGTCTTTTGAGACAAGTTGCAACCTTTAAAGTCGCTTTAACAGATGTGTATCTGTTGCTGAAAAATGCCTCATGGCTGGTTCACGAAGCCGTTTAACAGCATATTGTCATAGTAATATGCCGGTTTTGCCGGTGGATACTTGACTTGAAACGCAGTGAAAGGCACATGCCTTCGCAATTATAGATAGTTTTTTGTCGTAACGCGCATGGCATTCTTATATACAGGCCATAAGTTGTGACATCAGAACGTATATTTAAGAGAGAGGCTTTCATGACTGTAGCATTTACATTTCCGGGACAGGGCAGTCAGGCTGTCGGCATGGGCAAGGCATTGGCTGAGACCTATCCGGAAGCACGCGCTGTTTTCGAAGAAGTTGATGATGCGCTTGGTGAAAAACTCTCAACCCTGATGTTTGAAGGGCCGGAAGATCAGCTTACTCTGACAGCCAATGCCCAGCCTGCGCTGATGGCTGTATCCATGGCGGTTATGCGTGTGCTGGAATCACAAGGCCTCAAGCTGCAGGATAAAGTGGCTTATGTAGCAGGTCATTCGCTTGGCGAATATTCGGCACTGTGTGCTGCCGGTACATTCTCTATTTCTGATACTGCCCGTTTGCTGCGTATTCGCGGTAATGCAATGCAGGCTGCTGTTCCTGTTGGTCAGGGCGCTATGGCTGCGATCATCGGCCTTGAACATGCTGATGTTTTTGCAATTTGCGAAAAGGCTTCCGCTGAAGGTTCGTGCCAGATCGCTAATGATAATGGCGGCGGACAGCTGGTGATTTCCGGCTCCAAAGCGGCTGTTGAACTCGCTGCAAAGCTGGCATCAGAAGCCGGTGCAAAACGTGCTATCATGCTGCCGGTATCTGCCCCGTTCCATTCCAGCCTGATGGCGCCTGCTGCTAATGCCATGCGCGATGCGCTGGCAACTGTGAATAAACATGCTCCTGTTGTGCCGGTCATTGCAAACGTGCGTGTTGCTCCGGTTAATGATCCGAGTGAAATTGCCGATCTGCTGGTTGAGCAAGTGACAGGACAGGTGCGCTGGCGCGAAACTGTTGAATGGTTTGCCGCACATGACGTGACAACACTTTATGAAATCGGCTCCGGCAAGGTGCTGACCGGTTTGGCTCGCCGCATCTCTAAGGATGTGAGCGGTGTGACTGTCGGTACGGCTGAAGAGATTGATGCAGCCCTTCAGGTGCTGCTGGGTTAAGCGTACAGATTTTGCTGCGCAGAGAATAATGTTATAAAAGGCGGACTACATAGATTTGTCCGCATATCAGATTCAAGAGGATTTCATGTTTGATCTGACTGGCCGTAAGGCTCTCGTTACCGGTGCAACCGGCGGAATTGGTGAAGAAGTTGCGCGCGCCCTGCATGCTCAGGGTGCAATCGTTGCTCTGCACGGTACCCGCGTTGAAAAGCTGGAAGCGCTGGCCAATGAGCTGGGCGACCGCGTTCATATCTTCCCTGCCAACCTGTCTGACCGTGAAGAAGTGAAGGCACTTGGTCAGGCTGTGGAAAAACAGCTCGAAGGCGTCGATATTCTCGTAAACAATGCCGGTATTACCCGTGACGGTCTGTTTGTTCGCATGAGCGATGCTGACTGGGATGCTGTTATTGAGGTTAACCTGACGTCCGTGTTCGGTCTGACCCGTGAGCTGACCCATCCGATGATGCGCCGTCGTTTTGGCCGCATTATCAATATTACGTCGATTGTCGGTGTAACCGGCAATCCGGGACAGGCAAATTATTGTGCTTCCAAAGCCGGTATTATCGGCTTCTCCAAGTCGCTCGCACAGGAAATTGCTTCGCGCAATGTGACTGTAAACTGTGTGGCTCCGGGCTTTATTGAGTCGGCAATGACCGATAAACTCAATGAGAAGCAGAAAGAGACAATCATGTCTGCTATTCCGATGAAGCGCATGGGGCAGGGCTCAGAAATTGCTTCGGCAGTTGTTTATCTGGCCAGCAATGAAGCTGCTTACGTGACAGGTCAGACCCTGCACGTAAACGGCGGTATGGCGATGATCTGATACCAAATCAGCCGGAATTATGTATAATCCGGCTGATGATGTCTAATTTATAGCATTTCCAGCAAAACTGCGAAGCGGTTTTGCGTCGGATAATGCGTAAAATAAACAATTACAGCGGTTCCAACGATTCAGTCTGAACTGGAGCCGCTGTAATTAGGGCATAAAAAGCTGATAATGCAGTCATATTGCCCTTTTTCTGTTGTTTTGTAAGGATTGGCACAGTTTCAGTGTGGCTGATTGTCGAATTGGACTTTGCCAAATTGCAGAACCGTGATAATGCCCCGCATATTGCTGTGCTGCATATTTTGTGCATCGCGGCGGGGGTGGCGATAAATAGCATTGCGCTTCATCGGCGCAGCAGGTAAATCGCTGCAACTGAAATATATTGTATAGTCTGTCTGAAACACATTTCTGTTTGAGGCATTATGCAGTAGAAATATCCACGGGATAGTTTCATTGTGACAAATGTCATAATGTCAGGCTATCTTAAAACTTGATTACAATCAGCCATGCCGCTACCAAGGCTATGGTATTAACAGGTCGAGGTCCGACATGAGCGACACCGCAGAACGCGTCAAGAAAATCGTTGTTGAACATCTGGGCGTAGATGCCGAAAAAGTAACTGAAGGCGCAAGCTTCATTGATGATCTGGGCGCAGACAGCCTGGACACCGTTGAGCTGGTAATGGCTTTCGAAGAAGAATTCGGTGTAGAAATTCCTGATGATGCAGCTGAAACCATCCTGACCGTTGGCGATGCTGTTAAGTTCATCGATAAAGCAGCTGCCTGATTATTGTTATAATCGGCAAGCAGATATCGGGCCGGAAGATTATATCTTCCGGCCCTTATCGTTTGAGCAAAGATATATATTTCAATAAGGCCGGAGCATTATTTAAACAGCTCGTAAGCCTGATATGCAGTTCTATTGGCGGATCTGTAATTAACTACTCCACAAAAGCACTGTAACAATCTATTAATTCTGCGTAATTCTAACGCTTGATCGATTCCGGTCGGGATATTACGCAGTTGATTAATCTGCGCTGCCTGCAACTGATATTGGATCAGTGAGAGACAGGACCAGACGCGGGGAAGGATACATATGAGAAGAGTCGTCGTTACCGGTCTTGGCCTGGTGTCACCTTTGGCAAATGGTGTTGAAGAAACCTGGAAGCGTTTGCTCGCAGGTCAAAGCGCTGCGCGCCGTGTGACCGAATTCGAAGTTGACGACCTTGCCTGTCAGATTGCCTGCCGTATTCCTGTCGGCGATGGCACAGACGGTACATTTAATCCTGATGTCTACATGGAACAGAAGGAACAGCGTAAAGTTGATCCTTTCATCGTTTATGCGGTCGGCGCTGCTGATCAGGCACTGGACGATGCTAACTGGCATCCGGAAAGTGATGAAGACCAGATCCGCACCGGCGTGCTGATCGGTTCCGGCATCGGCGGCATCGAAGGTATTGTTGAAGCCGGTTATACGCTGCGCGACAAAGGTCCGCGCCGTGTTTCGCCTTTCTTCATTCCGGGTCGTCTGATCAATCTGGCTTCCGGCCATGTCTCCATCAAGCACAAGCTGCGCGGCCCTAACCACTCTGTGGTCACTGCCTGTGCAACCGGCACACACGCCATTGGTGATGCAGCCCGCATGATCGCTTTCGGCGATGCGGATGTCATGGTTGCCGGCGGAACAGAATCACCGGTCAGCCGTATTTCTCTGGCAGGTTTCGCTGCCTGTAAGGCGCTGTCCACCAAACGCAATGATGATCCGACAGCGGCTTCGCGTCCTTATGACGACGACCGTGACGGTTTCGTGATGGGTGAAGGTGCAGGCGTTGTGGTTCTGGAAGAACTAGAACATGCGCTGGCTCGTGGTGCGAAAATCTATGCGGAAGTCATCGGCTACGGCATGTCCGGCGATGCTTACCACATCACCGCGCCAAGCGAAAACGGTGAGGGCGCACAGCGCTGCATGGAAGCTGCCTTGCGCAGTGCCAAAATCACACCGGATGCGATTGATTACATCAATGCACACGGTACTTCGACCATGGCGGATACGCTGGAACTGGCTGCTGTTGAGCGCGTTGTCGGTGACTCGGCTTCCAAGGTTTCGATGTCCTCGACCAAATCCTCGATCGGTCACCTGCTGGGTGCAGCCGGTGCCGCAGAAGCGATTTTCTCGACATTGGCTATCCGCGATAATATCGCGCCTGCAACGCTCAATCTCGACAACCCGTCGGTCAGCACCAAGATTGATCTGGTGCCGCATAAGCCGCGCGCCCGTCAGATTGATGTTGCTGTGTCGAACTCCTTTGGTTTCGGCGGCACCAATGCTTCGCTGATCCTGCGTCGCTATCAGGCTTAATAGGTCGAAACTGTCAATTTTATAAAAGGCCGCTTTCTGGGAAGGCGGCCTTTTGTTGAAAAATCATTATTCTGTTTCATTCAGACAGAGCTAGAGCGCATTCTGAAAAGTGTGAAGCGGTTTTCGGTATAAAATGCGCGTAAAAACAAAAAACTAGAGCGGTTTTAATGGTTTAACATTAACTAAAACCGCTCTAGCTTTGAAATATGAGTTCTTTCTGTCGAAAGCTGTGTTCATGGGTTGCGATATTCGTGCTTTTGCCGCAATTATTGTACCCACTGAATAGGAAAGACTGATTGCTGCATGCAGCATGTAAAAGCTGAGATATGAAACAGTTTCAGTCAATTGGTACTCAGGCTTCTTTAAGAGCTGTACCAATCAAAAAAATAAAGAATTCGGAACAGCACTGTCGTTAAATCCGGTGTGAGTGTTCTGGTTAAACCGGAGTGAAAGTGTGACGTCAGACCAATCATCTGAAAAAAAATCTGCTGACCAGCCTGCTGTAACTGATGGTGCTGTGCAGAATAATGCGTCACCATCTCCGGCAGAAAATGCATCCAAGCCTGTTACATCTGATGAAGCGGCTATTGTAGCGCCGGTTTCGCAGGAAATCGCAGAAGCTCCGGCAGCGCCTGTGGCTGCAGCCGTATCTGCACCGGAAGCTAAACCGGCTGTTGATACTGTAAACACACCAGCACAGTCAGAACCGGAAGTCGCTGCAGTACCAGCGCAGAGCGCTGCGGAAGCTGCAACTGGACCTATTGTTCTGAAATCGGCCAGTGAAGCTCTGCGCCCTGAACCAGGCACACCGCCGCCATTGCCGAAGAAGCGCAAACGCTCGCGTCATGCCCGCAGCCAGATTGTGGTTTTTGCGAATTTTATGCTGTCTTTGCTGGTGTTTATGGTCATCGGCGTGGGTGCATTGTTCTATTTCGGCAAAGTACAGTTCACTTCTGAAGGCCCGCTGACGCAGGATTCGACCTTCTTCGTGAAGCGCGGTAGCGGTATTGTCGAAATCTCTGATCAGCTGGAGCGTGCTGATCTGATTACTGATGCGCGTGTTTTCCGCTATGGCGCGCGTATGTCGGGTATGGAAAAGAGCATGAAGGCAGGGGAATATGCTATTCCTGCCCGTGCTTCGATGCGCGATATTATGAATATTTTTGCCGAAGGTAAGTCACTGATGCATCAGGTGACTATTCCTGAAGGTCTGACAGTCCAGCAGATTTTCGACCGTATTTCCAACAGTGATCTGCTCACAGGTGATCTGCCGAAAGAACTGCCGCCGGAAGGTAGTCTGATTGCGGATACGCTGAGCTTCACACGTGGTACAACACGTGAAGAAGTGGTGACACGTCTGAAAACTGCACAGGCCAAGTTGGTTGACGAGGTTTGGGCAAAGCGCCGTGACGGCCTTCCGGTGAAGGACAAGAACGAATTTGTGACGCTGGCTTCGATCGTTGAAAAAGAAACTGGTGTCGCATCCGAGCGTCCGCATGTGGCTTCGGTTTTCGTGAACCGTCTGAATACGGGCATGCGTCTGCAGTCCGATCCGACGATTATTTATGGTATTTTCGGTGGTCGCGGTAAACCGTCAGACCGTCCGATCTATAAGTCGGATATTGAAAAAGAAACGCCTTATAATACCTATGTTATTAAAGGCTTGCCGCCGACACCAATTGCTAATCCGGGTCGCGATGCATTGGAAGCAGTTGCTAATCCGCTGGATACACAAGACCTCTACTTCGTTGCAGACGGTACTGGTGGTCACATCTTCGCGGCAACGCTGAAAGACCATAATGACAATGTGCGTAAGTGGCGTGAGATTGAACGCCAGCGCAAAGAAGGTGCCACAGGCGCACCGGCAGCTCAGTGATAACATTCGTGTTATGCGTTCTCTGCTTTAAGAAATAAACACTATCATGCCGTCCGGTTAGCTGGGCGGCATTTTTGCAAAAGCTGATATTCAATTAATATGGCTTGGAAACGGACTTGAAAATGACAGTACAGAGCATGACAGGCTTTGCCCGCCATATTGCAGTGTTTACGCCTGAAAATGGTGCAGAGACGCGCATTAGCTGGGAAATCCGCTGCGTTAACGGCAAGGGGCTTGATGCACGTTTTCGCACGCCTAACGGTTTTGATGATCTTGAACAGTTATTGCGTACGGCACTGGGGCGCGTATTTTCGCGCGGTTCTTTTCAGGTCAATGTGACAATTGAAGAGCCAGAAGCGCAGGTCAGGCTGGTGATCAATGAGGCCTTGCTGAGTAAGGTCATGCAAACGGCACTGCAATTGCAGAACCAATACGGACTTGCGCCTGCGAGTGTTGATGCCGTACTCAATCTCAAGGGTATTCTGGAGCCACCACAGACAGAAGCAGATGAAGCCGCCAAAGCTGCTTTAAAGGCTGCGTTGTTGTCATCTTTTGATGAGGCGCTGGAAGCTCTGAAACAGATGCGCTTACAGGAAGGCAAGCGCTTGTCTGATCTGCTTGGCAGTCATGTTGACCGGATTGCGGAACTGGCAGTACAGGCACGTCAGGATGGTTCTCGTAGTGCAGATGCCATTCGTGAGCGTCTTGCGGGGCAGGTGTCTCTGTTGCTTGAGGCCGTCAACAGCAACCGCAGTTCCGCTATTGTGCTGGATGAGCAGCGCTTGCATATGGAAGCTGCATTTCTGGCCACCAAAGCGGACATTCAGGAAGAGCTGGACCGTTTGGATATGCATGTGGCGGCAGCTCATAAATTGCTGACAGATGGCGGGCCGGTTGGCCGCAAACTCGATTTCCTGTCACAGGAGTTTAACCGCGAAACCAATACGCTGTGCTCGAAATCCAATGCCGCATCAATTACGGCGATCGGTCTGGAGCTGAAAGCGGTTGTGGATCAGTTCCGTGAGCAGGTTCAGAACCTCGAATAGATGTGGTTATGAAATGAAAAAAGCCCTGCATGTAGCAGGGCTTTTTATTTGAATGGTACAAAATTAGCGACCCCAGCGGCCTTCATATTTAAACTCAGGCGCGGTTTTCAGCTGATCCTTGGTAATGGTCATTGTCGCCAGCCATTTCTTATCGGTTTCCATATAGTCGATTTTAACGGCAGAAGGATCAACGATCACATAGCGTTCTCCCATGCCAAGAAAGCCACCGACAGAAATAATATAACCGGTGAGCTTACCGTCAGAGATAATCAGATCTTTAATTTCACCAACTGTCTCATCTTCAGCATTGGTAATATTCAGTCCGACAAGATTATAGCTCAGCACATCAGTCGGCTGCGCGGTAACGAATAGCTCAGGTGTCGTTGTTACTGCGGTCTGGGCGTAAGCTGCACCCATGAGAGTGCCGGATGCGACAAGTGCGATAATAAGACGACGCATGATCTTCTCCAATTTTTTAATTTCAAATTACTAAAATAAAACACGTGGCTTTTATAATTGTTCCGAACTTTTAGAAAAAACTTATACTCGCAATGCTGTGTCAGCTATTTTTGAGCCTTAATTATATGGCAAAAGAGCTGCGGCAAAATGGTTTTCGGTAAAGCTTTAATAACTAAAAATGATAGACATTTGCCGGATTATAGATAACAACGCGACATCAGAGTGGCGGAGTGATATCAGTCACCTGAGGTGCATCCTGAGAAGTGCTAAACGGCTTTCGAAAAGATGCGCAACATAGAAATAACAGGGCATTTCCAAAGTGTAATGAGACTTTGGAGTGTTCCGGTGAGTTCAGAATCTGGAGCAGAATAGATTATGGCCATCTCCTTCGTGGAAAATGCTGTTGCACGGCGCGGTCTAATGTTGGTCATTTCTTCACCGTCAGGCGCGGGCAAATCAACGATTGCGCGACTGTTGCTTGAAGATCGCGAGATGGATCTTTCCCTGTCTGTCAGTGTGACTACCCGTCAGCGCCGTCCAAGCGAAATTGAAGGTGTACATTATCATTTTGAAAGTGTGCGCGAATTTGAACGCCTGCGCGATAGCGATGCACTGATTGAATGGGCTGAAGTCCATAGCAATTATTACGGTACACTGCGTGAGACTGCCGAAAACGCTTTGGCAGATGGTCGCGATATGCTGTTTGATATTGATTGGCAGGGGGCGGAACAGCTTCAGGCTAAAATGCCTGCCGATGTGGTTTCGATCTTCATTCTACCACCGACGATGAAAGAGCTGCAGATGCGTCTGAACCGCCGTGCGGAAGACACTGCGGAAGTCATTGAAACTCGTCTGAACAATGCCCGTTTTGAAATCCAGAAATGGAGCAAATACGATTATATCGTCATCAATGAAGATTTGAACCAGTCCTATGCGGCGGTCAAATCCATTGTTATGGCGGAGCGTCTGCGCCGTGATCGCCGTCCGGGTTTGTTTGAATTCGTCAATGGATTGCTGGAAGAGCAACCATCCTGATTTTGATTGAACCAATAAAAAACCGCCGTGAGGCGGTTTTTTTATATCTCAGATCTGATTGGCGAGATGCACAAATTCCTCAACGCTGAGCGTTTCAGCGCGACGTGTCGGGTCAATGCCTGCTTTGTTGAGCAGGGCTTCACCGCCAAGCGGCTTGAGGCTCTGACGCAGCATTTTGCGGCGCTGGCCAAAGGCCGCCTGCGTTACGCGCTCCAGCAGATGTGGCGGGCATTCCAGTGGCTGCTCACGCGGGATCATATGCACCACGGCAGAGGTGACTTTAGGTGGCGGTGTGAAAGCCTGTGGCGGCAGGTCAAAGGCGATCTTCGACTGGGTGCGCCATCCGGCCAATACACCAAGGCGCCCATAGGCATCATCACCGGCATGAGCCACAATACGCTCGGCCACTTCTTTCTGGAACATCAGTGTCATGGAACTGTAAAACGGCGGCCATGGATCGCTGAGCAGCCAGCCGATCAGCAATTGCGTGCCGACATTGTAAGGCAGGTTGGCAATGATCTTCGGCTTTTTCGCCGGATCAGGAAACAGAGTGGTGAAGTCCTGCTGAAGCGCATCACCGGAGATCACCCGTAAGCGTCCCGGATATTCCGCTGCAATTTCCTCCAAAGCTGGCAGGCAGCGCTCATCGCGCTCAATAGCTGTGACAATGCCGCCCTGAGCCAGAATGGCGCGTGTCAGGCCGCCTGGGCCCGGACCAACCTCAATCACCGGCTGATCCTGCAAATCTCCGGCTTGACGGGCAATTTTGGAAGTCAGATTAAGATCGAGCAAAAAATTCTGGCCGAGTGATTTCTTGGCGTTCAGTTCGTGACGTTCGATCACGTCACGCAGGGGCGGCAGATTATCAATGCTCATAGAGGGTCTCTGTTGATTATTTATCAGTCAGCCTGCCGGAAGCGGGCGTGCTGTTTATTTTGAAAATGTTTGATTATTGGCGGCCAGTTCTGCGGCCAGTTTGAGTGCGGCAATCAGACTGTCGGGTCTGGCAATGCCACGCCCTGCAATGTCGAAAGCTGTGCCGTGATCAGGTGAGGTACGAATGAATGGCAGGCCGAGTGTAACATTGACAGTCTCGTCAAAAGCCAGCGCTTTAGCCGGAATAAGCGCCTGATCATGATACATGCAAATGGCTGTATCATAGGTGGTCAGTGCCTGTTTGTGAAACATCGTATCTGCAGGCAAGGGGCCGCGGATATTCATGCCTTCCGCTTTCAGTAATTCAATGGCAGGGCGGATCACGGCATCATCCTCATGGCCAAGCGCACCGCCTTCACCAGCATGCGGGTTCAGGCCGGAAACGGCAATACGCGGGTTTTTGATGCCGAAACGTGAACGTAAATCATGTGCAGTAATGCGGATCGTTTCGAGAATGGCATCAGTGGTGAGTTGTTCGGGCACCTTATGCAGCGGAATGTGAATAGTCACCGGCACGGCGCGCAATTGCGGGCCTGCGAGCATCATCACGGGGCGGACTTCAGTGCCGAGATGGCGCGATGCCAGATGGGCAAGAAATTCTGTATGGCCTGGAAAAGCGAAGCCCGCTTCATAAAGCGGCTTTTTAGCAATAGGGCAGGTTGTAACAGCGCTGGCCTGACCATTGAGAACATAAGTGGTTGCCCGTTCAATCGCTTCGATAATGCCGGCGGCATTGGCGGATTGCGGTACGCCCGGTTTGTCTGTCAGCCGATTGTTAAGTGGCACAACCGGCAAATAATGGCAAAACCGCTGAACGGCTTCCGAAGGCTGGCAGACACTGAAAGGAATATCGAGACCAAGCTGTCGGGCTCTGGCAGTCAGCAGAGCCGGATCGGCAAGGATAAAAAATGGTGGCAGCCCATGCTTTTCGCGCAATAACCATGCAGCGAGAGCAATATCGGGGCCGATACCTGAAGGATCCCCGATGCTCAGAGCAACCGGAGCGATGGAAGCCTCTCCATGATGCGGAAAAACCATTTGATGCTCCGGTCTTGCTGTTTAAAGGCTGCTGATAAATTACAACTTATAGCATTTCCGGCAAAAATGCGAAGCGGTTCTGTGCTTCAATTTTAACCGAAACTGCTCTGCAGGAAGATAATCGCGCAAACAGAACTTTGCGCGATATTTCGTCTAGCGATTAACGATTTTCGCTTTTTCGCGCAGTTCTTTGACGTATTTTTTGCTGATCTCTTCAGCCTTTTTCTCCTGATCGGAGTTGTTGCTTGTCCCTTCCATGGAGAAGGTCAGCTGGGCAACACGGTCATCGGAGACACTGCGTTTGGCGCAGACAGCGAGGAACTCAACGCCTTTATCGGTATCCTGCACAGCAGTTGCACGGCCAACGGCGGTGGCTTTCAGCTGGGTTGTCCATTCCGGCGGCAATTGCAGTTCGAGATGCTTGCCGAGATCGCGCACGGTCACATCCATCATGCCTTTGGTCAGGGAACGTGTGGCATCACAACCGGAGAAGCGATTGCGCAGAGTATTGGCTTCCTGACGGCGTTTGGCCATCACACCCGCTGAACGGTTAGCCGCAGGCACAACAAAAATGACCTGCTGCAGGGTATATTCATTGGTGGAAGGTTTCTTGCCACCCTCTTTGAGCATACGCTGAACCGCATCCTGCTCGCTCATCATGCCTTCAGAACGGAAACGTGCACCAATTGCGCGGTTCCAGCCCATCTGCACCATGATAAAGGTTTTAAAGTGCTTTGGTGTAATGCCGGTTTGGTTCATCAGCTGATTAAGCTGCGCAACACTCATTTTGTTGCGTGACGCAAAGCCTGCATAGGCAGTTTCGAGTTCCTGATCGGAAACAACAATACCGCGCGATTTCATTTCCACGCGCTTGAGCATTTCTTCAACAAGTTCATCCTGCGCCAGCTTGTTCAGATTGCCACTGCGGCGCTGAAGTTTGAGAAAGGCAACGCGGTTGGCGATATCAACATTGGTAATCGGGTTGCTGTTGACGATCACTTTAATTTCGGCTGCATTGGCTGCGCCGGTCATTTCGGTGATGCTAAGGGCAGTGAATGCAACTGTACCGGCAATCATTGCAGCCAGAATGCGTTTGTTCATATTCATGCTCATGGTGGTCAGTTTCATACCTGGTTTCCCGTTACGCTTTTCAGGATGCGCTCCTCTCCGAACACGGAGAAATAATAGATAAAACGCTTTGCTCAGTCACATCCTGTCAGGATTTTCGTTCTTGTATAAATGAGCAGGTGCAGTGAAACAATCTCTCATATGATGAAGAATGCATTAAAACTGTAAATTTTAATCCTTCTTAGCCCGATTTCTGTTACCAGACAGAAGAAGAGACATACTCAATCTTCACACCTTCTGCTTTTGCCAAGCTAAATAAAGCACAACTACAATTTGTATGCTGTCCGATCAGCGCTATAGATGTAAAACTGTTCTAAATAGTAAATCGTACGATTTTATGTTGCGTTTGTGGCTCGTCATTATGTTGATTGAACGATCGGCAAGGCGTGAATAAAATTACGGCCCGCATAAAGCGAGCCGTAAAAACTATCTTATTTAGAATGAGATCAGAACGAATTGCCGACTTCACCCAGTGTGCGGAAGGAAATATTAAATCCGACCGAATGGGAAATCTTGTCCTGACCAGGGCTGCGTGTCTGGATATAAGCCATGGAATAAGTGAAGCACTCATCGTCATAGGCCAGACCAGATTGTGCACGCACCAGCGTGTCGGACACGATATCATAAGTACCGGAACCAAATACGCGCCAGTTTTCCTTGAAGCGGGTTGAGCCGCTCAAACTGATTTCCTGACGATTTTCAGCGTAACCATAATCAGGCTGCTTGGTGATATAAGCATATTTCACAGAAGCCTGAACAATTTGTCCGCTATGGCTGGCTTCAACCTCACCGCGTTTAACGGCCAGATTGTCTTTGTCGAAGCGACCGCGGGCAGCAAAAGCAAGGCCGGAATTATTGGACATGCCGAGCATAGCCACATAATCGGAACGCTTGCCTTCGAGACCGGAATCAGCACCGGCACCAACGAAGTCACTTTCAGCAAAGGAATTCAGACCGCCAAGCTGGAAGGACTGACCTGCCAGTCCGTGAATTGACCAGCCATTATTCATGTTACCGGAATAACGCAGACCGAGATTGGCACGTGTGCCGCCTTCAACGCGATCGTAACCGGAAAATTTGTCACGCTGGAAAAGACTGGTTGCGTCAAACACAAAGCTCTGGGCGTCTTCATTCGGCAGACGACCTGCATAAGGTTCATCATTACGCACAAAGATTTGGGCAGTCGGTTCCAGAATTTGCGTCATGCTGGTCGTTGAGAACAAGATCGGCCAGCGTACTTCAAGACCGGCTGTTGCCATGCCACGGAAAGCTTGTGAACGGATTTCATCAACCGTGTTGAATTTATCATTGCTGCTAATACCAATGGCATCGCCGCGCAGAGCGAAAAGAGGAGTGATAACCAGCCCCTGTTCAGTGATGAAAGTCCGTTTCCATTCGGCTTCCGTAGTCAGACGGGCACTGGTGCCTTTCATACCGCGAATGAAGTCACGCATGTTTCCGTTGTTGTTCAGCTGGAACACATCGGATGTCTCACGATAAATACCCTGCAGATTGCTGGTGATTGTCAGTTCACCGCCATAAACAGAGCCCGGAACCGTGTAGAGATAGTCGATGCTTGGCAGAACCCAAGGCTGTTTTGTATCAACGGCATTCGGGCTGCCATTGAGTACATCTTCCTGAACCTTGAATTTATAGAGGTTAATATCAAGGTGATTGCGACCGGATATACCGCGCAAATAAACATTCGATGTCAGTGTTTCAGAGCCGTAACCGCTGAGCTTGTAAGTGCGGCTGAAATTCTTGTCGGTCTGCGCAATCACATCCCAGCCGAAACTCCAGCGCGGATTGATTTTGAAATCACCTTTAGAGGAAACCATGGCGCGCATGCGTTCCTGAGCGTCAACTTTATCAGAGCTGAACTGACCCGGATTCGCCTGATAAATACCCGCAACACGAATATTGTAGGTGCCGTTCTCAAGGCGATGACGCCACTCGGTTTCACTCAGGAAACCCTGTTTGCTTAAAGCTGTGCCATAAGTGGTGATGTCGTAATTCGGTGCCAGATTCCAGAAATAACCACCGCGCACACCAAAGCCGAGCTCGTCTTTATACATGAAGCTCGGGAACAGAAAACCGCTCTTACGCTTGGTAGACGGATCAGCAATTTCAAATGCGGGCAGGGCAAACAGTGATTTGCCGAACATTTCAAAACGGCCGCCTTCAAAACGAACTGTTTTCTTGGTGCCGTTCCAGATAATTTTCTTGGCTTTTACCTGCCAGAGAACCGGTTTGTTCGGATCTGTGGCGCAGGCGCGACAAGCTGTGTACACGCCGTTATTAAAGGTCGTAATTTCGCCGAGGCTGCGCTCCGCGCTTTCCGCGGCAAAACGTGTGTCATCAACGGTTTCAACGCGCAGGCCGTTTACAAAGCCATCGCGGAAATCGTCAGTCACGTCCATTTCATCAGAGTAAATGCGATTGCCGTCTTTTTCGACAATTTCAACATTGCCTTTAGCGACCATGCGCTTGGTTTTCTGATTATAGACAACCTGACGCGCAACCAGACGATTGCCGTCATATTCAATCTGAACATTGCCCGCAGCAGTCACTGTATTCTGGTCGCGGTCGACAATCAGATTGTCGGCCTGCAACAGCATTTTAGCATCAGGATTGGACTGATACTGACTGCCAAACTCGCCAGAAGCCAAGCCTTCCTGACTATAGGCCATGGAAGACAGGGAAATTATTGCAGAGGTGGAAAAAATGCACGCCAGCGCAGTCCCGCGTGCGAGACGCGAGAGATACTCAGAAACTGTCGTGCGGGAGCTACTCAATCCCACTAACCATCCTCCTTATGGAGCAAAAAGGAGATTCCAAAAAATGTTGCAATCAATACCGGAACCCACGCCGCCACAAAAGGTGGCACGAATCCTGCCGTGCCAAAAGCTTTAGCAAGGACTGTGACGACATAAAGCACGAACCCGGCAACGATGCCACCCAGAATCATCGCTCCGGACTGGCCGGAACGAACAAATTTTAATGATACTGTTGCAGCAATCAGCGTCATGGCCATCAAAAGCGCAGGCAAAGCCAGTAAAGACTGGAATTGCATGTCAAATGCAGTGGCCGAAAAGCCGAAAGAACGGGCGACTTCGATTTTGCGGGGTAATTGCACAAACGGAATCGTATCGGGTGAAGAAAGTTTTTCTTCAAGGAATTCCGGCTTTAACTGAGACGGAATTTTTGTGGATAAAAGCTCTTTCGGTTCCTGACCTTCGACAATATGCGTCACATTGGTCAGGCTCCAGTAGCCTTCTTTCAATTGGGCGTCACGGGCATCAAAGCGTTCTTTGATTGTTTTGTCTTCATTGAACACAAAGAAGCTGACATCGGTCAGATGTGTGCCCTGTGCAAGAATGCCTTTGGCGCCGATAATTGTTTCCTGTCCGTCAGATTTCTGACGCAGCCACGGATCGCGCAGAGCAGTAACCTGATTAACATTACCATTTTGCCATTGTGTGCTGATTTCCAATGATTTTTCGAAACCATAGGCAGCCAGCGGATTAATGACGAATATGGTGATTAGGCCAAACAGAAAGGCGCCCAGACAGGCCGGCAACAGGAATTGCCATGCGGAAACACCGACAGAACGCGCAACAACGAGCTCATAACGACGGTTCAGCGAAATGAGGGTGGCCATTGCCGAAAATAGTGCAACAAACGGAATGATCTGTTGCATGATAAAAGGAATACGCATGGCTGAAAGTCCCAGCGCCGCCCATACCGAATAATCGGGGAGGTTGGCCAGCTTGCTAGCATTTTCAGTGAAATCAAGCAGAAGCGACAGTGCAAAAATACCCAGCAGAAAATACAGGGTTGTTTTTACATAACGCATGAAGAAATAGCGTCCGAGCGTCCAGCCGATCATGATTGACCTCCGGAAGTATTCTTGCGACCGGTAATGCGTTCAGTAATGCCGCGGAACCGGGATGCCGTTTGTTCTGAGATGTCCTGAATTTTATCTGACCATGAAGCAGGCAGGCTGAGTGAGCGTCCGCTGAACAAGATATAGAGACAGAGAGCAATCACACCAAGCGGGATCAGATACATGACGGGTATGAGGCTTGCATTTTTCTCCGCACGGTCTGACACGAAATAACCTGCCCAATAAACAACGAGTGACAGTGAAATTGCTGAAAAGGACGCAGATACACGGGCTTCACGATGGGAGCGTGCATCACCGGCCAGAACCAGTGCAATCATAGCGAAGACAAAAGGATAGATCCAGTTTGACAGACGTTTGTGCAATTCAGCGCGATATTGCAACGGTTTGGTCTGAAATGTCGGGTCATTTTTATCGGGATTCATCAGATAAGACAGGTGACGGTCTTTGGCGTAGAGCACCATATCACCGCTTGCATCGGTAAACTGGCTGAGATCAAAAGCATATTGATCGAATTTAATAATGGAAACGCTGCCCGTTTTGACATCACGGCGCTGAATCTCACCATTATTCATCAGCAGCACATCACTGCCGTTATTATTGACGATGCTGCCGTTCAGAGCATAATAGACCAGATCAATATTGGCATCGCGGGAATCGGCAATAAACATACCGCCGATGCTGCCGTCAGTATTACGCTCTGCAATCTGCACATAGAGATTGTCGGAGAGTTTGCGGAAATTGCCTTCCTGCACCACAACATTCAGCAAGTCCGCGCTCGCATTGGCGAGCATGGAACGCATATTATAGCGTGCATAGGGATCAACAAAATTCGCAACCAGAAATGAAACCACGGAAAGCATCGCCGCAAACAGCAAAATCGGACGGATCACGGCGGTGCGCGGGCTGCCGGATGCGTTGATTACCACCAGCTCAGAATCCTGATTCATGGTGGAAAGCGTCTGAGTAATCGCAATAACCAGCGCAAAAGGCATGACCAGAGGAATAACGGACGGAATAAACAGCGAGAAAAACTGAATAGCTGTTGCAAGCGACTGACCGCTGGAAGTCAGGAAGTTGATGCGCTGCAATACCTGAACAGTCCACGTAATGCCGATGGCCGCGCAGAACACGGCCAGAAACATAATCCCTACGCGGCGCAGGATGTATCGCTCAATCAGTTTCATGCGCTGAATTTACATCCTGAACCTTAGGGGCTGAACCTGTTATTATTTGCAAGATATGCAGAGTTGATGTCGCCTTATAGTGAAATAATCTTAACGCGCAAACTCTTGTCATAATCTCAGTGTCTATCATAAATCCGTCTTGGCTAAAAATAGACGAAGAAATTAGGTTAACAAAACACTTATTCGTCAGAGACGATAATTTATGGCTTGTGGTTTAGGTGGGATAGCGCCACACAATAAATAAGTTATGCGACTCTGTTTTTACCTGTTGGAGTTATTATGTCCAAAAATCCAGTCATCAAGTTCTCGAATTTTTCAGAAAAGCTGAAAGATGTCGTGATTGTTCCTGTCAGCAAAGACGGTTCGGTTGCCGCTCAGGCTGCCCATGTCGGCGGTGAAGGCTTTGTTTCCGGTCTGATTGCGAAAGCCGGTTTCAAGGGCAAGCTTGGTGCAACGCTTGAAACTTATCTCGCAGAAGGTGCGGGCGCAGAGCGTCTGGTGCTTGTTGGTATCGGTGATCCTGCCAAGCTGAAAAATGACGACTGGCTGAAAATCGGTGGCGCTGCTTTTGCCAAAATCGGCAAATCCTCAGAAGCCAATGCGATTCTCGCTGTTGAAGGTCTGGAAATTTCCGCAGAAGCGGCTGCAGACTTTGCGCTTGGTGCACAGCTGCGCGCCTATCGCTTTGATAAATATAAGACCAAGAAAAATGAAGATAAAGCAGACGCTAAAGACGTTAAGCTGACCATTCAGGTTGCTGATGCTGCAGGCGCTGAAAAAGCTTATGAAGCTGCCGCTGAAATCGGTGAAGGCGTCTTGCTGGCACGTGATCTGGTCAATGAACCGGCCAATATTCTCGGTCCTGTTGAATTTGCTGCCGAAGCAGAAAAGCTTGAAAAGCTTGGTGTAAAAATCACCATTCTCACCGAAAAAGAAATGAAAAAGCTCGGCATGGGCTCGCTGCTCGGCGTTGCTCAGGGTTCCGTTCGTCCGCCGCGTCTGGTGGTTATGGAATGGAATGGCGGCAAGGCTAAAGACAAGCCGGTTGCTTTTGTTGGTAAGGGCGTTGTGTTCGATACCGGCGGTATCTCCATCAAGCCTGCGCTGGGTATGGAAGATATGAAGGGCGATATGGGCGGCGCGGCTGCTGTTACCGGTCTGATGCGTGCACTGGCCGGTCGTAAAGCCAAGGTCAATGTGGTTGGCGTCATCGGTCTGGTAGAGAATATGCCTGACGGTAACGCACAGCGTCCGGGCGATATTGTCACAACTATGTCCGGTCAGACCATCGAAGTGATCAATACCGATGCGGAAGGCCGTTTGGTTCTGGCCGATGCGCTGTATTACACCGCGAAGACCCACAAGCCACGCTTCATGATCAATCTGGCAACACTGACCGGCGCAATCGTGATTGCTCTGGGTACACAGCATGCCGGTCTGTTCTCGAACGATGATGAACTGGCAGGTCAGTTGTTTGATGCCGGTCAGAGCAGTGGTGAAAAACTGTGGCGTCTGCCGCTGACCAAGGAATATGACAAGATTATTGATTCCAAGTTTGCGGATATGCGTAACTCGGCCGGTCGTCCTGCCGGTTCGATCACTGCGGCGCAGTTCCTCAAGCGTTTTGTCGGCGATACACCTTGGGCGCATCTGGATATTGCCGGTACCGCAATGGATTCACCTGCAAGCGACTACAATGAATCCTGGGGCTCAGGCTTTGGCGTGCGTTTGCTGGATCGTCTGGTTCGCGACCATTACGAAGCGTAATAGCATTCCAATCACGAGAAAAGCCGGTGCATTGCACCGGCTTTTTTAATGCTTGTCTTTCCGCGCTCAACATTAATTGAAGTCGCTGCGTGGATTTTTGATATGTTTTGCAGCAAGTTTTTGTTAAGATGTCACAAATAATTCATTAAGCCGCTTTGTCACCCGCAGTCATTTTCACACGGGTAAAGCCTTCTTTATCCGGATAGTCCTGTGTTCCCATCTTTTTCTTCGCGCGGTTTTATCAGCCTGACAATCGGGCTGCTGCTGATCAATGCTTTGTTCTTTTATCTTGTCACCGATCTGAACAATCTTGCGGTTGAGATGGGGGAAGAGGGGCTGCTGGAAAATCTGCAGCTGATCTATCTGGGGCTTGCAGCGCTTGCATTCCTGATCGGCGGCTTGCGCAGTGAGGGACCGGCACGCATGTTTGCTATCGGCATGTGTCTGCTGATGCTGATCTTCTTCTTCCGCGAGCTTGAGGTCGAGCCGACCGGACCGGTCAGCGGCTATATCAAATCCCATGCTTTCCGCTGGCATGAAGCGATTTTGGTGATTGGCTTTGCCGCAGTTTATATTTTCCTGCATTCTGCCTATGTGCGTCCGGTGCTGCAATTTGTGTTCAGCCGCAAAGCATGGCCGTTTTACCTGGCCGCTGCTCTGATCCTCTTTGGCGAAGTTTTCGAAAAGATGGATGGTTTTGCCTATAATGAGTTTTTTGAAGAGGTGCTGGAAAGCCTGAGCTATTTCATGCTGCTTTGCCTTGGTGTTCGCAGCATTGTTGCGGCACCTGCTCAAAAACAGAGTGTCAAAGCTGCATAATTCACAGCTTGCATAGTTTTTATGTATGAAACGGCCTGTCTGATCGACAGGCCGTTTTGTTTCTGGTTTAAGCTTTTATCCGGTGTTTTGAGATGTGAGAGGTAAGGGAAATTCTCCCTGTATTGGTCGATGGCTGAAATTCTGTTTTATCATCTGACAGAATCCGTTCTGGATGAGGCTTTGCCGGGGCTGGTTGACCGCTCGCTGGAGCGCGGCTGGCGTGTGGTGATTCAGATGACCTCGGAAGAACGACGGGAAGAACTCGACCGGCTTCTATGGACGTGGAACAATACATCCTTTCTGGCACATGGCACGGATGTGCAGCCCAATGCAGAACATCAACCAGCACTGCTCACAACCACCACAGACACTCATAACGGTGCGACTGTACGCTTTGTCGTTGAGGGGGCAGATATTGTCGGTGCGGAAAATTATGATCGTCTGGTGGTGATGTTCGACGGTCATGATGCCGCTCAGCTGACCAAAGCGCGCGAGCAGTGGAAGAGCCTGAAAGCGGCCGGCCATCAATTGACTTATTGGCAGCAGAATGCGGATCGCCGCTGGGAGAAAAAAGCATGATGCGCATTTTCTGTATTTTGCTGTTTTTGGGCGGTCTGGCGACCGGTGTGATCTGGCCATGGGCGCAACGTCATTTTGGCGGTGAGGAAATCGGCACATGGGTGCTCTATCAGCGTGAGGGCGGCTATCAGACTGCGAAGGTACAATTAAAGCCTGAAGATGCGCCGTTGCGGATCTTTGTTGATGCCAAGCCGATGCAGGGCGCTATCAGTGGTCAAAGACCGTCTGTGCTCAATCTCGCAGTCTCACGCGATGGCGTGCCGGTGCTGGCTGAACGCCTCAGCTACAGCCCGAAAAGCGGTAATGAACAGCGTGATCTTCCGCAAAGCGGCGCCGTGATCCGTCAAGACGCGAAAGATATGGAGACACTGCAAACAGGGACTTACGAGTTCAGTGTGCGGGCAGTGGAAGATGGTTTGTCGCTGACACGGGCTGATCTGGTTTTACGCCGTGGTGCGCCACCGGTTGATGAGAACTATGTCACGCTGGGCGTGGTTGTCATGGTGGCAGGTCTTTACGGATTTATGCGTTTTCGCAGACGTCCGAAAGCTTAAAATCCTTCAATAAATTAAGCCCGCCGGTTCACTGAAACGGCGGGCTTAAATTTAAACAGAGCAGAAACTGTTTTACTCGGCCATAGCCTCTTCATATTCCGCAGAATAGGTCAGCCATTTTTCTTCAGCGTCAGCCAGTTTGGTTTCCGCGGCTTTCAGATCAATGTTGAATTGCACAGCTTTCTGGGCATCCTTGGTATAAAGTTCAGGGTCTTCCAATTTGTTTTTCAGACCTTGAATCTCTTTCTGCAGTTTCTGCATTAAAGACTCGGAATCATTAATCTTTTTCTGCAGCGGCTTAAGCTGGTCACGCTTCTGTGCAGCCAGTTTACGCTGCTCAACTTTACTGAGTTTCGGCCCTTCATCAACGATAGCGACCTCCTGAACAGCCTCAACGGTGCTGTTCGGTGTGCTTTTGTCGCTGAGCACCAGTGAGCGGTAATCATCCAGATCACCGTCATAAGGTTTGACTGTACCGTTACGCACCAGCCAGAGACGATCCATGGTTGCTTCGATCAGATGGCGATCATGGGCGATGAGGATAACAGCACCTTTGAAATCATTCAGCGCGTGAACGAGTTCTTCGCGGCTGTCGATATCCAGATGGTTGGTCGGCTCATCGAGGATCAGCAGGTTCGGGCCGTGGAATGTTGCCAGCCCCATCAGCAAGCGTGCTTTTTCACCACCGGAAAGCTCTTTGGCTTTGGTGAGCATCTTTTCCGTTGCCAGTCCCATTTGCGCGACGCGGGCACGCACTTTCGCTTCCGGTGCATCCGGCATCAGCTTACGCACATGCTCGATGGCATTGTCATCCGGCACCAGATCATCCAGCTGATGCTGGGCAAAGAAAGCCACTTTCAAGGCAGGCGAAAGAGTGAGTGTGCCGCCTTCCGGTTTCAACCGTCCGGAGATCAGCTTGGCCAGCGTAGACTTACCGTTACCATTGGAACCGAGCAGGGCAATGCGGTCGTCATTATCAATACGTAATGAGAGATTGCGCAGGATCGGCTTGCCGGTTTCATAGCCGACATCGGCATTTTCCAGCGCGATGATTGGCGATGCTGCCACTTTTTCCGCTTCAGGAAATTTGAACGGCTGCACATGCTCATCATAATGCGCGGCAATCGGCTTCAGCTTTTGCAGGGCTTTCAGGCGGGACTGTGCCTGACGTGCCTTGGAAGCTTTGGCGCGGAACCGCTCTACAAAGGATTCCATGTGCTTGCGATGGGCTTCCTGCTTCACACGTTGCTTCTGTTGCAATTCCAGCATTTCGGCGCGCTGGCGCTCGAACTGGTCATAATTGCCTTTCCAGAAGGTCAGCTTTTTATTTTCCAGATGCAGAATGGAGCTGGTAGCCGAGTTCAGCAGATCACGATCATGGCTGATGATGATGACGGTGTAAGGGTAGCGCTTGATATAATCAATCAGCCACAATACGCCTTCAAGGTCGAGATAGTTGGTTGGCTCATCGAGTAGCAACAGATCAGGCTGGGCGAAGAGCACAGCCGCCAGTGCCACACGCATACGCCAGCCGCCCGAGAACGACGAGGCAGGGCGCAACTGCGCTTCCGCATCAAAGCCGAGGCCGGAAAGAATAGCACTGGCACGGGCTTCTGCTGAATGAGATTCAATATCGGCAAGGCGGATATGAATTTCAGAAATACGTGCCGGATCAGTCGCCGTTTCGGCTTCTTGCAACAGAGCCAGTCGCTCTTTATCCGCTTTCAGCACGATCTCGATCAGAGATTCCTCTGTGCCGGGGGCTTCCTGCGCAACCTGACCGATGCGGGTGTTTTTCGGAATAGAGATATCGCCGGTATCCGACGATAATTCACCGGTAATCACCTTGAATAGCGTTGATTTGCCCGTGCCGTTGCGGCCGACAAAACCGGTCTTTGAACCAGATGGCAGTGTTGCACTGCCATGGTCGATGAGGACGCGTCCGACCATGCGGACGGTTATATCATTAAGGATCAACATAGAGCGGTTTTGCACGGGATATTGCATTTGTGCAAGAGGCAAAAATGCCCGAAAGAGACAGCAAATGAGCGGAAAATATCAGACGAAGCGGCGACCGCTTTCTGATTTCTGAAAAATCATCATGTCCAGATCCGGTGCCGGATGTTTCAGCATGGTGAGTGCGGCGTGAACCTGCCCGCGATAATGGGTCTGATGATTGAACAGATGGGCAAGGGCAGGGGCAAGTCGCTGGCTGATCGTGCGCATATCGCTCATATTAAGAAACACGAAGCGGCCGGATACCTCTGCGGGAGAGAGGCCTTCCAGCCACTCCAGAATACGCGCATCTTCCTGCATACGTGCTGCACGCAAATCAGCTAAGGCCAGATAGAGAATAGCATCAGGTGTTTTAGGGGGATCACCTTCTCCGGTAAACCGTTTCATCCATAGCCGGTCATTGCCCAGCAGATGATTGAGTGTGGCGTGGATGGACTTGTAAAACAGGCCGGCATCCTGCCGGTATTCGCTTTCGCTTAAAACTGAGACACCATCAAACAGCTGTTTATTCGCCCAGCCATTATAGGCAGCAAGCATTTGAAAATGTTGCTTCATCATTCAGCTTTCTTCAAAATTTAAAGTAGCTTTATCCCGCTTGAAAAAGCAGAATCGCGGCCATCCCGTTCACACCCGTTAACTATAACCTGTCTTGGCGGTTATAGCAGGTTAAATCGCTGTATTATCAGTGCTTTGTCATTTCATTGTATTATGTAGAAGTTATGTATGGCAGTGCAGATAAAATGATGCTCAGAACGGCGAGGCCGGATTGAGCTGTCAGAAACAGAACAGGGCGCGTATTTATAGCGTTTTCAGTCGCATTTTACGGCAGATTTAATGATCTTATTTGACTGTAAATGGCTGTGAGGGTATAGAACGGCACCTTTCCTCAAAATATATACAGGACAACCAATGGCCATCGAACGTACCTTTTCCATGATCAAGCCAGATGCAACCAAGCGCAACCTGACCGGTGCAATCACCGCCAAGCTCGAAGAAGCTGGTCTGCGTGTTGTTGCTTCCAAGCGCGTATGGATGAGCAAGCGCGAAGCTGAAGGCTTCTACGCTGTGCATGCTGCACGTCCTTTCTTCGGTGAGCTGGTTGAAACCATGACTTCCGGCCCGACAATCGTTCAGGTTCTGGAAGGCGAAAACGCCATCCTGAAAAACCGCGAAGTTATGGGAGCAACCAATCCGGCAGATGCTGCTGAAGGCACAATCCGTAAAACCTTCGCTCTGTCGATCGGTGAAAACTCCGTACACGGTTCCGATGCTCCTGAAACAGCTGCTCAGGAAATCACCTACTGGTTCTCTTCGACAGAAATCGTTGGCTAATCTGATTAGCTGCTGATTTTATAGCATTTACGAGCCAAAAGCGGGTACCGGTTTTGCGTTGAATAATGCTTCAAAGAAAATGAAAAAAGCGCTGCAGTGATGCGGCGCTTTTTTTATGCGGTGTGAGTTATAAAAAAACGGGCGCTTATTCTGAATAAGCGCCCGTTGTCATAAAACTATAGAGTGAATCAGCCGTTGCTGGCGAGCCGTGCGAGTTCCTGCCCGTTATCACCCAGCAGATAGAGTTTGCCATTGCTGATATTGAACTGACGGGTCTGTTTCAGCACATCCAGAAATTTGGTTTCCTGATCCATCAATGCCGGCGGGCACTGCATGAATGTGGAGCCTATTGTGCCAAAGCTCAATGCTTCACCGGTAATTGTTGCTTTGCCAAAATAGCCGTTGCAACCGCCGGAGCCGGAAACTTCACCGGTTGGCGAAATCGACAATGTGGTCTGCGCCGTATCAATCACGCCTGCACCACGAATGTCTTCGGTCAGCCATTGGTGGTTTTCCAGTGTCAGCGGTGTCTGTACCGCAGCATTATTGCGCACATTGACAACGCGGATTTCATACGGGTTTTTGAATTGCTCCGGATTGAATTCATGCCGTGTATCATTGATGAACCATAGCGTATCACCGGCACTGATACGTGCCTGCAGCGCATAGGTATGACCTGCCTCTAGTTTGGAGGAATCAAACTTCAGTTCAAACGGAATAGGGGCGGAAGGAATAGTGGTGAGCTGCTGCTCAGCAATAATCTTCGCAGGCGCATCTGCCAAAGAGACATCCTGCAACTGCACAGTCAGCGTTGCTTCCGGCGGCAGGGCAATGCGTTCGCGATACATCACTGTACCGCGGATGCTCTTTTCAGACGCGATGCTTTGCGTTGGCATGGCCGAGGACAGGATCAAAACGCTGCCACCCAGTACGGCAAGACCGACCAGAGATGCTGCAATAATCCGCGCTTTACCAATCAACATAGTTCGTCCTGTTTGTTGTTTAGTCTGTCAGAGCACTTCTTTTGCGGAAATGATCAAGACAAACATATTAGCCGGTAATCTATTAACGGCGAATGATTAAACACAACATTGTGGTTAAGATTTAACCTTAACCGGTTTTAGTCAATATTTTTCTACGGCTTTATGCTTGGAAAAATCTTTAGTGCTATTTGTAATAACTGAATTTCTATTGCGGCATCAGTGCTAAAATCAGCAACCTGATCACAAATCAGAAAGACAATGATTCATGCTGGCATGATTGTACGGATTTTATGGTTTACTTATGGCAATGCAAGCTGCTGTGAATAATTTCATATGATTGTTAAAATCATCTAACCGCTTGTAAAAGTTTATTCTTTTTTATGGGAGAGATCAGCGTGATCAGCCCTGCGGAATGATTACTTATCCTGCCAGCGTTTTTTCAGGTTTTCGTCGCTGGCTTTGGCTTGTACCCAGGCAGATTGCGGATCGGTATCTGTGCGGGCAGGGGCTGCTAAATGCTCTTTTTTCCAGAACGGGGCATCGCTTTTCAGATAATCCATCAGAAACTCTGCCGCTTCAAACGCCGCCTGACGATGTTTGCTGGCGGTGGCGACAAAAACAATCTGCTCACCTGCCTTAATCATACCGCTGCGATGCACAATGGTAACGGCCTGTAGCGGCCAGCGTTGCAGGGCATTTTCCGCGATGCGGGTGAGTTGCGCCTCCGCCATGCCCGGATAATGTTCGAGCTCCAGCGCTAGTAGTGTTTTATTTTCATCGCGGCAATAACCGGTAAAGCTGACAATGGCGCCGATATCCGTGCGCCCGTCAGTCATGTGCGAGGTCAGAGCAGCCGCATCAAAATCATCCGTTGAGACGAGGATATACGGCTGCATGTTATTAGCCTCCGGTCATCGGAGGGAAAAGAGCAATCTCACGGGCATCAGCAAGAGGCGTATCGTGATCGACATGCTCCTGATTGATCGCGACACGAATAACATCGGCGAAACGTAAGGCTTGCGCATAGTTTTCGCCGAGACCGGTCAGATGTTTCAGGAGGTCAGACACAGTTATAACACTGTCCGGCAGGCTAAGCGTTTCTTCCTGCTTGCCGATCTGCTCCCGAACCCACGCGAAATAAACCAGTTTGACTGTCATGGCTTTGATCAGATCATGTGTTTGATACCGGCACGGAAATAATCCCAACCGGTATAGAGTGTCAGAATAGCCGATACCCAAAGCAGAACCAGTCCGGTTTCAGTGGTGTAAGGCAGGATTTTGTCACCGGCAGGGCCTGCGAGCAAAAATGCCAGCGCGATCATCTGCACAGTGGTTTTCCATTTAGCGAGCTGTGAAACCGGTACGCTGACTTTAAGATCAGCAAGATATTCACGCAGGCCTGAAACCAGAATTTCACGGCAGAGAATGATAATCGCAGCCCAGAGCGTCCAGCCGGCAATTGTACCGTCAGCGGCCAGCAGCAGCAGAATAGCGGAGACCAGCAGCTTATCGGCAATCGGATCGAGCATACGCCCGATATTCGATGTCTGTTTCCACATGCGGGCAAGATAGCCGTCAAAGAAATCGGTAATGCTGGCTGCCGCAAATAGACCAAGCGCCCACCATCTCGCGGTGTCGCTGCTCTTTAAATGGCCTTCCAGAAAAAAGCACAGAACCACAAGTGGCACAGCAACGATACGTGCATATGTAAGGATGTTGGGCAGTGATAATGTGTGTTTACTCATAGTC
This sequence comes from Pseudochrobactrum asaccharolyticum, assembly GCF_003314995.1. Classification (GTDB taxonomy): domain Bacteria; phylum Pseudomonadota; class Alphaproteobacteria; order Rhizobiales; family Rhizobiaceae; genus Pseudochrobactrum; species Pseudochrobactrum asaccharolyticum. The sequence continues at coordinate 492,788 of NZ_QNRH01000001.1, forward strand.
CTCTGAAATCCGCCTGAAATTCGCTCGAAATCCGCATTCCGGAAAGACACCGGCCAAGGCCATTGTCGGGAGAAATCGAACCCTGAGGTTCATATTAGTGCAATTATTCAGAGACTGCCTTCGCTCATAGAACCAAGGCCGTACTCTCAGATTTATGCTATACGACAAATCATTGTCAGCTGGTTACCATCAATCCCGCTATAGGCTAAAAAGCAACCGCCTGACTGTATTTAAAAGCCTTATTATGTGTATATTGCGTCAGATAACCCATTATTGATCACGGAAGTGGTCATAAATGGTTTGCGCCAACGCTTCCGAGATACCTTCCACTTTACGCAGATCAGCGAGAGCTGCGCCCGCAACGGCTTTTGCCGTGCCGAATTCATGCAGCAAAGCGCGCTTGCGTGAAGGGCCGATACCACCGATCTCATCCAGCGGACTTTTAATCATTTCTTTTTTACGTTTTGCCCGATGGGTGCCGATGGCAAAGCGGTGTGCCTCATCGCGCATACGCTGGATGAAATATAAAACCGGATCGCGCGGCGGCAGCGTAAAGGACGGTTTGCCGCTGACAAAGAACCGCTCACGTCCTGCTTCACGGTCAACGCCCTTGGCGATACCGATGGAGATAACCTTATCATTGATGCCAAGCTGGGTGAGGATATCGCGCACGGCGCCGACCTGTCCCTGACCACCATCGATCAGAATAACATCCGGCCATGCCGGGAAGCTGTCATCCGCAATCTCCTCAGCATCTGTTTCACCTTCAGTGAGCGCTTTGGGAGCCTGTGTTTCCAGTTCATTCATATGGTCTTTGATCAGGCGGCCAAAGCGGCGTTCGATCACTTCACGCATCATGCCAAAGTCATCGCCCGGTGTAATATCGGTCGAGCGGATATTGAACTTGCGATATTGGTTTTTAACAAACCCTTCCTGTCCGGCAACGATCATGCCGCCGACCGCATTGGTACCCATAATATGGGAGTTATCGTAAACCTCGATGCGCCGCGGAACAAACGGCAGTTCAAAGGTTTCTGCCATTGCCTTGAGCAGTCTCGCCTGTGAGGATGTTTCAGCAAGTCGGCGCCCCAGCGTTTCGCGGGCATTGGTCATGGCATGATCGACGAGATCTTTCTTTTCACCACGCTGCGGTACATTGATCGTCACGCGGCGACCGGCAGAGGCCGACAGCGCTTCACCAAGCAGTTCCTTCTCTTCGACATTCTCTGAGAGCAGGATCAGCTGCGGGCAGGGTTTGTTATCGTAAAACTGGGTGATGAAAGCGCCAAGCACTTCCGCAGCCGACAGGGACGGATCAGCTTTCGGGAAATAAGCGCGGTTGCCCCAGTTCTGGCCGGTGCGGAAGAAGAAGACCTGAATACAGGCCAGCCCGCCTTCCTGATGAATGGCAAACACATCTGCCTCGTCCACGGTCTGCGGGTTGATGCCCTGATGGGACTGAATATGCGACAGCGCAGAGAGGCGGTCACGGAATATCGCCGCGCGTTCAAAATCCAGTTCTTCCGAGGCTGCCGTCATGGCATCGCGCATTTGTTGCTGCACGGCTTTGCTGCGGCCTGAGAGAAAGGCTTTAGCCTCACGCACCAGACCTGCATAATCCTCATCGCTGATTTCCTGCGTGCAGGGGCCTGAACAGCGTTTGATCTGATGCAGCAGGCAAGGGCGCGTGCGGCTTTCAAACATGGAATCGGCGCAGCTGCGCAGCAGGAAAGCACGTTCAAGCACGCTGATGGTACGTGTTACCGCGCCAGCAGATGCGAAAGGGCCGTAATATTCGCCTTTACGCGAGCGGGCACCGCGATGTTTGAAAATGCCGGGTGCGCGGGTATCGCCGGAAATCAGAATATAGGGAAAAGACTTATCATCCCGAAGCAACACGTTAAAACGCGGGCGTAAACGCTTGATCAGATTCGCTTCCAGCAGCAGCGCCTCTGTTTCGGTACGGGTGACAACAAATTCCATTGTTGTCGTTTCGCGGATCATACGGGCAATACGATTACTGTGTCCCTGACCGCGCGCATAATTGCTGACGCGTTTTTTCAGACTCTTGGCTTTACCGACATACAGCACATCGCCTTCGCCATTGAACATGCGATAGACGCCGGGGCTGTTCGGCAGTTTTTTCACAAAAGCATTGATGACATCAGGACCACTCAGGTTCTGTGTGGAGGCATCAAATTCATCCAGCGCAGAATCCCAGCGGATATTGCTGGCCAGCTCCGCGGCCGAACTGGTTTCCTCGGTAAAACCTTCGTCGTCGTCACCACTATCATTGCTCAGCAGGATATCTTCTTCCGTGTCATTCTCAGGAAGTGCAATATCCGTACTGTTCATGCTGTTTGTCATTCCGAAATACCTGCAATATCCGGCGTTTCCCATGCCAGATGCTGTCCGCCGTCCAGTGCAATCATTTGTCCGGTGACGGAGCGTGTTTTCCACAGATAGTCAATCGTGGTGGCAAATTCATCCAGCAGCGGTGCTTTTTTTAATAACACGGCATCAACCTGTTTTTCAAAATCACCTGGCTGTTGTCTTTCGCTTGGCAAGGTCGGCCCCGGTGCAATGGCATTGACGCGGATAGCGGGAGCGAGTGCCTGAGCCAGTGTGCGTGTTGCAGTCCAGAGTGCGGTTTTCGACAGGGTATAGGAGATGAATTGCGGGTTGAGCTTTTGTACACGCTGATCGGTGATATTGATGATCAGCCCTTGCTTATCTTCCGGCAGAGCCTCTGCCATGGCCTGCGCCAGAAAGACCGGCGCTTTGACATGCACTGCAAAATGGCGATCCCAGAGATCATGGGTGAGGGAGCCGATACGGTCATCCTCAAAGACGGAAGCATTATTGACCAGCAGTTCGATAGAGCCAAAAGGCTGTGAAGCCTGCTCCATCAGGCTCGCGACCTGTTTATCGTCTGAGAGGTCTGCGGATACAACAGCCGCTTTGCCGCCCTTGTCGCGGATACGCTGCGCCAGTGTCTCTGCCTGTGTGGTTGACCGATTGCAGTGAATAATAACCGGATAGCCGCGTGCGGCCAGATCCTGCGCAATATGGCTGCCAATACGCTTTGCACCACCGGTAATCAGGGTGACAGGTAAGACCTCAGACACAGTCCGCATGGCAGTCATTGGGCGCAGGCTCCTTAAGCGTTGTACGATAGACTGTTATGTATCCGTCATTGTTGCGAAAGCAAATCAGCGGTTATGAATAATTCTATCACGGATCAGATTATTTTGCCGCACTGACGTAAAAAAGCGCACAGCCAGACACAGTTTTCGGTTGAGAATCGCATTGCAGATTCTGAGCGCTGAAAAACTCAGAAACAGCATGTGCTCACGACGGGAAATACGATCCTGCGCTGCCGGATTGTTTATGAGAGACATGCAGTAATTTCTTACGATAGAAAAGAAAAAATAAAGAAATGATGTGAGGCATAAATTATTTTATTATTTAAAGTAGGTAGTTGATTTAAAATAGAATGTTGTAAATTTGTACCATTGCATTTCCTTCATTTTATTGTCGTATTTTGATCTTGTTTTTGAGTTTTAGACAGTGTTGATCTGTGTTGCCTGCCTTTGCATGAGCAGCTTAATGCAGGAATAAACTGCGCCGTAATTATTGGAATGCTTGTTATCGTTTCAGGCGCTGATTTTTTAAATATATATTGTTAGGAAATATTATGACGCATTTTAAAACTCTGGCTTTGATGTCCGCGGCTTTAATGCCTGTAGCTGTTCCGGCTTTTGCTGCTGATGCAATCGGTGCGCTACCAATGGAGCCGGTGCCGGTTGTACAGACTGCGCCACAGAATAATTGGGAAGGTGGTTATATCGGTGGCTATCTTGGAGGTGCTATAAACACTTCCAAAAACGACTTTTCTGATAGTACGGGAAAAAAAGGTAGCGTGAAGCTAGGCGGTTATGCAGGCTGGAACTTTCAAAACGACAATATCGTTTATGGTGTTGAAGGCGATGCCGGTTACAATACTGTTAAAGAAAAAGATGACGAATTGAGCGTTAAGGGTGGTTTTGAAGGTTCCCTTCGTACACGTTTAGGTTATGACATGGGAACCGTCATGCCTTACATAACAGCCGGTGTTGCCGGAGCGCAATTTAGCGCTAAAACGCCTACAGATAGCGTAAAACAGTTTCGTGTTGGCTGGACCGCCGGTGTTGGTGCGGAAACTATGCTGACAGAAAAAGTCAGTGCCCGTCTGGAGTACCGTTTTGCAGATTTTGGTAAAAAAGATGTTCGATTAGACAATGAAGTCTTTTCAGGTACCAAACTCCAGAGCCACGATATCCGTGTTGGCGTTGGTTACAAGTTCTGAAGGGCACTGAATAGTCGCAGATTCGCTTCTAGCCATTCGGTTGAGAAAAAGCGTCGTCGCTTTATCGCGGTGCCGCCGGTCGGTAAAATGCGAATATTGAGGCTTAGTTAAGCTATGATGAAGAAGGTCGGGTAATCCCGGCCTTCTTTTTTGTTTTGAGATAAGATTATATATTTAATATCAATAGGTTATCTATTTTTGAAGCGAATTTTCCGTGAAAATCCATGTCACTTTTCAGACATAATAAGGCCGGTTTTTTTCCACGGTGCTGCATTTCTGCTGCCGCAATCAGGAGTCATCTTTTGCTGTGTCAGGCAATCTTCTTTCTCTGAAACGAAAATGAGGAAAGAAGGTGTCTGGAGCATTCAGTTTTATCTGCGGCTTTAGAGAGCGGAGGTAAGCTGAAAGACAGTTTTATAAATTTATAAGGACAACCTGTATGCGTATTATCAAATCTATGGCACTTGCATCTGTTGCGCTGTTGCCGCTCTCGGCTACAGCTTTTGCCGCTGATGCGATTCAACCGCAGACATATGAGCCAGTTGCACCAGTTGTTGATGTTGCTCCTCAGAGCAGCTGGGCAGGCGGTTATACCGGTCTTTATCTCGGCTATGGTATCAATAAATATAAAACCGATACCGGCCTTGGCGATCTGAAAGACAATAATGCCAAATTCGGCGGTTATGCTGGTTGGAACTTCCAGAACGACAATATTGTCTACGGTCTTGAAGGTGATGCCGGTTATAACTGGGCGAAAAAAGAAAAGCTCGGCGTAACAGCGAAAAGCGGTTTTGACGGCTCGCTGCGTGCCCGTCTCGGTGTCGATATGGGACCGGTTATGCCTTACGTAACCGCCGGTGTGGCCGGTACGCAGGTTAAGTTCTCTGATGCAACCTCGTCGGAAGATAAGTTCCGCGTGGGCTGGACAGCCGGTGCCGGTGCAGAAACCTTCCTGACACAGAATGTAACAGCGCGTCTGGAATATCGCTACACCGATTTCGGTAAGAAAGACTTCCAGCTGAACAGTGGTACTGTCAGTGATGGCGGTCTCCAGAGCCACGATATCCGTCTGGGTGTCGGCTACAAGTTCTGATGAAAAAAGCCGGGAAGCAATTCCCGGCTTTTTCTTTATGCTGTAACTATTGGTTTTTACGCATTATCCGACGCAAAACCGGTTCCCACTTTTGCTGGAACCGCTGTAACTCAGGCAGCTTTCGGCAATTGAGCAGCCAGTTCCGGATGCAGTTCTGCAAAACGCTTGAACCAGCGTTTCAGTTTCGGACGACCGCGTTCCCAGCCATTACCAAAACGCAGATTGAGATAGCCAAGTGTTGAAGCAATTGCGATATGACCGGTATGAATTTTAGCGCCGATACGCGGAGCTGTTTCATTGAGCAGGTCAAGCGCGCGTTCTGCTTTTCTCCAATGCCAGTCGAGGATCGGCTGATGCACGATTTCTTCCGGACGTTTGATACGCTCATAAACATGAGCAACCAGTGCATCTGCCAGACCATCAGCAAGTGATTCAAATTTCTCCGCATCCAGACGTTTCTCAGCATTGCGCGGAAACAGCTTGTTGCCGGAGATACGGTTGAGATACTGAGTGATGACACGGCTGTCAAAAACCGCTTTGCCTTCCGGCGTAACCAGTGTCGGGATTTTACCCAGCGGATTAGCGGCAAGCAATTCTGCCGGTTCGTCGCTGGTAACAACAATATGTTTTTCTAGTTCAATACCGGCATAAAGCGCTGCAAGACGCACTTTGGCACTGAAAGGTGAGGCAGGCGAAGTATAAAGCTTGTGCATGGGTTTGAGCCTAATTTAAATCATCAGCGATTAGGAAGCAGGTTAACAGAACGGCTGCGGCAGGAGTTGCGGTCAACTTCCCCGCAGGTACGGAATTTCAAATTTTTATCCATACAAATACGCACTTCCTGCAAGCGTCTGCGGTTGCAGGTGACGGCAATTGCATCGGCGGGCAGTCCCGGATTAGCAGCAATAAATGCCTTTTCAACAAGCTGCGGATCGACACTGCGCGGGCTGCTGACAGCGCGCAGGGCAGGCGGAATCGTTACAGCCTGATAAGCATTGCGCATTGTCGTGAAGTAATCGCGCTGGCTGATCCCTGCACATGTACCATGCTTGCGCCATTGATAGCGCATCAGTCCGGCTGCGGGCATGATGTCCGACAGCGATGAAACGAGATCACGCGGCACCTGATTATTGGCCTGGTCATGCCTGCAATTTTCAGGAAAACCCCGTTCAAATTGCGGCCACAGTCCATGGACAACAAAGCCGTAATTGCGACCGTTGCCGCATTGCTGGCGGGCATCAGAACGGTTGCCGTTATCAGCGCAATAGCTTGGCGACCAGCTCAGTGCCAGTACATAGAAATCAAAATTTGCAGAGGATGGTGCAGCGGGCACATTTTGCGGATGAGCCGGTATACGTTGCGGAATTTTGTTTTCCGGCCTGAGAGAAGGACGTTCGGGACTAGTCTGCGGTGTGAGTTTGCGCAGATCATTGCCCATGCTTTGCATCAGCTTGTCGGACAGTGATTGGGCAGATACCGGTGCGGCAAAGAGTATTGCACCGGCAAGCGCAAGACTGACTATAGAAAAACAGCCCGATTTGCTGCGTGCAAACGGGCTGTGTGGTTTCAATCCCTGAACGGACATAGCGAAAATATCAACGAAGAACGCGACAGCGGCCATCATAGACGAACCACTTGTCAAAACCGTCGACGCAGGATTCCACATTGCTGCCCATCGAAGCGAAGCCCTGTGTTTTTTCAACCATGTACCACATATTGCGGTTTTCACCGTTGGAAAGCACTGCCGTTGCGCGGCAATAATGACGCTCAATACCTGACGGATAGGTTTTCGGATCAAAGCGGGTCGCGCTGACATTGCTCACAGCGTTGATTTTAACTGCAGGCATTTCCGGAACGCCGCGAACAAGGCGGTCAAACTGGGCTACAGCGCGGTTGATAACGCCCTGTTCCTGACAAGCAGGAGAAATGGCAGCAGGAGAGGTTGCCAAATAATCAGCAGCCTGTGCCTGCGAAAACGATGCTGCTGACAGACCTGCAAACAGTGCGAAAGCAAAAGCGGTGCGTAATGACATGAATCTGTCCTTATTGAAAAACTGTTAACCAGAGTTTTTGCCATATTCCTGTGTCGGGTCAAGCCTCAACCGTGCACAAGACAGTGATCACGAAGAAATGAGCTGTTATTTTTCTGCCCGTTCTTCGCCGGTGATCCATTCAATCTTGTAACTGCCCTGATTGTTTTCGCCAAACAGCGAAGCCAGCCATGGCGAAATTTTGGTCATTTCTTCCTGCAACAGATAAGGCGGGTTGACGACAATCATGCCTGTGCCGTCAAAACGCGGTTCCTGCGAAGGGGCGCGGACGGACAGTTCCAGACGCAGAATTTTCGGCAGGCCGCTTTCTTTCAAATTCGCAATGAAACGGTTGACCTCACGGCGGTCTTTAACCGGATACCACAAAGCATAAGTACCGGTCGCAAAGCGCCGGTGCGCTTTCACCAGTCCTTCAACGAGACGGTCAAATTCTCCGGCGATTTCAAAAGGCGGATCAACCAGCACAAGGCCGCGTTTCTCTTTTGGCGGCAGATGCGCCCCCAGAGCCAGCCAGCCATTGAGTTCTGTCACACGTGTCTGGTAGTCGCCTTCAAACAAGGCGGCCAGTGTTTTGTAATCCTGCGGATGCAGTTCCAGCGCCGAAAGGCGATCCTGTTCACGCATCAGATGGCGGGTCAACAGCGGAGATCCCGGGTAATAGCGCAGGCTGTTATCTTTAACCGCGCTGTTTTCTTGCTCAATCACATCGAGATAAGGCGCAATCAGCTCCAGCATTGCGGCAGGAATGCTGCCTGCAGCTTTGGCATCAAAAACCTGTTCAATACCGCTGCGCCATTCCAGCGTTTTACCAGCTTCCACACCACTTAAGTCATAGCGGCCGATACCGGCATGAGTGTCGATCACGCGCAGGGCGGCTTCCTTGCGCTGCATATAAAGCAATACGCGGGTCAGCACGATATGTTTGAACACATCGGCGAAGTTTCCGGCATGATAGGCGTGACGATAATTCATATTCAGTTCAATCCGGCTCTAGTCTCATATGATCCTGAGAATGAAGAATTCAAAGCATCATGTTTTGTAATATCTCATGGCATATATCTGTTCGGGCATGATTATGCCATAACCAGCATACCGGATATGCAGTGAATAGATTCTGCTTTTTCATCCGGCTCTATAATAATCCGGTGATATCATGTCTGGTTTTGTCGTTCTGATCGTTCTCTTCGGTGCTTTGCTGCATGCGAGCTGGAATGTGATTGTCAAATCCGGTACGGATAAATATCTCAGCGCTGTCATGGTGAGCGGTTCGGCAGGACTGATTGCGCTGGTTTTTCTGCCCTTTGTGCCGCTGCCACTCTCGGCCAGCTGGCCCTATATGTTCACCTCTACGGTGTTTCAGATCATCTATATGTTTCTGGTTGCTGCGGCCTATAGCAACGGTGATATGAGCCTTGCCTATCCGCTGATGCGCGGCACACCGCCTTTGCTGGTAGCGGTCATATCTGGGCCGTTGATCGGTGAAGTGCTTGGCTCAATGCAATGGCTGTCTGTCGGCCTGATTTCCGGCGGTGTACTGGTAATGGCACTTGGCCGCTCTCAGGCACTTGCTGCTGGTCGTAACAGCCGCACAGTTATCATTGCGCTGATCAATGCGCTGTTTATCGCCGGCTATACGCTGGTTGATGCGGTTGGTGTGCGTTTATCCGGTAATGCGGTGTCCTATGTGCTCTGGGCATTTTTGTTTAATGCGATACCGGTGATAAGCTGGGGTATCTGGCATTATCGCGGGCATCTGCTCACACATATCAAAAAGCGCGGACATCTGACGATTATTGGTGGTGTAAGCACACTTGGTTCCTACGGGCTGGCACTTTGGGCGATGACCATGGCGCCGGTGGCGATGGTGGCCGCCTTGCGGGAGACCTCAATCTTGTTTGGTGTGATCCTGTCGCTGGTTCTGTTGCGTGAGAAGATCAGTATCCAGCGCTTGCTGGGTGCGGTGCTGATTGTCGGCGGCACAATGATGATGCGGCTGAGTTAGAGCATTTGTGAGCCAAAGTGCGAGGCGGTTTGGCGTTGGATAATGCGTAAAACAAATAGTTACAGCGGTTCCGACGATTCAGTCTTAACGGGACCGCTGTAAAACCTGATTGTAACTGTGCGGAATTGGCTTATATCGTCGCAAACCATTTTTGCTATTCTGTTGCAATATGACTTTTCAGGAATACGTCCATGACGCTGCGCGCAACGCCCCAAATCGGCCATTCGGCCTGTCCGCATGACTGCCCGTCCACCTGTGCACTCGATGTGGAAATTCTCGACAGCCATACAATCGGGCGTATTCGCGGAGCGAAGGACAATAGCTATACAGCAGGGGTTATCTGCGCCAAAGTCGCCCGCTATGCTGAGCGTGTGCATCATCCTGACCGGTTGCTGAAACCGCTGATCCGTAAAGGCGCTAAAGGCGGCGGCGAATGGCAGGAGATTTCCTGGGCGGATGCGCTGGATCTGACCGCAGAGAAGTTTCTCAAAGCTGAGGAAAAATACGGTTCCGAGACGGTCTGGCCTTATTATTACGCGGGGACGATGGGGCTGGCACAGCGCGATTCTATCAACCGGCTGCGCTATGCCAAAAAATACTCGAATATGTTTTCCAGCTTCTGCACCAATCTGGCATGGACCGGCTATATGGCCGGTACCGGTGCCTTGCGTGGGCCCGATCCGCGCGAGATTGCCAAATCGGATTGTGTGGTAATCTGGGGTACCAATGCTGCGGCCACGCAGGTCAATGTGATGACCCATGCGGCGCGTGCCCGAAAAGAGCGCGGTGCAAAGATTGTTGCGATCGATGTTTATGAGACGGCAACTGTCCGTCAGGCCGATATCGGCATTGTTCTGAAACCCGGCACAGATGGCGCTTTCTCCTGCGCCGTGATGCATGTGCTGTTCCGCGACGGTCTTGCCGATTGGGATTATCTTAACCGCTATACTGATGCGCCAAAAGAGCTGGAGCAACATCTGCAAAGTCGCACACCGCAATGGGCGGAGGCGATTACCGGTGTTTGCGTTGAGGATATCGAGGCTTTTGCGCGACTGGTGGGGACGACAAAGCGCACATATTTCCGTTTAGGCTATGGTTTTTCCCGTCAGCGTAATGGTTCGGTCAATATGCATGCAGCGTCTTGTATTGCTGCGGTCACCGGCGCATGGACGCTTGAAGGCGGCGGCGCCTTCCATTCCAATTCCGGTATTTTCGGCATGGATAAATCCGAGATTGAAGGTTCTGCTTTTGCTGACCCGTCAATCCGTGCGCTGGATCAGTCCAAAATCGGCCGTGTACTGACCGGTGACGCGCAAGCGCTCTATAGCGGCGTACCGGTCACTGCGATGCTGATCCAGAACACCAATCCGGCCAATGTGGCGCCAGAGCAGCGTCTGGTGCATCAGGGCTTTATGCGTGACGATCTGTTTACTGTCGTGCATGAGCAATTCATGACCGATACGGCGAAAATGGCCGATCTGGTTTTGCCTGCCACTATGTTTCTGGAACATGATGATATTTATCGTGGCGGTGGCCAGCAGCATGTGTTGCTGGGTGCCAAACTGATTGAGGCCGCAGGTGAAGCACGGGAGAATCTCTATGTGCTCAATGAGTTGGCCAATCGCTTAGGCGTCGGCCATATGGCTGGTTTCAACCTGTCTGCGCGCCAGCTGGTGGATAATCTGCTGACCAAAAGCAATATGCCGGATTTCGAAACTATGCGGCAGCAACGCTGGCTGGACAAGCAGCCGGATTTTGAGACATCGCATTATCTCAATGGTTTTGCATGGCCGGATGGCAAATTTCGTTTCCGCGTTGACTGGCAAAAGCAGACTTCGCCGGATCGTCCGCCACAAGCCATGGGATTGCAGGGACCCTTTGCCGATATGCCGGAATTCCCGGATTATTGGGAAGTTAACGAACAGGCTGATCCGCAACACCCGTTCAAACTGACCACATCACCGGCGCATAACTTCCTGAATTCCAGTTTCAGCGAGACACCGACATCGCTTGCCAAAGAAGTGCGTCCGCAATTGCTGATCCGCGATGACGATGCCGCAGAGCTGGGGCTTGCTGACGGTGCGCGGGTCGAGATTGGTAATGAACGCGGTGCGCTGGTTCTGTATGTGAAAATTCAACTCGCTGGTGGCGCCAAGAAACTGCGCCGTGGTGTTGTCGTTTCGGAAGGGCTGTTCCCGAATTCTTCTTTTGAAGGCGGTGAGGGGATCAATATTCTCACCGGTGCAGATGCGGCGGCACCTCATGGTGGAGCGGCTTTCCATGATATTAAAGTCTGGATCCGGCCTTGTGAGGATCAAGCGGCACAAGCAGCTTAGGTTGCGGGAGTGTAGTGATGCTTGTCAGAACCTTGACTGAAAGTGATATGCCGCATTTGCAGAAGCTTTATCGCTATCTGGACGCGGATAATACCGAGATACCACTCAATGAGGCATTGCAACGCTGGGAAATGTTAAAGGGCTATCCGCACAGCGATATTTTCGTTGCTTGTAAAGATGAGGTGCCTGTTGCGTCCTGCAGTTTGATTGTCATTCCGAATTTGACGCGTATTGGTGCGCCCTATGCATTGATTGAGAATGTCGTGACGCATCCGGATCATCGTAAGCAAGGTTTGGGAACGGCAGTGCTGCATGCTGCGGTTGAGAGGGCATGGCAGGCCGGTTGTTACAAGGTCATGTTGATGACCGGCTCTAAACAAGCATCTACGCTGAAATTCTATCAGGATGCAGGCTTCGAGCAAAGCAAGACCGGATTTCAGATCAGAAGGCCGCAAGCAACTTAAGATTTATTCAAACAAAAAAGCCCGCGCTGGTGACAGCGCGGGCTTTTTAAATTCGAGAGCTAAAATTTAGCCTTCGTATTTCAGGCGGAAGTTGGACAGGCCAACAGCAGCATTCAGACCCTTCTGGCCCTGAATGGAGATCGGCTGCAGGGAGATGTTCTTCCATGTGCCGCCGGTCAGGATGTTGGTGCCTGCACCGATACCGATTGTGGCATTGGCAGATGCGCCGACATAGCTGCCGCGCAGAGCGCCTTCAGGGCGAACTGTTGGTGCCCATACAGCCCATGCGAGCTGGCCGCCATTGTAGAAACCAACATCGACACCGATTTTGGTGATCTGGCCGGAATAACGCTCAGCAGGTGCACCGCGCTTTGAAGGCTGGAACACGCAATCCATTTCCTGACGGCTGCCGATGATGACGCCGATCGATGGCTGGAAATCGCAGGTCAGAACGCCGACTTCCGAGCGAGGCTGGGTAACGGCGCTGCGGGAGGAGACCATGTCGGCAGCTGATGCGGAAACAGCAAAAGTACCGGCGGCAAAAGCAGCCATAAGAGCAACTGAGTTACGGAGAGACATGATATCTTCCTTTTCTTATTCTTTAAGTGTGCATCGGGAGGATGAAAACCATCTTCGGAAAATGCACATCGTTACAAGGTTTAAAAGCGTTAGATCGCTTGAAAATATGCTGCCTGAAAAACATCACTGACGGGAATCATATGATTATCGCCAGACAGCAAGAACGTGATATTCGTTCATTTAGGGCATTATCGTGGCACGTTAAGGGAAATTTAACAATTTGTCATTTTGTCAGACACTAATCAGCACCGGTGTTGCCAAATTGTCATGTTTTTCCGGTGCCGTACCGGCTGCGAAATGACGTAAAGCCTGCGGATAAAGCTGGTGTTCCGCAATCAGAACGCGTGCCGCAAGTGAGTCTGCTGTGTCATCATTATGAACAGCAACAGCACCCTGTGCCAGTATCGGACCTTCATCCATACCTTCGGTCACCAGATGCACTGTGCATCCGGCGAGTTTCATGCCGGCCTCAAGCGCACGCTGATGTGTGTGCAGACCCGGAAACAGCGGCAGCAATGAAGGATGAATATTGAGAATACGCCCTGCAAAAGGAGCAATAAACCGGCCGGAAAGCAGGCGCATATAGCCTGCAAGACAAATAATATCCGGTGCGATCTGTGCCAGTTGCTCAAGAATGGCATCTTCATGCGCTTGCTTGGAGCTGTAATCTTTGCGGGCATGAACATAGGTGGTGATACCTGCGGCCTGCGCTTTCGCGAGGCCGCCTGCATCATGCTTGTCTGAAAATACGGCAACAATCTCTGCCGGATAATCCGGTGCCTGTGCCGCACGGATCAGCGTCTCCATATTGGAGCCGCCGCCCGAGATAAAAATAACGACCCGTTTACGCGGAGCTACAGAGGCAGGGCTCATAGGGAGAGCGTACCCTGATAGACAACACCCTGCTGATCTGCATCACGTGCGATCATACGGCCGAGAGTGACAACAGTTTCACCTTCAGCTTTCAGTGTGTCTGCAACCAGTTCTGCCTTGTCAGCCGGTACAACAACAATCATGCCGACGCCACAGTTGAAAGTGCGCAGCATTTCATGCGCCTCGACGCCACCGGTTTTCGCCAGCCATGAGAAAACAGCCGGAACCGGAATAGCCGAAAGATTGATTTCTGCTGCCAGTGTTTCAGGCAATACACGCGGAATATTGTCAGGAAAACCACCGCCGGTAATATGTGCCAGCGCTTTGATTGCACCGGTTGAGCGGATAGCGGAGAGCAGGGATTTCACATAAATGCGGGTCGGGGTGAGCAGGGCTTCACCAAGTGTCTGACCAGCTGCAAATGGTGCCGTATCCTGCCAGCCAAGGCTGGACAGTTCGACAATGCGGCGCACCAACGAGAAACCGTTGGAGTGAACACCGGAAGAACCGAGGCCGAGAATAACATCACCGGCTTCCAGATCACCGGCAGGCAGCAACTGACCACGCTCTGCCGCACCAACGGCAAAACCGGCCAGATCATAGTCGCCGTCACGATACATGCCCGGCATTTCTGCGGTTTCGCCGCCGATCAGTGCACAACCGGATTGCAGGCAGCCTTCGGCAATACCTTTAACAATCGCTGCACCCTGTTCAGGGTCGAGTTTGCCGGTGGCAAAATAATCGAGGAAGAACAGCGGCTCCGCGCCCTGTACCACGAGATCGTTGACGCACATCGCAACGAGGTCGATACCAACAGTGTCATGGCGGTCTGCATCAATAGCGATTTTCAGTTTGGTGCCAACACCGTCATTGGCGGCAACCAGAACCGGATCTTTAAAACCGGCCGCTTTAAGATCAAACAAACCGCCGAAACCGCCGATTTCACCATCCGCACCCGGACGGCGCGTAGAGCGCACCAGTGGTTTGATCTTATCGACCATGCTGTTGCCTGCATCAATATCCACACCGGCATCGGCATAGGTCAGGCCATTTTTCGCGTCAGCGGCTGAAGTGGATGGGGTTTTCGACTGTGGCATTGGTAGCTCCCGATACACAGCGCAGAGCCGTAAGGCCGATGGAAGAACGGCAGGGCAGGCTGCGGTTAATGCTTCAAGCAGGCGCAATGACACGAGATTACTTTATCCGCAAGCATCTTTCGTCATTTTTAACTGATAAACACCGTGTTATGAGTGGAGCAGAGTAAATGTCGCAGCCGGTTGGTCTGTCCGGCGATCTGTATGTTCTCATAATTGAGTGATCGGCAGCATCTTGACCAGTTGTGGCGGTGCGACATATTCAAAGTTTTTAGTCCATTGGCGGTTTTATATGAGCAAATCAGCGAGCACTCCCCCTAAGGCGCCGTCATCACGCGCGGCGCATGCGAAAGGTGAGGCATTAGTCTCGACAACGGAGCAGCAGGTTGTTGTTCCTACGGGTGAGCATGAGGTGCGGCTGGATGTTCAGGTCACTGCGATCGGTGCGAGCATGCGAAAACAGGCATTTTTCTGGCTGTTTGCAACAATTGTATTCGTGTTGTTCCTGACCGTTTTCAGTTCAATTTTGCTGCCGTTTGTAGCGGGTCTGGCGCTGGCTTACTTTCTGGATCCGGTGGCAGACTGGCTTGAACGCTTTGGCATGTCGCGCTTGCTGGCGACCTGCGTCATTCTGATTACCTTTGTCGTTGTGCTGGTTTTGGGATTGATCATCATCGTGCCTGTGCTGGTTACGCAGATGGCTGAGTTCATTTCCAAATTCCCGGGTTACTTCACCCAGCTGCAGGCTTTGATTGCACATCAGGATTCGGAATGGCTGAAGAAATATCTCGGCATGAACAGCACGGTCATTCAGGATAACCTAAGCAGCTTTCTCAAGCAGGGCGCGAGTTTCCTCACCACATTGCTGCAATCACTGTGGAATTCCGGCAAATCCCTGATCGATCTTGCAGGTCTGTTTGTGGTGACACCGGTGGTAGCTTTCTACATGCTGCTCGACTGGGATCGCATGGTGGATACGATTGATTCATGGGTGCCACGCGATCATGTGAAAACCGTGCGCCAGATTGCCCGTGAGATGAACGAAGCGATTGCCGGTTTTATCCGCGGGCAGGGTACATTGTGCCTTATCCTTGGTACCTATTATGCGATTGGTCTGACACTGACCGGACTGAATTTCGGCCTGTTGATTGGTCTGTTTGCCGGTCTGATCAGCTTCATTCCTTATATCGGGTCTATCGTCGGGCTGGTGCTGGCGATTGGTGTGGCGCTGGTGCAGTTCTGGCCGGATTGGATTATGGTTGTTGTCGTGGCCTGTGTGTTCTTCACAGGGCAGTTTATCGAAGGCAATATTTTGCAGCCGAAACTGGTTGGTAAATCCGTTGGCTTGCATCCGGTCTGGCTGATGTTCGCGCTTTTCGCGTTTGGTTCGCTGCTGGGCTTTACAGGGATGCTGATCGCCGTTCCTGCCGCTGCTGCTGTCGGGGTGCTGGTACGCTTTGTGATAAACCGTTATCTGGAATCTCCGCTCTATAAGAGCAGCAACAGCGAGAACTGAGATAAAGTTTTCAACAGGTCTATCCACAGGCATGTGTGTCACGGGGATAAGGTTGAACAACCGGCGCAAACGCGCCGGTTGTGCTTTTCTAACCGCTGCAAAGCAGCTACTGCTGGTATCAGGCCGCGCATATGCGAATATCGCGCAAGCGGCACAAAATTGAGTACAGCTTAAACACCGTCCTGAAAGCAAATAATATGGGACGGAACTTTGGGTAATTATGTCTGCAGAGCACCGACAAATTCCGCTCATTCTTCAGCATGAGCCGGGCTTCACACGCGATGATCTGGTTGTCACCGGATCGAACCGTGCGGCAGTTGATCTGATTGATCGCTGGCCGGACTGGCCGTCGCCTGTGGCATTGCTTGTCGGCCCTGCCGGTGCCGGAAAAACCCATCTGGCCGCCATCTGGCGCAGCCAGAATGATGCTGCCATTCTCGATCCCCACAATATTGATGCGCAGTCACTGGAAATCGCAGCACAGCGTCCGGTGCTGATTGACGATATCGGCGCGGAAGATTTTGACGAAACAGGTCTGTTCCATCTGATCAACACTATCCGCCAGACTGCGGGAAGCTGTGAGAACGGTCAGTCGCAGGCATCTTTGCTGATGACCTCGCAATTGCAGCCTTCGCAGTGGAACGTTTCACTGCCCGATCTGATCTCACGCCTTAAAGCAGTGACGATTGTCGATATTTCCGAGCCGGATGATTATCTGCTGAGCACTGTGATTTATAAGCTGTTTGCGGATCGTCAGGTCAGCGTTGATCCGGCTGTGATCAGCTATATTGTCAGCCGCGTTGAGCGTTCGCTGGACAGTGTGATTGTGCTGGTGGATTTGCTTGACCATATGGCATTGCAGCAGAAAAGCCGCATTACCAAAGCGCTGGCGACACAGGCTTTTCAGGCAATGGCAAATGCACTGCCTGAAAGCTCTTCTGAAGACTGATTTTCCGTATAGATTATTTGCCGACCGGCTGCTGCGGATAGACCGGAGCGATTAAGCCGGTATTTTGCGGCTTGTCGCTGGTGGTCTTTACGGCCGGCGCAGGACGGACTGAGCCTGTGGTAATCGCCGATTGCTGAGTAGGAATGGGACGCGAAGCGGCGGCTTGCCTTGGCTGATTTTTGAAGATCAGCTGATCCTCCTGCACCCAGCCGATAATATTGGTGGATGGCACTACCACACGATGCCAGCGCCCGACTTTGGCATAGGAGCGCATTTCACGCCCTTTCTCCACACGACCGACTGTTTTGGCCTGATCCCATGCTTTTTCACGGATTGTCAGAGCTTGTTTGGCAACAATGGCTTTAGGAATTTTGAAGGCACCGCTTGCATGGCGGCTGTTATCATCCGGTGCGGTTCTGCCGACCGGCGGCAAAGCGGGCATAGCGGATTGCGCGGCAGGTTTCGGCGGGATGATCTGTACAGCAGGTTTGTTTTCAACACGCGGCGCAAGCATGGCGACTTGTTTTTGCTCGCCGACATTCACCTGTGGCCTGCGGATCGGTGCAGGTGCTGTGACCTCCGGCGTACGGGTCTGCACCTGAGCAGTTTTGCGCTCTGATGATGGCGTGCTGGTCCTAGGTGCAGGCGGATTTGTGCGTGCTACAGAGCTGCCGCTGTTTGAGCGGAACAGTCCGGAAACGCTTGCTGTCGGGCTGCGGCTTTGTGATGTTGCCCAAAGAGCTGCCGCACCCAGAGCAACAATGGCGCCGACTGTTACAACAGCCGCAGCCGATTGGCCGGAGCTTTTGCCACGGGCGGGGCGTTTCTTGCGGGAGGTGGACTTTCTCGGAGCCATATGTCTGCGCCTTTATACCGGTCAGCATTCAGATGCACTGAACCAAGCTGAGTATTTCGAATCTGCTTGCATCCAAGCTACCGCCTGAATCTTCGTATTTGGTTACTATGCTCACCTTTTGTTCTGGGGGTCGCGGATAAAATAACTTATTTTCGGCACAAATTCGGCCAGAAACTGTCCCGAAGCAGGCGCAGCATTTTTGTGCGACCAATGCTGGCCGCTCCCGATTTAACCTGCCCTCTGTTGCTGTGTCTTACACAGGAAAGAAGCACTGAGGGCACTATGGAGCGAATGAGACAAAATGAAAAAGCTTGTTTTGGCATTAAGTGTTCTGGGACTTTCAGCTGCGCCGGTGTTGGCGGCGCAGAGCTCTGCAACGAAGAGTGAAGCAAAAATAGAGCAAGTGGCCGAGACCTTGGCTGGCGGCCATGGAAAAATGACAGAGACAGCCAGCGGTAAAATCCTCACCACTGCGGCAGGCCATACCCTTTATACCTTTGATAAGGACAAAAACGGTGCGTCGAGCTGTGATGCAGCTTGCCTGAAAATTTGGCCGGCTTATCATGCCTCTGCCAAGGTGAAAGCGGCAGCCCCGTGGTCGAAGGTAAAAGCCACCGATGGCAAGGATATGTGGGCTTATAACGGCAAGCCGGTTTACACCTATATTAAAGATAAAAAGACCGGTGACACGGAAGGTGATGGTGTCGGCGGTAACTGGCACATCATCAAATGATTTGACGCTGAAGAGCGCACAGGCAGCATATTTGCTGTGCGATCTTCACACTTTTGGCTCGCAAATGCTATAGACAGGCAGATATCTGACAAATGGAGGGGAAGATATGCAACCTGTTTTCCGGCGTGCTGAGGCGCGCGATCTCACCGCGATTATCGCAATGCTGGCTGATGATGTTTTGGGTGCAGCCCGCGAAGATCCATCGCTTCCTCTGAATAATACCTATCTTGATGCCTTTGCCGCAATTGAGCGCGACGAAAATCAGTTTCTGCTGGTGGTCGAGTGTGATGGCGTGGTTGCCGGTTGCCTGCAGCTGAGTTTTATCCCTGGTCTTTCAAGGCTCGGTATGTGGCGCGGGCAGGTGGAGAGTGTACGCATTGCTGCGGCTTTTCGCGGGCAGGGACTGGGCGAGAAAATGCTGCAATGGGTGATTGCAACATGCAGGGAAAAGAGCTGTGGTCTGGTGCAGTTACATACGGATGTGACGCGCAATGATGCGATCCGCTTCTATGAAAAGCTCGGCTTTAAGGCCAGTCATGCGGGCATGAAACTGGCATTATAAAATTATTTCCAAAAGCCTGCATCGAATATAGGATTGCTGCGTTACTTTAAAACAGAGTTTCTCTGAACAGCTTTGAAACAGGAGATACAGCAATGGTTGATACTGCCAAGATCAAAGAACATTTTGAAGTTATCGGTGCAGATGGTGTTCATGTCGGCACGGTAGATCATATCGACGGAGACCGGATCAAACTGACCAAAAAGGACAGCGGAGCAGGCGCGCATCACAAGCACCATCACTATATTTCGCTGGGGCTGGTTGCTGATGTTGAGGGCAATAAAGTCCGCCTGTCAGCCAATGCCGATGTTGCTATTACCTTTGAGGAAGAGAAAGACGGCAAAGCGACAATGTAACGCCATGCCGTTCTGACCGTGATCAACCCGCCATGTGAATGGCGGGTTTTATTATGCGCAGGGTTTAGTAGGTGTAGAGCAGGATTGGAATGAAACCGGCAGTTTGCAAATGCTCAATTGTTTCAAAGAATGGAAAGGCGACAAAAAATACCAGACCATCAAAGAACGTATTGTAGAGCATTTTAGGGCGAACGGTCAGGCTTTCAACATCTTGATACCCTGAAAATCGAGGGAAAAAGCGTGGTACATCACGTTTGTAATCGCGGTATGGCTGCCCGAAATTATTCTCAAGATAGCCTTCCTCTGCCAGAATAACGAACAGGAAGGTGACATAGCAGGCGACTGCAAGCAGGAAGGCAACGCCAAGGCTGCCGGTCAGACAGCCAATGCCAAATGCGCCGATGGCACTGAAAACATAAAGTGGATTGCGGCTCAAAGAATAGGGGCCGGTGCGGATGATCTGAGCGCCTTTGTGCCCGCCGATATAGAGGGTGCACCACATGCGCCCGAGAATAGCGACAATGATGAAGCCAAGGCCGAAGGCTTCAATATATTCGTGAATACCGCTCGCCCAGGCGGAGCGTACAAACAGCAGAGCAAGAAACAGAAGAGCAATAATAATTGCCACAGCGATGCGTCGGCGTGCCTGATAGCGGCTCATTTCTTTCATGGATTGCATAAGACAGAACCTGTTAAGCTGGATTATGAAATGCTCAATAGTTTTCTTAAAACAGACCACTGTTGAGAATGGTCTGTTCTCGTATTTCCTTAAAAGAAGCTAAATTTATGTTCGCAACATTAAGGGATCATAATGTTGGCACTAACCGCGCGGGCCAAACAAAATAATACCCGCTCCTGCAAGCGCCAGTACCCCGCCTGCGATGTCCCATTTATCGGGAGAGAAATCTTCTGCCAGTTTCAGCCATAACAGTGAGGCGATGATATAAATCCCGCCATAGGCTGCATAGGCACGCCCCGCTACCTCAGCATCAATAAATGTGAGCAACACGGCAAACAGGATCAGTGAGGCAATTCCGGGGAAAAGCCACCAGACAGATTTATCCAGCCGCAGCCATGCCCAGAATGCGAAACAGCCTGCAATTTCTGCAAGGGCTGCAAGGGAGTAAATCAGAACCTGCGCTACGGGTTTCATAAGAGCGAAATTTCCTGCTGTCTGTGATGCTTTGTAAGACATGATAAACATAGCGGATTAATAAATTTCTTTATCATTTCATAACGGAACAGAGAGTGATGAGATTGTTCATTTCCTGTTCAAATTCCGTATTCTAGAAACAGTGCCAAGAGCATATATTGCTGTAAAAATTCGGGTGATTTGGTTCTGGTTCTGAAACTGAACGCCTCTGTTACGAAGAATAAAACTCATATGTTGAGGAAGATAAAATGAACACAGCGTCGATTGCGACTAACTTGTCCCGCATTATGCTGTTTCTGGCTTTTGCAGCCGGTATTTATACCATGGATACCGGAACCGCTTCGGCACAGGAAGTCCAGCTATGTGCACGGGAAGGCGGTGTTTGCCGGATTCCTTATCCGACTGAAGTGATCTACGGCAATGGCCGTCGCGTCACATCGCGCTTTATCAATCAGCCGGAAGTGCGTTGCTCGAATTCTGTTTTCGGTGATCCTGCACGGGGCGCAGGTAAGGCTTGTTCCTATGTCGTGCGCGATGAAGGACGCAATCGCGGCGGCTATCGCGGCCGTGACGATTACGGGCGCAATGATTATGGCCGTGGTCGTCATGATTATGGCAATGGCGGTTACGGACGAGGCCGTGATCGCGGCCAGTGGCAACAATGTGCCCGTGAAGGTCAGTATTGTGATTTCTCCGGTCGCAAACGCGTACGCTACGGCACAACAGACCGCTATGTAGAGCGTGAATTCCGCAATGGTGTACGTTGTGACAACCGTGCCTTCGGTGATCCGGATCGCGGTACAGCAAAAGGCTGTTATGTACTGAATTAGTTCAGCATACAGAGATTGAGATATAAAAAACCGGAGCCTTTCAGCTCCGGTTTTTTGTTCATTATGCCTGTTTCTTATTTGGCAAATTCAACTGCCGGCGGTGTGAGTTTTGGTGCCAGTGGTGCTTTTTTCAGCTCTTTGGCATCAAGGTCAAAGCTATTGATATCAATACCGCGCAGAACCTGATCATCATACATTTTGACGTAATAAGTATGGTTTTTCAGATCAGCAATTGTTGACCATTGGGTATATTCCAGCGGAATTTTCAGTTCTTTGGCAGTCTGAATCCAGCCCTTCGGAATATCGAAATTATTGAGAATGTGCTCGGTCAGACGCACACCTTCCGCACCGCTTGCCTGTTTTTCTACCGTCTGAACATAGGCGGTGGCGCGTACAAAGCGCGATGGCGGTGTTGAATCGCCCGGAATACCGAGCAGACCGGAACCCTGACCAAGCGGGGTGAAGGCCATGCCGCCGATTTTCAGCGTGTCGGCATTGAGCGGAGACATTTTCAGATAGTTTCGGAGATTGGTCAGGTGCCAGTCAAAGGACGGCGAGTTGGTCATGACACCAACCGGATTGTCATAAATTTTGAGTTTGCCATCAACCGGCTCAATCACAATGGAGGCACCGCTCGCATCATGAATGGTGTAGTGAAGCGGCGGAACAAAACCCATTTCCGGCTGCACAAGGTTGATAATGCTCATATCCTGAATAGCGGTTTTGACTTCTTCAACCGTCGCAAAATTGGTCAAAATCCAGCTCAGCACATCCCATGGTGCCAGCGATTTTTCTTTGTCGGTTTTAGTGCCATCCGCATAACCGGCAAATTCAGGAAAATATAGGACGCCGCCTGCAAGACCTTTTTCATTCATGCCGTCAACAAGCGTGGTTTCTCCCAGTGCATTCATGCCGATAGCGCCGTATTTGCCTTTCCAGCTCATGCCCGGTTTGCCATCCGCACCGGTGGTATGCAGCGTATAGGCGCGCGGAATAACCAATGCATTGGATTTCAGCTCAATGCCAAATTCCATAGTGCGGGCATAAATACCGCTGCCATCAGTGGTTGGCAGCAGGAAGCTTGTGCAGGCAGCCGCCGCATAAGGGGCTGAAACCGCAGCAATCACTGTGAGTGCTGTCGCTGATTTAAGCAATTTGCTCTTGAGGAAGTTCGGGAAACGCGCGTTCAAAAGTGTTCTCCTTCCAGAAAATAATCCAATCTTCTAACATGCAGTGTGTAAATCAGATATGAAGAAATCTATTGAAGAATTTGATTTAATCTTGATTTTATTTGCCGGATTTTACAAGATGTAAATATAAATATTGCTGATTTATTGTTTTAAAGTAAATACTTATTGAGGGGCAGCAAAAACATGAAGTGTTTATCAAGTAAGAGCGCTGCGCATGTTATATTAGCGGCATGTATAATTACTGTCAGTGTGATCAGTTGGCAGGCTATTGCGGCTGATATATTAACGCCGCAACCCGTCAGTAAATTTGATGAGCGGCGCTGGAGGGTGATAGTCAGTCCATATATTTGGGCGGCCTCACTGGATGGCCATGCGAATATTCTCGGGCGTCGAACAGATATTGATGTGCCTTTTTCGGATATTTTCAAAAATCTTGATTTCAGCGCTATGGGAAATATCGAAGTCACCAACGGGCTTTATGGTGTTTATTTTGACGGGCAATATACGAAAACCAGTCAGGATGAGCAGTTCCATTCTCAAACCTTGGGTGCAGATATCACCATGACGTCTTTGTCTGCCGGTGCTTTCTTCCGAGCCTATGAAATGCCGCTGGAGGGCGAGACTGTTTTTGGCGGGCAACGGGTCTTCGCAATTGAACCGACTGCCGGTGTGCGCTGGACCCAGCTCAAAGTCGATTTCATGCTGGATCGCTGGTCAGAGAAGCGGAAGCTGCAATGGACAGATCCGTTTATCGGAGCCCGTATTCAGGCTGATTTGAGCGATCGCTGGAATCTGTTTGCTGAGGCCGATATTGGCGGTTTTGGTGCAGGTACTGATTTGAGCGCTCAGGGGCAGGCTTATCTCGGTTACCGTACACATATCTTCAATCAGCCGGCTTTACTGCGCTTCGGCTATCGGGCGCTGTATCAGGATTATGAAGGCGGGGATATTCTCGGCCATAGCTTCAAGTGGAATGTCACGGAACATGGTCCGGTTGCCGGTATTTCATTGGTTTTCTGACGGAGCAGGAACCGGTTCATGAGTGCTATATGAAGAGTGTGAGCCGGACATATTCCGGCTAAATGCATTCCGCTGGTGGCTGTAAAATCTACAGTGGTCAGAATGTAATGTCAGCGGCGGGTTTGACGGTGATCGTAGCTTCACCCGCATCAAATCCGTCCAGCGTTTCAGTGTCCGCCGTCATGTGACCGTCAGCAATCAGTTTATAATCCGGCAGAACCTGCAGGTCTGCCGGATAGTATGAGCTTATTTTTTACGACGCAACAAAGTGCCGACACCGCCCAGCAGAAGGCCGATGCCTGCGCCGATCAAGCCAAAGCTCAGGGCATTGGAGCCGATATCGGACTGATTGGCCGAAGCTATAGACTGAGCCGCGCTGGCTGCACTTGAATTATTGGCCTTTGCATCCATCATTGCGACCATGCCTGGTTCATTGCATTTTGGCAGCAACGCATTTTTTGCTTCTTCGCTGTTCCCGTAAGTGTCGAGAATAATTTTCTCACAGCGCTGCTGATCGGCAGAGGATACTGCGCTGGTGCCTAACTGCATGTAAAGGCCGCCTGCAAGGGCGAGGGCGCCAACGATCGCAAGAACCATGGAGCGGGAGGAGGAATTTGCCTGAGCCATCAGGATTACCTTTTTAATATTATTATACGGGATAAAATCTGATTTCTGCCTGTGGTGCAGGCAGTTTTGCGAAACTGCGGTGTTAGCAGATAATTATTGTTAAGCAATAATAAGATTGCGCCCCTGACGTTTTGCCAAATACATTTTCTTGTCTGCTTCAAGTAATGCCCGCTCAGGATTGAAGGCTGTGTCACAAATAGTTAGCCCGATACTGGCGGTTATCCTGACA
Organism: Pseudochrobactrum asaccharolyticum; assembly: GCF_003314995.1. Taxonomy (GTDB): domain Bacteria; phylum Pseudomonadota; class Alphaproteobacteria; order Rhizobiales; family Rhizobiaceae; genus Pseudochrobactrum; species Pseudochrobactrum asaccharolyticum. The sequence goes on from NZ_QNRH01000001.1 coordinate 517,646, forward strand.
TTCTCATTATTGGGTGCGACGATGCGTAAGGCACTGATCTTTTCACGCAGTTCTTCTGCATAATTATATATGTAATCGGGATGGGCATTTTTAATAAATACCCCGAATTCTTCGCCGCCCAATCTGCCGGTAATTGCCTTTTTCTCAGTCAGTCGTTTCAATAATTGTCCGAGACGCCGCAAGGCAGCATCACCGGTGGCATGGCCGTAAGTATCATTGATGGTTTTGAAGTAATCCAGATCAATAAACAGCAAACCTCCGGCTTGTCCGGTTTTGCTGAGTGCAAAAAACTCATCGAGAAATGTCGCGCGATTAAGGACGCCGGTCAGACTATCTTCTCTCGCGAGTTTCCGGAGCAATATATTGGCTTGTTCTAATGCATCTTTCGCTTTGAGTGCCTCATTCTTCGCAATTCTGAGCCGCTCGGAATTAAGATAATGAAGCGCAGACATCGGGATTGCTGTGGCCAGAGGGCATACAATCGTCATGACCAGTCCGGCACCTGCGAGCTGACCACCCATCATCGGCACAAAAATACTGGTTATCAGCAGTGTAAATGTGAGGGCGAGCACACCAGTCAAAACTGCTTTCGCTAAGATGCGCCAATAATTGATCATGATAAATGCTTCGGGACTTTAAAAATTGCAAAAAATTTTGACGCCGTCGTCTTATCACAGCGCGATAAATTGCAATAGTGAAACCATGCGGAAATCACTGTCATAAAAGCCGGATACGAATAATGAAGATATAGTGGGAGAGGGAGGCAGAAAAAAACTGAAATTCAGTGTCGTCAAAGAGACATTGAATGGCGATCCCGACTGGATTCGAACCAGTGACCGTCGGCTTAGAAGGCCGGTGCTCTATCCAGCTGAGCTACGGGACCGCAAATATCAGTCGCGGTGCTTAAATCAGTGAGTCCAAGGCTGCTGACGGTCGAAACGGAAATTATCCGTATAAGAGACCTTGCGGCGGTTGGCTTCTTTAGGCTCTTCAATGCGGTAAGGAATGCCGTATTTCTGCGCATAAGCGAGAGCCTCTTCAAGGCTTTCAAAGCTCATACGAATCTGGCTCTTCATATCGCGGGAAGATGTGTAACCCATCAGCGGTTCAATTTTGCGGGCAACTTCAGGCTCATATTCAAGAAACCAGGCTTCGGTTTTCGCTTTACCGGATTGCATGGCAGTCTTGGCTGGACGATAAATACGGGCAACCATATTCATATACCTCAGGGCACAAAAGCGACCGTCAAATTTCAGATTTGCTGGTCTGTTAAACGAGAGACAAAAATTACTATAAAAATCAGTATTTGTCATGGTCGGAGCGAGAGGATTCGAACCTCCGACCCCCTGATCCCAAATCAGGTGCGCTACCAGGCTGCGCTACGCTCCGTTATCCTCGAGGGACAAGACGTGTCTAGAATTTTCAGTGCAGAAGTGCAAGAGGCAAAACAACGGTTTTGACCGAAAATGCATGAATGTCACACTATAAAAGAGGGGACAAAAGCACTGTTTTGTCTCCTCTTTTGATGGGTTACGGTTTTTGCGGATGATTACACCGTGTTTTTAAACAAAAACCATTTCACTGAGGCAGGGCGATAGTGAGTCCCTGTTTCAGGTCGTTGATCAGATCCTGAGTATCTTCAAGACCGATTTGCAGGCGGATCACGGGGCCTTCAAAACTCTGTGCCGCAACGGTACGATCGCCGAGATAAACGTGAACCGCCAGACTTTCATAACCGCCCCATGAGTAGCCAAGGCCAAACAGCTGCAAATTGTCGAGCAATTTATGGGCTTCTGCTGCTCCACCGGAAGCAAGAACGATAGAGAAGACACCGCTGGCGCCTTTGAAGTCACGTTTCCACAAAGCATGATCCGGATGACTTTCCAGCGCCGGATGCAGAACACGGGCAACCTGTGGCTGCTGTTCCAGCCAGCGGGCAATGGTCAATGCACTTTGCTGGTGATGGTCGAGACGTAGACCCATAGTCCGCAAGCCACGTAAAATTTGATAGGCGTCATCGGAATTAACGCACATGCCAAGGGCGGTGTAGGATTCTTCCAGACGTTTCCAGCATTTTTCATTGGAAGAAATCATGCCGAACAGCACATCAGAATGGCCTGAAGGATATTTGGTGCCTGCATGAATACTGATATCAATGCCGAAATCCAGCGCTTTGAGGTATAGCGGTGTCGCCCAGGTATTATCCATCATGGTAATGATGTCATGTTCACGGGCAACCGCGACAATGGCCGGAATGTCCTGAATTTCAAATGTGTTGGAGCCCGGTGATTCTGTGAAAATAACACGGGTATTCGGGCGGATCAGACCAGCAATATCACCGGCGATATGCGGCGGATAATATTCAACTTCAATACCGAGGCGCTTCAGCATAGAGTCTGCAAAGCGGCGTGTCGGATTGTAAATTGTATCTACCAGCAAGACGTGATCGCCGGATTCAAGGAATGCAAGCAAAGGTACAGTCACTGCCGCAAGACCGGATGGTACCAGCAAAGTGCCTGCGGAACCTTCCAACTGGTCAATCGCCTGACATAAAGCATCGGTTGTCGGCGTGCCGTGCGTGCCGTAGGTGTATTTCTGGTTCTGTGATGCCATGGTTTCAGCATCTTTGAACAGCACAGTGGAAGCGCGTACGACCGGCGGGTTTACAAAACCATGAAATTCATAGGGATTATTGCCGCAATGCGCGAGCATTGTGTTGATACCTAAATTTCCTGCCGGTTTTCCTGATTTGACCATAAAAACGCCTCCTGCTGCTTGTTAGTCTGCACTTACATAAATGAGTCTCATATTTGCAGGCAGAAATACGGAAGCCTTTTGTTGAAAAACATTTATTTTTCAACACATTGTTTGATTCTGTATGCCTGTCTGATTGGAGATGAGACCGGATAACAGGACTAGAGCATAATCCTTGTTTTTTGCCGAGGGCTTTATTCTCCTTAAAACGCAAATCTGAGGCAGTAATTTCCAAGATGAAGAAATTACTGCCTCAGATTTGTATTCAAACTAACATCTTTGTTGTGAACGCGAGTGGTTGATGAGTTTAAAATACGAGATTTCAGAACTGAAAATGGCATGGCAGGCAGGTATTAAGCGCCGGAATTCTGAACAGGAAATTAGTGCTGAAACTAAGTTATGGCCAGTGGTTCTGACCGTTATAGTGCTTGTCACTCTCATGGGAGCGGTGGCCTTATTGCCTTTTGATGCTACGCTGTCGCGACAGGCCTTTGCATCGGACTGGCCTCCTTTCCTGATGCTGCGGGAAGTGACAAATCTCGTTTTAGCGACGCCTTATATTGCTCTTTCATTAGTCGTCATTATTGTGATGTTCGTTATGCGTAGCAGAGTAAGGATGCAGGAGGGCTTTCGCCTGAAGGTTCCTGAAATTCAGCACTATTATTGCCGTCTGGGTACAATAGCGCATCAAGCGATGTTTGCCATTGCGGCAATCCTAAGCGCGGGAATCATAGTCAATATCGTTAAATATATTGTCGGACGTCCGCGACCGCATCTTGTTGATACTATTGGGCCATTCGGCTTTAAGCCTTTTGACTTCACTTATCATTATGTGAGCTTTCCGTCGGGGCATGCCTGCACTGCAGCGGTTCTGGCTACATTGCTGGCTTTGTGGTTCCCGCGCTTTCGGATTGTTGCCTATGCAGGTTTGGCTCTGATTGCTGTGAGCCGTGTTTTTGTACAGGCACATTATCCGACCGATGTTCTCGTCGGTTTCACGATCGGTGCCGTCACGACTTTGATTCTGGCGCGTTTACTGGCGCAATGCGGCTTGCTGTTCCGCTTGGAACAGGGGCAGTTGTTTCCGGTTCTTAAAGCTAAAATCACCAGAAAAATCAAACAGGTCGTTGTTTAAGCAGGCCAATTAGCAAGCTCTGTTATTAGCACTATAGTCTGGTCTGAACACTTTTCCGTGTCTACGCTCTTGACCTGTCGAAAATAATAGCTTTCGATAGGAGGAGTTTATAGGCATCCGCCTTTGATCGAAGCGGATAGCGGGTTGAACTGACGGATGAATCCGCTCGGTTGAACCTGCTAAGACTGTTAGAATATCCGGCGTAATAATCTTTCGTACGGATGATACAGAATGCAAAATTGATTTTTGAATGCTGATTATAAGTTTAACGATAAAGAGGGTGAGCATCATATGAGAAAGTCAACTTTCCTCAAACTGGCCGGTCTGGCTGCTTTGACCTTTACCACCTCTGTAGCAGTTGCCGGCACATTGGATGATGTGAAGAAAAAAGGCTTTGTGCAATGCGGAACCAATACCGGTCTTCCGGGCTTCGCGGCACCGAATGATAAAGGTGAGTGGTCCGGCTTTGACGTGGATTATTGCCGTGCAGTGGCTTCGGCGATTTTTGGCGATAAAACCAAGGCTAAATTTACACCGTTGAATGCGAAAGAGCGCTTTACCGCGCTGCAATCCGGTGAAATTGATATTCTCATCCGCAATACCACATGGACGATCAGCCGTGATACGTCTTTGGGCTTGGAATTTGCCGGTGTGAACTACTATGACGGCCAGGGTTTTATGGTCAATAGTAAGAAGCTTCCGGATATTAAATCAGCATTGCAGCTCTCCGGCGCATCAATTTGTGTGCAGGCGGGTACAACAACTGAAATGAATATGGCCGATTATTTCAAGGCCAATAAGATGGAATATAATCCGGTGGTCTTCGAGAAAATCGAAGAGGCGAATGCCGCTTATGACAGCGGCCGCTGCGATGCTTACACCACCGATCAGTCCAGCCTTTATGGCGTGCGTCTGTCGCTTGCCAATCCGGATGACCACATGGTTCTGCCGGAAATCATTTCCAAAGAGCCGTTTGGTATCGTTGTCCGTCAGGGCGATGCTCAGTGGGCCGATGTCGCGCGCTGGGTGCATAATGCGCTGCTTAATGCAGAAGAAGCCGGTATTACACAGGCCAATGTCGAGGAAATGAAGAAGTCGGATTCTCCGGAAATCAAACGTCTTCTGGGAACCGAGGCTGAAACCAAGATCGGTATTGATCTCGGGCTTGAAAATGACTGGGTTGTGAAGATCATCAAGAATGTCGGCAATTACGGCGAGATTTTTGAACGCAATATCGGTACAGGCAGCCCGCTGAAAATTGCACGCGGTATCAATGCTTTGTGGACCAAAGGCGGTCTGCAGTACGGTATTCCGATCCGCTGATATCTTAACATTATTTGAAAATGTACCTGCATCACAATGTGTGATGCAGGGCAGTCCTTTGTACCTGAATTTATTATATTTTATCGTTTTAATTTAAATCGCATGAATCTGTCGGCACCTGTTGGCATGATGAAAGTTGAAAAGCATATAGCGAAGCCGTGACACGGTTTTCGGTAAACAGCGTGAAATATGAATAGGCTGAAGAATTGTGCCGCACTGACCGGCACCAGCCCGCATGACCGTAGTCCCTGTTTTATATTTATAATTTTATAATCCGGCTGCAGACGAAAACTACAGGGGACATTTCATACATCGGTCAATGTCTGACAGCCGAAAATGAGGTGCGCATGACAGATCAAAGCGCCGTAACCGGCAAACAACAGCAACCGCAGGTCGCTCTCCTGAATAATCCGAAAATTCGCGGATTGTTTTATCAGGCTGTTGTTTTCATTTCAGTTTTTGCTTTGGTTTATTGGATAATAGGAAATACGGCTGCAAATCTGCAGCGATTGAATATTGCATCAGGCTTTGGATTTTTGAACAGCCGTGCAGGCTTTGACGTTAGTCAAACCTTGATCAGCTATGATGCTGATTCAAAATATGCCAGAGCTTTTCTGGTCGGCCTGCTCAATACGCTTTATGTTGCTATCTTAGGGATTATCACTGCTTCCATCATCGGCTTTCTGGTTGGTATCGGGCGACTTTCCGGCAATTGGCTGATTGCTAAAATCTGCACGATTTATGTGGAGATTTTTCGTAATATCCCGCCGTTGTTGGTGATTTTCTTCTGGTATTTCGGTGTATTGTCCGTTCTGCCGGATGTACGCGGCAGTTATGCATTGCCATTCGATACTTATCTGAACAAGCGCGGCTTTTTCTTTCCTGCAATGATTTGGGGGGAGAAAGCATGGCTCACTTTAGCGGCATTCATTGTCGCTGTGATTGCCGTCTTTATCATGCATCGTTGGGCGCGTTTGCGTCAGGCCAAGACAGGACAGATATTTCCGTTCTGGCGTGTCACTATTGCAATCCTGGTAGGATTACCGGCACTCACCTTTGGCATAACAGGCATGCCGGTTAGCTTTGATTTTCCAAAACTCGGCTCTTTTAATCTGACCGGGGGAGCGCAGGTAAAACCGGAATTTCTGGCGCTTTATCTGGCGCTGTCATTCTACACGGCATCATTTATTGCCGAGACTGTGCGTGGCGGGATTAAAGGCGTCAATAAAGGTCAGTCAGAGGCCGCCGCAGCATTGGGCTTGCGCAGACCTCAGGCTATGCGGCTTGTTGTGGTGCCACAAGCGCTGCGGATTATCATTCCGCCACTTTCCAGCCAGTATCTTAACCTGACCAAAAACTCATCTCTGGCGATCGCCATTGGCTATCCGGATTTGATGGCGGTTGGTGGTACCGTCCTCAATCAGACAGGGCAGGCGGTGGAAGTCGTCGCGATCTGGATGGCTGTCTATCTTGGGATCAGTCTGGTTACATCGGGTTTTATGAACTGGTTTAATGCAAAAATGGCATTGGTGGAGCGGTAAGATGACAGATTCAAACTACCAATATATTCGCCAGAAAATGGTGGAACCGATGCCTGCACCAGCCAGTGAAAAAGGGATTGCATCCTGGTTAAAGGAAAATCTGTTTTCGGGCCCGAAAGACACTGTTTTAACAGTTATGGGAATATCGCTGATCGTCTGGTTCTTACCGGGGCTGATCAACTGGCTTTTCGTTAATGCTGTCTGGGTTGGTACAGATCGCACATTCTGCACGACAACAGTACAGGGCGGTTTGCAACCGGAAGGTTGGTCTGGTGCTTGCTGGGCATTTGTCGATTCTAAAATTCAGCAATTTCTCTACGGGCGCTATCCGGTTGATGAACGCTGGCGCGTGCAATTAGTAACGCTGGTTTTTGTGATCCTGCTGGTGCCGATGCTGATCGGAAAACTGCCTTATAAAAAACTGAATGCATTTTTGCTGTTTATCGCTTTTCCGGTTTTTACCTATTTTCTGCTGGTTGGCGGTTCTTTCGGCCTGCGCTATGTCGAAACCTCGCTCTGGGGCGGTTTGCTGGTGACAATGATCCTGTCCTTGGTCGGTATCAGCGTATCATTGCCGATGGGAATTTTACTGGCTTTAGGGCGTCGTTCTAATATGCCGGTGATCAAGGCATTCTGTGTGATCTTTATTGAGATCATTCGTGGTGTGCCGCTGGTCGCATTGCTGTTCATGGCCAGTGTGATGTTGCCGCTGTTTATGCCGCCCGGCACTAATTTCGATAAGTTCTTGCGTGCGCTGGTCGGTGTGTCACTGTTTGCTTCAGCCTATATGGCGGAGGTGATCCGCGGCGGATTGCAGGCCATTCCGTCAGGGCAGTATGAGGGAGCGGATTCGCTCGGACTGAGCTACTGGCAAAAAACTTTGTTCATTATCATCCCGCAAACGCTGAAAATTGCGCTTCCGGGGATTGTGAACACGTTTATCGGCTTGTTCAAAGACACAAGTCTTGTTTACATTATTGGTATGTTCGACCTGCTTGGAATCGTCAGGCAGAATTTTTCGGATGCCACTTGGGCAACACCGCAGACACCGGCGACGGGTCTTGTTTTTGCCGGATTTGTATTCTGGATTTTCTGTTTCTGTATGTCGCGTTATTCGCTATATATGGAAAGAAGGCTGGATACGGGCCATCGGTAAACCGTTGCAGAAACCGGGATGGGGTTCTGCAAGGCTGCACGAATACGGAGATGGCTTTGCTCGCTTGAGCAGGGTCTTGCAATTGGGAAATCATCCGCCTGTAACAGGCCGATGATCAGTGAGGGAATAAAGAATGAGCATGCAATCGGGCGCTTTGCTGAAGCCGACGATGGAAGAAACGGGAGCAATCATGGAAGTATCCAAAACCGATGTCGCAGTCGATATTGTCGGAATGCATAAATGGTATGGTGAATTCCATGTGTTGCGCGACGTTAATCTGCGCGTGATGCGCGGTGAGCGTATTGTTGTTGCAGGGCCATCCGGCTCCGGCAAATCAACTATGATCCGCTGCATTAACCGCCTTGAAGAGCATCAGAAAGGCCAGATCATTGTGGACGGCAAAGAGCTGACCAATGATCTGAAAAAGATTGATGAAGTGCGCCGCGAAGTAGGTATGGTGTTCCAGCATTTCAATCTGTTCCCGCATCTGACAATTCTGGAAAATTGCACACTCGCGCCGATCTGGGTTCGCAAAATGCCGAAGAAACAGGCAGAAGAAATTGCGATGCACTATCTGGAACGCGTGAAGATTCCGGAACAGGCCAATAAATATCCGGGTCAGCTTTCCGGTGGTCAGCAGCAGCGTGTGGCGATTGCCCGCTCGCTGTGCATGAAGCCGCGCATTATGCTGTTCGACGAGCCGACCTCTGCGCTTGATCCTGAAATGGTCAAGGAAGTGCTGGATACGATGGTTGGTCTTGCTGAAGAAGGTATGACCATGATCTGCGTAACCCATGAGATGGGCTTTGCACGTCAGGTTGCCAACCGTGTGATCTTTATGGATCAGGGGCAGATTGTTGAGCAGAATTCGCCAGCCGAATTCTTCGACAATCCGCAGCACGAGCGTACCAAGCTGTTCCTCAGCCAGATCCTGCACTAATTTTCAGAAACATATTAAAACACCCGCAATTTTCATTGCGGGTGTTTTTTATTATCTATTCGTCATGCGGGCCTTCGCAAAACTGGATACGATTGCCGAAAGGATCAATCACAGCCAGAACCCGACCCCATGACTGTGTTTCGATGCCGGGTCGTAAAAAACGATATTTGCGGCTGCTGATTTCCTGATGCAGACTATCAATCCCCTGCATACGCACAAAAATATTGGCGCCGGGGCTGCCGTCACCATGATGTTCACTGAGATGCAACACCAGATTGCCGCGCGAAACCTGCATGTAAAGCGGCATATTCTCTGCAAAACGGTGTTCCCAGTCACATTGAAAGCCAAGATAGTCGAGATAAAATTCTTTGGCTTTATCAATGTCGAAGATTCGGAAAATCGGGCAGACCTGTTCAAACTGAACGGATTTCATGAAGTTTTCTCCGGTGTGTTTCGCGACGGATTATAAATCTTGTCTATAAAATTCATATTAAAAAGATAGCTGAATTCAGGAGAGAGAATTTGCAACATCAGTGGCTGGAGCGGCTGGAGCAAAAACATCATCAGAGTTTGTATGCGCTCTATTCGAAGGAATGGTGGACGCAGAACCGCTCTTATGAAGATGTGATCAATATGCTCGCGCATTGCGATGTGATTATCGCTTGTTGTGATACGCAGCATCGTGTGCTTGGCTTTGCCCGTGTACTGACGGACTATACATTTAAAGCGCTGATTTTTGACGTGATCATTGATGAAACCGCGCGCGGGCAGGGACTTGGTCAGGAAATAATCTCACGCATTATCCGGCACCCTGATCTGCAAAAAGTTCAGAGCTTTGAACTCTACTGCCCTGAACGGTTAATTCCGTTTTATGAAAAACAGGGCTTTGTCAGAGGTTCTTCCTGTCTGATGTTTCAGCAACCATAATCACGTTCAGAGCTTTTGCATCAGCTCAATGCGGTTGCCAAACGGGTCATTGATATAGGCACGGAGATAGCCGATCAGTGGCTCATCCTCGGTCGCTTCTACCTGATGCTGCGCGAGCATAGTCAAAAATGCAGCCAGATCATCGACCAGAAAAGCCGGATGTGCTTTTTGTGCGGGGGCAAAGCCGCGCTCAACACCCAGATGCACTTTGACAGTTCCCAATTCAAACCAGCATCCGCCGCGCTCGATAAGATTATCCGGTTTTGTCACTTCACCCATACCTAAAATCTGTGCGTAAAATGCACGGGCTTTATCTTCACCACCCGCAGGCATAGCAAGCTGAATATGATCCAGTCCGAGTATCGGCATAGTGCTCTCCTCTTTTTCAGGCAGGCAAAACCACTTGTGTCAGCACATAGTTCTCATGGCGCTCACCCGGCAGTTCAAACCAGATTGTGCCTTGCCTTTGGAAACCTTGTTGCTTGTAGAAGTTTAATGCAGGGTAATTATCATGCAAGACGGAAAGCCAGATATGGCTGACATTTCTGGCAATGACGGCCTCTCTGGCCTGCTGCATGAGGGCGGAGCCAATGCCATTTCCGCTATGTCGGGCTCTGACATAAAGCGTGCTGATCTCTGTGGCTGTTGTCAACGCATCCAAGCTTTCAGGCAACGCAGCTTGATAATCAATGACAATATAGCCGAGCAGATGGTCATCCTGTTCCGCAAGAATGATCTGCTTTGCACCTTCCGTGATGATCTGCTCAAAATAGAGCGGCGTAAAACGCTGCAAAACATAATCTGCAAAAACATCACTGATGCCTGCTTTGGCATAGGTACTCAGCCAAACCTCAATGGAAAGAGCTGCAAGTCTTAGCGCGTCGGTGGCCTTCGCGTCACGGTAAATTATCAAATCCGGCCTCCCGCCCAAATTCGTATATTTTCTTGCATTATGCTGAAACTGCCGCAAGTTTAAATAAAAAGTATTAGCGCGCTAAAATCGAGGATCGCTCTGATGCGGTCAATTAAAGGAGGAGAGAAAAATGAGCAGGCAGATTTTTGTCAATTTCCCCGTCAGCAATCTCGCACAGGCGACAGCGTTCTATGAAGCTGTCGGGGCGCAAAAGAACCCGATGTTCAGCGATGACACGGCATCCTGCATGGTTTTCACGGACATAATTTATGTCATGCTGCTGACCCATGAGAAATTCCGCCAGTTCACGCCGAAAAGCATCGCGGATGCCCGTGCAGTGAGCGAGGTTCTGGTCTGTATTTCTGCTGCTGAGAAACAGGAAGTTGATGACTTCATTAATAAAGCAATCGCTGCAGGCGGGCGGGGAGATCCGTCACCGGTGCAGGATTATGGCTTTATGTATGGCCGCAGTTTTGAAGATCCCGACGGCCATATCTGGGAAGTGATGTGGATGGATATGGAAGCTGCCAAACAGGCTATGCCGCAGGGATAAAACGATGTTTCAGGCCGTAATATCCGCTGCATCATATTGGTAGAGCCAATCGAGATCGCGCAGGAAATCGTCCGGCTTACGCAGTTTGAACATGATATTGCGGCCAAGAGCAACGGGCCCGCTGGCGTGATAGGCAAAGCGATTGAGCTTGCCGCGACGGGCAACCTTGGCAATCCGTGCCAACCGCTGCTTTTCAAAGGCGGCGAGGGCAGCGCTATGGTCGCTTTGTTCCGGTGACAGATGGGCGGCCAGAGAGGCAGCATCTTCAATGGCCATTGCCGCGCCCTGCGCTGCAAAGGGTGTCATGGCATGGGAGGCATCGCCAAGCAGGATCAGGCGCTTGTCTATAACAAGCTTCGGCTCCGGCATTTCAAACATCGGCCAGAATGTCCATTGCGGTGCGGCTTGCAGCACATCGCCGACAGCTTGCGACCAGCCGCTGAAGCTACGGATCAGCGCTGCGCTGTCGCCTTTCATATCCCAGCTGGTGCCGATATCTTCACCATCGGTAATGGCAACAAAATTATAGGCTTTACCGTTTTTAATCGGATAGGCAATCAGGTGGGCGCCTTGACCAAGCCATGCGGAAACGCTGAGCTGATCTTTCAGTGCCGAGAGGAAGCTCTGCGGAACCTGCTCAATCGGCAGGGTGGTGCGCCATGCAATATGGTCGGTAAACCGTGCCCGGCTTTCGTCCGCCGGTTTGTTTTGCTGATTGATACCGGCGCGCTGGGCAGACCAGACACCATCGCAACCGAGCAGCAATTGCCCGCTATAATCGCTGATCTGGTCATTATGATCGACACGGATCGTCACCTTGTCGGCAGCAATATGATGCGACAGCACATTCGCGCCAAGGTGGAGAGTAATATTCGGATGCGCACGAACAGCCTTGAGCAGTGCAGCCTGCAAATCTGCACGATGGCAGGTAATGTAAGGTGCATTCCAGCGCTGTGCAGCCTGGCTCCCAAGTTCCATGCGGATCAGTGGTTGCGCTTTTACGCCGTCCATCAGATACAGCGCTTCAGGGCTGACGGCCTGTGGCAGCAGATCATCCATCACACCCAGACGCTCAAGCAGACGGGTGGCATTTGGTGCGAGCTGCAATCCGGCACCCACTTCAGAAAGAGCAGGTGCTTTTTCCATCATCAAAACAGAAAAGCCACGGTCAGCAAGTGCCAGAGCCGTGGTCATACCGGCAAGGCCGGCACCGGAAATGAGAATACGCTGATCGTTCTGATTTTGCATGGCGCCCTCAAACTAATAAAGCATGAGCCGGAACTGTCTGAACGGAAAAACCGATCCGGCGAACAATTCCCGCTCTGATCTTTGCAGTCATACGAGCCGGAAAAATAGATCAGCAGACTATGCCGCACTATGATTCCGGTTCATATTCAAAGGTGAAAACGGGGCGCTTTTTCACAACGGCTAGAGCGCCGTACGCCCACTTGGACGCACAAAACTCGCTCTAAAACTTTATATTTACAGCATAATTTTACCTTAAACTGATCCAGGTTTAAGGAATTATGCTGTAAGCGGATTTATTCCGCTGCTGCAACCACAGGGTCACTATATGTGCAACCGGCAGGCACAGTCTGCTCTGCGCCAAGCGATGCATCGTGACGATAAAGGGTTGAGCAATAAGGGCAGACAACTTCTTCTTCATCGCCCATATCAAGGAAGACATGCGGGTGGTCGAATGGTGGATTAGCGCCAACGCACATGAATTCTTTAACGCCGATGCTGATGGCATTGTGACCAGCATCGTTCTGGAAATGAGGAATAATATGATCTGACATGGGACAACTCCAGTGATTGCATCACCTTATAACATCAAAGCGCAGAGCGGAATCACTCCTTGCCTTCATGTGGTAACAACAAAGCGTGAGAGTGATAGCGGAAATAACCTTAATCCGGCACCGCTCAGACGCATAAATTTGCTCTGATGTATCGCGAATAGAGCAGGAGCGGAAGTGTTTTTTATCGTTTCCGCTTTAATCTCCGCTTTGTTAAGAATTTGTCATGCAGAATACACAAACGAACCGTAACAGGATCACTGTTTTGAGGATCGAATATCGCGCGGACTACGCGGCGATTTCAAAGGGGTTTTAAACGTGTCGCATAGAAAAAGTCATGGCTCGCTGAAAGAAGCTGAACCTGTGGGTAATGTGCCGGCATTGATGGCCAAAACAGATGTTGTTGCAGTTGTACCCAATGGCGCTGATTACACAGTGCCTCCTTTGTCTGAGAGTCCGGAGCGCTTTGTAAATCGCGAGTTCTCATGGCTGCAATTTAACAAGCGGGTTCTTGCCGAAGCTGTTAATAAGCATCAGCCGCTGCTGGAGCGCGTACGCTTTCTGTCGATTTCTGCTGCCAATCTTGATGAATTTTTCATGGTGCGTATTGCCGGTCTTGCAGGGCAGGTGCGTGCCGGTGTTGCCACGCGCTCGGCTGATGGCCGCACGCCGCAGGAGCAGCTGGATTTTGTGCTGGCAGAAGTTGCCACATTGCAGGCCGCGCAGCAGGAAACACTGCAAATGCTGCGTAAGGAGCTTGTGCAGGAAAATATCGAGATTATCCGCTCTGACCGTTTGAAGAAAAACGATAAGAAGTGGCTGGAACATCACTTCCTCGATACGATTTTTCCGGTTCTCACACCTTTATCGCTCGATCCGGCACATCCGTTTCCGTTTATTCCGAACCTCGGTTTCTCGATGGCGCTGCAATTGTCGCGTATTACCGATAAGCATCCGATGGTTGCGCTTTTGCGCCTGCCGGTCGCACTGAGCCGTTTTGTGCAAGTGCCGTCAGAAGCCGGAACCTATCGCTTTATTACGCTGGAAGATGTCGTCAGCCTGTTCATCGAACGGTTGTTTCCAGGGTATGAAGTGCGTGGTGCCGGTACATTCCGCATCATTCGCGATAGCGATATTGAAGTAGAAGAAGACGCGGAAGATCTGGTGCGCCATTTCGAAACCGCTTTGAAGCGCCGCCGTCGCGGTAAGGTGATCAGCATTGAATTCGACAGTGATATGCCGGAAGCGCTGCGGGTTTTCATGACGATGGAACTCGGTGTCTCCGAAAGCCGTGTCAGTGTTCTGCCCGGATTGCTGGCGCTGACAATGATCTCGGAAGTGGTTGCCATTCCGCGCGATGATCTGAAATTTACTCCCTATAATCCGCGTTTTCCGGAGCGTATCCGTGAACATGGCGGCGATTGCTTAGCGGCAATCCGCGAGAAGGACATTGTCGTTCACCATCCATATGAGTCGTTTGATGTCGTGGTGCAGTTTTTGCGTCAGGCTGCGCTTGATCCGAATGTGCTGGCGATCAAGCAGACACTTTATCGTACTTCCAACAATTCACCGATTGTTCGCGCACTGATTGATGCCGCTGAAGCCGGTAAATCGGTAACAGCGCTGGTGGAACTGAAAGCTCGCTTTGATGAGGAAGCGAATATTCGCTGGGCACGCGATCTGGAACGTGCCGGTGTGCAGGTGGTATTCGGCTTTATCGAATTGAAAACACATGCGAAAATGTCGCTGGTGGTGCGCCGTGAAGATGAAAAATTGCGCTCCTATGTGCATCTTGGCACCGGCAATTATCACCCGATTACCGCCAAGATTTACACCGACTTGTCGTTCTTTACATCCGATGCGGATACAGCGCGCGATGTGGCGCATATCTTTAATTTCATCACTGGTTATGCGCAGCCTGCGGACGGTATGAAACTGGCTATCTCACCGTTTTCTTTGCGCAAGCGTATTCTCAAGCATATTGCTGATGAAATCGAGCACGCTCAGGCTGGTCGTCCGGCTGCAATCTGGCTGAAAATGAATTCGCTGGTTGATCCGCAGATTATTGATGCGCTCTATAAAGCCAGCAGTGCAGGGGTGCAGATTGATCTGGTTGTACGCGGTATTTGCTGTCTGCGTCCGCAAGTGCCTGGTTTGTCAGACAATATCCGCGCCAAGTCGATTGTTGGTCGCTTCCTCGAGCATTCGCGCATTTATTGCTTTGGTAACGGGCAGGACCTGCCGTCCAAAGAGGCCATTGTTTATATCAGTTCAGCCGATATGATGCCGCGTAACCTTGATCGCCGCGTGGAAACGCTGGTGCCTGTTACAAATGTGACCGTGCATCAACAGATTTTATCGCAGATTATGCTTGCAAATCTCTACGATAATCAACAAAGCTTTGAGGTACTTTCAGACGGAACCTCCAAGCGGATTAAACCCGTGGACGGGGAAGAAGCTTTTAACGCTCAGGAATATTTCATGACAAATCCAAGCCTGTCCGGCCGCGGCAAGTCTCTGAAGTCATCAGCACCGCGTTTGATTGCGCGTCATAACCGCGTGCGCGCAGAGCGAAACCGTAACGCATGACTTTGTCCGTGGCACAGGGCCGTTTAAAAGGTCTGGAACCGGTTGCAGTCATTGATATCGGTTCCAACTCCGTGCGTATGGTTATCTATGAAGGTATCGTGCGTGCGCCGACGATTTTCTTTAATGAAAAAATTCTGAGCGGTCTTGGCAAAGGGCTGGCTCAAACCGGACGTCTGAATGATAAGTCGGTCGCCAGCGCCCTTGAGGCGCTGCGGCGTTTTCGTGCGCTCGCCAAACAGGCCGGTGCAACAAAAATCTATACGATTGCGACTGCCGCAGCCCGTGAGGCTGAAAACGGATCGGATTTTATTACGCGCGCAGAGGAAATTCTGGGCGAGAGCATCCAGATTCTTTCCGGCCGCGAAGAAGCCTATTATTCCGCTATGGGGATTATCTCCGGCTTTCATCACCCGAACGGTATTGCCGGTGACCTTGGCGGCGGCAGCCTTGAGTTGGTTGATGTGCATGGCGATAATCCGGATAAGGCCATTGGCAGCGGTATTACTTTGCCGCTTGGTGGTCTGCGTCTTCAGGATATGTCCGGCGGCAAGATTACCGAAGCGGCCAAGATTACCCGTAAGTATGTCGGCGATGTTTCCTTCCTGAAAGAAGGTAAAGGTCGTACATTCTATGCGGTTGGCGGTACATGGCGAAACCTCGCCAAGCTGCATATGAGCGCCAAACATTATCCGCTGCATGTTATGCATGGCTATGCCATGGATCCGGAAGATGCCTATCACTTCCTTTATCGAGTGGCGCGGTTTGATATTGATCATATGCGCGGCATTGAGGCCGTGTCCAAAAACCGTCGACAGTTGTTGTCCTATGGTGCGACAGTGCTGATGGAAGTTGTGAAGCGCATGGAACCGGCACAAATTGTCTTCTCGGCGATGGGTGTGCGTGAGGGCTATTTGTATTCGCTGCTTTCCAAGAAAGAGCAGCGGCTTGATCCTCTGCTGTCGGCAGCGGAAGAGCAGGCGGTCTTGCGTTCGCGTTCCCCGCGCCATGCGCATGAGCTGGCCGACTGGACAGGCTATGCCTTTGAACAGCTGGGCTACGATGAGACTGAAGACGAGGGGCGTGATCGTCGTGCTGCTTGTCTCTTGGCGGATATCAGCTGGCGCGCGCATCCTGACTATCGCGGTCCGCAGGCGCTGAATATCATCGCCCATGGTTCTTTCATCGGGATTGACCATCCGGGGCGCGCTTATATGGCGCTGGCCAATTATTACCGTCATGAAGGTGTGATGGATGATGATGTTGCGCCGGAGATTATCCGCATTGCTACTCCGCGTTTGCGCGAGCGTGCGCGGGTTCTGGGTGCTTTGTTGCGTGTGGTCTATCTGTTGTCGGCGTCGATGCCGGATGTGATTCCGCAGCTGAAATGGCGACAGGAAGGCGATGTACTGGCGCTGGTCGTGCCTGATGCCTATCGCGATCTGGTCTCAGAGAGACTGGATAACCGGTTGAATGTGCTGGCTAAGGTAACCGGCAAGACGCTTCGTTTCGTGATTGAATAAAATAAAAAGGCCGGATTATTAAATCCGGCCTTTTTATTACATTGCTTTATCGAATTTATATCGGGCTTGCACCAAGCCGCTTGGAAAAGCTTGCTGACCCGTAAGTTTCCACCGGCTCATGGACATATCGCCTTCAAACAGCCGCACACCTTTGCCGATTGTGGCCGGTACCCAGCTTAAAGTCAGTTCATCAACCAGTTGCTGTTGCAAACCTTGCCGCACAACATTGCCGCCGTCGAGATAGACGTGTTTCAGACCGCGTGTTGTCAGTTCCGGCAGCAGATCACTGAGTGTACCGTTAAAGCTGGTTTCACCATAGAGCGGTGTCAGCGGGCGGCTGGTCAGCACTACTACTTGTTTGCCCTCATAAGGCCAGAAGCCGAAGGTGAGCACTGTGTCATAGGTATTGCGCCCCATAACCAGCACATCAACATCAGCCATTAGCGCATTATAACCGGTATCCTCTGGCGGATCGGTCTCGACAATCGACAGCCATGACAGATCATTGTCAGGACCGGCAATATAACCATCAAGACTGATACCCAGAAAGACGCTGACTTTGATCTTGTCACTCATGTTCAATCCAGCGGTACAGCTTTGATCTTACGGTTTTCAAACTTGATGCCGATTTTGCCTTCGATCATCTGCAGTGCTTTTTCACCGAATAATTCACGGCGCCAGCCTTTCAGAGCCGCTACATCCGCTGCATTGCCCTTAGCCGCAATCTGATCAATATCATCGGAGGAGGCGACGACTTTCGGTGCCACGCCATGATCTTCGGTGATAATTTTGAGCAGAAGCTTGAGCACGTCCGAAGCTGCTCCGGTGCCTTCCGGTGCATTATGCTGCTTTGGCAGGCGTGGCAGGTCTTCTTTAGGAATGCTCAGCGCTTCATTGATTGCTTCAACCAAACCTTGCGCATGGGAGGAGCGCTCCCAGCCTTTCGGCACTGTGCGCAAGCGCGACAAAGCCTCGGCATCGCGCGGCTGTTGCTGGGCGATTTCCTGAATCGTATCGTCTTTGATCACACGACCACGCGGCACATTACGCTCACGTGCAGCACGTTCGCGCCATGCTGCAACTTTCTGCATAACAGCAAGTTCAACAGGTTTACGCAGGCGGATTTTCAGACGCTTCCATGCATCGTCCGGATGCATGTCATAGGTCTCGCGCGCCGTAAGGATGCGGATTTCTTCGCTTACCCAGTCGTTGCGATCTTCTTTGGTCAGCCGGTCTTGCAGGTAAAGATAGACATCGCGCAGATGCGTAACATCGGCCAGTGCATAATCCAGCTGCTTGTCACTCAACGGGCGACGACGCCAATCGGTGAAGCGGGAGGATTTGTCCAGATTAACGCCGGTAATACGCGCAACCAGCTGATCATAGGAGATCGCATCGCCAAAGCCGCAAACCATCGCTGCAACCTGCGTGTCAAACACCGGTTCAGGGATCAGGTTTCCGAGATGGAAAACGATTTCTATATCCTGGCGGGCGGCGTGGAAAACTTTGACAACAGATTTATCCGCCATGAGAGCGAAGAAAGAGCTGAGATCAATGCCCGGTGCCAGTGCGTCCACCAATGCAGTTGTGTCCGGCGATGCCATCTGGATCAGGCAAAGCTCCGGCCAGAACGTGGTTTCGCGAATGAATTCGGTATCCACAGTGACAAAATCAGATTTTGAAAGCTGTGAAACGGCCTTTTCAAGACCCTGTGTTGTCGTAATCAGTTCCATTATTTTTCTATAACCAATCACAATTGCTTTGTCGCGAAAAACTAAGTTTAAAAATTACATATCTTGTGACTTTACTACAATTCTGAAGGCGCTGTTGTCTGTTGCTCACAGGCAAGAGCAGTTATAGAACATACAGAATGAATCAATTTGGCTGCAGAATGGTCTGACACTTGACTTTTTGCGGCCAAAATGCGCTTGTCCGACAACATAAAAATCAGATTTTGATCTTTGATTTTACGTTTATTACCACTCTTCTGAAGGCAGAAAACATGCATCGTTACCGCAGCCATACCTGCGAAGCCCTCCGCAAGTCGGATGTCGGCCAGACAGTTCGTCTATCCGGCTGGGTTCATCGTGTCCGCGATCACGGCGGTATTCTCTTTATCGACATTCGCGACCATTATGGTCTGACCCAGATCGTTGCTGATCCGGAAAGCCCGGCATTCAAAATCGCTGAAACCGTTCGCGGTGAATGGGTTATCCGCGTAGACGGTGAAGTGACCGCCCGTGCCGGTGAAGCTGTGAATCCGAATTTGCCAACCGGCGAAATCGAAGTGGTTGCCAAAGAGATCGAAGTTCTGGCCGCTGCTAAAGAATTGCCTCTGCCGGTGTTTGGTGAGCCGGACTATCCGGAAGATATCCGTCTGAAATACCGCTTCCTCGATCTACGCCGTGATACGCTGCATAAGAACATTATGAAGCGCACCAAGATCATTGCAGCGATGCGCCGTCATATGAACGAAATCGGCTTCAATGAATTTTCAACGCCGATCCTGACTGCGTCTTCGCCTGAAGGTGCGCGCGACTTCCTCGTGCCGAGCCGTTTGCATGATGGTCAGTTCTATGCGCTGCCACAGGCACCGCAGCAGTACAAGCAGTTGCTGATGGTTGCCGGTTTCGACCGCTACTTCCAGATCGCACCTTGCTTCCGCGATGAAGATCCGCGTGCAGATCGTTTCTATGGCGAGTTTTACCAGCTCGATCTGGAAATGAGCTTTGTCACTCAGGAAGAAGTCTGGGAGACAATGGAACCGGTTATGCGCAGCATTTTCGAAGAATTTGCTGATGGCAAGCCTGTAACCCAGAACTTCCGTCGTATTGCTTATGATGATGCGATCCGCACTTATGGTTCGGATAAGCCTGATCTGCGTAATCCGATTGAAATTCAGGGTGTGACCGAGCATTTTGCCGGTTCCGGTTTCAAGGTTTTCGCAAACATGATTGCGAATGATCCTAAGGTTGAAGTCTGGGCAATTCCGGCCAAAACTGGTGGTTCACGTGCATTTTGTGACCGCATGAACTCATGGGCACAGAGTGAAGGTCAGCCGGGTCTCGGCTATATCTTCTGGCGTAAAGAAGGCGATAAGCTGGAAGGCGCTGGCCCGATTGCTAAGAATATCGGTGAAGAGCGCGTTGAAGCAATCCGTACCCAAATGGGTCTGGAAGATGGCGATGCCTGCTTCTTCGTTGCCGGTCTGCCGTCGAAATTCTACAAATTTGCCGGTGATGCGCGTAACCGTGCCGGTGAAGAACTGAACCTCACAGACCGTGATCGTTTTGAACTGGCCTGGATCATCGACTTCCCGTTCTATGAGTGGGATGAAGATAACAAGAAGCTCGACTTCGCCCATAACCCGTTCTCCATGCCGCAGGGTGGTCTGGAAGCGCTGGAAACGCAGGATCCGCTGTCGCTCAAAGCCTACCAGTATGATCTGGTCTGTAACGGTTATGAATTGGCATCCGGTTCTATCCGTAACCAGTTGCCGGAAGTTATGGTCAAAGCCTTTGAAAAGGTTGGCCTGAGCCAGCAGGATGTGGAAGATCGCTTCGGTGGTCTCTACCGTGCGTTCCAGTATGGCGCACCTCCGCATGGTGGTATGGCTGCCGGTATCGATCGTGTGGTTATGCTGCTTTGCGGCGTGCAGAACCTGCGTGAAATTGCACTGTTCCCGATGAACCAGCAGGCTGTTGATCTGCTGATGGGGGCGCCTGCTGAAGCTACTCCGGCTCAGCTGCGTGATCTGCACATCCGTGTGAACCCGATCAAAAAAGACTAACCTGCCAGCAGGTTAGATGATTTAAACGCCGCGTCTTATCAGATGCGGCGTTTTTTATTGCCTGTAAACTGGACAATAAAAAACCCGGCTCAAAGGCCGGGTTTTCTGTAATCGAAGATCTGTCGATCTTACTGATTAGCTGTCAGCTTAACAGCCAGCAGATCAATAAGCTTCTTAGGATCAGCAGTTGCAGTCGCAGCAATCAGAGCGAAGGATACAGGCGCATCCGGCTTCGCAGCGATTGTCAGGGACTTTGGATCGTCCAGATAGGTGTTGAGGGCAGTAGTTGCCTGAATTGCGAAATCCGCATGGCCGAGATAGCCAACCATCAGCGGTGCAATGCCTTTGATCTGGTTGACCATGTCTTCGCTGCTGATACCCTGCTGTTTGCCGTAGTATTCAAGCAGTTTAGGAGTCAGGGATGCGTCGTCATAACGGAAGGAGATGCCGCCGATTGACAGCTGCTGCATCAGACCAAGCATAGCCATTGTTGCTGCATCGTTGTTTTCACCGCTGTCAGCAAGCTTCTTATTGGCTTCCTGAATGGCTTTGATGAACTTTGTATCATAGCCGCCCAGTTTGAGTGTGGTGTCAAACTTGCCGAGATCAGCAACGTCAAATTCCATCTTGTCCATGACGAGGTCACCTTTTTCAGGTTCCCATGAGCCAGTGGAGGTGATCGCCATTTTCAGCTGCTTGTAGCCGAGGTCAATCATCGGATTTGGTGTGGCTTCGCCTGATTCTGCTTCCGACTTCTTGCGGACTTCTTCCATTTTCTCAATGTCGAGATCAATGGATTTAACACCGAATTCGTAAGTCATCGGTGTGCCTTTGGTATAGGCAGACGATTTGGCAGAAATGTCTTTAATATTAGCCATTTCCTGACCATCTTCAGCAACAACCAGACTGTCAACTTTGAAAGTCTGGTAGGCCATCATCTTGGCAATGACATCTTCTTCATTGTCAGCTGCCAGATAGATTTTGCCGATTTCGATGCCTTTTACATCGATTTTGGTCTTGTCATCGGTCTTCGAGAAATCCTGGAAAGTTGCTGTTTCAGCGGTGTAAGCGCCTTTGCCATCTTCAGCGACATCTTTCAGAACGATATCGCCAACAGGAAGCTCACCGATTTCGGAGTTCGGAACGGTTACTTTGGTGTCGCGCAGCGTTACGGTTGTACCGTCTGTTTCGACTTTACCAAATGCAATCTTCGTGCCCTGTTCCTCAAAACGAGCCTGCAGACGCTTTGCAACATCATTTCCGTCCAGCGCATAAGCTGAACCTGCAAAGATTACAGTGAGTGCTGTAGCAACGGAAAGAGTGCGTGCAGCTGTATAAAGCGGTTTCATAACCGGCATAGGAAGGCTCCTTGGGATGTTTGCCTATATTTACATGCGAAATACTTGGATTGTCTATAACAGGACAATTTTGGCTTTTTCGTAACAGTGACTTTATTTCACTGCAAGTCACACTTCGGTATCAGAGAAAATCTGCCGTCATAATCGTTGTATTTTTGACGAAATAACGAGAATAATGCGGAAAACCGGCCTAGTTGCTGTGTGTAAACGCATCCTGACTTGCCGCAGAATCAGCCGCTTGCTAACCATATACTATGGGTAAAAATCTGATTCCGCCATCAGGCGGCGATGATCACGTCGAAACAGTTGATCTGAAATCGGCGCTTGAAGAGCGCTATCTGGCTTACGCGCTGTCCACGATCATGCATCGTGCGCTGCCGGATGTGCGCGACGGTCTGAAGCCGGTTCACCGCCGCATCATGCACGCTATGCGTTTGCTGCGCCTCAATCCGGGCAGTTCCTATGCCAAATGTGCGCGTATTGTCGGTGATGTGATGGGTAAATTCCATCCGCATGGCGATGCGTCGATCTATGATGCTCTGGTACGTCTGGCGCAGGATTTCGCAGTGCGCTATCCGCTTGTCGACGGGCAGGGCAATTTCGGGAATATCGACGGCGATAATGCTGCTGCGATGCGTTATACGGAAGCCCGTATGACCGAAGTGGCATCATTGCTGCTCGAAGGTATCACGGAAAACGCCATTGATTTCCGCCCGACCTATAATGAAGAAGATCTGGAGCCGGTGGTTCTGCCGGGCGCATTCCCGAATCTTCTGGCCAATGGTTCATCGGGTATTGCTGTTGGCATGGCGACCAATATTCCGCCGCATAACGTGGCAGAACTTTGTGACGCCGCATTGCTGCTGATCCGCAATCCGCAGGCATCAGTTGAAGAACTGGTGCAGCTGGTGCCGGGACCTGATCTGCCGACCGGCGGTATTCTGGTTGAGCCGAAAGAGAATATTCTTGAAGCCTATCGTACCGGCCGCGGCGCTTTCCGTGTCCGTGCCAAGTGGGAAAAAGAAGATCTCGGCCGTGGTACATGGGTAGTTGTGGTCACCGAAATTCCGTATCAGGTGCAGAAATCGCGCCTGATTGAGAAGATCGCTGAACTGCTGCTGGCGAAAAAACTGCCATTGCTCGACGATATTCGTGATGAGTCGGCAGAAGATATCCGTATCGTGCTGGAGCCGAAGAATCGCTCTGTCGATCCTGAGCTTCTGATGGAATCGCTGTTCAAGCTGACAGAGCTTGAGAACCGTGTTTCACTGAATATGAACGTGCTTTCCCACGGGAAGGTGCCGAATGTTCTCTCATTGGGCGGTGTGCTGCAGGAATGGCTGGAACATCGTAAAGAAGTTCTGCTGCGTCGTTCGCAATATCGTCTGGAAGAGATTGAAAAGCGCCTTGAAATTCTGGGCGGCTATCTGATCGCTTATCTCAATCTGGATGAGGTTATCCGCATCATCCGTGAAGAGGATGAGCCGAAGCAGGAGCTGATGCGCACCTTCAGCCTGACGGATATGCAGGCTGAATCGATTCTGAATATGCGTTTGCGCTCTTTGCGTAAGCTGGAAGAGTTTGAAATCCGCAAGGAATTCGACGGTTTGACTGCTGAAAAAGCGCAGCTCGAAGAATTGCTTGGTTCGGAAATCAAGCAGTGGAAGGCGATCAGCGGAGAGATTAAAAAGGTTCGTGAAACTTACGGCCCTGAAACACCGCTTGGCAAACGTCGCACGCAATTTGCTGAAGCACCAAGTCACGATCTGGAAGACATTCATCAGGCGATGATCGAGCGTGAGCCGGTTACGATTGTCGTGTCTGAAAAAGGCTGGATGCGCGCCATGAAGGGGCATCTGCCGGACTTCTCCGCATTGTCTTTTAAAGAAGGCGATAAGCTGAAGCTGGCCTTCCATGCGGAAACGACGGACAAGATTGTTGTGGCAACCACCGGCGGCAAGTTCTTCACCATTGGTGCCAATACCCTGCCGGGTGGCCGTGGCCATGGTGAACCGATCCGTATCATGGTCGATATGGATAATGATCAGGATATTCTGAGTGCTTTTGTGCATGATGCCAGCGCTAAATTGCTCTTGGCGTCGCATGAAGGTTATGGCTTCATGATCAATGAGAGCGAAGTGATTGCCAATACCCGTAAGGGCAAGCAGATCATGAATGTGAAATTGCCGGATGAGATGAAAATCTGCCAGCGCATTACGGGAGATACGATTGCTGTCGTCGGTGAAAACCGCAAAATGCTGGTCTTCCCGTTGGCGGAACTGCCGGAATTGTCACGTGGTAAAGGCGTACGTCTGCAGAAATACAAAGATGGCGGCATATCCGACATTCGTACTTTTGCGATTGATCAGGGACTGACCTGGCAGGATTCGGCGGATCGTACCTTCACGCGCAGTAAAGACGAATTACAAGAATGGACGGCTGACCGTGCAACTGCAGGGCGCATGGTGCCGAAAGGTTTTCCGCGCACCGGTAAATTTACATCGTAAGAACATCATTCGGGCGGGCTCTGGTAGGGAAGAGTCCGCCCGACCTATATTTATAGAATGGGAAGAGTGACTTAATCATGCCGGTTGAATCAAAATATCAGGTCTTGCGTCAGGTTCCGGATGTCCAGACCTATTGTCATTTGCGTGCAGCCAGCGGGCTTAGTGCAAAGACCGTTGAAGCCGCAGAGCGCGGTTTGAAAAATTCGTTGTTTGGCGTGCAAATTTCGGACGGTGAAAAGATCGTCGGCATCGGGCGCGTCATTGGTGACGGCGGTACGACCTATCAGGTTTGCGATATTGCAGTTTTGCCTGAACATCAGGGACAGGGGCTCGGCAAACTGATCATGACCGAGATTATGGCTTATCTGGATGAGAATGCGCCGGAAAGTGCTTATGTCAGCCTGATCGCTGATGGTCCGGCTGCGCATCTTTATACCAAATATGGCTTCGCACCGGTGACGCCTGCATCTATCGGTATGGCGTTCAAGGTTGGCCGTAAGGCTTAAGATGAATCTCATTGTGAGATTTATTTCCTAACGGATTGAAATTAATAGAAAATAGTAACACACCCGCATAGTTTTATGCGGGTGTTTTTGTTTAATCAGCAATATCTGTCAGCTGCCAGCCATTGGCTGTGAGATGTTCTTGCGGTTTATAACGGGTCTTATAATGCATTTTTGCAGAGCCGTTGACCCAATAACCGAGATAGACATGCGGCAGGCCAAGTGCATTACAGCGCATAATATGGTCGAGAATAATATAGGTTCCGATTGAGCGGTCAGCCAGTTCCGGATTGAAAAACGAATAGACCATGGAAACACCGTCACCCATCACATCGGTGAGTGCGGCAGCAATCAGCGGCCCTTCGCCCTTGCCTGTGATCATCGTATCGGCGCCACG
Source organism: Pseudochrobactrum asaccharolyticum (assembly GCF_003314995.1). GTDB lineage: Bacteria > Pseudomonadota > Alphaproteobacteria > Rhizobiales > Rhizobiaceae > Pseudochrobactrum > Pseudochrobactrum asaccharolyticum. The sequence goes on from NZ_QNRH01000001.1 coordinate 543,348, forward strand.
CATGCGGTATTCAATGATCTGTGTGTTGACGTGGCTGTCCTCAACCATCATCGCATAGTCCAGCACAGACATTTCTGACATGCCGCCATTATGGTGCCGGCTGTTGAGATAATCATGGAACAGCGCATATTGTTCTGAGCTGGGCTCCGCTTTATTGGCGAAACCGATCAGATCCTGATTGCGTTTCCAGATACGGCGCATGGAGCGTGTCATCTTGAATTCGCCGGCCAGAATACGCACGGACACACAGGCGTTACAATTTTCACAAGCAGGGCGGTAAGCAATATTCTGAGAGCGGCGGAAACCTGCCTGCGTTAGCAGGTCATTCAGCTCCGGTGCGCGATTTCCAACCAGATGCGTAAAAACTTTGCGCTCGGCACGATTGTCCAGATACGGACATTCAGTCGGTGCGGTCAGGTAGAATTGCTGTGGTTGCGGTTGATGCTGTGTCATGATTTGCCCGTCAATACGACAATAAAGACGACTTGAAATTATACGTCTCAAATTGTGCAGTCAAAAGGCCTGCAGAATGGTTAATCATAATAGAATTGAGCAGGATGTAAAATCCCGCTTTCGTGAATTTGTAGTCATAGCGCATAAGCGACGATAATTAAGCTGATAATGCAAACAGCGCAGAAAACTCTGCGCTGTTAAAATCTCTAAATGTTGTTGTTACGGATTGGTGCGTACAATCACCGCGCCGAGCAGCATATCATGCACTGCGCGTTTGTAGTCCAGAAACAGCGTTGCCAGCAGGATCAGCGGTGTCAGCAGCACATTGGCCGCCCAGAACAGCACCGAGTGCACAACGGCGAACACGCCGTCAATCGGTTTGCCGTCCATACGCTCAATCCGGATACCCATCATGCGCATACCTGTTGTGGCTTTATTCGGACCACCGACAGTAAAATACACATAAGGCAATGCCACCAGCGGCAGCAAAATACCGTAGAGCATCCAGCCAAGACCCAGTGTCAGAATGCCGAGAAAGGCAATCAAAATGGCAACCGGAATACACAGCAGCAGCACAATGAAATAGTCGATCAGAAAGGCGAAAATACGCCTTGATCGCACACCTTCATAGAGGCGGCGGTCTTCAAAACGCGGCAGAACAATATCATGGTTGATTGTTCGGTCATTCATCGGCTTATGATTGCTCCTTATACTCTCTTATAAGTTGAGAGATAGGAGGCACACAGCCGGATTTCAAGGTTTTATGTTTCGATGAGCTAAAATACAAAAGAGCACATCCTGCTTCAGCAGAATGTGCTCTTCATAGATATTATAAGCCGGATCAGGCGTTTTTGAGCTTCTCAGCCACTTCCAGCGCGAAATAAGTGAGAATACCGTCGCAACCGGCACGTTTAAACGCCAGCAGGCTTTCCATCATGACTTTTTCTTCGTCAATCCAGCCATTCTGACCGGCGGCTTTGATCATCGCATATTCACCGGAGACCTGATAAGCGAAGGTCGGCAGCGCGAACTGGCTTTTGATACGCTGAATAATATCAAGATAAGGCATGCCAGGTTTGATCATCAGCATGTCTGCGCCCTCACACACATCCTGCTCGGCTTCTCGCAACGCTTCATCCGTATTGGCCGGATCAAGGTAATAGGTTTTCTTGTCGCCTTTCAGAACACCGGCAGTGCCGATTGCTTCACGGTAAGGGCCGTAGAATGCAGAGGCGAATTTGGTGGCATAGGACATGATCGGCAGGTGCTGGAAGCCGTTGGCATCCAGTGCGTCGCGGATGGCACCGATGCGGCCGTCCATCATGTCAGAAGGTGCAATAATATCCGCACCGGCTTCAGCCTGTGCCAGTGCACCGCGTACAACAACCTCGACGGATTCATCATTGAGAATAATACCGTCGCGCAGAATTCCGTCGTGGCCATCCGTTGTGAAAGGATCGAGCGCAGCATCAGTGATAATGCCGATTTCCGGCACTTCTTTCTTGATCGCACGGGTGACTGAATTGATCAGATTGTCCGGATTGGCGATATAGGAGCCATCTTGCGTTTTAATATGAGCCGGTTCATTCGGAAAAGGAGCAATTGCCGGAATACCAAGCTTGGCAGCTTTTTCTGCCTGACGCACTGCCATATCCACGGAATAGCGATGCACGCCTGGCATCGCAGCAATAGGAGAGGCAACATTGTTACCTTCGCACACAAAGAACGGCCAGATCAGATCATTAACGCTTAACGCATTTTCCTGAACCAGACGGCGGGACCATTCGGTGCGGCGGGTACGACGCAGGCGGCGGCTTTGGGTGATTTCATCAATATTACGCATAATACCTTTTCCGTAATTCGGCGTAAGGAAAGGCGGGATCAGGCTATTCTATAGTCTGGAGATACCGCGCAGGCCAGATCAGGAGCCTTAACACTCTAATTGCGGTAACAGCTTGATAAAAACGCTTTTTGAGGTGTGAAACATTGCCGCGCTTAAGATTGGGAAGGCCTGTAATATGCAATGTTAAGCTATGGCCTTGGTTGAAAAATTAGCTACAGTCTGACCAGATAGCGCTAAAATATATTTGCGGGCAGGAGAAAATGATGGACAAGGCACAGCAGTCAGCAACCTCTCATGCAGGTTCAGTGGATTTCGGCGGCGATGATGAAATCGGCTTTGCTGTGCATGGTGCTGTAGGCTTAATCCGGCTGACCCGCCCGAAAGCGCTGAATGCCCTGACCCATAAAATGATTCAAGCTATGGAACGGGCTTTATTGCAATGGGCAGATGATCCGCAGATCAAAACCATTCTTATCGAAGGTGAAGGACGCGCTTTCTGTGCCGGAGGTGATGTCGTTGCCGCCTATCACGCCGGTAAAAATGGCGCGCCGGCCTATGATTTCTTTAAAGATGAATATCGGCTCAACCGGTTGATTGCGGCCTATAAGAAACCCTATGTGGCTCTGCTTGACGGTATTACGATGGGCGGTGGTGCCGGTGTGTCCGTGCATGGTTCACACCGGATCGTGACAGAAAACACGATGTTTGCGATGCCGGAAAGTGGTATCGGCTTTTTCACCGATGTCGGCGGCAGTGCTTTTTTACCTGCATTGCCGGAGAAGTTCGGTTTCTATCTCGGCTTAACCGGCTCTGCTATTCGTTGGGGCGATTGTCTGCATAGCGGCATTGCAACCCATGCTCTGAAAGCTGATCAACTGGATATGCTGCGTTCAAAGCTGATTGCCGGTGAAAATCCTGATGATATTCTGAGCACTATGCCGATGAGCGAACCGGAATGGGAGACTTCCGAGCAGGACAGGGCGCTGACCACCCGCTGTTGCAGGGCAGACAGCATTGAGCAGATTATTGCGAATTTCACTGCAGCCGGAGAGGCCGGTGATGAAAAAGCTGCCGCAATTGCGGATTTGCTCGGCAAGCGCTCTCCGACCAGTTTGAAGGCGATTTTTACACTTTTTCAGGATGCAGAAGCATTTATTCGTGCAAACAACCAACTGAGTTACAGCGCACGCTTGGATAGGCAGATGCAAATAGAGTACGCTCTGGCAGAGATTCTGCTGCAAGGGCATGATTTCTATGCGGGGATTGGCGCTGTTCTGATTGAAAAGACCGGCAATCCTGTGTGGAAACCAGCAAGTCTGGCGGATGTGAAACTGCCCGATTTCGTGCAGCATAATTGAATAAACCGTTGCAGAGACGCAGCTTTGCATTTGCAATGGTAATGAGATGAAGAGCGAGCTGTTTCAAACATGAAACAGCTCCGAATAAAGGTAAAGAACCGCATGGTGGATGATCAGCTGAGATTACGCACGGGAGATTCAGCCCTGCATAGCTGGTTCGTTCTGTTCATGCGGTTTGTTGCACTCGTTTGCCTTGCCGGTGGTATTTATTATTGGATGCGTCTGATCGGCCTTTATCCGGGATTGCTGTGGCGTTTCGATCTGATGCCCTGGCAGTGGCAAACCGTCAGCGTAAGTCTTGCCGTTGCCTTGCCGATTGTTGCTACCGGCTTATGGATCCGCGCCTCATGGGGCGCTGTGCTTTGGGTGATAACAGCTTTGGCACAGGCATTGATTTACACAATTTTTGCACGTTCTTTTGAATATTTTCCGGCCTTGGCAGCGCTGAATGTCGGCTTCCTGCTGATCTACATCGTATTCCGTATCGGCTTGTTTATGCAGGGAAAAAGAGCACTGGCAACGCCGGTACGCTAACTGCGGCACTCCCTGCCTCATGAGTTTTCAGTTGAATAACCGGCCGTTAACCGGTTGTTAGCCTTGCGGCTTAAGCCGAATTTCACCGCTGCTTCTTACAGTCATCGCTAAGCACTATGCCGGTTTTCTGCATGTCACACAGGGATATGTGGTGCTGCTGGCTTTTGCTTTGAAAAGCGGAGACAAGCTGAATGCAAACGCACGAGCCGTTTCAGACAACACATTGCGGAGCAGGGCACAAGGATGCCCTTGCAGGCTATGAGACTGTGCAAAGCGCAGAGCATGGCTCAGGCTTGCAGGTGTTATGTCTGGAAGTTGAGCGTCAGCTGAACCGCCATTACAGACGTTTGCTGGCTTTTTTCCACGGCGCATTTTCTGACAGGCAGAACTATCCGTTAAATGCGGAGCAGGCGGTAATGCTGTTTTGTATCGGCAATGGCCTGCGCGATACGGCGCAGCTTTATCGCACGATTGAGCCTCTATCCTCGCAGACCGTGATTATGCTCGCCAGCCTGATTGCACAGGGGTATGTGGTTTCTGCCGCTGAAAGCTCCGATGATCTGACAGTCCTGAGATTGACAGCGAAGGGGCAGGCCGTCGCCGATGGTCTTTTCGAGCTTTATGATTACGTGTTTCTCGATGGTGCAGGGCGCGATGTGCCGGATGCGACACGTCTGGCTTCAATGCATAATTCGCTCTGGCGCTTGCAGCGCTTCAGCCTTGTTAAAGCCGCAGCCGTATAAATCCGTCGGATAAGACCAGCCTTTATCGTTGCTGAATCGCCACAATTCCGGATTAAGCATATTTATGATAGTCATTTTTAGCTCATGATAATGATAAGAGCTTGCCGGAATGCTTACAGACATGTTTAAGCCACAAAACTGTTTATAGCGGTTAAGTCCGGCAGGATGTTTGGCGTCCATGCAACTGATGTGAGTTTGATCAGTTATACTGCTATTCGGGTTGATTATTGTTTCAGAGTTAAATTGTGAGCAGGGAAAGCGAAGCGGCTTTTCTGTTGATCTGCCTGTGTCGCACAGTCTTGCGATGGGAATTCTGGCGATGTGAATTCCGGTGAGCAAGTTGCTGTTGCTGCGGAGTGAGGATGAAAATATGAAGCATAGTGTAAAAGACGGAAAAACAGCAAAGGCGCTTGATCGCCGTTTGTTTTTGCGTGGCGCTGCCGGTCTGGGACTGGCTGCTTTGTCGGTGCCAGCGGCTACTTCCGCTGCATTTGCTCAGGCTGTGGGTCTGAATGATGTGCTGTCATCCGGTCGTCGCGGTAACTGGAGTGATACATTTGATGCGCGCGGTACTGGTGGTGCCAAAGCCATTGCAACCAACCAGCCAATCATGAGCCCGCAGACGCTGAATTATATCAGCGCGGCGATCAATCAGTATAATATGATTGTTGCCAATGGCGGCTGGCCGACAGTGCCAGGCAATGAGCGCCTGCGCTTAGGCATGAAAAGTCAGGTTGTGCCGATCCTGCGCCAGCGTCTGATGATTTCCGGCGATCTGCCGGAGGGTATCGGTTCTTCTACTTCCTTTGATACCTATGTGGATGCTGCCGTGAAGCGTTTTCAGGCGCGTCATGGTTTGCCAGCCGATGGTGTAATGGGCGATATGACCTATAAGGCGCTCAATGTCAGTGCCGATGTTCGTCTCGGTCAGCTCAATACCAATCTGCAGCGTCTTGGCTCTCTTGCCAATGTTGATCAGACCCGCTTCGTGATGGTCAATATTCCGGCAGCACAGATCGAGGCGATTGAAAACGGCCGCGTTGTGCAGCGCCATACGGCCGTTGTCGGTAAGATCGATCGCCAGACACCGATCCTGACTTCAAAAATCCACGAAGTGATCCTCAACCCGTACTGGACAGCGCCAAAGTCGATTATCCGCAAGGATATCATTCCTTTGATGCGTAAAGACCCGCAATATCTGACCAAAAACAAGATCCGTCTTTATAATGGACAAGGGCAGGAAGTGCCGCCGGAAACCGTTGACTGGAATACGGAAGATGCTGTGAAGCTGATGTTCCGTCAGGATCCGGGCAAGATCAATGCTATGGCATCGACCAAGATCAACTTCCATAATGCCCATGCTGTTTATATGCATGATACGCCGCAAAAGGGCACGTTCAACAATCTGATGCGTTTTGACTCATCCGGCTGTATCCGTGTGCAAAATATCCGCGATCTCGATGTGTGGCTGTTGAAAAACACCAATGGCTGGTCGCGTGACAGCATTGAGGAAACCATCAAGAGTGGTCAGAATAACCCGATCCAGCTTGCTGATCCTGTGCCGCTGTATTTTGTTTATATCTCGGCATGGTCAACCGGTGACGGTATTCCGCAGTTCCGTGATGATATTTACAAGATGGACGGCGCTTCTGAACTGGCTATTGGTACTGCGATCTGAGATTTTTAGTCTTGGAGCATAAAAACAGCAGGGCAGTTTTGAAAAAGACAGCAGCCGGTTTACTCTCAAAACTGCCTTCTGTGCATAAGATAATTTACTGATAAAGCCGCCTTCGGGCGGCTTTTTTGTATCTTAAACGATATAAATCGGACTTTAGCCGTTTTACGTCATGAGATATCGCCTGCTGGCCATGGAGCAGTCATGACAAGTGTGATATTGCCACCCGACATAGGAATGCGCTAAGCCGCAAGCTACATTGAATTTACGTGCTTTTTGTTCTGCATTTTGATATGCGGATGAACATTGAGCGTATCCCGAAAAGTGGGAACCGGTTTTCGGATAAGATACGCGTCAAAAACAAATAGCGAGGAATTCCATGACCGTCGCAAACAGGCGACGGGAGTGGTGTCTGATTGACTTTTGACTGGGAAATTGACTGGGAACCGGAAGGAATAGGATATGTCGCAGGCGAACGGTGCTTCTCTCGAAGCATTCTTTAATAAGGGTCTTGAAGAAGCGGATGCTGAAATTTTCGGCGCAATCCGCAAGGAACTTGGCCGTCAGCGTCACGAAATCGAGCTGATCGCATCGGAAAACATCGTTTCCCGCGCAGTGCTTGAAGCTCAGGGTTCAATCCTCACCAACAAATATGCCGAAGGTTATCCGGGCAAGCGTTATTACGGCGGTTGCCAGTATGTTGATATCGTCGAAGAACTGGCGATTGAACGTGCGAAAAAGCTGTTCGGCGCAGAATTCGTCAACGTGCAGCCGAATTCCGGCAGCCAGATGAACCAGGCTGTATTCCTTGCGCTGTTGCAGCCGGGCGATACATTCATGGGTCTTGATCTGAATTCCGGTGGTCACCTGACCCACGGTTCTCCGGTAAATATGTCCGGTAAATGGTTCAATGTTGTATCTTATGGTGTACGTGAAGACGATCACCTGCTGGATATGGACGAAGTGGCACGTCTTGCCCGCGAACATAAACCAAAGCTGATTCTGGCCGGTGGTACTGCTTATTCCCGTATCTGGGACTGGAAGCGCTTCCGTGAGATCGCCGATGAAATCGGTGCTTATCTGATGGTTGATATGGCGCATATCGCGGGTCTGGTTGCTGCCGGTGTTCATCCGTCACCAGTGCCGCATGCGCATGTTTGCACCACAACCACGCATAAATCCCTGCGCGGTCCGCGCGGTGGTATGATCATGACCAATGACGGTGATCTGGCCAAGAAGTTCAACTCGGCTGTATTCCCTGGTCTTCAGGGCGGCCCGCTGATGCATGTGATCGCCGGTAAAGCGGTAGCACTGGCAGAAGCTCTGCAGCCGGAATTCAAGCTCTATGCACAGAATGTTGTGGCAAATGCCAAGGCTCTGTCAGAGAACCTGAAGAAAAACGGTCTTGATATCGTTTCCGGCGGCACTGACAACCACTTGATGCTGGTTGATCTGCGTCCGAAGAATGCAACGGGTAAGCGCGCTGAAGCAGCACTGGGTCGTGCAAATATCACCACCAACAAAAACGGTATTCCGTTTGATCCTGAAAAGCCTTTTGTAACCTCCGGTATCCGCCTCGGCACACCGGCCGGTACAACCCGCGGCTTCGGCATTAAAGAATTCGAACAGATCGGCGATATGATCACCGAAGTGCTCGATGGTCTGAAAACAGCCAATTCTGATGAAGGCAATGCCGCTGTTGAAGCTGCTGTTCAGAAGAAGGTTATTGAACTGACAGCAAACTTCCCGATGTATGGCTATCAGGGCTAAGCTTGCTTTGCTGATGTTGTAAAAAATGACGCCGCGTATCACATAAGTGTTACGCGGCGTTTTTATTGCGGCGGGTTATTGATGCCGGAATGTATCTTTGAAGGACGCAGGGCTGTTTATCACGCAAGATGCGCATAAAAATAAATGGCTGGTGCATTTCAAAGGATTCAATTTAACATTGGAAATGTTCTAGCTGATGACAAAAGGGTCCATCTGCTTTAGATAATTTCAATCTGAAATATTTATTGTCATTGGTGCTGTTTGTTTAGCTGCAATGACCGCTGCGTTGTAAAGCGTGGCATAGTTTGAGAGTTTCGCCATGCGCTGCCCGTTTTGCCAGTCCGATGATACACAGGTTAAGGATTCCCGTCCGGCAGAGGACGGATCAGTAATCCGCAGACGCCGTGTTTGTCCTGTTTGCGCTGGTCGTTTTACCACTTTTGAGCGCGTGCAATTGCGCGAACTGATGGTGGTGAAGAAGAGTGGCCGCCGTGTACCGTTTGACCGCGATAAGCTGATGCATTCTGTGCAGGTGGCATTGCGCAAGCGCGAGGTTGATGCGGAGCGTGTGGAACGTGCCGTCTCCGGCATTGTACGCCAGCTGGAAAGTTCCGGTGAAGTGGAGATTCCGTCGGAGGAAATCGGTCGCTTGGCAATGGAAGCGCTGAAAGGCGTGGACGATATTGCTTATATCCGCTTCGCTTCCGTCTATCGTAATTTCAGTGTTGCTAAAGATTTTCACAATGTCATTGATGAACTCGGGCAGCCGGAAAATTCTGCATCGGCAGAGAATGAGGAATAAGTTCGGGGCGCATCATGTGCCCCGTCAGTTTGCAGATTGCTGCTTTTGAATGAATATCTGAGACAGGAAGTGGTTTTGTGTGAGCCGCCGGTCTCTTTTGAACAGAATGTATTCTGGCAACCGGAAATTTCGGGTCAGATACGTGTTAAAGTAAATAGGTTTTGCATCTGTTTGGCTTAAAGGCGGGCAGTACAAAACACTCCGTACTGGAATTTGGCATATGAATGAACCTCAGAACGCAACAGCCCGTCAGAACCAATCTGCGCAGGCAAGTGCATCAGAGCTCGATAAGCGCTTTATGGCGGCTGCAATCCGCTATTCACGCCGCCATCTTGGCATTACGGGAACCAATCCTTCTGTGGCAACGCTGATTGTGGCTGATGCCGGGCACGGGCCGGTGATTGTCGGACGCGGTGTGACAGCTGAGGGTGGCCGTCCGCATGCGGAGACACAGGCGATTGCCGAGGCCGGTGAATTGGCTAAAGGCGCTACAGCCTATGTTACGCTGGAGCCTTGCGCCCATCACGGCCATACACCGCCTTGTGCCAGTGCGTTGGTAACAGCGGGGATCAAGCGTGTTGTTGCTTCCAGCAGCGATCCTGATCCGCGTGTTGCAGGGCGTGGCTATCAGATTTTGCGCGATGCAGGACTGGAAGTTATCACTGATGTCTGTCGTGAGCAGGGCGATGATGAGCTGGCTGGCTATCTGTCACGCTCTTTCCGCAAACGTCCGGAAGTGATGCTGAAACTGGCGTTGTCGGTTGACGGCTATGTCGGTTGTGTCGGGCGCGGCCAGATCGCGATTACTGGTGCTGTCAGTATTTCACAGGTCCATATGCGCCGCGCGCAGACCGATGCGATTATGATCGGTGTCGGAACCGTGATTGCCGATGATCCAATTCTCAATGTTCGTTTACCGGGCTTGCAGGATCGTTCACCGATCCGCGTTATTCTAGATAGCGAGCTGCGCACTCCGCTGACCTCGAAGCTGGTGCGTTCCGCACGTCAGGTGCCGCTGTGGATTGCCGCCCGTAACGATGCTGATCCGGTCAAGCGCCAGCAGCTGATTGAAGCCGGTTGCCGTATTCTGGCAACGGAATGCGAAGATGAGAAAATCGCTCTTCCGGAATTGCTGGATGACCTAGCTGCACAGGGTATCGCCACTTTGATGGTTGAAGGCGGTGCCGTGGTTGCGCAGGCATTTCTCGCTGCCGGATTGGTTGATAAGCTGATGATCTTTGATGGCCCTAACCCGATCCTGCCGAATGGCGATGGGCAGGCACTGGCGGTTGAAGGTTTGCAGGCATTTATCGCCGCAGATTTCGTGAAAACCAGTGAGAGCCATTTTGCATCAGATGTTTTGAGCCAGTATAAGCGAAAATAAATATCTGCTAATATACTATCGCTGCAATGAGAATGACGGAGAATGACGGATGTTTACAGGTATTGTGACCGATATCGGTGAAGTCTCGGACGTTAAAGTTCTTGATGAAGGTGTGCTGCTGCGCATTGATACGGCTTATGATCCTAAAACCATTGAGATCGGTGCATCAATTGCTTGTTCCGGTGTTTGCCTGACTGTGACCCGTTTGCCGGATATTGAAAGCAATGCCCGCTGGTTCGAAGTGGAAGCATGGGAAGAGGCGTTACGTCTGACCACCATCAGCGAATGGAAATCCGGCCGTAAAATCAATCTGGAGCGCTCGCTGAAACTCGGTGATGAGATGGGCGGCCATCTGGTTTCCGGTCATGTCGATGCGATGGCAGAAATCATCAATATTGAGGCGGAAGGTGAGGCGGTGCGCTTTACCATTCGTGCGCCGGAAAATCTGGCACCTTTCATTGCGCAGAAGGGCTCTGTGGCACTGGACGGCACATCGCTGACCGTGAACGGTGTCAACGGCAATGAGTTCGATGTGCTGCTGATCCGCCATTCTTTGGAAGTGACCACATGGGGCTCCCGTCAGGTTGGCGATAAGATCAATATCGAGATTGATCAGCTGGCACGCTATGCCGCACGTCTGGCGCAGTTCAAAGCATAAAACGCATATCAAGATACGTCATATCAAAGGCGCCGCTAAAGACATGCTTTAGCGGCGCCTGCTCGTTTGCATGCGACAAAATTACAGAAATGCAGCAAACAGGGCTTACTTTTTAAGCATAATGCTGTAGAGCAGAATTTATTACCGTTCAGCCATTTGCTTAACCTCAGTTGTGCAGAGTTTCGTCTGTCACAGCGGGGCTTGCTGTCGTTGCAGGACAAAAGCCGTTATTAAAAAATCTATGGCCGCTTACATTGTAAGTGCCGCAGGTTTCTATAGAATATGATTTATATATGCTTTCTTGTCCCGCACGGGATGCGGAAGACAGTAGAGTGTTCTTAACCTGCAGCAGTTTCGGAAAAACCGCTCTGGTTGTCGTGGGTTCGTTTGCTGGAATAGCAATTGATTATGGAGAATGAGATGACCGGAAATCTGGCGTATCAGCCGCATATTCTGATTGTTGAAGCCCGTTTTTACGATGCGCTTTCTGATGCACTTCTGGACGGCGCCAAAGCCGCGCTTGATGATGTGGGTGCAACCTATGATGTTGTGACCGTGATGGGCGCGCTTGAAATTCCGGCAGCTATCTCCTTTGCTCTGGATGCAGAGGCAGGCGGCGGTACTGAATATGATGGTTATGTTGCGCTTGGCACGGTCATTCGCGGCGAAACCTATCATTTTGAAATTGTTGCGAATGAATCCTCCCGTGCGCTGACAGATCTGTCGGTGTCAGAGAGCATTGCGATCGGTAATGGTATTCTCACTGTGGAAAATGAAGAGCAGGCCTGGGCCCGCGCCAAACGCAGTGAAAAAGATAAGGGTGGATTTGCTGCGCGCGCTGCCCTGACAATGATTGATTTACAAAGAAAATTTGGAGTCTGATATGACCGCCCCACATGCGACGCCGCAGAATGCGCCGCGCACCGCCAATAAGCGAGGCGTAGCCCGCCTTGCTGCCGTTCAGGCTCTGTATCAGATGGAAGTCACCGGCACCGGCGTGCTGGACATTGCTGCTGAATACGAAAATTTCCGTCTGGGTAAAGATATTGATGGTGATCAGTATCTGGATGCCGATCCGCAGTGGTTCCGCGCGATTATCGCCGGCGTTGTTGCAGACCAGCGTGTTCTGGATCCGATGATCCGTCAGTCGCTGACCGAAGACTGGCCGCTGTCGCGTCTTGATTCGACACTGCGTGCGATTCTTCGTGCGGGTATCTGGGAATTGCGCACCAAAAAAGAAGTGCCGACCGCAGTGATTGTCTCGGAATATGTCGATATTGCCAAAGCATTTTACGACGAAGACGAGCCGAAACTGGTCAACGCTGTTCTCGATCGTTTGGCATTTGAGATCCGTGGTGAGAGCCGCGGTACAAAAAAAACGCCGCGTTAATCCTGTTTTGACGGCGGCAGAACAATCTGTCACGCCTGTGATGTATTTTAAAAGCCGGTACAATTCTGTGCCGGCTTTTTTTATGCTCAATTGTCGCTTTGTCTGTTTTTAAAACAGGCACTTGACCTTTGTCTCCGGCTTTCGCATCCTGCGGACAGAATACCGGAAGACAAGCCTGAAGCATGCTGATCAGACAGATGCTACAAGAAAACATAATCCTGATGACTAAGCGATTTCAGAACAGGATTATGGGGTAAATCGAACGACCGGACTCTGAATTGAAATGACTGCCTTCTGTTTCTGTCTGAGCAGACTGAGAGCATTTTCTGAAGCGCCCTCTGCGCTTTAAATGACTGCTGTACCTTGCTTCATGCCGTCCTCCGTTATCGGGAGATAATCCGGTGATTATTCCGGAATTATAAAGGCCGAAGAATAAGGGGAATACGCATGGCAGTTCTCATACTCATTCTTATTTGTGGTATTTTGGCTCTGGTCTATGCAGGCTGGGCAATCCGTTCTGTGCTGGCATCCGATGCGGGGAATGCGCGGATGCAGGAAATTGCAGGTGCTATCCGCGAAGGGGCGCAGGCCTATCTGGCGCGCCAGTATATGACGATCTTTTTCGTCGGTGCGGTGGTCTTTATCATTACATGGTGGCTTTTGGGCGCCTATGCGGCTTTCGGCTTTCTGATCGGTGCGGTTTTGTCCGGTGTGGCCGGTTTTATCGGGATGCATGTCTCCGTGCGTGCCAATGTGCGCACAGCACAGGCGGCTTCGATGAGCCTTGCGGGTGGTCTGGAGATTGCTTTCCGTGCCGGTGCGGTAACAGGTATGCTGGTGGCAGGTTTGGCACTGCTTGGCGTGGCCGGTTATTACGCGCTGCTCACAGCCGGTATGGGCTATGCCTCCGGTGACCGTGTGGTGATTGATGCACTTGTGGCACTCGGTTTTGGTGCCTCGCTGATTTCAATCTTTGCCCGTCTTGGCGGTGGTATTTTCACTAAAGGGGCAGATGTCGGCGGCGATCTGGTCGGTAAGGTTGAAGCCGGTATTCCTGAAGATGACCCACGCAATCCGGCAACCATTGCTGATAATGTGGGCGATAATGTCGGTGACTGCGCCGGTATGGCCGCAGATTTGTTTGAGACCTATGCAGTGACAGTTGTTGCGACGATGGTGCTGGCAGCAATTTTCTTCGCCGGTGCGCCACTGTTGCCGGTAATCATTCTCTATCCGCTGGCGATTTGTGGCTTATGTATTCTCACTTCTGTTGCCGGTACATTCTTTGTGCGGCTTGGCACAGATAACTCCATTATGGGGGCGCTTTATAAAGGCCTGATCGCCACAGGTCTGCTTTCAGTCGTTGGTCTGGCGCTGGCAACAACCATGACAATCGGCTGGGGAGAGATTGGCACAGTCGCCGGTGTTGCTATTTCCGGCAGCAATCTGTTTATCTGCGGGTTGATCGGTCTGATCGTTACCGGTCTGATTGTGGTGATTACCGAATATTATACCGGTACCAATAAACGTCCGGTCAACTCCATCGCACAGGCGTCGGTCAGTGGTCACGGTACCAATGTGATTCAGGGGCTGGCTGTCTCGCTGGAATCAACGGCACTGCCAGCCATTGTTATCGTGTTTGGCATCATCACCACTTATCAGCTGGCCGGATTGTTCGGTACGGCGATTGCGGTGACAGCAATGCTCGGCATTGCCGGTATGATTGTGGCGCTCGACGCCTTTGGCCCTGTGACTGATAATGCCGGTGGCATTGCGGAAATGGCGGGGCTTGATCCTGAAGTGCGCAAGGCAACCGATGCGCTGGATGCGGTCGGTAATACGACCAAAGCTGTGACCAAGGGCTATGCGATCGGTTCGGCCGGTCTTGGTGCCTTGGTGCTGTTTGCGGCCTATTCCAATGATCTGGCGTTTTTTGCAGCCAATAGTCAGAACTATCCGTATTTCAGTGATATGGGCGCAGTCTCTTTTGATCTGTCGAACCCTTATGTAGTAGCAGGCCTGATCTTCGGTGGTCTGATCCCTTATCTGTTTGGTGGTATTGCAATGACTGCCGTGGGGAGGGCTGCGGGTTCGGTGGTGCAGGAAGTGCGCAGGCAATTCCGTGAAAAGCCGGGAATCATGAGTGGCACAGAGCGGCCTGATTATGCCCGCGCGGTGGACATTCTGACCAAGGCGGCCATTCGGGAAATGATTATCCCGTCTTTGCTGCCGGTACTGGCGCCTCTGGTAGTCTATTTCGGTGTATTGCTGATCTCGGGTTCCAAGGCTTCGGCTTTTGCTGCCCTTGGCGCATCTTTGCTTGGGGTGATCGTCAATGGTCTGTTTGTGGCAATCTCGATGACGTCGGGTGGCGGCGCATGGGATAATGCCAAGAAGAGCTTCGAGGACGGTTTTACTGATGCAGACGGTGTTAAGCATCTGAAAGGCTCGGAGGCCCATAAAGCCTCGGTGACTGGTGATACGGTTGGCGACCCCTATAAGGATACTGCGGGGCCTGCGGTTAATCCGGCAATCAAGATCACCAATATTGTGGCGCTGTTGCTGCTGGCAGTTTTGGCACATCAATAAACAAAAACGCCGGTGAGAATATCTCACCGGCGTTTTCAATTCATATCTGACTTGTTGTAATGCGCTATTACATTGTGCCTGGCAGTGAGGTTGGCAGTTTGCCAACGCCTTGCATGAGCTGTCCGACAAAAGTCTGGTCTTTACCGCCGGTCGGTGTGGTGCGGGCAACAAAGTCAAAGACCTTGCCATCCTGCAGACCGTAATGGGCGATCTGAGAAACTTTACCGTCCTTGCCGAAATAAACAGCCAGAATACGACGGTCGATAATTTTTGGTTTCATGAATTGCGCAGCACGGAAACGCTTTTGCGAAATATAGTAGAAAACTTCATTATCAAATGTTGCCGTTGTGGACGGGGTGCCGAGTGTCAGCAACACCTGTTCACGACTGGAACCAACAGGAACAGAATCAAGTGCCTGTTCATCAAGGACATAACCTTCAGTCAGTGTTTCTGAAGGATTGAGCATGCTTGCGGTATTGCAACCGGCAAGTCCGAGCGAAAAAAGCACGGCTGCGCCTGTAATGAGCAAGCTTCTGCTGCGGTTTTGTGCGAAAATACGCTGCAACGACGACATCTCCATAAGCATTATCCCAACGGTACTTCCGTAACCTGATGAACTTGGGTAAACCACCTTGCATCCGGATGCAACAAAAGCATGGGCGTTTAATCATGATTCTTAATTTATTAAGACGCAAATCCCGAGTAAATGAAGCAATTACTCTGTCTGCTTACGAAAAAATCGTGGCGGCAGCACGACAAAAGCGCTTCTATGCGGAATTTCTTGTGCCGGATACACCAATCGGGCGTTATGAGATGCTGTCATTACATGTCTTCTTGCTGATGCACCGGTTGAAATCGGAAGATCCGGCGCTGAAAGAACTGACGCAGGATATTGCCGAAGAGTTTTTCAAGGATGTGGATCATTCATTGCGTGAGCTTGGTATCGGCGATCAGGGGGTGCCGAAGCGTATGAAAAAGCTGGCGCGCATGTATTATGGACGTGTGCTGAGCTATGCTGAGGCTATTGATAAGAATGATGAGGCCGAACTGGCGCTGGCACTGAGCCGCAATGTGCGGCCGGATCTGACGGAAGCGGGACAAAACTGGGAGCAGAGCAGTGCTATGGCCGCTTATGCAATGCAGACCTATCAGTATTTGCTCACACAGCCGGACAGCAAATTCCTTGAAGGCCACTTCAGCTTTGCATAAATAAGCTTGATATCATTGTTGTTAAACCAGCAATTCAAAAAATAAAGATGGACTTATCATGACGAAATATAATGGGTCGGGCGATGCAGGGCTTAAGTTTCCGGTTTCGGTGGCTCATGTGCCGAGCAAAGGCCTGACTATAAAAATCGAAGCCGATGAAAAAGAACGCGCGCAGCTGGCAAAAAATCACGAGTTGATTTCAGTTGGTTCTTTTACGGCTGATTTTGTGATCACCCAGTGGAAAAAAGACGGCATCAAACTGCGTGGTCATATTGAAGCGCAGATTGTACAGGCTTGTGTGGCGACACTGGAGCCGATTGAAGCGCAGATCAGTGAAGATGTGGATACGGTCTTTGTACCGGAAAATTCACGTCTTGCACGTATTCGTCTTGATGAAAGCGGCGAAATGCTGATCGATGCAGAGGGGCCGGATATGCCGGAAACTTTTGAAGGCGATCAGATTGATATCGGTGCGGTCGCCGAAGAGTTCTTTGAACTGGCAATTGATCCTTATCCGCGCAAAACAGATGCCGAATATATCGAAATTATCGAAGAAGATGATGAAGAGGTTGAGGACGACGTGAAGCCGGATTCGCCTTTTGCCGGTCTTGCGAAATTGCGCGATAAAAACTGACGCGCGATTTTAAGGCAGTTAGACATGCACGGAATTTGAATAGGCAAAGCCGCTAAAGTGCTTTATATTCAAACGCATGGTGTGATAACTGTAATGCTGGGAACTGATGTCTGCGTGGCAAAATTAAATTTAAGTTGTGCGCGCAGACAAAAAAGTTATTTTGCGCAATTCAGGGCATGGTGCAGATTTCTGCTGAAATCGCACCAGCGCTGAAGAGAAGACGAAGATATTCATGCTGTCTTTCGGGCTGGCTGGATATGCATTTTAAATCATGCCGGGCACGCAGGCTCTGATAGTAAACCCGTATGGTTTGTGAAGACCGGTATAGGACGATCAAGTGGTCACAATTTCTATTGACGCTATGGGGGGCGATTTTGGCCCTGAAGTGGTTATCCCCGCCGCAGCGAATGCACTGGAGCGTCATCCCGACATCCGGTTTCTTTTTTATGGTCTGGCGGGTCAGGTTGAGCCGTTTCTGGATAAATTTCCCAAATTAAAAGCTGCCTCGGTCCTGCATATCAGTGAAACCGCCGTGCAGATGGACGACAAGCCTAGTCAGGCTTTGCGGAATGGTCGTGGCAAGTCCACGATGTGGCAGGCCATCGAAGCCGTTAAAAACGGTGAGGCCGATGTTTGTGTTTCTGCCGGTAATACCGGTGCGCTGATGGCAATGGCAAAATTCTGCCTGCGCATGATGGCGAATATCGAGCGTCCAGCTATTGCAGCAATCTGGCCGACAACACGTGGCGAAAGCATCGTTCTCGATGTTGGCGCCAGTATTGGTGCAGATGCCCGTCAGCTGATTGATTATTCGGTGATGGGGGCGGGCATGGCGCGCGCTCTGTTTGAGATCAAGCGCCCGACAGTTGGCCTACTCAATGTTGGTGTTGAGGAAGTTAAAGGTCTTGATGAGATTAAAGAAGCCGGTGCTGCGCTGAAGGCAACGCCGCTGCCGGGCTTTGAATATAAAGGTTTTGTCGAGGGCGATGATATCGGCAAAGGCACTGTGGACGTGGTTGTCACGGAAGGCTTTACCGGCAATATCGCTCTGAAAACCGCTGAAGGTACTGCAAAGCAGATCGCTTCTTATTTGCGCGGTGCGATGAGCCGCACATGGATGGCTAAGCTGGGATACATCTTTGCCAAGGGCGCATTTAACCGCCTGCGCGAGAAGATGGATCCGAATAAGGTCAATGGCGGTGTGTTTCTCGGTCTCAACGGCGTAGTCATCAAAAGTCATGGCGGCGCAAGCAGCGAAGGCTTTTGTTCGGCGATTGAAGTTGGCTATGACATGGTACGCAATGGTTTGATGCAGAAGATCGAAGCAGATCTGACTTCATTCTACAGCCATTATAAGGCTGAGGAAGCGGAAGCCGTTAGCACAGAAGCTGCGGACAGTCCTGCCAAACCTGCTTAATTATCGTAAATTTGCCTTATATGATTTTCATATAAGCGCTGACTCAGGCAGTCATTGCTTTCTGCTCAGGCATTTGTAATGACTGCTATTATATTGTTGCTGCCGGTGATCTATATATAAATACGTTGTCCGGCAGGACACAAAATCAAAATATGTATCCGGTGTCGTCGGATGGCTTGCATTGCGCCAGATGACCGACAAGATGCCCGATATGTCAGACAGGAAAATTACTGATGATCAGATCCGTCGTTAAAGGCATTGGTGCAGTCACCCCGGAACGCGTTGTTAAAAATGCTGAGCTGGAAGGTGTTGTCGAAACAACCGACGAATGGATCGTTCAGCGTACAGGTATCCGTCAGCGTTATATCGCCGGTGAACATGAAACCACAGTATCACTTGGTACCAAGGCAGCGCAGGCCGCTTTGGAAAATGCCGGTCTGACGATTGATGACATTGATCTGATTATTCTGGCAACCTCCACACCAAACCATACATTTCCTGCCAGCGCGGTTGAAATTCAGCATGCTCTGGGCATGAAGCACGGTTTTGCTTTTGATATGCAGGCGGTGTGCAGCGGTTTCGTTTATGCTGTGACCACCGCCGATATGTATATCAAGAGCGGTATGGCCAAGCGCGTTATCGTGATTGGTGCAGAAACGTTCTCCCGTCTTCTCGACTGGAAAGACCGCACAACCTGCGTTTTGTTCGGCGATGGTGCCGGTGCAATCATTATGGAAGCGGCTGAAGGTAACGGCTTGACCTCCGATCGCGGTGTGCTGACTGCCAATCTGCGTTCAGACGGCTCTCATCAGGAAAAGCTCTATGTCGATGGCGGCCCTTCGACCACCGGTACCGTTGGTCATCTGCGCATGGAAGGCCGTGAGGTTTTCAAACATGCGGTTGGTATGATCACGGACGTGATTGAGGCTTCATTTGCCACGACCGGTCTGAGTGCTGATGATATTGATTGGTTTGTACCACATCAGGCCAATAAACGTATCATTGATGCCTCTGCGAAGAAGTTGAATATTGCCGAGCATAAAGTGGTGATCACTGTTGACCAGCATGGCAATACATCTGCTGCTTCTGTGCCTTTAGCTTTGGCGACTGCTGTTAAAGACGGACGTATCAAGCAGGGCGACCTGATTTTGCTTGAAGCAATGGGCGGTGGCTTTACATGGGGTGCGGTTTTGTTGCGCTGGTAGGGCGTATAAACGTCATTTCAATGGCTTTAGCACGTAAAGAAGTTCAAATAGTCGCAAAAGTCTGCTTGACCATCGGCATTTCATCTGTGTAACCTGTTGCACATACAAGAGATTATCACCTTTAACGCTAGCCGAGTAGGTTCATCATGGGGGGTAAGACTGTCACGCGTGCCGATCTGGCGGAAGCTGTCTATCGTAAGGTAGGGCTGTCACGTACTGAATCTGCATCGCTGGTAGAAATGATTCTTGACGAAGTCTGTGATGCTATTGTGAATGGCGAAACTGTTAAGCTTTCGTCCTTTGCAACATTTCAGGTCAGAGACAAGAATGAGCGTATTGGCCGTAACCCGAAAACGGGTGAGGAGGTTCCGATCCTTCCTCGGCGTGTCATGACGTTCAAGGCGTCCAATGTGCTGAAACAGCGCATTCTGGATCAGCACCTTGCGCGTCAGGGCAAGAAGGCTAAAGCCTGATTGAACAGAGATTTAAAACACCGGCTGCATTCGTGGCCGGTGTTTTGCTTTGTGCTGCTTTGTTCTGGTGGCGCAATGGATATTAGGGAAAAGGCATCGGGTTACGGAAACTTAACCCTGTTTCGCATTCCTTTTTAGGCGTTATGCAGCAGATCAATTTTGCTTTATGATCTGAGCGAATAAGAATCATTGCAGATGCTGACCAGAGCGACGCTCATTTAAGCCGGTTATTTCTCTCTTTCCTCACGGAAAGACCTGTATTTTACGTGTTTATTAGCGCCACGCCTTGTTTATGCTGGAAACGTGATTCATCCGAATTGATGTATCGTTTGAGTGATACTCCTTTGCGACCGGAAAGGGGCAGTACATGAATAAGAGTCCTGATGCGTTTAAGACGATCAGTGAGGTAGCGGAAGATCTGGATCTGCCGCAACATGTGCTGCGTTTTTGGGAAACCCGCTTCACACAGATCAAGCCGATGAAACGCGGCGGCGGCCGCCGCTATTATCGCCCGCTGGATGTGGAATTGCTCAAAGGTATCCGTCATCTGCTTTATGATCAGGGCTATACGATCAAAGGCGTGCAGCGTTTATTGCGTGAGAATAATGCACAATTCATTATTGCGCTTGGCAATGGTGATGTGGCGGCCGTTGAGGCGATTACCCGCCAGAAACAGGCAACAGCTGCGCAGGATGCCGCAATTGAGGATTACGATCCGCAGGAGCCGCGCCAGTCATCAGGCGGGCGCAAATTGTTCGGCTTGTTACGTGGTGAGGAAGAGGGGCCGATGGGCGCTGATTCTAAACGCCTGAACAAAGATAACCGCACACTTTTGCAGGAAGCTTTGTTTGATTTGCTGGAGTGCAAACGCCTTCTCGATCAGGTGCGCTAACTCTTAATGAGTTTGAAATAAAAAGCGGGGCTGCTAATGCGCCCCGCTTTTTTTATTACACGCGTTTCAGGCGCAGAACTTCACGTTTTTTCGCGTCAGTCAGGATCAGTTTGCCTTTGCTGATTTTCCAGCTTGTTACTGTTCCCAGCGCAGCATGGAATTTGGAATCCTGTTGCATCTGTGCGGGCGGGCAGGCCATGCGTGTCGATCCGGCAGGCTGAACTTTGATTGTTTCGCCTTTAATCTCCATGCCGCCCATATATTGGTTGCAGCCTGCATTGCCGGTGATGTTGCCGTCTTTTGCAATATCCAGTGTGGATTGAACTTTAGCGCTGACTTTCTGTCCCTGAATACGCTCTGCGACCCAATTGCCGTAAATACCTGTTTCTGCAGCCTGAGTCGCACCGAAGCTTGCAAGCAGAAGGCCTGCAGAGAGTGCGGCAGGTTGAATGAGCTTGGTAAAGTTAAATGGCATAACAATCCTCTTTTAATAAGCTGTATGAGGGCAATCTTATTTTATGCGCGCTTCAGGCGCAGAACTTCGCGATTTTTGCCGTCGGTCAGGATCAGTTTTCCTTTATTGATCTTCCAGCCTGTGACTTTTCCAAGCGCGCTGTGAAACTGAGAATCCTGTTTCATCAAAGCCGGAGGGCAGGCCATCAGTGTTGCTCCGCCGGGTAAGACTTTGATTTTGTCGCCTTTGATTTCCATGCCGCCCATATACTGGTTGCAACCGGCATTGCCGGAGATGTTGCCGTCTTTCGCAATATCCAGTGTGGATTTAACTTTCGCGCTGACTTTATGCCCCTGAATACGCTCTGTTACCCAGTTTCCATAAATACCTGTGTCCGCAGCATGAGCTGCACCGAAGCTTGCAAGCATTAGGCCTGCTGAGAGTGCGGCAGGCTGAATGAGCTTAGTGAAGTTAAATGGCATAACTGTCCTCGTAAAAATATTCTGCATAAAGGCAATCCTTTGCAGGTTCCGCATGGCTGCGGATAGTGCAGTAACGCTTATCAAACATATGGGTTGCACTAAGGCAGAAATAAAATTATATAGAGTAATAATTGTTAGCACTCTATCTATATGTGTACTCATGAAATCTGCAATTGTACAAAAGCGCGCTGATTTTCTGACGGACATGTCCGTGGCAGGCAGAAAGCTGCGCACTCTGTTTGATGTTTTTGCCAAAGAGCATGGCATGACTTTGCCGCGGGCGAGGGCGTTGTTTTTGCTGTCCAATCACAAATGCATGACACAGACCGAACTGGCCGCTGCGCTTGAAATTGAAACGCCGACCTTGGTGCGGCTGATTGATGGTTTGGAAAAGCAGGGGCTGGTCACGCGACGTGCTGTTGAGGGCGACCGGCGTGCCAAGCACATCATTCTCACAGAGGCTGCCCATGACCATGTTGAAGAACTGCAACGTGTCGCGGAAGTGCTGCGTATCCGCATTATGCAGGATCTGACAGAGGAAGATCTGGATCATGGATTGCATATTTTGCGGGTGATTTTGAAGAATATGGAAGCGATCAACTGAGATCATCATGGCAGACATACAAGCAAACCAGAAGGATGAGCCCAAAGAAGCTCATGACGATGCTGACGCAGTGCTGCATCCGGCGAAAGCCGATGCACAGCCTGTAAGCCAACCTTTATCCGATAGTGCAAGCGTGGCTATACAGCCTAAGGACAAACCGTCGCTTATAGAAGAAACTGTGGAAGCTGCCGAAGAGCCCGCACCACAAGCGCCGCCTGCGCCTCCGTTGCCACCTGCAAAACCTTTCCTGCTTTCTGCGGCCTTTGTCTGCGCCTCTCTGCTGATGTGGATTACACAGGGGATTGGTCTGAATATGGTTGCGGTGAATATTCCGCAATTACAGGGTGGGCTTGGCGCAACAACCGCCGAAACGACGTGGCTGCTGGCTGCCTATATGGCGCCGAATGTCAGCCTGACCTTGTTTCTGATGAAAATCCGCACGCAATACGGCCTGCGTTTGTTCACCGAACTTGGCCTTCTGGCCTTTGTGCTGGTGACCTCGCTGCACTGGTTCATTCATGATCTGAACTCGGCGCTGATCGTGCGGTTCTTTTCCGGTGCTGCAGCATCGCCGATGTCGACACTCGGCTTTTTCTACATGCTGGAAGCGTTTCCACCGAGCAAGAAGATGAGCTGGGGGCTGTGTCTGGCTCTGACCTGCACCACAATTGGTGCTCCATTAGCACGCATTATCTCGCCGAGCTTGCTCGGAATAGGGTTGTGGCCGCAGCTTTATATGCTGGAAATCGGTCTGGCGCTGATGTGCTTTGCAACGGTTTATACGCTTAAGCTGACGCCTATTCCGCATCAGAAAGTGCTCGAAAAGCTGGATTTCATCAGCTATCCGCTGATTGCACTTGGCTTTGGCCTACTGGCGATGATGCTGGTTGTCGGGCGGCTTTATTGGTGGCTGGAGGCGCCATGGATCGGTGTTTGCCTTGCTGTTGCTTTTGGTGCGCTGGCACTGGCCGCAGCGATTGAGTTTAATCGCGAAAACCCGTTGCTCAATATCCGCTGGCTGACAAGTCGCCAGACGCTGACGTTTGCCGGTATGTTGTTGGTCTTTCGTCTGGTGCTTTCCGAGCAGACGGCCGGAGCAACGGGTATGTTTCAGGCTTTAGGTATTTATAATGAGCAGAGCACCGGTCTCTATTGGGTGCTGATCGCCAGTTCCGTTATGGGTGGTATTATCTGTGCAATGGTCATCAGACCAGGCAGAGAAGCGTATATTTATACCGTGGCATTGCTGCTGATTATGAGCGGCGCCTTTATGGACGGACATGCCAATAATCTGACACGGCCTGAGATGATGTATCTTAGTCAGGCAATGATTTCTTTTGGCGGTGCTTTATTCTTGCCGCCTGCAATGGCCGCGGGTCTGGTCAGTGCGCTGAAAAACGGCCCTACCTATATTACCAGCTTCATTGTGGTGTTTATTTTCACACAAAGTGTCGGCGGCTTGTTTGGTTCGGCGGTGTTCGGCAGCTTTGTGACGTGGCGGCAGCAACATCATATGCGTGCGCTTTATGATCAGATTGTAATGACTGATCCTTTGGTGGCGCAGCGTATAGCACAGCTGTCTGCCTCTGTGTCGAAGGTGATCACGGATCCGGTCTATGTCAATGCTGAAGGTGCCGCTCTGCTTGGTCAGCAGATTGTGAAAGAGGCTACCGTTCTATCCTATAACGATCTGTTTTTGCTGGTGTCTGCCATTGCTGCAATGACGCTGGCTATTCTGATTATCCGGCGGGTTGTCGTGCCTGCGCTGTATCAGCTCTGGAACTTTTTGCAGCGCCATATAGCAGCTGCTGAACAACCCGCCGTAAACTGATTTTGATTTGAGAGTATCTGAAATGCAGAAGATTTTTCGTAACTCAGCCACATTATTCATTCTGGCTATCGGGCTTTGCGGCGTGTTGTTTATTCTCTACGCGTGGCAGTTGCCGCCGTTCCGCTCCTCGGTTGAAATGACTGAGTATGCCTATGTGCGCGGGCAGGTAACAATCGTCAGTCCGCAGCTTGCCGGTTATATTACAAATGTGCCGCAGCGTGATTATCTGCGTGTGAAAAAAGGTGATGTTCTGTTTACGCTGGATGACCGCATTTATGTTCAGAAACTGAAGCAGGCTGATGCTATGTTACAGACGCAGAAAGCCGCTCTGGCGAATTCTGAACAGGATCGTCTTGCGGCCGAAGCGCGGACACGGTCGGGTGAGGCTGTACTGAACAGTGCAAAGGCAGCCTTGGTCGTTGCAGAGGCGAACTATAATCGCGTGACACCTCTGCGTAAAAGCGGAGTGATGACCCAGAGCAATGAAGATCAGTCGCTTTCAGCTCTCGAGCAGGCGCGCGGTTCGGTTAGTCAGGCTGAGGCCGCACTGGAAGTGAATAAGCAGGATGTGCAGTCGATTGTCGTGCGCCGTCATTCATTGGAAGCTGCGGTCACCAATGCAGAAGCAGCAGTCGATCTTGCTAAAATTGACCTGAGCAATACGAAAATCATTGCGCCGCAGGATGGTGTTCTTGGTGAAATTGGTGCGAAACCCGGCCAATATGTCAATATCGGTGCGCAGCTGACCTCTCTGGTTCCGGATAAGAAGTGGGTGATTGCGAATTTCAAAGAAACGCAATTCTACGGCATGAAAGTCGGCTTGCCCGTAAGCTTTACAGTCGATGCACTTGGTTATGAGAAAATGACCGGCCGTATCGAGGCTTTCTCACCGGCCACAGGTTCAGAATTCAGTGTATTGAAGGCTGACAATGCCACAGGTAATTTTATTAAGGTGGCGCAGCGTTTGCCGGTTCGCATTGCTATTGATGAAGGCCAGCCACAGGAAGACAAGCTTGCGCCTGGTATGTCAGTTATTGTTAAAGTCGATACCAGCGCGAGTATCGAAAAATAATCGTATAGCAGCGGTGCAGAGGACAGAATGCAGAATATAGAACTACGCCGCCTTGAGCACAGTGAAGTGGAGACAGTCTGGCAGATTGAGCGCCGTGAACTGGTTCACGAAGTCTACCGCTTTAACAGTGGCGTATTGCAGCTGCATCCGGAGTTCTACGATACGCAGGATTGGCCGGAAGGTGAACCGGAGCTTTATACGCCGATCCTGCTCGACTGCTATGATCATGGCGGGTTATTTATTGGTGCTTATGCCGGACAGCAATTGATTGCGGTTGTGGTTGTGGATGCCCGTCCGGTTGGTGATTACCCGCATTATCGCCAACTGGCATTCCTGCATGTTAGCCACAACTGGCGCGGGCAGGGATTAGCCTCACGCCTTTATCGTCAGGCTATGGAATTGACCAAAATGCAGGGTGTTGAAGGCTTCTATATTTCATCAACCTCAACAAAACACACAGTCGATTTTTATATGCATCAGGGGGGTAAGCCGGTCATACATCCGGATAAAGCTCTCTATGCTTTAGAACCGGATGATATTCATCTGCTTCATAGATTCTCTGATGCGGAATGATGTTGCGATTTATTTTTTACAGCGCTGCTTGCCAAGCTGAACATTGAATTGTCTGGGGCCAACAAGTCCGGGCTTGGCAGGGAGAGAGACGATCTTCGCAGTAATGGTGCAATTTCCGGCAGCCACCAGATACTGATCATCTTTTTGATAGACAATTTTCGTAATCGGCTGGTAAGGGGAAAGTGTCTCAGTAACAGCTGTGATTACCGCATTCATCTCATTGGCACGTTGATATTGCGGCGCCAGTGCAGCCATCGAAACTGTGCTGAAACCTGCCAGCATTAAAATAGCGACAATCAGCCTTAAAATCATATTGCGCATTTCATTTGCCCTTTGAACGGATCAGTATTTTTGAAGCTGACAAACACTATCATAGTCGGAGCACGGATTTAATCGTCGCTGAAATCCGGAGTTTCCCCAAAGCTGGCAAGCAGGCGCGGGGCGTTCATATCGCCGCTTTCCTCATCCACCTGCACGGCATAGGCTGCAACGCCGATATAGCGCGCTGACATGGAAGTGGCGATTTTAATCGCGCTGGCCTCACTGGAGGCAGGGCGCATTTCCGCTGCAACAAGCTTTTGGTTGTTCTTGCGGAACGGCATTATGATGTATTTTTCTGGTTTGGCCACTGCGAGAGACATAGTGGAATCTCCTTTGCGTTCCTATAATGTTCTCAATTTGTGATCTCTGTCAAGGGGAGTGAAAGATCGTGGACTTATTGTCAAATGATCTCCGCACATTGAAGGCTCTTGCCAATAAAATCTTTATATCCTAAGGCTTTTAGGTGTTAGGAATGTAGCGCAGCCAGGTAGCGCACTTGACTGGGGGTCAAGGGGTCGTGGGTTCGAATCCCGCCATTCCGACCATGTTTTCAAACAATGATTTACTTGTATTTTTGCGCATAGAACGGCCGGTTTTCATAAATTGTGCCGGTGTTTTGTTACGCTTAATAATGACCGTAAAAAAAATTTAACAACCTGATATAAAAAGAAAGTTGAATTTTATTGACGCCTTCCCATATCCTCGGGATAACGAAGGAGTTCGGCATGAAAACGATAATTGCAGCTACAATTTTGACATTTACAGCCATGAACGCTTATGCGGCAGTGCCTGAAGGTGCAAAGCTTTCAGAAATTATTGCTAAAATTGAGAATACAGCTGATGTGAAATATATTGACGAAATTGATTGGAATGACCGCGGATATTACGAAATTGATTATTATCTGAATAGTGGTGCAAAGGTTGAGGTCAAGATTGATCCGAAAACCGGCGAAACCGTCAAATAATTGAGAGATTTAAAACATAGGGCTCCATATTGAACGGCTTTGTAAATGTGGAGCCAGACAAATCTATCCTGGATTTGAAGACGATATTTCCATCAGGCGCATGAGCAGAGAATTTGTATCAATGCTCAGTCCAATCTTTGCAAGATCAATGACATCGACAGGAGATAGCTCCCCTATATATGATCGATGATGGTAGACAGAATGAAGCTGACACAAATAAATTTGCTAATTGATATTCCTGAACTCAACCGCTTCAATATTGGGGATAAAGTTGTGACTGAGGCATCAGAACGCTTCAACCAGACCGAGGGAATTGTTGTCGGCATTGAGCTTCGGCAGCTCAATTCTAGTGATATTGCTATTCCGAATATTACCTTGCTGGATAATGAGGGCAGTCTGAAAAGCGGTTTTAAACCTGCGGATTTGCGCCTGTTTGGCATTCCGACCCCCCGTCCAGGTAAAGGTCTGCACTGATAGGGGACACTACCATTTTGCATCTTCAGCGCCGCTTGGTTTAACCACAAGTGGCGCTGAAATTATAATGTTACATTTTTAATGTCCGGAGGCTAAAGTGCTCACTCAGATTATATATGAGGTGAAGCTTTATGTCGGGACAACAGAAAACGGTAAAACATTGGTCCAAAGTCGAAATTCTGGCCGATACCGTTAAAAATCCTAACATTCATATACGCGGTAAAAACAGTTATTATAGCGATGCCTGGAGCGGAAGCTTCGAGGAAAGTGTTGTGCGTTATCACTATGGCGATGAGTATAGTCTCGCCCATTGGGAAACGCTGTGGGAAATTGACCAGCTTTATATCGGCGATTATGTCTGTATCGGCGCTGAGGCTGTTATTTTAATGGGCGGTAATCATACGCACCGCACCGACTGGTTCAGTCTCTATCCTTTTCCGGAAATAATTGCAGATGCCTATATGGCTAAAGGTGACACTGTCATCGAGGACGGTGCATGGATTGGTATGCGGGCAATGATCATGCCAGGTGTAACGATCGGTGAGGGGGCGATTGTCGCCTCCGGTGCATTGGTCACGAAGTCCGTTGCGCCTTATACAATCGTTGCCGGTAATCCTGCCGCGCCGATTAAGCAACGTTTTGCTGAAGCGACAACAGAGCAATTGCTGGAACTCAAAATCTATCAGTGGGAAAAAGCGAAATTCGATGCTCTGAGGCAATATATTTGCTCGGATGATATCGGCAAGCTGGTTGAGGCTGCAAAGCTTTATGATGCGAAGCACGCATAAGAGATAAACTTCGCTGATCCGGTTACAACCCGATCTGACACAAACGCCCGTTTCAACGGGCGTTTTTTCATTGGGACATGCTCCTTATCAGAACGGGCCTTTAAAGACGAAAAAGGCACCGAGGCAGATAAAGCCAAAACCAATTATATGATTGATCGTGATATTCTCGCCCAGATACAGCACAGAGAAACCAGCGAATACACTCAGAGTGATCACTTCCTGAATGGTTTTCAGTTCTGCTGCACTATAGATGCCATGCCCCATGCGATTGGCTGGAACCGCCAGGCAATATTCAAAAAAAGCAATCAGCCAGCTGACAACGATCACCAGTATCAATGGTTTATTTGTGAATTTCAGATGCCCGTACCAGGCAAAAGTCATGAAAATATTAGATGCGCAAAGCAACAGGATCGGCTTGAGATAGTTAGCCATGATATGCCTCAATATACCGGCGGGTGTCAGGATCGACAAAGCACCGATAGCTCTATTCTCAGCATAAGTAAAACGCCTTCGGATATTTCTCCGGAGCATTTGAGATGTTGAACGTTCTATAGTGCAATAATGAAAAATGCGGGTTTAAAGCCCGCATTTTCAGTTGTGATTGTATAGCTGTATTTGCAAGGATTTATGGCACGTCGTCATAGCCGACGATACCGCCTTCTGCTTCAAGTGCAGAAATCCGTTTGGCCTCAGAGCGGGTAAATTTCAACCGGACACCGATGCCGCCGCCATTCTCGGGAATGAAGACTGCTCCGGCATCTTCAAGCGCTTTCTGTAATGCTTCCAGAACGCTATGGTCAGGCGTGTCAAGCTTGCGCTCAAACAACTCAATGACACCAATTTCAATGCCGGAGAACGAGGATAATCTTTCACGGCTAAGTTCAATTAAGGTACGGGCAGCTTTACATTGCGGGCCGGTAATCATCACACATCTGTCCTTCTGCTGAGGTCTGTTTAGTTCTACTGAAAACATACCTTAAGAGATTGAGAAACAAAGCCTTATTTCTTGTATCATAACGCAGTTTCTGCCGGTTGAAACAAGACTTTTTGAAGCGGTCTGACAGGTTGAAATCCGCTTTTTGTTCAAAAATCGGCTTTAGATGACATAATTTCGTCTGAAAACGGATGCTTGGTTATTGGCTATGCAGTGTTTGAACTGAAAATTTATAAATTTTGGTCATTATTGATATTAATTAAAATAGATTTTTAAAAATTTAATATTGGATATTCGGCATAATTTTTATGCAGATTATAAGCTATCTGAAAGCACATGATTTCTTGACGGATATGTAAGATGTAGTTTTTTTATTTAGAACAGGTGACATATGAAATTCAAAAGAATTTCTGTAGCAAGTAATTTATTATGTTTTATTTCAGCTATTTATATTGCGATCTTTTTTAACCGAACTGTGTTTGCATTCATATCAGATTATCTGAACGGCGATTATCTGGTTACCGGAGTTGTTGTTTTAGCAATATTTTTGCTGACTTATTGCCTCCTCGTCTTATTCTCAGCGCCATATCTCATCAAACCGGCGTTGATTTTCTTTATCGCCGTTTCGGCCTCATCTGCCTATTTTATCGACCATTTCGGGGTTTTTATTACGCCGAATATGATTGAAAATGCTGCGACAACAACAAGAGCAGAATCCGGACACCTGATTAACGGTCATTTTATTCTGAGCATGTTGCTTTATGCCGGCTTGCCAAGTGCTCTGATATTCTGGGTGAAGATTAAACACCGGCCTTTTACGCAGAAATTATGGGTCAATACATTATTGATTTCCGGTTGTCTGATCGTCACGTTGGTTTTGGTTATGAACCATTTCGGGACGATTTCGTCGATGTTTCGTGACAAAAAAGAAGAGATTGTCGCGAGGATAAATCCTCTGGCGCCGGTTAGCAGCAGTATTCGCTATTTAGTAAAGGCGAATAAAGAGCGCACTTATGTTGCAAAGCCGCTTGGTACAGATGCGGTGCAGCTTAAACCTTATAAGGGCGATGGCGATAAAAAACGCCTGACGGTGATTGTGGTTGGCGAAACAGCACGGGCGCAGAGCTTTAGTTTCAATGGTTATGCCCATGACACCAATCCGCAATTACGCGCGCGGGATGTGCTGAATTTCAGCAACACGACCAGTTGCGGCACAGAGACAGCCGTATCAGTGCCTTGTATGTTCTCACCTTTTCCGCGAGCAGATTATAGCAGCAAGAAGTTCCGTCAGTCAGAAAATCTGATGGATGTGCTGAACCATGCAGGTCTGCAGCCATTATGGATTGAGAATAACACCGGCACCAAACGTGTTGCAGACCGAATTGAAACAATTGATCTCAGCCTTATGCAAGAGGGGAATCCGAATTGCGAGGATGGTGAATGTTATGATCAGGTGCTGGTTGATCAACTCGCAGCACGGATGGACGGATTTAAATCCAATACCGTGGTTGTGCTGCATATGCTTGGCAGCCATGGGCCTGCTTATTACCGGCGTTATCCTGCGGATGCGGCGGTTTTTAAACCTGCTTGTAACACATCGAACTTTTCCGAATGCACGCAGCAGGAGATCATCAATGCCTATGATAATACGATCCTCTATACGGATAAGATTCTGGCAGAGATTATTGATCTTCTGAAGTCAAAGGAGGGGGAGTTTGCGTCCTCGATGATCTATATGTCAGACCATGGGGAATCCCTTGGCGAGAAAGGGCTTTATCTGCACGGCATGCCATATTTCATCGCACCGCGTGAGCAGACCTCTATTCCGTTCTTCAGTTGGTTCTCGCCGGATTTCCTGAAACAGAATGATCTGGATATGGCTTGTCTCAGGCAGCAGACGGATAAGCCAACCTCGCATGATGATCTGTTCAATCTGGCATTGGGTCTGATGGATGTGAAAACCAGCATCTATGATGAGAAACTGGATATTTTCAATATTTGCCGGAGTGTTGAAACCGCGAACTAAAATATTTCACAGTCAAGTTGTGGCAACTTTCCGTAGTGATAATGCGGCAAACTTAAGAATCCAGAGCGATCGCTATGGTTCAATCTGAACGTAAATTGCTCTAGTCCAGACAACAAAGCTCCGGAAAAGTGCTTCCGGAGCTTTTTTCAATTTAGCAATCTTACCAGCGTGAATCGTTGCGGCAGCTGGCAACAAGAAAACCCAGAACAAAACCGGCAATACCGGCCGTGCTGAGTATGGTGGTTGCAGTGCCCGGATTTTCACGAATAGCAGAGACCGTTGCTTGTCCCTGTTCCTTGATGGTTGAGGCAGCGCGGTTCAGGCGGGTGCGGGCTTCTTCAGCTGCTTCCTCACTGCGCTGTTTCAGGGATTTACTCATTGTATCGATCTGCTGGCGCAGTTCTGCGATTTGTTCTTCCATTGCCTGACGGGCATTGTCTGCATTATCTGCCATTTATAGTCTCCGTAATTGCTATTTCAGAATTTAAATCATTCAGAAAAGGCAGAGCGCCGGTGCTGCTGTACAAGCGCACCTCGCTTTAAACGCTCATGCTCACATAGGTTTTTTTGTTCAGTAGCGGCTTAATCAGAAGAAAAAATACCAGATCAGCACCACAACAAAAAACGGGACACCCATCATCCATAAAATACCGGCTCTCAGCATTATTGTTCTCCTTATTTTTATAGGGAGGTAACGCAGAGACTGGTCTTTTAGTTCCCTAAAATCTTTAACGGAGAACGATGATCAGTTCGTAATTGTTGCTGGTAGCGGTGTTCCAGTCCGGCACAGCCCCAGATGATACCGATAAGCAGATAAAAATGTCGCCAGTGATCAATATCAATCACATTGCCAATGAGAATATGGGCGATAAAGGCAATATAGGTACACAGAAGATAGGGTTGCCATGGCCGCTCGCGCAGCATCAGCCTGAAACCAAAAGCGAGCGTCAGTATTGTCAGGATGATGAAGGCGACAAAACCCAGCCAACCGTAATCGAGCAGGGCTTTCAGCCAGATATTATGAGTGTCTTCGCCGAACATTGGCCCGAACTCTAAAGGGCCTATGCCGAAAGGCTTTTCCATTGACAGCAATAGCCCCAGCCAGTGCCGTGCAAAACGTCCTGTACGCGCACTGTCATAATCCTGCTCAAGGCGGGCGCGTTGATAGAAAATATAGCTGATTTGCGGGATTTGCAAAGCGATAACCAATGCCAATGCCAGCAGAATAGTGACTGTAACGCTGATCAGAATGATCTTGCCACGCAGGCGCTGATCGGTACTGCGCAGGAAGAGCAAGGCCGGAATGAACAGCAGAGACATAGCAAACATGCCCCATGCTGCACGGGAGAAGGACAGCAGAACGGCGAGCGTTAATATCAGGAACAACGCCCAATACAGCAGGCTTTTGTTAAAAGGACGGGTCAGAACCTGATAAATGCACCAATTAATCGGCAGGATCAGGAAAGGCCCGAACACATTCGGATCCTGAAAGGCACCTTTGGCGCGGCCATAAAGTGTGAATAAATCCGCTGCCGGTATCAGATTGAGATAGCCGCCAATGCCCAGCAAGCCGGTGATGGTTGCCGCAGCCAGATAGCCGGTAAAAAGCGGTTGCAGTCTTCGCCAGTCACTCTCGGTCACGGCGGCGAAGAAGACCGCTGTCAGCGCAAGAAAATATGAAACAGCAATATAAAGTGGGGCTTTTTTCAGATCATCCATCTGAAAAATCGAGAGAACACCGCCAATATTAAATAGTGTGAAAAGCAGCAATAAAGTGAGCGCATGGATGCTGAGCCTGAGACCGGAAAGCAGCCACAGGCACAACAATGCCAGCATCAGAATTTCATATGGACCCGGTTCAAACAGAACAAAACCGCTGAAAAACACGCCGGTGCCCAGAGACAATCGTGCAAGCCATGGCAGTACGGCTTGCTGATTGTTGAGCGCAGGCGGTTTAAAGTCTGCAGTAGCCCTATATCCAGCCTTGGCACTCAATAGGCGTTTTCCGTGTTCAGCAGACGCACAGGGGTCAGGAACAGAATTTTCAGATCGAACCAGAGCGACCAGTTTTCAATATAATTCAGGTCATATTCTGTGCGCATGACGATTTTTTCCGGCTTGTCGATTTCGCCGCGCCAGCCGTTGATTTGCGCCCAGCCGGTGACACCGGGTTTGACCTTGTGGCGTGCAAAATAGCCGTCAACCACATCATTATAGAGCATATTGTTTGAATTGGCGCTAACCGCATGGGGACGCGGACCTACCAGCGAAAGACTGCCGGTAAGGGAGTTGAAAAACTGCGGCAATTCATCAATGGAGGTTTTGCGAATGAAGCGGCCGACACGGGTAACACGGCTGTCATTTTTAGTGACGGCCTGTTTGGCGGTCGGGTCGCACTGATCCACATACATGGAGCGGAATTTCCAGACATTGATCACTTCATTATTAAAACCGTGACGCTTTTGTTTGAAAATAACCGGTCCTTTGCTGTCGAGTTTGATAGCAATAGCGGTTGCCAGCATGACCGGAGAAAACAGCACAATACCAAACAGGCTGAAGACAATATCAAATATCCGCTTGGCGATGGCGTCCCAGTCGTTGATCGGCTTGTCGAGAATATCCAGCATCGGCACTGAGCCGATATAAGAATAAGCACGTGGGCTCAGGCGCATACTGGCTGCATGGGCGGAAAGACGAATATCAACCGGCAGCACCCAGAGCTTTTTCATCAGCGTCAGCACACGCTCTTCTGCCGAGATCGGCAGCGATACAATCAGCATATCAATGCGGGCGACACGGGCAAATTCGATTAGTTCGGAAATATTGCCGAGCTTTGGATAGCCTGCCACCACCGGAGGGGAGCGACGATCACCGCGATCGTCAAAAATACCACAAATACGAATATCGTTATCGGGTTGCTCGTTGAGCGCAAGAATAAGATCTTCGGCATTCTGACCACCACCAACGATTACCGCGCGGCGCTCCATACGTCCGCTGCGTGCCAGCATACGCATCAGTTTGGCCGCCAGAATACGCGACAGCATAAGCAGAACAAAGCCGGTGACCGCAAAACCAGCGAACCAGACACGGGAATATACTGCAGAAATTTTTAGCAAAAAGGCCAGAATAGCCATTGCCGCAAAAACACCGGCCCAGCAGATAATCAAGCGGCCGAGAAATCGGAACGGCTTACGCAAAACCGAAGGGCGATAGCCTGAGCTAAACTGCGCAAAGATAACATAGAGTGAGGCTGCCAGTGTGTTTGCCATGAAATATTCAAGAAAGTGCATTTCCTGAATGCCGACATAGGCAAGATAAAACCCGCTGCCGCACAAAAAAACAACCAGAAACTCCCAGATGCGCATAAGACCGGTAAACAGCGCCGGTGAGATGCTCTCATTGCGGTATTGGGCAGCAACTTTGACGGCAAGAGGGCTCAGCTCAACCTTTTCAGCAGGCGCAACCGGCTGATCGGGGGCATGCTGTTTCAGCACTGCCTTCCTGTCAAAATTTCCGTTGTTTTTTTTCTCACGCATAGGATCTACCGGCATATCTGGGCTTTTTCACAAGAAAATATATGCAATTTATCGGCTATGAGAGTTGTTATTTTCTTATTTTTACGAGGCGTTTCATATTATAGCCGTGTATACAGGCTTTTTCATAGAACTTGGTTGCCGGATAGTAAATGTATCCGCAATGTTAGTTTAATAGATGGAAGTCTGTTTATTGGTTTTTTTACTTGCAAAAAGCCGCAGAAAATTCTGTTTTCTGGTGTGTGCACATAACGCTCAGAGCGGTTTTTGATCGCCGCAAAAGCGCATAAAACTCCGTAATCGCTAATTTAATAGCTACGATAGAATTGTTCAACAGCGGCGGCCATATTTTCGCGGCTGAACAATGAGCGTAGCAGCAGCGGATCGGGCATGCTTGCTTGATAACCGGCCTGATCAGTCAGGGCTTCATGCATTCTGGCTGCAAGAGCAGCCGTATTCGGTTTGCACAGTGCAGGGCTGTCTTCGCCAAAGATTTCGGCCAACCCGCCGACGCGGGTGGCAATAATACTGCGTTGGGCTGCCAGCACTTCGAGAGCAATATAGGGCAAAGATTCAGCACGGGAGGGGAGGACAAAGATACGGCCAAGTATGAGCGCTTCACGTATCGGCATAGCCGGATAAAAACGGATATGCTCTGATAAGCCCAATTGTTCAGCCAAGGCTTGATATTGTTGCTTTTGCGGACCATCACCGACCATGGCACCGGTAATTGGTGCGCGGTTTCCGGCTTTGGCAGCAAGGTTAAGCTCTGCCAGTGCCCGTATAAAAAGGTCAGGTCCTTTCAGATCACGCATCATGCCGGTGAACAGAAAATCTGCGGTATCAGCGGCCAAATCAACCGGCGCAAATTCATCTTTGCTGATGCCGTTACGAATTACTGCATAGGTACAACGCGGATTGCCGACTTTGGCACGATAGGTGTTTTCTTCATAGGCCGATACGAAGATTAATCCGTCAGTCACATGTTCCTGCCAGCGTTCAGCGGTAAACATGACTTTGCCGGCAAGCGAAGCAGCATCAAAATGCAAGCTACCGCCATGCGGAGAGTAAAAGCGCAGCGGGCGGGAAATCTGATTGCGCTTTTCTCGCGCCAGAACCGTACCAAGACGTGCATAGGTGCCGCCCTTGGCGCCATGACCATGCACAATATCCGGTTGCAGATGCTTGAATAATTTTCGTGTTGCGAGAATAGCACCAATATCACTGAGGCCGATTTTACGGCTGATTGGAATGCGGTGCAGTCCCAGCGCTAAATCCGGCAGGAGTGATGCAAATTGCGCCTGTTCGAGCGCGCCGTCTTCACATAATTCGCAGATGACCCCGACCTGATGACCGGCAGCATTTTGCATCGCTGCCAGATCGCGAATATGCCGGAACACACCACCGACAGGTGAGCGGAAGCAATGGATAATCCGCAAAGACTTTTGCTTCACAACATCCTCATCTCAGCTTCTGAAACTGCTGTATGCCCCACTATTTGCTGATCAGAATAACCGCTCACGGACATAAATGGTATCGCCCGGCAGAATAGGGTCGGTAATGCGCACCCGTCCGGTAAAGATTTTACCATTGATCTGGCGGGTAATGTCTACGCTTTCCTGATTGGCACGCGGTGTAAAACCACCGGAAGCCGCAATGGCTGTCTGCGCTGTCATGCCCGGTACATAGGAATATTGTCCGGCACCACCGACTTCACCCATAATGAAGACCGGACGATAACGGTCGATCTCCACGCTGACATCAGGATTACGGATATAGCCGCTACGCAATTTGGTTGCGATTGCCGATTCAAGCTGTTTGGCAGTTTTGCCGCGGGCAGGAATGCTGCCAACCAGCGGAAACGCAATATAGCCGGACTGATCAACGGAATAGGTGTTGCTGA
Organism: Pseudochrobactrum asaccharolyticum; assembly: GCF_003314995.1. Classification (GTDB taxonomy): domain Bacteria; phylum Pseudomonadota; class Alphaproteobacteria; order Rhizobiales; family Rhizobiaceae; genus Pseudochrobactrum; species Pseudochrobactrum asaccharolyticum. Next base: position 580,337 of record NZ_QNRH01000001.1, read on the forward strand.
GACCGGTTTGTTCAAACACAGTAATGCGCAAACGATCACCGGAGCCCAGAATGTAAGGCTGATTCAGAGCTTCATGAAAAGCTGGCGGAGCAGGCTGATAGCTGGAGCAACCTGAAAGGATCAGGCCGGTTATCCCCAAAGCTGCCATAAAAACTTGAGTTTTCATTCTGCTCTTATCCTCATACCGCTTTCAGCATCTTCCGGCTGCATAAAGGCCGCTCGCATAAAGCTTGTTGTCGCGTATATCGTCAATTGCCGGTGCCATGCTTTGAGTGGCGTGGCCGGTGATTGAGTGCGATTATTGAATTATTAGGGTTAATATGGCGTAAAGGCGGCGACATTAATTCATGTCACGGAACGAAATTGCCATAAAATACAATCTTCTAAAGTAAAGATTTGAATCTGACCGGCAGAAGAGGGCGGCTGAATTCCGGCAGTTTAACGCTATAGTTACCTTGACGATTTACCATGTCAGCTCTGTTCAGGAGTATTGGGGTCGGTTCAGTTATGCGCGATACAGCGGAAAATGCGGATATTGATATCGGAGCACTGTTTGCTGCTCTGAAACGCAACTGGCTGTTTATTGTGCTGGGAGCTGTCTTATTTGCTGTGCTGACATGGGGCGTGGCGCAATTCCTGACGCCTTATTACCGGTCTGAAGCGCGCATTCTTATTGAAACACGTGAATCGGTCTTTACACGCCCGAATGCCGGATCAGAGAATGATCGTCCGTTGCTCGATGCCGAGGCTGTCAAATCTCAGGTCGAGCTTGTCGGCTCCGCGCAGGTTCTGGCAAAGGTCGCGACTGATCTCAAACTTGCTGATTATGCGGAATTTTATCCGAAAACCATGTCACCGGTAAAGCAGGTGCTGGTTATGCTCGGATTACGCCCTGATCCGCGTACTATTCCCGCATCCGAGCAGGTGCTCACCCGTATGCGCGAGAATTTGCAGATTTATGCAGTAACCGGATCACGGGTTATCGTCGTTGAATTTGCTGCGAAAAATCCCCAGATTGCTGCGGATGTTGCCAATAAAATTGCCAATGAATATATTGCCATGCAGGTTGCCGCCAAACGTCAGTTGACGGGCGATGCAACAGGCTGGCTGGCACCGGAAATCGACCAGCTGACCAAAAAAGTGCGTGAGGCTGAAAGTAAGATCGCAGACTTTCGCGCAGCAACAGATCTCCTCAATACCAGTGGTAATACATCACTTGCGACGCAGCAGATGTCCGATATCTCATCGGAACTCTCTCGCCTAAAGGCGCAGCGTGCGGCGAGTGAAGCCAAAGCTGAAAGCATCCGCGCAGCCTTGAAAAAAGGTGTGCCGGTCAATAGTCTGCCGGAGGTGATGTCCTCAGGCATTATGCAGCAGCTCAATGAGCGCCGTGGTGCATTGATGGCTGAGATTGCCAATCTGTCGACCACATTGCTGGACGGGCATCCGCGTTTGCAGGGCTTGCGTGCACAATTGGCTGATCTTGACCGGCAGATCCGGCAAGAAGGCAATACGATTCTCAAGAGCCTCGATAATGAGGTGAATACTGCCCGCAGCCTTGAGCAGGAGCAGACCCGAGAGCTGAACCGCCTCAAAGCACAGGCTGCCGAAGCTGGCAGCAAGGAAGTTGAGTTGCGGGCACTTGAGCGTGAAGCAGCAGCACAACGCGATCTGCTGCAGACTTATCTGGCGCGTTTCCGCGAGGCTTCCAGCCGTGTAGACCGGACGGATCAGCCTGCGGATGCACGGATATTCTCTGATGCAACCGTAGCCGGTGAACCTTATTTCCCTAAGGTTCTGCCGATGGTCAGCATGAGCTTTGTTGCGGGCTTGTTGTTATTGTCGGTTTTTGTGCTGCTGCGTGAGCTTTTCAGTGGTCGTGCTTTGACCAGAAATCCTGTCAGAACTGTCAGGGGACAAAATATCTGGGGTGATGAAGATAATCGCATCGCAGAAAACTTTACTCCTGCACATAATAAAACCGCACAAATTGATAATAAACTGATTGCGCAGCCGGTCTCTGAGCCTGCCGTAGCGAATAATGAGATGATTGAGCGACAAATGGCCCGTCCAGAAATTGATGTCGAAACCATTCAGCGTATTTATGACAGCTACACTGTGTCCGAAAATGGTGCAGATGAAGTTGTTGCTGAAACCGATGATATTTATGCGCCGAATGGTGTTGCTGCAATCGCCAGCCGTTTGATGTTGCAGGAGCGCCGTCGCATTATTCTGATTTCGCCGGAAGGTGATGCCGGTTCTGCGGGCAGTGTACATTTGCTGCGTGAATTGGCAGACCGCAGTCTGCGTGTGCTGCTGGTGGATATGAGCGGCACCGGTGCGATCAGTCAGGCGATGCTGGATGGCAATAAACCGGCGGGCATTACCGATCTCCTGCTTAATGTGAAGCAGTTTACCGATATTATTCACGGTGATCTTTATTCGGATGCCGATGTTATTCCGACCGGCCTTTCTGATCCGAAAGCTGCAATGGTACAAGCCGAACGTCTGCCGGTGATTTTTGAAGCACTGGAAACGGCTTATGATTTCGTTCTGGTGGAAATCGGTGCATCAACGGCTGAACAGGCACTTAATCTCGATAGCGATGCATCGCTTTTCGTGATGAATGTGTTCGATAGTGAAGATCAGACTGTTGCGCAAACCGCGTTGGCTTTCCATGAGGCCGGTCAGGAAGATGTGACCATCTTGATGGTTCCGCATTCTTGAGAATTTAGGGCGTTTAGCGAAGCTTCTGCCTTAGCTTTTTAACCAGTGGCCAGAGATGGCGATTGGTTTTAATGCGATAGACAAGACCGGAGCGCAGTTGATTGAAGGTTGCGCTCAAACGCCCGCCAAATGTCAGCGCAATATGGCTGTCATAGAGCGGCTGCTCAATATCGCACCAGTCGCGTTTATATTTTTCTTCACCAATGCCGAAGCTGAAATAATCCAGCCCTTCATCAATCGCTTTGATTATGGCCTCGTAGAACAGGAAATCGCCGGGGCTGGCTGTTACCAGATCATCATCGGCAAAAGCACCGAACTCAACTGTCAGGCCGCGCTTTATAGACGCAGATACCGTTTCAGGACTTTGCCAGTAAGAGCAGCCGATCACGGCGCGCGGTTTATCCGCGACCTCGAGCACATGCAGGCGATATTGCCTTGCATCGTCATTTTCAGGGGCAGCAAAAAGATCGCGGAAGAAGCCTGTCAGGGCATCACCGGTAAAACTATTGGCAATACCCTGATTGGCAAAGCGCTGGCTTTTCATGGCATAAAAAGCATCGTAGGCGGCGATGTTTTCTTCAGGTGTGACGGCGGTATAGATGCGCCATGCACCGGCTTCATCATAGCGGCGTGCATGCTGACGATGTTTTTTGCGTTTGCGCGATGCATTGCTGCGCTCAAGTACAAGATCAAAACTATTCGGCAGAGACGCGGTCAGTGCGGGATTCGGATTAAGCTGATGACGCAAGCTCAGCAACGGATTGCTGAAGCCCAACCAGTTTTCCATCTGACGGGTAAGCGAGAGCAGGGCAATATCCGGCCGCGCTTCCTTCAGGCAGGTAATCAATGCAGAGATATGTTCAGCCGTGATTTGACTGGCTAAAGCCGGAAACAGCACAGGGAAATTGCAATTGGCGTGAGAACCGCCGGCAAAGCGGGCAATGATCTGTTGTTTTTGTTTGATGACTTCAAGCGGCAATAGCAGCGCAGGACTGTTATCAATAAACAGCGCCAGCACTAAGCAGTCAGGGTTGACGTGTAGCTGCCAGAGCTTTGTCCAGAGTGCTGATTGAGCAATACCATGCACAGTCGCATCATTGCTGCTCCAGAGCGGTAAAGCATTAGCCAGCTTGGTGAGACAGACCGTTTGAAACATGGTTTAGCGGGTTTTGGGTGGCTGAACCATCCACCACAGCAGATACATTGCCGGAAGAATCCAAAGGAAACCGGTGAAGAAGAAATAGGCGAGCTGCACCCAGACTGAAGACTGGCCGAGATGAGCAACCGCAATAATGGTCGCCAGCAGTGCATAGACTGCAATCAGCACAACAAGCAGAAAAGTTCCGATCAGTTTTTTCAGGCGTACAGGCATATTTCTCACTCCGTCTCCCCACTCATACACCAGACAGATTTAAATCTGAAATGTTTTAATCCATTGTTGATAACCGCGAGGTCACCGTAAATTGACGTGGGAACTAAAAACAGCGTCTGCGTGTCGCGCGCTGTTGGCTTGTATTCATGGGGCTCATGCGGCATGTAATTGCAGGGCGGAATTCAGGCGGAGCAGAATTGATGATCACAGATTATGCCGCATTACCGGCAAAACAACAGCCGGTCAGTGCTAACCACGATAAGAACCGTAAACTGGTGCGGTGGTGGCTCTATGCGGTGTTTGTGGTGCTGATTGCCATTGTTATGGTGGGCGGCGCAACGCGTATGACCGGTTCTGGCCTGTCGATTACCGAATGGAAGCCGATTCACGGTGTTATTCCGCCGCTTAATCATGCGGAATGGCTTGAGGAGTTCGATAAATACCGCCAGATTCCGCAATATCAGCAGATCAACAAAGGTATGGCACTGGAAGAGTTCCAGTTCATTTTCTGGTGGGAATGGGCGCATCGTATGCTGGCGCGCTTTGTCGGCTTTCTGGTAGCAATTCCGCTGATTTTCTTCTGGGTAACAGGTCGTTTGCAGGATGGTTTGAAAGCACGGATGCTGGGTATTCTGGCTCTCGGCGGTCTGCAGGGCGCAATCGGCTGGTGGATGGTGGCATCAGGTCTGAGCGTGCTGACATCTGTGAGCCAGTATCGTTTGGCCGTGCATCTTACAATGGCCTGTATCATCATTGTTGCGGTGTTCTATGTGGCGCGGGGACTGGCTGAATATACGGAAAAACCAGCGCAGAAAAATGTGCAACGCTTTGCCGGATGGCTGGTTTTCGCGGTTCTGGTGCAGATTTATCTCGGTGGTCTGGTTGCGGGGCTTCATGCCGGCCTGACCTATAATACATGGCCGCTGATGGATGGCGCAATTATTCCGTCTGATCTGTTCACCAACCAGCCTTATTGGCGCAACCTGTTTGAGAACCCGAAAACCGTGCAGTTCATTCACCGCATGTTTGCCTATACGGTTCTGGTGCTTGCAGTGCTGCATGTTGTGCAAACTCATCGCTATGCTTCCGGCACAACCCATGCACGGCGCTCTGTGGTGCTGCTTGGCCTGATTCTGATGCAGGCAGCGATCGGCATCGTCGCCTTGCTGACCATGGTGCCGATTGAGTGGGGGCTGGCGCATCAGGGCTTTGCTCTGGTGGTGCTAAGCTTTGCTGTTGCGCACTGGCGTGCCTGCAAAGGCGCCTATGCCGTGCGCCACGCTTAAAACAAGAAGCCCGCAAAATGCGGGCTTTTTTATGGGCAAGTTTCAAGGCGTAGTTTGCGCAATGCGGATGCTATTTTCAGTTCCCGCGCTTCGTCCGCATCATTGCCGTCCTCGCGGTGCCATGCAGCCGAGAGGCAGCCATAGCAAAAGGCATAATCGAGAATATAGGATGCAGGCTTGCCGATAGTTTCTGAGAAAATCTCAGCCATAGCCAGTGCTCTGCGCCCGTCAAGGCAGAGATCATCGCGATCAAGCGGGTTGTAAAACAGATTGGCACAGTCAAAGGCTGCATCGCCGCACAGTCCGTGCGGATCAATAGCCAGCCAGCCACGCGAACTTTGAATAATGTTCTCATGATGCAGATCGCCATGCAGAGCGATGATCTCATGCGGTTGATTGAGCAAATGCAATGCCAGTCCGGCTGCATCGGCGTAGATGTCCTGCGCGGCATTAGCCAGATCAAACAGGCTTTTGAAATGCTTGCGCAGAGGCTGCAATTCAGACGGCAGCACCTGACCGGAGGGACTGTGCAGAACACGGATCACATCTGCAGCGATACGGATTGTTTCCGCATCATGTCCGGCATCCAGATGCGCTTTGAGATCATAATCACCGGCATATTCCAGCAGCATCATGGTGGGATCAAGCCGGAGGTCGAGAAGCCGGATAGCGCCATGACCATCGCGCTCACGCATATAATAAGCGCCACGCAGCTCTTCATGACCTGCAGGTTTTAGTATTTTCACAATCACCGGAGAGTTCTCCTCTCCGGTGATTGTTGCTTTCCAGATATGGCTGGAATTGGTGTCAGCCAGCAGTGTTGCAGAGGTAATCTGCCAATGTGCCGGAAACTCCGGCGACGTCACTTGCAACTGTTGCATAATGGCTTAGCTCAAACCGAGCATCAGGTTCATATTCTGCACAGCTGCACCTGATGCACCTTTGCCGAGATTATCCAGCACAGCCACCAGATTGATCTGCTTGCCACCTTCTGAACCGAAGACGAAGAGGTTCATGCCGTCTGTATCAGCCAGCATTTCCGCATCGACGCGCGCCATTGCAGTACTCTCTTCCAGAGGGACAACACGCACAACCTTCTGGCCGGAATAATGAGCGGTGAGCTCCTTATGCACATCTGCCAGTGTCGGCTTGCCTTTGAGGTGGTCAAGATAGACCGGAACCTGCACGATCATCCCCTGCGGGAAACGACCGACACTTGGGGCAAAAATCGGCGCATGGTCGAGTTTGCCATACATCTGCATTTCCGGCAGGTGTTTATGTTTGAGGTTCAGACCATAGAGGAAGTTGTTTTCCGTCATATGTTCCGGATGGTTCACATCTTCCATCTGGGTAATCATCTGTTTGCCGCCGCCGGTATAGCCGGAGACAGCATTCACAGTTACCGGATAGTCGCTGTTCATCAGCCCTGCATCGCGCAGCGGGCGGATCAGCGAAATTGCGCCGGTCGGATAGCAGCCCGGATTGGCTACCAGACGTGCTTCACGGATGCGCTGTGCCTGCAAAGCTTCCAGCTCTGCAAAGCCATAGACCCAGCTGGAATGCGTGCGGTGTGCCGTGGACGTGTCGATAATACGGGTGGCATGACCTTCAAGCAGAATGACAGCCTCACGCGAGGCATCATCCGGCAGGCAGAGAATAGCAATGTCAGCCGAGCGCAGCAGATCAGCGCGCAGGTCTTTATTACGTCGCTCTTCTTCCGGAATAGACAGGATTTCCAGATCAGTGCGACCGGCAAGACGTGTGCGGATCTGCAGACCCGTTGTGCCATGTTCGCCGTCAATAAAGATTTTCGGTTTCATTTGAATTTTGCCTTATAGGTAGAGAATTCATGCGGTTAGAGATTTTTGATGAATCAACCTGTAAAGCAGTTGATTCATTATGTCAGGTACTATCTTTTTCGGCCAGATATCCAGCCAGATCTCTGGCCGGATATATCGGATAATGCATGGCAACTTTTCTGCCTGCAATGTAGTGGCTGCAGACATTATACATTATTGTGTTCTGTAGATGTTTTTACAGCCAGTATTGAAGCTAGTGTGAATAGGGAATCATAATTGTTTTCGGTTGCGCTCAAAACTGTATTTTTAACAAAATGAGGCTTGCGTGGTGTTGCGCTGAAGCAACACTACGCAAGCTGATAGCAAGAAAAACATATATGCATTTAGTGACACTGTATGCAGAATTTCTTTCGCTCCGTCTTCCATTCAGAGCAGAGATCATTCACGCTTTTGCCAGTAGACATTCAAGCTTTGAGAGAAGAGATGTTCATACCGCATTATTGGAAGGTTTTATTAGATGGATATGGTGAAGTTGAGAGTGGTGATGTCATTACAAAAGATGGCGAGATAATAGGCACATGGTCTCTTGTTGACGATGTTTTCTATACTTTTACCCCAGATGGAGAGGAAGATTATCTCTTTTTTGATCCATTTTTAGGACTGCTATGTTGCAATATAGCTGAATGGCATGCGGAAAAAGAAGCCGCGCAGGGAGTTCTGGGAGTTGCGCAGACAGATGGTTAGAAATAACCGAGTCTGAGTTATATGGTATATTCAGAACCGGATTTTCGCCATTCAAAAAGAATATCCGGTTCCTTTTCTTCATTGTCATGACCGTCAGTTTGATCGATTGCCGTAAAGCCGTGCTTCCCGTAGAATTTCTGCGCCTGAATATTGCGCTGGAATGTCCATAGTTGCAGGTGCGATAATGTCTGCTGTGCTTGTTTAAGCAGGGTGCTGCCGATGCCGCGCCCCTGAAACTCAGGCAAAATATAAAGCTGCTCAATCCATCCTGTTTTAAAGGCGATAATGCCAGCCATTTCAGGTGCAAAGGCTGTCCAGACCTCACATTGCGGAAAGATACAGTTTTCATAGAACCATTGATCTTCTTGCGGTGTATGCAGCCCTTTAAGCCACGGCAGACGATCATCAAATGATGCCCGATGAATGCGGGAAGCCTGCGCCATTTCAGGCAGGTCTAAACGCTTCAATGTGAAGTTATGAGCTGTCATTTGGTTTTAGAGCTTTCAGCATGAAAGCCGTAAGCGCGCTCAACACGGGCAATGCGCAAAGCATAGGTTTCATACCACATAGCACGGCCTTGCTTCTGCGCGGCAAGATGATCGATATTGCGCTTCCAGTTACGAATGCTTTCCTCATCACGCCAGTAAGAATTGGTAATGCCGAAGCCGCTTGCATCCCGCACGCTCTCGACGCCGAGAAAACCGTCCTGCTTTTCTGCCAGTTCAACCATGTGATCGGCCATCTCGACATAGCCTGTATCATCATCCGCAGTGCGTTGGGATGAGAAAGCTACAACATAATAAGGTGCAGTGGGAAGGGTGGCGAAGGGAGAGTGATTATGCATGAAACAGAATCCTGAGGCTTGGTGATGTGAAAGCATAAAGACCAAGCATTACAGCTGACAGCCGCTACTCTGTCGCATGAAATAAAAAAAAGCGGATCCGAAGATCCGCTTTTCTGTCGTTCGTAAGCGATAAAAGATTAGCGCTTGGAGAACTGGAAGCTACGACGGGCTTTCGCCTTACCGTATTTCTTACGTTCTACAACACGGCTGTCGCGTGTCAGGAAGCCGCCCTTCTTGAGGACTGCGCGCAGAGCTGGTTCGTAGTAAGTCAGAGCTTTTGAAATGCCGTGACGAACTGCACCGGCCTGACCGGACAGACCACCGCCAGCAACAGTCGCGATGATGTCAAACTGACCAGCGCGGTTTGCTGCAACGATTGGCTGCTGCAGAACCATCTGCAGAACCGGACGAGCAAAGTATGCATTGAACTCTTTGCCGTTTACGATGATCTTGCCTGTGCCTGGCTTTACCCAAACGCGTGCAATCGCATCTTTACGCTTACCGGTCGCATAAGAACGTCCGAGAGCGTCGACTTTTTTAACGTGAACCGGAGCTTCAGGAGCAGCAACTGCTGCAACTGTGCCAAGTTCTTCGAGCGAGTTGAGCTGCTCAGCCATTATGCGTTCCTCTTATTTTTGCTGTTCAAAGCGCCGATGTCGAGGACTTCTGGCTGCTGTGCTTCGTGCTGGTGGTCAGCGCCTGCATAAACGCGCAGGTTTTTCATCTGACGACGGCCGAGCGGACCGCGCGGAACCATACGTTCAATCGCCTTCTCAACGACGCGTTCAGGGAAACGGCCTTCGAGGATCTGACGAGCTGTACGTTCTTTAATACCGCCTGGGTGGCCAGTGTGCCAGTAGTAAACCTTGTCGGTGTACTTCTTGCCGGTCAGAACTACCTTGTCCGCATTGATGATGATGACATTGTCACCGTCGTCAACGTGTGGAGTAAAGGTTGGTTTGTTCTTACCGCGCAGAATGTTGGCGACCTGAGAAGCGAGACGACCGAGAACAACGCCTTCAGCGTCGATCAGGATCCACTTCTTCACCACTTCTGCTGGCTTCTGGGAAAAAGTTGCCATTGAAGTTATCCTTGGAAATAATCCTTGCAACAGAGACTGGAGCAAGGCTTTTTTTGTTGCTTGTGTTCCGGCAGAAATCTGCTCGTAACAAATGAAAACCGCCCATCTTTGACAGATGCACGCTTTCTGGCTGTGCAATACAGTGCTGCTGGAAACACGTCAAGTGCAGTGAAATGGCGTTATTTTGAAATAAATGTTTAAAATCAATGATTTAAAAATGCGGTAATATGTTACCCTATTAATTATCGCCGGTTTTACCCTTTGATAGGCACTATATAGACGTGACTCTTTAATTGCTGCCGATAAGAACCTAAAGCATGTCGCAGCTAAATGTATTCATTAGCGTTGGCGAACATGCGATAATCACAAAGAATCTAGAGCGAGCGCAGTGGGTACGATTAAACGCAACACGCTCTAGATTAGCTTTCACATAACCGAGCATGAAAACGGAGAGTTCCATGAATGATGAACAAGTAAAATCTATCCTGCAGACCAAACATGTCATTGCGCTGGTCGGGGCTTCTCCGAATGAAGATCGTCCGAGCTTTGGTGTCATGAAATATCTGCTGGAGCATGGTTATAAAGTTATTCCGGTTAATCCGGGGCAGGCGGGCAAACAGATACTTGGTCAGGCCGTTTATGCTTCACTGGCAGATATTCCGGAAAAGATCGAAATTGTTGATGTTTTCCGTGCTTCTAACGCAGTGCCTGCCATTGTGGACGAAATTCTGGCGCTGAAAACACAGCCTGATGTTTTGTGGTTGCAGCTTGAAATCAGCCATGAAGGAGCGGAAGCCAAAGCGCGCGCTGCGGGGATGCAGGTGGTGACCAATATGTGCACCAAACAACAGCATCAGCGCCTGATCGGAGCATAAACAGATTTATCGGTAGCCGGTGTCTGCGCGAAACGGAAAAAGATAATAGTTTGCGTGAATTATAGCGTTAAGTGGAATCTTTTTCTTTGCTTGTGGGGAAGTAAAATCCTAACCTGTCCCAAAGTTTTTATTTTGGGAGTAGAGAATGTCTAAGCGCAGCCCCGGTTTTGATACCCTTGCCATCCATGCAGGCGCCAAGCCGGACCCGACAACCGGTGCCCGCACCACGCCGATTTATCAGACCGCATCTTATGTTTTTGATGATGTTGATCATGCTGCCGCACTGTTCGGCCTGCAGGCATTCGGCAATATCTATACCCGCCTGACTAACCCGACCACAGCCGTTCTGGAAGAGCGCGTTGCAGCGCTTGAAGGCGGTACAGCAGCTGTTGCCACCGCATCCGGCCATGCTGCACAGTTGCTGGTATTCCACAATCTGCTGCGTACCGGCGACAATTTTGTTGCTGCGAACAAGCTTTACGGCGGTTCGATCAATCAGTTCGGCAATGCCTTCAAGTCTTTCGGCTGGGAAGTGCGCTGGGGTGATGTGGATGATGTTTCCAGCTTTGAGAAACAGATCGACGACAAAACTCGTGCGATTTTCATTGAAAGTCTGGCCAATCCGGGCGGTATCGTTGTTGATATCGCTGCTATTGCGGAAATTGCACATAAGCATGGTCTGCCGCTGATCGTTGATAATACAATGGCGTCGCCATATCTGATCCGCCCAATTGAACATGGTGCAGATATTGTTGTGCATTCGCTGACCAAATTCATCGGCGGTCATGGCAATTCTATGGGCGGTATTCTGGTCGATGGCGGTACTTTCGACTGGTCGAAATCCGGCAATTACCCGATGCTGAGCGAACCACGTCCTGAATATGCCGGTGCAGAACTGCACAAAACTTTCGGCAATATTGCTTTTGCCATTGCAGCACGCACACTTGGTTTGCGCGATTTTGGTCCGGCGATTTCTCCGTTCAACTCGTTCCAGATTCTGGCGGGTATTGAAACTCTGCCGCTGCGTATTCAACGCCATTGCGACAATGCGCTGAAAGTGGCTCAGTGGCTGGAAAAGCACGAGAAAGTTTCATGGGTGCGTTATGCCGGTCTGCCAACCGACAAATATCATGCTCTGCAGCAGAAATATTCGCCTAAAGGCGGCGGCGCGGTTTTCACCTTCGGTCTGAAGGGCGGCTATGAAGCCGGTAAGACATTTGCGAACTCGCTGGAACTGTTCTCACTGCTGGCAAATATCGGTGATACCCGCTCGCTGGTTATCCATCCGGCATCCACCACCCATCGCCAATTGACAGATGAGCAGAAAGTTGCTGCCGGTGCAGGGCCGGAAGTGGTGCGTTTGTCGATCGGCATTGAAGATGCTGACGATATTATCGCTGATCTTGAACAGGCTCTGGCAAAGATCGCCTGATGTCGCTGTTGCTGCCTGTAAATACAATGTCTGAACCGGAACTTGGTGCGCCTGCAGAAGGGCGTATCATTTCCGGTAATCCGCAGTTCAGAACATGGAATGCGGAGGAGACCTCAGACGGGCTTTATGCCGGTATCTGGGAGGCGACTGAAGGCAAGTGGCATGTCGCTTATGATGAGTGGGAGTTCTTCCAGTTGATCAGCGGTGTGTCTGTGGTGACGGAAGAAGGCAAAGAGCCGGTCACCTTACGGGCAGGCGATAGTTTTATCATCAGACCGGGCTTTAAAGGCACGTGGGAAGTGATTGAAACAACTCGTAAAACCTATGTGATAAAGCTTTAAACTTATATTGTCTGAAATAGAAAACGCCGCGTCTTGATAGACGCGGCGTTTTTGTTTTTACCATTCCAGTTTCAGGCTTTGCATACCGTGGAAGTGATAGGTGTCGCCATAGAGCGGCGGCTCGGCAAAGCGGATATTTGGCAGGCGTTTGAACAATGTCGCCAGTGATACCTGCATTTCCAGACGTGCCAGCGGTGCACCGATACAGAAATGGATCCCGGCTCCGAAAGAAACATTCTTCTGATCCGGACGTTCCGGCCAGAAGCGATCCGGCTGCTCAAAAGCCAGATAATCGTGGTTGCCGGAACCCAGCAACAGGCCAAGCTGTTCACCGGCTTTGAGCGTTACGCCTTCGACAATTTCAGTCTCATTATAGGCATAGCGAGTGAACATATGCAGCGGAGCATCAAAGCGCAGGCTTTCCTCAACCGTAGCAGCGGTTGATTCCGGCGTTGCAAACAGGGTGCGATGATCCAGACCGCTTTGCAGAATGCTCTTAACCGCATTGCCGGTCTGGTTGACCGTTGCTTCATGTCCGGCATTGAGCAGCAGGATACAAGTGGTGATCAACTCATCTTCCGAGAGCTTGGCACCATTTTCTTCTGCGGCGAGCAACAGGCTTAGCAGATCATCACCCGGATTTTTACGGCGCTGGGCAGCGTAGTCACGCAAATAATCGGAAAACTCTTTGGCCGCCTGATTAGCACTGTCTTCCACTTCACGCGTCGCATTGTGCATATACATGTTGACCATGCGATGCGACCAGTCGAGCAGTTGCGGGGCGTTGTCAGTCGGCACACCGAGCATTTCGGCAATCACCACTACCGGAATAGGGGTGGCGAAAGCAGGCATCAGGTCGACATGACCTTGGTGTTCAAAACCGTCAATCAGCTCATTAGCGAGCTTTTCAATACGCGGGCGCAGGCGTTCAACCTGACGGGAGACGAAAGCACGGTTGACGAGGGTGCGCAGGCGGGTATGTACCGGCGGCTCGATCTCCAGCATGGAGTGACGCTCAACGCCGTCAAAATCTTTGAGATGTTCGCGATTGATTGCATTGGCGCGATAACCGCCTGGTTCTTCACGGCCAAAACGGCGGTCGCGGAATAGCTTGTTGATATCGTCGTAACCGGCAAAGCACCAGAAACCGTAATCTTCCCAGAAAAACACCCGCGCATTGTTATGCAGCCACGCATAGGCCGTATAGGGATTCTGCACAAATTCCGGCTGGTGCGGATCAATACGCACGTGGCGGGTCGCAGGATCAAAATGGAGATAGTCAGGTTTTACAGGGGCGTTTGGTATGTGATTCATCAGGCTTTCATCGCATTGCTATTCAGATTGAGTATGCGACTATAGAAGCAGATGAGGGAGATTTGGAGCGTGACAAAGCGCGCTTGCAGAGAATACAAATGAGACGGTTAATTGTTGGCGTCTGCTAATACTTTTCCAGCTTCATTCAATGGCTCTTTAACTGAAGTGCTTATGGAAATAAGAAAAATCATAAGTATTAGGGCAATGAATCCAACGATCAGCCCGTATTCAATAGAGGTTGCGCCTGATTGTGTTTTCAAGAAGATCTTCAATTTTAAAATGACCTTCATTTCAATCGGAAACATTGCTTTATGTGAAGATCGTCTGGCTTGTAGCCAGACGATCTGTTTTTAGTATTATTACTTGGTCGCGTTTTGAAGCTCAGTGGATACTGTACCAAACAATGCAGCCAAATCGGTACCCAATAATGTGAGAGCAGCAATAAGAGCCACAGCAACCAAAGCTGCGATCAGGCCGTATTCGATTGCTGTTGCGCCGTCTTCATTTTTACGGAAACGTTTGAAAATTGCTTTCATTGCCTTAACTCCAGATAGTTCTTTATTTGTTATGGTCTTGATGACCTGTCACGACTTATAGCGCACAGATTGTTTTTCAAGACTTAAATTACATAGTAAATGAAAATTAAGTGTTGTTCTTGCTTAATAATTTGCTGCTATTTAGAAGGCTTTGCTCAATTACGTAAATTGATAACGCTGGATATTATATTGATTTCAACGCGTTAAAAAACTCCCTGAAATAAACAAACCCCTGAACCGGTTTGTCGGCTCAGGGGCTTGTTTATTTTTTATGTTCGCAAAAGAAGTATTTTCAGATGAATTTTCTTCTTTATTTGAAGAATATATTAAAAATCCCAATCGTCGTCTTCAGTTGCAACCGCTTTACCGATCACATAGCTGGAGCCGGAACCGGAGAAGAAGTCATGATTCTCATCAGCATTCGGGGAGAGTGAAGACAGGATCGCCGGATTAACATTGGTAACTGTGCTCGGGAATAATGATTCATAACCGAGATTCATCAGTGCTTTGTTCGCATTATAATGCAGGAATTTTTTGACGTCTTCGGTCAGGCCGGTGCCGTCATACAGCGCTTCCGTATATTTGGTCTCAACATCATAGAGATCAAGCAGCATAGCAAAGGCAAAATCCTTTAGCTCCTGCTTGCGCTCTTCGCTCTCTTTTTCCAAAGCGAGCTGATATTTATAGCCGATATAATAACCATGCACGGCTTCATCGCGAATAATCAGGCGGATAAGATCAGCGGTATTGGTGAGTTTCGCACGGCTCGACCAGTACATCGGCAGATAGAAGCCGGAATAGAACAGGAAGCTTTCCAGATAAACACTGGCGATTTTACGCTTCATCGGATCATCAGATTTATATTCATTGACGATCAGAGCGGCTTTGCGCTGCAGATGTGGGTTTTCTTCACTCCAGCGATAGGCATCATCCACATCCGGAGTTGAGCACAGAGTAGAGAAGATCGAGGAATAGGAGCGGGCATGAACTGCTTCCATAAAGCTGATATTCGACAGAACAGCTTCTTCATGCGGTGTTACCGCATCCGGCATCAGGCAAATTGAGCCGATGGTGTTCTGAATGGTGTCGAGCAGGGTCAGGCCGGTGAAAACACGAATGGTCAGTGTTTTTTCTGCCGGTGTGAGCGTGCCCCAGGAAGGAATATCGTTGGATAGCGGCACTTTTTCAGGCAGCCAGAAGTTACCGGTCAGGCGGTTCCATACTTCGAGGTCTTTATCGTCTTCGATACGGTTCCAGTTAACGGCTTTCGTGGCGCAGATCAGTTTAGGTTGGGCGTTCATTTTAAGCTCTGAATGTGTGAGGAGAAGACCGTCTGTCGCAGACAGACGGTGCTTTTTCAAACGTGACGATGATTACAGGGTGCAGGAAACGCAGCCTTCTACCTGTGTGCCTTCCAGAGCCATCTGGCGCAGGCGGATATAGTAGATCGTTTTGATTCCCTTGCGCCATGCATAAATCTGCGCCTTGTTGATATCGCGTGTTGTTGCGGTATCACGGAAGAACAAGGTGAGGGACAGGCCCTGATCCACATGCTGCGTTGCCGCTGCATAGGTGTCGATGATCTTTTCAGCGCCGATTTCATAAGCATCCTGATAATAATCGAGATTATCATTGTTCATGAACGGAGCAGGGTAATAAACGCGGCCGATCTTACCTTCCTTGCGAATCTCAATCTTGGATGCAATC
Organism: Pseudochrobactrum asaccharolyticum; assembly: GCF_003314995.1. Taxonomy (GTDB): domain Bacteria; phylum Pseudomonadota; class Alphaproteobacteria; order Rhizobiales; family Rhizobiaceae; genus Pseudochrobactrum; species Pseudochrobactrum asaccharolyticum. Next base: position 596,395 of record NZ_QNRH01000001.1, read on the forward strand.
GGATGGATCGAAGAGGTCGAGTTATTGATGTAGGAAATCGAACCTGTCGGCGGAACAGCCTGAAGGTTACGGTTATACATACCATGCGCCATCACTGATTTGCGCAATTCTTCCCAGTCTGCCTGTGTTGGAATCGCAACGCCTGCGGTTTCAAACAGTTCACGAACACGGGCAGTTTCCGGTTCCCAGACCTTGCTTGTATATTTGTCGAAGAATGTGCCGTCGGCATATTTCGAATCTTCAAAGCCGACAAAGCTTGATTTGCGATCCATCGCAATGCGGTTGGACGCTTTAATCGCGTGATAGGCCACGGTGTAGAAGTAGATATTGGTGAAATCCACGCCTTCTTCTGAGCCGTAGTAAATACGCTCGCGTGCCAGATAGCCGTGCAGGTTCATCTGACCAAGGCCAATCGCGTGTGATTCATCATTGCCGCGGGCAATTGATGGCACAGAAACGATCTTGCTCATATCCGACACAGCAGTCAGCGCACGGATCGACGTTTCAACAGTTTTGCCGAAATCCGGGCTATCCATGGTCATCGCAATATTGAGCGAGCCGAGGTTGCAGGAAATGTCCTTACCGATATGTTCGTAGTTCAGATCGTCCTTATAGACGCTGGCTTCGCTGACCTGCAGAATTTCCGAGCAGAGATTGCTCATGGTAATGCGGCCGGCAATCGGATTGGCAGCATTCACGGTATCTTCGAACATGATGTACGGATAGCCGGATTCAAACTGAATTTCCGCCAGTGTCTGGAAGAAAGCACGAGCCTTGATCTTCTGCTTGCGGATGCGGCCATCATCAACCATTTCACGGTATTTGTCTGTAACCGAGATTTCAGTGAAAGGTACACCGTAAACGCGTTCCACATCATATGGCGAGAACAGATACATATCCTCGTCATTTCTTGCCAGCTCAAAGGTAATGTCGGGAATCACCACACCGAGCGACAGCGTTTTAATGCGGATTTTTTCATCGGCATTTTCGCGCTTGGTATCGAGGAAGCGCATAATATCCGGATGGTGGGCATTAAGATAAACCGCACCGGCACCCTGACGCGCACCCAGCTGGTTGGCATAGGAGAAGGCATCTTCGAGCAGCTTCATGATCGGAATAATACCGGAAGACTGATTCTCGATCATTTTGATCGGTGCGCCGTGCTCACGGATATTGGTGAGCGAGAAAGCAACACCACCGCCGCGCTTGGAAAGCTGCAGCGCGGAATTGATCGAGCGACCGATCGATTCCATATTGTCTTCCATACGCAGCAGGAAGCAGGAGACCAGCTCACCGCGCTGTTTTTTACCGGCATTGAGGAAGGTTGGTGTCGCTGGCTGGAAACGGCCGGACAGCACTTCTTCCATGATCGAGATCGCCAGAGCTTCGTCACCGTCGGCCAGAGCCAGCGCGACCATGCAGACGCGGTCTTCATAACGTTCCAGATAGCGCAGACCGTCAAATGTCTTCAGCGTATAGCTGGTGTAATATTTGAAAGCGCCGAGGAAGGTCGGGAAGCGGAATTTCTTTTTATAAGCGAGATTGAAGAGATTCTGCACGAACTCGAAAGAGTAGAGATCCAGAACTTCTTTTTCATAATAATTCTGGGTGACCAGATAATCGAGCTTCTCTTCCAGATTGTGGAAGAAAACCGTGTTCTGGTTCACATGCTGAAGGAAATACTGGCGAACGGCTTTACGATCCATATCAAACTGGATCTCACCATTCGGGCCGAACAGGTTCAGCATGGCATTCAGTGCATGATAATCCATCGCCGGAGTGTCCTTGTTAGAACTCCCGTTGTTTGAACTGCTTGTGTTGATTTTGTCTTTCCGTTCAAGCTCAAGAGTCGTCACAGTTTTTCCAATTCATCTCTCAGGGCGGGCAAATAAAGATACGGCTTTATCCGCATACCAGTTCATGTTTCTGACCTTGCTTTTAAAGCGGCCAGCCATTCAATTGCTGCTGTTTATTGCCGGCGCATTTTTAATAGCCATCATTAAAAGTGCGCCGGTTTGTTCAAATAAGAGCGTCAGGCTGCTTCGGCATGCTGCCAAAAACGTTGCAAACCGTGACGCACCTTCATGACATCCTCATCTGTTCCCGCCAGTTCGTAGCGATACAGAAACGGTACCTGACATTTCTCAGAAATGACTGTCCCTGCAAGGCAATATGTGGCGCCGAAATTCCGGTTTCCGCCCGCGATGACGCCGCGGATGAAAGAACGGTTGGAGCTGTCATTGAGGAAACGAATGACGGGTTTAGGCACCGCGCCGCGTCCGTCTCCTCCGGCATAGGTTGCCACAACCAGAACAAATGGCTGGGTAACCTTCAGAATATCTTCCTTCATGCTGCACGGGATACGCAGGGCAGGCAGTCCGGTTTTGGTAACAAAGCGATGCGTATTTTGCGTGCCGCTTGAAAAATAGACGAGCATGCTCATAGCCACTTCCTATGTCAAAGCTTCAGCGGGCAACTGAAGTCAAACAAAGACCCTCTTTATATAAGATCATCATTCAGGCTTTTCAGCCTGCCGGATACAGATCATATAGAGAAGAGGGCGTAAGATTTCTGGCATCTGCCTGAGGCGTTTTGGCTTCCACTTATGGCTGCCCGTCATTACCAGAGGGACGACGGGCAGGGCAGTTCGCGGGAAGGCATTGGCTCCGCAGGCTGATTGTCAGCGCTGCTGATTAAGACAGTGCGCTGATCATGTCCGGACGGAAACCGGCCCAATGGGTGTCACCGGCAACAACAACCGGAACCTGCATGTAACCAAGGCGCTTAACAGTGTCGAAGCCTTCTGTATCGGCAGAAATATCAATGATGTTGAAATCGATTCCCTGACGTTCCAGAGCGCGGTAGGTGGCGGTGCACTGAACACAGGCTGGCTTGCTGTAAACGGTAATGGACATCGGATTCCTCGTTTCTTGACTGCCCTGATATTTTTCAGAGCTTTCTCTATGTTGTCTGTCTGTTGCTTGTTCCGCTGGGAACCGGCCGCAGGCAGTGTAGCGGGGGCTACGTTTCCCTTTGCAGGGCTTCAATGGCTGCACCGGATGGTGCTTTGTTTTGCATCTTGCGATGCGCGTATTCTTTTGCACCTCGCGGTGCTCTTAGCTTCTGCACCTTAGGGTGCGGTATTCTCTGTTCTCCGGAGCTTTTTGCCCTCAAAGAACGGTGCGCTTGTTTTTTTGCACCTAACGGTGCGTTTGACGCTTCCCTGTATTCCCCGCCGCTGCGCCTCTGTTGAGGCTGTTACCGGCGATAAATCCGAGCACTGTGGTTTCGCCGCCTTTACGATCAGAAGGGCGGCGAAATTTACGGCGCGCTTTAATCGCGCCTTTCATGTGCCGCACAAACTGCGGTTAATCCGCAAAACGCATGCTGTACTTTAAAAACTGATGATACGGACTGAAGAACGGTAGAGGCAGAAGAGGTGATCCGGATAACTTACGGGAAGCACCGGAGCCGGTTTTACGGATGGTCATATAAAGCCATCGGACGCAGTTGTGCCCGGATGGCTGGTGTGGCTGACACGGATGCCTGCGGTGAGTTTTCTGCTGATACGGTATTCTGAAACACAGACTCTGCAGCCTGTTCGTAACCTGATACCTGAAAAGCAGCTCTGACCTTGCGCACAACCTGATTCCTGTTGCCTTGTTAAAGTGTGATTTTTTGGTCTGTCTATATATAGACGCAACCCGTCACACTTCTTCCGTTTTCAACATGACCGGAGCGTATCGCATTTCATTTCTTCGTTGCGCCCGCTCTGGCTTCTTACATTCGCGGCATACACACAGAAAACCGGTTGGCCCTGTGTATTATGCAATGCTCCGGAACTTAAATGACTGACATCAAATTCCGATTCTTGGCCGGAAGGGACAAATCCCTTCTTTTTCGGCAAAGAACAGGCGTGACTGATCCGGATTACACTCGGTATTTCCGTATTCAACGCACCTGATAAAGTCGTTTTAAGCGCCGTTTCGAATCTGCGGTCGCAGAATCGTGGGATCTGCTTAAGACACTATATATGGTATATGTTATGAATTTTTCGTCAATACCTATGGTGTCTCTGATTTATTTTTACCCGCTATACACAGGGCTGTATAAATATCCGGGAGAGAGGCCAAAAGGCAAAAAGCCGGCATGAGGGCAGGGTGCCGCCGGTGCATATGATTCTTATCCGCAATATATAAGAAATAAGCGCTTTTAGGGCTGAATCTTTGCAGTTCGCAGGCAGATTCTTTGCTTTACAAAAGCGGCAGAACAGTCTCGCGATTCTTTTTTTGAAATTTATTTGGCCATGACAGACAAAATAATTTTATCGTCATGCGATAGCGGTTTGCGACCGATATCACCTAGTGTGAATCAATTTATGAGAAAATGCTGACATACCATAGATTTAGTATGCTCAGACTATATGTAGTAGGTGGTCTTAAAGAGGAGGGGATGAATGGTGGGCGATGAGAGACTCGAACTCCCGACATCTTCGGTGTAAACGAAGCGCTCTACCAACTGAGCTAATCGCCCGCTCGCTAAAAGCGGTATGTGCTAAATTTAAATCCGTCATGAATATGAGCACACATATCTACAACTTCGTTCAGCAAACTGATTTCTCAGAGAGTGAATGGTGGGCGATGAGAGACTCGAACTCCCGACATCTTCGGTGTAAACGAAGCGCTCTACCAACTGAGCTAATCGCCCGCTCGCTAAAAGCGGTTTGTGCTAAATTTAGATCAATCATCAATACAAGCACATATAATGATGACTTCATTCATTAAACTGATTTCTCAGAGAATGAATGGTGGGCGATGAGAGACTCGAACTCCCGACATCTTCGGTGTAAACGAAGCGCTCTACCAACTGAGCTAATCGCCCGCTCGCTTTGCAGCGGCTGTGAGGGTCATTTACGGAATTCTTTCACTAAGCGCAAGTGGAGGAATCAAAATAAAACAGAAATCCGCATTATTTTTTACGTATTCACATATCTGACATCCGAACGGCTGTGGATTTCGGATGATTCTTTGAATTCAGACGCTTAACGTGGGAGGGGCAGACATATTTTTATATGGTTTTGTGTATAAAAATCATGCTCTGAAAGTTACCTATATATATAAAGTACACAACAGCACGGCTTCGCCATAATTATCTCTTTTTCGGTGAAAAACTTTTAAAACCTCGCTTGACAGTTCACAGGGAACCCATTAGACAGCGCCCATACCGAACGGAAACGTCACGGTGCCTCAAGCGAACAGCTTGGGTCTTTCAGATCAAGTCTGAAAATACTGCGCGGGTGTAGCTCAGTTGGTTAGAGTGCCGGCCTGTCACGCCGGAGGTCGCGGGTTCGAGCCCCGTCACTCGCGCCACTTTCTCTTCTTTAAAAATTTGAAATCAGAGAAAGTGGCGCACCTCGCCTGCTTTATCAATCTCCTTTTACGTCCAGATTTAACCTTTTGTTTTTAAATGAAATTTTTTTCATTTATTTGTGAATTTTATAAGAAAACCCTTTGATTTTAAAAATGAATCAGGGTACATACAAAATCACTTCAGCACATGAAGTACTGCGCGGGTGTAGCTCAGTTGGTTAGAGTGCCGGCCTGTCACGCCGGAGGTCGCGGGTTCGAGCCCCGTCACTCGCGCCACTTTCTCTTCTTTAAAATCAAAATCAGAGAAAGTGGCGCACCCCGCCAACAATTTTCAAATTATCTTTCTGTTTATTGGCGCAAGCTTGTGTCGTCTTATTTCGTGTCTGTTGGTGCATTAATGCTGACGTCACAAAGTCGGGCTGCGTTCTGCTGTATGTTTCATTTTAAATACGCGTGTTTGGTCTTTGTGAATCGCTGATTTGTCGTGCGGGGTATCCGTCACTGCCGGTCCGTATCAATGCGCATTATATCACTGTGCGAATCCTGTTGGATGCCTTGCGGTAGACGAGGGCGCTCTGTGCTGATTTGTGTTGCGCAGTTTGTGTTTCAGGTAGGCTTCTCTGTCGCCCTATATATAAAGAGAAGCGGTTTTCTTTTTGCACTGATTCATAAAGCTGGACGATCAGTCGTCTCTTGTGAGTTTATTGGCAGTGGTCAGTGTCTGCTCGCCCGGAAGCCGAAGGCAGATGCTGCGGGCTCACTTAAAAGTGAGGTGCGCCGGCACTGCAGGGTTGGTGGCTGGTGTGCGCTACGATGCCCTGATGCTGTTTTGATTCTTTTCAGATATAATTGATAGCTCACTGTGCCGGAGATTCAGTTCTCGGGCGGATTGTTTTTATGGGACGTCTCGGGTGGTCCGAGTTGTTAACAGGCTGGCTTTTATTAATCATATCCGTGTGAGCGCATAGGAGACATGTGCTATAAAGGCTTGCGCAATCGGGTCGACTGAGATAACCGTCCCCATACAAAGCACTGTATTCGCACGGCACGCCATTTGAAGCTGTTTGGGCGAGATTGATAGTAAGGTGCAATGTGTCACATGGCTGTAGCCGTCAAATGGCTTATGTAGTGCACAACTTTACATCTTGAAGCCGGAAATAGGGTAATGAACGAGCTTTTAAGTTCCTATCTGCCGATCGTCATTTTTATTGGCGTGGCAATGGTGATCGGAATTGCGTTGCTGGTAGCGCCATTCCTGGTCGCGTACAGACAGCCGGATCCAGAGAAACTCTCTGCATATGAGTGCGGCTTTAACGCATTCGATGATGCACGCATGAAATTCGACGTGCGTTTCTATCTGGTATCCATCCTTTTCATCATCTTCGACCTTGAAGTCGCATTCTTGTTCCCGTGGGCAGTGTCCTTCGGTGAAATCGGTATGTTCGGATTTTGGTCCATGATGGTCTTCCTTGCTGTTCTGACCATCGGCTTCATTTATGAATGGAAGAAGGGAGCCCTCGAATGGGATTGACCTCTGGCCAAAATAACCAGAACGCAATGTCTGCAAACAATCCGGCAGGCGGGACGCTGATCGCTCCCCGCCCTAAGGGTATTATTGATCCGAATACAGGTAAGCTGATCGGTCAGGATGATGCGTTTTTCGGTGAGTTGAGTAATGAACTGTCCGATAAGGGCTTTATCGTTACTTCTGCTGATGCTCTCATCACCTGGGCCCGTACCGGCTCGCTGATGTGGATGACTTTCGGTCTCGCTTGCTGCGCCGTTGAAATGATGCATATTTCCATGCCGCGCTATGATGCTGAACGTTTTGGTATTGCTCCGCGTGCATCTCCGCGTCAGTCCGACGTGATGATTGTTGCGGGTACGCTGACCAATAAAATGGCACCTGCGCTGCGCAAGGTTTACGATCAGATGCCTGAACCGCGCTATGTGATCTCGATGGGATCCTGCGCAAATGGTGGTGGTTACTACCATTACTCCTATTCTGTTGTGCGTGGCTGCGACCGTGTTGTTCCGGTTGATATCTATGTTCCGGGCTGCCCTCCGACCGCTGAAGCGTTGCTCTACGGCATTCTGATGCTGCAGAAGAAGATTCGCCGCACCGGTACGATTGAGCGTTGATCGGGGATATGATGATGCAAGAAGCTCTTAATGAACTCTCGTCCTATCTGACGGAAAGCCTCGGCAATAAAATCGAAGCGACATCACTGCGCTACGGTGAGCTGAGCATTACAGTGCCAGGCAGCCAGATCATTTCTGTGCTGACATTCCTGCGTGATGATGTGCAGTGCCAGTTCGTGAATTTCACTGATCTGAGTGGTGTTGATTACCCGGGTCGTGCGAACCGTTTTGATGTGGTTTATCAGCTGATGTCGCCGCGTCACAATCTGCGTATGCGTATTCGCGTTATCACGGATGAAGATACACCGGTTCCGTCCATAACGGGCGTTTATCCGGGCGCTTTGTGGTTCGAACGTGAAGCCTACGATATGTATGGTATTCTGTTCTCCGGTCATCCGGATCTGCGTCGTCTTCTGACTGACTATGGTTTTGAAGGCCATCCGCTGCGTAAGGATTTCCCGCTGACAGGCTTCGTTGAAGTCCGTTATGACGATCAGGTCAAACGTGTGGTTTACGAACCGGTTGAGTTGCGTCAGGAATTCCGTAATTTTGACTTCTTGTCTCCGTGGGAAGCGACTGACTATGTGCTTCCGGGTGATGAAAAAGCCAAAACTCCTGCATAATTTTTTAAATCAAGTTTGATTTAAAATAAAATTATGCAGCATTTTAGGTGTGCATCGTCCTTTGCGCGTCCGGCAGGACGCGCGGCGATGTAGTAATCTGCTACGTCAAACGTGAGGATTGAAGAATGTCTGATAGTGCTAAGTTGGAAGGTCGCTGCCTGTGTGGCTCGGTGCGCTTTTCGGCGAAGCCTGTAAATGACGAGATGGGCGTCTGTCACTGCTCAAAGTGTCGCCAGTGGACTGGTGGTGCGTTTTTGAGCGTGGAGTGCGGCGACAGCCTTGAAATCACCAAGGGTGATGATCTTGCATTTTACGGCTCTTCCCAGTGGGGGGAGCGGGGTTTTTGCAAGAACTGCGGTTCGTCACTGATGTGGCGTATGCAGGATGGCTCCCACAATGTCGTTTCCATTCAGGCATTTGAAGATCCTTCACAATTCAGGTTCACGACGGAAATCTTCATCGATTGCAAACCTGATAATTACGCTTTTGCCAATGATACGAGCAAAATGACGGAAGCAGAGTTTCTGGCAGCTTATGCCTCTACACAGGATGCCGACAATGGCTGAGACACAAGTAAGAAATTTTAATATCAACTTCGGCCCGCAGCATCCGGCGGCGCACGGCGTTCTGCGTCTGGTGCTCGAGCTCGATGGTGAAGTGGTAGCGCGTGTTGATCCGCATATCGGCCTGCTGCATCGCGGTACCGAAAAGCTGATGGAAGCCAAGACCTACCTGCAGGCTGTGCCTTATCTCGATCGCCTCGACTATGTGGCGCCGATGAATCAGGAGCACGCCTATGCGTTGGCAGTTGAACGCCTGCTCGGTATTACAGTGCCGAAGCGCGGTCAGCTGATCCGTGTGCTTTATTCGGAAATCGGCCGTATTCTCAACCACCTGCTGAACGTGACCACACAGGCTATGGACGTTGGTGCGTTGACACCGCCGCTCTGGGGCTTTGAAGAGCGTGAAAAGCTGATGGTGTTCTATGAGCGCGCTTGCGGCGCCCGTATGCACGCAGCATATTTTCGTCCGGGTGGTGTGCATCAGGATCTGCCTGAGCAGCTGGTGCAGGATATTGCAAATTGGATTGATCCGTTTCTTTCCACAACACTGACCAATCTCGACAACCTGATTACGGGCAACCGTATTTTCAAACAGCGTAACGTTGATATCGGTGTTGTCTCTCTCGAAGATGCATGGGCATGGGGCTTCTCCGGCGTCATGGTACGTGGTTCGGGTGCTGCGTGGGATCTGCGCAAAAGCCAGCCATACGAATGCTATTCGGAAATGAAATTCGATATTCCGATTGGTAAAAACGGCGACTGCTACGACCGCTATCTGATCCGTATGGAAGAAATGCGCCAGTCCGCTGAAATTATGCGCCAGTGCTGTGAACTGCTGCTCGGCAAAGAGCGCGTCGGCCCTGTGTCGAATACCGATAACAAGATTGTTCCGCCGAAACGTGGCGAAATGAAACGCTCGATGGAAGCTCTCATCCATCATTTCAAGCTTTACACTGAAGGTTACCATGTGCCGGAAGGCGAGGTATATGCCGCAGTGGAAGCACCGAAGGGTGAATTCGGTGTTTATCTGGTGTCTGACGGCTCCAATAAACCGTATCGTTGCAAATTGCGTGCACCGGGTTTTGCTCATCTTCAGGCCATGGATTTCCTGTGCCGCGGTCACCTTCTGGCCGACGTCTCCGCGATCCTTGGTTCGCTCGATATTGTGTTTGGTGAGGTAGACCGCTGATGTCCGTCCGTCGTCTCGCAGATGATTCCGTTCAGCCGGCCAGCTTTTCGTTTAATGCGGAAAATCAGGTTTGGGCTGAAAAGACAATTAAGAAATTCCCTGAAGGTCGCCAGCAGTCAGCGGTTATTCCGCTGCTGATGCGTGCACAGGAACAGGATGGCTGGGTCACTAAGGCTTCCATCGAGCATATTGCTGCGATGCTGGAAATGCCGCTGATCCGCGTTCTGGAAGTTGCAACATTCTATACGCAGTTCCAACTCAAGCCTGTGGGCACACGTGCTCATATTCAGGTTTGCGGTACAACGCCGTGCGCCTTGCGCGGTGCTGAAGAACTGATGAAAGTGTGCAAACACAAAATTCATCACGATCCGCTGACACCAAATGCCGAAGGCACTTTGTCCTGGGAAGAGGTGGAATGTCAGGGTGCTTGCGTCAATGCGCCGATGGTTATGATCTTCAAAGACGCTTATGAAGATCTGACGCCTGAACGTCTTGAAGAAATCATTGATGCTTTCGAGGCTGGCAAAGGCGACACCATCAAGCCGGGTCCGCAGATTGACCGCGATTTCTCGGCACCGATCGGTGGTTTGACATCTTTGACTGATGGCAATCCGAAAGCGGAGGGCTAATTGATGCTGGCTGATAAAGATCGTATCTTTACAAATATTTATGGCCTGAAAGACAAGTCGCTCAAAGGCGCAATGTCCCGTGGTCATTGGGATAATACCCGTGGTCTGGTCGAAAAAGGCCGTGACTGGATCATCAACGAGATGAAGGCCTCAGGTCTTCGCGGCCGCGGCGGCGCGGGCTTCCCGACCGGTATGAAATGGTCTTTCATGCCGAAGGAAAGCGACGGTCGTCCGCATTACCTCGTTGTGAATGCTGACGAATCAGAACCAGGTACCTGTAAAGACCGTGATATTATGCGTCACGATCCGCATACGCTGATCGAAGGCTGCGTATTGGCCGGTTGTGCTATGGGTGCTCATGCTGCCTATATCTATATCCGCGGCGAGTTCATGCGTGAGCGTGAAGCCCTGCAGGCGGCGATTGATGAGTGCTACGAAGCCGGTCTTCTGGGCAAGAATAATAAGTGCGGCTGGGATATGGATGTTTACGTCTCCCACGGTGCCGGCGCTTATATCTGCGGTGAAGAAACTGCGTTGCTCGAAAGCCTTGAAGGCAAAAAAGGCCAGCCACGTCTGAAGCCACCGTTCCCTGCGAATATGGGTCTTTATGGCTGCCCGACCACTGTGAACAACGTGGAATCCATTGCTGTTGCTCCGACCATTTTGCGTCGCGGTGGTGCATGGTTCTCGGCTATCGGTCGTCCGAACAATGTCGGTACCAAGCTGTTCCAGATTTCCGGTCATGTAAACACACCATGCACAGTGGAAGAAGCGCTCGGTATTCCGTTCCGCGAACTGATTGAAAAACATGCCGGCGGTATTCGCGGCGGTTGGGACAATCTGCTTGCGGTTATTCCGGGTGGTGCATCCTGTCCTGTGGTTACCGCTGAAAACATGATGGACGCCATCATGGATTTCGACGGTATGCGCGATGTTAAATCGTCTTTCGGTACCGGCGGTCTTATCGTTATGGATAAGTCGACGGATATCATCAAAGCGATTGCACGCCTGTCGGCTTTCTTCAAGCATGAAAGCTGCGGTCAGTGCACGCCTTGCCGTGAAGGTACAGGCTGGATGTGGCGCGTAATGGAACGCATGGTTACCGGTAATGCGCAGAAGCGCGAAATCGACATGCTGTTCGACGTGACAAAGCAGATCGAAGGCCACACTATTTGTGCGCTGGGTGATGCGGCTGCATGGCCAATTCAGGGTCTGATCCGCAATTTCCGTCCGGAAATTGAAAAGCGTATTGATGATTATACCCGCAATGCTGTTCAGAGCCGTAATATCCGGCTCGAAGCTGCGGAATAAGCTTCAGGGCAGGCCGGTAAGGTCTGCCCGCTCAGTCATGATGCGGCAATGCCGCAGGATTAATATGATGCGGCAAATGCCGCGGGTTTAAAAGAATGCGGCATGTGCCGCAGGTTTGGACAAGCGATGGCAAAGATCAAAGTTGACGGTAACGAGATCGAAGTACCCGATCACTACACGCTTCTTCAGGCAGCCGAAGAGGCTGGCGCTACCGTGCCGCGTTTCTGTTTCCACGAACGCCTCTCCATTGCCGGCAACTGCCGCATGTGCCTGGTTGAAGTTAAGGGCGGACCGCCAAAACCGGCAGCATCCTGCGCTATGGGCGTACGCGATCTGCGTCCGGGCCCGAATGGCGAAGCACCTGAAATCTTCACCAACACACCTATGGTCAAAAAGGCCCGCGAAGGTGTGATGGAATTCCTGCTGATCAATCACCCTCTGGATTGCCCTATTTGCGATCAGGCCGGTGAGTGCGATCTTCAGGATCAGGCAATGGCTTTCGGTACAGATGGTTCGCGTTACCGCGAAAACAAACGTGCTGTTGAAAATAAATATATCGGCCCTCTGGTCAAAACGATCATGACACGCTGCATTCACTGCACGCGTTGCGTTCGTTTCACTACGGAAGTTGCCGGTATTTCTGAGCTCGGCCTCACAGGTCGCGGTGAAGATGCTGAAATCACCACCTATCTCGAACGCGCAATGACCTCTGAACTGCAGGGCAACGTGATTGATCTGTGCCCGGTCGGCGCGCTGACATCCAAGCCTTACGAGTTTCAGGCACGTCCTTGGGAGCTGAACAAGACTGAATCAATCGACGTGATGGATGCTCTTGGTTCAAACATCCGCGTTGATACCCGTGGTCGTGAAGTGATGCGTATTATGCCGCGTCTGAACGAACAGGTGAACGAAGAGTGGATTTCCGACAAGACCCGCTTCATCTGGGATGGTCTGCGCACACAGCGTCTGGATCGCCCGTATGTTCGCGTTAATGGTCGTCTGCAGGCTGCAAGCTGGTCTGAGGCTTTTGCTGCGGTTAAAGCTGCGGTTGCCAAGACTTCCGCTGCCAAAATCGGTGCAATCGCCGGTGATCTGGCCAATGTGGAAGAACTCTACGCACTGAAGAGCCTGATGACCAAACTCGGTTCCGTCAATATTGACGCCCGTCAGGACGGTGTTGCGCTTGATCCTAAATTCGGCCGCGCTTCTTACATCTTCAATCCGACGATTGAAGGTATCGAACAGGCTGATGCGATCCTGATCATCGGTTCCAACCCGCGTTTTGAAGCTTCGGTGCTCAATGCACGTATTCTGAAGCGTCATCGTCAGGGTGGTCTGCAGATTGGTCTGATCGGTGAACAGGCAGATCTGCGTTACGCTTACAACTATCTCGGCGCCGGTTCTGATACGCTGGCTCAGGTAGCAAGCGGCAAAGACAAGTTCTTTGATGTGCTGAAAAATGCACAGCGTCCGCTGATTCTGATTGGTCAGGGTGCGCTGACCGGTGAAACCGGTGAAGCTGTACTGGCTCAGGCTGCTCAGCTGGCAAATGCAGTCGGCGCGTTGAGCGAAGAGTGGAACGGCTTTGCAGTTCTGCACACTGCTGCAGCCCGCGTTGGCGCACTTGATCTCGGCTTTGTGCCGGGTGAGGGCGGCGTTAAAGCGCTCGACATGGTCGGCCAGATGGATGTGCTGTTCCTTGCCGGTGCAGATGAACTTGATCTGTCCAATAAAGGCTCATCCTTTGTGGTTTATATCGGCACCCATGGTGATGCCGGTGCCCACGCTGCCGATGTGATCCTGCCAGGTTCCACCTATACAGAAAAATCCGGTACCTATGTAAACACGGAAGGCCGCGTTCAGCTGGCAAACCGTGCCGGTTTTGCTCCGGGTGAAGCCAAGGAAGACTGGGCGATCCTGCGTGCATTGTCTGCTGTACTGGGTGCGAAACTGCCGTTTGATAATCTGCCACAACTGCGTTCAGCACTTTATGCGGACTATCCGCACATGGCGCAGATTGACGCAGTGGCAGCAGGACAGGTTGCAGACCTTGCAGCTCTTGGCGCAAAAGCAGCTCCGGTAAAAGGCGTTACATTTACTTCGCCTGTTACAGATTTTTATCTGACAAACCCGATTGCCCGTGCATCAGCTGTAATGGCTGAATGTTCCGCGCTGGCAAAGGGCGGCTTCCAGCAGGCAGCCGAATAAGCATTGATGCAAACAGCTCCTTAAGCTTTCGGGTTTAAGGAGCTGATATTGCTAAGCAATTTCGAGGCAAAAGTGGGAACCGGTTTTCCGTACGAAATTGCGTCAACAAAAAAAGAGCATTTTCACATTTTCATTAATTTGGAAATGCTCTGATAAAATAAGGTTTACAGCTTGCCCTTGCGCGGGTTTCAAATCCACGCAGTGCTGTAAGAGAGAGACGGGAAAATGGACGGTATTTTTGCAGCTTACGTCTTACCAGCGCTGATCATAGCGCTGAAGTCAGTCGTTCTGCTCGTCGTATTGCTGATTGTTGTAGCCTATCTGCTTTATGCGGATCGTAAGATCTGGGCTGCGGTACAGTTGCGTCGGGGACCAAACGTTGTCGGCCCTTGGGGACTGTTTCAGGCTTTTGCGGATCTTTTGAAATTCGTATTTAAAGAGCCGATCATCCCATCGGGTGCAAACAAGGCAGTGTTCCTGCTGGCGCCGTTTATTTCGGCACTGCTGGCAATGGCCACATGGGCGGTTATTCCGGTCAGTGAAGGCTGGGCAATCGCCAATATCAATGTCGGCATTCTTTATATTCTCGCTATCTCTTCTCTGGAAGTTTACGGCGTGATTATGGGTGGCTGGGCTTCAAACTCGAAATATCCGTTTCTCGGTGCATTGCGCTCCGCAGCGCAGATGGTTTCTTATGAAGTTTCAATCGGTCTGGTTATCGTGACTGTTCTGTTGGTTGCCGGTTCGCTGAACCTAACCGATATCGTACTGTCGCAGTCAACCGGTCTTGGTACAATGCTTGGACTGCCGAACTCGTTCCTCGACTGGAACTGGCTCGTGCTGTTCCCGATGTTCGTGATCTTCTTCATCTCGGCACTCGCTGAAACCAACCGTCCGCCGTTCGATCTGGTTGAAGCGGAGTCTGAACTTGTTGCCGGTCACATGATCGAATACTCGTCGACACCGTTCCTGCTGTTCTTCCTCGGTGAATATGTTGCCATCACTCTGATGTGCGCCCTGATGACCATTCTGTTCCTTGGTGGCTGGCTGCCAATCGTGGATGTATGGTTCCTCGCATGGGTTCCGGGCATTGTCTGGTTCATGCTGAAGCTCTGTATGTGCTTCTTCATGTTCGCGATGGTGAAGGCATTTGTACCGCGTTACCGTTATGACCAGCTGATGCGTCTGGGTTGGAAAGTATTCCTGCCGATCTCGCTGTTCATGGTTGTGGCAACCGCTGCATTCCTCAAATTTACCGGCCTCGTAGGTTAAGGAGACATCACATGGCTTCTATCGCTCAAGCCGCTAAATCACTGCTTCTGAAAGAATTCGTCGGAGCATTCTTTCTCTCTATGCGTCAGTTCTTTGCCCCTAAGGCAACTTTGAACTACCCGCATGAAAAGGGTCCTGTTTCACCGCGCTTCCGCGGTGAACATGCTCTGCGCCGTTATCCGAATGGTGAAGAACGCTGCATCGCCTGTAAGCTTTGCGAAGCGATCTGCCCGGCACAGGCAATTACAATTGAAGCCGGTCCGCGCCGCAATGACGGAACCCGCCGCACCGTGCGTTATGACATTGATATGGTCAAATGCATCTATTGCGGTTTCTGTCAGGAAGCTTGTCCGGTTGATGCGATTGTTGAAGGGCCGAATTTCGAATTCGCCACGGAAACCCGTGAAGAGCTTTACTATGATAAAGAAAAGCTGCTTGCGAATGGTGACCGTTGGGAACGCGAACTTGCGCGCAACATCGCAATGGATGCACCTTATCGTTAATGTGGGTTCAACCCGCTGGATCGTTAAGGTGACTTCCTCTGCCTTAAGAGGGCAGGGCTAATATTTAAGTTGGTGCAATAGCCGGAGCTTATTTGTGCTCATGGCTGTTGTGCTTGAAGTTTTGCCTCATATCATGGCCTTGGCTGTAGGATGTGAGGTGGTAGGACAGGCAAGTTGCCTTGCCAAGTTAAAGGATATTGGGGAACCCCATGCTGACAGGTATAGCGGCGGCGTTTTTCTATTTATTCGCCTTCATCATGATTGCGAGTGCGCTGATGGTTATCACCGCGCGCAATCCCGTTCACTCGGTCTTGTTTTTGATTTTGGCTTTCTTCAACGCAGCGGCTTTGTTCCTGCTGACGGGTGCCGAATTCCTAGCAATGATCCTTGTGGTTGTTTATGTCGGTGCTGTGGCGGTTCTCTTCCTCTTCGTCGTCATGATGCTGGATGTGGATTTTGCTGAACTCAAGCAGGGCGCACTCAAACATGCGCCGATTGGTGCTTTGGTCGGTGTGGTTCTGCTGGCAGAATTGATCCTGGTGTTCTCGGCCTCGATCTTCTCGCCTAAAATTGCAGAAAATGCCGCTTATCCGATCCCTGATGCAGCCACACGTCATAACACGGCGGCCATTGGTGACATTCTTTATACGGATTTTGTTTTCTACTTCCAGGTTGCCGGTCTGATCCTGCTGGTGGCGATGATCGGTGCGATTGTGCTGACCCTGCGTCATAAAGAAGGCGTCAAACGTCAGTCGATTTCTGCGCAGGTTGCCCGTACACCGGAAACCGCGATCGAGATCAAAAAAGTCGAAACAGGCAAGGGTATTTAACAGGAGCCTCATGATGGTAGTCGGTATCGAACATTATCTGACCGTGTCGGCGATCCTGTTTACGCTTGGCGTTTTCGGGGTTTTCCTCAACCGTAAGAATGTGATCGTCATTTTGATGTCGGTCGAACTTATTCTTCTCTCGGTCAATCTGAACTTTATTGCGTTCTCCGCAACGCTCGGCGATCTGGTCGGGCAGGTTTTCGCACTCTTCGTCCTGACTGTTGCAGCTGCTGAAGCGGCAATCGGTCTTGCTATTCTTGTCGTGTTCTTCCGTAACCGTGGTTCTATCGCGGTGGAAGATGTCAATGTCATGAAAGGTTGACGGGCAGATGCTCTACTACGCGATCGTCTTCCTTCCGCTCTTGGGCTTTCTTATTGCCGGTCTTTTCGGCAATAAGATCGGAGCCAAAGCAAGCGAATATATCACTTCCGGCTTCCTCGTTATTGCAGCTGCGCTGTCTTGGGTTGCCTTCTTTACAATTGCACTGGGTTCTTCCGAGCCGGTGCGCGTACCGGTTCTGCATTGGCTGACCTCCGGCACTCTGTCTTTTGACTGGGCTATCCGTGTAGATACACTGACCGCGATCATGCTTGTTGTTATCAACAGCGTGTCGGCGCTCGTGCACATCTACTCGATCGGCTATATGCATCACGATCCGCATCGTCCGCGTTTCTTTGCCTATCTGTCGCTGTTTACATTTGCGATGCTGATGTTGGTAACCTCTGACAATCTGGTTCAGATGTTCTTCGGCTGGGAAGGCGTGGGTCTTGCATCCTACCTGCTGATCGGCTTCTGGTATAAAAAACCATCGGCCAATGCGGCTGCGATGAAAGCTTTCGTGGTCAACCGCGTTGGTGACTTCGGCTTCCTGCTTGGTATTTTCGGTATCTTCGTTCTGTTCGGCGCCGTGGATTATGCCACGATCTTCTCGACAGCCCAGAATTATGCTGCCGGTGAAAATGCATCGCAGGTTGTTCTGAGCTTCCTCGGTTTTGAACTCGACAAACAAGGTGCTCTGACGGTTGTTGCATTGCTGCTCTTCATGGGCGCGATGGGTAAATCCGCGCAGTTCCTGCTGCACACATGGTTGCCTGATGCGATGGAAGGCCCGACACCTGTGTCGGCTCTGATTCACGCGGCGACAATGGTGACCGCAGGTGTGTTCATGGTTGCGCGTATGTCGCCGATCTTTGAACAGTCTGAAACAGCTCTGCTGGTTGTGACTATTATCGGTGCGATCACTGCATTCTTTGCGGCGACCGTTGGTCTGGTACAGAACGATATCAAGCGCGTTATTGCTTATTCGACCTGTTCGCAGCTCGGCTATATGTTCGTGGCACTCGGTGTTGGCGCTTACGGCGCTGCCGTATTCCACCTGTTCACACACGCATTCTTTAAAGCTCTGCTGTTCTTGGGCGCCGGTTCGGTGATCCATGCGGTATCTGACGAGCAGGATATGCGTCGTATGGGTGGTCTGCGTAAGCTGATCCCGACCACTTACTGGATGATGATCATCGGTACTGTGGCGCTGACAGGTCTTGGTATTCCGGGCACTGTTATCGGTACTGCCGGCTTCTTCTCCAAAGATGCGATTATTGAATCTGCATTTGCTTCGCATTCAGCTGCATCGGGTTTTGCCTTCACGCTGCTGGTGATCGCTGCTGCATTCACATCTTTCTATTCATGGCGTCTGATTTTCATGACTTTCCACGGTAAGCCGCGCGCAACCGCTGAAGTTATGCATCACGTCCATGACTCACCTCCGGTTATGCTGGTACCGCTGTTTATTCTCGCTGTCGGTGCACTTTTCGCAGGCTTCTTCTTCGTTGGTTACTTCTTCGGCGATAATTACGATGCCTTCTGGAAGGGTGCTCTGTTTACCGGTGCGGATAACCACATTCTGCATGACTTCCACGGCGTGCCGACCTGGGTTAAATTCTCACCGTTCATCGCAATGGTACTGGGTTTCATCTTTGCATGGGCTTTCTATATCCGTTCGCCGGAAACACCGAAGGCTATTGCAGCGCGTCATCCTGGTCTGTACCAGTTCCTGCTGAACAAGTGGTATTTCGACGAACTGTATAACTTCCTGTTTGTTCGACCGAGCATGGCTCTTGGCCGTTTCCTCTGGAAAACCGGTGATACCAAGATCATTGACGGCATGGGTCCGAATGGTGTGGCGGCTCGTGTGGTCGGCATTACCAACCGCGTTGTTAAATTGCAGAGCGGTTACCTTTATCACTACGCATTCGCGATGCTTATCGGTGTCGCCGCGCTCGTCACCTGGATGATGATCGGGAGCTCTTTCTGATGACCGACTGGCCAATTCTCTCAACGGTCACGTTTCTGCCGCTCGTAGGTGCGTTCTTGATCCTCTTGATCAAGGACGACAGCGAGGCAGCGCGCCGCAATATCCGTAATGTTGCATTTCTGACCACAATCTTTGTGTTTGCATTGTCTCTGGTGATCTGGGCAGGCTTTGATAATTCAAATGCCGGCTTCCAGATGGTTGAGAAACATGCATGGTTCGGTGAAGGCATTAGCTATCACATGGGCGTGGACGGTATTTCCATGCTGTTTGTGGTTCTGACCGCATTCCTGATGCCGTTCTGTATTCTGGCGAGCTGGAAGTCCGTGGACTTCCGTGTCAAGGAATATATGGTTGCGTTTCTGATCCTTGAAACGCTCGTTATCGGTGTGTTCTGCGCACTGGATATGTTCCTGTTCTACGTCTTTTTTGAAGCAAGCCTAATTCCGATGTTCATTATCATCGGTGTATGGGGTGGTCAGCGCCGCGTTTACGCCAGCCTGAAATTCTTCCTCTATACGCTGCTGGGCTCGGTGCTGATGCTCATTGCTATGATGGCAATGTACTTCACTGCCGGTACAATGGATATTCCGACCCTTCTGGCATACGACTTCCCTGCATCAATGCAGACATGGTTGTGGCTGGCCTTCTTCGCTTCTTTCGCAGTGAAGATGCCGATGTGGCCGGTTCATACATGGTTGCCTGATGCGCACGTTGAAGCGCCGACAGCCGGTTCGGTTATTCTGGCGGGTATTCTTCTGAAACTCGGTGGCTACGGCTTCCTGCGTTTCTCGCTGCCGATGTTCCCGCTGGCTTCCGCTGATTTCGCACCATTCGTATTCTGGCTCTCGGTTATCGCCATTGTCTACACCTCTCTGGTGGCTCTGGTTCAGACCGATATCAAAAAGCTGATCGCCTATTCGTCCGTTGCCCATATGGGTTATGTGACCATGGGTATCTTTGCTGCCAATGCGCAGGGTGTACAGGGTGCACTGTTCCAGATGCTGTCACACGGTATCGTTTCCGGTGCGCTGTTCCTTTGCGTGGGCGTGGTTTATGACCGTATGCACACGAGAGAGATCTCGGCCTATGGCGGTCTGGTCAATAACATGCCGAAATATGCGGTTGTGTTCCTGATCCTCACCATGGCCAATGTTGGTCTGCCAGGGACTTCCGGCTTTATCGGTGAATTCCTGACACTGTTCGGTGTATTCCAGGCCAATACTTGGATTGCTGTGATTGCAACAACCGGTGTTATCCTGTCGGCTGCCTATGCGCTTTACCTCTATCGCCGCGTCATTTTCGGTGCGCTTGATAAAGAAAGCCTGAAAGCACTGCTGGATCTTTCACCTCGTGAAAAAGCGATCCTGTATCCGCTCGTCATTCTGACGATCTTCTTCGGTGTCTATCCGGTTCCGGTCTTTGATGCGACTGCGAGTGCCGTTGACGCTCTGGTCACCAACTACAATGCGGCTGTGGCAAGTGTTGCCATGCCTGTTGCAAATTAAGACGAAGGCATCGAGCGATGTACACCGATCTGATTGCCCACCTTACTCTCGCTGCACCGGAGGTGCTGCTCGCAGTTGGCGCCTTGGTGCTGCTGATGGTGGGTGTATTCTCCGGCGACCGCGCCAGCACGATTGTTACGGGTCTCTCCGTAGCATTGCTGCTGGGTGCGCTCGCACTCGTGCTGGTTTTCCCTGCTGACGGCGCTGCTTTCGGCACGGCATTTATCAGCGACAGCTTCACCCGTTTCATGAAAGTGCTGACCCTGATCGGTTCGGTTGTCACACTGATCATGTCGGTTGGTTTTGCCAAAGACCAGAAATTCAACAAGTTTGAGTTTCCGGTTCTGGTCGTGCTTTCGACCGTTGGTATGCTGTTGATGGTTTCTGCCAACAATATGCTGGCTCTCTATCTCGGCCTCGAAATGTCGTCTCTGGCACTCTATGTGCTGGCCGCTTTCAACCGCGACAGCGTGCGTTCCACAGAAGCCGGTCTGAAATATTTCGTTCTCGGCGCTCTGTCTTCGGGTATGCTGCTGTACGGTATTTCTCTGGTCTATGGTTATACAGGCACAATCAACTTTGCTGATATTGCTGCTGCCGTTACCGGTGGCGAGCGTCAGCTGGGTCTGGTCTTTGGTCTGGTCTTCATCATGGCCGGTCTGGCATTCAAAATCTCTGCTGTTCCGTTCCATATGTGGACACCGGACGTTTATGAAGGTGCACCAACCCCTGTAACCGCTTTCTTTGCTGCTGCTCCGAAAATGGCTGCTGTTGCATTGCTGGTTCGCGTGACCATGGGTGCCTTTGCACCGCTGAGCGCTGACTGGCAGCAGATCATCGTCTTCGTCGCTTTGGCTTCGATGATCCTCGGTGCTTTCGCAGCAATTGGTCAGAAGAACATCAAACGCCTGATGGCCTATTCATCCATCAGCCATGTTGGTTATGCTCTGGTCGGTCTGGCTGCCGGTACTGTAGACGGTGTGCGCGGCGTTGCTATTTACATGCTGATCTATCTGGTGATGACACTGGGTACATTTGCATTCATTCTGGCAATGCGTAACAAAAACGGCACTGTTGAAGAGATTAATGATCTGGCTGGTCTGTCCCGCACCAATCCGGTGATGGCAACGATCATGACCATCTTCTTGTTCTCGCTTGCAGGTATTCCTCCGCTGGCCGGTTTCTTCGGTAAGTGGTACACATTCCTTGCAGCTGTTCAGGCTGGTCTGGTGCCGCTGGCGGTTATCGGTATCGTGGCTTCTGTTGTCGGTGCGTTCTACTACCTACGTATGATCAAGATCATGTGGTTCGATGAGCCAGCAGCTGGTCTTGAAGCACCTGCCGGTGAACTGAAACTGGTAATGGGCGTATCTGCAGCTTTCGTTCTGCTCTATGCGCTGATTGCTTCGCCGATCATGATCTGGGCGACAAATGCTGCCAAAGCATTTTTCTGATAAGATCTGAATAGAACATGTTATAAACGCCCGGTTTTGTGCCGGGCGTTTTTGTTTCTGCACAGACTGGCTGAATGGATGACAGAGAGATTATGACTTTTGTACTGAGCGAAAAAACAATCGCTGCCGGATATCGGGTAAAGGAATTCGAGTATATCGGCTCAACGAATGCCGAAGCCTTGCAGGATGCGCAAACCGGTGAGGCGGGTTTTGTCTGGTATGTAACCAAAGATCAGCGCTCCGGCCGTGGTCGCCGTGGCCGCGAGTGGTCAACGCAGACCGGCAACCTCGCAGCAACCCTGCTACTTGTTCATGACTATTCCTTGGAAATTGCAGCTACGCTGAGTTTCGTCGCCGGACTTTCACTGATTGAAGCGGTTGAGCAATTGCTGCCGGATACGCAGACACGGTTTCAGCTCAAATGGCCGAATGATGTGCTGGCAGATGGTGCAAAATTATCGGGCATCCTGCTGGAGTCCGCTATCCTGAAAGACGGGCGCAAGGCTCTGGTTATTGGTATTGGCGTGAATGTTCTGCATATTCCGGAGGGCGTGCCCTATGCCGTGAGCAATCTGAAAGACAATGGCTATAGTCAAGGTGCCGAACAGCTTTTACAGGCACTGGCTGAACGCTTTGCTGTGAACTTTGCTTTGTGGAATGATGGTCAGGGGCTGGAAACAATTCGTACCCATTGGTTGCGCCATGCGGCAAGAGTGGGCGAAGTCATTCGGGTGCAGAGCGGTGGTGAAGTGCTGGAGGGTGTGTTCTCTTCCATTGATGCTCAGGGGCATCTGGTATTGAGCCTGCCACAGGGGCGTAAACAGACGATCTCAGCGGGTGAGGTTTTCTTTGGCACTGAAACACGTTAAAGCGTCTGTTTAGAGTTATGTTTCATGAAAGCGGTGATAGCTTGGTGTTATCAGGTCAAGCCGAAGTGAACGCGATAAACTGGCTAATAGGTCCGGTATTGTTATAAATGGGATGTTGAAGTGCAAAACTTCAGCTTTCCTTTTGTAAGTTGGGAATTTCACAGAACAATTCTTGCTTCCAATCACTTTAGCGGTCATGAAATTATTATCTTAAGTTTGCATTGTTATGACTGTGCGCATCCGGCTCTGTCTTTAAAAGAGCAGGGAAAATGCCAAATGATGATGTACCGGAATTAAATAGTTTTTGAGGAGGGGGAATGCCCCAGTCCCGTTTGGATGATTTGCAGAACAAAGCCCAGCTGAATGGCAAAGAGGAACTGGTGTTCCTGCCATTAGGCGGCGTCGGTGAAATCGGTATGAATCTTGCAATGTACGGCTACGGGCCGGAACATGCGCGTGAATGGATCATTATCGATATGGGCGTGAGTTTTGCAGGTCCTGAATTGCCGGGGGCAGATTTGATCCTTCCGGATATCCGTTATCTGGAAGCAGAGCGTAATAATATCCGCGGGATTATTATCACCCACGCGCACGAAGACCATTATGGCTCGCTGCTGGATTTGTGGCCGCGCCTCCGTCTGCCGGTTTATGCGACGCCATTCACCGCCGGTTTGCTCGAAGCCAAACGTCAGGCTGAATATAATGCCCCGGAAATTCCGGTGACCGTATTCCGTGCGGGTGAAAGCTTTGAAGTCGGCGCTTTCAAGATCGAAGCGCTGGCCGTTACCCACTCTATCCCTGAGCCGGTATCGCTGGCGATTACCACACCGCTAGGCCGTGTGATCCATACAGGCGACTGGAAGATTGATCCGGAACCATCCCTGGGCCCTGTGCTTGATGCCAGCCGTTTTGAACAACTCGGCGATGAAGGTGTGCTGGCATTGGTCTGCGACAGTACCAATGCGATGCGCGAAGGTGAATCCCCATCCGAGCGTCAGGTTTCGGAAAGCCTGCGTGAGCTGATCCAGAATGCCAAAGGCCGTGTGGCCATTACCACATTCTCTTCCAATGTCGGACGTATCCGCTCAATCGCCGAAGCAGCACGCGATGCCGGTCGTCAGGTGCTGGTGGTTGGCCGTTCGATGAAGCGCTGCATTTCTGTGGCGACAGAGCTTGGCTATATGGAAGGTCTGCCGGAATTTCTCTCGGAAGATGATTACGGCTATGTCCCGCGTGAAAATGTGGTGATGGTTCTGACCGGTAGTCAGGGGGAACCACGTGCTGCGCTTGCCAAACTGGCACGAGATGAAATGCGCTCTCTGGCATTGACCGCCGGTGATACGGTGATTTTCTCGTCGCGTACTATTCCGGGTAATGAAAAATCGATCATTGAAATCAAAAACATGCTGATCGAGCAGGGCATTAAGATCATCTCTGATGATGATGCGCTTGTGCATGTTTCGGGCCACCCGCGCCGCAATGAGCTGAAGCGTATGTATGCTTGGGTTCGTCCGCAAATTCTGGTGCCGGTGCATGGTGAAGCCGCGCATCTGGTTGCACAGGGCACTCTGGGCATGCAGGCCGGCATTCCGGATGTGGCGCAGATCCGCAATGGTGATGTGCTGCGCTTAGCACCGGGCCCTGCAAAGATCATTGATGAAGCACCTTATGGCCGTATCTATAAAGATGGTCGCCTGATTGGTGATGAAGATGAAATGGGGATCACAGAGCGCCGCAAACTGGCTTGGGTTGGCCATGTGGCGGTGTCCATTCTTCTCGATAATCAGCATAAAATCTACGATGATCCGGAAGTGGTTGCTTTTGGCCTGCCGGAAGAAGATTCTCAGCGTAATTTGATCGAGGATCTGCTTTATGATGCCGTAATGAGTGCCGTTGACAGTATTCCGCGCGCGCGTCGTAAGGATCTTGAACTGGTGCGTGAAGCTGCACGGCGTGCAGTACGTGCTGCAGCCAATGATGTCTGGGGCAAAAAGCCGGTTACCACTGTCTTTGTAACACGTATTCCGGAAGCCTGATTACCTGCATTTATATTGCTTCTGTTAAGTTTAAAACCGCCGGTCTGTATCGCACAGACCGGCGGTTTTATTTTTGGTTGCTTGAATTCATTGGCACGGCACTATTGTCGGCACGAAAATGCTGAACTAAGGTGAGGCCGGAGCAGAGCATAACCTTGATATTGGTATCGGTTATGCAGGGAGGAAAAATATGTCGGTTATATCCGGAATGGCGATTTTTTTCATCATCTGGTGGACAACACTGTTTGCCATGTTGCCTTTTGGTTTGCGTACACAGGCAGAAGAAAATCATATTGTGCGTGGCACAGTCGCGAGCGCTCCGGCACGCCCGCGGATCTGGCTGGCCTTTTTACGGACAACAATCGTCGCCACGATCATTTTTGGCTTATTCTGGTTTGTCACGCAGAAGCTTGGCTTTGGTCTGGATGACATTCCGCACTTCTTCCCGGACCTGTGAATCTAAAACTGAGTTTATTTCCGTAATCATCTGTATTCATAGCGCTATATAGAATTAAATTATCTGATTTTGGTGCGTACGGCATCGCCTGAAATCAGAATTTCAGGCTTTGCATTGGGTGTGTTCGGCAGTTTACTGTCGAACATGGATGCCTTGGCATGAATACGATAGCTGACCGCAGTACCTTTCGGAAACTGCAGACTGGTATCAAGCGCACGACCGGCGATATCAATCTGCTCCGGTTGCGTAGTATCATCGAATTGCAATCTTGTACGAAAAGCATCGCCACGAATTTTAACCGTTTGGGCTGAGCCTGACAGAGCAATATCTGCAGCTCTGGTGTCGATATCCAAACCGGAGAATTGCCCCTGAAGATCAGCTTTGAAAGCGGGCTGATCAATCGTCACACTGGCATCGCGCGGCAGGTTGATTTGCAGATCGGTGCTGCATTCCGACAGATCATACCAGTCGCTGTTGCGGGATGTGATCAGCAATGTTTGTCCCGTCACAACCATATCACCCTTTGCTTTACAGTCATTATAGAACCAACCGGAGAGCCAGCCTGACGGTTTGGCGGTCATGATTGATTGCCACTTTTCATCTTCTTGAGTGGTTAACCGGATAAAGCTGGCATCACCGCTAATTTTGACAAGATTGACGTCATCTGTCGCGACTGACTTCGTGGCAGGAGACGGTTCGTTGTTGCAACCGCTGAGTGCAACGACGGTGGAAAGCAATATAGAACGAAGCAGATAATCCATGCATATTTATCCCTATTAAGATGGTCTGTGCATGGATATTTGATCGTTCTGTCATTTTCGGCGACCTGAAACCTGATCAAGGTCGACGCAAAATGCGTTTTGCTTCATCGCTAGAGCGTGTTGCGTTTAATCGTATCCACTGCGCTCGCTCTAGATTCTTTTAATTATCGCATGTTCGAGAACGCTAAATGAATACATTTGAGCCAGACATGCTTTAGAGCATCCCGAAAAGTAGGAATCGATTTTCGGAGAGGTTATGCGTAAAAATAAATAGATAGAGAACTCTCAATGGTTTGGTCTGAACCGGAGATAGTCTGGCTTGTAACCATCATGTAAGGCTGTGCCGTGCTTTTTATTCCTTTGCCTTTTGTGGTGACAATCTTGCTGGCTATGTTGCTTTGGCAATTGTTGCGCAAGCGTGAGACGGGCAATCGCACAGATCAGTTTTTCATCGTGCTGATTAGTATTTATATGGTGCAATCTGTATTGCTTGGTTTGCGCTGGGGCTATGAAATTACAGCGGTTTTGCCATTACAGATATTGCTGGCCTCACTCATTGCCGGATTGGCCTATTTAAGTTTTTATAGTCTCACTGTGCCCGACAGCACGCTGGCATTAAGCCTTAAAAAGATATGGCCGCATTTGCTGCCGGTGATGGTTATTTTCAGCCTGTTGCTTTTCCGGCGGGACTTGGCAGCTCTGGCTATTATTGTGATTTTCCTGGTCTATGGCGTTTCTTTATTATGGCTTGCCTTTAAGGGGCCGGATATTTTGATTGCAGCAAGATTGGATGGTGTGCTGCGTTCCTATCGGGCAATGCAGATTACCGGCCTGATGCTGATCGGCTCTGTAATCGTTGATCTTTTGATTAATTTGGATTTTGCCCGAAACAGTGGTCATTACTCACCAGCTATCATTTTGGTGACGAATATTCTGTCATTACTTTTCCTTGGCACTGCAGCAGGCGTGGCGCTGAACAATCGTACCAATGATGAAAGCGGCGGGGAGGCGGAGCCTCACGCGCAAGCGCCAAGTACGGAGGCGGCTCTGACCACGGAGCAACATGTGGCTATCGTGGCGGAACTGGATGATCTGATGCGAGAAAAGCAGCTCTATAAGGACATGGAGTTGAATTTGAAACGCATTGCACATCGTTTGCGCAAACCGCCACGTCATGTGTCTGAGGCGGTAAATCGTTGTCGCGCAATGAGCGTTTCTGTCTATGTGAATAATTTTCGCGTGGAGGAGGCGTGCCGTCTGTTGCGGGAGACGGACGAGCCGGTGACACAGATTACATTTGCCAGTGGTTTTCTGACCAAGTCCAATTTCAATCGCGAATTTTTGCGTGTGACGGGTATGAGCCCCAAAGCATTTCGCAGTCAGATGGTAACATCTGACGTTCGCGATAATGCGCCCAACTAAAGGTTATTTCGCAATCGGCTGATAATGCCTGATCTCTGAACTGAGCATTCTCATCGAAAATAGCTTCTCGCGCTGATTTCTCTGTGAAATGTGGAGAGTGAGCAGGGCGGGAGAGTCGCTGCTTTATTATTGCAGCCAAGAAAAACTATGCTTTATAATCACACTATATTTGTATTATTAAGATGTAAAAAAAAGCAAGGCGTTAGCCTTGCTGATAAAATACGCGTCCAACTCGTATCCTTATTACAGGCGGCTGCGATAAACCGCGCCTGAGTTGCATCCTCCCAAGACTTTGACCGCGTGAGAGAGTAGTTAAGCCTGCTCTCTGTTGTCGTTAACTTGAAAATAGAGTGAGAAATATCAGTTGTCACGTGTTTTTTTAAGCGAGAACACAAAAATGACATATGATTTAAAGCGAAAATACGATTTTGAGAGTTTTTAATTCGATTTAAATGACCAAATTGATCAAAAATGCAGTTTTTGAACTGTTTTCTGTGTCAAAATCGAATTTGTAAAAAAAATGTCACAAAGAAGTAAAACAGAAGAAGTTTGTATTCTTATCCTCTCAAGAGCGGGCATAAACTTGTGAAGCTCACGCTATTTTGAGCGGGTAAGCCTGTTTTCTATGGAATCAGCATGGCTTGCCATAATTTGGCAGGCTTTATCCGGCAGGTCTGCACTGTTCCGTGTTGGAAATTACAGCGCTCCGCTCTGCGTGAGACGGGTTTTCATTGCTACGATAAGTGGTTAATAAACACGGGAGATTTTATGTGTTTTTTCCTGATTCTTCGGTGTCGGGAACAATTTCCGGTGGTTCCTCCATGCGTATGTCGCGATTCTTTTTGCCAATCCTGAAAGAAAATCCAAAAGAGGCAGAAATTGTCTCCCATCGTTTGATGCTGCGTGCGGGTATGATCCGTCAGCAATCAGCTGGTATCTACACATGGCTGCCGCTGGGTCTGAAGGTGCTCAACAAGGTCAACACAATCATCCGTGAAGAGCAGAACCGCGCTGGCGGTAATGAAATTCTGATGCCGACCATTCAGTCTGCGGATCTGTGGCGCGAAAGCGGCCGATATGACGCTTACGGCAAGGAAATGCTGCGCATCAAAGACCGCTCCGAGCGTGAAATGCTGTTCGGCCCGACCAATGAAGAAATGGTCACCGATATTTTCCGCTCTTATGTGCGTTCTTACAAGGACTTGCCGCTGAACCTCTATCACATTCAGTGGAAATTCCGTGATGAAGTGCGTCCGCGTTTCGGCGTGATGCGCTCACGTGAGTTCCTGATGAAAGATGCTTATTCCTTTGATCTGAACTATGAAGGCGCGAAAGCTGCCTATTACCGCATGTTTGTTTCTTACCTGCGCACATTCTCGCGTATTGGCGTGCAGGTTGTGCCGATGCGTGCAGATACCGGCCCGATCGGTGGTGATTTGTCCCATGAGTTTATCATTCTGGCAGATACCGGTGAAAGTCAGGTTTTCTGTGACCGCGCTTATCTTGATCTGAAAGTGCCGGGTGCGGATATCGACTTCTTCGATGATGCCGCAATGGCTTCGATCGTTGACCAGTGGACAACACCTTATGCCGCGACTGAAGAAATGCACGACGAAGCCGCATGGGCAAAGGTCGATGCAGCTTCTCAGGTTGCAGCACGCGGTATTGAAGTCGGCCATATCTTCCATTTCGGCACTAAATATTCTGAGCCAATGGGCGCGAAAGTGCAGGGACCAGACGGTAAAGAGCATCTGGTTTCCATGGGTTCTTACGGTATCGGCCCTTCACGCGTGGTTGCAGCAACGATTGAAGCATCGCACGATGAAAACGGTATCATCTGGCCGAAAGCCATTGCGCCGTTTGGTGCGGGTATCGTCAATATGAAGCCAGGCGATGCGGCTTGTGATGCTGTTTCTGAAAAACTCTATGAAGCGCTGACCAATGCCGGTCTTGATCCTTTGCTGGATGACAGCGACGACCGTCCGGGTTCAAAATTCGCGACTATGGATCTGATCGGCGTGCCGGTGCAGATTATCGCCGGTCCGCGCAGTGTTGCGAATGGCGAAGTTGAAGTGAAAGATCGCAAAACCGGTGAACGACAGACAATGACTGTGGAAGCCGCAATCAATCTTCTCACTGCGGGGCAGTAATGTTCAAAAAGCCTGCGACAGGTGGAAAACAAGGCAACGGAGGAGCGCAATTGCTCAATAAATTGCCCAAGAAGCCACAGGAAAAGAAATCGGCAGCCCAGGCAAAGCGTCAGGGCACCGGACCATTCTCCGCACTGGAACGTATGATTGCATGGCGCTATCTGCGTTCCCGCCGTCGCGAGGCTTTTATCTCTGTGATTGCCGGTTTTTCATTTACCGGCATCATGCTTGGTGTGGCCACACTCATCATCGTTATGGCGGTGATGAATGGCTTTCGTACTGAGCTGCTCAACCGTATTCTCGGTATTAATGGTCACCTGATTGTTGCACCGATCGATAGTCCGCTGGAAGATTATGACCATCTGGTGAAGCGGATGGATGCGCTGAAAGGCGTAAAATTCGCGATTCCGGTGGTTGAAGGTCAGGCGCTGGTGCAGGGCGCTATTGGTGCAGGTACCGGCGCATTGGTGCGCGGCCTGCGTGAGCAGGATGTCAACAAGCTTGAGCTTATTGCCAAGAATGTAAAATCCGGCACTTTTGCGAACTTCGATACCTCCGATGGCGTGGCTATTGGTACGCGTATGGCACAGAATCTTGGTCTTGGTGTCGGGGATGATCTGAAAGTCATTTCTCCTGACGGCGATGTCACACCATTTGGTGTCAATGCCCGTACAAAAGCCTACCCGATCAAGGCAATTTTCGAAATCGGTATGTCGGAATATGACGCTTCTATTGTGCTGATGCCATTGGGCGAGGCGCAATTGTTCTTCAATCAGGAAGATCGTGTTCAGTCGATTGAGGTTTTCGCGGATAATCCGGACAAGGTCGATGATTTGCGCGCCGGTGTGGAAGAGGCGGCTGAGCGTCCTGTCATGATGACAGACTGGCGGCAGCGTAATGCTACATTCTTCTCGGCCTTGCAGGTTGAGCGCAACGTGATGTTTATGATCCTGACATTGATCGTTCTGGTCGCCGCATTGAATATTATTTCCGGACTGATCATGCTGGTGAAAGATAAAGGGCGCGATATCGCGATCCTGCGCACGATGGGTGCAACCCGCGGCGCAATCATGCGTATCTTCCTGATGACCGGTGCCGCAATTGGTGTCACCGGTACATTGGCAGGTGTCGTACTTGGTGTGGTGGTGTGTCTCAATGTTGAGAGCATCCGTGCATTCTTCTCATGGCTGTCGGGTACGACCTTGTTTAATCCTGAGCTTTATTTCCTCAGCCAGCTTCCGGCCAAAATGAATGTCGGAGAAACACTCTCTGTTATTGGTATGGCACTGTTCTTGTCATTTATTGCTACGATTTTGCCGGCCTGGCGTGCGGCTAAACTCGATCCTGTTGATGCGCTGAGGTACGAATAATGGCTGGTATGTCAGGGGAACCGATCCTTCAGCTGAAAAATGTCTGCCGCAGTTATCATGAAGCAGACCGTGAGCTGACCATTCTTAAAGATGCGAATTTCACACTGATGCGCGGTGAGATGGTGGCATTGGTTGCGCCATCCGGTGCCGGTAAATCCACATTGCTGCACACTGCTGGCTTACTGGAAAAACCGGATTCCGGCGATGTAATCTTAGGGAAAACATCTTGTGCTCAGCTGGATGATGATGAGCGCACTGCTATGCGTCGTCATGATCTGGGTTTTGTATATCAGTTTCATCATCTGCTGCCGGAGTTTACCGCGCTGGAAAATGTGATGGTGCCGCAGATGTTGCGTGGACTGTCATCGAAAGTCGCATCACAGCGGGCGCAAAACCTGCTGGATTATATGCGTATCGGGCCACGTTCATCGCATCGTCCTTCAGAGCTTTCAGGTGGTGAGCAGCAGCGTGTGGCGATTGCCCGTGCGGTTGCTAATGCGCCGCTGGTACTGTTCGCGGATGAACCGACAGGTAATCTTGATCCGTCTACGTCTTCTTATGTATTTCAGGCGTTAGAAGCACTGGTACGCCAGTCTGGCCTGTCTGCATTGATAGCAACACACAATCATGATCTGGCGCGTCGCATGGATCGGTGTGTGACTTTGAAAGACGGTAAGATCGTCGAATTTGTATTATAGTAAAAAGAAATTTTATATTAAAAATAAATAAGTAATAAAGAGGTGATATAAGAGGAGAATTTTTGTTTTATTAATGTATGAATGTGAAAATTTCTTGAAATTATTGTGACGCATGCGTATGCCATCCTTGGGTGGCGAAGATACGCATGCGGGGGCAGTAATGGAATTTATTTTAAACCGTAGCCAGTACAAATATAATTTTATTGTTTTTGTTCTGGCGTTTTCTGTTTCTTATGCGTTTAAGAAGTATTTTCTTATTTCTGGATTTGTTAGTTCTGCATTATGTTTTGGTGGAGCTGCAATTTATATAATGTACGGTTTTGGTGCCGTTGCTAAACAGCCAGTTTCATTTCGTTTCCTTTATAGTTTAGTCCCTATTGTTTTGCTGTTTATTTATGCTGGTGTTATTGGGCTTTTTGGCAGCTTTGATTTTGCAAGTATTGTTTTTCACTTAAATATGGGAGTGGAAGGTGGTGCTCCAGAAAATAGTACAAAATACACGTTACGTTTTGCGCTGAGTTGTCTCGGTGTGATCCTTGCTTTCTGGTTTTTAATTAATAAAGATAGACGTTTTTTGGTTTTAGACAGGGCATTATTTATTCCGCTACTGTTGATTAACCCACTTGTTTGGAGTGTCGGAAGTTTTTTTATTGGCAGTCATTACGATGATCGGTTGTTGAAAGCCTATTTTGCACCCGATCATCTGCAACTTGCAACGGCCATAAAGCAAAATATGATTATTATTTATGCTGAAAGTACAGAGCGTACTTTCGCTGATATTGCTGCTGGCGACAAAGTATTTGCTGAGCTGAAAGAGCTTTCTGCTTCGGGTTTGGAGGTCAAAGGTCTGGCTCAAGCAAAAAATACGGGCTGGAGCATGGCTGGCTTTGTCGCATCACAATGTGGGGTTCCTCTGCAACCTCATGGTCTTTTAAGCGGGAACTTGTTTGATAAGCAGCAAACGTTTTTTGCCGGCATAGTTTGTCTCAGCGATTTGTTGAAGAAAAATGATTACCAAGTTGAGTTTTTGAATGGCTCTGATCATGGTTTTGCCGGAATGAGAGCGTTTTTGAAAAGCCATAAATTTGACCAGGCTTTTGGTTTGCATAATATCGAAGCTGCCAGTGATTATCGGAATGACTGGGGGCATTATGATGATACTGTTTTCAAACAAGCACAAAATCGTGTACGGCTGTTAAAAAAATCCGGAAAGCCATATGTCATGTCTGTTGCGACAATTGCAGCGCATTTTCCAAACGGACATTCGACAAGGAGTTGTGAACGCGCATTTCCAAACAATAAACTACCTCAAATTCTTTTCTCAGTAAAATGTACTGGCTATGAAATTAGTAAGTTTATTAAAACTCTTCGGCATGAAGGGCTGCTTGACAATACGGTTGTTGTTATCGTCAGTGATCACCTGATGATGAAAAATGATTACGAAGAGCAGTTGAATCAAAAACAACGCCTTAATTATTTCGTCGTAATCGGCGATAGCATTCGTCCGCAATTACTGGAAAGACAAGCTGCTATGTTCGACGTTTTCCCTACATTGCTGGATTTGTTAGGGTTTTCTTTGCCAGATGGTCGGGCGGGCTTGGGTGTTTCTTTATTGTCTGTGAACAAAACACTTTTTGAGCAATATGGAGCGGATAAGATCAATGATCGGATAAGTCGTGATCGTTTGTTGGCACGAAAAATTTGGGTTGAGCCATCAGTTCTTTAATGGTGATCTTAGAAGACATTATTTGGGGTAGTTCGTTAGATGCCACTCATGAGTTAATGAGTGGCATTTTTATTTTTACCATAAGTAAGATATGCGTTTGAATTTAAGGCGTAAAATTTTTGCCCGTATAAAATGATGGCCTGTGCAGGCTGGAGTGGGATTGAAAGATTCATATTTTACTAACTATAGATGTTTTTACGCGAACAAAGAGGGGTTGACTACGGAACAATAATGGAACAAATTACAAACATACAGGAACATATGGAGTTCATATCATGTCTGATCTGGTTCGTGATGTTATGTCATTTATTTCTATCGGTTTGTTCGTAGCGACATTTGCTATGTGGGTCGCAGTATTCTGATCCTGATTGTTCTGTTCGCTCAGAACATAAAAGTTACTCACAGGCGGAGGACTGCCTGTGAATGATATGCAGAATGCATATATGCATCTGGACATCATGACGGCATTGCGGGAAAAAGGGTTTTATGAATGAGCGGAGTCTTTGGGCTTCAGTTTCAATCATTCAATTCGATTTTCCCGGATTACAGAGCTGCCATTGTTAAAACTGGTTTCGCTGTAAAACTTTGAAATGCGATAGCATCATTGCTCACAGAAGAGCAGGTGGTGTCTGCGATGACGGAGTATATGCCTTTGCCTTCTGATGTTTCTGCCGTAGCTGCTTCTGATATGTCTGCCGGTGCACCGGCATTTATTCATTTGCGTACGCATTCGGCCTATTCATTGCTGGAAGGGGCGTTGCAAATCGGCAAAATCATTGGCCATGCCAAAGATGATAATGCTCCCGCAATTGCAGTCACAGATACGAATAATCTCTTCGGGGCACTGGAATTCGCGCAGAAAGCTTCGAAAGACGGTATTCAGCCAATTATCGGTTGTGTTGTTGACATTGCCTTTGGCGATCATCAGCCAGAAGGTCGCGCAATCAACCGGCGTGATGCATTGGATCTGGCTCCGGTGGTGCTGCTGGCTTCCAGTGAAGAAGGCTATGCCAATATGGTGCGGCTGGTCAGCCGTTCTTATTTGGAAACTGAATCCGGTGATCCGGTACATATCCGTGCAGACTGGCTGCCGGATTTGTCGGAAGATGTTATTTTTCTGACTGGTGGAGCTGAAGGGCCTATCGGTAAGCCACTGAGCGCTGAGCGTGAAGAACGTGCGCGCAGCCGTCTCGAATTTTTAAAGAACACTTTTGGTGATCGTCTTTACATCGAACTGCATCGCCAGCGTGGATATGACCGTGTACTTGAAGCCAGATTGGTTGATTTGGCTTATGAATATGAACTACCATTGGTTGCGACCAATGAGGCTTTCTTCAAGCAGAGTGAGGATTATGAAGCGCATGATGCGCTGCTGGCGATTGCCGACGGACAGGTCATAGCATCAGATGATCGCCGCCGCCTGACACCGGATCATTATCTGAAATCCCAGAGCGAAATGGCGGCTTTGTTTGCCGATCTGCCGGAGGCTTTGGAAAATACAGTCGAGATTGCACGCCGTTGCCATTGGTACACGCAAACCCGCGCGCCGATCCTGCCACGTTTTACCGGTGAATCGGATGATCCGGAAGCTGCTCTGCAAGCAGAAGCGGATGAAATGGCGCGTCAAGCGCGCGAAGGCCTTGAAGAACGTTTGAAGATTTTCGGCCTTGCCGAAGGTCATACCCATGAAGACTATATCAAACGTCTGGACTATGAGATTTCGATCATCGTCCGTATGAAATTTCCGGGCTACTTCCTGATCGTTTCGGACTTTATTAAATGGGCGAAACTGCAGGACATTCCGGTGGGGCCGGGGCGTGGTTCCGGTGCCGGCTCGCTGGTTGCTTATGCGCTGACTATTACGGACGTTGATCCGTTGCGCTTTTCTTTGCTGTTCGAGCGCTTTCTTAATCCGGATCGTGTGTCGATGCCGGACTTTGATATCGATTTTTGTCAGGATCGCCGTGAAGAAGTGATCCGCTATGTACAGCAAAAATATGGTCGCGATCAGGTCGCGCAGATTATCACTTTCGGTACGCTGCAGGCGCGTGCGGTGTTGCGCGACGTTGGCCGCGTGCTGCAAATGCCTTACGGTCAGGTGGACAGGCTGTGTAAGCTGGTGCCGTCAAACCCTGCCAATCCGGTATCACTTGGCCAGGCGATTAATGAAGAACCGCGTATTAATGAGGAGCGTGAGAAAGAGCCCGTTGTCGGTCGCCTTCTCGATATGTCGCTGAAGCTGGAAGGGCTTTATCGTCACGCTTCTACGCACGCTGCGGGTATTGTTATCGGTGACCGGCCTTTATCGGAACTAGTGCCGATGTATCGCGATCCGCGCTCGGACATGCCGGTCACCCAGTTCAATATGAAATGGGTTGAGCAGGCCGGTCTGGTAAAATTCGACTTTCTTGGTCTGAAAACGCTGACGGTACTCAATACAGCCGTGAAGCTGATTGCCCGTAAAGGTGTCGATATTGATCTGCAAACACTGCCGTTTGACGATCAGCTGACCTATGAAATGCTGTCGCGCGGTGAGACAGTCGGGGTGTTTCAGGTGGAATCCGTGGGGATGCGTAAAGCACTCATCGGGATGAAGCCTGACCGTATCGAGGATATTATTGCGCTTGTGGCGCTCTATCGTCCGGGCCCGATGGAGAATATTCCGACCTATAATGCGCGCAAGCATGGTGAGGAGGAAATTGCCTCTATTCACCCGAAAATTGACCATCTGGTGAAGGAAACGCAGGGCGTTATTGTTTATCAGGAACAGGTGATGCAGATCGCGCAGGAGCTTTCCGGCTATTCGCTTGGTGAAGCGGATTTGCTGCGCCGCGCGATGGGTAAGAAAATCCGTGAGGAAATGGACAAGCAGCGCGTCCGTTTTGTTGATGGTGCGATTGAAGGCGGTGTTGGCAAGGCGCAGGCCAATACGATTTTCGACCTTCTTGCCAAATTTGCTGACTATGGTTTCAATAAATCCCACGCAGCGGCCTATGCGATTGTTTCTTATCATACTGCTTATCTGAAGGCGCATTATCCGGCAGAGTTTCTCGCCGCATCCATGACCTATGATATGAACAACACGGAAAAGCTGAATGATTTCCGTCGTGATGCACTGCGCCTTGGTATTGAGGTGGTGTTGCCGTCGGTCATGACATCCTACCGTCCGTTTGAGGTGGGAGAAGGCAAGATTTTCTATTCTCTGGCAGCGATCAAGGGCGTCGGTGATGCTGCAGTTGAGCATATTGTCGAAAAACGGAAAGAAAAACCGTTTGAAAGCCTTGAGGATTTCTGTGAACGCGTTGATCCGCGCATGGTCAACCGCCGTGTGTTTGAAAGCCTGATTAATGCCGGTGCGCTGGATTGTTTCGGTGTCGATCGCTCGGCTCTGAGCTCCGGTATGGACAGTCTGATGGCCTATACGCAGCGCACGCAGGAAAATGCCAATAGCGGGCAGTCCGATATTTTTGGCACCGGTCTGGTGCCGAAAGAAAAGCTGCAATTGCCGGTGGTAACCCCTTGGACATCATCAGAAAAACTGCACCGCGAATTGCAGGCTGCGGGTTTCTATCTCTCAGCACACCCATTGGATGATTATAATGAAGCGCTGCAGAAGATGCGTGTTCAAAGCTGGGCTGATTTCTCCAATGCGGTGAAAAAAGGTGCAACCAACGGTCGTCTGGCCGGAACGGTTATCAGTAAGCAGGAGCGCAAGACCAAGACCGGTAATAAGATGGGCATTATCGCCTTTTCAGATGCGACAGGTCAGTTTGAATCGGTACTGTTCTCGGAAGCGCTCCAGCAGTTCCGCGACCTGTTGGAGCCCGGACGTTCGGTGGTGATTACGGTTTCGGCTGAAAACCGGCCGGAAGGTGTGAGCCTGCGTATTGCTACGGTCGTGTCATTGGAAGATGAGGCCAGCCGCCTGCAAAAGGCATTGCGTCTGTTTTTGCGGAATAGCGATGCGCTCGATCAGATTGTGCCTTACTTCAAAACCCGTGGTGACGGCGAGGTCAGCTTCATCGTGATCAAGGATAATGGTCAGCGCGAGGTCGAAGTTGCTTTACCGGATCGCTACCGCATCAGCCCGCAGATTGCCAGCGCGATGAAGGCTATTAACGGTGTAGTGGATGTGGAACTCATCAGCTGATCGCTGACGGATTATTCACCTTGAGACTCAATATATGTTTCATGTATAGTATGTATATAAAACATATGTGAGGCCTTATGGGTATTGTGAATATTGAAGACGAGCTGCATGAGCAGCTGCGTCTTGCAAGCAAGGTGACCTGCCGCTCTATTAATGCGCAGGCTGCTTTCTGGATTAAGATCGGCATGTTATGCGAGACCAATCCGACGCTCAGTTTTTCAGAAATTATGCGCCGTGAGCTCAATGCCGCTGGTGTTGCTGTGTCTTCGCTGAGTGTGAGTGAAGCATGATTAAGCAACCACAGGAATTGGCACTGATGGCTGAGGCAGGCCGATTACTGGCTTCAGTCTTTGATATGCTGGATAAAACGCCGCTGGAGGGTGTCTCAACCATTGAGATTAACGACAAAGTCGAGCGCTTTATCACTGAGAATCTACAATCCCGACCGGCCAGTAAGGGCCAGTATGGCTATGGCTTTGTCCTGAATTCTTCACTTAATCATGTGGTTTGCCACGGTGTGCCGTCGCAGTCCGATGTGTTGAAAAGCGGTGATATTGTCAATTTTGACATTACGCTGGAGAAGAACGGCTATATCGCAGATTCCAGCAAGACTTATTGTGTCGGTGAGGTAAATACGGCTGCCAAGCGATTGGTGCGTGCCGCTTATGAAGCAATGTGGATGGGGATTGCTACGGTGCGTCCGGGCGCGCGGATCGGCGATATCGGCTGGGCGATTGAGCGCCATGCCAAGCGCAACGGCTATTCGGTTGTGCATGATTATTGTGGGCATGGTATCGGCCGTGAGATGCACGAAGAGCCGCAAATTCTCAATTTCGGTAAGCCCGGAACCGGCCTGTTTCTGCAACAAGGCATGGTTTTTACCATCGAGCCGATGCTCAATCAGGGGCGGCGCAACGTAAAGACCGAAGCGGATGAGTGGACTGTCACCACAAAGGATGGATTACTCTCGGCACAGTTCGAACATACGGTTGCAGTGACCGCAACAGGCGTGTCGGTGCTGACCCTGCGTGAAGATGAAAAGAACTCGCCGCAGGCTAAGCGTCTCGGCCTGTTTCCTGCCTGATAAAAAGAAAGCCTGCAATTAAAACAGGCTTTCTTATTTTAGCTTTTAATATGCTGCTGTGAAGCGCTGGCGGATATGTTTGCCTTGTTCTGCTTCATCAAGAATGGCGACGGCCAGATCGCCGACGGTGATTTTGCTTTCACCTTTGTCGTCAAAAACCGGAGAATCCTTACCAAGACGGAATGTGCCGGTGGCTTCCCCCGGAACCAGCAGAATGGCTGGTGAAACAAAAGACCAGTCCAGCGTATCTTCGGCTTTCAGATCATTGAGTGCCTGACGGGCACCCAGCGCACCTTCTTTATATTCAGCCGGAAACTCAGGGGAATCCACCAGCTGCTGACCGTTGATTTCGAGGCTGCCTGCGCCGCCGACTGCGATCAGACGCTTGATGCCAGCTTTCTTCACCGCTTCACTAATGGATTTGCTGCCCTTGATGTGAATATTGCGGATGTCAGCTTCCTGCCAGCCCGGATTATAGGCGGAGATCACCAGATCATGGCCTTTTAAAAGGGCAGCCAGTCCGTCCGTGTCCAGGACGTCAGCTTTCACCGCAGTGACATTGGCACTGGCAGCGATTTTCTCCGGATGGCGCACAAAAGCGCTGACCTGATGACCGCGTTTCACGGCTTCATTGAGCAGGGCTGTTCCGACATAACCGCTGGCGCCGATGATTGCAATTTTTGACATGATGCTTACCTCATACTATAAATCTGAGAATTATTTTTAATCAGGTTACGATAGGTAACTATGTAATATGCTTTTAAAGGGCTGTGAAGAATGCACTTTAAAGTTGGCAGGTTACATCAAAGTAACCACCTGTTCTGCTGTAAATGCAGGTTTATTATGGTGATGGACAGGAGAAGGATGAAGGCAATGGCATCTCAAACCAAGGCTATGCAGAAAAAAATATCTGTCGTGGATAGTGATGAAACTCAAAAAACTGTCCCGCTGCTGGCAGACACCGCCGGATTCGCAACGAATGAAGACGGCACTTGTCCGATCCGCGAAGTTCTGGATCGCGTTGGGGATACATGGAGCCTGCTGGTTATTCTCAATTTGCAACAGGGCACAGTGCGGTTCAATGCGTTGCGCCGTCTGATTGAAGGTATTTCGCAACGTATGCTGACAGTGACTTTGCGCTCATTGGAGCGTGACGGTTTGGTGTTGCGTATTGTGCGCCCGACTTCGCCGCCGGAAGTGGAATATTCGCTGACGCCGCTTGGTATGTCGCTGGCCAAGCCGATTGATGGTCTGGGGCAATGGGCCGTTGATAATCGTCATATGATGCGCGAAGAGCGTGCGCGCTTTGATGCTCAACAGTGATGAGACCGGTATTTCACTCTTAAGAATGTGGTTCGCTTTATATGCTGGTCAGCCTATTCGACATAAAACAGCAAAAGCAATGCAATCAGCATGGCCGGCATAAGGCATAGCGCAGACATGTTCAGAATTGCGGACACCGGCTGCTGCAATGATGCATTCTTTTTATAGCGTGCAGATGCTTGGAACGACTTTACACATTGGTAGATAACCAGATAGCCGCCCATGGTGATCAGTCCGAGTGTCCAGCCTGACAGAATAGTTTGTGTCGGCTGTCCCGGAACGCCGATGATCCACGGAATAATCAGAAGTCCGCAAATAGCTGCAATCAAATCCGGATAGAAGCGTATAATGAGTTTTGTCATATTCAGATGATCTCTGTCCGGACGCATTTTGAAATCTGTGCTATCGGTTTTGAACTGAAAATTAGAACCATACAAGCAGCTATAGCCGTAGCGTGCTCCGGTTTTGCCGATATTCGGCGATTTAGCATTTGATTTGCAGCAGTCTGAGCCACAGGCCTTGACAACAACGGCTCCCACTCCTTAAAAGCCGCTCAGGATTTCAGGGCATCTTCGCAGATTCCCTGTATCTGTAGACGTGTCCCGTGAATAATTGCCTCATTCGCTGTTGCAATGTTCTGTCAGTCTTCTCAATGAGAGGACAGAGGAGGGCGCGTTTCCTTCGAGCGAGGCAGATAAGCTGCCGCGCCGGTATCACTTATAAAGGGAAATGCGATGAGTAAGCGCGAATCTTCCAAATATAAAATTGACCGCCGTCTTGGCGAAAACATCTGGGGCCGTCCTAAATCCCCGGTAAACCGTCGTGAATACGGCCCAGGTCAGCACGGTCAGCGCCGTAAGGGCAAGCTCTCCGACTTCGGTATTCAGCTGCGCGCAAAGCAGAAGCTGAAAGGCTTCTACGGCGATATCTCCGAAAAGCAGTTCCGTAAAACTTACGAAGAAGCTGCTCGTCGTAAGGGCGATACCGGTGAAAACCTGATCGGTCTGCTGGAAAGCCGTCTGGATGCAGTTGTATACCGCGCCAAGTTCGTACCGACCATCTTTGCTGCCCGTCAGTTCATCAACCACGGTCACGTAAACGTAAACGGTCGTCGCGTTAACATTCAGTCCTACCGCCTGAAGGCTGGTGACGTTGTTGAAGTTCGCGAAAAGTCCAAGCAGCTGGTTATCGTTCTGGAAGCTATCCAGCTCGCAGAACGCGATGTTCCTGACTACATCGTTGCTGACCACGGCAAGCTGACTGCAACATACAGCCGCGTTCCAGGCCTGTCCGACGTTCCTTACGCCGTTCAGATGGAACCAAATCTGGTTGTTGAATATTACTCCCGTTAATCGTGAGTATGGCGGAGTTATCCGCTGTGAAATCAGAGCCGCTGCGATATTTCGCGGCGGCTTTTTTGTTTTGGATAAGCCATCTTCCCCTTTCATCAGGGGGCTGCCTTATGTATTGTCACGCAAACTGTAAGAAAAAAATCTGGAGTGCAGGTCTATGGCAGGCTCAGTCAATAAAGTTATTCTCGTTGGTAATCTCGGAGCGGATCCTGAAATCCGTCGTCTGAATTCCGGTGAGCCGGTTGCAAATCTGCGTATCGCGACATCCGAAAGCTGGCGCGACCGCCAGAGCGGTGAGCGCAAAGATAAAACCGAATGGCACAGCGTTGTGATTTTCAACGAAAATCTGGCCAAGGTTGCAGAACAGTACCTGAAAAAAGGCGCGAAAGTTTACATCGAAGGTCAGCTGCAGACCCGTAAATGGACCGACCAGAACGGCAATGATAAATACACGACTGAAATCGTGTTGCAGAAATTCCGTGGTGAATTGCAGATGCTTGACAGCCGTGGTGAAGGTGGCGGCGGCGGTGGCCGTTTTGAAGGTAGCGGCAGCGGCGGCGATCGTTTTAGCGGCGGTTCATCCCGTGGCGGTGATTACGGCGGCAACAATAATAGCGGCGGTAATGATTTTGGCCGTTCCAGCCCGCAGCAGCAGTCCGGCGGTTTCAGCCATGATCTGGACGATGATATCCCGTTTTGAGACTATCGATTTCAAAGAAAAGCCCGCGTTTATCGCGGGCTTTTTGTTGTTCAGGCTCCGGTGATCAGAGAGCGGACACCATCAGCGACAAATTGCACTGCCAAAGCCGCAAGGATCACGCCGAGCAGGCGGGTGAGGATGGAGCGGCCTGTTTCCCCTAAAAAGCGGTCAACGCGCTCTGCGAGCAAAAATACGACATAGGAAATCAGAATACAGGCAAGCAAAATGCCGAGAAGTGCCAGTCTGGTACCTATGGTCGGGAAGCTGCCGCCGAGCAGTACTGTAGCGGAGATCGCGCCCGGACCTGCAATCAGCGGAATGGCCAGCGGGAAGGCAGCCACATTGCGGATATGGTCTTTGGTAATTGCAACCGTTGCGCTTTTCTCATGGCGCTCCTGACGGCGCTCAAAAATCATTTCAAAAGCAATCCAGAACAGCAGTAAGCCACCGGCAACGCGGAAAGCGCCAAGTGTAATGCCGAACATCATCAGAATTTGTGCGCCGGCAATGGCGAAAAGTGCCAGAATGATAAAGCCGATAATGCTGGCGCGCTTGGCGACCTGCGCCCGTTCACGGCGATCCATACCGGTGGTAACCGCCAGAAACAGCGGCGCAAGACCCGGCGGATCAATGGTGACGAGCAATGTGACAAAGGCGCTGAATAGACTGTCGTAAAAGCTCATCTGTGTCCCCGTTCTTACGTTTATGGTGCTATTACCATGATTATGCATGGCTTTATGTTACCTGTGCAAGATGTGTTATTGCACAGTGTGCTCTGGTCTGCGAACGGTCTGAAATACCGATATGACGGCTTGTTTTTACTGTTCGTGCAAATAAGCACGGATTTGCCTTTTAAATCCGTGCTTATTTGCCTTTGTGATGGAAAAACTGCACATTTGATGTGTATGAAAGCCGCTGCGTGGCAGTCGAAATTTCGTGATTTTGATGTTATGGGATAGAGTATAATCAACCAAAACTAATCGATTCTTTACGAAAGATATTTGAATAGTGACAGACCTTACTCCGCCGCCCGGTTCAGACGAATTTAACGGTATTGAACCGATTTCTATTGTGGAGGAGATGCAGCGGTCCTACCTCGATTACGCGATGAGCGTTATCGTCAGCCGCGCGCTTCCTGATGTTCGTGACGGGTTGAAGCCGGTTCACCGGCGTATTCTCCATGCCATGAATGAAATGGGGCTTGCCTGGAACCGCTCCTACCGTAAATCTGCCGGTGTCGTCGGTGAAGTGATGGGTAAATACCATCCGCATGGTGACGCCTCGATTTATGACGCATTGGTGCGTATGGCGCAGGACTTTTCCATGCGCGAGCCGCTGGTTGACGGGCAGGGGAACTTCGGTTCTGTTGACGGCGACAGTGCTGCGGCGATGCGTTATACCGAGTGCCGTCTGGAAAAAGTTTCCTCGGTTCTGCTCGAAGATATCGACAAAGATACAGTTGATTTTCAGGACAACTATGATGGCCGCGAACAGGAGCCTAAAGTGCTTCCGGCGCGCTATCCGAACCTGCTGGTCAATGGTTCCGGCGGTATTGCCGTTGGTATGGCCACCAATATTCCGCCGCATAACTTAGGTGAAGTGATCAATGGCTGTATTGCCCTGATCGACAATCCTGAAATGTCGCTGGAAGAGATGATTGAGATCATTCCGGGGCCGGATTTCCCGACCGGTGGTCTGATTCTCGGCCGTGCAGGCATTTATTCTGCTTACAGCACCGGTCGCGGTTCTGTGCTGATGCGCGGTCGTGTGGCAATTGAACCAATGCGCAATGACCGTGAATCCATCGTGATCACGGAAATTCCGTATCAGGTCAATAAAGCGACCATGATTGAGAAAATGGCTGAACTGGTGCGCGACAAGCGTATCGAGGGCATTTCCGATCTGCGTGACGAGTCCGACCGTGAAGGTTACCGCGTTGTTGTTGAACTCAAGCGCGATGCCAATGCGGATGTGGTGCTGAATCAGCTGTATCGTTATACACCGCTGCAGACCTCTTTCGGCTGCAATATGGTGGCACTGAATGGCGGTAAGCCGCAGCTGCTGACACTGATGGAAGTGCTGAATGCATTCGTGCATTTCCGTGAGGAAGTTGTCAGCCGCCGCACCAAGTTCCTGCTCAATAAAGCCCGCGAACGCGCGCATGTTTTGGTTGGTCTGGCGATTGCTGTTGCCAATATCGACGAAATTATTGCGCTGATCCGCCGTGCGCCGGATCCGGCAACTGCGCGTGAGCAGCTGATGACACGCCGCTGGCCGGCTGCTGATATTGCACCGCTGATCCGTCTGATTGACGATCCGCGCCATGTGCTGAACGACGATAACACTTATAATCTGTCGGAAGAGCAGGCGCGTGCAATTCTGGAACTGCGTTTGCAGCGCCTGACAGCTCTTGGTCGTGACGAAATCGCTGATGAACTCAACAAGATCGGCGAAGAAATCAAAGATTATCTGGCAATTCTCGCATCGCGTGAGCGCATTCTGTCCATCGTTAAGGATGAAATGGCTGCGGTTC
The DNA here is from genome assembly GCF_003314995.1 of Pseudochrobactrum asaccharolyticum. Lineage (GTDB taxonomy): Bacteria > Pseudomonadota > Alphaproteobacteria > Rhizobiales > Rhizobiaceae > Pseudochrobactrum > Pseudochrobactrum asaccharolyticum. Next base: position 640,936 of record NZ_QNRH01000001.1, read on the forward strand.
GTGATGAATTTGCTACGCCGCGCCGTACAGAACTGACACTCGGCGGCGCCGATATGGACGATGAAGACCTCATCGCCCGTGAAGATATGGTGGTTACCGTCAGCCACGCCGGTTACATCAAACGCGTACCGCTGAACACTTATCGTGCGCAGCGCCGTGGCGGTAAAGGCCGTTCAGGTATGGCGACAAAGGACGAGGATTTCGTTACCCGTCTGTTCGTAGCCAATACCCATACACCGGTGCTGTTCTTCTCCTCACGCGGTATTGTTTATAAAGAAAAAGTCTGGCGTCTGCCGGTCGGTACGCCGCAGTCTCGCGGTAAGGCATTGATTAATATGCTGCCTTTGCAGCAGGGTGAGCGTATCACCACGATCATGCCATTGCCTGAGGATGAGGCAAGCTGGGCAGAACTTGACGTGATGTTCGCGACAACACGCGGAACAGTGCGTCGTAACAAGTTGTCTGATTTCGTTCAGGTAAACCGCAATGGTAAGATTGCGATGAAGCTGGAAGAAGAAGGCGATGAAATCCTCTCGGTTGATACTTGTACGGTCAATGATGACGTGCTGCTCACCGCTGCCGGTGGCCAGTGTATCCGTTTCCGTGTGGATGATGTTCGTGTCTTTGCCGGTCGTAATTCGATTGGTGTGCGCGGTATCAATCTGGCCGATGGCGATAAAGTTATCTCCATGGCTATTCTTGAGCATGTGGAAGCAACACCGGCCGAGCGTACAGCCTATCTGAAGCGCGCAATTGCGGAACGCCGCAGCCTTGGCTCGGACGATGTGGAAGATATCGCAGTCGTCGGTGAAGACGTGACCGAAGATACGGAGCTGAATGACGAGCGCTATGAAGAGCTGAAAGCCCATGAGCAGACTGTTCTGACAGTCAGCGAATTCGGTTACGGCAAGCGTTCTTCTTCCTATGAATTCCGTATTTCTGGTCGTGGCGGTAAAGGTATCCGTGCAACTGATACATCGAAAGCCGATGAGATCGGTGCGCTGGTTGCGCTCTTCCCGGTTGAAGCAAGCGACCAGATTCTGCTGGTTTCGGATGGCGGTCAGCTGATCCGCGTTCCGGTTGGCGGTATTCGTATTGCCGGTCGTTCCACCAAGGGTGTGACAATCTTCAATACCGCTGACGGTGAAAAGGTTGTGTCGGTAGAACGTATTACTGAAACCGATGATGAAGAGGATGAAACCTCGGAAACAGCCGGTGATCAGACACCGGTTCAGGAAACTGCCCCGACGGGTGGTGATGAACCTGTCGTTGAATAAGCTTTAAAACAAAAACGCCTTGTCAATTTTGACAGGGCGTTTTTTATTACCATGACGACAAAGAAAAAAGGCGGTGTCTTCTCACACCGCCTTGAATAAAAGCCTGGACTGGAGGTTCCGGCTGCAACTTCCCTCTAATCTAGAGGGGTATTTTGAATGTATTTAGGCCTGAATTGGGCAAAACCAAGATATCTCACTTTGTTCAGGCATGTGTAATGCGTTTTGATCGTGTGCCCCGTGCAACACGTCGCACGGAACGCAGGTCGAAAGCAGATTTCTGGTTGTTAAAACGTCTTGAAGCGCTTTCTTCGATCATCAGGATAATGGCTGCAAACATCATCGCGACGATCATTGAGATTGCGAGAATAAATAGCATCATCATAGTATCCTTTCGCTTATATTACGCACAAGCGAGACAAAGGTTGCATAAAAACTTTCATTTTATGGTATGGGGTAGCGATGAACGCCTTATGATGTTTGTATTATAGGCGCTTATCTGTGAACTCTTACTGACCGCCGCATTCATGCTAGGTTCACTTTGCTAATCCGTAAACTTGTGCTTTTGATGTAAGACTACGGCTTAGGCATCGCGCTCAAAATATTGAGGCGGCAGAAAATGGAGGCGGGGTAGTAAATGACGCAGACGCGCATTTTCTCCAAACCTCAGAGATCATGGGGGAGACTTCCTATTGCGTTTCAAACAGGATTATATGCGTTGGATTTTGTGTCCCATTCTATCATATGATCCTCAACACGTACTGACCATTCACATCGGGGAAGAGCATGGCGTATTTCAGTCAAGCACTTAGACCAATGTTGCAGCCCTAATGGAATTGCATCATCCGTATTATCCGGAAGCTTTGTTGATCCGGAAAACACAATGCCTTTAGTGAAAAATGATCCGGCTTTTATATTGAACTCATAATCAAAAGACTCCCAGTTAAGTCCGGTGCCCTCAAGAAGATATTGCTCCAATAGCTCATCAACTGAATATTTGTTGATTATGTTTTTTATTATTTCAATCTCAGAGGGTGTTAATTGGGCTCTTTGTCTTGCAACGTAGTAAATTGAAACGCTCATTTTTCCTCAAGCAGTCTTATGTTTGGAAATGGCATTATTAAATTATATTCGGGAGTTGTCGCGTGCGACTTTAGCCGCAGCGATGCCATCACTTTGATGCGGAAATGAAAACAGTTGCGGTACAAGTTGTTTAACAGCTTTTCTTATGAATTAAGCCGTTTTTGCCGTTTGATTTAAACAGATGAACCACTTCCGTGATTGAAATCTCTGAAGAGAATGATTAACTCAGTAGCCATGAAAACAGCTCTCTATGCAGGATCGTTTGATCCGGTCACCAATGGTCATCTAGATGTTCTGCGCGGAGCCCTCGGGCTTGCCGATAAGGTGATTGTTGCCATCGGCGTTCATCCGGGGAAAACTCCGATGTTTAGCTTTGAGGAACGTGTCGCTTTGTTGCGCGAGGCCGGAGAGCAGGCTTTCGGTTCCGATTACAGTCGTATTGATTATACGAGTTTCAGTGGTCTGGTGGTTGATACGGCCAGAAGCCATAATGCAACGCTGATGATCCGCGGTTTGCGCGATGCCACAGATTTCGACTATGAAATGCAGATGGCCGGTATGAATGCAGGCATGGTGCCGGAAATTCAGACCGTGTTTTTGCCTGCTTCCCCGCATGTGCGTTTTATTACTGCCACACTGGTACGCCAGATTGCGGCAATGGGGGGCGATGTCAGCCGGTTTGTACCGCCTGTTATTGAAAACGCCCTTCGCACAAAGCTCAAAAAATAAGATCAGCCTTAAACAGGAAAAATCATGTCCTTTTTGCGTAAATTACTGGCCGTCACGGCTTTTCTCGCATTTTCAGCCACAGCCGCATTACAGCCAGCCAATGCGCAGGCTGCTGATCCGGAAAACACCGTGGTTCTGACCCTGAAAGACGGCGATGTAACGATTGCATTGCGCCCTGATCTGGCACCGAAACATGCCGAACAGATCAAAAAGCTTGTACGTGACGGCGCTTACAACGGTGTTGTTTTCCATCGTGTGATTGACGGCTTCATGGCGCAGACCGGTGACGTGGAATTCGGCAATGCAGATAAGGGCTATAATCCGGGTCGTGCAGGCACCGGCGGTTCGTCTTACGGCAATATTCCGGCAGAATTCTCCAAAGAGCCTTTTGTTCGCGGCACAGTCGGCATGGCGCGCAGCTCATCCCCGAATTCTGCAAATTCGCAGTTTTTCATCATGTTTGATGAAGGCTCGTTCTTAAATGGTGAATATACCGTTGTCGGTCAGGTCACCAGCGGCATGGAAGTCGTCGATAAAATCAAAAAAGGCAGCAAATCTGCCAATGGTGCAGTTGATAATCCTGACCGTATCGTTAAAGCCATTGTTCTGGCTGATCGTAAATAAAAATAAGATTGCTTTTTGTTAGACGAAAAGCATTCTGTTTGTGACTTACGCATTATCCATTGCACCTGAACGGGATGAGATGCCCGTTCCGGCTTTGCAGGAAATGCACAAATTCTAATAGGACTGCCGGTTGAGCAGTCTGACAATATACAGGAGAGGCCCTATGGCTTATAAAGATCCGGAAAATACACTGGTACTGGAAACCACCAAGGGTACTGTTGCAATCGAACTTTATCCTGATCTGGCACCAGGTCACGTTGCCCGCATTAAAGAGCTGGCACGCGAAGGCGCTTATGACGGCGTTGTATTCCACCGCGTCATCGATGGTTTCATGGCGCAGACCGGCGACGTGAAGTTCGGCAAGCAGGGCGGTTCCAGCTTCAATCCATCCCGCGCCGGTATGGGTGGTTCGGACAAGCCTGATCTGAAAGCTGAATTCAGCAACACCAAGCACGTACGCGGTACCTGCTCGATGGCACGCAGCCAGAACCCGAACTCGGCTAACTCCCAGTTCTACATCTGCTTCACTGACGCGCCTTGGCTGGATCGCCAGTACTCCGTATGGGGTCAGGTAATCGAAGGCATGGACAATGTTGACAAAATCAAGCGCGGTGAGCCGGTAACTGATCCGGATTCAATTACATCCGCTAAGATCGCTGCCGACATTTAATCTGTCAGCCTGCTGATTTGAGGGCGCGTTATGGTTCAAACCGTAACGCGCCCTTTATTTTTTGCCCGCTGTTCTATATGGCAGGGCAATGCGAATTTTAGAAAAATTTGAACTCCCTGAAATTGAGGCCAGTGATGCGCGTCGATCTGTTTGATTTTGACCTGCCGGAAGAGCGTATAGCGCTGCGTCCGGTGACCCCGCGCTATCATGCAAAATTGTTGCGCGTCATTCCGGATCAGCCTTTGCAGGATCTGCATGTTGGTGATTTGCCGGATCTGCTGCGCGAAGGCGATGCGCTGGTTTTCAATGATACCAAAGTTATTCCGGCACAACTGGAAGGCACACGCGAACGTGACGGCACTGTCGCAACAGTGAGTGCGACCTTGCATATGCGTACCGGTGCTGACCGCTGGAAAGCGTTTTTGCGTCCTGCAAAACGCGTGAAGCAAGGCGAACGCATCCGTTTCGGTCATTCCGGTTCCAGCTGCTTCTTAGGCACCTTGGATGCCCTGGTTGCAGAAAAACACGACAGTGGCGAAGTGCTGCTGGTGTTTGATGTTTCCGGCGCTGTGCTGGATGAAGCGATTGCGTCGGTCGGCCATATTCCGCTGCCGCCTTATATCGCGTCCAAACGGGCGGAGGATGCGCAGGACAGGCAGGATTATCAGACCGTCTATGCTCGCGAAGAAGGGGCTGTTGCAGCACCAACTGCTGGTCTGCATTTTACGCCGGAACTACTGGAGCGTATCCGCGCCAAAGGCGTGGAAGAGCATTTTGTGACCCTGCATGTGGGCGCAGGCACATTCCTGCCGGTTAAGGCAGATGATACTGCCGATCACAAAATGCACGCGGAAATCGGCTATGTCTCCGAGGAAACCGCAGCAGCACTCAATCGTGTGCATGAGCGTGGCGGACGGATTATCTCTGTCGGCACGACATCACTGCGCCTGATTGAAAGTGCAGCAGGCGAGGACGGTATTATTCGTCCGTGGTCAGGCGCGACCGATATCTTCATCACGCCCGGCTATAAATTTCGCGCGATTGATATGTTGATGACCAATTTCCATCTGCCGCGCTCGACATTGTTCATGCTGGTCTCGGCTTTCAGCGGTTTCGAGACAATGCAGGCGGCCTATGCCCATGCCATTAGCAATGAATACCGGTTTTATTCCTATGGCGATGCCAGCCTTCTGACGCTTCGCACTTAATGGACTCTGATATGACTAGTGAAAATTTTGAATTCAAAGTGCTGGCAACAGACGGCAAAGCACGTCGCGGTGAAATCACCATGCCGCGCGGCACTATCCGCACACCGGCCTTTATGCCGGTTGGCACCGCGGGCACCGTTAAAGCCATGTATATGGATCAGGTCAAAGACCTTGGCGCGGATATCATTCTCGGCAATACCTATCATCTGATGCTGCGTCCGGGTGCCGAGCGCGTGGCACGTCTTGGCGGTTTGCATGAATTTGGTGGCTGGCAGGGGCCGATCCTCACCGATTCCGGCGGCTTTCAGGTAATGTCGCTGGCGCAGTTGCGTAAGCTGACAGAGCAGGGCGTAACTTTCCGTTCGCATATTGACGGCCGCGCTTATGAAATGTCACCGGAGCGCTCGATTGAAATTCAGGGGCTGCTCGATAGCGATATCCAGATGCAGCTGGATGAGTGTACCGCACTGCCTGCATCCTTCAATGTCATGCAGAAAGCGATGGAACTGTCATTGCGCTGGGCAGAACGTTGTAAAGTGGCTTTCGGCGATCAGCCGGGCAAGGCGATGTTCGGTATCGTGCAGGGCGGCGATAATGTACAGCTGCGCGAACAATCCGCACAGGCGCTGAAGGATATGGATCTCAAAGGCTATGCCGTTGGTGGTCTGGCTGTTGGTGAGCCGCAGCAGGTGATGCTGGATATGCTGGATGTGACCTGTCCGATCCTGCCGCATGAAAAGCCACGTTATCTGATGGGCGTTGGTACGCCGGATGATATGCTGAAGTCGGTTGCGCGCGGCATTGATATGTTCGACTGCGTGATGCCGACCCGTGCAGGCCGTCACGGTCTGGCCTTTACCCGTCGCGGTAAGGTAAACCTGCGTAATGCGCGTCATGCGGAAGATCATCGACCATTAGATGAAATGTCAGCCTGTCCGGCATCGAGCCAGTATAGCCGTGCCTATCTGCATCATCTGGTGAAATCCAATGAAGCACTGGGCGGTATGCTGCTGACATGGAACAACTTGCATTATTATCAGTATCTGATGCAGGGTATCCGCGACGCGATTGAAGCAGGTCGCTTCAATGACTTCTTTGAAGAGACGACAGCGGAATGGGCCAAAGGCGATATTGCGCCTCTGGGATAATTAAAAGAAAAGCGGGAGAAATCCCGCTTTTTTATTATTCTGCTGCTTGTTTTGCCGCTTCCAGCAAATCGCTGGCCATATCCAGTGTCAGCTCGTCATAATGCGAGATGATGCAGCTTGGTTCAAAATGCGAGACATGCAGATCGGTATAGCCAAAATCCACGGCAATCACCGGAATGCCTGCTGCTTTAGCGGCATCAATATCGGCACGACTGTCACCGACCATAATCGCCTGATGCGGATTACCTTGCGCCTGTGCAATCGTATCTGTCAGATGGCGCGGATCAGGTTTGCGGTAAGGGAAGGTGTCTTGTCCGCAGATAGCGAGGAAACGATGTGCTTCGCCCATGCCTTCGAGTAATGTTTTGGCGCTGATTTCAAATTTATTGGTGCAGACGGCAAGACCATATCCCGCATCGCTTAAACGGTCGAGGCAGGCCAGCACGCCGGGATAGAAAACTGAGCTGCCTGGCATATTGCCGTTATAATGCTCCATGAACAGAGCAAACAATTTCTGCATATCAGCATCTGTCAGCTGACGGTTCTGAGCCTGATAAGCGCGCTCAATCATTACTTTAGCGCCGGAGCCGACAAATTTGCGCAAGGCAACAGGATCAGCCGGTGTCAGACCACCTGCAATCAGGCAATGGTTTAGGCTGTCGAGCAAATCCGGAGCGGTATCGACCAATGTCCCGTCGAGATCAAACACAATAACGGGACGCGCTGCGGTGCTGGCGGAGGAATGAGACATATCTGCCCTTTGACTTGTCACTATTTCAGAGAGCGGTCACCAAAACGCGCCGCAATCATTACAAAATCTATCTGAAATGTCGTTTATTGATAGTCTTTTTCAGTAAATAGATGAAATGAGAACAATAATATATTTGCCGCGCGTGATGCCCGTGCTACAGCAGTGCGGAAATAAGCAGCATTAATGATGTTTTGCGCCTTGTTTGCACAACTTGTTAAGGCTTACAGCGTTTTGCAGTCAAACCTGCAGATGAAAATACGGGAAGCAGATTTATGAGTTCGGTCGATCCGCGTCAGTTGAAAATTGCCGCAGCTGCTGAGGCTTTAACCCATGTGAAAAGTGGTATGAAGCTTGGCATCGGTACCGGCTCGACAGCGGAAGAATTCGTGCGTTTGCTGGCTGTTAAAGTAGCTGAAGGCTTTGAAATCATCGGTGTGCCGACATCTGAGCGCACTGCTGCTTTGTGTAGTGAGCTGGGCGTGCCGCTGACAACACTGGAAGAAACCCCGCATCTTGATCTCACTATTGACGGTGCAGATGAAGTTGACGGTGATCTGTCGCTGATCAAAGGCGGCGGCGGTGCTTTATTGCGCGAGAAAATTGTCGCTGCTGCATCCGATGCTATGATCGTTATTGCTGACGAATCAAAAATCGTTGATACACTCGGACGATTCCCGCTGCCGGTTGAAGTGAACCGTTTTGGCCTTGCCGCAACGAAAATTGCGATTGAAAAGGCCATTACGGATCTTGGTCTGGAAGCGCCGCTGAGCCTGCGCATGAAAGACGGCGAAATTTTTGTGACGGATGGCGGGCATTATATTCTTGATGCATCTTTTGGCCGTATTCCGGATACAAAAGCATTATCAGACGCACTCTTCGCCATTCCCGGCGTGGTTGAGCATGGTTTGTTTATCGGGCTTGCGCGTGTTGCGGTTATCGCGGGCACCTCAGGTATCCGGACACTGTAGCGCATTCCGAAAAGTGTGAGCGGTTTTCGGATAAAATGCGCGTAAAGACAAAAAAGCAGAGTGGTTTCGACGGTTCAATATGAACTGAAACTGCTTTCTTAATTCTGTAATTCATATCTGTCCGGCAACGGTCAGAAATAAAAAAATCGCATACCGTTGTTCCTGATGAACCGGAAATGCACTCAATAAAAAACGGAGTATTGACCATATGACCAAGGCAATTGGCTATCGCCGTCTTATTGCGCCACTGGCGGCGCTTACAGTGTTGGCTGGTGTCAATCTCGCGCAGGCTCAGGAGGCTTCACAGTCTCATCTGGCAGCTGCGCGTGCTGCAATCGCGGCAATCGGCGCTACCGAACAGTTCGACGGCATTCTGCCACGCGCTGCACAGGCACTGAAGGCTGAACTGATTCAGAAAGACCCGAATCTGGAAGCAATCATCACCAAAACCGTTGATGATAAGGCAATCGCACTGGCTGCCCGTCGTTCCGATCTGGAAACTGAAGCTGCCCGCGTTTACGCAACATCTTTCTCTGAAGATGAACTGAAATCCATCAGCGCATTCTATACTTCTGAAGCCGGTAAGAAGCTGATCTCGGAAGGTCCGATCGTAACCCGTGAAGTGCTGAAGGCTGCAGAAGTCTGGCAGAACGGTGTTGCCCGTGATCTGGCGATGCAGGTTGGCGAAGTTCTGTCGAAAGCTGCCGGCAGCGCAGCTCCTGCTGCCGAATAAAAGCAAGTAGCGCAGCTCATGGCTAGCGCCGTGTCAGTCTTATAAATTTATTCAACAAGCCCGGCCTCTGAGCCGGGCTTGTTGTTTTAGATAGATTTCTGGCTTTCAGTGCCACCTCTTGTTAAACCATGTGCCAAGCAACATATTCTGAGACAGATCAAAAACTTCGGAGAATAAAATGACCAGTTATGACTATGACCTGTTTGTGATCGGCGGCGGTTCCGGCGGTGTGCGGGCAGGGCGTCTTGCCGGAGCAATGGGAAAGAAAGTCGGACTGGCTGAAGAATATCGCATGGGCGGCACCTGCGTGATCCGTGGCTGTGTGCCGAAAAAGCTTTATGTTTATGCATCGCAGTTTCCGGAGCATTTCAGTGATGCTGCCGGTTATGGCTGGACAGTCGGTGAAACCAGCTTCGACTGGTCAAAACTGGTTGCTAATAAAGTCACCGAAATTGCCCGACTTGAAGGCTTCTATGTCGAAGGTTTGGATAATTCGAAGGTTGATATTCTGCGTCATCGCGCTGTGCTCAAAGATGCGCATACGATTGAACTGGTTGGTGCAGGTAAGACTGTCACCGCTGAAACGATTCTGATCGCCACCGGTGGGCATCCGTTTATGGATGATGCCATGCCGGGTCACGAGCTTTGTGTGAATTCCGATCAGATTTTTGATCTGCCGGAACTGCCGAAATCCATCGTCATTCAGGGCGGCGGTTACATTGCGGTAGAATTCGCCGGTATTTTCAATGGTCTGGGTGTTGAAACCACGCTGGTCTATCGCGGCAAGCAAATTTTGAAAAACTTTGATAGCGATGCATTCCGCCTCGTTACAGATTCTATGATCGAAAAGGGCATCCGCATTGTTACGGAAGCCAAAGTGGATGCAGTTGCGGAAGCTGAAGACGATTTTCGTTTGAATGTCACCCTGAGCAACGGCGAAGTTCTGGCTGCTGATCAGGTGTTGCAGGCAATCGGCCGAGTGCCGAACACCAAAGGTCTCGGCCTTGAAAATGCCGGTGTGAAGCAGGCCGCCGACGGATCGATCATCGTGGATGAATATTCTCATACCAATATTGAGAATATCTGGGCGGTGGGCGATGTGACCAATCGTGTTCAGCTGACACCGGTCGCTATTCATGAGGCTATGTGCTTCCTTGAAACCGCATTTAAGGGCAATCCGGTTCGGCCTGATCATGAATTGATTCCAACTGCGGTTTTCTCACAGCCGGAAATCGGTACTGTAGGGATGTCGGAAGAAGAAGCCGCCAAACAATATGCGAATGTTGAAATCTATCGCGCATTGTTCCGCCCGATGCGTAACACACTGGCCGGTCGTTTCGACAAGATGCTGACCAAGCTGGTGGTGGATGGTGACAGCCGTAAAGTGCTGGGCGCCCATGTGGTCGGCCCAGATGCCGGTGAAATGGCACAGTTGCTCGGTGTAGCCTTGAAAGCTGCGGCAACAAAGGATGATTTCGACCGTACCATGGCGCTGCATCCTTCTGCTGCGGAAGAGTTTGTAACCATGTATACGCCGAGCTATCGTTTGGTGAATGGTGTGCGCGAAGGCTAAGTTATTCGCTCTGAAAATAAGACAGAGTGGCAGACCGGCGGTGCAAATCGTCGGTTTTTCATTGGAAAATTACAATAAGCTCTCTGAATCTTGGCAAAAATGACACGCGAGCCGGCACGCGTGCATTTGCGTCTGGTTTATTGTCTTGGGGTGGATTATATACGCAGGGTTGTTATCGCAATGGTGCGGTACAGCAGGGGATATTGAAAAAAACTTTAACTAAAAGTTTGAAAATAACACAGGTGCTATAATGACGAAGAACTGGACACCGCAATCCTGGAGAGGCATGCCGATTAAGCAAGTGCCTTCTTATCCGGACGCGCAGGCTTTGGCCGATGTCGAGGCTCGTCTGCGTACATATCCGCCTTTGGTTTTTGCAGGGGAAGCGCGCAAGCTTACCAGGCAACTGGCCGAAGTGGCTGAAGGTCGCGCCTTCCTTTTACAGGGTGGCGATTGTGCAGAAAGCTTTGCGGAACATGGCGCGGACAATATCCGCGACTTTTTCCGCGTATTTCTGCAGATGGCTGTCGTACTGACTTTTGGCGGATCACAGCCTGTGGTTAAAATTGGCCGTATCGCCGGACAGTTTGCCAAACCGCGCTCCAGCGATATTGAAACAATCAATGGTGTGGAATTGCCGTCTTACCGCGGCGATGTCATCAACGGCATTGAGTTCAATGAAGCCTCGCGCATCCCTGATCCGAACCGTCAGGAAATGGTTTACCGCCAGTCTGCGGCAACACTCAACCTGCTGCGTGCTTTCGCACAGGGTGGCTATGCCAATCTGGAAAACGTGCATAAGTGGACGCTCGGCTTTGTCTCTGACAGCCCGCAAAATGAGCGTTACATTGCGCTGGCTAACCGTATTTCTGAAACCATCAATTTCATGCGCTCTATCGGCATTACCGCAGACAGCAACCATGCGCTGCGTGAAACCGATTTCTACACCAGCCATGAAGCATTGCTGCTTGGCTATGAAGAAGCGCTGACCCGTGTGGATTCGACCTCGGGCGACTGGTATGGCACTTCCGGCCACATGATGTGGATCGGTGACCGTACCCGTCAGCTTGACCATGCGCATATTGAATATTGCCGTGGTATCAAGAACCCGATTGGTATGAAATGCGGCCCGTCACTGGAAGCTGATGATCTGCTGCGCCTCATCGACCGTTTGAATCCGGAAAATGAAGCCGGTCGTCTGACCCTGATCGCCCGTTTTGGCTATGACAAGGTAGAAGATCATCTGCCGCGTCTGATCCGTGCGGTTGAGAAGGAAGGCCGTAAGGTTGTCTGGTCCTGTGATCCGATGCATGGCAACACCATCACTGCTGCGGGCTACAAGACCCGTCCGTTTGATCGTGTTCTGAAAGAAGTACAGAGCTTCTTTGCAGTGCATCAGGCCGAAGGCACTCATGCCGGTGGTATTCATATCGAAATGACCGGTAAAAATGTGACTGAATGCACCGGTGGTGCACGTGCTATTTCTGCGGAAGAATTGTCCGATCGTTACCACACCCATTGCGACCCGCGCCTCAATGCGGATCAGGCTCTGGAGCTGGCTTTCCTCGTGGCAGAGCTTCTCAAAAAAGAACGTGATTCACAGCCTCAAAAAGTTGCGGCAAGTGCATAATTTTTAATGCATAAAATGAATTTCGGGCGGGGCTTGGTTCCCGCCCGTATTGTATTTTTTGACTGGTTTATTGCGGGGAATAATGGAACGTATTTTCAAAGCATTTATCAACTCCATGCGGGCGCTGAACCATCTGGCACGCTTTGAAAAGCCGGTGCAGCAGGAACTGGTTTTGCTGCTGGTGTCCTTGCCGGTGGCGTGGTTTGTGGCGACAGACATGGCTTCTTATCTGCTGCTGGTTGGCGCAGTGGTGTTTTTGCTGCTGGTGGAAATCATCAACACGTCCGTGGAAGCAACCTGCAACGCAATTAGTCGTGATTTCAAAAAAGACATTCAAATTGCTAAAGATTGCGGATCGCTTGCCGTGCTGATCGCTTCGATCATGTGTGCTGCGGTCTGGATCTATCATCTTTGGCCTTATGTGCCGACGCTGGTTTTTCCTGCCTGAATAAAGATAAATATGAGCATGTCAGCGTTTTAACAGCGGCATGACTTGACGGGAAAAACAATGGCTTCGGGAGGAGCGCGCAATGAGTGAGCATGTATTCGACGGGGCACAGATGCAGAGTGTTCGTTATGAAAATGCGGATATGGCCAATGCGGAGTTTCATGGAGTAAACCTTGCAAATGCTCAGTTCTATGCCGTTTTGACCAAGGCTAAATTCACCGATACGAATTTAAGTGATGCAGTTTTTGACGATGTTAATCTCTCCGGCGCACGTTTGAACAATGTCAACTTGTCCGGAACCTCCATATCGGATGCTAATCTGTCCAACCTCGTTATAACTGACGCCACACTGGCAAATGTAGAAATCCGTAATGCTGATCTGACAGGTATGCGGATAAACGGCGTTCTGGTGAGCGATCTGTTCAAAGCCTATGAGCAGGTAACAGGTTAAAATTTCTACAGTATAAAATATCAGAGCGACCTTTGTGCGCCCAAGAGGGCGCACGGCGCTCTTGTGTGTTCTATCCTTAGTATCATTGAATAACTGCATTTCTATTCAACGGTCTGTGCCCGTTTCTCATTGCAAGAAAATGGCAGTCGCGGTAATGCTGGTGACATGAGCACATTGACCACATCTCCCGATAAATTACGTATTGCAATCGCCCAGCTGAATCCGGTTATGGGCGATCTGCAAGGTAACCTCGCTAAGGCGCGCGAAGCCCGCAAAACGGCTGCTGCTGCGCAAGCTGACCTGATCCTGTTTACGGAACTGTTTATCTGTGGCTATCCGCCGGAAGATCTGGTTTCCAAACCGGCTTTTGTGAAGGCCTGTGAAAAGACCGTGCAGGCTCTGGCGCTGGAAACCGCTGATGGCGGGCCCGGTATTATTATCGGTTCACCGTTGCAGCGTGAAAGCGGCCTGCATAATGCGGTGATGGTGCTGGATGGCGGCAAGGTGATTGCCGAGCGCTATAAAGTTGATCTGCCAAATTACGGTGAGTTTGACGAGCAGCGCAATTTTCAGGCTGGCGCTATGCCGGGGCCTGTCAATTTCCGCGGTGTGCGCTTGGGCATTCCGGTTTGTGAGGATATCTGGGGCGAGCTTGGCGTTTGCGAAACATTGGCTGAGAGCGGTGCAGAAATTCTGCTGGTACCAAATGGTTCCCCTTATCACCGCTCCAAGATGGAAGTACGCCATCAGGTAGCTGTGCGTCAGGTTGTTGAGACCGGTTTGCCGCTGGTCTATGCCAACCAGACCGGCGGACAGGACGAATTGCTGTTCGATGGCGGTTCTTTTGTCATCAATGCCAATCATCATCTTGCGGTGCAATTGCCGCAATTTGAAGAGCTGGTGTCCATGACCGAATGGACGCGCGGTGAGGATGGCTGGTCTTGTGCCGACGGTGACCGTAACTGGCTGCCGGAAGGTGAGGAGGCCGATTATCTCGCTTGTATGCATGGCCTGCGCGATTATGTGAATAAAAACGGCTTCAAAAGTGTAGTGCTTGGCTTGTCCGGTGGTTTGGACTCAGCGATTTGTGCCGCTCTGGCAGTTGACGCGCTTGGTAAAGACCGTGTGCATACGGTGATGCTGCCTTATCGCTATACCTCCGATATCTCGCTGAAAGATGCGAAAGATTGCGCCGAAGCACTGGGCTGCCGCTATGACATCGTGCCGATTGCAGAGCCTGTTGAGGGCTTCCTCAATGTGCTTGAGCCGATGTTTGAGGGAACCGAGAGCGGCGTCACGGAAGAAAATCTGCAAAGCCGTGCCCGCGGCGTTATTCTGATGGCAATTTCCAACAAGTTCGGCTCGATGGTTGTAACCACCGGCAATAAATCGGAAATGGCTGTCGGTTATGCCACGCTCTATGGCGATATGAATGGCGGCTTCAACCCGATCAAAGATCTCTACAAGATGCAGGTCTATGCGCTGGCTGACTGGCGCAACCATCATCTGCCGGAAGGTGGTATGGGGCCTGAAGGTGAGGTTGTACCGCAAAACATCATCGACAAAGCACCAAGTGCAGAATTGCGTGACAATCAGACTGATCAAGATTCACTGCCGCCATATCCGGTGCTGGATGCTGTTCTTGAGGCGCTGGTCGAGCATGAACGCAGTGTCGATGAGATCGTAGCCGAAGGCTATGACCGCTCTGTAGTTGAGCGTGTGGAGCATCTTCTCTACATCGCTGAATATAAGCGCCGGCAATCGGCTCCGGGTGTGAAAATTACCACCAAGAATTTTGGCCGCGACCGCCGTTATCCGATTACCAACCGCTTCCGCGACCGGCACTAAAAGAAAACTCAGAAGAAGAAAATTATGACTGTAATCGTTCGTTTTGCTCCATCTCCGACCGGCTATATCCATATCGGTAATGCTCGTCCGGCGCTTTATAACTGGTTGTTTGCGCTGAAGAATAAGGGGCAATTCATCCTGCGTTATGACGATACGGATGTGGAGCGCTCTCGATCAGAATATGCGGAAGCGATTGCTCGTGATATCGACTGGCTGGGCATCAAGCCATCCCGTGTAGAATATCAGTCCAAGCGTTTTGCGGTCTATGATGCTGCGGTTGAAAAGCTTAAAGCAGCGGGTCTGCTCTATGCCTGCTATGAAACAGCAGAAGAGCTGGAACTACGCCGCAAACTGCGACTGGCACGCAAACTACCACCGGTCTATGCCCGTGATGCATTGAAGCTGACAGACGAGCAGAAAGCTGTTTATGAAGCTGAAGGTCGTAAGCCGCATTGGCGTTTCCTGCTGCCGAATTTCAAGAATTCACCATTTGAAACCGAACGTACCGAAGTGCATTGGGATGATCTGGTACGCGGCCCGCAGACGGTTGATCTGGCTTCTATGTCTGATCCGGTGCTGGTGCGCGAAGACGGCACCTATCTCTATACGTTGCCATCGGTGGTGGATGATATTGATATGGGCATCACCCATATTATACGCGGTGACGACCACGTGACCAATACCGGTGCACAGATTGCAATTTTCCGTGCGCTGAGCGATGTGGTGCCAACATTCGGCCACCACAACCTGCTGACGACAACAAGCGGTGAGGGCCTATCAAAGCGTTCCGGTGCCTTGTCCGTAGGTAGCCTGCGTGAAGCCGGTGTGGAGCCGATGGCTGTGGCCTCTCTGGCGGTGCTAACCGGTACATCAGACAATGTTGAACCTGTCGCGACAATGGAAGAACTGGCGGCACGCTATGAGCCGTCTCATGCGTCGAAATCCAATGCGAAGTTTGATCCGGCTGATCTGACCGGTCTCAACCGCGCTTTGATCCATCATCTGGAATTCGCCGATGTGGCGTCACGTCTGGCAGAGATTGGAATTTCCGGCGATAAGGCTGAAGCCTTCTGGGCGGCTGTCCGTGGTAATATTGATCATGTTAAAGATGCTACGCAGTGGTGGGAAGTCGTCAACCGCACTGAGCCTTACAGCGATGCCGTAGCAGCGGAAGACAAGGATTTCATCACACAGGCGTTTGATCTTTTGCCTGAAGCGCCTTGGGGCAATGATATCTGGAAAGTCTGGACAGAAGCCGTGAAGGCTGCAACCGGCCGCAAAGGCAAAACACTGTTCATGCCTTTGCGTTTGGCACTGACCGGCGTTGGTTCCGGCCCCGAGCTTGCTGATCTGCTGCCGCTTATTGGGCGGGAACATACGCTGGCCCGACGCGCCTGATTGAAGTGCGTCTGACAATTTTTATGTAAAAATAAACGGCGGAGTTTTCTCCGCCGTTTTTGTATTTGTAACCGATGAAATACAAACAAGCATAAATAAAAACGCCGCGTAGTTTTTAAACTACGCGGCGTTTTCTTTTTATTTGTAGCGCTGAATTACGCTGGTGTGCGCTGTGAAGCCTCAACAACGGCCAGTGCTGTCATATTCACAATACCGCGCGATGTAACCGACGGTGTGAGGATATGCGCAGGACGGGCTGCACCAAGCAGGATCGGGCCGACATGCAGAGCATCGGTCACGGTTTTCAGCACGTTCATGGTGATATTCGCGGCATCCAGATTAGGGAAGACCAGCAGATTGGCTTCACCCTTCAGGCGGGAATTCGGGAATACGCGGTCACGCTGGAACTGCGACAGAGCTGCATCACCATGCATTTCACCATCAACTTCCAGATCAGGAGCGCGTTCCTGCAGAATAGCGCAAGCCTGACGCATCTTGGCCGCGCTCTTTGAATCGCGCGAACCGAAATTCGAATGCGACAGCAGGGCAGCCTTTGGCTCGATGCCGAAGCGACGGATTTCTTTTGCCGCCAGAATGGTCATTTCTGCAATCTCTTCGGCGCTCGGATCAATATTCACATAGGTATCTGTGAAGAACAGAGTACCGCGTGAGGAAATCAGCAGGCTGAGCGTGGAGAGATCATGCAGGCCGGTCTGAATGCCGAGAATCTGTTTAACCAGTGTCAGGTGACGTTCAAAACGACCTTCCAGGCCACAGATCATCGCATCCGCTTCGTCACGCATCATGGCCAGAGCCGCAATAACGGTCGGGTTGGTGCGAACGATCGAGCGGGCGGCTTCCGGTGTCATACCCTGACGGCCGGTCAGCTTATGCATCAGCTCAACATAATCGCGGTAGCGCGGATCATCTTCCGGATTGATAATGTCGAAATCAACACCCGGTTTGATTTTCAGCGCATAGCGCTGCAGGCGGGCTTCGATAACGCTCGGACGACCGATCAGGGTCGGAATGGCGATACCTTCTTCGAGTACGACCTGCGCAGCACGCAATACACGCTCTTCTTCACCATTGGCATAGATAACGCGCTTCTTGTCGCTTGAGCGACGGGCAGCTGCAAAGACCGGCTTCATGATCATGCCGGAGCGGAAGACGAAGCGGTTGAGACGCTCGACATAGGCTTCCATGTCCTCAATCGGACGGGTTGCCACGCCGGTTTCCATAGCGGCCTGAGCCACAGCCGGAGCAATGCGCAGGATCAGACGCGGGTCAAACGGTGACGGGATCACATAATTAGCACCGAAGACCGGCGTTTCGCCCGGATAGGCGCGTGCAGCCACATCAGAAACTTCTTCACGGGCGAGAGCGGCAATTGCCTTCACCGCAGCCATTTTCATTTCTTCGTTGATCGCTGTTGCGCCAACATCCAAAGCGCCGCGGAAGATATACGGGAAGCAGAGAACATTGTTCACCTGGTTCGGATAGTCCGAGCGGCCGGTACAGATGATTGCATCTTCACGTACTGCACGGGCTTCTTCCGGCATGATTTCCGGCTTAGGATTGGCCAGAGCCATGATCAGCGGGGCAGGTGCCATTTTGGCAACCATTTCCGGCTTCAGAACACCGGCAGCCGATACGCCGAGGAATACGTCCGCATCCGGAATGATGTCATTCAGTGTACGGGCATCAGTTTCCTGAGCGTAAACCTCTTTCCAGCGATCCATCAGCTCGTTACGGCCTTTATAAACAACGCCTTCCAGATCGCTGACCCAGATATTTTTCTGCTGTGCACCAAGGCTGACAAGCAGGTTAAGGCAGGCAAGTGCTGCTGCACCGGCGCCGGAAACCACGATTTTAGCTTTGGAAATATCTTTATTGGCCAGTTCCAGACCGTTCACCACAGCTGCGGCCACAATAATGGCTGTACCGTGCTGATCGTCATGGAAAACCGGAATATTCATCTTGGCACGAAGCTGTTCTTCAACTTCGAAGCACTCAGGAGCCTTGATATCTTCCAGATTGATGCCGCCAAAGGTTGGTTCCAGTGCGGAGATGACATCAACCATACGCTCGACTTTAAGTGAGTCGATTTCAATGTCGAAAACATCAATATCAGCAAACTTTTTGAACAGAACGGCTTTGCCTTCCATCACCGGCTTGGAAGCCAGCGGGCCGATATTGCCAAGGCCGAGAACGGCTGTACCGTTGGAGATCACTGCGACCAGATTGGCTCGTGCAGTGTAATCGGCAGCCAGTGCCGGATCATCCTGAATGGCAAGGCAAGGCGCGGCAACGCCCGGGGAATAGGCAAGAGCCAGATCGCGCTGGTTGCCAAGCGTTTTTGTCGGCTGAATTTCCAGCTTACCCGGCTTTGGTGAGCGGTGATAAAACAGCGCCGCTTCTTCGAAATCAGAAAATTTTCTCTCTGTACCGGCACCCTGTGCGGTACCGGTTTTGTTTGTGTCGTTGGATGAATTTTTTGTCATGTAATAATTGTCCAGTCAGACGATTGGGGCAGCCATCCCCGTGACAGCTAAGCAATTTCAAGAACGCTAAATCGTTGGAGCGGCGAAATCAGTTGCATAGGCTGATTTTGTAGTCCGCTGCGATCCGTCCGAAACCGCATTATACCAAAACACTTTGGCACATTTGTCACAAAGGGAGGCTCTTCGGACAAGCTGTACCATTTAGATGGAATAAGGTCGTATATGGGATAATTGAGCAAGTTACAAATCACAGACTGCTCATTCATCGGGGTAAAAATCAAAAAAAATACGGTTTTGCGGGTTATGGCAGGAAAAGGTCGCGCGATTATGTCTCACTTTGACAAAATCGCGCTTAACCGAATGTCAGTTAACCCCACAATTCAGGGAGTGGCGGGGATACAGTTGTGCCGTCATAATGCAATGCCGGTTCACGGTCTTTTGCCAATAATAGTGGGCCGTCGAGGTCAACAAAATCAGCATCCTGCGCCACCATCAGGGCAGGTGCCATGGCGAGTGACGAGCCGACCATGCAGCCCACCATCACCTGAAGGCCAAGTGAACGGGCTTTGTCACGCATGATCAGGGCTTCAGTCAGGCCGCCGGTCTTATCCAGCTTGATATTGACTGCATCATAGCGGTCTTTCAGCTTTTCCAGACCTTCGGATGTATGGGCGCTTTCATCGGCACAAACCGGAACAGGGCGGTTGGCCTGCAGCAGATAGCTGTCATCAGATGATGGCAAAGGCTGTTCAATCAGGCCGATTTTACATTCTGCCGCAACGCCGATATTTTCCGCAAAGTTGTCCGGATTCCAGCCTTCATTGGCATCCAGAATGATCTGCGCGTTTGGTGCGGCACTACGCACGGCACGAATGCGGTCTGCATCATTCTCGCCGCCGATTTTGACTTTGATCAGCGGGTGGTGCGCGAGCTTCGCAGTGGCTGCGGCCATTGCTTCCGGCGTATCTATAGAAACGGTGATGGCGGTAATCAGCGGGCGCGGGGTCAGATTGAGCAGTGCCGCAGCTGTGGTGCCGGATTGCTTGGCCTGCAAATCCCACAAGGCGCAGTCAACGGCATTACGTGCGGCACCTGCCGGCATTGCAGTCTGCAATTTGAGACGCAGGGATTCTGCCGAGCCGCCTGCTTTCAGCAAAGGCTCAACGGCGCGGATCTGATCGCTGACTGATTCTATGCTTTCGCCATAGCGTGCATAGGGCACACATTCACCGTGCCCCCTGTGAATACCGTCACTCAATTCACACACTACGATAACAGCTTCGGTTTTGGAGCCGCGCGAGATTGTAAATTTGCCTGCAATCGGGTAGCGCTCAATAAGCAGATTAAGATTATATTGCATTGGTACTGTCCGTAATTATAGAATTTTACGTCTGTAATGATGCATTTAGACTAAATGATACAGACGTTCGGGTTTATCAGAGGCCTGATAGATGTGAATATGTTGCCCTAAGAGATGGAAATAGTCCGGCATAGTACTGAGCCGGTTATCACCATACAGACTCAAGTTTTGGATAATGCATGTTGACCGATAAAAAGGGTAAAACAAGTAGTAACCCAGCCTCCGCACCGGAAATAAATGTGGTGCCGGATGATGCGGGAACTATTGTCACTTTATCCGGTCACTGGACATCGCTGACAGTTGCGCGCGTTGATAATCAGATGCGCAAGCTGGAAAGCGGTCTGGCTGAAAAACTGCCGTCAAAGATTGTAAAACTGGATATGGGCAGCATATCCGGCCTTGATACAGCCGGTGCATGGTTGATTGAGCGCCTGCGTGTGGCGCTGAGCAAGCAGCAGGTCAGCGTGCATATTGAGAATATACGCCCGAGCTGGTCGCCGTTGCTCCAAGAGGTTGGCGCCGCCGTTGAACGCTATCAGGTGCCGGAAAAGCCGCAGCGTCCGTTTTTTGTGATTTCGCTGCTCGATAAGCTTGGCCGTTTAATGTATGCGGCGCGTGACGATTTTCTGATGTCGATGCATATTCTCGGCGCGACAATCCGTGGCTCGCAGATGAAGTCCGGTCGTGGCAACGGCATTGGTTATGCGGCGATTGTCAATCAGATTGACCGGATGGGCGTTGGTGCGATTCCGGTCGTGCTGCTGATGTCCACGATTATCGGTGCGATTATTGCCCAGCAGGGCGCATTTCAGTTGCGCTATTTCGGCGCGGAAATCTTCGTGGTCGATCTGGTCGGTATTCTGGTGCTGCGTGAAATCGGGGTGCTGTTGACCGCAATTATGATTGCGGGGCGTTCCGGCAGTGCGATTACTGCTGAAATTGGTTCGATGAAAATGCGCGAGGAAACCGATGCGCTGACCGTCATTGGGCTTAATCCTGTCGGTGTTCTGGTGTTTCCGCGTTTGGTGGCGCTGGTGATTATCCTGCCGATGCTGACCATTATTGCTGATTTGGCAGCGCTGGCCGGTGCCGGTTTCATTGCATGGACCTATTCGGGCATTCCGCCGGAAGCGTTTATGAGTCGCCTGCGTGACGCGATTGTGACCTCAACCTATCTTGCAGGTCTGATTAAAGCGCCGTTTATGGCGATGATTATCGGTATTATGGCCTCGGTTGAAGGCATGAAGGTGAAAGGCAGTGCGGAATCACTGGGGCGGCGAGTGACGTCATCAGTGGTGAAATCTATTTTCGTGGTAATTGTCGTGGATGGTATGTTTGCGATTTTCTACGCGGCAATTGATTTTTAAAATCAGAACGATAACGGATGAATATGAATTCTCAGAATAACCGTCAGACATTACAGCAGGAGAATACGGACGCGGCATCAGATGCCGTGATTTCCGTGCGTGATGTCACGGTTGCGTTCGGCCGCAATGTGATTTTGGACAAGTTGGATCTGGATATCCGGCGCGGTGAAGTGCTGGGTTTTATTGGTCCGTCCGGCTCCGGTAAATCTGTTCTGATGCGTACCATTCTGGGGCTGACCCAAAAGAAATCCGGCCTGATTGATATTTTCGGGCAGGATGTCGATAAGGTCAATGAACGCCAGCGCATGGCCATTGATATGCGTATGGGCGTGCTGTTCCAGCAGGGGGCTTTGTTTTCTTCGCTGACGGTGCTGGAAAATATTCAGGTGCCGATGCGGGAATATCTCGATCTGCCGCCAAAACTGATGAATGAGCTGGCACGCCTGAAAATCGATCTGGTCGGTTTGAAGCCGGATACAGCAGAGAAATATCCGTCGGAACTCTCCGGCGGGATGATCAAACGTGCCGCACTGGCACGCGCACTGGCGCTTGATCCTGAAGTTGTGTTTCTGGATGAGCCGACATCGGGGCTTGATCCTATCGGCGCGGCGGATTTTGACGATCTGATCGCTAACTTACGTGATACGATGGGGCTAACCGTCTATATGGTAACCCATGATCTTGATAGCCTTTTTGCAATTTGTGACCGAATTGCTGTATTAGGACAAAAGAAAGTACTGGTAGACGGTACAGTTGAAGAATTGCTGAAATGCGACGATCCTTGGGTGCAGACCTATTTCAATGGCAAGCGTGCGCGGCAGATTGACAAAAATGCGGCTAATCGCCGGAAAACGGGCTCACCCCCACCGGATAAGGCAGCAGAAGCTGGCATGACTGAAACGAAAGGTTCCTCTGCGGACCAAGGCACAAAACAAGATACGGAAACGAAACAGTAATGGAAACAAAAGCCAATTATGTTCTGGTCGGTATTTTCACACTGGTTGTGACGATTGCCGCCTTTGGTTTTGTGTATTGGGCTGCCCGTTTCGGTGATAATAGCGATACGCTGCCTCTCGAAATCCGTATTCCGGGCTCGGTAACCGGTCTGTCCAAGGGCAGTCAGGTGCTGTTCAACGGTATTAAGGTTGGTGACGTCCGTCAGATGTTCCTTGATCCGCTCAATCCGAATATGGTGATTGTGCAATCTGAGGTAAACCGCACCACACCGATCACCCGTTCGACCAAAGCTGAATTGTCGTCGCAGGGTTTGACCGGTATCAGTTTTATTGAGCTCAAGGGCGGTAGCCTGATGGAGCCGAACCTGATGGAAGAAGCGGATAAAGGCGGCTATGTTGCGCGTATCAATGCTGATCCATCAATTTTCACTGATCTGATGGCGACCGCGAAAGATATTTTCGGCCGCACAGAGCGTGTGCTTGGCGGTTTGGAAGGCTTCGTCAATGATGCTCGTGGTCCGCTGACCGATACAGTCAATAATGCCAAGACCTTTACGGATGCATTGGCTAAGAACGCTGATGTGATCAGTGCTATCGGTGATAATGCGGCTGACGTACAAAAAACCATTCAGGAAGCACGCGAAATGATGGAACGCCTGAACGCGGCTTCCAAGCGTGTGGATGGCATTATGGCTAAGGTCGATAAGATGCTGTCACCTGAGGATCGTGACGGTGTTGTTGCACAGGCAAGGGCGACGCTCGCATCTATTCAGAAAACATCGGATAATCTGGACAAGCGTCTGGCACCGATTGCCGAAAACCTGTCGCGTTTCTCAGGCAAGGGTTTGAGCGATGTACAGTCGGTTGTTGTCGATAGCCGTCGCTCATTGCAGCGCATTGAGCAGGCCATTACAGATCTTGAACGTGATCCGCAGCGCATAATCTTTGGCGGTTCAGGTACCGTACCGCAATATGACGGAAGGAAGCGCCACTAATGCTGAAATCTATTCTGAATTACAGACTGGCTGTTCTCGGCGCTACAGCATTGCTGGCCGGTTGTGCTTCAAGCACACCGCTGGATACATTCAGCCTCAGTACCACACAGGTACAGGTGGCGCAGAAGCGTAAGAATGTGCAGATTTTGGTGCCGACACCGGCAGCACTTAAAGCGCTGGATAGCGAGAATATCGTTATTCATGATGCGCCGGGCTCAATCACCTATCTCAAAGGCGCCCAATGGGGCGACCGTCTGACCAATCTGGTACAGGCGCGTCTGGTGCAAGCTTTTGAAAACAGCAATGCAGTAGGTGGTGTCGGCCGTCCGGGTGATGGTCTGGCGATTAATTATCAGGTTCAGGCAGATTTGCGTGATTTTGGTATTACGGCATCGTCGTCGCCGCAAACTGCCCGTATTGAGCTGGCCGTGCGCGTGTTGAATGACAAAACCGGTGAAGTTCGCGCAACACGTGTCTTTACTTCAACGGCACCGGTGAGTGGCGCAGGCAACAAAGCCTATATCCGTGCGCTGGATGCCGGTTTCAATGATGTGACCCGTCAGATCGTGGCATGGGTTGTTTCTGTTATTTAATAAAGGCGGAACCTGAAGCGATATTGAAGCGTTGGGTAATCGGAATTTTATTCTCATCATTGTTTTAATAAAGGCGGCTTTGATGCCGCCTTTTTTCTTCTTAATTCGATGAAAGAAAAATATTCTGTCTGCTGTATAAAATGCAGCAGTAAGCAGATGCGATTCTCTGGATACAGCTTAGGCTGACAGGGATTAACAGGGGGGAACAGGCCGTATGACCTTGCAACAGATACTGGCGCTGGCGGTTATCGCTGTGATGATGGCGGTCTTTATCTGGGGGCGTTTCCGCTACGATGTTGTCGCCCTGTGTTTTCTGCTGATTGCTGTCGCGCTCGGGCTGGTGCCTTATGATCATGCCTTTACCGGTTTTGCCGATGATATTGTGATCATTGTCGGGAGTGCGCTGGTCGTGAGTGCAGGTGTTGCGCGTTCCGGCCTGATGGAAGCAGCCGTGCAGCGCTTCGTGCCCCACCTCAATGCGATACGGATACAAATGCTGTTGTTGGTTACAGTAGTGACCGTGCTGTCTGCGTTCGTTAAAAATGTCGGTGCGCTGGCGATTATGATTCCGGTGGCGATGCAGTTTGCCCGCCGTTCCAATGTCTCTCCGTCGGTGTTTCTGATGCCGATGGCCTTTGGTGCGCTCCTGGGCGGGTTGATGACACAGGTCGGTACCTCTCCGAATATTGTGGTTTCCCGCGTGCGTGCGGAGATGGTGGGCGAGAGCTTCACCATGTTTGATTTTACGCCGGTTGGTGCCACGCTTGCTGTGGTCGGTATTATCTATCTGACTCTGTTCTATAAGCTGGTGCCGCAGCGCAAACGCGAGAATGTCAGTGTCGATGAGGCGATTGAAATCCGCAATTATGTCTCGGAGGCACGGGTGCCGAAAGGTGCGCCGATCATTGGCAAAAAAGTCACCGATCTGATGAAACCTGCCGAAGGCAGCGCGATGGTTACATCCATCCTGCGTGACGTGAAACGTGTCGCGCCACTGCCGGATACGGTGATTGCCGAGGGGGATATCATTCTGCTGGAGGGTGACCCGAAAGCGCTTGATGCAATTGTCAGTAATGCCAAACTTAAATTGACAGAAGACCGTGTGCCTTCGGAAAATGCCGGTTCGGCTGAGATTGAAGCGGTTGAAGCGGTGATCGGCAAGAATTCGGCGCTGATCGGCACCTCTGCGCGTAGCCTTAATCTCTATGAAAATTATGATGTGAACCTGCTCGCCGTGAGTCGTCAGGGAGAGCGTATCAGCGAGCGTCTGCGAGAGGTCGTGCTGCATCAGGGCGATGTTGTCGTGTTGCAGGGGCGGCAGGGTATTTTGCCGCCATTGCTACGCGAGCTGGGATGTCTGCCACTGGCACGCCGCACCATTCTGCTGGGCAGTGTGCGCCGTGGTCTGATACCGCTGTCGATCCTGCTGGTGGCCATTGTCGCAACTGCACTCGGGCTGGTTCCGGTTTCTATTGCGTTTTTTGCGGCAGCGGTGGCGATGGTGGTATTTCGCGCTATTCCTGTCAGCGAGGTCTATTCCGCAGTGGACGGGCCAATTCTTGTAATGCTGGCTGCGCTTATACCGGTCAGTGATGCGCTGCGTACCACTGGGGCGACCGATGTGATTGCTCAATGGCTGACGATTTTTGCTCAACAAATGCCACCGGCAGGGGCATTGGCGCTGATATTGATTACGGCGATGGCAGTAACACCATTTCTCAATAATGCCGCGACGGTGCTGGTTATGGCGCCGATTGCCACCAGTTTTGCTGCTGGTCTTGGTTTCAGACCAGAAGCTTTTCTGATGGCCGTGGCGATTGGTGCCGGTTGCGATTTCCTCTCACCGATCGGGCATCAGTGTAACACGCTGGTTATGGGCCCGGGCGGATATCGCTTCGGCGATTTTCCGCGCCTTGGCCTGCCACTGTCCTTTATCATCATTCTGGTGGCAGTGCCGGTGCTGATGTTCTGGTGGCCGTTGCAGTAATACCAAAGACTAATGAGCATGACTCATTGGTCTTTGGTTAAGCCCGAGTGGCGATTGAACATTTCAAGGCGTGATGCGTTAGCATCTTGAGCCGCCTTGGTATAAGTGACGATCAACCGGCCATAAAGCCGGTTAAATCTTTCTGCCAATATCCGGCAACGAGAGTCTGATCGCGCGATTTATCGAGCTGTTTGCGCCAATAGTCGCGCATGATTTTTGCATGGTCGGCTTCAGCGGCAAACCAGCCGAAACTGTCATTACCTTCCGGCCAGGGCAGGGCGCACAATCTGTCCGTCAGTTCTGTTGCGGCTGCCTGCTGATCAGAATTTATGATCCAGTCAATCGTCACACCTTCCGGATGTGCCAGTGGCTGAATATCGGCTTGGCTATCGACTGCAATCAGCGCATGGCCGGTAACATCCGGTGCAAATTCTTCCAGCATCCGCCCCACAGCGGGCAGGCCGGTCATATCAGCGCCGATCAGATATTGTTTTGCCTGTCGCAATGGACGACCCACAGGTCCCATCAGGCCGATTTTATCACCGGATTTGGCCTGCTTTGCCCATTGGCAGGCCAGCCCTTCGGTTTCATGAATATAGAAATCAATCTCCATCCAGCCTTCGATAATATTGAGATTGCGGATGGTATAGGCGCGGGCGGCAGGACGGTTTTCTTCATCCGGCCAGAATGGCAGGCCATTCGGCCCCATAATCGGCCAGACGGGTTGTGGCACATCCTCTGTCGGCAAGAGCAGGCGGACATGCATGGCACCAAACAGGGAGAAGCGTGTGAGATCTTCACCGTTGAAACGGATGCGCAGCATATGCGGGGTGTAATAATGCGCTGAGACTACTGTCATCTGCCGGAATTGCGGCAGCGGCTGCTCACCAGCCTGATCACCTTCCCAGAGAATTTCCGGTGCTTCTTCTTTGGTGTAAAGTTTAATGGCGACGGCGGCGAGATCTTTCAGGCGGCTTAAACCGACATTTTCGGAAGCGCGGAGTGTTACCAGATAGCCGTCTGTGTTCGATTTCAGTTCGATATGTCCGAAACTATAATGAAACGCATGTTGCTCTTCGTGCAGATCATAATGTGCTTCATAGGAATTCAAACGGTCAATGATCGGTGGCAGATAAGCGGAACCATTATTGAGCCGGATATGGGCATAGCTGTGCAAAGTGGTTGAATGTTGTGACACGGTGTTCTCGATTTCAGAAACGGAGCTAAAACAGAAAAAAGACAGGCAGCACTCTGCTGCCTGCCAGACTGGAGAGAGTTGGCGTATTAGCCGCCGAAACGTCCGGTAATTGCGACCTTGAAAGTACGTCCCTTACCTTGCTCAATATCTGAGGTGGTTGCCCAGCCGGTCTGTGCATCTGTATAGGCTTTGTTGAAAATGTTATCGACGCCGAAGTCGAGTTTAACATTGTCTGTGACCTGCCAGTTGGCAAAGAGATTAACCAGATCGGTGCGTGGATAAACGGTCACACCATTGCTGATCGCACGGGTAACCTTGCCGACGCTTTGATATTCAACGCCATAAACCAGTCGGTCATCCAGTGCTTTCAAACCGAGCGCAGCGCTGAAATTATGCAGCGGTGTGTTGCTCAGGGATTCGCCTTTGTAGATGCCGTCTTTCATTTCCGCATCGGTGTAGGAGGCGGCGAGGTTCACATAGCCCCACCATGTGTCATAGGTGCCTTCCAGCTCCACACCACGCAGACGGGCTGTGCCGACATTCTCGGATGTTGTGTACTTGTCGATTTTAACGGTGTTGATGTAGTCCTTCACATCCGTATGGAAGATATTCAGCTTGCTGCGCAGCTGATCACCGGCCTCAATCAGATTTTCCTGTCGCAGATTGATGCCAATTTCATAGGTGGTAGCGACTTCCGGTTTCAGGAACAGGTTCGGCTCATAACCGGAGCCATGTGAACCGTTTTGACGGAACACATCCTGCATATGCGGCACGCGGTAGCCTTGTGCATAAAGACCGTAGAACTGGATGCCTTCGATTGGTGTGATGCCGACACTCAGGCGCGGTGACACACGATTGCCGTCAAGGCTGACATCCTGAGAAGGATTGGTTGGTGTGGCTTTGCTGGTGCCGTCGAGCTTATAGCCGTCATAGCGCACGGCACTGATGACCTCGAGCCATTTCTGATATTCGCCCTGCCATTGCACAAAGCCGCCATAAGCCTGCTGCTCACCATTGCCGAAATTATCGGTATCGGAGCGACCGCGCAGCTTATAATAATCCAAGCCGTAAGTGACTGTATGTTTCAGCGCTTCTGTTTCAAAACGCGAGCTGTTATGTGCACGGAAACCGGATGTTGAAACATCGTAATAACGGGTTGTGCCAAGGTTTTTCAGCGGCCAGACCTGATACTGATCATTCTCTGTGGCGGCATGATAGGCATTGACCGAGAGATCCCAGAACGGATTATCATCCGGCCGGTAGGTATAGCTGCCGGTATAGGTGCTGACGATAGTATCGGCATCATAACGCGACAGGGTTGCGGAAGAGGAACCGCTGCTGCCGGTGATAATGTCTTCATATTTCTGGCGGGAGATACCGAATTTCAGCTCATGGCCTTCTGCCGGACGCATGGTGACTTTACCCATGCCGCTGATTGCTTTTTCACCCGTCCAGCGCACATAATCGCCGTCACCGTTTTTATATTCGTCACTGTCGCGGTAGTTCAGATTACCGATAATGTCGATATTCTCATTGAAGCGGTAAGCACCGGTGGTGCTGGTGAGAAAGCCTTTGCCATTGCTCTCATAGCGCAGCTTTTCGCTCAAAGCCCATGTTTCACCGTCATTCAGGAAATCGCGGGCATCTTTGGTTTCAAAGGCAACCACGCCGCCAATCGCACCGGAACCATAGATGTTGGAAACGGGGCCACGGATGACAGTCACCTGCTTGAGCAGTTCCGGTTCGATATAGAACGAGCCGGATCCGTGCCCGACACGCCAGTAGTCCTGTCTCGCGCCGTCAAGTGTCACTGCCACACGGCCATATTGCTGAAGACCGCGAATATTAATCGAGGTTGCCGGATCATCACCGTTCAGTGAGGCATGAACACCCGGCGTGAAGCGGAAAATATCCGCAGACGTCACCGGCTGAATACGGTCGATCTGCTGGCGGGAGATCAGACTGGTCGAGGCAATCGCGTCAATCACAGCTTGATCATTGCTGAGCGGGGAAATGGTAATGGTATCAAGTTCCAGCACCTGTTGTTTGGTTTTCTCTGCGCTGGTTTGTGTTGCTGCCTGCTGCTCTGTCTTGACAGGTTTGGTTTGTGCCTGAACCGGAGAGGCGGCCAAGGCCAGCAGTCCTAAGGTGCTGAGCACTGTCGTACTCATCAAACGGAAAGCAGATTTTTGCGAGATATTCATATGACCCCCGATTATGCGGCCGGTACGCAGCGGGAGAAAATTTCATGCTGCAGGCTTGCATTAAGTTGACTCGTTAGCTCATGTTTAATAGGGCTATATAAATCATGATAAATAGAGTCAACTTTAATTATGCGGAACAGACATTTGTGCACAAAGGTGGAAAATCATCCCTGTAAACGGCCGTTTGGCGTAAAAATCTTGCTTAAAAATGCGCTGCTTATTTTGCTGCTTGGCTTTTGCTATAATGCTCAGGCACAGGAGCAGGGAACAGCACAGCGTATTATAACGCTGGGGCCGGATGTGACCGAGATTGTTTATGCGCTTGGCAGTAGCGACAAAATTGTAGCTCTTGACCGCAGCAGCAAATATCCGGCGGATACAGCGAATAAAACCAATGTCGGCTACCGGCGCAGTTTATCAGCCGAAGGCGTGCTGGCACTGCATCCTGATCTTATCATTGCATCAGAGGATATCGGCCCGCCGGAAGTGGCGGATGTGCTTAACCAGTCCGGTGTGCCCGTGCTGTATATTCCGGCGATCAACAGTCGTGAGGGGCTGATTACCAAGGTGAGCATGATTGCTGAACGTCTGAACCTGCAAGCGCAGGGAGAGGTGCTGACAAAGCAGATCATTGCGGATTTTGATGCAGCCATGGTGCATGTGCGTAAAGTCTCGGAAGGGCGCGGCAAGAAGGTGGTATTTTTCCATGGTCTGACCAAACTGAGCGGTGCAGGCAGTGACACGGCGGCAGATGCTTTTATCCGTCATGCGGGCGGGGTTAATCCGCTGTCCGTCTATAAAGGTTATAAAGCCGTCTCCGAGGAATGGTTGCTGGAGGCTGAACCGGATGTGGTGCTGATGCTCTCTGACGGTGCCGGTGGCCCCAAGCCGGAGGATGTGTTTTCTGTTAAAGCGCTGCAAACCACGCCTGCGGCCAAAAGCAAATCACTGATTGTACTGGACGGGCCTTATATGCTTGGCTTCGGCCCTCGCACGGCGGAAGCTGTACGCATTCTGGCTGATGCGCTTTACGGGCAGTAATTACATTCAATCATCAATTTTCTTCGGCAGCAGTTTTTCAATATCGCGGAAAATCTGCTGCCATTCATCTTCATTCAGATCAAAAAGCTGAAAACTGCGCAGCAGAAACGCACCCTCATTGGCTATAAAAGCTAAGCGGGCATTGCGCCCTTGTTCTGTTGATACATCCAGTTCGCTCAGTTGCTGACGATACCATTGACGGGTATCTGCCAGATGCTCGGAATTGGGGATCAGTGCAGCCAGCATTGCGGCAAAGCGTGAGTCACCGAGCGGATCACTATCGCGCGTTACCCGTATATGCGCGGCAATATGGGACAGCATGTCGGTTTTACCGTTTTTCTCGGTTGTAACCTTCTTGTCAAATTTATTGCCCCAACGGGTGAGCATGGCATCAACCAACCCGTCTTTGGTGCCGAAACAATATTGCACTCCGCCTTTGGTGATACCTGCTGCTTTAGCCAGCGCATCAATCGTCAAAGCAGTGGCACCATGCTCGACGACAATTTTCTCCGCCAGATCCAGCAAGTGATTGCGGTCGATTGTGCGGGGGCGGCCGATTTTTGTGTGTTTTTTACTTTCCATACGTATGGATTTAAATTATCGACCTTCGGGTTTCAAGTGTTTATTGCAACGATCAGCTCCCGGATACGTTGCAGACTTTGATTTAAACGTGCTGAAAAACAGCACAACAGAAGTGGATTTTACAATGGCATTACAAAACCGCTGGCTGGTTCTGGCCATCGTTTCGAGTGCATTATTTTTAATCGTTATTGATATGACAGTGCTTTACACAGCTCTGCCGCGCCTTACCCATGATCTTGCGGCAAGTGCTTCTGAAAAGCTCTGGATCATCAATGCCTATCCGCTGGTCGTTGCGGGCTTGCTGCCGGGTGTCGGCAGTCTTGGTGACCGCCTTGGCCATAAACGCATGTTCACATCAGGTCTCGTCGTTTTCGGACTTGCATCGCTGACTGCCGCCTATGCACCGACAGCTGAAGTGCTGATTGCAGCGCGTGTATTGCTTGCCGTTGGTGCGGCGATGATGATGCCTGCAACCCTCTCGATCATTCGACTGACGTTTGAGGATGAGCATGAACGCTCTTTCGCAATTGGTATCTGGGCGGCAGTTGCCTCCGGCGGTGCTGCATTCGGTCCTGTGGTTGGCGGTGTGCTGCTCGAATACTTTTGGTGGGGCTCTGTTTTCCTCATCAATGTACCGGTTGTCGTGATCGCGCTGCTCTTTGCCCTGTTTGTACTGGAAAGCCGCCCCGGTAATAAAAACCGCAAATGGGACCTGATCGGTTCCATTCAGGTGATGATCGGTCTGGTTGGCGTGACTTTTGCGCTGAAAGAACTGGCAAAGCGTGACGGTTCTCTGGTGTTGTTTGCCGTCGCACTGGTTGTTGGTCTGACCGCGCTGGTTGTGTTCTATCGCAGGCAGCGGGCAACCAACGGCATGCTGATTGATTTCTCGCTGTTTAGTAACCGCAAATTCTCGTCCGGCGTCATGGCAGCTTCGGTCTCTGCAGCGGCTTTGATTGGTGTGGAGCTGGTTTTCAGCCAGCGCTTGCAGCTGGTCGCCGGTTATTCGCCGCTCGAGGCCGGTTTGCTCATTCTGCCAATTCCGCTGGCTGCCTTTGTAGCAGGGCCTCTGGTCGGCTGGGGCTTGCCTAAAATCGGTGCTGCGCGGGTACTGTGGGGCGGGATGATGATTACAGGTCTCGGCTGTACGCTGTATTTGCTGAGCTTCCAGCTACAGCCACATGTCTGGCTGATCGGGCTGATGATTATGGGCTTTGGTGTCGGTGCGTCAATGACCGGTGCTTCCACGGCTATTATGGGCAATGCACCGCAGGAAAAGGCCGGTATGGCTGCCTCTGTAGAGGAGGTGTCCTTTGAACTCGGCGGTGCAACCGGCGTTACGATTTTCGGTAGTCTGATGACTGCGATCTACACGGCTTTCATGGTGATACCAGCAGGTTCAGGCTTTACTGATACCATTCGTGACAGTCTGGATGAGGCATTGTTATTTGCGGAAACGTTGCCTGCGGATCAGGCACAGCACTTGCGTGAAATCGGATTCATTGCCTTTGATCAGGCCTTTATGTGGGTGATTGGCACAGCAGTCCTGCTGATCTTTTCAACGGCTTTGCTGATTTTCCGGATGAACCGGAAATCCTGTGAGGCAGCTTTGAAAAAAGCATAAAAAAAACCGGCTCATTCAGGCAGAATGAGCCGGTTTTTCGTTGGGTAATGCGTAAAATTACAGCAGATGATTATTTATCATCTTTCATACGGGCGAAATAATTCGCCAGCAGCGCACCGGAAATATTGTGCCATACGCTGAAGATCGCGCTTGGTACCGCGGCCAGCGGTGAGAAATGCGCATTGGCAAGGGCTGCACCCAGACCGCTGTTCTGCATGCCGACTTCAATCGCAATCGCTTTACGTTTGGCCAGCGACATGCCGGTGAGTTTGGCAGCGGTAAAGCCAAGCAGATAGCCGATGCCATTGTGTAGCACCACAACAACAAAGATCAGCAGGCCGGATGTTGCAATCGCGCCTTTGCTGCCAGCCACAACGGCGGCGACGATCAGTACAATACCGGTTACGCTCACCAATGGCAGAGCAGGTACGGCAGCTTTAACGACACCCGGAATAAGCTTCTGCGCGAGAACGCCGAGCGCCAGCGGTACGAGAATGACTTTAACAATGCTCATAAACATTGCCCATGCATCCACCGGCAGGAACTGACTGGCAAAGAACCAGACGAGGAATGGCGTTACCAGTGGTGCCGCCAGTGTGGTTACACTGGTGCAGGCAACGGACAATGCCACATCACCTTTGCCGAGATAGGTCATCACATTGCTCGATGTACCGCCCGGGCAGCAACCGACGAGAATGACACCGGCTGCAACTTCAGGAGACATCGGAATAATCTTGGTCAGCAGCACGGCAAGCAGCGGCATGATCAGGAACTGGGATGCAACACCGATACCCACATCAACCGGACGACGCACCACTTCACGGAAATCATCGACGGAGAGGGTAAGACCCATGCCGAACATAATGATACCGAGCAGGGTAACAATATAAGGGCCGAAGAATTTAAAGGTCTCAGGGAATACAAAACCGAGAACGGCGAACAGCAGAACCCAGACCGCAAAGGTCTTGCCTACGAAGGCCGAAAAGCTTGCAAGTGCTTTCATTACAGATAGTCCTTATTCAATAACAGACCCCGATCTAATTTTTATGAGGCGGCATAGCAAGTTATTAATGAAATAAAAAAGGTCTTATACGGGTAATAAAATGAGTCTGAGCTGATGGCCTATAGGTCTAAAGTTTCATGGGGCACATGAAAAACACCCGCCGTGAGACAGCTCTCACGACGGGTGCAGTGAATGTGTGACTGACAGAACTGTCAGGCTGTCTTTTTATTATCGCTCATTTTGAAAATCGCGAACAATGCGATGACAGCTGCGATACTGACATACCATGCCGGTGCGCTGTAGCCGAGCGAGGTTGTGCCGAGCCATGTCAGTGCTGCCGGAGCAAAACCACCGAAAATTGTGGTGGAGATGTTATAGGCAAGCGACATACCGGTTGAACGGATATGGGTCGGGAAGACTTCGGACAGAGCGGAAGGTGCAACGCCAACCACACCGGCAACCATAACACAGAAGCAGCTCTGAACAGTGATCAGGGTGCTGAGTGTTGGTGAGTGATGCAGCCACCACAGCAGCGGATGAATAGCAATCAGCAGCACGGTTGTGGTGATCGCCAGTGTCAAACGACGGCCGATCTTGTCGGAAACAGCACCGGCAACGATACAACCGACAGCCATAAGACTATTTCCGATCAGGGCAGCAATGAATGCCTGTGAACCGGTGAAACCGAATGCACGCTGTACATAGATCGGCATATAGATGATCATGACATAGACGCTGGCTGCCCATAATACGGAGAAGGCTGTACCTTTGAGCAATGCACCGCCATAATTGACGAATACTTCTTTCAGAGGGGCATGTTCTGCAGTTTTGCCTTGTTTATCAAATTCAGCTTTGAAAACAGGCGTTTCATCCAGTGAACGGCGCATCCACAGACCAACAGGTGCAATCAGCAGGCCGAGGATGAACGGAATACGCCAGCCCCAGTCACCAACCTGATCTTCAGTGAGAAGTGAGGTGACAGCGAGAGCAACAAAGGCACCAATAATATTGGAAAATGCCATACTGGCCTGCAGCCATGCAGCATATTTACCTTTTTGACCTTCCGGCGCATGCTCCACCAGAAAGGCTGCGGCACTGCCGACTTCACCACCGGCTGAGAAGCCCTGCAGCACACGGCCGGCAAGAATAATCATCGGAGCGCCGATACCGATCGCGGCATAGGTTGGTGCAATAGCGATCAGCAGCGTACCGGCTGCCATGATCATGATTGTCAGAAACAATGCCGCTTTACGACCGGCTTTGTCGGCATAAACGCCGAGGACAACCGCGCCCAGCGGACGGATCAGAAAGCCAAGACCAAAGGCCAGAAAGGACTTGATCAGCTCGACAGTGTCATTTCCGCCAGGGAAAAAATTCTTGGCGATGTAAACGGCAAACAAAGCGTAGATTGTAAAATCATACCATTCCAGCGCATTACCGATAGAAGCGGCAGCGACAGCCTTTTTGGCATTGGAATTCGGCTTTGCGTCCGATTTGATAGTTTGATTATGTGTAACGTCCGTCATATGACAGAATCCCCCAAATATTCCGGCTGTGGTCTTTTATGTCTCATCTCCCACCAGCAATACGAGACAGTAACAATTTAACTTTGTGTCGGCAGTTGACAAAAAATGAATGTCTCCATAGCGAAAAACGAAATAGTATTTCGGCGGAACAATATTTTTGTATTTATGGCATATTGGATTGATATTCCTGATAAAAATCACTGATGAAGGTCTGTGCCTATGATCGAGCTGCGGCAGCTTTCTTACTTTGTGGCGGCCTGCCATCAAACCAGCTTCAGCAAGGCGGCTGAAGTTCTGGATATTGCGCTGTCAACTTTGAGTGTTGCGCTGCAGAATCTGGAAGAGGAAGTCGGCGCGCAACTGTTCCGCCGCGTACCGGCCGGGCTGACGCCGACTGTGGCAGGTCGCTGGCTCTATCGCGCTGCAATACCACTTTTGCAAGCCGAAGCTTTCACCCGACAGGCCACAATGCGGGAGTGTAACGGGCAATGCGAATTCAGCCATTTGGTGGTTGAAGTGCAGCTGATGTTCTCACTTGGTAATGTCTCCAAGGCCATAAGCTCGGCTTTGGTCGGCCTGCAAAAAGACTATCCGGAAGTGTTTATCGAGCCACATTGGGGCAGTTCGGACGGGGAGCCGCCTTTGCCGCTGACCGAGAGTACTGAGAGTAACCGGATAATCTTCAGCTATGAGAAAAAGGGTGTCGCCATTCACGATGATCCGTGGGTGCTGGCGCGTAGTCTGCCGGTTCAATCCGGTGAGGCTCCTGCCTTGCAGGATATGCTTGCAGGTCCGGTGATTGTTCCGGCACTGCCCGAGCCGCTCTTGCAGGATTTGTCGGGCTATTTGCAGCAGCATCCGATTAAGAATATCCGTTTTACACAGGATCATCCGGGCACTCTGGCACGCCTGAGTGGCGAGAACCCGGATACCGCTTTTCTGGTGCCGCAAAGCACACTAGCCAACCGCATGGGGTTGCATCGCCTGAAACTGGTGCCGCTTGATCCACCGCTTATCAGTCAGGTGCGGGTGCATATTGCCGATCCGCATCCGGTGGCGGAAGAGACTGTACGCCGTATCCGTGCGGCACTGGCATCCGGAGAGCCTTCAGCACTCTATCAACCGCAACTGACCAGACGGCAATTCAGCTATTTCCGGCTGATTGACAATAACCGCAATCTGACTGCCGCTGCCCGTGTGGCTAAAGTTGCCCAACCGGCGATTACCGGCCAGCTGCGTAAGATGGAGCAGGTGATTGGCAAACAATTATTTGAGCGCCGCCGCGATGGTCTGGTGCCGACTGAGGCAGGGCGCATCTTCCGCATTGGTAGTGAACTGATCGAAGCACGTTTGCAATCCATGGCCGTGCATAGTGCGGGATCACTGGGGCGCAACCGGTCGCGTTTACGGATTGGTGTTCTGCCTTCGGTCAGTCAGGAAAGCACTCTGCTGGCAGGTATGACCGATGCGGTGCTGCGCTGGCGCAAAAGTCACCCGCAGATTGACCTGCAAATTCTCGAAGCGCCAACCAGTGTTTTGCAGGATTGGGTACAGGCGGGTGTGATCAGCCTTGCCGTGCTGGAAACCGATATGCCGCACATGGCGCGTTTCAGACTCAATGTTGAGGAACCGCTGTCGCTGATCTGCCATCCCGATCTGGCAGCAGAGCTCTCTCAGGGTACAGGCGTTGATCTGGAAACACTGCGTCAGGTGCCGCTGGTGCTGCCGACTATGACCTTTGGCATCCGGCAATTGCTGGAAACACAATTGAACGAGCAAAACCTGTCGCTGGAGCCGGTGATTGAAATTAACTCACTGCCGATGATGATCGCGATGATCCGGCGCGAAAAGCTTGCAACCTTGCTGCCGGTCTCAGCCGTGCGTCGCGATCTGGAACAGGGCACATTGGTGAACCTTGAACTCAAGCCGCATATTTTGCGCAGATTGTTTGTGATCTATTCCAATGCCCGCACTCTGACGGTTGCCGAAAGAGAGCTGGTGCGCGAATTGCGCGAGGCACTCACACAATGAGTGGAAATGAAAACAGGCGAAACCGGAGTTTCGCCTGTTCTCTTTACGGGGGGAGGATTTTTTAGCTTTTATGCCAGATTGAAGTGGCGGATGTTTTTCTTTTCCGCTTCGTCCAGCGCTTCTTCATAACCGGCATCGGCATAACGCATCACGCCGAGCGATGTGTCATTGGTCAATGACAGTTCAATGCGGACATCCGCATCATCGGTACCATCGGCCACCACAGTCACACCCGCGCTGGTCATATAGCCGGAATAACCGCCGCCGCCGGAATGAATAGCGACAAGATCAGCTTGCGAGGAGCACATAGCCAGACCATTGATCAGCGGCCAGTCGGCAATCGCATCAGAACCATCACGCATATTCTCAGTCATGATATTCGGATGCGCCATGGCACCGGCATCAAGATGATCGCGGGTAAAGGCAACAGGGCCGGACAGCGTACCGTCACGCACCATGCTATTCACAGCGAGTGCCAGCTGAGTGCGTTCGCCATGGCCAAGCCATGCGATACGCGCTGGCAGACCTTCAAACGGCACATTCTCACCGGCGAGATGGATCCAGTTGGTGACAATGCGGTTATCGGCAAATGCCTTGAGGATGTAATTGTCGATAATGCGGATATCTTCCTGATTATTCGACAGAGCAATCCAGCGGAACGGGCCAATCGCACGGCAGAACAACGGACGCAGGAAGGCTTCGGTGAAGACCGGAATATTGAACGCATCTGCCACGCCGCCGTCTTTGGCATGGGTGCGGATCAGGTTACCATTGTCAAACACCACTGAACCGGCTTTCTGGAAACCGAGCATGGCTGTGACGTGACGAACGATGGAAGCGCGGCTTTCATTCATCAGGGTCTGCGGATCGCTCTTACGCATGGCACGGGCTTCATCCAGCGAACGGGTTGCCGGTACATAGCCGTAAACCAGATCATGGGCGGAGGTTTGGTCAGTTACGATATCCGGAATGATATTGCGTTCCAGAATCTGCTCATAAAGATCAGCGGCATTGCCGTGAACGCCGATGGAAACAGCGCGTTTCTCGGCCATCGCTGTTTTGACCTGCGCCAGCGCATCGTCCAGATCTTTGGCAATCACATCAAGGAAGCCGATATCCTTGCGCTTCTGAATGCGTTCCTGATCGATTTCAACGCAGAGCGTAACCGCACCGGCCATACGGCCTGCCAGTGGCTGCGCGCCGCCCATGCCGCCAAGACCGGCGGTGAGGATCAGACGACCGGCCAGATTATTATTGAAGCTCTGTTCGGCAATACGCATGAAGATTTCATAGGTGCCCTGAATAACACCCTGCGAGCCGATATACTGCCAGTCACCGGCAGTAAGACCACCCCAGCAGATCAGGTTCTGCTTTTCCCATTCGTAGAAATTTTCAGCCTTCGCCCACTGACCAACCATATTACAGTTGGCCATAATCACGACTGGTGCCTGTTTATGGGTTTTCAGAATGCCGATCGGCTTGCCGGATTGTACGACGAGCGTTTCGTCTTCTTCAATCTTGTGCAGGCTTTCAACGATTTTGTCATGAGACGGCCAGTCGCGTGCGGCTTTACCAAGTGCGGCATAGACCACCAGATTGTCAGGGTCTTCACCCACAGCCAGTACGTTTTCCATCAAACGCAGCAGGCCTTCAGCGCGCCAGTTCTTACAGCGCAACTCAGTGCCGGATGTGACGTTAAATTGTTTCTTGGACATAATAGTACTTTCTATACCGCTAAATCAGGCCAGTGCGTAATCGGCAAGGGAAATGCCGAGTGCCTTTTCGACAATCGGATAAACGCTCGGGTCTTTGACCGAGGCGCTGAGCGGAATTTCTGTCTTGTTGATGTGGAACACCAGAATTTCCATACCTTCATGGACATTGCCGACACTGACAGGGCTGCCATTTGTATCGAGCGTGGTGATCACATCAGGGAAGGTGGCAAGACGCTGACCGTCACCATCATCCACGGCCATATATTCGTTCATCACATGCAGGATCACATCGCGGTTGCCGTCACGCACGGTGATGGTGCCGATGTCGAAAGCTTCCTGCGTGTAGTGCACATTCTTGGCGGTGACTTTGCCCTGTGCGAGAATGCTGCCATTGGTGGTTTTGCAGATTGCATCAATCACCGCAGTTGCGCCTTTGCTCTGGGCTGCGCGGATGGCTTCGCCAAGGGTCAGAGCACGGGAGATACCGCCGAGCGCTGCATTCCTGCGCACATAGGAAGCACGCAGCGGATTGCGGCAGCTGGCGATGAAACCACCGGACATATCAGAGGCTTTGCGCAGGATCGGCGAGATTTTGGCTGTCGCGCCGCGTGTGACCAGCTCGATATAGGAGTTGGAATCACGGTGACCGCCAACGGCTGTCTGGATCATCTGCTCAGGGCTGTTGGCCATGCCGATGGAGCCCATGTCGCCAGTCGGATGCGCGCGGATATCGCCCACAGCATCAATCACTTTGGTGCCGAGAACAGCGGAAGGCAGCCAGGCATTCATGGTGCTGGACATGCCGTTCTGGCCGATCATCAGGCCATAGACTTCATCGCCCAACTCATATTGCAGCAGTTCA
The DNA here is from genome assembly GCF_003314995.1 of Pseudochrobactrum asaccharolyticum. Lineage (GTDB taxonomy): Bacteria > Pseudomonadota > Alphaproteobacteria > Rhizobiales > Rhizobiaceae > Pseudochrobactrum > Pseudochrobactrum asaccharolyticum. The sequence continues at coordinate 681,020 of NZ_QNRH01000001.1, forward strand.
ACGGCTTTCACATAGTCGATGCCGAGCATTTCCCACTGGGTGGTGCTGGCCGGTGCGCCGATAGCAGCGGCTGTGGCAATCCATGCATCGTCGGATACTTCTTCCATATCCACCAGTTCAGGCCGGCCAATGGTGACCGCAGTGGTGCCCAGCATACGGCCGTGCTCAACCCAGCCGCCGCCACCGGCTGCAAAGACCGAACCGCCTGCAATTGCGGATTCCACGTCATCCAATGTTAAAATACGCCCCATAATGGCCTCCTCTTAAATGCTGTTATGTGTTTGATTGGTAACCGGAGTGCGCTCGTCAAAGCGGCGCACTGCCGCAAACATTGCTGCAGCACCTGCTGCAAGGTCGTGTTTTTCTGCCCATTCTTCCGGTGTATGGCTGCGTCCGCCAAGGCATGGCACAAAGACCATGGCGGCCGGTGCCAGCTGGCCGATAAAGGCCGCATCATGCCCCGCACCGCTGGCGAGTTGCAGATGGCTATGGCCGAGTGCATCGGCGCTTTTTGCCAGATCATCCAGCAGGCCTAAGTCACAATCCATCGGCATGGTGTCGGAAAGGGTCTTGAAGTGGCTGCGCTCCACATTGGCTTTCGCGGCAGCAAGTTGTGTTGCCGCATCAATGCTTTCCAGAAAACGCAGCGTTTTCTCGCGTTTACCGGTGCGGATGTCGACAATCACCTTGGCCTGTTCCGGCACCACATTGGCACCGCCCGGCTCAAGGGTGAGAATGCCGACAGTGGCAACAAAATAGCCGTCCGGCTCGGATGCCAAAGCTTCGGCCTGTTCACGGATTGCAGTGACGGCTTGCGCTGCCGCATAAAGCGCATCGCGGCGCATATGCATTGGCGTGGTGCCCGCATGGTCAGCGGCACCCTGAAAGGCAATTTCCAGACGGGTGATGCCGACAATGCCGGTCACCAGACCCAAATCCGTCTTGCTCTGTTCCAGTACAGGGCCTTGCTCAATATGCAGTTCCAGATAGGCGGCAATATCCTTGCGCACAGCCTCTGAAAGTTTGGCCGGATTGCCGCCGACACGGATCAGCGCATCGCCGAGGCGCTCATCCTGCGGGCCCGTAAAGTCGAGCATAGCATTGGTCAGCTGACCGCTCATGCCACGGCTACCGACACAGGACAGACCGTATTCACTAGGTTCCTCTGCGAGAAAATCCACCACTTCCAGATTGTGCTGCAACTCAATACCGGCATCGCGCAGGGCGCGGGCAACTTCGAGTGCTGCCACCACACCGGCAATGCCGTCAAAGCGTCCGCCGGAAGGCACAGTATCACTATGCGAAGCCATCATAATGGTTTTGGCGTGCGGCTTGGCACCGGTACGGCGGCCGATCAGATTGCCTGCGGTATCAATGCGCACCTCAAGACCGGCGGCTTTGAATTGCTCAATCAGATAGGCGCGGCCAGCCAGAAAACGCGGCGTAAAAGAACGGCGCGTGTAAGGCTTGCCCGGCTCGGTAATATCGGCCAGCGCCATAATATCCTGCCAGAGCCGGTCGCCGTCTACGAGCGTGTTGGAGGCCGCCATTACGCGGCTCCTTTACGCAGAGCAGGGCGTACAAAGCGACCGGAACCCGGTTCAGCTGTGACCACACCTTCAGCCATGGCGCATTCACCGCGCACAAATGTATGGGTGATGCGGAACGGCAGTGTGATGCCGTCATAAGGGCTCCAGCCGACGATGTTATTGCCGCTTTCTGCCGCCTTGTAAGTGTATGGATCACGGCGTGCCAGCACGATATCCGCATCAAGACCGGCACCGAGCGCACCTTTGGTCTGACCGAGGCGGAACAGATTGGCCGGATTATGTGCCAGCAGACGGGCGGCATGGCTGAGCGACAAACCGCGCTCATCCAGACCTTTGAGCAGCAGCGCATAGAGCGCCTCCAGCCCCGGAACACCGGATGCGTTTTTCAGCATGTTTTCATCGTTTTTGCGATCAAGCGACCAGCTCACATGATCGGTGGAAACAATGCTCACGTTACCGGCGGCCAGTTGCTGCCAGATGGCTTCACGCTCGGCGCGGTTGCGTACCGGCGGGTTGATCTTAGCGCGGCCGATCAGACGGCTGACATCATCTTCTTCACACAAGGTCAGATAGTGGATGCAGGCTTCAACTGTTGCGGCATAGCCCTGTGCACGGTAGCCTGCTGCCAGTTCATAGCCACGGCCAACGGAGCAATGCACCACATGGGTGGCGCAACCGCTCATGGCGCCGATCTCATAGACTTCTGCCATCGCCAGCGTTTCAGTTACCGGCGGGCGGCTCATGCTATGGGTCAGATAATCGGTGCGGCCGCTTTTCTCGACCTGATCGATGTAATAGCGCACCATTTCATCATTTTCATTATGAATACCGGCAATCAGACCATGACGGGCAATGGCCGAGAAGCACTCATAAAGCATCTGCGGGGTGATGCGCGGAAAGCGCTCCGGATGCGTGCCGAAGGTCGAGAATTTGAAGCCCGCCGCACCGGCTTCAACCAGACCGTCAATATGCTTGGTGCCGTCTGCCGGATGCGCCGTGGCATAAAGCGCGAAATCCACGCGCGCTTCCTTGCCAGCGGATTCCACCTTGCGGGTGAAGCGCTCCGGCGTGGCGATCAGGTCGCCGTCGTCATAAGGCATATCGACAATCGTCGTAACGCCGCCTGCAGCGGCTGAGCGGGTCGACCAGATAAACTCTTCCTGATTTTTCTGGCTGCGGCTATGTACCTGACCGTCAATGGCACCCGGCAACACCAGATAATCCGTACCGCCATGGCTTTCACCTGCAGGGGCAGTACCTTGACCCGTCTGGACAACGCGGCCGTCGCTGACCAATACCCAGCCATTCTCAATGACCTGATCGGGCAGAACCACTTTACCTTTGAAGACTTTATCCTGCATTGCGGTATTTCCTCATTCTGGCTGCCTGCATTGTTTTGCAATGCAGGCAGTTATGCGATTTAAAAATTACTTGGTGGCTGGCTGTGTGAAAGCGTGCAGCACCTGCACACCGGCTGCAAAATCCGGCGTGTAAATGCGATCCTGATCGACGAATTTGACCTGTGCACGATAGGTTTCCAGCAGCTTTGCGGAGGTTTTGCCGAGCGCTACCTTGCCACGCAGATCAACCGCCTGTGCTGAATGCAGCAGCTGAATGGATGACAGGCTGTACATATTGCCGAGAATGCGCTGCAGGTTGTTCACTGCCAGCGGGGCATTATTGCCGGTATCTTCAATATTGCCTGCCATGGCGAAAGTATCGAGCGATACAGGCATGGCCAGCTGGCGGTTTTCGGCATAGAGCGCAACAAGCGGCTTCTGCATGGCACCAAAGGCATGGCCTTCATTCTCAGGGCCGGCAAGGAAGCGCGGCAGCTTGGTGAAATCCGGATTTTCCGTGCGGATGGTCTGCATCACAATATTCTGCGCCAGACGGGTGAGGGCGACATTCAGATTTTCCACACGGGTGGCAACCGGCAGCATATCGAAATTGGCGGTCGGATAAATCGCGCCATGCACATCGCCTGCGACCTGATATTTGTGCAGCTGGTTATGACTGTCAGCCGCTTTTTCCGCAGGCTTGTCGGAAGCCACTGCAGCCGGATTGTCATCGCTGGCATTGATATGGATATGCAAAGCTTCTTCAAGCGCGGCCTGTGCTTCCCATGCATTGCCGAGCGCATAGGCCATTGTGCGGTAGGAGAGCGGATCCTGCAAAGCGCGGCCATCAGATTGCTGCCAGAGATAGGAGCCATCCAGCGCTGCACGAATATCAGTTGCCGCCTTCACCATACCCGGAAACGGGCGCAGTTCGGTTGTCTCAGCCAGGAAAGGCGCGACATTGCCGTTATAACCTTCAAGCGATAGGGCGAAAACGGCTGTGGCTGCTTCCAGATAATGGCGGGTTTCTTCTGCAAGCAAAACGGCCTGACCGGCAGTCAGTGCATTGGTACTGAGAATGGAGAGGAAGTCTTTGCCGACCGGTTCAATCGGCTTTAATCCGGCCAGTTTCAGAGCTTCTGCCGCAGGCATACGCTTGCCCTGATAATCCACGAACCATTCGCCGATCATCGCCAGTCCGATATGGGAGGCGAGCGTAATATCAGCCTCACCGACAGAGCCTTTTTCCGGCACTACCGGAGTAATGTCGTGATTGAGAAAATCGCGATAGGCTTCCACCACGCTCAGCTGTGTGCCAGTTTCACCGCCGAGCATTTCATTGAGACGGATCAGCATACCGGCGCGAACAGCCTGTGCAGGCATAGCCTCGCCAATACCGCCACCATGGGCATGAAGCGAACTGGTGTTGAAGCGGCGGGAAAGCGCCAGTAATTCCTCATCCAGCGTGCGGCGGCCTTTAACCTCTTTGAAAACCGGTTTGTCCTTGTTCCAGCCCACGCCGACATTCAGCCCGTAAACGGCGGTGCCTTGCAAAGCTGCTTCCATCACCAGATCAAAACTATGACTGACCTTTTGTGCCGCTTCCGGAGCGATTTCGACTTTTTCGTTTTTGTTCGCTGCGAACTCTGCCACCTGCGCAGTGGTGAGCTGAGTGCCGTTAAGCTGCAAAGCTTGCGCATAGGCGGCAGAAGACGACAGGAGGGCAAGTGTCAGAATGCTGAGTTTGGACAGGTGATTGAGCTTTTTCATACTGGGTTCCCGTTTGCCTTTTCCCTCTGGATGAGGGTGCTTATGGATGCGGCAAATTATGGGTCAGTATAGAAATTGCCTGAAAGGCTGAAACGGCGAAAGTTGCGAAACCGGCAATAACAAAAAGCTAAATCCGGCCGGTAACGGAGAATAGTTTTTCGGACAGTTCGATTGTTGCCTTACGCATAGCGGCTTTCATTTTGCGGGGTAATGAAAAGGACTGCGTGTAACTGAAATGCTGATTTTGGGAAATGAAACTCGATATTCAGTGATTGTTAAAATGACAATAAATACAGTAAAATCAAAAGCTTGTAATTGTTATTATAAGGGTTGTGTATGGCGTTTTTATGATGAATTGTCTGCGGGTAACTGTCACATAACCTCAGGCAAATTCAGTAACGGAGTTCTACATGTCTTGTACTCTCTCGTCTAAAATTGCACTCAGCCTTATGATGTCGGCCTCTTTGCTCAGTCAGGCCGCAGCACAAAAATCAGAACAGGATGTCAAAGCTTATAAGCAGCAAGTAACAGCGGGTGTGGAGAGCCGCGCCAAGCTTGCGCAGGAGATGACGGATTCAATTTTCAGCTTTGGTGAGCTGGCTTTTCAGGAAGTGGAAACCTCAAAATACATCACGGATATTCTTGAGAAGAACGGCTTTACCATTGAGCGCGGCGTTGCCGGTCTGCCGACCGGCTGGGTAGCACGCTGGGGCTCGGGCAAGCCGGTGATTGCACTGGGCAGCGATATTGACGGTCTGCCAAAAACCTCTCAGATGCCCGGTGTTGCCTATCGTAAGCCGATGATTGAGGGCGCACCCGGTCACGGGGAAGGGCATAACTCCGGTCAGGCTGTGAATGTGGTTGCAGCCTTGGCGATGAAAGACCTGATGGAGAAGGAAAAACTCTCCGGTACGCTGGTGCTCTGGCCGGGTGTGGCAGAGGAGTTGTTGGGCGGCAAAGCCTATATGGTGCGTGACGGTGTGTTCAAGGATGCGGATGTGGTGATGTTCACCCATGTCGGCAATAATCTGCAAACCTCATGGGGTGCAGCCAATGGCACCGGTATGGTTTCGGTCAAATATACATTTGCCGGTGAGTCTGCCCATTCTGCCGGTGCGCCGTGGCGTGGCCGCAGTGCGCTTGATGGCGTAGAGCTGATGAATGTGGGCTGGAATATGCGGCGCGAACATCTGCGCCCTGAACAGCGCTCGCATTATGTGATCCCTGACGGCGGTGACCAGCCGAATGTGGTGCCGTCTGTTGCCAGTGTCTGGTATTTTATCCGTGAGACGGATTTTGAAAACATTGCCAAGAACTTTGCGATAGCCAATACCATGTCAGAAGCAGCGGCAAAAATGTCAGACACAACAGTGGAACGGCAGATTATCGGTACAGCTGCACCGCGCCATTTTAATAAGCCTATGGCGGAGGCAGCCTATGCCAATATTCTCGAAGTTGGCTTGCCGGAATGGACAGAGGATGAAAACAGCTTTGCCAAAGCTGTGCAGAAGGCTGTGAAAGGCAAGGAAGACGGGCTGGCGACAGAACTGAAGAAACTGGCACCACCACCGGAAAAACTGGAAAGCGGCGGCTCTGATGATATCGGCGATGTGTCATGGATTGTACCGACAATTACGCTAAATTATCCGTCAAATATTCCGAACCTTCCGGGGCATCACTGGTCAAATGCGATGTCGATGGCCACACCAATTGCTCATAAAGGCGTTGTCGCCGGCTCAAAAGTGATTGCCATGACCGGTGTTGATCTTCTAACCAAGCCGGAACTGGTATCTGCGGCACAGGATTATTTCACCAATGTGCAGCAGAAGGATCAGAAATATCTGCCGATGCTTGGTGCGGATGACAAGCCGCAAATTCAGCTGAATACGGAGATTATGCAGCAGTTCCGTCCTGAAATGCAGAAGCTCTATTATGATGCAGAGAAATACCCGACTTATCTCGATCAGTTGGGTGTGAAGTTTCCTGAGCTATCAGCTCCGCAATAGAGCATAATTTCTTAAACTTGAATCAGTTTAAGGTGAAATTATGCTCTAATTTTAAAGTGTTAGAGCGACCTTTGTGTGCCAAGTATGGCACACGGCGCTCTAATATGATCGTCTGAATATAACAAAGGCGGCTCGGAATTTTCCGGATCGCCTTTGTTTTTTATCGGGTCTCAGTAATGCGATAGGCGCAACGTCGTGCGCCAAGCAAAATATGTTCACAGCGTTCAATCTTACAGCTATCGCCAAGAATGGTCTGAAAAATATTGAGCTCTGAGCGGCAAAAATTCTGGCAGGCCGTAGCGGCGGCGCAGATAGGGCAGTGGTTTTCAATCAGCAGCCATGAGCCATCCGGCTGTTTTGACCATTCTGCCATATAGCCTTCCTGACTACGCAATCGGGACAGGCAGTCAATGCGTTGTTCAAGCGCAGACATATACTGCATTTTTGCTTGATAACCCGCCAGCATTTCCTGCTCGCGCAAAGAGATAATCCGGTCAGTAAGGGCAGGATCAAGGCTGTTCATATGACGCAACAGAGCCACGGTTAATTCAGCATGTGTATCCGGAAATTGATTGTTGCCTTTTTCGGTCAGGTGCCAGAGTTGCACGGGTCTGCCTGCTTTGGCTTTTTTTTCTGTGGCATAGGGTTCAATCAGCCCTTCTGTCACAGATTTTTGCAATTGCTGGCGTATGTTCTCCGCGCCGGTGCCGATGAGCTTGGCCAGAGCAGATATTGTTTGCGGGCCACGCGTTTTGAGAATAAACAGCAGACGTCCGGCTGTGCTTTGTTGTGCAGCGCCAGTTAATTCGTCTGAAGTGATAATGTCAGAACTTGACATTTGATCTCCTGCTGAATATTCCAAGTATCTACTTGCTTAATTATCGGCTTTATCAGGGCTTTGCAACCCGACCGGCATAATTCGGTTAAAATTGTTGAGAAACACAGGCGCATTCCCGCCGGAACTCATGGTTTTTGATAGCTGTTCCGGAGAATAAAATGTCTGACCCGGCATCACTCACCAGTCACCACAAAGTTGGTTGGGGAGATTTGTTGACTGGCAAAAATGCCATTCGTTCGCTGGCGCTCGCAGGCGGCGTCGCACTCCATGCTATTAATGTTTATATTGCAACAACCATTCTGCCGTCTGTGGTCGCGGATATTGGCGGGCTGGATTATTATGCATGGAACACAACACTGTTTGTTGTTGCATCCATTATCGGCTCGACATTGGCCGTTAAATTGCTGCGTGCCGCTGGGCCGCGTAAAGCCTATGCAATCTCGGCCTGTGTATTCGCATTGGGTACGCTGATTTGCGCTATGTCGCCGAGCATGCAAATTTTGCTGGTCGGCCGTTTCATTCAGGGCTTTGGCGGCGGTTTTATGCTGGCTTTGTCCTATGCGATGATCCGTATTGTATTTCCTGAGGTGTTGTGGCCGCGAGCCATGGCACTGATCTCCGGTATGTGGGGTGTAGCGACGCTGGTTGGCCCTGCAGTTGGCGGTATTTTTGCCGAGCTTGGAGAGTGGCGTGCGGCTTTCTGGACGGTTGTTCCGGCAGCATTGCTGTTTGCGCTTATGGCACTGTTTGTACTGCCGGATGTGCGTCATGAAAAAGAAGACACGGCACGTCTGCCATTTGCGCAGCTTACACTTTTAACACTGGCTGTTTTTGCAGTTTCGCTCGGCAGTATCAGCCATGAAGTGATCTGGAACGTGATCGGTATCAGTATCGCGATTGTTTTGATTGCTCTTATGATCCGTTTGGATGCAACCAGTAGCAAGCGCTTGTTGCCGCGCGGTTCTTTCAGCTTCAGCCAGCCGCTGGGCCCTGTTATTGTCACTATGTCTTTGCTGGCTCTGACAGTCACATCGGTGGAGGTATTTATTCCGCTGTTCTTGCAGGTGCTGCATCACCAGTCGCCATTGGTTGCCGGTTATCTGGCTGCATTGATGGGCGCTGGCTGGACAATCGGTTCTATCATGAGCTCCGGTATCAGTTCCCGCCGTGTGCGTGATGTGATCATTATCGGCCCGCTGACATCTTTTGCGGGTATGGTATTGTTGTTTTTGCTGCTGCCGATCGCCAGCGGAGGTACCTATCTCGAACTGCTGCCGCTCTGTGCCGGTTTTGTGGCTGTCGGCTGCGGCGTTGGTATGACATGGCCGCATTTGCTGACACGTGTGTTGAAAGTGGCACCGGATGATGAAAAAGATCTGGCATCAACGGCGATCACGACTGTGCAGTTGTTCTCTGCCGGACTTGGCGCAGCTATGGCCGGTATGGTCACCAGCCTTGGTGGTCTGACTGTACCGGGTGGTATGGCCGGTACATCCAGCGCTGCATTCTGGTTATTCCTCAGCTTTGGTATCGGGCCTTTGCTTGGTTTCCTCTGTGCTTCGCGTATTGTTAAACGCTGGTAAAATCAGCTACTTCCGATAAAAAGATAAAGCTGACCGGTCATTGGCCGGTCAGCTTTTTTTATGGGCCAGATAGGGCTTGCGAATGAGGCGCCACAGAACCAGAGTAATGATGATCAGCCCGTAGACCAGAGGTTCTGTCGGCCAGCTCTTTACTGACATCAGAAAATGCAGGCTTCCGGCAAGGGCTATCAGATAAATCAGCCGGTGCAGGCTCTGCCACTTGTTTTTCAGCTTGCGGATTGACCACTGGTTCGAGGTCAGAGCCAGCGGAATCATCAGAATAAAAGCTGTAAAACCAATTATGATAAACCAGCGTTGTGTGACGTCTTTTACAATCTCCGGCCAGTTCAGCCCGCGATCAAGAATAACATAAGTGGCAAAGTGCATGGCGACATAATAGAAGGCCAAGAGACCAAGCGCACGGCGATATGCTATGAAATTGAGCCGGAACAAATCACGAAGCGGCGTGATCAGCAAAGTTAAAATCAGAAAACGCAGCGCCCAAAGACCGAGAATATGTTCAAATTCTTTGACCGGATTTGCGCCAAGCTGATTATTGGCCGCGAGCCAAAATGCCCAGATGGCCGGCGCGAGACCAGCAACGTAAATACCCCAACGCAGCCAGAGATTATTCGGTATTTTGACCGGTGCTTTGCGGGCAGTACGGGGCAGAACTGTGCTGTTTGCTGTCATCCGGATTGTCTCTGTTTAATAGTTTTTGGTCAGATCCATACCGCTATAGAGTTGAGCAACATGCTCGCCATAACCGTTAAACGGCAGCGTATCGCGTCTGTCCGGTGAGAAGAAACTACCGCTGCCGATGCGCGTCTCGGATTTCTGGCTCCAGCGCGGATGATCAACGGCCGGATTAACATTGGCATAGAAGCCATATTCCGAGGCGTTCTGCATCTTCCACGCAGTCAGCGGCTCTTTATCGGTCAGCGTGATTTTGACAATCGACTTGATGCCTTTGAAACCATATTTCCACGGTACAACAAGTCGTATCGGTGCGCCGTTTTGATTGGCGAGATTTTCCCCATAGAGACCGGTGGCCAGCAATGTCAGCGGGTTCATCGCTTCATCAAGACGCAAACCTTCACGATACGGCCAGTCGATAACCGGAAAAGCACCGCCGACACCCGGCATTTCTTTGGGACGCAGGGCGGTTTCAAAAGCAACATATTTAGCCGAGCCAAGCGGCTCAACGCGTTTCAGCAGTTCTGACAGTTGAAAGCCCTGCCATGGGATGACCATCGACCATGCCTCAACGCAGCGCATACGATAGATGCGCTCTTCGATGCTCATGGCTTTCATCAGATCATCAATGTCGAAAGTTGCAGGCTTTGCCACCATGCCGCCGACTTCAATCGTCCACGGACGGGGTTTGAAATCACCGGAATAGCTTGAGGGATCAGACTTGCCGGTGCCGAATTCGTAGAAATTATTATAGGTCAGCACTGAGTCTTTGGGTGTCAGTTTTTCATCGGTCTTGAAGCCGTCAGCGCTGTCTTTTGCTAATGCGAGTTGCGGAGCCAACCCGCCCAAAGATATGCCAATACCTGCAGCTATGCCGGTTTTAATAAATTCCCGCCTGCGCAAGTAAAATGACTGGCTGGTAATTTCTGACGCTGCAATGCCGGATTTGAAAAATGACTTCGACATAATACTGGCTCCCTGCTGATCGGCAGTTACGCATATCGGACTTAAAACGGATATGTTACGGGCAATTTTATGCTGATGTCTGTGGTTTATTTACGTTCATATTGCGTGAGAAAAACGCAAAATTCTATACGATAAATAAAAAAGGCTCCCGAAGGAGCCTTTTCATCAGTGTGTTACTGATTATTTGCGCTTTGCCAGCGGTACGAAATCGCGCTGTGCATGACCGGTGTAAAGCTGGCGCGGACGGCCGATTTTCTGAGCCGGATCTTCAACCATTTCTTTCCACTGAGCAACCCAGCCGATGGTACGGGCAACGGCGAACAGAACTGTGAACATTTCTGTCGGGAAGCCGAGAGCCTTCAGAGTGATACCGGAATAGAAGTCGATATTCGGATACAGCTTCTTCTCGATGAAATATTCATCAGTCAGAGCAATATTTTCCAGCTCCATTGCAACGTCGAGCAACGGATCATCTTTGATGCCGAGTTCGCCGAGAACTTCATGCGTGGTTTTCTGCATGATGCGGGCGCGCGGATCGTAGTTTTTGTAAACACGGTGACCGAAGCCCATCAGACGGAACGGATCGTTCTTGTCTTTTGCCTTGGCAACATATTCAGGAATGCGATCAACCGAGCCGATTTCAGCCAGCATGTTCAATGCAGCTTCGTTAGCACCGCCATGCGCTGGGCCCCAGAGGCAGGCAATACCGGCAGCGATACATGCAAACGGATTAGCACCCGAAGAACCGGCAAGACGAACTGTCGATGTCGATGCGTTCTGCTCGTGGTCAGCATGAAGAATGAAGATACGATCCATGGCGCGTGCCAGAACCGGATTGACCTTATATTCTTCGCAAGGCACGGCAAAGCACATGCGCAGGAAGTTGGAAGCCAGATCAAGATCGTTCTTTGGATATACGAAAGGCTGACCGACGTGATATTTATAGGCCATTGCAGCCAGTGTCGGCATTTTCGCCAGCAGGCGGATCGAAGCAACCATACGCTGGTGCGGATCAGTAATGTCGGTTGAGTCGTGGTAGAAGGCGGACATAGCGCCAACGCAACCAACCATAATAGCCATCGGATGCGCATCACGGCGGAAGCCGGTGAAGAATTTGGCCATCTGTTCATGGACCATTGTGTGACGGGTCACACGGTAGTCAAAATCTGCTTTCTGGGTCTTGGTTGGCAGTTCGCCGTAGAGAAGCAGGTAGCAGGTATCAAGGAAATCGCCCTGTTCGGCGAGCTGTTCGATCGGATAGCCGCGATGCAGGAGAACGCCTTCATCACCGTCGATATATGTGATTTTGGATTCGCAGGAAGCTGTTGATGTGAAACCAGGATCGTATGTGAAGGAATTTGTATTCTTGTAAAGCGGGCCGATTTCGACGACGTCTGGTCCGATTGTACCTTTGCGGACCGGCAATTCGGTGGAATTACCATGTAGCGTGATTGTCGCTGTCGTATTAGACATACTGGTTCCTTTCATCATCGCGCTCACTGCTCGTGGATAGCAGTAAATTTGGAGCATAAAGCTGAAAACAGAAGTTTCGGTTTTAACTTATGCATAGAAACATACAGTTAGGGTATTTTTACCGGCGCTGCCAGTTTGAAAAATATCCTAAGCCGGTTGTCACGTAAAATTCATGATATTTATGAATGACAACCTGAAAAATTCTTGGCTCAAATTATCGTAAAAGCCGCGTGTTGCAATGCAGAAATTCGGGTTTTTATGAACAAATTTCTGTCAATTGGCCATTCTTACGACAGAAGCCGGTCTGTGAAATTCACAACACCGTGTTTTGGCCGCGCTTAGTTGAGAAAGCGCGGCCAAATTAGATTTAAACAGCCTGATCCTGAATGCGTCCGAGCGCTTCTTCGCGACCCAGAACCACCAGAACATCAAAAACGCCCGGCGATGTGGCGCGGCCGGTGAGGGCTGCACGCAGCGGCTGAGCAATCTTGCCGAGCTTCAGGCCGGTTGATTCTGCATGGGCGCGCACAACAGCGTCGAGCGCTTCGGCAGTCCATTCCGCAGCTTCAAGCTGAGGCAGTACAGCCTTGAGAATAGCGCAGCCTTCCTCATTGAGCAGGCTGGCAGCTTTTTCATCCAGCGGCAGCGGGCGGGATACGAACAGGAATTTCGCACCATCAGCCAGTTCTACCAGCGTTTTTGCACGGTCTTTCAGGCCCGGCATTGCTGCAACAAGTTGCGCACGACGTTCATCATTGAGCAGAGCCTGCAATTCCGCACCGCCTTCGATATAAGGCAGAACGTCAATCAGCGCCTGAGTGAGCGTTTCTGGATCGCTGGCACGGATATGATGACCATTAATGGCTTCCAGTTTCTGGAAGTCAAAACGTGATGCGCCTTTATTAATATCTTTGGTATCAAACCATTCAATCATCTGCTCGATCGTCATGATTTCATCATCACCATGGCTCCAGCCAAGACGAACCAGATAGTTGCACAGGGCTTCCGGCAGATAGCCCATCGCACGATAGGCTTCTACGCCCAATGCGCCGTGACGCTTGGAAAGCTTGGCACCATCCGCACCATGGATCAGCGGGATATGGGACATCTTAGGCACATCCCAGCCCATTGCCTGATAGATGATGGTCTGGCGGGCAGCATTGGTCAGGTGGTCGTCGCCACGGATAATATGGGTAACGCCCATATCATGATCGTCGACCACAACTGCATGCATATAGGTTGGTGCGCCGTCCGAACGCAGAATGATGAAATCATCCAGATCTTTATTCGGGAAGCGGACTTCGCCCTGCACATCATCCAGTACAACGGTTTCGCCTGTCTGAGGGGCTTTAATGCGGATAACCGGCTTCACACCTTCCGGTGCTTCCGACGGATCGCGGTCACGCCAACGACCGTCATAGCGTGGCGGGCGGCCTTCAGCGCGCGCCAGTTCGCGCATCGCATCCAGTTCTTCCGGTGAGGCGTAGCAATAATAAGCTTTACCGGCTTTCACCAGTTCTTCAGCAACTTCGCGGTGGCGCGGTGCACGTTCCCACTGGGAGATCGCATCGCCGTCCCATGTCAGGCCTAGCCATGTCAGGCCTTCAAGAATAGCTGCAGTTGCAGCCTCTGTTGAACGCTCACGGTCGGTATCCTCAATACGCAGCAGCATCTTGCCGCCGGTATGTTTGGAATAAAGCCAGTTAAACAACGCGGTACGTGCGCCGCCGATATGGAGATATCCTGTCGGGGAAGGCGCAAAGCGGGTAATAACGGGTGATGACATCGGTCGCTCCGTATCTGCGGGAAAATTACAATTTCATGCTCTTATATCCGAATTTATGGAGATAAGAATGTAATTTGCCGCCTCTCGATTTCTTATGCTGTTCATGTAGCATAGGCAGCACAGCGTGCAAGACTTGATGCGCGGATCAGGGAACGGAAGCGGTGTTTAACGTCGTATAATGCAAGATTCCTGCGTGAAAAGTGCTGTTTTGGACGTTTAATTGTGCAGCTGTCAGGTGCGGGGGCAATTCAGACAGCATGACCGGCAGCAATGACAGGGCGGTTGGAAGTCATCAGGATAAGAGTGAGTCCCGTGATGTGAGTGACGGGGCGCAGACAAGTGCTGTCAGCAATACTTATTCACGTGGACTGACAGTTGAGCAAACCATGCTCGGTTTTGCAGAACCGGATGCAGGCGAGCATAGTGCAGCTGAAATTGAATGTGCTGCCAGAGCGAAGAATTTTAAAAAATACGCGAAATTTTTGAACCGCAACGCTCCGGTTTGGCAGGAATACTGGCAGTATTTCAAAGACAATCTGATTGATGCTTTGCTCTATGAATATGAGCGCGGAGCGGTGTTTCTGCTGACTGCTATTATGGCAGGTGTGGGGGCTGTTTATTATTTCGGTTTGGTTCGGGAGCCTTATTGGATCGAGCTGGCTATTCCGGCCTTTCTGTTTGGCTAGTTATTGCTTTTACTGCGTGACACGCTGATACGCCGTGTCAGTCTGATATTGATCCTTAGCTTTATTACGGGCATGGCCGCGGCTAAGTGGGAAACACAGCGCTATGCGACGACGATGCTGGGCAGTGCGGTTTCCACCGTGATGACAGCACGGATTGTGTCATTGGAGCAGGAGGCCGAGGAGGATGGCAAGGCTGGTCGCTGGCGCATTGTTGCCGATGTTTTAGCAACGGAAAAACCGCATTTGCGCTATGCGCCGCAGCGGTTGCGTCTGTCTGCCCGCGATTTACCGGCATTGAGCGAAACAGGAACTGTGCTGAAAGGTGCTGTGCGGTTGCGCGCGCATGGCGGACCGGTGCGCTCGGGTCAGTATGATTTCGCGTTTCATGGTTTCTTTCGCGGGCATGGTGGTAACGGGTTTTATCTTGGCACACCTGAAATTATAGACAGTGATATTGCCAGCGAGCCTCAGGACAAAAGCTGGCAGGCCAGTGTGGAGGCCATCATCGGTCAGCTGCGGGCCTTGATAGGCGGGCGCATTATGCAGGCATTAAACGGTGAGGAAGGGGCGGTGGCTGCCGCGCTGATTTCCGGTCAGCGTGCAGGGATCAGTGAAGCCACTAATGAAGCGCTGCGTATTGCAGGACTGGCGCATATTCTCTCAATATCCGGCCTGCATCTGGCTTTGGCGGCAGGAATTGTCATGGTGAGTGTGCGTGGGCTGGCAGGGCTGTTTCCGTCCTTGTCACTCTATTATCCAGTCAAGAAAATTGCTGCGCTGATTTCGTTGTTTTCTTCCGGTTTTTATCTGGCTCTATCGGGCGCGGATGTGGCGGCACAGCGTAGTTTTATTATGTTGGCGGTAATGCTTTGTGCGGTGATTATGGATCGTAAAGCGCTGACATTGCGCAATCTGGCGATTGCGGCTTTGTTCAGTATTCTTGTAACGCCGCATGAAATTCTGGGACCCAGTTTTCAGATGTCCTATTCTGCCACCGGAGCGCTCATCGCCGGATTTGCATGGGTGAAGCTGCGTAAAAGGCAAAATCCGGAGAAAACGGAGCGGCAAACCGGATTGCTTCATACAGTCCGGCGCTGGCTCATTGGCATTATCGCAACGTCACTGTTGGCAGGTACGGCCAGTGGTCTTTATGCGGCCTTTCATTTCAACAACATGGCACCGCTCGGCATGCTGGGAAATGCATTGGCTCTGCCGGTGATCTCAGTGCTGATTATGCCTTTTGCCGTGATTGCACTTTTACTGATGCCACTTAGCCTTGAATGGTTGCCCTTACAGGTGATGGGTAAAGGCATCGAGCTGGTGAAGTGGATTGCCCATTTTGTGGCTGGCCTGTCGCCTGATCTGATACCCGGATTACTGCCTGCGCCGGTATTGCTGCTTTGGACTGCGGCTATGCTGTCTGCCATGATCCTGACCAGCCATTTGCGATTGATCTCTCTGATGTTTGTAGGTGCAGGCTTTGTATCTCTCGTAGCAACGGATTTGCCGGATATTAACGTTTCAGAAGATGCCAGGCTGGTTGCTGTTCGCCAGAACAATATTCTCTACGTCAACCGCCCGAGACCTGCAGCTTTTACAACAGATAACTGGCGCAAAGCCTATAAAATTACAGAAGTAAGAGTACCTGACAAAAAGGGGGCAGAAAGCTCGGAAGGTTTTATCTGTATGGACGGGTTATGCAGCTTCGATTTAGCGAATGGTCAGGTGCTGGCCTATGCTGAAAACCGTGATGCTGCGCAGATCGCCTGTAATATCGGTGATGTTATTATCTTCGCCTTTGCAGGCAATATGCACTGTTCAAAACGCCAGGATAGGGATGATACGTCACCGCTTATCATCACTCGTCAGCAACTGGCTCTAAAAGGTGTTGCTGAAATTTATCTGCCTTTAAATAGAGAAATCAATCAAGAGCGGACTATTATTCAGGCTGCAAAAGCAGCTACTCAAATTGAGAATTCTGTGGCTGGTGATAAGTCAAAAAACAATGCGAATAGCGCAGGAGAGGTAAAGGTTGTTTTCGCGGTGGGAGAGCCGCAACGGCCGTGGCATTTATATCGTCTCTGGTCTCGCGCAGCGCGTAATCTGGAAGATTAAACATCTTTTATATCAAACAGATACGCTGATGATGAATGTCAGCCATTCTTAAAAACACAAATATCGTTTTAAGCAGGTATGTGAAACCGATATAAATCACCGGTTTCACTGTAATGATTGCCTGTTAGTAACGGCGTACCAGACCAACCAGCTTCCCCTGTACACGCACGCGGTCTGGTCCGAAAATACGAGTTTCATAAGCAGGGTTTGCAGCTTCCAGTGCAACAGATGCACCTTTGCGGCGGAAGCGTTTCAGTGTCGCTTCTTCATCATCGACCAGAGCTACGACAATTTCACCGGCATTGGCTGTGTCACCACGACGGATAATCACCGTATCTCCATCGAGAATACCGGCCTCGATCATCGAGTCGCCTTTGACTTCCAATGCATAATGTTCACCGCTGCCAAGCATTTCCGGAGGCAGGGTAATCATATGGGTCTGGGACTGAATGGCGGAAATCGGCACACCGGCTGCAATGCGTCCCATCACCGGAACGCTGATACCCGCAGGTGCATCAGATTCTGCTGCTGGGGCAGCCTTTTTAGGCAGTTCGGTGACATTCTTCTTGCCCAGATCACCTTCAATGACGCTTGGTGAGAATTTCTTCTGGCTGTTGAGACCCGGAGCAATGGAGTCCGGCAGGCGCACAACTTCCAATGCACGGGCTCTGTTTGGCAGGCGGCGGATAAAACCGCGCTCTTCCAGTGCGGTAATCAGACGGTGAATACCGGATTTCGAGGCAAGGTTAAGTGCTTCCTTCATCTCATCAAACGAAGGGGGAATGCCGCTTTCCTTCAGACGTTCATGGATAAACAGCAATAATTCATGTTGTTTACGCGTCAGCATTATACGCTCCCAAAGCCTAAAACATATCTGCAGGCAGGCAAAAGCTGCGGCAGATACAGAAGTCGTGCGGATTAAACGCATAACCGCATGCACGGGCTGCGGTTGCGAGAATCATTTAATAAAAACAAACCCAGAACGAACACTATATGTTCCAGTATTGTTCTGCAAGGCTTTAAAAAGGATTAATGCTGAAGCTGTACGGTTTTAACGGATTAACAGGACCGGGCAGCGGTCACCGCGCTTTGCCGCTTTCGCAAACGGCTCTCTGATCAGCAAGCCGTCAGCACGGGTGATAACGGTCAGCATGGAGGAATCCTGCACCGGCAGAGGGGTCGCCAGCAATTCACCATTGCTGTCATAAGCCAGCGTAGCGCGGGCATAATCGCGACGATTGCCGTTTTCGGCCATGTCCTGAGCCAGAACTGCACTGGCAATACGTGTCATTGGTGTTTTGCCTGCCAGACGGGCAACCAGAGGTGCCAGAAACACATAAGAACAGACAAGGCTGGAAACAGGATTGCCCGGAAGCCCCAGAACCAGCAATGGTTTTTTGCCGTCACGGGCGAGGGTACCAAACATCAGTGGCTTACCCGGACGCATGGCGATTTTGTAAAAGCCTAAATCCACACCGCAATTGATGAGCGCTTTATGTACAAGATCATGATCCCCAACCGAAGCGCCACCAAGCGTTATCAGAATATCAGCATCGGAAGCCGCAACATTGCGAATGGATTGCGCGATCTTGACCAGATCGTCAGGCACAATGCCTAAATCTTCTGCTACGCCGCCATTGCAGCGCACGATTTCAGCAACGCCGTAACTGTTGGAGCTGACAATCTGATCTGCCGCCGGAATCGTACCGGCAGGGACAAGCTCGTTACCGGTGGCAAGAATAGCAGTTCGCGGTTGTGTATAGACTTGTAACTTCGCATGGCCAGAAGCGGCAGCTAATGACAGCGATGCAGGATCAAGAACATGACCAGTCTGCAATAAGCACTCGCCGTCACGGAAATCTAAGCCACTCAGGCGGATATGGCGACCTTTCTCCACATCCTCCAGCAGGGTGACCTGATCATCTTCCTGTTTGGTATTCTCCTGAATAACCACCGTATCAGCACCGGCAGGCAAAGGGGCGCCGGTGAAAATACGTACAGCTTCACCGGATTTCAGTGTGCCGTCAAAGCCTTTACCGGCTGCGGATTCACCAATCACTTTAAGCGTAACCGGCAATTGTTCTGCATCGGTAAAACGAATGGCATAGCCATCCATAGCCGAGGCATCAAATGGCGGCTGATTGAAAGAGGCAAAGATCGAAGTGGCAAGAACGCGGTTGCCCGCCTGATGCAATGCAACATTCTCATGACCGGAAGGCATTTTATCTGCCAGTAACAGACGCAAAGCTTCATCAACGGGTAATAAGGCCATGAATTCTCTCCCGTAATATGAGCGGAAAGGATGTTGTAGCATTTTCAGCAAAAGTGGGAACCGGTTTTGCGTCGGATAATGCGTAAAAACAAACAATTACAGCGGTTCTAACAATTCAGTCTTAATTGGAACCGCTGTAAGAGCGCTGCCAGTCACCGGACTTGCCGCCGGTTTTGCTGTCAACGGCAATATTGCTGATGACCATACCTTTATCAACGGCTTTTGCCATATCGTAAATGGTCAGACAGGTAACGGAAACGGCAGTCAGCGCTTCCATTTCCACACCGGTTTTGCCGGTGAGCTTAACTGTTGCGCTAACACGCAAGCCGGGCAAAGCTTCATCCGGCTTAATCTCAACTGTAACTTTGCTGAGCATCAGCGGATGGCAGAGCGGTATCAGATCAGAAGTTTTCTTAGCGGCCATAATACCGGCAAGGCGGGCGGTGCCGATAACATCGCCCTTGGCTGCGTTGCCGGAAATGATCAGCTCAAGTGTCTGCGGCTGCATGATGACACAGCCCGATGCGGTCGCAATGCGCACAGTGTCGGTCTTGTCACCAACATCCACCATATTGGCGGCGCCGCTTTCATCGAGATGTGTCAGCTTGCTCATAGTTTATTCTTTGCCGGTCAGAAGTTTGCGGGTCGCACCTGCCACATCCTGCTGGCGCATCAGGCTTTCACCAATCAGGAAGGTGGAGATGCCGGATTTCTGCAAACGCAGGCAATCATCATGCGTGAAGATACCACTTTCGCCAACCAGCAGACGATCATCCGGCACCATGGTTGCCAGACGCTCAGAAACAGCGAGATCAACTTCGAAAGTACGCAGGTTGCGGTTGTTGATGCCGAGCAGGCGCGAAGACAATTTCAGTGCCCGCTCCATTTCCACTTCATCATGCACCTCGATCAGTGCATCCATGCCGAGCGAAAAGGCTGTGTCTTCCAGCTCCTTTGCCATCGCATCATCAACACTTGCCATGATGATGAGAATGCAATCCGCACCCCAATGACGCGCTTCATAGACCTGATATGGATCAAACAGAAAGTCTTTGCGCAGCGCTGGCAAGGCGCAGGCAGCACGTGCTTGTTTCAGAAAGTCCGGTGCGCCCTGAAAGCTTGGCGTATCTGTCAGAACCGAAAGACAGGCCGCACCACCATCTTCATAGGCTTTTGCCAAAGCAGGCGGATCAAAATCCGGACGGATCAGACCTTTGGACGGGCTGGCTTTTTTGATTTCTGCAATCAGACCGAAAGAGCCGGTAGCCTGCTTTGCTTCCAGAGCTTTAAGGAAGCCACGGGCAGGCGGCTGATCGGCAGCAGCCTTTTTAACATCTGCCAGTGGCAAACGCGCTTTGGCTTCTGCAATTTCAACAACCTTATAGGCTTCGATCTTTTTGAGAATATCAGTCATTTTATTCACTTGTCTTACTATTCGATACAGCAATCAACTGATCGAGTTTGGCTTTGGCCGCGCCGCTGTCAATGGACTGTGCAGCAAGGGCAATGCCTTCTTTAATATCTTTGGCTTTACCGGCAATCACCAATGCAGCACCGGCATTGAGCAGCACTATATCGCGATAAGCACCGGCTTCGCCATCAAGCACACGTAGCAGTGCAGCCGCATTATGCTGGGCATCGCCGCCTTTGAGATCCTCAAAAGCCACGCGTTTCAGGCCGACTTCTTCCGGTGTGATTTCAAATTCGGTAATTTCGCCATTATGCAGTGCTGCAATATTGGTGGTGCCTGCGGTGGTCATTTCATCCAGACCATCGCCATAAACAACCCAGACGTGATCTGAACCCAGTTCTTTCAGCACTTTGGCAATCGGCAGAACCCAGTCGCGTGAGAAAACGCCAACGAGTTGGTGTTTGACGCCAGCCGGATTGGCGAGAGGGCCGAGCAGGTTGAAAATTGTGCGGGTACCAAGTTCCACACGGGCAGGGCCGACATGACGCATCGAAGAGTGATGCATCGGTGCAAACATAAAGCCTAAACCTGCCTCATGAATGCACTGGCTGATGGTTTCCGGATCAGCCTCGATATTAATGCCGAGCTCTGCCAGCGTATCCGCAGCACCGGAACGGGAGGATAAAGCGCGGTTGCCGTGTTTGGCAACTGTAACGCCTGCGCCCGCAGTCACGATGGCTGCACAGCTGGATACGTTATAAGAGCCGGACTGATCGCCGCCGGTACCAACGATGTCAATTGCACCGGCAGGTGCATCGACGGGGATCATTTTCGAACGCATTGATTCCACAGCGCCTGCGATTTCCGCAACAGCTTCACCGCGCACGCGCAGAGCCAACAGAAAACCACCGATCTGAGCAGGAGTGGCAGAACCGGACATCATGATGTCAAACGCTGCTTTGGCCTCCGCTTTTGTGAGCGGAGTGCCTGTTACAGCTTTGGCAATATAGCTTTTGAAATCTGACATAGTGTACTCGAATCTTTTAGAAATTCTGCCTGTAAGTTCAGGTCAGAAAGATAAAGCCTGATCCATCAGAGTCTGATTGATCTTAACCGGATATTCGCTCTGCAGGCGGCCGACCAGCTGTTCCAGCAGGTCATCGCCAATGCGCGAGGAAATGGCATCGCGGGTGCCCTGTGGCAGGCTTTCAGCGCTGACACCGGCAGGCTCTGTGGTTTCAGTTACCTGGAACAGAATCTGTGTATCTTTATTGATACCATTGGCTACGCCGCTCAGCTTGTCCGGACCGCCGAAGATCTGGGCAATGGCAGCAGGTGCCAGTTCAGAATCGGTTGCTGTACGGGTCAGGCCACGCTTGGTCTGTTTTTCCACGCCAACTTCCTGAGCCAGTGTATCCATGGTTGCACCGGCTTCGAGACGCTTGCGCAGCTCTTCAGCTTTAGCAGTGAGACCTTTGACAGCGGCATCCTGTTTCCATTCTGCTGTAACCTGATCTTTGACTTCATCAAATGTTTTGTCGCGGGCAGGGGTTACACCATCCAGCTGATACCAGATGTAACCACGGGTCTGAGTTGGCAAAGCATCATTGTCGATGCCCTGATCCGATTCAAAGACAGAGGTCAGGAAAGAAGGCAGTTGCGGCAGGTCTGCGACAGGCTTACCGTCCGGGCCATTACCGTTTGCATCAACGGCTTCAATGGTTTTGACTTTAAGCTTCAGCTTTTCAGCAGCCTGAGCCAATGTTGCTCCGTTGCCGCGTTCTTCTTCATAAGAGTCATGAACAGCATTCAGCGAGGCCAGCGCCTGTGTCAGAGCCAGTGTTTTACGGATTTCCGGTTCAACCTCTGCTTCTGTTTTAACAGTTGCCGCATCAACAGCGCTGATGTGCAGAATGACAGGGCCGAAAGCGCCTTTCACCACATCACTTGTGCCATTGGCAGCTAATGCAAAAGCTGCATCAGCAATGACTGCATCCGGCAGTTCGCCTTTTACAAAAGTGCCGAGCTTAACATCTTCAGGCTTTTTGCCTTTTTCCGCTACAAGATCAGCAAAGCTGGTGCCGGCTTTGATTTTTTCAGCGGCAGCTTTAGCTTCATCTTCATTCGCGAATGTCAGCTGTTCAATGGTGCGTTTTTCTTCAGTGGAGAAACGCGCAACATTCTTTTTGTAATAATCCTGAATTTCTTCCGGTGTTACGTCGGCTTCATTCACAATATCCTGCGCTTCCAGCGGAACATAGCTGACTTTGCGATATTCCGGTGCGCGGTAATTGCCGAGATGGCTTTCATACCATTTTTTCAGTTCAGCTTCATCAGGTGTTGCGATTGTATCGGCTTTTTCCTGAGTAAGCGTGATGTAATCAACAGTGCGGCTTTCACCGTCATAAAGCGCCAGTGCTTTGAACAGCGTATCCGGTGCGGCCATACCATCAGACACCGCTTCAACAATCTGCTGACGCAGTGCGAATTTGGTGCGGCTGTCGAAATAGCTCTGCGGGCTCATGCCAGCCTGACGCAGCACAGCGTTAAACTGATTGTTGGAGAAACGGCCGCTTGAGTCCAGAAACGCCTGATCTTCACCGGTGAGGCGGGCGAGGTGATCTTTCGACATACCCAGACCCATCTGACGTGCCTGCTCATCAAGCAGAACACCTGCAACCAGCTGGCCGGTAACCTGTGCAGGAATACCGAGCGCTTTTGCCTGATCGCGGGTCAGCTGCTGGCGCAACTGGTTGGAAACGGCAATCACCTGACGATCATAGGCCAGACGATACTCAGTCGGCGTTACTGATGAGCCTCCGGCTTCCAGAACAGCATTGCCGCTAAAACCTTCACGGAACACATCTGCGATACCCCAAGCTGCGAAGGAGAGGACGAGAAGGCCGAGAAAGAATTTTGAAACCCAGGATTTGGATGCAGTGCGCAAGCTGTCAAGCATAGAAGTACCTTTGTGGAGTAAACTCACTTTGTTAAATAAGGGGATAGCCGCCGATGGGTATGCAGTCAAACGGAAACCTGCTTATAGAGAGCGAATGACCAAAAGAATTGTGGCATTATTACCGTTTATACGAATAGTGAGCGTCGTTTTGGGGATTTGCTTTCACAGACGAATTTGCTAGAGCGTGTCGCAATTCATCGCCTTCTGAACTGTCGCGCACATTGCGGCAGGATCAGTCGAGGGTGCAAATCGGCTCTGTCCGGACGCTCTATGATGCACGGATATTGCCAAAATCCGCTATAAAATGCGGTTGAGATCATTGGTGAGGAGGGTGTAATGACCCCGGAAATTCGTCCGCTCGTTGCGGGAAACTGGAAAATGAACGGCACCGGCGAACAGCTGGGAGAGCTGCGTGCAATTGCTGCCAATCTCAGCACCGATATTGGCCGTAAATTCGACGTGGTGATCTGCGTTCCTTCCACTCTGATTTCGCGTGCAGCTGCAACGCCGGAGACTGATGCGATCGGTGTTGGCGGTCAGGATTGCCATGCAGCAGAATCAGGCGCTCATACCGGCGATATTTCTGCGCAGATGCTGAAAGAAGCAGGCGCGAGCCATGTTATCCTCGGTCACTCCGAGCGCCGTACAGATCATCATGAGACCAGTGAAGCCGTCTGCGCCAAAGTACAGGCCGCATGGAGAGCCGGGCTGACAACGATTGTTTGTGTTGGTGAAACTGCCGAACAGAAACAGGCCGATCAGACCCTCGAAATCGTTGGTCAGCAGATCGCGGATTCTCTGCCGGAAGGCGTAACGCCGGAAAATACAGTTGTTGCCTATGAGCCTATGTGGGCAATCGGCACCGGTCTTACACCAACCGTATCAGATGTGCGCACAGTGCATGCTTTCATCCGCTCCAAGCTGATTGAGCGTTTCGGTGCAAAAGGCGCGCATCTGCGTCTGCTTTATGGTGGTTCGGTTAAGCCGAATAATGCAGTTGAATTGCTCGGTGTTGCTGATGTTGATGGCGCGCTCGTTGGTGGTGCCAGCCTGAAAGCAACCGATTTTCTTGCTATTTGTGACGCTTATCGCGTACTCTGAGCCTGAATAAATGCCGATCCCTTGCAAGCATTCGTTTGCAGGGGGTTGGATTGTCGGATAAATCCGTGTAGTAAGCCCTTTCTATTCTTATGAGAAAGCAGTCCGGAAACTCATGCAAAACGTTCTTATTGTTATTCACCTCCTGATCGTTCTCGCACTTGTCGGCGTTGTTTTGATTCAGCGCTCCGAAGGTGGTGGTCTTGGTATCGGTGGTGGTTCGGGTTTCATGTCAGCGCGTGGTGCTGCCAATGCTCTGACCCGCACAACAGCTATTCTGGGTGCTGGTTTCTTTGCGACTTCGCTGCTTCTCGGTATCCTGGCCATGAATGGTGAACGTCCGACAGATATTCTCAATCGTATTCCTGCGGGCAACTCCCAGACAGCTCCGGCTGGCGGTAATGGTATTCTTGATCAGCTCGGTGGCGGTACAACAACACCTGAAGCTGCACCGGAGCAGCCTGCAGCACCTGCAAGTCAGGTTCCAAGCTCTCAGTAAGAGCCGGTCAGATTGAACTTTTTAAAAGCCTCCCTCGCGGAGGCTTTTCTATTCTTAAGGCTTCTTAAGAAAAGTGTTGCAGGCTTGCCATAGATGACGGGATTAGCTTGTGGGAAACATATTGCCCGTTGAGAGATGTGAAAGTTTAGCCTATCAGCAGGTAACCTGATTTACACATCATCTTCCGCATATCTTCATCAGATGCGCATAAAAGAGTGTTCGAGAAAGCCCCATGATTTCATCGCGTGTTCTCATCGCCGGTTTTGCCGGTTTGTGCTTAAGTTTCTCAGCTTTGACCGGTCTGGCTTCGGCGCAGACTGCACCAGCTGCAGAAGAAGCGCCTAAGGCTGCTAAATCTGAAAAGAAAAAGGCACCTGCGCAGAAGGTTGCTAAAACCAAATATAATATTGATCCGAAATTTCAGGCACAGACTGTTGCTTTCTCGGGTTATCCGGTCGGAACAATCGTTGTCGATCCGTCCAAATATTTCCTTTATTTGGTAGAAACACCAACCACTGCACGTCGCTACGGTATTGCAGTTGGTAAAGTTGGTCTGGAATTCAAAGGCAGCGGTACAATCAATGCCAAGCGCGAATGGCCGCGTTGGATTCCAACGGCCGATATGGTGAAGCGTAATCCGCAGCATTACGGCCGCATTAAAAACGGTATGGATGGTGGTATGGGCAACCCGCTGGGTTCCCGCGCGCTGTACCTGTTTCAGGGCAATAAAGATACCTATATCCGTATTCACGGCACAGTTCAGCCTTGGACAATCGGTAGTGCGGCTTCAAATGGCTGCTTCCGTATGACCAATGAAGATGTGATGGAACTTTATGAGCGCGTTAATCTGGGTGCGACTGTCGTCGTTCTTTGATTTTGCTGCTTTTCGCAGAAGCCGGCTGACGCCGGCTTTTTGCATTTTAAGTCATCAGACTTGCTCAAAATAATATTTAATAAAAAAAGTTGTTCGGGATAAACGAATAAGCAGTGGCAATTTGTTTGCCGAAGCACTATCTGTTTGGTCAGAGCTACGGGTCATATTTCTGTAGCGCGTTATCAACGCAAAGTTTGTAATTTCAGCACTGTCGGGAAAAATCCTTACGGTGATGTTGTTGCGTGAAATTGGGTTTTACCAAAAAATCCCTCATGGATTTGGCGGTTAAATGTTAAGAATAATGAAAAATCCGTTACAAATGCATTTTTTTGTGGCGGAATCAATCAGGAGAGTCTAACGACATAAGCCCATGGCGCGATATGTATTCATCACAGGCGGCGTGGTCTCTTCCCTCGGAAAAGGCATAGCTGCAGCAGCACTGGCGGCTCTTCTTCAGGCACGTGGTTACCGCGTGCGGATCAGAAAGCTCGACCCTTATCTCAACATTGATCCGGGCACGATGTCCCCTTACCAGCATGGTGAGGTGTTTGTGACCGATGACGGTGCGGAAACCGATCTTGACCTCGGTCATTATGAGCGTTTCACCGGTCGTTCTGCGACAAAGCAGGACAATATTACCACCGGCCGCATCTACCAGAACATCATCGAGAAAGAACGCCGCGGCGATTATCTCGGTGCGACGGTTCAGGTTATTCCGCATGTAACGGATGAGATCAAAAACTTCATTACCGATGGCAATGAGGATTATGATTTCGTGCTTTGTGAAATCGGCGGCACAGTCGGCGATATCGAAGCAATGCCGTTTCTGGAAGCCATCCGTCAGCTTGGCAATGAATTGCCGCGCGGGACAGCCGTTTATATTCACCTGACACTGATGCCGTATATTCCGGCAGCAGGTGAGCTGAAAACCAAACCGACACAGCATTCCGTAAAAGAACTGCGTTCTATCGGTATTGCACCGGATGTTCTTCTGATCCGTGCGGATCGTGAAATTCCGGAATCCGAACGTAAGAAGCTCTCCTTGTTCTGTAATGTCCGCCCGAGTGCAGTTATTCAGGCACTGGACGTTCAGAGCATTTATGATGTGCCGATGGCCTATCATAAAGAAGGTCTGGATTCTGAGGTTCTTGCTGCTTTCGGTATTGAACCGGCACCTCTGCCGCAGATGGAGCGTTGGGAAGAGATTGCCAACCGTATCCACAATCCTGAAGGCGAAGTGACCATTGCAGTTGTCGGTAAGTATACCGGCCTCAAGGAAGCTTATAAATCGCTGATCGAAGCACTGACCCATGGTGGCATTGCCAACCGTGTGAAGGTCAACCTCGACTGGATTGAAGCGGAAGTCTTCGAGAATGAAGATGCAGCTCCTTATCTCGAAAAAGTTCACGGCATTCTGGTGCCGGGCGGCTTTGGTGAGCGTGGCGCTGAGGGCAAGATTCTCGCGGCTAAATTTGCCCGTGAGCGTAAGGTTCCTTACTTTGGTATCTGCTTCGGTATGCAGATGGCTTGTATTGAAGCTGCACGCAATCTTGCCGGTATCAAAGATGCAACATCAACCGAGTTCGGTCCTGCGAAGGAACCGGTTGTTGGTTTGATGACTGAATGGCTCAAAGGCAATATGCTGGAGAAACGTTCCGCATCGGGCGATCTCGGCGGTACAATGCGTCTTGGTTCTTATGAATCCGTTCTCAAGAGCGGCACCCGTATTGCTGATATTTACGGCACAACGGATATTCATGAGCGTCATCGTCACCGCTATGAGGTCAATATCGATTATATGGATCAGCTTGAAAAAGCCGGTCTGACATTCTCCGGTCTGTCACCTGACGGTGTTCTGCCGGAAACAATCGAATATGCTGACCATCCTTGGTTTATCGGTGTGCAGTATCATCCGGAGCTGAAATCGCGTCCGTTTGAACCGCATCCGTTGTTCGCTTCCTTTATTGAGGCGGCAATGAACCAGAGCCGTCTGGTCTGACCAATGCAACGGGCACTGTTAAAGTGCCCGTTTTGCTTTTATCAAAAGAGACTGGATATTGCGTAAGCTAATATCCATATGCTGAGAACGAGACTGCTTTGCGCTTATCAGCGCTATGAGTCTGCGTGATTATTTATTCTGAAAAGTCAGGCTACTTTTCAAATTTGAGGAACAGAGATGACTGCCAATTCTGTTATTGAGATCAAGGCGCCGTCAGGCAATGTCGTATTTTCCAACAAGGGCGCATTGTCGATCATTGCTGGCCCGTGTCAGATGGAAAGCCGTGAACACGCTTATGAAATGGCCGGTTCCTTGAAGGAAATGACAGATAAGCTCGGTATCGGACTGGTTTATAAATCGAGCTTTGACAAAGCCAATCGTACATCGCTGAAAGGTCAGCGTGGTATTGGTCTGGAAAAGGCTCTGGAAGTCTTTGCTGATCTCAAGAAAGATTTCGGCTTTCCGGTACTGACCGATGTTCACACTGAAGAACAATGTGCAGTTGTCGGTGAAGTTGTTGATGTGCTGCAGATTCCGG
Organism: Pseudochrobactrum asaccharolyticum; assembly: GCF_003314995.1. Lineage (GTDB taxonomy): Bacteria > Pseudomonadota > Alphaproteobacteria > Rhizobiales > Rhizobiaceae > Pseudochrobactrum > Pseudochrobactrum asaccharolyticum. The sequence goes on from NZ_QNRH01000001.1 coordinate 709,479, forward strand.
CATTCCTTTGCCGTCAGACTGATCTTCTGATTGCAGCAGCCAACACCGGTCGTGTGGTCAATGTCAAAAAAGGCCAGTTTCTCGCGCCTTGGGACATGAAAAATGTCATGGCCAAAGTGATTGAAAGCGGCAATCCGAATGTGATGCTGACCGAACGCGGTGCATCTTTCGGCTATAATACACTTGTGTCGGATATGCGTTCGCTGCCGATTATGGCTGGCATGGGTGCACCGGTGATTTTTGATGCAACCCATTCGGTTCAGCAGCCGGGCGGCCGTGGCGAAACCAGTGGCGGTCAGCGTGAGTTTGTTGAAACATTGGCGCGTGCAGCCGTTGCTGTAGGCGTGGCTGGCGTGTTCATTGAAACCCATCAAGATCCGGATAATGCACCATCGGATGGTCCAAATATGGTTGCAATTAAGGATATGCCGCGTCTGCTCGAAACGCTGATGGCTTTTGACCGTTTGGCAAAGTCTCTCTGATTTAGAAAACAGCTTAAAAAAAGCCCCGATTTTTGCGGGGCTTTTTCGTTTAAAACTTACGGCTGAGACTGACTTTAAAGTTCCGGCCAGGCATCGCTGAAATGCCATCGCTTAGATATGGCTCATAATATTTGTCGAAGATATTTTCGACGGCCAGATGCAGCTCTGTATCTTTCATCATACCGGAGCGTGGTGTCCAGTCGAGAAACACATCATGCAAATTATAAGCATCGCTTGGTTTGCGGGCATAGAGATTGCCGCCCTGATTGTAAGCTGTTTTATGTTGCTTGGCGACAAACGTGCCGACCCAACCGAACATTAAATCGTATTCTGCAACCTTCCAGCCAAGAGTTGTCGACAGTGTATTGGGCGCAAGATCATGAATATAGGTGTCATTGGGTGAGTAAACATTATTCACCAAACCGTGACGTTTACCATCCATATAGCTGTAGCGAATATTGGCAAAATAATTGCTGGTGTCGTAGTTAGCGGAAAGTTCAAAGCCTTTGGTGTAGAACGACGGAATGTTCCAGTAAAACGGTACTTGCTCACCTTTCGGCAGGTTAGCCGAACCGAACCTGCGCCAAACCTGATCTGTTACATGATTATAATAGACCGAGGCTTTGAGCGAGAGCATGTCATCATCGCTGAAGACCTGATCAAAATCAGCTTTGACACCAATATTGATATTGTTGTTCCGCTCGCCTTTAAGCTGACGGCTGGTGCCTGGTGCACTGCTCAGATCACTCTGATTGGAAAAGGTTTCATCAATATTCGGTGCGCGGAAAGAATACGCCCAGTCCGCAAAGAATTGCAGGTTTGATGTTGGTTCATAAACAACACTGAATGCTGGTGTTACCGCATCATGTGAAACTGCAGAAAAATCGTGACCGGCTTTAGGATTGTTGAAACGTGGGGCGGCATTTGGTGTGCCTTCCGTGCGGATGTAGTCGTAGCGAATACCCGGTATCAGCGTCAGCTGGTCGGTAATTGTGATTTTATCATAGGCATAAATCCCAAGACTGTCCTGCTTGCCGCCCGGCATAAACCATGGTGCATAATGCCCGTAATTATACTGAGGATCGGTAGGTCTGCTGATATCGAACATATCAGTTTTACGTCTATGCTTATTCAGCTGTACGCCATAATTGACGCTATGTTCAAAACCACCCAATTGAAATTTAGACGTATTTTCTGCTTCAAGATGCAGGTCTGAATAGAGCGAGTGGAGTTCTTGTCCGCCGGTCGATGCGCTTGGCTTGTAATTAGGCAAGCCGGTCGGGCGTGATGTATCGAGCTGTGTGGAGGAATAGCTCAGCATAATACGGGCATCAACCAGATCGCTGTCACCGTGATATTTATATTCAAGGCTGCCATTCACATCTTTAAATTCGCGCCATGAGAGGCGGCGAAGCAAAGCCTGACGGTAACCGTATTTGTCAATGTCATATTGGCTGACAACGATCTGCCCGCGAATGGCTGCGACCGGCCCCCAATTATCAGAAGTGCCGTAACGCATCGCGGCGGTCAGTTCATGATTATCGACCGTGGCGCTGGCTTTACCTGTAAAGGACGTTAGCTGGTCGTTGGAATAGGTATAGCGCTCACCGCCGCCGACACGAACATCATCACCTTTACGCCATGTAACGGCTGCAAGGCCGTCATAGGTCACAGGTGTACCGAAATCCGAACGACCATAGACAGCAGCTGATTCTGTCAGGCCGCGATTGGCGCTTTGATAGCCGGTTTTCAGCCATGCCCCCCAGCTTTCACCGTCACGCAGCATGTCAGCAGCAGAGCGGGTTTCCATCTTGATGGTGCCGCCGAAGCCGCCATTGCCGTATTTGACTGAGGTTGAGCCTTTTTCAATTTCGACGCTTTTCAACAATTCAGGCTCAATAAAAATTGTGCCCTGATCATATTGCTCAAAATTCTTACGGGCGCCATCAAGGATAACACGTACGTCAGTCTGTCTGCCGAAGCCGCGGATGGCAATGCCTTGCCCCTGAATACGCACGCCACCGAGCAACGCGACACCCGGTACGGATTTCAGCAGTTCAGGCAAGGATGATGCCTGTGCTTTTTCAATCGCTTGTGTATCCAGTGCCGCAACATTAGGGGCAGCTGTGCCGTAACTACCGTCACCGGCAACAATGCCATTGATAAGCGTAATGGTGTTTAATTGAACGGTGCCGTTTTGTGCGGTTGTTGCTTCATTGGTACTGGTCGCTGCCGGTTGGGATTGCTTGGTTTGTGCGACGCTTGCAGCTGTCAATGACAGGAGGGGAATACTGCTTAAAACGGTGCTTGTAAGAAATAAAACTGTAAATTTTTGCAGGCATGAAAACGTGCGTGCACCGGAGGCTGAACCACCGGCAGCATAAGCGGACATAAGCGCAACTCCTTGGGAGGATGTGTTGTTCAGGCTTTATTAACGAATGCGCCTGCCATAGTGTATTTGTTGCGCTTTGCATATATGTTTTGCCTAAACAAGACAATTTTTGTCGTGTTTAGGCTGAGTAATCTGTTTACAGACGCGCTTTGGTGCTGCGCGGGGTCGCCAGAAGCAAATTGGTTTCGCTGTTGGTAATGCCCGCAACCAGACGCACACGGCGCAGTACACTGTCGAAATCAGTGAGTGTATCGGCATTGATTTCTGCAATCAGATCCCAGCGACCATTGGTGGTGTGAATTTCCGAAATCTCCGAGAAGCCGCCCAGCGCTTTTACCACGCGCTCTGTCACATGGCCTTCAATAGCGATCATCATAATACCGCGAACAGCCTGCTCAACAGTGTCCGCACGCAGGATAACCGTATAGCCGAGAATGTGGCCGTCTTTTTCCAGACGTTCGAGGCGGGCGCGGGCGGTTGCGCGGGAAACACCGGCATCAAGAGCCAGATCAGAGATACTGCGGCGGGCATTATGACGGAGCAGGGTGATGAGTTTCTGGTCTAGTTCGTCCACGGTCTTACCATTTTGTTTATTTAACTGATCATTCTGATAAAGCATCTGTGGAGATTTGCCAATCTTCTCTGTCCACTCTGCCAATGATTCATGATTTTATACCGGAAAATCACAGCCCAGACTGCGCTTGAGCGGACGGCTTGTGGAAAAATGATAGTCGTGAGGAACATATATGCATTGTAAGCTGATTGGTGCACCCGTGCAGGACGGAACCGGACGCATGGGCTGTGAAATGGGGCCGAGCGCTTTTCGCGCTGCCGGACTGACACAGGCTCTGGAAGAGCTGGGTCATAATGTGACCGATCTTGGCAATGTAGAACCGGCACCGAAGCGGGCACTGACTCATTCCAATCCGGCTCTGAAAAATCTTTCTGAAATCGTTGCATGGATTGAGGCGCTGGATAAAGCTGCCTATGACCATAGTGCTGACGGTTTCCCGATCTTCCTCGGCGGCGATCATGCATTGGCTGCCGGTACTGTATGCGGCCTGAGCCGTCGCGCCAAAGAGCTGGGACGCCCGCTTTTTGTACTGTGGCTTGATGCCCATACGGATTTCCACACACTGGAAACCACAGCCAGTGGTAATCTGCATGGCACACCTGTGGCCTATTACACCGGTCAGAAGGGCTTTGAAGGCACTTTCCCTGAAGTGCTGGCACCGGTTGATCCGGCCAATGTCTGCATGATTGGTATCCGCTCGGTTGATCCGGCAGAACGTGTTGCAATCAGCAAGACTGAAGTCACCGTCAATGACATGCGTATGATCGATGAGCACGGCGTTGTGGCTTTGCTCAACCGCTTCCTGCAGCGTGTTAAAGACGCCAATGGTCTGCTGCATGTCAGCCTTGATGTGGATTTCCTTGATCCGAATATCGCACCGGCTGTTGGTACAACCGTACCGGGCGGCGCGACTTTCCGCGAAGCGCATCTGATTATGGAAATGCTGCATGACAGTGAGCTGGTCACCAGCTTCGAGGCTGTCGAGCTTAATCCGTTCCTTGATGAGCGCGGTCGTACGGCCTTCCTGATGGTCGATCTGATCGCCAGCCTGATGGGGCGCAGCGTGATGGATCGTCCGACACGCAGCTTCGCATAGAGCTGAAAGTTTCAAAAACAGAGCGCCCGCAAGCCAGAAGGTAAGCAGGCGCTCTTTCTTGGTTTAAAAAGCAGTTTCAAAATGTGTGGTAACCGGTTTACTACTGAGCCAGTTTGCTACTGAGATTGCGCCATTCAACAAGCAGAGCAATTTCCCTGACCGGAAAAAAGACTGCTCTGATACAGGTTCCGGCAGTGACCGGAGGGAGATAGCCTGATGCGTGACAGAACAACTTTGAATCTCGTACCATTTGTCAGTGTTGACCACATGATGAAACTGGTTTTGAAAATCGGTATTGAAGATTTTCTCAAAGAACTTTGCACCTATGTGGAAGAAGATTTTCTGCGCTGGGAAAAATTCGATAAAACCCCGCGCGTTGCTTCGCACTCCCATGATGGTGTGATTGAACTGATGCCGACAAGCGACGGTAATCTCTATGGCTTTAAATATGTAAATGGCCATCCGAAGAACATGAAAGACGGTCTGCAGACTGTTGCTGCATTTGGTATGCTTTCTGACGTTGATACCGGCTATCCGGTTCTGCTCACAGAAATGACCATTCTGACCGCTCTGCGTACTGCTGCGACTTCGGCTGTTGTCGCCAAATATCTGGCTCCGGAAAATGCAGCAACCATGGCCATTATCGGCAATGGCGCGCAGTCCGAGTTTCAGGCACTGGCATTCAAAGCGCTGCTCGGTGTGAAGTCGCTACGTCTCTATGATATTGACCCGACTGCAACTGAAAAGTGCAAACAGAACCTCGCACGCTTTGGCTTCGATATCGTCACCTGCACCAGTGCAGAAGATGCAGCGCAGGGCGCACAGATCATCACCACTGTGACTGCCGACAAGCAGAATGCAACAATCCTGACTGATAATATGATCGGCAGCGGCATTCACATCAACGGCGTTGGCGGTGACTGCCCGGGCAAAACAGAAATGCACAAAGACATTCTGCTGCGCTCCGATATCTTTGTTGAATATCCGCCGCAGACCCGCATTGAAGGTGAAATCCAGCAGCTCGATGCTGATCATCCGGTTATCGAAATGTGGCAGGTGATGAACGGTACAGTACCGGGTCGCCGCGATCAGAACCAGATCACATTGTTTGACTCAGTTGGTTTCGCGACTGAAGATTTCTCGGCACTGCGCTATGTGCATGACAAGCTGAAATCAACCGGTCTGTTTGAAAATCTTGATCTGCTGGCAGATCCAGATGAGCCGCGCGACCTGTTTGGTATGCTGCTGCGCTGTGAAAAGAAGCTCGCTGAAGAAGTGGCTGCTTAATTCAGGTTACTATTTAAAAAACGGGCAGGGTAACTCCTGCCCGTTTTGTTTGTAGCTGTTGTAACGGCTTGTATACTGGACTTCACCGGTGCAAGGGAGTAATTGCCGGTTATGGCTCTGCATCTTGTAAAACTCTGTGTGGGATGTGATTCCCTTGAAGATCTGGCAGCGTGGATTGATTTCCGCCTTGAGGAATGCCGTGCAAACGGTGTTGTGCCGGAACAGTTTCATACAACGCGAATGGTCCCGAAGCGTCAGGCGGAGTTGCTTGACGGCGGTTCACTCTATTGGGTGATCAAGGGCAATATTCAGGCGCGCCAGCGCTTGCTGGAAGTGCGTACATTTACCGGTGAGGACGGGATTGGCCGTTGTCATCTGGTGCTGGAGCCGAAAGTCATTCCGACCATCTGGCAGCCTCGCAGGGCGTTTCAGGGATGGCGTTATATTGCAGATGAAGAAGTGCCGCAGGATGACAGGGCGGGTGCCGGTGGCGGCATGCAGGCTTTGCCAGTGGAGCTGCGCCGCGAACTGGCGGTGCTGGGTCTTATTTAAAGCATTTCCAGCAAAAGTGCGAAGCGGTTTTGCGTCGGATAATGCGTAAAACAAACAATTACAGCTTATTCTTAACGCAGTTTCAGGCGGATTGCTGTGCGTCCGTTGATATTGCCTGTTGCAACACGCACGGATGCTTCCGGCAGACTGATGCGGCGGCTGCGCTGAGCATTGCAGACCAGCAGGCCGACAAACTCGCGGGTATTAAGTGAGGCGCCGTCAGCGCGCAGATCGGCAAGACGTGCTGCGGCACTGCGTAAAGCATGCACGCTGAGCAAAGTGGTTTTGCCCGATTTTTGGTGGTCGGATTCAACCGGATCAACATTGGTGAAACCGAACAGGTTGAGCATATTCGACATTGTAAACCCTTTACACAATACTCATTGGGTTTGCAGATGGTCTGCCAGACTGATGACAGGCTGAACACAAAGCTTGTCATCTCGGATATTACGCTGCGTCAGAGCATGACCGGATGTTACCGGAATAATACAAGATGCTCTGCCGCTTTTTCGAAAGGGTAACCGCGATACACTTTACGGTTACGCTTTAAACAGATGCCTTATCGGGCAATTGCATAGCAGCTGAATTTTTTCTTTTTGAGGGCATCACAAGCATCCCATGCAGCCGTTTTGGTTTCAAAACCAACGAAGCGAGCGCGGTAGAAAGTGTTGTTACCCTTGTTGAAAGTTTCAGTCATTGGCGAAGTGGCGCGCAAGGTGCTGCCAGCCTGCTGAGCGGCTTTGTTCAGCATTTCCTGCGCCTGATTTTCGCTTGGCAGGGAACCGATCTGAATAGCCCATGCACCGGCAACATCATTTGCAGCAGCCATAGCAACAGTTGTCTGCGCAGGCTGAGGTTGACGGACATTTTCCTGCGGAACTGCTATTGGTTCATTGCGAACAGCTGCAACAGGCTTAGGTGCCAGACCCATACGGGCAGCTGCCGTATTAGCAGAGGCAGTGGTAACCGGATCAACATTCGGGATCGACGCTTTAGGTGTCGGAATTGCCACGAGCTGAGAAGAGGTGGAGGCAGCAGGGCGCTGTGTTGGTGAGGCCAGTGCCAGCATTTCCGGCTGCTGCGCAGGAATTGGAGGCTGACGGGAAATCACCGCACTGATAGCATCCTGTGCACTGCCGGTTGAACCGGAAGCATCGGCCACAAGAACCGGCTGCTGATCTGCGCGCTCAGCTGGAATTGGTACTGCGCGCGGCAATGGCGATGGGGTCGCTGCTACTGCCGGTGCGGCAGGTGCATCATTACGTGCCATCAGCAGGGCATCGTTGCCACGACGCGATGGTGTTGCTTTTTCCAGATGCGCCTGAATCAGACGTGTCATAGTCGCATCACGGGATGCGCCGGTATTGCCGCCCATAACAACAGCAACAATACGACGACCATCGCGATTGACGGAGGTGACGAGATTGTAGCCGGACGCGTTAACATAGCCAGTTTTAATGCCGTCTACGCCTTCAATACGACCAAGCAGGCGGTTGTGACCATTGATGGTCTTACCGCGGAACTGGAAGCTGGAGCGGCCGAAATAGCCGTAATACTGCGGATAATGCTGACGCAGAGCGATACCGAGAATCGCCATATCCCGCGCAGTGGTCTGCTGGTTCGGGTTAGGCAGACCCGAAGCATTGCGGAATGTGGTCGAGCGCATGCCGAGGCGGCGCGCTTTTGCGGTCATCATCTGAGCGAAACGAGGTTCAGAACCACCGAGATATTCACCAAGAGCTGCCGCAGCGTCGTTTGCGGAGCGGGTGATCAGCGCCATAATGGCATCTTCAACAGTGATGGTCTGGCCTGCTGCCACACCGATCTTTGTCGGTGGACGGGAGGCTGCATATTTGGAAAACGGAATTTTGGTATTTTTGTTGATGCGACCGGCCTGCATAGCTTCAAAAACCATGTAAAGCGTCATCATCTTGGTAAGCGATGCAGGAAAGCGCTTGGCATCGGCGCTTTCAGCAAACAAAGTTTTACCTGTGTTAGCGTCGATCACGATTGCTGCGTGGCGCGATGGATTTTTCGCTGCCTGCGCTGAATCTGTTACAATGGTAAGAGATACGGCGCCGACCATTGTTACTGCTAACAATGAGCGGGCCGCAATCTTGATGCCGGATGCGGCGTGACGGAACGCATGATACACGGTGACTTACCTACCTGGACTGCCAATTTTCAGGTGTGGCGCAAAGGACACGCCACGAACATTTCCGCGATCATATTGCCAACAGCCTTACCAATCCGTTTATAGACTGGAAAAACGTGCTGATTTTTTGACTTATATGACACTTTTTTACGCCTGAGCGCCGTTTGACTGCACTGCAAGAATTGTCAGGGTTGCGTTAAGTGCTTGCTAATAAATGAAAAATTTATTGATTGAAGTTTTCTGTCGAAAATTAAAAAAATAATATGTTGCGGGTGTTTTGGGCTCAAAAAATGATTTTCTTTGTTCAAAACAGCTAATTTGTCCTGAAACTGTTAAGAAGTGAAGTTATGTGGCTGGCTTCAACAGGGTAGAACAAACTGACTGAAAGGACGCGGACGGTTTCGATGCTGCTTTGTGATTCAATATGCGGGCGGGAATGAATTTTCTGCCTTATGGAAAACAGTCAGATTCGTTTGCGGAAAACTTTGCTTAACAGATGTGTTTCATACTGGTTTTTTCCTGCAGTCGGGGTACTCTGGAAAGAAATGAGGTCATGTCAGGCTTTATAAAGTTCGGGGCTTAACATCGCCGCGTTTCAACCTACATAATAGGTCTACGATGCATGGCTTAACGGTTATGCAGGGTGACTTCGGAAATACAGATACGATCAGGACGGATATAGTCAGTAATGAATGCGGCACACCGTTTAAAACAGGCTTCGCCACTTATGCAGGATAAGCCTGTTATGCAGGGAAATGATGAAGACGATCAGAAAGGCCCTGGTAATGGTACGGCTGTTATTACGCGGACAAAGACCCGCTTAAAACGGCCCAGCCTCTACAGGGTTTTGCTGCTGAATGATGATTATACGCCTATGGATTTCGTGATTCATGTGCTGGAACGTTTTTTCCAGAAGAACCGTGATGAAGCGACACGCATTATGTTGCATGTTCATAATCACGGGGTCGGTGAGTGCGGTATCTTTACCTATGAAGTCGCCGAAACCAAAGTGACGCAGGTGATGGATTTCGCCCGTCAACATCAGCATCCGCTGCAATGCGTGATGGAGAAAAAGTGAGGTACCATGCCAACATTCTCCCAAAGCCTTGAAAAAGCACTTCATCAGGCGCTGACAATCGCCAATGAACGCCATCATGAATATGCCACGCTTGAGCATCTTCTGCTGGCGCTGATTGACGACCGTGACGCCGGTGCGGTTATGCGTGCCTGCAATGTCGATATTGTGCAGCTTAAAAAGACAGTGACAGATTATATTGACCGCGAACTGGATAATCTGGTGACCGGTTATGATGAGGATTCCAAGCCGACAGCCGCTTTCCAGCGGGTGATTCAGCGCTCGGTAATCCATGTGCAGTCCTCAAATCGCGATGAAGTGACCGGTGCGAATGTGCTAGTGGCAATCTTTGCCGAGCGGGAAAGCCATGCAGCCTATTTCCTGCAGGAACAGCAGATGACCCGCTATGATGCGGTCAATTACATTTCGCACGGTATTTCCAAGCGCTCCGGTGTCAGCGATGATCTGACACAAGATAAGCTGCATGATCAGGAAGAGGCGGCTCAGCCTGAAAATGAAGAAAGCAGCAAGAAGAAAATTGACGCGCTGACAGCCTATTGTGTCAACCTCAATGAAAAAGCCAAAGCCGGTAAGATTGATCGTCTGGTTGGCCGTGAGAGCGAAGTTAACCGCACGATTCAGGTGTTGTGCCGCCGTTCCAAGAATAACCCGCTTTATGTGGGTGATCCGGGCGTGGGTAAAACCGCAATTGCCGAAGGTCTCGCCAAACGTATTGTTGACGGCGATGTGCCTGAAGTCTTGCTGAACGACACGATCTTCTCGCTGGATATGGGTAGCTTACTGGCTGGTACCCGTTATCGCGGTGATTTTGAAGAACGCCTGAAACAGGTTGTCAAAGAACTGGAAGATTATCCGGGTGCTGTGCTGTTCATCGATGAAATCCACACTGTGATCGGTGCGGGTGCGACCTCTGGCGGCTCTATGGATGCGTCCAACCTGCTGAAGCCTGCTTTGTCTTCCGGTCAGATTCGCTGCATTGGCTCGACAACCTATAAAGAATTCCGTCAGTTCTTTGAGAAGGACAGGGCGCTTGTACGTCGTTTCCAAAAGATCGATGTGCCTGAGCCGACTGTGCCGGATGCTATTGAGATCATGCGTGGTCTGAAGCCTTATTTTGAAGACTTCCACAAAGTGAAGTTCTCGAATGATGCATTGACTGCGGCGGTGGAACTCTCTGCCCGCTATATCACTGACCGTAAATTGCCGGATAAGGCGATTGACGTGATTGATGAAAGCGGTGCCGCACAGATGCTGGTGCCGGAAGCCAAGCGCAAAAAGGTCATCGGTATCAAAGAGATCGAAGCGACCGTTGCGACGATGGCACGTATTCCGCCGAAGACTGTTTCCAAAGATGACGAGCAGGTGCTCGCCAGTCTGGAAAAAGATCTTAAACGTGTGGTTTATGGGCAGGAACTGGCGATTGAATCGCTCAGCTCTGCAATCAAGCTGGCTCGTGCGGGTCTACGTGAGCCGGATAAGCCGATCGGCTCTTATCTGTTCTCCGGTCCGACTGGCGTGGGTAAGACGGAAGTTGCCAAGCAGCTTGCCAGCACATTGGGCGTACAGCTGCTGCGTTTTGATATGTCCGAATATATGGAGCGCCATACGGTTTCGCGCCTGATCGGTGCCCCTCCGGGCTATGTCGGTTTTGAACAGGGTGGTCTGCTAACTGATGGTGTTGACCAGCATCCGCATTGCGTGTTGCTGCTTGACGAGATCGAGAAAGCACATCCGGATCTGTTTAACATTCTGTTGCAGGTTATGGATCATGGTCGTCTGACCGATCACAATGGCAAGCAGATTGACTTCCGCAACGTCATTCTGATCATGACCACCAATGCCGGTGCAGCAGATCTTGCTAAAGCAGCGATTGGTTTCGGTTCATCCCGTCGCGAAGGCGACGATATGGAGGCGATCAACCGTCTGTTTACACCGGAATTCCGCAACCGCTTAGATGCGATTATTCCGTTCGGTCCGCTGCCTGTGCCGGTTATTCATAAAGTGGTGCAGAAATTTATCATGCAGCTGGAAGCGCAGCTTGCTGATCGTGGTGTTACTTTTGAACTGGATAAGAAGGCCGTTAATTGGCTGGCTGATAAAGGCTATGATGAGCGCATGGGTGCACGCCCGCTGGGTCGTGTCATTCAGGAATATATCAAGAAGCCGCTGGCGGATGAATTGCTGTTCGGTAAGCTGAAAAACGGCGGCACTGTCAAAGTGACGACCGGTGAAAAAGCCGATGGCAAGATTGGTCTAGTGCTGGATGTGGTTAAAGCCAAACCGGTTAAGCCGCAGAAAGAACAGCCGGAAGAAGAACTGGTTGTAAAGCCGGAGAAAAAACCTGCCAAGGCTGAGGCTGTTGCCGAAACAGGCGCAGCGGAGCCAAAGCGCAAATCGGCATCGGTGCCGAAAGTGCCACGCTCTAAAGAGTAGGGCTTTAACATAAGACAAAAGAAAAGCGCCCGTTGATCGGGCGCTTTTTTATTTGCGGTAAATAAATGAAAAGCCTGATCAGCTCTTTAGCATTGTGCCGGTTTTTTCCTTAAGCGCATACCACGAGATAGCTTCTTCCAGAATATGTGGGGTCTGGCCGCCACGCTCACAGGCACGGGCAAAATAATCGCGCAATTGCGGGCGGTAATCCGGATGCGCACAATTTTCGATAATCACAGAAGCCCGTTCGCGCGGAGCAAGGCCACGCAGATCGGCAAGACCGTGTTCTGTCACCAGAATATCGACATCATGTTCCGTATGGTCAACATGCGGCACCATTGGCACAACCGAAGAAATAGCACCGTTTTTGGCGACTGATTTCGTCACGAAAATTGAAAGATAGGCGTTGCGGGCAAAATCACCGGAACCACCGATACCGTTCATCATATGCGTACCAGCCACATGGGTGGAGTTCACATTGCCGTAAATGTCGAATTCAAGGGCAGTGTTGATGCCAATAATCCCAAGACGACGGATCACTTCCGGATGGTTGCTGATTTCCTGCGGACGCAGGATCAGCTTATCTTTATAGCGCTCGAAATTACCGAATACCCGTTCGCCGCAAGCCTGACTGAGCGTGATGGATGAAGCTGAGGCAAAGCTGAGTTTGCCTGCATCCATCAGGTCAAAGGTGCTGTCTTGCAGAACTTCACTATACATCCGCAAGCCCTTGAAAGGACTATCGACAAGGCCGGTCAGAACCGCATTGGCAATCGTGCCGATACCGGCCTGCAGCGGGTTGAGCGACAGATCAAGGCGGCCTTTTTCCACTTCACTCTCAAGAAAATGGGTGAGGTGGGAGGCGATGGCAGAGGTTTCACTGTCAGCAGGCTCAATCAGTGAAGCGCTGTCAGACTGCTCCGTGATAACGATAGCTGCAATTTTTTCCGGTGGAATCGGAATATATGGCGTGCCGATGCGGCTCTCACAGGAGACGACCGGAATCGGATCGCGAGACGGGCGCTTGGTCGGAATATAGACATCATGCAGACCTTCCAGCGCAAGTGGATGGCTGAGATTGATCTCTACAATGACTTTCTTCGCCAGAATAGCAAAGCTTGCTGAGTTGCCGATAGATGTTGTCGGGATAACACCGCCGTCTTCATTAATGGCAATGGCTTCAACAATCGCATAGTCAACCGGCCCGATCTGATTGGAGCGTAACTGCTCAACAGTTTCAGAAAGATGCTGGTCGATAAACATCACTTCGCCACGGTTGATGGCAGCGCGCAAAGTGCGGTCAACCTGAAACGGCATACGGCGGGCAAGAACACCGGCTTCGGTGAGAATCTTATCAACATCGTGGCCGAGCGAGGCACCGGTCAGTAGGGTGATTTTGAACGGGGCAGTCTTGGCCTGTTCAGCCATTGCAACCGGTACAGCTTTGGCGTCACCGGCGCGGGTGAAGCCGCTCATACCGATTGTCATCCCGTCTTTAATCAGGGCTGCTGCCTCAGCAGGCGTCACAACTTTATCTTGAAGGGAGGAATTGCGGATACGATCTTCTAGCATGGGAAACCTATATTCGAAGGATCTCTGAATGGGAGGGTTCAGAGGTAAGCAGTTTCAGGAAAAGTGGAAGCCGGTTTTCCGTTCGAAACTGCGCTAAACAAAGAATTCGTGGCGTTCTATATTATAGAAATGAAAGCCTCTCTGATCGCATATGTATTGTATGCTGTTATAGCATTTCCAGCAAAAGTGGGAATCGGTTTTGCGTCGGATAATGCGTAAAACCAAATAGTTACAGCGGTTCCAACGATTCAGTCTTAACTGGAACCGCTGTAATACGCAGTATCGGTGTAAGGGCAGAAGTGAAGGTTGACCTAAACGTAAACTGCTCTGAATAAAGGATTTATCCTGTAGCAGAGTGTTTTGCCAGCCCTGACTTTGATATGGTCATTCTGTCGCGATTTATAGCGGAATTGTCCTGAGTAAAACAGCTCGTAGAGGTGCAGTTTGCCTCAAGTTTATGCCGGTTACGAATGACCGGCCTGAGCGGCATTGCCAATGCAAAATCCCGTGATTAACAATGAGGCCACCACAAGTGCCATCTTATGTAAGTTAGTCTTATGCCAGATCATCAGTTGCCGGCAGGCCAGTCAGCAAACCGCCCAGCATCATGCCCAACAACATGCATTGAAAGCGTGGATAAAAATGCTGATGAATATAATCGGGATGCCGCTTCAACATTTGCAGAGCGTGTGCAGTGGTTTGGCCGCGGCTCAAAGAATATTTTCAGCATACCGGCACTGTTGCTGATCAGTTCGTTTATCGGTTTTTCCGGTCTGGCAATTGAGAGCGGTATCAGCATGGGGCAGGCGGTGTTTATGACACTGACCATCTGGGCTCTGCCTGCCAAAGTGGTGCTGATCGGTGCGATTTCTGCCGGTAGTTCAATGGCCGCTGCGGCATTGGCTGTGGCGCTGTCTTCTGTGCGTCTGATGCCGATGGTCGTGGCGCTGTTGCCGGAGCTGAAAGGCCCGCGTTCCCGCAAAATTACATTGTTGTTTCTCTCGCATTTTGTGGCTGTAACCGCATGGGTCATGGCGATGGAGCAGTTGCGTCATATTCCGCGCGATCTGCGCACCAGCTATTTCGCCGGTATCGGTGTGACTTTGGTGCTGACCAATGCCTGCGTGGTAGCACTGATTTATCTGCTGTCTGCCAATTTTCCGCCTTTGCTGTTTGCTGCACTTTTCATGCTGACGCCGATGTATTTTCTCACATCATTGTGGCGCTCATCGCGTGAGCAGGCGGGCAAGACGGCTTTGCTGAGCGGTTTGCTTATCTTTCCGGTCATGCATGCAATTGCACCGGGTTATGACCTGCTGCTCACCGGTCTGATTGGCGGTGCAGTTGCCTTCGGCTTCCATCTCTATGTCGAGAGCCTGCGCCGCAAAGAAGCTCAGAAGGAAGTGCTGTCATGAATTTCACGAGCTTTGATACATGGTGGTGGCCGTATTTATTCATCCTGATTGCCGGTACTGTGGCAACGGATATCTGGCGCTTTCTGGGAGTGCTGGTCGGCGGGAAGATGCGCGAGGATTCACAAGCTCTGGTGCTGGTGCGCTGTGTAGCGACGGCCTTGGTGGCAGGGGTGATTGCGCAGCTTATTCTCTATCCGACAGGTGAGCTTGCGAATTCGCCGATGTGGCTGCGGGCAGGTTCTGCGGTGCTTGGCTTTGTTGCATTTTTGCTGGCGGGGCAGCGTATTCTGGTGGGTGTTCTTACCGGTGAAGCACTGCTTCTGGCAGGGCTGCTTCTCCTGTAAATCTCTGCGCACATGCAATATGCGCAGAGAGATAAACACTATTAATTAAAGGCTTGCGATAATTTTCTGACAATTCTCAGCAAGAACAGCCTGATCTTCCATTTTGCCGGTATGTCCCGTCAGCTCCACGCCTTCAAAGCGCGGAATAACGTGGAAATGCAGGTGGAATACAGTCTGTCCGGCAGCCGGTTCATTGAACTGCATAATGGTAACACCATCAGCCGCAAAAGCCTTCTTCACTGCAACAGCAACTTTCTGGGTAGCGGCAATCAGCTTGGCCAGCACAGCGCTGTCAGCATCGAGAAGATTGCGCGAACCCTGTTTCGGGATCACAAGGCTGTGGCCTTTGCCCTGCGGCATCACATCCATGAATGCATAGACATCATCATCTTCATAAATCTTATGGCTTGGAATTTCGCCGCGCAGGATCTTCGCGAAAATATTGTCGCTGGCATAAGGCGTGGTCATAGAATGCTCCCTAATCCGGTTGATGGAATTTGCGGAACGGACTGTGTTCCGCATAATAGCTGTTGTTCATTTCGACTTCGCGGATCTCACGGCGCAGATATTGCGCCACGGCATCACGAAAGCCTGTGTGGCTGATATAATGGGCGGAGTGGGTGGTGACGGGCTCATAGCCGCGCGCCAGCTTGTGTTCACCCTGGGCGCCAGCCTCCACCACTGATAATTTATGCGCAATGGCATAATCAATGGCCTGATGATAGCAAACTTCAAAATGCAAAAACGGGTGATCTTCGATGCAGCCCCAGTGACGGCCAAACAAACGGTCGCCGCCGATGAAATTGATTGCACCGGCAATATAGCGGCCATCACGCTTGGCCATAATCAGCACAATATCATCGCCCATACGCTCGCCGATCAGCGAGTAGAATTCACGGTTGAGATAAGGGCGCCCCCATTTGCGGCTGCCGGTATCCATATAAAAAGCGTAGAACTTATCCCAGATATCTTCCGTCAGGTCTTTGCCGGTTAGCCAGTCAATGGAAATGCCATTGCTCAAAGCCTCGCGACGTTCGCGCTTTAATGTTTTGCGTTTGCGGGAAATAAGTTCTTCCAGAAAATCATTATAATCCTGAAAACCATTGTTTTTGAAATGAAACTGCTGGTCTTTGCGATGCAGGAAGCCGGCTTCAGTCAGCGCCTGAATATCAGCCATTTCCGCAAAAGTTACATGAGCGGATGACAGCTGATTATGATCGGTGAATTGGGTAATCGCGCTGCTCAGCAATGCGCGTTGTGTGGCAGGGGTATCTGTTGTTAGCAGGCGCGCACCGGTCGCCGGAGTGAAAGGAATACCCAGTTGCAGCTTGGGGTAATATTGTCCGCCTGCGCGTTCAAAGGCTTCAGCCCAGCCGTGGTCAAAAACATATTCGCCCTGACTGTGGGATTTCAGATAAGCAGGTGCTGCGGCGAGCAATCGTCCTTGTTGCGTCTCCAGACGCAAATGACATGGCACCCAACCGGTTGCTTCACCCACGCAGCCGGAATCTTCCAGCGCAGAAAGATAGGCATAGGACAAAAACGGATTATAGGATTTATTGTTTTGCAGATTACCGTCATCGGACAGGGCTGCGGTGTATTTTTCGGTTTCAGAAAACAGTGCCCATTCATCAGGGCTGAAGCCCTGCATTGAGCTGATGTTACGCAAAATAATGCCGGTTTCTTCCTCTGCGTCTTTATGCATAGCAATCAACCATTTCCACTGTTCCGGTCACATCTGATTTCTACCGGCGCATATTAATATGCGCCGGTAAGATATTGTTTTATCAGGCGATAACACTGTCCGGTACAAAGCCTTCGAATGTAATCTGCTGTGCATGCAAATCGCTCATGGCTTTTTCTTCCATATTACGCACGGTCCATGTAATCACAGGACGGCCGAGCACTTGTTGGTAAAAGCTGATGAACGGGTTTGGCAGATGGTGGAAGCTGTAGGACACAAAATCCACATCATAGGCGAGCATGGCAAAGTGTTTTTCCATATCGGCTGCACTTGTACCTTCTGCTGTCAAACCGGCAGGTACGCCCGGTGCATCGCTGCGGAAAAGGCGGATCAGATGATGGTCGAACGACATAATCGCCGCCTCACCCTGATAGGTCTTCAGCTCTTTGGCAACGGCGGCAACCAGACCTTCGTCCTGACCTTCAATGCCTTTGAGTTCGATGACCAGAGGTACTTTTCCGGCAACAAGATCAAGCATCTGACGAAGCGATGGCGGATGATCCTGTGTGGTGCCGATGGTCAGTGCCTGAGCCTCAGCCAGCGTCAGATCGCAGATACGGCCTTCACGCCCAGTAAGGCGGTTCAGCACATCATCATGAAACACGATGACTTCACCGTCTTTGGTCAGATGCACGTCACATTCAATGGCATAATTGCCTGCAATCGCTGCACTAAAGGCCGGAAGAGTGTTCTCCCAGACCTTTTTGTTCATATCGTGCAACCCGCGATGGGCAATCGGCCGGCGGGTAAGCCACTTCAGTTCATCGCGAAGCGTTGCGCTCATGATTATTCAACCTCAAGAATGGCTTCGATTTCTACCGGTGCGTTCAGCGGCAGGCCGGCCATGCCGACAGCGGAGCGGGCATGTTTACCGGCATCACCGAGAACGTCGATGAACAGCTGGGAGCCGCCGTTTGCAACAACGTGCTGATCAGTGAAATCGACAACGGAAGCAACAAAGACAGTAATTTTGATCACGCGCTTGATACGCTTCAGATCGCCCAGAGCTGCCTGAGCCTGCGAGAGCACATTGATAGCGCAATATTTTGCAGCTTCCTGTGCCTGTTCAATGGTCAGATCACGGCCAACCAGTCCGGTGGAAACGAGCTTACCGTCTTTCAGAGGCAGCTGGCCGGAAGTGAACAGCAGATTGCCGCTCTGGGAAAATGGCAGATAAGCAGCGGCAGGGGCTGCGGACTCTGGAATGGTGATGCCGAGATCTTTGAGGCGGGTTTCGATTGTCGATGTCATGGCGCTCTTTCCGGTTTTAATTCATCATCATCTGTTGAAAAGGTGATGAGTCTTTCGGTCATTTCGATGCGGTCTTCAGACCGCAGGAATTCTTTAACAGTTTGCACTTCATTCTGCATATCCATTGTTGCGGTCACTTATGTAAAATAGATGGCGCGCATCTCAAGAAAATGAATACGAAACTGATAGAATCAGTGGAGCATAGCAAAAGCTGTGATTTTTGCCTCGCTTCCGCCATGAGTTATTTTAACATGGCGATAAATTTATCGGAGAATCTCTATGCGTTTTTTGCAGGCCCCCATTTTGCAGGCTGTTGTGTTCGGAACCGGTTTCGTTTTGCCCGCAATATTGAGTACGGCCGCTTATGCAGGAAACACGCTTCTGCCGCATCGTGCAGTCTATGATCTGACACTGGAGCGTGCAGATGAAAAATCCGGCATTGATAATGTTACTGGACGCATGGTTTACGAGTTTAACGGCTCAGCTTGCGAAGGTTTTACGACAAATTTCCGGTTTGTAACCCGCATTGATATGGAAGGTCAGGATCAGCGGGTGACTGATCAGCAGACCACCACATTTGAGGCCGGTGACGGCAGCCGCTTCCGCTTCGTCAACAAAACTTTTGTCGATAAGGAGCTGATTAAAGAAGTGCGCGGTAATGCGACGCTGAATAAAAAGCAGATGGATGTCGCTCTGACGAAGCCTGAAAAACAAGATCTCAAATTGGCTATGTCACAATTTCCGACCCGCCATATGGAAGAGATGCTGCAGAAAATCGATAAAGGAGATACGTTCTTTCAGTCTACGATTTTCGATGGTTCCGATGAGGCGAATAAAATCATGGCGACAACGGCTGTGATCGGTAAGGGGCAGGTACTGCCTGCGGATAATGAAACCAAAGTCATGGGCGAGGTGGCCAAGCAAGAAAGCTGGCCTGTGACGGTTGCTTATTTTGATGATGAAGAAAATGACGAAGGACTGCCGGTCTATCGCGTGAACTTCAAGCTTTATCGTAATGGCGTGACCCGTGATCTCAATATGGATTACGGTGACTTTTCCATGAAGGGCACATTGGTCAATCTTGAGATGTTTAAGCCATCTGGTGACGGTGCTTCCTGCGAATAATCCGGTATGATTTTATTTTTAATATACGGCGGCTTTCCGGAAGTCGCCGTTTTTTTGTTTCTGTGTTCAATTTAAAAAAAGAACGTAAATATGACAAGATTTTATGTCGTGTTTGGCAAGTATTTATTTGTTTTTTTATTTATAGATAAAAATTTTTCGTGAGGTATTATGTATAAATCTATATTTATTTCGTCTTTTTTATTTTTAAGTGCTTCTGCGGCTGTAACTACAGTGCATGCAGAGAAGATGCCGTCAGTAAAATCGGCAGCTAAATGTACCATGATTAGCCATGAGAAAGTGACAAAGCTGTTTGATCGCTGGAATGCGTCATTGCAGACGCATGATCCGGCTAAGGTGGCTGCGAATTACAGTTCTGATGCCGTTTTACTGCCGACGCTTTCCGCGCAGGTTCGTTATACGGATGAGGAGCGTATTGATTATTTTAAGGACTTTCTCAAGAAGGATCCTGTTGCTAAAATAGATAGCCGGACTATTCGTACGGGTTGTAATAAGGCCATTGATAACGGGGTTTACACATTTCGTTTTACAGACGGTACAGAGGCAACTGCGCGTTACACTTTCACCTACGGGTGGAGCGGAAAAGTCTGGCTGATAACGTCACATCATTCGTCGGTTCTGCCCAAAGACGGCAAACAGGCTGATTGAGACTTGCATTTTGCGGCGGGATAAGTTAATCGCCGCATTATTCCACACACGGGATTTGGGCGTTGCGCGGGAGAAATCCGTACAACGCCTCCGGTGGCACATTTGTGCCTCAGCCCGTGGAGGTTCAACCGGAAAAGGAAAATACAATGGCATTGCCTGATTTCAGCATGCGCCAGCTTCTGGAAGCTGGTGTTCACTTCGGTCACCAGACACACCGCTGGAACCCGAAAATGGCACCTTTCATCTATGGTGCACGTAACAACATCCACATTCTCGATCTGGCTCAGACCGTTCCTCTGCTGCACAATGCGCTGAAGGTTGTATCGGACACTGTTGCTCGCGGCGGTCGCGTTCTCTTCGTTGGTACCAAGCGTCAGGCTTCGGAAATCATCGCAGACGCAGCTGGCCGTTCGGCTCAGTATTACGTTAACTCCCGCTGGCTCGGCGGCATGATGACCAACTGGAAAACCATTTCCAACTCGATTCAGCGTCTGCGTAAGCTTGACGAACTGCTGGCGAGCGAAGCTCAGGGTTATTCCAAAAAGGAACGCCTGACACTGGAACGCGAACGTGAAAAGCTGGACCGCGCTCTCGGTGGTATCAAGGATATGGGCGGCGTGCCTGACCTGATGTTCATCGTTGATACCAACAAGGAATCGATTGCAATTCAGGAAGCCAAGCGTCTTGGTATCCCTGTTGTTGCTATCATCGACAGCAACTGTAATCCTGACCAGATCGATTTCCCGATCCCAGGTAACGATGATGCTGCCCGTGCGATTTCCCTCTATTGCGACCTGATTGCTAAGGCTGCTCTGGACGGTATTATGCGTCAGCAGGGCGCTCTGGGCATCGACGTTGGTGCACAGGTTGAAGCTCCTGTTGAGCCAGCTCTGGAAGCTGCTGAAAACGCTTAATATGTTTTCCTGTCTGCCGGATCCGTTTTCGGATCCGGCAGATTATCTGCTTAAAAGACACAATCTGCCGTGCTCAAAGAGCTTCAAAATTCTGTAGCTTTAAACCGGTAAATACTGAAACGGCTGAGTCGTTTCTGATTCCATTCACGAATGGTGTAATCTGTGTCATTAATTTGAGCCCTTTAAGGCTCCTGCTATCCCGTATGTATACAGTTGACGCTTTGCAATGATTGCAATGCGGACTGTAATGATTAATCGGTCATTGCGTAAAAGACAGGTCAGCTGTCTGTACAATGATCCTTAGCGGGCATGCCGCTTGCCGGATGTCTGCTGCTTATCTCAAAGAGGCGACAATGAGCATTACCGCAGCAATGGTTAAAGAACTTCGTGAACTCAGCGGCGCAGGCATGATGGACTGCAAGACCGCTCTGAACGAAAATAATGGCGATATGGAAGCTGCCATGGACTGGCTGCGCGCTAAAGGTATCGCTAAAGCTGACAAGAAAGCCGGCCGTACTGCCGCTGAAGGTCTGGTAAGCGTTGCCAGTGAAGGCAAAAAAGCTGTTGTTGTTGAGGTTAACTCCGAAACAGACTTCGTTGCCCGTAATGCTGCGTTCCAGGAAATCGTTGTTAACGTAACTAAAGTTGCACTCGCAACTGATGGTTCAACAGATGCAGTTGCAAACGCAATCTATCCGGGTTCGGAAAAGACTGTAACTGACACAATTAAAGATGCTGTTGGCACCATCGGTGAAAACATGGCGTTCCGTCGTTCCGCGGCTCTGAGCGTGGAAAACGGTGTTGTTGCTTCTTACATCCACAACGGCGTTGCTGACGGTCTCGGCAAGCTCGGCGTTCTGGTTGCAATCGAAACAACCGGTAATGCAGATGCTGCTGCTGCTATCGGCCGTCAGATTGCTATGCATGTTGCTGCAACCAACCCGCTGGCTCTGACGCCTGCTGAAGTTGATGCTGCTGCTGTTGAGCGCGAAAAAGCAATCTTTGCTGATCAGGCTCGCCAGTCCGGCAAGTCGGAAGAAATCATCGCTAAGATGGTTGACGGCCGTATGCGCAAGTTCTTCGAAGAAGTTGTTCTTCTGTCGCAGGCTTTCGTTATCAATCCTGACCTGAGCGTTGAAGCAGCGCTTAAAGAAGCTGAAAAAGAAATCGGCGCACCTGCAAAGGTAACCGGCTTTGTTCGCTTCGCTCTGGGCGATGGCATTGAAAAAGAAGAAACCGACTTCGCTGCTGAAGTTGCTGCCGTTACTAAAGGCTAATATGACTTGATGCGAGGCGATTGTGCTTTGCATAGAGCTGTAATCTAAAGAATAGAGCGGTTTCTCCAGAGGCCGCTCTATTTTTTTGTGTGCGTATCATAAAAATTGTCAGTTATGGCTGTGCATGACGTGACAATGCCGCGTGCTTCATGTATGCGAAATCAATTCAGCTTTTTCCTGTCATCATGCCGGCCAGTTTCTGGTGCTTCCGGCGGGTTTGTCACGACAGGAGGCAGCCATTTCATTTCCGGCTTAATTCAGGCATGTTGCCTTGCAGTCATGTCACTCATAGGGTGTAACCGCCTTAGCGGGGAAGTCAGTCTGCGGGCTGGTTTTATGACGCGCATGTGATGCAGGCCGGACAAATTCGAGCATAGCTCTTCTTACCAGCGGGTAATGACTGAGCGAACCATAAAAGGGATCCCATGACAGGCAAAACACTTTATAAGCGGGTTCTCCTCAAAGCCTCAGGTGAGGCACTGATGGGTGAGCAGGGATTTGGCATTGACGTGTCCGTTGCTGACCGCATTGCAAGCGATATTGCTGAAGCGCGTGCACTTGGCGTTGAAGTCGGCGTAGTGATTGGCGGCGGTAATATTTTCCGCGGCTTAGCTGTAGCCTCCAAGGGCGGTGACCGCGTAACCGGCGATCATATGGGAATGCTGGCGACAGTGATCAATTCGCTGGCTTTGCGCACATCTCTGGTCAAACAGGGCGTTGATGCGGTTGTGCTGTCGGCAATTGCAATGCCGGAACTGTGCGAGAGTTTTTCGCAGCGTCAGGCAACGGCCTATATGGATCAGGGTAAGGTTGTTATTTTTGCCGGTGGTACGGGTAATCCATTCTTCACAACCGATTCTGCTGCCGCTTTGCGCGCGGCTGAAATTGGCGCTGATGCTCTGTTTAAGGGGACGCAGGTAGACGGTATTTATAGTGCCGATCCGAAGAAAGATCCGACAGCGACCCGCTTTGACAATCTGACCCATAAAGAAGTGTTGGATAAAGGTCTGGCAGTTATGGATGTGACCGCTGTGGCATTGGCACAGGAAAATCATATTCCGATCGTGGTTTATTCCATTCACGAAGCCGGTGGTTTTGCTGAAATTCTGCAGGGCAAAGGCCGCTGCACAGTGGTAACGGACGTTTGATAAGCTCTGAGAAGTATTGAATCTGTGCCTGAGTACAGATTCAATTCAGGAAAGCTGAGATTTTGTGCTTATCATTTGCGCCAACCTGTTCTAAACAAAAACTGAATTATGTGAGCTGAAAGCAGTTTCAGCTCATTTGCAGCATTTTCTTTTTCAAACAACTGGTTTGAGCAAGGAATAAAATGCGCGAGACGTTTGGTGTACGCCCAAGGAGAGATAAGATGAGCGATGCTCTGGATGTAAACGATCTGAAACGCCGCATGGAAGGCGCAATTCAGTCCTTCAAACATGATCTGGGCGGCTTGCGCACCGGTCGCGCTTCGGCAAGCTTGCTGGAGCCACTGACAATCGAAGCCTATGGCTCGACTATGCCGATCAACCAGGTGGCGCAGATTACAGTTCCTGAAGCCCGTATGCTTTCTGTTTCCGTTTGGGACAAGAGCATGGTTGGCGCTGTTGAACGTGCGATCCGTGACAGCGGTCTGGGGCTGAACCCGATCACAGACGGTATGACACTGCGCGTGCCGCTGCCGGAGCTGAACGAACAGCGCCGTAAAGAGCTGGTGAAGATTGCTAACCAATATGCTGAAGGTGCGAAAGTTGCTGTTCGTCACGTTCGCCGTGATGGTATGGAAAAGCTGAAGAAGCTGGAAAAAGACGGCGCTATCAGCCAGGACGACAGCCGTGTTCTGTCTGACAAAGTCCAGAAAATGACTGACGAGACCATTGTGGAACTCGATAAGCTGCTGGTTACCAAAGAAGCGGAAATCATGCAGGTTTAATCTGCAACAATATTGTGTCAGAGTGATTTCGGTATTGCGATCTCACTCTGACACATGGTCTGACCGGCCTTACCGATGAAGTTTAATATACTGTAAGTTCCGGTTTTCCGTACCGGATTGGCCGCGTAAATGACATGTTTGCGGGGTCATATGAGCAGCATAGCTATGCTGAGTTATTTCCCAAAAACCGGATAAGTCTGGCGCCTGAGGGCAGCCGTCTGTCACTAAAGAGGAATATGCCCGAATGTCCGATCCGCGTCACATCGCCATTATTATGGATGGCAATGGTCGTTGGGCTAAAGCACGTGGTTTGCCGCGTGTTGCCGGTCATAAAGCGGGGGTGGACACCTTGCGCGCGATTGTCCGCGCTGCGGGGGACAAAGGTCTTGAATTCCTGACACTGTTTGCATTTTCCTCTGAAAACTGGACACGCCCGACCTCTGAAGTTACAGAGCTGATGGGCTTGCTGAAGCTGTTCATTCGTCGTGACCTGAGCAAACTTCACAGTCAGAATGTGCGTGTGCGCATCATCGGCTCGCGTGAAGATCTGGCTTCCGACATTTGCAGTCTTCTGGAAGAGGCGGAAACCCGAACCGCTGCCAATACCGGGCTGACCCTTGTGATTGCCTTTAATTACGGCTCCCGTGACGAGTTGGCGCGCGGTATGCGCAAGATCGCTGAGGATGTTGCGGCTGGACGGCTGAAGCCGGAGGCGATTACCGCGGAAATGATTGCATCAAAGCTGGATACAGACTGGATTCCTGATCCTGATCTGATTATCCGTACCAGCGGTGAGATGCGCCTTTCTAATTTTTTGCTCTGGCAGGCGGCTTATTCAGAGTTTTTATTTGCACCGGAATACTGGCCGGACTTCAAGCCTGCGCATTTCTATGCAGCAATCGACGAGTATCATAAGCGTGTTCGCCGCTTCGGCGGGCTGACCACAGAAGAATTGCAGGACTTTTCCGGTGATTCTGATGTCGTGCCTTTGCGGCATACGGCAGGATAAATTAGCGGGTGATTCAGGCTGCCTGAACACGAGTCACACTATTCAGGGGCGAGGGGTTTCGTGTCCAATTTACAATTGCGTATCATGACGGCGGCAGTGCTTGCGCCTGTTACAATTTTGCTGATCTGGCTTGGAGGTATGAGCTTCCGTGTGCTGGCTGTCGTGATCGGCTTCGCGATTTTCTTTGAATGGACGACGTTGAGCGCCTCAAAGCAGACACGCTCCGGTCTGACGGCAGCGTGGGCGGTATTGTCCATCGCTGCCGGTTTGCTGTTGATTGAAGTGCCATCACTGCAAATTCTGGCTATTCTTGCTGCCGGTGCGATTTTTCTCGTTCAGCGCTCAAACTGGGCTGCTGCGGGTCTGCTCTATGCCGGTGTGCCCATGGTTTGTCTGGCCGTTCTGCGCGGGGACACAACATCAGGGCTGATTGCGATCATCTATCTTTTCGCGCTTGTCTGGGCGACAGATATTTTTGCTTATTTTACCGGCCGCACTTTTGGCGGGCCAAAACTGGCCCCACGTTTTTCTCCGAATAAAACCTGGTCCGGTGCAATCGGTGGTGTTGTCGCCGCAATGATTGCTGCCGCAGCGGTAAGCTATTTCAGTTTTGATCGCGTGAAATATCCGATGGTCATACTGGCGATCATGCTTTCTGTTGCTTCGCAGATCGGTGATCTTGGCGAATCCTGGGTTAAGCGCCGCTTTGGTGCCAAGGATTCCGGTAAGTTATTGCCGGGTCACGGTGGCGTGATGGATCGTGTTGACGGTTTGATCGTGGCTGCGGTTATGCTTTATGTGATTGGCGCTTTGGTGACCGGATCGGATACACCATCATCTATGTTTATCGGTATTGTTTTGCAGCCTCTGTGAAACTAACAGCGAAGACAGTTTTTTGGAATTTGAAAGTCGGGAGACAGGGTTTTGAGTGATCCCTTAGGATATTTATTCGGCGGCGAAAGCTTGCTGGTTGGTACATTGCTTCCGTTTATTCTTGTTCTGGCTGTTGTTGTTTTTGTTCATGAGATGGGACATTTTATCGTCGGTCGCCTATGCGGTATCGGCGTTCAGGCGTTCTCTATTGGTTTCGGACCGGAGCTGATCGGTTATACTGCACGTAATGGCACACGCTGGAAACTCTGCGCGATCCCATTGGGTGGCTATGTAAAATTTGTCGGTGACCTCAATGCTGCCAGTGCGCCTGACGGGCAGGGTGTGGCCGCTATGAGCGAAGCTGAGCGTAAAGTGGCTTTCCCTGCTCAGCCGGTCTGGAAACGTGCAGCTACCGTTTTTGCAGGGCCTGCATTCAACTTCCTGCTGACGATTGCGATTCTAAGCTTTTTCTTCGCCAGCTACGGACGCATGGTCGCTGATCCGACCATTGCGGAAGTAAATGCAGGCAGTCCTGCTGCTATTGCCGGTTTCAAGCCGGGCGATCGCTTTATCAATGTTGAAGGCAGTGAGATTACGACTTTCACCGATGTGCAGCGCATTGTAAATGGCCGCAGCGGTGATGAACTGTCTTTCACCGTTGAGCGTGATGGGCGTGAAATCGAGCTTAAGGCTGTTCCGGAATTGATGGAACAGACCGACGCACTGGGCAATAAAATCAAGCTTGGTGTCATTGGTGTAACTATCACCAAAGATACAGGAAATTTTCGCCGCATTGAATATTCACCACTCGAATCGGTTGGTGCTGCGGTTGTGGAGACCGGACATATTATCAGCCGCACCGGTACTTTCATGAAAAGACTGGTGATGGGGCGTGAGGATAAATGTCAGTTGGGCGGGCCGGTAAAAATCGCTAATATGGCGGGGCAGGCGGCGCAACACGGCTTTGAATGGCTGGTTCAGCTGATTGCAATGTTGTCGGTTGGCATTGGATTGTTCAATTTATTTCCACTCCCCCCTCTTGATGGCGGGCATCTGGTGATTTATGCCGGTGAAGCTGTATTGGGACGTCCGGTTCCGGTAGCAGTGCAGGAATTGTTCTTCCGGCTTGGTTTCTTTGTCGTTATCGGCTTCATGGGATTCGTTTTTTATAATGATCTCTTTGGTTGCTGATCTGATCTGGACATAGTCTAGGCCGTTGAATTATAAAACATTAACGATTTGTGTAAAAACCGGAGGGGGATTATACGAAAAAGCAGTAATTTGTTTACCATGCTATTGGAATTGCGTGGCACCTGTGCCACGCTCGGCAATGAAGTAAACAGATTTTAATTGAGATGCTTGCTTGTATATGAAAACCGGTTATTACAGTTTGCATTATGCGCTATTCTCCCGAAATACGGCTCGGGGCAACGAAACGAAGGTTAAATAGACCTATGACGGCAAATTCAAAGTTCTTTGGTGCTGCTTCTGCGGTCGCTATGTCGGTAGCTATGGTTGCTGCCGGTACATCAGCGATCTCATTTGCTACTGTGAGTGTTGCACAGGCAGCAGTCGTAAGTCGGATTGACGTTCGCGGTAACAAGCGGGTTGATGCAGCGACTATTCGTGGCGCTATCGCTATCAAACCGGGTAAATCATTTACCAATGCTGATATTGATGCGGCTGTTAAGAGCCTGTTCAATATGGGCCTGTTCTCAGATGTTCGCATCAGCCAGTCCGGCGGCGCGCTTGTTGTAAGTGTTTCTGAGTTCTCCGTTGTTAATAACGTCCTGTTCCAGGGTAATAAAAAGGTCAAGGATGCGGATCTCGCCCGTGCGGTTGAGTTGAAAGCCCGTAGCCCGTTTGATCCTGCCCAGATGGAAACAGATCGTCAGTCCATCATTCAGGCTTACAAGCATGTTGGCCGTAGCGACGCGATTGTTAATGCCCGTACCGTTGACCTTGGTCAGGGACGTGTAAACGTTGTTTATGAAATCACTGAAGGCGGCCGTACAAAAATCGCCAATATCGATTTCGTTGGTAACGAAGCATTCGGTGGTCGTCGTCTGCGCGATGTGATCTCGACAAAACGTACAAATCCTCTGTCATGGCTGACCCGCGGCGATATCTATAGCGAAGATCGTCTGCAGGCTGATGAAGAAGCGCTGCGTCGTTTCTACTACAACCGTGGTTATGCTGACTTCCGCGTTGTTTCTTCTAACGCGACACTTGATCCTGCAACCAATGAATACACAATCACCTTCACAGTTGAAGAAGGTCAGCGTTATACATTCGGTGATGTTCAGGTTGAAAGCACAATCCCGGGTGTTGATGCGCAGGCTCTCGATGGCATGCTGAAAAGCCGTGCGGGTAAAGTTTATAGTGCAAGCGATGTTGAAAAGTCGGTTGAAGCTGTAACTGAACGCGTTGCCGGTAATGGTTATGCTTTCGCGAAAGTTGAGCCACGTGGTGACCGTAATTTCGAGAATCACACAATCTCGGTTGTTTATAATGTGGAAGAAGGTCCGCGCGCTTACGTGCAGCGTATCGAAATTCGCGGTAACGATAAGACCCGTGATTATGTAATTCGTCGTGAATTCGATATGAGTGAAGGCGATGCTTTCAATCAGGTTATGATCACGCGCGCCAAGCGTCGTCTTGAAGCTCTGCAATTCTTCCAGACAGTAAACATCTCGACCGCTCAGGGTTCTGAGCCGGATCAGGTTGTACTGATCGTTGATGTTGTTGAGAAGCCTACAGGTGAGTTCTCCATCGGTGCGGGTTATACCTCTGGTGGTGAAACACCAGGTGCTTCGGTTGAAGGTTCTGTTGCTGAGCGTAACTTCCTCGGTCGTGGCCAGTACATCAAGATTGGTGCTGGTGCTGGTCAGGATAACGCCCGTAACTACTCCTTCTCGTTCACTGAGCCTTATTTCCTTGGTCAGCGTATGTCTGCCGGTTTCGACGTATTCCGCAAAACATACAGCGTACGTAACGATTATGATGTAGAGCAGACCGGTGGTACAATCCGCTTCGGCTTGCCAATTACGGATAATTTCGGCGCCAGCGTTGGCTATAACCTTGTTCAAGAAAAATATAAGCTGGACATGGGTCGTTTACAGGCCGGTGAAGATCGTAATGATCAGGCTACGCTTGAGAAATATTGGGCTCCAGCTCTGATCGAAGCTTCGAAGCAAAGCCCGTGGTTGCGTTCTTCGATTTCCTATGCTCTGACCTATAATTCTATTGATGATCAGAACAATCCGCATGATGGTATTTATGCGCGCTTCGGACAGGAATTCGCCGGTCTCGGTGGTGATGCTAAGTTCATCAAGACAACTGCAAAAGCATCTTATTATAAGACACTGCTGCAGGAAGCTGATGTTGTTGGTGTGCTGACTGCCGGCGGTGGTTATGTGCATAAGCTGACAGATGATGGTCTGCGTATCTTTGATATGTTCAAAGGTAATACAGATATGATCCGCGGCTTTAAATATAACGGTATTGGGCCTTATCAGGATGCTACTAACGGTGATCGTTATTGGCTTGGTGGTACGACTTACTTCCACGCAAGTGCTGAAGTTCAGTTCCCGATGCCGGTTATTCCTGAAAGCCTTGGTATCCGCGGTGCATTCTTTGCTGATGCTGCAACACTTTATGGTAATAAAACCGAAGGTAGTGCTTCGAACCCTATCTATGGTACCGGAAGTTCGTTGCGTGCTTCTGCTGGTGTGAGCTTAATGTGGGCTTCGCCGTTTGGACCGCTGCGCTTTGACTACGCTATTCCGCTTAAGAAAGAAGATTCCGACAAGGTTCAGAACTTCAACTTCGGTATGTCGAGCAAATTCTGATAAGTTTGCTTTTTCCTGAGGCGATAATTCTGCAAGGAAGCTTCGCCTCAGGAGAGAAAGTTTGTTGATGGCAGATCCTGTATTTTATACTCTGTCCTGTGCAGTCAACGTCGCTGATATTGCTCAATTGACCGGTTCTGAATTACTGACAAAGCAGTATGCTGACCGTAAGATTGAGCATTTAGCGTCTTTGGATAATGCCACGTCGGATTCATTGGTCTTCCTTGAAGGTAAGAAGAACGAAACTGCTTTGAGAAATCTCAAAGCAGCTGCTGTGCTTTGTGCTGAGGCGCAAGCGGGTTTAATTCCGGAAGGTATTGCGGTTCTCGTTAGCCGTTCACCACAGCGTGATTTTGCAGCAGTAGGTCGTAAATTATTTGAGCAGGCGGTTCATCCGCGCTCATTGCTTGGCATTCCGGGCATTTCGGAAAATGCCACAATTCATCCGACGGCTGAAATTGAAGGCACGGTTACGATTGAGCCGGGCGCTGTTATCGGTGCCAATGTGTCGATCGGTTCTGGTTCAACCATCAGTGCTAACAGTGTGATTGGTGCGGGCTGTAAAATCGGCCGCGATTGTATCATTGCACCCAATGTTTCAGTCACTTATGCATTGCTTGGCAATCGCGTTTATCTGCATCCGGGTGTCCGTATCGGTCAGGATGGTTTCGGCTTTGTACCGGGCCCTGCAGGGCTTGAAAAAGTGCCGCAGCTTGGCCGCGTGATCATTCAGGATAATGTGGAAATTGGTGCGAATACAACGATTGACCGTGGCTCTTTGAGCGACACGGTGATCGGTGAGGGTACTAAGATCGATAATCTGGTACAGGTCGCGCATAATGTTAAAATCGGCCGTCATTGCGTTATTGCAGCCCATACAGGTATTTCCGGTAGTGTGACGATCGGGGATATGGCGATGATTGGTGGCCGTGTTGGTCTGGCTGATCACATTAATATCGGTTCGCGCGTACAAATTGCTGCTGCGAGTGGTGTTATGAATGATATTCCGGATGGTGAGAGATGGGGTGGTCTGCCTGCCAGACCGCTGAAACAATGGTTCCGTGATATCGCGACTTTGCGCAGTATCGGACAGAGTAAAAAGGAGAAATCCTGATATGAATGAGAATGTTGAGCAGAAGAGCCTTGGTTCAGCTGATATTCAGAAGTTGCTTGCAGTTCTGCCGCATCGTTATCCGTTTCTTCTGATTGACCGGATTGTCGATATTGACGGTGATGATTCCGCGACTGGTATCAAAAATGTGACAATTAATGAGCCGCATTTTACTGGACATTTTCCAGCGCAGCCTATTATGCCAGGTGTGTTAATTCTCGAAGCAATGGCACAGACTGCCGGTGCAATTTCTATGTTCAAAATGGGCCTGGAAAATGCAGGTTCAGTCTTCCTTTTGACAATCGATAATGCAAAATTCCGCCGTCCGGTTGTTCCGGGCGACCAGATGTTGCTTCGTGTTAAGAAAATGAAACAGCGCGGCAATATTTCTAAGTTTGCCTGCATTGCTGAAGTTGACGGTGTGAAAGTTGCTGAAGCAGATGTTTCTGCTATGACCGGCGCATAAGCACAGAGAACTTTCAGGTTCAAATAGATAAATGAACTTTCGGTGGCCGCTATCGGGCACCGATATAACTTAAGAAAAAGCGTGATTTAAATGCGTGAAACCTTTATCCACCCGACAGCCTGTGTTGAAGCCGGCGCCAAACTTGGTCAGGGTGTCTCCGTTGGTGCTTTTTGCCATATCGAGGCAGGTGCGGAGATTGGCGATAACAGCGAGCTGATGAGCCATGTTGTTGTCACCGGTTTTACGACTTTAGGCGAAAACGCTAAAGTTTTCCCGCATGCTATTCTTGGTTGCGAGCCGCAGAACGGTAAGCATAAAGGCGGACATACAAAGCTGCTGGTTGGTAAAAATGCGATGATCCGCGAAGGCGTGACCATGCATCGCGGTTCGGATACCAGCCGTGGTTATACCAATGTCGGCGATAACTCCACATTCCTTGCTTATGCGCATGTGGCGCATGATTGCGACGTGGGTAATCACGTAACATTCGCGAATAATGTGATGATCGGTGGCCATTGCGAAATCGGCGACCATGCTATTCTTGGCGGCGGCGCAGCGGTGCATCAGTTTGTTCGTGTTGGCCATCATGCTTTTGTCGGCGGTATGGCTGCTGTTGTTCAGGACGTTATTCCTTTCGGTATGGCTATCGGTGTTCATGCGCATCTTGGTGGTCTGAACATCATTGGTATGAAACGCTCCGGTCTGGAACGTAAAGAAATTCATGCTGTTCGCCGTGCAACCCGTATGCTGTTTGACCGTACTAAACCGGTGAAAGAACGTGTTGAAGATGTGCGTGTAGAATTCGCGGATTCTGCAGCTGTTGCCGATCTGGTTGCCTTCATTACGGCTGATGCAAAGCGTAGCTCTTTTACGACACCGCTTTTGCATGGCAAACACGGCCAGCTCGAAGATCATTCCTGATATGTCAAAAAGCGATGTTCCTGTGCAGAATGTTGATGCTGCAGCCAGAACCGCTATTATTGCCGGTAACGGGCTTCTACCACAGGTTGTGGCGGAGGCTCTTGAGAAAAAAGGCAATCCGCCATTTGTGGTTTGCCTGAAGGGCGAGGCGGATGACAGCCTGCGCCGTTTTGATAATGAAACCATTTCCGTGGTGGAATTTACCCGTCTGATCAAAGTGTTGAAGCAGTCGGGAGCGAAAAATGTCATTCTGGCCGGTGGTGTCCGACAACGTCCCCATTTAAGTGATATCCGTCTGGATTGGACAACAATCCGCGCTCTGCCGCGCATCTTTCGTGCTTTGGGCAAGGGCGATGATGCCTTACTACGCGCATTTATTGGTCTGCTGGAATCCTATGGCTTTCATATGGTCGGCGCGCACCAGATTGTGCCTGATATTCTGGCACCGGCAGCGTCTGTGCTGACCACACGGGTGCCGGATAAAAAGGAACAGCGTAATATTGATCTTGCACGCGAAGCAGCCGTTATGCTCGGTAAGCTGGATGTCGGGCAGGGTGCAATTGCTGTTGGCGGACGTGTCGTAGCACTTGAAGGCGTTGAAGGCACAGATAATATGATTGAGCGCATTAAACAGATGCGTGCGGAAGGCCGTATTCCGCGGCAAGGCGGAGTATTGGTCAAATGCGCCAAGCCTATTCAGGATGAACGCGCTGATCTGCCGACAATCGGTATTGATACTGTCAGCAATATTGCTGCGGCAGGCTTGGCTGGTATTGCAATTGAGGCCGGACGCACTGTTATGTTGTCCTATCATGACACCGTACAGGCTGCGAATGCGCAGAACCTGTTTATTGTTACCTTTTAAAAAGCCATCAATAACAGTGGGCTAGATCGTATCATAGTCAAGTTTGATCAACTTGGAGATTATGATAATGCGATTGCTAATTTATCCAAGAACAAGCGCTATAAATTCCATTAACGCGACTAGTACTGGAAAAACTTCAAAACGAATATAGCCTTGCCGTTGTTCAGCAACTATGCTCGGCATTTTCTACTCTTAAGGGTGCCGGACAGAGATGAGCGAAAAACTGCCTTTGAAAATTGCTGTTGTGGCTGGTGAAGAGTCCGGTGATCTGCTGGGCGCAGATCTGGTCGATGCTTTGCGCACGAAAACGGATCGCCTTGTGAGCCTTGTTGGCGTTGGTGGCACGCATTTGCAGCAGCGCGGTTTGGATAGCCTGTTTGATCCGGATGAAATTGCCTTGATGGGGCTTGGTGCTGTGCTGGCGCGCTTGCCAAAGCTGATCATGCGTATTCGCCAGACTGCAAAAGCGATTGTCGCCGCTAAGCCTGATTGCCTGCTGATTATTGATAGTCCGGACTTTACCCATCGTGTAGCGAAAAAGGTGCGTCAGGCCGATCCTTCTATTCCGATTATCAAATATATTGCGCCGACGGTTTGGGCATGGCGTCCGGAGCGCGCGAAGGAAATGCGCAAATATATTGATCACGTGCTTGCTGTACTACCATTCGAAGTTGAAGTGATGCAGAAGCTCTCGGGTCCGAAATCGACTTATGTCGGTCATCGTCTGAGCAGTTATCAGCCTTTGCTGGACGTGGCTGCATCCCGTGAAAAGCGCAAAGCACCATCTACGGATGGCGATAAGACGATCTTGCTGCTACCGGGCTCACGCCGCTTTGAAATTCAGGGGCTGCTCAAAGAGTTTGGCACAACACTACAGTTGCTCAATGAGCGCAATGGTGCAGTTCATGCTATTTTACCAACACCGGAACGCCACGCTGCTTATGTGCAGGAATTGACAAAAGATTGGCCGGTAAAGCCTGTTATCGTAACCGGCGAGGCGGCGAAGTGGGAAGCTTTCACCAAGGCTGACGCGGCGCTCGCTGCTTCCGGCACGGTTTCTCTGGAATTGGCGCTGGCTAAAATTCCAACTGTTGTTACTTACAAGGCCGATCTTTTCAGTCGGCTGTTTCTTGCGCGCCTGATTACAATCTGGAGTGCTTCACTGCCGAATATCATTGATGACAGTCCAATTATTCCGGAATTCTTCAATGATTTTGTCCGTGCCGGTATGCTGTGCCGTCAGATTGAGCGTTTGCTGGAAGACGGGCTCCCACGGCAGGCACAGATTGAAGGTTTTGAGCGTATTGCACATAAAATGCATACCGATAAACCTGCCGGTGAGATGGGCGCGGATGTGCTGCTTCAATTGCTTGCTTCCGGTAAAAGTAGCTAAATCTAAAATACTCAGAATGAAAAAAAGCCTGCCGCTGAATATCAGCGGCAGGCTTTTTGTTTGCTCTAACCTTATCTATTAGAGCGCATTCCGAAAAGTGTGAAGCGGTTTTCGGATAAAATGCGCGTAAAAACAAAAGTTAGAGCGGTTTCAACGATTCAACATTAACTGAAACCGCTCTAACGGATAAGGTGAATGGTAATGCGACGTTCAATCCACTCAATGATATTACGCAGCACTTCCACAATCGCAAGATAGATGATTGCTGCCCAGAGATACGTCTGGAAATCAAAAGTGCGGGAATAGGCGCGGCGGGTTTCACCCATCAGGTCATAGACCGTGATGATCGCAACAATGGCAGAGCCTTTAATCATCAGAATGATTTCATTGCCGTAAGGACGTAATGCAACGACCAGAGCCTGAGGCAAGATGATCTTGCGGAAGGTCTGGAACTTGGACAGGCCAAGTGCATGAGCGCCTTCCCATTGGCCTTTAGGTACGCTGGCAATCGCACCACGCAGAATTTCAGCCTGATAGGCCGCTGTATTCAGTGTGAAAGCCAGAATCGCACAGTACCATGCCTCACGGAAGAAGCTCCACAGGCCGATTGTCTCCAGAAACGGACGGAATGTTCCCAGACCGTAATAGATCAGGAAGATCTGTGCCAGCAGCGGGGTGCCGCGGAAGAAATAGACATAGCCATAAGCAATTGCACCCAGAATGCGGTTATCCGACATACGCGCAAGAGCAACCGGCAGCGACAGCAATGCACCGAGCACAATTGAGATCGACACGAGTATCAGTGTTGTTTTGAGACCGCTCCAATAGCGCGGGCCATAGGTCTCAATCAGATCAATCTGCCATACATTATACAGATAGACCGCCAGACCGGCGAAAAGTGCAAGCCAGATACCAACCAGCACGTGGCCGGTAATGCGGGCACCTGTCCATGGACGAGGCGGCTCAGCAGGACGAAAAACGCGTTCGCTTGATGTTTCTGTTATAGTCGTCATTGGCTTACCACGCTGGACGCCGTCTGTTTGCGGCTGCCTTCAGCCCATTTTTCAATGCGGGCGATGAAGTAAGAAGAGATAATTGCGAGTGCGAGATAGATCAGGCAGGCAACACCATAGAACAGGAATGGTTCTTTGGTAACGCGCGCTGCAACCGAAGTCTGACGCAGAATGTCTGTGAGGCTGATCACGGAAACCAGTGATGTATCTTTCAGCAGAACCATCCACAGATTGGCGAGACCCGGCAGTGCAATTTTAATCAGCTGCGGAAAGATAATTTTGCGCATGGTCTGGAAATTGGTGAGACCGATTGCAAAGGCACCTTCATACTGGCCTTTAGGGATGGCGCGGAATGCCGATAAGAAGACCTCACTGGAGTAGGACGAGAAGACGAAGCCCAGCGCAATCATACCGGCTGCAAAGGCATTGACCTCAACCGAACCTTCAAATCCGATGAGCGAGAAGAATTTCTGAACTGCAAGCGAGCCGCCAAAATACACCAGAAACAGCGTGAGCAGTTCCGGCAGGCCGCGGAAGATTGTTGTATAAATATTGGAAGCAAGGCGCAGCGATGGCTCCGCGGATTGCTTGCCCAAAGCAACAAGGAAACCGAGTAACAAACCGATAGGCAAAGTGGCCAGAGCCAGCAGAACGGTTGTTAACAGTCCCCATGCTATGCTCAGCCCCCATCCGTCCGGACCAAAGCCAATCAACACAGCATATTTTTCCATTTAGTCTATCCCTGTAAGAACGGGTGGTGAAAGTGATATGCCACCCGTCTAGAGCATGTCGCAGTCTGATAACCGCGGCGATGCGACCAATCAAAAATCCGAGCGGGCAGAAGATTAATCTGTGCCACGCTGCAAATCAGTGCTTTAAAAAATACCGGCCAGACGCATCTGACCGGTTGTTGCATGCTTATTCGCCGTAAATATCGAAATCGAAATATTTATCGTTGATTTCTTTGTACTTGCCGTTGTCGCGGATGGCGAGAATGGCAGTGTTGAATTTCTCAACCAGCTCTTCACGACCTTTTTTGATCGCAACGCCAACACCCGGACCATGAATTTCAAGGTTAGGTTTGACCGGACCGACCAGCTTACAGCATTCGCCTTCCGGTGTTTTCAGCCAGTCGATCAGCGAGACAATATTGTCATTCACGGCATCAACGCGGCCGGAAACCATGTCCATACGGGCTTCATCAACACTACCGTAAGGTGTGATAGTGCTGTCGGTATATTCGTGTTCCGAAAAAACCGCATGAATGGTCGAAGATTGTACGCCGATTGTTTTGCCGGCCAGATCTTCTTTGGTGGTGCCTTTAACATCAGAATCCTTTGGTACAGCGATTGCCGCCGCAGGATTGTAATATTTGTTGCTGAAATCGACCTGCTCTTTACGAGCCGGTGTAATCGACATGGATGAAATAACTGCATCCAGCTTGCCGGATTGCAGTGCAGGGATCATACCATCCCAATCCTGCACGATGATCTCGCATTTGGCTTTCAGCTCTTCACAAAGAGCATTCGCAATATCAATCTCGAAACCGGCAACGCTGCCGTCAGCCTTGACGAAATTATAAGGAGGATAGGCGCCTTCCGAACCGATTTTAAGTGTCAGCTGCTCTTGTGCCTGTGCTGCGATATTCAGGCTTGCAACAGCACCGGCTGTCACCAAACCTGCAATTGCCAGATTGCGCAGAGCTTTGCTGAAAAAGCGGTTTGCTCCTGTCGTCGTTCTCATTCTCCAGATACCCCCATGAGATGCAGTATAAAAGCAGTCTTGTTTCTTAATTCTACGCTTGTTTTTGGTTTTGTTCTCAATGCGAAGAAAAATTTGTTAACAGCGATATTCCCATCATTTTGGCTGCAAAGGCAAGTATCAAAAACGTATTTTGCACTGTCGTGGAAAAATAAAGCGCTGGACAAATATAATAATGTAGCTATATGCGCTTTTTAAAATTCAAGAATGATTATTCTTCATTAAAAACAAAATGTTATATGGTATATATAATCCGGTTTCTCATAGGGATATTAAGCTTCCGCTTAAAAATGCAGGTTGCGATCCTGTTGTGTTTGCGACACTTTGTTGGCGGCTTTCAGATAAAACGGCATAAGATTATGCGTATTGGTCATGAGTGTCGGATATCAAAAAAAGCTGCATATAAATATGCAGCTTTTCTTTTTATTCTGATGCATGTCGCAAGCATGTTAGGACATGCGTTAAAGAAAGCGATGATTATTCTTTGATTTCCGCACCATAGGCATCGAAATCGAAATATTTGTCGTTCACTTCTTTATATTTGCCATTAGCGCGGATCGCTTTGATCGCCGCGTTGAATTTAGCAATCAGTTCAGGATTGCCCTTCTTGAAGGCAACGCCTGCACCCGGACCATGAATTTCCGGCACGGCCGGCCATGTGCCGACCATCTCACAACATGCGCCATCTTCAGTTTTCAGCCACTGGGAGAGCGTGACGCTATCGTCGCTGGCGGCGTCAAGGCGGCCATTGGCCAGATCAAGACGATATTCTTCGGCAGTCGGATAGGACTTGATGGTACTGTCGGTGAAGGTCTTTTCAGCATAATTGGCATGAGTGGTGGAGATCTGTACGCCGATGGTTTTACCAGCCAGATCTTCTTTGGTGGTGCCTTTGATGTCGCTGTTTTTTGGTGCAGCCAGACCCGGAGGGGTGTTGTAATATTTGTTGCTGAAATCAACCTGCTTCTGACGATCCGGTGTGATCGACATGGAGGCAATGAAAGCATCAAATTTACCGGCCTGCAGGCTCGGAATGGCGCCATCCCATTCAATGGTGATGAACTTACACTCAGCTTTCATTTCTTCACAAAGTGCGCGGCCGATATCCACGTCAAAGCCGGAGAGTTCACCGGCAGCATTGATAAAGTTGAAAGGAGGATAGGCACCTTCTGTCGCGATTGTCAGCTTGAGAGGTTCCTGCGCCTGTGCTGCTGTTGCAGACAGGGAAATGGCACCTGTCATCAGAACGGCAGACAGTGTTGCTCCGATAATATTTTTATAAGTCTTCATTGTACTTTTCACCCGTTGAACCCATCCAAAGTTGCAATGATTACGCCGCTATCTGATTGATTTAATCGGTTTATATTTTAGCGGTTTCAAACGTAATTATTGTTCGCTGGATATTCCCACCATTTTTTAGGGAAAGGCAAGAGCAAAAAAATGTTTTAAAACAATGTTTGAAATTATGGTGCCAAAGTATTGGCTGATTGTATGAATTTGTAATGGTAGATTTCTGTAATTTTTAATAAAACCAATAGGATATCCGATTTTATTCGCGTATTGAATTAATTTTCCAATTCGCAATAGTGCTCAATGAAATCGCTGACAGCGGCGATATTGTTGAGATCCAGAACGGGTACGGTTTGGCCGTGTAGCGCTTCATCCGTTGCAATGGCCACGATGGAATATTGCTCTGCATTCAGCGGGATTTGAGTCGGACTGTCTTTGCGACGCACTTCAATCTTAGCGTGCTTATCATTTTTATAGCCCTCGACAATTATCAGATCGCACGGTGCCATGCGGCTGACAATATCATCCAGTGACGGCTCTGTTGCATCGCGCAGTTCATGCATCAGTGCCCAGCGGCTGAAAGAGACAATGGCAACTTCCTGTGCACCGGCTTCACGGTGGCGGTAGGAGTCTGTGCCTTCTGTATCAATGTCGAAACTATGATGGGCATGTTTGACGGTCGAAATTTTGTAACCGCGCCGGCTCAGCTCCCGCACAACACATTCTGTCAGGGTGGTTTTTCCGGAGTTTTTCCAGCCGGTAATGCCAAAGATTTTCTGTGTCATTTCGCTTGCTCCTGCTGGTCGTCTGCTTCCTGCAATTGCCATGCGGTTCTGGCTTGTGCCAGCTCAGCCTGAGTGTTGATATTGAAGAAGGGATCCAGCCCGCTGATTTTATCAGCCTCGGTAAAATCTGTATAGGCAATCGTATGATTGGCGGCGAATACGCGGATGCTGCGCCTTTTAGTTTCGCTCAGCCAGTTCTGCAATGAACCGGCAAGAGAGGCAGGCCACAACGCAAATGTCGGATGAGAACCGAAATCGGAACGGGCAAAGACGATGGTGTCTTTTATTTCCGAGGGTGATGAGAGGAGCGTTTCCGCAAAGCGTTGCAAAAGATTCGGCGGGAAGAACGGCGTATCAGCGGCAACGCTCATCACATGGCTATAACCCAGCTGAGAGGCGTAACGGC
This sequence comes from Pseudochrobactrum asaccharolyticum, assembly GCF_003314995.1. Taxonomy (GTDB): domain Bacteria; phylum Pseudomonadota; class Alphaproteobacteria; order Rhizobiales; family Rhizobiaceae; genus Pseudochrobactrum; species Pseudochrobactrum asaccharolyticum. Next base: position 749,528 of record NZ_QNRH01000001.1, read on the forward strand.
AACCGGCTAGAACACCGGCCAGCGGTCCGCTATGAAGCCATTCACCATCATTGATAATCGGGTAGCCGAAACTGGTGAAAAAGGCCGGATCACTATTGGCGCTGATAACAATTTGTTCCGTTTGCGGTTTCAGCCGTGCGCAGACCTGATGCAGGATCGTATGATCGCCAAACGGGCGCAGGGATTTATCACCGCCGCCAAGCCGCTGGCTGCTGCCTCCGGCGAGGATAAGCCCCAGCACATTCTTACCGGTCAGAATTTGTTTCTCATCCGCCATGTCAATTCTGCCTTTGCTGTGCGGGTGAAAGCTTTGTGATCAGGCGGAAACATTCTTTTGCTTACGCAATTCCTTGCGCTGACGATAACCTGTTATCGCTTCACGATAAAGCATGTAGCAGCCGCTGGCGACCACGATTGCGGCGCCGATCAGCGTATTCTGATCCGGTGCCTGATTGAAGACGATATAACTGAGTACAATCGCCCAGAGCAAGCTGGTGTAGCGAAACGGAGAGGCAAAGGACATATCGCCCGCACGGGTGGCAAGAATGATGCAGTGATAGCCGATGATCAGCAGCACAGCAGCAATACCGACATGCAGCAGATCGGTGCTTGTTGGTTGTTGCCAGCCGGTATTCAGCTGCATCATCACAAAGCCGGTCATGGTCACCAGAACTGAGGTCATAGCTGAAATCAGAGCGGTCGGGATTTGCATATTAATGCGGCGGGTTGAAAGATCTCGCAATGCAGTGAAGCAGACACCAACCAGCAGCAACAGGGCATAGGCATTCATGCCAGTGCCGTCGCCATCTCCGCCGGGGCGAATGATAATCAGCACGCCGATAAAGCCGATGCTGATCGACAACCAGCGCCGCCAGCCTACTTTTTCACCAAGAAACAACACAGCCCCAAGCGTTACTGCCAGCGGCACTGCCTGATAGACTGATGAGACAAAAGCCAGCGATAAATGGGTGAGGGCAACAAGATAGCAGGTGGTTGCGCCGATTTCACCAAGGCCGCGCAAAATCGTAACCTTATCCAGCGTATCGCGCCAGCGATGCAGAACACCTTGTCTTGACGCAATCAGAACCAGCAAAAGGATGCATAATATTCCGCGTAGAAACATAAACTGCCCGAGATTGAGCGTTTGTGTGGAATATTTCGTCAGGGCATCGCCGATGGCAAAGACGCCCATGCCGAGCATCATAAAAATACTGGAACGAATATTTGCTGAAAGTGCCACGTTCATGATCCTGCGGAAAAGCTGGAGAGCTTTTCATTCTAATACGGACTTATAACAAGTATTTATGCGACATGGTCACTTGTTTGCGTCATGCACAGCAAAATAATCTTAGAGCATAATTCCTTGAATTTGGAACAATTCAAGGTGAAATTATGCTCTAATTTTAAAGTGTTAGAGCGACCTTTGTGTGCCAGTTCTGGCACACGGCGCTCTGATAAAATCAAAGAAGTGCAGGGATGTGTTTTTAACCGCCTGTAACGCTCATATGGCGCGAAACTGCGGGGCGGTTATTGCGGCGGTCGATGATGAAGTCATGACCTTTTGGTTTGCGCAGAATTGCATTGTCAATTGCCTCAGACAACAGCGCATTGTCAGTGCTTGCCCGCAACGGTTCACGCAGATCGGCCGCATCTTCCTGACCAAGGCACATATAGAGCGTGCCGGTGCAGGTAATGCGAACACGGTTGCAGCTTTCGCAGAAATTATGGGTCATCGGCGTAATAAAGCCGAGACGGCCACCGGTTTCCGCAATTTGCACATAACGGGCAGGGCCGCCAGTCTGGTACGGAATATCTGTCATAGTGAACTGACGGGCAAGTGAAGCACGCAGCATAGAGAGCGGCAGATACTGATCTGTGCGGTCGAGATCAATCTCACCCATCGGCATGGTTTCAATCAGCGTCATATCCATACCGCGACCATGCGCCCAGCGCAGCATGTCCGGAATTTCATGATCATTGAAACCTTTGAGCGCCACAGCATTCAGCTTGATATGCAGGCCTGCTTTTTGAGCCGCATCAATGCCGCGCAGCACCTGTGCCAGATCACCCCAGCGGGTGATTGTCTTGAACTTTTCCGCATCCAGCGTGTCGAGAGAGACGTTGATACGTTTAATACCGCAGGCGGCAAGTTCTTCCGCATAGCGTGCGAGCTGGGAGCCGTTGGTGGTCAGTGTCAGTTCATCAAGGCGGTCTGCCTCAATATGGCGCGACAGACTGCCAATGAGATGCATGATGTTCTTGCGTACCAGAGGCTCACCACCCGTGAGGCGGATTTTGCGTACGCCTTTATCAATAAAAGTTGAACAGAGGCGGTCGAGTTCTTCCAGCGATAGCAGATCTTTTTTGGGCAAAAAGGTCATATGTTCCGCCATGCAATAGGTACAGCGGAAGTCACAGCGATCAGTCACAGAAACGCGCAAATAGGTGATCGCCCGCCCGAAAGGGTCGATCATTGGGGCTTCAGGCGCAGTTTTGCTGATGTTTTGTGCTGTTAAATCCATATTTCCGTATGCCGGTTTGCTTAAATATCATGTCTATATAAGAGAGATAAGATCAACACATAGTGCTGTCCAGTTGCATTATGTCACGCAAGGGGGCAGCAGCCTGTAAACAAAGCCTTGTCCTGTTGTCATTCTGCGACTACCACAGAGAAAGATATGAATATGGTGGATCATTCAATGAGCGATATCTGGCCGGAAGAACTTCGGGTTTCCCAAGACCGGAAAACCCTGTCTGTGACATTCAATAACGGACATAATTATTCATTCCCTGCGGAAATGCTGCGCGTATTGTCGCCGTCAGCTGAAGTGCAGGGACATTCACCGGAACAGCGCGTGACTGTGCCGGGGAAAATTAATGTTGGTATTATGAAGATTGATCCGGTCGGCAATTATGCCGTGCGCATCAGTTTTGACGATATGCACGATACCGGTCTGTTCACATGGATTTATCTGCATCAGCTGGGGGAAGAATATGAAACCCGCTGGCAAGGCTATCTTGATGAGCTGAAAGAGAAAAACCTCAGCCGCGAACCGAAGTTTCACTAAAAAAAGCCGGAGTTTCCTCCGGCTTTTTTTGTTTAATCTTATGACAGGTTCAGTTCCTTGAAGAAGTCATTACCCTTGTCATCAATAACGATGAAGGCAGGGAAGTCTTCAACTTCAATGCGCCAGATGGCTTCCATGCCGAGTTCAGCATATTCAACAACTTCGACTTTCTTGATGCAGTCCTGAGCCAGACGTGCAGCAGGGCCGCCGATGGAGCCGAGATAGAAACCACCGTGTTTGGCGCAGGCATCACGTACCTGACGGGAGCGGTTGCCTTTAGCCAGCATGACCATAGAACCGCCGAAAGACTGGAACTGATCTACATAGGAATCCATACGGCCGGCTGTTGTCGGGCCGAAGGAACCTGATGCGTAACCGGTAGGGGTCTTGGCAGGGCCAGCATAATAAATCGGATGATTTTTGAAATAATCCGGCATGCTTTCGCCGTTTTCCAGACGTTCACGGATTTTCGCATGTGCAAGATCACGTGCCACGATGATGGAGCCGGTCAGCGACAGGCGGGTTTTCACCGGATGCTGCGACAGGGTCTTGAGAATCTCTGCCATTGGCTGGTTGAGATCAATCTTCACTACGCTGTCGGAGAGCTTGGCTTCATCAATGTCCGGCATATATTTCGCCGGATTGGTTTCCAGTTGCTCAAGGAAAATACCTTCTTTGGTGATCTTGCCCTTAGCCTGACGGTCAGCCGAGCAGGAAACACCCAGACCAATCGGCAGCGATGCGCCGTGGCGCGGCAGGCGGATAACGCGGACATCATGGCAGAAATATTTACCACCAAACTGTGCACCCACGCCCAGAGACTGGGTGAGTTTGTGGATTTCCTGTTCCATTTCCAGATCGCGGAACGCATGGCCGTCTTCGGAGCCTTTGGTTGGCAGGCTATCGAGATAACGGGTGGAGGCGAGCTTAACAGTCTTGAGGTTCTGTTCTGCCGATGTGCCGCCGATCACAATCGCGAGATGGTATGGCGGGCAGGCCGATGTGCCGAGTGTCAGGATTTTCTCTTTGAGAAATTCGATCATCCGGTCATGGGTCAACAGGGAAGGTGTGCCCTGAAACAGGAATGTCTTGTTGGCTGAACCACCGCCTTTGGCGACAAACAGGAATTTATAGGCGTCTTCGCCTTCCTGATAAATGTCGATCTGTGCAGGCAGGTTGTTCTTGGTGTTCTGTTCTTTGAACATTTCCAGCGGTGCCAGCTGGGAATAGCGCAGGTTCTTTTTGAAATAGGCATCCATCACGCCGGAACCCAGCGCGTTTTCATCGCCGCCTTCAGTCCAGACGCGGCGGCCTTTTTTACCCATAATGATCGCGGTGCCGGTATCCTGACACATCGGCAGAACACCACCGGCGGCAATATTGGCATTCTTCAAAAGATCATAGGCAACGAAGCGGTCATTATCGGTCGCTTCCGGATCTTTCATAATATTGCTGAGCTGCTGCAAGTGACCAGGTCGCAGCAAATGATTGATATCGGCAAAAGCAGCCTCGGCCAGCAAGCGCAGACCTTCCGGTTCAACGGTCAGAACTTCCTGACCTTTGAATGTATCAACCGAAACATGCTCGGATGTCAGTTTACGATAGGGGGTTGTATCCTCACCAAGCGGAAACATTCCGGTATTTAATTGCTCAGCCATATATCACCTTATTGTCCGCTTTCACCGCACATGATCTGAGGTGCAGCGGATAGACATAAAATTATCAGATGACGGGCTTTTAGCGTTTGTAACCGCTGTTGCCACTGCGGCAGATTGATCTTTTTGCTGGAATTCGCCGGTAAGGCTGCTTTGAGTGCTAAAATTATATTTATTGTTAAAAGTTTCTAAATCAGAATGGCGCAGATTATTGGGAGTGAATCATTGCAGTGCTTAGGCGGGGCAGGTGTGGTACCGGATTGCTGCCCGAGAACTGCATATATTGCTTGTTTTTCTCCAGAACTGACGGACAGATATGACTACTCCGCTGAAATCCCGCTGCCTGATCCTAAGTTCTTCTATGCGTCATGCTTTTCTGACGACCGCGCTTGCTGCTGTAACCGGCATTGCAGTTTTGGCGCCTGTGCAGCAAGCGGATGCGGCGAGCAATCTGTTTGATCTGTTCCGTCAGAAGCGCGAAGCGCGTGAAGCCGCGCAACAACAGCCGCAGCCTGTGCAACAAGCACCACAGGTGAAGCAGCCGGTCGCACGCACTGCAAAATCTGCCGCACCAGCCAATGTGGTTAAACCGGCTGCGCCTGTTGCCAAGGCGGTTGCTGTTAAAGGCCCGCAGATTTATGACTACCGGCCGGAAAAACTGGTGAAGGTAGATTTTACCGCTGTTGATATGCAGGTAACCGCTGCGATTTCTGAAAAAGAGGGCAGCTTATCGCCTTCTGCACTGTATGCGGAAGCGGTTGATTTTATCAGCACTGTGCCGCAGCGTGCTGACGGGCTGATCAATCCGCCTGCAAAGACTGCTGAAAAACAGCTTGATCCTGCACTGGTAACTGCTGTGCTTGATGCCATGAAGGCGACCGATGTAAAGGCCGAGCAGTCTTTAGCCGAGGCAATTGTTACTTTCTATGCAACGGAGCAGACATTGCTCTGGTCGGATGGTTTGGCCGTCTCATCGCGTGCTGAAGAGGTTTTGGCCTTGTTCGAGCGCGCTGAAGCAGATGGTCTGGTATCAGCAGAATACGCTGTCAAAGTACCGGATCTGGACTTTGACGCTGCACAAAAAGATATGCGCATCCGTGAGATAGCTGCTTTTGAAGTGGCGCTGACCGCACGGGCATTGCGCTATGCGCTGGATGCTGGTGAGGGACGGGTGATCGCCAATCGTCTGAGTGGCTTTCATGATTTGCCGCGCAAACGCATTCAGCCTGATCTGGTGTTGAAAGCTCTTGAGGATGCCACTGATCCGACACAGGTTTTGGCTGATTTTAATCCGCAGAATAGCTATTATCAGAAGCTGAAAGAGCAGCTTGCTGCGATGAAGCCGGAAGGCAAGAAGATTGCCCGTGTTGCACCGGATACGCTGATTAAGCCGGGGCAAAATAATGCGGAACTGCCTAAAATTCTGGCGCTGATCGCGCAAAAAGCACCAGCCGGTTACCTTAACTCTTATCAGGATGTTTTTGATCGTCATAAAGATGGAACACTCTATGATCCGGAACTGGTGACTGCGGTCAAAGACTATCAGAAGCTGATGGGCAAGACGCCGGATGGCATTATTGGCCGCGCTACAATTACTGCTTTGCAGGGCGAGACATCCTCGGTCAAGCGTGAGCGTATTCTCTATTCCATGGAGCGTCTGCGCTGGTTGCCGCGTGATTTCGGTCAGCGCTATGTTTTCGTCAATCAGCCGGCTTATCGCGCTCAGTATTTTGATCAGGGCAAAGAGCAGCTGGCAATGGATGTGGTGATCGGCTCTGCGCGTAATCAAACCCATTTCTTCTATGATACAATCAGCACCGTGGTGTTTAACCCGTCTTGGGGTGTGCCGCGCTCGATTGTGATGAATGAAATGATGCCGCGCATTCTGGCTGATTCCGGTTATCTTGATCGCAACAATTACGAGGTGGTTGTTGGCGGCAAGGTTGTGTCATCAACTGCGGTCAATTGGTCAGCTGTCGCACAGGGCAAGGCGCATGTTGGTGTACGCCAGAAGCCGGGCCCGAATAATGCGCTGGGTGAATTGAAAATCCTGTTCCCGAACAGCCACGATATTTATCTGCATGACACGCCGTCAAAAGCTGCGTTCAAGCGTGATATGCGCGCTGTCAGTCACGGCTGTATCCGTCTTGCCGATCCGCGTGCCATGGCCTCTGCGGTGATGAGTACCGGCAAAGAAAATCTGACTAAATATTTCGGCAAGAATGAGCGCGGTATTAAAGTGCCGTCCGGTGTGCCGATTTACCTGACCTATTTCACCGCATGGCCGGATGAAGCGAGTGGTAAAATCCGTTATTTTGACGATGTTTATGCACGTGATGAAGGTCTGGCAAAGGCTTTCCAGAAAACGGAACAGAGTCGGGTTGCAGCAATGTAAGCAAGCGAAAAGAGCGGTTAAACCGCTCTTTTTTTGTTTGAAACAGAATGATTGCGCGCGCTGTCGCAAACTCTTCACTTTAATATCGTTTGAAAATCTCAAAATTAACATCTGATTGGCCGAAGTCCTTTGCGTCCGGCAATCTGATTGGTTATCAATAGCGCGAAATTTTGTAATACCGTATCGGCTGATGAGGGCGGCGCGGTATTGGCTCTACCGGTTTGTTTCACGCATTTGCCTTGTTCAGAAGTGCTTGGTCATTTCGGGCTCGTAAATGCTTTATGGAAGGATACTCCCAATGACTGCGATCATCGATATTGTCGGTCGTGAAATTCTCGACAGCCGCGGTAATCCGACTGTTGAAGTTGATGTCACGCTCGAAGACGGTTCTTTTGGCCGTGCGGCTGTACCAAGCGGTGCATCAACCGGTGCGCATGAAGCTGTAGAACTGCGCGACGGCGGAAGCCGTTATCTGGGCAAGGGCGTTGAACAGGCTGTTGAAGCGGTCAATGGCGCGATCTTTGATGCGCTGGCTGGTCAGGAAGCTGAATATCAGATCGAAATCGACCAGACCATGATCGATCTCGACGGTACGCCAAACAAAAGCCGCCTCGGTGCCAATGCAATCCTCGGCGTATCCATGGCTGTTGCCAAGGCTGCTGCGCAGGCTTCCGGCCAGCCGCTTTACCGCTATGTTGGCGGTGCCAATGCCCATATCCTGCCGGTGCCAATGATGAACATCATCAATGGCGGCGCACATGCGGATAATCCGATTGATTTTCAGGAGTTCATGATCCTGCCTGTTGGTGCATCAAGCCTGCGTGAAGCTGTGCGTTACGGTGCCGAAGTGTTTCACACACTGAAATCCCGTCTGAAAGCTGCCGGTCACAACACCAATGTCGGTGACGAAGGCGGTTTTGCACCAAATCTGCTGAGCGCGGAGGCAGCGTTGGATTTCGTGATGGAATCGATTGCAAAAGCCGGTTTCAAGCCAGGTGAAGAAATTGCAATCGGTCTGGATTGCGCTGCGACTGAATTCTTCAAAGGCGGTAATTACGTCTATGAAGGTGAGGGCGTAACCCGTACACCACAGCAGCAGGCTGAGTATCTGGCCAAGCTGGCCGCTGACTATCCGATCATCAGCATTGAAGACGGTATGTCGGAAGATGATTGGGAAGGCTGGAAGACCCTCACCGATCTGACTGGTAAGAAAACCCAGCTCGTCGGCGATGATCTGTTCGTGACCAACTCGGCTCGTCTGCGCGACGGTATCAAGATGGGCGTTGCCAATTCCATTCTGGTTAAAGTGAACCAGATCGGCACATTGTCCGAAACACTGGATGCCGTGGAAACAGCGCATAAGAACGGCTATACCGCAGTTATGTCACACCGTTCGGGTGAAACAGAAGATTCCACGATTGCGGATCTCGCTGTTGCTACCAATTGCGGCCAGATCAAAACCGGCTCGCTGGCACGTTCAGACCGGTTGGCAAAATACAACCAGCTGATCCGCATTGAAGAAGAACTGGGCACGCAGGCACGTTATGCCGGCCGTTCGGCTTTTAAAGGTCTGTAAGCGCTGAAATTTCAGCTCTGAGATGAATTAATAAGAGGCCTGCACGAAAGTGCGGGCCTTTTTTGTGTTGAATGGTGGTTTTGATCCTGCCCTGTAAAGTCTCTGTTAAGGCTAATATGCTTTAAATAAATATCGGACGGGATTTATCGTGTTTTGATAATTTAGTCCTTATTTTCGGGCAGATATCCGCGTATCGGATGCGTATTGCCTCAGAGGTGTGAGTATGTGGACAAAACAAAAGCGTAAAAGCATCAAGGGTCGACTGGTTGTGCCGGTTCTGGCCACTGCGTTTTTGTCCTATTTCGGTTTTCATGCTTATAATGGTGCCTACGGGATTTATTCCAAGGAACAATTGCAGGCGCAGACCGTTGTATTGAATAAGCAGCTTGCAGATCTGACGGAGCAGAGGGAGTCTCTGGAACGTCAGGTTTTGCAGTTGCGCGACGGCTCAATTGATAAAGATATTCTGGATGAACAGGCGCGCCGCGCATTGAATCTGTCTCATGCGGATGAGGTCACGATTATCGTTGATCGCGGTAAAAAGACGAATTAACCGAATTGCAGTTAATTGGATGTTTTCTTTGTATTTTCAATTAGTTAACTAGTGCAAAATTACACATTTATGTGTATTGTAACTTTTGCCGATGAGGTTTATTCTGCGCCCACCATAACAGGGAGCAAAATATGGCACCTAGGGCACAAAAAACTGCTGCGGCTAAATCGCAGGCAGCTCTGTCTAATACTCTCAAGGCACCACAGCCTAACCAGTTTACCAAGGAAGAAGATCTTCACGCTTATCGTGAGATGCTGCTGATCCGTCGCTTCGAAGAGAAGGCCGGTCAGCTCTATGGTATGGGCTTCATCGGCGGTTTCTGTCACCTTTATATCGGTCAGGAAGCTGTTGTTGTCGGTATGCAGAAAGCAATGCGTGAAGGCGATCAGGTTATCACTGCCTATCGTGACCACGGTCATATGCTTGCAGCCGGTATGAGCGCGCGCGGCGTGATGGCTGAGTTGACCGGTCGTCAGGGCGGCTTGTCGAAAGGCAAGGGCGGCTCGATGCACATGTTCTCGAAAGAGAAACATTTCTACGGCGGTCACGGTATCGTTGGTGCGCAGGTGCCGCTCGGCACCGGTCTGGCTTTTGCAAACCGTTACCGTGGTAATGACAGCGTTTCCATCACCTATTTCGGTGACGGTGCTGCCAACCAGGGTCAGGTTTACGAAAGCTTCAACATGGCATCGCTCTGGAAGCTGCCTGTTGTTTATGTGATTGAAAACAACCGTTATGCAATGGGTACAGCTGTAACCCGCGCTTCGGCTGAAACCGATTTCTCCCGTCGCGGTCTGTCCTTCAATATTCCTGGTATTCAGGTTGACGGTATGGATGTGCGCGCTGTGAACGCCGCCAGTGAAGAAGCACTGGAATGGGCACGTTCCGGCAAGGGTCCAATCATTCTCGAAATGCAGACCTATCGTTATCGTGGTCACTCGATGTCCGATCCTGCGAAATACCGCAGTAAAGATGAAGTGCAGAAGATGCGCTCCGAGCATGATCCGATCGAGCAGGTTAAATACCGCATGATGGATAATGGCTGGTTCTCGGAAGATGACCTGAAGGCGATTGATAAGGAAGTGCGTGACATTGTTGCTGACTCAGCAGACTTTGCACAGCATGATCCGGAGCCGGATGCATCTGAACTCTACACTGATATTCTGCTGTAAGGAGCGAGCGCTATGCCTGTTGAAATTCTTATGCCAGCGCTCTCCCCGACAATGGAAGAGGGCAAACTCTCCAAGTGGCTGAAAAAGGAAGGCGACAAAGTCACTTCCGGTGATGTCATTGCTGAGATTGAAACCGATAAAGCAACCATGGAAGTGGAAGCTGTTGACGAAGGCACTATCGGTAAGCTGCTCGTTGCTGAAGGTACCGAAGGCGTAAAAGTGAATACAGCAATTGCTGTATTGCTTGCTGACGGCGAAAGCGCTGACAGCATTGGCGCAGCTGCGCCTGCTGCTCCTCAGCAGACAATGGTCACTTCTGAAGCGCCGGTTGTTGGCGGCGAGAAGCCAGGTGCTTCAACACCTGCTGCTCCGGTTCCTGCTGCGCCTAAACTCGAAGTTGCCAATGATCCGGATATTCCGGCTGGTACAAAGATGGTGCCGACCACTGTTCGTGACGCTTTGCGTGACGCGATGGCTGAAGAAATGCGCCGTGACCCTGACGTTTTCGTTATGGGTGAAGAAGTTGCTGAATATGAAGGTGCCTATAAGGTAACCAAAGGCCTTCTGGCTGAGTTCGGTGACAAGCGCGTTGTTGATACACCAATTACCGAACACGGCTTCGCCGGTATCGGTGTCGGTGCGGCTTACACCGGCTTGCGTCCGATTGTTGAGTTCATGACCTTCAACTTCGCCATGCAGGCAATCGACCAGATCATCAACTCTGCTGCCAAGACATTGTACATGTCCGGTGGTCAGATGGGTGCACCTATGGTGTTCCGCGGTCCTTCGGGTGCCGCTGCCCGCGTTGGCGCACAGCACTCCCAGTGCTATGCTGCATGGTACAGCCATATTCCGGGTCTGAAGGTCATCATGCCTTATTCGGCTGCTGATGCTAAAGGTCTGCTCAAGGCTGCGATCCGTGATCCGAATCCGGTGATCTTCCTTGAAAACGAAGTTATGTACGGCCACACATTTGATGTGCCGGACATTGAAGATTTCGTATTGCCAATCGGTAAAGCCCGCATTCATAAAGTCGGTAAAGATGCGACCATCGTATCCTTCGGTATCGGCATGACCTATGCGATCAAGGCTGCTGAAGAACTGGCTGAAATCGGCATCGACGTTGAAATCATTGATCTGCGTACCATCCGTCCGATGGATATGCCGACTGTGATTGAATCGGTCAAAAAGACCGGTCGTCTGGTCACTGTTGAAGAAGGCTACCCGCAGTCTTCCGTGGGTACAGAAATTGCAACCCGCGTCATGCAGCAGGCTTTCGATTATCTCGATGCGCCGATCATGACCATTGCCGGTAAAGACGTGCCAATGCCATATGCCGCTAACCTCGAAAAGCTGGCTTTGCCATCGGTTGCGGAAGTTGTTGAGGCCGTTAAAGCTGTAACCTACACTCGTTAAGGGGAAGGACAAAACCATGGCTATCAAAATTACGATGCCGGCTCTTTCTCCGACAATGGAAGAAGGTAATCTGGCGAAATGGCTGGTCAAAGAAGGCGATAAAGTCTCCGCAGGTGACGTTATTGCCGAAATCGAAACCGACAAAGCGACCATGGAAGTGGAAGCTGTTGATGAAGGTATCGTGGCCAAGCTGGTTGTTGCCGGCGGCACTGAAGGCGTGAAGGTCAATGCCCTGATCGCCGTTCTGGCGGAAGACGGTGAAGATGTTGCTGAAGCTGCCAAGGCAGCTTCCGGTGATGCACCTGCCGCTGCTCCAAAGGCTGAAGCTGCACCGGCAGCCGCACCGGCACCAGTTGCTGCGGCGCCAGCTGCAACACCAGCGCCTGTTGCTGCTCCGGCTCCGGTTGCAACACCTGCCGCAAAAGGCGAGCGTCTGTTCGCTTCGCCGCTGGCACGTCGCATCGCTAAAGAAGCTGGTGTTGAGCTGTCTGCTGTTTCCGGCACCGGCCCGCACGGCCGCATCGTTCGTAAGGACGTTGAAGCTGCGATTGCTTCCGGCGTTAAAGCACCTGCTGCTGCAACGCCAAGTGCTGCAGCGCCTCAGGCTGCTGTTGCTTCCGGCGCATCGGATGAAGCGACCCTCAAAATGTTTGAGGAAGGTTCATATGAGCTGGTACCGCATGACGGTATGCGTAAGACAATTGCGCGCCGCCTGATGGAATCCAAGCTGACTGTTCCGCATTTCTATCTGACGATTGATTGCGAACTCGATGCTCTGCTGGCTCTGCGGGCACAGCTCAATGCTGCTGCACCGGTTATCAAGACTGAAAAAGGCGAAGTACCTGCGTACAAGCTGTCGGTCAACGATCTGGTGATCAAGGCAACAGCTCTGGCATTGCGTGACATTCCTGAAGCCAACGTGTCCTGGACAGATGCAGGCATGGTCAAACACAAACATTCGGATGTCGGCGTTGCCGTTTCCATTCCGGGTGGTCTGATTACGCCAATCGTTCGCGGTGCAGAAACCAAGGCTCTTTCCGCCATCTCGAATGAGATGAAAGATCTGGCCAAGCGCGCCCGTGACCGTAAGCTGAAGCCTTCCGAATATCAGGGCGGTACCACTTCGGTGTCCAACCTCGGTATGTTCGGCGTGAAAGACTTCGCTGCGATCATCAACCCGCCACATGCAACAATCTTTGCAGTTGGTGCCGGTGAACAGCGTGCGGTTGTTAAAAATGGCGAACTGGCCGTGGCAAACGTAATGTCTGTTACGCTTTCCACCGACCACCGTGCTGTTGACGGCGCTCTGGCTGCAGAACTGGCGAAAGTTTTCAAGAACTACATTGAAAACCCGTTGAGCCTGCTGGTCTAAGAAAAATAGTGGCGCCTCAGCTTTCTGGGGCGCCGTTCCTTTCTCGCAAAAGGCGGAAACATGAAGTCAGTTTTGTGTTTTGGTGATTCACTGACCTGGGGCTATCAGGCACCGGATGGTGTACGTTTGCCTCTCGAAGACCGCTGGCCGTCTGTGTTGCAGAAGGCGCTCGGTTCTCAGGCACATGTGATTGCTGAAGGACTGAACGGGCGTACAACTGCCTTTGACGATTATACTGCGCCGGAAGATCGTAACGGTTCGCGTATCCTGCCGACCTTGCTGGGTACCCATGCACCGCTAGATCTGGTGATCATTCTGCTGGGCAGCAATGATATGAAGCCGCAGGTCGCAGGTGATGCTTTTTCCAGTCATTGCGGTATGCGCAGACTGATCCAGCAAATCCGCAGCCATCCGTATCAGGAGGGTTATGCGGTGCCGGATATTCTGATTGTTGCGCCGCCGCATATTTGTGAAAGCGCTGATCCGTTTTTTGCCTCGCTTTTTGCCGGTGGTATTGCGGAATCGCGCAAGCTGGGATTGCTGCTGTCGGATCTTGCTGATGAGACGGAATGCAATTTCTTTGATGCATCCGGCGTTGCCAAAACCACACCACTGGATGGTGTACATCTGGATGCAGAGAATACACGGGCAATCGGGCAGGCACTGGAGCCTGTTGTGCGCCTGATACTGGGTTTGTAGTTATAAGAGCGTATCCCGAAAAGTGTAAAACGGTTTTCGGATAAGATACGCGAAAACAAATAGATAAAATGAATGATGCGCCGGTAACCGGCATAGAAACCATTCAAGGAGAATGAGCGTGTCCAACAGTTACGACGTTATTGTAGTCGGTGCCGGTCCGGGTGGTTATGTGGCCGCTATTCGTGCAGCGCAGCTTGGCTTGAAAACCGCTGTTGTTGAGCGTGAACATCTGGCTGGTATCTGCTCGAACTGGGGTTGTATCCCGACCAAGGCACTGCTGCGCTCCGCTGAAGTTAAGCATCTGGCAGAACATGCCAAAAATTACGGCCTGAAGCTTGAAGGTACTATCGTGCCGGACATTAAAGCTGTTGTTTCCCGTTCGCGCGGCATTGCCGAGCGCATGAACGGCGGCGTTGGCTTCCTGATGAAAAAAAACAAGGTTGATGTGATCTGGGGCGAAGCCAAGATCACCAAACCGGGTGAAATCATTGTTGGCAAAACCAGCAAGGCACCGATGCAGCCGCAGGCTCCGCAGCCGAAAAATACACTCGGCGAAGGAACTTACACAGCCAAGCACATCATCATTGCGACTGGTGCACGTCCGCGTGCATTGCCGGGCATTGAGCCGGATGGCAAGCTGATCTGGACCTATTTCGAAGCCATGGTTCCGCAGGAACTGCCAAAGAGCATGCTGGTTATGGGTTCTGGCGCGATCGGTATCGAATTCGCTTCGTTCTATAACGACATGGGCGTTGATGTGACTGTTGTTGAGCTGATGTCCAATATCATGCCGGTTGAAGATGCGGAAATCTCTGCCTTTGCCCGTAAGCAGCTTGAAAAGCGCGGCCTGAAAATCATCACTGAAGCCAAGGTTTCCAAAGTTGAGAAGGGCGCGAATTCCGTGACCGCTCATGTTGAAACCAAAGACGGCAAAGTGCAGACACTGACTGTAGATCGTATGATCTCGGCTGTTGGTGTGCAGGGCAATATCGAGAATATCGGCCTTGAAGCTGTTGGTGTAAAAACCGACCGTGGCTGCATCGTTGCTGACGAATATTGCAAGACCAGCGTTGCCGGTATTTATGCCATTGGTGACGTGGCCGGTGCGCCGATGCTGGCACATAAAGCTGAGCATGAAGCAGTTATCTGCGTTGAGAAAATCGCAGGTCTGCCAAATGTTCATCCGCTGGATAAAGCCAAGGTTCCGGGTTGCACCTATTGTAACCCGCAGGTTGCTTCTGTCGGCCTGACCGAAGCAAAAGCCAAAGAGCAGGGCTATGATATCCGCGTTGGCCGCTTCCCGTTTGTTGCGAATGGTAAAGCGATTGCTCTGGGCGAGGATCAGGGTCTGGTTAAGACCGTTTTCGATAAGAAGACCGGTCAGTTGCTCGGCGCCCATCTGGTTGGTGCAGAAGTAACCGAGCTCATTCAGGGCTTTGTGGTTGCCATGAATTTGGAAACCACTGAAGAAGAACTGATGCACACTGTATTCCCGCATCCGACAATTTCCGAGACTATGAAGGAAAGTGTGCTAGATGCTTATGGCAAGGCTATCAATATCTAAGTGCTGAAATGCAGATGTGGCCGGAGTTAGAGCGACCTTTGTGTGCCAGATTGGGCACACAGCGCTCTAACTCCGGCCACTCGAACCAAAGGAAATTATGTGCCGCTGATTAAAGACGGATATCCCTTTCGTAAAGCCGCTCTGACAGTGTTGAAATATTCAACGCTGATTGGCCTCGGGCTTGGTTTTGGTGTATCTGCGCTTAGCTTTTTGGCTGGCAACGTGATTTCAATCAATGGCTATGCGCTTTCCGGCTGGTATGGCGTATGGACAGTGACACTGGCGCTGGGTGCAGCCGGATTTTGTTTCGGTCTGATCTGGGCATTGGTGTTCAAAGCACTGGGTGAGGCGGCGCGACGCTGAGTCCGGTTGTATAAAAAGCCGAACAGCCTATATGAGCTGTTACGACATTTGAGGTGGGCAGGGTTTAAAGCATATTTGTTTACCTTGGCAGTCCTCCCTGCTATGCAGGCGCAATATTCTGGCCGGTTTTTCCGGTAATACGAAATCTGAAGGCCTTTTCGGCCGTTTTGGGAAAGACATATGGTTACGCTTCTGGACACGGTAAACGACGACAGAAAACGCCTTCGTCATCCTGAGAAGGCCAACCGGCCCGACACAGCACTTTTGAAAAAGCCTGACTGGATTCGTGTGAAGGCACCGACCTCACGCGGTTATGGCGAAACCCGCGATATCGTGCGCTCAAACAAGCTGGTGACAGTTTGTGAGGAAGCAGGTTGCCCGAATATCGGCGAGTGCTGGGATAAGAAACACGCAACATTCATGATCATGGGTGAAATTTGCACCCGTGCCTGTGCTTTCTGTAACGTATCGACCGGTATCCCGACCGCTCTTGATCCTAATGAGCCGGAAAATGTGGCGAAGGCCGTGAAGCAGATGGGGCTGACCCATGTGGTTATCACTTCCGTTGACCGCGATGATCTGGCCGATGGCGGCGCACAGCATTTTGCTGAAGTGATTCACGCAATCCGTGCAGCCAGCCCGCAAACCACAATTGAAATTCTGACACCGGACTTCCTGCGTAAGGAAGGTGCTCTTGAGATCGTTGTTAAGGCACGTCCGGATGTGTTCAACCACAATCTGGAAACTGTGCCGTCCAACTATCTGAAAGTGCGTCCGGGTGCCCGTTACTTCCACTCCCTGCGTCTGTTGCAGCGCGTGAAAGAGCTCGATCCGACCATTTTCACCAAATCCGGTATCATGGTTGGTCTAGGTGAAGAACGTAACGAAGTGCTGCAGCTGATGGATGATCTGCGCTCGGCTGATGTGGATTTCATGACCATTGGTCAGTATCTGCAGCCAACCCGTAAGCACCATGCGGTTATCCGTTATGTGACACCGGATGAGTTCAAATCTTTCGCAACAATCGGTAAAACCAAGGGTTTCCTGCTGGTTGCTTCAAGCCCGCTGACACGCTCTTCGCACCATGCGGGCGATGATTTTGCCAAGCTGCGTGCGGCTCGTGAAGCCCTTATCGCCAGCCGTAACTAAAACAGTATAACTGATAAGCTTATGCCGCAATTTACTGCCACACGTCAGGTTCAGCACCGCGCGGAGCAAATGTTTGCTCTTGTCGCGGATGTTGAGACTTATCCGCAATTTGTCCCGATGTGTGAGGCATTGACCATTCGCTCCCGTAAAGAGCGCGATGGGAAAACACTGCTGGTTGCAGATATGACAGTCGGTTACAAGCTGATCCGTGAGACCTTCACTACACAGGTGCTGCTGAAACCGGATGAGCGGGTGATCGAGGTCAAATATATTGACGGCCCGTTCCGCTATCTCGACAACCGCTGGACATTTGTGCCGGTGGGTGATGGCACGCAGAGCGATGTGGATTTCTTCATTGATTATGAATTTAAAAGCCGCACGCTCGGATTGGTGATGGGCTCAATGTTTGATCTGGCATTCCGCAAATTTGCGGAAGCTTTTGAAAAGCGTGCCGATCAGATTTATGGCATTCAAGCCTGATCTATATAAGTGATCAAAAAGCCGGACTGTTTTGCAGTCCGGCTTTTTTATTTGTCTTTTTATTGTGCGGTATAGCCGCCATCGACCATCAGTGATGAGCCGGTGACAAAGGAGGCCTCATCACTGGCGAGAAACAGTACTGCATTCGCGACTTCTTCCGCGCGGCCAAGCCTGCCCATCGGGTGTAGGGCAACTAACTTCTCTTTGGCGTCATCCGGAATATGACTGAGCAGTGGTGTGTCGATATAACCGGGGCAGACAGCATTCACGCGAATACCTTTCGCGCCATACTCAATCCCTAAAGTCTGGGTGAGTAGTTTCACGCCGCCTTTGGCAGCAGCATAGGCTGTTACACCGCGTTTGCCGACATGGCTGTGAATGGAGCCACAATTAACAATGACACCGCCGCCCTGTTTGAGAAATTGCTGAATGGCATATTTATCGCAGAGATAAACACCGCCGAGGTTAATATCGATGGTGCGTTGCCACGCGCTTTCTTCCAGTTCATCAATCGGGCCATCAGCGGCAATACCGGCATTGGCAAACATCACATCGAGACGACCGAACTGAGCCACGGTTTGGGTAATCATCGCCTGAACAGCTTCAGAATCTGTCACATCAATTTTGATGAATAGCGCTTTATCCGCTCCCAGTTCATCGGCCAGTGCCTGTCCGTGATCAGCGAAGTCGGCAATCACCACTTTAGCGCCTTGACGGGTAAAGGCACGGGCACTGGCTTCACCAATACCGCTTGCACCACCGGTGACGATCACGACTTTATCTTTGAAACGCATCATACAATTCCTTGAGCTGAGGGAGGATTGAAGATTAAATTCTAAAGTCTGCCGCTGTGGATTACATTGATACGGATCAATCGCTCAATGCTTGTAGAATAAGAGCAAAAGCAGCCTGCACTGTGGCTAACCGGATAGCATCACGCGATTGGTCGCCGAAACGGCACTCCTGATGCAGTGTTTCAAAATTCTGTCCGGCGCAGGCAATATGTACCAGCCCGACCGGTTTTTCAGTTGTGCCGCCGGAAGGGCCTGCAACGCCGGTCACAGCAATAGAGATGCCAGCTTGAGGGGCATGTTTCAGCGCACCTTCGGCCATGGCGATGGCGACTGGTTTGGATACGGCACCAAATTCGCGCAGCAGACTGTGTGAAACGCCGATCAGTGAAGCTTTTGCTTCATTGCTATAGGTGACAAAGCCGCAATCAACGACATCGGAGGAACCGGCAATGTCGGTCAGTGCGGCGGCAATCATGCCGCCGGTGCAGGATTCGGCTGTGGTAATCATGAGTTGCGCCTTGCGGCAGGCATCAAGAACGGCGAGGGCTTGTGTGGTTGTTTTATTATTGCACATGTTCTTGTCCCAAAACCGCTGCACACTTTTGGGGAACATGATGTGCAACAATACTCATGATTAGTTTCCTTTTATGCGGGGACTTCACCCGGATAGATAACACTGACGGTTACAATCGAGGCAATGCCTTCCTTGCGGCCGACAAAGCCCATTTTCTCATTGGTCGTGGCTTTGACCGAAACTCTGTCAGCACTCACACCCAGCATATCGCTGAGTTCTGCAGTCATAGCTTCACGATGCGGGCCGATTTTCGGCTCTTCGGCAATTAGTGTAATATCGGCATTAGCAATGCGTCCACCGGCTTCACGCACGGTTTTGACGGCAAACTCGACAAATTGTCGTGAGGCAGCGCCTTTCCATTGCGGGTCAGACGGTGGAAAATGTGTGCCGATATCGCCTGCGCCACGGGTGGCAAGCAAAGCATCGGTCAGCGCGTGTAGCGCCACATCGGCATCGGAATGTCCGTTGAGCTTAAAGTCATGCGGGATTTTCACGCCGCAGAGCCACACATGGTCGCCCGGTTCGAAACTATGGACGTCGTAACCATTACCCGTGCGGATGTCCGGAAAAGCAACCATATCCTGACGCAAGCGCTGATCAGCCATTTCAATATCCTTTGCCCATGTAATTTTAGTGTTGTCGGCTGAGCCTTCGACAACACGAACAGGAATGCTCTGCCATTCAGCAATGGCGGCATCATCGGTAAAATCTGTGCGTCCCAGTACAAATGCTGCATTATGCGCATCCAATATGGGCGCAAAGGGGAAGCTCTGTGGTGTTTGTGCTGCAAATAGTCCCGCACGCGGCACCGTTTTGGTGACCAGTGCATCGCCGCCAGCCTGTTTCAGTGTGTCTGATACGGCAAGCGCAGGCAGCACACCGGTCTGCGGGTGCAGGGCTATCATAATGCGCTTGAGCAGGTCTTGGGTGATGAAAGGGCGCACGCCATCATGGATCATCACATAATCCGGCGCATCGTCCTGCAAAGCCAGCAGGCCGAGACGCGTTGATTCCTGACGGGTCGGGCCGCCGGTTACGAGCTTCAGGCGCGCGGCATCAATATCAGCACGTTTCAGCGCAGTGTGATAAAGGTCGTGATCGTCGGCATGGATGACCACAACAACGGGCGAAATCTGCTCGCAAGCCAGAAAGGTGCGTAAAGTATGCGCCAGCACGGCCTGACCGCCGATGCGGCGATATTGTTTAGGACCTTCGGTGCTCTGACCGGCGCGTTCTCCGCGTCCTGCGGCGACTATAACTGCTGCTGTGCGAATGAGATAAGCCTTTCCGAGCTGCCACACCTGTGTTTATAGCGAATACCGCCTTGATAAACGAAATACCAGTGATGTTTTTTTGATAATGGATTCATCGGTTAATCGCATTGCGACGAATCCGCTTTTTCTTGCATGAAGATGATAAAACCTATAAATCTGCTTAAAGTTTGAGCGTTTTTAATATTGCACATTTTTTAGGCTGATGATGACGACTGCTACCCTGCCATTAAAGATCGGACCCGTAGAAATTCGCAATCGTGTGTTTCTGGCACCGATGTCCGGTGTATCCGACTTGCCGTTTCGTCGTCGGGCATGGGAGGCCGGTGCAGGGTTGGTGGTCTCGGAAATGGTGGCCAGTGCGGAACTGTGCAATCATCATTCTGAAAGCCGCAAGCGTATGGAACGCGGCGATCTTCAGACCCATGTGGTGCAGCTCGCGGGGCGCGAAGCCCATTGGATGGGCGAGGCCGCCAAGATTGCCGAAGGTGAGGGTGCGGATATTGTTGATATCAATATGGGCTGCCCTGCAAAAAAGGTAACCGGCGGTTATTCCGGTTCAGCATTGATGCGCGATCTGGATCATGCGCTGACGCTGATTGAAGCGACTGTGCAAGCGGTGAAAGTACCGGTAACGCTGAAGATGCGGCTTGGCTGGGATCATAACTCTATCAATGCACCGGAACTGGCACGACGTGCTGTCGATGCCGGTGTGCAGATGATTACCGTACATGGCCGCACACGCTGTCAGTTCTATACCGGTCACGCCGATTGGGATGCTATCCGCGCCGTACGTGAGGTGATCTCTGTGCCGCTTGTTGCCAATGGCGATGTTGGCAGTGCTGCCGATGTGCAGGAAATTATGCAGCGTTCCGGCGCGGATGCAGTGATGATTGGCCGTGCAGCCTATGGTCAGCCTTGGCTGGCGGGTCAAATCGCTGATGCGTTGCGCGGTGGTGCAAATAAGGCCGCTCCGGCTAGCTTAAGTGATTATGTGCTCGCCCATTACCATGCCATGCTTGAGCATTATGGGGAGAAAACCGGTGTGCGCCATGCCCGTAAACATCTGGGCTGGTATATGGAGCGCCATACGGAGAATGTCCCTGATACAGTCAAAAAAGCACTGATGACTTCCGGCAATGCACAGGAAGTTTCCACCATACTGGCAGAGATATTCTCAGGAGTAGCACCGGTATCCGGCAATAAATCGCTCAAGGATGCAGCCTGATGGATAATATCACGCTGCCTCTGTCCGATTATGTGCTGAATACGCTGCCGCAGGCTGTGATTATGGCCGGAGCAAACGGACAGATCAGCTATGCCAATGCCCAGGCTGAAGTGTTTTTCCGCTCCAGTGCTGCAATCATCCGGCGGCACGGGCTTGAATATTTCCTGCCGCCTGCAAGTCCGCTGATCAGTTTAATCGCACAGGTCATTCATAGCGGCACTGCAGTCAATGAATATCATATTGATATGTCTTCGCCACGCATGGGCGCAGAGCGGATGGTGGATGTGCAGGTTACGCCGGTCAGCGAAAAGCCGGATCACGTGGTTATCCTGTTTAAAGAAACAGCCATGGCGGAGAAGCTCAATCGCCAGATGAGTCATCGTGGCGCGGCGCGCTCCGTTACCGGTTTGGCAGCAATGCTGGCGCATGAAATCAAGAACCCGCTTTCGGGCATTCGTGGTGCGGCGCAATTGCTGGAAATGTCTGCCCGTGATGCTGCGAATGAAGCTGATTGCGAGCTGACCCAGCTGATCCGTGATGAGGCTGACCGTATTGTCGCTCTGGTCGACCGGATGAATGTGTTTTCGGACGAGCGTCCGATTGAGCGCTCTGCCGTCAATCTGCATACCGTTCTGGGGCATGTCAAAACGCTGGCCAGCCATGGTTTCGCTTCGCATGTCACTATTCGTGAGGAATATGACCCGTCCTTGCCACGTGTCTGGGGTAATCGGGATCAGCTGATACAGGTTTTTCTTAACCTGATTAAAAATGCGGCTGAGGCGATTGAACCGGAAGAGCGCTCGGGGCGAAAAGGTGAAATCCTTCTGACCTCTGCCTATAAAGCCGGTATGCATATGACTGTTCCGGCAACCGGCGAGCGCATGTCTTTGCCGTTGGAATTTTGTGTCATTGATAATGGCGGCGGTGTTGCATCAGATATTTTGCCGATCCTGTTTGATCCGTTTATCACCACCAAAACCAATGGCTCAGGGCTGGGCTTGCCATTGGTTGCCAAGATCATTGCAGATCATGGCGGTATGATTGAATGCGAAAGTTTTTCAGGAAAAACCATCTTCCGCATTTTGCTACCGGTCTGGAAGAATGAACATCCTGATATTTAAATTTAACTATCAGAAAATTGATATAATTATCTGTAATATAATGTTTTATGTGTTGGGAGTAAGACATTGAATGAACCGGTTATCATCGTTGCTGAAGATGATGCAGCCATGCGCACAGTGCTCAATCAGGCGCTGACAAGGGCTGGTTATACTGTGCGTCTTGCCAGCAATCGTGCAGCTCTCTGGGCACTTGTCACGGGTGGCGAAGGCGATCTGGTCATCAGTGATGTGAATATGCCGGATGGTTCTGTCTTTGAAATT
Organism: Pseudochrobactrum asaccharolyticum; assembly: GCF_003314995.1. Classification (GTDB taxonomy): domain Bacteria; phylum Pseudomonadota; class Alphaproteobacteria; order Rhizobiales; family Rhizobiaceae; genus Pseudochrobactrum; species Pseudochrobactrum asaccharolyticum. Next base: position 772,239 of record NZ_QNRH01000001.1, read on the forward strand.
TTGCCGCGTATCCGCAAAGCACGCCCCGATCTGCCGGTGGTGGTGATGAGTGCGCAAAATACTTTCATGACGGCTATCCGTGCCTCGGAGGCCGGAGCCTATGATTATCTGCCCAAGCCTTTTGACCTGAGCGAGATGGTGAGTCTGCTGCGTCGCGCGCTGTCTGAGCCAAAGCCGGTACAGGCAAAGCAGGAAAGCGATGAGCAGGCCGAAAATATGCCGCTCGTTGGTCGCTCGGTGGCGATGCAGGATGTTTACCGTGTGCTGGCGCGGATGATGCAGACTGATCTGACACTCATGATCACGGGGGAATCCGGTACAGGCAAAGAGCTGGTTGCCCGCGCTTTGCATGAATATGGCCGCCGCCGTAACGGGCCGTTTGTCGCGATCAATATGGCGGCAATCCCGCGCGATCTGATTGAGTCTGAATTGTTTGGCCATGAAAAAGGAGCCTTTACCGGCGCACAGCAGCGCTTTTCAGGGCGCTTTGAACAGGCCAATGGCGGTACGCTGTTTCTCGATGAAATCGGCGATATGCCGATGGAAGCGCAAACGCGTTTGCTGCGCGTGCTCCAGCAGGGCGAATATATGACCGTTGGCGGGCGCACACCGATTAAGACCGATGTGCGTATTGTGGCTGCGACCAACAAGGATTTGCTCAAGCAAATTCAAAAAGGCCAGTTCCGCGAGGATTTATACTACCGGCTCAATGTTGTGCCGCTGCGTATGCCGCCTTTGCGCGAGCGTGTTGAGGACGTGCCGGATTTGGTGCAGCATTTCTTCCGTCTGGTGGAAAAGGAAGGTCTGTCGCCGAAACAGATCACTGCCGAAGGATTTGCCGTGCTGCGCCATTACGCATGGCCCGGCAATGTGCGCGAGCTGGAAAATCTGGTGCGCCGCTTGGCAGCGCTTTATCCGCAGGATGAAATCAATGCCGAGATTATCCGTCATGAGTTGCAACATTTGCCTGCATCTGTGCCTGCCGGCGAGGCGGGATTGAAAGCGGATCAGATCACCAATCTGCGGGATGCGGCAGAGATTTATCTGCGTCAGTATTTTGCGTCTTTTAATGGTGAGCTACCGCCACAGGGGCTTTATGACCGGATTTTGCAGGAGATTGAATATCCGCTTCTGGCGGCAAGCCTCACGGCTACATCCGGTAACCAGATTAAAGCTGCGGAATTGCTGGGTTTAAACCGTAATACGCTGCGTAAGAAAATCCGCGATCATGACCTCAATATTTTCAAGCCAAACTAAGATAGACAGCTTGTTTAAAGCATGAATACACCGCCCTGTAATCGCTGGCTGCTGCGGGCTTGGCGGGTATATTGAAGGGCGCCATGCACTATCGTTGCATATGTGCAACATTCTGTTGCATGAAGGCAACGGTTTATAATAGATTAACCAAATGGATAAGACGAGTCTGGTTGAATGGTTGCGTGAATTGAAACCTGCCGGAGGGAGTGAACATCGACGTTTGCTCGCTCTGCCGGGCGTGATCATTGTTGTTCTGTCGATTGTTGCGTCACTTGCATCCTTTCTGATCATGATCGGTGTTACGCCGATTATTCCTAATCTGCATGTGACTTTGGCACTGATCATTATCAACGTGGTGCTGGTCGTCAGTCTGCTGGCGCTGATTATCCGCGAAATTTATCGTATTACGCAGGCGCGCCGTCATGGTCGCGCAGCGGCACGGCTGCATGTGCGTATTGTGGCGCTGTTCTCGCTGATTGCTGCGGTTCCGGCAATTGTGGTTGCGATTGTTGCCAGTGTCACGCTCAATCTCGGGCTCGATCGCTGGTTTGAAACCAATACGCGTAATATCGTCAATTCATCGATCAGTCTGACGCAGGCCTATCTCACAGATACAGCCCGTAATTTGCAGAGCGCGACCTATTCCATGTTGCAGGATATGGATGGTCAGCGCACGCTTTACAGTCTCGATCGCAATGGTTTTGTGCAATTGCTCACTTTGCAGGCACTGGGGCGTGGTTTGCTTGGTGCTCAGCTCTTACGCGAAGATGGCTCTATTGCCGTGCGCAGTGAACAGGGCGGAGCTAATCTGCCGCAACCGCCGTCAGAAGCGCTGGAGACAGCGAAGGACGGCAATCCGGTAATTATCCCGCCGGGCCCGACCAGCAATTTTGTTGGTGCCATTATCAAAATGCGTGAAATACCGGATGCGTATCTCTACACTGTACGTGCCGTTGATGCGCAAATTCTGGATTCTATGCGTCTGATGGAAGCAAATACGGCGCGTTATCAGGATATGGAAGCGAACCGTATTCCGACGCAGGTCATTTTTGCGCTGCTTTATTTCGGGCTGATGCTGATCGTGTTGCTGCCTGCGATATGGACAGGGATTGCTGTGGCTGACCGTCTGGTGCGTCCGATCCGTTCGCTGATCGGCGCTGCGGATGAGGTGACGGCCGGTAATCTGGATGTTTCTGTGCCGGTGCGCTCCAGCGACGGTGATTTGGGTGCACTTGCCGGTACCTTCAATAACATGGTTGCCGAGTTGAAAAGCCAGCGTACCGACCTGATTGCTGCCAAGGATCAGATTGATGAACGCCGCCGCTTCTCTGAAGCTGTGTTGTCCGGTGTTACTGCTGCGGTGATCGGCGTTGATGCGCTAGGGCTGATCAATATCGTCAACCGTTCGGCAGAGCAGATGTTCTGTCTCGAGCCGGATGCCGTTATCGGCACCAGTCTCAGCACACATATTCCGGAAATCGGACAGGTGTTTGAGGTTGCGCATGATTCCGGTCGTGCGGTTTATCGCGAGCAGGTCTCGATGATGCGTGGCGGGCTGACCAGTACTTTCAACGTGCAGATCACGATTGAAGACGGCACCAGTGACGAACGCTCTTATGTGGTGACGATCGACGATATTACCGATCTGGTACAGGCGCAGCGTTCAACCGCTTGGGCGGATGTGGCACGTCGTATTGCCCATGAGATCAAGAACCCGCTGACACCGATCCAGCTTTCTGCTGAACGTATCCGCCGCCGTTACGGCAAGGTGATTACCGAGGACAGAGAAGTCTTTGACCAATGTGTCGAAACCATTGTCCGTCAGGTTGGTGATATTGGCCGTATGGTGGATGAGTTCTCGTCTTTTGCAAGGATGCCGAAGCCGAAAATGGAAACCATTGATTTGCGCAACTCTCTGAAAGAAGCCGCATTTCTGGTGGAAGTTAGCCGCAGTGAAATCAGCTTTGAACAGCGCCTGAGCGAAACGCCGCTATATGGTCATTTCGACAGTCGTCTGCTGGGACAGGCTTTTGGTAACATTATCAAAAATGCGAGTGAGGCGATTGAAGCTGTAACCGGCGAAGATGATTATCGCGGACATATTTTGCTGAAGGCTTATCAGGACAAAGATCAGCTGGTTGTAGAAGTGATCGATAATGGTAAGGGCTTGCCCGGCGATAACCGCCAGCGTTTGCTCGAGCCTTATATGACAACGCGTGAGAAGGGCACCGGCCTCGGTCTCGCGATTGTCCGTAAAATTGTTGAAGATCATGGCGGCCATATGGAGCTGCATGATGCACCAGCCGATTTCTATAATGGCCGCGGTGCTATGATCCGTATGGTTTTTCCTGCAACATCGCCGGATGCGGTGGTTGAAACAGACAGTAATACAACTGAGGAGCTGCAGGCATGACGCTAAGATGCGGGCAGTTTAATTATAAATACTTGCTAATATACCGAGATATGGTGCATCAGCAGGGCAATGGGAACAAGGCAGGTGGATTAAATGGCTTCTGATATTCTCGTCGTCGATGATGAAACGGACATCCGTGATCTGGTTGCTGGTATTTTAAGCGACGAAGGTCATGAAACCCGTACCGCATTTGATTCAGACAGCGCGCTGGCTGCGATCAATGATCGTGTGCCGCGCCTGATTTTTCTGGATATCTGGCTGCAGGGCAGCCGTCTGGACGGATTGGCATTGCTGGATGAAATCAAAAAACTGCATCCGGATTTACCGGTGGTGATGATTTCCGGTCACGGCAATATTGAAACTGCTGTTTCGGCGATCCGTCGCGGTGCCTATGACTTCATCGAAAAGCCGTTCAAGGCGGATCGTCTGATCCTTGTGGCCGAGCGCGCACTGGAAACATCCAATCTCAAACGTGAGGTTTCCAATCTGCGTAAGCGCTCGGGTGACAGTTTTGAACTGCTCGGCAATTCGCTGGCGATGAATCAGCTGCGCCAGACTATCGAGCGTGTTGCCCCGACCAATAGCCGTATCATGATCACCGGACCTTCTGGCTCCGGTAAGGAAATGGCTGCACGTGCAATCCATGCACTGTCGAGCCGTGCCAATGGCCCTTTTGTTACGGTGAATGCCGCAACAATTACGCCTGAACGTATGGAAATTGAGCTGTTCGGTACCGAAATGGATGGTGGCGAACGCAAAGTCGGTGCGCTGGAAGAGGCCCATGGCGGCATTCTTTATCTCGATGAAATTGCCGATATGCCGCGCGAAACGCAGAATAAGATTTTGCGCGTGCTGGTTGATCAGCAATTTGAACGTGTCGGCGGTACCAAGCGCGTGAAGGTTGATGTACGCATCATTTCTTCCACAGCACAAAATCTTGAAGGCATGATTGCCGAAGGCCTGTTCCGCGAAGATCTGTTCCACCGTCTGGCCGTTGTGCCGGTGCAGGTGCCGCCTCTGGCACAGCGCCGCGATGATATTCCGTCGCTGGTGTCCTTCTTTATCAATCAGGTCGCCGAGCAGGCTGGTATCAAGCCACGCCGTATCAGCGATGATGCTATGGCCGTTCTGCAGTCTCATAGCTGGCCCGGCAATGTGCGTCAGTTGCGTAACAATGTGGAACGCCTGATGATCTTGGCGCGTGGTGATGATGCCGATGAGCCAGTGACAGCCGACTTGTTGCCTGCGGAAATCGGCGATGCGCTGCCGCGCACACCAACGGATTCTGATCAGCACATTATGGCGCTGCCGCTGCGTGAAGCCCGTGAAATGTTTGAAAAGGAATATCTGGTCGCCCAGATCAACCGTTTCAGCGGCAATATTTCCCGTACGGCTGAGTTTGTGGGCATGGAGCGTTCCGCGCTGCACCGCAAACTGAAATCGCTCGGAGTGTAATTATGCGCATCATCATCTGCGGTGCCGGTCAGGTCGGCTTTGGTATCGCTGAGCGGCTTTCTGCCGAGCAGAATGATGTTTCGGTGATCGATACATCGGAAAAGCTGATTCACGCGGTGCGTGATTTGCTTGATGTACGCGGTTTCGTCGGTCACGGCTCGCATCCGGATGTTCTGGAAGCGGCCGGTGCCGAAGAAGCGGATATGATCATCGCTGTTACGCTCTATGATGAGATCAATATGGTAGCCTGTCAGGTTGCCCATTCGCTGTTTAACGTGCCGACCAAGATTGCCCGCATCCGTGCACAGACCTATCTGCAAAAGCAGTATCAGGAGATGTTCTCGCGCGATAATATGCCGATTGATGTGGTGATTTCGCCCGAGCTTGAGGTCGGCGATATGGTGCTGCGCCGTATTGCTCTGCCCGGCGCATCGGACGTGCTGCGCTTTGCCGATGACAAGGTGGTGGCTTTCGCTATTGAATGTCTGGAAGATTGCCCGATTATCAATACACCGCTGAAACAGCTCACCGATCTGTTTCCTGATCTGCCATCAACTGTGGTTGGCGTGGTGCGCAATGATCGTTTGTTCGTTCCCCGTTCAGAGGACCATCTGCTGGCCGGTGATATCGCCTATGTGGTGACAACAAGCGAGCAGGTACGCCGTACACTCGGGCTGTTCGGTCATGATAAGCCGGAAGCGCGCCGCATCATTATCGCCGGTGGTGGTAATATCGGGCTCTATGTAGCGCAGAAGATGGAAGAGCGTCAGCCGCATACCCGTCTGAAAATCATCGAGCATAATCGTGAGCGTGCGGCCTTTGTTGCGGATGAACTCAACAAGACGATTGTGCTGAACGGCAGTGCGCTGGATCAGGAACTGCTGCGTGAAGCAGAAGTACAGGACGCCGATCTGATGGTGGCTCTGACCAACCAGGATCAGGCGAATATTCTGTCTGGTATCATGGCCAAACGTCTTGGCTGTAAGTCGAATATGGTGCTGATTAATAACTCAGCCTATCAGGAATTTATTCATACGGTTGGCATTGATTCCTATGTCAGTCCGAAAAGCGTGACCATTTCCAAGATTTTGCAGCATGTACGTCGTGGCCGTATCCGTTCTGTCCATAGTGTCTATGACGGGCGGGCGGAACTGATTGAGGCAGAAGCGCTGGAAACTTCGCCGCTGGTCGGGGCACCATTGCGTGATATTTCATTGCCTGCCGGTTTGCGTGTAGGCGCTGTCTATCGTGACGGAAAAGTTATCAAGCCGCATGGTGATTTGCATATCCGCCGTAATGATCGTGTAGTAATGTTTGCAACCAGTGATGCAGTGAAGCATGTGGAACAGATGTTCCGTGTGAGCCTCGATTTCTTCTGATATTTGAGAATAGTATTTTATGGATATTTGCACTTTCTGGTACGGCACCAGATTACGTCCGGTAGATCATATGTGCCTGACCTCTATGGTTAAGACCGGCCAAAAGGTGAAGCTGTTCAGCTATCAGCCGGTTGAGAACCTGCCGGAAGGTGTGGAGCAGCATGATGCCGCAACTATTCTGCCGATTGAATCTTTCCGTCGTCTTGATCCGGCTTTTCCGGATCTGAAAGAATATGTGACGATTGTTCAGTTCAGCGATATTTTCCGTATTAATCTGATGAAACAGGGGCAGGGCGTCTGGCTGGATACGGATGTTTATCTGCATAAACAGTTCCATCCGGATGCGTCCAAACCTTATCTGGCGCGTGAAAACAAAGAGCGCGTTGGGGTTTCTGCGCTGTATTTCCCGCCGGATCATCCGGTGATTGCCGAATTTGATGCCTATATGGCTGGTGATTATCCATTGCCGAAATGGCTTGGTCTGCGCCGCCGTATTTTGCGTCCGCTCTGGTATCGCCTGACGGGGAAGGAAGTCACCCCTGCGGCAATCGGAATTACGATCTTTGGTAATGATGGTATTTCAAGGCTCGCCAAAAAATATGGCTGTTTTGATAATGCTGCGCCGAAAGAGAGTTTCTATTACTGGACAGGGCGTGAATGCCTGAACATGTTCAACCCGCAATACGGGTTGGAGCCGCTGGATCATCCGGAGTTTATCGGCTTTCATGTCCATCGCAAAAGCCCTGAGGAACTGGTGGTGCGTGAGGGCAGTTTCTATGAGTGGATGCTGAAGCAGACGGGCGAATTGCGCTGATCGTCTCAAGGTTTATAGCTGCTTCTGGGAATTTTCTACTCATTCATACAGATTGTGACTAGAGCGGTTTGCGTTCCTGTTAGATCGCAGTGCTCGCTCTAGATTCTTTAGTGGGCGCATTCTCACAGACGTCAAGTGATGCCACTGACTGTGAAATGCTCTCGACATCATTCACTATACAACATTTTGACGTTGCGGAAAAAATAGCGGCCTGTTAACCCTTTGCAGAATGTGGGATTATTCCCGCAACTATTGATTCTGTATCAATATACAGGTGCAATATCTGAGGCGGATGATAAAACCGGAGCGCAGGAAATATTTTTCGGGTGCTCGTCTCATCCAAGTCAGTATTGGTTGCGGATCGAAATAAAGGAATAAAAAAATGGCTGAACGATCGCAAAATCTGCAGGATCTCTTTCTGAATTCTGTACGTAAGCAGAAAATCTCTCTGACGATCTTTTTGATTAATGGCGTTAAACTGACCGGTATTGTCACATCTTTCGACAATTTCTGCGTGTTGCTACGCCGTGACGGACATTCACAGCTGGTATATAAACATGCCATCTCAACCATTATGCCAAGCCAGCCTGTGCAGATGTTTGAAGGTGAAGAAGAGTAAGTTTTACAGTTCATTCTGACTGTAGCTGAAATTTAAAGATGTTTTTATATCCGCAGTGCCCCGTGGCCTGCGGATATATTTGTTTGTAAGTTTGAGAATAATTATCTCACGTCTGTGCATTGATGCAGGCAGGCCGGATGATTATCTGATGGGAACGGACATGCGGGTAAATATCGGACGCTTTGGCGCTGTTTTACCCTCATAATGAATTAAGAAATCAGGATACACATTTGAAAAAACGAAATGATCCGGCAGATGATCTGGTGCCAGAAACAGATATGGCAGACACATATGAATTATCAGAAGATGATAATTATGATGATGGCGCCAGACTGAAAAGCAGCAGAAAGCCCTTCACAACAAAGGTGGAAGAGACACGTGCTTTTGTTGTGGTGCCGATTTTGCCGGAACGCTATGCGCTGGTCGTTGACCAGGATGAGAGCGAACGCCCGAAATACCGCCGCAGTGATGAGGCGCGGCTTGAAGAAGCTGCAGGTCTGGCACGGGCGATTGATCTGAATATTATCGACAGTTTTCTGGTGCAGACTTCGCAACCGCGTCCAGCGACATTGCTCGGCACCGGTAAAGTCGAAGATATTGCTGATCGTATCGAGCGTGAAGAAATCGAGCTGGTGATTGTTGATCACCCGCTGACACCGGTACAGCAGCGCAATCTTGAGCGGGAATGGAAGGTCAAGGTAATTGACCGTACCGGCTTGATTTTGGAGATTTTCGGCCGCCGTGCGCAAACCCGTGAGGGTAGTTTGCAGGTAGAGCTGGCACATCTGAACTATCAGAAGGGCCGGCTGGTTCGCAGTTGGACGCACTTGGAGCGTCAGCGTGGTGGTGGCGGCTTTATGGGCGGTCCGGGTGAAACCCAGATCGAGGCTGACCGTCGTATGCTGCAGGAAAAAATCCTGCGTATTAAGCGTGAGCTGGATACGGTCGTTCGCACCCGTCAGTTGCACCGACAGAAGCGGCGTAAGGTGCCGCATCCGGTGATTGCACTGGTTGGCTATACCAATGCGGGCAAATCAACATTGTTCAACCGTCTGACCGGCGCTGATGTGCTGGCCGAGGATATGCTGTTTGCGACACTTGATCCGACCCTGCGCCGGTTGCGTCTGCCCCATGGTGACATGATCATCCTGTCGGATACGGTTGGTTTTATTTCCAACCTGCCGCACCATCTGGTCGCGGCCTTTAAAGCGACTTTGGAAGAAGTGGTCGAAGCAGACCTTATCTTGCATGTGCGTGATATGTCTGACCCCGACAATGCGGCACAGGCAGAGGATGTGGAAACTATTCTCAGCGGGCTTGGCATTAAAAAAGGCGATGAGCGCGTTATTGAACTCTGGAACAAGATCGATCGCCTGAGCGAGCCGATGCAGGACAGTGCGGAAAATCTGAGCAGCGGCAGCCATGAAGATGTGCGTCCGATCCCGCTTTCCGCGTTGACGGGACAGGGTACGCGCGAATTGCTGGCTTTGATCGAGAGCCGTATTTCCGGTGCCATGGAAAAAGTGCAGGTTAGTCTGCAACCACACCAGTTCAGCCTGATCGACTGGATTTATCGTCATGGCAGTAATGTGCGCCGTCAGGACGAGGAAGACGGTTCGGTCATTATTGATGTTGATATGACAGCTGGTTCCGCGCAGAAATTTCGCGATAAATATGCGTCAGTATCAAAGCGGGGGTAAGCAGTTCACCGCTCAACGGATATATTGAGTACCCGTGATGACACGAAAATCAAAAAGCCGGGGCGTGTATCGCGGTTAAGACTAAATGCGACACGCTCCAGAATATACAAGCTTTTCAAATATCTGCTGTTTACAGAGATTTCGGCAGCCTATTTAGAATTCAGTAAGTATGAAAGATTAGACAGAAGCAGAATATGGCGTTTATGGCTCAGCATCTTGCGAAACCATAGTGCCTCGCCCTATGTATGGAATATCCACGAATCCTGACGGCAGTGCTTCGCTCCGTTTACCGATAGCCAAAGGCAGTTAATGATGAGAGATCCAATTGAAACCGTTATGAATCTGGTCCCGATGGTAGTTGAGCAGACTGCACGCGGCGAACGGGCTTATGATATTTTCTCGCGCCTTCTGAAAGAGCGTGTGATTTTCGTAAACGGTCCGGTTGAAGACGGCATGGCTATGCTGATCTGCGCGCAGTTGCTGTTTCTTGAGGCAGAAAACCCGAATAAGCCGATTGAAATGTACATCAATTCGCCAGGTGGTGTGGTCACTTCCGGTATGGCAATTTATGACACTATGCAGTTCATCAAGCCTCCGGTTTCCACACTCTGCATGGGGCAGGCTGCTTCCATGGGCTCGCTGCTGCTGACAGCCGGCGCAACCGGCCAGCGTCTGGCATTGCCAAATGCACGTATCATGGTTCACCAGCCATCCGGTGGTTTTCAGGGGCAGGCTTCCGATATCGAGCGTCATGCGCAGGATATCATCAAGATGAAGCGTCGCCTCAACGAAATCTACGTCAAGCATACCGGTCGTGATTACGACACCATTGAGCGCACACTTGATCGCGATCATTTCATGACCGCACAGGAAGCGCTGGAATTCGGCCTGATCGATAAAGTGATCGAATCACGCGAACTGGCTGAAAAGAAAGACTGAGTAACCGGAAACTGATCCGTTTTCTTGTAAAAGCGGATCAGATTTTGGATTGAGGTATTTTCTGAAACGGGAGTTGCGGCAAGAAATTAATGGCTTTGTATAATTTTAGCCATATTTTATCTGCCATTACCGCTTTAACTGCTCTGTCGCGCAAAACAGTGCGGCAGACAGGTTGTAAAACATTCTTTTGCCTGTTTAAGCTGGTTGCTGCGTTAAGTGATTGTTTGGGTCTTGAGCCTAAAAACAGATGTTGAGTGCGTACAGGCGCAAGAGTTCTATCAGGTTCATTCAGCCTGATTGTACTTATAAGTATGTTGCAAAGCCGCTTGTGCTGACATCTTGTCAATGGCACAAGAAGCCAATAACAGACGAATACATGACGACTGCCGTTAATGTCGGTTTCGGTCGGGAAGACATAACGGTTAGAACTTGGTGCCTGTTGCGGACAGCGGGTGGCCATTACTGAAAGGAAACTGCGATGAGCAAAGTCAGCAACGGCGGTGGCGATTCCAAGAATACGCTCTATTGCTCCTTTTGCGGAAAAAGCCAGCATGAGGTGCGCAAGCTAATTGCGGGGCCGACCGTATTTATCTGTGACGAGTGTGTCGAGCTCTGCATGGACATCATTCGCGAGGAAAACAAATCCTCGATGGTGAAGTCGCGTGAAGGTGTGCCGACCCCGCAGGAAATTATGGCTGTTCTCGATGATTATGTCATTGGTCAGAGCCAAGCCAAGCGTGTGCTTTCGGTAGCAGTTCACAATCACTATAAGCGTCTGGCTAATCAGCCGAAGGCCGGTGATGTTGAACTGGCAAAATCAAATATTCTGCTTGTTGGCCCTACCGGTTGCGGTAAGACCTATCTGGCACAGACATTGGCGCGCATCATTGATGTGCCGTTCACCATGGCTGACGCCACGACACTGACCGAAGCCGGTTATGTCGGTGAAGATGTTGAAAATATCATTCTCAAACTGTTGCAGGCTGCCGACTACAATGTTGAGCGTGCACAGCGCGGTATCGTCTATATCGACGAAGTGGATAAAATCAGCCGTAAGGCCGACAATCCGTCGATTACCCGTGACGTATCAGGTGAGGGTGTACAGCAGGCTCTGCTGAAGATCATGGAAGGCACTGTGGCTTCTGTCCCACCGCAGGGTGGACGCAAGCATCCGCAGCAGGAATTCCTGCAGGTGGACACAACCAACATCCTGTTCATTTGCGGTGGTGCGTTTGCCGGTCTTGATAAGATCATTTCATCGCGTGGTGAAAAGACCTCTATCGGCTTTAGCGCAACTGTAAAAGCGCCGGATGAACGCCGTATCGGTGCGATTTTCCACGAGCTGGAACCGGAAGATCTGACAAAATTCGGCCTTATTCCTGAATTTGTCGGTCGTCTGCCGGTTATTGCAACACTGGAAGATCTGGATATTCCGTCACTGGTCAAGATCCTGTCCGAGCCGAAAAATGCTCTGGTGAAGCAGTATCAGCGTCTTTTCGAGATGGAAGAAGTTGAACTGACTTTCCACGATGATGCTCTGCAGGCAATTGCTGCCAAAGCCGTTGAGCGTAAAACCGGTGCGCGTGGTCTGCGTTCGATCATGGAAAAAATCCTGCTCGATACAATGTTTGACCTGCCAACACTGGAAGGTGTTCAGGAAGTTGTCATCTCTAGCGATGTCGTAGAAGGTAAGGCGCAGCCGCTTTATATCTACGGCGAACGCAAGGAAGAAAAAGGCACTGCCTCTGCATAAGGCACATGTCCGAATGAATTTTAGAAAACGCCCGGAAGAAATTTCGGGCGTTTTTGTGTTTACGAATATTTTTTAACGAGAAATGATTTTAATATGATTTATTTTATCATATTAAGCTGCGCGTGGTTGTGGACTATAGCCCGAATGGGCGAAAACCGGCGTTTTAGGCGTTTCATTCGTTGTAAAAGGGTTTAAAGTGTTGGTCTGCAATTTGCATTTTGATCCGGTGGTCATAAATGCGCTGATTTATTCTGCTGTATGAGGCACAGGAAGTGCTTGAAATACGGGCAGTGGGTGGCCAATTATATAGTCGATGCACGCAGTGATTTGCTGATGAAACGGGGATCATTGTGTGGCGATCGGGTGGTTTACCCGGGAAAGGACTTAAAATGACGGATACAGAGTTGAAGACATCCGCGGGTGGTCAGGACGGGCTTTATGCCGTGTTGCCGTTGCGCGATATTGTTGTCTTCCCGCATATGATTGTGCCGCTGTTTGTCGGCCGCGAAAGATCAATCCGTGCGCTTGAAGAAGTGATGGGCGTTGATAAGCAGATTCTGCTTGCGACCCAGAAAAATGCTGCCGACGATGAGCCGGCCAATGATGCGATTTATGAAATCGGTACAGTGGCAAATGTGCTGCAGCTGCTGAAACTGCCGGACGGCACTGTGAAAGTGCTGGTCGAAGGTATCGCTCGCGCTAAAATCACCAAATTCAGTGATCGTGAAGATTATCACGAAGCCTATGCTGATATTCTGGAGCTGCCGGAAGAAGATTCGGTAGAGATTGAAGCGCTGTCCCGCTCAGTGATGAGCGACTTTGAAAATTACGTAAAGCTGAACAAGAAGATTTCGCCTGAAGTTGTCGGCGCGACCGGTCAGATCGATGATCATTCGAAACTGGCAGATACAGTTGCCTCGCATCTGGCGATCAAGATTGCTGAAAAGCAGGAAATGCTTTCGATCCTGTCGGTTCGTGAGCGTCTTGAAAAAGCTTTGGAATATATGGAATCCGAAATCTCGGTTCTTCAGGTCGAGAAGCGCATCCGCTCGCGTGTTAAGCGCCAGATGGAAAAGACCCAGCGCGAATATTACCTGAACGAACAGATGAAGGCTATCCAGAAGGAACTGGGCGATGGCGAAGACGGCAAGGATGAACTGGCCGAGCTGGAAGAACGCATTGCCAAGACCAAGCTGAGCAAGGAAGCTGCGGAAAAAGCGCAGGCTGAAATGAAGAAGCTGCGGTCGATGAGCCCGATGTCTGCGGAAGCTTCCGTGGTGCGCAACTACCTCGACTGGCTGTTGTCACTGCCATGGGGCAAGAAGTCTAAGGTTAAAACTGATCTGGCTTTTGCTGAAGGCGTGCTGGATACAGAGCATTTTGGTCTGGAAAAGGTCAAAGAGCGTATTGTCGAGTATCTCGCGGTACAGTCACGCGCTGCCAAGATCAAAGGCCCGATCATTTGTCTCGTTGGCCCTCCGGGGGTTGGTAAGACCTCGCTTGCGCGTTCTATCGCCAATGCAACCGGTCGTGAATATGTACGTATGTCGCTGGGCGGCGTGCGTGATGAGGCTGAAATCCGCGGTCACCGCAGAACCTATATCGGCTCTATGCCGGGTAAGGTTATTCAGTCGATGAAGAAAGCCAAGAAGTCCAACCCGCTGTTCCTTCTCGATGAGATCGACAAAATGGGTCAGGATTTCCGTGGCGATCCGTCATCGGCAATGCTGGAAGTGCTGGATCCGGAACAGAATGCAACCTTCATGGATCATTATCTGGAGGTCGAATATGACCTGTCCAACGTAATGTTCGTGACGACTGCAAACTCGCTGAATATTCCGGGCCCTCTGCTTGACCGTATGGAGATCATCCGTATCGCCGGTTACACCGAGGATGAAAAACTTGAAATTGCCAAGCGGCATTTGCTGCCAAAGGCAATCAAGGAACATGCTTTGCAGCCGAATGAATTCTCGGTTGATGAAGCAGCCATTCTTGCTGTGATCCAGCACTACACCCGCGAAGCCGGTGTGCGTAGTCTTGAGCGTGAAATGATGAAACTGGCGCGTAAAGCTGTCACGGAAATCGCACGTAAGAAGACCAAGTCGGTTCATGTGACGAAAGATAATATTTCTGATTATCTCGGTGTCATGAAGTTCCGTTACGGACAGATCGACGGTGAAGATCAGATTGGTGTTGTAACCGGTCTGGCATGGACGGAAGTGGGCGGCGAATTGCTGACCATTGAAGGCGTGATGATGCCAGGTAAAGGTCGCATGACTGTTACCGGTAACCTGCGTGATGTGATGAAGGAATCCATTTCGGCTGCGGCATCCTATGTCCGCTCCCGTGCGGTGGATTTCGGCATCGAACCTCCGCTGTTTGACAAACGTGATATCCACGTGCACGTGCCGGAAGGTGCGACACCAAAGGATGGTCCGTCTGCCGGTACAGCAATGGTAACTGCGATTGTTTCTGTGCTGACCGGTATTCCGGTACGCAAAGACGTTGCTATGACCGGTGAGGTCACATTGCGTGGTCGTGTTCTGCCGATTGGCGGCCTGAAGGAAAAACTGCTTGCAGCTCTGCGCGGCGGTATCAAGAAGGTGCTGATTCCGGAAGAAAACGCCAAGGATCTGGCTGAAATTCCGGACAATGTGAAAAACGCATTGGAAATCATTCCGGTTTCTTATGTCGGTGAAGTGCTTGAACATGCACTGACCCGCAAGCCGGAGCCGATCGAATGGGTTGAACCGGAAACGCCGGCAATTGCAAAAGCCGGTGAAGATGATGCTGTTGTGGGCATGGCTCACTAATCATCTGATCTGAGATATTTAAAGCCCCGCAAGTCTGACTTGCGGGGCTTTTTGCTGAGCATTTCACAGTCAAGTTGGATCAACTTGGACAGTCCGTGACAATGCGATAAACTAAAGAATCTAGAGCGGACGCTATGATCCAATCCAGATATAAACCGCTCTAGTTTGGATAGATCGGCAAAGTTACATTCCAGCGATCTTGCGGGGCTGGTCGTCCGGTATCAGCGCAACTGACACTGATACGCTTTGCCTGATCCGCATCATCGCGCCATGCTGTATCCAGTGGCAGCAGACATTCGGGCACAACCACCTTGGCATTAACAACAGGAAATGCCCAATTGCTGTTCTGCTCAATGTTTTGATAATTGATGAAACGTGCTGCAACGGCAGCAATCTCATCAAGGTCTTGCATGGTTGTATTTACCTGCCTTTGGTGCTCGGCAAAAATCGCATGGCACATACGCAGATTGTCGAGGCCAAAACGCTGGCGGCAATAAGTGCGAATTTCCTCAATATTCGCCACTGACAGCTTTTCAAAAGCCTCAACGTCACACTCACCACAAACAATCGGATTAACAAAGAAGAGCTGAAGAGACGGCTGTTGCTTGACGAAAAAGCTGTAATCCGTGTCATGCTCGCCATATTTCACCTCAATACCAGTGAAAAGAGCGGCTGCCAGTAACAACGGTGTCAGAGCCAAAGCGGCAAGCAATATGAATTTTCTCATGAAATACGCCATTCGTGAAACAGACTATGACTGCCTTAAGCAGCGAACATCCGAATGGCAAATACAAAAAAGACCGGCGTTAAACCGGTCTTTTCATTTTGGGTGCGTTGGAGCTTAATGCACGGCACCGGAGCCGCCGACAGCA
This sequence comes from Pseudochrobactrum asaccharolyticum, assembly GCF_003314995.1. GTDB lineage: Bacteria > Pseudomonadota > Alphaproteobacteria > Rhizobiales > Rhizobiaceae > Pseudochrobactrum > Pseudochrobactrum asaccharolyticum. Next base: position 788,253 of record NZ_QNRH01000001.1, read on the forward strand.
ACAATACTAAATGGCTGATCAGCCACCGCAATGGTGCGGTCTTCTTTGAAACTCTCAATATTGATCAGACGAACCAGACTGTGGCGTGGATCCGTGATCGCGATATGATCACCTGCAACCGCCAGACGCGGGCGCGGATCACGCCAGTGACCATCTTTACTGTAAGGCTCGGTCACTTTAGCTGAACGAACAATTGTCCCGTCCAGAATATTGATGAGATGCAACTGGCCGTCTTCTGTCAGCACATAGGCGTTTTTCAGACGGGCAGGGTCGAGTGCGAAATCCACGCGACGGGTCGGCAGATCGACTAGGCGATAAGGCGTATCACTTTCCGGATCAATCAGCGCAATTTTGTCCTCACCATAATTTCCGAGAAAAAACTGAATCGCTTTGCTGCCAAGTAAGGTGCTGACTTTGCCTTTTGGCAGATCAGCACCATAGCTCAGCATTTTCAGCTCGGCTTGTTTGTCTTTAGACGGGCTGGCAATCAGCACACCTTCTTCACAACCAAAGGCCACAAGACTGGCGGAGAAAGCTTCGCCATGCAAAGCTGTGCAGGTTGCGACATCGCCGTTCTGCTTGCCATCAGAATCAAGTACACGCAGGCCAAGGCGCGGCGGCAGGGCATCCGGTTTGGTTTCTGCTTCGAGATTTGGCACGGAAGCCAGATATTGATTGCCGAATGGCACAACCACACCATGATGCGGCGCTGTGGCATCAATGATCTTAGCCTGCGGATTTCCTTTCAGAATATCCTGCTCGGACAATTCATGCGCTTTGCCTTCACGGTCAAAGAACAGCACGACATTGTCGCCATGCATCACGGCATGAACCGGCCGCTTACCTTCAAATTTTTCTTTCAGCAAAGCTGTATCCGAAATCTCAAGATCACGATGATCGCCATGATCTTCGAGCTTGATGCCTGTCTTGATAACATTCACCACATCATCTTCGGTTTGCACTGCAAAGACGGTTTCACCTGAATTACTGGCCGCCAGTGCCGCATAGCCTTTAAGGTCGAATTTCCCGAGTTCTTTACCGCTTTCCAGATCAATCGCACGAACCACCGGTTTGGTGTGATCGGCAACAAACAGCCGCCAGACCTGTTTATGCTCCTCATCAGCATTGGCATGGCCTGTAATTAATACGGATCCTAACATGCTTAGCGCAGTCGCGCTTTTCAGCCACATACCCATCAATAACCTCGAATCTGAAATGTAATAACATTACGATTGGTAATTATGATTGCAGAGTATGTCTATGCCGGAATGGAAATTAATTGTAACTATATAACATTTTAATGTGTATTTGGAAAACCGGGCAGAGATTTCGCAATAAACGGTGCGTAAATATAATTTGGGCGCCGTGTGTTCGGAGAAACACACGGCGCCCGAAGAGTACGATTTATAAACTCAACCAGTTTTTGGCACGGGCAATATCTTCCGGCGACAGGGCGTGTCCTGTTTCAAGCTTCTCTGCTGTCAGCTCCACACCACAACTTTCCAGCCATGTGTTAAGTGCCGGTGCAAATTCACTGAACGGGTCTTTGCTGCCGGTGAGGGTGAGGGCAGCCGTGCCTTTCAGATCAACTTGCGGGGCATCTTCCAGCACCTGCATCGGGCGGGACAGAATCGCACGACGGATCAGTTGCGGATAAAGCGCCATAACTGCTGCCGCAAAATTTGCACCGTTTGAATAGCCGAGCACGGTGATATTCTCCGCTTTCAGACCATAGGCAGCTATTGCCCCTTCATAAAAGGCTTTGAAAGCCTCTGCTTCAGAGCGGATATCCGCCTGATCGAACTGCGTTGCACCAAAACGGCGGAACCAGCGTGCAGTGCCTTCTTCATGACTGCGGCCACGCACGCCAAGCAGCGTAGCACGTGGATTTATGCGATGTGCCATAGGCATCAGATCAGCTTCATTGCCGCCGGTACCATGCAATAACAGCATAATGCTGCCGTCCGGATCTTGCGGTGTATAGAAGCGATGCACAAAGGGCAGGTCGCGCATCACAATGCGCTCTTCACCCGGCATGGCAAATTGCGGCATCAGCACTTTCAGGTCTTGTGCGCGTTCCTGATCATGGGGCGGCACGAATAAGGTTTCGCCCAGATGCTCCGGTGTCTCGTCAATGGTAAAGCCCGGTCCGTCTGTTGCCAGCTCAATCAATATGCCGCCTGGTTCACGCACATAGAGCGAGGTGAAATAATTGCGGTCGTGATAATTGGTGACAGAGGAGTTGAGGCGCGACAGTTCGGCCTCAGCAGCTTTAACCGCATCAACATCCTTGGCGCGGAAGGCCACATGATCGGCAATTCCTGTGCCTGGAATCCCCTGAACGAATCCGGTGACATTACGCACATCAATAAAATCCGTATCGGACACCATGCGCAGCACAGAATCTTCGCGTTGGCCTTCGCTATAGCCGAAGCGTTTGACGAAAGCGGCGGTTTCTTCCTGCGTTTCCGTAAAGAGTGTCACGCTATGCAGGCGCGAAGGTGCGGATTTCCAAGGATGTCCGGTGGACATCTCATGGCCGACCAGTTTGACGATCACACCATCCGGATCTTTAAGGCGCAATACAGATTCGCCGAATTCGCGTTTTGGCCCTTCAACCTGAATATGCTGCGATAAAGCACACGTCAGCCAGTCACCGATTGATTCCGGCGGTACAGCCAAAGCAATCTCCGCCACCTGACCATGGCCAACACGGCCACGTGCACCTTCTTCCCAGACCAGAAAGGTAATCAGCGAGCCGGGAGAACCGACAGCATCGCCGTAAAACAGGTGTAATTGTTCGCCGTCTTCATAGCCGCCGGTTTGCTTCACCAGCCGCAGTCCCAGAAAACCGGCATAAAAATCAATATTAGCCTGCACATTACGCGTGATCAGAGTCACATGATGAATACCGGAGGTCATGGTCGCCTTTCTGAATACGGATAAGCAGAGATTCGCTTTATCCGTAATGATATCGCTGCGTTTAGAGCGGTTTCAGTACATGCTGAAACCGCTCTAGCTTTTGTTTTTACGCGCATTTTATCCGAAAACCGTTTCACACTTTTCGGAATGCGCTCTGATTGCTTGCTAATATGGAGAGGCGGGCGATGTTTATCAATTAGAGACTTATGACGTGCCGGTAATTTATGGCTCAGGATCAATATAAAAAAAGACCCCGTTCTGACAAACAAAACGGGGCTGATTTGAGTAGGTATCATGAGGAGATCAACTTGGTGAAAAATCATCTGTTGACGTACCCACTATACGCAGGCTGCTGCGTTTAAATAGTCCAATTAGATATAAGCTATATATTGGGAAGTTTTGAGAGAGATGGTGAGCGCGCACGGGTTCGAACCGTGGACCTACTGATTAAAAGTCAGTTGCTCTACCGGCTGAGCTACGCGCTCTTGCAATCTCTTGAAAGACCTTGTGGTCTTTATCGGAGCACCTCGGTAATGCTCTGCAAGTGAGGCGATACATAAGGGGGATTGATTAGAACGTCAATACTAAAAATCACTGTTTAAATTCAAAATCTTAAGTTTATACACAGGTTGCGTAAACAGGCGGATTCAGAGCGTGAAACGGAAATATTATCAGTAACGCGGATTGTATGTTTTGTTTTGGGAAGAGAAGGAGATGGTGAGCGCGCACGGGTTCGAACCGTGGACCTACTGATTAAAAGTCAGTTGCTCTACCGGCTGAGCTACGCGCTCTTGCAATCTCGTAAAGACACATGGTCTTTTATCGGAGCACCTCGGTAATGCTCAGCAAGTGGGGCGATACATAAGGGGCGATGTTGGTATGGTCAACACCTGCAACCGATATTTTTTGCTGAAAATGCCGTTTTTTTATATTTTCCCCAAAACTTAACGGCAAATAGCCCTGAATGCATGTGGAAAGGGCGCTTTATTGCGCAGTAAACGATGCAATCAGGGATAAAAAGAATTGTTTTGATCGGGCAATCAGAAAAACGATTCTTTCAAGTCATTGTTTTTATACCGATGATTCTAACAAGAAGGTGTTTGGCTCAACGCACAGAGGCGACAGGCTGCATATATCTATCGCGGCGGTTTACCGTTATAAGAGCCTCACTTGATAAACGCTTACAGTAGCCGATTAGTTATAATCCGGCTTAAGCAGAGTTTAAGCTACGGGTTCTACCGGCAGAATTACAGCAGCATGACAGGATAAGAATATGGCAGTTGATATTTCCATTCTCACGGCTTTAGGCGCGGGTGCGCTGTCTTTCTTGTCTCCCTGCGTGCTGCCTTTGGTGCCGCCTTATCTTTGTTATATGGCTGGCGTGAGTGTGGATGATTTCCGCAATGATAAAGAATCGTCGGAAGCCATGCGTAACCGCATCCGGCTTTTGACGACGGCTTTTACATTCGTTCTCGGCTTTACGACTGTTTTCGTGGCGCTTGGGGCAGGCGCTACCTCTATTGGTCACTTCCTGCGCCAGTGGCAGCAAGAGATGGCCATTGCGGCCGGTCTGGTCATTATTCTTATGGGCTTGAATTTCCTCGGACTTATCCGCATTCCGTTTTTGTCGCGAGAAGCACGTTTTCAGGCCAATTCTGCACCGGCGACACCTCTTGGTGCTTATGTCATGGGGCTGGCTTTCGCATTCGGCTGGACACCTTGTATCGGGCCGGTGCTGGGGCCGATTCTATCCATGGCGAGTGTGCAGACTTCCGTTGCTGACGGTGTGTTCCTGCTTTTCGTCTATTCAATGGGCTTAGGTATTCCGTTTATGTTGGCCGCGCTGTTCTCCGGTCGCTTCATGCGCTTTCTGGCGCGCTTCCGTATGCATATGGGCAAGGTCGAGAAGGTTATGGGCGTTCTGCTGGTGCTGGCAGGTATCCTGTTCCTGACCGGCGGTATGCAGGCCTTTGCCTATTGGCTGCTTGAGACATTCCCGATACTTGGTAAAATCGGATAATCACAGATCATGCCGGTCATTTTATAAAAGTGACCGGCATTTTGTGATTCAGCACTAAAACCTGTTTAAAAACGAGTTTATGCACTGATTCATGCAAAACTACCACGCTTGCCTTGTTTTAGAGCGCCGTGTGCCATACTTGGCACGCAAAGGTCGCTCTAACACTTTAAAATGAGAGCATAATTTCATCCTGAACTGATCTAAGTTTAAGGAATTATGCTCTAGGTAAATGAATCTATACGTTTCGCCTTTAAAGTGGTTCTGATAAATCAGACCTCTCTGCCAGTTATGAAACACGGAATTAATATGGCTTCCAGATCCTGCCTGACCATCATCCTCGCTGCCGGTGAGGGTACCCGCATGAAATCTTCCATGTCCAAAGTCTTGCACGAGATTGCCGGTCTTCCGCTTGTCGGTCATGTGGTTAAGGCTGTGCAGGGCGCAGGTGCCCCTCATGAGGAAAGCAGCGATCTGGCTGTTGTGGTCGGGCGCGGCGCGGCGGATGTGCAAAAAGCTGTCGGCAAAATCAGCGATACAGCACGTTTCTACGAGCAGACTGAGCGCCTGGGCACTGCGCACGCTGTGCTTGCTGCCCGCGAAGCGCTGGCAGAGCCGCATGATGATGTGCTGGTGGTTTTCGGCGATACGCCGCTGATTGAAGAAACATCACTGCGCGCCGCCCGTGGCAAGCTGGCCGAGGGCGCAGATATTGTGGTGATGGGGTTCCGTCCGGAAAACCCGACTGGCTATGGTCGTCTGATCGAGCAGGACGGCAAACTGGTAGCGATTGTCGAAGAAAAAGATGCGACAGACGAGCAGCGCAAAATCACCTTTTGTAATGGCGGGTTGATGGCGCTGAGCGGCAAATATGCGCTGCAGCTGATTTCCGCTGTCAAAAATGATAATTCCAAAGGCGAGTATTATCTCACCGATGTGGTGAAGCTGGCGCATGCGCAAGGGCTGAATGTTATTGCCATTGATGTACCGGTTGAGAATGTTATCGGCATTAATAATCGTGCTGAACTGGCAGAGGCTGAAGCGCTATGGCAGGCACGGAAGCGCCGTGATGTTATGTTCTCCGGTGTGACACTGATTGCACCGGAGACAGTGTTCTTCGCGCATGACACGTTGATTGAAGCGGATGTGCTGATTGAGCCGAATGTTTTCTTCGGTACCAAAGTGACCGTTGAAAGCGGTGCGGTGATTCACGCATTCTCGCATATTGAAGGGGCACATATTGGCGCCAATACCAGCGTAGGGCCGTTTGCGCGTCTGCGACCGGGTGCAAAACTGGCCGAGAAAGCCAAGGTTGGCAATTTCTGTGAAGTCAAAAATGCAGATATCGGTGCCGGTGCCAAGGTCAATCATCTGTCCTATATCGGCGATGCAACTGTGGGCGCTGACACCAATATCGGTGCGGGCGTGATCACCTGCAATTATGACGGCTATAACAAGTTTAAAACCACAATCGGCAGCAATGCCTTTGTTGGTTCTAACTCTGCCCTGATTGCGCCGCTGACCATTGGTAATGGTGTTTATGTGGCTTCCGGCAGCGTGATTACAGATGAAGTGCCTGAAAATGCACTGGCTCTGGGGCGTGCCCGTCAGGTGAATAAAGAAGGCCGCGCAGAAATTTTACGCGAAAAATACAAGGCCATTAAGGCAAGCAAAAACAAATAATTATCATAAAATCATCATTATTAGATTTAATATGATGATGGAGTTTGTACGGGCTATGCTTTGAATGGCAAGCCGGAGTGCAAAGACGCAACAGGAACAGACAGAATGTGCGGAATTATTGGTATTGTCGGCAATCAGCCGGTTGCTATGCGGCTTGTGGATGCGCTGAAGCGTCTGGAATATCGCGGTTATGATTCAGCCGGTATTGCCACTCTGGTGGATAATCAGATCGCACGCAGCCGTGCCGAGGGCAAGCTGGTCAATCTGGAAAACCGTCTGGCAGCAGAGCCGCTGAGTGGTGCAATCGGTATCGGCCACACACGCTGGGCAACCCATGGTGCGCCGACAGAGCGTAATGCTCACCCGCATGCGACTGAACAGGTTGCCATTGTTCATAATGGTATCATTGAAAACTTTGCCGAACTGCGCACGGAGTTGGAAGCAGAAGGCGTAAAATTCCAGAGCGATACGGATACTGAAACCGTGGCGCAGCTCGTCGCCCGCAATATCCGTTCCGGCGATGCACCTGTTGAAGCCGTGCGTAAAGTGCTTGGCCGCCTGCGCGGTGCTTTTGCACTGGCTTTCCTGTTTACCGGCGAAAATGAAATGCTGGTTGCAGCGCGTCGCGGTTCACCGCTGGCCATCGGCTATGGCGAAGGCGAAATGTTCCTCGGCTCCGATGCTATTGCACTGGCACCATTCACCGATAAAATCAGCTATCTGGAAGATGGTGACTGGGCAGTTCTGACCCGCGACAGCGTAACCGTTTATGATGAGGGTAATCATCCGGTCACCCGTGTTGTGCAACAGTCTTCCGGCGCTGCCTATGTCGTCAATAAAGGCAATTACCGCCACTTCATGGAAAAAGAAGTCTATGAACAGCCTGAAGTGATTTCCCGCACACTGGCGCATTATCTGGATTTCTCATCCTCGTCGATCCGCACCGATGTTAACAATATTGACTGGTCAAAGATCAATCGCATGGCAATGTCGGCCTGCGGCACGGCTTATTATGCTGCAACTATCGGCAAATACTGGATGGAGCGCTATGCGCGTCTGCCGGTTGAAATCGATATTGCATCGGAGTTCCGCTATCGCGAAATGCCGCTTTCAACTGATACGCTGGCATTGTTTGTGTCGCAGTCGGGTGAAACCGCCGATACGCTGGCCTCGCTACGTTATTGCCGTTCACAGGGGCTGCCTATTGCCGCCGTGGTCAATGTGCGCGAATCTACCATTGCCCGCGAGTCAGACATTGTACTGCCGACACTGGCAGGCCCTGAAATCGGTGTGGCTTCCACCAAGGCTTTCACGTGTCAGCTTTCGGTTCTGGCTTCATTGGCGCTGTCTGCTGCCAAGGCGCGTGGAACGATCACTCCGGCAGAAGAAAAAGAGCTGGTTGATCAGCTCGGCAATCTCTCGGGTGTGCTGCATGAAGCGCTCAAACTGGCACCAAAAGTCGAGGCCATCTGCCGCGATCTGATGAATGTTAAAGATGTGCTTTATCTCGGTCGCGGTACTTCCTATCCGCTGGCTCTTGAAGGTGCGCTCAAGCTCAAGGAAATCTCCTATATTCACGCAGAAGGCTATGCAGCCGGTGAGCTGAAGCACGGACCGATTGCCCTGATTGATGAAACCATGCCGGTGATTGTGATTGCACCATTCGATCGCCTCTATGAAAAGACCGTGTCGAACATGCAGGAAGTGGCAGCCCGTGGCGGCCGTATCATCCTGATCACGGACAAAGAAGGTGCAAAACACGCCAATGTGGATGCCCATTCCGTGCTGATTATGCCGGATGTGCCGGAATTCATTTCGCCTCTGGTTTATGCGCTGCCGATCCAGATGCTGGCTTATTATACTGCCGTCTTCATGGGGACAGACGTGGATCAGCCGCGCAATCTGGCGAAATCCGTGACTGTTGAATAAGCTTTCAGCAATTTTTTTCAAAGCCCTCTTGTCTCCGATAAGCGGGCTTTTTATTTATAGATCAGGAGCAGCGGGAGAGTGGTTATGCTGGTGCAGCAAGGCAGATTGGCAATACGTGCATTACAGAAAAGCGATGCGCCGGTGATGCTGCGCTGGCTGCAGGATGAGCGGGTGCTGGAATTTTACGAAGGGCGTGACAAACACTTCGATCTGCAAACGGTCATTGAAGTTTTTATCGAGGATCAGGGGGAAACCACACCGTGTCTGGTGTTACTGGATGATAAACCGCTTGGTTATGTGCAGTTCTACCCGCTGGATAGCGAAGATAAACAGGCGCTGGAACTACCGGTTGAGGATGTGATCTACGGGCTGGATCAGTTTATCGGCGAACCGGATTTCTGGGGGCTGGGACTTGGTACTGAGCTTGTCTCGCTGGTGCGCGATTATCTCATAACAGACAAGGCCGCACAGCGCCTTGTTCTCGACCCGCAAAGCCGCAACTCACGCGCAATTGCCTGCTATGAAAAATGCGGCTTTGAAAAACTCCGCTTGCTGCCCGCCCATGAAATGCATGAAGGGCAGCTGCAAGATTGCTGGCTGATGCAGTATTATCCCGCGCGCAGCAGTCTGATGGCTTCGTCACGCCCGAAAATATAGAGCAGCAGACGAAGTGCCTGACCGCGCTCAGATTGCAGATCAATATCGCGCTCCAGCATCAGACGGGCATCTTTACGAGCGATCTCCAGAAGATCAGTATGCGCTTCCATCGAGGCGAGTTTAAAGCCCGGCGTGCCGGATTGACGGGTGCCGAGTAACTCGCCTTCACCGCGCAGTTTCAGGTCTTCTTCGGCAATGCGGAAGCCGTCTTCTGTCTCGCGCATCACTTGCAAACGTGCCTTGGCAATCTCACCCAGCGGGCCTTTATAGAGCAGCAGACAGGTGGATGGTTTGTCACCACGCCCGACACGACCGCGTAGCTGATGCAATTGCGACAGGCCGAAACGCTCAGCATGTTCAATCACAATCACGGTTGCATCTGGCACGTCTACGCCGACTTCAATAACGGTGGTGGCAATCAGCAGGCGGGTATCACCACGCTTGAAGGCCAGCATCGCATCGTCTTTTTCCTGTCCTGTCATGCGGCCATGAATGAGGCCGAGTTTGTCACCAAACACCGGCAGAAATGATTGAAAGCGTTCTTCGGCAGAGGTCAGCTCAACATGTTCTGATTCTTCCACCAGCGGGCAGATCCAGTAAATTTTCTGCCCCTCGGAGATTGCTTTACGCATCCGGTCAACAATTTCACTCAACCGCTCACTCGGCACAATCGCTGTGGTGATCGGCTGGCGGCCTGCCGGTTTTTCTGTGAGCTTGGAAACATCCATATCGCCAAAGGCGGTCAGAACCAGCGTGCGCGGGATCGGCGTTGCAGTCATCACCAGCATATCCGGCGCAGCGCCTTTGGCGGTAAGCTGCAAGCGCTGATGCACACCGAACCGGTGCTGCTCATCAATGATCACAAACACCAGATCATGATATTCAACTTTATCCTGAAACAGCGCATGGGTGCCGATAATGATATGGATAGTACCATCAGCCAGTTCATCGAGAATGCGCTGGCGCTCTTTGCCTTTTTCACGCCCTGTCAGTAAAGCAGCTTTCAATCCGGCTTTTTCAGCCAGCGGTGCTATGGTGGCAAAGTGCTGTCGTGCCAGCACCTCTGTCGGTGCCATCAAGGCGGATTGTCCGCCCGATTCTGCCGCATGTGCCATGGACAACAGGCCGACCACGGTTTTACCGGCGCCGACATCACCTTGCAGCAGACGCAGCATACGTTCCGGCTGCTTGAGGTCGCCGATAATATCTTTAACCGCCTGTTCCTGACCTTTCGTCAGGCTATAGGGCAAGTTGGCCAATATCTGTGCGGTGATTTTGCCTGTGCCATTGAGCGGGCGACCGGAGAGACGCTTGGTCTTGGCGCGCACCAGTGCCAGTGCCATTTGTCCGGCGAGAAATTCATCATAGGCGAGGCGGCGGCGCGAAGGACTGTCCTGTGCAATATCCTCCGGTTCTTCCGGCAAATGCAGATGATGCAGTGCTTGTGTGAAAGACGGAAAATTCTCCCGCTGCATCAGCGTCCTGTCCTGCCATTCCGGCAGATCAGGAATGCGTGTCAGCGCATCGCGCATCGCGCGTGCCAGTGTTTTAGGCGAAAGGCCGGCAGTGAGCGGATAAACCGGCTCAATCAATGGCAGATCATCGCTGCCGTCAATCGGCGCAATATGATCGGGATGCACCATAGAGGCGCGACCGTTGAACCATTCCACCTTACCGGAGACGATAACCTTTTCGCCAAGTGGCAGGCTCTTTTCAAGCCACGGGCGCTGGGCACGGAAGAAAACCAGCGTTACTTCGCCCGTATCATCATGGGCATAAATGCGGTGGGGCACGGAGCCACGCATAAAAGCACCTGATTTCCCACCCGATGGTGAGAACTGATATTCATCAACCGTCACTTCCAGCGTGACCACGGCACCTTCCTGCGCAAAAGCCACACCCGGACGGTTGCGCCGGTCGATCACACTGTTTGGTGCCAGAAACAGCAATTGTCCCACACGCGGCTCAAGCATCGCCGCGCTTTCCGCGCCGAGCAGTTTCAGCAGCAAAGCAGAGACTTTAGGCCCGATACCGGTGAGGGTACGAACCGATGCAAACAGGGGATCAAGCAGACTTGGGCGCATAAAAACTAACTTACCCGCTTCTTATTGACTTGCAAGGCTGACATCGCGTTCATCCCGCGTTATATGGCTGGTAATGTTATTGAATGCACAGATGTTAATCCGGAGAATGTTATGAGCACAGGCAGTAAATTATCGGGCACCGAAGCAGGCGCACAGCTGGATCCGCGTCGCCGCAAGCTGCTGTTCCGCTCGTGGCACCGTGGTATGAAAGAAATGGATCTGATCTTCGGTCAATATGCTGATCAGCATATTGCGACGATGGATGAAGATACTTTGAATGAATTTGAACGTCTGCTCGAAGTGCTCGACCGCGATCTGTTCAAGTGGATTACCGGTGAAGACAAAACACCTGAGGCTTTTGACACGATTTTGTTCCGTGATCTTATTTTGTTCCGCGATAAAATCGACTATTGATTTTTCTCAATCAGAAGCTCGAGTAATATAGCAGAGACATCCTATGCCCGTATTTTCCAAACTTGGTCTGAAACCGGTTCTTGTCAATCATGTACTGATTGATGGTGTCGCCGATGGTTATGAAGCCTTTGTGCTGGCCAAGATTTTGGAAGAGGCGGGTGATAAGGGGCCTGTCCTGTTTATCGCACGCGACGGGCAGCGCGTGGCCGATATTGAGCAGGTGATCGGCTTTATCATGCCGGAACTGCCGGTATTGCATATTCCGGCATGGGACTGTCTGCCCTATGACCGCGTTTCTCCCGGTGCAACAGTCTCTGCCAGACGTCTGAATGCGCTGAGCCAGTTGAGCGCTTTGCGGGACCAGAAACATCCGGCGCTGATTATTGCCACAGCCAATGCGGTGTTGCAGAAACTGCCGCCGCGCGCTGTGCTGGCTGAACAGAGTTTCTCCGCACGTCCGGGCAACCGCGTGAATATGGATGAACTGACCCAGCGCCTTGAGCGCAACGGCTTTGAGCGTGTGCCGACCGTGCGCGATGTCGGTGAATTTGCTGTACGTGGTGGTATTCTTGATCTGTTCGTACCGGGTGCAGAAGAGCCGCTGCGACTGGATTTCTTCGGCGATACACTGGAGAGCATCCGCGCGTTTGATCCGGCTTCGCAGCGCACCACCGAAACACGCAAGGAGTTCACTCTCCAGCCGATGAGCGAGATTACGCTCTCACCGGATATGATCAGCCGCTTCCGTAAGAACTATATCGCTGCCTTTGGTGCGCCGTCACGCGATGATGCGCTTTATGCCGCCATCTCGGAAGGTCGCCGCTTTGCCGGTATGGAGCACTGGCTGCCGTTGTTCTATGACGAGATGGAAACGCTGTTTGATCATACAGGGCCGATGCCTGTTGTATTCGATCATCTGGTGCCGGAAGCCATTGCCGAGCGTCACAAGCTGGTGCTTGACCATTATGACGCCCGTCAGAAACAGGCAGAAGGCAAAGAAGCCGCTGATGCTATTCCCTATAAGCCGGTAGCACCAAGCCAGCTTTATATGTCGCTGCGCAAGGTGGAAGAGGCGGCAGAGGCCAATGGCAAGCGTTATGACCTCACGCCTTTTGAAGCACCGGAAGCCAGTGACCGGCATATTATTCATGCGGGTGCCCATAAAGGCCGCAGCTTTGCCGAGGAACGTGCAGCTAAAGACGTTAATCTGTTCGAAGCCGTAACCAAATATATCGCTGAACTTCGCGCAAGCGGTAAAAAGATCATGGTCGCCGCATGGACCGAAGGCTCGCTCGACCGTCTGCTGCAGGTGCTGGACGAGCATGGTCTGGAAAAGATCGAGACGGTTAAAGACTTGCGTACGGTCAAAGCACTGTCGCGCGATAAGATCACGGCGACTGTGCTGGCAGTGGAAAGCGGTTTTGATGCCGGTGATCTGGTTGTGGTGGCCGAGCAGGATATTCTCGGTGACCGTCTGATCCGCCGCACGAAGAAACGCAAACGTGATGCGGATTTTATCTCTGAGGCCGGTAGTCTGACCGCAGGTGATATCGTGGTGCATGTCGATCACGGTATCGGTAAGTTTATCGGCTTGCGCACAATCACCGCTGCCGGTGCGCCGCATGATTGCCTTGAACTGCATTATGCTGGTGACGACCGCCTGTTTCTGCCGGTTGAAAATATCGAACTGCTGTCACGCTATGGCTCGGAAGGCTCATCTGCCGTTCTGGATAAGCTCGGCGGCGGCGCATGGCAGGCACGTAAAGCCAAGCTCAAGAAACAGCTGCTGGAAATGGCCGGACAGCTCATTCGTATTGCCGCAGAACGTGCAATGCGTGGTGCGCCGGTGCTGACCCCGCCGGAAGGTGTCTATGGCGAATTTGCTGCCCGTTTCCCTTATGATGAGACAGAAGACCAGCAACGCGCTATTGATGCGATCTTTGACGATCTTGGTGACGGTAAGCCGATGGATCGTCTGGTTTGCGGCGATGTTGGTTTCGGCAAAACCGAAGTCGCGCTGCGTGCCGCTTTTGTAGCGGCACTCAACGGCTATCAGGTGGCGGTTGTTGTGCCGACAACGCTGCTATCGCGCCAGCATTTCAAGACCTTCTCCACGCGCTTTAATGGCCTGCCGATCAATGTTGCCCATGCCTCTCGTCTTGTCGGTGCCAAAGAACTGGCGCTGACCAAGAAGGGCGTTGAAGAAGGCACAGTTGATATCGTTGTCGGTACCCATGCGCTGCTCGGCAATTCGATCAAGTTCAAAAATCTCGGCCTGCTGATTATCGACGAAGAACAGCATTTCGGTGTGAAACATAAAGAACGCCTGAAAGACCTGAAATCCGATATTCACGTGCTGACACTCACCGCAACGCCGATCCCGCGCACCTTGCAGCTGGCACTCACTGGTGTTCGTGAATTGTCGCTGATTACCACGCCGCCGGTTGACCGTATGGCGGTGCGTACCTTCATTTCGCCTTTTGACGCGCTGGTCATCCGCGAAACTCTGATGCGCGAGCGTTATCGCGGCGGTCAGAGCTTCTATGTCTGCCCACGTATTTCCGACCTTGCCGAGATCAAAGAATTCCTCGACCAGCATGTGCCGGAACTTAAAGTTGCTGTGGCCTTCGGGCAGATGCCTGCCGGTGAGCTGGAAGACATTATGAATGCCTTCTATGACGGGCAATATGATGTGCTGCTTTCCACAACCATCGTGGAATCCGGTCTGGATATTCCGACTGCCAATACCATGATAGTGCATCGTGCGGATATGTTTGGTCTTGCTCAGCTCTATCAGCTGCGTGGCCGCGTTGGCCGTTCCAAGCAGCGTGCATTTGCGCTGTTCACGCTGCCTGCAGGCAAAACGCTGACGCAGACAGCCGAACGCCGCCTTAAAGTGCTGCAATCGCTGGATACACTGGGCGCTGGTTTCCAGCTTGCCAGCCACGATATGGATATTCGCGGTGCGGGTAATTTGCTCGGTGATGAGCAGTCCGGTCATATCAAGGAAGTCGGTTTTGAGCTCTACCAGCAGATGCTGGAAGAGGCGGTTGCCGAGCTGAAATCCGAAGGCCCTGTGGTGGATAGCCATTGGTCGCCACAAATTGCGGTTGGCACGGCGGTCATGATACCGGAAACTTATGTGCCTGATTTGCAATTGCGTCTGGGGCTTTATCGCCGTCTGGCCGATCTGGAAACAACGCAGGAAATCGACGGTTTTGGTGCCGAGTTGATCGACCGGTTTGGGCCGTTGCCGGAAGAAGTGCAGCACCTGCTCAAGATCGTATTTATCAAGGCGCTGTGCCGCAAGGCCAATGTTGAGAAGCTGGATGCAGGGCCGAAGGGCATTGTTATCCAGTTCCGTGAGAAGACCTTCCCGAATCCGGCAGGTCTGGTGCAGATGATTGCGGCACAGGGCTCGCTGGCAAAGATCCGGCCGGATCAGAGCATTGTATTTATTCGTGATTATCCGACTGCTGAAAAACGCCTGACCGGTTCAGCCGTGATCATGACACAGCTGGCGAAAATTGCGGGTGAATGAGCAAAACCAAGGGGGAATAGAATGCAAAAACAGCATGTTGAAACCAGACATGGTCGCCTTGAAGTGATGATAAGCGCAGGCAAGGGCGCTGCAGTTTTGCTTATTCATGGCAACTCAGCCTGCAAAGAAGTGTTTCACAAGCAGTTTGAATCCGGTCTCGCGCATGATTTCCGGCTGATCGCTTTTGACCTGCCGGGACATGGCGCTTCTGCTGATTCTGCCGAGCCGCAAAAGAGCTATACATTGCATGGTTATGCTCAGGCGGCAGCCGATGTGCTAAAGGCGCTGGATGTATCATCTGCTGCCGTTTTTGGCTGGTCGCTCGGCGGGCATATTGGTCTGGAAATGATTGCACAGCAGGCACCAGTCAGCCGTTTAATGATCACCGGCACGCCACCTTTCTCGAAAGAGCCGGACTCCGTAGGACAGGCATTTGTGCCAAGCGAAGCGCTGAAATATGGTGGTCAGCGTGATCTTGACGATGAACAGGCGCAATCCTATGCGCGTCATGTGGTGCATCCTGATAAACCGACGCCGGATTTTGTGGTGGATGCTGTGCGCAGAACCGACGGGCTGACACGTCAGACAATGTTTGAGAATATTCTGGCTGATAATATCGCCGACCAGCAGCATATGGCTGAAAATTGCCCTGTACCGCTGGCTATTCTCAACGGCGCCGAAGATGCCTTTATCAATAATGCGCATATTGCATCATTGAATTATAAGAACCTCTGGGAAGAAACGATCTTTCTGCTGCCTCAGGTCGGCCATGCGGCTTTTCTGGAGAAACCGCAGGTCTTTAATCGTATTCTGTCGCGTTTCCTGCGCGGTTAATAATAGCTTTCTTATTATAACTGAGGTTCAAATTAACTATGCCAGTTGATCTGAACCTTTTTTATATTGTAATATTATTTTTTAAGTTCGTTTAAATAATACTTAATAAGTATTATTGTTTAAATTAAGAGTATTTTCTACTGATGAATATTAATGTTTATAAACTTTGATATTCAGAGGGAAATTATGCGTATTGGTGTTTTGCTTGTTTCTGGATTGCTGTTATCTGGCTGCGTTAAGACTGTAGAAGAGCGAAATAAAGAGCGGGAAGCATCTCCTGAAATTCAGACGATAATGCCGGTTATTATCGAGCAATGCCGCCTGTCAGCTGAAGGGCAAAACCCCGCTGTTTCCTATGCTGCTTTACAAAAGCACGGTTTTCAAAAGGCGAATTTAAATAGTGGGTACGCGATTGGACTGAAAACGCGTGAAGAAAAGACCATATTCAGTGCGTGGGATCACATTCATGTCGTATTTAATCCAAAGCATCTGTTCGGTGAGTATAAAGGATGTTCGATAACAACAAATATTACCGACTATGTCATTCTCTTAAATTTGGAAGTGCTTAAAAATTTTACAAAGGCCAGTTATTCAGTTGAAGTGATAAATAAAGGTGTGTTCTCCCTGAAAAAAGGAAGCACACGTATAAGCTCCATGGCGACCATAACGCGGTCACAAGGTAGTAGCTATCTGGAAATTTCGATTACCAAAAGAAACTAAGGAAGCATAAGCTTCCTTAGAGTTAAGCCTGCGCTACTCGTTATGATTTACGCAGGCGAACGATCCATGCAATCGGCGTAATGCGTGTGTCGGCAACCACATCTTCTTGTGCGGCTAATTCTTCAGAGGCCATTGGTTCAACACTGGCCTCGAGAATGAAACCTGCAGTGGTAATCATCCCGATCCATTCACTCAATGTCCGGTGAAATCGCGGAATATTGAATGGTTTGGATTGTTCACGCTCTTCCTTAGGCAGGCTTGAGAACCACCATGTCTCCACATTACTGTCGATATTGGCAAAATAATCTGCTACTTGTACCGCAACGGCTTTACCATTCTCATCACGAATATTCTTGCGAAACGGCGGCACAAAGCACGGGTGCAGAATGGTGAACTGGAAGAAGCCCTGTGGTTTGAGAATGCGGAACACTTCTTTCAGCACATCGCCTTGTTGCGGCATATCCATCATCGACATAAAGGCGCTGGCAAATTCAAATTGTGCATCATCGAACGGCAAGTGCAGGGCATCTGCGGTTTGATAACGGATACCGAGTGGATCCTGTTGCTCATACTCTGTTGCATGGCGCACAAAAGTCGGAGCAATATCAATGCCGGTCATCGTGGCGCCGGCACGAGCCAGTGAACGGGTATTAGCACCTTCACCGCAACCTACATCCAAGCCGTTTAAGCCTTTGATGTGCGGCAGCATTTCCAGAAATGCCGGTGTATGCAGTGCGTCACGATAAATATCGTATCCGGCACGGACATGCTTCGTCCATGTCTCGGCATTGGCTTCCCAGTGGTCGGATACCGAGCGTTTCAGCATATCATTTGTGGTTTGGTCGCTCATGGAAACGCCTTTCAGAGAATAACTAAAGATGAAAAAGGCTCTTTGATAAGCATCAAAGAGCCTTAATACGGATTTGTTACAATGATTTAAAAATCAGCGATCTTCGCTCAGACCCGGCTCATAACCTTCGGAAATCTGGCGAATGGCATCAGCCATTGCTTCAGCAGATTGCGCGCCCATCACGGCATATTTCTGATCAAGGATGAAGCAAGGAACACCGGTAACGCCCATCTGTCCGGCAACGGCGATTTCCGAGCGTACATTCTCGCTGTCAGTATCACCTTCGAGCAGAGTTTCGATGATGGTATATTCCATACCGGCATCTTCTGCAGCTTCAACGAGAATTTCGTGGCTGCCGATATCTTCACCCTGTTCAAAATACAACGAGAACAATTCACCGACAACGCGATCCTGTACTTCTGCACTGACTTCACCCGCCCAGCGGATGAGGCGATGGGCATCCAGCGTATTCGGCGCAACTTCGATTGCGTCAAAGTCGAACTCAATACCTTCTTCTTTGCCGATGGCGATCAGCTGGTCGTGTACTTCATTCACGCGGCTCTGGGAGCCAAGCTTTTCAACCAGATAGCGTTTACGTTCTTTGCCACCCGCCGGAATAGTCGGGTCAAGCTGAAACGGACGCCAGCGCACTTCAATATTCAGATCCGGCAGCATTTCCAGTGCAGCTTTCAAACGCTGGCGGCCAAGAAAGCACCACGGGCAGACGACATCGGAAATGACATCGATTGTGATTTGTTTGTTTGTCATGGAATTACCAGTCATCATTAGTTAGCAGAGGTGGTTTCAGCCCACCATGTAGGGAATTGATAGCCGTAAAGCGAGGTTTTTTCCGGATATTTAATATGTGACCACCGCGCAACCTGCTGTTTCGGCAAATAATACAGCGGTAAATAATAACTGCCGGATATCAGTAACCGGTCAAATGCCCGCACAGTATCAACGAAAGCAGAGCGGTCTTTGGCGGCGAGCATAGCCTCGATCATTGCATCAAGTGCTTCATCCTGTGCACCCGGATAGTTGAAACTGCCAAGAGCATCACGCGAGCCGGAACCCCAACGCATCCACTGCTCATTGCCGGGCGAGAGAGACGCGGTGAGGGCACCGATAATCATATCATAATCAAAGTTCTGCAGGCGCTGCTGATATTGTGCATCATCGGCGCTGCGGATTTCAGCGATAATACCGAGACGTGCGAGATTACGCTTATAGGCCAATGCAAGCTTTTCCTCATCGACCGAACGGGTCATGATTTCAAAGCTCAAGCGCGTTCCTTGCGGTGTGGTTGCCACACCATTGTTGAAGGTAAAACCCGCTTCAATCAACAGATCATAGGCCTTTTTCGCCGGTTCTCGGTCATGGCCGCTGCCATCAGTCATGGCTGGCTGCCATGTGCCGTTCAGCGCTTCCGGTAACAACTTGTCATTATAGGCTGCCAGCAGTTGTTTTTCGCCATCAGAGGCCGGACGGCCGACAGATGATAGTTCCGAGCCCTGCCAGAAACTGGCCATGCGGTCATATTGACCAGCGAACAGGGAGCGGTTTGCCCATTCAAAATCAAACAGCTCTGAAAGCGCACGGCGCACTTTAACATCGGCAAATTTCTCGCGCCGTGTATTGAAAACAAAGCCGAGCATATTGGCTGGTGTGCCTTTGACAAAAGTGTCTTTGATGATCTTGCCCTGTGTTACTGCAGGGAAATTATAGGCTTTGCTCCAGTGATTAGGCGAGCCGTCAATATACACATCGACAAGCCCTTTTTTGAAAGCCTCGAAATAGGAGGTTTCATTGCGGAAATACTCAATGGTGATCGTATCAAAATTGTTGAAACCGGCGCGGCTTGGCAAGTCTTTTGCCCAGTAGTCCGGATTGCGCTGATAGGTAATACGCTCGCCCGGCTTTACATCTTTAATAATATAAGGACCGCTTGCGACCGGCGGTTTCAGAGATGCCTTGCCGAAAGTTTCCGGATCAACAGCATGTTTCGGCAGCACCGGCATAGTACTTGCCAAGAGCAGCGGAAATTCGCGGTTCGCCTTGTCATTGAAGGTAATACGAATGCCGCGCTCGCCGGTTCTCTCAATCTTGTCGATCTGCTTCATACGGGCATTAAATGGCGGACGGCCTTTTTCCGTCAGAATTTCATAGGTGAAAAGCACATCATCCGGTGTTACCGGTTTGCCGTCTGACCATCGGGCTTTCGGGTTCAGCGTAAATTCGATGAAGCTGCGCGCATCATCAATCTCAACGCTTTCGGCGAGCAAGCCATAGAGTGTAAAAGGCTCATCGGTTGAGCGCTGCATCAGCGGCTCAAACACCAGATTGCCGAAATCACCGTCAATGAACATGCCGCGCGCTGTAGTACGCATGCTCTGTAAAACAAACGGGTTCAGACTGTCGAAAGTACCGACGACCCCATAGGTGATTTTTCCCGCCTTAGGAGCTTCAGGATTAGTATAGGCGAAGTGTTTATAGTCTGCTGGCAGCGCAACATCACCATGCATCGAGAGTGCATAAGAGGGGGCCGAGCCTTGTGCCACTGCATCTGTCTGTAAAGGCGCGGTTTGCGCTTGAGCCGAAATATCCGCAAGCGAAACTCCGGATGCGGCTGCCAAAGCAGATGTTCCCAGCATGGCAAGCAGATGACGCCTGTTAATGGTGCGAGGGAAAGGCTGGTATGGCTGTCTCATTGGTCAATCACTATCCGAAATCTTGTCAATATGCGTCGTTTTGTCAGGAATTGGCTTGGTTTTATTGAGGTTTACTCTGTTTCGGAAATATCCGTAAACTCTTGTAAATTTGATTCGTATCAGATGCACCGCATAAAATGCCTGTTTGGCGCGAATATGCAGCAAACCACAGAAATATAATACCCGCAATTCGCCTTCCGCTTTTGTTTTTCTGGTCAGATAATCCGCAAATGCGTTGTTTTTATAGTGCAAATCGACGTTAAAAAACTATGGTTAACAATTCGGTACTGGATAAAACGATACAGGCGGTGTAACACCGCAAGTAACGTGAGGTCACGCTGTTGCCGTATTTTATTCGCACTCATAGCTGCGAAATGCGGATCATCGGCTGATCCGCAACGGATAATGCTGTCTTGCATTGCGATACAGCTGCCTCCCATAGCAAATAAGCGCTGTTTGTTTTTGCAAGACAGTGCATTCAGAATTCAGATCAGAGTGTTGAAAGGAACCTGTTGATCATGACCAACACGAAGACATTCGCTGCCGCATCCGCAATTGCCGGCGCTGTTGCCCTGCTTGCAACTGCATCCATTCCGGCCTCAGCTCAACAGCTGCCGCCGCAGGGATGGTTCAAGGTCTGCTCGAAGCAGGAAGACAATGACATCTGCAATACGCAGAATATTGTTACTGCGGATTCCGGTCAGCTTTTGACTGCGATCAACCTGATCGAAATCAAAGGCAAGATTAACCGTAAGATTTTCCAGGTTTCTGTTCCGACCGGTCGTCTGATCCCTGCAGGCATCGGCATGCAGATCGATGCCAACAAAACCACTAAAATTGAATACGGCATTTGCTTCCCAGATCGTTGTATCGCTGAAGCTCCGCTGACAGATGAAATGGTCAATGCGCTGAAAAAAGGCGGTAAGCTGACCCTTACATCCGTAAATTTCCAGAATAAGCCAAATCCGATCACTGTTCAGCTCACCGGTTTCTCCGATGCTCTGAGCGGCAAGGGTCTGCAGCAGAATGAAATTGAACAGCGCCAGAAAGATCTTCAGGATGCAGTTCAGAAGCGTCAGAAAGAATTTGAAGCCAAGATGAAGGCGGAACAGGAAAAGGCGAAAGCCGGTAACTGATCTGATCATCAGGAAACAGATTTTAAGGGCGCCTCTGGCGCCCTTTTTTATTGAGTTAACGGGAGGGAATAATGACAAGGCCGGAATTAATAACGCAACGCCTGAAGCTGCGGATTTACTCGGCGGAGGATGCTGAGGAAATGTACAGCCATATTACGCCGACGCTCACGCGTTTTATGGCGTGGGAACCACCTGCTTCTTTTGAAGAGTTTTTGTCCAATAAGCCTTCATGGGAGGAGCGTTTTCTGCAAGGTACGGATTACCATTTCGTAGCCAGAGACCTGCAAAGCGGGCGCTATATCGGTGTGGTCGGCGTGCATCGCGCTACAACAGCCACACCGGAATTTGGCGTATGGATGAGCGAAGATGTGCACGGGCAGGGCTTTGGTAAAGAAGCAGTTGGCGCAGTTTTCGAATGGGCGAAGGAAGCCTTGCAGGCAGATTATTTTATCTATCCGGCTGCTGATGAAAACTGGGCAAGCCGCAAGATCGCGGAATCTCTGGGCGGACAACTCGTCTCTTCCGAGCAGAAGCCGAAATATATGTCGGTGACCTATCATATTCCGGCATGAGGCACATGCAGTAAGTCATAATTTCTTGGAATTGCTGAACATTACTGAGATCATATCATCGGGTTTCTTTTTAAAGGAAACCCGATGAAAACAGTGATTAAAACACAGCGCATGATCCTGCGTCCGTTCACAGCAGAAGACGCAGACGATATTTGGCCATGTATGACTACGAATTTAGCCCGCTATATGCGCTGGGAACGACCTGCGTCGGCAGAGGATTTCGAAAAAATTTGGCGCAAATGGCCAGTGCAATTAGCCGAGGAAAGCAATTGTGTTTTTATAGCGCGAAATAATCAGGATCAGTCATTTATCGGCTTGTTTGGTATGCATGGCTTTAAAACACCATCGCCGCGTCTGGGGCTTTGGGTGCGTGAGGAACTTCACCGGCAGGGATTGGGGCCGGAAGGTATCGGTGGCATAATGAACTGGTGTCGTAAATATTATTCACCGGACTATTTCATTTATCCTGTTGCGGAAGAAAATAGTCCCAGTCGCAGGCTTGTGGAGGGGCTCGGCGGCAAACCTGTTGACGTAGAACAGGATCCCAAATTTACATTGATAATTTATCACATTCCTGCGTAAGAGCGCCTCCATTATTTTTGGCCGGATATGTCCTGTCATTGTCCTGAAATTGGATTTTCAATATATTTTTTAACGGTAATCTCTGTTATATCAATTCAGTGGAGTTACCAAAAATGTCCGCTCAAGATACAGCTTTGATTGTTATTGATGTTCAGGAATCCTTCCGCCAGCGCCCTGTGTGGCAGGACGATATTGCCCGTCCGTTTATCCGCAATGTGCAGGCACTGATTGATGGTGTCGCTAAACGCAATATTCCTGTCGTGCAGATTTTGCACACGGATAATGATGACGTGTTTCAGCTGGAAAGCGGCTTTGTACGCACATTGGAAGATGTGCAGATTGAGCCAACGGTATTGTTTTACAAAAAACGCCATTCTGCTCTGATCGAGAGCGGTTTGAATGTCTGGCTAGTCGAACATGGCATTCGCAAGCTGATTATCTGTGGCATCAGAACCGAGCAATGTTGTGAAACAACAACGCGCCATGCGTCCGATCTGGGCTATCAGGTTGATTATGTGACTGAAGCAACGCTGACTTTTCCGATGCAGCACGCATCAGGGCAGGTCTTTTCTGTTGAAGATATCAAAATGCGAACAGAACTGGTTCTGGCAGGGCGCTTTGCCCGCATTGTAACTGTTGAACAGGCATTGCAGAACACGGCAGTTTAAGGAACAGAACATGCAAGACTATGGCGGCAACACTATGCAAATCATACCGGTTTATGTCGTTGTGCCGCCGCATATTCTGCTGCTCGATGTTGCAGGTCCTGTGGAGGTGTTGCGCCGTGCTAATGCAGAGCAAGATGCTATACGCTTCGACTATCGTTTTGTTTCTTCCAGTCCGCAGCAGGTCAGTTCAATCGGTCTGTCTGTTGCGGGGTTAGAACCTTTGCCGGAAGTGCTGCCGGATAATGCCTATATTATTCTATGCGGTACCATTACAGCACCGGCAGAGGCTGCCGATCCTGAACCGGAATATGCAGCACTTGCTGCATGGCTAAAGTCGGTTTTCAGGCCTTCTATCCATCTCGTGACCATCTGTTCCGGTGCTTTGATTGCCGCGCGGGCAGGGTTGTTTGACGGCTATGCCTGCACAACCCATGCGCTCTCTGTTGATGAATTGCGTGCTATAGCTCCGGCTGCCCGTGTGCTGGATAACCGGTTGTTTGTCGAAGATGGTGAGCGTTACTCCAGCGCGGGGATTTCGACCGGAACCGATTTGATGCTGCATCTGGTGGCAAAGCTAACCTCGCCGGTCGTGGCGCTCAATATTGCCCGTTATATGGTTGTGTATATGCGGCGTACCGGTTCCGATCCGCAATTTTCGCCGTGGCTGAACGGGCGCAATCACATTCATCCGGCTATTCATCGGGTGCAGGATGCGATTATCGCTGATCCGGCGCGCAACTGGTCATTGGCAGAACTGGCGGAAACCGGCTTTATGAGTGTGCGCAATTTGTCCCGTTTATTTCTGGAACAGACAGAACTGACAGTGAATGCCTATGTTAATCTGATCCGCATAACGCTGGCTAAAGACATCCTGACAAACTCGTCACTGGATATGGAGAATATTGCCGAGAAATCCGGCTTCACATCCGCACGGCATTTGCGGCGTGTCTGGGCAAAATATCATGATATGCCGCCCAATGATTATCGCCGCTTATCTGCCAGTCATTGAGCTTGCACAAGATCGCGCTGCGCAAGGCCGCAAATCACTGCGAGCAATAACAGGCCTGCCGATGCCCACAGACCACTTGAGAGGTTATGTGTGAGATCATTAATGAAGCCGATCATCACAGGGCCGACAATCTGACCAATCGAGAACATAACCGTCATCATGCCGATGGCGGCTGCCCAGCCTTGCGGCGGCAGATTGCGGCGTACATAGACAGTGGTGGAGGCAACCACTGCAAAGAAAGCACAGCCGAAACTGGCCGCAGAAACCATCAGCAAAGTGGTGCCTGATGAGAATATCGGCAATAGCGATGCGATCAGTGTGATCAGGGAAAGCAGGGCAAAGCCGTAGCCGTGCAGGACTTTCTTCTGAATACCGGCGCAAACCCACGGCGAAGCAATGGCACCAAGGCCGATCACAAACCAGAAAGCCGATTGCAGCATAGCGCTGCCACCGGAATTCTGCACCCATGCGATCATGAAGGTCATATAGGCAATATAACCGGCACCAACGAACAGGTAGCCCGCTAATATCCCGCTCATTGCTTTATAATTGACGCGATAAGGATTGGTCTTCTGATTTGGCTTGTAAACGGTCACATTCTGCCCGCGCGCACCGATCAGCAACATCGCCAAAGGTGCGGCAAGTAAAGCGAGTACAGCCCATGCATAAGGCCATGAACCGTCTCCGAGATAGGCCATCAAAAAGGGAATGACGAGGCCGGAGATGAAAATACCGATGCCGGGCCCTGCATAGAATATACCGAGCATAACGGAGCTGCGCTCCGGATAACGCTGCGCAAGACCAGTTGTCAGTAATCCGCCGGCGACAAAAGCCAGTCCCGCACTGAGACCGGCAACAAAACGCAGCAGATTGAGAATAATGACATCACGGAAAACCGCACACAGTGCGAGTGAGGCAACGACCAGCCAGATATTGATGATCATCATTTTATAGGCGCTGATATAGCGCAACAGGCGTGATGCCAGCAGAGCACCTAACAAATAGCCGATACCATTACTGGTATTCATCCAGCCTGCATCGGCATAAGACCAGTGCAGATCAGTCCGTATATCTGGCAGCACAAGTGCATAAGCAAAACGCGCAAAGCCTAACCCCAGCGCCGGAACCATTGCTAAGGCCAGAACAACGGCCAGTGCATTTTCATTTTTCTCGGGCTGAATAGTCATACTTTGTTATTCCGGTATTATTGCATACGGGATTTATAACGGATTTATGCTGTGCCGGTGATGATTAATCTTCATGATGCACAATGAAGTGATTTTTATGATCAAGAAAAAACCCCGCCTGAATGATCAGGCGGGGTTTTAAAACTGCTGACTGATTAAGCAGCCATTGCTTTCTGCAGGTTTTCGTCGATCTTGTCGAGGAAGCCTGTTGTGGACAGCCAAGGTTGATCCGGACCGATCAGCAGAGCCAGATCCTTGGTCATGAAGCCTGCTTCAACAGTGTCTACGCAGACTTTTTCCAGAGTGTCAGCAAAACGCTTCAGCTCGGCATTGTTGTCGAGTTTAGCGCGGTGCGCCAGACCACGGGTCCATGCGAAGATCGAAGCGATCGAGTTGGTTGAGGTTTCCTCACCCTTCTGATGCTGGCGATAGTGACGGGTTACAGTACCGTGTGCAGCTTCTGCTTCAACGGTCTTACCATCCGGAGTCATCAGAACCGAGGTCATCAGGCCGAGCGAGCCGAAGCCCTGTGCCACGATGTCGGACTGCACGTCACCGTCATAGTTCTTACAAGCCCAGACATAACCGCCGGACCATTTCAGAGCCGAAGCAACCATGTCGTCGATCAGGCGGTGTTCGTACCAGATCTTGGCTTCTTTGAACTTCTCAGCGAATTCAGCGTCAAAAACTTCCTGGAAGATGTCTTTGAAACGGCCGTCATAGGCTTTGAGAATGGTGTTCTTGGTCGACAGATAAACCGGATAACCGCGCTGCAGGCCGTAGTTCAGCGATGCACGGGCAAATTCACGGATAGATTCGTCGATATTGTACATAGCCATGGCTACACCGGAGGATGGTGCATCATAGACTTCGTGTTCAATGGTTTCGCCGTCTTCACCAACGAATTTGATCGACAGCTTGCCTTTGCCCGGGAATTTGAAATCAGTCGCGCGGTACTGATCACCAAATGCGTGACGGCCAACGATGATTGGCTGTGTCCAGCCCGGAACCAGACGAGGTACGTTTTTGCAGATGATTGGTTCGCGGAAGATTACGCCGCCGAGAATGTTGCGGATTGTGCCGTTTGGCGACTTCCACATTTTCTTGAGCTTGAATTCTTCAACGCGGGCTTCATCAGGGGTGATGGTGGCGCATTTTACACCAACGCCGTGTTCCTTGATGGCATTTGCTGCATCAATGGTAACCTGATCATTGGTCGCATCGCGGTGTTCTACCGACAGATCATAATATTTCAGATCGATGTCGAGATATGGATGGATGAGTTTGTCTTTGATAAACTGCCAGATGATGCGGGTCATCTCATCGCCGTCAAGCTCAACGACGGGATTAGCAACTTTGATCTTTGCCATAAAAACCTCTCCTTCATGAAGTTGCGCTTCTCATAGCACTGCTTAGGCGGCAGGCAAAGTGCTAACCGCCGCTTGAGAACAGGAATAATAAAAATCTCCGCAGATAACGGTTTTTTACAATCTCAAAATACAAAATATACATTCACGATGGCGTGACGGATACAAAAACCGGGCGTCGTTTGGTCGAGAAACCGGCTGGCAGCGATTCAGTTTTTTGAAATGCAGCTGTTTAATTGTCACGCATGATTTGAATTTCGTCGCTCTTGCGTTTAAGAAAAGCGCGAAAAGCGCAGGCGGATATCTCTTATTGCGTGAGACAATTTTAGTTTTGAGAAGATAATGGCCGGTACAGACAAACAGCGCCCGATGATTTCAGAAGGCCCAGCAATCATTCTTGTAGAGCCGCAATTGCCGGAAAATATCGGTATGGTGGCACGTGCTATGGCCAATTTCGGCCTTGGCGAATTGCGTCTGGTCAATCCGCGTGAAGCCTTTCCGAATGACAAGGCACGCTCTGCGGCCAGTAAGGCTGACCATATTATCGACAGCGCTGTGCTCTATGATGATCTGCCGTCAGCACTGGCTGATCTCAACTTTGTTTATGCTACGACTGCCCGTGAGCGTGATGGATTCAAGCAGGTGCGCGGTCCTGTGGAGGCGGGTAAAATCCTGCGCCAGAAATTTCGCACCGGTGAGAAAACCGGCATCATGTTTGGCCGCGAGCGTGTTGGCCTGAAAAATGATGAAGTTGGCCTTGCCGATGAACTGGTGACATTTCCGGTCAATCCGGCCTTTGCCTCGCTTAATATCGCGCAGGCTGTGTTGCTGATGTCCTATGAGTGGATGAAATCCGGTCTGGAAAATGAAACAGATACGGTTTTCCGTGGTCCTGAACTGCAACCGGCCAATAAAGAATATCTACACGGTTTCTTTAATCATTTGGAGGAAGCTCTGGATACGCGCGGTTATTTCCGTCCGGAAGCGCGTAAGGAGATTATGGTGAATAATCTGCGGGCAGTGCTGACCCGTCCGGCATTTGCGGAAGCCGAAGTCCGTTTGCTGCGTGGTGTGCTGACCTCGCTGGATTATTTCTCGCCAAAGAGCCCGCGTGGTTCCGGCGCGCCCGAAGGCCGCGCCAGAATATCTAATGATGTAGCGCCTGAAGGCCGTGCCAGAATACCTAATGATGCCGTGCATAAGGACGGGGCAGAGAATACCGAGCAGGATAAACCGGACGAAAATTGCTGAGGCAGGTCTGATATGCATCATCTCGCGCAATATACGCATACGCATGTTGGCAGTAGTCAAGACGCGCCGATTATCGTTTTTGACAGCGGTATCGGCGGCCTGACAGTGCTGCGAGAGGCGCGGGTGCTGATGCCTGATCGCCATTTTATCTATGTGGCGGATGATGCTGGCTTCCCCTATGGCTCATGGGAAGAGCCGGCTCTGCGCGAACGTATCGTTACATTATTCGCAGAGCTGATCCGCCGTTTTCATCCGCAACTCTGTGTAATCGCCTGTAATACGGCGTCGACACTTGTGCTTGATGATCTGCGGCAGGCCTTTCCGGATACGCCTTTTGTCGGCACAGTTCCGGCGATTAAGCCTGCAGCTGAGCGCACACATTCCGGTCTTGTCTCGGTTCTGGCAACGCCGGGTACGGTCAAACGTGCTTATACGCGCGATCTGATCCAGTCTTTCGCCTCGCAATGTCATGTGCGCCTTGTTGGGGCTGACCGGTTGGCCACATTGGCGGAAGCGCATATACGCGGTGAAAAGATTGATGACGAGCTGGTGCTGGAACAGATTACACCATGCTTTATCGAGCAGGATGGCAAGCGTACCGATATTGTCGTGCTGGCCTGCACACATTATCCGTTTCTGGCCAATGTATTCCGTCGTCTGGCGCCGTGGCCGGTAGACTGGCTTGATCCGGCAGAAGCTATTGCGCGACGTATGCTCTCTCTGTTGCCGGAGGCGAAGGATAAAAGCCTGCATCATCATGAGGATTTGGCGGTGTTCACATCCGGTAAACCGGATTATGCGATCCGCCGTTTGTTACAGGGTTTCGGTCTGAGAAACTGATCGACAATTGCGATAAGGTTAAATCTAAACTATAATATCTCCGTATAAATAACTGTATTTATTGTTTTATATGGAGTTTTTATCGTGAAGATTTTAAAAGTTTCTGCGGCGCTTATTATTGCTGTTTCACTGTTTTCCGGTGCCGCTTATGCAAAAACACTAAATTTTGAAAGCAGTTTGTCGGGCAATAAAGAAGTGCCGCATATTACGACAACAGCCAAAGGGCAGCTTAAAGCCAGTTATAACACCATCAGCAAAGTGCTGAAATGGCATGTCAGCTATAGTGGCCTGAGTGGTGCAGCGAGCATGGCTCATTTTCACGGCCCTGCAACAACCAAGCAAAATGCTGATGTGATTATTGCGATTGAAAATAAAGACTTGAAAAGCCCGATTGAGGGTTCTGAAAAGCTGACCAAAGCACAGGAAAAGCAACTGCTGTCCGGCCACTGGTATTTCAATATCCATACGGAAAAACACCCTGGCGGTGAGATCAGAACGCAACTGATTGCCAAATAAACGGCTGTCCTGACAAACAAGGCGCTCTCTGATGGTAATCAGGGAGCGCTTTTATTTTATGAAAATCAGATTATCAGTGAAACTTGCTTGACCTTGCCCTAAGGGCAACCCTGCATAGCTTGTGCGATCAGACTCACAAGGAGATAGCATGCTGACAATCGGACAAATGGCGCGCTCACAGGGCGTTAGCACCAAAACCCTGCGCCATTATGATAGTATTGGTCTGTTTAGCCCGACATTGAACGGACAGAATAACGGCTACCGTTATTACCGGCCGGAGCAGATTGTAATGCTCGGTCGCATCGTATGGCTGAAACAGCTGGGTATGGCGCTGGATGAGATCAAAACACTGGCCGCTGACGGCGGCTTGGACAGTGTAGAAAAGATGCATGCAGTGCTGCAAAACCATGCCGTTCAGCTGGAAGCTGATATAAACAGGCGTCAGAAAACGCTCGGCCATCTTCATCGCTATCTCGCACAACCGGAGCGCAAAATGCCTGACTTACAAAAACCTGAACGGGTTTTCTTCGCAGCACAACGCATTATCGGCATGTGCTGGTATCCTGAGGACGAAGGCAGTATTCCGCAAATGTGGGATCGTTTTGAAGCGCGCGAGCATGAGATCGAGCGTCTGGAAGAGCCTGTGGGCACTTTCGGCATTTGCCAGCCGCTGGCAGACGGGCAGTGGCGCTACATTGCAGGCCTGCCGGTTGGCGCAGATGCGGCTATTCCTGATGGATTGACCGCGATGGAAATTCCGGGGCGTTATTATGCGAAGGTCGAACATCACGGTGAGGTAACAACTTTGCCGGAAACGTTCCGTGCCGCATATTCAGAATGGCTGCCAAGCGCAGGTATGCAGCCTGATGAAGGCATTGAGTTTGAATATAGCGGTGCGCGTTTTCTCGGACCTATGCACCCTGAAAGCGTAACTGAGATCTATATCCCGCTGAAATAATGAAATGATAAAGAGCGACCTTGATCATGTTTCAGGTCGCTCTTTATGTGATTTGCTTCTATCGCCGGTGACGACAGAAATCAGGTAGCGGAGATTATGATGATGAAGCAGACAATGGCTGCATTGGCGGCAGGTTTAAGTATTTTGATGCTGACAGGCAGCTTTGCAGCCGTGGCAGAACAGGTTGGTTTCCGGCAAACCGAGCTGACGGATAAGAGCGGCAATCGTGATTTGAAAGTAGCGCTTTGGTATCCGACATCTGACACAAAACCAGTCGTGATGATTGGCGAAAATCCGGCATTTATTGGTATTGAGGCTATTAAAGATGCTGCACCGGATAAGAACGCTCATCCGCTTGTGGTTCTGTCTCATGGCTATGGCGGCAGCTGGCGTAATCTCAACTGGCTGGCGGGTGAGCTGGTTGGGCAGGGCTATATTGTTGCCGCACCGGATCATCCGGGCACGACCACATTTAATCGCGATAAAGAGCAGGCTGCGAAGCTCTGGGAGCGCCCGCATGATCTGAGCCGCGTGATTGATGCTGTGAGCTCTGACAGCGCTCTGGCGGGCAGGGTTGAGTCTAAACGCATTGCTGCGATTGGCCATTCTCTCGGTGGCTGGTCAGTCGTGGCTTTGGCCGGAGCACAGTTTGATCGGGAACGTTTTGAGAAGGACTGTAAAGACAATCCCAATCCGCGCACTTGCGGCTTGGCAGATGAGCTGATCAACCCGCAGGGTGATGTTGCGGCTGAAAAGCTGAAAACCATGAAAGCTGATCCGCGCGTCGGTGCAATTGTATCACTTGATCTGGGGCTGGCGCGTGGTTTTACGCCGGAGAGCCTGAACAGTATTTCAGTGCCTGCGCTGATCTTTGGTGCTGGCGTTGATATTGGTGACCTGCCTGCCAAAATGGAATCCGGCTATATCGCAGAAAATATGCCCGATAAAGCCACACAATATATCGAAATCGCGGATGCCGCGCATTTCAGCTTCATGCAGAACTGTAAGGCTGGTGCAGTGGAAATGATTGAGGCCGAAATGCCGGGCGATGGTATTGTGTGCAAAGATGGCGGAGGACGTAGTCGTGAGGCAATCCATCGTAAAGTTGCCGATAAGATTATCGCTTTCTTGGCAAAATCCATTCCCGCTCAGTAATGCAAAAAGGCCGCTGTGAAGCGGCCTTTTTTTTAGAGAGCCTTGGGAGGCTTACTGGATCTTCAGTTCACTGACATTACCGACAGTGAAGAACTGGGTTTCACCGCTGGAACCGTCAACACCGTCATTATCGGTCACGACATAGCCAATGCCGTTTTTGTCGATGGCGAAGCCTTCAACTTTGTCCGGTACAAAGCCATTGAGTTTCTTGAGATCAGGAATGAAATCATAAACCAATGTCTTGCTGACGACCGGCAGTTTCTCTCCGATTTTAGCCGGTTTCAGGTCTGCGAGAGCCACTTTGTAAAGGCGCTTATTGACAGATTCCTTGCCAATCAGATTATCGCGCTCAACGATATAGAGCTGGCCGTCATGGGCAGTCACTTCAGAAAGGCCAACCCAGCCTTTTTCCTTTTTATCCAACGGATAGGCAACGGCAGCCCATTCTTCGCTTTTCAAATTATAGCTGAGGATTTTGACATTGCCCTTGTCGTCATCAGCCCATTCGCGCTGTACCACCATCCAGAGCGTTTCATTATCGCCTTCACCGGTACGGGTAATACCTTCAAGGCCAAAACGTGTCTGATGCTTGAGCAGGTCCTCAGGCAAAGCGATTTCTTTTTTGATTTCGCCTTTTTCATTTACATTGAGAATTGCATGCGGAACGAGCTTCTTCTGATCGCCTTCATTGGCCAGCCAGAAACCGCCTTTTCCATCCGTGGTAATGCCTTCCAGATCAAGCTTTTGCGCGGCATCTTTACCGCGTTTTACCAGCAGAGCTGAAGTGATTTTCGCAGGCTTCTGGTTGGCATCAATCGTGTAGATGGTTGGTGAAGCATAATAGGCGGAGTCAGAGATGGCATAGAGAATACCGTCTTTGCTTTCATCAGCAACCAGACCGGACAGGGCGCCCCAGCCGATTGGTGTGCCGTCTTCGGTCAGTTCCGAAACCAGCTGCGGATAGGCGGCAGGTTTATCCTGCAACTCATAGATCATCACATGAGAGCGGGCACCGCCGTCTTCACCCAGATCGGTTTCATTAGCAGTGACCAGCAGGTTGCGCGACGGAATTGCCAGAACACCTTCAGGGCCGATGCCGGATGGCAGCAGTTGCACGAATTCAGGGTCTTTACCGGTATCTTTATAAACACTGACCATCGAGCCGCGTTCGCTGGCGATAAACAGGTAATCTGTATCACCGAAGCGACCAACTTCCGCGCCTTCCAGCTCAACGCCTTTTTTATTGCGCTTTTCCGGATAATGGCCGTGGGCTGCAATCTTATGCTCCAGCGTATTGCCTGAATCATAGAGCACTTTGCCGCTTGTGTCGAAAATTGTGAAACCGCGGGAGCCGCCTTTATAATCGCCTTCATTGGCGGTCAGAAGACGGTCATCACCAACCCATTTAATGGTATCCGGTTCGCGGGCAACATTCTTCATTTCGCCGTTGAACTTGATCTGGCCGTCTTTCTTGGTGTCGATCTTGTCGAGATCAACAGTGCCGGCAGAGAAGTGCGATGTGATTTTGCCGGAAGCCGCATCAATGATTGCGATATGGTTGTTTTCCTGCAGGGTAACAGCAATTTCATTCTTACTGTTGAAGGAAACAAATTCCGGTTCCGGATCTTCCGGTGCGATTTCCGCAATACCGGTCATATCCACGAGTTTCATGGTTTTGCAGTCAGGCTTACCGTCTTTAAGGTTGAGAATAACCAGATTACCGGCCGGAAGCTGCGGCAGTTCACCGTCGTTCAGTTCCTCATCGCGTTCATTTTCAATGGCAACGGCGAGGAATTTCTTGTCAGGAGAAACAGCAACGGAATCCGGCTGGCCGCCAAGATCACAGCTCATTTCTAACTTGCGCGAAGCAATATCAATGACATCCAGACGACCGGATGGTTTGACGTAGCTTTCTGATGTGTTGACACCGGCGAGGATGCGTTTGCCGGCGACAGTCACTGAAGTCGGTTCGCCTTCAACTTTGAGGACACCACCGGCTTTCGGGTTTTTAGGGTCGGTAATGTCAACAAAACCGATGCCGCCATACGGGCTGTCAGAATAAATCAGCGTGTTGCCATCTTCCGAAACCGTAATTATTTCCGAAGAGGTGGCTGCTTTGGCATCTGCATCTTTCGGCAGGTTGTCTGTTACCGCAAAGCTGGCAATACGGTTGAAAACCGGCTCAGCCGAAGCGGAAAAGGCAACAGAGCTTGCCAGTGTGGCAGTAAGAGCGGTGATGAGAGAAAGTCTCATTGAGCGGCGCGACATAGAGATCCCCGAATGTTGCGATAAAATCTAAATCTCTGCTCCAAAAGCCGACATGCCTTGCTGTAAATGGTAATTTCTGCGTTTCCGGTGCTCGCGTACTTATAAGTACGCTGCTTTCCGGTGCTCGAAATCACCATTTTCGCTATGGCCTGCCACTTTTTGATTCAGACATTGAGGGGAGGTTTCGCCGTTCTCTGTTGCAGGCAAATGTCACTTCCGTGAAGAAATGATGACATGACTTTTATTAGCATTTTATTCGCTAACAAAGCTGAGGGAAATCGCACCGCACAAAATTGTACTCTAGCTGCAAGTTCCCGGCGTTTAAGTCAGTTAAACTTTGGCTGGGCGCAGAAGGCGTTCAACAATCACAGCCGAAACGAATGCAGTACCAACAACTATGATGCCAACACTTAGTTCAGACAGGCCAAGAGTGAGAAGCCAGTTTCTTGGAAAGAAACCAAGTACCAGAACCAGAGCAACAGCTGCCCCAAGTACAGGCAATATTTTATTTCGAAACATTGAATGCACCTCTGTAATTTTGAGAAAAACAAAATTGACTGATTAGAGAATACAGCCGAATTTAACTACGATGAGAAAATGCTGAAACGCTTGCAGATTGTATTGTCGCCGGTGCGATAGCTCTGGAAACCGATTGCGTCATAATAAGCCAGACCGTTGGCATTATCCGCGCCGATAGTTGCATCAATATTTTGCAGGTCTGCATTTTCAGCTGCGAGTCTGGTCGCGGCGAACAGAGCCTTGCCGACACCGCGACGGGCTGCATTCGGGCTGACATGGGTGCCGATAATACCCCAACCGGCTGTGACACCATATTTATTGTCTTCAACCGCACGTATCAGCGACTGAAAGCCCAAAACCTCGCCACTTTCATCTTCCGCGACACTGCACAGAATGCCATGCGGATTATTAATATAAGTATCGCGCACAAAATCCTGATCATGCGGGCGTTGCCGCTGTGTGACTGCAATAATATCCGTCAAAATACGGCTCATGGCTTCAGCGTCACTCAATCGGGCAGTTCTTATGATCATTACTTTATCTTCCGTATCAATAGCTGCATGCTGTTACTTGTCTGAAGGTGTTTGCGGGCGGGCGAGGTTGCCTTTACCGAATGTATAGCCGGTTTCCACGGTCTTGGAGCCGAATTTAGAACGCAGTTTATCAATCGCTGTTTCTGCCGCAGCGCGTTTGCCTGCTTTGATATCGACCAGATCAGGCGGATCAGCTTTAACCGGATCAGTGAGATCGGTGACACCAATGCCAAGCAAGCGATATTTTGTGCCGTCGATTTCTTTTTGCAGCATATAAAGACCGGTGCGGAAAATCCTGTCTGCAAGCTGCGTAGGATCGCTCAGGCGATGATTGCGGGTACGGCTCTGGAAATCCTTGGTTTTGAGCTTCAGCACCACTGTATGACCTGCTATGTCGCCATGCTTCAATCGTCCTGCCACTTTCTCCGAGAGGGCTCGCAGCACCGGCACAAGTTCCTCAGCTTTGGCGATATCAATATCAAAGGTGGTTTCATTGGAGATGCTTTTCATCTCGCTTTCCGGCTGCACAGTGCGCGTGTCCATGCCGCGGGAGAGGCGATACATCCGCTGTCCCATAACGCCATAGGACTTCATCAGCGCGGATTCTTCCATCTGCTGTAATTGTCCGATGGTCTGAATACCGTCTGCATTGAGCTTGGCATTGAGTGCTTTGCCAACACCCCAGATCATGTCGACCGGCTTGGTTTTCAGAAAATCCTGCGCTTCTCTTTCCCCGATCACCGAGAAACCGCGCGGCTTTTCCATATCCGAGGCCAGTTTTGCGAGAAATTTACAATAGGACAGGCCGACAGAAACCGTGATGCCGATTTCCTGCTCAATTCGACGCGCAAATTCTGCCAGCACGAGAGCAGGCGGAGCGCGATGCAATTTGGCCGTACCGTGCAAATCCAGAAACGCCTCATCAATGGAGAGCGGCTCTACCAGAGGCGTGAGATCAAACATCATCTGGCGAATCTGATGGCCGACCTTGCGATATTTTTCCATATTCGGTGGGACAAAGATTGCCTGAGGGCAGAGTTCAATGGCTTTGAAAGTCGGCATGGCCGAGCGCACACCATGAATACGGGCAATATAGCAGCAGGTGGAAACCACACCGCGCTTGCCACCGCCGACAATCACCGGCTTGTCACGCAAATCAGGATTGTCGCGCTTTTCAATGGAAGCATAAAATGCATCGCAATCAATATGCGCGAAACTGAGATCATAGAGTTCTTCATGGCGCACGAGGCGCGGGCTGCCGCAAGAGCTGCACCGAGGGCGAGGGTCAGAGCGGCGTTTTTTCTGCACGGTCAGGCAATCGCGGCAGAAACCTGCCTGCGGATCAGCCTCAGCAAAATAACCGGAAACACCGTTGACCATTGTAAAACCTGTATCGTGAACCGAACATAAACGGAACATTCGCACAATACAGGTTGATGGGCACTTGTACCAGTGATTTTTCTGCGCAAATCACAAGCAGGTTTTATAAGCGACTTATACCAAGGCGGCTCAAGATGCTGACGCATCATGCCTTGAAAAGTTCAATCGCCACTCGGGCTTAACCAAAACCCTATGAGTCATACTCATAGGGTTTTGGTATTACATGGATTGATCGTAGGCGTTGTCACCATTCGGCAAAAAGCGCAGTGCCTGATTCATGCTTTCCGGCTTGTGGCCGGTTGCCTCGCAAAAATGCATCAATGTCGGCTCATGAGCGAGAAAGAATTGCAAAACACCGGTCAGGAAGGCCGGTTCACCGGCGGCTTCACGGATCGATGAGATTTCAATGCCGGTTAGGGACAGAAAGCGATTCATCAGATCCGGCTGCTGTGCCAGAAAGAGCAGAGCTTCAATGGCCAGATTTTCAGCATCACTTTGATTCAAGATGGTTTTCGACATTTTGGCTTTCCGGCTTATTTTTACGTTTTGGCAACTGTAATTGTATCTTTATCTGTATGAAAGCTGTTTAGGGGCAATTTGACCACGGATCAATGTTATGCTTTTGATATCCGGTATTGACAGGCTTGATCCGGTGATTTGCAGTAATGCGTATGCCGAAAAGTATGAAGTGCTTTTCGGATAAGATATGCGCCAAACAATCAGACAGCGCATTTCTTTTGCTACAAGATTGCAGCGGAAATGCTCTATAGATTGACGTGGCTCAAAAACTGCGGAATGCTGCTGGTGCAAGGTGCGACATATTCAGATGGCACTCTGAATAATAAGGTAATTTTTCATGACCAAAAAAGTAATGATCGTTGAAGATAATGAGCTGAATATGAAGCTTTTCCGCGATCTGATTGAAGCCAGCGGTTATGAAACAATTCGCACGCGCAATGGTTTGGAAGCAATGGATCTGGCGCGTATTCATCATCCTGATCTGATCCTGATGGATATTCAGCTGCCTGAAGTTTCCGGTCTTGAAGTGACCAAGTGGCTGAAAGAGGATGATGAGCTGAAAGCCATTCCGGTAATCGCAGTCACTGCCTTCGCTATGAAGGGCGATGAAGAGCGTATTCGTCAGGGTGGTTGCGAGGCCTATATTTCCAAGCCGATCTCCGTGCCGCGCTTTATTGAAACGATCAAATCCTATCTCGGCGACCTGTAATTACAGCATATCGCCTTATTGAGGTGAATGATGACTACTCCTAAGTTCCGCGTTGTAAGACCGACAGATAATCTGGATGCTTTGCTTGCTTTCTACAGGGATGGCTTAGGGCTGACTGTTTTTGATCGTTTTCAGGATCATGACGGTTTTGATGCAATCATTATGGGGCAGGAAAATGCGCCCTATCATTTTGCATTCACCCGCACCGATAAGCATCAGGCCGGTAAAGCCCCAACTGAAGAGAATCTGCTGGTATTTTATTTATCGGATCATGCCGAATGGGAAAATGCTGTGAACCGTATGAAAGCGGCCGGTTTTTTACCCGTGATTTCCTTCAATCCTTACTGGGATAAGAAGGGGCTGACTTTCGAAGATCCGGACGGTTATCGCATTGTTTTACAACAGACGGATTGGGTGCCTTAAAGAATTTCACTCTGATCACGGCTCTTATTCAAAGCGCATCAGAGAAGTCTGCATTCAGGCAATAAAAAACCCGGGCTAAACAGCCCGGGTTTTTTAATAACCGAAACCAGAATTATTTGATTTTGGTTTCTTTGAATTCGACGTGTGCCTTAGCAACTGGGTCGTACTTACGCTTTGTCATTTTCTCAGTCATTGTACGGCTGTTCTTCTTGGTTACGTAGAAGAAGCCTGTGTCTGCGGTCGACAACAGCTTGATTTTAATTGTTGTAGCCTTAGCCATAACGTTATCCTGCTCTTTTAAAAAATAAAACCGCCTGCTTGTCCGGCGATTTCATCCGGGTGCGGGAATTTGGCGCGACACTACGGATACACGCCAAAAAGTCAAGCCCGCTGTTTACGAACTGTCAGTCTGATGAGCAAAATTATGATAAATGCTGCAAAAAACAGTGACAAAGTGATTGGAAAACCGGTTGCGCCCATCAGATCCATGCCGACTCCGGCCGCCTGAGGACCAGCCAACATACCGATACCATAGCAAAAAATAAAGGCTGCGTTGGCCGAAGCAAGTTCACGACCCTGCAATTGTGATCCGAGATGGGCGAGGCCGACGGTGTAGAGACCGGCGACCACACCGCCCCAGATCAGCAGCAGGAATGCCATCAGATACCAGTTGGTAATGACATAAGGCAGCAGCATCATACCGGCGAAACCGATCAGCGCACAAATCAGCAGCAGAATACGGCGGTCACGAATACGGTCTGAGATGAGGCCGAGCGGAATTTGCATCAGCACGTTGCCGAGACCAACCATGGTCAGCAGCAGCGCTGCATCGCCTTCATTGAGGCCGACACGGGTACCAAAAACAGGGAACAGCGCAAAGCCGCCGGTTTCCACCGCACCATAGACAAAAACCGCCATAGTTGCCGCAGGAACGGCAAAAATATACGGCAGGAACGGTACGTGTTCACCTTCTTCGAATTCAGG
This sequence comes from Pseudochrobactrum asaccharolyticum, assembly GCF_003314995.1. Classification (GTDB taxonomy): domain Bacteria; phylum Pseudomonadota; class Alphaproteobacteria; order Rhizobiales; family Rhizobiaceae; genus Pseudochrobactrum; species Pseudochrobactrum asaccharolyticum. Next base: position 827,188 of record NZ_QNRH01000001.1, read on the forward strand.
ACTGTCTTTGCTGGCGATCATTACCGGAATAGCTGCCAGTGTAATGATAACAATGCCGATACCAAAAGGTGTGAAGCCGCCGCTGCCGATGATCGAGAACATCCACGGACCCACTGCAAAGCCAAGCGACAGACAGGTCGCATAAATCCCTAAGACCAGCCCGCGTTTGGCAGGCGGGGCGGATGTGTTGACCCAGTATTCAGACAGCACAAACAGTACGGTGAGGGCGAAATGCAGCGAAACGCGCAAAGCAAACCATGCAATAATATTCGGAAACAGATAAAATCCGAGGAAAGACAGGCCGCTGATCAGCAGCATCAGCATCATAGAGCGTGCAACGCCTAAATATGAGCCGATCCGCGCGGAAAGTGCTGCACCAAACAGCGAAGCAAGACCGGCAACAGCGGTGTTGGCACCAATGATACTGGCCGAATAGCCACGGCTTTCCAGAAGCACACTCAGCAGGGGAATACCAAGACCGATTGCAGCACCAACGGCACTGATGGTGGCAATGGCCGCGCCGAGGGAGCGCCACTGTGTGGGCTGAATCACCTCTGATACGGTTTCAGATGGAAGATGGTCTTGCTGCATGTAATTTAAATCACCTCACGGACATGACGGCCATGCCGTTTACGATAAAGCGGAACCGGATATATAGACGACAAATTCATGTCTTCGAGCAGGAGTTTTTCAATATCCCGTAAAATAATGCGCGTAATCGCTGCAATATTGAGATTTAAAGCTTCTTCAAAGCTCACAAATTTCAAATCGGATAGTTCCGGCTCACTATAAGCAGGTGATTCTGTAAGGCTGATGTCAGCGGGAATAAGGCCGGAGTTTTTAACAGCCGGACTAAGCTCATCAAGAAAACTGGCAAAGAATCGCGCATCGTAGCGGCGGGTATGACCGGGCGGCGTTATCGCCCGCGCCACATAGCGGAGCTGCGATAAATCAGGCAGATGCTGATTGCGGGCAAAACCCTCCCACGGGTGCGTCTGAGCCATCTCATGAGGGGTGCCGAGCAGCAGGCCGGTTTCCTCATAGGTTTCGCGGATCGCTGTCATAGCCAAAGCACGGGCACGCTGCGTACTGGCACGGGTGCCAAGGCCTGCCAGCAGCTTTTCTTCATCCTGCGGTCTCAGATTGTTGGCGGCAGTGATTTTGCCGTCCTGCGGGTCTGTACCGCCGCCAGGAAACACAAAAACATCCGGCATGAACTGCATTGCTCGGGCACGACGTCCCATGAGAATGCGCGGTACTTTGCCGTTGCGGTCAATAAGGATGAGGGAAGCCGCGTCTTTAGGGCGGATCGCACTGGCAGATGCGGCTGTTCTACGTCGTGTAGCAGCCGCATCTTCTGCATTATACATTGCGATTAATTCGTCTTCCGGAATGCGATCAGACATTTGCGTCAGATATATTCCTGCTGGCTCTCTTTATCAAAGCCATGCATGTAAAGCGCCCATTGCAGGCCGATAGTGGCACCTTTGATCGGTTGCAGCAGAGCCAGAGACATCAGAATAGTTACTGGCCCCCAGATCGCCAGATGTCCCCAGAGCGACAGGCCGCCCATGGTTTCAACCATCATGAACAGTGCAATCACAACGTGACCGACAATCAGCACAGTCAGATAGGCCGGCAGATCATCCGCACGCTGCGGGGTATAATCCTCATCACAGACAGAACAATTGGCAACCGGACGCAGGAATGTGCGAAACAGTTTGCCATCACCGCAATTCGGACAGCGGCAAAGAAAACCACGCTGCATCGCCTGACCCAACGGGCGCGGCACACGTGCGGATTTTGTATTTTCACCACCGAAAATCTGGGTGTCTGTCTGTGATATGGTCTGATCGCTGCTCATCATAGTCTCCCCGACGTCTGTTCTGGGTTATCTTTTGCTTTTGCGCGAAATATGGGATGGTTTGCCTTTAGCGGGACCGCCGGTACGGGATTTTCCCGTCTTACGGCTAAATTTGGTAGCTTTGTGGTGCGATTGCAAGGATGCAGGCAGCAAGCGCGGTTCAGTCAGCATTTCAAAACGTAAGGCACCGGCAACCGGCTGGGCTTCAACCAGACGGACTTCCACACTGTCGCCGAGACGATAGCCTTTGCCAGAGCGCTCACCGGCGACCGAGTGACCGGCCTCATCATAGTGATAATATTCCCGACCCAAAGTGGAAATGGGAATAAAGCCGTCGGCGCCATATGTCGCAAGGGTCACGAACAGACCGGCTTTCGTCACCCCCTGAACGCGTGCCTGAAACTCATTACCAACCTGTTCGGCCAGATGATGGGCAATCAAGCGATCTGTGGTTTCACGTTCCGCCAGCATTGCACGGCGTTCTGTCTGGGAAATGTTCAGGGCAATCGCTGGCAGTTCGCCAACTTCATCATTGCTCAGACCATCAGGTCCCAGATTAAGCGCGCGGATCAGCGCGCGATGCACGATCAGATCAGCATAACGGCGGATCGGAGAGGTGAAATGCGCGTAGTGGCGCAAATTCAGCCCGAAATGGCCGATATTCTCGGTGTTGTATTCTGCCTGACTTTGCGAGCGCAGCACCACCTGATTGACCAGTTCCTCGTGATCTGTGCCTTTAACACGGGACAGAATACCGTTGAACTGCCCCGGGCGCAGTTCCGCACCGCGTGCAAGACTGATCTCAAGTGTTTTGAGGAAGTCACGCAGGGATTCCTGCTTCGCCAGAGATGGAACGTCATGGATACGATAGATCAGCGGCTGGTTTTTGGCTTCCAGCACTTCGGCAGCAGCGACGTTGGCCTGAATCATAAATTCTTCAATGAGTTTATGGGCATCGAGTCGGTCCGGCACGATAACTTTGAGCACTTGTCCCTGATCGTCAAGGATCAGTTTTTTCTCCGGCAGATCAAGCTCAAGCGGCTCACGTTTGTCGCGTGCCTTTTTCAGTGCGGCATAGGCGCTCCACAGCGGCTTCAGGCTGATATCAATAACGCGCTCGGTCTTCTCATCCAGAGCGCCGTCAATCGCAGCCTGTGCCTGTTGGTAGGCAAGGCGGGCAACCGAGCGCATCATGATACGGTGGAAGCTGTGCGAGCGTTTGCGCCCGTCCGCGCCGATGATAATACGTACAGCCATTGCCGGACGATCCACACCTTCGCGCAGCGAGCAAAGATCGTTGGAAATACGCTCCGGCAGCATCGGCACCACGCGGTCAGGGAAATAGACCGAGTTGCCGCGCTTTTGTGCTTCATGATCCAGCGCAGAACCGTGCTGCACATAATAGCTGACATCGGCAATGGCGACGACAATGACGAAGCCGCCGGGATTGGCCGGATCGGTATCTGCTTCCGCAAAGACTGCATCATCATAGTCTTTCGCATCAGCCGGATCGATCGTGACCAGAGGCAGGGAGCGCCAGTCTTCACGATGGCTCATCGTGGCAGGTTTGGCGTTTTCTGCCTGCTCCATGGCCTTTTCAGTGAAGATATGCGGGATTTCATATTCATGAATCGCAATCATCGACAGGGCTTTTTCACTGCCGATGGAGCCGATTACCTGTTCGACTTTGCCTTGCGGCAGGCCGAAACGGCTTTTCTGATGCGGGATAACTTCAACCAGATCACCAGCTTCCGCACCATTGAGGAATTCAGCTGTAATGCTGACTTCTGTCTGTTTGCGGTTGACCGGTTCAAGGCGGTATTCGCCGCTCTGCAACTGGCGGATTACCCCAAGAATTGCATTATCGCGCTTTTCAAGCTTTTTGATCACACGTCCGGTGTAAGGCAGGCCGCCTTTATCGGAATTAGCAAAAATCTTCGCCAGAATCTGATCACCGACACCAACGGTCGGGCCTTTGTCTTTATTGGTGCGGCGCAGCAGTACCAATGGCGCAGCTGTGTCACCGCTCCATTCAATCGGGCGGCCAACCAGACCGCCGTCACTGTCGCGACTGGTAATGGTCAGTGCTGCAATCGGCGGCAGGCTGTTCGGGCGCGACAGACGTTTGGCGCGCTTTTCGACCTGTCCGTCATCGGCCAGTTCGCGCAAAATATCTTTGAGATAGATGCGCGCATCACCTTTGAGATTGAATGCCTTGGCAATATCGCGTTTGGCAGCGCGATCAGGGTTCTCGGTGATGAAAGTGAGAATGTCTTGCTTCGTCGGAAGATAGGTTTCTGACAGCGGTTTCACTTTGGATTTACCGGAAAAGGTCTTGTTGTTTTTTGCGCCCTTCTGTTTTTTATGTGCGCCTGAGCCGCTGTTACGGTCAGAAGAAGGGTCTATTCTGCGAGCCAATCCGGTCATCCTTAATATTTACTTTTTATAAAGTCCTGAAAACTCTTTAAAGCATTTCGGCACAAAATGGAAACATTTGCTTGCACACCTCTCTACCGAAAAGATGAGTATTAAAAATAGAGCGCTGTAAATAAAAAGGGCACCATTATGGTGCCCTTTATTGTTAAAGCTGATGACTGTTTATTCCGCAGCATCCGCTTTTTTGGCTTTGGTTGTCGTTTTCTTCGCTGCCGGTTTTTTGGCAGCTGCCTTTTTCACCGGTTTTGCTTCAGCATCTGCGTCATCCGCTTTGGCTGTCTTTTTAGCTGCGGCGGTTTTCTTCGGAGCAGCAGCTTTTTTCGGTGCGGCTTTCTTAGTGGTCTTCTTGGCAGAACCGGCTTTGGCTGTAATCAGCTCCAGCGCTTCTTCCATTGTAACCGTTGCCGGATCTTTGCCTTTTGGCAGCGTGGCATTGACCTTGCCCCAATTGACATAAGGGCCATAACGACCGTCGCGAACGGTAATTGAACCGCCGTCCGGATGGTCGCCGAGTGTTGCCAAGGCTGCAGGTGTGGCGCGGGTACGGCCACCTTTAGCGGCTTTTTCTGCCAGGACAGTCACAGCGCGGTTGATACCGATCTCAAATACATCCTCAATGCTGTCCACATTGGCGAATGCGCCGTCATGGGCAATGTAAGGACCATAGCGACCGAGGCTTGCGGTGATCATCTTGCCGCTTTCCGGATGTGGGCCTACATCACGCGGCAGATTGATCAGTTGCAAGGCTTTTTCCAGATCAAGTTCACCCAATGACCAGCCTTTCGGCAGACTGGAGCGCTTGGCTTCTTTACCTTCGCCGCGCTGGATATACGGGCCAAAACGGCCGGTACGCGCAGTAATATCTTCGCCGGTTACCGGATCCTGACCAAGCACCTTCGGCTCATCAGAAGCACCGGCTGCATCGCCTTCACCCTCTGTGCCAAGCTGGCGGGTGAATTTGCACTCCGGATAGTTGGAGCAGCCGACAAAAGCACCATATTTACCGAGTTTCAGCGACAGATTGCCTTCGCCACATGTCGGGCAGATACGCGGATCCATGCCATCGCCGCGATCAGGGAAGGCAAGGGCGGAAAGCTGCTCATTAAGCGCGTCCAGCACATTGGTAACACGGAGTTCTTTGGTGCTGTCGACATTGCCGGAGAAATCCTGCCAGAAGTCGCGCAGCACGTCTTTCCATGCTAGCTTGCCATCGGAAATCAGATCGAGCTTTTCTTCCAGACTTGCGGTGAAATCATATTCCACATAGCGCTCGAAGAAGCTTTCAAGAAACGCTGTAACCAGACGGCCTTTGGCCTGCGGGATCAGTTTGCGCTTATCCATCGTGACATATTCACGGTCGCTCAGGGTCTTGAGCGTTGCCGCATAGGTCGACGGACGACCGATGCCAAGCTCTTCCATGCGCTTGATAAGCGAAGCTTCGGAATAACGTGGAGGCGGTTCTGTCGAATGTTGGGTTGCGTCGATTTTCTCGCGCTTCAGTGTCTCACCGGCATTAATCTGTGGCAGACGTGCGCCGTCCTCGTCTTCATCTTCTTCTTCGCGGTGATCCGTATAGGCCGCGAGGAAGCCGTTGAAACGCACAACCGAACCATTGGCACGCAATGTGGCTGAACGGGAACCGTTTTTGGCTTCAATATCAACTGTGGTGCGTTCAATATCCGCAGGCTGCATCTGGCTGGCAATAGCGCGCTTCCAGATCAGTTCATAGAGACGTGCCTGATCTTCATCGAGATATTTGCGTACTTCTTTCGGATGACGGCTGAAATCGGTCGGACGCACCGCTTCGTGCGCTTCCTGAGCGTTTTTCGCTCTTGTCGAGTAATAACGCGGCTTTTCCGGTACGTAATTGTCGCCGAATGTGTTGCCGATCGCTTTACGGGCAGCGGAAATCGCTTCCGGCGCCATCTGCACACCGTCAGTACGCATATAGGTGATCAGACCGGTGGTTTCACCGCCAAGTTCGATACCTTCATAAAGGCGCTGCGCAACCTGCATTGTGCGTGATGCGGAGAAACCGAGCTGGCCGCTTGCGGCCTGCTGCAAGGTGGAAGTGGTGAATGGCGGGCCCGGATTGCGCTTGGTTGGCTTGGCGTCAACGCTCATGACGTTGAAGCTTGCGCCTTCCAGCATGGTACGGATGCCGGTTGCCTGCTCTTCATTTTTAATGTCGAGCTTGCCGAGTTTCTTGCCGTCAACAACAGTCAGGCGGGCAGTGAAATTATCGCTGCGAGGTGTCTGGAGCAGGGCAGCAATATTCCAGTATTCTTCACGGATGAAGCGTTCAATCTCGGTTTCACGGTCACAAACAAGACGCAGTGCCACAGACTGCACACGACCTGCCGAGCGCGAACCCGGTAATTTGCGCCACAGAACCGGCGACAGCGTAAAGCCAACCAGATAATCGAGAGCACGGCGCGCCAGATAGGCATCGACCAGCGGCACGTCGATTTCACGCGGATTGGCCATCGCTTCCAGAACCGCATTTTTGGTAATGGCGTTGAAAACCACGCGTTTAACCGGCTTGGAGCCGAGCACTTTTTTCTGACGCAGCACATCCAGCACATGCCATGAAATAGCTTCCCCTTCGCGATCAGGGTCAGTTGCCAGAATCAGACTGTCACTTTCCTTGAGCGCCTTGGCGATCTCGGAAAGGCGCTTGGAGGAGGCTGCATCGACTTCCCAGCTCATGGCAAAGTCTTCATCAGGACGAACAGAGCCGTCTTTTGCCGGCAAATCGCGGACATGACCAAAAGACGCCAGAACCTTATAGTCTGAGCCTAAATATTTATTGATTGTTTTGGCCTTGGCGGGCGATTCAACGACAACGACATTCATATTGCGGGTCCAGATTAACGTACACAGCCGGATATGCCCGGATTGCGCCAGTGTTGAAAATCAAGTGCTGAAAATCATCATGCTGGCAGGATTGTTCTCATTCAAATGAACAGCGAAAACAGATTGGTCAAGAGCAAACACAGTTTTTTACGCAAAACAACGACAGGTTGACAATGGATATTACGTAATCTTAGGTTGAATTTCTGAATGTTCGCAGTGCAGAGTTTTTATTCAATTTGCCTGAAAATTAATTTTAAATCGACTTATTTATCTATTCGTTTAGCCGAGAGTAAAGCTATGAAGGAAACTAAAGAACAGGCTTATCAAGAGCTGATTTATGTTCATGACACATTATTACAACTCCGTCAGATCGCTCAGAATAACCGCTATCCAATGCTTGCTTATTTTATCGAAATGGCATGGGTGGAAGTCTCGGATGTTCTGCGCTCGCAATTCGGGCAGTCAGCCAAAAACTGAACAGTCTTTATTTTATGCTGGCAGTAAGGCGATCAGCCCGTCACTGCCGCGTTGTAACTGACCGGCAAGGTCAAGCTCCAGCAAAGCCAGATGTACGGCGGAGGCCGGAAGCTCCGTATGGCGGATAATCGCATCCACAGAGGCAGGCGTGCTGCTGAGCGCATTGCGGATGCGTTCAATATCAGCGCTGCCGTTTGGCTGGTTATTCGATGGTTCAAGAAAAAGGGGCGCAGCTTGCGCGAGAATTTGTGCAGAATCTTCTGTGAAAACAAAACCGGCTTGTTGCGGTGCCGTACCGTCCTTACGCAGCATCGGTGCCAGTGCGTCGCAGATATCCTGCGCTTGCGTGAGCATGATCGCACCGTTTTTCAGCAGCGTATTGGTGCCATTAGCGCGCGGATCAAGCGGTGAGCCGGGGACGGCAAAGACCAGCCTGCCCATTTCCGCCGCCAGCCTTGCACTAATAAGAGAGCCGGATCGCTGCGCCGCTTCAATAACCGCAAGGCCGAGAGATAAACCGGCAATGATACGATTGCGGCGCGGAAAGTCTTGTGCCCGTGGTACCCAGTCGAATGGCATTTCTGAAATGATGATCCCGCCATGATCGATGATTTGCTCAAGCAGCGGTAAATTCTCCGGCGGGTAAGGGCGGTTCAGACCACCGGCCAGCACGGCAATCGTGCCGGTCTCTAAGCTGGCTTTGTGGGCAGCGGCATCAATACCGCGCGCAAAGCCGGAGGTAATAGCAAAGCCGTTTGCGCCCAGATCACGCACCAATTGGCTTGTGAAGGCACAGGCAGTGGCGGAGGCATTGCGCGCGCCGACAATGGCGACCGGCGGCTTGCTGAAAAGCTCTGTATTGCCAAGCACAGTCACGAGTGGCGGCGGATTGAGCATTTGCCGCAAATATTGAGGATAGTCCGGTTCGCCCATACCAATCAGTCGGGCACCGGCACGGTCAATCGCTTCCAGCTCTTGTTCGGCCTGTTCAATTGTATGGATACGGAGCGGGCGTTTGGCCGTGGAACGCACCAATTGGGGCAGGCGCTCAAGTGCGGCAGCGGCACTGCCGCAATAGGCGATCAGATCGCGGAAACTGGCAGGCCCGACATTGTCACTGCGGATAAGCCGCAGCCAGTTGAGCCTCTGCTGGTCTGAGAGACGAATTCCTTTTGCCTGCGAACCCGTCTCTCTGATCATTTTATTTTGATCCTATCTTGGTTTCGGTACCGCTGAGCAAGCGCTTGATATTCTCACGATGTTTGATGAATACAATCACAGTGAGGATAGCAAACAGCAGTGCGGTTTTTGTCAGGCCGAGATAGAGAATGGAGACTGGCACTACGATACTGGCAATCAGCGCCGAGAGCGATGAATAGCGGGTAAGCAGCGCAATAACGATCCAGACAGCGGCAAAAACCAGTGCACCGGGCCAGACCAGTCCGAGCAAAATACCGAGATAGGTGGCAACACCTTTGCCGCCTTTAAAGCCAAGCCAGACCGGAAACAGATGGCCGAGAAAAGCGCCGAGACCGGCAGCAAGGGCATAATCGCGGCCGAAATAGGCAGCAACCAGCACTGCAATTGTGCCTTTCAGCATATCGCAGAGCAGGGTGGCAGCAGCAATTTTCTTATTGCCGGTGCGCAGCACATTGGTTGCGCCGATATTGCCGGAACCGATAGAGCGTACATCGCCCAGACCGGCCATGCGGGTCAGCAGCAGACCGAAGGGAATTGAACCAAGTAGATAGCCAAAAATCAGCGCGGCAAAAATACCTGCAACGCCGCCGGTGATAATCAGTGGTTCAAGCATAATATCCCCTCGAAATATTGCGTCCCCTCACAGAGACTGTAGAAATTAGGCATAAAATCCGCATCAAAACAATATTATAATGCATAGACCGTTTTGCCGTTGACGACTGTGCGGATAGTGCGCCCCTGAAATTTAGCATCTTCAAAAGAGCTGTTTTTCGAGAGTGAGTGCAATTCATCGGCCTTCACAACCCATGGTTCATAAAGATCAACCACAGCAAAATCGGCTTTTGCACCAACTTTCAGCGTACCGGCATCAAGGCCGTAGAGCTTGGCCGGAGCGGTGGAAAGCACCTCAATCAGACGCATCAGGCTCAGAGATTCATTGTGATAGAGCCGCAGAGCTGCACCCAGCAGGGTTTCCAGACCGATTGCACCGGCTTCCGCATCGGCGAAAGGCAGACGTTTGGTGTCGACATCCTGCGGATTATGCGCGGAGACAACCACATCGACTGTGCCGTTACGCACAGCTTCAATCATCGCCTGACGGTCATCTTCATTACGCAGCGGCGGTGAAAGACGGAAGAATGTGCGGTATTCGCCGATATCATTCTCATTGAGCGACAAATGATTGATCGAAACAGCAGCACTGACTTTTGTGTTGGTTTCTTTTGCGCGGCGTAAAGTCTGCACCGACATATCGCAGGAAATCTGCGCGGCGTGATAATGACCGCCGGTCATGGCTGCCAGACGCAGGTCGCGCTCCAGCGGGATCACTTCTGCTTCACGCGGGCTGCCGGACAGGCCGAGCCAGCTGGCATAAAGCCCGCTATTCATAGCGCCGCCGCCTAAATACGGATCCATGGTTTCATGGGCGATAACCGCGCCAAAATCTTTCGCATAGGTCAGCGCACGGCGCAGCAGCAGCGTATTGGCCAGTGATTTGCGGCCTTCGGTAAAGGCAACCGCACCGGCTTCCCGCAGCAAGCCCATTTCGGTCATTTCCTCGCCGAGCAAGCCACGGGTAATCGCAGCAGCCGGATGGACATTGACGATTGCTGTGTCGCGGGCAGTTCGTTTGACGAATTCGACCAGTGCCACATTATCAATCACCGGATCGGTATCCGGCATCATGATCATGGAGGTTACACCACCGGCTGCAGCGGCCTGACTGGCCGAAGCGATCGTTTCACGGTGTTCCGTACCCGGTTCCCCGATAAAAACGCGGCTGTCGACCAGACCCGGGATCAGGACATTGCCGTTAAGGTCAATGACTTCCGCGTCTTCCGGTGTGCCCTGATGATTGGCATCTGCACCGCTGGCAACGATAATACCGTTTGCAACAATCAGCGTGCCGTCTTCATCGAGGTTACGCGAAGGATCAACGATGCGGGCATTGGTGTAAACTGTAGTGCTCATCATCAGGCTCCAACACCGTTAAAATTTTCAGGATTTCGTCGGGGATCAAGCAGGGCTTCCATGACGGCCATGCGAACAGCAACGCCCATTTCCACCTGTTGCTGAATCACGCTTTGCGGGCCGTCAGCAATATCCGAGGCAATTTCCACACCGCGGTTCATCGGGCCCGGATGCATCACCAAGGCGTCCGGCTTGGCATATTTGAGCTTTTCTTTATCCAGCCCGTAGAAGTGGAAATATTCGCGTACCGACGGCACAAAAGAGCCGCTCATGCGCTCGCGCTGCAAGCGTAGCATCATCACCACATCAGCGTCTTTCAGGCCTTCTTTCATGGAGTTGAAGACTTCAACGCCCATATTTTCAATACCGGATGGCAGCAGGGTGGACGGTGCAATCACCCGCACCCGCGCGCCCAGCGCATTAAGCAGCAGAATATTGGAGCGCGCCACACGCGAATGCAGAACATCGCCGCAGATTGCCACGATCAGGCGGCCGACTTTGCCTTTGGCGCGGCGGATGGTCAGGGCATCGAGCAGTGCCTGTGTCGGATGCTCATGCGCGCCGTCACCGGCATTGACCACGGAGCAGCCCACTTTTTGCGCGAGCAGCGCGGCAGCACCGGCAGAAGCATGGCGGATCACCAGAATATCCGGCTGCATCGCATTCAGGGTCATCGCTGTATCAATCAGCGTTTCACCTTTTTTGACGGAAGAATTACCGACAGACATATTCATCACATCGGCGCCGAGGCGTTTGCCTGCCAGTTCAAAAGATGATTGTGTGCGGGTGGAATTTTCAAAAAACAGATTGATCTGTGTGCGGCCGCTTAAAATGGATTTCTTTTTTTCCGGCTGACGGGATACGGCGACTTCGCTGTCAGCCAGATCAAGCAGGATATTTATATCATGAGGAGATAGGTCTTTAATCCCGAGCAAATGGCGGTGGGGAAAAAGGGGCGAGGGAGATTGTTCTGTCATCACAGCTATTCCCTAAGTTTGTTTTCAGAAAAACTTGTTTGCGGCCTTATATATGCTTTTGCGGCTTTGTCGAATAAACTGTGTGGAGAAATGCGGAATATTGAGGGGATATTTATAATTTTGCCGCAAACAATGCCACAAGGCGGATATTAGAGATTCGCGAATAGATTTTAAATATAAAAACCGGCGGCTGAAATCTCCGGCTAAATGGATGGAATATGTCGGTTAACACTCCTGTAGACGTTTCTGAAGTAACCAATCAGGTGCCGCAGCGTACCAATTACGCGCCGGATTCGTCTCCATATTCCGTGACAAAAAATCTCAACGGGCAGGCTGTACCGCAATATAATGCCTATTTGAGCGATCCGCTGCTGTTACAATGTGCAACACGTTTTCCTGAAACGCTGCAAAAAGAGCTGGAACAGACCGGCCGTTTTGTTTTGTCTGCGGATGCGCAGGAAATGGCACGTCTTGCCAATTCAGAAGTGCCGCGCCTGCAAACCTATGATCGTCTTGGCAATCGCATTGATCAGGTGGAATACCATCCGGCCTATCATGCTCTGATGCGCCGCTCAGTTGCGCATGGTCTGCATTCCTCGATCTGGGAAAACAGCCCGCAACAATCGCCAGAGTCAGGTCGCCGCCATCAGGCGCGCGCCACACGCTTTTATCTGACAGCGCAACTGGAATGCGGACATCTCTGCCCGCTGACCATGACAAGCGCTTCTCTTGCTGTGCTGATGACTTCACCGGCGCTTTATGATGAATGGTCGCCGCGCATTCTCACCCGCAAATATGACGCATCCAATAAGCCGCCGGTTAAAAAAGCCGGTTTGACGATTGGTATGGGCATGACGGAGAAGCAGGGCGGCACCGATGTTCGTGCCAATACTACCCGTGCAGACCATGCCGGAAATGGTGTTTATCGCCTCAATGGCCATAAATGGTTTATGTCCGCGCCGATGTCCGATGCCTTTATGGTGCTGGCTCAGGCCAATGGTCAGGCCGCCGGCGATAATAAATCCGGCCTGTCATGTTTTCTGGTGCCGCGCCTGCTGTCTGATGGCAGTGGCAATGGCTTCCGTCTTCAGCGTTTGAAAGACAAGCTGGGCAACCGTTCCAATGCCTCTTCGGAAGTGCAGTTTGAAAACGCACTTGGCCAGATGGTGGGTGAGCCGGGACAGGGCGTGAAAACCATTATTGATATGGTGACGCTGACTCGTCTTGATTGCGCCGTAGCATCGGCAGGTTTGATGCGTGCCGGTATGAGTGAGGCGGTGCATCATGCCCGTCACAGAAGTGTTGGCGGCGTACCGCTGATCAATCAGCCGCTTATGCAGCGTGTGCTGGCAGATATGTCACTGGATGTGGCGGCTGCCACGGCTCTGTCTCTGCGTCTTGCCCGTGCTTTCGATTTGGCGGCCAATGATCGTATGGAAGCTGCCTTTGCCCGTGTTATGACTCCTGTGGTCAAATATTGGGTGGCAAAAATTGCACCGTCGCTACTCTATGAAGCGATGGAATGTCTTGGCGGCAATGGCTATGTCGAAGAAGGCCCGCTGGCACGATTGTATCGTGAAGCTCCGGTCAATGCGATCTGGGAAGGTTCCGGCAATGTAATGGCGCTGGATATCGTACGCGTTCTGCACCGCGCGCCGCGTCTCTTTGATGATGTGCTGGAATGGATCGGCACACAGCTTGGTCGTCGCGGGCAGGGTACTGTTGCCGTATTGCGCGCTGCAATGCAGGTAACCATGACCGATGAAGGTGCAGCACGAATGCTCACCGAGCAGATGGCGCTGGCAGCCAGCGCTGCTTGCCTGAAAGAGCTTGGCGCGGATCACATTGCGGATGCCTTTATCGAGACCCGCCTTGGCGGACAATGGCGCACAACCTATGGCATGATTGATGCCCGACATGATGCCTTGGGTATTATCAATGCGCTTTATCCGCAGGAATAGAAATACATTGGCGGGGGACTATATCTGGTGGTGGAGGCAGAACACGAGTTCTGCCTCTTCTGCTATAAGACAGGGCTAATCCACCTGATTACACTGGATGTTGGAAACTTGCAGTATAAGCCCTTAATTTGCGCAGAGTTATATTTAATATTTATGCGAGTGTAGCAGTGATGCCCATGAACAGATTTAGGCTGTTGAGTGTGTCATATTCGATCATAACCGGGCCGCCGTTTGATGCTAGACCCTGACCGGCAAGAATAAGCATTTCCTTGATCTGGCTGGTATGATTTAGTGCTTCAAAATTAATCCAGCTAGTTCCATCATATGCCGATATATGAATTAAATTATCTAATAATGATGTTTTTACTGAAATGGAAGTTACTTGAACAGATAGCATAAAAATAATTCCCTTAAATTAAATTATTAACAATTACTTTATAGTTGCTTTTATTTTGTTTGTAAATATTTGTTTATATAATATAAATTATAATATTTATTTATTTTTATGATTTTATTTTGTAATTGTGTTTATTTGTAAATAATATTTACAATATAGTCGTATTTTTATTATGCTGGGGTGTTTTCTTAAATGTCATTTGCGTAAAAATTTAAAGGTATGCTGTCTGTGTCTCGCTCTGAACGATTACTGGAACTTTTGCAAATTCTGCGCCGTCACCGGCATCCGGTCAGCGGGCAGGATTTGGCAGCAGAGTTAGATATTAGCCTGCGGACTCTCTACCGCGATATTGCCAGCTTGCAGGCGCAAGGCGCTGTGATCGAAGGCGAGGCCGGTGTCGGTTATGTGTTGCGCGCCGGTTTTACCTTGCCACCGCTGATGTTCTCACAGGAGGAGATCGAAGCTCTGGTACTGGGATCGCGTTGGGTGACGACGCGGCATGATACGCAACTGGCGCAGGCAGCACGCAATGCATTGGCTAAGATTGCAGCCGTCTTGCCAGCAGCTTTGCGCGATGATCTTGAGGCCTCAACGCTGCTTGTGGGTCCATCCGCGCGTAAAGAGCACCCCGTTCCGGTTGACCCCGATATTCTGGGACAAATCCGTCTGGCAATCCGTCAGCAATCCAGACTTGAGCTGCATTATGCCGATGCAGAGGGGCAAGTATCGCAACGCATTATCTGGCCGTTCGGGCTGGGTTTCTTCGATCAGGTACAGGTTGTGCTTGGCTGGTGCGAGTTGCGTCAGGATTTCCGGCATTTTCGCACCGATCGCATTCAATCTCTGACAATTTTGGAGGGGCGCTATTCCCGCTCACGGCAAAGTCTGCTGAAAGACTGGCGTAAAGCGCAGAATATTACACGCGAATTTTAAACACTGCTGACAGAAACTGACACAGCGGCGGTTCATATCCTTTGGCATCAACTGAAGGAGTTATATGATGAACCATCCCGATAATCTGATGCTTTATGTAGCAAACCCGGAAGCTAGTGCCACATTCTATGCTGAACTGTTTGGCATTCAACCGGTTGAGCAATCTCCGACCTTTGCGCTTTTTATTCTGCAATCCGGTTTGAAATTGGCACTTTGGTCAAAGCACACGGTTCAACCAGCACCGGCGAATAGCGGTGGTGGCTGCGAATTTTCCATGGGGTAGAAACGCATGATGCGGTAAATGCGCTTTATGCGAAATGGCGCGATATGAAGGCCGATATTCTGATGGCGCCTGCGCAATTAGATTTCGGCTGGTCTTTTGTGATTGCTGATCCGGACGGCCATCGTCTGCGTGTTTATGCATTGGATACATGATGACAGAGCGCAGGCAGAAATACTGGCTTGCGATTGCCAGCGCTGATCATGTGCAACGCGGGCGGGCAGAGGGTTTCATGCAGGTTTGTCATGGGAAATCTGCACCTCTGCGCAGGCTAAAGCAGGGAGACGGCGTGATCTATTATTCGCCTGCAATAACCATGGGCGGTAGAGACAAGTTGCAGTCTTTTACAGCACAAGGCGTGATCAGCAATGATGCTGTTTATCAGGTTGATATGGGGCAGGGTTTCCTGCCCTATCGGCGCGATGTGCAATGGAATGATACAATGATCATTCCTATTCGCCCTTTGTTGGACAGGCTGGAGCTTACACGGGGAAAGTCAAACTGGGCTTATCCGTTCCGCTTCGGTTTGCTGGAGCTTAGTGAGCATGATTTTAAGCTGATTGCAGAGGCAATGGCAGCATTTTGAACTAACAGAATGTGGCGCACAAACTTGTATAAGGAATGTGCGCCACGCAGTGCCTGTCATTCTGAGATTTGCTACAGATAAGCAATTGCGAAAAATGACTATAATATGTAGCGGCACTTATTGCAGAAACGTGCATCCGCATATTGAATATTACTACAGGAAGGGCAGATTACGTTTGTGCCATTATCGTCATTCCGGCTTTGTGAAGCATAGCTACGCTGAAATATCTGACGTACATAATTAATCATAATAATCTCCTGTGTTTAAGGAGATCTATATAAACAAGCTCTAGTCGCTATAGGAGCAATAGCTAATTTTAAGTATTGTGATTTTTTGTAAGTATTTGATTTTAAATTATTATTTTTTACATCGCAAAGCAGTCAGGATTTTTAAAAATTCTGACTGCTTCAGATATGATTGAAGTATTCGGAAATGTTTTAAGCAGCGGCTGGCTGGCCGCAATTGCCGCAAAATTTGGCACCAGCCATCATCGATTGATTGCAAGAGCTGCATTGAGCCGGAACGAGGGACAAGCCGCAATTGTTGCAAAACCGTGCGTCTGTGGCCTGAGGTCTGCGGCAGTCAGGACAGTTTTGAGTTTTTGCAGGCGGCAGTTCCATTTGTTGTGGCATGCCATAATAGAAAGCTTCATTACGGCCATGTTTTGAGCCGTGGCCATGGCCACCACCATAACCGCTATGAGAATTGTAGCCGCCACGGAAAAAGGATTTGATAAAGCTCATAACATTCTCCTTAAAAGAAACATCAGGAGATATCTTTGTAAAAGCTCTAACCGCTATAGGAGCAAGATCTAATATTCTTAAATTTATTTAATCTTGCTCGCTGTCACGACGCAGTATGTGCAGTCGATCCAGAGCGCCTTGCAAAATGAATGAAGCGGCAGCGGAATCAATTCGCTCTGCGCGTTTGGCGCGGGAAACATCCATGCCGATCAAAGCGCGCTCTGCCGCAACGGTTGAAAGACGCTCATCCCAGTAAATGAACGGAATATCGGTGAGCTTTTCCATATTGCGCACAAAGGCTTTTGTGGCCTGCACGCGCGGGCCTTCTGTGCCGTCCATATTGACCGGCAGGCCGATAACGGCTGCTGCAACTTTTTCTTTTTGCAGCAGTTCCAGCAGTTCCTGTGCATCGAGTGTAAATTTGCGGCGTTTCAAAACAGGACGCGGATGCGCGAATGACATGCCGAGATCAGAAACCGCAATGCCGATTGTTTTGGTACCCAGATCAAGACCGGCGACAAGCTGCCCGTAGCTCAAGCTTGTTGCAAGCTCTTCAATTGTTGATACAGCCATATCTTGTTTTTCCGATCCGGTAATGTCGTGTAGTATCTTGCAAAGGCAGTGCAGTGCATCATAACTGTGCCTATATCAATATGCATCGGCAAAGGGAATATCATGAACATAACCTGGCTCGGCCATTCTGCTTTTCGCGTTGAAACCTCGCAGGCGACAATTCTGATTGACCCGTTTATCAGCCAGAGCCCGACCGGTTCTGCTTTGGATTTTGCTGAAGTGACCAAAGGCATAACCCATATTGCACTGACCCATGGCCATGGCGACCATGTCGGCGATACAATCCGCATCGCTAAAGAAACAGGCGCGACAGTGATCGCCAATGCTGATCTGTGTGACTGGCTTGCGCATCGCGGTGTAGAGAAAGTCGATCCGGGCAATA
This sequence comes from Pseudochrobactrum asaccharolyticum, assembly GCF_003314995.1. Taxonomy (GTDB): domain Bacteria; phylum Pseudomonadota; class Alphaproteobacteria; order Rhizobiales; family Rhizobiaceae; genus Pseudochrobactrum; species Pseudochrobactrum asaccharolyticum. The sequence continues at coordinate 844,824 of NZ_QNRH01000001.1, forward strand.
CCGGCGGTACAGTCTTTCACAACGGCTTTTCAGTAACCTTTGTAAATGCGCTGCATTCCTCCGCAACTGTGACGGAGGACGGCGTTTCCCATTCTCTTGGTAATCCGAATGGCCTGATGTTCCATTTTGATGATGAAGATGCACCGACACTCTATCATATGGGCGATACGGATATTTTCTCGGATATGGCGCTGATTAATGAGTTGCATCAGCCGGAAGTGGCATTGGTGCCGGTTGGTGATCGTTTCACAATGGGCGGCGCAATTGCAGCGCTGGCTTGCCAGCGTTATTTCCCGACGCTCAAAACTGCAATCCCGTGCCATTTCGGTACATTCGGTCTGCTTGATGCAACGGCAGATGATTTTGTATACGGCATGGAAAAATCCGGTACAAAAGTTGAAGTGCTGGATGTTGGCGGCAGTTTAACTGTTTCTCGGGGCTGAAAATTCAAGTCAAATATTGCACTTGAGCAAGTGCAGGGTTATAGCCGGAACAAGAGAAATTTCTTGCGGACTGTATTCATGCTGGATAGACCGGCAGCTAAGTCCGCATTTTCGCATTTATCGGAGAACGACATGTCCGTCGATTTAACTACAGTCAAGCGCGTTGCGCATCTTGCCCGTATTGCGGTCAGTGAAGAACAGGCCGAGAAAATGACCGGTGAACTCAATGTCATTCTGGGCTTTGTGCAATCGCTGGATGCAGTGAATGTTGATGGTGTTGAGCCGATGACTTCGGTTATCCCGACTGCCATGCGCCTGCGTGAAGATACAGTTTCTGACGGCAATATGGCTGCAGAGATCGTTTCTAATGCACCGATCAGTGAAGAGAACTTCTTCATGGTGCCAAAAGTTATCGAATAATCTGCGCTCAACCGTCCGACAGCTGTTTTCCGTCGATCAAGAGCTATATTGCTCCCGTTTAAAGCGGTGATTGAGACAAAAAATGGCAGATGAAAAGCCTAAACAGGATTTAAACCATGACTGATTTAACCGCACTCACGATTGCCGAGGCGCGCGACAAGCTGAAGGCCAAAGCCTTTACAGCAACCGAACTGGCCGATGCTTATCTCAATGCAATTGATGCGGCCAATGGCGCGCTCAATGCTTATGTCAGTGTTACTCATGACAAAGCCCGCACGATGGCCAAAGCTTCGGATGAGCGTCTGGCAAAAGGTGAGGCCGGTGCGCTGGAAGGTATTCCGCTCGGCGTGAAAGATTTGTTCGCCACCAAAGGCGATCACACTCAGGCCTGCTCGCATATTCTCGATGGCTTCAAGCCGGAATATGAATCAACCGTCACAGCCAATCTCTGGGCAGACGGCGCGGTTATGCTCGGCAAGTTGAACATGGACGAGTTCGCAATGGGCTCCTCCAACGAAACATCCTATTACGGCCCTGTTGTCAGCCCTTGGCGCGCAGAAGGCTCAGAAGATAAGCTGGTTCCGGGCGGTTCTTCCGGTGGTTCTGCTGCAGCTGTGGCTGCGCGTCTGTGCGCCGGTGCTACAGCAACTGATACCGGTGGTTCGATCCGTCAGCCTGCGGCGTTCACCGGCACTGTTGGTATCAAGCCGACTTATGGCCGTGTTTCCCGTTGGGGCACGATTGCTTTCGCATCTTCGCTTGATCAGGCCGGTCCGATTGCCCGCGACGTTCGTGACAGTGCAATCCTGTTGAAGTCGATGGCTTCTGTTGATCTGAAAGATACAACTTCTGTTGATCTGCCGGTTCCTGATTATGAAGCAGCGCTTGGCAAATCCGTAAAAGGCATGAAAATCGGTATTCCGCGCGAATATCGCATTGATGGTATGCCGGCTGAAATCGAAAAGCTCTGGGCGCAGGGCGTTCAGTGGCTGAAAGATGCCGGCGCGGAAGTTGTTGATATTTCGCTGCCGCATACAGATCAGGCGCTTGCCGTTTATTACATCGTTGCTCCGGCGGAAGCATCGTCGAACCTCGCACGTTATGACGGCGTTCGCTATGGTCTGCGTGTTCCGGGCAAAGACATTGTTGAAATGTACGAAAACACCCGTGCGGAAGGTTTTGGTGCGGAAGTTAAACGCCGTATCATGATCGGCACCTATGTGCTTTCAGCCGGTTATTATGACGCCTATTATGTTAAGGCACAGAAAATCCGCACATTGATCAAGAAAGACTTTGAGGATGTGTTTGCTGCCGGTGTGGATGCAATTCTGACACCTGCAACACCATCGGCTGCTTTCAAGCTGGGCGATAAAGAGCTGGCTGCTGATCCGGTGAAAATGTATCTCAATGACATCTTTACGGTCACTGTGAACATGGCTGGTCTGCCAGGTATTTCAGTACCGGCGGGTCTGTCCGAAACCGGTCTGCCACTGGGCTTGCAGCTGATTGGCCGTCCGTTTGAAGAAGAAGCACTGTTCCAGGCTGCCCATGTGATTGAGCAGTCCGCAGGCAGCTTCACAGCAAAACGCTGGTGGTAAAACCGCATGCAGCTCCGACAGGCAACAAACGCTGATCTGGCGGTTATTGCCCGCATCGGGGCTGATGCATGGTCTTCCCATATATTCAGCTTTGAAACCGAAGAGCCGGATCAGCGCAGACGCGCTGAACTGGCTTTTTTACGTTCAGTGCAAGATTACACAGATTACATTCTGGTTGCCGAGCAGGATGGTGTGATCTGTGGCTGGGGCGCACGCGACAGTAATCAGAATTATATTTCAGACATTTGGGTGGATCCGGCGCATCACGGACAGGGTATAGGTACTTTGCTGGTTGATGCACTGTTGGCGCAGATTGTTTTGCTCGGGTTTCAGAGCGCGGAAATCGGCACTCATGCGCGTAATCTTCCAGCGATAAAGCTTTATGAAAAATGCGGCTTCCGGATTATTCGCCGTTATGAGGAATGGTCGGACAGTCTGGCGCGTGTTGTGGAAAAGGTGAAAATGCAGGCCGATTTGTAATATCAGCTTGCTAAATCTGTTAAATGTTCTTATTTTGTTCTGCAATTAGTGCGGAACAACACCCATGCGTAAACCTGATCTGCCGGAACGGCTATATCTCGATTTTGACAGTTTTTTTGCCAGTGCCGAGCAGCAGATGAATCCTGCCCTGCAGGGCAGGCCGGTTGGCGTTGTACCCCATGCCAGTGAATTCACCGGCCTGATCGCAGCCAGTAAAGAAGCCAAGAAGTTCGGCTTGAAAACCGGAACGTCTGTGCGCGAAGCCCGTGAACGCTGCCCCGATATTGCAATAATTGAGGCGCGGCCGGATGAATATGTCAAACTGCATCATAAGATACTGGATATTATTGATACGGTTTTGCCGATCGGTGATGTGCGCTCGATTGATGAGTTGGTTTGCCGTTTGCTGCCGTCAGAATCCCGTCAGGCTGAGGCTCTGGGATTGGCGATTAAAGCGGCATTGCGTGAAAAGCTTGGCTCTGCTCTGACTTGTTCCATTGGCGTTGCGCCCAATGAGCTGCTTGCAAAAATCGCGGCTGAAATCGACAAGCCAGACGGTTTGGTCATTGTGCGGCCGGAAGATATTCCCCGCCGTTTCCTGAAACTGCAATTGCGTGATTTGCCCGGTATTGCCGCGGGTGTAGAGGCACGCCTGCTACGCTCCGGCATCACAACAGTTGAGGAGCTCTGGAAGATCAGTCCGAAACAGGGGCGCGCAATCTGGGGTAGTGTTGAAGGCGAGCGATTTATCGCCGGACTGCATGGCTATGCGGTCGAGAAACAGGAAACGCAGCGCCGGATGTTCGGACATGGCCGTGTGCTGCCGCGGGACTGGCGCCAGCCGGATAAAATTCTGCAATGCGCGCGCCTGCTTTGTATGAGCGCCTCGCGACGTTTGCGTAAAGAGCATTACCGCGCCGGTGCTCTGGTCTATGGCTGGCGGATAAAAGGACAGGAATCTATTTCTGTTGAGGGCGTTTTTCCGCCGTCACGCGATGATCATTGTTTTCTCACCTGTCTGGGGCAATTACACCGGCGTTTGCTGATGCATCCGGCATTTCGTGGCACGGATTTCAGGCGGATCAAGAATGTGCATATTTATCTGCATCATCTGTCCGGCGAGGTGGTAGATAGTCATGACCTGTTTGATGAGCCGCAGCAAAAGCAGCGCCAGCAACGCTGGGAACAGGTATCTGACACGCTTGACCGCGTGCGCAAACAATTCGGTTCGGATGCTTTAAGTCTCGGCCCGTCCATCGCCCCCGGCTCTTACATAGGCGGCAAAATCGCTTTTGGCCGTATTCCTGATCTGGATGATTATTGAGCGCTGTTGAGGCTTGAATTACCTCAAATGCCATTATCCTTGGCATTGTATAAAAGAAGAACCACCAGATTTACGGATTAATGTATCCTGCCTTCGGATATAAGCGAGAGCGCATTACTAAAAGTGCAAGTGGTCTGATCGGAGATGTTCATAAAAAAGCCGGTGATAACACCGGCTTTTAATTCATCAGATATCCAGTTCCTGAACGAATTCAGCATTTTCCTGAATGAAGCGGAAGCGGGCTTCCGGCTTTGTGCCCATCAGGTCATCTACAGTGTTTTTGGTCGAGCCGCTTTCATCCTCAAAGAGTTCCACACGCAGCAAAGTACGCTTGCTCGGATCCATCGTGGTTTCTTTAAGCTGCTCAGCACGCATTTCACCAAGACCTTTAAAGCGGCCAAGCTCAACTTTACCTTTGCCGGTAAAGACTGTGCGCATCAGTTCGTCCTTATGCGCATCATCACGGGCATAGGCGACCTTACCACCTTGGCTGAGGCGATACAGCGGCGGCACAGCAAGGAACAGGTGTCCACCGGTAATCAGCTGCGGCATTTCCTGATAGAAGAAGGTGATCAGCAGCGAGGCAATATGCGCACCATCCACGTCAGCATCTGTCATCACAATGATGCGGTCATAGCGTAGATCATCTTCACGGTAGTTCTTGCGGGTGCCACAGCCAAGCGCCTGCACCAGATCACCGATCTGCTGGTTTGCCGTCAGCTTATCGCGTCCGGCGCTGGCCACGTTGAGGATTTTACCACGCAGCGGCAAAATCGCCTGATTGGTGCGGTTACGCGCCTGTTTGGCAGAACCGCCCGCCGAGTCACCCTCAACGATGAACAATTCTGCACCGGCTGCGGAATTTTGCGAGCAGTCAGCCAGTTTGCCCGGCAGACGCAACTTACGGGTTGCTGTCTTACGAGTGGTTTCTTTTTCCTGACGGCGGCGCAGGCGTTCTTCCGCACGCTCAACAACCCAATCGAGCAGTTTTGATGCTTCCTGCGGCGAGGCGGCAAGCCAATGGTCAAAAGGATCGCGGATCGCATTTTCAACAATACGCTGCGCTTCAACAGTCGCCAGCTTATCCTTGGTCTGACCAACGAATTCCGGCTCACGGATGAAAACCGACATCATACCGGCAGCAGAAATCATCACGTCATCAGTGGTGATCACCGAGGCGCGTTTATTGTTGGTCAGTTCCGCATAGGCTTTGAGGCCGCGCGTCAGTGCAAGGCGCAGACCCGCTTCATGCGTACCGCCTTCACCGGTTGGAATGGTGTTACAATAGGAGTGAACAAAGCTGTCACCGCCATACCATGCCACCGCCCATTCGACAGCACCGTGACCGCCTTGCTTTTCCGTCTTGCCGGAGAAAATTTCTCTGGTGACCATAAATTCTTTGCCGAGTGAGGCTGAGAGAAAGTCTTTCAGACCACCTGGAAAATGGAAAACAGCTTTATCCGGAATGCCCTTTTTAGGATCAAGCAAAGACGGATCACAGGACCAGCGGATTTCTACGCCGCCAAACAGATAGGCTTTCGACCGCGCCATACGATACAGGCGCTCTGGGTCAAATTTGACGTTTTTGCCGAAAATCTCCGGATCCGGATGGAAACGCACCCGCGTACCACGGCGGTTATGGACTTCACCGAGTTCTTCCAGATCACCCAGCGGCAGCCCGCGGGAAAAACGCAGACGATAGAGGCGGCGGGCACGGGCGACTTCGACTTCCAGCAGGTCGGACAAGGCGTTGACCACAGAAACACCAACACCATGCAGACCACCGGAGGTCTCATAGGCTTTGCCGTCGAATTTACCGCCGGCATGAAGCTTAGTCATAATCACTTCAAGCGTTGATTTGCCCGGCACCTGAGGGTGAAGTTCAACCGGAATACCACGACCATTATCACTGACTGTCAGGAAGCCTTCGGCATCAAGATTAACATCAATGAAATTGGCATGACCGGCAACCGCCTCGTCCATCGCGTTGTCGATGACTTCGGCAAACAGATGGTGCAACGCTTTTTCATCAGTACCGCCGATATACATGCCGGGACGCAGACGTACCGGTTCCAGCCCTTCAAGAACACGGATGGCGGAAGCATTATAATCACTGCCATCTGAGTTACTCGGAGCCGAGCGCATTTCAGCAGCTGTTTTTTGTGCAGGAGCTGCCGGAGCAGGCGCGCTTGCAGCAATTTCTGGCTTGCTCACAGGCGAAGGCTGTGCAGGCACAGGGGTGGCGACAGTTTCAGCAATATCCGCGGACACCTCAGGCTGAGACACCTGCCGCCCGCGTGCATTGTTGAGAATATTCGCAAAAAGATCGTCGCTATTATCCATGTGGAATGGCCGGCCTGTTCGTTCAAATAGATTACGGAGCATTTTGCTGCTGAACAGAGATTCAGCGTCGCATAAATGCGGGAAACAAAATTACGGAGCGGAATATTCAGTTCTGAATTTCAAAACCGCACCGGAATTATGGAAAATCGAATCACCGAGATTTTGGCATGTTTCAACAAGTAAAGCGACAAAGGTTCGCTATACGTTCCTGTTTAAATGCCGGTAATCCTGACTTTTCCGCAGATTTTATTTTGTTTGGACAATTACACGGGAATTGTCAAATCCGGCATTCGTCTTCAGGTGTGCTGCTGTGGCCTTAAAGTGACGGCACGGGACAATAAAACGCGCAGCCGGAGAGAGGTGTTGCGTTAGCGGGCAAGCCGTGATGAGAACGCTGAATATGGAAATAACGCTGCCCGAGCAGCCCGAAATAAACGCGGTGTAACCGCAGAGGCCCGAGATAAAAGCGGCGTAGCCGCAGAGGAATGACAATGCAGAACCGGTTGCAGCCGCATGTGCGCGGAATGATCACCATGATCTGTGCCATGCTTATTGTGCCGCTGATGGACGCCACCGGCAAGTGGCTGGCAATGGAAGAGAATATTCCGCCCGGCACGATCAGTTTTATGCGTTTTTTTGTGCAGGGTATCCTCAGCTTTGCAGCGATTATCATTTTTAGCCGTGGTTTTGGGCTGAAAACCCAACATCTCTGGGGCAATCTGTTTCGCGGTTGTTTGCTGGCTCTCGGTAGTCTCTGCTTTTTCACCGCGGTCAAATATATGCCGCTGGCCGATGCGCTGGCTGTGTTCTTTGTGGAACCGCTTATTCTGACCGTTCTCTCGATGATTTTCCTTAATGAGAAGGTGGGCTGGCGCCGCTTGAGTGCTGTGCTTGTCGGGTTGCTTGGCACAGTCATCGTTATTCAGCCAAGCTGGAGCGTTTTCGGCTGGCTCTCGGTTTTGCCGGCGATTTCCGCCTTCTTGTTCGCGGTCTATTTGGTGCTCAATCGCAAATTTGGCCTTAATGAGCGTCCGGTCGTGATGCAGTTTTATGCCGGTATTGGAGGCAGTATCATGGGGATTGCGGTTATGATCTTTGGCCATACAGCTGCTATTCCTGATCTGCAATTTGCATTGCCGCACACGCTGTTTCCGTGGTTCATGCTGCTCATGATTGGTGTCTTCGCGGCCAGCGGTCATTTGCTGGTGGTGCGTGCATTCCAGCTGGCACCGGCCTCCATTCTGGCACCATTCCAATATGTTGAAATTGTTATGGCGGTCACGGTCGGTTTGTTGTTTTTCGGTGACTTCCCGAGCCTGTCTAAATGGTTTGGTATTGCGATTATTATCGGCTCAGGGATCTATGTTTTCATCCGTGAGCGCAAGCGCAGTGCTGAGGCAGAAAAGGCCGTACTCTCAGTTTAGAGAAAAGAAAAAAGGCGGCTTAAGTGCCGCCTTTTTAATATAAAACAATAACTTATTTAAATTGTCTGTTATTTCACATCACCAAAGACATCATTGAAACTTTGCTTCAATGCCATATCCAGATCGTCCATAGTGACAGGCAATCCCAGATCAACCAGACTGGTCACTCCATATTCAGCAATACCGCAAGGAACGATGCCACCGAAGTTTTCAAGCTGCGGTTCCACGTTAAGGGCAATGCCGTGAAAACTGACCCAGCGGCGCATACGAATGCCGATTGCTGCGATCTTATCTTCTGCCATTGCACCATTCGCGAGGCGCGGTTTTTCCGGTCGCGCAACCCAGACGCCAACGCGGTCTTCGCGCCGTTCGCCTTTGATATTGAAATTATCAAGTGTGGTGATGATCCATTGTTCCAGCGCTGCTACAAAAGCGCGGATATCTTCACGGCGACGCTTGAGATCAAGCATGACATAAGCCACACGCTGCCCCGGGCCATGATAGGTAAATTCACCGCCGCGTCCGGTCTTGTAAACCGGAAAACGATCTGGCGTTAGCAAATCTTCATCACGCGCACTGGTACCGGCGGTATAAAGCGGCGGATGTTCCACCAGCCACACGAGCTCATTGGCTCCGCCATCACGAATGGCGGCAACGCGTGCTTCCATAAAAGCTTCCGCATCAGGGTAGGATGTCAGACCATCAGCAACCAGCCATTCAACCGGCGGGGAGCCATCAGTGCTAAGAAACTGAGCGGATAAATCATTGCGATTAGTCGCAGGGCGACTCTGTGCAGGGGCGTTTTCTGTCATGATGGCAATCAGGTAGAGATTGCGGTCAAAAAAATCCAGATGGCAAATTGACCGCTCTGCTATGAAAGCCTGATTATCAACTGGCTAAGGCGCAAAGGCTTTCTGCTGTTTTGATATCGCTGCGCAACATACCGAAGATTGCTGTGTCCCAACGTTCATTGCCGACCTGCAGGCAGGAGCGGCGGATGCCCTCAAGCTGAAAACCGAGTTTGCGATAGGTCTGAATGGCAGCGCGGTTGAATGTAAATACATTCAGTTCGAGACGGGAGAATTCCTCCTGATCGAAGAGACGCTTGATGATCTGCTGCAAAAACGGCTGGGTAAGGCGCTGGCCACGATAGGTCGGATTAACTGCAACGCGCCCCAGACGGGCGACACCGTGCTGCCAGTCAAGAACGAGCTGAGCATGACCTACCAGTTCCTGATTGTAAAAGGCGCTGAACATCAGGCGCTGCGGCTTATTGCCTTCAGTCTCGCTTTGCATTTGCTCAATTTGCTGTTCGCAAAGGGGATATTTCAAAAGGGGACCGCCCCATTGAATGAGTTCAGCCTCACTGGCAAACCAGTTGCACAAATGCGCGGCATCATCTTGGTGAAATGGACGGATATCCATATCTGCTCCCCGTAGAGACTAAAATTAAGCGTAAGCTAGCCTATAGCAGAAGGTGAGGGAACTGGAAAAGTTGCCAGAAATTAACCATGTTTAAAAATACGTGATTATAGAATTTTTTGGACGAATTTAAAATTAATTCAAAGGCTATGCGTATGTTGAGGGGATGAAATTACTGCGTTATGTAAATGTAGATTTTATTTGGAGGCAACAAGGGTTGATTACTGTGAATCTAATTTGGAAACGGACGTTGCAAATGCATATCGTATTCTGGGTAATATTAGCAATATTGGCTTATGTAACTGCCGGCTCCGGCACTTTAGCAAGTTGTTGGCCCCTTGTGTTTTTCATCCCGTTTTCAGGCATTGTGTTTTTCGTGCTCATTGTATGGAGTATTATGACTTTGTGGCGATGGGGATTTTCTCCGCACCTTCGCTTCATACGATCGTTCATAGTTGAAAGCCATATCATGATAATGACTTTTGGTCTTATTGTCTGCTTTGGAACGGCAGGATTAGCAACAGAGCACGTAAGTTGTATGTAGTGAAACGCATTCTTACAAATAGTAAATAAGTCCATGCAGCCTGATATTTCATTCATGCTCTGTGTTTGATAAAAGCGGATCAAACAGGAGAAACAGGGTGGCACAGAAGCTTATTGGCCTCATCGGAGGCATGAGTTGGGAAAGTTCAGCTGAATATTATCGTATCATCAATGAGCTTGTCCGGGACAGGCTTGGTGGTTTGCATTCAGCCAAATGTCTGATGTGGTCGTTTGACTTTGCAGAGATTGAAGCGCTGCAACATGCAGGGCGCTGGGATGATGCAACCATTGAGATGATTAAGGCCGCGCAAAGTCTGGAGCGTGGCGGGGCTGATTTCCTGCTTATTTGCACCAATACAATGCACCGCATGGCTGATGAGGTGCAGGTCGCAATCAATATCCCGCTTATTCATATTGCAGATCCGACTGCAGAGCGCATAAAAACCGCAGGGCTTAAAAAAGTTGGTCTGCTGGGAACTGCTTTCACGATGGAACAGGATTTCTATAAAGGGCGGCTGATTAACCAGCACGGTCTTGAGGTTTTGGTGCCAAATGACGATGACCGCAAAACTGTCCATCGCATTATTTATGATGAACTAGTGCAAGGTGAAGTCAAAGAGACGTCCCGCCAGATGTATCGTGATGTGATTGCCCGCCTTGTCGGGCAGGGCGCTGAGGCGGTTATTCTGGGCTGTACGGAAATTATGTTGCTTGTGCGCCCTGAGGATAGTGCAGTGCCGATTTATGATACGACAGCGATCCACGCAGAAGCTGCGGTGGAGCGTGTTATTGCAGCTTAATAACACAGGGGCGAAATGCCCCTGATTTCAAGCATATTCAGTTTTAGTTCGTGGGAAGGTGTTTCAGCAAAAGATGGCAGCTTTCCCGTTTGCATGATTATGCATGGGAGAAGAGATGATTATTTATCGCTGAAAATACTCTCTTGGGAGAGAATGGTGCGGTCGAGAAGACTCGAACTTCCACGGGTTGCCCCACAGCGACCTCAACGCTGCGCGTCTACCAATTCCGCCACGACCGCACTGTGTGGTAGAAACCGAACTGCTTCGGTGAAGGCCATGTAGCAAATCACTATTGCAGTGACAAGCCATATTATTCATCAATGATATCAATATGCTTATAAATTTTCCCGAAATGCCGGAAATGATCATTTCAGAGGCCTCTATTTCCGCATTTACCACCTTCCGGTCTCCATAGACTACCTCTTAAGGCTTGGTGGCGAACATATCAGCGAGAGTTGCCGCAAAACTTTTGGCTATTGCCGAGCGGTTTTTATCAGTACTGACATAGATTCCGACAACCGCATCACCCAATTGCGGGAGATTTGGATTGGCACTGATGGCACGCAATGTCGGTGGAATAACGCGGTCTGCTAATGCTGTAACGCCAAAGCCGCCTTGCAAGGCAGCGGTAATGCCTGTCAGACTGGGGCTGGTATAAACAATCTCAAAGCTTTTACCTTCCCGCTGTAGCGCAGTCAGCATATTGCGGCGATAGAGGCAGCCTTCCGGATAACAGACAATACGTAAGTCACTATTGGCTTGATCATCCGGATAATTCTGTAGATCGCTATTTCCGCCCACCCATGAAAGCGTTTCTTTCCATGTCATGAATACGCCTTCTGCAGGACCGTCTGCGGTCATGGCCACCACAATATCCAGCAGACCTGCACGTAATCCCCGTAACAGATTGTAGGAGAGGTCGCAGGTGATATCGAAAGTCATATTGGCAGTTGTATTGTTCAGACTGCCCATTAGTTGCGGCAGAAAATGATCGGCATAATCATTCGGTATCCCAAGCCGAAGCCTGCCGATCGTCTCGCGCTTTGAGAGTTTCAGCATCATTTCATCGTTGAGAGCCAGTATTTGTCGCGCATAGCTGGCAACGGTCTCGCCATATTCAGTAAGCTGGGCACCGCCGTCTTTTGAAAATAATGAAGTGCCGAGCAGCTCCTGCAAGCGCTTCATTTGCAGGCTGATTGCTGGCTGGGTACGCCCCAACTGTTCGCCCGCCCGCCCGTAGCCTCTTAAATCAATAATGGTGACAAATGTCCTGAGCAGATCTGTCGGAATATTGCGCATCTCAGTCCCACCTGAAATTTTTGCCGGCAAGAATCCATGCCGGCGCCCCCTCGCAAAACTCTATAGTATTGAATTGGAATTTGCTGATAAATATTGCCCTGCCTGAACAGACAGGCACGACATGAGAGTGTCTCATATCGTGCCATATTTGGTCATCGTTTGCCTGTTTTTAATCCGCGAGCGGTTTGCCAGCGGTTTCCCGTGCAAAACACATTGCAAGAAGTGAAACTACGGCGATGGCCACCAGATACCAGGCAGGTGCAAGTTTGCTACCGGTGATATTGATCAGGAAGGTTGCAATCAGTGGCGCTGTGCCGCCGAGAAACGCCTGAGCCGTATTGAAGCTAAACGCGAAGCCGCTATAGCGTACACGGGTCGGGAAAATCTCGGTGAGAAAACAAGGCAATGTACCGTCATTGACTGTCAGCAAAATACCAAAGGCGATCTGAATAAGAATAATACCCGTTAAAGTCGCACCATCCAGCATTGCAAACAACGGAACGGTGAGGGCGATGAACAGGATGGAGGCAAGTATCAGTGCTACTTTGCGGCCTATTTTGTCCGAGATCGCGCCCATAACAAAAATCGACAGGACATAGATTGCCAGTGAAATACTGACCGTTAAAAATGCTTCTGTTTCTCCGACATTCAATTCCGTAATCAGATAGGTCGGCATATAGCTGAGAATTAAATAGAAACCGACAGCATTCAGACTGGTCACACCAATCGAAATAAGCACTTCACGTCGATAGGTGGTGAAGATTTCTTTGGCTGGCGTGGCAGTAACGCGATGTTGGTTTTCTAATTCTCTGAATTTAGGCGTGTCCTCAATTTTCAGCCGGATATAGATGCCGATCAGACCAAGCGGTAAAGCGAGCAGGAATGGCAGTCTCCAGCCGTATGACTGCATTTCAGCCGGTGTCAGGAAGGCAAACAGACCTGCAGCCATCAATGAACCGGCAAGCAAGCCTGCTGCAGTGCTGGCAGGCACTAAGCTGGTGTAAAGACCGCGTTTTGACGGCGGAGAATATTCCGCGATAAAGGATGTTGCACCAGCATATTCACCGGAGGCAGAAAAACCTTGCACCATACGCAGTAATAATAAGAGTGCAGGCGCCATCATGCCGATCTGAGCATAGGAAGGCAGCAGCGCAATCAGCGTGGTTGCGCCGGACATGATCAGGATGGAAAAGGACAGGGCTGTACGCCGTCCGATGCGGTCACCAATACTGCCCCAGATGATACCGCCGATCGGCCGGATAATGAAAGAGATTGCAAAGACGGCAAATGTTGCCATCAAGGCGGCAGAAGGGGCGATATCCGGAAAAAACACTACGGCGATAATAGTTGCGAGATAGCCGTAAGACGCATAGTCAAACCATTCAACAAAATTGCCGAGTGAGCTTGCGATCAAAACCTTTCTCAGCGTTTTCTGCGATACTGCGCTTTCGCTGCCGCTGAATGTTGCTGATTGCCTGATCGCTGTTTCACCCCTATCTGGGCTTAAAACTGCTGACATAATTCCTCCTTGGGCAGTGCTGCGTTGCAGCAGCTGCTCTCGTGTTCCCGTATAGTTTTCTTTTCTTTTTATGAAAAAGCACCGGCCTTGATGACCGGTGCCTGTCGTTATTTTACGCTGATAATATTATGCTCAGGGCCGAATGGAAATCCGGTGATATTGGTTGAGCTATTTTCGCCGATCACCATGATATCATGCTCACGATAACCGCCGGCACCGGGTAGACCTTCCGGAATGGAAAGCATCGGTTCCATTGAAACGACCATGCCGGGTTGCAGAACTGTTTTGACATCTTCGCGCAGCTCCACGCCGCCTTCACGTCCATAGTAATGGCACATCACACCGAAGGAATGGCCGTATCCGAAGGATCTGTAACCCAGCAGGTTGTGGCTGCGGTAAATCTCATTGAGCTCTTTGGCGATATCACCACAGCAGGCACCTGGTTGTAGCAGCTCCAGCCCACGACGATGGACGGCACAATTAATTTCCCAGATTTTCAGGCTGGCATCATCCGCATGATCTAAGAACATGGTACGTTCCAGTGCGGTGTAATAGCCTGCAATCATAGGAAAGCAGTTCATCGACAGTATGTCGCCTTTTTGAACACGGCGGCTGGTCACCGGATTATGCGCACCATCGGTATTGATGCCGGACTGGAACCACGACCAGCTGTCCATCAGTTCTGCATGGGGCAGTTTTTCGGCAATGTAGCGGATCATCGCCTGTGTTCCGGCCATTGCAACTTCATATTCCGGCACGTTTTCATGAATGCTATTGAAAATCGCTGCACCACCGGCATCGGCTGTTGCTGTGCCTGTTTTGATCAGTGCGATCTCTTCTTCAGATTTGACCGTTCTGAACCACATGATGTGCTGGCTGATATCGACAAATTCAACATCCGGAAACGCCTCATCCAGCAGTGTCCGGAAATGCAGATCAATATGATCAAATTCAATGCCGACACGCTTGGCTTTAGGCAATGTTTGCTGAAGGGCATAGAAATAATTGTCACGGTTCCAGTCGGTATAGGTGATATTATCACCATAGGTGCGGCGCCACGGCTGGCCGGCATCAACACCTGCGGATACTGAAACAGCTTTCGTGTCTGTCACAATGAAGGCATAGCGTCTGGCAAAGGAACAATAAACGAAATCAGCGAAATAGCAGATATTGTGATAGGATGTGAGCAGGGCGGCATCGAGGCCGGTTTCCTGCAATATTTTGCGCAGACCGTCATGACGACGGTTCATTTCAGCGGCGCTGAATGTTGGCGTGACCTTATCGCCATTGTGCATTTTTTGCAGGCGCGCCAGTTCATTTAATGTATTCGTGACATGCATATTCATAATGACTTCCCCTTTATTTCTGATGTTGGGAGAGACGTTATGAATTTAAAAATCAGCTTTCCAATGAGTAATTCATATGGCTCGATTTGCGTTGCTTATACGCAGGGATAAGACGTGATCAGGTGCGTATTTTTGTGAATTTTGGCGATAATCGTTTGGAATAATCTGCTTTTCAGCGGAATATACAGCTGATAAATGCAGAGTAACCTCTGATATTTCTGATCTTCAAATGGAGACCACCATGCGCTGCCGCTTCTTACTTGCATCAGCCTTTTTCCTGCTACCGGTTTCAGCCATGGCGCTGGATAATGATGAGGAGCTCAGGCTGAATTTGCCGCATGGTGAGGTTATAATCGGGATTAATCAGGTTGAAGGTGAGGGGCTGGTTATCCATGCGGGCGGAGATAAAGAGCTGCTCATGGACAGCGCATATATGCCGGAGGTTATGACAACCTATGAAGACAGTGTTCTGTTGCAACTTGCGATGGGCGGCAATGCTTGTCCGGCAACTTATGTCTGGCTGACTTATGACGGCAAGGACTTACGTGCCAGCAAGGAATTCGGAACCTGTCTGGAAAGTGGCGAGCTGAAGAAAACAGATGGTTTTCCGGCCTTTATCATGGATGACGGGGATTCAGCTTCGCAGCAAATTCGCTATGATTATGATGGTAAAACCATCAAGGAAACCAAGTTGACACGCTAAGAAGCGTCGGTTTTAAGCGTAAAATCTGTTCAGTTTCTGAAGTTTCTCTCATGAAGGACGTCTTGAAGAGCGCCCTTCATGAGATGTTTTATGTTTGGCAGCGCAATTTACACCCAGTTGAACAGGACGCCATCCTGCAGATCAATTCCTAAAGCCACACATGAAATGAAGCAGAGAAGCATCAAGGCTTTCTTCTTCACGGTGGATGACATGAAGTTTATCGCAACCTGCGAGTAAATGTTTTTGGCAATGCGCTTTTTATTCATCTGATTGAGCGCCGGAAACCATGCGCGCAATGGAATAAGTGTTTTATCGCCAATGCCGTCGATCAGTATCAGCCTGTTGTTGACTTCATCAAAGACAATATTATCGAGATGAACATCGGTCGCAACAATCTTGCTGGCTACAAACCAGCGCAAGAAATTGCGTAGTTCCGAGTGAAGTTTGTCATCAAAATGACCTTCAGCAACAACTTCTTTCAGCGTTAGTGCCAGATGGCCGTTTTTTCTCCGTGCGGCTTCCACCAAAAGCCCGTTGCCTTGCGGTGTCGGAATGAGCCCGACAAAGCGCTACAAATATTGAGACGTTAACTGGCCTTCGGATTTGATTTTCGTATATTCGCGAATTTCGCGCTGCAACGGCACAGTCTGCTTATAAAAAGTGCGCAGCTTAACAAGCACTTTCCATTTCTGGAAAAAACGGCGTGCTGAGAAGTCATTTTTCTGAACTTTGATCAATAAATTTTTATGTTCAAAAGAAGTGTAGACCTTGCGCGATTGCCCTTCCGCAACAAGTTTCATGGAGTTGATTGTTACAGGATTTTCGTTTTTGTTTTTAAAATCAAGCATGCCACTTCTCTAATATTCAAAACATAACTTTTAATAATATATTATATTTAGATAAGAAAATAGTTTGAATTTAAATTCATCACAAAAAATTTATGTTTTATTGTATGTTTTATAAAATTACATAATTGAATATTAATTCATATATATTATTGAATATTTTAATAATTAATTTTATTGATTTATTTGTTTTTATTGCCTGATATATGCATTTTCAAAATTACATTCCATAACAAAACGTGTGAGTAGAGTAGTTAACCCTGCAAGGGGTTGATATACCTTAACCCAACTCTGGACGTAGTTATGCTGACGCAAGTTGGCTTTCTCCATCAATGGCTGTGCTACTTGCTAGCCGAAATCCAATGACATGTAGCGCAAGAACAACGCAGCTTCCCTCAGAGCTTATCATCTACAATAAAAGCGCACGTATAGTGATATAAAACCTGCCACATTAGTAAGCGATATTGGAAAATGAGCCACTAATGAGTAGGACAGAATTGGTTTGATGTAAAATATAAGGCACTGAAAAGACGCGCTTTTATTTTATTTATTAGAAATAGTTGTAGAATTTTAATACGGTTTATTAGGTTGATAACATTGTATCAACTTCGCGCATATATTCGACAGGAAAACTAATTTGTATCTGTATGGATAAGGGGAGAGCTCTAAAAAGAGAAATGGTGCGGTCGAGAAGACTCGAACTTCCACGGGTTGCCCCACAGCGACCTCAACGCTGCGCGTCTACCAATTCCGCCACGACCGCACTGTGTGGTAGAAACCGAAT
>NZ_QNRH01000001.1:862213-985790 GCF_003314995.1 Pseudochrobactrum asaccharolyticum
TCGAGAAGACTCGAACTTCCACGGGTTGCCCCACAGCGACCTCAACGCTGCGCGTCTACCAATTCCGCCACGACCGCACTGTGTGGTAGAAACCGAATTGCTTCGGTGAAGGCGATGTAGCAAATCACTATTAGGGTGACAAGCCGCTTTATTCGTTTCGCTGCATTTTTTTAAAAGTAATTCACAGAAGGGTATTATTTCCTTGATAATCTGCGATTTTACAATGCCATCAATGAGATGAAGCTGTCGACTGGACATGCTCATAACTGAGGTGCTGCATAATAATGCTGTCATAAAAAGACAACATGTTGCAGTCTTTCGATGTTTTCCAGTTGTTTACGTGTTTCCTGATAGCCGATATCTATGGTTTCTGCTGCTCTGTGAAACTCAGTCAGGCCGATATGGCCGATGCTTGGCATCAGGGCAATATCCGGCGGATCACCGGCCATGCGGGCGCGTGAGATTCTGTCTTGTATAATATTAAAAGCGTCCATCATAACGCCGGTAATACCAAGACGTGATTCATGCGCGATAACTCCCGCATGGACGGGGCTGATTTCATCTTCATGACCTGCGCGGGCAGGGCTGGTATATTTAACCACGGCCGCACGGCCGAATTGGTCATAGTTCAGGTTCACCGCAAGCACGAGCGGTTGCTCATAGGCACGACATACCGAAACCGGTACAGGATTGACCAGTGCACCGTCGACCAGCAGGCGGTGATCATAGCGGATCGGCTCGAAAACACCCGGCAGTGCATAAGAGGCGCGCATCGCCATTATAAGGGAGCCGGTGGAAAGCCATATCTCATGACCTGTGCGTAACTCAGTAGCAACGGCAACATAGGGGCAGGGCAGGTCATCGATATTTAAGCCGTCCAGATGCTGATGAAGTTTTCGATCCAGCTTCATCCCACCGAACAAACCGCTGCCACGAAAAGTAATATCCATGAGGCTGAACATGCGCCGGCGTGTGAGGGAGCGTGCAAATTCCTCCAGCTCATCAAGCTTTCCGGCCAGATAACACCCGCCGACCAAAGCGCCGATAGAGGTGCCTGCAATCATCGAGATTTTGATATTGGCCTCAGTGAGGGCGCGAAGCACACCGATATGTGCCCAGCCCCGTGCCGAACCGCCGCCAAGGGCAAGTGCAATTGGTTGCGGAGTCTTTGAAATAGCTGGCGAGGCAATCTCAACAGGTATCGATGCTGCATTATTAAGCGGTGTTTTGCGGCGTGTTACCCATGGCAGCATGCAATATCTCCTGAATATACTCGTAAAAATGAATAATATGCAGTTTTTTTGATATATTCAGACTATGACTTTCATAGGTTTTTTTGCAAGTAAATTTGCCGTAATTATCGACGAGATTTCAAAATATTTCATATAAAACAGTTAATTAGTGGATTTCATACGTTTTGATAAAGTTAAGGACACCTTTTATAATTGTTTCGGCGTTTGTATTTCTTGGTTTTCTGTAATTTACATATTAGTAACCATAAATGTTTCCTCCATATCGTGTTGCAATATTGTTACAGCATTTTTGACTGGGTGGTGTAAAACAAGATCAACGAGTTTCTTTCTAAAAGGTCTGATAGACATGTTTAACAAAATTGCTCTCGCCGCTTCTGCAGCAGTTCTTTTCTCCGGCACAGCAATGGCTGCTGATGCTATCGTTTACAACGAACCAGCACCGGTTGCAGTTGCAAACACATTCAGCTGGGAAGGCGCTTATGCTGGTGTGAACGCTGGCTACGGCTTCGGTAAGATGAAAGAAGACGGCGTAAGCGTTAAGCCACGCGGCTTCGTTGGTGGTGTGCAGGCTGGTTACAACTGGCAGTTCGACCAGATCGTTGCTGGTATCGAAGCTGACTTCCAGGGTACTTCCATGAAGAAGTCCGTAACTTTCTACGATGAAACCGGCGCATACGAAGGTGACGTAAAAGCTAAGATTCAGTGGTTCGGCACTGTTCGTGGTCGTCTGGGTGCAGACATTGCTGAGCGTACAATGCTCTACGGTACAGCTGGTCTTGCTTACGGTAAAGTTAAAATTGAAGGCAATGATGTTGACTTCGGTCGTGATAGCGCATCCAAGACCCGCGCTGGCTGGACTGCCGGTGCTGGTATTGAGCATGCCTTCACAGACAACGTTACTCTGAAGACAGAATATCTCTATACAGACCTCGGCAAAGTTAAATTCCGTGACGAAGCTGATGTTTCTAAAGTTAAAACTAACTTCCACACTGTACGCGTTGGTGTGAACTACAAGTTCTAATCATCTGCTGAGAGGTGAAGGACGCCTCTTATGAAATAAGTTCTTCCGCCTTCAGTGAGGGCGAAAGAGCGGTCCTCCAGACAAAAAGCCCTGCGTAATTTTATATTACGCAGGGCTTTTCTGGTTTGTGCATTAAAAAATTAAATTAAGCTCTTAGTGTATTGTTTTATTTATGTAAAATAACATGATTGCCGTCGACGTTGACGACGCGGTAGAAGCAGGAATGACGGTCGGTATGGCAAGTTGGGCCATTGCCAGCAACTTTGACTTTAAGCCAAAGTGCATCCTGATCACAGTCAGTACGCATCTCAATAACAGTTTGCAGATTGCCGGACGTTTCGCCTTTTTTCCAAAGCGATTTGCGTGAACGAGACCAGTAATGGGCGATGCCGGTTTCCAGTGTCAGGCGCAGCGCTTCCGCATTCATATGCGCGACCATCAGCAGTTCATTATCATCCGCATTGCACACGACAGCTGTGATCAGGCCTGCATCGTCAAAGCGTGGTGCAAACACAGAACCTTCTTCGGTGCTGTGCTTGTCTGTCTGCGCTGGAAATTCTGGCGGCAGATGTGTCATGAACCACTCCGTAGCATTGTCATGAACCGTACCTGATTGGCGATATCTGTTTCAAAAGCATCGGTAAAGGTTGTGGTCAGTGTCGTTGAACCCTGTTTGCGAATACCACGCATAGCCATGCACATATGTTCCGCTTCAATTAGAACAGCGACACCAAGCGGCTTGAGAATATTCTGGATGCTGTGCGCGATCTGAGCCGTCATGCTTTCCTGCGTTTGCAGGCGATGTGCAAACATATCAACAACACGGGCAATCTTGGACAGGCCGACAACAGAACCATTTGGCAGATAGCCGACATGCGCCTTGCCGATAATCGGCACCATATGATGCTCACAATGGGAGAAGAAGCTGATATCTTTGATCAGCACCATATCCTTATAACCGGCAACCTCTTCAAAAACGGTGCCAAGTTCTTCTTCCGGCGACTGCTGGTAGCCTGAAAACAGTTCTTTATAGGCTTTGGCAACGCGTTTCGGCGTTTCAATCAGGCCTTCTCGGGATGTATCTTCACCCAGCCAGAGCAGGAGTGTTTTAACCGCAGCTTCGGCTTCAGCCTGCGTCGGACGGATCACATCATTGTTTTTTGTGTCGGCAATGTGCTTGTTCATATCGAGCTCCCGTAGTCTCCCTCAGTGGAGAGACGAGTTAAACGGACACTGTTACGAAGCTTGCTCAGGCAGTAAAATAATCTGTACCGCTGAAGGCTTGGCAGTTATGTCAGGGTAATTATCGGCATTTGCAGATTACAGCGCAAAAGCCGGATCTGCCTGTCTCCATCAGCCGCTCCGGACGAGCCGATAGCAGAAATGCCCATTCTATATAGAGTAAGCAGAAGATATTAAAAGGGCAAAGAGTGCCGATTTATGTCGTATTCAGGTTGTGCTATGGGCAATAGCAGCTTGAAATGAAATATTTATATCGCCATTTATAGAGCGTATTCAAAATAAGTGTTTTGAGTGTCAAAAAGGAGAATCCGGATGATCAATGATATGTATAATGCCCGGATTCTGGAATTCGCCGGTAATATCCCGCATATTGGCCGCCTTGAGGCGCCGGATGCTTCGGCAAAGGCGCATTCTAAGCTTTGCGGCTCGACTGTGCTGGTCGATTTGAAAGTGCAAGACGGCGTGGTGACGGATTTTGCTCATGAGGTAAAGGCTTGCGCTTTGGGGCAGGCTACATCTTCAGTGATGGCACGCCATATTATCGGCTCCACAGAAGCGGAATTACGCGCTTTACAGGCGCAAATGACCGCTATGCTGAAAGAAAACGGCACGCCGCCGGAAGGGCGCTTTGAGGATTTACGGTTTTTCGAGCCGGTACGGGACTATAAAGCTCGTCATGCTTCAACTTTACTGACCTTTGATGCGGTTGTTGACTGCCTTGACCAGATTGCAGCCAAAGCTGTAGCGCAATAATATGTGCCCGCAGCCTGAAACCCAGCCCCGTAAAAAATATAGCCGTAACTATCAGGGTGCATGGCGTAAAACACCGGATCGCTTGCTGGGCATCGGGCTTGTACGGCTTTATCAGCTGACTTTATCAGGCTTTATCGGTAATTCCTGCCGGCATATGCCGACGTGTTCTGAATATGCCTATGAGGCTATTGCCCGCTATGGTTTGTGGGCAGGCGGCTGGATGGGGCTGTTTCGGGTTATGCGCTGCGGGCCTTTCGGCACCTGCGGTATAGATCGCGTACCGGAAGTGCTGGAGCCGCGCTTTAAATGGTATTCTCCGTGGCGTTATTGGCACATTTCCGCAGCAAAACCCGATAATGACTAAGCTTTTCTTCTCCTAAGGTTTATTTCCCTTTTTAGATTGATTATAGAGAGATTGCCGGTCACATCTGCACTTCGTTTTGCAGGAGCCGGTCATTTTAAGTTTACTCTAAACACCCACCCGCAATCGTTGGCGGGACTGGATGAGGATGACAATGTCTGATCTTATTACTCTCGAATTTCCTGACGGCTCACAGCGCGAATATGATCCGGCCATGACTGGTCTGGCGCTTGCCGAATCCATCTCCAAATCACTGGCTAAAAAGTCTGTCGCCTATGCGGTTGACGGCACCGTACGTGATTTGTCCGAGCCGCTTGGCGCATCAGGCAAAGTCGAGATTCTCACCCGTGAAGATCCGCGTGCGCTGGAGCTGATCCGTCATGACTGCGCCCACGTTCTGGCTGAAGCTGTGCAGGAGCTTTTCCCTGGCACGCAGGTCACAATCGGACCGGTTATTGAAAACGGTTTCTATTATGACTTTGCCCGCAATGAGCCTTTCACACCCGATGACCTGCCGGTTATCGAAAAGAAAATGCGTGAAATCATTGCCCGCAACAAGTCGTTCACACGCGAAGTCTGGACACGCGAAAAAGCCAAACAGGTTTTCTCCGATAAGGGTGAATCCTATAAGGTTGAACTGATTGACGCGATCCCTGAAGGTCAGGATCTGAAGATCTACTATCAGGGCGACTGGTTCGATCTTTGCCGTGGTCCGCATATGGCCTCCACAGGTCAGATCGGCAATGCGTTCAAGCTGATGAAAGTTGCCGGTGCTTATTGGCGCGGCGACAGCAACAATCCGATGCTGACACGTATTTACGGTACAGCTTTCGCGAATGATGCTGATCTGCAGCAATATCTGACAATGCTGGAAGAAGCCGAAAAGCGCGACCATCGCCGTCTTGGCCGTGAAATGGACCTGTTCCATTTTCAGGAAGAAGGCCCGGGCGTTGTGTTCTGGCATTCCAAGGGCTGGCGCATGTTCCAGAGCCTTGTCAGCTATATGCGTCGTCGTCTCGACGATCATGGCTATCAGGAAGTCAACGCACCGCAGGTGCTGGATAAATCCCTTTGGGAAACATCCGGTCACTGGGGCTGGTATAAAGACAACATGTTCAAGGTCACCACCGCCGGTGATGACACTGAAGATGACCGCGTTTTCGCGCTGAAGCCGATGAACTGCCCGGGTCACGTGCAGATTTTCAAACATGGTTTGAAATCCTACCGCGATCTGCCGATCAAAATGGCAGAATTCGGTAACGTGCATCGTTATGAGCCATCCGGTGCGTTGCATGGTCTGATGCGCGTTCGCGGCTTTACGCAGGATGATGCGCATATCTTCTGTACTGACGAGCAGATGGCAGATGAATGCCTGCGCATTAACGACCTGATCCTCTCGACTTATGCCGATTTCGGCTTCGATCAGATTACTGTCAAACTCTCCACACGCCCTGAAAAGCGCGTAGGTGATGATGCTTTGTGGGATCGTGCGGAAAGCGTCATGGGCGAGGTACTCAAGACAATTGAAGCCAATTCCGGCGGCCGTATCAAAACCGGCATTCTGCCAGGTGAGGGTGCGTTCTACGGACCTAAGTTTGAATATACGCTGAAAGACGCGATCGGTCGTGAATGGCAGTGCGGTACAACGCAGGTTGACTTCAACCTGCCGGAACGCTTCGGTGCATTCTATATCGACAATAACTCCGAAAAGCAGCAGCCGGTTATGATCCACCGCGCTATCTGTGGTTCGATGGAGCGTTTCCTCGGCATTCTGATTGAGAACTTTGCCGGTCATATGCCGCTGTGGTTCGCTCCAATTCAGGTTGTTGTGGCAACGATCACTTCGGAAGCGGATGAATATGGTCAGGAAGTTGCTAACTTGTTCAAAAAAGCAGGTTTGCAGGTAACGACCGACTTCCGTAACGAGAAGATCAACTACAAAGTGCGTGAGCACTCGCTGCAGAAAGTACCGGTCATTCTGGTGCTTGGTAAGCGTGAAGCAGAAGAGCGCACTGTGAATGTGCGTCGCCTCGGCTCCCGTGACCAGACACCTATGTCGCTGGACGAGGCGCTGAATTCACTGCGCGAAGAGGCAACGCCACCGGATCTTCGTCGTGCATAACTGAAATAAGAAAAGGCCGGATCAATCCGGCCTTTTTGTTTATTATCAATATTTTAAATTAAAAACTTAATGCCTTAATTTAATTCAGCGGTGCGGCTTTGAAGTGATATTCGCCGTGGCTGTCGATGTCGAAGTAGTCACCGATCTGCGGATGGCGTAATGGCTCATCGCTTTCATCTTCTTCCAGATTTTGCTCTGAGACATAGGCCACGTAATCGGTTTCCTCATTTTCCGCCAGCACATGGTAGAATGGCTGCTCACGCTTCGGACGTGAGGCTTCGGGAATGGACATGTACCATTCCTCTGTATTGGCAAATTCCGGATCCACATCAAAAATGATACCGCGGAACGGTAACAGGCGGTGACGCACCACCTGTCCGATCTGGAAACGCGCATATTTTACTTCAAAGGCACTCATTGTGATCCGTCTTGATGTGGCGTGATCGCCGGTGTTGTCGCTTGTTTTTTGGCGGCAGAGAAAGATGGCAGCAGCGCTTTGAAGCCACCACCCGGACGCAGGCCCTCACGCATGAAGAAAGCACGCAGCGGCGGCACAACGCGCAGAATTTCCAGACCAGTGCCGCGAATAATCTGCGCAGGCAGGAAGTCTGACAATAATGTGCGGTTCAGCACATCAACAGAGCCGGTACGCGCCAGAATATCAGGGCGGCGGCCACTGTCATAGGCGCGGATAACGCGATCGGAACCGGCATCCTGCTTGTCTTTGCTCAGTGCTGTGATCAGTGTTTCCACGTCACGGGTGCCGAGATTAAGACCCTGCGCACCAATAGGCGGGAAGACGTGTGCGGCTTCACCGATCAGGATTGTGCGCTTGGCTGCAAATTTCAGCGGCACCAGACCGGAGAGCGGCCATGCCTGCTGTTTGCTATCAACCGTGATCTCACCTAGCATTGACTGCATTTTGGTTTCAATCTCACGGGCGAGCTGTTCTGTATCCAACGCCATCAGGTTTTTAGCGCGCAGCGGATTTGCGACCCAGACGAGACTGGAGCGGTTTCCGGGCAGTGGCACCTGCGTGAAAGGACCATCTTCGGTGTGGAATTCAGTCGAAATATTCTGATGCGGCACTTTATGGCTGAAAGAGCATACCACAGCGGTCTGCGGATAGTGCCAGCGGCGGGTTTTAATACCCGCAGCATCACGCGCTAAGCTGTTGCGGCCGTCAGCAGCCACAACCAACGGCGTGGTCACAACCTGTCCGTCGCTGAAAGTCACGCTGATGCTGTCTGCATTTTGCTGATAGGCTGTCGCATTGCTGAAATTACGGGCAATACGCGGATGCGCGGTAACTGCTTCATGCAGCGCCCGGTTCAGCACCAGATTGGGAATGTTGTAGCCAAATGCCTCAGTGCCGATTTCTGAAGCGCGGAATGTCACCGCAGGGCTGCGGATCAGTCTGCGGGTGCCGTCAACAATACGCATGGAGGCAAGTGCCGCCGTATCAGGGCGAATGGTTTCCCAAATGCCGAGACTGTCCAGATATTCGATAGCAGGCATCATTAGCGCCGTAGTGCGGCGGTCATCCTGATCACTGACAGGGCCTGCGAGCAAAACATCATAGCCTGCCTGCGCCATTGCCAATGCCGCGATCATTCCGGCTGGGCCGCTGCCGCTGACGAGAAGACGACCCGATTGCAGATTTGCATTGAAATCGGAATGATGACCGGAACCAGACATGATGCACCTCTTGTTTTCCGGCTTTTCAATCAGATAATTGAATTACCGGAATTAGTCTGCCAATTCTAAAAAACAAAATCAGATTAGCCAGCTCAATCTAATAGGCCATAATTAGCCGTTTCAACACCAAAAACATATGATTAAAACGGAGATAGTAGGGCTGATCCGGTAACTTCTTTGGATGAGCGACATTTTGTCTGTTTTTCAACTCTCCTTTTCTTGCACTTTTAGTGATTTTCGACAAAAGCTGTCAGGACTGGTAATCCATTAATCTTTTGTAATAGAATCGGCGAAGACCTTGAAAGCGAAACTGACAGAAAAACTGAAAGCAAAAAAAGTCACTGTGCCTCAGGTACGGGCTTTTTCTGTTCACCTGTTAACGGCTTCCGGCTCGTTTCTGGCTTTCCTGTCACTGGTTGCAGCCAGTGAAGAAAACTGGACGGCAATGTTTCTCTGGCTGGGGCTGGCGCTGTTCGTCGATGGTATTGACGGGCCAATTGCCCGTAAGCTTGAAGTGAAATATGTACTGCCAAACTGGTCGGGGGAGCTTCTCGATAATATTATCGACTATGTGACCTATGTGCTGATCCCCGCTTTTGCACTCTATCAGAGCGGCTTTATGGGGCATGGCCTGTCGTTTCTCTCCGGCGCGATCATCGTTATCAGCAGCGCGATCTACTATGCCGATACGGGTATGAAGACTAAAGAGAACTTCTTTAAAGGCTTCCCTGTGGTCTGGAATATGGTGGTATTCACGCTGTTTATCGTCGGACCCGGCGAGTGGACAGCTTTCGGTATCGTTGTCGTCTCCGCAATCCTGTCTTTCATGCCGCTGAACTTCCTGCATCCGGTGCGCGTTGCCCGTTTGCGCCCGCTCAACCTCACCATCTTTCTGGCATGGTGTGTGTTCGGTGTGGCCGGTATTTACTACCATATGGATGCGCCGCTCTGGGTGCGTATCGGCATCACAGCAACCGGTATTTATCTCTACTGCATTGGTATTGTGATGCAGTTCCTGCCTAATCTTGGTCTTAAAACAGCTGCGAAATAACAGGAAACACAGACTATGACGAACGCCATTCTGATCCGCGAAACCGGTGGTGCTGATGTTCTGAAATATGAACAGATTGAAGTTGGTCAGCCAAAAGCCGGTGAAGCCCGCATCCGCCATGAAGCGGTTGGTCTGAACTTCATCGATGTCTATTTCCGTACCGGTCTCTATAAAGCATCGCAAATGCCTTTCATTCCGGGTCAGGAAGGTGCGGGAACTGTTGTGGCAGTTGGCGAAGGTGTCACCAATGTTAAAATCGGTGATCGCGTTGCCTATACCGGTGTTATGGGCGCTTATGCTGATGAGCGTGTGATTGCTGCGGATCGTCTTGTAAAAGTGCCTGATAATATGGATCTGCGCCTTGCCGCATCGATGATGCTTAAAGGTATGACCGCTTATTACCTGACCAATCTTACCTATCAGATTCAAAAGGGCGACACAGTTCTGATCCATGCGGCTGCCGGCGGCGTGGGGCAGATTGCCGGACAGTGGGCAAAACATCTGGGCGCAACGGTTATCGGTACTGCGGGCTCGCAAGAGAAAATCGATCTTGCGCTGTCGCTCGGCTATGATCATGTGATCAATTACCGCGAAGATAATTTCGTCGAGAAGGTGAAGGAATTCACCGGCGGAAAAGGTCTGCCGGTGGTTTATGACAGTGTCGGCAAAGATACTTTCCCTGCATCGTTACAGGTTCTGCAACCACGCGGCTTGTTCGTGAGCTATGGCAATGCCTCGGGGCCAGTGCCGCCATTCGAACTGGCGCTGCTCAACCAATATGGCTCGCTGTATGTTACACGCCCGTCGCTTGGTGCTTATATTGCAACGCGCGAAGAGCTTGAGCGCGCTGCTGCAGCGCTGTTTGATGTGGTTGCCAGCGGTGCTGTCAAAATCAACGTCAATCAGACCTATGATCTGCGTGATGCTGCGCAGGCGCATCGCGATCTCGAAGACCGCAAGACCACCGGAACAACAGTGTTGATTCCGTAAAACCGGCGTTCTCTGCCGTTTAAAACCCTGTTGAACTCCGGTGAAAAGCAGTTTCACCGGAAGCGGTTTTGTTTTTCTTCTAAAAATTGTTCATAGAATTGTTATAAATTACATTTCGGCTTCCCTATTTTTTTCTCTGTGGCATAAGGTGGGCGGAAGCAATGTCTCGGGGACACATGACAGAACCTTCCGCACCATCTCAACAATTGCTGAATGTTCAGCGCCTGACAAAACAGTTTGGCGCGCTGAAAGCCTGCGATCAGATTGATCTGACCATTGAACGCGGTGAAATTCATGCGCTGCTGGGAGAGAATGGCGCCGGAAAGTCTACGCTTGTCAAAATGCTGTTCGGCTCATTACAGCCGCTTGAGGGTGAGGTTGTCTGGAAGGGCCGCAAGGTTCGTATGACCAGTCCCGCCTTTGCCCGTAAACTCGGCATTGGCATGGTGTTCCAGCATTTCTCATTATTTGACAGTCTCACGGCTGCGGAGAATATCGCACTATCGCTGGATGCTGGCCTGTCACTTACAGAGGTTGCCAAAAAAGCATCGAAGATCGGTGAGACCTATGGGCTTCCGGTTGATACAGACGCATTGGTCGGTGATTTATCCGTTGGTGAGCGTCAGCGGATTGAGATTATCCGTTGTCTGTTGCAGGAGCCAGAACTGATTATTCTGGACGAGCCGACAGCCGTTTTGACACCGCAGGAAGCAGATAAGCTATTTGTTACGCTGAACAGGCTTAAAAGCGAAGGCAAATCCATTCTCTATATCAGCCACCGGCTGGAAGAAGTGAAGCAGATTTGCGACCGCGCTACCGTGCTGCGCCACGGTAAAGTTGTATCCCATTGCACACCCTCTCGGGAAACAGCCGCTTCCCTTGCACGCATGATGGTGGGCGAGGATGTTGCCCTTGTTGAGCGCCCAAAGCTGGCTGCTCAGCCGCAAGGCCATGGTAATTTGCTCGAGATTAACGGGCTTTCACAGGCACCACGCGGGCCTTTCTCGACAGCATTGCGCGATATTTCCCTGTCTGTGCACGCCGGTGAGGTGGTTGGTATTGCCGGTGTCGCCGGTAACGGGCAGAGTGAGTTTTTTGAAGCCGTCTCCGGTGAGGTGCGTCAGGACAAAGCCGCAGCCATCCGCATTCGCGGACAGGAGGCCGGACTTTCCGGCATTACCCGCCGCCGTTTGCTGGGCGCGGGCTTTGTACCCGAAGAGCGCCTCGGACATGGAGCAGTACCGGAACTGCCCCTGACTGATAACTTGTTTTTGTCGCGTTATCGCACCGATGCGAAGGTCTTTCTTAAAGGCGGCTTTCTGAAGATTATCGCCCGTTCTGCGCTCTCATCGGCAGCCAGGCGCATTAATGCGATGATGGATGTGCGCAAAAATGCAGAGAACCCTGTGGCGGGGGCATTATCCGGCGGTAATTTGCAGAAATTCATTATCGGACGGGAACTGGATCGCAATCCGTCAGTGCTGGTTGTTAATCAGCCAACATGGGGTGTGGATGCCGGTGCCGCGATGCGTATTCGTCAGGCTTTGGTGGATTTGTCGCGGCAGGGTTCGGCCGTTCTTGTTATCAGTCAGGATCTTGATGAATTGTTTGAAATCTGTGACCGCATCGCAGTGATGCATCATGGGCAACTGTCTGAAGCATTGCCGCGCGATATTGTAACCGCCGAAAAAATCGGCCTGATGATGGGCGGGGCAATCTGATGCGTATTGAACTGATCAAGAGACCGCAACCCTCCCGTTGGTTTAGTGCTTTTTCACCGCTGATCGCCTTGGCGCTTGCAATGATTTGCGGCGCCATTTTGTTTGCGCTGATGGGTAAAGATCCGTTTGCTGCACTCCATGCGTTTTTTATTGAGCCGCTGCTCGATATCTGGTCGATCCATGAATTGCTGGTTAAAGCCGCACCGCTAATCCTGATCGCGGTCGGCCTGTCAGTTTGTTATTTGTCCAATAACTGGAATATCGGTGCCGAAGGTCAGTTAACCATGGGCGCGATTGCCGGTTCGATGATGCCGATTGTGTTTCCTGATGTGCAGGGCTGGTATGTGCTGCCGCTGATGCTGCTGATGGGGATGGCTGGCGGTGCACTTTATGCGGCTATTCCGGCACTGCTCAAAGTGCGTTTTAACGCCAATACAATTCTGACCAGCCTGATGCTGGTCTATGTAGCGCAGTTCTTTCTGGATTGGCTGGTGCGCGGCCCGTGGCGTAATCCTGCGGGGATGAATTTCCCTGAAAGCCGGCAGTTTCATGATTATGCCATTCTACCGGAAATCTGGTCTGCATCAGGTCGCGCGCATTGGGGCTTTGTATTTGCCATTGTTGCGGCTTTTGCGCTGTGGTTCATGTTGCGCAGTACGCTCAAAGGCTTTCAGATTAAAGTTGTCGGACAAAGCCCGCGTGCTGCCCGTTTTGCCGGTTTCAGTGCCGGTAAAATCACGTTCTTTGCCTTTCTGCTCTCCGGCGCATTGGCAGGACTGGCCGGCATCAGCGAAGTTTCCGGAGCCATCGGCCAACTGCGCACAACCATCACTCCTGGCTACGGTTTTACCGCGATTATCATTGCATTTCTTGGCCGTCTTAATCCGCTTGGCATTATTGCTGCCGGTCTTGTGCTGGCGCTTTCCTATCTTGGTGGTGAGGCCGCTCAGCTTTCTATCGGTATCTCCGAGAAAGCCGCGCGCGTGTTTCAGGGTATGATCCTGTTCTTTGTTCTCGCCTGTGACAGCTTCATTCATTATCGCATTCGTTTTGTCAGACGCAGTCAGCATGATCTGCGCGGGGAGGCCTGAGCCATGGATATGACACAGGCTATTCTGCTGACCATTGCCACTGCGGCAACACCTCTGCTGATTGCAGCGCTTGGAGAGCTGGTTGCAGAGCGCTCCGGCGTTCTCAATCTCGGTGTTGAAGGTATGATGGTCATGGGGGCTGTCACCGGCTTTGCCGTTGCGTATACAACCGGCAATGCGTGGCTCGGCATGTTCGCTGCAATTCTTGCAGGGGCAGCACTGGCTTTGCTGTTTGCATTCCTGACTCTGACATTGGTTGCCAATCAGGTGGCGACCGGACTGGCACTGACTATTCTTGGTCTTGGCGCATCAGCTGTTATCGGTGAGAGCTTTGTTGGCTTGCCTGGTGTCAAACTGCCGTCTTTGAACATTCCTTATCTCAGTGATGTGCCGCTGATCGGCAAATTATTGTTCGGACAAGACGTGATTTTCTATATCGCAATGGTGCTGGTTATCGGTGTCAGCTGGTTTCTGTTCCGCACAAGGGCAGGACTTCAGCTGCGCTCTATCGGTGACAATCATAGTTCTGCCCACGCTCTTGGCATTAATGTCGTGCGCACCCGTTATCTGGCCGTGATATTTGGCGGTGCCTGTGCCGGTCTTGCCGGTGCGCAGCTGTCGCTTGTTTACGTACCGCAATGGGTGGAGAATATGAGTGCAGGGCGCGGCTGGATCGCACTGGCTCTGGTGGTGTTCGCCTCGTGGCGGCCATGGCGCGTGCTGATCGGTGCCTATTTGTTTGGTGCGGTCACTATTGGCCAGCTGCACGCACAGGCCTTTGGTATTGGCTTGCCGTCACAATTCATGTCGGCACTGCCTTATCTGGCAACAATTGTGGTTCTGGTTGTTATTTCCCGCAACCGCCGCCTCACCATGATGAATACGCCGGCTTCACTCGGCAAATCTTTTGTACCGGATCGCTGACACAAATTTTGCGATCCTCTTATACCGGCATCGGATGTTAACAGGAGAACGGGCACCATGAAAAAAGCGCTTACGATCCTTGCTACAGCAGCAAGTATCACAATGGCGGGCAGCGCCTTTGCACAAGAGCCGCTCAAAGTCGGATTTATCTATATCGGACCTCCGGGAGATTTCGGCTGGACCTACCAGCACGATGAAGCCCGTAAAGCGATGGAAAAAGAGTTCGGCGATAAAATCGTCACCACTTATCTTGAAAGCGTGCCGGAAGGTGCCGATGCCGAGCGTTCGATCGAGCGTCTTGCCCGCGCCGGTAACAAGCTGATTTTCACAACGTCTTTCGGCTATATGGATCCGACAATCAAAGTTGCGAAGAAGTTTCCTGATGTGAAATTCGAACACGCAACCGGTTATAAAACAGCCGAAAACGTGTCCGCTTATAATGCGCGTTTCTATGAAGGCCGTTATGTGCAGGGGCAGATTGCTGCGAAGATGTCGAAAAACGGCACAGCCGGTTTCATCGGTTCTGTTCCGGTGCCGGAAGTTGTTCAGGCAATCAACTCCTTCATGCTCGGCGCACAGTCTGTTAATCCGGATTTCAAGATCAAAGTGATCTGGGCTAACTCCTGGTTTGATCCGGGTCGTGAAGCGGATGCGGCTAAGGCGCTGATCGATCAGGGCGTTGATGTTCTGGCTCAGCACACCAACTCCACTGCACCTGTACAGGTTGCAGCAGAACGCGGCATCAAGGCATTTGGTCAGGCTTCGGATATGATCAAGTTTGGTCCTGAAACCCAGCTGACAGCCACAGTTTATAACTGGTCGCCTTATTATGTCGAGCGCACCAAGGCTGTTCTGGATGGCACATGGAAAGAGAAAAACTCATTTGATGGTATGAATACCGGTCTGGTGACAATGGCACCAATGACCAACATGCCTGATGATGTGAAAGCCATGGCCGAAGAAACCATCAAGAAGCTCGCTTCCGGCGAACTGAAGCCGTTTACCGGCCCACTGAAAAAGCAGGATGGTTCTGAATGGCTCAAGGAAGGTGAAACTGCGGATGATGCAACCATCATCGGCATGAACTTTTATGTTCAGGGCATTGATGATCAGCTGCCGCAATAAGCAGTTTGTCGAAGTGATAAAGAAAAGGCTCCGCATGCGGAGCCTTTTTTGTCTTTATGCTCTGTCTATACGGCCGGAATAACAGCCGCGGGCAGCATTATGGGCATGGATATAGGCGGCGTTTTCATTACTGAAGAGGCGTTCAATCGCGCCTTCGACTTCTGTGCCCTGCACAACCTCTGCACCGATAATCATGCCCTTTTCATTATAAGCACGCAGCGACAGCAATCTGGAGCGCATAACGGCCGGCACTTCATTAATCCGGTCATAGACCTCTGTTGCATGCTCATGCACATAAATTGCATGCGTTGCATAATATGGAGATTCAACCGGCTGACAGACATGGTTGAGCAGCAGCAGGCTGTCACCAATTGCGACCTCACGCATCCCGATACGGTCAGGATAATTTACATCATCGGCAATCACGCGAATTGCACGATGCTTTGCCAATTCATGATCGGGCAGGCCGAATAAATGACGAAACGGTTCCGGTGAAAGTCCGGTAATGCGAAAATCCATTGATAGTCTCCTGTAAATTACAGGAGCATTAAAACGCACGAGCACATCAGAAACACTGCAATTCTGATTTTCAAATTTATTTTGGGCAAAGAATGTGCGTTTTCATAAATAAAAAAGGCCCCGCAAGCGGAGCCTTTCATCACAGACGGAAGCGCTGTTATTCTGCAGCGTCGGCAGGTGCAGCATTGAGCATGCCGTAGCGTTCTTCACCGATTTTTTCGAGAAGCTCGAGCTGGGTTTCGAGAAAGTCGATGTGACCTTCTTCATCCTTCAGCAGTTCATCAAACAGCTGACGGCTGACATAGTCACCGGCTTCGTCGCAAATCTCACGGGATTTCTTATAGGATGCACGGGCATCATATTCACCGGCCAGATCAGCTTCCAGAACTTCCTTAACAGTCTGACCAATGCGTAGCGGCGCAACAGTCTGCAGGTTCGGATGACCTTCAAGGAAAATGATCCGGTCGATCAGGCGATCTGCATGCTGCATTTCTTCAATGGATTCTTCGCGTTCTTTCTTAGCCAGACGTGTAAAGCCCCAGTCAGACAGAAGGCGGTAGTGCAGCCAGTACTGGTTTACAGCACCGAGTTCGAGGAAAAGTGCCTCATTAAGCCGCTCGATGACCTTTTTGTCGCCTTTCATTCCATTCGCTCCCGAATTGTTCACGTAACGCACGAACGCGATCAATATAGACAATGAACTCAGAATCATTGTGCTCGCGCCGAAGATGATATTCTTCGGTGACTCTTATGATCGTTTCAACGACATTTGGGAAGCAGCCGCAGCAACGCCCACGCTTTTTCATAGCATGGTAGACCTTGGCAGGAACAATTAATTGCCAGCAATCCTCATCCAGCATCTGGATGATAGTATTTTCGATTTCTTTGGCAGTAATAATATTGCAATGGCAGACTAACATGCTGCACCATGCATAGTTGAAACGGCTAAAGTGCCGTGTTTTGCGATAAATTTATTTGAATTAGATGCGATGGAAGTGAAAATCATATTGTGATTTTCTGCTAAATCGCCTGTTTTAATCGCATTCTGGGACGTAATGGAAAAATTATACTGATTCATTATTCCTCCAAATGGATGGGTCAAGGCCAAACATTTAAAGTTGCACTGTAACTGATTGATTTTCTAATGCTTCATGCTCGGAAAATTGTCAAACACCTCAGATTAAAACAGTTCTAAAAATCAACTATTTAGAATGATTTTAAACTTGAGTTAAATATCCATATTAATTGAGCTATTCATCGTGACGACAGCACTAAAAGCAGTGAAAATGGTAAAATAATACCTGTGCGGCGTGTTGACGCATATTGATGTATGGGGCGATTTCAACAGGTTTTATAAAACAACAGCGCGTCCTGTGAGACGCGCTGCCGGATTTTTGAAATTATACGAACTTAGAACTGGAACTGTGATGCAACAACAAAGGTCCGTCCCTGACCGGAGCCGTAAGTGCTGAGGGCAGGTGTGTATTGTTTATCGAAAAGGTTGGTGACCTTGAAAGACAGATCAACATTTTCATTGAATTTATAAGTCGCGAACAGATCTACCAAATCATATGATTTAGCGCGCGCTCCCGGAATGAGGTTAGCTCTATCATCAATTTTAGCTACAGGGCCGCTTGATACATAAGAATACTTCACACCTGTAGAAAGTTTTTTATCCAGAAAATACCCGCCAAGGGTTACCGCAACGGTATCTTCTGGTAAATATTGGCTGGCACCTAAACCGGGTGTTTGTGTTGGTAAATCTGATTTCGCATGGCTATACGAGATGCCACCAAACATATAGGCAGATTCATAATTACTTTCAATTTCAAAACCGCTGACACGTGACGTGCCTGCATTGTTGATAAATTGAGTTCTGTCGGCCGAAGACGTAATATAGTCTTCAATCTGTTGCGTGTAATAATTAGCCTTCAGGCGAATTTTATCTTCTGGGGTGAAGATATTGTCCTGTGCAATATTGAAACCAATTTCCCATCCACGCTGTTTTTCAGGGAGTAGATTTGGATTAGCCCTGTAACCTGTTGGACTGCTATTTCCGTGCCCTGTGCCTCCGAGCATTGTTTCTTGCAAAGTCGGTGCGCGCATGGAATGTGCGTAGGTAACATAAGGCTGAAGCCAGTCGGTTACATTGTAAGCAACAGTGACTTTCGGATTGAGGCGACCGTCACTATTTTTAATGTTTGCTTCTTCATTTTCAAGCTTGAAGTAATCATAGCGCACACCGGTCAAAACCTGCAGATCACCATAGCCCCATTCAGCTTGTGTAAAAATTGCTGCACGATCTGAAGTTGACTGGATAGGATTTGGTCCGACTTTGATACCACCAGTATTATCGTGATTATATTCAGCGCCATATTTCCAATCGAGATACAGATCGTTAAACGCAAAACGAGATGTATTGGCTACGGAGAGCCCGGTGCTCTCATTGGTAATTTCACGGCCTTGCGTTCCAGGGCCGCGAACTGTATCAGCGCTGCCTTTTTGATAGGTCAGTTTAGTAAAGTTGTGATAGGCGTTAACGGATAAATCGATCAAATCATTATCTGAAGGATTGTAGTTGTAGTTTGCTGTAAAGGTACGGTTTTGCAGCAAAATTTCACTTAGGATTACATTACCTGGGCCAAAACTACCGTAGGTACCATAAGTGTTATTATAGATGACGCCGCCAAGTGTTAGCTTATGTGCATCACTTTCCATCTCAGCTTTAAACAACCCTGACGTCAGTTCCTGACCCGTTTCAGGAACAATAAATCCATCGCCGTTTTTATAATCATTGGAATCGCGGCGGCTGAGCGCTGCAACAATACCGATTTCATTGATGCGTGCCGCACCGGCGAGCATTTCAGAGAACCCGACGCCATTGCTGCCCCATGATACACGGCCGAGAACACCTTTGTCCTTGCCGTCCATGATGACGTCATCAACACCAAGGGTTTTGAAATTTACGCTACCGGCAAGACCGCTACCGCCTTCAGTCGTAATGGCACCGCGTGTAATATCAACCGAGGACAACAGGTTCGGGTCGATATAGCTATAACCCTGTGCATCATGCGCTGTGGTGCGGAAGTTCTGTGGCGCGCCGTCAATCATCATATTGACTCGGCCGGAACCTTCAAAACCACGAATATTGACGGCTACACCTGGGTTTGAACCATTGATCGAGGTGAATACACCCGGTGTTGAGCGCAGAACGGTATCCAGTTTTTCACGACCATTCAGCTTGATTTCTGTTTTGGAAATCGTGCTGACCGGAGCAGGGCGCGAGGTGATTTCCTGCGGATTGACCGATTTAATATTGATTGTATTGAGCTGCACTTCGCCGGCATTTTCCGTAGCCGGTTTCGCTTGTTGAGCCTGTGCGGCGCTCGCCATCACAATGAGGCTGATTGCTGTGCTGCCAAGGCCGATTTTAAGAAATCTGGAAAGATTAGAAGACTGCTGCATTTATCATCTCCGCATCGTTGCCACAGGGCAAGCAAGCATTAAAATTTGCACTCTGAAACCACGCTTAGGTCTCCGGACGACAGAACGCAGCAATAATCAACATGAGGTCTATGCCGATATGCGCGTTCCAGATCAGGTTTCTGCTGGCTCAACTCCGGTCGATGCGGTCATCAGACTAATTCTGTTTTCCACACAACATTATGGACACTCACGATTTTTTTAATATGACCACGCATGTCCACTATTGCTTCCAATAATTAATATGATATTTTGTGTCAAGAAAGCTTCCTGAAAATAAACAGGAAGGTTGCTGAGATGCAACAGCCGCCGCAAGGCACTGATAAGTTGATTTGACGGCCATGGGGGCTGGTCAGGTTTGATGATGGCACTTAATAGATCGCACCCAAAGGCGCGGTCGGTATAGGCGTATAATAATGACTGCAACGCACTCTGTTTCCCGGACTCTGGCACCTCAAGATATTCTTCGCCTGCGCAGTGAAAATCCGAAATCCCGTGAGCGGGACTTTGCTCAGGCCAACGGTATCACTGAGGCTGATTATGTTGCTGCGCATGTCGGCACCACAGCGATCCGTCTGAATGTTGATATTGCTGCCATTTTGAATGGTGCAGAAACACTCGGCGAAGTCATGGCGCTGACCCGCAACGAGAGCGTTGTGCATGAAAAAATCGGACCTTATGAAAAGGTTTCCGTTGGC
Source organism: Pseudochrobactrum asaccharolyticum (assembly GCF_003314995.1). Classification (GTDB taxonomy): domain Bacteria; phylum Pseudomonadota; class Alphaproteobacteria; order Rhizobiales; family Rhizobiaceae; genus Pseudochrobactrum; species Pseudochrobactrum asaccharolyticum. The sequence continues at coordinate 882,266 of NZ_QNRH01000001.1, forward strand.
CCGCATGCTTCTATCGTACTTGGCAAACAGATTGATTTGCGTATTTTTCCGAAAGCATGGGCTTACGGCTTTGCAGTAGAAAAGACTGACAACGAAGGCAATATTCGCCGTTCCCTGCAGTTCTTTAACCGCGCCGGTGATGCTGTTCATAAAATCCATTTGCGTGATAACTCTGATCTGGCTGCCTATGATGCGCTTGTTGCTCAGCTGCGTTCAGAAGAGCAGAGCCAGACTGTTGAAACACGTCCTGCTAAACAGACTGAGCCAACAGATATCGCGACTGTTGATGTTGACGGTTTCCGTGAACGCTGGACAAATCTGACCGACGTACATCAGTTTGTTATGCTTCTGCGTGATTTCGCAGTCAGCCGCAAACAGGCCGTGGAACTCGCCGGTGAAGAATTCGCCTGGGAGCTGGAAGCCGGTACTGTTGAAAGCATGATGAATACAGCTTCTGAAACCGGTCAGCCAATCATGGTTTTTGTCGGTAATAATGGCTGCATTCAGATTCATACTGGCCCGGTTAAAGAGATCAAGATGATGGGCCCTTGGCTCAACGTGATGGATCCGACCTTCCACATGCACTTGCGCACCGATCACATTCACAGTGTTTGGGCTGTTCGCAAGCCAACCAAAGACGGTCATGTAACGTCTTTGGAAGCTTATGATGCACAGGGCGAAATGATCGCGCAGTTCTTTGGTGAGCGTCATGAAGGTGAAGCAGAGCGCACGGATTGGCGTGAACTGGTTGAAGCACTGCCGCGTCTGGCACGCTCAGTAGCTGCCTGAATAGTTGGATTATGATGCAGAGCGGTTTTGGCCGCTCTGCATCGCCTTTTACAGCGGTTCCAGTTAAGACTGAATCGTTGGAACCGCTGTAACTGTTTGTATTTACGCATTATCCGACGCAAAACCGCTTCGCACATTTGCTGGAAATGCTATAAAACGCCGGTTTATCTGGTCGTAAAATAAAATGCTTTGCGACTGAGACGGCATTGAGTTCATGAATGACGGTCATCTGTGGTTTTCGATGGCTGAAACAGCCTCGGATTATTTGAATGTTTATTGCTCGTAGCAACCATCTTTCATCACGTATTAAATCGTATCGTCTGGCAGCTGCTTTTGCCGGTGGACTGTTGGCGGCAACTGCAAGTCTTGCGCCGGTATCCGGTATTGTTGCGGTAGCGCAGGCCGAAGAGCTTAAAACATTCAAAGACAGCTCGCGTCTGGTGTCTGTTGGTGGCGCAGTAACCGAAATCATTTACGCTTTGGGTGAAGACAGCAAGTTGATCGCCCGCGACCGCACCAGTGTTTATCCTGAAACGGTAACCAAACTTCCGGATATCGGTTATATGCGCCAGCTCTCCTCTGAAGGCGTGTTGTCTGTTGCGCCGACGGCAATGCTGGTTATTGAAGGCAGCGGACCGGTTGAAACTATGGACGTGCTGAAACGCGCTTCCGTTCCGATGATCGTTGTGCCGGAAGTTTTCACTGCGCAAGGCATTATCGATAAAATTAAAGCTGTTGGTGAAGCGCTTGGCGCGCAAGAGAAAGCCGCTGCCTTGGCTGCAAAAGTTGAGGCCGATCTGAAGGCTGTTGAAGCCACGACGAGCACAATCAAAGAGAAAAAACGTGTTTTGTTTATTCTCTCGCGTCAGGGTGGTCGTTTTCAGGTTTCCGGGCAAGGCACTGCTGCAGATGGCATGATCAAGATGGCTGGCGGCCTGAATGCGATTGATGAATTTCAGGGCTATAAGCAGCTCACTGATGAAGCGCTGGATAAAGCTGCACCGGATTTGATCCTGCTAATGAATACCGGCGTTGATAAAGCGATGGATGATCATTCAGACCTGTTGAGCAATCCCGCCTTGGCAGCCACACCGGCAGGTCGCAACAAATCAATTGTAACGATGGATGGTCTTTACCTGCTGGGTTTTGGTCCGCGTTCGGCTGAGGCTGTACGTGAACTCTCTGAGAGCCTCTACGGTAAAGCAGCTCAGTAAATCTGTATATCGCTGATATGTCATCGGAGCGGCATGTTCCGGTGACTTCTTTTTGAATATTGAAGTTGCGCTTGGCAAAAAAATGTGAGGCGTGACGGCGCGCTACGGAAAGCAAATACATTGACTGATACTGTTGGCGATATGCCTGCGTCTCACTTTGCTAAACGCAACGGATCAACAGAGATGCTTGTTGTAAATGACAGCAAAGATGGCTCATCCGTTCTGCAAGGCGACCGTTCACGACAGGCTCGTTTCCTGATTGCCATGCTGGCTGTATTGCTTGTGGTTGTTGCACTGTTCAGTCTGACAGCAGGTGCTTCACAGGCGTCGAGCTGGTCGGTATTGAAATCGCTGTTTTCTTCTCAGGTTGATCCGAATGACATTGCTGCACAACGCGATCATATCATTATCTTTGATATCCGTTTGCCACGCATTGTACTGGGCATCCTGATCGGCGCATCTCTGGCCGTGTCCGGCGCGGTGATGCAGGGCTTATTTCGCAATCCGCTGGCCGATCCGGGGCTGGTTGGTGTTTCATCCGGTGCTAGCCTCGGTGCGATTATGATTATTGTGCTGGGCGGAACATTTCTCGCACCGGTACTCGGTGTGCTTGGCATGTATACACTGCCGCTGGCCGCATTTTTCGGTGGCCTTGCCACTACGCTGATCCTCTATCGTGTTGCAACCCGCAGAGGCCGCACATCAATCGCAACAATGCTTTTGGCCGGTATTGCGCTTGGGGCAATGACCGGCGCTTTCAGTGGTGTATTGGTTTATATCGCTGATGACCGCCAATTGCGTGATCTGACTTTCTGGGGTATGGGCTCGCTGGCTGGTGCCACATGGATCAAAATTCTGACTGCCGGTCCTATTATTGCTCTGACATTGGTTGCAGCACCATTTTTGGCGCGCGGCCTCAATGCACTGGCATTGGGCGAGGCGACAGCCAATCATCTGGGACTACCTATTCAGCGAATTAAGAATACGGCGATTGTGCTTGTTGCTGCGGCAACCGGTGCCTCTGTCGCCGTCAGTGGTGGTATCGGTTTTGTCGGGATTGTCGTACCGCATTTGTTGCGCCTTTCTATCGGCCCGGATCATCGTTATCTTTTGCCTGCCTCTGCGCTGTTAGGTGCCAGCATGTTGCTGCTGGCTGATGCCGTGAGCCGTACTGTGGTTGCACCGGCAGAGATCCCGATTGGTATTGTCACCGCATTTGTCGGCGCACCGTTCTTCCTCTGGATTTTGCTGCGCCGCCGTGGCTTGCTGGATTTATAATTATGATTGAAACAAAAAATCTGGCCGTTCAGCTCGGCGGCAAAACCATTCTGCAAAATGTCAATATCCGCGCCAAAGCGGGCGAGGTGACCGCGATTGTCGGGCCAAACGGCTCCGGTAAGACTACGCTAATCCGCGCACTCTCCGGTGATCTGCCTTATACGGGGCAGGCACTGCTCGATAATGCGGCTTTTAACAACTACAAACCATGGCAGATGGCTGAACGCAGAGCTGTCTTGCCGCAAGCCAGTGCGCTGTCTTTTCCGTTTACTGTGCGTGAGATCGTTAATCTCGGCCTGACTGGTGGCCGCTCCGGTTTAACACCTGAGCAGGAAAAGCATTTGCCTGATCAGGCGCTTGAACTTGTTGATCTTAGCGGCTTCGGAGGCCGTTATTATCAGGAGCTTTCCGGTGGCGAGCAACAGCGCGCGCAATTAGCCCGTGTGCTCTGTCAGGTCTGGAAGCCGGTACTAGATGGCAAGCCGCGCTACCTGTTGCTGGATGAGCCTGTTTCCAGTCTGGATATCCGCCATCAGATTATCGTTATGGATATTGCACGCAATTTTGCTGCAAAAGGCGGCGGTGTCATCACCATCCTGCACGATCTCAACCTGACAGCGCTTTATGCGGATCATGTTGTTATGGTGCATAATGGCGGCATTGATGCCAGCGGCACAATCACAGAGACTTTTACAAATGAACGTCTGCTGCGGGTTTATGAATGTCCGCTGCAGGTTGGTGTTGCGCCACTGGCAGGACAACCATTTATCTTGCCGCATTCAGTCTTCTGAGCGGAAATGAAAAAAGCCCTGAAACAGATGTTTCAGGGCTTTTTCAATAGAAAGTTGGGATTAATGAGCGGCTGCAACAGCGCGAGGCGCCAGCTCGTCAATACCGAGCAGCATACGTACATTCGGACGTGCATCAATCAGATCCTGAATGCTGTATTTTCCAAGTACAGCGAAGAAAGCATTGAGCGCTTCACGCAGTGCGGAATTCAATGCGCAGCTGTCGATCAGCGGGCATTCGCTGTCACTGTCGAAGCATTCTGCCATAGCAAAATTATCTTCTGTGACGCGTACAACGTCAAACAGAGAGATTTCCGCAGCCGGACGGGCAAGCTTTACGCCGCCATTACGCCCGCGCACGGTGGTCACAATGTTATTTTCGACAAGCGGCTGCAGAATTTTGAACAAAAACAATTCTGAGACCGTATAGGCCTTGGCGATTTCAGCAATACGGCTGAGATTACCTTCATTTGCCGCACAATACATCAGCATCCGAATAGCATAATTAGTCTGTCTGGTAAGACGCATTTCAGGTCCTTTCCCGCAGTGCGACGAAGCACTGCTAAAAACACGAGTGCAGTTTAGAACTATTCTGAATAAATATGAAGTCCTGATTTGCAATAAAAGTTACTAAAATTAATCATGTTTTAGTGATTTTGCACAGCCCCTTTATCGAGGGAAGGCTAAAAATCTGTCATATCAGGATAAAAACAATCATCCTGACGGTTCTCACCTGATAATAAAATCAAAATTAATCAGTATCTTATTGGCAGACGTCAACCCAGATGGCATTGGTCAGTTCAGCCAAACGATGCGGATTAATACGCACAGCGCTATTAACGGCACCGGCCGCAGGCAGCACTTCATCAAAAGCTCGCAGCGAAATATCGCAATAGATTTTCAGATGACCGGCAACACCAAACGGACAGACACCGCCGACAGGATGGCCGGTTGCCTCCAAAACAGAATCAAAATCCAGCATACGTGGCTTGTTCTGAAACTGATCTTTGAATTTGCGATTATCGAGACGCGCATCGCCGCGGGCAACAAGCAGGATCACATCATCGCCGAGTTTGAGAGAAAGCGTCTTCGCGATCTGTGCTGGCTCCACATTATGAGCATTGGCAGCCTCGATAACAGTGGCAGTACTGGTTTCCAGTTCAATAACCTGCACATCTGGGGCTTTCTCGGCGAAGAATGCTTTTACGGATTCAAGGCTCATAGGATTTCCTGCACTTTGGTGCCGTTCAGGGCACATCATTAAAGGGAGCACCTTCAAAACATAGTTGAGATAGCATGATGGTACAGAAAGGTGAGGGCTCTCAACAATTATTTGCAAACAAGCACAATAATTTACGTCAAAGTGATTGACGAAGCGCAGGGAGTGAATGTATGTAGCCTTCATTCGCCATCATAGTGCGCTTCGGGCTGATTTGCCTGCAAGGAGGGGTGGCCGAGTGGTTTAAGGCACCGGTCTTGAAAACCGGCGTGCGGGAGACCGTACCGTGGGTTCGAATCCCACCCCCTCCGCCACTTCAGTCCCTGAGTGGGCACTGAGTTTACACCACTTCCCGCCACAAGCGTCTGTAGCAGCCGGGACTTCGATCCCATGATGCGAACCTCGCCCTCCGCGACCTCGACACGCTGTGCAAGCGCGCGCAGGTGGTCGCGGCGATAGCCGCCACTTTCCAGCCGGATACGGTCGCGGGCGGTTGCGGCGAACTTCCGCAGCATCTGCGGCGTCACCGCCTTCTGTCCTGTGTTCTGGAGCATCGCCTGCGCACGCTCTGCGTCCGCCTTGGCCTGATCGCGGATGGCCTTGAGTCCCTCGATGCGGTCTTTCAGCGCCGGGTCGTCCAGATCGGCAATGCCCGCCTCGATGGCGTCGTAAAGCCGCTTGAGGCGCAATTCCGATTCGGCTGAGCGCTTGTTCAACTCGGCGATATGCTCGCGGCGGCGCTCGGCGTGTTCTTCCCTGCGGTCCAGCGCGGCGGCAAGGACGGTTTCCAGCCGCTCGGGTTGGAGAAGCTGGCCCTCAAGGTGGTCGGCGACCAGATCGTCCAGCTTGTCCATCGGCACGGCCATGCCGCTGCACGCGGTCGGCCCCTGCCGCGCCTTCATCGAACAAGCATAGTAGCGATAGCGCCCGCCCTTGCCGGTGCGGATGGTCATGGCCCCGCCGCACTTGGCGCAATGGATCAGGCCGGTCAGCATGGTCGGGCCGCTGATGACGCGGGCTGGCATGACCTTGGGATTGCGCGCCTTGAGCAGTTTCTGAACCGCGTCGAACGTCTCTTTGTCGATGATCGGCGGAACAGGGACGGTGACGATCTCGCTCGTCGGCTTCAATTCCTTGGTCTTGCTACGCTTGTTGAACTCATGCTCGCCCATATAGGTGCGGCGGGTGAGGATGCGGTGAACCTGACCGATGCCCCAACGCCCGCCGTCGCGGGTAAAGATGCGTCGGCTGTTGAGGTAAGAAACGATATTCTTGACGCCCATTTGGCCGGTCGTGCCGTCGCCTTCCAGCGCGAGGCGATAGATCAGGCGCACCGTGTCGGCGTGGAGCGGGTCGATTTCCAGCTTCTTCTTGACCTTGGCTCCGCGCTGCTCGGCGGCGACGGTGCGATAGCCGATAGGAGGAAGCGAGCCGTTCCAGAAGCCTTGCCGGGCATTCTCCTTCAAGGCTCGCATGACGTGCTTGGCGTTCTCCTTGGACTGGTATTCATCGAACAGCGCCATGATCTGCCGCATCATGACGTGCATGGGGTCATCCCCCATTTCCTGTGTTATCGAAACCAGCTTGACGCCATTCTTCGCCAGCTTGCGGACATGGAACTCAAGCTCGAAGTGATCGCGGAAGAACCGGCTGAACGAGTGGACTACAACAACATCAAATGGCGCGGGCTTCGACGTTCCGGCCTCGATCATGCGCTGAAACTCGGGGCGGCGGTCGTTGGTGGCCGATGCGCCGGGTTCGATGAAGGTTTCGACCAGTTGCAGCCCGCGTGACTCGCAATAGGCTTCACCCTGCCGCTTCTGGTCGGGAATCGACACGTCATGCTCGGCCTGCCGCGCCGTCGAAACACGCAGATAGAGGGCGGCGCGTAGCGGCACGGAAGAAGCGGTCATAATCAGTCCCCTTTCAAACCCGGTCGAACGAACGAGGCCGCTACTCAGCGGCCTCCCGGATCGTCCCGACGATCCATTCATTCAGGCTCTTGCCCGATGCTGCGGCGGCAATGACTGCGGCGGCATGGTCGTCAGGCGTGAGGCGGACATTGAACTTGCCGGAGAACTTCCGGCGCGGCTCAATCCCCTTTTCCCGGCACATTTCAAGATAGACGGCCAGCGACTTGCGGCCTTCCTCGATCAGATCGTGGACGCTTTCGGCATAGAAGTCGGCCCCGCCATTGAGGCCGACAAACTCGCCGCGCAGCATCTGAATCTCGGGATCGAAAGCGATAACCGCCTTCTCGCCATTGATTTCAACGACATTGTTCATGGCTTTACTCCGTGTTCGTCCAGCCATTTACGGATGCTGGCAACCGCACCTTTGTCCGTATCCGGTGACGGATGCGGGCGATGAAAGACGCGCACTTCGCCGAACAGGAACACGCCGACGCGCGAACCTTCCCGCTCACTGACTTCCGCCCCGAGGCTTAAAAACAGCGCCTCTATGTCGGCCCAGCGGATCGAACCGTTGACCGGGCGGGCGAAGATCAGTTCCAGCGTGGCTCTGTGACGCTTTTTCATGGAGCATCCAGTATCATTTTCTAGTACCGTTTTCAAGGTCGATTTCGGTCCCGGCGTCAGGCAAGGCAATGTCGGGGCCGAACAGTTCATCGAACAGGTCGCCGAACCATCGCTCGAACACCTCGATTTCGGCCTCCGTAACCGGAACGGGGTCGGGCCAGTCGTCGGTGACTGTCCATGTGCTGAGGTCGTGTTTGGGCGGCCTGCCGGGGAACGGCCACGGATAGCCCAGCAGTTCCTCAAGCTGTTCCGATGCCGTGGGCGGGCGTTCGGCGTGCCGGGAACGGGATGCTGTCTCGGGCTTGTCGTCGTTCCTGCGATCAATAGTCATCGAGGAAGTCGAACTCGTTGCGCGGACGCTGCCGCCACCCGGCGGGATCGGCAATCCATCGGTTGATGTCGGATTCCCGCCATCCCGCGCCGTTGGTGCTGATCTTGAGTTGGGCCGGGAACGTGCCCTCTGCGATCTTGCGGTAGATGGTGGACCGCGACAGGCCGGTGCGGGCGCGGACGGTGTTGAAGCGGATGATGCGGTCTGGTTGACGCATGGCTGCGCTGCCTCCTGCTGGCTGTTTCTGGCGATTACAGAGACCAGACAGAGCAACGATTTGTCGTTGTGCAAGAAGTATTTAGCCGTCGTAGTGCTGCGGCGTACAAAGGGCGGCAAAAAGGTAGGTTCTACGATCTACAAACCGATGCCCCGGCCCCTGCCGAGACCGTGACTGAGGGCGAGTTGCCGACCAAGCCTCATGCCTGAGTCGAAATCCATGCTGATGCCGAGTTGCTTCTTGCGGCCTTCGAGCAGGGATTCCATCTGCGGATCGCGTTCGAGGCTCATCGCCATGTTGCCCATCTCCGCCCGCGCGGCTCTGTGGCCGGAATAGTCGCCAGCCGCATATCTGTGTTCGCCCGCCTGCCCGAGTTCCTGAAAGCGCTCCACGAAACGATCCGCGCGCCAGTTCGGATCACGGGCCGGATCGGTGCGGATTTCTGTTTCGAGCTGGAGGGCGCGGATGGCGCGGTCGATCCTGCCGCCGCCCGCCTCGCGGGCAAGGCTGTTGTCCTTGCTGTAAGCCGCCTCCGCATCCTGCCAGCCGTGCGGGCGGACTTCCTCGAAGGCCCGCCGTGCCGCGCCCAACTCACGCCGCTGCTCGTCGGAAGGCGTGAGACCCTGTTGCTTGGCGTCAAGGATCGCATCGGAGGCGCGGGCATGGCGGACAAGCGCCTGCCTGCGGGCGCGGCGCAAGGCGGCTTCCGGGTCTTCCTCATCCTTCCTTTCCGGCTGCCTAACCGCGTCCGAAACGGCTGCACCGTCTGCGGCCAGGTGCAGGCCATCAAACATGCCGCGCACCTTTTCGGGAACCCGCTTGACGATCTTGACAACCCGCTCCATCCGCTCGCGGAAAGTGATGCCGCGCCGCTCGGCAAAGCTTTGGGCCGGGTCGGCGCGCTCGTAGTCCGACGCCATGTCCTTGGCCCGGTCGCGCGACAGGGTGCTGATGAGCTTGTCCTGACTGGCGAAGTCGTCGCGGCCATAATGCAGGTCCATGCCGTCACGGTGCCGAGACAGGGCGACATAGCTGCCGTGGGCGTCCATGCCGGGCGTTGCCAGCACATGCGTCCGGTCCACGGTCATGCCCTGCGCCTTGTGGATGGTCGCGGCATAGCCGTGGTCGATCCGGTCATAGTCCTTCAATTCGAACGAGACGTTGCGCCCGTCATCGGTGCGAACCGTCATGCTCTGGGTGCTGACTTGTTCGATTGTGCCGAGCGTGCCATTCTTCACGCCAAGCCCGCGTTCGTTTTGCAGGAACATCACGCGCTCGCCACTGGCGAAATTTCTGTCTCCGCGCTCGACCTTGACGCGCACATCCTCGCCCAGATCGCCAGCCTCCCGCATCCGGTCACGGGCGGCCTCGTTGAGTTCTCGCACCTCGGCATTGGTGTGGGTGAGGATGATGCGGCTTGCGTCGGGGTTAGCCTGCCGGTCGCGGTCCCAGCGGTCGATCAGATCGCCGCGTGCCTGTTCGCGGGTTTCAGCGGAATGCACCATGTCGTGACTATCATAAGCGTTGATCGCTTTGCCGGTCCTGTCGCTCGCCAGATCGCGGGTGGCGTCGCGCTGCCAATCCTCGCGCTGGCGGCGCACCTCGCCGATTTCCGCGCCGCCGTGGCGCTCATGGATCGACCGGAATGCCGCGCCTGCCTCAATGGATTGCAACTGCTGCGGATCGCCGACCAGCACCACCTTGGCCCCGGCTTCGGCCGCATAGGACAGGACGCGCTCCATCTGCCGCGTGCCGACCATGCCCGCCTCGTCGATCACCAGCACGTCGCGCGAAGTCAGCATGTCGCGACCGTTTTTCCAGCCGTGTTCCATGCTGGCGATGGTGCGGGACGCAATGCCAGAACCGCTTTCCAGATTCTCGGCGGCGATACCCGACAGGGCCACGCCGCGCACCTCGTAGCCTGCCGCCTCCCATGCCTCGCGCGCCACACCGAGCATGGCGCTCTTTCCCGTTCCGGCGTAGCCGACGACAATACCAAGGTCGCGCCCGTCCGTGACATGCGCCAGCGCGTCGGCCTGCTCGCCGGACAGGACAAGGCCGCGCTGTTCGGCGCGGACCAATGCGGCTTCGCGGTCCCGGTCGCTGACTTCGTGCAACTGCTTCTCGGCCATCATTTCCGCCGCGCGGTGCAGGCGCTGTTCGGCCTCGATCATGTCGCGCGTGGTGAACCGATCCTCGCCACGAGAATCCTTGCCGAGTTCGATCAGGTCAGGGGCGTTTCCCATCGCGCCCATGACCTCGTTGAACTGGTCCAACCCGTCGCTGTGGCGATGGGCGAACTTCGCCATGTCGCGCCGCGTGAAGGTTGATTGCTGCTGCGTGATCGCGTCCAGTGCAATGGAAGGATCGGCAATGATCCGCTCGCCATTGTTGCGGGCAATCTCGCGGTGCATGTCCGTGCGGTCGGCGGCTTCAACGCCTTCGCCCTCGATGCGCTGCGCCGGTGCGCCAATCTGGCTTTGCGGCTCAAGGCCGATGCCCTGTGCTTCTAGGCTGCGGTGATCGATGCGCGCGTCAATGTCGAGTTCGGCAAGCCGCTCGTTGACATGATCGGCCCAGCGTTCCCGCCAGCGCTCGACCATCTCCGTCCGGTTCCAGTCGCGCACCTTCTGGCCGAAACCGTTTTCATCCACGCTGCGCATGGTGAGCATCACATGGGCATGGGGCTTGGGGTTGCCGTCCTCGGCAAAATCCCAATGCACATTCAGATCGGCGATCATGCCCTGATCGACGAATTCCGACTGTGCGAAGTCGCGGGCAAGGGAAATCCCTTGTTCCTCGCTCATCTCGCGCGGAATGGCGAATTCGACCTCGCGCGCAAGCTGCGCATCCTTGCGCACCTCGAATGCCTCCACATCGTTCCAGAGGCGTTCGCGGTCGGACCAGACTTCGGGCGCACCGTCCGGCAATAGCACCTCGGAATGGACGACGCCGCGTTTGTTGGAAAAATCCTGCACGCGGTCGATGCGCTCGTCGCGCATTCGCGAGGCCGAGCGGTAGGCGGCGGAGGCCACCGCGCTGCTTCCGGCCTTACGGCCAATGACCTTGACGTGAAGATGATAGATCGCCATCGCGATCAAATCATCTACACCTCTGAGCGCACGTCGGAACGACGTATAAGCGCGCCCTCGAAATGAATTTCTCGGGACATCCCGCGCCGTTTCAGCTTGTCTCGGCAACCTTACAGCATTGCGGCAGACGCTCAACTATCATCGCTCCAGCAACAGCTTATGGAGATGGCGATGCGCAAGCCACGGGACTTCGATGCGGAACTGAAGTCGCTGGAAGACAAGGCGCGAGACCTGAAAGCCCGCAAAGTGCAACAGCTTGGCGAGCTGGTCATCTCGACTGGCGCCGACGCCCTCAGCGCCGAGGAACTGGCGGGCGCGCTGATCGTGCTGGCCGAAACCAAGGAAGCCGGAAAGAGGGAGGCGTGGGCGAAGCGCGGGGCCGCGTTTTTTCAGGGCCGATCGCGGCGATCTGCTCCGGCATCTGAGCGCGACAACGGCGGCGCTCCGGCGCAATCGGGCGGCGCGCAACCGCCATCAGGCGGCACGGGCGCGGCATGACATGCGAAGCTGGCAGGTCGAGCGCCGCAAGCGCACGCGGCATCTGATTGAGCTGGGTGGTCTCGTCGTCAAAGCCGGGATCGTGGACCTGACCGGCGACGATCGCGCCATGATCTACGGCGCGATGATCTGGATGGCGGACAAGTTGCAGAGCGAGGACAGCGAACGGGCGCGGGCGCTGTGGGCCGGAAAGGGGAAAGAGGCGTTCGAGGCGGAACGTGACGGCATGAATCTCACTTCGGTTGCGACCAGCACGACAGGGCGTGAGCGATAGCGGGCGGTGCGGAGACCCCACATATCGCAGCGCCGCCCGCTATCGCGCGGCTTGCCGCGCAAAATTGATGTGGATCAGGAAGTCGGAGTTTCGCATACCTCGCGTAAGGTCCGACTGAAGAGATGGTTGAAGATGCGATCGCGATCTTCCGCGTTGTCCCGGATCAGCGCCCTTGCGATTGAAGGCGATTGGCGTCGTCTCGGGCGCAGATGTGATAAGAGTCGTTGACCCAAGGCTATGCCTTTTGAGATTCGAATAGTGGGAAGCGGATTTCTACACGGGCTCCGCCTTCGGGACGGTTGCCTAGAACTATCGTCCCGCCTTGGGCTTCTACAAGGTTTCTAACCACAGCAAGGCCAAGCCCGGCCCCACCGGTTTTGCGGGCACGCGAGGGCTTCGCGCGAACAAACGGTTCCAAAAGAAGATCGATTTCGCCTTCAGCAATGCCCGGACCATTGTCTTCGACCAGGATGACCGCTGTGTTGTCGCGCTCCTTTAGCGTAACATTTGCGATCTGCCCATGCTTCATGGCGTTGTCGACGAGGTTCGCGAGGATTCGCCTGACTGCGAGGCGATCGACTATAACGAGTATCTCTCGATATTGTGGCGGGGATTTCAGGGCCACATTCCAGCCCGATGCCTTCAGATCGGCGGTCTCCTGCTCGACAAGGGCGACGAGATCCAGAAGCTCTTCATCGAGTGCGCCGACGCCGGCCCGGGCGGTCAGCAGAGCGTTGTCGAGAAGGTCAACCATATCGGCGATATCGCGGATCGCCTTCTCCCGCTCTGTCGGATCGCAGATGTGGTCGATTTTCAGCCGCAGACGCGTCGCAAAAGATCGCACGTCATGTTGAACGCCGCTGATGAGCGCGAACCGGCTGCTGATTATGGACTGAAGCCGGTTCTGCAGCCGCTCGAATGCCTTCACGAGAGCAACGGTTTCCGGCGTCCGGAAAGGGATTTTGGTCAACTGCACCGGCTCCACGGAGGGATCCATCCTGTCCACCGCGGCTGCAAGCTGGGTCAACGGTCGTATTTCCCGGTGAAGAAGAATGAAGGCAGCCAGCGCGAAAAGCGTTCCCACCAAGCCGGCACCCATGCCGGCCGGAAGACCGAACAGTGTGACGATAAACGGCGTCTTTGTTTGCAGCCGCGCGATGGCGCCATCGTTCAGCCGCACCCGGAACTCGATGGGGTCTATCGCTCCTGCCAACAAACGCGGCCGCCTGGCACCGGATTCGGCAGCGCCAAGTCTACTGATCGAAACAAGCCTCTCTCCCAGCGCATCGCGGTAGCCGGCAAACTCCGGCAGATCTTCCATATGCTCGCGCGTGACCGGTTCCGGCGCCGTCACGCCGGGCGGATCGATCTCCACGGTCAGGACGGACGAACCGATCGCCGCAGCAAGTTTTCTGCGCGCTTGCGGTCCGGCCTCCGACAATACATCTGCCACCATGAGAATCTGGGTGGTGGGGGGATAGGTGGAGATGCGACTGAGGCCGTTCGACCAGTAGTAAAACGCCACGAGCGCGATCCAGGCGGTCAAAAGGAACGTTACGCCTACGCCGAGGATCCGAGCGGACAGCCCAAGACGGAACATCATAGTACCTGCCGCACCGGCACCGTCAGCAGATAGCCGCCGTTGCGGACCGTACTGATCAGGGTGTTGCCGGGGCTGAGACTCTCCAGTTTCTTGCGCAGCCGCGACACCAGGATGTCGACCGTCCGGTCGAGCGGATCGGCATTGCGGCCATGCGTCCAGTCGAGAATCTGATCGCGAGAGAGAACGCGGCGAGGGCGCAGCACGAAGCACGTCAGAAGGTCGAATTCCGCGCTCGTCAGTGTTGCCGGTTCGCCGTCCTCGTCAGTCAATTGGCGAGCATCGAGATCGATGATGAAGCGATCGAAACCGTACCGCCGGCTCGCGGCCTGGAGAGGCTGGGACTGGCTGCGGCGAAGAAGGGCGCGCACGCGCGCAAGGAGTTCGCGCGGTCCGAACGGTTTCGAAACATAGTCGTCGGCACCGACCTCCAGTCCCACCACCCGATCCATTTCGTCGTTCTTGGCGGTCAGCATCAGTATGGGAAAAGCGCCCTCGGAGCGCATGCGACGACAGATCGAAAGCCCGTCCTCTCCCGGCAGCATCAGGTCGAGGATGATCAGATCCGGCCGAACCCTGCGCAGAACATCGTCCAGTTCCAGGCCGTTTTCGGCGGTTCGGACGTCGAAGCCTTCGCGTGACAGCAAGGCTGCGACGAGTCGCCTTATCTCCGGATCATCGTCCACGACGAGGATTGTGCGTACCAAGTCTTCCATGGCCGGAAAATGAACCGAAACCAGAGTGCGATCAAGAATGCGGAGGCCGCTGCTACAATTCTCTACACGTCAGCAACAAAACCGAACATCTCGACACAGGCTGTTTATCGGCGTGATACCGAAAGCGTCGAATCTTGTCCGTATGTCGAATGCACCCGGCTTTCGGCATTCCTGCAAAGTCTCATTCCTGCAAAGTCTGATGACAGAGAGGACAAGATCATGATGAAGACCATCACCGCCGCGGTTCTGGCCGGCACATTTGCATTGACGGCAGCCGCTGACGCAAATGCGTGGAGCCGCGATCGTTCGGTGAGCGGCGCCAACGGCACAGCCTCGATGCACGCAAGCGGCGGCTGCTCGGGCGGCTCCTGCTCGCGCGATGTGACCCGAAGCGGTCCGGACGGCCAGACCTATTCCCGGTCACGAACGGTAACCTGCCAGGAGGGTGGCTCCTGCAGCGGATCGGCGGCCACGACAGGCCCGAACGGCAATACCGTCACCCGTCAGGGGAGCGTCAACTGGTAGTCGACCATAGCCAGTCCGCACCGTGACGAGCCGGCGGCACGCCGAACCCCAGGAAGCCGCCGGCTTGCAATTTCATGATCATCTCGCGCGATATCGAGGCTCGGCCATGCAGTCCTTCGTCCCTTTGTATTGCCGCTGGCCTTTCTTGGCTTTCATCCGTTCGCCATCGTCGCGACGCTCGCGGCAAACCTTGCCTATCAGTTCTTCCTTCATACCGAGCTCTCACCCGGCTTCGGCTCGTTCGAATGGATATTCAACACGCCTTCCCATCATCGGGTGCACCATGCTTCGGACGCCGAGTACCTCGACAGGAACTTCGGCGGCATACTGATCGTCTTCGACCGGCTGTTCGGCACCTTTGCCGAAGCGCCGGACGGCAAGCCGCTGACCTACGGTCTGCGTGGCGGCTCGGCATCGCATCATCCGCTGCGCATCGCGTTTTCCGAATGGAGCGCAATGATACGAGATGTGCGCGCAGCTTCCACGCTCAAGCAAAAAATCGCCGTTCTCTTCGGCCCCGTCACGCGCAAAAAGGCGTCGGCAGCCAAACCTAAATCGCCCACAACCGGGCGAGCGAAGGCTGATGCTCCCCAACAGACAGATCAATGGAAGGAAATATTATGAGTGCCATCAATCGCCTGACCCCGACCCGTTGGCTGAGCATTGCGCTGCTCGCCGCTGCTTGCGCAGCGCCCGCAGCCGCTATGGCTCAAAGCCAGATGACCCCCGAAATGCAGGCGCTGGCGAGGAAAGTCGTCCAGGCTTGCAAGGCTGATCTCAAGCAGTATTGCCAGGGCATTCAGCCGGGTGGCGGCCGGATTGCCGCTTGCCTTCAGGCAAATCGGGCGAACCTCACGCCGAGCTGCCAGGCCGCGCTCGCTGAGGCTCTTCCGAAGTGACGGCTCATGGATCAGACGGTTGAAGATGCGCGCGCTCGGCAGAAGCGAACGGCCAAGGACAAGGACGCCGGCAGAAATGCCGGCGCCCCGCCGGACGGTTTCGCTTCCAATGATGCCAAGGTCATCGGTTCCCGGCCGCCCTCGCGCCCCGGCGGGCGGTTCAGACGTGTTAGCGCCGTCACCATGGCGCTCGCGGTCCTTTGCGTCGTATGGCTGGGCAACCGCTATCTGGTCTCGCACGCCGTCGACCAATTCACCGTGAAACCTGTCGACCTGACTATCGAATTGACCGGCCCCGGCACGCTGGACGCGACGCGCATAAGCGCGGTCAGCTCCCGACTGCAGGGGGTGATCGCGACGATGCGGGTCGATCGCAACGACCAGGTCAGCCAGGGGGATGTCATTGCCGAGATCGTCACCGACGATCTGAAGAGTGAGCTTGGCGCATCGCTGGCCTCGGTCGACGCCGCCCGCAAGGCCGTCGATCTGGCCAACGCCGACCGTGAGCACGCCGAAGCGGTACTCGCCAATGCCCAGCAGAATTTCGATCGCAAGAAAAGGCTACTCGAAAAAACCATCGCAAGCCAGGAATCCTATGATACCGCGGTGGCCACGCTCCGGCAGGCCGAAGCCGATCTCAAGCGGTCACGGGCGGCGATAGAGCAGGCCAAGGCTCAGGAAACCTCGGCCGCCGCGACTGCGGAGGCCCAGGGGGTTAAACTCGCTGAAGGAACCATTCGCGCACCCTTCGACGGCGTTGTCGTCTCACGCGATCACTATGTCGGCGACACGATCACACCCGGCGCCGAGATTGTCCGGCTCGTTGATCCGGCTTCGGTCATCCTGTCGGCGCGCTTCGACGAGAGCGCGATTTACCGCCTTTCGCCAGACCAAAAGGCCGTCATCCGGTTCAACGGCGCCGGCAAGGGACATTCGGTGACGGCGACCGTGCTGCGCGTCAGCCGGCAAGTCGACACCGAAACGCGCGAATTTTCCGTCGATATGCACCCTGGAACACTGCCGCCAAACTGGGCCTTGGGTCAGCGTGCGATGACGACGATCGAAGTCGGCACCAGGAAAGGTGTCCTTGCCGTGCCGGTCGGCGCGATCGAAAGGCGACAGGGAAAATCGGGCGTCTGGATCATCGAGAGCGGTCGGGCCTACTGGATCGTGGTGACGCTCGGAGACACCGGCGGGCCGTTCGTGGAGGTCGTGCATGGACTTCAACCGGACGATGTCATTCTGAGCGAGCCGCGCGATGCCTATTACGGCATGAAGATAGCCGAAGGTGGAACAAGGCGATGAATCTTGCCTTCAAGGACGTCAAATACAATTTCCTGCGCTTTCTGCTCACGACGGCAGGCGTCGGCTTCCTGATCATGGCCTCGACCGGAATGGTCGGTCTTTACCGGGGTATCGTCGGAGATGCGCTTCTCGTGGTGGATAAGATCGGCGCGGATCTCTGGGTGGTCCAAGGGGGCCGGGCCGGGCCCTTCTCCGAAAGCTCTGCCGTTTCAGCAAACATGGACCGGCGCGTCGAGGGTATCGCCGGCGTATCTGTGGTCCGGCGCTTTGTTCAGATCAGTCAGCAATTCAGCTTCGAAGGACGTGATTTGCGCGCCTCCATCACCGGCCTCGATTTTCCAAAGGATCGAGGAGAGTGGGTTGAGCTGCAGCGAGGACGGTATCTGACTGCCGGGCACTTCGAGGCGATCGCCGACGAAAGTATCGGGCTCTCGCTGGAGGACCGGGTGCGCCTGGGTCAGGATGACTACCTGATCGTCGGTCTGACGCGCGGCATGGTCGACGCCAGCGGCGATGGACTGATGTTCGTTACCGTCAACGACGCGATGGCGATCGCAAAGCGGCGCACCAGCGAAGAGGTCTTGCTGGCGCGCAACGCGGCGGGCAGGACGGGAGCTGCGGATGCCTCCGAAAGTTCCGTGCCGCAGGACAGCAAGATCGCCGCCGTTCTCGTCAGCCTCGACAAGGGGGCGAACGAGGATCGGGTCCGAGCCGATGTCCTTGCATGGGGCGATGCCAACATCCTGTCGCGTGCGGACCAGCGGGACCTTTTGCTGAACCAGCGCCTCTGGCGCCTCAGACTGCAGATTCTGGCTTTTACCGGCGTCCTGCTGGTGGTGATGGCGATCGTCATCTCCCTCATCATCTATATGCTGACGATGGAAAAGCTTCATCAGATCGCCATGCTGAAGCTCATCGGTGCGCGAAACAGCGTCATCGTCGCGATGATCGCCCAGCAGTCCTTCCTGATCGGCGCTGGTGCGCTTGTTCTCGGATTGGCGATGTCGAAACTGGTTTTCCCGTTCTTTCCGCGAAGGGTTGTCATCGATCCATGGGATTTCGCGGGTCTTGCGCTCGCCGTAGGAGCCGTTTGCGCCTTTGCGAGCCTGCTCGGGATCTGGAGGGCGCTGAAAGTCAGGGCGCAGGAGGTGCTGTCGTGACGGCCGAGCCGATCCTGTCGGTGCGCGATGCCACCCGGCATTACCGCAGCGGCGACAGCATCGTCAAGGCGCTCGACGGGGTCTCGCTGGATATCAATGCCGGCGAGCTGGTTGCGATCCTCGGACCGAGCGGATCGGGAAAAAGCACGCTGCTTCTGATCGCCGGCCTGCTGGAGCCGCCAACCGAAGGCGAGGTGAGAATTCGCGGCGCCCTCGTTTCGAAGGCAGGAGAAGAGCTCGACAGGCTGCGCGACTTCCGACGACGTAATATCGGTTTCGTGTTTCAAAAGGCCAACCTCATTCCCTTCCTGACGGCTTCGGAAAATGTGGCGCTGGCAATGGAAATCGATGACGTGCCTGCCCGCGATGCCCGCCGCCACGCCGAGCGGCTGCTGGCAGGGCTCGGTCTCGGACATCGCATCGGCAATCGCCCATCGCGGCTTTCCGGCGGCGAACAGCAACGCGTGGCGATTGCCCGCGCTCTCGCCAACGATCCCACCCTCATCCTGGCGGACGAGCCGACCGCAGCGCTCGACGGTGTTCGCGGGCGTCAGGTGATCGAACTCTTCCGTCAGATTGCCGACACGAGGGGAGCCGGGATCGTGGTTGTGACACATGATCCCCGGTCGCTCGATCTCTTTGACCGGACGATCGAGCTGACCGATGGTCGCGTCGTCGGCGAACGAGCGGGGCCGGACCGCCTGCAGGTTCTCTGAGTCCGGCCATGCAACAAAAAGCTACAAATTTCTACGTCCGCGAGATGGGCGAGCGATGTTCGGGGCCTAGCCTCGCGGTTGGAAGGCTCCGCAGTCTGCGCGGCGACGATTACGGTGGCCGGTTTAGCGACAACTATGATGGCCGGTAGGATCGGTTGTCTGGCCCGATCGTAGGAAGGGGCGTAGCCCCGACCGGAGAGCGGGTCAGACAACCGATGGCGATCTTTTCCCCTTCCTTTTTCGGGGTATGGGTCAGGGCTGCGGCGAGCGGTGGTATCGGAACACTCATCAAGCATAAGGGCGATGAGGTGCGATGCCGGGTTCCCACATTTCTGATCAACAGGTGTTTCTTTTCATGGTTGAACGTCGCAATCACACTCAGGCCGTCGCGGCCGCCAAGGCCGGTATCAGCGAGCGCAGCGCGCGCAGGATCGAGAAGGATCTTCGCTTACCCTCCCAGAAGAAGCGTAGGCGCCACTGGCGCACCCGTGCCGACCCTCTCGAACAGTTCTGGCCGCGCGTGGAAGAGTTGCTGCAGATCGAGGGCATTATCGCCGTCACCATCTTCGAGACGCTCCAGGACGAGTTTGGCGAAGAAGCCGTCCCCGACAAGGTAAGGCGCACCCTCGAACGCCGGATCGCCCGTTGGCGAGCCCTGAACGGAGCCGAGAAGGAGATTTTCTTCCCGCAACACCATGAGATCGGCCGGCAGGGTCTTTCAGACTTCACCGTATGCGACGGTCTCCGGGTCACCATTGCCGGTGACCCCTTCGACCATCGTCTCTATCATTTCCGTCTGGCCTGTAGTGGCTGGGAACACGCTGCGGTCGTGCTCGGAGGTGAGAGTTTCGCCGCTCTGTCTGAACATCTGCAGGATGCCCTGTGGAAGCTGGGCGGCGTGCCGGCGGAACACCGCAGCGATTCACTCTCGGCTGCCTACAAGAACCTCGACGTCGACGCCCAACGCGATTTCACCCGCAGCTACGAAGACTTGTGCGCCCATTACGGCATGCTCGCCACCCGCAACAACCGCGGCGTAGCCCACGAGAATGGCTCGATCGAAGGTCCCCATGCTCACCTCAAGCGCCGGCTCGACCAGGCTTTGCGCCGCCGAGGCAGCCGCGATTTCATCAGCATCGAGGCCTGGCGTGAGTTCGTCGAGGCTGAGGTCGCCAAGCAGAACCGGCGCCGCGCGGCGCTCATCGATCAGGAGCGACGTGTGCTGCGATCATTACCCGCGCGCCGGACAACGGATTTCGCCATGCTCAGCGTCGATGTCACCCGCAATGGCACCGTCAGCATCGAGCGGGTCCTCTATTCGGTTCCCTCCAGACTCGTCGGCCAGCGTCTCCATGCTCATCTCTACGACGACCGCATCGAGCTCTTCCTCGGGCCGGACAGGGTGATGACCACGCCCAGGGTGCGGGTGAAGTTTCCGGCCCGCGCTCACCACATCGATTTCCGACATGTGGTCGCAAACCTGCGGCGTAAACCCGGCGCTTTGCGGCATCTGGTTTACCGTGACGCCCTGTTCCCCAACCACGCCTATCGGCGGGCATGGCAAGCTTTCGATGCCCAACTCGACGCACGGCAGGCCTGTCGCGACGCCGTCGCCCTGCTCGACATCGCCGCCAGGGGCAACTGCATCGATGCACTGGCCCGGCGGATCGACGCCGCACTCGATGCCGGCCAACTCCCCGATGTTACCGCGTTGAAGGACGAGTTCCTGCCGACCACCAGGACGCAACGCGATGTTACCATCCCGCCACCGGATTTGTGCGCCTACAACAGCCTGCTCGCCAGCGTGGAGGTTCACTGATGACCCGGACCAAAGATCAGGCCGCTGCCGTGCTGCCCACACTGCTCAAGGCGTTGCGCCTGCCAAGCATCAACCGCAACTGGAAACGGCTGACCGACACCGCCGATCGCGATGGCTGGCCCGCGGCCAACCTTCTCGCTTCGCTGCTTGAGATCGAGATGGCAGAACGCACGTCCCGGCGCATCCAGCGTCATCGCGACCAGTCCGGCCTGCCGGCGGGCAAGACCTTCGCCACCTTCGACTTCGATGCCGCACCTGGCATCCGCAAGCCACATCTGCTCTCGCTCGCAAGCGGCCAGGACTGGATCGCCAGTGGCGGCAACCTGCTCGTGTTCGGGCAGTCCGGCACTGGTAAGACGCACGCCGTCTCAGCCATCGGCCATGCCCTCATCGATGCCGGGTGCCGGGTCCTGTTCTGCTCCACCACCGATATGGTCCAGAAGCTCCAGGCCGCACGGCGCGATCTCAGCCTGCCATCCATGCTCGACAAGCTCGACAAATACGATCTCATCGTGCTCGATGACCTGTCCTACGTGCGAAAGGACCAGGTCGAGACCAGCGCCCTGTTCGAGCTCATCGCCCATCGCTACGAGCGTCACTCGATCGCCATCACCGCCAATCAGCCTTTTTCCGCTTGGGATAACGTTTTTCCAGACCCCGCGATGACGGTCGCCGCTATCGACCGCCTCGTACACCATTCCACCATCATCGAGATGAACGGCGAGAGCTACCGCAAACGTTCCGCCATCGCCCGCAGAGAACCCAGGCAGGACATTGCCGAGCCGCAGGTCACGCCGAGCGACAATTACCCGCTCGACCACACCGACGACCGGCCATCGTAATTGTCGCTGACTTCGCTCTCGCGAGCAGCAGGCATGCGGCAACGCAAAAGCCAGGGTAATTGTCGCCAGCGTCAATTACCCGTGCCGCCCTCGTGACCGCATCCACCCCAAAACCATGATCGTCAGCGACAACTAAAACAGCCCGTAATTGTCGCTGGCCGTTGCCTCCGACCCAGACTCATGATAGCCAAAATCTACCACTCGGCGCTGCCGTCTACCGGCCATCGTAATCGCCGCCGACCGGACTCCATAATTGTCGCGCTGCACCGCAGTCGCGGTCCATCATAAGGGATAGGGATATGATCAAGAGATTATGCATCGCGATCGTCATGGTATTTGCCATGGCATCCATGGCTGCGGCGGCGACCGTTGCAGTTGCCACCGGCAACGTCAATCTAAGGGCCGGACCCTCGACGGGATATCCTGTCGTTGTCGTCGTTCCGGTCGGCGCACGCATCGTCACCCATGGCTGTCTGCCGGGCTACACCTGGTGCGATATCGGTTTCGGCAGCTACCGGGGCTGGGTGTCGGCACGCTATGTTCAGGTGGTCTACAATGGTGCCCCGGTCGTCCTGTCGCCGGCCGTTGCCGCAAGTGTCGGGGTCGCCGTTGTTGCCTTCAACAAGGCCTATTGGGACAACCACTACGCCAGCTATCCCTGGTACTATCGCGGCCCCGCCTATTACGGCCAGGCGGCTCGCAGCTGCGGACCAAACGGCTGCTCCGGCACGGTAACAGGCCCCTATGGCGGCACCGCCTCCGGAGCCCGTGGATGCGGTCCCCGCGGCTGTGCTGGCGCTGGCACAATCATCGGCCCCAATGGGGGTAGTGTCCAGGGCGCCCGTAGATGCGGTCCCTATGGTTGTGTCGGCGGCTATCGCGCCGTCGGTCCGAATGGCGGCACGCGAAGCGGCGCAGGGCATTTCCGTTGGTAAAGGAGACTGCCCATGTCGTCTCACCGCGTGCGATGGACGCTGCTTTTATTGACGTTGTTTCTGGCTGGTGCTGGTCCGTTTGAACTGGCACTTGCCGGAATGGACGGCAGCGAATTCGAGGAAGAGCCGTTGGAATTTTTTTGCATCACGCCGGATGGCGGTCGGGGAGAGGTATGCGTGAGTCTCTATCTTGACGAGGATGGATACCAGGTCTGCCTTTCCGACGAGGCTGCCGAAACGGAACGCTGCGTGAGCTACTATAGTCAACCGGACTATCCGGGCGATGACTACGATTCTCTAGCGACCTCAACCGTCCGCCTGATCGATTGCTAACCCTCGGTACGGTTCTTATTCGTAAGCGCTGTTGTCAGGCCACGGCCCTGAACTCGGGAGCCTGAATGTAGGCCCAGGGGAGGAGATCGTCGATCTGGCTGTTGGGGTGGCCGTTGACGATCCTGGTGAGCACGTCGGCGAGGTAGCCGAGCGGCTCGACGCCGTTGAGCTTGCAGGTTTCGATCAGCGAAGCGACGACGGCCCAGTGCTCGGCGCCGCCATCCGATCCAGCGAAGAGTGCATTCTTGCGGTTCAGCGCGATCGGGCGGATCGAGCGTTCGACGGTGTTGCTGTCGATCTCGATGCGACCGTCGTCGAGGAAGCGCGAGAGGCCATCCCGGCGCGAGAGCGTGTAGCGGATCGCCTCGGCGAGCTTTGTCTTCTGGCTGATCAGCTCGAGCTTCTCGCGCAGCCAGGGTACGAGATCGGCGACGATCGGGAGGCTCTTTTCCTGGCGCACGGCACGACGCTGCTCCGCCGATCGTCCACGAATGTCATCTTCGATTCTGTAGAGCTCCGCGATCCGCCGGAGCGCCTCGCTGGCGATCGGCGCGGGACCGGCTGCGGCAAGTTCGTAGAAGCGGCGGCGCACATGTGCCCAGCAGAAGGCGAGCGTGGCACCGCTCTTGTCGGCGAGCACGCGATAGCCACCATAGCCGTCGACCTGCAGGATGCCAGTAAAGCCCGCCAGATGAGTGATCGGACGTTCGGCCTTTCGGTCCGGCGCATAGACATAGGCGACGCCCGGCGGGTCGGCTCCTTGCCACGGCCGATCATCGCGGGCATAGGCCCAGAGTTGCCCGGTCCTGGTCTTGCCACGGCCGGGATCGAGCACCGGCGCCGTCGTCTCGTCGGCGAACAGTTTTGGCGAAGCCTTCAACTTCGCCAGCAGTCGCTCGTGCACCGGACGCAGGTGCCAGGCGGCGCGGCCGACCCAGTCGGCGAGCGTCGAGCGGTCGAGATTGATGCCCTGCCGGGCGTAGATCTGCGCCTGGCGATAGAGCGGCAGGTGATCGGCGTATTTGGAGACCAGCACCTGGGCGACGGTCGCATCGGTCGGCAGGCCGCCTTCGATCAGCCGGCCGGGAGCCGGAGCCTGAACGACCACATCGTCGCAGGCGCGGCAGGCGTATTTGGGCCGGCGCACCACGATCACGCGCAGCTGCGCCGGAACGATGTCGAGCCGCTCGCTCACATCCTCGCCGATCCGGTGCAGGCCATTGCGACAGCACGGACAGACGTGATTGTCGATGTCGACGATCGTTTCGATGCGAGGCAGATGCGCCGGCAGCGCGCCACGGTTGGCTCGCCGCTTTGTGGCGCGCTCATTGCGTTCGCGCGGGTCGACACGTTCGGCCTCTTCCTCGCCGGCGGCCTCGATCTGCTCGGCCTCTTCGAGGCCCAGCAGCAACTGGTCTTCCGGCAGCGTCTCGGCGCGCCGGCCGAAGCGGTGACGCTGCAGTTCCCTGATGATCTGGATCAGCCGCGCATTCTCGACGTCGCGCGCCAGGACCATCGCCTTCAGCGCATCCGGATCGTCGGGAAGCTGGTCCGCCGTCATCGCCATGAGCGGATCAGACCATATTCGCCGGCACCGGGCGACCGTGGAATCCGGGCTGATTCACTTGGTCGCGGATCAACCCGCCTGCGCCGGAACGCGCGTCGGGCGGGCTTCATGGACCCGTCGCCAGTCGAGACCTTCGAGCAGCGCCGACAGCTGCGCGGCGGTCAGCCGCATGATCCCGTCCTGCACCTTCGGCCAGCGGAACTCGCCATCCTCCAGCCGCTTCGCATAGAGGCAGACGCCGGTGCCGTCCCAGAAGATCAGCTTGATCCGGTCCGTGCGCTTGGCACGGAAGACATAGACCGCACCGCTGAACGGATCGGCGCCCATCGTCTCGCGCACCAGCGCGGCCAGCCCCTCCGCGCCTTTGCGGAAGTCCACCGGCTTTGTCGCCACCATGACCTTGACGGCGCCAGTCGGCCCGATCACGACGTTGCCTTCAACGCACGGATCACCGTCGCAACCGTCCTGGCGTCGGCGCCACGGCCGACCCGCATCGCAACGCCGTCGATCTCCAGCTCGATCACGCCGGCGTCTGGCGCGGCCTTCCGCTTCCGCGTCGATCTCGCGCGCTTCCCCGACGGTTCAGGCTCCGGCGCCGCAATCACCGCCGGAACAAACAATGGCTCCGGTGCCGGCGCTCCCGCCAATGGCTGACGCGCGGCCCGACGCCAGGCGAACAACTGCTGCGGGGACAATGCATATCGCCGGGCCACTGCGCTCACGGTCTCGCCGGCATCGTAGCTTTCCGCCACGATCCGAGCCTTCTCCTCCGGCAACCATTCGCGCCTCCGGCCGGAACCCGTGAAAACCTCGAACCGCCGCGCGGGCTCAGGATCGCTGGATTTAAGCGTAAACTCTGAAATCGTCATGTGTCGAAGCCCTCAAAGGCTCCGAACATCGTCGCTCACGACCACGCGCGAAAGGTGCCGCCGGAACAGCGCTTACGCTCAAACCACTTTCAGGCGTCATTTTGTAGGGCTATAGCGTAAGCGTAGTGATCATCACTATCGGTCGCGGCCCGCCATACTTTTCTGAAAATTCAAAGTTCCTGTAATAGTTTTTCTGCTGCAGAATATGTTGTTGAGGTGTTTTCCAAAGCTGGGTTATTGATGCATCAAGTTCAAATAGAATATCTATTGGGAATAGTTCTTAGGGACAGGGCATTGCTGTGATAATCAAATCGACTGAGGATCACTTCAATGCTCGGCGTGACGATTGACAAGATCGGCTTATCAATAAAAGCGGGAAACGTATTTCAGATGCTTAAATGCACTTCATAACGCAGCCATGAGCTATACAATAGAAAGCTCGAAAGAGTTTGCGCTTTAGAAGGCCCGATGCCAATTATTTGGCTCGTCAGAAGTATCTAGATTTTGCCAAGCTATTGCAGCTACAAATGCCGCCCACGAAAAAAATGAGAGAGACAGCTTTCCAAGACTTAATAAGGTCAATGCAGGAAGATCTTAGACTATAAGAATCTTTAGATATGTCGTTGAGCATTCCTCAGGGAGGGAGCTTGCTATACATTGGGTGGTCTTTTGGCGGAGATCGGCACAGGCTGTCGTGAAGCGGCCAATAATTCGGTAACCGGCTTCTCCTTCAGAAAAATGTTATGCGAAAATTTATTATTGCTTTGAATATCGGACGTTTTTTAATAACTCCCATACAGAGGATGCACTATTAAGGTCACTTTGCCTCGCAAATTGCATTGCATGGTGCGTTGTACATTTCTTTGAGGAAGTTCATAAAGTCTTTTTGAACGTCAGGTTGAACACGTGCTTTTCTGCGCAACACGGACACTAGATTTTTACGCTCCTCATTGCCAAATGTGGCCCCCAACAAAGTGGCATTATCAGTGAGCGCTTGCATAATCTGATTGCGGTTTCCTTTGCTTAAATGAGGCTCGCTAAGATACATTTGAGTGCGACCAAGCATCATTAATATTTTGGTACGCACAGTTTTCAGTTCTGTTGTCGGCACCGCAGCGGCAAAAACTTCGGCAGTTTCTAAAAACATCATCTGAGTTTTTATGAAGAGAAGAAAATTTAAAATCACTTCGTCTTGAAATTTTACAAGGTTCAATCTTTGAGCTTCATGATCAAGCGTCAACCTGCTTTCAGAGTGTTGCATGTACAATTGATCTATTTCCGCTGTCATTCGGTTCAATGTGGCTAATTCTTGGGGTGTTAATCCATTGGGCCCCCAAATACTGTTATCAGTCCACAGCTTTAAAAGTTTTGGTTTCTGATCTGGTTCAGACAATCGTGGTGGAGTGGGTTGTGCCACAAACCATTCAAGGATTTCATTCATACGAACAATGTTGGCGGACGGAGCTTCTGCGCTTGCAGGAGAGATGCTGCCAAGCCAGAGCGCGCTGATAGCTAGAATAGTGCTTAAAAATTTGGTTATTGTCATTTACGCTGTCTCTGATTCTAAAAAATACACTTCTCAAACTCTCTGGAGGGGGGAGGTTTACCGCTGGAATTGAATTACAGGCCGTTTTCGTATCTGATACAAGTCGTTTTACAAAGCAAATATTGGTGCAGTTATACTGCCTGACTACGCTGTTATAGCATTAATTGCAGGCGGTAAAAATTTACGTATGCTAATATTCTTTGACATTCATACTCCTAATTTAAGTATGTATATTTATGAGTACTAGATAGATGCTACCCTGAAAATGTGCAGGCGAACGGCTGAATATCAGGAGCGGATGCCCGATCAATGTTCATTTCATATCTGAATTTTTATTAACTATTGAAAATCTGAAACGCTGTCGTAAGTACATCTAAATGTGCAGTGCAAACATTCAGATGATAAAGACATGAAGGCCTGCGCTGAGAAATGAGACGCGATAGAGCAGTTCAAAGAGGTCTGCAGATACACAAAAATTGAGGAAACTATCATGCTCACCAGCCCCCCACTAAAGTATGAGGCGACAGAAGTCAGCTCTACTGAACTGAACACTATGCTCCGTGAGAACGAGACCGCTATTCTCGTTTATGTGTGGGCGCCATGGTGCCCGCCTTGCAAATCTATGACACCCGCTCTGGATGATGTTGCAGCCGAAATCGGTCAAAATGTGCGCGTGGTCAAACTCAACGCTGTTAGTGAATCGCAAACATTGACTGCTCTTGGCATCGCATCTGTTCCGACATTGTTACTTTTTTCAGCAGAAGGGCGCGAGTTGGCACGGTTCCTGGGGGCATTGAACAGCTCAGCTATTCTCGACTGGATCAGTAAAAACAATACTTTATCGTGCAATGACTGAGCATTATCTTTGTTCATAGCTGAGAGAGCAGGGCGACCGGATGGTAATGCTTTACATATATAAAGCACAAAGCACCTGCTCTCATTATCTTAGCCCAAACAGGATTTATGATGCGGTCGCTTGCCTGTGATCGCGCTTCGCCTGAGCAACACCGGCAGCTTTTTTCTGTCGCCCACGTTCCATCGGGTTGATAAGACTGTTGGCTTGTTTATTGGGAATGTTACGCATTCCTTCATGAGCATGACGCGTATTAAACGGAATTTTGTTTGCTTCAGCATGCTGCTTTAATTCCAGAGCATGCTGTGCATTTTCCACGAGTTCCTGCTTGGCCGCCATCTGACGGCGACGTACAACTTCAGCATTGGTACGACGCATTGCCATCGCCAGAACACTGAGCTTCGTTTTTGAGCCGTCATCCGCTTTTGATGCAGCATTGCCTTTCGGGGCTGCCTTACCTCTGATTTCACGCCGTCTTTGATGTGCCTGAGTTTTGGCTTTTTCGCGTCGCTCTCTGAGAAGCTTTACCAATGAGTTTAAATCAGCATCAGGTAGGGATTGAAGTGCCGGATGGCGTGTTTTGTCAACGAGTGCAAGCTCATCTGCATTCAATGCACGCTCTTCTTCTTTACGGGTGATTGCCACGTTTTTTACCTCCATACAGACATAAATATTTAAACCAACGTGACAGACACAGAATGGTTCCATATCGTCATGCAGTTGCATATTGCCGGTATAAAAGAGGAGATATGCGATTTAGGCCATGAAATTGGGGTCAAAAGACTTAATTGAAATCTTTAAGAACGGTGCTTTCACCTGTGTCCCACGATAATAATCTCCCGCCAATACAGGTATAAAGATAGCTGGAATCGTAAGAACCAACTTCGATAGCTGTTTCCTGATTGGTGTCCTCAAATCTCAGATAATATTCTGAGCGCTCCGATTTGGGTACAAGGGCACTCACAATATGCTCGTAGCAGGCAGCATCTTCTCCGGATAATATCCGCTGCAAATAGCTCTCTATATCAAGGTCTATTTTATCGACAGCAAGTGTATCTGCACTCGCATTTGATACTCCGATAGCGGCTAAACAGGCGAGCGCTATTAAAAGACGTTTCATTCCATGCTCCGAGGTGAATCATTGAGCGCAAGATGCATTTCCTCTGAAGTTAAGTCGAGTTTAAAACGGCTTTGAAAATGACTGATTACCGCATTAAAAAATGAAAATCTTTGATGCTATATGATTGTTTCGAGAAGGTTGAAACTCTATGCTAATAGACCGGAAATTTCAGCGGCTTGCTCAAATGCTAATCGTGCACTTTGTGTGCTTACACTATCATGCGAGCATGTAAGGCAGGCTGTAATGGCTTTTCCCATACTATCCAGATCAAACCGCTCCCACTGAGAGAGCATGAAATTTTCTGCATCAGCAATATTACCAATCGAATGCGTGATACCGTCTGCAATATTAATAATTACAGCTTCATCCCAATAAATTAAATTCATAAGTTAATACCTTCAGTTAAAGGAACGCAGAGATGTCCATAGAGTTCCTGAGAAAATCACCGGATAGATTAAAACTCGATCAAATCGGTTGGCACTAAACAGCAGAAACGAATGCGATGCAGCCGTCATATTTGTGATGAAACCGGAGTTCCCGTTTAATAAGCAGCTTGTATCTAGAAGGGTTGCATTAAGATCGCTACGATTGCAGTGATAGTTATTATGGCGATAAATGCTAAAGATGTATCACTCATGATTACCTCCGGTTTTTACACTTAATGAGGCACGAGAGCTTACAAAAGACCAAGCTGTGATCCTTACCAGTTATGTTTATGAAATAATGTCCGTTCAGACATGAGTATTGCCAGTTAATTTGACAACTTCCAATAATGCAGCATCTTTCACGTTGTGCAGAGAAACTGTGATGATATGCAGAAGAATTGTCTTACTTTTTTGAAAGTTTAAATCATATGCCAGCCAGATCCCGTGTCTGATAAAAGGTGCGCTTTGTTAAAGAACTACATTCTTTTGGCTGCCGCCATTGTGGCAGAAGTCATAGCAACAACGGCTTTGGCGCGCTCGGAAAGCTTTACCAGACTGGTTCCGAGCCTGATTGTGGTTGTCGGTTATGTGGCAGCCTTCGGCCTTTTGTCATTCCCTATGCGGGTTATGCCAGCCGGCATTGTCTATGCCATATGGTCTGGCATGGGCATTGTTTTAATTACTGCGATATCGTGGATTTGGTATCAGCAAAAACTCGACTTTGCCGCTTTGGTCGGGTTGGGTTGCATTATTGCCGGTGTTCTGATTATCAATATATTTTCACGATCCGTGAGCAGTTAAAACCGGAGACTTGGTTTAAAGTTCGCAATTTTATTTTGATTGTATGAAACCCTTACAAGGCAGTTTATTGCGCCTTGTCTAAACACATGAAAGCGCTATTTTGTGTATGTCTAAAGTGTAATTTAGGCATTTCATTGCAATCATTAAGATAAAATTGAAGTTGAAAAATGCAGGAACAAACAGCAGAATTTATTGCAGGCACGAATGCCCTTGCGCTTCAAATATCCAATCTCGTTTTAAGCTATTCCTTATCCACGATCGGCGCGATCATTATCCTGTGTGTCGGCTGGGTTATCGCCGGTACATTGTCAAAATGGACCCGTCAATCACTGTCGAAGCTGAAAGGTTTTGACCATACGCTGATCGGCTTTCTGAGCGCTTCTGTTCGCTATGGTGTTCTGATCGTTGTGCTGGTTATGGTACTGGGGCAGTTCGGCATTCAGACCGC
Source organism: Pseudochrobactrum asaccharolyticum (assembly GCF_003314995.1). Taxonomy (GTDB): domain Bacteria; phylum Pseudomonadota; class Alphaproteobacteria; order Rhizobiales; family Rhizobiaceae; genus Pseudochrobactrum; species Pseudochrobactrum asaccharolyticum. Next base: position 912,982 of record NZ_QNRH01000001.1, read on the forward strand.
GTCTATTCTGGCTGCATTGGGTGCCGTAGGTCTGGCCATTGGTCTGGCGCTGCAGGGCACACTGCAAAATATTGCGGCAGGCATTATGCTGCTTGTGCTGCGCCCGTTCAAAGTTGGTGAATTTGTCAATGCAGGTGCTATTTCCGGTACTGTCACTGAAATCGGACTATTTTCGACAGAACTAAAAACCTATGACGGGCTTTTCGTTATGGCGCCGAATTCACTGCTCTGGAACACGCCGGTCACCAATTACAGCCGCCATAAAGTGCGTATGCACGATTTTAAGGTTGGCATTGGTTATGAAGATGATGTTCAGAAAGCTTTTGGCATTATCAAAACAATTATCTCAGACCAGAAGGGCGTTCTGAAAACTCCCGAGCCGGTATATTTCGTATCGCAGCTGGCCGATAGTTCCGTTGTGATCAGCTGCCGTTACTGGATTGAATCCGCTCATTATTTCACTGTCAGCAATACAACAACAGAACAGGTGAAAGCTGCTTTCGAGCATGGAGATATTAATATCCCATATCCGCAGGTGACCTATCACCGGTCGGGCAGCTCTAGCTGATTTTCTGCTATCCAAGTTATCCGGTGATGTGTTTATGGCGAGCACATCACCGCATTGCATTTCGGTCATTAGGGAAGCAATTCAGGCTCAAAGGTTGACTTGTCAGAAACGGATGCTTATTTCTCCCTTTCGCAGATAGGAAAACCGCGATCTGCTGATTTTTCTCATTTATATTAGTGCCGGGGCGTGCCGGCTCGTAAGTTAGATTTGCTAGCTGAGGAGCTGACGATGTTCGTTCTATCGCCGTTAAAGCGGCGCATTATCTATGTTACCATTTTTGAAATTATCGCGATTGTTGCATCAACCTTGCTGCTCATGCTGTTGAGTGGCGGTGACGCGCAGGGTTCTTTGCCCATTGCTGTCGTAATCTCCCTGATCGCAGTGACGTGGAACTACACCTATAACCTGATGTTTGAAAAATGGGAGGCGAGGCGACAGGTGGCCGGTCGTAGCGTTGCTGTCCGTGCAGGTCACGCTTTTGGTTTCGAATTCGGTCTCTGTGTGATTATCATTCCGATCTATATGGTTTGGTATTCTGTTGGCTTCTGGAAAGCATTTCAGATGGAAGCAGTTTTGCTGCTGTTTTTCCTGATCTATACATTTGTCTTTACATATATTTTTGATCTGATTTTCGCCCTGCCAAATCATGTAGTTGTCGCAGGCGAATAACCGGCAAACGGCTGTCCTCTGCAATAAAGAGGGCAGCCACAAGGCTTTACAGCGCAGATTATGCTGCTTTGAATAGGGTCCGTAAAAGCCACATCCGGCTTGCCTTAAGACGTCTCTGAACATACCAATGTCTTAATCGCCATGCATTTTAAAGAAGTTGATTAAATTTTTTGAATGTGAGGAAAACTGATGAGATATTCCGCGCATATATTGTCTGCTCTTTGTATTTCAACTTTATTCGCTTTTCCCGCGGCGGCAAAAAATGCCGTTATGATGACACTACCGGATAAACGGGTCGCGGTAATTTCCGAAGGCGATCTGGAGCCAGCATCAATAGGTAGCTATACAGTTGCACTTTATAAAGATGACGGGTTGATTGACTATCTCGGCGGCGGGATTTTTCCCCGTGACGGCTCGGTTTTTGATGACAGCGGCAAACCGCGGATCAGCTTTGCGGACATCACCGGAGACGGTAATCCTGAAATGATAGTGGCCAAGCTGACTGCAGGCTCCGGAAATTATCTGGATGTCGATGTATTGAAGCTCAATGATACTGCGGTTGAACGCGTACTCAATTTTTCCAGCGATACTAAAAAGGATCTGTTCATAGAGGCTAAGCGTGCCTTCACTCAGGAGAACGAGCAGATTAACAAGGGCACACCTTAATCAAGATGAAGCGCCTGTCTTATCAGCGTTACATTTGTAATCTCAGGAAAAAGAAAATTATACTAATGTAAAATAAACAGTTCTCAGATATGAAGCTGATCTCCGGCAAATATCTGAGCTGTATTTTTCCTATGCCTACTCTCGATTACCACACTTTATTCATCATCCTGATCATGAATTCCGCGATTGTAGCGGTAATCTGGGGTGGTGTTGCGCTTGCTTATCGTGATTTCCATGCTGCCAGGCATTGGATGGCAGGATCGCTGCTAACATGCTTCGGAGCATTATTGCTTCTTTTGCAGTATAGCATTGGAGGCGCTTTTCCGGCTGTTGCGGGCAATTTTTTGATTATTGCAGGCTTTTGGCTGTTTTATACCGGACTGCTGGCTTTTTACGGGATCAAAATCTACAGCATTTTGCGTCAGCTCGTTGTAATAATGTCGATCAGTCTGTTTGCAGCTCTTGCTGAATACAGCAACTGGTTATGGCTCGCGGCAGTTCATGGCCTGACCTATCTTGCCGCACTCGTTTGCATGTTTATTTTTCTGGCTGCTCGTCGCCACAAAAGTCCGGGTGCCTATGTTTGTTTAGTTGCAGTTTTGCTGGGGATTGCCTGTCAGGCTTACAATCTTTATTTAACCCTACGCATATCGGCAAAAGATATCGACGTTTCGTACTTCCTCATTCTCTATGCCTATAATTTTCTGGTGATGCAGTTCAGCGCCGGTCTGCTGACATTCGGCTTTTTCATCCTCACGATTGATGCTTTGCGTAAGGAAGTGGAACGTCTTGCCGGTATGGATGATCTGACCGGTTTGCCAACCCGCAAGCGTTTTAATGATGTTCTGAGCCTTGCCGATCAGCAGTTCAAAGATAATGAAACGCCTTATGCCCTGCTGCTGATTGACGTAGATCATTTCAAGAGTTTCAATGACGATATGGGGCATCGCGCAGGTGATGTGATCCTGAAGCATTTTGGCAAGACTGTTTCATCCTTGCTTAAAGTCCGGCAAATTATGAGCCGTCATGGCGGTGATGAATTTTGTATTCTTTTGCCCGCCAGCACTAAAGAACAGGCTGAAACCTTAGCGAAGCGTATCAAAGAGAAGCTATCAGCGGTGCCGATTACGGTGAATACCAAGCCGGTGTTCATAACGGTGAGCATTGGTATTGCGCTGCGCAATTCCGAAAATGCAGACACTGAAGAAACAGATATCTTCGATGAAGCTGACAAGGCTTTATATCAGGTGAAGCGCAACGGGCGTGACGGCTATGCGTTTTATCACGCGGGTGTCAGTGCATAGTGCCAATAAAAAACCCTGCCATGAAGGCAGGGTTCTGAGTGTTGTATAATGTGTCTTATATTACTGTGTGATTTCGAATTTCACAGTAACATTCACATTGTAGCTGTTTTCACCTGCGGAAAGCGGCACGGAGTCACTGGCAGGTTCTGCTGCCATTGCAATCATCTTGGTGCGCGCCATTGGCATCGGACGGCCATTGTTTACATATTCGGTAATTTCAAGCACGCGGCCAACTTTTGCACCCGCAGTTTCGGTCAGAATTTTAGCCTTTTCCATGGCGTTTTCCATCGCCTTTTTACGGGCATCCATCAGAGCTTTTGACGGATCATCATTTACAAAACGCAGGCCGCCGCTCTGGTTTACGCCGAGATCAATGGATTTATCCAGCAGATCGCCAACCTTATTGAGGTCACGTACGCGAACGGTCAGGCCGTTGGTCACGTTATAACCGATGATTTTAGGAGCTTTCAGGCCGTTTTTATCATTCGGATAGGTATAAGTCGGCTGAATATTGACGCCGGAAGTCTGCAGATCACGGTCTTCAATACCGGCTTCCTTCATCGCGCCGAGTACTTTCGACATTGCTTTGTTGTTATCTGTCAAAGCTTCACGTGCAGTTTTTGCTTCACGCAGAACGCTCAGATCAAGAATAGCCATATCCGGTGCGGCCTGAACTTCACCTTCACCGGTGACGACAACGAATGTCTGCTGTTTTTCTGACACATTTTTCTCCTGAGCAAAGGCTGGCTGTGAAAGCGCTCCGGCCATAGAAACCGCAATAAATGCAGAAGCGAGAAGGGCGGCTGTTTTACGATGTGTCATAGTTTCTCCTGATAATGAAATCGGTTTAACTGCTATATTTCAATAGATTACGGAAGTTTTAGGGCTAAAAGCAGGCAATCTGTTTATTGTTTTGTGACAGGCATAAATTCCTTACACAGTGGCAGTAAATAATTTTCTGTGAGTGGTGCCAGTGGCAAATCTACTTTTTGCAGCGGATCAACCCAGACAATTTCCTCAATTTCCGCCGCTTTTGCGACCGGCTGATTGAGGGCAATGCGGAATATTTCAGCTTCAACTGTAAAGCCCGGTTCATTGGCTGCGGGGGCAGAGAAGGCGCCCACATAATGCGCCTGATCTTCAGCAATTGTCAGACCCAATTCTTCCCGCAACTCGCGCTGTAAAGCTGCCACCGGCGATTCACCATTTTCGATTTTCCCGCCAGCCTGCATGAAAGCCGATGTCCCCGCTTTGCGCACCAGCAAAATCCGGTTATCCGGAGCCATCAATATTGCTGCTGCAATATGAATGCGTTTAACCGGTGTTGTTTGTGCAGTCGTGGACATAGGATAAAATTCCTGAGATGCTGGATACAGAATGAGTGGCTTCAATACATTGCCCGCTCTTTATAGCGATGCGCGGATGAAGCCCAGATGAATGATTTTCTTTATTATAGTCTGATTTGAGCAAAAATCTTCAAGCGTCAGGCAACGAAAAGCTCTTTCGCGCATTATTGAGCAAAATACCGCAGAGAATAAGCAATTCAGTAGAATGCATTTTTTCATGATTGCCGCTAAAATTAGCTACTGAGTAAAATTTTCTACAAGCATTCAAAATTAGGAATTTATTTTTGCATTCTGAGTTTCCGCAGGCGCAAATATATCTGTGACGTTCCGACCTGTCATGACATCTTAATCGCAACACGGACTGCATATCCAAACTGCACCGTAGAACAGTCAGGCACAGATAATAAGTGCTCTTTGATTATGGAAGAAGCCTTTGCAATCAAGGGTTTCGTAAAAAGGACAGGTAATATGAGCTGGTTTAAGTCTATTCTTGCAGTTGGCGTGTTGCAGACAGCCGTTCTTGGTTCCGGCGTTATGACCAGCCAGTCTTTCGCTGATGCGGCGCTAGACCGGATCAAAGCCGAAGGCGTTCTGAAAATCGGTACCGAAGGCACCTATGCGCCGTTTACCTATCATGACAAAGACGGCAAACTGGTTGGTTTCGATGTGGAAATCGGTCAGGAAATCGCCAAGCGTCTTGGTGTTGAAGCCAAATTCCTTGAAGGTAAATGGGACGGTCTGATCGCCGGTCTCGATGCCAACCGCTATGATGCCGTGATCAATCAGGTCGGCATTACACCGGAACGCCAGAAGAAATATAATTTCTCTGAACCTTATATTGCATCCAAAGCCGTGCTGATCGTGAAAACCGGTAATACAGATATCAAGAAGTTTGAAGATCTGAAGGGACGTAAAGCCGCCCAGTCTCTGAGCAGCAACTACGGCAAAATCGCCCGTGAATATGGCGCAGAGATCGTTGCCAATGACGGTTTTGACCAGTCCGTTCAGTTGGTTCTGAGCGGCCGTGCGGAAGCAACAGTTAATGCCAGCCTGTCTTTCCTCGACTTTAAAAAGCAGAAACCTGATGTGCCGCTGGAAGTTGCAGCCGAGCTTGAAAATGCTGACCGTTCCGGCGTGTTGCTGCGCAAGGGTGAAGAAGACCTGCTGGCAGAAGTCAACAAGGCGCTTGAGCAGATCAAAAGCGACGGTACATATGCCAAAATCTCCGAAAAATACTTCGGTGCAGACGTCTCTAAATAAGGTTTTCTCCCAAGAGCAGTTTCCTCAAAAACTGCGACTTTGAAAGGAAAAAGCCGGCGGTCACAGATCGCCGGCTTTCCGCGCCCGCAGCTGAGGGCCAGAACCTGTGAAACCACATAAGTCCGCTTGAGGGGCAACAAACATAGCGGGGACGCATAAATGGCTGACATTTTATCTCTGATGCTTGACTCTTTAGGGCCGCTTTTATGGGCTGCTCTGATCTTTACTATTCCGCTGACATTGCTGTCGTTTCTGTTCGGCACCACACTCGGGCTGTTTGTAGCGCTCATAAGGCTGTTTGCGCCGCGCCCGATAGCTGCAATTGTCAATTTCTATGTCTGGCTGATCCGCGGCACGCCGCTGCTGGTGCAGCTGTTCCTGATTTTCTATGGCCTGCCAAGTCTTGGTGTCACGCTGGATGCATTTCCGGCAGCGTTAATCGGCTTTACCCTGAGTATCGGCGCGTATTCCTCCGAGATTTTCCGCGGCGTTATTGTTGCTGTGCCAAAAGGGCAGTGGGAGGCCGCCTATGCAACGGGCATGACCTGGGGGCAGGCGATGCGCCGCACAATCCTGCCGCAGGCAGCGCCCAATGCCGTACCACCATTGTCCAACAGCTTTATCTCTCTGGTGAAAGATACATCGCTGGCCGCAGCCATTACCGTGCCGGAAATGTTTCAGGTCGCGCAGCGTATCGTTGCGGTCACTTATGAGCCGCTGATCCTCTATGTTGAGGCTGCATTGCTCTATCTGGCGCTCAGCTCCGTGCTGTCTTATTTGCAAACCCGTCTGGAAGCACGGCTGAAACGCTATGGCGGCTTTCTGGAGGTCCGTTCATGATGATTGAACTGAAGAATATTGTTAAAAAATTCGGCGACAACACCGTTCTCAATGATATCTCGCTTTCTATTGCTGAGGGCAGTGTGACGGCTTTTATCGGCCCTTCCGGTGCAGGCAAAAGCACATTGTTGCGTTGCCTCAATCTGTTGGAAGTACCGACCTCCGGTTCAATTGAAATCGCCGGTGACAGGCTGAGTTTTGAACTGGGACGCAAAACCAGCCAGAAGGATATTCATTTGATCCGCCGTCATTCCGGTATGGTGTTCCAGAACTTCCAGCTGTTTCCGCATCGTACCGTCACGGAGAATATTACCGAAGGTCTGATTACCGTTCAGAAATGGCCGAAGCAAAAAGCACGCGAACGGGCGATGCAATTGCTGGAGAAAGTAGGACTGTCCCAAAAGGCAGATGCCTGGCCTGCAACGCTCTCCGGTGGTCAGCAGCAGCGTGTTGCTATTGCCCGTGCTTTGGCACCATCACCTAAAATCCTGCTCTGCGATGAGCCGACATCAGCACTTGATCCGGAGCTTTCCGGTGAGGTGGTCGATGTGCTGGCACAACTGGCAAAAGAGGGCACAACAATGATTATGGTGACCCATGATCTGCGGCTGGCCTCCCGAATTGCGGAGGATGTGTTGTTTATTGATAATGGTATGATTGTTGAGCGTGGCACAGCACAGGCAATCTTCCGCACACCGCAACAAGAACGCACCCGCCGCTTCGTCAATACGCTGACCCATGAAGGGCAGGGCTTTAGTCAGGGAGCTGGTATTTAATTTAGTTCAAAACATTAAAAATATAATGCAATATATTGATTTAAGTAATAATCCTGCAATCATGTGATTGCAGGATTATTTAATTTAATTGAATGAGAGATGGTCGTATCGAGAAGCAACTTTAGAGCTTCAGGAAAAGTATCCGGCATGATTTCAAATTCCTGAATATCAGTCCATTTGTCCTCAAATGCATAGTATTCATAACGGGTATCGAAAATTTCAATTTCTATTGGTGGTATTGAATACAACCATATAATTCGAATTGTCGGCCAATAACCCAAACATATTTCATTCGGAACTTGGTATCGCTCTGTAGCAAACTTTACGAACTGCAACGCGTTTTCAAGCGTATTTTGTTCAACATTGGGATTTTGAATAGCAACCTTATGAATTGCAGCCTCAACTTCGAACCATGTAGCGCAATTTATAACGAGTTTATCATCATAATCCGGCATTGACGTTCAGCACCCATCTTTTTAATCAATCTGATCGCTATCGACTTCGTTTTCCGCTTTTGCAAACACGTCAACATCTTCATTCTTGCCGGATTCAACGGTAAATTCGCGCTGATACAAACGGTCTTTGTTCTTGGCTACAGCGATATAATCACCGGCAGCCAGCACCAGCGATGCATAGGCGCTCACGCTTTCAAAAACGATATCACCATTGGTATTGACGATATTCCATGACGTATCCGCCAGTGCTTCACCGCCAACGTCACGCAACAATTTCAAAGTCACTTCGGCCGCATTATGCTCAACAGTTGCTTCTGTCAGTTTACCCGCACTCACCACGATTTCAGCACGGATTGTTGCATTGGCGCTGCCGTAATTAGAAACCACGTGATAGGTGCCGCTATTGAGGCGCACCACGGTATTCGGTTTGATATTCGGCACGATCAGCGAGCGCTCATTGCCTTCATCGTCGTTCTCATAGATGGAAAAGCGCAGGAATTTATCCGAGATTTCTTTACCGTCCGGTAGCTTGGCGCTGAGCTTCAAGCCACCGGCATCAAGGATCAGCTTCTCATGGCGACTGGCGTTGCGGATTGTAATGCGCTTGGTCGCACCCGCACGGCCAAAGCTGGCATGAACCAGATAACTGCCTTGGGGCAGAGAGAAACTCGCGGTGCCGCCTGTTGCGGTGGCAATCAACGGCAGTTTGTCTTCAGCATTCGGTTCCGGTGAGAAAACACGCCAGACCAGACCTTTTTCCAGAGGCATGCTGTCTGGTGTCAATTGCGCTTCCAGCAGTAATTCATTCTGGTTTGCCAGTGGTGCATTTTGCGGCGCACGCGGATCAGCATAGGGTGTAATACCGGCCGCAGGTGAGGCGGGCGACATAATCGCGCCGGTTGGCGGTGTGCTACTATCCGGTTCTTCGCCTTCAGGCACAGAGATTTTCGGCAATTGCAGCTTGTCAAATTGTGCACCCGGCACAACGCGCATGGAGAACCCCTCCTGCGGCTGGGATAAATCCTGAGCCAGTGCCGAACCGGTGAAAATCAGACTCGTTGAAATCAACGCGGCAGCGCAGAGGCTCCGACTTTGCGCATAATATGCGCTATGAGCGGATCGTTTTCTGGCATGCTGAACAGGGCGGGATTTCATAAGCCGGTACTCATTTGAATTTCATAGTCACAGTCGTTAAACTTTGACCGCACTGTAAAGGCATTTTCAAGGCTGATAGTGTTAAAATGTCATGAGTTTGCATTAAACACACATATAACTGCATCCGGCCTCTGTCTTTAAAGCTGCAAATTAGCAATAAAGACATGCTTATAGTGCCAGTGAACAGAATGAACAGGAAATAAAGTGTCGGATCTCATTGATTTCTTTAAAACCCGTAGTTCCACCCCGATTGTAGGTCTGATTGAGCCTGCACCATCCGCAGAGGAACTGACAGAGATTCTGACAATTGCCTCCCGCGTACCGGATCACGGTAAGCTTAATCCATGGCGCTTTATCATTTATCGCGGCGATGCGCGTATTCAGGTCGGTGAAATGCTGGCAAAACGTGCTGCACAGCGCGCTGCGGAAAATAATGAAGAGTTCTCCGACAGCCATCGTGAAAAAGAGTTGAAGCGCTTCTCTCGTGCGCCGCTTGTTATTGGTGTGGTTTGCAGCCCGCGTGACACGCATCGTATTCCGGAATGGGAACAATTCCTGTCCTCCGGTGCTTGCGCTATGCAGCTTTGCAATGCTGCCAATGCGCTTGGCTATGGCAGCAACTGGATCACCAACTGGTATTCCGATGATGAAGAAGGCAAGCGCCTGCTCGGCGTTGCGCCTCATGAAAAAGTGGCCGGTTTTGTCCATATCGGCACGCCAAAAGCCGCAGCGCCGGATCGTCCGCGCCCTGAATTGCAATCCGTTGTGAGTGAATATACGGGCCCGTATCAGGGCTGATTTTGCGATTAGAGTGAAAAGAACAGAGATTTTCTGATGTTTTATGAGCCGCAAAAAGGCCATGGTCTGCCGCACAATCCGCTCAAGGCCATTGTTGCACCGCGCCCGATCGGCTGGATCGGAACACGCTCAAAAGAGGGCGCTTTGAACCTTGCCCCCTATTCATTTTTCAATATTGTCTGTGATACGCCGCCTTTGCTGATGTTCAGCTCTTCCGGCTATAAAGACAGCGTGGCTTTTATCGAAGAAACGCGTGAGTTTACCGCTAATATGGTAGGCGAACATCTGGCAAAACAGATGAATGCAACATCGGTTAATGCACCGCGCGGCGTCAGCGAGTTCGATTATGCCGGTCTGACTGCCGCACCTTGCGAGCAAATTCAGGCACCACGCGTAGCTGAAGCCTATGCATCGCTGGAATGCGTTGCGGTGGATATCCGCCAGCTAAAGGGCAGGGATGGCGCCCTTGCCGATGCCTATATGGTGATTGGTGAGGTTGTCGGCGTGCATATTGATGAGACAATCCTTGTTGACGGATTGATTGATATCACCAAGTCCAGACCGGTCACGCGTCTCGGTTATATGGATTTTGCCACAACTGCTGAGGTCTATCAGATGTTCCGCCCCAAATGGGGCGAATAATCTGTTTTAGAGCGGCTCCGGTTTTCATTGAACCGCAGAACCGCTCTAATTCCTTATTTTTACGCATTATCCGACGCAAAACCGCTTCGCACTTTTGCTGGAAATGCTTTAGCAATTACAGGCCGGAAGATAGAAATCTTATTTTCCGGCCTGTTTTGCTTTATTCCAAAGCGCCTCCATCTCATCAAGGCTTGCAGCCTCCAGAGATTGTTCGTCACTGTTCAGTGCATCTTCAATGAAGTGAAAGCGGCGTTTGAATTTCTCATTCGCTGCACGCAAGGCCATTTCCGGCTCGAGTTCCAGATGGCGGCCGAGATTGACCATAGCAAACAGCAGGTCACCATATTCTTCCGCAATATTGGCCTTCTCCTGGTTGTTCATTGCCTCGCGCAACTCCTGCGTTTCTTCAGCAACTTTGTCCAGAATAGGGGCAGCCTCTGCCCAGTCAAAGCCAACGCGCGCAGCTTTTTGCTGATATTTCAGCGCGCTTACCAATGCCGGTAAATAGGTCGGCACATCATCAAGGAAGCCTTTTTTCTCAGTTGTTTCAAGCCCAAGCGCAGTGCGGCGGGCAAGGCGTTCGTCTTTTTCAATCTGCTTGATACGGTTCCAAGACCCCTTGGCCATACCGGCAGAGCGTGCTTCTTCATCACCAAAAACATGCGGATGACGGCGGATCATTTTGGTGGTCACGGCCTCGACAACATGGCCGAAATTGAAACCGCCTTTTTCTTCTGAAATACGGGAATGGAACACCACTTGCAGCAGAAGATCGCCGAGTTCCTCACGCAGATCATCCATATCATCACGCTCAATGGCATCAATGACCTCATAAGCTTCTTCCAGCGTATAAGGGGCAATCGTGCTAAAATCCTGCTCAACATCCCACGGGCAGCCGGTTTCCGGATCACGCAGCGCAATCATTATATCTATAAGGGTTTGAATATTGCGGGAGGGCTGCATAGTAAATCCTGACGAAACAGAGACCGGACAATATATCCAGTTGATTATGTGGAAATTTGAACCTACTGGTGCCATAAAATTCAGCTTATGAAAACCGTCTGTAACCGAACAAAGAGAAACTGATGACAATTCTGGTAACCGGCGGCGCCGGCTTTATTGGTTCCCATGCTTGCGTAAGTCTGCTTGAAGCCGGACATGATGTTGTTGTTGTCGATAATTTTGACAATAGTCAGCCAGGTGTTTTTCAGCGTATTGAACAGATCACAGGCAGAATGCCTAAGCGTGAAACCGGCGATATTCGTGACCGTGAGTTTCTTGAAAACGTTATGCGTACCTATAATTGCACTGCTGTCATGCATTTTGCGGGTCTGAAAGCAGTCGGGGAATCCACGCAGAAACCGCTTTATTATTATGACTGTAATCTGGTCGGTACTTTGCGTCTGCTGCAGGCCATGCGCAGTTGCAATGTAAAGAAGATTGTTTTCTCTTCATCGGCCACTGTTTATGGCGATCCGCAGCGTCTGCCACTGGATGAAACCCATCCGCTGTCAGCAACCAATCCTTATGGCCGCACCAAGCTGATGGTCGAAGAAATGCTGCGCGATCTTTATAATAGCGATCCGGAATGGAGCATTGCCATTCTGCGCTATTTCAATCCTGTTGGTGCACATGAAAGCGGCCTGATCGGCGAAGACCCGAAAGGTATTCCGAACAATTTGATGCCGATCATCGCGCAGGTTGCTACTGGCCGCCGCGAAAAACTGAGCATCTGGGGTAACGATTATCCGACACCGGACGGTACCGGTGTGCGCGATTATATCCACGTTATGGATCTGGCCGAAGGTCATCTCAAAGCGCTGGATAGACTGAATGAGCCTAAATGCCTGACGGTTAATCTCGGTACAGGTGAGGGCTATAGTGTTCTGGATGTGATTAAGGCTTTTGAACACGTTTCTAACCAGTATATTCGCTATGAAGTGGCACCGCGCCGTCCAGGTGATATTGCTAGCTGCTATGCTGACCCTGCATATGCTAAGCAAGTACTCGACTGGAGCGCTAAGAAAACCTTGCGCGAGATGTGTGCTGATATGTGGAACTGGCAGTCTAAAAATCCGAACGGGTATTCGGATTAGTCTCAATTTATTATGGTTGCTTTGCGCTGTTGCAACAGCGCAAAGCAAATGACCAATAGCTCAAAATAAAAACCTTGTCAGCATAGTCTCATCGTTGCATGCTTGAAATCCGAGTCTGAAACAGACAGTCTTTTCATCTCAGGCACCAAAGAAAATCACCCGGAATTTTTATACATTTTAATGGCATCCGGCCATGTTTTGTGCAATTCCGCAATGATTTGATGCAAAAATGCGATCGGACATATGCGCTTTCTTCCCGACAAATTCATCTCTACCCTTATTCTGGCTATTATCGTAGCATCATTTTTACCAGTTCAGGGCGAGGCCGCTCACTGGTTTTCGCTGGCAACAAAAATCGCAATCGGTTTGCTGTTTTTCCTGCATGGTGCCAGATTGTCCCGTCAGGCTGTTGTAAAAGGCATCGTGCATTGGCGCCTGCATCTTATGGTGCTGTGCGTGACATTTGCACTGTTTCCGCTGATCGGTGTGTCTCTCGGCTGGGTTATCCCGGGCTTTTCCAGCTCAGTGTTTTACGCAGGTATTTTGTTTCTCTGCGTTTTGCCATCAACAGTTCAGTCATCAATTGCCTTTACGGCGATCGCTAAAGGCAACGTGTCTGCGGCAATTGTATCTGCATCTGCGTCCAATATTATCGGCATGTTCCTGACACCTTTGCTGGTTGGACTGTTGTTTGCCAGACAAAATGATGCCGGTGTCTCGCTGGATGCACTACTGTCAATCCTGTTGCAATTACTGGCTCCGTTTATTGCCGGTCAGATCATGCAGCCATGGATAGGGAATTTCATCCGCAAGCATAATAAGGCTCTGGGTCTGGTAGACCGCGGCTCAATTGTTATGGTGGTCTATCTCGCTTTCAGCGAAGCGATGGTGCAGGGCTTATGGACGGAAGTTTCAGGCCATGACCTGTCAATTATGATCGCTGTTAACGTTGCTTTGCTGGCATTTATCCTCTGGTTTACGGGATTTTCAGCTAAAATGCTGGGCTTTTCACGGGAAGACCGGATCACCATTATCTTCTGCGGTACGAAAAAGAGTCTGGCCAGCGGTGCACCTATGGCGAGCGTGATCTTTCCGGCGGCAATGGTTGGCAGTGTCGTATTACCATTGATGATTTTCCATCAAATTCAGCTGATGGCCTGCGCTGTCTTGGCAAGGCGCTACGCTGCACAAGCATCACTGATTGAAGGCGATGCAGCAGAGCAGGGACTGTGAACGGGAGAGGGGATCCCCCTATTCTCTTTCAGCCTTGGTCTCTTACAGATTGATAAATGCTTTAATTTGCGCCAAAGAAACGGCAGTTTATTATTTCGCCTTATCTCAAGCTAAAGCGGAGATCGCTTTGGCTGAATGCATGATATGCGCATTCAAAAAACAGAAAGTTTTTAATCATGTCCGCAAGCCCGTTATTTGATGAAGAAGCGCTGGAACAGGCCTATAATGAGGCTTTGAAGCTTGAAAAATCGGGTGATTTTGACGGCGCAGCCAAAGCCTATCAGAAGGCTCTGGAGATAGATCCGGATGATCATGGCGGTGCTGCTGTGCGTCTGGCGAGCATGGGACGTGGTGAAGTGCCAAACAAAGCGCCTGATGCTTATGTGGCGACTTTGTTCGACCAGCATGCTGAAATGTTCGACACCATCCTCGTTGATCAACTTGGTTATGATGTGCCGTTGCAGCTTGCTGATCAGCTGGACGAAATGAATCCTGATGCCCATTATGCGCGTATGCTGGATCTCGGTTGCGGTACCGGACTTGGTGCTGATGCATTGTTTGAAATGACCGAGCACCGTACAGGCGTCGATATTGCTGAGAATATGATCGCCATTGCTGACGAAAAAGGCGATTACAATGTGCTGTATGTCGGTGAAGTTGTGAACTTCCTTGACCAGACCACAGCGCCGGCATGGGACATTATTATCGCGACCGATGTGCTGCCATATATGGGCGATCTGGAGCCGTTTTTCTCAAAGCTTCCGCTGAACCTCAATCGCAATGGCATTTTCGCATTTTCAAGCGAAACACTGTCTGACAAGGATTTTGCCGGCCGTGATTATACAGTCGGGCCGCATCAGCGTTTTGCACATAAGCAGGACTATGTTGAGAAGCTGCTGCTGAGCCACGGTATCAAAATGCTGCGCGTGACAGATATCACAGTGCGCAGTGAGCAAGGCAAACCGGTTCCGGGACATCTGTACATTGCTCAAAAGGCTTAAGGCCTGAAATCAGGCATTTATAAACGGCAGATACATACTCTGCCGTTTATCTTTATATAAATTAGTTCCATAATCTATCTTATGTGATTTAGTCTTATAACAGCTATATAGAGATGCGACACTTGGGCAAATTAGAGATGCGACAGATTTTGCAGCTCATGCCCTGTTCAAACAGAATAAAGAAAGGAAGACTGGGGTTCCGAATGCAAGCAGCGGATGGGAGCCGTCATGTCTTGTTTGATCACAATGTCGCAGAAAGAACTCAATCGATTAGACGCTATTCAGAAGATACGGGATCGCCGCCTGACTGTTGTTCAGGCGACTGCATTGCTCGATCTCAGCCGCAGCCATATTCATCGTCTTTTACAGGCCTTTGACAAGTTTGGTGCGGCTGGCCTTGTTTCAGGCAAACGTGGTCACCCAAGCAATCGCCGTTACAGCGAGGATTTCCGGAATACGGTGCTGGATCTTATACGGGCTTATTATCGGGATTTTGGCCCGACACTGGCCTGTGAGAAGCTGGTTGAGCTACATCAACTTTCAGTCAGTAAAGAAACGCTGCGCCAGTGGATGACAGCTGCAGGTATATGGATTTCACGCCGAGAACGCAAAAAACGTGTATTTCAACCGCGCGGCCGGCGCGATTGTTTTGGTGAACTAGTGCAGATTGACGGTTCACATCATTGGTGGTTCGAGGGTCGGGGGCCCAAATGCGCCCTCCTCGTTTATATTGATGATGCAACCGGTAAGCTTCTGCATCTGCGTTTTGCCGGATCAGAGAACACATTTGATTATTTCCATGCGACGAAGGCCTATCTGGAGCTTTGGGGCAAGCCGCTGGCATTTTACAGCGACAAGCATGGAGTATTTCGCTCCACCCATGGTTCTGAGAAAGATCGAACGAGTGGGCTAACGCAATTCGGTCGGGCACTTTATGAGCTGAACATTGATATTATCTGTGCCAATACCCCACAGGCCAAAGGCCGTGTCGAGCGTGCAAACAGAACTTTGCAGGATCGCCTAGTGAAGGAGTTGCGATTGCGCGGCATTGATACGATGGAAGCAGCAAATGCTTATGCACCGGAATTCATTGCAGATTTCAATGCCCGTTTTGGTAAGCTACCGCGCAATCCGAAGGATATGCATCGGCCGCTGGCTGCGCATGAGAACCTCGACGGCGCACTGTGCCGGAAGGAAGTGCGGACACTGTCGCAGTCTCTGACGCTGCGCTACGACAAGGTATTGTTCATCCTGGAGCCAACGGAGATTGCAAAACGACTGGCCCGTCAAAAGGTCATTGTCTGCGATTATCCGGACGGTCGCCTTGAAATCATGCACGGCACGGACACCCTGCCCTATAGAACGTTTGACAAATTGCGTTCGGTTCATCGCTCACCCGTTGTCGAGAACAAACGGCTGGACGACATGCTGGCTCTTGTCGCTGAGATGCAGGCTGGACGGGAACAGCAACGCAGCAAGAGTGGTCCGCGTCGCACGGGACAGACGAACCATATGTTTGGCGTCCGCGACGGCAGCACCGCCAACGGCTATCAGAAGCGAGAGCGTAAATCGCGCACAGCCTACATGAACGATCCTGCTGTCATTGCTCGGCGAGAGCAAGCCCTATTGAGACAGCCGGCGCAGGAATAAAGCTCGTCAATGGACGCTGATATGGCTTAGCGTAGCCGATATAGGTGGGCCGAGTATCAACTAATGACAGAACAATTGCTACTGAGAAAGCTAAAGCCGAAGAGGCGGGTATTCACTCGCCCCCATTCCTCGCTTGCAACCCTGACCAGCCTCTCGGAATGGGGGCTGTCGTCAGCGCCTGTCGCATTTCTATTTTGCTGGGAACGTCGCAACTTTAACTTGCTAAAACAAGTCTTGCAGCTACATCCGTTCGTTACATTGAATGCTGCACGCTGCACTAATCTAAATTTTCCTGCTCAAATTTATCAGTGACGTGGATATCCGTCATTTCCAAAGGCTCTGGGCCAAGGTTCTTGTAGTTATTCGGAATATTGGCTGGTCCGAATATAATTTGTCCCACTGAAGCTTCAAATTGCTGATCACCAACGGTGAATAAAGCACGACCCTGTCGCACAATGAAAATCTCATCGTATGGATGTTTGTGGAGACGCGGTCCATGGCCGATTTTATCCGTCGTATAAAACATCACGGATGCGTTGGTACCAAAGTGACGACCTTCAAACTCTCCCTGCCAGACATCAGGCTTTTCAGCCCATTCTTTACGTTCAAGAATTGCAGCTTGTTTTTGCATTTTTCCTCCTCCGCATTCAGTATAGTCTTTGTTTACCATAGCGAGCGCAACAGCTGTGCGTTGTTTGATAGTTTTAGTGTGAAACTTAATATTGTCGATATTCCGTAAAATGATCTCAAGCACTGAGACAATTGTTAAATCAACGGATAACACATGACCGGAACACAGAAAAAACTACGTATTGCTTTGCTCTTTGGCGGTCGCTCACCCGAGCATGATGTCTCGGTTCTGTCTGCCACCAATGTGATACAGGCGCTTGATCCGGATAAATATGAGGCTGTGCCGGTTTTTGTTACACGCGAAGGGCAATGGCTGTTGAGTTCCTATGAGCAGGGACAATTGGCACAGCCCTCTTCCGGTACGCAGATTTGCCTTCTTTCCGGTGGTTACGGGCGTATGATCGGGCTGGATGATCAGCTTGGCTTCCGCGAATTGCCAAATATTGATGCTCTTTTTCCGGTTCTGCACGGATTGCATGGTGAGGATGGTGCCGTACAAGGTTTATCAGAAGTCGCCTGTGTTCCCCTCGTCGGCTGCGGCATCCTTGGCTCTGCGGCAGCGCTCGATAAAGATATGACAAAGCGTCTGAGCAAAGAAGCCGCTGTTCCTGTTGCGCATTCGGTGACTATTCATCAGGGCAACGTGCCGGAGTTTGAGGACTTGAAGCAAAAGCTAGGCCTGCCATTTTTCGTTAAACCTGCGCGCCAAGGTTCGTCCGTTGGTGTCACTAAAGTGAGCTCAGAATCCGGCTATCAAGCTGCACTCAACGCCGGTTTCCTGCATGATAAAAAGCTGTTGGCTGAAGAGTTTATTCGCGGCCGTGAAATTGAGTGTGCTGTACTCGAAAATGCCGACGGCAGTATCTTTGTATCTCGTTGCGGTGAGATAACACCGGCAGAAAGTCATGGATTTTACAGCTATGACGCGAAATACATAGATGAGGCTGGTGCGGCGTTAAAAGTACCGGCAGACCTGCCCTCCTCTGTTGAAACACAAATACGTGAAATGGCTGAGAAAGCATTTCGGGCTGTTGGCTGTGATGCAATGGCGCGCGTGGACTTCTTCGTGACAGATGATATGCGAATTATCCTCAATGAAATCAATACAATACCTGGATTTACAGATATCAGTATGTATTCCAAAGTTATGGCCGTGAGCGGTGTCAGCTACAGCCAGATTATTGACCGGTTGATAGAGCACGGCATAAAACGCGGTAGCTAAAAACGTAATAAACCTGTAAAATCATGGCATTACTTACAGAAGGATATGGCAGATGAAAATGCCCCGATTACCTTTAAGCGGACAGTGCCGTTGCGGAGAAGTCCGCGTTGAAGTGACAGCAGAACCGTTGATGACTGCTGCCTGTCATTGCACCGGCTGCCAATCCATGAGCAGCAGTGCTTTTTCATTAACCGCTATGATCCCTTCTTCCGGTTTTAAAGTGACCCAAGGTGAGCCGGTTATCGGCGGCTTGCACGGGCCTCAGCAGCATCATTATTTCTGCGCATATTGCATGACATGGATGTTTACGCTCATTGATGGCGTCGATGCATTTGTCAATGTCCGCCCGTCATTGTTTGATGAGCGTAAGTGGTTTGTCCCGTTCATCGAGACAATGACCAAAGAAAAACTGCCTTGGGCACATACGCCGGCAACACACAGCTATGAGGGCTTTCCGCCTTTCGAAGATTTCGAAAAGCTGATGACTGAATTTGCTGCTGCGAAGTAAGTTAAATTGCTATGGGCTCGTTTTGCCCATAGCTAAACTCTGCATTATACGGATATCTTTTAGAGAACTGTCCCGAATTCCATGCTGATTGGCTCAATGAATGCCAGAAAAGTATCACAAACGGGCTGATCGCGCCAACTCGCACAAATTGTCTTTGCATGATCTTCAGTCTGAGCAAAGGCCACATCAAGAAAAATACCATCGCCAAGTTTGACCAGATGCTGACCGCACCAGCCGCTCTGCTTTGACAGATGGTTTGTGACCATTGCCTGATAAGCTTCTTGCAGAGCAGCTTCGCTCATACCTTCTTTGAGACGGAAACGGCCCAGTTCAAGACCGAATGATTTCTGTATCTGAAAAACCTGTTTGTCGCCGGATTGCATAATTATAATCTCCTTATGTGATAAGCAGTCTATAAAACATTCTCCCTGACAGTTTTTGTCAGGATAGTGTAAACCTCACTCATGCGCACATTTCGTCTCTTTGCATTACTTGACCATTTACGCGGCAGAACTGAGCCTGTTTCAGCGGAAATACTGGCACAGGAACTCAGTGTTTCTGTCCGGACAATTTATCGCGATATGGCAACATTACAGACCATGGGCGCACCGATACGCGGTGAGGCCGGTATTGGTTATCAGTTGGAGAAGGGCTATTTTCTGCCCCCTCTCCACTTCGACCCTGATGAACTCGACGCCCTGATGCTCGGAACCCGTCTGATTGCTACGCGCGGTGATGATGATCTGGCTGCTGCTGCTCGCCGTGTCTCTGCCAAAATCAGTGCAGTAATCGGTCATGATAAAGGTGAGAATTATTCACGATTGCCTTTGCGCGCTGTTGCACGGCAAAATCCGGAGAATGATAAGGCCGCGGAGCATCTTACACTCCTGCGCGTCGCCTTGCGCGATAAGGCCGTATTGCAAATCCGATATTGCGATTTGCAAGATAAACACAGTCAGCGTACTGTTCAGCCGCTTGGCCTGACAATGTTTGATGCGGTCTGGCTGCTGACTGTCTGGTGTGAAGACCGCTCGGATTTTCGTAATCTGCGCGTGGATCGTATAGAGGTCATTCAGCTTGCAGGAAGGCTCTTTCGTACAGAACGCGGGAAGCGTTTTGAGGATTATCTCAAGACACTTCCCTGACCGATTAATACGTCTGTTCTTTCTTCGGCGCTGAAAGAATGACAAGGCAGAATATCACCAGCAATGCGCCGAGCCAACCCAATGGTGACAGATTTTCACCAACAATCACCACTGCCAGCAAAGCAGCAATAACCGGCTCTGTAAGCGTGATCGTTGTCGCCATACTGACGGATATACGCGCCAGCGCATAGCCGAACAGCACATAACCAGTGAACATCGGGATAATGGCCATATAAGCACCGACAAGCGCATTATTCCATGAGGCCAACAAGGCACCGCCGGTGATCAGCAAAACCGGCATCAGCAACAGTCCGCCTGCTCCGAAAATTGAGCCCATCGCCGCCTTCGCGGAAATCCCTTTGCACATCAACCGGTGTGCTGCCCAAGCATAAAGAGCATAGGTCAAGCCGCCGACAAGACCTAGCAACACGCCTGCTACAGTTGTTCCTGTTGTGGTAGTAGCAGATGCGATTTCATGAGTGCCGCCACCGAAAAAACAGAGCAGTACAATGCCGCTCAGCCCCAATGCTGCACCGGCAACCCATTGCTTGCTCAGGGTCTTATGATCAATGATCCATTCAATCAGTGCTGAAAATAATGGCGCGGAACCAATGGTTACAACAGTGCCAATTGTGACACCCGCAAGATACATCGAAGAGTAAAAAGCCAGCGGATAGACCGCGACAGAAACTGCGCCGAAAAGCACCAGCAACCATTGCGCTCGCAACTTTGCTTTGTCACGTTTCAACGCTCGTAAAGCGAGCAGGGCTTGCAACAGCCCGCCTACTCCCATGGCCACCGCACCGATCGCTAAGGGGCCGACTTCCGGCGCAAAAGTTGCGGCTGTGCCGGTGGTGCCCCACAAGAAAGACGCGATTAAGACGCAGATGATGCCGAGGCCGACACGATCCGTGCGGATAACAGATGCTTCACTCATAGGGCTGCCAAAATGCTTTCTGCAAGGCGCCTTGCACTCAGGACACGGTTGCTATTGCCTTCAAGTCCTGCACGCGCGAAAGAACCCTCAAGCAAAAACGACAGATGCTCAGCCGCCAGTGCCACCTGCTCTTTCGGTAAAGCCTCGCCTGCGGTACTGTGCCAGCTTTCAAGGTGCTGCACCAGCAAGCGCTCGACCTCTTCCTTATGGCGGCGCACAGCCTCCCTGCCCTCATCACCAGCCGCCAATTCCGCCGCAGCATTGAGCAGCCCGCAGCCGCGAAATCCGTTCTCATAATCAAATTCCGCATGATCCTGATAGGCATCAAACACAGCCAAT
Source organism: Pseudochrobactrum asaccharolyticum (assembly GCF_003314995.1). GTDB lineage: Bacteria > Pseudomonadota > Alphaproteobacteria > Rhizobiales > Rhizobiaceae > Pseudochrobactrum > Pseudochrobactrum asaccharolyticum. The sequence goes on from NZ_QNRH01000001.1 coordinate 934,222, forward strand.
ATGCGATCCGGCACGGTATGCGCCTGCTTTAAACGAGCTTCATACAGATCGAGCCATTCCTGATGCCGCATTGCAATAAACGCAGCGACAAGGTCGGATTTTGATGAGAAATTATTATACAGGCTCATTTTCGCAACGCCGGCTTTGGCAGTGATCATATCAATGCCGGTTGCGTTAATCCCATAATTATAAAACAAAATTCCTGCTGCCTCGAGCAGACGTTCACGTGCAGAAGCAGTTTTCTGCGCCTTTAAAGATGTTGGCATTTTATCTCTGACTCAAATTTATTAGGTAGATCAGTCTATCTAATAAATTTTAAGATCGCAAGATGGGCAGAACGATAACTGCAAAGATCAAATTTATTTTATATATAAATAGTCATATTATCGGCGATAAAAACTTTTATATAAAATTTAATTTAAGTATTTCATTCATTCGACAGACATTATATGAGGGCAATAAATGAGGCTTATTCCGGCAGCTTTTTCATGTAACGCTGGCAGTCTCCATGATGAAAATTTGGATAATTGTTACAGCGGTCGTGAGAATGGCAAGTAGCCGTCAGTATAGAAAAGCAAGTTCAGTCACGGATTTTTGATCTTGTTCCGATTAAGACGAATTTACTTGAATTATATCCGATATTACGGATTTCCGGATCCACGAATTGACACCGCCAAAGCATATGAGTGACGGAGATATAACGGTTTTGAATATGCCCCCTCTCACAGCAGAGATAGCCGGTTATGCCGCTCATCAGCCCCCGCTCATGCCCTCTGAATGGGAATGGGTTCAGCTTACCCGAGGCCTTCCTGAGGGGCCGGCAAAGCGAATGGCGGATCTGATCGAGGCTGACAAAGATCGTCTGGTGCGGGTGTTTTATGACCGCTTGCTGCAAAATCCGGATGCCAGCCCGTTTCTTTCACAGGAAGTCGTGCATGACCGGTTGCAGCATTCGATGCGCGGCTGGCTGCGGCGCCTGTTTGTTGAACGCACAATGGATGTTGAAGTATTTGTCGCTGAGCAGCGCAAAATCGGCGAAGTTCATGCGCGTATTCAGGTACCAATCCATGTGGTGATGCAAGGCGCGCGCCTGTTAAAAAATGAAATCATTTTGAAGCTGCGCGATCAGGATATCAGTCTCGAAGATTTTGCAATTCTGGCGGGCTATACCAGCAATGCGATCAATATTGCCATTGAGATCATGAGCCAGGCCTTTGTAACCAATACCAAAAGCGATGCCCAGACAGACGAAGCTTACCGTGCCTTTGCGCTTACACAGGATGTTACGCTGGAACGCGAAAGCCAGCGTGCAGCACTCATGGAGTGGAGCCAGTCGGTTCTCTTCAGCCTCTATGGCGCACGACAGGATACGGCGCTGCCGCCACTTGCGAGCTCAGATTTCGGCCTGTGGCTGCACCATAAAGGTGATATGATTTTTCACGGCTCATCGGTTCTGGAAAATATCCGTAATGATATGCGCTATATCGACAATATTCTGCTGCCAGCCATTACAGTAGCCAGTGCAAATAGCGATGCCGCTTTAGCCGATCTGATTGAAACTTTTAAAAATAAAACCGGTGAAATTAAATTCCTGCTGGCTGAGCTGTTTCAGGCAGCCGCAGCAATGGAAACCGGTCGCGATCCGTTAACCCGCACTTTGAACCGCCGTTTTCTGCCATCCATTCTGACCCGCGAAGTCAAAATGGCAACGCAAAACCGCATGGATCTGAGCGTTATGATGGTCGATATCGACAATTTCAAACGCATCAATGACACATACGGACATGGTGGTGGTGATCATATTCTGCAACAGGTTGCGGAAAGCATCTTCACTCAATGCCGCGCCAGTGATTTTGTGTTCCGCTATGGCGGCGAAGAGTTTCTAGTTGTTCTGATTGAAGCAAGCGCTGCATCAGCTTTTGAAACCGCAGAGCGGTTGCGACAGAAAATTTCCGTTCAGCAGTTTCAGCTACCGGACGGAGGTATGCAGAATATTACTCTGTCGATTGGTGTTTCGACCTTCAATGGTCATCCGGATTTCAGTCATTTGATTGAAACGGCAGATCAGGCGCTTTACAAAGCAAAACGTAATGGCCGTAATCGTACAGAGGTTGCGATACCTCTCGCCTGATTTAGAGAGCGGCGGCTGGCAATTGTTCAGCAAAAGCTGCAGGTAAACTGACATCAGAGTGGCCATGCGCAAGTGCGGCCATCTCAAATTTATATGGAATTTCCGCCTCTTTCAGAGCGGCAATAAACAATCTTATGATCGTTTCAATATTGGATTTTTTATAAAAATCTTGAGAAAGACTGCAAACAGCTAACGTATAGGCTGCGCCGTATTTTACCGGCCAATGACATAGCAGGAACATAGATAAATCCGACCAGTCGGATATCTTAATGACCCGCCCCTTTTCAGGTTCGGCAACTATAGAAAAGCTCCATACTCTATTCATATGTTACCCATTGGTATTTAAGCCAATCTGAATAATACTCGATTTATAGAATAATGTAAGCAGGTATTTGTATTTTAAAATATTATATTAAGTCATATATATAATTTTATATTTTTGATTTATTTTTTATTATTATACTTGAATTAAGCAATCAAAATTTTAGCCAGTTCTAAATTTTTTCTCTAATAGACCGGAGAGAATCTCTCTTCCGGTTCCGCAGTTTATTCTCTTTTTCTCGCACCTATTTTGCCGATACTCGCCTTCCATCAACAATGCTGTAACCACCGGATTAGCAGGCTTTTGAGTCTATTTTGATACTTCGGGTGGACTTTTTTGAGCTTTTACGATATATATTTTTAATCTAATTCGATTTATCAGCATTTTTAAGACTATTATTTCTGTGTGATTACAGTTCAATAATGCTGATTATATGTATTAAAAAATACAAAAGGAGAATAGGTCTGCCACTATGGCAGGGTTAACTTACCATATGAATATTTATACAAATGAAATAAGTATGGATGAGACAAAGTCTGCAAAATTATCTTTGAAAGATGTTTTTAAAGTCTTTGGCGACAAGCCGGAAAGAGCAATGAGCCAATTGCGTTCCGGAAAAAGTAAAACTGAGATTCACAAAGATACGGGCTGCACAATCGGCGTTGACGGTGCAAGCTTCGAAATTATGGATGGTGAGATTTTCGTCATCATGGGACTGTCGGGTTCCGGCAAGTCTACATTGCTCCGGTTGTTAAACCGTCTGATTGAGCCGACCTCCGGCGTTATCGCCGTTGATGGCCGTGACATTACCAAAATGTCGAAACGCGAGCTGATTGATCTTCGTCGTCGCGATATGAGCATGGTATTCCAGTCCTTTGCTCTGCTGCCGAACCGAACCGTGCTCAACAATGCCGCCTTTGGTCTTGAAGTTGCAGGTATGGCTGAGGCCGAGCGCCATGAGCGCGCAATGAAAGCGCTCACCGCCGTCGGTCTGGAGCCTTATGCACAAAGCATGCCTGATCAGCTTTCCGGTGGTATGAAACAGCGTGTCGGTCTTGCCCGCGCGCTTGCTAATGAGCCGACCATTCTGCTGATGGATGAAGCTTTCTCGGCGCTTGATCCCCTCATCCGCACAGAAATGCAGGATGAACTGATCCGTCTGCAATCGGAAAACAGCCGCACGATCATCTTCGTGAGCCATGACCTTGATGAAGCTATGCGTATTGGCGACCGTATTTGCATCATGCAGCACGGTAAGGTTGTTCAGGTCGGCACACCGGATGAGATTGTCTCCAATCCGGCCAATGACTATGTGCGTTCATTCTTCAAGAATGTGGATGTCTCGCATGTGTTCTCTGCCGGTGATGTGGCACGTAAAACATTGCTGACGATTATTGACCGTCAGGGTGTTGCAGCGGCCTCTGCGCTGGAGCAGATGGAAACCACCGGACGTGACATTGCTGTTATTCTCGGCCGTGACCGTAGTTATCACGGCATGATCAGTCAGGATTCCCTGATTGAGAAAGTAAAAAATAAATCGCCGCATCCCTACAGGGAAGCCTTCCTGAGCGATATCGTTCCGATTGATGCAAGCGAACCCCTTTCCAATGTGCTTGGCCGCGTTGCTGAAAGCCGCTGGCCGGTTCCGGTTGTTGATGAAAAAAACAGATATGTCGGCGCGATTTCGAAGTCGGCATTGCTGGAAACGCTCGACCGCGCCGGTTGAGCTGAAACGATTGGGAAAAACATGGATATGAATTTTAGTATCGGCAAAGGTGCCGATATCACCGTGAACTATATTCTCGACCACTTCACACCGGCGCTTGATATGATTGCAGCCGTCATCGGTTTCGTTACCGGTGGTATTCAGGGTGGATTGCTGGCCATTCCACCGGTCGCGGGAATAATTATTCTGGCTCTGTTGTCGCTGTGGCGCGTTGGCTGGAAATTTGCACTTTTCACTGTTCTGGCTTTGGCACTTGTCCATCATATGGGCCTGTGGACCGGCACTATGGAAAGCCTGTCGCTGGTGCTTGCCGCAACATTTATTGCGATTGTTATCGGTATCCCGATGGGTATTGCGATGGCGCGTAATGAAACACTGGCAACAATCATTCGTCCTGTGCTTGACCTGATGCAGACCATGCCTGCCTTCGTTTATCTCATTCCGGCGGCCATGTTCTTCGGTCTGGGTGCAGTGCCCGGCACTATTGCGACTGTGATTTTTGCGATGCCACCTGTGGTACGCCTGACCAATCTTGGTATCCGTCAAGTACATGAAGAGTTCGTCGAGGCCGGTCTGGCCTTCGGTTGTACGGCTAAACAGCTGCTGTTCAAAGTGCAGCTGCCGAATGCCTTGCCTTCGATCATGACCGGTATCAACCAGACCATTATGCTGTCGCTGTCGATGGTAGTGATTGCCTCCATGATTGGTGCCGGTGGTTTGGGCAATACTGTTCTAACCGGTATTCAGCGTCTGGATGTCGGTACCGGTTTTGAAGGTGGTCTGGCCGTGGTTATTCTGGCTGTGGTTCTCGACCGCATTACTCAGAGCTTCGGCAAACCTCAGCCAAGTCTGTTCAAGCGCTTTGCAGCTTTACGCAAGCACACGGACAGCACGCAAACAACATCCCTGCGCAAGCAGGAAGTTTAATCCGAGACTAGAGCGTCGTGCGCCCTACTGGGGCGTACAAAGGTCGCTCTAACAATAAAGTGAGAGCATAATTTGGGATTAAACTGATCTAATTTTAAGAAAATATGCTCTAAAACCTTAAAGGAGAAGATATGTTCGGGAAACTGACACGTCTAAGCCTGGCGGCATTGCTGGCGGGAACTATGGCAACTTCAGCATTTGCTGCAAGCGATGCCAAAGTGGTGAAAATCGGTTGGGCTCCGTGGTCCGACGCTGAATTTGTCACCAAACTCGCAGCTAAACTTATTCAGGATAATCTTGATCAAAAAGTCGAGCTGGTGCAGACCGATGTTGCACCGCTCTATCAGGGCGTAAGCCGCGGCGATCTTGATGCCATGATGATGGCATGGCTACCTGCAACACATGCTGATTACTACAAGCGCGTTGAAGGTAAAGTAGAAGATCTTGGCCCGCTCTATGAAGGCGCAAAACTGGGTTGGGTTGTTCCTGCCTATGTGCCGGAAAGCGATATCAAGTCGATTGAAGACCTGAAAAAAGCTGAAATTCACGAAAAGCTTAAAGGCCAGATTCAGGGTATTGATCCGGGTGCCGGTCTGACCCGCCTTTCAGAAGAAGCCGTGAAAAAATACGGCCTGAATTATAAGCTGCAGATTTCCAGTGAAGCGGCCATGCTCACAACGGTTGACCGCTCAACCCGCTCGGAAGGCTGGTTCGTGGCGACCGCATGGAGCCCGCACTGGATGTTCGGTAAATACAAGCTGCGCTATCTGGAAGATCCGGAAGGTGCATTGGGTGCGGCAGAGCATGTGAATGCCCTCGCCCGTAAAGGTTTTAAGGAAGACAATCCGAAAGTTGCCTCCCTGCTGGAGAAGATGAATATTCCGCTGGCAGATCTCGAAAAAGCGATGTTTGAGGCACAGGAAACTTCCTATGATAAGGCTGTCGACAAATATATCGCCGACAATCCTGATCGTATTAAAGAGTGGCTGGCCGAGTAAGACCAGTTTGTTCGTTTGAAGGACGGCGGTGTGTAAACACCGCCGTTTTTTAATTCTGGTAATTAATAATCATATTTAAAAAGCTGACAGCGCCGCGTGAGAGTGATAAAGCACTGCGCAGATCATATGTTTCCTAGCAAATGAAAGGTGATCTCATGAGCTCAATACAGTGGGTTTTCCTGGTTCAGGGCGTTATCGCTTTCGGTCTGGCCGGTTGCGTGGCCTTTGTTGTTTTGACCCGCAGGCGCTGAGAGCGCTATGCCTGTGACAGATACGCTTCTCAGCCAGATTGCTGGTGGTACGCGCAACTTTAACGGCCAGAGATTTGATGGTGCGGATTTATCCGGCGGCAACCTGTCCGAATGCGTGTTTACGGATTGCACCTTCATTGGCTGTAATCTGAAAGCTGCGGTGATCAATGATACGCAGTTTCATAAATGCAGGCTCAGTGGCGTAAACCTGTCGAATATCGACGGCAACAGCGCACAATTTCACAATTGTGATCTGTCGAATACGCTGTGGAGCCGCTCCAATCTCAATAGCGCTAAATTTCTGCAATCGAAACTGACCGGTGCGGATTTTACCGATTGCAGCCTGATCGGTGCCGATTTTGAAGAATGTTTGCTGATTGCAGCTTTCCTGCCGCGTGTCTCTTTCCGCAAGAAAATCCTGACCAATATGGATTTCAGTGAGGCCGATCTCAGAGAATGTGATTTTCGCGAAACTGTGTTTCAGGATTGCCGTATGCGAGGGGCAACTTTGCGTCTGAGCAAATTCAAAGGCGCGGATTTACGCGGCTGCGACCTTGGCAGCCTGAACTTTCAGGATGCCGCAGTCCTCAAAGGCGCAATTATCTCCAAAAGCCAGGCAACTGATATTCTCAGCGGCATCGGCCTGCTGGTGCTGTAATCGCTCAAATCGTAATCAGATAAGCATAAATTCTGGTGAGAAAACCCATTGTCGCCAGCAGAGCGAACAAAACAGCTGCCCATCTCCAGCCTTTAGCTTCAGGTGTACTTAATGCTTTGCGTGCTACCGCTATAAATAATGTGATATAATAAAAGCCGAGCAGGCAAAACCAAATTGCAAGACCAAAGCTGAAATAGGTATCGGGTAAAAAACCACGCGCCAGAACTGCCATAACAAATGTGACAGGCGTAATAATCAGAGTGCTGCCCAAATATCCCAGCCAGAATGTGTCGCCAAGCGATAAGCGGCCGGAAAACAGGTTTTTAAACCATTGCAAATGAAAATGCTGGTTCCGTTCAGCAATGATTGCAGCAATATCCTCTCGCGAGGCATTGTTTTCTGACTGCTGTTGAACCGGCATATTCACTATCCTTAAGGCTATAATAGGCTCTGTATCAAAGCCTATTATAGCCATTAATTCCAGCGTAACATGAAGAGTAAAATTTATTTTACAAACTTATTATTTTACTTTTCAAGAACCGCGACAATTTCAGTATAGCCACGCTTTTTTGCATGCTGCAGCGCTGTTACACCGTCATTATCTTTGATGGACAGATCGGCACCGGAATCTTTCAGCAATTTCACAATTTGCACATGAGCCGGACCGCCATCACTCAAGATCACAGCCTCAATCAGCGCTGTCCAGCCGAGGCGGTTGATATGATCCACATCGACACCTGCTTCAATCAGGGTGCGCACTGTCTCTACATGGCCGCGCTCAGATGCCGGAATTAAAGCCGTACCGCCAAAGCGATTAATGCTTTTCAGATCGGCACCATGAGACAATGTCATTTTGAGAATTTCCAAATGACCGCGTGCACCCGCATAAAGATAAGGGCTGTCCTGTATCATATCCTTGGCATTGACATCCGCACCGGCATCAATCAGCACTTTTGCAGCTTCAATCTGATTATTATGCGTTGCCAGCAACAAAGCCGTCTGGCGATGATCATTGAGTGTATCCGCATTCACGCCCTCTTTCAGCAGTTGCTGAATAATGGCCACATCACCGGACGCTGCCGCCTCAAGCATTTGGCGTTCTTTGCTCGTCGTTGCAGACATGGAAACTCCTGTCATTGTCACTATCAGGCCGGCAATAAGCAGAGTGCTTTTCAGGATTGCACATATTGATAAAAAACGGGACACCACGCTCTCCTTATCGGGATTTCATAATGATTGAACCGCCGTCCTGAAACAACAGAACGGCGGCTGATTTATTATTTAAGCTGGTCTTTGACTTTATCCAGCGCAGCCACGGCACAGGCTTCATCCAGATGGCCACCCGGTGCGCCGCCAACGCCGATTGCACCAATGGTTTCGTCACCAATCTTCACCGGCACACCGCCGCCCAGCACGAGGAAGCCCGGAATATTGGCCAGTTCAGCGGCAGTTGGATTTTTCTGAATATTTTCTGCCATAACACCGGTTGGTGTGCGGGAAGATGCAGAGGTGTAAGCCTTTGCAGTTGCAGCGGCTGGTGTATGCGCGCCGGCATTATCAGCGCGCAGCAATGTGCGCAGCACACCGGCACGGTCAACAACTGCAACGGAAACATTGTAACCCTTTGCAGAGCAGGCAGCGATTGTTTCATTGGCAATGTTTACCGCAAGGTTCAGCGGCATGTTTTTTTCCTGCAAAACCTGCGCAGATGCAGCAGAGGTCAGTACAAGTGCCGCAGCTCCGGCAAACAAAATGCGTTTCATGATCGTCTCCTGATTGTTGATGAAAGCAATCGGCTTTCTGATCATTAATCTAATGAAACCCATGAACATCCGGAATCCGCGATAGTCCTGAACTTTATAGGTAGTATTACGGATGCGCCGTATCATTGCCTGATAATTGCAGCCGTACAAAATCGGCAACCGAGCTGGTTTCCAGTTTTTCAGCTATATTTGCTCGATGTGCATCGATTGTGCGGACAGAAATAGTGAGCGCTGCGGCAATTTCCTTGCTGCCGAAGCCTTTGCATATCAGATCAAAAATCTCCTGCTCACGGTCGGTCAGTTTCGCCAGCAGTTTTTGCGCCTCGGCTTTTTCCAGAATTTTATCCAGCTTTGCAGAGGCCAAGGCCAGCGCATCCAGCAATACTTGCTCATCGACCGGTTTGGAGAGAAAGTCCAGAATACCAGCCTTGAAAGCACGGCGACAAGCATTAATATCACCGTGGCCTGTAATCATGATGGCAGGCCAGTCAATGCCGCGCTCAAGCAGTTTTTGTTGTAATTGCAGCCCGCTGATCATCGGCATACGTAAATCCAGTATCAGACAGCCGGGTTTTTGCGGATCAACATGCGCCAGAAAAGTTGCCGGATCACGAAAATTCTCAACAGACATGCCATAGGTCTGTAAAAGCAAGGACAGCGCATCCCTCACCGCTTCATCATCATCAATCAGATAGATATTGAGGTTTTTCATAATCAGACCTTTATTGATGATGCGTCTGCTACAGGCAGCGTAATCGTGAACTCAGCACCGCCCTCAGGTCGGTTTGCGGCAGTGATTTCCCCGTCAATTCGTTCAATCAGTGTTGCACAAAGCGCAAGCCCCAGCCCCATACCGCCATTGCGCGTTGTGAAAAACGGCTCAAACAAACGTGGCAGTACATCGTCGGCAATGCCACTGCCATTATCGGACACAGTGATCACAAGCTGCCCTTGCCCGCTGCGGGCAGTAACAGAGATCTGCTTGTCCGTTTTCTCTGTTTGAACGAGACTATCAGCGGCATTGCGGATGAGATTATAGAGAACCTGCTCCATCTCCACAGCGTCGCCCATAATCGCGGGCGTGTTTTTCTCTGTTTGAATTAGCAATGTTATATTGCGTTGCGTGAGGTCGGTACGCAGTAATTCGCTCACATCGCGAATGCTCTGACTGATATCCATCTGTTTGCGCTGCGGTTCATGATTGCTCATATAGTTACGCATACGCTTTAAAATTTCACCGGCACGTGATGCCTCGCGCACATTGGCCGTCAAAGCTTGTTTCAACAGGTCAGGTCGCTCGCCGGAAGCCTCAAGGCGCAGTGCTGCCTGACTTTGACTAAGCAATGCGGTGAGCGGTTGTGTGAGCTCATGGGCAATCCCAGATGCTAACTCCCCCATGGAATTCACCCTCGCCGCATGGGCAAGGCGTGTTTCATGTTCCAGTAATTGTGCTTTTTGCTCAGCCTTTTTAGCAGCGCGCACAGACTGCCATAGTGAATAGGATATCAGCAGTACCAATAGCGAGAAAGCTGCCAGCACACCTACGCGAAACGAGTCAATAACTTCAGACAGCGCTATCGGACGGCTTAATGTCAGAATGATCGGTTGGTTCTGACTGTCAATCTGCTGAGAAAACACTGGCGGCTGGAAAAATGATGAAGAGACCGGCGAGTCAGAATGCTGCTGGAGAATAGTCTTGCCATCAATGGAAAGGCTAAGGTCTGCCCAGTCAGGGCGCTCATTGGGTTCGATCATCAGAGCCGGATTAATAGCCATAACAATGGCATAACCTGGATTGGAATTGTCTGACTTCTTACCGAGATAATAGCGGTCGGCAACTTTGTCAGAAATATAAGTGCGTACCTCACCCGGTTTCTGCACGGCGATTGACGCGGCAAAATCATCAGCGACAGTGCCATGCTCGCTCTCATCAACCATCAAAAACGGTTGCGCACTCACTGTTGTGCCCTCTCGGGTCAAAAGCAGCACATCTATAATGCTGATGCGCGGGTAAAACCGGATAATATTGCGCGACACTTGACGCAGCGCATCGACAGGCGGTGGATTGGCCGAGAGGATAAGAGCATTCAGACTGGTCAGATGCGCATCATGTTGTGCTGCCCGCTGCGAAAGCACGCGATGCAATGCCATACCCGTCTGCTTCACCTCATCACGCGCCTGATTAATGCTCTGGCGGGCTGAATAAGCCACAAACAACAGCACAATCAGCAACCAGATGGCTGCGATAATCAGATAGGTTTGCCAAGCCCGCTTTCCCGTCAAACTGTACTCCTGCTTTTAAAGCCAATAATTCAACGATTAATCGCTGGCATAATATTTATGCAGACGCAATGCTACTGTAATAAAATGCAATTTTCTCTCAATGTAGGGATTGAGTTTCCGGCGTCTTCTGCGGCATAAAATAAAGCCAATACGGAGAGTAAAATGATAAATTTACAACCGGTTAGCAGAAAAGACGCTCCGGAACTGATAGCAGGAAATATTGCCAGCCGCGACCATCATCATCCGTGGATGCGCAATTTCACTGATCAGGTCGGGTTTGAAGAATGGTTTTGCAATTTACAGAGCAGCGCGTCACTGGCGCTGATCGCACGTGAACCGGAGAGCAGCAGTATTATTGGTGTTTTTACCTTCAGCCAGATTTTTATGAAGGCTTTCCGCAGTGCCTATCTCGGTTATTACAGCATGGTGGAACTGGCGGGGCGTGGGTTGATGACTGAGGCTCTGAAGCAAACTGTTGCTTATGGTTTTGAAGAAATCGGGCTGCATCGCATTGAGGCCAATATCCAGCCGGATAATCAGCGTTCAATTGCACTTGTTCAGCGCGCGGGTTTTCATAAAGAGGGTTTTTCCCCGCGCTATCTGTTTATTAACGGCGACTGGCGCGACCATGAACGCTGGGCGATCATCAGTCATTGATTTACATTACTCGCAGCGGATATATTTCAATATCCCGACATAAGACGGCCGGTTTGGCGATTTATCATCTGCCGGATGATTAACGCCGTCATTAACAATCACTTCGTCAAAATCAAACGGGCTGACACCTTCGAGACAAGCGGCATTAATGCCATATTGCTGAGGGTTGGAGCGGCGCTGATGATGCGTATAAATCCCGCAAACAGAGCAGAAATAGTGTTTCGCAGCCTTGGTGTTGAACTGGTAGAGTGTCAGAGCCTCCTCACCGCTGGTAATTTCCAAACCACCAACCTGAGCAGAAACTGCAACAGCTCCACGCATCCGGCAATAAGAACAGGTGCAACGGCGCGCTGTATTGAGCCCGTCAGATAACTTCACCCGAAACTGCACTGTTCCGCAATGGCAAGCACCATTTACCGCTTCATCACTCTGATTCATAACTCTGTTCTCCTGTTCATGCTCCGCAAAAACTACTGCAAAAACCCAATGTGATCCATAGTTTCAGTACACAGTTACGGGATTGAATTCTCACTATTACAGGAGGCAAAGCCTCTGTCTGCGGTAGCACCACCACGGTCTATCTGTTTGCAATATCAATGAAACAGCCTGGAGCGCTTTACGTTCAGATTAGATCATGGCGCTCGCTCTGGTTTGTTTAGTTTGTCGCATAATTACGAGGCCAAGTTGATCTGACTTGACTGAAAAATGCTCCGGCGCTCTCTGTTGCTAAAACCGACATTCTTCCTTACGAATACCATAACAAAACGTCTTCTGCAGAATGATGGAATGGGAGAGAAATGGCTAAAGTTGCATTTATTGGCCTCGGCGTAATGGGCTATCCGATGGCGGGACACCTTAAAACCCGTGGTGAGCATGAGGTTACAGTTTATAATCGCACAATTGCTAAAGCACAGGCCTGGGCGCAGGAGTTTAAAGGCAGCTTTGCGGCAACGCCTGCTGAAGCTGCTCAGGGGCAGGATTACGTTTTCTGCTGTGTCGGCAATGATGATGATCTGCGTGAGGTAACACTTGGCAAAAATGGTGCATTCCACACCATGAACAAAGATGCGGTATTCATTGATAATACAACAGCATCCGCTGAAGTTGCCCGTGAGCTTGATAAAGAAGCCCGCAAGCGCGGTTTCCATTTCATCGATGCGCCGGTTTCCGGTGGTCAGGCCGGTGCTGTAAATGGTGTTCTCACTGTGATGTGCGGTGCCGATGAAGCTGCATTCGACAAAGCCAAACCAGTCATTAGTGCCTATGCCCGTTCAGTCGGACTGATGGGGGCTGTCGGCAATGGCCAGCTTGCCAAGATGATGAACCAGATTTGTATTGCCGGTATTGTGCAGGGGCTGGCAGAAGCCATTCATTTCGGCAAATGCGCTGGTCTTGATATTCAGACGGTTATTGATGTGCTTTCCAAAGGCGCTGCCGGTTCATGGCAGATGGAAAACCGTACGCCAACAATGATCCAAGGCGAATATGAGTTCGGTTTTGCAGCAGACTGGATGCGCAAAGATCTGAAAATCTGCCTAGAAGAAGCCGATCGCAATGGAGCAACACTGGCTCTGACTGCTCTGGTCGATCAATATTATAAAGATGTCCAGAAGCTTGGCGGCGGCCGCTGGGATACATCGTCCCTGCTCGCTCGTCTGGAAAAATAAGCCGCTAAAATATTCATATAAAAGGCGCTGTGATCACCACAATCACAGCGCCTTTTGTTTATCTGACAATCAGATCAGAAACGGTATTTTGCCGAAAGCGTCATACCGCCAACAACGTCTGTGCCAAAGTCAGCTTTGGAACCAAACTGGCTTCCGCCATTCTTGGCTGCAAGTGTATTGTCCAAAGTACCGGAAGTGAGGATACCAACAGCACCGGCAAGACGGAACTCAAGATGTTCGGTTGCCTTATAATTTGCCCCCAGCCCCAGCAACCAGACATCTGTCTGTGAAGTAAGGCCTGTGGTTGTACCACGATCCCACGTAAGAGTTGCAGCACCGGACCACTTGTCATTAAACTTGTGCCCGACACCACCCATGAGTGTCCAGCCATCTTTGTAATAGAGGTCCAGGGAGGTAACTTCAGAACCGACAGGAATTCGGCCTAAGAATGGCTGAGAGCCATCATTCAGAAAGCTAACAGCGGTAATGCTTTTCCAATCTGTCCATTTGATCGAAGCCAGTGCTAACCAATCCGGCGCAATACCTGTCTGGAATTTGAACTCAACCGATTGCGGTGTGGCAACACTGCCGATAACTGGTGTCGTAAAGCTGAGTGGCGCACCAGCCACATCAATATCGACATTACCTTCAAGTTTATAATTCACTTTGGATTGATAAACGAGGCTGGCACGTAAAGCGATTTCAGGAATTTCATAAGCAGCACCTAAGCGCCAGCCAAATGCTGAATCGTCAACATCAAGGCGGCTATTGCCATATGCCAAACCCGTAGGAAGCGGTAATGGCGATATTTTAGTCTGCTCACCCTTCAACTGCTGATAGCTCACGCCACCGAGAATCCGGAAAAAGCTTTTGTCACCTGCCGCAAAACGATAAGAGCAGTTTAAACCATAATCATTGGATGAGATTTTTTGCTTAATAGCGCCAAACATACGGGCATTATTAATACCGGAATCTGTATCAATACCCCATGGCTGACGATATTGTGCAGCACAGGCGAGATCATCAGTTAACTGGAATTTTGCAGAAACCTTTGGCACCCAATAGGATTTACCTTCATCCACTTCAGTATCAAAAGGTTTACCAAAATTCTGATCCGGTACCGGATTTACTGGAAAAGGATTACCACGAATATTCTTTAGTTTACGCTGCGGTGTAACAAATGTTGCGCCGGTTTCGACCACGTTACCGTCATCAAACAGAATATCGAAATCCTGCGAACTGCGCTCCAAACCGCCGGCATGTGCAGTCAATATCCCTCCCGATAATGCCAGCGTTACAGCAGAAACTTTAAATGCAGTTTTAAGCATAGTGTCCCTCAATTTTTATACTTAATTTTGACGTGAGCGTAACATGCCGAATAGGTTCTGCAAGGCCAAGAAACAGCTAGCGAACTGACGGTTCGTTTTCGCTTTCCCCAAAAAGCGAAAATTGGGCTGCTTTACGAAGATTTTTTATGATTTATCGCGCAAACCACCCTTTGAAATGCCAATTTTTGCAGGTTTCTCTTTGCCAAATGCGCTCTGTGTTAAAAATATCACGCAAAAAAGACAATCGCTTATTATTGTCCTGAAATCATAATATTCGACCACAAACACAGATATCGGGCTTTGCATTAACCTGATTTTGTCATGTTTCTCGCCAAAGAAATTACAGATAATTTGGTCTGAAAGCTACAGTATTTTTAAATTAATATAAAAAATTCATATAGTTAGAGACTTGAAAAATATCATACAGAATCAATGAGATTACAGGTTTAGCGGTTTCATGCGGATTGCAGCCGAAATCTGACCGGAATTCGTTTCAAATACAGGATAAAATAATTCCGCCCTCAAACCTGTCTGGCTCAAGGGCGGAACAATGATTCAGCGAAGTGAGAGAACTTGCTTATTCAGCATCTTTCAGACGCTGCTGCGCGACAGCAATCTTGCTCTGTGCTTCCTGCAATTCCGCAAAACGGGCACGATCAGCTTCCACCACTTCCGGCTTGGCATTGGCAACAAATTTCTCGTTTGAGAGTTTCTTGTCGATCTTTTCCATTTCCGCTGCCAGCTTGCCGTTTTCTTTCTCAAGGCGCGCCATTTCCGCACCAAGATCAATCAGGCTGCCGAGCGGCATGCAATAGGTTGCCTCGCCCACAACCAGCTGTGCAGAGCCTTTTGGCGCAGCATCAGACAGGCTGATATCAGCAACACGCGACAGACGTTTGATCGCCGCATCATGATGTGCCAGACGCTCTTTGGTCAGGTCGTTGGCTTCCAGAACCGCAAGCGGTGCCTGAGCTGACGGCGGCACATTCATTTCTGAACGAACCGAACGGATACCACTTACCAGCTCAATCAACCAGTTGATATCATCCGCTGCCGATGAATCTTCAAAGCTCAATTCCGGCCATGGTGCATGCGCGAGCAGTGTATCACGGCTCTGGCCTTCACCGGCTGTCAGGCCCCACAGTTCTTCCGTCATGAACGGCATAAACGGATGCAGCAGCTTGTAGATTTCATCCAGACAATAAGCAGCACAGGCCTGTGCTTCACGCTTTGCATCTTCGTCATCGCCCATAAAAATCGGCTTGAGAAGTTCCAGATACCAGTCACAGAACTGGTTCCAGACAAAGCGATAGGCTGATCCTGCCGCATCATTGAAGCGGTAAGTTGTGATGCCTTCGGTAACTGCTTTCGTTGCCCGTGTCAGTTCGGTCAAAATCCAGCGATTAACGGCCAGCTTTGCATCTTCCGGCTTGAAATCCGGCTGACGGCTCACGCCGTTCATCTGCGCAAAACGTGTCGCATTCCACAACTTGGTACCGAAATTGCGGTAACCGGCGATACGTGCCGGATCAAGCTTCACGTCACGCCCTTGGGCTGCCATGATTGCCAGCGAGAAACGCAGCGCATCGGCACCATATTCATCAATCAGATCGAGCGGATTGATAACATTGCCTTTGGATTTCGACATTTTCGCACCGTTCTTGTCGCGCACCAGAGCGTGAACATAAACGGTGTGGAACGGCTCTTCTTTCATGAAGTGCAGCCCCATCATCATCATACGGGCAACCCAGAAGAAGATGATGTCAAAACCGGTTACCAGAACGTCCGTCTGATAATAGGTGTCGAGTTCCGGCGTCTTATCCGGCCAGCCAAGGGTCGAGAATGGCCACAGAGCCGACGAGAACCATGTATCCAGAACGTCGCAATCGCGGGTCAGTTCGGTTGGCGCACCATAATGCTTCTCAGCAGCCGCAACAGCTTCTGCTTCCGACTTCTCAACAAAGATCGCACCATCCGGGCCGTACCATGCAGGGATCTGATGTCCCCACCAAAGCTGACGGGAAATACACCAAGGCTGAATGTTTTCCATCCAGTCATAATAGGTTTTTTCCCATGTTTTAGGCACGATTGCCGTGCGGCCTTCACGAACGCTCTCAATCGCAGGCTTGGCCATTTCCGCAGCATTTACATACCACTGGTCAGTCAGCAACGGCTCAATAGGCACGCCGCCACGGTCACCATGTGGAACCATATGTGTGTGATCTTCGATCTTTTCGAGATAGCCGCCCTCATCCATCATCTCAACGATGGCTTTACGCGCCTTGAAGCGGTCTTCATCATGGAAGCGCTCAACCAAAGCATCAAGCTCAGGGGATGCAGTCAGACCTTCAGAAAAATCTTCATTATCTTTCAGAAGAATTTTAGCTTCCGGCGACATGATGTTGATTTTACGAAGATTATTACGCTTACCAACTTCAAAGTCGTTGAAGTCATGGGCAGGCGTAATCTTTACCGCGCCGGAACCGGATTCCGGATCAGCATAATCATCGCCAACAATCGGCAGCGCACGACCGACAAGCGGCAGAACAGCATTTTTGCCAATACGTGCCTGATAGCGCGGATCTTCCGGATTAACCGCAATACCGCTATCGCCCAGCATGGTTTCAGGGCGCGTTGTCGCAACAACAATATAAGTATCCGGATTTTCGGCATCAAAAGCCACGCCTTCCAGCGGGTAGCGGAAGTGCCAGAGATTGCCTTTGATTTCACGCTGTTCAACTTCCAGATCGGAAATAGCGGTCAGCAATTTCGGATCCCAGTTTACCAGACGCTTGTCTTTGTAAATCAGGCCTTCTTTGTAGAGCGTTACGAAAACTTCGAGAACAGCTTTCGACAAGCCTTCATCCATGGTAAAGCGCTCGCGCGACCAGTCACAGGACGCACCAAGACGACGCAGCTGATTGAAAATCAGACCACCGGATTCTTCTTTCCACTGCCAGATACGCTCAACAAATTTCTCACGCCCCATCGCATGACGGTTCGGCTCCTGCCGTTCCATCAACTGGCGTTCAACAACCATCTGCGTTGCAATACCGGCATGGTCCATACCTGGCTGCCACAGCACATTCTTGCCGCGCATACGCTCAAAGCGCACCATAATGTCCTGAATTGTATTGTTGAGCGCGTGGCCCATATGCAGAGAACCGGTAACATTCGGCGGCGGGATCACCACCGCAAACGGATCCGCACCAGGCTTGGAACCGGCACCGGCTTTAAAAGCCTCGGCCTTTTCCCAAAGTTCAGCAATTTTTGGCTCTGTGGCCGCGGAATCGTAGGTTTTCTCTAACATAAAAACTCTGTCTCTTTATATGAAGGCAGGCAGTATGAAACTTATGTTACGCGCCGCCTCAGGCAGGCATAATCATATATTCATAACGGACAAGACTCTTTGTGCGTTTCAAAGCAAGTTTAAAACAAAGAATCAAGACAGACTGCGTGCCTCACATTGCAAATCACGATATTTCTATAATCTATATAGGGTGACTGTTGCCATAAAAATAGCCCCGACTACAGCGGCAGCGGGGCTATAATTTTCTTTATATTGACCGCAAAGTCACATGACTTACAGCGGTGCCAGTTAAGACTGTATCGTTGGAACCGCTGTAACTATTTATTTTAACGCATTATCCGACACATCGTAGCAGGAAAAGAAATCAGTCCGGCGAACTGATTTCCCTGCGGACGCGCTTCGCACTTTTGGCTCGCAAATGCTCTAACCGCGACGAACAACCCGTTCGATTTCTTCACGGACAAGACGCTCGACAAGCGGCGGCAAATTGGTATCCAGCCATTCCTGCAGCATCGGACGCAACATTGCTTCCATTTTGTCATTCAGCAGGCGCTTCTGCTCTTCGAGCAGAGCCTGACTAAGACTGCCGAAAGATGCGGCAACCTGCTTTTCAGCAGCCTGCGAGATCAGCGGCTTTTCTTCAGTCGCGGCAGAAAAACTATGTGTTGCAGTTTCAGTTGCACTCTCTGTCACCGGTGCGGCCTCTTCTTTTGCAGTTGGCTGGGGCATGGAAACAACCCGCTTTTCAGCCACCTGCATAAGCAGCGCCTCGGACATTTTTATGGCATCGCTTTTTGGCTGCTCTGCAACCGCTACAACGACCGGCGGCACAGGCGGATTAACTGTTGCAATCCGCACATGCGCAACATTACGCTCATGCTGTTCAGCGCGTGTCGCTTCAGATGTCTGCTGCTCGCTGATGCTACCGCGCAAAACGGCATCCAGTGAGAAAGTCGGCGCAGAAGCACGCGCTTCAGTCTGGATGGTTTCAACCGCAACAGGACGCGGAAACTGGGTAACCTCACCGCGACGGTCTTCAGCGGCTGGTTCCGGTGCTTTCGGGGTGGCAGTCAGCTCAGCTGTTGCCTGCTTGGTAACATCGCTGTCTTCAATAATTCTGCGGATGGAAGCCAGAATTTCTTCCATGGACGGTTCACGTGTTGCGCTGGAAGTCTGTGCCATATCGTGCAGCATCCTTTGTCTGGCGCATATTCCGGAAAAGTCTCAGCAACGATTGCTGCACTTCAACGGCTATGCGTAAAAATTCTTCAATTTCAAAATTCAACGAATCTTACGTCTAAACTACAGAAGCATTCGTGATTTGAGAATCCCTGCAGAGGCCTCCCCAGCGTAAAACACAGATTTCTTAAGTGTTTTTTAACCGTTCTTTCGACGGAGAGTTTCCCGCTAATGCTACTCTTGTATGAAACTCACCAATGCGGGAAGCAATTCCGGTGCAAGTTTCAGATGAGGATTGCTATAGCTGGCAAGGTTTTTGACACGGTCTGTATCTAACGGCTTGAGTATGTGGTTCATATTTTCGATATGCACCCATCGGCCTTTTCCGACAGCGTCCAGTTTTTTGGCTTCAACTATCGGCACCTGTATATCCTGCCCGCCAGATACAATCAGCACCGGAACAGTGACATGCGCCAACTCCTTTGCCGGATCCAATGCAAACCATGAAATAACATAATCTTGTACTGAAGGTCTGAACAACGCATTCAACTCGTGCGGCACAGTATCAACTCTCTGCCCGTTCTGCAGGTCCAGCAAAATTGTCAGTGCCCTTTGCAACATATCATGGGGCAGTTGCGCAGCGATAAGCTGTGTCTTTAATATTTCTGCGGCTGGTGAGCCCGCAGCAGTCAATAAAATAATGCTTTTAAGTTTCTCCTTCTTTTGTTGCTGGATTTTTTGCGCTGCCAGAGTTGCAACTAAAGCCCCTTCACTATGCCCCAACAAGAGGATGTCGGAAAACCTCTCATCCTTCTCAAGCAGCTCATACCAATCCAGCATATCATTGACATTATTGGAAAAGCGCAAATCCCTTTCAGGGACAATCGAAGATGCACTGCCTGCAACACCACGCTTGTCATAACGCAAGCTGGCAATTCCGTTATCTACCAGTGCTTCAGCTAAATATTTCAAGCTGTTATTCTTGAGATTAGCAACATTCCCATCACGATCGACAGCACCCGAGCCTGCTACTATCAGAACAACCTTCATCTTTGAATTTTTTTCATGATGAACGGGCAGTAATAGCGTGCCTGATAAGCCAGAAGACGATGTTATGTATTCTGCGGCCTGAGCAGGCAGGCCTACAATACACAGCCAAAGAGGAATGAGTAATTTCAACATCATCATTATCTCGCTCTAACAGGTATTATAAAAAAAGCGGCGCATTGAGCGCCGCTTTTTTAAAACATATAAATCGGTCGATTAACGGCCATCCGGCGTACGCAGACCAATCCATTTATCTTTCACAGCATCATAATGCTGTTCAGGCTTATATTCTGCAACCTGCAAACCGATCTGGGTAGCGGTCAGACGACCAACCGCCGAGAGAACAGCATAGCTCGCCACAACAACATCACGCTCAGCCTGAACTTGCTGAATCTGAATATCAACCAGATCATTCTGCGCGTTCAAAACGTCGAGTGTGGTACGTTGACCAACATTGCGTTCTTCAACCACGCCTTCCAATGCAAGACGTGCTGCGGAGATACCGTCCTGATAAGCGGAAAGCGAAGCTCTAGCAGATTCAAGTTGCGACCATGAAGACGCAACAGCTGCGCGAACCTGATCCTGAACCACATCAATTTCAATACGCGCCTGACCGAGCTGTTCCTTGGATTTGCGAACAGTTGCCGAGTTCTTACCGCCGGAATAGATCGGAACAGTCACACCAACACCAATCGATGCGGAATTACCGTTACCCGCCATAGGCAGACCGGAGTAAACGCTGGAATGCGAAGCAGATGCTGTGAGACCAACTGTTGGCAGCAATGCCCCTTCTTTGGCTTTCACATTATGACCGGCAGCATCCATCGCAAATTGAGTTGCTTTGATGCCCGGATGACCGGATTCAGCAACAGCATAGGCCTGAGCAATGCTCTTTGGCAGGGATCTGCCGGCAGGCTTTGCTGCTTGAAGCTTATCCGGTGTTGCACCGGTGACCTGACGATAAACAGCTTCAGCTGATTTTACATTAGCCAGAGCTGCATTGAGCTGCGCAATAGCAGATGAACGCTGGGCATCAGCCTGAGCTACGTCTGTACGTGTACCTTCACCAACATCAAGACGAGCTTTTGCAGAACGAACCTGCTCATTCATTGCAGCCAGATTTTTCTGGCGCAGTGAAGCAATCTGGCGGTTCTGATACACATCCATATAGGCTTGTACGGCTTCGAACAGACGGTTCTGCTCTTCATTGCGAAGTCTTTCGCGTTGAGCAAATACGGTGCTTTCGGCCGTCGCCACATTGTTTTTTGTTTGGAAACCATCAAACAGCGTCTGGTTCAGCTGGATGCCGACTTCGCCTGTGGTTGAGTACTGGTCTGTCACGCCGTTGCGGCTGCGACCGTATTTATAAGTACCGTTCAAAGTCGGACGGTAGCCGGATTTGGCAATCGCCACATCTTCATCAACGGCGCGAAGACCCGCGCGGGATGAATTGAGTGACGCATTATTGTGATACGCTTTTTGCATAGCACCAAACAGCGTTTCCGCCATGACAGGTGCCGGTGCGAGTACCGTGCTCGCTAAGAGTGCAACAGCTAAAACCTGTTTGCTGAAATTGACCACGGTTTACCCCATACAATTCGAATCAAAATTCCCAAACTCATTCGGGTATTTGCTAATAACGGGTAAAAATCGGATTTTCCACCCGTCAGGCTAACTCATTAATAAACAAATTGTTATTGTTGCCAAAACAACAATTAGCGATCTGCCCTATTTTGCACAATTTTACGCTTTGCGAGCCGTTTAAAGTGCTTTCAGCAAACGAAACATATCAGTTTATCCGGAGATTTTAAGCTCAAATATCCGTCATAAACAAAAAGCCTGCCGGATTATGATCCGGCAGGCCTGTTTTATCAATCGTATGTGTGCTGATCAGAACACAAATTCTGCCGAGCGGCTGAAGCCTGGAAGCAATTTCACTGCCGCGTTAAAAACACCGCGACGGGAAACAATACCGTCTTCTTTAACATAAATATGAGCGACGCCCATATTGCCCTGCCCTTCGATCGCAACCAGACGGCCGCCGTCTCTGAGCTGAGCCTGAAGTGCTTCCGGAACGAAATCCACAGCGCCTTCGATGATGATCACATCAAACGGAGCTTCCTTGGCGTAACCGGCGGTCAGTTCACCGCTGACGACAACAACATTGTCACAGCCGAGCGTCTGAAGTTTTTCAGTCGCGGCCGCTACAAAGTCAGGATTGCTTTCAAGAGCAATCACTGAGCTTGCCAGCTGAGACAAAACCGCTGCGAGATAGCCGGTACCGCAACCGATATCCAGAACCACATCCTGCTTCTTTACCAGAGCAAGCTGCACCAGACGGGCTGCCGGTGACGGCTCCATCAGATAGCGCACGCCTTCAGCTGTTTCTGCCAGAACCTGATCTTCATCAATATAAGCCAGTTCGCGGCGCTGCGCAGGTACAAATTCTTCACGCGGAACTGCCAGAAAAGCATCCAGAACAGCAAGATCCGTCACATCCGTTGTGCGGATCTGCGTATCAACCATATTAACACGAAGCTCGCGGAAATCGGCTGTCATAGCCCTAAACCTTTCCTGTGCATCTGATGCACGTCATAATCTCAAACTCACATCGCAGCATTTGCCTGACAGGACTTACAACAGCGCCGCAACATTCTGCAATAAACACAGAGGCATTATACAGGGATCATCCTGTGCTTCCATGAAAATCATTTGCGCTGATTTGGCAAAAATACACCGTCCAGTCAATCAAAGACCGACATTCTTCCCGCGATCATAGTGCCGCATGGCCGATAAACCACTCACATTTGTGTTTATCTGCGGGTTTTCGTAGAGCTACACCTCTGTGCACCAGATAGTGTGATCAGTCCTGCAGCGAAATCACAACTGTCTTGTTCCGGTGCTTTTCACGCACATCCAAAACCGTCTGATAAGGCTGATTTGTAACGCTTGCAGCACTGAGCGTCCTGAGGTCAAGGCCTTTAATTTTCAGTTGCGCGAGCGCTGCATCCGGCAAAATGCGTGCAGCAATCCGCACCAGTGAGAGCGGAACATTCACTCTCTTCTCGAACTGTCCATCACTATATTTCTCAACAACCAGCTTAGCCATATTCAGCTCCTCAGATACCTCAGCAATATTTTATATGCACGCGGTTGTTACGGCAAACTGAAATCAGCATCCGCGCAAAGCAAAAACAGGACTTTGACAATAACCCGACAAATGACCTAAAGAATGCGCATTATGAGCAAAGTCGAATCCGCAACCCGTCAGCCGTAAATTTTATCATCTGAAGTAAATTTACGGCGTAACATTCAGAACCATGCTCCGCCGGATGCTTTAAGCACTGTTGCGGATGATGTTCTGTATGCATGCCACATTCATGTGGATTCAACTCATGTCTTCTTTAAAAAACAGGTCTTTGCAACCCGCAGAGGGAAATCTGCCGGTGCAATGGCACTTTACACTTGGTGCAGCGCTTTTTCTGATGGCGCCTTTTGATCTTCTGGCCTCCATGGGGATGGATATTTATCTGCCCGTGGTTCCGCATATGACAGAAGCCTTGCAAACCAATCCGGCAGTGGTGCAGCTGACCCTCAGCCTCTATATGACTTTACTGGGAACCGGTCAGCTCATTTTCGGCCCCCTGTCTGACAAGGTCGGACGCAGACCGGTTCTGCTTGGCGGCGCATTTCTATTCAGCGCGGCATCAGCGGGTCTGGCACTCACCGGCTCTGCCAATCTGTTTCTGGTTTTACGGCTGTTACAGGCAGCCGGTGCTGCGGCCATGCTGGTGGCAACCTTTGCCACGGTGCGGGATGTTTATGCCGAACGTCCGGAAAGTGCTGTGATCTACAGTTTGTTTGGTTCCATGCTGGCTTTTGTACCGGCATTGGCACCGCTGCTTGGTTCCTTGCTGGATATTCAATTCGGCTGGCGCAGTATTTTCTGGCTGCTGGCTGCATGCGGTGCTTTAGCTTGTATTCATGCCGCAATACGCTGGCCTGAAACACGCCCGATCAGGCATCATGATGGCGAGCCGAAACCATGGAGAAAATTGCAGTCTATTCTGACAAACCGGCCATTCTGGACCTATACCACCGGTTTCAGTACAGCTATGGGCGCATTCTTCGTCTATTTCTCAACATCACCTCGCCTGCTAATGGATAAGCTCGGCCTGTCTTCCGTTACATTCAGTCTGTGTTTTGCAAGTGTTGCGATTGTCATGGTGATCTTCGCCCGCTTTGCAGGCAATTACACCAAATGGTGGGGGCTGCGCGGCACTTTAAGGCGTGGTGTCTTGTTGATTATGACTGGTGGTATCCTGCTGTTCTTTGCAGGCTGGATCGCAGAACTGAACCTCATCGTTTTCATATTGATTATGTGGCTTGTTGCCGCCGGTATTGCACTCACCTGTTCAGTCACAGCCAATGGCGCACTCAAAGCCTTTGGCGCTTATGCCGGTATGGCCACAGCAATCTATTATTGCATTGAAAGTCTGGTGGTCAGTATTGGCGGAACCATTGCGGTTCTGCTTCTCGGCGGTGATACGGTGCTGCCGTTAGTAGCCTATTGCATAATCTCAGCATTACTCACCTTAGCGCTGACACTAGGACAGAAGGACTAGAGCATAATTCCTTAAACTTAGATCAGTTTGAAGTGAAATTATGCTCTCATTTTAAAGTGTTAGAGCGACCTTTGTGTGCCAAGTCTGGCACACGGCGCTCTAATATCACGCGGCACCGGTACACAGCAGTTTTACCGGTGTCGCATTGCAGCTGGTGCTGATCCGGCCTAAAGCAGTCCGAACAGACTTATGGCTGAATGGTAGCTGCAATGTTTCGCGTTTTTAAAACTTCAATCCTCATTCTCTCACTGCTCGCGCCTGTAGCGGCACAGGCAGAAGCCGATGTGAAGAATGGTGAGAAGATTTATAAGAAATGCTATTTTTGCCATACGCTGGATCATCCGACCAATCGGATGGGACCGCACCTGGTGGATCTGCAAGGGCGCAAAGCAGGCACAATTGAAGGCTTTCGTTACTCTGAAGCCATGCGACAGGCCGGTGAAAACGGCCTGATCTGGAATGATGCAACGCTCAAAGAATTTCTTACGTCCCCGAAAACGATGATGCCCGGCACCAGCATGCGGTTCTGGGGGCTTTGGGAAAGCCAGATCGATGATCTGTTGGCCTATATCAAGAGCAAGTCTGAGGCTGTGCCAAGTGAATAATCGGGAAAGGCTTGCCCTCGCCGTCTGTCTCTGAACGGCCGGTTTGGATAAAACCATATTTCAGATAGAACCCCACGGCTAACGGGTTCTGCTCATTCACATCAACGTCAAGGCGACCTTTCAGGCTATGTGCATGGTCGAGCAATGCACGGCCAATGCCCTGCCCTTTAACGGCCGGATCAACAAACAGCATTTCCACTTTGTTTTCAGACAAGCCGATAAAACCGGTGAGTGCGCCTTGTGCATCTTCTGCAACCCAGACTTCTACGGCAGGCAGATAACTATCCCGCACAAGCGGTTCGTAATAATCAATATCGGCAACAGTCAGAAAGTCATGGGTTGCCTCAACGGCGGCGCGCCAAATCTCGGTAAGTCTGTAACGATCCTCTGAAACGAGAGGTCTGATATGCATAAATTTTGTCCGTCTTTTTCGAAACTGCACGGGAATACACGAGGGCATTCAGCCGATTCAAGTTTCCCTGTCATTGCTGCGATTTTATAAGGTTTTGTCAGGTTTGTATCAATTTTTGCTACAGATTACTGTTTTTTCTATGCCAAATACGTATTTCATGGAATGAGTGTTGCATCTGCATCAGGGATTTAATGCCATGTACACACTCATTATCGCCAATAAAAACTACTCCACATGGTCGCTCCGGCCATGGCTCTTGATGACACAGCTCGAAATCCCTTTTGAAGAAGTTCTGATCCCGTTCGGCAGTCCGGATTGGCATAAAAACCCGTCCCCAACCGGTCAGGTGCCTTGCCTCTCCGACCAGCAAAAAGATGGCAGCGTTATTGCTGTCTGGGACTCTCTCGCCATCACTGAATATGTAGCGGATGATTATCCGCAGGTCTGGCCGCAGGACAAAAAAGCCAAAGCCTGGGCACGTTGTGCAACCGCAGAAATGCATTCAGGCTTTCATACATTGCGTAGCATTTGCACCAATAATATCGGTTTGCGCATTGATATCAGTGCAAAGACCGAACCGGCTCTGCTCAAGGATATCAGCCGCATTGAACAGCTATGGATTGAAGGGCTGGATACGTTCGGCGGGTCGTTTCTGGCCGGTGAGCAATTCAGTGCCGTCGATGCCTTTTTTGCACCGATAGCCTTCCGTTTCCAGACCTACGGCATCAAGCTCAGCGACAAAGCAGCAAACTATGCTGATTTCCTGCGCAACCAGCCCGCCATGCAAAACTGGTATCAGGCAAGCCTTGCAGAAACATGGCGCGACGAACCGCATGAAGCCGATGCCCGCAATGCAGGCCCTTGGATTCAGGATCTCAGAGCTATTTGATTTTGTCCCGCATCATGCAGCGATCACGCCGGATTGCTGCATGATCAATCAGAAATCGCCGACGTCGATTGATGCATTAAAGCCTTCAAAACGCCAGACCACCTGCGCGATGGATTTATCGTAAGGATTATAATCTGATCGAGCCCGCAAAAAACGCTTCTGCATCAAAACGGCATTTGAAATGAGCGGCACATGAAATTGCTGCCAGCCGGTTTCATGGCGATGCGATACAACCCAGCCGTTTAAAACCATATCACCATCCGGCGAGTAGCCGAGCAAATACGGCTCCACCATCCAGCGAAGTGATTTATAAATAAAACGAATTTGTCTTCTCTGCCTTATAGCATCACAGAGTATTGGAAATGCCAGCATGCGGTTCCCTCCCGCTAATGCGGACGCAATGGCAGAAATTGAAGTGAAATTCAATATAAACTACAAAAAATCAGACTATAGTTGAATTAAATATTCAATTTAAATATCAGTAATTTAAGCAATTCAAATGTCTCTATGCTGTCAAAAAGCAAGAAAAACAATTAAACGTGAATAAAAGCAATGAGATTGCAATTCTAATAATGCTCTGTAGACTTTAAAGAGCAACCAGTGAAACTGGTCTGAACAACAAGGGGCGCATAATGATTTTTAAAATGACAACACTTATTGTGTCGCTGCTGGTAATCGGACTGCCACTTTCAGTTGTAATAGCAGCCTATGCCGAAAGAAAATATCTGGAAAGCCAGTCCGGTACACAATATGCAGAGATTAAAGCCTTTGGTGTCTGGGTCGTATCACTGGTTACAATTTTCAGCATCTCATTGTTTTTCATCAATATTATTGCCTCCTACCTTTAAGCAGTCTTTGCAATGCAGATAATCACTCTCCGGCACAGACCATGTCCGAAGAGTGATTTGTAACTCGTCTACTGAAAAAGCATCCGCTCTCTCTGACGGAAATACACGGCATATACTGCCAATCCGCCAATCACTGATATATGTTCAAGTGCTACGGTCATATCCTGAAAAGCCTCCTCACCGCTCTTTGCCCAGAACGGGTGTGCAATCGGAATTGTCAGCACTGTAAAAACAGCAAGTGCACCTGTAGCGAGCCATACACCTCTGTTACAGATAATCATCAGCGAGGCGCCGATCTGCAGGATCAGTGTTGCTATATTATATGCCCAGCCCGGTTGCAGGCCGAAGTCATCCATAATGCCAGCGCTGGCCGTAAAGTCGAATAATTTACCCAGACCGCTTGTCCAAAACACCAGTGTCAGCAGTATACGTGCCAAAACATCGAACCACTGCGCATCCAGTATTCTTGTAATCATAACCGGCATTTCATCACCCCTTATAGCCTGAGAGGCGCATGATCTTCATGGTGTTGAAATGTGCCGCGAACAGAGTGGCAGCAGCCGGTTTTATATCAGTTTCATATTTATTCATGTCGGCTCTCCAAAAGCGATAAAACGCAAAGAGATATTTGCGACCACATGCCATCACCGGTTTTCACCAATGCGGAAATCATGCGGCACTTGAAAAGAATACCCGCGACAACTGCCAAATTGACAAGTTGTCGCAAGTACCGACATGCTTATAGAATCTCAAGCTAAGTTGAGGTCAAGCGATAATTATAAAAAACTTTATTCGTCAATTCAGAGGCTCTTCTGTATTAAGCGCTGTGGCCCTGCACCTTCCTGCGCCAACCGGTCATCCGGATTTCTGAGCGGACAGTCTGCAAGTGAAAGACAACCGCAGCCGATACAAGTAGCAATCTGGTCACGTAATTGCATCAGGCTGACAATGCGCTCTTCCAGCATATCTTTCCATTTATTGGTAAATTGCCGCCAGTCGCGTGCAGTCGGCACATGATCATGGGGCAAATCTTTCAGTGCATCATGAATAATAGCGAGCGAAATCCCTGCCCGCTGCGCAATCCGGATAATCGCAATACGCCGCAACACCGCGCGATGATAACGCCGCTGATTTCCGGCCGTACGCCAGCCGGCGATCAGCTCTTTTGTTTCATAAAAATGGATTGTGGAAACCGGAATACCGCTACGGCGGGCAACATCGCCCACCGTCAGCGTATCTTTTAGTTTGCCGGAACTCATCGTCACACCTCAATTATAGTTGAGGTATACTAGAGCGCATTCCGAAAAGTGCAAAGCGGCTTTCGGATAAAATGCGCGTGAAGACAAAGGCTAGAGCGGTTTCAACGATTCAACATTTACTGAAGCCGCTCTAAATCAAAATATTCTGCAAAAACAGGTACTCACGAAAATATCATGCTGAGTAACGCTGTTCCCCTGCCATCCAGGTTTCGCTGACTTTGATCTTACCGATATCGGCGACACCGCTGGTCGGATCCTGCTCGAGAATGGCGAAGTCTGCATATTTGCCGACTTCGATACTGCCGACAATATCATCCATATGGCAATGCCATGCGGCATCAAGAGTC
Organism: Pseudochrobactrum asaccharolyticum; assembly: GCF_003314995.1. GTDB lineage: Bacteria > Pseudomonadota > Alphaproteobacteria > Rhizobiales > Rhizobiaceae > Pseudochrobactrum > Pseudochrobactrum asaccharolyticum. The sequence continues at coordinate 963,454 of NZ_QNRH01000001.1, forward strand.
ACAGCACGCAATGCTGCATCCGCTGAGATACATTCATCAGAGAAGAAAACGCCACCGCCTTCATTCATAATGCGGCTCACTGCGTCCTGCATATAACGTAATGGCTCAATCGGCGTTACACTCCAGTCGGAATGTAAGGAAATTCGTAATCCTGCAGCCAGAGCAGAAGCACATGGATCATAATATTTTGCGCGTTCCGGCCCCAGAATGCGATCGCGGAAAGCTTTCCCCCACCACCGTACATGGCCGATCAAAAATGATGGTGACAAACCGAGCTGCACCATTTTCTCCATCTGCTCCGGATGGAACACGCTGCAATGCTCAATCCTGTGTCGCAGATCATTGGTGCCCTCATTTTGCAACACTGCCTGATAGGCCTCAAGCACCGTATCAATAGCCGCATCGCCATTGGCATGCACACCAACCTGCCAACCGCCTTTATGCGCCCGCTCAATCACTGCTGTGATCTACTCAAGACTGTAATTCAGTGTGCCCCGACTGTTTTTGCCGAGATAATTCTCGCGCTGATAACCGGTTTCCGCCTGATTGGACCCGTCTGCCCAAGCTTTGATGCCACCAATCCGGAACAGATCATTGCCATAACCGGGTTTAATACCAATTTTGTCCCATTCATCCATGAGTGTTGAAATCAGCATACCGCGATAGCGTACCGGCGGATTATCAGCCATGACTGCATCAAGCAGAGCAATATCATTCGTGCCGGACAGCATGCCAATACTGCAATCATGCAGGCTGGTGCAGCCAACCGATGCCGCATGATCAAACATATTACGGATACGCTTCTGAATTTCCTGCGCCGTCGGCTGGGGCATTTTTGCAATAAACGGCTCTTGCGCCGCGCTCTCTTCCAGCCTGCCGCTGAGCTTACCACTGGCATCGCGTACAAAACGCGCGCCTGACGGGTCCTTGGTTGCCTCGGTAACGCCGGACAGTTTCATTGCGAAACTATTGGCATAAGCAATATGACCATTGCTCTCGATCATGAAAAACGGATTATTCGGCGCTAACTCATCCAGTTCTGCCAAAGTCGGCGGACGCGCATCCAGCGTAATACTCGGGTCAAAATTCTTGGCACGAATCCAGTCTCCGGATTTGGCCTTTGCCGCACCTTCCCGCAACTGCGTCCAAACCTCAGCAAAGCTCGGTGTGGCCATCGGGCTGACATCAATCCAGTCGTCCAGCACCACAAATGTTGAATGCATATGCGGATCAATCAAGCCCGGTATCAGTGTACGCCCCTGAAGATCAATGATCCGCGTTTGAGCACCGCTCAGCGCCTGCACATCATCTGCTTTGCCAACGCCGATAATCTTATCGCCACGAATAGCGACAGCCTCTGCACGGGCATTATCCTTATTAACAGTAAAAATTGTGCCGCCCTTGAAAATGATATCAGCGGGGCCTTCAGTTGGTGAGGCGGCCAATGCAGAACCACCACTTAAGACCGGAGCAGCAAAAACGGATGTCGCGGCCACGCCCATATATTTCAGGAAATTGCGTCGTGAGGCTGCATTTTTAAGAATGGCTGTGACTGCGGGATTACAGGCTAAACACATCAGATATCCCCTTTTAAGGATGATTGAAGGCCGGGTTATTCCTGAATGCAATGTAAAACTATGAGAAGGAAACGCAGCAAAAATGCAGATTTAAAAATCTGAATAGATTCCGTAGGTGAGTTTATAAATTTTGATTCAATATACATAAAAGCATTTTCAGCGGAACAGCAATATTCATTATACGGTTCATTTTTTATTATAAGAAGATGAAACCTTATATAAGCGGGCAACATATATTCACCCGCTTATAGTAATTCTGATAATAGTCAGCCGCCAAATCCACGCAGAAAATGTGTAAGATTTCCGCCAAGCTGATTACAGATATAACCGCCCTCCTGCACAATCACAGTCGGCAGTTTCAGGCTGGCGCATTTCTGAGCAATACTGGTGAAGCCTTGCTCATTAACGGTAAAGCCGCCAAACGGATCATGCTCGGAGGCATCAAGCCCGAGAGCTACCACCAAAGCACCGGGGCGATAGGCACGAATACGATCCAGTGCCAGATCCAGCGCATCGAGAAACTCCTGATTGCCGGAACCACGCGCCAAAGGCAGGTTGTAATTATAACCAAGCCCCGCACCCTCGCCGCGCTCTGAGACATATCCCCAGAAGAACGGATAGAACACCGACGGATCAACATGGATGGAAACCGTCATCACATCTGCACGATGGTAGAAAATACCCTGAGTGCCGTTGCCGTGGTGCAGATCAACATCAAGAATAACCACACGATCATGGCTCTCACGCAGAATTTGCGCGGCGATCGCGGAGTTGTTCAGAAAGCAGAAGCCGCCAGCCATGTCGGCATAGGCATGATGTCCGGGCGGGCGGCACAGTGCATAGGCCGCAGGCTCACCATTCTGCACCAGTTTCGCGGCTTCAATCGCAGTCTGTGCACTCCAATAGGCTGAATTCCACGTATCCGCAGCAATCGGACATGCCGTATCGGCCATATGGTATCCTGCACGGCCAACCGGTGATGTCGGATAGGAAAAATCACGGCGGTTCGGATGGATGTTCGGAATAACCTCATCCGATGCACCATTGATTGTTTGCCACTGGCCGTAAATGGTCTGCAGAAACTCCAGATATTCAGGACTATGCACGGCACTCACTGCCGTCAGACCATGATCCTGCGCTGCAATCATTGAAAGTCCGGCCTCATTTGCGCCGGTCAGAAGTCGCTGTATGCGCTCAGGTACTTCGGGATTAGGTTTGCGTGCACCAGCCGAAAGAAACATAGCCGGATTATGCGCGCGCTGAGGCTCAGCAAATGTAAATTTCATAAATCAGTTTCCTCCACATGCTGCAGCTATTTCCCCATATCTGCGATATGGTCTCCTGAATAACTGCACCAAAGGAAACTACGGACAGGTTTATTGAATTGCAAATGAAAACAACAGGCTGAACCTATTCAGCTTCTGCACGCCATTCAAATGCCAGACCATCATAGGCAGGCTCGATGTTTTCAGGCAAAGCGGCACGCACTTCATCATAATCCAGCGGCACATGCATATGGGTCAGAATAGCGTGGCACGGCTTCAAACGTGCAATCCATTCCAGTGCTTCATCAAGACTGAAATGGCTCGGATGTGTTTTATATTGCAGCGCGTCAATCAGCAAAACGTCCAGATTTTCCAGCGATGAAGCGGTTTCCGGCGGGAAAGCATTTACATCAGAGCAATAAGCGACATTGCCGATACGAAAACCAAGACTGGTAATATCGCCATGCACCAATGGCATTGCCTGAAAGCGGATTGCGCCGCCTGCCCCGTTAATGCTGAAATCCTCCGTATTGGTGATTTCATGCGCTCTCAGAATTGGCGGATAACTGGAGCCGTAAGGCGTAGCAAAACAGTAGCCAAAAGCCTCGTAGAGCCGGTTGAGCGTAAAACGGTTGGCGTAAATCGGCATCAGCTTTTTATTGTCCAGCATGAAGCTACGCAGATCATCAATGCCGTGGATATGGTCTGCATGCGGGTGCGTATAAACAACAGCGTCGAGATGATGGTCAGGTTTGCCTTCCAGACCGTCAATGATTTGGGAACGAAAATCCGGCCCCGTATCGATCACCACACGCGTTGTACCGGCGCTGCTGACCCGCTCCACCATCAGCGATGCGCGACGACGGCGGTTCTTCGGATTGAGCGGATTGCAATTTCCCCAATCGCCGTTCGGACGCGGCACACCCGGAGATGAGCCGCAACCAAGAACTGTAAAGCGATAGAAGTCAGACATATGTCAATTCCGCTTTTATATGCCTTTTAATAATTAAATATCAAAAGGTTGAAATGTTTTTCTGATAATTTAATTAAGCATTATCAGCGTGATATTTTGGTGAACAGGCGAAGCACATTCTCACCGGTAATCCGGCGAATTTCCGCATCACTCACACCAATGACATCTGCCAGCACCGCAGCCGTATGCGCCACATAGGACGGCTCGTTACGCTTACCGCGATGTGGCATTGGTGCCAGATAAGGTGCATCTGTTTCAACCAGCAGACGATCATGCGGCACGATTTTTGCGGCTTCACGAATTTCTGCAGAGTTTTTGAAAGTGATGATACCGGAGAAAGAAACATAGCCACCCAGCTCAACGCCCGTACGTGCCAGTTCAATCCCTGATGAGAAGCAATGCAGAATAAACGGAAACGCGCCTTTGGTGGTTTCTTCACGTAGCAATGCCGCCATATCCTCATCCGCGCTGCGGGCATGGATCACAAGCGGCAATTGTGTACGGCGCGATGCCTCAATATGGGTCAGCAAACCTTGGCGCTGGGCTTCCGGTGTTGAATAATCATAGTGATAATCCAGACCAGCTTCACCGATGGCCACGACTTTCGGATGCTGCGCTAGACGCACCAGCTCATCAGCTGTCACATCCAGTTCTTCATGCGCATTATTCGGATGGGTGCCGACTGAGCAATAAACCTGATCATAGCTCTCTGCAACGGCGAGGATCTGATCAAACTTCTTCACGCGGGTGCAGATGGTGATCATTTTTTCAACACCGGCATCAAGTGCCCGTTGAATAATCGCGTCACGCTCTTCTGCAAAATCAGCGAAATCGAGATGGCAATGGCTGTCTACAAGCATAATAAAAGTCCTGCCCGAGGTTTAGCACTCGGGAAAATGATACGGGCGATAATTCGCCCGTATCTTATATAAGATATTACTCTTCAGTTTCCACATAACGCGGGAAGATCGGCTCTGGTGCCGGCAGTTCAGCACCGCTGACCAATACTTCACCGAGATCGGCAAAGCTGCGCTTGTCTGCAGCAATACCCAGAATATCCAGCAGCTTGGCTGAGGATGTCGGGATATAGGCCTGTGTCATGATCGCAACGCGACGCAGCACTTCAGCGGTCGTATAGAGAACTGTGCCCATGCGAACCGGATCGGTTTTGCGCAGAGCCCAAGGCTCCTGAGCCGCGAAGTAACGGTTGGCTTCCGATACCACATTGAAAATTGCCGCCAGCGCCTGATGAATAGCCTGAACTTTCATCGCATTACGGGCGATATCCAGCGCTTCTTCAGCCAATTTCAGAATAGCCGTGTCTTCCTCATGGAAATTGGCTTTTTCCGGAACTTTGCCTTCGCAGTTCTTGGCGATCATCGACAGCGAGCGTTGTGCCAGATTGCCAAGATCATTGGCGAGATCGGCATTGGTACGGTTGACAATCGCTTCGTGATTGTAGCTGCCGTCCTGACCGAAAGGTACTTCACGCAGGAAGAAATAGCGCACCTGATCCAGACCGTAACGGTCGATAAATGCGAACGGATCGATCACATTGCCAACCGATTTCGACATTTTCTCGCCGCGATTGAACAGGAAACCATGCGCGAAAACACGTTCCGGCAGAGGCAAACCGGCAGACATCAGGAATGCAGGCCAGTAAACCGCATGGAAACGCACAATGTCTTTACCCAGAATATGGGCAGTTGCAGGCCAGAACTGTGCCTTCTCCGCGTCCATATCCGGATAGCCGATAGCGGTGAGATAGTTGGTCAGGGCATCAACCCAGACATACATCACGTGCTTGTCGTTGCCTGGCACCGGCACACCCCAGTCAAAGGTGGTGCGGGAAACAGACAGGTCACGCAGGCCGGATTTGATGAAGCTCAGCACTTCATTGCGGCGCTCAGATGGGCCGACAAAGTCCGGATGCTTTTCGAAATAGTCGATCAGCGGCTGCTGGTATTTGGACAGACGGAAGAAATAGCTTTCTTCTTCATGCCATTCTACCGGCGAACCGATCGGCTCACGGCGCACGCCGTCTTCACCAACGGTTGTTTCGCTTTCGTCAAAATAGGCTTCCTGACGAACCGAATACCAACCGGCATAGCTGTCGAGATAGATATCGCCGTTGGCAACCATACGCTCCCAGATATCCTGACAAGCTTTGTAATGACGGTCTTCCGTAGTGCGGATGAACTGGTCATGGCTGGAGCCGATTTTCGCCAGCATTTCGCGGAACACGGCAGAGTTCTTGTCTGCCAGTTCAAGCGGTGTAATGCCTTCCTTCTCAGCGGTCTGCTGCATTTTCAGACCATGTTCGTCTGTACCGGTCAGAAACAGCACATCTTTGCCGTCCAGACGCTGGAAGCGCGCCATGGCATCGGTAGCAATCGATGTGTAGGCATGGCCGATATGCGGCGTGCCGTTCGGATAGAAGATCGGGGTGGTGATATAAAATTTTTCGCGGCTCATGTCGGATCCGTCTTGTCGAGATATTTTATCTCATGAAGTCAATATGATGATAACTGATAAAACCGGCATATCGCATGTCAGGCGTGAAGTCAGCCCTAAATGCAACTAAATCAGAAACTCATGCTTGTTTATGCGGTTTTTGATCGTATGAGTGGTGCATTTTAGCACTTCCACAGCGACCGGCCTGCTCGGCGGCATCAGCCGGTCTCAAGCCTCAGACCGGCATGCCGCTGCGCATTGCGCGATACATCTTTTCCATCATGATCAGTGCTGCTTGTTTGCGGTCGAGATTATAACTCTCTGTTTCCAACGCTTCACGGCGCAGATCATCCCAGAATTGCGACCATTGGCTGGCCTGCACAACCTGTCCTTGTTCAGCAAGGCTAAGCGCCTGTCCGGCGGCTTTATCCAGCAGATATTCAAGGAACAGCTGGTTTTGAACGTCAGCATCACGACCACCGAGCACGGCGGCAAGCGCCTGCGCTCTCAGTAGATCAAAGTGATTACCGCCAAGAACAGTATCGACTGTATCCGTAATTTCCAGCCCGCCATGGGCAACAAGCAACAGAGCCTTACGTACAGAACCTTCAGCCCGCGCACTCAATGCTGCAAAATATGCCTGATCCTGAACATCAATGCCGACATCTCTGCCTGCAACTTCCAGCGCACGTTTCAGCTCGGCATCATCCAGCGGCTTAAACGCCAGTGACTGGCAGCGTGAACGAATGGTTGGCAGCAAACGACCGGATGAATGGGAAATCAGAATAAACAGTGCCCGTGCCGGTGGTTCTTCCAGCGTTTTTAACAGAGCATTGGCAGCATTGCGGTTCATATCATCCGCAGGATCAATAATCACAATACGCCATGCACCGTCACCGGATGTGCGGCTCAGGAAATGTGTAATACGGCGGATTTCTTCAACCGTAATTGCAGTGCGGTATTTGCCGGTTTTGGCATCATATGGCCGCGTAATATGCAGAAGCGCCGGATGCATACCCTGCGAAATCTGACGATAAGGCGCCGCATCTAAATCCGGTGTATCAAGCTGCTGCGGTGCTGCTGCGCTGTCCGGATATTTCAGCATATGACCGGCAAGATGAAAGCCGGTTGTTGCTTTGCCAATGCCCTGCAAACCTTCAAACAGCAGTGCATGGTGCATGCGGCCTTCCTGGTAGGCTTGCGCGAGAAATGTCCGCACATCCTCATGGGCAGTCAAAAAAGCGGTCGCATTCGGTGCCGGAACGCCGTCAATCGCATCATAAGTGCTGTTTGGTGCCTGTTCAGCCATGGGCAGACACCTCCCGTTGTTTCACTGCTGCATCAGACAATGCGGCGATCTCCGCGCTGATCTCATCGACTGTGCGGTCTGCATCAATCACTTTGCAGCGCTGCGGCTCACTGGCAGCAATGGCCAAAAATGCCTGACGGCGCGCCTCATGGGTGGCAATAGTTTCCTTCTCAAAACGATCAGCCACTTCAGTCCCGCGGCGCAAGCCTGCGCGCGCCAGACCTTTATCGGCCGGAATATCGAGAATGAAAGTCAGGTCAGGCATGGTGCCGTCAATCGCAATGCGTTCAACCGACTGCATGAATTGCGGATCAAGATTACCGCTAATGCCCTGATAAACACGGCTGGAATCGATAAAGCGATCGCACAGCACAATCTGTCCGGCTTCAATTGCAGGTCGGATTTTCTGATCAACATGATCGCTGCGCGCTGCGGCAAACAACAGGGCTTCCATAGCGGGCCCGTAAGTTTCTGCCGCGCCGCTTAAGATCACATGACGGACAGCCTCTGCCCCTGCCGAGCCACCGGGCTCGCGGGTAACAATCACCTCAAAGCCTTGCGCGCGCAGATGATCAGCCAAAGCAAGAATCTGCGTGGATTTCCCCGCGCCTTCTCCGCCTTCAAATGTGATCAGCAATCCTGACAAAGCTCTGATTTTCCTAAGCAGTCGAAATAAAATTTGAATAAAGCTTATTGAGGATGGGCATGGCTTTGTCAAATAAAACCGACAAGGCGCATAAGTACCTTATTTCAGCAAGCGGCGTATCCAGCCCGTTGCCAACTCATATAGGGCATCAAGCGATTTATTACGCAATGTCCCTTCAGCTACATCCTGTGCCGCATAGACCGGCCGCTCCAGCAGAACATCCTTATCATGCAGGATTTGTATCCGGCCGATCTCCTGCCCTTTTGTAACGGGCGCTGCAACCGGCCCTTCATAAATCACCTGTGAGCGCAATTTGGTTTTATCCTGAACCGGCACAAGCACAGACACAGCCTCCTGTACCACCAACCCAACCGAGCCTTGTGTACCGCCATAGAGCGCGGCCTGCGCCACTTCCGTATCGGCGTTAAAAACAGGCGTTTTGACAAAATCATTCATTGCCCAGCGGATCAGTTTTTCAGCATCTTCAGTTCTTTCCAGCACAGATTTTGCGCCATTCAGCCCCAGATAGACCCGTCGTCCGTTTTGCTGTGCGGAAGCAATAATCGACAGCCCTGTCTCTTTCGTACCGCCCATTGCCAGTCCGTCAGCCCCCATATTGAGGCGCAGCAGCGGGTTGCGGTTTCGCTGCAGAATATTATTCCAGCTAAAACTTTCCTGACTATAAAGCGGATAATATTGCGCGTAGCTGTCGTGTAAATGCCGTGCCAGCTTCACCATATCTGTCAAAGTCACCTGCTGCTTGCCATCCTGAGGCAAACCGGTAGGATTGATAAAGACCGATTGCTTCAAACCCAGTGCATGCGCCCGCTCATTCATTGTCTGCGCAAAAGCCTGTTCGCTGCCGCTCATGCCTTCTGCAAGCACGATAGCGCCGTCATTGGCCGATTGAACGGTAATTCCCTGTATCAGATCATTGACTGTCAGCTGTGAATTCAGCCTGGCAAACATCGTTGCTGTACGAGACGGCGCTCCGCCGGTACGCCATGCATGTTCGCTGACTGTAAAGGCAGTATCCGGCTGCAACTTACCCTCAGCCAATGCCTTAAATGCAATTTCAGCCGTCATCAGTTTGGCCAGCGATGCAGGCGGGAAAGGCTGATCAGCCTTGCGGGAAAACAAAACGCTGCCGGTATCGGCATCAAACAGCAAGATCTGCTCGGATTTTACGGTAAAAGGCGGTTCGGCACTATGGGCATTCGAGCTAAAAAATTGCGTCACCATCAGCACAGCGGCAAAACAGACCTTACGCACAGGCTTTGCTTTGACATTTGCGCTTTGAAACCAGACCACCTTGCTCTCCGCTCATTATTTTCAATCATCCGGATTTAAAAATAAAACACGATGATTGACGATCCATGAAGCTGAAATAAAAAACGTCCGGCAAAACCGGACGTTCAACAAGACTTATAGCATTTGCGAGCCAAAAGTGCGAAGCGCCTCCACAGGGAAATCAGTTCACCGGACTGATTTTTTTCCTGCTGCAATGCGTTGGATAATGCGTAAAAACAAACAATTACAGCGGTTCCAACGTTTCAGTCTTAACTGGAACCGCTGCAATCAGTTTATAGCTGATTTATTCCGCGCGTACCACAAAGGCATCATTTGCACCGGCAGCCCATGCAGCCTGCAACAACGCATCATTATTGCCGTTGCGGGATTTTGCAGTCAGGCTGTAAAGAGCACCATCGCCTTCCGGTGTCATGGAACGGCTGACAGCACCCAACTTACCAAGCGCTGCCGCAATACGGTCAGCTTCAATCTTGCTGCTGAATGTGCCGAGATCCACAAACTCACCCTGCTCGGCCGATGAGTTCAGGAATTTCGCAGCCTGCGCATTGCGCCAGTCTGCAGATGCAGCATCCGGCATCAGCACTTTAGAATAGATACCCTCATTAGCCTGTGCAATGCGGTTTGAAGCATAAGCGCTCACCAGAACATCACTCTGCGCAGCCGCATAGAGACCGTATGGCTTATCGAGTGGTACCGGAATGACTGCCGGCAGCGCCGGTGCGGCACCGTCAGCAAAACCGAATGGCAGCTGTGGCTGGCCGGAAATCTGATCAAAGGCGCTGGCTGAACCCTGCTCTGCACGATTAGGTGCCGATGTCGGTGTCGGGCCATTCATCGCCATCATCACGCCGGTTGCAGGCTGACCAATATTGTCATTGCTGCCCGCAGGACGATAAGACGCCATCAGATAGGCATCATCCAGCCCATGAAGCGGCGCACGACCGACATATTCAACTTTAACATTTGCAGTGCCATGATGCTTATAATCCAGCATCTCAGCCGCTTTTTCCGACATATCAATAATACGGTCGTTGGAGTAAGGGCCGCGATCATTGACACGCACGATCACTGAACTGCCATTAGCGGTATTGGTCACACGGGCATAGCTTGGCAGTGGCATGGTCGGATGGGCAGCTGTCAGATGCGCCATGTCATAGACTTCGCCATTGGCAGTCAGGCGACCGTGAAAGGCCGAACCATACCAGGAAGCGCGGCCGACCTTCACATAATTCGGGTCTTCCTTCGGCTTATACCATTTGTCTTTGACTTTATAAGGCTTGCCAACCTGATTGCGGCCGCCGCCGCGCGGAATTTTTTTGCCATTGGCAACACGCGGGCTGGCTTTAACGCCATAGGCGGATTCTGCAAAATATTCTTTGGAACGTTTTTTCTGCTGTTTGACTTCCGGCTGCGGTGCTGCGCAGGCCGTTGCCAGCAAACCGACAATGCCAAGATAGAGAACACGTTTCACTTGAGAAGAATGCAGCATCCAGCCCCCGCTCTTTTTCTTGTCTTTGGTAACAGGCGCATGCGGCTGTTTCTGAAATGACTTCATAACGCTACTCAAACCCATCACAAACAACAAAAATCAGTCTGCAACCAAACCGGCATTTTTCCTGTTTCTTATACCAGCCAGACTATGACAGTCTTAATTTCGTATAACCAAACAGTTTCAAAACCTTTATTCAAGGCCAAAAATGCCTAACACGAGGCAACAACTCGCAAGAAAACATTGACGAAATCTTAAAATTCACCATTTGCGCAGGCTCACAAACCTTGTCTTACGGAATTTTTGCCTAGATATTCGGGCAGTAGGGGGCGTTATTATGTAAAAACATTTCAGACATTGCGGCACAAATTAACATTTTCATGATAAAATAATGTCGTATTATCAGTTGGTTACAATAGATGGCTATAGCTTAGACTATAAGAACCGCCCTAACTCTCACCTCAAACCGCCCGGATATTAACCAAGTTTCTATTTCACTGGGGAAAGCAACAGCCAGTTTTTGCATTTCAGCACTTTTTAGCTGTGGCCATCCTCTGCAACACACCCGCCTAATGAACGGAAGATAACTTTGAGCACAGAACTGACCCTCGCCGTCTGGATGCTGATCATCGCACTGGTTCAGATTTTTCTTCCTGCTATGTTTCGCAATCGTGAGACCGGTCTTGATTATAATGCAGGCCCGCGCGATGAGGCCGGACCACCGGTTGGCATTATCACAGGTCGCCTGCAGCGCGCGCAACGCAACCTGTTCGAAACCCTGCCCCTGTTTCTGGCAGCTATCATTATTGCGCATATCGCGGGTCGTGAAGGCACTCTGACACTGACCGGCGCATGGATCTACGTTATCGGCCGCGTGCTCTATATTCCCGCCTATGGCTTTGGAATTCCATATATCCGCAGCCTGATCTGGGGCGTATCACTGGCGGGTCTGGTTTTGATTATTCTGGCTCTGCTTGGATGAGTGAAACAGATGTATTTAAATCAAATCTAAAACAAACAAACCTTATCTACAAAGTTTTTGCGGATAATGCGGATTTTATTAGTTTTATAACAAATATTGTTTTATGGGATGGGCAGTATTGAAATGGCACTTATTTGATATTCAGACTTCCCGTTCCGGAACGGGTAATGCGCATAATAGATCACAGTGACCGGTCCGGATTGTTTACTCTGTCGCATTGTCACATTCGCCAAGTTGCAACAAGCCGTCTGTGAAATGCTTTAATACGCAATATTCGGATCTCCGCCTGCGCTCAGGGATATTTATACGAACTATGAAATCTGCCCTTTTAAAAGCCTTTGTTGTATCTGCTGCGGCGGCGCTGCTTTGCGTTGCTCTGAGCATGATTATCAGCATTATTCGCAGTGAGCCTATTGGTCTAACCGGCATCGCCTTGAGCCTGATTTTGCCAATGATTACGGCATTTCCGACTATGACTGTGGTCTTCCATCGCAACTCCCAGCTGGCCAAGGCCTTTACCGATCTTGAGAAAGCCCATCAGGAATTACAAGCACGCTCCAAGATCGATTACATGACCGGTCTTTATAACCGTGAGGCTTTTTTCGAGATGATGCGCAATGTGCGCTCACGTCTGGATAGCGGTGCTCTGCTGCTAATTGATGCCGACCATTTTAAAAACATCAATGATCAATACGGCCACACAGTCGGCGATCGGGCATTGAAACTGATTGCCTTTGCGCTGCAGAATGTAACCCGTAAAGGCGATCTGGTTGGCCGTGTCGGCGGTGAAGAATTTTGTGTTTATCTGCCCAATGCCAGCCGCGCGGCGGCCATCAGTGTTGGCGAGCGTATTCGCGTCGAGATCGAAAATACGCCATTCTATATCAGTCAGAACCATGTTGAACCGCTGACCATCAGCGCGGGCGGCGCTCTTGCCAATAAAAGTGACAGTAATTCGCAGATTTTCAGCCGTGCAGATCATTGTCTCTATGAGGCAAAAAATCTGGGACGCAACTGTGTGGTCTTTGAAAAGACAGACGGAACAGAACCACAGGCTCAAAACCAGTTGCCACGCACGGCAACGATTGAAGATCTGGCCGGAGGCCGCGGTCTCTAAATAGATTACGCTCTATTTCCAGAGCGTAATCACTTCCTCTGCCGTCGAAACAGGGGCAAACCCCATACGTTGATAAAGCTGCAAAGCGCGCGGGCTATCGAGCGTATTGGTCTCCAGCCACAATTTTTGCGGATTATGCGACCATGCAGCTGCAAGTACTTCCGAGAAGAAGAACTTTGCCAGTCCCCGTCCTTGATAATCCGGCACCAGACCAAAATAATGCAGGTCGACACTCTCCGGCAGATTGAGATGCATCTCGGCAAAACCGGCAGGGCAACCATCGACATAAAGCAGAAAAATGCGAGTTTCTTCCGCCTTGATGATCGTGCTGACGACCTCATCACTTTGCGTGCGGCGCAGCATCCAATGATGCGGCTTACCAATCACTTCATAGAGATAACGATAGAGATGCAGCGGCATATTTTCAGCCAGCATGATTGCCAACCGGATACCTGCAGGTACCGGCACAGCAACAGATGACGGAGAGACCATTTCCAGACGCGTTACATGAACAGTCACTTCTTCCGAAGCCGGTGTATCGCTGTGGCCGGTCTCATTATTCGTCATCACACAATCTTCTTTGTCTAGAATTACAGGCTTCTTTGTCTCAAATTACGGATATCGCGATATTTTATCAGGCAATAACAGCGATATTATGCCGGAGCTTTACCAAAACGGATACGGTAACGACGATTTTCTTTGCCTTTTTTCTCAATCTTGCCGATGTGAATTTCACCGATTTCCGATGTATTGGCGACATGCGTGCCGCCGCAAGGCTGAGAGTCAACCGAACCATTCTCACCGATGACCACAAGACAAATGCGTCCCTGCCCAACCGGCGGGCGTACATTCTTTGATTTCACAATATCAGGATTGGCTGCCAGTTCTTCATCGCTAATCCACTGCGCAGTGACCGGCAGAGCCGCATTGACCAGCCCCATCAGCTTTTCGGTTACCGTTTCTTTGGAGAATTCAGCATCCGGCAGATCAAAATCCACGCGGCTGTCGTCAACATTAACGGCAGCACCGGTAATCGGGAATGGACAAACAACAGAGAGCAAATGGCAGGCAGTATGCATCTGCATCAGTTTAAAGCGGCGTTCCCAGTCAATCTCTGCCGTCACCTCATCGCCGATCTGCGGCAGCGTCTGACCTTCTGCCGGCACATGGATGAAGTCATTTTTGGTCGTGCCATTCACAGCCACAGCAATCTGAATTTCAGAACCATCGGCACGGCGCAACACTCCGCTATCACCGGGCTGGCCACCGGATGTGGCATAGAACACAGTCTGATCGAGAATGATGCCGCCCTCTTCTGTCAGCCCGATCACCTTGGCCGGTGTGGCTTTCAGATAGGCGTTGTCACGAAAAAGCGGATTGGTTGCCGGACTCTGTGTCATCGTTCCCTCATGCATGCTGTAAGAAGAATTCTTTTACGAGAGGTTTAAAGCAGTTTCAGGAAAAGTGGAACCGGTTTTCCTGAAACTATGGTAACAACAAAGAGATAGAGGAATTACAGCGGCTCCAGTTAAGACTGAATCGTTGGAACCGCTGTAACTATTTGTTTTTACGCATTATCCGACGCAAAACCGGTTCCCACTTTTGCTGGAAATGCTATAAACCTCGGCTTATGCCTCGTAAGGCACGGCAATATCTGAACGATCAAGTAACCATTGCGGCACAGGCAATCCACGCTCTTGCAGAAAAGCCGGATTATACATTTTCGACTGATAGCGATTGCCGTAATCCGCAAGGATAGTAACAATCCGCGCCCCCTTGCCCAGATCTTTTGCCAGACGGATCGCACCGGCAATATTGATAGCCGATGAGCCGCCGAGGCACAGACCTTCTTGCATCACCAGATCAAAAGCCAGTTTCAAAGCTTCAGCATCCGGAATTTGATAGGCGAAGTCGGGTTTGAAACCTTCCAGATTGCCGGTGATGCGTCCCTGTCCGATCCCTTCTGTGATCGATGATCCCTCGGCTTTCAGCTCTCCTGTCGTGTAATAGGAGTAGAGCGCCGCACCTTCCGGATCAGCCAGACCGATTTTGATATCTTTGTTAAAACCTTGCAGACCGGCAGCCACACCTGCCAGCGTACCGCCGGAACCAACAGCACAGATAAAGCCGTCAATTTTGCCCTGCATCTGCTCCCAGATTTCCGGTGCAGTGGTCTCAATATGCGACTGGCGGTTGGCGTGATTATCAAACTGGTTTGCCCAGATCGCGCCATTGGGTTCGGTCTTCGCCAGTTGCTCAGCCAGACGACCGGACAAACGCACATAATTGTTCGGGTTCTTATAAGGCACAGCCGGAATTTCAATCAGTTCCGCACCGAGAAGGCGCAATGCATCTTTCTTTTCCTGACTTTGTGTTTCAGGGATCACAATGACTGTGCGATAACCCAGCGCCTTGGCAACCATCGTCAGGCCGATACCGGTATTACCGGCAGTGCCTTCAACAATAACACCACCTTTACGCAACAGCCCGCGTTTTTCAGCATCACGAATAATGTAAAGCGCTGCACGGTCTTTGACAGACTGACCCGGATTGGCGAATTCCGCCTTGCCGAAAATCTCGCAACCGGTCAGTTCAGATGCCTTGTTCAGGCGGATAAGCGGTGTATTGCCGATCGCCTCAATCACAGAATTTGTAACACCTGACTGCACCATGATGACTGTCCTTTATGGCTGCTTTGCATGCAAATTTCTGTTCCGAACCTATTGTTGCCCACCCGCTTATTCAAGGTAAGTTTTTCTGCTAAAATCAATAAGCCAATAAAAAACACCGCCGGAATGCTCTCCGCCGATGTTTTTATTTCATTTCAATACAGAAATCAGAAAAGCTGATAAATCAGCTATTCCAGTCCTGTCCGGCCCGTTTTTTATTACGGTGGAAGGTTTTCTTATTCGCTGGCTTGCCGGTATTTGCCTGACCAGACTTATGACCAGCCCCTTGAGCGGAACTCTTGCCGCCACGGCCGGAATGATTACGGTTTGAGCGGGCACGCTCGCCTTGTGCAGGCTTGGCTTCAGCCGATTTCGGCGCATCATCATAGAGCTCGCGCACATCGGAGAAACCAGCCGAACGCTGCGGTGCTTTATCCAGATTTTTATAAGGACGCGAGGTTTTACGCTTGCCAACGGCACGCGGATCAGGCTTTGGCCATTCATGCTCGAAGGTTGGCTTTTCTGTGCGTTCCGGCAACGGGCCAAACTGCGGAGGTAGTTCTTTCTGCGTCAGCTTGTTACGGATAACTCGCTCAACTGCCTTGAGCTTTGCATGTTCTGTACCGCCGTCATACAGGGTAATCGCGGCACCCGATGCACCATTACGACCGGTACGGCCGATACGGTGTACATAGCTTTCCGGCTCATCCGGCAGGTCATAGTTGATGACATGGCTGATACCCGGAACATCAATACCGCGTGCAGCAATATCCGTTGCGATCAGAACGCGCACGGAACGGTCTTTAAAGCCGTTCAGCGCACGCTGACGGGCATTTTGCGACTTGTTGCCGTGGATGGCTGCAACGGAATAACCGTCTTTTTCCAGTGTACGTGTCACCGCATCCGCACCATGTTTAGTACGGGTAAAGACAATAACAGTTTCCAGCTTCGGATTGGTCAAAAGGCTGGAAAGTGCCTTTTTCTTATCCTTGGTCTGCACGGTATAAACAACCTGCGTAATTTCAGCCGCAGTTGTACCGGCAGGTGAAACCTCAACGCGTACCGGATCGCGCAGCAGACCTTCGGCCAGTGCAACGATTTCCTTTGGCATGGTTGCCGAGAACAAAGCAGTCTGGCGATCCGCACGGGTCGCTTTGGCAATGCGCTTCACATCATTGATGAAGCCCATATCCAGCATACGGTCAGCTTCATCAAGCACCAGCCATTTTGTGGCTGAGAGTTCGACACATTTATCGCGCACCAGATCAGTCAAACGACCCGGTGTTGCCACCAGAATGTCCACACCCGGTGCCATTTTACGTACCTGAGAAGCGCGGGAAACACCGCCCAGAACCAATGCGGTTGAGAGATGCGCGCCTTTGGTCAGAACGCGAATGGTCTCTTCGATCTGCACAGCCAATTCACGGGTCGGCGCAAGGATCAGCGCACGGCAGGTCTTTGGCAGACGCTTATCACCGAGAGCCAAAATCTGTTCAATAATCGGCAGAGAAAACGCAGCAGTTTTGCCGGAACCGGTCTGTGCGATACCCAGAATATCTTTGCCTTTCAGCTGTGCAGGCAAAGACTGCTGCTGAATTGGTTTTGGCGTGGTCATGCCAGCGGCAACCAGATTTTTCAGTAAAAGACCGGTTACACCTAAAGCGGCAAAGCCAGAAGTTTCCTGAATTTCCGCAACAGCGGTCAGGTCAGTTTCATTTTGATTTGTCAAAATATAAGCTTTCGATATGCGCCGCCGGTCGGGAGAGCCGGACACACGCATCATCAGACCACCATGCGCAGCTGGTAATCCGGAAACAAATTTTTATACGACGAAGCGCCGGAACATTGATGTTCTCACGCGACTTGCGCTGCCGTATCCGGTACGGAATGACCGGATTATTTCACCTCATCATGAGGCAAAGTTTCAAGACGCAACGAAGTCCAGCATGGAAAGCCCTAATGCAATATCTCGCATTAGACCCAAGCGCCTGAGCTGCATATGGGCGCTTTCTCTGCAAAAAGCAAATGAAATAAACAACAGTGTCCTATGCAAATAAACATAGGACACTATTTTAAATACTATCAGATAATGAAATCGGCCAGAACCTGATTATCTGTAATATCCTGATAGGCCCAGCCTGCTTCCTTAAACTTTTTATCAAGGACAGCGAAATTCTTGGCATCTTTGGTTTCGATACCAATCAGCACAGAACCGAAATTTCGCGCCGATTTTTTCAGATATTCAAAACGCGCAATATCATCATCCGGCCCCAGCAGATCGAGGAACATACGCAATGCACCCGGACGCTGCGGGAAGCGGAAGATGAAATATTTCTTCAAACCTTCATAGCGCAACGCACGTTCTTTCACGTCCGGCAGACGTTCAAAGTCGAAGTTGCCGCCGGAAACCACCAAAACAATGGTTTTACCTTTAAGCTCGCTTTTCTTGAAGTCCTTGAGGGCATCAATTGCCAAGGCACCGGCAGGCTCCAGCACCACACCTTCAATATTAAGCATTTCGGTCATTGTGCCGCAAAGGCGGTTTTCCGGAACATTAATCACGGATGATGCCGGATAGGCTTTCAGCACTTTGAAATTCTCTGCGCCCAACTCGCCAACAGCAGCACCATCGACAAAATTATCGACGGTTTGCAGCTTAATGCGCTTGCCTGCCTCAAGGCTGAGTTTCAGACTTGGCGCACCTTCCGGCTCGACAAAACGAAACTCTGTCGGCCAGCCAAGCGCTTTCACATAAAGCGTAACACCGGCAGAAAGCCCGCCACCGCCAACCGGCAGCATCATCAGATCCGGCACTTTGCCTTCCGGCAATTGTTCGGAAATTTCCTGAGCAACCGATGCCTGTCCGGTGATAATGCCCATAGCATCAAATGGCGGCACCATCAGCCCGCCTTCATTTTTGGCATAGTCCTGCGAGGCGGCGTAGCACTGGTCGAAAATATCGCCGACCAGACGAATTTCGATGAACTCGCCGCCAAAAGCGCGGGTCTTGTCAATTTTCTGCTGCGGCGTTGTCACTGGCATGAAAACCACGCCCTTGCGGCCAAAATGGCGGCAGACATAGGCAAAACCCTGTGCGTGATTGCCCGCAGAGGCGCAGACAAACACCGCATTGGCGTCGGCTTTTTTAATCGCAGCGGAAATGAAATTGAATGCACCACGGATTTTATAGGAACGTACCGGCGTCAGATCTTCACGCTTCAGCCAGATATCCGCGCCATATTTACGCGACAGATAATCATTGCGCTGCAGAGGTGTTTCACCAAACAGAGCGCGCATCTGTTCTGTCGCCAGCGCAACAGATTTTATAAAATCACTCATAGGAACAAATCAACTTTCTCGAAACTACGTACATCCACCAGCCCGATATCGGAAATACGCAATTCCGGTATCACCACAAGTGCAAGCAGTGAGTGCTGCATATAGGCGTTATTGAGAGTACAGCCCATGGCTGCCATGGCTTTCACCAGCTTGTCGGCTTTGGCGGCAACGACTTCGGCACGCTCGTCAGACATCAGGCCGGCAATCGGCATTTCCACGCAGGCCAGTTCCCTGCCCTTGGAATACAGCACCACGCCGCCGCCGATTTCACCCAGACGATTAACGGCTTTTGCCATATCGTCTTTATTGGTGCCGACCGCGATAATGTGATGGCTGTCATGGGCAACTGTCGATGCCAGCGCGCAATCCAGCGTATAGCCGAAACCGGATACAAAAGCATTGGTGATCTGACCCGTACCGCGGTGGCGCTCTACCAGAGCAATCTGGCAAACATCATTGCGGCGATCCATCTGTACAATGCCGTCGCTCACGGAAAGTTCGGCTTCCAATGCACGGGTCGGCGCCTGATTTTCAATCACACCGATAACGCGCGCCGTTACATTTTTAGTGGGCTTTGGTGATTTAATATCAAAGTCTTGCGCGGAAAACTTACGGCCAAGCTTTACCGTATTCTTCGCTTTTTCCGGATATTTATAAGGTGCAATTTCCGCAACCAGTTTACCCTGCTCAGCCAGCAACACACCGCGTCCGTAAACGCGCTCAATTGTCAGCCCGGAGAGATCAGACACGATCAGGAAATCCGCACGGCGACCCGGAGTAATAGAGCCGATTTCACGCTCTAAGCGGAAATGCTGAGCAGTATTAATCGTCGCCATCTGAATAGCTGTGACAGGTTTCAGCCCTTGCGCAATCGCATGGCGCACAACGCGATCCATATGGCCGTCATGCACGAGCGTGCCGGAATGGCTGTCGTCAGTACAGAGGATGAAATTGCGGGAATCCAGCCCCTGCTCGGTAATGGCCTTAACCTGAGTTGCAACATCATACCATGCAGAACCCAGACGCAGCATAGCGCGCATGCCTTGACGTACACGGGCAATGGCATCCTCAGCGCGTGTGCCTTCATGGTCGTCTTCCGGACCACCAGCAACATAACCGTGGAAAGCACGGCCAAGATCAGGCGATGCATAATGCCCGCCGACCGTTTTACCGGCATTCATCGTGGCATCAATCACGCCACGCATCGTCGGATCATTATTGGCAACGCCCGGAAAATTCATCACTTCGCCAAGACCGATAATATTTGGCCAGCTCATCGCTTCTAGCACTTCTGCCGCACCGATTTCCGCACCGCCATTTTCAAGCCCCGGCGCAGAAGGCACGCAGCTCGGCATCTGCACATAGACATTGACCGGCATGGCCATGGCTTCATCATGCATCAGCCGCACGCCTTCAAGCCCCAACACATTGGCAATTTCATGCGGATCAATGAACATAGAGGTCGTGCCATGCGGAACAACCGCACGGGTAAATTCTGTCACAGTCACCATGCCGCTTTCGACATGCATATGCGCATCGCACAGACCAGGCACCAGATAGCGCCCTTCCGCATCAACCACTTTCGTCGTTGCGCCAATGCAATGAGTGGCATCATGGCCGACATAGGCAAAACGCCCTTCGACAATAGCAATATCAATGCCCGCGACAATCTCACCGGAATAAACACTGAGCAGACGGCCGTTGCGCACCACCATATCGGCTGGCTTGCGCCCCATGGCAACATCTACCAGAATTGGCGCAGATGCCGCCCATGACTTGATTTCAGGTTTTGATTTTTTAAGACCGGATGATGACATAGCAATCTCCATGACATGGCCGGAAACATTGTACATCCGACGCAGGCAAAAAACAGTTTTGCCAAGTTTGACCGTAAATTACCAGTTTGTTTTGATGTTTTAGGCAATTATCTCTGCGGATTGCACAATAAAATTACAAGAGCAGCTGCACGAAATAATTTCATAATAATGACTACATAATGTCTTTACAGCCCCATATTTTTTATGGCAGCTTCATAACATATCAAATTTGGAGCAGAACATTATGAGCGATAAAGTAGCAATTATTACAGCTGGCGGATCAGGCATGGGCGCCGCTGCCGCACGCAAACTGGCTGAGAATGGCTACAAGATTGCCGTGCTTTCTTCATCCGGTAAAGGTGAAGCACTGGCCAAAACCTACGACGGCATTGGCGTGACCGGCAGCAACCAGTCTAATGATGACCTGCAAAAGCTCATCGACAGTGCGCATCAAAAATGGGGTCGCGTAGACGTATTGGTGAATAGTGCGGGTCACGGGCCGCGCGGCAGCTTGCTGGATTTCTCCGATGAGAACTGGCATCGCGGCATGGATGTTTACTTGATGAATGTGGTGCGCTCAGTACGCCTCGTCACACCAATCATGCAGGCGCAGAAAAGCGGTTCAATCATCAATATCTCGACCTTTGCAGCTTTTGAACCGGATGCAGCTTTTCCGGTTTCCAGCGTGTTCCGCGCAGGTCTTGCCTCCTACACCAAGCTGTTTGCTGACAAATATGCTGCGGAGAATATCCGCATGAATAATATCCTCCCAGGCTTTATCGACAGCCTGCCGGAAAAACAGGAATTCAAAGACCGTATTCCAATGCAGCGTTATGGCACTGAGCAGGAAATTGCTGAAACTATCGCATTTCTGGCTTCAGATGGCGCAGGCTATATTACCGGTCAGAATATCCGCGTAGATGGCGGCATCACCCGTTCAGTTTAAGAATATCTTGCCGCGGCCGGTATAGTCCGGTCGCGGCCTCACTTATGTGACGTGAGTTACACAAGACTAAATTACTGATTTCAATCAATATTGATTTTTACAAAATATATTTATGCCAAGTGATATTCCGTTAGATTTTTCGCTCAACACACAATCTGAGCCTTGACTTCCGCAAGCAAATCAATGATCAAAAGGCTCAGCATATCTCGGAAAGTGGTTACCGGTTTTCCGTACAAGATGTGCGATAAAGGTCAGGTGCATAAAACATCTTGCACTGCGGACGTGGAGAAATCGGTAAACTCAGCAGACTTAAAATCTGCCGCTCTTAGAGCTTGCGGGTTCAAGTCCCGCCGTCCGCACCACCCTTTAATCTACATTTTATTGTTTTCATTCAGCTTTTTCACTACGATTTGACAAAGCCGTTTCGTTCTGCAATTTTTTGT
>NZ_QNRH01000002.1 GCF_003314995.1 Pseudochrobactrum asaccharolyticum
ATGATGTTAACGGCATTACCGGTAATGAGTATAAATACTCCGATCTTATCGCTCAGGAATATGGGACAGAGCACAACCGAATTCATGTGAGCCCAAAAGAAACGCTTTCTGCATTACCAGCAGCCGTTGCGGCAATGTCTGAACCTATGATGAGCCATGACTCTGTTGGCTTTTACTTGCTCTCACAACAAGTTACGAAAACCGCTAAAGTTGTCCAAAGCGGACAAGGCGCTGATGAGGTTTTCGGAGGATATCATTGGTATCCGAAGCTGGAAAACTCACAAAATCCTCTAGATGATTATGCGAAGCTTTATTTTGACAGAGATCATGCAGAGATGCAAAAGACGCTCTCCCCACACTATATTGGCGACGACCACAGCAGAATTTTTGTTAAGGAGTACTTTGAAAAACTAAGTGCATCTTCACCGATCAACAAAGCACTTCAAATTGATACAGACATTATGCTGGTTGATGATCCGGTTAAGCGTGTTGATAATATGACAATGGCCTTCGGCGTAGAAGCAAGAGTTCCGTTTCTTGACCAAGAGCTCGTAGAGCTCGCTGCACGCATTCCTTCTCAGTTAAAAGTCGGGCATGGCGGGAAATACATTTTGAAAGAAGCTGCCCGAAAGATCTTACCGGCAGAAGTTATAGATCGTCCAAAAGGATATTTTCCCGTACCAGCCTTGAAATATATCCAAGGGGATTATCTAACTTTCATCAAAGAGATTTTAAATCAACCAGCTGCTCGTTCGCGCGGGTTGTTTAATCCGGCTTACATTGATGGATTATTTGCAGCGCCAGACGCAGCTCTAACCCCTAAAGGTCATTCCAAGCTTTGGCAGATCGGTTCTCTTGAACTCTGGCTGCAGTCACATGGAATTTAATAAGGGAGGATTAACAATGTCACTGACCGACCTGCACCGATTGAACGGTTTTGAAGGGTTGTGTCGCAAATTTTGCAGTAAGTTAAGTGCGGCCTTATCTGTGGGCACAATTATGCTGCGAGCTCCGCGAACACTACGAATGGCGATTGATTGTCGTTGGCGAATTGATTCTTGCGGATCATGTGAGCCACTTCGATCCCTGCAATGGTGGCTGAAGCGGAATGGAATGCTTTGAAGCCCATCATCGGCCGGGT
This sequence comes from Pseudochrobactrum asaccharolyticum, assembly GCF_003314995.1. GTDB lineage: Bacteria > Pseudomonadota > Alphaproteobacteria > Rhizobiales > Rhizobiaceae > Pseudochrobactrum > Pseudochrobactrum asaccharolyticum. Next base: position 1,142 of record NZ_QNRH01000002.1, read on the forward strand.
GACCCGCTTGATGAAACGATGATCCTGTTCAAGAATGTTGTTCAGGTATTTGACCTGAAGAATCTCAATCAGCTTGTCCGTATCGGTGATCTTAAGGATATTATTTATAGCCTGCGCACCAGCCAAATTAGCTCCGCTTTTATCAATAACAATCTTGTTCGGAACACTATTGCTTGCGATAGCCTTTTTAAGGAAACGCCGCGCAGCGCTGAGGTTGCGGCGCTCAGAGAGCATGAAATCAAGGGTTTGGCCGTCACGATCAACGGCCCGATATAGATAGGTCCATTTCCCTTTGACCTTTATATAGGTCTCGTCAACACGCCATGAGCCTAGTGTTGCGCGTTTACGCTTCTGAGCATGAGTTGCAATCTGCGGCGAGTATTTAACAACCCATCGGTTCAGTGTTGCATGGTCAATCTCTACGCCTCGTTCGGCCATTATTTCCTGAAGATCACGATACGAAACTGAATAACGAACATAGAAGAAAACGGCATACAGGATGACACTTTTGGGGAAATGCGTTCCCTTGAAGTCGACCATGTTCAATGCCTCTCATCAATCTGTAACCGACGCCACTCATCGCATATATGGTCCGACATAAAAAGTTTGCGACAAAACCGGCACGATTGGGTTGGTGGCGTATGTATCTCAATCTGCTCAATATCAAGACCAGAGAAGGGTGTAAGGCGATGGACATCGTAAAAATACTCTATCCAGATACCGCTCATCTGTCCGACACTGAAATAACCGTCGAAGCATGGGATCTGAAATTCGAGCTTCAGTACGGCGTCCTGCGACGCTTATGCTGGCTCGGCCTGCTTTTTGAGGCAAGAGAAGGGCTCAACTTGCTTGACGACGGAACCTTCCACAAAACACCGCTCTGGGCAGCTTGCCTGCAATTGGAATCGGATACGCAAAGCGATATCGGCGTCCATTGACGCCCGTTATTCCGGCGCCGGCTGCCTCAATAAAGCTTGCTCTCGCCGGGCAATGACGGCGGGGTCGTTCATGTAAGCTGTGCGCGATTTACGCTCTCGCTTCTGATAGCCGTTGGCGGTACTGCCGTCGCGAACACCAAACATATGGTTGGTCTGACCGGTACGGCGCGGACCGCTTTTGCTGCGTTGCTGTTCCCGTCCCGCCTGCATCTCAGCGACGATCGACAGCATGTCATCCAGCCTTTTGTTCTCGACAACAGGCGAACGATGGATGGAGCGAAGCTTGTCGAATGTTGTATAGGGCAAGATGTCTGTGCCATGCAGGATCTCCAGACGTCCGTCGGGGTAGTCACAGACAATGACCTTCTGCCGCGCAAGCCGCTTTGCAACCTCGGTCGGTTCCAGGATGAACAGCACCTTATCATAGCGTAGTGTAAGTGTTTGTGACAGCGTTCGCACTTCCTTCCGGCACAGCGCGCCATCGATGTTCTCATACAGCTCCAGTGGCCGATGCATGTCTTTGGGATTGCGTGGCTCCTTGCCAAACCGCGCATTGAAATCTGCAATATATTCAGTCGCATACGCATTGGCAGCCTCGATCGTATCGATGCCCCGCAGCCGTAACTCCTTGACCAGACGATCCTGCAACGTCCTGTTTGCCCGCTCGACACGGCCTTTAGCCTGCGGAGTATTGGCACAGATAATGTCAATGTTGAGCTCGTAAAGAGCGCGACCAAACTGCGTCAAACCGCTCGTACGATCGAGCTCCGAGGCGTGGGTCGTGCGAAACACACCATGCTTGTCACTGTAAAATGCCAGTGGCTTGCCCCATTCCTTCAGATACGCCTTCGTCGCCTGAAAATAATCAAACGTGTTCTCTGAGCGGGCAAAACGCAAATGCAGGAGCTTGCCGGTGGCATCGTCGATATAAACGAGGAGGGCGCATTTGGGACCCCGATCCTCAAACCACCAGTGATGTGAACCGTCGATTTGCACCAGTTCACCAAGGCAATCCCGCCGGCCGCGCGGCTGATGCAGTTGCCGCTTGCGTTCGCGACGTGACGTCCACAAGCCAGCCGCCGTCATCCATTGTCGCAGCGTCTCCTTGCTGACCGAAATTTGATGGCGTTTAACCAGCTTCTCACAGGCCAGTGTCGGCCCGAAGTCCCGATAATACGTCCGTAAAAGATCCAGAACATCATTCCGGAAATCTTCGCTATAACGACGATTGCTCGGGTGGCCGCGCTTACCCGAAACAAGGCCCGCTCCACCGAACCGATCAAAGGCCTTTAAAAGCCGATGAACCTGGCTGCGACTGAGATCAAGCAGCGCCGCTGCCTCCACCACGCGAAGGTGATTATCTCTGATTTGCTGAACGGTCTTCAGCCGGTTGAGTTCTTTCTGCGACATAGTGATCAGACAAGACATGACGGCTCCCATCCGCTGTTTGCAGCTAAAAACCCAGTCTTCCTTTCCGCCTTCGATTTGAAAAGGGCAAGAGCTGCAAAAATTGTCGCATCTCTAAATTGCCCAACTGTCGCATCTGCATATTGCTGTTATAAGAATTGAGTTGATAATATATATTATGGAACTAATAAAGAGTTTTACATACAAGTATCTTGCAATTATTAATTGATTGCGCAATGATGTTTTATAGATCCCACGGCAAAAGGAGTTCACCAGTAATGGCTGCAGAAATCATTGATCACAATACGCTGTCACGCCTTGTTGAAGCCGGTGCTGTGCGTGGTGCCCATGTTATCGGTCAACCCGGCGGATGGTCGCTGATGGTCAAATATGGGATGGCCGAACGGGCTCTTGCCGCGCAACGTAGCCGTCAAGTGCGTGTATTCCGGCGTATGGAAACGCTTGTTACCTATCTCAAAGACATGGGAATTCAGCACTTCGATGTTGATGCTGCTGATTATGAGAACGACGGTGGAAAATCCTATACGCGCCCAGACCGCAGTGCTGCTTTACGCCAGACTCACGAAGCTGCAACCCATAATAAATGGTTCCTAGAACAGGTTGAAACAGCCCTACATGAGGCCGAAAATCCTAATACAGAGTGGGTTTCTCATGAAACTGTTAAAGAGGACATGGCACGCCAACGCATAGAATTATTGGCGCGTATCAAAGGCGAAACTGAATGAAAATTGTCTGGCTCCCACAAGCACAGGCTAATCGCATGGATCTCATTACCTATATAGGTCAGGAAAACCCACGTGCCGCTCTTAATCAACTCGACGAGATTGAGCAACAAATAGATAGGCTGATCGATTACCCTGAAATGGGACGTGTCGGACGAAAGCGTGGCACCCGAGAATTGGTTCTCAACCGAACGTCGTTTGTTCTTGTTTATCGCATTCAATTAAAGTTACAGAGTATAGAAATTTTGCGTCTGCTGCATGGTGCGCAAAAATGGCCGCCGACCTGAGGTATTTTGTTAAAGGTGGGTAATAACAGTTCTTCTTAAATCGAAAACAGATCATCCGAATAAGATTGACAAGGAATAACACATGACAAAACTACCCTTTTACCATAAGTTGCTTCACAACGATTTTGCTAACTGATTGAGTTGTTATTTCGCCCGTTTACGCTTGGCGCACATCCTTTTGGTCGGCTGCCGGTTTTTTGGACGCGAGGTTAAGCTAATCCCACCTTGGTTTCAAAGTCATTGGAGCTAAGATGCCCAGTGTCGAGTGGCGCCGCTTAACTGTTACGCCCATCAAGCGACATATGCGTGAATATGAAATGTAACCACGATAATTACTAATAACCTGAAATTTCACGGCTTTTGAGCCGCGAAGAATATTGCAGCTTTTTTAATATTTCTCTCTCCTCGCGAAGTATGCGTTTTTTACGCAAACACTCATTCTCACGCAGAAGATCAGCACCGTGTGCCGGAACCTGTTCTCATCGGTATCACTCACATTCCATTTTCCATGTGTCAAAAGTCCAAAGCTTAAATCCGATGTAACTTGATACCCTGTTAAGCCACTGGTGAGCGCAATGCGAACTGCGTCACGTTTGTGCTTTGCTGACATATATGGATTCCTTGATGATAAATGTTGCTCTCAAAAAGACCGCAAGGAAGCCAATCCAAATCCACTTTCTTTAAATCCACTGATCCGACCTTGACAGGTACGAATTTGCTCCATACCAATACACCTGTATACAGGTATAGCACACAGCCAAAAAGGGGGAACGTCATGCTTAGGTCTTGTCTTATGGGGGCGCTTGTCAGCCTCGCATCTGTTACGGGGAGTTCTTTTGCTCACGCAGGTCCGGTTTTCGATGAAGTGGTTTCAACTGGTAAACTTGTCTGTCTGGTGAGCCCAAGCGCTCCGGGTTTCTCGGTGCCAGACAGCTCCGGCGTGTTCCAAGGTTTTAATGCCGACTTTTGCCGTATGGCCGCAGCAGCAATTCTTGGTGATGCCAATAAAGCTGACATTCGTGGCGTTGGCTTTTCAGATTCTTTGAAAAATCTGGTATCGCGCCAAGCTCATATGGCATCGCGTTCAATAACGGAAACAGGCACACGTTCCGCTGATCCCGGCCTCTCCTTCGTCGCAACGACATTCTATGATGGTCAGGGCTTTATGGTGCCTAAAGCGCTTGGCGTGAAGTCTGCTAAGGAACTGAAAGGCGCAACGATCTGTGCGGAAGACGGCTCTACGACACTGCTCAATATTGCCGACTGGTTCGCCTCTGAAGGCATTGAATACAAGATCGAGAATATTGCAGACAAGACAGCACGATTGCAGGCTTTTTATGCCGGAAAGTGCGACGCTTATGCTTCGGACATGACCGCTCTTGCCGCCGACCGCCAACTCGCTAAAAACCCTAACGACTACGAGCTCTTGCCAGAGGTTATTTCCGCGGAGCCATTGACCTTGGTAACACAGCCGGACGAAACCCTTGGCAAGGCAGTTCGCTGGGCGTTTGAAGTCATGCTCAATGCAGACGAGTTAGGTGTTAACTCAACAAATATTGATGCGACAATTGCCGATCTGGACAAGCAGCCAAAGGCTGTTCAGCGCTTATTCGCGAAGGATGGTGCGACCGCCGATATGGCCGCCAAGATGAAATTACCGACTGACTGGGCTTATCAAGTGATTAAACAGGTCGGCTCCTATGGTGAAGTATTCGATCGTCATCTCGGACCATCGACACCATTTGGTCTCACACGTGATGGCAGTCAAAACGCTTCAGTTAAAAATGGCGGCCTGATGTATGCCTATCCGATACGGTAAGATGATAAACCTATGAATTGCGGGTTTTGAAAAACGGGAAGCAACGGATGATCGACAACCAACTGGATCGTGATAATGATGATTTTATATCTATCCGGGCCATAGTCGATTGTCCTGGTGGCGGGCGTCTTGTGACGCTCGGTGCCCCCGGCTTGATGATTAATCACCGTGGTGAAAGCTGGATCAATCCGGAGGGGATTGACAGGACATTGGAAGCCCTGACCCACCGACGGGTCGCCCTGCTTTTTCTTTTGGCGGGGGATGATGACTGTACGCTTGGGTTCCGGCATATGCTTCGAGAACGTGTCAGGCGGGCAGGCATTGCTTTTATTACCCTCCCAATTGTCGATTTTGCAACACCGAACAGATCTTGGATGCGAGCTTGGCAACGCCTGAGCGTGCCGATTTCGAAATATCTGGAGAACAATCAGTCGATTGCCTTGTGCTGTACCTACGGCGCTGGCCGCAGCGGTATGATTGCAGCCTATCTGCTGAACCGGTTAGGCCGACCTCTGGAGGAAGCTCTCTCTGAACTGCGTCAGCAGTTTCCAGAATCGGTTGAAAGTCCACTTCAAGAGGCTTGGCTATATGAACAATCCTCGGCCCGTTAACACTCACGGTAAGACTTTAAGGAAAGACAACAGCATGGCGTTGCAACAAACATTGAAATCCGGCCCATATCGCTCGGAAGAAATGTTACAGGAACTACGTTTTCGCATCTGCACGACGCATCCCGATACGCCGATGCTGCTGCACGAAGGCAAACTAGCGCAGGAATTCGGTGTGAGCCGCACGCCCATAAGACAGGTTTTACAACGGCTTTCGTTTGAGCATATGCTTGAAACACGTTCCGGCGTAGGCACAATGGTGAGAACACTTGACCCAATGCAGCGCGGGTTACATTTTTCCATGCTGTCGGATATCCTCCACCTGTGCACACGCTGTTGCGCGCAAAACTATACCACTCAATCACGTATTCATATTGCCACGATCACGGAATTGTCGGCCAATCCGGACAACGAACCGATTGCACGTTACTTCACCCTTCGTGCGCAATTTCTTGAGCTGATTTCCAGTCTTGTACAAGATCAGATCCTAGCTGAAGCGCATGCCGCGTTACACTGGCGGGCAATCCGCTGGCGTATGCAGGCTGCTAATAATGATGTCGATAGTGCCTTTGCGGCATTGCGCAATACAATAACAAAAGTCACTGCAGCAGACACTCCCGCAGCACTTTTCGAATGCCTTGCAGCGGAACCGGAGGAAGTGGCATGACCTTACAAAATACGAGTTTCATGCGCCCCGTTCATTTGCCGGACGGCGTATCAGGTGAACTCTGGCTCGGACCGATGCTCGGTCGGCTAAGAGGCTTTACCGAGGATATGAATGAGCTGCATGAGCACAAAATCACTCTGATCCTTAACCTCACACCAACCTGTGAAATTGAGGAGAAAGCGCCCGCTTATGCGCAGGCGCTGACTGATGATATGAATATCGCTATCCGGCGGTTGCCAATCACCGACTTTGGCGTGCCGGATGATGATACAGAATTTTTCGACTTGAGCATTCACGCAGCAAAAGTCTTACGCAGCGGTGGCAGAATATTTATTCACTGCGCCGCCGGTATAGGTCGGACAGGCACTATGGCAACTTGCGTTTTGCTGGCTCTCGGGATGACTGTTACGCAAGCTGTTTCCCGCATTAGTGATGCCGGATCAGGTCCCGAAACCAATACTCAAAAAGATTTGGTAACGCGTATCGCTACCCGTATGCAGCACCGCGAACCGGTTGAAACGAGCCAGTAAATCCATGGATCAGAAACCGCAACATCTCACATCATCGTCTGTCGAGAAACCGCCAAAAGGCTCTGCTATTTCCTGGATGGATATTGGCGTCGCATTTACCATCCTCGCAATCTTTGCTCTTATCGTATTTAACATTAATTCCAACATGATTGCGGCTGGGATTCAACCGGGTTTTTCATTTTTAACAAAGCAGGCAGGCTTTGATCTTGCTGAAAGTCTCATTTCCTATAATGCGAATGACAGCTATCTGCGCGCGATCTTTGCAGGTCTTGTCAATACGATTGTTGTAGCAGCAGTAAGCCTTATCATCGCTTGTTTGGTTGGTTTGGTCATTGGCCTGTTAAGCGTTAGCAATACGCGGATTACGCGACTGTTTGCGCTGGCTTATGTTGAATTATTCCGCAATATGCCTAAGCTGCTTGTGCTCCTAACAGGCAGCGCTGAGTTTTCGCTCCAAAGTGGTGAGTGGGAAACCAAAGGCAAATATTGCGAACCTAGCACTTTGCCAAAAGCAGACCAAGAGCGTACCGAGGCGCCAATCTATGCTCGCAGTTCTTTGGGCGAAACAGCCAGAGAAATAGAAGCTAATGAAACTACGCAAGCAGCTGAAAGCGCTCGTGTTCTACAAATGCTTGATGATTTGGGCAAAAGTCCCCACATAGAAAATCAGGACATGCAAGAACCAACTGCCCAGCAATCCACACCACCACAATCGCACCCTTCTACGCAGGCCATCCAAGCGGATGCCGCCTCTCCAAGCTCAAACTCACATATGCCTCTACGCGGGAAATCTATTGCATTAAGCAGCACAGATGAAGCTGTCATACGCGAGGCTGTTAGCTTAAATCTTGCTGATGAGACCTCAGCCCGGTTCCGCAATATTGCTGCCGTTGACATGGAGGATGGCACTTATATTGTGTGTGGTTTTGTGAACGGTAAGAACCAATTTGGTGCATATACCGGCTATCAGATATTTTACGGAGTATATCGGCCCGTGGATCCAATTTTCGTAACAAAATACATAATAAAACCCTCTTTTGGCTTGAGTTTATGTGTAGCTTCAGGGGGTGAATTCAAACACTAAAATATCTTAAGCCATTGTAATTACTTCTATATTTCTAACATCAATTTGACATTCAACATAATTTCTGTTTTGATATATCAATAATTTCAACGCAGAGGTCGCTATGTCACAACTACGACAAGCTCGCACAATCACTACAGCTCAATTTCATCAAGCGCTCAACACCGCTGTAAACCTGAGACACCCCCATCGCAATAAAGCCACTCTATTGTTGAGTTTCAAAGCAGGCTTGCGCGCTGGAGAAATTGCCCAGCTCGATTGGCGGATGCTGCTTGATGCGAATGGAAAACTTGGAACGACACTCAATCTGCCTGGAATTATTACCAAGTCTGGTCGGGCAAGGCGAATTCCAATTCATCCTGATTTACGCAAAGCATTGCTAAAACTATATCGAATAACGGGGCCTTTAGGCCCCGTTATTCTGAGTGAGCGCGGCAAGGCAATGTCAGCGAAATCTGTCGTTAATTGGTTTAAAAATATCTATGACAATACAGGCTTAGAAGGTTGCTCATCTCATTCAGGTCGCCGCACTTTCGTGACCAATGCTGCCCGGCTTATCCATAAAGCAGGCGGATCCCTGCGTGACGTTCAGCTTCTCGCAGGCCACCAATCTATCATTACAACACAGCGCTATATTGATGGTGATAGTGACGCTCAGCGTAAGCTTGTTAGCTTAATCTAACCTACCCCCCACCCTACCCAAAAATCAACAATAGGACCTCATGCATCATAGAGGAGAAGAAACATGCGCCCCAAAATAGAACGAATCAAGAACTTAAATTCCAAACCCATTAATGCCATCGCCATCCATAATGACCAACTCCGCAAACACCATATTGGTGGGCGAATAATGATGAGTAAGGGCATTTCAAATCTAGACGCTGCTCGTATCCATATGATCATGAAACAGATTGCGGATTTCAGTAACTTCAACAGTAGCAACGATCCGTATGAGGAACGTGATTGTGCCATCCTCGAAATCGACAATCTAAGCATCATGTGGAAAATCGATTATTACGATGAAACACTTGATGGCCATTCGCCCGATCCATCCAACCCAGATGTTACAGTACGAATAATGACAGTCATGCTTGCTGAGGAGTATTAACCTTGGCAGAAAAACCAATTCTCCCCTCAGATAGTAAGCTTAGCCCTTATCTACAGGGCAACTTAGATTCACTCTGTAGCGTTTATGCCGTCATTAATGCATTGCGATGGACCCTAGCTGACCACCCACTATCTGCCAAAGGCGAACACTGGCGCATTCTTTTCGCTGAATTGAATGATTATGCCGTCAAAGAACTAGGGCTGCTCAGTCTATCATCACAGGGAATGGGTCTTAATGGAATGATTTGGCTCCTACGTACCGCTCAGCAACATATGGCAGAAGCCCACGCTATAACCTTCAAAACCTACCGTCCCTTTGCATTACGTCGACCAGAGTCCAGCACCTGCGTTATCGGCGAAATCAAGGAGCACTTGCACTCACCTGGCACAGCAGTAATTACTGCGGTCTACGGCAAGCTGAACCATTGGTGCGTTATTAAAGGCATAAACGAGAAACATGCAATTTTATTTGATAGCGACAGACTCTACCAGACTCCTCTCACTATATTCCAACTCACCGCTCATTCAAATTCAGCTTCACATTCTAGCCGAGCTCAAACTGGAAGTATTCTGCTGCTTTCAATGGATAAAACAACCGCTTGTAAAAATATTATGCAGCATAGTTGACATATTTGATAATTAGATATTAATTCAAATAATGAGCCGGGCAAATTGTCCGCGATTTTAGTTCTAGCGAACTAAGACAGCTCGTACTTATGGCCTCCTAAATGAGGCAAGGTTTCAGAAATGAAGCTGTAAGTACGTCACTTAACTTGAAAAAGTTGAGTCCGCTCCGAAACTGACAACAATTCCAACATGCGTTGGGTTGAGGTTTCGGTGTGACGTCTTAGTGATTTTGTCCGCCTGCAACTTCATCCCTTCGCCACAGAAGGTGATATTATGAAGTTACGTAAAACCGGCCGACGATCAGAACCGACAATCCAAGATACTTACTTAAAGTTTACAGAGCTTCTTGTTCGAGAGCATGGATTATCCCTAAATTTCCTGAACTCTGCGTCTACCAATAAAGTACGCACAAGAAAGCACCCAACATCAACATATGAACTGACTGACCTCTTAAACGCTCAGCAGGCAGCGAGTGTCTTGGGCCTAAGTTTCAAGACCCTCGCGAATTGGCGCGTGTCCGGCAACCACTCTCTTAAATATATAAAGATCGGTGGAGCCATTCGCTATCAATATAGCGACTTAATTGCGTTTTCTGACATTAACAAACGCTCAAACACCTCTCAAAAACAATCAAAACGCGGGTGAGGAACATGTTGAAACACGACTACTTACCTGAAGCTTTCGAAACGTTTGGATCTACCAAAGAACGGCGCAAAAAAATTAGAAAGGCAGTACTTGCTTTAGACAACAAAGTAAAAATGGAAAAAAAGTGTTCTATTGATAATAGGTGTCATTCAGGGTTTTGCCCAACATGTCTACGTTTACTTAGAAAGAAGTTCCTCCGTTTTGTGCAACGAGAGGAATTAGCAAAACGTGAGTGGTATATGGTAACAGTCTTTGTTGAGGGGTGGACTAAACCTGCCGGCGATTTCGAACCATTTGGCGAACTCAAGAACAATCCAATCATTAAGAAGTTTCTAAAACAATTACGAAAAGTTGGGCAGCCAGATATGTTGCTTTTTGGATCAATTGAGACTGTTTTCAAGGTCCGAGACAATAAGCCAATTGGCAAACCATTTCACCTTCATATGTTAATCTCAGGGGCAAGTAAGGAACAGATCCGAGTTTCAGTTAGAAAAACTATCCCACGCCCAACTATAGGCGTCCCTCTTCGCATTGATCATGTCCAGCAAACCGCTAAAGACTTAGTTCGGAGTTCATCTTACATACTCAAACAAACTTTTTGGTTACGCTCCGAAAGCAAAAAGGGGTTCAAGAAACTGGAAAGTCCAAAGCCTCAACAGCTCGCGGAACTGCTATCCAATCTGGGCACACATCAATGGGGTGATCGATTTTTTTATATAGGCATACGTTTTTGCTATGGAAAATTTAGCATTACACCCAATGTGAAATCGATGTTTACTAAAAAAACGAATAACAAATCTCATAAATCACACACCCCCCTACCTAAAACACCTAAGAAATAGCGGGGTATGAGGTGGTTATATTGGTAACACTATGTAGCCACCTCAATCTTGCATACGTTGATATATGGAAGAAACTGCCAGCATCCCTATTTTACCGCCTGCATCCCCAAAAATCATTCCTCTTTAAACAAAATTTCACGCTATCTGATAAAACCTCATGGCTTTTGAGGACATCAAATGATTTTGTAAAAGCTCTCAACTGTAGTTTATAGCTATTATATCCCTATTCATCCCTCACATCCCCCCAATAGATTTCTTCATCCTCATAAATCGCCCTAAATCATTAATGTCATCGCACGAGTTGAATAAGGAATAGCGAGGAGGTTCGGTTTATTTGAACAGTTTTCGGCGTTTCGCTAAATGGATTTTCACCTTGATTATGATGCCACCATCATCAGCGCCAGTGCGTCAAAATAAGCCTGATCGGATGTCTTCCGGTCAAGAGATGAAACTTGACATCGAGTATTATAAAAACTTTGATATCGACCTATGCCAGCGCGGACCTTGGATACGGTTTTGTAGACATATCTACATAACCAGCTATAAATGGTCAGATTTAACGTGAGCAGGTCAAGAGCATATAAATATTCCGAGCATCAACAGCTTAGCCCGCAGTCTTTACTGACAACTGCGGGCTAAAGATCTACATATCTTCGCGCGAGGTCGACATACCGCCCATATCCGCCTGCGAAACGCGGGCAAAGCGTCCCTCGCCTTGATACATCCAGCTAAAAGATTTGGACGTTGCGAGATAATCATCAGAATAATTGCTAGTGATTTCTTTTTGCGGGAAACGCGGCAGCACTAGCACTTTCATCAGGATGACATAGAAGATCAGCCCAAGCGGAAAACCGATCAGGAAAGCGTAGGCTGAATAATAGGCGGCAATACCACCCGATGCGAGCCATGCAATCATCCCCGCCCAGTTGATACCGTTGGAATAGCGATATTGACCGGTAGTGCTGAACAGTTCCGGCACATTCACCCGACGATGGCGAATGATATAATAATCCGCAATCATGATCCCGCCGATGGATGCAAGAAATGCGCCGTAATAATTTAAAAATACGAACAGATTATCGAGGATCAGCCACGGAAAACACAAAGTGCCGATAATTCCGGCCAGTGCAACGCTAAGCTTGTAATTGATATAGCGCGGCGACAGATTAACCAGTGTCAGTGCTGAGGGCACCAGATTGGCGGCAGTATTGGTTGACCATTGCGCCAGAACTACCAAGGCCAGAAGAGCGATCAGAGCAAAACCCTGACTTTCGGCCTGGATGACTTCAATCGGGTTCCAGTTGCCGGTCGCAATATAAGAAATACCGCCAATACCGGCGATAAAGGCCTGTGTCAGCGGCAAAGCGATCAATTGTGCACCAAACAGACTTTTGTTGCGGCGTGTGAAACTCTTGGTACCGGGTTGCGTTTTGATAAAACGGGTCAGGTTGGGAATATCAATCGCCATCGTCGACCAAAAGGCAAGATTGACAACAAACAGTGCCAGCAGTGACATGCTTTTGCCTTCATTGACAAAGGTCCAGATATTGATCCCTTTGACATCGGCAATGCCTTCTAAAGTCAGATACATCCAGATCGAAATCGCAATGATGCATGGCGCTGCAAGCGCTGCAAGTTTCTCAATCGCCTTGATCCCCAATGCGGTATTGATCACCTGCACCACGCCAAAAGCCACATACCAGAGAAACCAATTATCAATGCCGAGAAAATGCGAACCGATACCATTGAGCGCTAATGCGCCAAGGTAGGTTTGAATACCGAACCACATCGCGGCAACCACGCCGCGCGAAACGGCCGGTAAATGCGTGCCATATATCCCGAAAGGCGCACGCAAATAGACCGCAAAGGTCAGGCCGTGTTCTGTGCCGATATCGGCAGTGAGCAGCATGAACAGGCCGATAAACAGATTGGCCAGAAAGATCGTGATAATGACAGTGCCCAGTGATACGCCATTTTCCACGCCGGATGCACCGAGTGAATAGGTGGCAATGATCACGGCAATGCCGATCCAGATCCACGCATAGCTATAGGCCGAGATCGGACGTTGATTGAGGCTGGTGGGCAGGATCGCCTCCTCAATCAACGCCTCACTCACCGGGCGTGCTGCGGGATTATCCAGTGCAATTGACATTTTATTCTCCCTTTTTTCTGCGGGCGACATTCGCAAGTTATTTTTCTGATGCGTTATGCTGCCCATAAAAAATCGCAGCCAAATGTTTCGCCACTTGACTGCGATTTGATTGAAGTTCCCGTTTAGTGCATTGTTTTCATTCTATAGATCAGGCCATAGCGATCCTTTATCTTGTGATCCGTTTTAGAGTTATTGTTTGGACAAGGTGGTGCGCAGCTTCGCCGTTGCCTCAACATCCACCGTTTCGTCTTCCAGATTAACGATCACCCCATAGATATCTCTGGCATGATCAGCGCTATAAAATCCGTCCAGCACATCCTCCAGCACCTGCTGCGGCTTGCGATTTAACGGAGAGCCATAGCCGCCGCCATTCGGCCCGTAATAGGCCATCACATCATTGGCCTTCACCGCCTCACCGGAGAATTTGGAATACATGTCCCGAACAGTTTCCGGCGTATCGCTATTGTAAATCAGGCAGCGGCCGGTAGCGCCTTCTGTCCCGCCAAAAACGCCCCAAGGCGCATCAGTATGGCGCTCGGATTCATGGGTGATAAAGCCGGGCGTCAGAACACGCTGCGCCTTGACCACTCCCAAACCGCCGCGATATTCACCGGCACCGGGAGGGGCATCATCGCGCAATTCATAACGGTCACAGATCATCGGAATGTGCATTGCCAGATCTTCAAGCGGATTGTTGCGGGTATTGGCCATCAGATTGTCGATGCAGTCCGGCCCGTCCGAACGCGGACGGCCACCATAAGCGCCTTCATTCACCTCAAGAAACACCCAATAATCACCGCTGGGCCGCACACCGGAATAGGCAGCAAAAGAGATCGACGCTGAACTGCCGGCAATCACCTTGTCCGGCATCACCGGTGCCAGTGCCCGCAAAATCAGATCGATCATACGGTTGCACTGGGTAAAGCGTGCTTCCGCAGAAGCCGGTGATTTCGGATTATAAATCGAGCCAAGCGGCGCAATCACATTGATCGGCCGGAATGACCCTTCATTGGAAGGCACGCGCACATCGCTGGTGCAGGCATCCAGCAAAAGTTTACGGAAGGCCGCATAGGCTGCAACTTTGGTGGAGCCTTCAAAAGGCACATTATAGGCGGTTGGTGTCTGGTCAGCCGAACCGGTCATGTCCACATCCAGCTCATCACCACGCACCCGCACCGTCACCTTGGCTTTGAGCTGCTGACCACGGTTACGGCCATCATCATCAAACCAACCTTCTGCACTATATTCACCATCCGGAATTTCCGAAATCCGCTGACGCATCATTCTTTCCGCATATTCCATCAGTTGCTTTGCCGCCTGAAACACGGTGTCTTCGCCGTATTTCTCCAAGAGCTCCACGAAACGTCTGGCACCAAGGCGGGCAGAGGCAACCTGCGCTTCAATATCGCTGACAATCTGCTGGGCGGCGCGGCTGTTATTGCGGATAAAATTCCACATCGCATTGTTTGGTACACCTTTGCGATAAAGCTTGGTACCGGCAAACAACATACCTTCTGCGTAAACATCCGGCACATCGATGATCAGGCCGGGCGTTGCCGCACCGATATCCACATGATGCGCGGTATTTCCGGCAAAACCGACTAGGCGCCCCTGATAAAAGACCGGCATGACAATCGCCAGATCCGGTGTATGGCTGGAGCCATGATAAGGATGGTTATGTACCACCACATCACCCTCATACCATTCACCGTCCTCCAGCGTGTCACGGATGCCGCGCAAATAAGCAGGGATTGAACCGATATGCATCGGTGTGGATTCCGATTCACACAGCGTGTTGAAATCCCTGTCAAAGAGACCGGCACCAAGATCTTCCGATTCACGGATAATCGAGGAAAAAGACATCCGGTACAGCACATGTGCCATTTCTTCGGCAATCGTCTCAAGCGATCCACGCATCACCTGCAGTGTCACCGGATCGATCTCTGCCACTTTGACCGGATGGAGGGCATTGGGGTGGGTATTGATTGGGGCTGCAATATTCATTGACTATTCTCCCGGATAAGTGTCAGACGACGCTGTTGAAGCGGCCGTTGTGACAAATGCGTGTGTTGCCGTAATCAAGCATTTCAGCCACATAATCGGGCGGCACCAGCGTGGTCGAATCCTGCTGAATGAGAATGGCCGGACCATGCACAACATCGCCGGCAAAAAGCTTTTTACGATTATAGCGTGGTGTCTCAAGCGTTCTGCCGCAATCAAATGTGGTGGTGCGTACAAACATCAGTGCACGGTCGATGCTGGAGTGATCAGTATCGGCGATTTTCGGGATATCAATCCGTTCCACGCTCGCCCGGCCGATCGCCCGCAATGTAATCAACTCAACTTCCGCATTGCGATAACTGTAGCCATAATCAATGTGATGCTGATCATGGAAACTGGTGATGATCTGCGTGATGTTTTCTCTTGTTACCGCACCATCCGGCATGGTTGCACGCAGCTCAAAACCCTGCCCCTGATAGCGGCATTCAGCAACAATCTCGATGCTCTGATCTGCAGGTGGTATGCCGTCTGCATCCAGTTCTGCCTTGATCATCGTGCGCAATTCATCGCTTGCTTTGTTGATACGCGCGATCTGGTCATCATTGGCCTTGGTCAGTTCTGTAATAACCGCTGCGGTATGATCATATTGCAGATCAGTCTTAAGCAGGCCGACAGCGGCTGTGATGCCCGGCGCAACCGGCACGATCACATCGCGGGCTGCAACGGCTTCGGCCAGAGCTACGCCATGCAACGGGCCTGCACCACCAAACGGCATGATCGAAAATTCACGCGGATCGACACCACGCGCCACCGAAGAAGAGCGGATTGCTAACGCCATATTCGAATTGATAATTTTGAGAATACCGAGGGCTGCTTCTGTCACACTCATATTCAGCGGCTTGGCAATTTTCTCCTCAATCGCCTTAAAGGACAGCTCCGGATCGAGCTTGAGACTGCCGCCCAGCGCATGGTCAGGATCAAGTCGTCCCAGCACTATCTGCGCATCGGTGACAGTTGGTTCGGTACCGCCGCGACCATAGCACGCCGGGCCCGGCTCTGAACCGGCAGACCGCGGGCCGACATGAAAACCGCCCGCCTCATCAATATAAGCGACCGATCCGCCACCCGCACCAATGGTGATCAGATCAATCATGGGTGTGAGAACCGGATGCCCGGACACATAGGTGTCACGCGGGTTCATGATCTTGATTTTTCCATCAGGAATAGTGCTGATATCGGCAGAAGTACCACCAATATCAACGGTGATGATATTGGCTGTGCCGGCCATTGTCGCTTCGGATGCACCGCCGATAACCCCGCCGGCAGGCCCTGACATCAGAATGCGCACAGGACGGGTGGCGCAGGTATCAACAGTGGAAATACCGCCATTCGACTGGATAATCCGCAGTTTTGATTCAACACCTGCCGAGCGCAACCGCTGTTCGAGATCGCGTAAGTAGAAGGCGGTTTTCGGCCCGACAAAACAATTCATCGCCGCTGTCGAGAAGCGCTCATATTCACGCATCACATTGGCAACTTCGCTCGATAAAGTCACATAGGCGTCGGGCATTTCCTGCAAGACGATTTCTTTGGCGCGGCGCTCATGGCTGTTGTTGAGAAAGGAAAACATAAAGCCGACAACCACCGAATTGATGCCGCGCTTCTTGAACAGCTTGCAGGCATCACGGATTTCATCTTCATTCAGGACAGTTTCAACATCGCCATGCGGCGGCATAATGCGCTCGGAAATGGCGATGCGGTTACGTCGTTTAACCAGCGGTTTATCCTGCCACGGCACGGTAAAATGCAACGAGAAATTATAGGGGCGCTTATGTCTGCCGATATGCAGAATATCGCGAAAACCGCGTGTGGTTAGCATACCGGTCTCGGCACCATTATGCTCAATCGTAATATTGGTCGCAGTGGTTGTGCCATGCACAATCAGATCAACTTCTGCAGTTTCAATCTCTGCCAAGCGACAAATCTCTTTGACACCGTCAACAACGCCAATCGATTGATTTTTAAGCGTGGTCGGTACCTTGTGATAGAATACGCCCTTGGTACATTCCAGCACCAGATCCGTATTGGTTCCTCCGACATCGACACCAATTCTGGCCATATTCCTCGTCCCTTTTATTGTTTTATATATTTTGAGAAGATTGTTCTGTTCCGACCCGCTAAAGCGGTTCAGTTGATTGATTTTTTGATTTTAATGCGCTCCAGCCACCAACACCGCAGCGTCCTCGCCCCACGACAGGGCAATGTCCTGACCGGCCTTCAGGATTTGCGGGCCACCGGCCGCGGGCGCAGGACGACGCGCTGTCATCTGCACACCGGAATGCGTTTTGATCCGGTAATCGATCATCAAGCCGCGATAGACTGCCTGTTCGATTGTCCCGTTCAATCTGTCCGGCTGATGGTTGGCTGCGTTACCCCCTGCAACTTGCAATATCTCAATCCGCTCCGGGCGCAGTGCTAAAACAAGATCTTCATTCATATTGTGAACACTGCCTGTATCGCGCGCCGATTGCGGGCTGATAGGCACTACATCGCCACCCTTAAGGCGAAAGCGGTTAGCCGCCTCCATTTTGCCTGACAACAGGTTTGTAACACCCATAAACTCAGCAACAAAACGCGAGCGCGGTGTATCAAACACCTCTGTCGGTGTACCAACCTGCTCGACAATCCCCTGCCGCATCACCACCACCTTGTCGGAAATGCTCAGCGCTTCATCCTGATCATGGGTCACGAATATCGTGGTGATGCCGAGAGAATTCTGGATGCTGCGGATTTCTTCTTTCATCTCATGGCGCAAATTCGCATCAAGATTGGAAAGCGGTTCATCCAGCAACAGCACATCCGGCTCAATCACCAAGGCACGGGCAAGTGCCACACGCTGCTGCTGACCACCGGACATTTGCTTTGGAAGACGTTCCGCAAACGGACGCAGACGCACCCGATCCAGTGCTTTATTCACCCGTGTCTGAATGTCCGCTTTTGAAACGCCGCGCATTTCCAGACCAAACGCCACGTTAGCCGCCACACTCATATGCGGAAACAAAGCGTAATTCTGGAAGCCGAACCCCATGTTGCGCTTATGCGGTGGCAGATGCGTGATATCACGCCCGCCCACAGTGATCCGCCCGCTTGTCACATCAACAAACCCGCCGATCATCCGCAAAGTTGTAGTCTTGCCGCAACCTGACGGCCCGAGAAAAGCGACCAGTTCGCCCTGCTTGATGATCATAGAGACATCATTGACGGCGGTTACCGCGCCGTATTTTTTGGTAATGCACTGTAAAACAACATCAGACATGGGAATTTCCATTCTTGGTGATGACGGTCAAAATACACGGCTCAGCTTGGCGTAGCGGTCACTGATAACGAGCAGAACGCAGATGATCAGGATCTGCACACTGGCAACCGCGGCAACGGTCGGATCGAGGTTCCACTCCATATAATTAACCAGCGCGATCTGCAGGGTTGTGCGGCCGGGGCCGACAAGAAACAGTGACTTTTCCAGATCAATGAATGAGATTACAAAAGAAAATAGCGCTGCTGCGATCAAACCTGAGCGGATGGCTGGCAAAGTAATCCGGCGAAACACGGTGAAAGGCGCAGCGCCCAAACTTGCCGCAGCTTCTTCAATGGTGCGGTTTGTCCCGGTCAGTGAGGCAGTGACCAGACGTACTGTCCACGGAAAAGCGATCAAGGCATGGGCTGTGAGAAGTCCTCCCAATGTGCCAGCAACCTGCACATCAAACAGGATCTCCAGTTCAATAAAGGCAATATACAGTGCGGCGCCACCGACTATCCCCGGTACAATCATCGGCGATAATAACAGGCTCTGAATGGCGTCACGTCCGGGAAACGGATAGCGCACCAGCGCCAGACTTGCAGGCACACCGAGCAGCAGACTGATACCGGTTGCGATTACCGCGGTCTGGATACTGACCAGAAAGCCCTCACGAAACACATCCATCGACCAGGCGCGGATATACCAGTCAAATGTATAGCCGGTTGGCGGAAAAGTGAGGATTTTATTGGCGAAGAAGCTTGCCCACACGATGATGCCTAAGGGCAGGACGATGAACGCCAATACCAATCCTGACAACAGGGCATAGATGCGGTTTAAAGCAGCGTTCGACATGTGATCCTCCCAAATCAGGCCGAAAGAGTTCTCGTATTTTAGACAGAAAAAGGGGTCTCATTCACTCCATTTGCGGTAGCGGCGCTGGACGATCACGTTGGAAACGGTGGTCAGGATCAGCGTGACGCCCATCAGAATAAAGGCCAGCGCTGCGCCAAAAGGCCAGTTCATCGCTTTGGTGATCTGCTGATAAACCTCTGGTGCCATCATATGAAACTGCGGGCCACCGATCAGAACCGGTGTGGCATAGGCATTCATCGACAGGATAAAACAGAGCATGGTGCCAGCGAGAAGTCCCGGCAGCGCAAGCGGCAGAACAATCCGACGCAGCACCGTCAGATGACCAGCACCAAGGCTTGCTGCCGCATCTTCCAGATTACTTTCAAGCCCCTGCATCACGCTTTGCAGGGTGATAATCATGAACGGCAACAACACTGACACCAGCCCGATAATCACGGCTGTCGGTGTATACATCAGTTTGACCGGATCAAGCCCCAGCATGGTCATGCTGGAAGTGAGAAGTCCTTTATCGCCGAGAATGACCATCCATGCGGCGGTGCGCACCGCATTGCCCATCAAAAGCGGCAAGATAATCAGAATAAAGAACAACGAGCGCATTTTCGGCGTGGCCAGCCGCACCATAAAATAGGCAACCGGAAAGCCTGCAATCAGACAGATCACTGTGGCCAGTGCCGAAATTGCTAATGTCGTCATCAACACGCTCTGATAAAAGCTGTCCTGCACAAACTTGGCATAATTTTCAAAGGTGAAGGCAGAAATCATCAACTCTGCCGGATCATACTGATTGAAGCTGTAACGAAGCATCAATGCCAGAGGCGCCAACAGGCCAAGCAGTACAAAAATTGTGGCAGGTGTGATCAATCCAACAGCAGGCGGCACCTTTTTAGGCCGTTGCGGTGCGCCTTCCAGCTTGTTCCAGCCGGAGCCGGAGATAACAGGCGCTGGCGTCTTGATCAGAGCTTCTGTTGGTAGCATTGATTTTGACTTCCCTGATTATGTGGCACGACGTGTTAATCACGCCACTGGCTTGTTGCTTTTACCGGTGATGATCACCCCGATTAAACGGCAATGTTTTTACTCCACCATTCCAGCCATTCCGCTGTATTATGCGCAACATAGTCATAGTCCGGAAATTTCAGAGCCGTTTGTTCATCCGCAGAAAAATCAATCTTCTGGCGCAAATCATCCGGCAGATGCGAGGCACTGTTGGCAGGCGCGTAGAAACTTGCTTCTGCCAGCTCGGCCATCGCCTTACGGTCAAGCATCGCCTCAAAATATTGATAGGCCTGCTCAGGATTGGGGGCGCGTTTTGGTAGGCATGTACCAAACATCACGGCAATTGCCCCTTCGCGCGGATATTGAATGGCCAACGGTGCCCCGTCATGGATCCATTGCAGACCACGAGCTTTATAATTGACCGCAACATCAATCTCACCGGCAAGAAGGGCTGCCTGCAAATGCTGATGCGTTGCATAAATACGCGGCGCAGTCTTTTGTTTAAGTTCCAGCAGCCGCTCTTTGCCCGCATCAACATTGGTCATATGCCCGTCATTGATCAGGCCGGCCATCATCATATAATTAAAAAACAGCTGATTGGTGAGACCGATTTTACCTGCCCATTTTGCATCCCACAGATCGGCATAGGATTGCGGCGGTTGGGCGATTTTGTCCTTATTATAAATTAGCACCACACCACTATAAAGCCATGGCACAAAATAAGGACTGGCTTTCAATGCGTCCGGCACATCGCTGAAATTAGCAATTTTGCTTTGATCAATATCGGCCAGAATATCCTGTTTAAACATATCATAGGCATCGGCCTGATTGAGATGCAGCACATCCACAGAGCCGCGGCGCAGACGCCGTTCCGCCAACATTTTCGCTTTGCGTTCGGCTTCCATTCCCAGATCGCGGGTAATCCGCACGCCCTGACTTTCCAGCAACGGCGCTTCAACAAAACGCACGGTGCGGTCGTTCCAGTCACCGCCCCAATTGGAAACAACCAGATTGCCGCCAGCCGCTTGCGCCGGCTTCAATCCGCCAAGTGAAAGTCCGGTCAGTCCTGCCAGTGCGCTTAAACCAAGCAGCGTCTGACGGCGTGAAACCGGATGCTGTAATGCTTTTGAAGTGTCATGCATGCTCTTCCCTCCCGATGAAGAAATGCGCCCTTTCATCAGGGCGCATTCAGTGCAATGACTTATTCTGCAGCTTCCCGCATACCATTGACGGTATTCAGATAGCTGACGCATTCGTCGACGCTGTGCACATCGGCAAATTTGGCGTCAATATCATAAAGATTCCAGGCAACAGCACCCGGCACCCGATCACCGATACATTCACGCACAGCGATCGTGCGGAAGCCGTCAGCCAGGCCATCACAGATTGTTGTGCGAACACAAGCTGTTGCAGTCACACCGGTAACCAGAATTGTATCAACGCCGGCAGCACGCAGAATGCCTGCAAGTTCGGTGCCATGGAAGGAACTGGCACGTTTTTTCAGCAATGTATATTCACCTTCAACCGGAGCAATGCGGCTGTCGATGGCCCAGAGATCCTTGTTTTCAATATTCATGACATCAACAGGGATCTTGTCATGCCACAGGCCCATATCGGTAAACTGGGCATCACGGTCAGTGATTTCATAAGCGGTGGTCACATGAATAACCGGATGGCCATTGGCGCGGCAGGCTGCCAACAGACGCTGCATGCCCGGAATGATTTCATTGTCCATGGCATCCTGATCGCAGGTAAAAGGATTGCCCGGACGGGTCCATGCATTGGCCAGGTCCACGCTGATCAGAGCCGGACGTTTTCCAAAGCCGACGCGACGCTGAAAACCGCGCTCCTGATAGATTTTGCTGGAAGCGTCAAAAGCCTGCTTCAGCATACGGTCCAGTTCTTTATTATCAACTTCGCTCATAACTAACCCTCTTGCCGAGCCGTTTTTCCGGCTCAAATTGCGATGAACGATGATCGGCAGAAATGCTTCCGGCGATTATCTGAACCCAGATTGGCAAATGCTGAAACTGAAATGAATTGGTATTTTGCCAATTATTATTGCGTCTGGTGCATAAATGATTTTCTATGCTGTCTGGCTCGGGAGAAGCCCTGTCTTTGCAATTGGCCGCGGCTGTTGGTTTGCGTCACGGATCAGAGCAGACAGAAAAAATGTTCAGGGGGAACATCTTGATTGCAAATCTCGAATTTGAACTGACCCAATCCTTTTTGGTGGTGGCAGAAGAACTGAATTTTCGCCGCAGTGCCGAGCGGCTGAATATTGATCAATCCGCACTGACGCGCCGCATCCAAAAGCTGGAAAATTATCTTGGTTTCCCGTTATTTGAACGCACAACACGCGAAGTTTCTGTGACCCCTGCCGGGCGGATTTTCTATGAAGAAAATGCCCGGCTGGTGCAAAATTATGACCGTTCCGTTCAGGCAGCAAGACTGGTTGCCGATGGCAAAACCGGCAGCCTGCGGGTGGCCTATATGGCTTTTGCGGCAACCGAACTCATGCCGCGTGCCGTATCGCGCTATCGCCGGCTATATCCGCATATTAATGTCGGCTTACGCTATGTCCGATCACAAGGGCAAAAGCTGGAGCTGATGCATGATCAGATTGATGTCGGCTATATGATCGGACCGTTTGAACATTCGGAGTTCAGTTGCCTGACCCTAGCTGATGACCCGCTTTATGTGGTGACACCCCGCAATCATCCTTTGACACGTAAGCATAATATCGTGCCGGAAGATGTGCTTGATTATGATCTGATCCTCGGAGATATGGCAGAATGGGAGGCATTCCGCTGGCGTCTTAATGATATGTTTGCCGGTGCCGGTGTGCCGCTCGATGTCAAGCTTGAGGCATCCAATACGCTGGCATTAATCGGGCTGGTGGCAGCAGGGCTGGGAATTACGATTTATCCTGAAAGCCTGATCAATTATCTTGGCCACAGTGTTGAGGTTCGGCCGCTGGTGCATCCTGATTTTCGGGTGCAGACAATTCTGGTATGGAAGCGTTCAAACCGCACCAAAGCGGTGCGGCAGTTTGTGGATATTGCAAAGAACCTGTCAATTCGTTGAGGACTTTTTTGCGACATGCACTCCCAGTTGCAACGACTACCATAGTGCAGTCCCTCCCCTACAGTGCTGCATATCACCGTTCAAAGGGGAAAAGCCAAAATTTCAACACACGATGACACCGTGAGGCCTCAACGGGCTTAAACGCCAGGAATGGCGCTCAGGCTGAGTATACACAACCTTAAATCCGTGTCATCCAATGGAGCAGACCACACTATATTTTCGTAGGTTGAAATACAGATAATCATTACGAGAAACGCTTATATATTCAATTCATTACTCTTTGGATTATGGGGCAAGCCCTGCACAACGAGCCGTGTTGAGAATGTGGTTTTCCATTTCTCTTTGCGCTAATAAACCATCATGTGCACGCAACGCCGCGATAATCCGCCGATGTTCGGCAATAGAGGCACGCATCCGCGCAGGCTCTGTGATCGGAATAGGATGCCGTTGAGTTTCCGAAATCTGTTCCCTAACCATCTGATATAGTGATCTCAACATAGCATTACTGCAACTGGAAGCGATAATGGCGTGAAACTCAAGGTCGGCTTCAACATTGGAAAGCAAATCCTGACGTGCCCAGCATTCTTCCATTTGTTGCGTTAAATTTTCCATCTGATCAAGCTGGCTTGCAGCCAGTCTTCCTGCGGCCAGACTGGTAATGCGCCCTTCCAGCATAATCCGCGTCTGAAAAACATCAAATGCCGAATAGCTGTCTGAATAACGCCACGATGCCATATGACTGGATGATGATGGCTTACCACCCACAACAAAGGTCCCGCGACCTGTTTCGGTTTCAAGCAGGCCAAGTGTCTCCAAAGTCAGCAATGCTTCTCTCAATGATGCACGACTGACACCCAGCTGCTGAGAAAACTCCCGCTGCGACGGAATTTTATCACCCGACTGAAACTCCCCCGTCTGTATCATGCCCTGAATTTTACGGGCCACTGACTGCGGAACCAGAGTTTTATTTAACATTATAAGTCCCGTCATCATTTCACTTAATATGGACTTCGCGTATCAAAACCCATGTAGTCGTTCTGTTTGCAGACAACACGCCCAGTTGCCCGAGCGATAGATACATAAATATCAACCTTATTTATCCTTACCCTGCCTTGCAAACAGTAAGTATGTGTGCTTTCTTCCTATCAACTGGTCTGACCAGTCTGACCAGTAAACAAAACTAGATTAACTAGTAAAAAAGAACAAGGGGAACTTATGAAAACGCTTCAGATCATAAAAGCATCTGTCATAACAGGCATGCTCACTTGTGCCGGATTGGCTATTCAACCTGCGAATGCAGCTGACCTGACCGTTGGCGCCAATATCGGCAATGTTCCATGGGAATTCCAAGACGAGACAGGTAAGGACGTTGGCTTCGAAATCGATCTGGTCAATGAAATTGCCAAGCAAATGGGCAAATCAGTCGAGATCGTCAACATCCCGTTTAATGGGCTGTTTTCTGCGGTACAATCAGGCCGCATTAATATGGCAGTTTCGTCCATAACCATCACGGATAAACGTTTAGAGTCAGTCACTTTTGCACAACCATATTATGACAGCGACCAATCATTGACCGCACTGTCTTCCAGTGGCTTCACCAGCCTGAAAGATATGGAAAACAAAGTCATCGGCGTTGATACCGGTTCTACCGGCGATATGTGGGTTACCAACAATAAAGCAGAATATAAGCTTGGAGAAATCCGTAGTTTCGAGGGGCTTTCATCTGCCATGCTTGATCTGGCGGCCGGACGCATTGACGGCTACATCAGCGACATTCCTGCCCTGCAATATTACGTCAAAGATAAACCGGAACTGAAAGTTATCGAGCGTATCCCCACCGGCGAGAAATATTCGGTGATGTTCAAAAAGAATGATCCGCTGGCAAACGAAGTCAACGATGTGATCTCAAAGCTCAAAGAGCAAGGCTACATCGCCAAGCTCCATGAAACATGGTTCGGCGCAAAAGCAGATGAGGGAACCTCAACGGTCAAGATCATGGATATGCCCGCTGCAAAATAATGGCAGCGAATAACGCAAATATTCATTCTGGACGGCGATATTTTCGCCGTCCACCTGATCAAATAAAGGCCATAGCGCTATGGAAGTCCTCGATACATTTTTCAATATACCCGTCCTGATAAGGACATTCCCGCTGCTGCTGTCCGGCCTGCTGGTAACCATCAAGATCGGCATTACCAGTATTATTGCCGGCCTTGTCGGCGGGTTAGCTTTGGCATTGATCCGGCTCTACGCACCCCGCTTTTTGCAAATATCTGCGAAAATTTACATTGATATTTTTCGCTCTATCCCGCTCTTGGTGCTTCTGATTATTGTCTATTACGCACTGCCTTTCGTCGGAATTCGATTATCCCCGTTTTTCTCTGCAGTAGTCGCCCTGACGTTGGTTTCAGCCGCCTATACAGCAGAAATATTTCGTGCAGGTATTGAAGCCGTCCCACACGGACAATTCGAAGCCTCGGCCGCGCTTGGCCTCTCCCCGCGACATAGAATGATGGATGTGATCCTGCCACAGGCAGTTAAAATCGTTATTCCGCCTTTGACCAACAATTGCATAAACGTACTCAAGGACACAGCACTGGCCTCGGTTGTTGCTATGCCGGATCTTCTTAAACAAGCCACGCAAGCACAGGCACTGGCTGCCAATCCTACCCCCCTGATTGGCGCAGCCCTGATCTATCTCGCATTATTATGGCCGCTTGTTGTGATTGTCGCGCATCTCGAAAAACGCTTTAACCGGGGGGCACGCTAAATGAAGCCGCTTATTGAAATTAAGGATTTAAAAAAATCCTACGGCCACCTACAGATTTTGCATGGCATAGATCTCACTATTGCTGAGGGCGAAGTTGTCTGCATTATCGGACCATCCGGATCGGGTAAGTCAACTCTGATCCGTTGCATCAACTATCTTGAACCATTTTCCACCGACAGCAGTATCACTGTAGATGGCATGAAGGTCGGACGCGGAAAAAACCTCGCAAAAGTGCGTGCTGAAGTTGGTATGGTGTTCCAATCCTTCAATCTTTTTCCCCATTTGACTGTTTTAAAAAACGTCATGCTGGCACCGATGCGTGTTCGAGGCACATCGGCAAATGAAGCAGCCAGAAAGGCACATGAGTTATTGGCGCGTGTAGGCATTTCTGAGCAGGCCGACAAATATCCCGGCAACCTCTCCGGCGGACAGCAGCAACGTGTCGCCATTGCCAGAGCGCTGGCTATGGAACCTAAAGCCCTACTGTTTGATGAGCCGACCTCCGCGCTTGATCCGGAGATGGTAGGCGAAGTTCTTGATGTGATGAAAAACCTTGCAGATGCAGGTGTGACGATGATTGTTGTCACTCATGAAATGGGCTTTGCGCGGCAGGTCGCTGACCGCGTTGTCCTCATGGATAGTGGCCGCATTATCGAAACCGGAACACCGACGCAAATCTTCGACAACCCGAAGGAAGAGAGAACCAAGAGTTTTCTGCGCGCCGTCCTTAATCATTAAAATTACTATGCCGTCTGGAGGATAAAATATGCAACAGCCTCATAAGCTGGATATCGATTATGTAC
Organism: Pseudochrobactrum asaccharolyticum; assembly: GCF_003314995.1. Taxonomy (GTDB): domain Bacteria; phylum Pseudomonadota; class Alphaproteobacteria; order Rhizobiales; family Rhizobiaceae; genus Pseudochrobactrum; species Pseudochrobactrum asaccharolyticum. The sequence goes on from NZ_QNRH01000002.1 coordinate 28,426, forward strand.
GCAGCCAATTTCCTGGTTTGCAAAGTGAGTGGACATTTTTTGACAATGCCGGTGGCTCACAAATTCTCAAAAAAGCCGTTGAACGAATGAACAGCTTTCTGTTCAACAAAAATGTACAGATCGGTGGCAGTTACGAAATTTCCCAGCAAGCGTCCCAGGCTTTACAAGATGCCCGAATTGCGGCGATGCAGCTGGTCAATGCTTCTCGACCTGAAGAGATTGTATTCGGCAGTTCCACCACCGTATTGCTGCAAAACTTAGCACAAGCAATGATAAGTCAGCTGTCTGCTGGCGACGAGATTATTGTCACCATATCAGACCATGAGTCCAATATCGGCCCGTGGGACAGATTGCGTGCAGCAGGTATTGTCATCAAGTTCTGGCCCCTGAATAAGCAAACCTATTCACTGGATCTTGCAGATCTCGAACCTATAATGTCTGACAGGACACGACTGGTTTGCGTAACTCATGTTTCCAATATTCTGGGTACAATCAACCCAATTGAGGAGATTGCAGAGTTTGTACATGCGCGAGGTGCACGAATTTGTGTCGATGCAGTCGCCTATGCACCACACCGTGCCGTTGATGTACAGGCATGGAATGTTGATTACTACGTTTTCAGTTTCTACAAAACCTACGGTCCGCATTATGCAATGATGTATGGCAAATTCAGCCATTTGCTCGAGCTTGATCCGCTCTATCATTATTTTTACGGCAGAGAGAAAGTTCCGGGAAAGCTGGAGCCGGGCAACCCGAATTATGAACTGGCTTATGCGACAGTCGGTATCGTTGATTACTTATGCGAGCTGGGAACGCGTGCAGGATCAAACGGTGATACGCGTGAGAAAATCGTCACCGCATATGATGCGATCGCACAGCAAGAAGATGCGCTGACCGAGCGCTTGTTGTCCTACCTGCACAGCCGAAATGATTGCCGCATCATCGGTCAATCTGCCAAGCGTGATGGACAGCGTATTCCGACAATCAGCTTTGTTCTTGATGGTCACGATTCCGCAGAAATCTGCAAATCGATGGATGCCTATAAAATAGCCATCCGGTTTGGCGATTTTCATGCCCGCCGACTGATTGAATATCTCGACCTCACACCGAGCAATGGAACTGTGCGTGTTTCAATGGTGCATTACAACACAATCAGCGAGGTTGATGCATTAATCGCTGCCTTCGATCAGATCCTTGGAAAAACTGTGTAACCGTAAATTCCAAAGTTCCTCTGTTCATAAATTCTACCCCCCAATGACATGGAACCATCTGGAATTGGTTCCCAATCGGATTTTAAAAGAGAAGGCGAAGGTTGATGCAATTCGACACCATCATCAAGAACGGTACAGTAGTGACCGCAAGCGACACATATCGCTGTGATGTGGGCATATCCGCTGGAAAGATCGTAGCTCTTGCAGAGAATTTAAACACGGCAAAAGAGATCATCGATGCAACAGGCCTGCTGATTATGCCCGGCGGTATTGATAGCCATGTGCATATTTCACAATATTCCGGTGATGGTATTGTTATGGCAGATGACTTTGCCAGCGCAACCTTGTCTGCAGCTATGGGTGGTAACACGACAGTCATGCCTTTTTGCTTACAACAAAAAGGCATGACTTTACGTGAGGCATTAACCGACTACCATGCATTGGCGAAGGACGACTGCCACATCGATGTTAGTTTTCATATTATCATCTCGGATCCAACCAGTTATGTGTTGGGCCAAGAACTTCCCGCACTGGTGCATGACGGCTATACATCAGTGAAGATCTTTATGACTTATGACGGCCTGCGGCTGCGTGATGACCAAATTCTTGAAACGTTAGACAGCGCCAGAAAATCCGGCGCTCTGGTGCTTGTTCATTGTGAGAATGAAGACGTAATCCGCTTTCTGATTGCACGTCATGAAGACAACAGTGAATTCGCCCCCAGATATCATGCATCCAGCCGTCCTGCTGCCGCTGAACGCGAGGCAACGCATCGTGCCCTATCACTGGCAGAAGTTGTCGATACGCCTATCGTCATTGTTCATGTCTCCAACAGGCAGGCAATGGAAGAAATTCAACGGGCGCGTTTGCGCGGCAGCAAAGTGGCTGGTGAGACCTGCCCGCAATATCTGGTTCTCACAGCTGATGATCTGGACACTGCCGAGCTTGAGGGGGCGAAATATGTTTGCTCGCCGCCGCCCCGTGACCAGGCCAGTCAGGAAGCGTGCTGGGAAGGGATCGAAAACGGGACTTTCGATTTATTCTCCTCAGATCACTGTCCATTTCGCTATGCTGCACCTGAAGGAAAACTCAACGCCAAGGGTAAGGAAAATTTTCGTTGGATTCCAAACGGAATTCCGGGCGTGGCAACCCGACTTCCTATCCTGTTTTCCGAAGGTGTTGGCAAAGGCCGGATTGAGCTGAACCGTTTTGTGGCCCTTACTTCAACCAATCATGCAAAACTCTACGGGCTTTATCCGCAAAAAGGTACGATTGCTATCGGCTCTGATGCAGATCTGGCACTTTGGGACCCCAACAAATCTGTCGTGATTACCAATGATATCTTGCATCATGGCGCCGATTATACGCCTTATGAAGGTATGACAGTACAAGGATGGCCAGTCAGAGTGATGTTACGCGGCAAAACCATCATTTATGATGGTAAACATGTATCAGAAGAGCGCAACGGTACATATCTCAAGCGCCAGCGTTCAATGCTTAAATAACAAGCAGTCTCAAAACAGCTTTAATATCAAAATCGCTCCACCTTCCAGTTGAGACCGAGACCTTGTGCTGTTACATGTTACAATTCCCGACTATTATGCCTCCTACTTACACCCTAATACCTTCGAAACGGGTGATCGCGTTTAGCGAAATCCAACATATGGCAAAACTGCCCTTTTGCCATGAGTAGGTAGTATCTGATTTCAAAAATAGCTACGACAGTAATGGGGCCGGGAGCAGACAGACGGGTTTCGACGTCAAATTAAATGAAGCTGACATTCAAACGTGCATCAAACCTTCACTCGCCTCCCCGATCAACAAGCTCCGAAACCGCGTCAGAATATCGGCGCTGCTGCCAACGTCGATGCTTGCCGTCTCTAGAATCGTGGCGTGTCCGGTTATGCGGTGGCATGCGTGCACAGCATCTTCGGCACCAAGACCCAGATGGTGGGGATAGAGCAGCGTCAGGCGCGGCGCGCCATAAAGCTGGGCATAGGCCATCATCTGATAGACATCGGCTTGCGTGACGCCCTGCTTGGGATCATCGATCCGAGCAGATATGCGCTTCCACTTGGTGTCGATAACATGGACGACCCTGCCACGCTGGCGTATGAGTATATCGGGTCGGGTCTGGAATAGGGCACCTCCGCTGTCCTGCGCACTCAAGCAGAACAGCCGTCCCCCTTGCAATGAAACGGCAAGCCCAGTTCCCGCCAACGCCCGAACAACCAGACGTCCGACGTACTCTTCGAACAGAGCGTTCATCTCGAACAACATCGCCGTACCCTGACCTGCGCCGCCCGTGGTCGTCTGATAACGGTTCTGCAAGAACAGGCGAGCCATAGCGAAGAGTTCCTGCCAGGACCGATTGGTGCGATCAATGACAACCTCATCACAGCGCAGTGCTGAAGGCGGGACATCGGCAATGTCGGCATAGATGAATGCCAACTCGCGCAAACGTTGCTGATTGGTACTACGCCGTGAGACGCGAAGAAGACGTACCACGGCCGCCTTCATGAGCCGGTTGAGCGCGATGTCTTCAGACAGCAGGTCAAACCGGCAGGCAAGGCGCGAGGAGTTGACCGCATGACGGGTGAACTGACGGGTGATGTCGAGTTGGCCGCGCAAGGTTGGCAAGTCCTCCTCACGTTCGAGATACCGGCGGGGCATCCCCTTGCGCAGGGCCGTGGTCAGCTTGTCGCAAAAGATGCGAATCAGGATTTCAAGCAGAGTTTCGCGCTGCCAGGCGAGATCGGTGATGACACCCAGGTCGATCTTGAGATCGAGCGCGACGGCCAGCATATGGACCAGGCGTTTGCGTATCACCGCGTTCTGGTGATTGGGCGTTTCACCGGGCGCCACATCGATCTTGGGCAGTATCTCCAGGCTCGCATCGCCCGCGGCCAGAATCCCGACCACGCCACGGGCGCGCAAGGCATGCCGGCCATGTTCAAGCACCCCGTCTCCGCCGCGGCCCGCAAAGACCGAGCGCGCCGCGAGAGCTGCCAGCCGGTCGGCATGGTGAGCCGGGATCTGCCCCTCGCCATCGCCATAGGAGAGCTTGTCCCATTCTCGGACAGTATAGGCCGGCATCAGGCTGCAAAGTCCGAGAAATCGAAACTGGCCTTCACACTCCAGCGCCGTTTGTCACCACCCAGCTCATCATCGACGAATCCGGCCGGAGCTGGCAGACTCTTTGATTCGAGGAAATGGGCGCCATTGGTGCCGTCGCCGTCGCCGAGCACTGCGGCGACCTTCGACCAGTCCTCATAGAAATACTCGGCCAAAAGCGGGATGACCTTATGACGCATGACGTCCTCGACATCGGCGCGAGTGCTGCATCCGGTGAAATAGGCGTGGCCGATCTGATGCTCGCGATCGAAGAGATATTCAATCCGCTCATTGAGTGTGTGCAGCAGCTTGCACAGATCAATCCCGTCGAGATTTTCGGCATCGAGCTTCCGAGCATCCAGCGCCCGGCGAAGCTCTGCAACGTCCGGCATCAGCTCGCGGAAGGTGAAGCGGCGACGCAAGGCAGTGTCGAGCAGCGCAATGGAGCGGTCCGCGGTGTTCATTGTGCCGATAATGTGCAGATTGGCCGGCACGCCGAATTCATCGCCTGAATAGGGAAGATGCACCTTGATGGCGTTGGGCTGTCCCAGACGCTTGTCCGGCTCCAGGAGGGTGATCAATTCACCGAAGACCTTGGAAATGTTGGCCCGGTTGATTTCGTCGATGATCAGCACGAAAGCCTCGCGCTCGACGTCGGCATCAGCCTCCTTGATTGCGCTGTTCATGTAACGCTCGAGGGCCGGAATATTAAGACGCTCCTTCCTCAGCCCGTAAAGCGACCGCATCGTAAAATTACCGTCATAGATCTCAGTGACTGGCACGCCAGCAGCATCGTGCCAAAGCCAGCGCACGGCACGCCTCTGGCCATAGTTCCCCTCCGGCCGCGGATGATATTCATAGGGACCCGTCACCTCGCCGATGGCGCGGATCAACCGATTCCCTTTTGACACGACAATGATGTCACCCGGCTTGAGACGATTCCGAAACGTGTCGGTGATCGACACCTGGCCAGACTGCAATGTGACCGGCCCTTCGATCTTGCCCTGTGCCTGGCATGTTTTCAGGATTTCTTCGGCATCCTCATACTTCGGGTCGCTCCAGTCTATGTCTTCCCAGCTCAGCAGCGTGTAGCCGCCCTCAATCACTTCCTCGAAGAGTTCCTGATCGCCGGCGTCACGGCTAAAACCGACCGACATCTTGTAGATTTGGCGACCATCACTCGTGATCCGATTGCTGATTGCGGTCTTGCCCAATCCGGTTTCGGCCCGCTTCGCAATACGCCGGAAAATCCCAGGCACTGTTTCCAGTCGAAAGCCTGCTGAGGATGCACCTTCATCGTCATCCGATCCGGTCATGGGCTGGCGACCCTCGACAAAATCTTCATAGGCCATCGACTGGTGAAAGGTGACAAACTCAATCCGGCCTTCACCGGCAAGACGGCGATACTCGGCCATCAGCGCATCACGATCATCACGCATCGCTTCGGTTGCAGCGTCACCCAGGCAGAGCCGTACCGCTTCCCAGGCTGTGGCGTAGGTCTTGCCGGTGCCCGGCGGGCCGTAAAGGATAAGATTGGTTGCAGCGGGCAATGTAGTGATGGGAGCAGGCGTCATGGTTGGGTGCCCTTCTGCCGAGGTGAGCTGATATGTGAAAACTGTCGAACTGCTAGGATTCGGTTCGGTGTGCGTCGGTGGCGGAACCTGGGCGCCTCGCTGGAAATCTTCGCTCCCAAGCGCGCTGCAGATCGCCGGATTCCGATCGTGCAAGCCCATATCGCGCCCAAGGTCGCCAGCACGGATCGCAACCTCTGCTGCGCCGTTCTCGCGGGCTTGTTCGACATAGTAGTTGCGGGCGCAGAGCCGGATCCGGTCGGCATCGCCGATTAGATGCTCGTATCGCTCTGGTGGCGTAACCGGCGCATCATCGCTATCGACGATGATATAGCCGGCATTGTAGAGCTGGGCAGCGGCATCGCCCTTCTGTCCCCAACCACCATTGAGCTGCGTCTTGCTGCGCAGGAAGCCGACGAGTGGTTTGGAGGGGTATACTCGATTGGGTCTCTGGCGTGTCGAGCGCACCCAATAGTCGCGCGGCTCACCAAAGGCATCGAAGATGGAGCTGTGCTCCTGCGACTGGCGATAGCTGTCATAGGCGTCCATCGCCGCCTCGATCGCCCCGCGCGAAAAGGTTGCCACATCTTCATCCTTGTAATTGTGGACGATCCACAGCGCGCTTTGCACATCGATCATGTCGCGCGGTGCCAGGCCTAGGTCCGAAAATGCGCGGCGAACCGCGTGCATGAAGCGCCATTCGTCGCGATAGGTGTCGGCCATCGACGCGTAATCGGGAAAGCGGCTGCCAACGGCTTCCAACCAGAGGTCTTGGCGCACGGAATGGCGGATGTAGATGCCTTCGTCGGGCGCGAGATGGAGGAACAGGAATTCACCAATCTGGCGGGCCGGATCGGGTTTGCCGTCCGGGACGGCCGCGATCCAGGCATTGACGAAGGCTTCCAGTGCAGAGGCGTGACCGTCCGGCGCGCCGAGCGCAGCGTCGATAAGTACGCGCAAGGCTGGCCAGAGCTGATCGCGGTCGGCGTTGCCCTTGGGCGACATGGGCCAATAGACTCGCCATTGCAGCAAATTGCTCTTGGCCAGCGCGGTGTTGACGACATTAGCCAGATCCTGGTCGGAACCGCCCCGCGAGATCGCCGCCTTGAGCTCCGCGGCAATCTCCAGTTTGTACGTTCGCTCTGCCTGATCGAAATGCGGATCGGGCGGGTTGAACCGCTCGAAAGCGGGAAAGAAATGGCGCAGCCGCTCGATCCAGCGTGCGATCGCAGCCGGGTTGAGCGTCAACACGTCGCCGGTCTGCGGCAGCACGGCAATCAGCCGGCGCAGTGCCTCGGCATTTTCAATCCTCACGACAAAACAGTCAGCATCGCCAAAGGACCAATCGCGGCTAAGAGCGGAATGCCGCGCGCCGTCCTTCATACCGCTCTGATAGGGTCGCAGCTCGGTGGGGAAGCCATTCGACTCGACCAGATCTCGCCATTTTGCGTGCAGGAAGACGTTGGCCGGGTTCTGGATTTCCCATATCAGCCGCTCGCCAGCACCAAATTCAAACCACGCCATCTTCTTGGTGATGCCATCGCCCGGACGCAGGCCCGCGCGGCGAAACACGTCGAATAGCACCCGGCGCAGCGGTATCGGACGATCGCGTTCATTTTCATCGAGGCGCGCCTCGAAAGTCTCCCACATTCAAAATTCTCCAAATTCAGGCAGTGCGCATAGCGTATTGACGAGGCGCATCTGTTCGACGGTGTTGCATTTGGCTTCGCGCAGCCGCGGCGCGCCGAAGACGAGCGCCAGGCCTTTGGCGCGCGATACGGCGACATTGATGCGGTTGAGCGAGAACAGGAAATCCATGCCGCGCGGCGTTTCCTCGACCGAGGAGGCGGTCATGGAAACCAGGCAGACAGGCGCTTCCTGCCCCTGAAACTTGTCCACCGTGCCGACACGGATGGCGGCAGGCAAAGCATCCTGCAGGGCGTTGACCTGTGCATTGTAAGGCGCGACGACGATGATGTCGGCGGGACAGACAGGGCGCGTTGTCCCATACTTGTCAGTCCAGGTTCCCGTCAGGAGATCCGTGATCGTCGCCAGAATGGCGGCGACTTCCTCGGTCGCGATCTGGGCATTGCCCTCATGCACGACCGGCACCCAGAATGCGCCAGCTTCGGGGCAGCCCGTCCCGCGTATGGCCTGGACAGTAGTATCGGGAGCACTGGCAAGCCTGCCTTCATAGACCTGCTGCGATATGAACGCACAGACTTCAGGGTGCATCCGGTGTGAAACCGGCAGGAAGATGCCGCGATCGGGGGGGATGGTGGCGTGATCGCCCAGCATCCATTCCAAGCAGGACAAGTGTGCCGGGTCGGGATGCGCGCCCTGGATGACCTGCGGCAATTGACGCGGATCGCCGACCAAGACGATGTTGCGTGCGCAGCGGCCCATAGCGACCATATTGGCCAGCCCCACTTGCCCCGCTTCATCGACGAAGAGCCAGTCGAGCGCCTGCTCCTGTTCGGGTCGGGCAAAAAAGAAGGCCGTCCCGCCCACCACATGGGCCCGACTCCATAAAGAATCGTCATTGGCTGTCGAGCGGATGACGCCGGTACAGTTGTCCGGATAGCCGTCCTCGCCGCTACTCACCTTGTGGCCGATGCACAAGCCCGGGACAGGATTGCCATCATCTTGCGCGGAAAGACAGCCCATGAGCACATTGCGAATGGCCTCGTGGCTGTTCGAAGTCACGCCGACGCGGTGCCCTTGGCGTACCAGCGAAAGGATCGCACGCGCGGTGACATAGGTTTTACCGGTTCCCGGCGGCCCCTGAATCGGCAGCACGGTGCCCTCCATCGCAGCGATCGCCGCAATGGTGCCTGTCAAGGGATTGGCGCCATTGAGCATATCGGTACGCGGTCTCGTCACCAGACGCGGAGCCGCACGCGCAAGCAGATCATCGAGCGCGGTCAGGCGGCGCGCGCCGCATTGATCGTCGATCACATCGCGCAGGGCAGCGGCAATGACGTCCGTATTGAGCGGCCAGTCGGGGTGGAGCGTCAGGCGATCGGTCAAAAGATGTGCCTTGGCCGCCCCCGCCTTGATCGCGATAATCCGCTCGCTGCGGTTGAGCTCTTCGATGCTGACACTGGCTGGCGGCCCATCGATGACCTGCACCGTCGCCTTGCGGCCAGCACGCAGCTTGGTCTCCTGGAGCGGAAAGCGATAGCGACGCAGCACCGAGCGCTTGACGGGTTCTGCCTGACCAATGGCTTCCAGACCTGCAAGCGCATCGAGATCGTCGATCAGCACGTCCTCGTCTTTGCCGGCGCTGTCGAAAACCGCCCATTGCGCCGGCTTGGCCTCGCGCTTGTGGAACAGGCCGAGGTTGAACAGCATGTCCTGCCGCTCCGGTGGCAGACTGGATGAGGCAAGCTTAACGCGCAAGGCCTGCGTATCGGCATCTTCTTCGACCTCCTTGTCGCTGGCATCGGCGGACAGCACCGGCCAGGGCGCTGCGGGCCGTATGCTCACCAACCAGTCGCGCAGTTCCTCGGTCGAAATGCAGTCGATGCGGTTGTAATCCTCGATCTCAACGAGGATCTGCTGTTCACCTGTTTCGCGCCAACGTTCATAGGCAACGACCGAGCCGCCAGCGGTTTTGACCTCACCCTCGCGTACACGACCATAGTAGGCTTCCATCGACTTGATCGAGTAATTTTCTTCCGATCCGATAAGCGCGCCGCGCACCACGGCGAAGAGATCAACAAAGCGCCGCTCGCGTAGCAGGCGGTCAAGGAAGGCCTCACCGATCCCGTATTTGGCGGTCAGCCGCCGCAAGGCGGTAATCTCGTAGGGCGCATAGTGATAGATGCGGGCTTCGGGATAGGCCGCGAGCCTTTCCCGGAAGAAAGCGAGGAGCTCGGCTAGGGCCTGCGCTTCGGCACCGTGGTCATGCGCCCAGAAAGCCTTGAACTGGCCATCGAACCAGACGCCGTGAAGATATTCGAGTCCGCCTTCGTAGTGTGGATCGCCCTCGATATCGTAGAAGAGATCGCTTGGCTGCGGCGCGGGCAAAAGATCGAATCCCTTGCCCGGTTCCGGCTCACGCAACTCGAAGGCCGGCGCCCCGGTCTTGCGGGCATGCTGCAGACACGCCTGCGTTACCAATCGCTTCTGGGAGGTCTCAGACATGCTGCGGATTGGATGATCAAGCCTGGCGAGTGCTTCCATGGTGGTAATTCCAGCCGCCTCGAGCTTCTTGACCTGTGTACGGGTAATATTGGCGACGTTGAACAGGCTATCCTCAGCCTGCCACTGGCTTTCGCAGTGATCGCCCCAGCGGCACAACACACAATCGGCGCAAGGGATGGGTCGTGTCGGCACAGGCTTCTCGATAAAAGCCTCGAGCCGCTGGCGCGTCATACGTGAATAAGCCTGATAGTCGGTGAGGCGTAGACGTGCGCGGCTACCATCGCCCAATTCGACATGAGAAAATTGAGGGGCGACACCCTGAATCTGGGTCAGCAAGTCCGAATAGAGAACCAACTGCAGCACATGTTTGGGATGTGGCCGTCGCTTGAGCTTGGTATCGGTCACTTCATAGCTGAAGTTGCCAAGGTTCGAAGAACGCTCGACGCGCTCGAGAAAGTCCGACCAGCCGCCCCAATTGTCGCCGAGAAGCGCTCCTTGAAACAGAATCTGCGGCCCCTTAGCTAATGCTATCCGGGTTTCCTGCGAATTTTCGGCCAAATCGGATCGACCGATCTCGATCACCAACGCACCTGACGCCTTGAGTTTCGCCAGATGAGCAGCTTCATGGGCGTCACCCTGTTTTTGAAGCAACGCTACATCGTCGCTGTCCTCACGGGGCACAGGTCCGTTACCGCGCATATACGCTAAATCGAGTGCGGTCGCGTGATTACACCCCATGAACCGCATCAGATCCGATGCGGACAAAAGTATTTTGTTACCCTCAATTGTTCGCATCTCCACCCCTATGATCGAGCGCAATCTGCAACAAGAATCGTATCTCGACAGATTGCAGATTCAGCCGTAACGTATGTGGGTGTCAATATCTGGCATAGTAGTTGGTCTGGAGTTTTATCATGTCGTTCTTAAAGGCTCAGGATCTGATCAGGTTAGCCCGTCTGGCCGCCACGCGGCGGGTCGGGATCGGCCTCGATGAAATTTGCGAGGAATTCGCCGTCTCGCATCGAACAGCACAACGCATGACCGAGGGACTTGAGACCGTGTTCACCAATGTTGAAGCAGTGGATGGCCCAGACCGACGACGGCGCTGGCGTGTCACCGACCCAATGCTCGCTCGACTGCAGATTCGTCAAGAAACAGCGATCGAGGCTCTGGATATCGCCAGCAGAACAGCCCGTAGCGAAGGACGTCTACGCCACGCTGCCGCCCTGAATGATCTGCGCGACGGACTGCTAGCCCGTCTGACGCCGCGAGATGCCCTGCGCACTGAATCTGATGTCGAGGCGGTTCTCCTAGCTATGGGTTCGGTCACCCGACCCGGACCACGTGTCAATTTGGCACCGAAAGTGCTGGATGCAATAATTGAAGGGCTACGCGGCCCATTCCGCCTACGGATACACTACAAAACGGAGGATGCACCCGAACGGATCATTGAGCCACATGGCCTTCTTCTGGGGCATCGCAGTTATCTTGTAGCGCGGCAGCCGACACGTGGCAAAGAGATACTTAACTTCCGGATGGACCAAATCCTAAACGCGAAAACGTTGGACGAAAGCTTCAGCTTGGCGCCGGGCTTTTCGCTGGAAAATTACGCGGCGCAATCGTTCGGTGTCTACCAAGACCCAGCCCAATATGACGAGGTGATATGGCGTTTCGCTCCGCACGCCGCCGCAAGGGCGGCGGAATTCTGTTTTCACCCCAAACAGACCGCTGAAGCGCAAGAGGATGGCAGCCTCATCATACGCTTTCATGCCGCGGGCTGGCTCGAGATGGCGTGGCATCTCTATCAATGGGGCAATGCGGTCGAGGTCGTCGCCCCCGAGGGGCTACGCAATCTAATTGAATACCACCGCAGAAGCGATTTCGATGCCTTACCATAAACTTATTGGAATCCAAGCACGGAAGTGATGACACGTCATGCTCGTACGATTTAGAGGGTGACGACTTCTGACACCCTTGTAAGTTATTGTGGAAATGGTCCGATTTCTCGGGTCGTTCGATAAGGAGCAAGTAAATGGCAAAGAGCAAAGGAGGCGGAAGTAATTTCCGCAGTGCGATTAATGGTCGGTTTGTTACGGCGAAACATGAACAAGCAAGTCCGCGTACAACGGTCAAAGAAGCTCGCGATGGCGGGAGCACCCAGAGCACCTATCGAAGTGCGATCTCCGGTCGGTTCGTAACCACTAAGCATGGTAAGGCCAGCCCGCATACAACAATAAAAGACAGTTGATCGTAACATGAGGGCGCCTTTGTGCGCCCGTTTTTTGTTTATACGCCAAGAAACACATATTTTGCACTAATTCGTAATAAATCCGACAGGAGCTGCACCCACAATGACTATAAAACTTACAGACCTACGAGATGATATCGACGCCGTAGTCATAGATCTTCGTCGTGAACGAAATGATGGCGAAATTCCACTCGACGAAGCTATCGTTCGTGTTCGATCGAAGTTGGCTGACAGAATCACCCATACAGCAGACCAGTTGATTGATTTGGCGCTTCGAAAGCTAATCCATGATGTCAGCGGACGGAAGCGACTTAGTCTCGCTTTGGCAGGCCAAACCAATTTGTTCGGCCGCTATTCAGGCGTTCCCGCAATGATTACTACAGGGAAAGGCAAGAAGCGTGACACAACGAAGGCCACCTTCCAAGAAGCGGATAATTGGTTGTCCGCACGTGAGAATAAGGATATCGACGTACGATCAAAGAACGACAAATTCAAACAGATGGTAGAGGAACTGCGTCCATATTTGCGGTCACCAACTGATACTCTCGAGGAAGCTGCACGCCGTAAATTCGAAGCAGAGAGCCCTCGCCAAGGCGACCTGCTTGTCGTAAAATAATATCCAATTATCTGTTCGTTGCCTGAGGCGTTAAATCGATCGTATCCTTACTACATAAGTCAACGAAAACTTGTCCCTCACCCCTCAGGTTCCAGAGAGCATTCTGGATATCCGAAGGGCATATCGATCGGTCATGCCGGAAGTGAAATCCGCCAGTGCATGAAGCGCCTGTACCGGACTATTGATGTCACGTAGATCCAGATCGAGCGCGCGTGTAAGTTGCTGGCAGTGCTCGCTCAGCTTTGATGCATCCCATTTCACCTGCGCCAAATTCTCGTAGACAGGGAGGATACCGGACATAACATTACCAATCGTACGTCGCCCAGATACCTCAAGCTCGGTTTTTCTGCGAGCAGTGAAAATCTGGTCGCGTGACAGCTTCTTGATATCGTTAAACAGTGGCGCGAGTGGACCCGCCTCAGCGAGTGACGCTGAAAACGTTCCCGCCATGATTTCTTCGTAATTTCTGGTGAAAGCCTCGAAACAGCTATCGATTGCCTTTCCTATGCTGAGCGCTCGTAAAAAGGCTATGTGTTCGGCCTGGCTATATCCGGTGACGTCCCGATTAGGTTTGCCAGCTACCTCATGAAGTATTTTTTTTACAGTATCGAAGGGAAGTTCACCTGTAGTGAAAGCGTCCTCAAGATCTACGATATTGTAGCAGACATCGTCTGCTGCTTCGACTATGAAGACCAGCGGGTGCCGGCGCCACCATCTTGCGTCAACATTGGTTTCCTCCGGCAAACCAATAGCCTTCGCTACCTCACTAAACAGCTCAAGCTCAGAGCTGAAGAGGCCGAATTTTTTAAGCCCGATATAATCGTTTTGGGACGTAGAATTTAGGTTCTGCAACGTACTTGCGCTTACAGGATATTTGGTAAAAGCCCCCAGAGTTGCCTTAGAAAGGCGCATCCCACCAGCATTCCGATACATTTCGAGTCGTGTGATGATACGGAATCCCTGCGCATTTCCTTCAAACTTAATAAACTCCGATTGCTGCGCCTTGTCGATGTCCGCCAGAATCCCTGTAGGTGCGGCAAAACGCTCAGCGAACCATCCACCCATCGCCTCTTCACCGGAGTGGCCAAATGGCGGATTCCCAATATCGTGCGCGACACATGCTGCTTGGACAATATTAGCGATACTACTCACGTCGTTGGCACCAATATGCCCGTGCTCTTCCAGCCAGTGACCTATCTTCATCGCAAGCGAACGCCCAACACTACTCACCTCAATAGAGTGAATAAGCCGATGATGCACATGGTCATGTTCATAGAGTGGCTGAACCTGCGTCTTGTTGGCTAGACGGCGAAAGGGCGCCGAGAAAACAATTCGGTCGTGATCTTGCACGAAGATGGAGCGACTGGCTCCCGGTTGATAATTTTTATCACCCAACCGCTCGCTGCACAGCAGTTCAGTCCAATTCATTAAGTGCCCCCCAAATGATGAGACATGCTTACCATGGCAACGGCGATAGATCAATTTAGCATGCGCTCGCCGAGTAATCGACTTTGGTGCGCCGCACCAGTTACTATGCCTACGTGTCTGACGTCAGCGCCTGTGGGACGAATTTGAGCATTTGATTAAGGGAGGATTTCTGGTTCATTTTATCAATTGGGAGATTGAGAGGACACAGAAGGCCGGAACATCAAAAGACGCTGCTGATAAGCTGGTCAAAAATATTAGACGCAAGACCCGACAGCACTATTCTGCGGAGGAGAAGATCCGCATTGTTTTGGCGGGGCTACGCGGTGAAGAAAGCATTTCTGTGCTGTGCCGTCGCGAAGGTATAGCCGAAAGCCTTTATTATAGGTGGTCGAAAGAGTTCCTTGATGCTGGGAAACGTAGATTGTCCGGTGATACAGCCCGTCAAGCAACCTCGCCTGAGGTAAAGGATCTGCGCTCTGAAGCTTTGGCTTTGAAAGAATAGTTGCTGACCTGACACTCGAAAACCGTCTGCTTAAAACATTATGACCGGAACTGGGGTGGTGGGGAATGATATATTGCGCATCTAAGAAGCTGGTGATCATCCGCACTATTGATATGTCACACCTGCCCATCAAACAAACCCTTGATATGATACCTATCCCACGACTACTTTTTATCGGCGGTATGATCGCTATCTTGAAGGCGGATTAGATGCGTTGACTGATCGCACCCCTCGGCCGAGATCGATCTGGAATCGTACTCCAGAACAGAAGTTCTCAGCCGATGTCTGCAATGCATTAAAACAGTCCTGTTGCAACGCTGCATTTAACCTGTCCAGTACACTAGCCATAAATAACGCAAATCCTCAGCCCCACGTAAAACGCTTTATCCATAAGCGGCAAAGGTAATTGTTATGATTGTAATTATGTTACAGCGGTCTGATGGTCTGACCCCTGTTACGATTGACCCCGTGTCATTGTGTTGACGTGTCGGCCATTAGATCGCCCTGGCAACGGGCGAGATGTGACTTCATAGGAGCATGACGGGAGCGCCCCTTCACAGTCCTGTCCTCTCTGATCGATGCCTGGGTATCATCAGCCAGAGGAGGATCTATGCGTATTATCAATTCCAATAATATCATTATCGGTATCGACACTCATAAAGCTACACATGTGGCTGTGGCCATCGATAAAAATGGTGCAAATTAGCCACTTTATCCATACCAGCCAACGCGAAAGGCTATCTTGAGCTTGAACGATGGGCAACTAGCCTCGGAACCATCATAGCATTTGGCATTGAAGGCACTGGGTCTTACGGTGCAGGGTTGTCTCGATTACTTCTGGAACATGGTTACACGGTGGTGGAAGTGACGCGTCCTCATCGTCAACTGAGATATAGCCACGGAAAGTCCGACAGCTTGGATGCAGAAGGTGCGGCTCGCTCTGTTTTAAGCGGTCAGGCGACAGCTAAGCCCAAAACGCACGCCGGGTCTTCAGAGATGATCAGACATCTTAAGATCGCGCGTGATACCGCAGTTAAATGTAGATCGCAGGCCATGGTGACGCTTAAAACCCTTATCATCAATGCACCGACTGAATTACGGGATAGCCTTGATCAGATCAAAGGTAAGATCATCCTGATACGACATATCGCAGCCTTTCGGCCAGGTGAGATCACATCGACGCTAGCATCCGCAAAAGTTGCATTACGTGCATTGGCTCGACGATGGTTAGCTCTCCACGACGAAATCCAGACGCATGACAAAGAGCTGGAGCGCCTCGCTGCGGCGTGTGCACCAGTGTTGATGGCGTCGCACGGCATTTCTACGATGACGGTTGCGGAAATGCTCATTCTTGTCGGCGATGATCCGACAAGAATCCGGTCCGAATCCGCATTGGCGAAATTGTGCGGCGTTTGTCCGATCCCGGCATCCAGTGGAAAAACCAATCGCTTTCGGTTGAACCGCGGAGGCAATCGTCAGGCCAACGCAGCCCTCTATCGGGTAGCCATCATAAGAATGCGTAGCCACGAGCCAACGCTTGCTTACGTCAAAAAACGCACAAACGACGGTAAGAGCAAAAGTGAAATAATCCGATGCCTAAAGCGCTACATTGTTCGGGAAATCTTCAAGCATCTTTGTACGCCCCAAAATGCTGAAATCGCGACTTGACGAATATAGGAGCTTCAATTCATTGATGAAGCCAGTATCTAAACAAGCAAGGCAAAATTAATTTGGCTTAGGCACTGGCAAACAAGGTTTACTGAGATCGCATTCTTCTAATATATAAATGCACTTCATTATCTACGCCGAAAACATCCCGCGTCTATCTATAATTCCCTGTAATTTCCTGAGTATGCGCATGAAATACGTATAACACCATAAGAATTAGTACAGTTTTATACTTGTTGAATCAGGCAAAGAAGCATCAAAAGATGTTTGACTGCGAATTAATAAATGGTAAGTATTTAATAATTTTTCTTGATTTGTTGTCGGAGATATTTGTTGGTAGACGCATCTCGCACCCAGAAACTGGGCTTTATTAGTGACCATGAAACTAAGATTGATCTTCTCCGTAACAAGGCCATTGCCACTACCATCTTGGATATCATCGCAGGCAGTGGCACTCAGCCTCTGACGATTGGTGTCCACGGTTATTGGGGAGCGGGTAAGTCGAGTGTTCTTGAGATGATCGCGGATCATGACTTCGAAGACGAGAAGACACTCGTCATCCGCTTTAACGGGTGGCAATTCGAAGGTTTCGAGGACGCAAAGATCGCGTTGATCGAGGGCATTATCGACCAGTTAATCGCCAACAAGACGATTTACAATAAGGCCAAAGATCAAATTTTAGATGTAGTCAAACGTATAGACTGGCTCAAGGCCGCAAAGAAGGCAGGGGGGCTGGCTTTCACAGTCGCCACTGGTCTGCCCTCCCCTGACCAAGCTCTAGAACTGACGAAATTCGCGATAGGAAAAGTTGCCGGTGGCGAATGGGCTACGCCAGAGAATATCGCGGCGGCGACAGAAGGCGTAAAAGGCTACTTGAAAGAAGCCGAGGATAAGCCGACCGTCGCAAAAAACATCCGAGAGTTCAACAGTGCTTTCAAGTTGCTGATCGAAAAAGCCGAGATTGATCGCCTAATAGTGCTCGTCGACGATCTCGATCGGTGCCTCCCCGAAACCGCGATCGAAACACTCGAAGCGATCCGGCTCTTTGTGCTGCTGCCTCGAACGGCCTTTGTTATCGGAGCAGACGAGACAATGATCCGATATGCGGTTACAAAGCACTTTCCTGATTTGCCAGCGGGAGCAGCAAACCAAGATTATCCACGGGCCTACCTCGAAAAGCTGATCCAGGTGCCATTTCGCATTCCGGCCATGGGGGAGGCAGAAACAAAAACCTACCTTACGCTGCTGGCAGTCGGATCAATAGTTGGCGAGAATAGCGAAGAGTTTAATAGTCTGTTGGAAAAGGCCGAAGACTACATGTCGACACCATGGCTCCAGAAGTCCATTGGCGACATAGACGTGTCGAACTCACTTGGCGCGATGTACACTTCTGAGGTTGTCTCGGCTGTTTCCATGATGGCACAGATATCGGCGGTGCTTGCTTCGGGCACCAAGGGGAATCCACGCAACGTCAAGCGCTTCCTCAACTCATTGACCCTTAGGCTTGCCGTGGCGGAGGCAAGAGGTTTCCAGAACGTAATCGAGAGCCAAATTTTAGCCAAGATCATGCTGGCGGAACAGTTTTTCCCCGACATATTTGAGGAAATCGCTCGGGAGGTTGGCACGAATCCCGACGGCGTCAGCTCCAGTTTAGAACGTCTCGAAGAGCGCTGTAGCAAAACAGCTGCACCTAATGAAAATTTGTCGCCGGACGACAGCGAAGTCTCGGACTCGGATAACACCGTGACGACTTCAACCGAACAGATCCACGAACCGCGAATTGATGCGTGGATGGTCCAACCGAACATCCTTCCATGGGCGAGGCAAAAACCAAAGATCGGAACAAAAGACCTGAGACCGTATCTGTTCGTGGTCAATGACGTTAAAAATTTCGCTATTATGACGGCAGCGCTCGATGCACGCCTCCTCACACTCGTCGAAAAACTCTCAAAAGACGATTTGGCGGCCGCCTCCGTTTTGCCCTCAGTCGCCGCGCTTGTCCCTGAGGACAAAATGTTAGTATTTGAAGAGCTCCGTGCCATTGTCCTCAAGACTACAGATTGGGACCGAAAGCCTGCGGCGATCACAGGCATGATTTTGTTCCTGACAAAAGTCTCCGAGTTTGAGAGCAGATATCTCGAATTGTTGGAACAACTACCTGCGGAAAAGCTCGGCTCATGGGCCGCAGCAGGCCATGACCGCGCGGTGAAGACGCCAGATGGTAAGACCCGTCTTAGCAAAATCGTGGAGGGCTGGAAAACAACTGGTAGCGAGAGCCTCAAATCCATGATTCAGGCAGATGGAGGACGCTGATGGGAACATCTACTCCTTTTAATGGCGGCAAAAACTCGAACCCATTGCTACCATCATGGCTTGACGATCCGTCTGGTGATCCGGGAACATCTCCAGCCGAACCGCCCACTCCATTAATACCACAGTCTCCTGCACAACCAGATAACTTACCACCAGGAAGCCCGCAAACACCGCAGACCCCCCCTGCAGCCCCTCCACAGCCTCTACCATCAGAACAGAGGTACACACCGGGTCGTAAAGCTTTCAATAAGGGAGCGCGGACAGGAAACTCGGCCGACCGAGAGCGGTCGTTTAAACAGGCGGCGGCATCATACGTGTCCCGCTCAGGCGGTGGAGGATCTGCTTCAGCGAGGGCGAGCGCCGACCGTCGAGCGGCGGGACGACTTGTAGATCTACTTGTGCGAGCGGGTGCCGATGGGTCGGATATCCGGCAGGAGTTGCGACGCCTTGATCTGGCGTCGCTAGCACAGCGTTCAACCGCCGAGATATTCGAGGCGCTGATCGATTATGTCTGCGAGCCAGGCGGTGACCTTGATCAGGCTTTCGTGCGTGACGCTTATTCCGAAGCATTACACGAAGTGCCTAAAGACATGATCAGTCGGCTTGAACGGCCTGATGGCGCGATGATCAATTTCATACTTGAGCGATTTATTGCGAACACTATCATGAGTAGGCTGCTCAATGCAGTTGGAAACGGTGCTATTACTCTACCAGAGACGGCAACCTCTGCAATATCGCTAAATGACTCGTTCCGCGATTGGATTCTTGGCCGCGTCCAAGATGCCATGGAGGCTACTAAGGGTATCTTCCGCGAAGGACAAGTAGCTATGCAGATAGATCATATCTACGAGACGGCCTACGGCATTCTCGAAAGGACAGGCCAAAACGAGGGAGACAACCAGTGACTAGATACGTACTTGCCCCCGTCCTTGGACCTACTGATCTGTTCGACCCGAAACCTAGAGGTGCTGAAAAAATTTATCGTTTCGATATCCTCGCAGATGGTCAGTTGAGGCTTGGTATAAGCACTGCGCTAAAGCAGCTCAAAGAAGCAGAAGGAATGCCAACTGGTCACGGCCTCGAACTACTGGTTCTTGCTACGCTCATTTCCATCGCCGACACCCGCATTAATAGATCAAGATCGAGTCAAGATGGATGGACCCGCGAGATTGGACTGTATCTCCCTGTTGCGCAACCGGTTTGCTGGTATCCCGCTAAGTCGACATTGGAGAAAATGTTGCGTTTTCTCACGGGTGATTTGTGGACAGTTGATTTCAGGCCTTGGGTTGGTGTTCTCGGTCGATCTGACCTTCAAGGAGCATTGATGACGCCGAAATTTAATGCAATATCGTTGTTCTCTGGAGGGTTAGACAGCCTAATCGGCGCGATCGATAAGCTCGAAAATGATAGTGAAAACATCTATTTCGTCAGCCATAAGGCAGACAGTTCTATTAGCAAACCCCAAAGCGACGTATTTGAACTTGTTACGAGTATATACCACAACAGATCCCCGTCGCGACTGGCTCTCCCACTCGGGAGAATACAAAGTGTCACAGATATGGGAAGGGAAAATTCGACGCGCGGCCGCTCATTCCTTTTTATTGCACTCGCCGCTTTTGCAGGCTCGGCGCTCGGAAACCCCTTTCCGATCTATGTACCTGAAAATGGCCTCATTTCACTGAACGTACCTCTTGATGCGACCCGATTAGCGAGTAATAGCACAAGGACTACGCATCCTTACTACTTCCATCGTTGGAACGATCTGCTGGCGATCCTTGGCATACCAGGCACGGTTCAGAATCCCTATTGGAACAAGACGAAAGGAGAAATGATCGTGGAATGTGCCCGCCCTGATATTCTCAAGGAGACGGCTCCGCTCTCAATATCCTGCGCCAAGCCCGCACACGGACGATGGGAGGGCAGTAGCGAACGACATTGTGGCTATTGTCTTCCGTGTATCATCCGACGAGCTGCATTCCTTAAGGGAGAGAAGGTTTTGGTCGATACGTCCAGATACCGCATGGAGGAACCTGCTAAAGAGGACCTCGACAGTACGAACAAGAAAGGCGAGCAGTTTCGAGGATTCGAATTCGCTATCGAACGTCTACGCCAAGACCCTAGCAGGGCTAGGTCTTTTATATACAAGACAGGCCCCCTTCTCGAAGATCAAGACAAGATTAAGGACTTGGAAGGCGTCTATTCCAGAGGTATGGAGGAGGTTGCCACGTTTCTTAACGGTATCAAGACTATCTCTTCAAAGGCCTCATTGTGACACCATTTGTCGATTTCCACTGCCACCTCGACCTCTATCCGGATTACGAGGCCTTAGTTGCGGAGTGTGAGCGCCATTCCGTTTATACGCTCGCAGTAACAACAACGCCGAGAGCTTGGGCGAGAAACAAAACCGTTGCATCCAAGACTAAATACATCCGTGTGGGTCTGGGGCTTCATCCCCAACTCGTTAGCTCACATGGCAAAGAGATTGATCTCTGGGAGAAGCTTCTTCCAGAAACCAATTATGTGGGTGAGGTCGGGATCGATGCTAGTCCGCAATACGCTAATTCGCTTTCGGAGCAAAAGTACGTGTTTGAACGTATCCTCAAGGCCTGCTCGTCTCAAGGAGGTAAGGTTCTGTCAATTCACGCTGTACGATCCGTGCCGTTAGTTCTAGACATGCTGGAAAAATATCTGGACTTTGCTACGAACGTCCCGGTTTTCCATTGGTTTTCCGGCTCTCCAACCGAGGCAAGGAGAGCCGCCAAGCTCGGTTGTATGTTTTCAATCAATGATCGAATGTTACATGGTAGTAAGACGCAATCATTGTTAAAGGCTATTCCGCTTCAACTAATGTTGACCGAAACGGACGGACCTTTCACAACTACGAATGGTCGCGTAAATAGACCCTTAGATGTTAGTGTCTGCGTAGCTCACCTTGCCAGAGAGATTGGACAAGACAAAAATGATGTCCAGTGTTTAATATTTGAAAATCTACGGAGAATTCTTGATCAACGCCATAGGTCTAAATAAATCTGTAGATCAATTTAGACTATATATAATAGTTTTATTTTTAATAAGGATGTTATTAAGTATTTCTACCAAGTTATAATTTTAAAAAATATAGAAAATCATTTGTTGAAAATTAATCTAAATGAACGGCAATAGGGGATTTTGCACCCACTCCTCGAATCTACTTTTCTTTCTCATACCCCATATTCTTGCCAATCATATCAGCAACATTATTTGCAGCTTCGCGCAAGGGATCCGGCGCTAAATGTGCATAGCGTTGGGTTGTTTGTGCCTGGCTATGGCCCAATAGTTTTCCAACCAAATACAGACTTTGCCCAGATGAAACTGCTAAGCTTGCAAAGTTATGCCGTAAATCATGAATTCGCAGATCTTCAAGATCTGCATCCGCACGAATTTCATTCCATACTTTAAAAAGACTTATCGGCGTTTCACCACCAGACGCTGATGAAAATATTAATGGCGAGCCTACCATCCGAGGCAGGGATTTGATGAGTTCAACAGCTGCAGCGCCCAGATGCATTACTTTTTGGCCGGTCTTACTATCCGGCAGCTTAGCTATACTATGATCAAAATCAATCCATGACCATTGCAGGGTCAGCGCTTCATTCTTACGGCAGCCTGTCATTGCTATGAAACGAATCGCAGCGACAGCGAATAGACTAGCACCCCTCTCTTCAGCTGCATCTAAAGCACGGCCAAGTCGCTCCAGTTCCTGAGGATTCAGATATCGATCATGCTGCTTGAGTTTAAACTGTTTTGTGCCCAATGCTGGATTATCAGTGCGATATTCATGCTCCACTGCAAATGACAACATAGACGACAATAGACCCAATGTACGGTTGGCTGAGCCCTTTCCGCCGGTTACCCGCGCTAAACCTCTTGCCTTAGTTTTAACTTTAGCTGCAGTTTTACCGGTTGCCACGTCGTTTACAAATTTTTGAACATCTGCACGCCGTATCTCTTTAACTTTCATCTTGCCAAATAAGGGCGCGATATGACGTTTCATCAAACCTTTTTCGTTTGTAACTGTAAGCGGCTTTTTATGCGCGCAGGCAATCTCCCAATAGAGCTCAGCGAATTCATTAATCGTAATATCATGGCGGCGAGATCGTTTCTCCTCATGCGGGTCATAGCCTGATACAATTTCACCAAGGAGCCGTTTGGCTTCTTCACGTGCAGCATCAGCAGTCCAGGGCGCTCCATAAGTCCCAATCGTAAACCGTTTAAGACTACCATTGAGACGCGATTGCAGCACGAATATCTTCTTACCTGCGGCAGTTACTTTCAGCCCCAAGCCTTTTAGTTCATCATCCCAGTGAAAAGCATCCTTCTCACCCGGAATGATTTTATCGACATTGCGCTTTGTTAATTTCATCGCTTTCACCCTGATTGCTAGCAATCAAATAGCAATCAATTAAACAGGTTTCGCGAGGTCTTTCAAGGTATGTCCGGGAAATTGTAAATTCATAAAACATTGATATAATTATATTAAATGACTTTCCGTGATTTTACGGGAACAGCCCAGGCACCATTCGTAATGATGGGGTCACGTGTTCGAGTCACGTAAGCGGCACCATAAAGTTAACCAGCCAGAGCATCTCTGTTTTTAAATTTCAGAGCTATCTAAAAGCGCCCTTTTATATAAGCGCTTCAAGATACATGGCAGAACACGTTTCAACTATTGACCAACACGGAAATAATTACCGGCTGCGGTACCAAAGCCTCCCGTTGTAGTTTCATCACAAAAAGGCGTCGGAATATTAAGAATTGCACCCTGCAATTTCAGGGTCAGCGGCCCGCCTTCCCCCTTGAATTTTGCCTCAGTTGCAGACTTCTGCTCAAGCTCACCTTCAAAGCTGCACACCCAACTCCCGTTTGCCTGATCGGCAACATCAATATTCACGATGAGTTTGCCAGAGGCATTTTTTTCCGCTTTAACGAGACCCCAGACATTTCTCCAGTTTCCTTCAAGGGAAGTACTGTCTGCAACAGATATCCAGTTGAGAAACTCAGCGCGCATTTCCGTCCGGTCCAGCAGGCTCTCCTGCCTTACTGCAGCATTCGACAGATGGCTTTCAAAAGCTTGATCGCGCAGTTTAATAAAGTCAGCCTGATCCACCTTAAGCGCTTGCTTTAAAGCTGCGTCAGCTCTTTTAATAAGTGCTTCATAAGCAAGCGACATGGCACGATCTGCCTCAGCAATTTCAGGCGAAGCACAGATTGCCTTTTCCGTTTCTGTCGAAGCTTTCGCGCAATCAAAACCCGCTTGCTCTAATGCTTGTGCAGGAGAAAATGCATAAATTCCTAAGGCAGTGCATAAAGCGAGGCAATATTTCATATGACGCGTTCTTTCTTCTCAACATTTTCCATATAATTTGATTTGCGACGATGAGCACACCATCTAGCCTATGAGTGTAGCGGCTGACCATCCCGTATAAATAAAGATTGTTTTCTATATAGAATTATAAGTAATTTCTTGTCGTCTTTATGAGACATAAACTCATCTGCATCGATAGCGGATAATCTGACCTTAATGACAGGAAGTTCTGAGACCATCGATTTTGCCACACCGACATATCTGTCGTGGGAATTTGTGAGCTCACAAATGTTCAACTTTACACTTGATGAATCCAAAAGTGCTTTTGGCGTTAAATACCAAACTCAGGAAGCGAGCGATCCGTTGAAAGCTCAGGTGTATGAGAAATTGATCTTGTTAAGAGCACCATCATCCGTAACACACATATGGTCGGCGAAACAGATAACGGCATATGCAAATCAATTACGGCTGAAGAAAGCGGCTTTGTATAATAAATATACCTTATAAAATCTGGGCGCTCCGAGCCGGTCTGATTTTATAAGCCAAAGGTCGAATCTCAACCGTGCTTTCCGGCTGAACATTGAAAGCCTTAGTAATGGATTATCAATCCACCGCTCTGATCAAAGAACATCACCTCAACACTCCGCCTGCCCTGTATAATTTGCAACAGCCCAATCTTAATGGGTAAAGCTGATTTCAGTCAGATCGCACAGCGTCAGAAACAGCACATCAACACCCTTGGCCAGCTGATCACAATCTGTCCATTCTTCCGGCGCATGGGAGATACCGTGACGGCTCGGTACGAAGACGAGTCCGGTCGGTGCAAAATCCGCCATCACCATGGCATCATGCCCTGCACCGCTGACCATAGTCCGGCTTTTCAAGCCTAGTTTGTTGGCATGGAATTGCAGACGCTCGTGCATTTGCGCGGAGAGCGGCACCGGCGAAATAAAGATTTGCTGCTCCACATCAACCGACAAGTCATTGCCGCCTGCGCGCTCAATTACATCATGCGCCTGATCCATCAGCGCACGCACGACATTTTCTTTGGGTGCACGGATATCCGCAGTAAAGACCACGCGGTCAGGAATGACATTGGCACCGCCCGGATGAACTTCCATTTTTCCCACTGTCAAAACAGCATCTTCGCCGATTGTCCGCGCCAGATCGGGCAATTGCGCCAGCGCCGTTACAGCACCAACCAACGCATCCCGACGTGCATTCATCGGCGTTGTACCCGCATGTCCCGCCTGCCCGTGAAATGTTGCTTTAAGCTGACCAAGCCCCACGATCCGGTCAACGATAGCAACATCGTCACCGCTCGCCTCCAGCACCGGCCCCTGCTCAATATGCAATTCCAGAAATGCGTGAACAGAACCGGCTTGACGGACAGCTTCATGCGCTTTGGAAGGTTCAAGACCATAGTCCTGCATAGCATCACGGAACAGGATGCCGTCATCATCGGCATAATCCAGCAGCGCAGCCATATCCACTTTGCCGGTCATAATACGTGAAGCCAGCAGACCGCCGCCAAAGCGCGTCCCCTCTTCCTCAATCATTGCAATGAACTCAACCGGCCGTTCCGGTGTCAGCCCACGCTCTTTCAGCTGAAACGCAATTTCGATACCGGCGATCACACCGGCCTGACCGTCAAACTTACCGCCATTCGGCACAGAGTCAAAATGAGAACCGATCAGCACCGGTGCAAGATCCGGTTGACGCCCTTCCAGTCGCCCGATCAGATTACCCACCGCATCCTCACGTACAGTCAGCCCTGCCGCTTCCATCTGCCCGCGCAGATAATCACTCGCCTGCCGGAATTCCGGACTATAGGTCAGACGGGTTGTGCCTTTGTCGGGCGTGGCATTGAACTGGTTCAGCCCGTCAATCAGAACTTGAAGGCGTTGCGGATCAGAAAACTGGGTCATGACAATAAACCTGCGGATAATAAGATCAGCCATTTATGGGTCTTATGAAATTTCGGCGCAACACACAAAACCACCACGAACCAATTTTATAAATGGTTCGTGGTGGTTTTTAATAAAATTACTTTATTTGCGACATCAACTTCGCTTAAAGCGCATAAATTTTAAATTAATTGACATAAAATGCACAAAGTCATTCACTTCTCGCAGAATCATGTTACCAATATTGAAAGTGGTTCAAATGATCCGCACTGTTAAATAGAATGAATGACCTCAGCCAGAATTCTGACTTTGCTTTAGAACAATTACGTACCCTGCTGGCTGATCAAACATCAGATCAGGAGCACCGTCTGCCGTCTGAACGGGAGCTGGCTGCACGCTTCAATGTCAGCCGCCGTGCTTTGCGTGCTGCACTCGACATTCTGGAAAATGAAGGGCAGATCTGGCGTCGACAGGGACAAGGCACTTTCAGCGGTGAACGCCGCCCGACCGGCAATATGCCTGTCAACCAGATTGCTACCTTTACCAATCCGATCGAAGTGATGGATGTGCGTATCGAAATTGAACCGGCACTGGCGCGCATGGCAGCAGCGCGTGCAACACCGGCTCTGATTGAGCAACTGGAAAAACTGGCACAAAAAGCCGAGCAGGCCGACGATGTTGCATCATGGGAAAAATGGGATTCAGCATTTCACAGCAAGATCGCCGATGCTTCCGGCAATCAACTTTTCATCGCTATTATGAGCATTATTGATGAAATCCGCCGTAATAATGCATGGCAGCAGTTTCGTACGCGTGTGCGCTCCACAGGCAGAAACTCGCTCTCAGTCACCCAGCACAATGCCATTCTCGATGCTATCCGACGGTTTCACCCGCTTGATGCAGAGGAAGCGATGCGAACACACCTGATTTCGTTGCGCGAGGCAGTTATCGAAGAAATCGGCGGCGTTGCAAGGGCGCAGTCACGCCAGACCAGCCAAACAAATTAACAATTACGATCCGCAGCAGTGCATGCGGATCAACAACAGAGCGGATTTTCTGCCGGAGGAGAAAGCCCGTTCTGTCCGAACTTTATGAAAACCAACGCATTATCTGATTGTTCAGCAGAACAAAATAAGGGGTGGAGATGAAATCAATCTACAAGATTGCGCTGAAAAGCGCGACATTATCAGCCGCAGCAATTGCTTTGACTGTACCGGCACTGGCCGCCGATCTGCGCATCGGCCTGCAGGATGATCCGGATGTTCTGGATCCGCACCGCGCCCGCACCTTTGTCGGCCGTATTGTGCTGACATCCATGTGCGACAAGCTGTTTGACATCAATGACAAGCTGGAAATTCAGCCGCAGCTCGCTAAAGAGTGGAAATGGTCAGAAAACGGCAAAACCCTTCATGTCAAATTGCGTGAAGACGGCAAATTCCATGACGGCGCAACAATTACTGCTGCCGATGTCAAAGCCAATCTGGAACGTGCCAAAACCCTGCCGGAATCCCTGCGCAAAAGTGAAATCGCTGCTATCGATAAGATCGAGGTACTTGATGACACCTCTCTTGATATCCACGTGACCAAGCATGACGCCGCACTGCTCACCCAGTTGTCAGACCGCGCCGGTATGATCCTCTCCCCTAAAGCCTTTACTGACGGTGAATTCACACAAAATCCGGTTTGTTCCGGCCCTTATAAATTCACAAGCCGTGTTCAGAACGACCGTATCGTTCTGGAAAAATTTGCGGACTACTGGGACGCAGCAAATTATCACTTTGATAAAGTGACCTATCTGCCAATTCAGGATTCCACTGTCCGTTTCGCCAATCTGCGCTCCGGCGATTTCGACCTGATCGAGCGTCTTGCTTCCTCTGATATTGAAGCCGCAAAAAGCGATAAGAACCTGACCTATCTGCCGGTGACCAGTATCGGTTATCAGGCGCTGACTTTCAACCTGACCAAGGGTGACAAAGACAGCTTCCCGATCGGCCATGACAAACGTATCCGTCAGGCTTTTGAGCTTTCGCTTGACCGCAATGCCATCAATGAAGTTGTTGGTCAGGGCGTATTCCAGCCTGCACACCAGCCTTTCCCGCCATCAAGCTTTGCTTATAATCCGAAATATGATGCGGTAACGCGTGATGTTGAAAAGGCCAAGCAGCTGATGAAAGAGGCCGGTCATGAGCGTATCAGCTTTGAACTGGCCTTCGGCAATTCCACCACTTCCCAGCAGGTCTATGAGCTTATTCAGGCAATGTCTTCCGAAGCCGGTTTCGACATTTCCCTTCGCCCGACCGAATTTGCGGCATTGCAGAGCACGCTGAAAGAAAAAAGCTACGAAGTCGGTCAGAGCGGCTGGTCAGGTCGTGCCGATCCGGATGGCAACATCCATCAGTTTGACACCTGCAAAGGCAGCCTCAATGATGCCGGTTTCTGCAATGAAAAAATAGATGCATTGCTGGAAGAAGCCCGTGGCCTTCAGGATCAGGCTCAGCGTAAAGCACTGTATGATCAGGCTCAGGAAATCCTGCAGGATGAACTGCCGATCATCTATCTGTACTACCAACCATGGATCTTTGCGACCCGTGCAAACCTGAAAGGTTTCTCGGCGCATCCAGATGGTATGATCCGCCTGAAAGGCGTGACTCTGGAACAATAACAGCGCGTTACCCGACGATTATGCCAGCCGGCATAGTCGTCGGGCACCTTGTTGAAACGCAGCCTCAGCCAAATTGAAACTGCCCGAAGGGCCGGCTGGAAAACCCAGACTGCAAAGCTTGCTGCTTGATGTCTGATGCCCGCTGTTCTGTTTTCAAGATGATGGAACTTAACCTATGTTCGAATTAATTATCCGGCGTTGCCTGGTGGTGATCCCGACCCTGTTTCTGGTCTCGGTCATCGTTTTTGGCATGCAGAAACTGCTGCCGGGCGATCCGGTTCTGGCGCTGGCCGGTGAAGACCGCGATCCGCAAACCATTGCCTATCTTCAGGAAAAATACCGGCTCAACGACCCGATTGTTACGCAATATACGAGCTGGCTCGGGCGTATTCTGACCGGTGACTTCGGTGTCTCGATCCGCACCGAAAAGCCGGTACTGGATCTGATCGTACAGAAACTGCCGGTTACATTGCAGCTTGCAGCCTTTGCCATGATCGTTGCTCTGCTGATCGGGGTGCCGGCAGGGATCATATCTGCCGTGCGCAAAGGCACACTGACCGATTATTCGATCAATGTTGCCGCACTCTCCGGCCTGTCTATTCCGAATTTCTGGCTTGGTATTCTGCTTATTCTGGTGGTGTCCGTTCAATGGCAGTTACTGCCATCATCCGGCTACACATCCCCGCTTGAAGATCTGGGACAGAATATCCGCACCATGATTATGCCGGCCTTTGTGCTGGGTACCGGTCTTGCCGGTGTGCTGATGCGCCATACCCGTTCTGCGATGCTTGGCGTACTGCGCTCCGACTATGTACGCACGGCGCGCGCCAAAGGCCTCAATGAAAAGACGGTTATCCTGCGCCACGCGCTGCGTAACGCCCTCGTTCCGATCATCACACTGACCACTTTGCTGTTTGGTGAATTGCTCGCCGGTGCGGTTCTGACAGAACAGATTTTCACCATTCCGGGCTTTGGCAAGCTGATCGTTGATGCGGTTTTCACCCGTGACTATGCCGTTGTGCAGGGCGTGGTGTTGTGTACAGCGGTTGGCTTCATCCTGATGAATCTCCTCGCCGACATTCTCTATATTATCGTCAATCCGAGACTGAGGGATGCAACATGAGTGCGCTCGCAATTCCGGCTAAAAAACAACCCAACCGCACATTACAAAAGTTCCTCTCGAACAGAGCCGCTGTTCTGGGCGCCATTCTGGTTGGCTTCTTTGCCCTTCTCGCTATTCTGGCGCCGCTCATTGCCGGTTATGATCCGTTGCAGACCAGCTTTACAGCGATCCGCAAACCGCCTTCAGCTCTGCATTGGTTGGGCACAGATGAGTTGGGACGCGACCTGTTCTCCCGCATGGCCTATGGTGCACGCACATCGCTGATGGCGGGTGTTGTCTCCGTCTTCATCGCCATGCTGGTCGGTGTGCCTTTCGGTATTATCGCAGGTTATTTCGGTGGCTGGGCAGATAGCATTATCTCCCGTCTGATTGACGCCATGCTTGCAATTCCGTTTCTGATTATGGCAATTGCACTGGCGGCTTTTCTCGGCGCCAGCCTCACCAATGCGATGATCGCCATCGGCTTGTCTGCCGCACCGGTCTTTGCCCGCCTGACCCGTGGTCAGGTACTCTCCATCCGTAATGAAGAATATATCGAGGCTGCTCAGGTTCTGGGTCTGCGTCATCCGCGCATTATCCTGCGCTATATTCTGCCAAATGCCATGTCACCGATTATCGTTCAGGCTACACTGACCATTGCAGCGGCAATTATTGCCGAAGCCAGTCTGTCCTTTCTCGGTCTTGGCCAGCAGCCGCCGAACCCGTCATGGGGTTCCATGCTGAACACAGCGAAAAACTTCATCTCACAAGCGCCATGGATGTCCGTATGGCCGGGAGCCGCAATCTTCCTCGTGGTTCTGGGTTTCAATCTGCTTGGCGATGGTCTGCGCGACGCTATTGATCCGCGCGAATATTAATAATTTTGAGGAAATTCCGATGAGTATGTTTACAACCCGCCCTGAAATTCTCGGCACTTTCGGTGTCATTACTTCCACCCACTGGCTGGCCTCTTCTGCCGGTATGGCGCTGCTTGAGCGCGGCGGCAATGCCTTTGACGCGGCTGTCGCGGCAGGCTTTGTGCTGCAGATTGTCGAGCCGCATCTGGTCGGCCCTGCCGGTGAAGTGCCGATTATTTTTCACTCCGCCAAAACCGGCAAAACCGAAGTGGTTTGCGGTCAGGGCGTAACTCCGGATGCAGCAACAATCGAGCGCTATCGTCAGGAAGGGCTGGATATGGTTCCGGGTTCGGGCCTGCTCGCAACCGTGGTTCCGGGCGCGTTTGATGCATGGATGCTGATGCTGCGCGATCAGGGCAGCATGAGTTTGCGTGATGCACTCGAACCGGCAATCTATTATGCCCGCACCGGCCATCCGATGCTGCCGCGCGTTGCCAATACCATCCGCGATCAGGCTGAGTTCTTTAAAAAAGAATGGCCGACATCCTACGCCACATGGGCGCGCAACGGCAACCTGCCGCAGGCGCATGAATTGTTCGTCAATGAAGCGCTGGCTAATACTTATCAGCGTCTGGTAGATGAAGCTGAAGCCAAAGGCGGCAGCCGTGAAGACATTATCGACCATGCACGTGACGGCTTCTACCGTGGTTTTGTAGCACAAGCGATTGAGGATTTCTGCCGGAACACAGAAGCAATGGATACCAGCGGCAAACGCCATAAAGGTATTCTGACAGCTGATGACATGGCGCGCTGGAGTGCCACTTACGAAGAACCGCTCACCTATGATTATCACGGCTGGACAGTTTCCAAGACCGGCCCGTGGGGTCAGGGTCCTGCGTTCCTGCAAACCCTCGCCTTACTGAAAAATACTGATATTGCGGCGATGGGGCCGGATAGTGCGGAATTTGTCCACACCACTATTGAAGCCATGAAACTGGCCTATGCAGATCGTGAAATCTATTATGGCGATCCGAATTTTGTTGAGGTGCCGATGGAGCATCTGCTGTCGGAAGAGTATAATGCACAGCGTCGCGACATGATCGGCACCACAGCCTCCCATGAGCTGCGTCCGGGACTTGTTGCCGGTTATGAATCCCAGCATGCCCGTGGTGTCGCCCAGTTCCGTTATGCTGACACCAACGCAGATCTGGCACCGGGTGCCGGTGAGCCGACCATGGCGCACCTGCGTACAGAAAAGCGTGGCGATACCGTGCATGTCGATGTGATCGACCGTTGGGGCAATATGGTTTCTGCCACGCCTTCCGGCGGTTGGTTGCAGTCCTCTCCGGTTATTCCGGAACTCGGCTTCCAGCTCAATACCCGTGCACAGATGTTCTGGCTTGAACCTGATCTGCCAACCAGCCTCGCACCGCGCAAACGTCCGCGCACCACACTTACCCCGTCACTCGCCAGCTATCAGGGCAAGCCGCGTCTTGTGTTTGGTACGCCGGGCGGTGACCAGCAGGACCAGTGGCAGCTGTTACTCTTCCTGCGTCGTGTCCATCATGGCCTGAACCTGCAGGAAGGCATTGATCTACCGCTGTTCCACACCATGCATTTCCCGTCATCATTCTATCCGCGTGAAGCGATTCCGGGTCGCCTTGTGATTGAAAAAACCATCGGCGAAACTGTCATCAATGAGCTGAAAACACGCGGCCATGATGTCGAAATCGTTGATGCATGGACAGTCGGTCGTCTGACCGCAGCAGAGCGCGAAGATAACGGATTGCTACGTGCAGCCGCAACGCCGCGTCTGATGCAAGCCTATGCGATCGGTCGCTAACTCGGGGAAGCTTCACAGTGATAATGGGTATTGAAATACAGCAGCTGCTTTGGCTTGCTCTGGCGATGCTGGCAGCCGGTGGGATCACCGGCCTGCTCGCAGGCCTGTTTGGCGTCGGCGGCGGCACCGTCGCGGTTCCGGTGCTCTATGAGCTGTTCCGGATTATGGGCGTTCCTTATGATGTGCTGATGCCGCTGAGCATCGGCACCTCTCTCGCGATCATCATTCCGACCTCGATCCGCTCTTATAATGCACACCGCGCCCGCGGCATGGTTGATACCAGCCTGTTGAAACTCTGGGCGGTGCCGGTGGTTCTCGGTGTTGTGGCAGGTAGTGTTATTGCACGCTTTGCACCGGCAGAAGTGTTCAAGTTCATCTTCATTCTGGTGGCCGGTGTTTCCGCAATTCGCCTGTTGTTTGGTAAAGACAGCTGGAAAATTGCCGATCAGTTGCCGGGCAAAATGGTCATCCGTTTCATTGGTCTGGTTATTGGCGTCCTGTCATCGCTGATGGGTATCGGCGGCGGACAGCTTTCCAACCTGTTCATGACCTTCTACAACCGGCCGATCCATCAGGCTGTTGCCACCTCATCGGGCTTGGGCATCCTGATCTCTGTACCGGGTGCGCTGGGCTATATTTATGCAGGCTGGCCGCGTGCCGCCGAGTTTCCGGAAATCGCTGCCCTCCAGCCACCGCTGGCGCTCGGCTATGTTTCGCTGCTCGGTTTTCTGCTGGTTATTCCGACCAGTATTTTCGCCGCCCCGATCGGTGTGAAACTGGCGCACAGCCTGTCCAAGCGCAAGCTTGAAGTCTCTTTCGGTATCTTCCTGCTACTGATTTGTCTGCGTTTTCTGGTCAGTGTCTTTTATTGATAGAAAGGTTTAAACATGCAAGAAACTCTTCTGTCCGTAAAAGATCTCAAGGTTTCCTTCCGCACCGGCAATCAGTGGTCGCCGGTTGTTCATGGCATTTCTTTTGACATCAAAGCTGGTGAAACCGTAGCTATTGTCGGGGAATCCGGTTCCGGCAAGAGTGTTACTGCGCTCTCGCTGATGCGTTTGCTGCCGCCGCTCAACAGCAAAATTGAAGGCAATGCAGTCTTCAACGGCGCATCGCTTACGCAGATTGACGACAGCGCCATGCGTCATATCCGTGGCAATGAAATCGCTATGATTTTTCAGGAGCCGATGACCTCGCTCAATCCGAGCCTGACCATTGGTTTCCAGCTTGCGGAAGTGCTGATGACCCATCGCGGCATGTCCCGCGAGAAAGCCGAGGCCGAAGCGGTTCATCTGATGGAGCGTGTGCGGATTCCGTCTGCCGCAACACGTGTCAAAGATTATCCGCACCGGCTGTCCGGCGGGATGCGTCAGCGCGTGATGATTGCCATGGCGCTGGCCTGCAAACCAAAACTGCTGATCGCCGATGAACCGACCACGGCACTGGATGTGACCATTCAGGCGCAGATTCTTGATCTCATCAAAGAACTGCAAAAAGAAGAAGGCATGGCTGTACTCTTCATCACCCATGATATGGGTGTGGTGGCAGAAATCGCCGACCGTACCATCGTGATGCTGCACGGTAATATTGTTGAAACCGGTGACACAGCCGACATCTTTGCGGCACCGGAACATCCATATACCCGCGCTTTGTTGTCTGCGGTGCCGAAACTCGGCTCCATGAAAGAGGAAAGCGCTCCGCTGAAATTCCCTGAGATTGACCGCACAACCGGTTTTCCGGTCGAAGCTACAGAAGAAGATCATTCTTCTGCCAAACAGGAAACCAGTGCAGCAAAACCAAGAACCGTTCTCGAAGTTCGCAATCTGCGTAAATATTTCGATCTGCCAAAGAGCCTGTTCAGGCAGCCGGCAGGACGGGTTCATGCCGTTGAGAATGTCTCGTTCTCGATTAAAGCAGGTGAAACCCTGTCGCTCGTCGGAGAATCCGGTTGTGGTAAATCCACCACCGGCCGCTCGATCATTCGGCTGAATGAACCGACATCCGGTGAGATTCTGCTCAATGGCGAGAATATTCTTGGCATCAGCCAGACGCAGTTTCGCGACAAACGCCGTCAGATGCAGCTGATCTTTCAGGATCCTTTTGCCAGCCTCAACCCGCGTATGAAAATCGGTGACGCTGTTGCCGAGCCGATGATCGTGCATGGTTTGGCCAGTGCTTCACAGGCACGGGAAAGAGCCAGAGAATTGCTGAATCAGGTCGGGCTTAATCCGGCGATGTATGACCGCTATCCGCATGAATTCTCCGGCGGGCAGCGTCAGCGTATCTGTATTGCACGCACACTGGCACTTGATCCGCAGATCATTATTGCTGACGAGGCAGTGTCTGCGCTCGACGTTTCCATCAAGGCACAGGTTGTCAACCTGATGCTGGAACTGCAGGACAAGCTGGATCTGGCCTTCCTCTTCATCTCCCATGATATGGCTGTTGTGGAGCGGATCAGCCATCGCGTGGCAGTGATGTATCTGGGTGAAATTGTCGAAATCGGCGCACGGGAAAGCATTTTCAGCAACCCGCAGCACCCTTATACCAAGCGCCTGCTGTCAGCAGTGCCCGTGCCTGATCCTGCAACACGTGGCTCCAAGCCGAAGCTCAAAGTCAGTGAGTTGAAAAGCCCTGTCCGCGCAATGGATTATCAGCCACCTGTCCGTCAAATGCTGGAAGTGGGCGCTGATCACTTTGTCCAGCAATGGGGAGACGAGTGGCGTTAATCCGCCTATAAACAAGCAACCGGCGCTCAAGCCGGTTGCTCTTAAAACACTCTGCAATAATAAATATTTATCCCGCTTCAAAAAACAGCTATCGGTCAAATCAAACAAGCATTGAAGGCGGGAGTTGTTATGGCCTATAATATTATTCTTTCACAGGGTCGCATTGCCGATCGCACAGAAGGTGCAATTCCGGGCGCGGCATTGACAGCAAAACTGGTAGAGAAACTCATCTCTGCCCCTGTGACAACAATCGGCACACCTTCCCCTGTTGTTACTGATGACTGGTCTGTCAGCCTGCCACAGGCGCGTGACACATTAAACGGCATCAGCGACGCTCTGGACGCCACGCTCAAAAACAGTCAGATACCGGTGCTCGTTGCCAATACCTGTTCTGCCAGTCTGGCAAGTCTGCCGGTTGTTGCGCGTGAACGTCCGGACAATGTTCTGCTCTGGATTGATGCGCACGGTGATTTCAATACGCCAGAGACCACCGGCTCCGGCTATCTCGGCGGCATGGTCGTTGCTGCCGCCAGCGGCTTATGGGACAGCGGTCATGGTGCCGGTTTGCGCCCTGAACAAGTTATCATCATCGGCGGCCGCGATATTGATGAAGAAGAAGCTGCAATGCTAGCAAAAGCCGGTGTCCGGATTATTGCCCCTGCGCAAACCACCCCTGAAACAGTTTTGCAGGCCATCGGCAATGCACCAATCTGGGTTCATGTGGATTGGGATGTGATGGAACCTGATTTCATTCCGGCAGCATATAAAGTGGCAGATGGTCTGATGCCGCAGCAGCTGCGTGATGTGTTCGCCGCGCTGCCGAAGGACAAGATTGCCGGTATCGAACTGGCCGAATTTGAAGCAGGCGATGATGCCGCTGCAAACAATGCAACACTTGCGGTTCTCGAAGAGATTATCACACCGCTGTTTAAGTAAAAAATAAAGGCGCAGTGTTATCCGACACTGCGCCTTTTCTTTTTTAATCGGCGTTTTAAGCCGTTGCTTGGCTCAAAAACTGCAACACAGCCTGCCATGATGCGGCATTGGCCTCAGCATTCACATCAGCTTCGCCGCCCATTGTCGTGAGATTGCCATTGACCGGATGTGCATGAACAATCTGTGTGGCCGGTACATATGGAAACAGGATGGAATGTCCCGCTTGCGGATGATTATACCATTCCACCGGAAAAGCATGATTGGCGGCCAGCAGGCTCGACTGCACCAGCAGTGAATAATAATCCGACGGCCATGCACCATCATCACCGCCGGAGATCAGCATTACCGGCCCGGCAATTTTTTCCACCGGAATACGCGCTTTGCGCATGGCTTCAGGATCAGCGAGTGCGGTGCGCATCGCAGCGCTGTTGCGGCGTGGCTGCGGCCCGTCATCATAAGGTTTCCAGCTCGCAAAGCGGTTATTGTCCCAGATATGGGTGAGCGGCTTGCCCTGATACAGCCAACAAGGCCCGTCACGACCCAAGGCAGGATCGGCAGCCGCCTGCCCGCCATGCACAAATGCACTCGGCACATAGCCGATCACCGCAGAGACTTTCTGCGGATAGGTAGCGCCCAATAACAGCACCAGCTCGCCGCCGCGTGACTGACCGCTGACCGCCACGAAATCATCTTTCGGCTTCACCGCATCGCGCAGCCAGTCCAGCCCTTTTTCAAAATATTCCAGCGGTGTGTTGGAAATATATTTTCGCAGACCTTCCGCACCGAAATAACCTAGTGCCAGCGCATGATAACCACGGGACGCATAGAGCGCCGCGCGCGGTTCATTCACACCACCGCCAGAACCATTCATGATCATCACTGCTGGTCGTGCTTCACTGCCTGCCGCGCGATAAAGCGTCCCGACAAGACCGTTCACCCGCACTTCCTCACGGGTCACGCCTTCTGCCATCAGAGTTTGCACCAGCAATGCATCACTGCTGTCATCATCAGAGCTTGCTGTAATTGTTGTTTCAAGCACCTGTGACAAATCCTGATGGAACAGCGGCAACATGCCCTGCCCGCCATGATTTTGCGACCAGATCAGCCCCATAGCTGAAATGCCCTGATAGGTACCAGACACAGGTGCATCACGGGTCAGATCAACCGCACCTTGTGCATCGGCCTCAAAAACCGCCTCACTCGTCCAGTCATGACCGGCACGGTTTGTCACGGTTTTAACCGTGACTTTGGCCTGTGGCTTAGCGCCGGATATCGTAATCCGGCGCTCCACATCAATCAGTGCTACGGCTGGTTCAACAGAGATTTGCAACATCGGCCAGTTCCTCAGTCAGCTTTGATTTTGCTGACCTGCATCGCAACGGTACGGTCACTGTTCCATGGCACAACTTTCAGATCATCGCGCGATGCCCAGATGTTTTTATAGTGGAACAGCGGCATAATACCGACATCACCCATTACGGTTTTCACCGCACCACGGATAATCTCTTCACGCTTGGCATTGTCGAATTCTGACGTTGCCTCAGCCAGAGCCTTGTCAAGATCGGCACTGCTGTAGTGACCCCAGTTGGATGCACCAACGCCTTTTTCCTTATTCGGCGTTGCCAGAATAGAGGTCATGGCATAGGTGCCTTCGCCGGTACCATTACCCCAGCCGATCATGGTCATGGCATATTCGTTTTTATTGGCGCTGCCGGAATAGACCGAAAAGGGTACGACTTCCACCTGAGTTTCCACGCCGATACGTGTCCAGAACTGAGCCAGAGCCTGCGCGGTTTCAGGGCCTTGCAGATAACGGTCGCTTGGCGCATGGATCGTCATTTTGAAACCATCCGGATAGCCTGCTTCTGTCAGCAGTTCCTTGGCTTTTTTGGCATCGAACGGAATATCTTTCGTATCCGTGTCATAACCGAATGTGCCTTCAGGCATCCACTGGTTCGCCACTGTTGCGCCGCCCTGCATAATGCGGCTCACCAGTGCTTCACGGTTGATCGCCAGTGTCAGCGCTTCACGCACTTTCTGGTTCAGCAACGGATTTTCCTTCAGCGGATTTCCGGCTTTGTCAGTCAGATATTTGGACGGCTGCGCGCTAAAGCTTGGCTGCATAATCAGCGCACGCAGCCCCGGATAGGCATAAACTTTAACGCCTTCCGACTTTTCCAGCTTGGAAATATCGGCAACCGATACTTTGTCGATCACATCCACATCTTTGGCCAGCAAGGCAGCAGTACGCGCTGCCGGATTGGCAATATATCGATAGGTAACCGTATCCCATTCAGGCTTATCGCCGGTATAGGTTTCGTTGCGCTTCATCAGCACGCGGTCACCCGGTGTATAGCCGACATAGCTATAGGCACCATTAGTAACCATGGCTTTGCCGCTGTTGTAATCTTCCGTGGTTGATTTCTCACCGACATGCTTGCTGACAATATAAAGGCTGGAAAGGCTGACCGGCAGCAGCGGATCAGGCACAGTGGTTTTGACCAGCAGATGATGGTCATCTTTGATCTCTACCTTATCAACCGTGCGGATAAAACCTTTGACGCTGGCAACACTGCCTGGCACATCACGGGCACGGTCATAGGAGAAAGCCACATCCGCAGCAGTTACCGGCTGACCATCTGACCAAACGGCATTGTCAAAAAGGGTAAATTCCCATGTCAGCGGGTCAATATTGCGCCATGTCTTGGCAACACCCGGCTGCATATTAATGGCGTCTTTGCCGGTCAGGCCGCTCCAGAAATGCTGGGCGACGGAATGGTCACCGGCATGGTTGTTCAGTTGCGGATCAATGGAAGACAACGGATCCGCAAAACCGATACGCAGTTCTTCTGCCATGGCACTGGCAGAAAACAGGCTGGTGGTCATAACAAGGGCAGCAAGTAAATTTTTCATGCGGTTAACTCCAATGGGGCGGCTTTATCAATGAATGAAGGGTTATCGTTGAGATGGCAGGCGCTTAAATGCTGCTCACCAACCTGCTTCAATGCAGGGCGTTCAAGGCGGCATTTGTCGAAAGCAAGCGGACAGCGCGGATGAAAATGACAGCCCTTCGGCGGATTAATCGGGCTTGGAATTTCCCCTTTAATCGCTGAATAGGCTTTGCCGCGCTGCGAGAGATCCGGCACTTCGGATAGCAGCATTTTCGTATAAGGATGGTTCGGGCGGGCAAAGAATTCCTTCGCCGGTGCATCCTCCACCACTCTGCCCAGATACATGATCAAGACGCGGTCGCAGACATGGCGCACCGCCCGCAGATCATGGCTGATAAACAAATAGGTCAGATCAAGCTCTTCACGCAGATCCATAAACAGGTTGAGGATTTGCGCCTGAATAGAAACGTCCAGTGCCGCAATGGATTCATCACAGACCAGAAAACGCGGATTAA
Source organism: Pseudochrobactrum asaccharolyticum (assembly GCF_003314995.1). Classification (GTDB taxonomy): domain Bacteria; phylum Pseudomonadota; class Alphaproteobacteria; order Rhizobiales; family Rhizobiaceae; genus Pseudochrobactrum; species Pseudochrobactrum asaccharolyticum. The sequence continues at coordinate 68,032 of NZ_QNRH01000002.1, forward strand.
GCGCCAGAGCACGGGCAATACTGATGCGCTGCCGCTGACCGCCCGAAAACTGGTGCGGAAAACGGGTGCGGATTGCCGGATCAAGCCCGACACGGCGCAGCTGCGCACTGACATACTCATCCAAGCCTGCGCGGTTTGTCAGGCCATGGATCAGCGGAGCCTCGCCCACAGCCTTATCAATACGCTTGCGCGGATTGAGACTGGCTTGCGGATCCTGAAAGATCATCTGCACATCAAGATGTGTTTTATTCTCGCGCGACGGTGCTTTATCATAGACCTTAACATCGCCGCTGCTTGGTGCCATCAAACCGGCTGCAATACGACCGAGCGTGGACTTGCCGGAGCCGGATTCTCCGACCAGACCGACAAATTCACCGGCGCGGATGGTCAGGTTCACACCATCCAGCGCATGCACAACAGGGCGCGGGCGTGACAGCCCCATACGCTCAGTTAAGGCAGAACCACCGCCACCAAAGCGCTTTTCAATATTCTGCATTTGCAGAACAATTGGTTGCTGCTCTGCGGAAATATCATGATTTTTACTGGTCATGGCCGCAGCTCCTGCATATTGCTATTCAGCGTAACCGGATGGAAGCAGCGATAGCGATGATCCTCTGTTCCGGTAAATTCCGGCTGCACCTGACAGGCATCTGTTGCCGAGCCGCAACGAGCGGCAAAAGCACAGCCTTTCGGCGGATGGAACATATTCGGTGCCAGCCCCGGAATTTGCTGCAAGCGAGTGCCCGGTTCCGCATTGCCGGGCAGGCTGCCGATCAATCCTGCGGTATATGGATGGCGTGGCTGATCAAGCACAGCACCGACATGACCGGTTTCGACAATACGTCCGGCATACATCACCGATAATGTGTCGGCGATACCGGCCACCACTGACAGGTCATGGGTAATCCAGATCAGCGCCATATTGGTGGCTTTGACCAGCCCCTGCACTTCCGCCAGAATTTGCGACTGGATCGACACATCCAAAGCCGTGGTCGGCTCATCAGCGATAATCAGATCCGGCTTATTGAGCATGGCGATTGCCAATGCCACGCGCTGACGCATACCGCCCGACAATTGATGCGGATAGGCATCCAGACGGCTTTCAGGACTTGGCACACCGGTTGCACCCAGCACATCACGGGCACGCTGACGGGCATCGGCATAGGAGATTTTCTCATGCGCCTGCAGTGCTTCAATCATCTGCTCGGAGATACGCAGCACCGGATTGAGCGTCATCATCGGGTCCTGAAACACCATTGCAATACGGTTGCCCTGCAAATGGCGCAGCTGTTTCTTGGACAGTTTGGTAATATCCTGTCCTTTGAACAGCACCTCACCGGACACAATCCGACCCGGCTGATCGATCAGCCCCAAAATCGAAAAACCTGTCACCGACTTACCGGAGCCGGATTCACCAACCAACCCCATAGTCTGCCCCGCACGCAATGTGAAAGACACATCCTCAACCGCATGAAGCACACCGGAATCGGTATAAAACCTCGTGCAGAGATTACGGACATCCAGCAGCAATTCACTCATGATAAAGCCCTCGGATTAAACACATCACGCAGGCGGTCGGCCACGAGGTTGATAGCCACGATCGAAATCAGCAAAGCCAGACCCGGAAAGAAACTGATCCAGTAATCACCCGACAGCATATACTGGAAACCATTGGACACTAGCAGGCCAAGCGAAGGCTCTGTCACCGGCACGCCAAGGCCGAGAAAGCTCAGCGTGGCTTCCAGCGTGATCGCACGGGCGATCTGCAATGTACCGATGACGATCAGCGGTGGCATGCAATTCGGCAGAATATGGCCAAGCAGAATTCTGAGCGGCGACAGGCCAAGCCCGCGGGCAGATTCCACATAGTCACGACGGCTTTCCACCAGCGCCTGACCTCGGGCAGTACGGGCATAATAGGCCCATTCCAGCAGCACCAGAGTGATCACCACATTGCCGACACCGCGGCCGAAGAAAGCCAGCATCAAGAGTGCCACAAGAATAGACGGCAGCGACATCACCAGATCGACCAGACGCATCAGCAGTGCATCGGTTTTGCCGCCTGCATAGGCCGCAACCAGCCCGAGCACGATGCCGATTACACCGGCAATGGTGGCTGAACCAATGCCGACAACCAAACTGGTACGCAGGCCGTAGAGAATAGCCGAGAACAGATCACGCCCCTGCCCGTCAGTCCCGAGCAGATAGGTGTAACCGTCCGTCATATTGGTTTCACCCGGTGCAAGACGTGCATCCATCACGTCAATCGCCATCATGTCATAAGGGTTTTGCGGTGCGATCAGCGGTGCGAAAATAGCGGCAGCGGCAATCAGCACACACAAAGCCAACCCGAAAACAGCAAGCGGCGAGCGCAGGAACATGCGGATATTTTCCGCGACTGGTGAGCGCGGTGGTTTGGTGAGAGACATGGTCATGCAGCCGCCTCCGTTCTGACGCGCGGATCAAGCACACGATACAGAATATCCACGATAAGATTGATCGTCACAAACAGCGTCACAACCACCATCAGATAGGCAACAACCACAGGGCGGTCGAGCGCATTGATACTGTCGAGGATAAGCTTACCGGCACCCGGCCATGAGAAAATACTCTCGGTTACCACTGCGAAAGCGACAGTCGAACCGAATTCGATACCAAGCACAGTGACCAGCGGGATCATGACATTGCGCAGGATATGACGGCGCACAACACGCAAAGGCGACAGGCCTTTGGCACGGGCAAAGCGCACATAATCCAGCGATTTCACTTCACGCACACCGGCATTGGTAAGGCGCACAACCAGCGAGACTTTAAACATCGCCAGATTGATTGCAGGCAGCAACATATGACGCAGACCATCAAGGGTCAGGAATGACCATTCCACACCGAAGAGACGTACGGTTGTGCCGCGCCCGCTGGCAGGCAACAGCCCGAGTGACACGCTGAAAGTCATAATCAGCAGCAGGCCAACCCAAAATGTCGGCAGGGAAAAGCCCAGAATACTGCCGGTGGTGATCAGCTTGGCAAACGGATTTTCCGGTTTAAGCCCAGCAAAAAGGCCGAGCGGAATGCCGATAAATACCGCAAAAATCATCGCCAATACGGCCAGTTCCAGCGTTGCCGGCAGGCGTTGCAGGATCAGCGTCACCGCAGGCGTATTATAGACAAAGCTATTGCCCAGATCGCCCTGTAAAGCACTTTTCAAAAACAACCAATATTGCTGCCAGACCGGCAGATCGAGGCCGAGGCGTTCAATCAGCTCTGCGCGGTCGACCTGCGTTGCATCGGGTGCCAGCAGAATATCTGCCGGATTGCCAATCATATGCAGGCCGAGAAACACGATGACCGACATAATCAGCAGAACGACCGCCGCCTGAGCTAATCGTTTGATGAGCCAGACAGTGAAATTCATACCAGCGCCTCAAGATCAGTCTGGTCATAATTATTCGCTTCAACCCATTCATCACCGAAAACTTCCGGCTCTGAATAGCTCTTGGCATTGGCAAAATGCTGGTCGATATCTTCATGATACAGCGTAGCAGCAATGCCCGTTGACAGACGGGCTGCGCCTTCACTGATCGACGGAATATCACCGGATACACCGCCATGAGACATCATGGCCGGATAGCAGAAACAATGAATACGGGACAGACCCTCTGCCTCCACGCCCGCTTTTGGCAGGAATTCAAAAGATGGTCCGAGATCCGGTGCCTCAGTCAATGAGCGATCCTCATTGCCGGTCAGCGGTGCCAGACGTTCTTCCCATGTGCGGGCTTTGCTGGCGATTTCCGACAGGAAGGCTTTCTGGCGCCAGTCAATCTGAAAACCGGTGGAAGCGATCAGGAAGTCGAATTGTCTGCGCCCCTGTGGCGTGGTGATCTCGATCTTGTCACCCTTCACAACGATGCTCTCAAGGGAAGCGCCCAGCTGAAAGAATGCATTGTTATGGCGGCTGACGCGCAGCACACTGGCACGCGGCGGCGGCACCTGTTCCGCACCGATATAGCTGTAAATTGCCAGTTTGGTGCGGCCGTCGAGATTTTGCATACCATAGACCGAGCCCGGATTACCCATGCCCTTACCGCGGTTAATCCGCGGAATATCCTTGCGGCGGATCAGCAGATCAACACGCGCCGCCCCCGCTTCCAGAGCCGTTGCCGCACTATCCATCGCCGATGCACCGGCACCGATGACGGCAACCCATTTACCCTTCAGCACGCTATAATCATTTTCATCTGACGAATGTGCCCAGAACTGCTTTGGCAGAGTGCGGATAATCTCCGGCACATAAGGCCCGCCGAGACCATCGCGTCCGGTTGCCAGTACCACGTGACGGGCACGGACAGTCTGGCTGCCTTGCGGGGTTTCCAGCTCCAGCACGGTGTGATCAGCTTCCGGCTTGATCAGTGTAATGCGATGATCATTGCGCAACTCAATATTGAGAACATCGCGATACCAACGCAGATAATCCATCCATTGCAGGCGCGGAATTTTATCGAGCGCATCCCAATCGGCCTCACCGAATTGTGCGGTGAACCATGCACGGAATGTCAGCGACGGAATGCCAATCGCCGGCCCTGTCAGGCTCTTTGGCGAGCGCAGGGTTTCCATGCGCGCTGTTGTTGCCCAAGGGCCTTCAAAACCATGAGGGCGCGCATCAAAAATGACCGTGCGGATACCAAGATGTTTCAACGATGCCGCAGCCGACAGGCCTGCCATGCCGCCACCGATAATGGCCACATCCAGCAGTGTTTCGCCACCGATCTGTTTCAGCGGCACCCATTCTTTGGCCGGTAATGTCAGATAATCCAGATCACGGGCAACGAGGCTGTTGAGTTCTTCAAGCGATGAGGGAAATTTTGTCATGGTCAGTCCTCCAGCAATGCAAGCTGGGTAATCAGCGATTGATGTTCATCAGGCGTGTGAAGTTTGAAACCCGGCACCAATAGATGGGCGGCCTGTTCCAGAGCGGTGATCAGTTCTGCTGCTGTCTCGCTTAGCTGCGTGGCATTGTGACTGATCACACCGAAACTATAAGGAATATCCAGCGCCAGCGGCAAAGTAACGATGCCGTCCAGCGGCGTACCGGCAGAGGTAACCGGCTCAACCACACCGACGGTTCCCGCAGGACCACCCGCACCGGCACGGATCAGCGCCAGTGCATTCATGGTTGAGTTGGTGCGGATAAGCCCGCCGGTCTCAATATGATTGTTTTTCAAGGTCTGGCGGATGCGGGCAGGCAGGCCGCGACGATTGGACATTTCCACCAAGGTGCGGCTTTTGATTGCCGAGAGCGGAATTGGCCCCTGCTCTTTCGCCAGCGGATCATCAGCCCGCACAGCCAGAACGCAGGGCGCACTGCCGAACCAGTGGGTTGTCTGATCGCGATGCTGCAATGGCAGACTGGTCGCGCCGATATCCGCATCGTTCGAGAGAACTGAACTGCGTACCCGTTCCGGCGTATCCGTCTGAATAGCAATACGCCTTGCACCCTCCGCTCCAACGGAATGGCTGAGCGATGCCCATGCATGCGGCACAAGACCAAAAGCCAGCGCCGAGATACAGGCAATGCGCACTGGCCGCGTCCTGAGATTGGCCACTTCCTGCGCGCGCTCCCAAACCTCAGCGACACCGGCCAATGCCCGCTCTACATCATCACGCAGCAACATGCCCTGCTGGGTCAGCGCCAGACGCTGCCCGACACGGACAAAAAGCTTCTGGCCGAGATCGCGTTCCAGATCCTGAATAATCCGGCTGACGGAAGGCTGGGACAATTGCAGCCGTTTGGCAGCGGCAGTGACGCTGCCTAAAGTTGCAACTTCCAGATAGGCTTCCAGCGCCTTTAAATTGCGCATAGTTTCTCCCTGCCAGCCTGTTCAGGCAGCATTAGTGGTCAGGCTCTACGGTGGTGAATTCAGTTATTTGACAGGATCGCCCAGCACATGCATCAGGCGGTTTGCCCAGCCGAACATGGCAGTAGACAGCACCAGATCAACTGCCTCTTCCTTGTTCAGCCCCTGCTCCTGCAACCGGCGAGCATCTTCTGCATTTGTCTGCGGCGGAAACTGCGACAGCTTCAGTGCAAAATCAAAAATCGCCTGATTTTTAGGATCCAATTTCGCCTTCTCGCCATCAAGGAACAGCTTGTCGGTTACGCTCTCATCACGGCTGAGCTGCGCATGACGCTGCGCATGCACGGCTGCACAATAGATGCAGCGATTGACCACCGATGCGCCCAATGCACCAAGCTCACGCTCTGCACGCCCCAGACCACCCTTGCCATACATCACTGTATTGAACAGCGGGGAGCGTACATTCAGGCTTTCCGGATCATGCGCCAGTACCAGCACATAATCGGATACTTTGGTGTTGGATGGTGTCACTTTCAGTGCATCCAGCTGTTCCGGTGTAGCTTCCGCCAGCACGACCGGCTTCACACGCGGACGCCATTCAGGAACAGTTTTTGTGAATTTGTGAATGATCTCGCTCATCAGTTCTGCCCCCCGTCAGCTTCAGCCAAAGATGCGAGGCCGGACGCCACGCGGATTTGATAGGCAAGAAAAGCATTCAGTTCGCACAGGCGCACAATATCAGCATCGGCAACGCCGGCCTGCTGCAAAACCGCGATATCATCTGCACTGACATCTTTGGTGTTGTTGGCAACCTTATCCATGAAAGCCACGACTTTTTGCTGCACAGCATCGGCAGGTACAAAGTTGTTCTGCGCAAGATCAGCATAGTCTGAACCGGCAGCAGCCTGACCATAAAGCGCGCCGAGGTAAGGATTATCATTTACTGCCGCGATACGGGCAGCAAAAGCTGCACGCAATGCATGCGGCCACGCGCCGGCATCCGCAGGCTTCAGCACCGCATCCTGCGCCTGACGTGTCATGACAAACACGTCCTGACGGGCAGCGAGCGCCTCAAAAGGCGGCACATCTTCAACATTACCGGCGAGCCAAAGACTCACGGCTTCCAAAGCAGATTGTTTCATTACGTTCCCCAGACATTGCTTCAGCACAAGCATTTCAATCAGGTAACAGACAGATCACACTGTCCGGCGAGATATAGTTACTTTACGGATGAAGTATTGCCGTTTATTCATTTTTCAAATAACCTGTCACCGTCAGTTAAGGCTGTCAACCACCAAAATGGAAAACAGCTCATTTCATAAATTCCTCGAGGCACATATGCGGCTGGGGGAAACTGCACTGCTTTGCGGGTTTTCACTTTGCGCAAGATAAACAGTGCTTTAGTTTTACAGAGTTTACCCCAGCGTGGAGCAGGACGAAGGGTAAAACAATCCAAATCCGGTGTCAGGAATAAAAAATTTTTTTAAAAGCACACAAGAATGTGCAAAAATATACGGCAGTCAATTCAGTTGGTCTGTTTCAGACAGAGGGGAATATATGAGTCAGATTATTCAGTGCGGCCATACCGAAGAATGTCATATGGATTGGCGCCACCGCGCTATTGCAACCATTGAAGCGGATTTCAACCGCTCTGCTGATACGCATCTTATCCGCGTTGATCTGCCGAAATTCAACGGCATTACACTCTATCTTAAAGATGAATCCAGCCACCCGACCGGCAGCCTGAAACACCGTCTTGCCCGCTCGCTGTTTCTCTTCGCCATTTGTAACGGCAAGGTCGGCCCGCGCACGACAATCGTAGAGGCCTCCAGCGGTTCAACCGCGGTTTCCGAAGCCTATTTCGCTCGTATGCTCAACTTACCGTTTGTAGCAGTGATGCCACGCACCACATCGCCGGAGAAGATTGCAGCGATTGAATTTTACGGCGGACGTCCGCATCTCGTTGATGATCCGAAGAGCGTTTATGATGCCGCCCGTCAGGTGGCAGAAGATACCGGCGGCTATTATATGGACCAGTTCACCTATGCGGAACGCGCAACGGACTGGCGTGGCAACAACAATATTGCCGACTCCATTTTCAGCCAGATGCAGCGCGAAGAACATCCGAACCCGCGCTGGATTGTGACCGGTGCAGGCACCGGCGGCACCTCCGCAACACTCGGGCGCTATATCCGCTACCGTGCGCTGGACACCCGTCTTTGTGTAGCCGATCCGTCCGGTTCTATCTTCCATCAGCACTTCATGGATCGTTCTGTTACGGAAATTCCTTGCTGCACTTCGATGATCGAAGGCATTGGCCGCCCGCGCGTTGAGCCGTCTTTCATACCGGAAGTCGTGGATTGCATGGTCGCCGTGCCTGATGCAGCCAGCCTCGCTGCACAGCGCGTCATCGGTGAAATTCTTGGCCGCACCTGCGGCGGCTCTACCGGCACCAATATCTGGGCCTGTGCACATCTGATTTCCGATATGATCCGCCGAGGAGAAACCGGTTCAGTTGTGACCCTGCTCTGCGACCACGGCGATCGTTATCGTTCCACTTATCTCAATGACAGCTGGATTAAAGACAACGGTTTTGACATTGAACCGTACCTGCAAAAACTGCGCGCCTTCTTCCATCAGGGACAGCTGATGCCGGAGTAATTCAGCCAGAGCATTCTCACTGCCGTCAAGTTGAACTAACTTGACGGCAGTGAGAATGCGACCACTAAGGCCTAACATGAGCGCAAACCGCTCGAAACAGCCGCAGACTCACAGCACCACATTTCTGTGCGTTTGCTTTTTTTCCGGAGCGGGCGGCGTTTAATCACCCCCGAACACCTGCTCCGGACTTTTTAATCATCCGGTTTCATTGTTTTTTCCGCACGACGTTTTCCCCGTCAAAAGCACGCCATTCTTCGGTTCCACCACTTATCTGCCAGCAAAATTACCAGTCAAAACAAATTGCTGGCCACATCGCTCATATAGACCTCCCGCACTATTCCGCAAAAATCAGCGACAAGTCCTGATTGCATAAACTGTGTCTGAATCATGACAAGGTGATTATCCTGATTGACTCTCCGGCCGAGAATCCGTATCGGGAGTTGATTAATCGTTTAATCAAGATGGTTTCGATGTCCGACACCTTGCAACCTAAACAGACACCTAATCTGAGCGATGTCGCTAAAGCCCTAGGTGTGTCGGTTGCAACCGTGTCTAATGCCCTGTCCGGAAAAGGACGGGTTTCTGCCAGTCTCATTTCCCGCGTTAAAGAACAAGCCGCCCGCATGGGCTATGTCCCGAGCCATACAGGGCGGGCTTTGCGTACAGGGCGTAACAGCGTACTGGGTCTGGTTTTGCCGGATATTGCCAATCCCCTGTTTCCGCAAATCGCACAGGCGATTGAAGCAGCGGCAGCGGCAGCCGGATATGGTATTCTGATTGCGGATTCCCGCGGAAATGTCAGTCTTCAGACTGAGGCGATTAATCGTCTGATTGAATATGGTGTCGATGGTCTGGTGATCGTACCGCGCCTTGGCACCCGCATTGCGGATCTGGATATTCCTGTCGCGGTGATCGATAGCCCTTCAACGCCCGGCAATACGGTTGCGGCGGATCACTGGCAGGGCGGCGAACTGGTTGGCCAGCATCTGGTGTCCGGCGGACATCGTAAAGTGCTGCTGATCGGCAAAAATCCGGCCTCTATCGTACAGAATGACCGCTTGGGCGGTATTCGCGCAGGATTAGGCAAACAAACAGAAATTGATGTTCTGTGGATCGAACATCACGAGGCTGAATTCGGCAAAGGCGCCCATCTCGGCCTGAATGAGAAAATTGCATCCGGCACCACGGCCATTGCCGCCGTGTCTGATGTGCATGCCCTGCGTGCGATGACCGAGCTTTATCACAGCGGTTACCGTGTGCCGGATGATGTCAGTGTTATTGGTTTTGATGACCTGTTCTGGGCGTCAGGTATTACGCCTGCTCTTTCCACCGTGCGCATGGATTTGCCGCGTATCGGTGAAATTGCCATTGCCTCACTGGTGCAAGCTATTGAAGGCAAAAGTGAAAGCCGCAAAGGACCTGTGCCGACATTCGGCACATCCCGTGTACCAATGACGCTGATTGCCCGCCAAACATGCCGTTCTATTCTATCCTCATCCACTTCCGCAAAAGGACTTTAAAAGTGCTGAAGAAACTCATCGCCGCATCCACACTGGCGCTTCTGACCACAGCGTCTTATGCCGCTGACAAGACCCTGACCATTTCGGTTTACGCTTTTGCGCAGGATGATTTCAAAGAAATCCTCTACAAGCCTTTTGAAGAAAAATGCGGCTGTAAACTGGTTGTTGAAACCGGCAACAGCGTAGAGCGTCTTGCTAAAATGGAAGCCAATAAAGCCAATCCGGTTGTGGATATGGCTGTTGTATCCATGGCAGATGCGCTGCAGGCATCGCGTGCCGGTCTGATCGAAAAAATCGACACATCCAAGCTTTCCAACTTCGACAAGCTCTACGACATTGCCAAAGACCCGAACAAAGACGGCATGAGCGTTGGCTACACATTCTACGCAACCTCGATCGTCTACCGCACCGACAAGATGAAAATCGAATCCTGGGCAGACCTTCTGAAGCCTGAATATGCACCGCATATTGCTTTCCCGAATGTGACCACCAATCAGGGCCCGACAGCGCTTTACATGCTGGAAAAATCCCTCGGCCATAATGAAGCGGATCTGAAAAACGCGATTGCTGCGGTTGGTGAAAAGTCCGATGACATCGTGACTTTCTACGTCAAATCCTCGCAGCTCGTGCAGCTGATGCAGCAGGAAGAAATCTGGGCAGCACCAATCGGCCGTTTCTCCTGGGCGCCTTTCACCAAGCTTGACCTGCCGCTCGGCTGGGCAACACCGAAAGAAGGCCAGACCGGCGGCATGAATGTGATGGTCGTTGCCAAGGATTCCAAGAACCGTGATCTGGCTCTGGAATTCATGGACTTCTGGCTCTCTACAGAAATTCAGACCAAAATTGCTGAAAAGCTGGTCGACAGCCCTGCCAATAAGGAAGTTAAGGTTTCTGACGAAGTTGCCAATAACATTACCTATGGCGAAGAAACCGCTAAAAGCCTTCAGCTCATTCCGTCCGATGTCGTTCTCGACAACCGTGACACATGGCTAAAAGAATGGAACGCCAAAATCGGTCAGTAATCCGGCCACAATAACAACAGCTGCCCGTAACATCTTCAGTTCGCGGGCAGCTTTCTTTTTTGATCTATGCCCCCATCTCCGGTCAGGCCACCTGTCTTATAGGAAAGCTTATGTTCAACAACCGCACCGAAGCCATGTGGCTGGCCTTGCCGGCAGCGCTTTTCGCGGCACTTGTCTTCCTCGTCCCTGTTATTCTTCTGCTGTCTGAAGGTTTCAGATCGACAGAAGGATGGACAATTGCCCCATGGATTGATTTTTTCTCCGAGCCGATGAACCGCACCGTGTTCTGGCGTACCCTGCGGCTGGGACTGGAAGTAACCGTTGTCGCCGCGATTATCGGCTATGCCACCGCATGGGCGATTGTCGGTCTGCCTGCCAATTCCAAAGGCCGGATGATCGGTCTGATCATGCTGCCGATGATGATCTCACCTGTTGCCCGTACCTATGCGTGGATCGTTATTCTCGGCCGCACCGGTATTATCAATCAGGCCTTGCAGGCTGTGGGTTTAAGCGATGCGCCACTGCGTATTCTGTTCACTGAAACCGCGATCTTCATCGGTCTGCTGCAGCTGTTTCTGCCACTGATGGTGATCTCGCTGATCAGTGCGCTGGAAAACCTGCCGAAAGATGTGGTGCCTGCAGCCCGCGTGCTCGGTGCCAGCTGGTTTACCGTTTTCTGGAAAATCATTCTGCCGCTGACCAAAGAAGGTCTGGTTGTGGGTGGTACTCTGGTTTTCACCGGTTCGCTCACCGCCTATATCACACCGGCCATTCTCGGTGGCTCCAAGGTTTTGATGCTGGAAACACTGCTCTATCAGCATGTAACCGTATCCAATAATTTTGCTGCGGCCAGCGTTATCGCACTCATTCTCGTCGTGATGAGTTTCGCCGCTAATATTCTTCTGAAGCGTATTGCGACAGTGAAGGGCAAAAAATGAACTCGAATTTGCTTTCACGGCTGATTAATCCGGCCAATCTGGTTCTCTGGCTTGTCATTGTCTTTCTGATCGGCCCGTTCCTCATCATCGTTGCCGCTTCTTTCTCGGCCGGTGATACACTGGCGTTCCCGCCACAGGGCTTCTCGCTGAAATGGGTCTATAAGGTCTTTACTATCGAGAGCTTCCAGCAGAGCTTCATCACCTCCATGGCTCTGGCGGTCGGCGGCACTCTGGTGGCTTTGGCACTCGGTGTACCGGCAGCCTATGCGATGGCACGCTATGACATGCCGTTTTCTGAAACTGTGCGCACGATCGTATCCTCACCGATCATTGTGCCGGGTATTATCGTCGGTCTGGCACTGCTGCGTTATTTCGTGGTGCCGGTTGGTATGTCCATCACGCTGGCGCTGTTTTTGGCGCATACGGCACTGGTACTGCCTTACGCAGTGCGCGTGGTGTCTGCCAGCCTCAACAATCTGCGCTCTGATATGGAAGAAGCGGCTGTGCTGCTCGGCTGCTCACGTGCCGGTGCGTTCTTCCGCGTGGTGATGCCGAATATCAAAGGCGGTATTCTTTCCGCTTTCATTCTCGGTTTTGTCACCAGTTTCAATCAGGTACCGGTGTCGCTGTTCCTCTCAGGTCCCGGTGTGCGCACCCTGCCAATCGATATGCTGGGCTATATGGAAATTGTTTTTGACCCTTCCATCGCCGCCCTCTCCTCTCTGCTTGCTTTTCTGTCCATGGGCATTGTCCTTCTCGCAGAACGTTTCCTAGGATTCTCCCGCTATGTCTGATCAAGCCTTTCTTACTCTCGACCAGCTGACACTGCGTTACGGCAACACCACAGCCGTGGATAAGCTCAATCTCACAATCAACAAAGGTGAGTTGCTGGCGCTGCTCGGCCCTTCGGGCTGCGGTAAAACCACAACCATGCGTGCGATTGCAGGCCTGATGGACGTGGCAGGCGGTACTATCCGTCTTGACGACAAAGACATTACCCGCGTTGCCGCCAATAAGCGCGAAATCGGGCTGGTGTTTCAGTCCTATGCGCTGTTCCCGCATCTGACCGTGTTCGACAATGTTGCCTTTGGTCTCAAGCTCAAAGGCATCAAGGGTGATGAACTTCGTCAAAAAGTTGAAAGCGGCCTGAAATCTGTTGGTCTGGCCAAATTCGCTGACCGTAAGCCGCCGGAATTATCCGGTGGTCAACAGCAGCGTGTTGCCCTTGCCCGCTCGATGGTGATGGAACCGAAGGTGCTGCTGCTGGATGAGCCGCTGTCCAATCTGGATGCGCGTCTGCGCCTCGACATGCGTACTGAATTGCAACGCGTACAGCAGGAAACCGGCGTCACCATGGTCTTCGTGACCCATGATCAGGCAGAAGCGCTGGCGCTGGCCGACCGTATCGTGGTGATGCGTGCCGGTGCGATTGAACAGATCGGCACACCGGAAGAAATCTATAATCATCCGGCATCGCGCTTTGTGGCGGATTTTGTCGGCTTCGAGAATGTCTATGCGATCCGCGACGGCAAGCTCTATTCCGAAACTGCTGAAGTCCCACTCAATGCAGTGCTGCCGAAAGCTGCCGGTCTGGCGTTCCGCCCGAAGATCGTCACGCTTGGTACCGGCCCGCTCAAAGGTATTGTGCGCGGCGCCGCATTTGCCGGCAACACTCGTGAATATGTGCTGGAAACACCATTCGGCTCTGTCAAAGCGGATGTTGATGCCACATTGCCTGCCTATGCACTGGGCGATGAGGTTGCCTTTGATCTGCCAATTGATCAGGCGGCAATTCTGGAACGGGAGTAAATTGCAGCATGGGTGTCTGGATTGATACGGATATGGGCTTTGATGATATCGCCGCCATTCTGGTGGTGAAACATCTGGGTCTTGAAATCGACGGTGTGTCTCTGGTTTTCGGAAATACGGAACTTGGTCAGGTCTGCCGCAATGCGGCGGGCGCGACACAGGTTTTCGGCTGGAATTTTCCGATCTATCGCGGGCGGCACAAACCGGTTCTGGCGGAGATTGAAACTGCCGCCGGAATTCTCGGCGAAACCGGCATTCCGACACTCGGCCTGAACCTACCTGTCTGTGAAGATAATACACAGGGCTGTGCCTTCACCGCCCTGTGCAACTGGCTGGAAAATACCTGCGGTACCAAGCGCGTTCTTGCACTTGGCCCCCTCACCAATATTGCCGCGCTGGCACTGGCACGCCCCGATCTGGCAGCACAGATTGACGAGTTGGTCTGGATGGGCGGCGGCGTTGGCAAAGGCAATCACACGGCCTCGGCCGAGTTTAATGCTCTGGCCGATCCGGAAGCGCTGGCGATTGTGCTTGCCCATGAACTGCCGTTGAAAATGGTGGAACTCGATTTCTGCCGTAAAATTCTCGCTACGCCGGATGATGTGCATCCGATCCGTGCAGCCGGTGGTGCCAATGCCGCTTTGATTGCCGATATGACCGGCGGCTTCATCAATATTGCGATCTCGCGTGGCCGCACAGCCATGGCGCTCTATGATCCGGCGGCCGCTGTGGCTTTTGCCCGTCCTGATCTGGTGCGTTTTGACAGGGCGTTCATTGGTGCGGAACTTTGCGGCTCGATGACACGCGGCCGCACCGTGGTGGAAACACGCTCCAGCCATGCCACCTTCAACGCCGCCTATGCAGCTGACGGCGATGCGGAGGCTATTCTCGGCATTATTCTCGATACCCTCAGAACAGAAGCAGCCAAATCATGACACGTGCAGAACCCTTTGATCTGAGTTCTCCTGAACTGCGTCTTAGAGCAGCAGCTGCGGCACGCGGTGCGGAAGCTTTTGACTGCCTGATCATCAACGGTACTATCATTGATATGGTGACCGGCGAACATCGCCGTGCCGATATCGGCATCACCGGCGCTTTGATTGCCTCCGTTCATGCACCGGACAGCCGTAAGGATGCGATAAAAATCATTAATGCCAAAGGCGGTTATATCACGCCGGGCCTGATCGATACGCATATGCATATTGAAAGCTCGATGATCACCCCTGCCACCTACGCCAATGCTGTAGTCCCGCGTGGTGTGACAACCATTGTCTGGGATCCGCATGAATTCGGCAATGTGCATGGCGTAGTCGGTGTCGACTGGGCAATTGCAGCAACCCGTGATCTGCCACTGCGTACCATTATGCTGGCACCTTCCTGTGTGCCTTCCGCACCGGGGCTGGAACTGGCCGGTGCAGATTTTGATGCTGATGTACTGAATAACCTGCTGGCGCGGCCTGAAATCGGCGGTATTGCCGAGGTCATGACCATGCGCAATGTCATTGACGGCGAACCGCGCATGAGTGCCATTGTCCATGCGGGACTTGCAGCGGGCAAGCCAGTTTGCGGCCATGCACGCAGCCTCACCGGCCCTGATCTCGCGGCCTTTATGGCTGCGGGTGTGACCTCCGATCATGAACTGATTTCCGGCCAAGATCTGATGGAAAAACTGCGTGCCGGTCTGACTATTGAGATGCGCGGCTCCCACGATCATCTGTTGCCGGAATTTGTGCAGGAACTGAACCGCCTCAGCCATCTGCCGCAGACGGTCACACTCTGCACAGATGATGTGTTCCCTGATGATCTGCTCAATGCCGGTGGACTTGATGATGTGGTGCGCCGCTTGGTGCGCTACGGCATGAAACCGGAATGGGCATTGCAGGCAGCAACACTCAATGCATCACGCCGCTTTGGTCGTGATGACCTCGGCCTGATTGCAGCAGGCCGCCGTGCGGATATTGTGATCTTCGACAATCTGTCCGACTTCACTGCACAGACCGTGCTAACCAACGGTACCGTGGCAGCTGAAAACGGCACTCTCGCACACTCCCTCGCCAGCACCAGTGCCGGTGATTTCCTGCAGTCCATGAAGATCGGTGCTTTAAGCGCCGATGATTTCCGTATTCGCAGCGATGCCAAGCGCGTTGTGGTGGCAACCATTGACCGCCCGCGCTTTACCCAATGGGGACAAGCGGAGACAGAAGTCACCAAAGGCTTTGTAGTGCCGCCGCAAGGTGCAACCATGATTGCCGTTGCCCATCGCCATGGTCGTGCAGAGGCGAAACCGCGCGTTGGCTTTCTGCGCGAATGGGGCAGCTGGCGCGGTGCTTTCGCCACCACAGTTTCCCATGACAGCCATAATCTCACAGTCTTTGGTGGCAATGAAGACGATATGGCACTCGCAGCCAATGCGGTGACCGCTGCCGGTGGCGGCATGGCTGTTGCACTCAATGGTAAAGTCACCGCTCTGCTGCCATTGCCGGTCTCCGGTCTGGTGTCTGAGGCATCACTGGCCGATGTCGCCGCACAGTTTGCAGCTTTGCGCACAGCTATGGATGATGTGGTCGACTGGCAGCCGCCTTATCTCATTTTCAAAGCCTGTTTTGGTGCAACACTGGCCTGCAATGCCGGCCCGCACCAGACTGATCAGGGCATTGCCGATGTTAAAACCGGACAAGTGCTGGCCTCCCCTATTTTGCAAGTGACAGAGTAATACCCATGACTGATCCTATCCTCGACGATATTGCTTTTCTGACCGAGCTGCGCCGCGATCTGCATGCGCATCCTGAACTCGGTTTTGAAGAAGAGCGCACCTCGGATATTGTTGCCAAATTTCTGGAAGAGGCAGGTATCACCATTCATCGCGGTCTCGGCGGTACAGGTGTGGTTGGTACTTTGCAGATCGGTAACGGTACCCGTACCATTGGTCTGCGCGCAGATATGGATGCGCTGGCAATGCCGGAAATGGCGGATCGTCCTTATAAGTCAAAATTCGCCGGTAAAATGCATGCCTGCGGTCATGACGGCCACACCACACTTCTGCTCGGTGCAGCCCGTGCGCTGGCCAAAAGCCGTAACTTCTCCGGCACTGTGCATTTCATCTTCCAGCCTGCAGAAGAAGGTCGCGGTGGCGCCAAGCGCATGGTTGAAGAAGGACTGTTCAACCTGTTTCCGTGCGATGCGGTTTATGGCCTGCATAATATGCCGGGTCTTGATCCTGATGAAATCGCCGTGGTTGAAGGCCCGCAGCTCGCCTCTTCCGACAGCTGGCGCGTCACCTTCCGCGGCACCGGCACCCATGGTGCCAAGCCGCATCTCGGTAAAGATCCGGTCACGGCAGCCGCAACTTTCATCGCCTCATTGCAGACAATTATCGGCCGCGTGGTCGATCCGTTGCAACCGGCTGTCGTCAGCGCCTGCTCCTTGCAGGCCGGTGATCCGAAGGCGCTCAATGTTATTCCGGATGTCGTGGAAATCGGCGGCACCGCCCGTGCTTATACCCCGCATGTTCGTGACCAGCTTGAACAGGAAATTGGCCGCCTCGCACAGGGCACTGCGATGATGTATGGCATTGCTGCCGAGTATGAATTTATTCGTCGCATCCCGCCGGTCGTCAACAATGCCGATGCCACAGCCCGTGCATTGCGTGCCGCACAGGATGTGTTTGGCAGCAAAGTGCGCACCAGCTTCCCGCCTTCCACTGCGGGCGATGATTTTGCCTTCTTCGCCGGTGAAGCACCTGGTTGTTATGTCTGGCTCGGTAACGGCCCCGCTGTCGACGGTGCCCTGCACCACAATACGGCCTATGACTTCAATGACGATGCCATTGAACACGGCGTGCGTTTCTGGACACGTCTTGTGGAACAGGAATTGTCGGGAGAGCATGATGCAACCGCATGAATTCTGGCAAAAACTCTATGCGCCTGAAACCTTTGATATTCAGGGCGTGCATGAAACTTTCTTTCCGGCCACGCTGGATGACGGCCGGCAGCTGCAACTGCCGATCCGCCCGCTCTCGGATAAACAACATGCGCTGGCATCCCTGATCGTCAATCAGGCTGCCTTTGATGTGGTTGATGCCTTGTCCGATGATCTGGCCGCTAAGCTCAAAGCCTTTGAACCGGATGTGATTGTCGGCCTGCCAACACTGGGTCTGACCCTTGCCAGTGAAGTGGCGCGCAAACTCGGCCACAGCCGCTATGTGCCTTTGGGGACTTCGCGCAAATTCTGGTATGAGGAAGAACTGTCGGTTCCGCTGTCCTCCATCACCACACCGGATCAGATCAAACGGCTCTATATCGACCCGCGTATGCTACCGCTGCTCGACGGCCGCCGCATTGCTCTGGTGGATGATGTGATCTCCAGCGGCACGTCGATTGTGGCAGCGCTCAATCTGCTGAACTCCCGTGCACTCAAGCCGGTCGTAATCGGTGCGGCAATGCTGCAAACCCAGCGCTGGCGTGCACCGCTTGAGCAACTCGGCGCAGAATTTGCCGAGATGACACGCGGTTGCTTCACCACACCGATGCTGAAGCATGGTGAAAACGGCGGCTGGACAATCGCCGGATAATTTATCAAAAACCGGAGCATCCTCTTTGTCAGATGCTTCGGTTTTGTATAAGCAGAAAGCTCTCTTTGTCAGGGCATGTCTGCGATGAAACAATTCTGCTTCCCCTCTGTTTTCAATATTACGCTGTCTCTCGGCTTGTTGATGAGCCTGCCGCAACAGTCCGCAGCCGGAGAAATCATTCAGCAACTCACGCCTGAAACCGGCATCTCAGCACATATTGAAAAAAGCAGTGAGGGCTATGTGCTCATGCAGCCGGATGGCTCTAAACTGAGCATTCTGACAGCTGATTTTATGACAATGCCGGATGTCGACATCAGCCTGAAAACCGAAGACTATGATTATAACGGCTATCCGGATTTAGCGCTTGGTGTGCGCGAGGCCGGTAGCCTTGATATTGGTTCAGCGGTGTTTCTCTATGATCCCAAGGAGAAAATTTACAGCCCGCTGATTATTGAAGACGCACTCTCGGGTAAACTCAATTGCGGCGAGCTATGGAATATTGAGCGGCTGCCGGAGCGCAAGGCGATCAAAAGCAGTTGCAGCCTCGACGGCCATTATAGCCGCACCGACATATTGATGTTCGACGCGCATAAAAACCTGTGGCTGGAAGAACAATCCCGACCTGAAGAAGATATGTCCGGCTGGCCTTATCTGATCAAGCCGATGCGTATGGTGCGCTATGATCCGCAGGGCAATATCCTGCTTGAAACACCGCTGCCGGGTTTTGAGATGGAAGAGATGTGGGAGGTTCCGGTCAACCGGCTCGCGCTCTACAACCAACCGGATACGAAAAATGCAGCACAGCAGTTTCTGAAGCACGGTGATCAAGTCAGAAAACTGGCTTTTGCCGGTAATGACTGGATGAAAATTGCACTGCCTGCCACAGGTGCACAACAAGAATATTGGGTCTCGCTGAAAGAGGCCTATGATCTGCGAACATGGCTAGTCGAAAACAACGCCAAATCCCAGCCAGTGCAGCTCAGCCTCTTTGATTATAGTCAGGCTGAGACCGACCCTGATTACTACAAGCATCTTTTCACGCTGGTATTGCGCAATAATGGTTTGGAGAATATTCAGCTGAATTACAGTGAAGTGCATTTGCTGTTTACAGCAACGGACGGCAAACAGACCCTGCACAAGCTCTATGATATTTACAACACGACACTCGAACCGGACGAAAAGCACATGCTCGATGATAATCCGGTTGAGCAGCGTTCAGGCAATTATGTGATCTATCATGAGACTGCCGGTGATGAGACCTATCTGCCGTTTTTCCCGAAAGGGCTGGCGGAAGGCAGATATAAAATCCGCTCTGTACTGACCAGCAACTCGCTTACAGCACCGGTCTTCAGTGCCGATGAAATCGAAATGGACTATCCGCCTAAGCTGCCCGCCAGTCTGATTGCGCCCTGATCACGCAAGCAGAGCAATCATCAGGCCAAAACTCAAGTAAGCTTTACATTCATCAATGTTTCAAATGAATTAATGCCGAGATCGATCATCTGCTCAACGGTTTTACCACTTTCATCCAGACAGGCTTCAATCCACAAACCGTCAAGCACTGCATTGGCAACAATAGCCATTTTCTCGACCTCTTCAGTCGAGGGATTACGGCCTTCCGCAGCGAAGACTTCAGCAATCAGAGCTTCTGTGGCGCGGCGAAAGCTGAGATATTCCTCACTACGCAGAGATGCAATTACCGGATTAACCCCGATCTGGCTGATAAATGTCGCCCAGAGTGAAATCATCCGGTATTCCGAAGCCTGCCCGCCCAGAGCCACGCGTACAAACCGGTTGAGACGCTGATGCGGCGTTCCTTCTTTCGAAGCCAGAACTTCTAATGCCGCCTCGGTAATCAGTTCCATCGTTCTGCGATAGGCAGCAACAATCAGATTCGCTTTATTCTCAAAGTGATGCCGGATCAGACCGTTACTCACCCCTGCTTTGGCAGCCACGGCACGAACCGTCGTCGACTGAATGCCCAGCTCAGCAATACATTCCAGCGTTGCCTCAATCAGCTCCTGCCGGCGGTCTCCCTCCGGTGCATGCCTGTATAAACCCGACATTGTCTCCTGATACTCCTTGCTTGCTGCATCCGCTGCATAGGTGTGACAAAACACGACACTTTACCAGCTATTTTTCACAAATTATGCACTTGCATAGTACTATGCAAATGTATAGCCTCAAAAAATAAACAAAGATCGCCCTCCGCAAAAAAACACAACAAGACGGTGGCGACGGGGAACAATGAGGAACTTCTGACTAGAGCGCCGTGTGCCAGACTTGGCACACAAAGGTCGCTCTAACACTTTAAAATTAGAGCATAATTTTCCTTAAACTGATCCAGATTTAAGGAATTATGCTCTAGCCAATCACTCTGCCGATAATCAGCGATTACACCTCATAAGACCGGCCTTTTGTGCCGTTTTCATACGCTTTGCCTGACAGCAAGTGCGTAAATGCTGATTTTTACTCATCGAAGACCTCATAAAGACAAGGACGGACGGGAGATGTCCCAGACACAAAGCGCCATATCCATCAGCAATCTGCATAAGAAATACGGCGCGTTGGAAGTGCTGAAAGGTGTGTCGCTGGAAGCGCAAACCGGTGATGTGGTTGCCATTATCGGCGGCAGCGGCTCGGGAAAATCCACGTTGCTGCGCTGTATCAACATGCTGGAAATCCCGACCTCAGGCGATATCGCCATTCATGGCGAAACCATCAAAATGCGTCATAGCGCACAGGGACAGGTTCCGGCCAATCGTAAGCAGGTGCAGCGTATTCGTTCCCGTCTTGGCATGGTGTTTCAGAGTTTCAATCTCTGGCAGCATATGACTGTGCTGGAAAATGTGATCGAAGCGCCTGTGCATGTCCTTGGCATAGCCAAAGATCAGGCGATTGCAGAGGCCGAAACCATCCTGCGCCGTGTCGGTCTTTATGAAAAACGCCAT
Source organism: Pseudochrobactrum asaccharolyticum (assembly GCF_003314995.1). Taxonomy (GTDB): domain Bacteria; phylum Pseudomonadota; class Alphaproteobacteria; order Rhizobiales; family Rhizobiaceae; genus Pseudochrobactrum; species Pseudochrobactrum asaccharolyticum. The sequence goes on from NZ_QNRH01000002.1 coordinate 89,355, forward strand.
ACTTATCCGGGCTTTATGTCCGGCGGACAGCAGCAGCGTGCAGCCATTGCCCGCGCCGTGGCTATTCAGCCGCTCGCCATGCTGTTTGACGAGCCAACTTCAGCGTTGGATCCGGAGCTGGTAGGCGAAGTACTGGCCGTAATCACTGATCTCGCCCGCGAAAACCGCACCATGATCCTTGTCACCCACGAGATGAAATTTGCCCGCAAAGTTGCGTCCAAAGTGGTGTTTGTCCATGGCGGACTGATTGAAGAACAAGGCACACCGGAAGAGGTGTTTGGCAACCCGAAATCGGAACGGCTGCAGAAGTTCATCAGCACCGTTGATGCCTGAATACAAAGATAATTGCATAACAATAAAAGAGGGAACCAATGAAAAGCTTTAGCAAAAAAATCACCACCGCCGTTTTCGCCGGTCTGGCCATCACACTGGCCGCATCTCTGCCTTCGCAGGCACAGACGCTGAAAGTGGCCGTCGGTGCCGAACCTTATCCGCCAATGTATTATCCGGATGCGTCCGGCCAGTGGCATGGTTTTGAGGTCGATCTGGCAGGTCTGCTGTGCAAAACCGCCAATCTTGAATGCGAAACCACACCAATCGCATGGGACGGTATTATTCCGGCACTGACCAGCGGCAAGATTGATATGATTATGGGTTCCATGTCGATCACTGCGGAACGCCAGAAAAAGATCGACTTCTCCGACAAATATTACAGTATCCCGCCAATGATCATCGGCACCAAAGATATCAAGTTTGAGCCGAATGCCGAGGGTTTGGCTGACAAAACTGTCGGCGTACAGGTTTCGACCATTCATCAGAGCTATGTTGAAAAGCATTTTGTGCCTAAAGGTGCAACTTTGAAAGAATATCAGACACAGGACGAAGCCAATAATGATCTGGCGGCCGGTCGTCTGGATGCGGTTATGGCCGATGCAGGCGCAATGGCGGACTTCCTCAAAACAGATATCGGTCAGTCCTGCTGCGATGCAAAAGGCAACCCTGCGCCGGATATTGAAATTCTGGGACCAGGTGTCGGTATCGGCCTGCGCAAAGGTGATGACGCCCTGCGCGAAAAGATGAATACCGCGATCAAAACCATTCGTGAAAACGGCGAATATGAAGCCCTCGCCAAGAAATATTTCACCTACGACGTCTTCGGCGACTGAGATTGAAAACCGGAGCGGCTGCATTGCGCAACAGCCCTGCGCCGCTCCGGTCACAGTCCCAGAGTGAACTATTTCTAAAGGTCTGAAACATGGATATCACCGTCCCTTCGCTGATCAATTGGTATCTGCTTGCCTATTCACCACCCGGCTGGGGCGGTGTATTGCTGGCAGGGCTTGCCAATACATTGCAGATCGCTGTCGGCGGTTATGCTCTGGGTTTGTTTCTCGGCATTTTCGGTGCGATGGGAAAGCTCTATGGCGGACCGGTGCTCCGTGATCTTCTGGAGGTCTACACAACAGTTATCCGTGGTGTCCCCGAGCTGGTTCTCATCCTGATCCTCTATTATGCAGGCACGGAATTTCTCAACACTATGCTGGCGACCATGGGCTATGGCTCCGTTGATATCAGCGGACTTGTGGCAGGCATCATCGTCATCGGACTGGTACAAGGTGCCTATTCAACGGAAGTCATCCGCGGGGCTATCCAGTCTATCGCGCCGGGACAGATTGAAGCCGCACGCTCCTTCGGTATGCCACCGCTGAAAATTCTGCGCCGTATCACTTTGCCGGCCATGCTGCCTTTTGCCATTCCCGGCCTGTCCAATCTCTGGCTGATTGCAACCAAAGACACAGCCCTGCTCGCAGTTGTCGGCTTTACGGAACTGACACTGGCAACCAGACAGGCGGCTGGTGCAACCAAAGCCTATATGCTGTTTTTCCTGACTGCCGGTGCGCTCTATCTCGCCATTACCTTGCTCTCGACCATCGTTATTCGCCTCATCGAAAAACGTGCCCGTCGTGGCCTGCCGGAGGCTGTGTGACATGGAAAACAGTTTAACAGCCCCGTCCTTGTCCGGCACCGCAGCGGATAGCTGGTTCAAACCGCACCGCATCATCCTGCTATTGATTTTTGCTGCCATGATCATTGCAGCTTTGGTCTTTGGCGAATGGGACTGGGTGCCGCGCTATCTGCCGCGTCTCGCATCCGGTGTCGGTGTCACGCTGGCTATGCTGTTCAGCAGTGTCATTATCGGTTTCATGCTGGCTCTTCCGCTTGGCATTGTACAAGTGACCGGCCCGTGGTGGTTGAAAGCCCCTGCCGCAACCTTCTGCACAATCTTTCGCGGTACGCCGCTGCTGCTGCAATTATGGCTGCTCTATTATGGTCTGGGTTCGCTGTTTCCGATGATACCGGGCATCCGCTCATCCTTTCTCTGGCCATATCTGCGTGAAGCATGGCCTTATGGCGTCTTCGCACTGACTGTCTCTTTCGCGGCCTATGAAGGCGAAGTGATGCGCGGCGCCTTTGCCGGTGTACCATCGGGTGAGCTGCAGGCCGCCCGTGCCTTCGGCATGGGGCGCTTGAAAATGTTCCGCCGTATCTGGTTCCCGCGCGCTTTCTACCGCGCGTTGCCGACCCTGACCGGTGAAACTGTACTGCATCTCAAAGCCACGCCACTGGTTGCGACCATCACGGTGATTGATGTCTACGGCGTGATTACCAAAGTGCGGCAGGAGACGTTGCTGACCTATGAGCCGTTGCTCCTGCTGGCAAGCGTTTATCTGCTTCTGACTTTCATACTGGTTGCCGGACTGCGTTTCCTTGAAAGGCGCATTCCTGTGAAAGGTGTGTGACCCGCCAACCAGATCATTTTCACCTGACTGCCCCGCTAACTCATGAATTGCACTCCATACCGGCGAAGCTCCCCAAAGCTGCGCACAGCCGGACTATGCCTGAACCATGGATAAATATAATGCGTGATCCCCGTTACGATATTCTCTTTGAGCCGGTCAAAATCGGCCCTGTCACTACCCCGAACCGCTTTTATCAGGTGCCGCATTGCAGCGGCATGGGGCATCGTTACCCCGATGCTGACATCCACATGCGCGCCATGAAAGCAGAAGGCGGCTGGGGTGTGGTCTCGACACAGGAAACGGAAATTCATCCATCCTCCGATATTTCGCCATCCAATCAGGGGCGTATCTGGGATGATAAAGACATTCCGCGCTTGCAGGTTCTGACCGAGAAAATCCAGTCACATGGCAGCTTAGCTGCAATTCAGCTGGCGCATAATGGTATTCACACTGCCAACCGCCTGAGCCGTATTGCCCCTTATGCACCGTCGGATGCGATGGTTGACGTGGAAGATCCGGTGCAGGCACGCGGCATGGACAAAGCGGATATTGCCGAATTTCGCAAATGGCACCGTGATGCAGCACTGCGCGCCAAACGCGCGGGGTTCAATATTATCTATGTCTATGCCGGTCATGATATGACCCTGCTGCAGCACTTCATGCTGCAACGCTATAATACCCGCACCGATGAATATGGCGGCAGTTTTGAAAACCGCCTGCGGCTGTTCCGTGAAGTGCTGGCCGATACGCGTGATGCCGTGGGGGATACCTGTGCGATTGCCATTCGCTTTGCCGTAGAGGAATTTCTCGGCAAAGACGGTTTGCAGCATGACGGCGAAGGGCGTGACGTAGTTGCAGCACTCGCCGATGAACCGGATCTGTGGGACGTCAATCTCTCCAACTGGTCGAATGACAGCCAGACGGCACGTTTCTCGCAAGAAGGCTTTCAGGAAGATTTCGTATCCTTCGTTAAACCGCTAACCACCAAACCAGTTGTCGGCGTGGGGCGCTATACCTCGCCGGATGCCATGGTGCGTGTGGTGAAGAAAGGTATCTTCGACCTGATCGGTGCAGCACGCCCGTCAATTGCCGATCCTTTTCTGCCGCAAAAAATCAAAGAAGGCCGTATTGACGATATTCGTGAATGCATCGGCTGCAATATCTGTACCGCGAGCGACAATATCGTTGCGCCGCTACGCTGCACTCAGAACCCGACCACCGGTGAAGAATGGCGTAAGGGCTGGCATCCAGAGAAAATGCCTGCCTTTGATAACGCACCTTCTGTGCTGGTTGTCGGCGGCGGCCCTGCCGGTCTGGAAGCATCACGCGGGCTTGCCAAGCGTGGCGCAGACGTGATGCTTGCCGAAGCAGGACAGGAATGGGGTGGTCGCATTGCCCGCGAATGTCGTCTGCCGGGACTGGCTACCTATGGTCGTGTCCGCGACTGGCGTGTGGGGCAGTTGCAGCAAATGCCGAATGCCCAGATGTATCTGGACAGCCCGCTGTCAGCCGAAGATATTCTTTCTTACGGCATTCCGCATATTGCCCTCGCCACCGGCTCGAAATGGCGTGATGACGGTGTCGGTCGTGTTCACCGCAAGCCGCTGGAATTCCTCACCCAAGGCGCAACTGTTGGCGTGGAAGCCCTGCTCTCCTCCGGCGCAGCAGCGATCACCGCACAAGGGCCTATCGTGGTCTTTGATGATGACCGTTACTATATGGGCAGCGTGCTCGCAGAACTGGTCGCCAATGCCGGTCATAAGGTAGTGTTTGTCACCCCGACCCCGATTGTTGCACCATGGACGGAGCATACGCTGGAACAGAGACGTATTCAGAAACGTCTGATTGATCTCGGTGTGGACATCATTCCTCTGCATCAGCTGGCAGGGCGTACAGCCGATACGCTGACCATTGAGTGCGTCTATTCCGGCAGCACACGCGTGATCGAATGTTCAACTCTGGTGCCTGTCACATCCCGTATTGCGACAGATACACTCTGGCATCAGCTGATCGCCATCAAAGAGCAATGGGCAGATCACGGCATTGAAACGGTGCAGCGTATCGGTGACTGCCTAGCACCAGGCATTATTGCTGCGGCCAATCACGCTGGCCACAGCTATGCACGTGAACTTCTGAGCGCACCGGCAGCGAATATGGATATTTATCGCTAAGCTTCATGATTGCTACACATTCTACCAAGGCGTTAAGATGCTGATGCATCACGCCTTGAAAAAGTTCAATCGCCACTCGGGCTTAACCAAAACCCTATGAGTATGACTCATAGGGTTTTGGTATTCCCCCGATGCGTAGCAATCAGCTCAGATTGTTCGAACCAAGATTATGCGACAATGCCCGCGCATAGCGGATGACTGCTGTGCCCAGTTCCTGCTCTCTCACTTTATCCATCTGTAAAGCATTGATGCTGAAGGCAATGCCGCCAACGGCACGATTGCCGCTGAAATCATAAACCGGCGCACCAAAACAAAACATGCCCTCACGCACCTGCTGGTTATCCAGTGAATAGCCGCGCTCGCGGATGTCTTCCAGCTCACGCAATAAATCCGGCATGGTCTGAACTGTATGTTCAGTCAGTGCCTCCGGCAGGCCGTTGGCATAAATCTGCTCCACCGCTTCTTGCGGCATAGTGCTGAGAATGGCTTTACCAGTTGCCGTAAAAGCAGCGGGCAGACGCATACCGATGCGGAAAGTGATGCCAAGCGGCACCGAGCCATGCTGGGAAGCGATGTAAACCACATCCTGTCCATCGAGAATTGTCAGCGTTGCCGTCTCGTTTTTCAGATCATACTGCCCCTGCCAGAGCCGGAAAAACTCAGCCACCATATCTGACTTGTTGACGAAAGCATTCGCCCACAACATCACATGGCCGCCCATGACAAAGCCACTATTACGACGGTCGAGAATACCAAGATCGGCCAGCGTGTTGCAGAGACCATGCACCGAGCTTTTGGCCAACCCCAATTCACGGGCAAGGCCGCTGACAGTCAAGGGTTCATCACTCACAGCAATAATATCCAGAAGCTGCGCGGCCCGTTGTACAGCAGGTGCTGCAGGCTTATTTGCGGACATAGCTTCTTTGGTCATGAGGGGGCAGCCTTTTTCTTGACGTTGATCATTATCGCCAATATCATACAGTATATCGAACATCGTTCAATATACTGAACGAACAAAAATGAAAGATGGGAAGACAAAAATGTTGGAAATTATCAGGAAATCCGGCTGGCTGCGTGAAGCCAACCTGATCGGCGGTGAATGGGTGCAGGCTGACAGCGGCAAAACACTGGATGTGACCGATCCGGCCACCGGAAAAACCATCGGCACCATTCCGTTTGCCGGTAAAGCGGAGACTGCCCGTGCCATTGCTGCCGCATCTTCTGCATTTCCTGACTGGTCCGGCAAAACTGCTGCCGAGCGTTCAACCTTGCTACTGGAGCTTGCCCGTATCATCCGTGAAAATGCCGAACCGCTGGCGCAGATACTCACCCTTGAACAAGGAAAGCCACAGGCTGAGGCCAAGGGCGAAGTCGCGATCAGTGCCGCCTACATTCAATGGTTTGCGGAAGAAGCACGCCGTGTGAACGGTGAAATCATCCCTTCCCCGTGGAAAGACCGCCGTCTTCTCGTCACCCGTGAGCCGATTGGCGTGGTTGGTGCCATCACCCCGTGGAATTTCCCGTTGTCAATGATTGCCCGCAAACTCGGCGCTGCACTGGCTGCCGGTTGTACAATCGTTATCAAGCCTGCCGAGTTTACCCCTTATTGCGGTCTTGTATGGGGGCTGCTCGCAGAAAAAGCCGGTATTCCGGCCGGCGTGGTCAATATCCTCACTGGTAATGCCGCAGAAATCGGCGGCGAGCTGACCGCCAGTCCGGTGGTCAAAAAGATCACCTTTACCGGTTCCACCCGCGTCGGCAAGCTGCTCTATAACCAGTCCTCCGACACGATGAAACGCCTGTCGATGGAACTCGGCGGCAATGCACCTTTCATTGTCTTTGATGATGCTGATCTTGACCGCGCGGTGGAAGGTGCACTGGCTGCCAAATATCGCAATTCCGGCCAGACCTGCGTCTGCACCAACCGCTTCTACATTCAGGACGGTATTTATGAGGCTTTCGCCGAGAAATATGCCGCACGGGTGAAAACACTGAAAGTCGGCAATGGTTTTGATGCCGGTTCTGAACAAGGGCCACTGATTAATGAAGCGGCTGTTGAGAAGGTTGAACACCATGTCAGTGATGCCCTCGCCAAAGGCGCGCGCACATTGACCGGCGGTCAGCGCCATGCGCTGGGCTTCACCTTCTACGAGCCAACCGTTCTTGCAGATGCCACTGCGGATATGCTGGTTGCACGGGAAGAAACCTTCGGCCCGCTCTCCGTACTCTTCCGCTTCAAAGAAGAGCAAGAAGCCATCGCTGCCGCTAACGCCACGGAATTCGGCCTTGCTGCCTATATTTACACCCGCGATCTGGCACGCTCATTCCGTGTTTCTTCAGCGCTGGAATATGGCATGGTCGGTATTAATGAAGGCATCATCACCACAGAAGTCGCACCATTCGGCGGCATCAAAGAAAGCGGCATGGGGCGTGAAGGTTCTGTCCATGGTCTCGATGATTATCTGAATATGAAATATCTGAGCCTTGGCGGCCTCTGAGATCAAACGAAAACGGGGCAGAAAAACTGCCCCGTTTTTATTTATCTGCTTTTACAGCGGTTCCAGTTAAGGCTGAAACGTTGGACCCGCTGTAACTGTTTGTTTTTACGCACTATCCGACGCATCGCAGCAGGAAAAGAAATCAGTCCGGCGAACTGATTTCCCTGCGAAAGCGCTTCGCACTTTTGGCTCGCAAATGCTTTAGTTTAACGATTAACAGGCAAATCCAGCATCTGCGCCAGTTCTTCCAGACTGTCTTTGATAATCGACAGGATCAGATCAACTTCTTCAGCCGTGATAATCATCGGCGGACAGATCAGGAAATGATCCCCCTCAACACCGCCACGTGAACGACGGGAATAAATGATCAGTCCGCGCTTATAGGCAATTTCGACAATATGCTGGTAAGCGTTGAGACCGGCAGGCAATGGTTCCATTGTGTTCTTATCGGCAACAAATTCCGCAGCCAGCAACAAACCTTTACCGCGCACATCACCGATAAACGGAAAGATTTCCGCCAGATCAAGCAGCCCCTGCTTCAGCCGCTCACCCATAACAGTGGCATTGGTCAGAAGATCAAGCCGGTCAATCTCTTCCAGCACCGCCAAACCTGCCGCACAAGCCAGCGGGTTACCGGCATAGGTATAACCATGGGCAAAACCACCGGCACTCAGCACCGGCTGCACAATACGGTCTGATGCGATCATTGCACCGAGCGGCACATAACCTGCGCCCAGCCCTTTGGACATCGCAATAATATCCGGACGGCAATTCCAGTGATCGCCGCCGAGATATTTGCCCGTGCGCCCTGCACCGCTCATCACTTCGTCATGAATGAGCAGAATACCGTATTTGTCGCAAATCTCACGAATACGCCCGTAATAGCTGTCAGGGGCAACCAGCGCACCGGTTGAAGCGCCGCCGATCGGCTCCATGATAAAGGCCAGGACAGAATCCGCACCTTCCGCCAGAATTTTCTCCTCCAGCTGATCAGCATATTTCAGACCACGGTCTTCATAGGTCAGGTTATCGCGATCGAGATAGGCTGTCGGTGCGCCAATCTTCGGCATATCCGGCACCATCGGTGTGAAAGGTGCTGTCAGTGCATCATAACCGGTTACCGAAAGCGCTCCGAAAGTCGCGCCATGATAGGAAGGAAAACGTGAGATCACTTTCCAACGACTAGCCTGTTTGGTTGCCACTGCCCATTGCCGTGCGAGCTTGATTGCAGACTCAACCGCTTCCGAACCGCCGGAAACGAAGAACACTTTGTCCATACCTTCCGGCATACGGCGTACCAGCTGACGTGCCAGTTCTTCCGCCGGTTCATTCTCAAAATGCAGACGATAGATAAAAGTCGCCTTATCCATCTGTGCTTTCATTGCGGCCAGCACATTCGGATTGGAGTGACCGATATTAACTACCATCGCACCGCTGGAACCGTCGATCACACGACGACCGGATTCATCCCAGATATAAATTCCCTCCGCGTGGGTCGCCAAAGGACGTCTTGTGCGTGACTGGTAGAACAGGTGGGAAGGCTTAACGGCTTCGCTTTTGTCTGGCATCATGATCTGATCTTTCAAATAATTACCGAATAGGCCGACTGTTTCAGGCGGCGAGATGTTTGCGTAAAAACTGGCGGGTACGTTCCTGCTCCGGATTACGGAAAAGCTGCGACGGCGGCCCCTGCTCGACAACACGCCCGCCATCCATGAACAGCACAAAATCCGCAACCTCATCGGCAAAGCGCATTTCATGAGTCACAATCAGCATGGTCATATGTTCTGCTGCAAGCTGCTTCATCACCGCATTCACTTCATCCACCAGTTCCGGATCGAGCGCGGATGTGGCTTCGTCAAAGAGCATCACTTTCGGCTTCATCGCCAGCGCACGGGCAATCGCAACACGCTGTTTCTGACCACCGGAAAGACGAGACGGAAAAACATCGGCTTTGTCTGCAAGTCCGACTTTTGCCAGCAAATCCATTGCCAGATCGCGGGCTTCCGCTTTGCTCATACCTTTGAGCTTGATCGGTCCCAGCGTGATATTGCCCAGCACGCTCAAATGCGGAAACAGGTTAAAATGCTGAAACACCATGCCCATCTGCTGACGGATATGATTGATATGCCGCTCATAGGCCAGCCCCTGAATATCGCGGTTCACCCGCTCATTCTCCAGCCAGACCTCACCCTGATTGAGCGTTTCCAGCTGATTGATCGAGCGCAGCAATGTGCTTTTACCGGAGCCGGATGGCCCGATCAGCGCAAAGATTTTGCCTTTATCAACAGAGAGATCAATGCCTTTGAGAACTTCCAGCGCACCGTAGGATTTATGCGCATTGACCACACGCACCATCGACGCTTGTCCGGATTGTTGTATCCCCGATTTTATCATCGTGTCGTCTCCACACGCCGCTCGACAAGCGCGATAGCACCTTCAAGCACAAGATTTAGCAGATAATAGAGAACCGCCACGGCAATATAGAATTCGAACGGGCGGAAGGTGGAGGAAATGCCAAGCTGCGCTGCATTGACCAGTTCAGCAATACCAATGATCGAGACCAGTGAAGATTCCTTCAGCAGTGCAATCATATTGCTGGCAATCGGTGGCAGGGTTACGCGCACAGCCTGCGGCACCACAATATAGCGCAGGGTCTGAAAACGCCCGAAACCGATGCTGCGCGAACCTTCAGACTGGCCTTTATCGATACTGGCAATACCGGCACGCAGAATATCGGCATTATAAACCGCATAATGCAGCCCCAGACCAATGATCCCTGCCCAGAGTGCCGGAATATCAATGCCGATCTGTACCAGTCCGAAATAGATCAGAAACAGCTGCAGCAACAGTGGCGTGCCCATAAACAGCCACATGAAACCGGCAACCGGCACTTTGACGAACCAAGGCGCATAGAGCAGCAGCACTGCAAAAACCACACCGCCGCCAAAACTCAGCAGGCCAGCCAGAACCGTGATAACAACCGTCCACCATGCGCCTTGCAACAGCAACGGCATATAGGGGATGAGGACTGAGAAATCCAAACCTTCCATCTCTCTCCCCCTTTAAGCGATGACAAAACGCCGGTCGAGCCAACGCAGTACAATGGTGACAGTGATAATGATGACCATGTAGAAGAATGCAGCCACCGTGAAGATTTCAAACGGCTTGTAGGTCGCACTGATATAGCGCTGTGCCGTATAGGTCAGGTCGATTACCGAGATAGCCGAGACCAGCGCCGAGCCTTTGATCAGGGCTACGATATTCACCCCTAACGGGCGTATCATCAGACGCGCGGCCTGCGGCAGAATAATCAGCACCATTGTTCTGGCACGGCCAAAGCCGATACTGCGTGCAGCCTCGGTCTGACTGCGGTCAACCGCGACAATGGCACCACGCATGGATTCCGACATATAGGCGGCAATATTCAATCCCAACCCGATCCAGCCAGCGGTAAAAGGCGAGAGATTAATCCCGATCTGTGCGCCACCGAAATAGAGCAGAAACAACTGCACAAGGCAGGGCGTACCGCGAAAGAGGCTGATATAGGCAATAGCAGGAAAGCGCAGCATGGCACTCCGTGAAAGCCGCATCATCGTCAGCAGGCTGGCCAGTGCAAGCCCCAACACCAGAGCCAGCAATGAGACAAGAATTGTCACCCATGCGGCTTGTGCAAAATACGGGAAAGTTTTTTGGATCAGTGCGATATCCATCGTCACCTCCGGCATACGGCCTGACCATATTTCAGGTCAGGCAAGCAGGTTTTAGTGGCAGATTTTAGAGCATTTCCAGCAAAAGTGTGAAGCGGTTTTGCGCCGGATAATGCGTAAAAACAAATAGTTACGTCGGTCCAACGATTCAGTCTTAACTGGAACCGCTGTAATGGCCGATATCAACGAATATCCCGACCGATCCACTTGGTGGAAATCGTCTCATAAGTACCGTCAGTCATCATGTCATCCAGTGCCTTCTGCATCGCTGCTTTCAGCTCCGGGTTGTTCTTGCGAATGGCAATACCGATGCCGATCTTTGCGCCTTCAATATTGGCGATATCCAGCATACGAATCGGGTCGGATGTCTGTTTGATCACCGTCAGGAGTGCGATATAGTCGACGACCACTGCATCAACACGACCGGCCTTCAGCTCCATGATCAGTTCCGGCAAGCCTTTATAAGTACGGATTGTCCAGCCGCCCTGCTCGCGCGCCCATTTTTCATGGGTTTCGCCAAGAGTGACCCCGATCACTTTGTCCTTCAGATCATCCAGCCCTTTGGCCTCGGATTTATCGAGAACAAAAATGCCGCGACCGTCGTGATAATAAGGACCGACAAAATCAACTGCCTTCAGGCGGTCTTCCGTGATCGCCATAGAACCGATGATCGCATCATATTTCTTGGTCAGAAGACCCGGAATAATGCCGTCCCATGTTGTTGTAACTGCATTACCGTTCACGCCGAGACGACGGGCGATCTCGTTAGTGATATCCACATCGAAGCCGATCACTTCGTTCTTTTCATCCACCATGCTGAAAGGCGGATACTGACCGGACATGGCGGCGCTGAAAGTACCGTTTTCTTTAATCGTGGCCAGATCATCTGCCAGAACCGGCGATGCAGCACCACAGAAAAGTCCCGCAACAAATGCAGTACACAATGCTGCGCGTGAGATAGTATGAAACATGAAACCCCGCTCCCATTTTCCCTGAATTCTTGAGAATTCTTCTTCTTGATATTATGGTCGCGCAGATGGCATCATTATTCAAATAGATAGTTAGAATATTAAATATAAATTTCCTCAATGTGAAAAAGCATTCTATGGCGATACAATTTGACCGTTATCACAGGTCAAAAACGACAAAGGCGGTGCATGAACACCAATTCAGGCTCCATGTACCGCCCTGCCTCTTCAACTAATGTTCTAATTTTTTTCGCATTATCCAACGCAAAACCGCTTCACACTTTTGCTGGAAATGCTCTAACGCCCGAAAATGTCGATCGGGAAATATTTCTTGTTGATCTTGTCATAGGTGCCATCAGCACGAATAGCCGTAATCGCTTTATTGAGCGTCTCGCGCAGAGCATCATCACCCTTCCGCACTGCGATCCCCACACCATCACCGATCAGCCTGCGATCGGTCAGATCAGGCCCTGTCAGATCATAATTTTTTCCCTCAGGAGTTTGCAGAAAACCACCGAGTAATGCCAGAGCATCGGTAACAACCAGATCAACACGGCCGGACATCAGATCGGCATTGTGCTCTTCTGTGGAGGGATAGCTGCGAACCTCGGCATCGGGATAGGTTTCCGCCAGCCATTTGTCATAAACTGTACCGCTCTGCACGCCGATAGTTTTGCCGCGCAGACCACCTTTGGCGAAGTCGAATTCAGCACCTTTAGCGGCCATAAAACGCACCGGTGAACGGTAATAGCTGTCGGTAAAATCCACGACCTGACGACGCTCATCAGTAATTGTCATCGATGCAACAATGGCCGAATATTTCTTCGCATTCAGCCCCGGAATAAGCCCGTCCCACTCCTGTGTCACAATATTGCAATCGAGTTTCGCTTGCGTACACAACGCCTCGGCAATATCGACATCAAAGCCTACCGGCTTACCCGCATTATCAACATAGCTGAACGGCGGATAAGCCCCCTCGACCGCAATATTGATTTTTTCAGCCAGAGCCTGACCGGCGAACAAAGCGGTTCCCGCCGCCAGCAAAGTGATCAGTTTCAATTTCATGTTCCACCTCTCTTATCCGGTCGTTGCCGGTACCTGCAGACATGATTTTCCTTTGAAAAAGGCACAGCAAGATTGCTGCTGCGTAGCTTAGGCTCACAGACATTATTTCCGCATGATACTCATCGCGGATTTCAAAGAAATCATTGGCTGTCAGGCGAATATAATTGCCCCGTTCCGGCTCCGGTATCAGACACAGAACCGTATCTTTTTATTATCATGTTCCGTTAATCCGGCTCCTCAACCGGATCGTGAGACAGACTTTGTCCGGCCTCAGGAACATTTATAGCAAAACATAATGCCGCGTTTTATGGAAATAAATAACGTCAATGGCAGGAATTACCGTCGCAAATGTGCAGCGCACAGACGATTTCTCAAATGTACTGCTCTTGACAATATCTCAAAATACATAAAATGTGATCACAAAAATTACATTAATGGGATCATAAAATGACAATCACCACCACCGGCCATAATAGTTCTCTGGCAACTGCGCTTGACGAGGCACGGGAAAAATATACGCAAAAACGGCCGCGCAGTCAGCAACTGCACCAACAGGCTCTGGAGGTTTTGCCCGGCGGAAATACCCGCACAGTGCTGTCCTATGCGCCTTTCCCCACCGCTATGACCAGCGGTGAAGGTGCCTATTTGCGCGATGTTGACGGCCACGATTATCTCGACCTGTGCGGTGAATATACGGCCGGTCTTTTCGGCCATACAGAACAGCGCATTCATCAGGCGCTGCATCAGGCTATGGCACGGGGCATCAGTCTGGCGGCAGTCGGTGAGGCAGAACAGGAACTAGCACAGATTTTATGCGCCCGCTTTCCATCTGTTGATAAAATCCGTTTCACCAATAGCGGTACCGAAGCCAATCTGATTGCGCTGAGTATTGCCCGTGTTGCCACAGGCCGTACCGATATTATAGCTTTTCGTGGCGGTTATCACGGAAGCCTGCTCTATTTTCCGGTCAGCGGCAGCAGCCCGATTACCGCACCTTTTCCCGTTCGCCTGTGCAATTACAATGATACGGAAGGAACGGTTGCCGCGATCCGTGCAGCGGGTAACAAACTGGCCGCTGTTATTGTGGAACCGATGCTGGGCAGCGGCGGCTGTATTCCGGCGCAAAAAGAGTTCCTCACGGCCATTGCCCAAGCGGCACGGGAAACCGGTGCTTTACTGATTTTCGACGAGGTCATGACCTCACGCATGAGCGGCGGCGGCATGCAGCAGCGGCTGGATATCCGGCCTGACCTGACTACCCTCGGCAAATATATCGGCGGCGGCATGAGCTTCGGTGCTTTTGGCGGGACACGGGAAATCATGGATCTGTTTGCCTCCAAGGTCTCTCATGCAGGAACATTCAACAATAATGTCATGACCATGGCCGCAGGCATCACCGCAATGCGCGATATTTTCACAGCACAGGCGGCTGACACTCTGTATGAAAAAGGCGAAAACCTGCGCCATACGCTCAATCAGATTTGCCGGAATGCAGCTGTACCATTGCAGTTTGCAGGGCTGGGATCACTGGCCACACCGCATTTCCGTACAGGCGATATAACCGCCCCCTATCCGTCAGATGCGCGGGAAGAAGCACTGAAAGAATTGTTCTTCTTTGATATGCTTGATGCCGGCATCTATATTGCCCGTCGCGGCATGACAGCGCTGAGCCTGCCGGTGACAGATGAGGATCTGGTACGCTTTACCAATGCTGTTGAAGAGTTTGTTGCATCCAGAGCGACTCTGATGCACTAAACATACCCAGATTGCTTCGGGAGAGATCCCGTAGCCTGAAACGGATGATAATCATGCCTGATAAGAACAAGACGCCTCAACCTGCCTCCGGCCTGCTGGAAGAAGAAGCCTATCAGCGCATCAAACAGGCAATTATTGACGGTTCTTTTTCGCCTGCGGATAAATTATCCATTCGCGGGGTCTGTGCAACTTTATCGCTGAGCCCGATGCCGGTGCGGGCAGCACTGCGCCGCCTCATCAATGAGCGTGCGCTTGATGCCACGGCTTCAGGCACCGCACTGGTGCCGCGCCTCACCCGTCAGGAATTTCAGGAACTCACGCAAATGCGGTTACAGCTGGAGCCTCTGGCGCTTCGGCTGGCAGCCCCGCATCTGACGGCATCTGATTATGCAAAGCTTAATGCGCTTGTTGCCTCGCATGAGGCTGCCCGCCTTGCCGGTGATCCGGCAGGCGTACGTCAGGCAGATACGGATTTTATGCTGGCACTTTACCGTGCATCACGTTCGCAACTGCTTTTGAGCTTTATCGAAAGCCTCTGGTTGCGCCGCAGTCCGTTTTTCTGGGAAGCCCGCTGGGCTTTGCTCAGTGCCAGCACCAGCCGTGCCCCCCATCGGCACAGTGAAATCATTCATGCGCTGCAAGGCGGCGATATTGATGCCGCACAGGCTTTTCTGACAGACGAAATCCAGAGCGCCTGCCAGTTTCTTCTCGACGTCATGTCCTTCAAAGATGACACCTAATCAAGCATCGCAGAAAGCATCAAAAGCCGGACCAATCAGCTTATAAATATATTCGTCATCAGACCGGATAAAACCGTGATTGCTGTAGAAACGTGCACCGCCCTCGTTGCCCTCATCCACTGTCAACCGCAGATAGGCATAGCCCTCTTCGCGTCCGATGCGGCTGACATGGCGCAATAATTTTTCGCCGATCTTCGCATTACGGCAGGCTTCGTGGACATAAATATCCTGAATATACAGGCCAGGCTTGCCGAGCCACGTCGAGAACATCGGAAAATACAGGCACATACCGGCCATTTTTCCGCCTGTCTCTGCCAGCATAACCGTAAATTGCGGCTTATCACCGAAGCCATGTATTTCCAGATCCTGCAATGTGCTTTCACAACGCTCGCTGACACCGATGGACTGTGCCAGCAACTTCAGAGCAGCCAGAATTGCAGCGCAATCTTCACGCACAGCAAGGCGGAATGATAACTCACTCTTTTCTGTCTCAGCCATATTTTCTCCCGTTTTTACAGCACTTTAACCGGTGATTTCCAGCAGTGCTGCTGCACCCATGCCCCAGCCGACACACATGCTGACCACCGCATAACGGGCACCACGTCTTCTGCCTTCAAGCAGCGCATGGCCTACCATACGGGCACCGCTCATACCATAAGGATGGCCTATGGAAATCGCCCCGCCATTCACATTGAGCTTTTCCGGATCAATCCTCAGACGATCACGGCAATAGACAAGCTGGGAGGCAAAAGCTTCATTAATCTCCCACAGATCAATATCATCCATGGTCAGACCATGATGTTTCAGCAGTTGCGGTATAGCCAGTGCAGGGCCGATACCCATTTCTTCCGGTGCACAGCCAATTGTCTGCATACCGCGAAAAATTCCTAGCGGCGTCAGCCCCCGCGCGGCAGCAGCTTGTGCCGACATCAACACACAGGCCGATGCCCCGTCAGATAATTGCGACGAGTTACCGGCGGTGATTGTGGAATCCTCACTCAGCACCGGCGCCAGTGTTGCCAAGCGGTCAAGGCTGGTTTCAGGCCGGTTGCATTCATCCTGTTGCAGAGTAACGCTGACTTTACTCTCTTCTCCGCTCACCGCATCTTTCTGCAATTTCTCAGCCTGAACCGGCACAATCTCATCGGCAAACAGCCCTGATTTTTGCGCTGCGGCTGTGCGCTGCTGGCTGCTCAACGCATAAGCATCCTGAGCGTCGCGCGAAATATTATAGCGCCGTGCCACCAGATCAGCCGTGGCGATCATCGGCATGTAATAACCGTCACGGATCGCCGCGATGCGATAATGCGAGCCGTTCCATTTATCATTTTGCACCAGCGAGATACTGTCCATACCCGCCGCCATCGTCACATCATAATCGCCCTGCCGGATTTGCCCTGCCGCAACAGCAATGGCAGACAGGCCGGAAGCACATTGGCGATCAATCGTCGCCGCAGGCACATAATCCGGCAAACCCGCTGCAAAAATCACATGCCGCCCCGCATTGACCGCACTTGTGCCTTGGGTCAATGCGCAGCCAAGGGTGAAATCCTGTATTTCGCCACCTTCAAGACCGGCACGTTCAATCGCGGCCTTGACCGCATAGGCAGCCATCACCGGCCCCTGTGTGGCGTTGAAACCACCGCGATAGGCCTTACCGATCGGTGTACGGGCAGTGGAAACAATTACAGCATCACGCATAGTCAATCAAAGCTCCTCAACACCACACCAATCGGCAATAAACAGTGCCGTGGACTGCGTTATTCTGCGAACGGATTCCAGATCAACCCGCTCATTAAATCCGTGGATGGCCTCGGCCTTCGGCCCGTAGACCAATGCAGGCGTATCCGCATAAAGACCGAAGAAGCGCGCATCCGTCGTGGCGGTAATCGCCTCTTTTTCCAGTTCCTGTCCGGAGACAAATTTGTGCGCACGTCCAAGGGCATCCAGCGCCTCACGCGCCACAGGCCGCTTGTCCTCATCCAGCGAATAACCTTCCGCCGCAAAGCCGTTATAAACAATCTCCGGCGGGTTCTGCGCCAGAAAGGCATGGCTTTTTGCGGCTTCCGCAATAGCCTGTTCAATGCGCTGTTTCAGTTCATCAATGCTTTGTCCCGGAAACAGCCCCATGCGCACATCAAACACACACCATGCCGGAACCGAGCTTGCCCAGTCACCACCTTCAATCTTACCGATATTGAGGTTCAGCGCATGGTCGTGGCAGGCAAAATCATAATGACGGCATTGCGGTGCATTCATCTGTTTTTCAAGATCATGCAAAGCTGCGAAAAGCGGAATTGCGGCTTCAATCGCATTAGCACCACTGCCCGCATAGGCCACATGGGTCGGCAGACCTTTCAGACGGATCTGAAACCACAAAACGCCGACCTGCGATGAGACAATCTTCTCGGCAAATGGCTCAGGGATCAATGCTGCATCAGCGCGGTAGCCACGCTGCAAACAAGCGAGTGCGCCATTGCCTGTGCACTCTTCTTCCACCACCGACTGGAAAAACACATCGGCAGCAGGTTTCAGGCCGAGATGTTTCAATGCCTCAATGGCAAACAGGTTCGAGGCCAGACCGGCCTTCATATCACCGGCACCGCGGCCATACATCCAGCCATCATCAACATAGGCCTCAAAAGGCGGGCGCTTCCACATATCCAGCGGCCCGACGGGTACCACATCAATATGGCCGTTGAGAATAAGACTGCGGCCACGTCGGGTGCGGCTACGCAATGTGCCGACAACATTGACCGCATTATCATAGTTACCGATCACCGGTGAAAAGCCCGGCATACCGGCGATATCGTTGACATCAATTTCCCAGCGATCCACCTCATAACCGCCGACGGTTAGCTCCCGTGCCATAAAATCCTGTGCCGACTGCTCTTCCCCCCGCACAGACGGGTGCCCCACCAGTTCAGCAAGGAAAGCGATCTCACGGTCAAAAACCGCATCGACAGCATGGAGGACGGATGTTTCATTCACGCTCATGGTGTGCCTCAAAATACCGGTAGATCGTGATCAGGAATGGTGAAATCCGCCGCCGTTGCAGCTTTGAGTTCATCGAGACTGACACCATCTGCAATTTCAACCAGATGTAATGTGCCGTCACGCACATCAAACAATGCCATATCCGTGTAAATCCGGTTTACCCGTCCTTTAGCTGTCAGCGGCAAAGTGCATTGCGGCAGGATTTTCGGATTACCTTTGCGGTCAGTATGCATCATCACCACGGCAACCTGACGAGCTTTTTGCGCCAGTTCAATAGCGCCGCCCATGCCGGGAGAGAATTTTCCCGGAATGATCCAATTGGCAAGATCACCATTCGCAGCTACTTCAAAAGCGCCGAGCATGGTCAGATCCAACCGCCCTGAACGGACGATGGAAAAGCTCACCGCACTGTCAAAAAATGCCGTTCCCGCCACTCTGGAAACATAAGCACCACCGGCATCAATCAGATTACGGTCGGCCTCGTCATAGGAGCGGCTTGGCCCCACACCGGCTATCCCGTTTTCCGAATGCAGACACACAGGCATATCCGGTGCAACATATTGCAATACTTCTGTCGGCAAGCCGATACCTAAATTGACAGTCATACCTGACAAGATATCTTTGGCTGCACGGCGCAGCATCCGTTCTTTAGCGTCTGATGACATCATAGACCTCCGGCAATTCGCCCAATTCCGCCACATGATCCACAAAAGCACCGGACAGGTGCACAGCGTCCGGTGTAATCTGCCCGAACGGCACAACCTGTTCTGCCTCAACAATGGTTTTATCGGCCGCCATAGCCATCAGCGGATTGAAATTGCGCGCTGTTGCAGCAAAGAGCAGATTGCCGAAAGGGTCAGATTTTTCGGCATGGAGCAGTGCGAAATCCGCTTTCAAAGCCGTTTCCAGCACACCTGTCTCACTGCCGATTGTCACCTGCGGTTTGCCTTCCGCCAAAGGCGTACCGATACCAATATCCGTCACAAACCCCATCAGACCGGCACCGGCCACGCGGATACGTTCGGCGAGAATGCCCTGCGGTACAAATTCAACTGTGATACGGCCTTCATTCATCAGCCGCACGGCGGTGGGGTTCAGCCCGATATGGCTGGCAATAAGCTTTTCCACCTGCCCGTTTTCCAGTAGCCAATCGACCCCCATACCGGCTTCATTGGCATCATTTTTGATGATTGTCAGACCGCGTGCACCCTGTCGCACCAGCTCTTTAATCAGGCAAAACGGTGTTCCGGGCACGCCGAAACCACCCAGCATCACCACAGCGCCATCCCTGATTTCAGAGATCGCGTCCTCCATCAGACCGATTTTGTCGGGTAGTGTCATTCAGACCATCCAGTTATTGCTACAAAGGCGCGCAAACGCACCTTTGCCCCTCGCTCAAAAGCTTCAAAACGGCTTTCTTGACAAATCTTGACACTGCGACAACCATAGCGCAAACAGATAAACATAATCATCATCATTGATAGGATTAATGATGCGCACCTATGAAGAACGCTTTTTATGGCGGCTGGACTGGAACCTGTTGCGCACTTTCACCATCGTTGTGGAACAGGGCGGTATCACCCGTGCGGCAGAATTTCTGAACCTGAGCCAGCCCACCGTCAGCAGTGCGCTCAAACGCCTTGAAGACACGGTTGAAAAACGGTTGCTTGACCGCCGACCCGGCCATTTTGCTTTGACCACAGCAGGCGAAACGCTCTATCGCGAAAGCCACCTGCTCTTCGGCTCGATTTCGCGCATTCCGAGCCTGATGGCTGCCGCAGAAAATCTGGTCACCGGCCATATTTCCATTGCTATGACCAGCCATGTCACCTGCCCGCATTTTGATACGATCCTGCAGCAGTTCAGCCGGACTTATCCCGAAGCAACCTATTCGATTGCCGTGACCGAAAGTGCCGATGTTCTGAGCCGTATCCGGCAAAATCAGGCCACTTTCGGTGTGTGCCTGATGCGTGAGGATGATCCCTCATTGGAGGCGAGTATCCTCTATCGCGAGTTTTTCGGTCTGTTCTGCGGTATCAGTCATGAGCTGTTCGGCCGTACAAATATCAAACCGGAAGACCTCTCCGGCAAACAGTCAGTTTCCTTCCAGACGGAAATCGAAAACGGCCCGCTGTTTCTGGTGCGGCAATTGCGTGAACGGGTGCATCTACACTCCGAACCACGCGGTGTTTCTGCCAACCTGCCGGAAGTCAGCCGGATGATTATTCAGGGGCTGGGTATTGGTGCTCTGCCGGTACATATTGCCAGCCGTGAGGTTGATGCCGGTCTGCTCTGGGCTCTGCCACCGCAGGATGATCTGCCCGCGATTGATATTCATTTTGTCTATAATCCGCGCCGCAGTCTCAATCCGGCAGAGGCCGCGTTTATCCGCATGATGAGCGAAATGCTTCGCGATACATCGCTGGAAGAACGCACTTATCGCTGAGTTTGCACCTCATACCGGCCTAGTAAAATTATACAAACCGGATCATTCATTTGATCCGGTTCAGACCTATTCAGGAGACGGTTTCAACAAACATCCTCCCGGATTTTGCAACCTTAATGATACTCTTCAGATCAGGCCGAATGGCGGAGCGGTTACGCAGCGGATTGCAAATCCGTACAGCTTGGTTCAAATCCAAGGTCGGCCTCCATCTCTGACCAATACCGGAACGTATTGGTCAGAGATGGGTTTATATTGTATTTCAGAGAATTCAGCTCATGACAGTGATTGATACAATACTAACCGGTTCCATCGCCCCGCTGGGGCCGCGTGCCGCGCCCAGCGCGATTAACAAGCTGCCATCCACCGGCAAAAACTGGCTCGGCAGTGAAGGCTTTATCAAAGACGCACAAGGCGACCGCAAAAATCACGGCGGGCCGGAAAAAGCCGTTCATCATTATGCCTATGACCATTATGACGGCTGGAAACAGGAAATCGGTGAGCGCACTATTCTGAACCATGCCGGTGCATTTGGCGAAAATCTTTCCACCACCGGACTGACTGAAGAAACGGTGGCAATCGGCGATATTTTTCAGGCCGGTGACGCTGTCATTCAGGTCAGTCAGGGACGCCAGCCGTGCTGGAAACTGAATATCCGCTTTGACACCGGCGACATGGCTTTGCGCGTACAACGCAGCGGTCGCACCGGCTGGTATTACCGCGTTTTGCAAGAAGGCAATGTCCAAGCAGGTGATACATTACAACGGATCGAGCGCCCCTCACCTGAATGGACAATTCGCAAAGCATGGCATCTGCTCTATGTTGATACGATGAACCTTGCTGAATTGGCCGTGATGGCAGAGCTCGAACATCTGGCGCAAAACTGGCGGGATTACGCAATCAAACGTCTTGCCTCGCGCAAGGTCGAAGACTGGTCGCGCCGCCTGCAAGGCTGACCACTCTACAAAGCCTCCTTTTTGCACTAAACTCAGTTATTGTTAAAGTCAGGTCTGTGATGAGAAAAAGCACCGCACTTGCCCTGGAAGTTTCTGCCAGAGATCGGGAGCCGATTTTTCTGGCACTCGCCCGCTCCATTATCGGTGAGATTGAACGTGGCCGCCTGAAACCCGGTTCCCCTTTGCCCGGAACGCGTTCGCTCGCGCAAACGCTTAAACTCAACCGTAATACGGTAGATGCGGCCTATCATGAACTGACTATGCAGGGCTGGCTCGCAGCAGAACCATCGCGCGGCACTTTTGTGGCTCATGACCTGCCGGATGTCTCATCCCCGGACAAGAAGAACAATGCTGCGCACAAACAAATACCCGTCAACAGTAACAAGCCGCTGATTGCGCTGAAATTTTCTGATGGCGCACCGGATGCCCGCCTGTTACCGACCACTACATTTGCCCAAGCTTTCCGGCGGGCGCTGAACAGCGCCAATTTCACCTATGGCAGCTCCTACAGCGATCCGTCCGGCAGCCGGTCATTACGGGAAACGCTTTCATCCTATCTCAATGTTGAACGCGGACTGGTGGCCACGGAAAACGACATTATGATCACCAGAGGCAGCCAGATGGCTTTGTTTCTGGCGGCCAAAGCCATCACCATGCCCGGCACCAAAATCGCGGTCGAGCGCACTGGATATCCGCTGGCATGGTCAGCTTTCCGCGCCGCCGGTGCAGAAATTCTCGGTATTCCGGTCGATGAAGGCGGGCTGGACGTTGACGCGCTGGAAGAGCATGCAAAGCGCGATCCGTGGCTCAAAGCAGTTTATCTGACCCCGCATCACCAATATCCGACCACCGTTACACTCGGTGCTGCCCGCCGTTTGCGGCTGTTCGACATTGCCAGACGCTATGGCCTTGTGATTATTGAAGATGATTATGACAATGAATATCGCTATGACGGCCGTCCGGTTCTGCCGCTGATTGCCCGCACCAGCAAAGATCAGCCGGTGATTTATCTCGGCTCCCTGTCCAAAGTCCTCACTCCTGGCATCCGTGTCGGCTATGCCGTTGCACCGGCAGATATATTGCAGCGTATGATCCGCCATCGCGAGGCCATTGACCGGCAAGGAGATCTGCCGCTGGAGCTGGCTCTGAGTGATCTGCTGGCTGACGGCACGATTAAACGCCACGCCCGCAAAGCCCGCCGGATTTATCATGCAAGGCGGGATTTTCTGGCAGAGCAATTGCAAAATGTGCTCGGCCATGATGGTCAGTTTACATTACCCGCCGGTGGTCTGGCTATCTGGTTCCGGCTTAATCACGGGCTGGATGCGCAACAATGGGCTGAAAATGCAGCCCGGTGCGGCCTGTCCGTTTTACCCGGCACACATTTTGAGCTGGATAAAAGCAAAGCTCCTGCGGCGTTCCGTCTTGGTTTTGCCAGCCTGACAGAAGCCGAAATTGCACGGGCAGTTCAAATTCTCGCCCGTTCAAAGCCTTGAATTTATAGCTGCTTTTACTCTCTTATCAAAATGACAAGCCGCTGTTTCCTGAACCGGAACAGCGGCTTATTTTATTATTTGAGAGTGAAAAGATATTTTGTCACACAATATGAAAAAGATTTTCATATGGAATCATTTTTGATAAGATTTTTTTCGGGAGAGATTTGAGGGGGAAAGAATCGTTGAACCTGCCGGCGCTGATTGAAGCACAGTGGACACGTCTGACAATGAATCAGCAAAGGATTGCTGATTTTGTGCTGACCAATCCTTTTCCCGTTGCCACAATGGGTATTGAAGAGCTGGCTTCCGCGACCGAAACCTCAACGGCAACGATTACCCGTTTTGTCAAAGCACTTGGTCTCAACGGCTATACCGAATTCCGCAACCATGCTGTGCAAGGCTATCAGGCTCTGCTAAAGCCGGTCGAAAATGTCGACCGCGCGCGCCATAATCCGCCTAAGCGTGTTGTGGAAGATGCCTTTGCCAATGCGCTTGAACTGCTCAAAAACATCGCACAGCAGGCTGATAATCCGGTCTGGGAAAGCGCTGCCATGCGCATTCTCAATGCACAGCGGATTGCGTTTTTAGGCTTTGGTGTCAGTGGCAATCTTCTCCAGCTTTTTGCCGACAGGCTGCTGCCTTTCAGCCGTGCGCAGGTCATGCTCACCGGCGATTGCGGCATGGAACGTGTGGCTCTGAAAATTGCCGGTCTCGGCCCTGAAGACCTGCTGATTGCAATGGCGCTGCCTCGCTACTCGCAGGCCACTGTTGATTTTATGAAGATGGCACGCGGTCGTGGCACCTATTGTATCGCGATCACCGACGGCCCTCACTCGCCGCTATGCGCTCTCAGCCACGAACAGATTTTCATTCCGGCAGAACATCCGGTTCTGCATAGTTCCGGCATTGCGGCAATTGCCGCTTTTGAAACCATTCTCGCCATTCTGGCGGCTCATCATCAAAGCGTATCCGATGCTGTCGCACGGACACGCTTTCTCATGCCCTATTTTTATGCGGATGATAAAACTCATCCGCAGTCCAAGACGAGGACCACGGATGTCAGTGAAGCCGAGTAACCCGCAAGCAGCACCGGTTATCCGCGTTGATAATGTCAGCGTTGATTTCAAAGGTGACGAAAGCACATTCCGTGCGGTTAAGAGCCTGTCTTTCGAGATTAAGGCTGGTGAAACACTGGCTGTGGTCGGTGAATCCGGCTCGGGTAAATCCGTCACCTCGCTGGCCATTATGCGTCTGGTAGAAAGCGGCGGCGGTAAAATCGCAGAAGGCGGCATTCATTTTACCGGCAATGACGGTGTGACTACCGATCTCACCAAATACTCGCTAAAGGCGATGGAAAAGATCCGCGGCAATGATATAGCCATGATCTTTCAGGAGCCGATGACCTCGCTCAATCCGGTCTTCACCGTTGGTGAACAGATTGCCGAAGCCGTGCGTCTGCACCAGAATTGCTCCGCCGCAGAAGCCCGTGCTGAAGCGCTGCGTATGCTGGAAAAAGTCCGTATTCCTGATGCCGCCCGCCTGCTCGACCGCCACCCGCATCAGCTTTCCGGCGGTATGCGCCAGCGCGTTATGATTGCTATGGCGCTGTCCTGCAAACCGAAACTGCTGATCGCCGACGAGCCGACCACAGCGCTTGACGTGACCATTCAGGCACAAATTTTGCGCCTCATCCGCCTGCTGCAGGAAGAGATGGGCATGGCTGTGCTGTTCATCACCCATGATATGGGTGTCGTGGCAGAAGTGGCCGACCGCGTTCTCGTCATGCGCCACGGTGAAAAAGTCGAAGAAGGCACTGTTGAAGCAGTTTTCACATCACCGCAGCATCCTTATACCCGCGCTTTGCAGGCAGCGGTGCCGCGTCTTGGCGCACTCAATGGTGAAGATCTGCCGCGTCGTTTCCCGATGCTCAAGGCCGATCATGCCGACGGCAAGCCTGCTGAATTTGAAATCTCACCACCGCAGGATACCATTAAATCTGACGAGCCGGTGCTGAAAGTACGCGATCTTGTCACCCGCTTTGATATCCGCCGTGGCTTCTTCTCCAAACTGACCGGCCGTGTTCATGCTGTAGAGCAAGTCAATTTTGATCTGCGTCAGGGCGAAACACTGGCACTGGTGGGTGAATCCGGTTGCGGTAAGTCCACGACCGGCCGCACTTTGATGATGTTGCAGGAAGCGACTTCCGGCTCCGTACAATATCGCGGCAAAGATATCTTCAAACTGAGCGGCGCAGAAAAACTCGCCGTTCGCCGTAAAATTCAATATGTGTTTCAGGATCCGTTTGCCTCACTCGATCCACGCCTGACCGTTGGTTTTTCCATTGCCGAGCCGCTGATTACCCACGGCCTTGCCAAGGGTGATGAGATTGAAGCCCGTGTGATGCAATTGCTGCGCGACGTGGGCATGCAGCCGGAACACGCACGCCGTTATCCGCATCAGTTCTCCGGCGGCCAGCGTCAGCGTATCTGTATTGCCCGCGCTCTGGCTGGTGATCCGGATATTCTGATTACGGATGAGGCTGTGGCAGCGCTTGACGTTTCCATTCAGGCGCAGGTCATCAATCTGATGATGGAATTGCAGGAAAAACGCGGGTTGTCCTATATTTTCATCAGCCATGACATGGCAGTGGTTGAGCGCGTCTCGCACCGTGTTGCCGTGATGTATCTCGGACAGATCGTGGAAATCGGTCAGCGTCGTCAGATTTTTGAAAATCCGCAACATGCCTATACCCGCCGTCTGCTCTCTGCGGTGCCGATTGCCGATCCGGCACGACGCGACCGCAACAGACCGCTGATTGAAGGCGAAATCCCAAGTCCGGTGCGCAAGCCCGACGATATGCCTGTTGTCAAACCATTGGTTGAGGTGGAACCCGGCCATTTTGTAGCCCGCCACCCGATCGGCGATTTTAAGTAATATGTGTAAGGAGAGACATATGAAACTGAAGTCAATTCTGCTGTCAACCGCACTCGCTGCTGCTGTCATGCTGCCTGGCACTGTCTGGGCAAAGTCCCTCACCGTTGCCATTCCGAACAACCTGACAGGTCTGGATCCGACAAATATCAATGATACCTTGTCGCAGACTTCGATCCGCCTGATCTATCAGGGTCTGTTCGGCTTTGATAAAGATATGAAACTTGTTCCGCTTCTCGCTGAAAGCTATGAAGCCAATGACAATGCCACCGAATTCACGATTAAATTGCGTGAAGGTGTAAAGTTCCACGATGGTACTGACTTCAATGCAGCAGCGGTTAAAACCAATATTGACCGTCTTGCCAATCCTGACAACAAACTGTCCCGTCGCAGCCTTGTATCCATGGTCAAGGAAGTACAGGCCGTTGACGCAACAACTGTTAAGCTGATCCTCAAAGAGCCTTTCGGTGCGATGATCCCGTCTCTTGCCCATCCGGGTGCGATGATGATTTCGCCTGCCGCTCTGGAAAAATTCGGCAAAGACATTGACCGTAATCCTGTCGGCACCGGCCCGTTCAAGTTTAAACATTGGGGTGCGGACACACTGGAAGTCGTGAAAAACGACACCTACTGGAAAGAAGGCCTGCCGAAAGTTGACGGCGTGACCATTCGCTCCGTACCGGAATCCGGTGCCCGCTTTGCGATGTTGCAGACCGGCGAAGCCCAGTTCATTCCTTCTTTCCCGCCGGAGCTGATGGTTGTTGCGGAAAAGAACCCGAATGTAGAAGTAACCGCAAGCCCTTCGATCGTAGAATATTACGTTGCGCTCAACACCACCAAAAAACCTTTTGATGATGTGCGCGTTCGTCAGGCATTGAACTATGCTGTCGATAAGAAGACCTATTGTAAAATCGTTTACAATGATCTGTGCGAGCCGTCAGACTCTATCATTCCGAAAAATCTGGCTTTCCACATTACAGCCGGCAATTACGACTTTAACCTCGATAAAGCCAAAGAGCTGATGAAAGAAGCTGGTCTCGAAGCCGGTTTTGAAACTGAAATCTGGTCTGGCTCCAATACAGAAGCCATCCGCGCTGTTCAGTTCATCCAGCAGCAGCTGGCGCAGATCAATGTTAAGGTCAATGTAATGCCGCTTGAAGCCGGTGTTGCAGCGCAGAAAATCTGGTCTGTAGAAAAGCCAGAAGATGCAACCGTGCAGATGTATTACGGCGGCTGGTCGGCTTCGACCGGTGACGCTGACTGGGGTATTCGTCCGCTGCTTTACGGTCAAAGCTTCCCGCCTGCAATGTTCAACGTTGCATATTACAAAGATGCAAAAGTTGACGCTGCAATCGAGGGCGCGATCAGCACGGCAGATCCTGCAAAACGTGCAGAATTCTATGCGGAAGCACAGAAAGTTGCATGGGCTGGCGCACCTTGGATCTTCCTCGGTGAAAACCAGAATATTTCAGCTAAAAGCAAGACCCTCTCAGGCGTTTACATGCTGCCTGACCGTGGCTTCCTGCTTGAAGAAGCTGCTTTCTCTGAATAATCGTATCTGAAAGCGAGTGCTGACCGCTTTATGCGGTCAGCACAGTTTTTCAGAAAGGAAATCCATGTTTGCCTATCTGATCAAACGGCTGTTGGCCACTGTCCCCGTCATTTTGATGGTGATGGTCTGCGTTTTTGCCTTTGTGCATATGTTGCCCGGCGATCCTGCCCGTCTTGTTGCAGGTCCTGACGCCAGCCCGCAGGACGTTGCCGCCGTACGCTCCTCACTCGGCCTCGACAAACCGCTGCCTGAGCAGTTTGTCACTTACTTCAGCCGTGCAGTACAGGGCGACTTTGGCATCTCGCTGAAAACCCGCCGTACTGTTGCCGAAGAAATCGGCTCCCGACTGATGCCGACCGTATGGCTCACCGTATTCGCCATGCTCTGGTCCACGGCTCTCGGCCTGCTGATCGGTGTTATCTCCGCTGTCAAACGTGGCAAGTGGCCTGATTATGCTGGGATGATTATTGCGGTTTCGGGGATTTCCTTTCCGCCTTTCTGGCTCGGTCTTCTGCTTATCAACCTGTTTTCCGTTCATCTCGGCTGGTTCCCGACCGGCGGCTACGGCACCTGGCAGCATTTCATCATGCCGTCGTTTACGCTGGGGCTTGGTGTTGCGGCAATCATGGCACGTTTCACCCGCTCTTCCTTCATCGAAATTGCCCGTGAAGATTATGTCCGTACTGCGCGCGCCAAAGGCGTACCGGAACGCCGCGTGATCTGGAAACACTCGCTGCGCAATGCGCTGATCCCGATCATCACCATGGTCGGCCTGCAATTCGGATTCCTGCTCGGTGGTTCGATTGTGGTTGAGAGCGTGTTCTCATGGCCGGGCCTCGGCCGTCTGCTGGTCGATTCAGTTTCCTATCGTGACTATCCGGTCATTCAGGCGCTGATCCTGTTGTTCTCGCTGCAGTTCATTTTCATCAATATGCTGGTTGATGTGCTGTATGCCTTCGCAAATCCGGAGATCCGCTACAAATGAGTGCGACAACTGTTGTGGTGGAACCCACCGAAAAAATGCGCAAACCATTGGCCGAATTCTGGCGCCGCTTTAAAAAGCAAAAAGTGGCTGTGATTGCGCTTATCTTCATCATCACACTGGTGCTGATGGCCGTCTTCGCGCCGTTTGTTGCGCCTTATGATCCGACCATTCCGGATTATAATGCCGTACTGCAAGGCCCGAGTGCTGCCCATTGGGCAGGTACTGATACCTATGGTCGTGATATTTTCAGCCGCATCATCTGGGGCGCGCGGATTTCGCTGTCCGTCGGCTTCCTGTCGGTGACACTCGGTGCGCTTGCTGGCGTTTCGCTCGGTATTATCTCCGGCTATTATGGCCGCTGGATTGACTCTGCCGTGATGCGTCTGTGCGATCTGCTGCTGGCCTTTCCGGGTATCCTGCTGGCGATTGCTGTTATCGCTATTCTCGGACCTGGCATCACAAACGTGATCTATGCGGTTGCGATCTTCTCGATTCCGGTTTTTGCCCGTCTTGCCCGCGGTACAACTTTGCAGCTAAAGCGCACTGTCTATGTAGATGCATCCCGTGCCATCGGCGTTAAAGACCGCGTGATCATGCTGCGTCACATTCTGCCCGGCACTTTGCCGAATGTGATCGTCTACTTCTCCATGCGTATCGGCACATCCATTCTGACCGCTGCCTCCCTCTCCTTCATCGGTCTGGGCGCTCAGCCGCCAAGCCCTGAATGGGGTGCCATGCTGGCAGACGGACGCTCCTATATGGGCGTGGCCGACCATCTGACCTTGTTTCCGGGCATTGCGATTTTCGTGACTGTTCTGGGCTTCAACCTGTTTGGTGATGGTCTGCGTGACGCATTGGATCCGAAACTGCGCTCTGACTGATGCAACTACGCCGTCTCAACTGAGACGGTGTTCTCATGTCAGCCTTTCAATATCTGAGGAATATTATGTCTGAAACTACTCCTGTAATTGCACTCCACGGCGGTGCAGGCACAATCCTGAAATCCAATATGACACCGGAGCGTGAAGCCGCCTATCATGCAGGTCTTAAAGCCTGCCTCGAAGCCGGTCTGAAAATTCTTAACGAAGGTGGCAGCGCATTGGATGCAGCCACCGCTGCGGTTATGGCACTCGAAGATAATCCGCTGTTCAATGCCGGTCGCGGTGCGGTTTATACCACGGATGCCACCCATGAGATGGATGCTGCCGTGATGGACGGTGCAACCCGTGCCTGCGGTGCGATCACCGGTATCTGCGGCCCGCGCCATCCGGTGCTGGCAGCGCGCGCGGTGATGGAACGGACTGAGCATGTATTCCTCGCCGGTGAAGGCGCAAAACGCTTCTGCGAAAATGCCGGTCTGGAAATGATGGAACCGGAATGGTTCGGCACCCAGCAGCGTCTTGATGCGCTGAAAGCGGAAATGGAACGCCGCCGTCTCGGTCTTGCCGATGATGGTGATCCGGCACGTAAACACGGCACAGTCGGTGCGGTTGCACTCGACAAACACGGCCATATTGCTGCTGCCACATCCACCGGCGGCATGACTGCAAAAACACCGGGTCGCGTAGGTGACAGCCCTGTGATTGGTGCCGGTACTTGGGCTGACAATAAAACTGCAGCGATTTCCGCCACCGGTCACGGCGAATATTTCATCCGCTGGGCAGTCGGCCACGAAATTGATGCGCGTATGCGCTGGGCAGGCCAGAGCCTTGCACAGGCTGCAGGCGATGTGGTGCAGGAACTCGGTGAGCTCGGCGGCTCCGGTGGTCTGATAGCCATTGATGCCAAAGGCAATATCGAGTTGCCGTTCAACAGCCCTGGCATGTATCGCGCATGGTGTGGTGCAGACGGCGTGATCCATACCGGCATTTACGGCAAAGAAGACTGAGGTTTTCTTGTCTAAGAATGACACTGTAAATATGGAGTGTTAGAGCGACCTTTGTGCGCCCAAGAGGGCGCACGGCGCTCTCATCCCCCGCACAGTTTCTGTCCGGGGGATTTTTTGTAACTGCTTTTTTCAATGCTCCTCTGGAACAGTACAGAAAATTCTATTAGATTTAAGGTGCTCACAAAGCGACACATCAACAGCTGCAAGAGGTCATTCCGGTGCCTGCTCCTCATGACCCTCAGCAAGCCCCCCACCTGCCGGAAATCCCGTTTTTAAAACAGGTCGGCATTCTGCGCAGATTGCTGAACTCCTCTGATGAGTTCCTGAAACTTGCCGCACTCTCCGCAGGTTTGCTGTTTATTCTGCTGGCAACCGCTTACGGACAGGTCACACTCAATCAGTGGAATGTGCCGTTTTACAATGCTATCGAGCAGCGTAATGTGCCGGAATTTATCCGCCAATTGCAGGTTTTTGTCTTTATCGCTGCCGGATTGCTGATCCTCAATGTCGCGCAAAACTGGTTTCAGCAAACCCTGTCGGTGATGATGCGCAAAGCCATTGTCAAAAATCTTATTGATTGCTGGCTGCACGCTAACAAAGCGTCCAAACTCGATAAAACTGATTTCTATGCGCAAAATCCGGATCAGCGTATCCATCAGGATACCAGACAGCTCGCAGATTCCACCACAGGCCTGACAATCGGCTTTATTCAATCGACGATACTTCTGCTCAGCTTTGTCGGCATTTTATGGAATGTCTCGGAAGGCTTTGTGTTTCACTATAATGGCCATGATTTTTCTCTGCCGGGCTATATGGTTTGGGCAGCATTTCTCTATGTCGGCCTCGCTTCAGCACTGAGCAAGTGGGTCGGGCGCGGACTGGTCCGGCTCAATGCAGCGCGTGAGGCGCAAGAAGCCGAATTCCGCACGGCTCTGGTCACCATTGTCAGTGAGAACCACAATTACCCGACAGTGGATGACAGTGAGCGGAAAATCAGCTTTCTGCGCGGAAAATTTCAAAGCCTTTACCTCAGCGTCAAGAAGCTCATTCTGACAGAAACCAACCTCACATGGATTTCATCCGGCTTTGGCTGGATGGCGATTGTGGTGCCGATCTTAGCGGCCGCACCGATCTATTTTTCCGGTGGTCTGAATTTCGGCGGGCTGATGATGACCGTCGGTGCTTTCAATCAGGTCTATTCGGCTTTGCGTTGGTATGTGAATAATTATCAGGCCATTGCCGAATGGCGCGCCCATCTGCTGCGTATTACCGGCTTCCACACACTACTGGCAGACTAAACAAGCCAGCCCGTTCTGTAAAAGAAAATGCCCCGTATTGGTCAATACGGGGCATTCATATTTCACTACTCAGAGTACAGTCATCAGCAGATCAGAATTTACCGACCATATTGAGGAAGACGCCGCGATCATCCATTTTCAGATCGCGCAGATCGTCAGAGAAGCGGCCGAAATTATAGCCGACACCAACTTTAAAATTATTGCCGACATGGCGGTACACCGCAGTCAGAGCACCAAAATCTGTGGTATCGGCCTCCGGCATATGCATTACCCTGCCTTCAACCAGAACGTCCCATTCCTTCACAATATGCAGGTCGGCACGGACAATCCCCAAATGTGCGGAAGAACGCTGCCAGTAAGGCTGGAATGTTCCTGCATTATCGGCAATCCGGTATTTCACCTCACCGATGCGGAAACCATATTTACCGCCAACCGACAGCCACGGCACCAGATCATAGGTAAAATCTGCCGAGAGAATATGGCTGCGCTGCGCCGGTGCATAAACATCGCGTGTTGAACCACTGACAAGCTGGTTATTGCCCGGCATGTCATAGAGCCAAGAATATTTAAACAATGCGTTGAGACGGTCATTTTCAACAGGGCGATATGCATAGCCGATTGATGTTTCTACATAGTCCGTGTTCTGCATCGAGGTCAGCGAAGAATTGCTGTCGGAAATAACCGCATCAAAATTCGCCAAAGCACGCCAGTCTTCACTGGTTTTCCATGAAACGCCGCCAGCCAGCAAATAAGTATTCTGATCACGGGTGCCGTCTTCAGAATTTTCAATGCGGACTTCACCGCGCATCCGTGCGTCGATACCGGCTTCTTCGTCTTTATAACCAACGGCCAATGATGGCGCATAGCGGTCAAAATCTGAATTTTCCAGACCAGCTGAATTGAGTGTATTGTCATGAATACGACCGGATTCAAAACCGGCATTAACCGTCCAGACCGGATCCGGCGTATAGACAACACCATAGGTCTGGGTGAGCGAACGGCGCAGGCCGAACATATCGTAGCTGTTTTCCATATACGCGGATGCAACATCATCGATACGGCGCTTTACACCACCAACAATCGCGCCTTTATCACGACCGCTCAGATCATATGTGCGGTTGAGGTCAAAAGCACGATCCGGATCAAGGCGGTAGCCGATATAGTAATGATCATCCGCATTAGGATCATAGGTCAGACCTGCCAGACCACCGACGCCATGGGTACCATAGGAAAGCTCACCCGTGACACCGACTTTATCCGTCAGCTTGATCTCTGTACCCAGACCAATACGATCATTGCGGCTGATATCGCCGGAACGGCTCATCATTCCCTGACCGAAACCATAGAACAGATAATCATCGCTCAGGCGATAATCTGCACGCACACCGCCATCAAGGCGTGAACCGTCATAACCGCGCTTGCCGGATTTAATTGCAGTCGGTGACATCAGTTCGGTATAGGCAACGCCAAAAGACAGTTTCCAATACTGATCCAGCTCATAGCTGATGCTGGATTTGCCTTCGCGTTTGATCTGACCATCATCATCTTTAAAATCATCATAGGTCAGTTTCAGCTTTGTGCGCTCACGCAGTTCCAGATCGGCATGCAGTCCCCAAAGCTGCTTGTCGACCAGAACCTGATCGTAAAGCGAAGAGAAACCGGCCTCACGATTTTCGTAGTAACCGCCGAGAATACCCTTGGCACCATTATCGGTCAGGTCTTCCAGATCAACCTGACCACGCACGCGCCATGCCGTTGCTGTACGGTCACGGCTACCAGCAGGACCGGTATTGCTCATGGTCAGACCACCATCGGTGGATCGATTCAGGCCAAAACCCTCACCTTTCGAGACAGCAATTTCACCTTCCAGAAAGGTGGTTTCCGAATGGCGCAGCTGAATATCTGTACCGCCTGCCTGCTGATCCGCAGTACCTGTCGTTTCATTCATGCCGGTAACACCGACACGAACTTTTTCGTTCAGCCATTGCTGCGCACGGCCGCCATAGCTGAAGCCGTCCACATCCGTGGCAGATGGTTCAAACTCATATTGTGCAAGCAGATAGATTTTATTACCACCCAAAGCGCCGTTACGCACCGGATCATTGGTCGCCGTTGAAGATGACAACGGCCGTGTGAGAATGACCACGCCCTGCATATAATCAAAACGATAATCCTCACCGGCACGCAGCGTGCGGCGCTCGATCATACGGCCGGTAATCGAATCACGGACTTCAATCGTCAGTGTTTCCGAACCTTCGATGATGTCCTGACGCTTCATGAAATAGGCGGAACCGCCGGTGGCAAGGAATTCTTCGCGCTGCGGCAGCGTATCCGGTTGTGCACCATAGAGGGTCACTTCCGTGTTACGTTCACCGAAAGATGTGCTGGCTTCGGAACGATAAACCGCCTGACCACCATAGAGTGCACGCTCTGCACGCATGAATTCTGTACCCGTGATCTGAGTTTTGAAATTACCCCACATCACATGGCTGTCGCCGCGATCCAGACGCACATAGAATTTGCCATTTGTCGGCGCATCTTCAACCATAGTCGAGTCATCGCCATAGACCGGATAATAATCATCCGGATCGAGGCGGCGCAGCAAACGGCGCGGATCTTTGCTGCCGAAATTACGGAACAGCTGATCCAGATCATCCTCAGCCGTATCAGCGGCAGCGGTCAGCAGATATTCGCCTTTGATCTTGCCTTTCAGATAGAAAGCAAGGCGTCCCCGCGTATAGACGCTGTCATATTCGCCCGGACGCACGCTCTCAATATTCTTATCGCCTGTACGCTTACCAACGGTCAGATCGGCCAGCGCGACGTAGAACCATTCATTATCCGGAATATTGATATCACGGTTGAAATGCAGGCCGCTGTCTTTAGAAACGCCGTTCACCGATACATCAACATCATGATTGCCCGGCGGCAGAATGCGCTGCACCACAAAGGCCTGTTCACGGTCAACAGGAATGGCTTCCCCGAAAGCCTCTACCTGATGCTGCTGCGGGACATTACGACCATAAATCGTGACAGAGCCACCGCGCACAGGAATATTGCGCACAGCAGTACGATCTTCACCCATGCCCGGTGCAACAGCCGTTACCTTATTGTCGGATGAGAAGTCTTTTTCCGTCCGACTCATTGTCAGCGGAGCAGTTTCATCATAACGGCCTTTGGCATCATAGACACGCAGCACATAGGTAAAATCGCGCAGATCATCACCGCCAGGCATTTTCCAACCGGCTTTTGCATTGGTGCCAACCGGAACAACAGCCAGAGGTTTTTCCGTTTTCTTGCTGTCATTATCGTGGAAAATACGGATTTCCGAACGCTCTACGAAACCCGGATAGTTGGTCGTTGCCAGAAACTCGACCGTCTCACCGGCACGGTAACTGCGACGCACCGGCATGGTGGAGATGTTCAGCATCGGTGTGCTTTCCAGACCATCATATTTGATCTGGATATCAACCGCATGCAGATCAACATCCGTTTTACGCTGACGATCGGCCTGCTTAACCGGCTTATCGTTTTTCTTCGCGGTAGCCAGTGCTGTGCTTTCGCCGACAGTTTCACCATCAACGCTGATAGCAAAAGGAATATTGCCGCTGTCGCTTAAAGATTCACGCTCGGTATTTTCACCGACTTCCAGACTGCGCACAGTCTGGTCATCCAGCTTTTTACCCCGCACGGAATGCAGCTCTGTCTTGCGGTTTTCAGCAGAATTTGCAGCCAAAGCGGGCAATGCTGCCATGGTCAGAGTGACCATGGCGCTGCCTGCAAGCAAGCTCAGACGACGGATATTACGGTGTTTCATGGATGGAATAATGTCCGTCATAGCTTCATTTCCCCACTTCTGAGCGGGTTTCAATTTCGAGCTGGTAATGCTCACCGTCTTTGCGCCAGCGTTCTGTAATCAGATCACGCAGGTGCTTGATCCGCTGCTTGGCGAGTTCCGGCTTGGTGTTTGCATCGACATAGCTCAGACGCAGAACCGATGGCTCCTTGCGCAATACGACGATCAGGCTGCTGATATTGTCAGCCCAGCGGCGCTTGAGTTCTGTGCTGTTTGCTTCAAACGCATCACCCTTCACATCAAGGCGAACGACACGGCCGATGGCAGCACCAAAGTTGAGCTTGGTCATTTTACCGGCTGTGAGGCGGACAACACGCGGGTTCTCCGTTGTCAGACGGTAGCCGCTCGGCAATGTGCGCGGGTCGAGCTTCATGATGAAGTTGGAACCGATACGCTGATCCGGCAGAGCCGCACAGGCAACATGGAAACGGCCATGTTCATCGGTTGTCACCAGCCAGCCTTTGGCGGTGGCAATCCGCACACCAGCAAGACCCGGCTCGCCTTCATCCTGATAACCGTTGCGGTTCTTGTCATCAAAGACCTTGCCGACAATATCACCGCAGTCGAACACAGGTTCCGCAACAATCTCGACAACCGCTTTTGCATCTTTGGCAATCGGTGTGCCGGTCTTGTCGGTGACCGAAGCCACGTTGGTGTGTTTACCTGGTCCCGCTGTGCTCAGTGCCAGCAGATCGACGCGGATTTCCAGCGTGGATTTTGGTCCCAGCGGCAGATTGTCAAAGCGGATCTGACGACCATTGACCACAGGCACAAACGGCTTACCATCCAGCGTTGCGGAATCTTCCACATAGCGGAAACCAGCAGGCATTGTGTCGATGACATTGACCGGACCGGCATTGCTGGTCGAGCTGTTTTCAACGCGGATGATGTAAGGCACACGCTCACCACGTTTGATCTGACGCAGCATTGCCTGTTTGGTAATGGTAACATCATTCGGCTCGGTTGCGGGTAAAGCAAACTCATCAGGATATGGTTTGGATTCATATTCCTTACCATTACGAATATTGCTCTTTGCTGTAGCGCTGTTCGTTACCTTCCCATTTCCAGCAGCGGCATCAATATCTTCCTGCGTCAGTACATATGTAGCTTTAAACTCCTGAAATTCTTGTGGTTTTAGTGTTACCGGAGCAGGTGTAAACGCAGACAGCTTGCCGGTCGCAGGCTTATTGTTAAAAACAGGTCCCTGATCAAATGGTGTTACATTGAACAGGACTGCATTACCGGTATTTGTAATGGTAAATGTATATTCAATTTTTTCACCGACCTCCGGATAACCATTACCGTTTTCATCAAGCCATCTACCTTTTTTAATGATTTCCAGCTCCGGCACCGGTGGTACAACCGGCACAATCAATTCTTCATCCGTATGAATATCCGGCCCCGACAAATCTGTGGTGGTTTTTGGCCCTGAACCGTCGTCATAGGTACCGGTCGCCGTTGCCTGATTAACAACCTGCTCATTGTCGATATCTGCAAGCGTAATGGCATAGACGGCTGTGAATATTTTCGATTCATTCGGTGCCAGATCACCTGCGTCGAACGATGACGGATTGATGCCCGGCAGCGGGTCTTCAACCTTCACATCGGTCAGTTCCATGTTACCGGTATTGGTGACGGTAAATGTATAGGTGATCTCCTGACCTTCTTCCGCAGGTTCTGTCAGGGCAGAGACAGCCGATTTCACAACCGCGATCGCAGGCACCTGATCCAGAGGCACAACAATCTCGTTGGACTCAACCGGCGGCACAGTCTCAGGCACTTTGGTGTTCGGATCGGTATAAATACCGGTCACACTGGCCTTGTTTTTAACTTCACCCTTCTGGATGTCAGACTGCTTGATTGCATAGGTCGCTGTCAGTGTGACTGCATTGGCAGCACCCGGGAGCAATGTCGCAATTCTCGTTTCTGGCATATCCAGATCTTGCAGCAGGTCTGTGACAACCACATCTGTCAGCGTGACGTTACCGGTATTGGTCACCACAAAACTATAGGTGATCAGATCGCCTGGCACCGGCGGCGTACTCAGCGCATGGGTTTCCGATTTGACAATGCTCAGGCCGGTCACTTTATCGAACGTCTGTTCTGTCGGCGTGTCATTATCAATATCTGTACCGGAAACATCCGTCACATCATCCGGCTTACCACCGACACTGCTACCGATAACCTTAGCGCTATTGGCAAAGAAACCTTGATCAATATCGTCCTGTGTCAGGGCATAGGTTGCGGTGAAGGCATCCGTATTCGCTGCCCCTGCTTCAAGCGGACCAGTCCAGCCGGACATGTTGTGAACAACAACACCTGCGACCTGATCTTCAATGCGGATTTTCTCAATCGTCACATTGCCGGTATTGCGGATTTCAAAACCGAAAGTGATGACATCACCTACCTGCGGCGGTGTGCTCAGAGCCGCATCCGTAATGGTCTTGATCAGACGGATCTGCGGATCACGGGGCAGGTCTGTGACCGACGGATCATCATTCTCAAACTCTGTGCCGCTGGTGTCTTTGACCACGTCAGTCGGAGTAACAACAGATGTACCGGTTGTTTCAGCAATATTGGTGACCTTACCGGCATCAATATCCGCTGCTTTCAGGGCATAGGTGCCGTGAACGGTAATTTCTGTATCCGCGAGGCTGTTGGCTGGTGTTTTTGCCGGAAGTGTAACCGTTTTCAGGCGTGCTTCATCATCGGCATTCAGCTCGAAGTCCGGCAGCTCATCCGTCAGGATGATATTGTTCAGTGCCACGTTACCGGTGTTACGGATCACCATTGTATAGGTAATCTTTTCACCGACTTTCGGTGGCGATGACAGGCCGGAAACATCGCCGGTCTTCTTCAGCGCAATCGCAGGTTTCTGCGGCAGCGGTGTCACCACTTCATTGGAATCGACCGGTGGCTGTGGTTTTTCAGGATCGTTAAAATCGATCTTGGCAATATTGCGTGCTTCACCGGCATCAATATCACTCTGTTTCAGCGGTGCAGTCACCGTGAAATCAACCGTGGCATCCGGTGCAAGGCTGGCTACCGACGCCGGAGTGATTACCGCATCAGCGAAATCATCACCAAGAACCAGATTGCTCAGCGTAACGTTACCGGTGTTTTTCGCGGTCACTGTCCATGT
The DNA here is from genome assembly GCF_003314995.1 of Pseudochrobactrum asaccharolyticum. Classification (GTDB taxonomy): domain Bacteria; phylum Pseudomonadota; class Alphaproteobacteria; order Rhizobiales; family Rhizobiaceae; genus Pseudochrobactrum; species Pseudochrobactrum asaccharolyticum. The sequence goes on from NZ_QNRH01000002.1 coordinate 128,607, forward strand.
CAGCATATCGCCGACGCGCGGGTTTTCAGGCGCAGTTCCTGCCAGAACTTTTGTCAGCTCCAGTTTCGGGTTGCGGAATAGCTGAACTTTAAATTCAGACTCAATGTTGGGTACCGGCGTCTTGTCCGGCCCTGTAGTACCGCCTGCGGTTGCAATATTATGCACCTGCGCCGCATCAATATCCTTCAGAGCAACGGTATAAGTTGCATAGACCGTTTCAATATCGCCCGGCTGCATAGTGCCCAGAGAAAAGGCACCGGCTGGATCGGCAGTCACCCCTGCAAGCTGATCCGTGATTGTTACATCATTGAGGATCGTATTACCGATATTCTGGACCGTGAACTTATAACGGATCACCTCACCAACGACGCTTGGTTGCTGAGGAACATAATTCTCAGTTTCCTTCAGCAGCGTCAGGCCCGGCTTGCTCAGATTTGCAACAACATCTTCTGCAGTCGCACTTACCTTATCCGCATCACCTTTGGTGCTCCATTCACCGGTGGCGGTTGCTTTATTCGGCACTTTGCCGCTGTCCAGATCAGCCTGCGTCAGGAAATAATGCGCTTTAAATGTTGTGCTGTCAGATTTCTTCGGGTCAAGACGACTGATAACGGTGGCAGCATCAAGCCCTTCCAGACCAACGAGTTCGTCTGTCAGCTTGATATTAAACAGAGGCGTGTTGCCGGTATTGGTAACAGTAAAGCTGTACTTAACTTCATCATTAACCTGAGCAACACCGTCTTTCGGCGTGTAGTCATGTGTTTTTTTCAGTTCAATTTTTGGATTGAATTTCGGAGTAACATGCGCCGAGGTCTCTTTTTTGACTTCCTGTTTCGAATATTCACCGTTAGCAACAACATGTGCCGCATTGATATGCGCTGTTACCGGTATCGCCAACGGCACAACCGGACGCACAATAACAGTCATCAGAACAGTGCCCGAATTACCGGAAGCATTGCCACTTAAAGAATTGGCGCCGAGCTTGCCGTTTGAAAGCACAACCTCATTATCAACACCATTAAAATTTTGAGTTATATTCCCAAAAGTCGCTTCAATGGCTTTGATAGTATATTCACCTTCGGCAGGTTTTGTGCTTGTCGTATAGGTACCAAAGCTCCGGCCGGTCTTGCCCAAAACGTCCTTCAACTCAATATTAAAAAGCGGTTCAAGGCTCGGGTTTGTAATGATCAGCGTGTAAGGAATTTCATAGCTGCCATCATCCAGATAGGTGATGGTTCCAGCTGCTTTTGTCAGATCAATACGTGGTTCCGGGATAAGCGTGAAATCTTGATTTGTGCCATGAACTGCTGCTTTACCACCAGTAATTACGATATTTTCAATCAGGTTATGACCGACTGCGCGCGAAATAGCATCACTCTGTCCCGGCAAAGCCTTACCGTCCTGCAGGTGACTTTCATTTACTGACGCATAAGAAACACGATAAGTACCGGGTGGCAGATCTCCGAAATTATAGAGGCCGCCAGCTGTAGTCTGCGCTTTCTTTCGAATAACTGCATTATCGTGTGTAGCGATACCTTCCAGTGTCAACCAGACATCTTCAATGCCGCTATCCTGGCCATCATCCATAATGCTATTATTATTGAAGTCACGATAAATCTTACCGCTGATGCTACTTCCGTAAACAGTCTTAACTGTACCTGTTGAAGTGTTATCACCAAGCTTATCGTCATACTCGAAAGAGTCAGTATGCACAGTTGCTGTATTGGACGCAGCCTCAGCTTTAATGTCTGTAATTTTTGTAAAAAGTGTAACTTTTACGACTTCACCGGTATTGAGGTCGCCCAGTTTACAACTTACTTCACGATCATTTTCTTTACCGCTACAAATGCGGCCAGCCCCTGCCGGACTAATAACCGGCACATGTGTAAGCACCATACCGCTTGGCAATGTATCCTGCAGGGTTACATTTTCTGCGACATCAAGCCCTTCACCATCCTTATTAGTGACGGTAATTGTCCATGAAAACTCCTGCCGTAAATCGACGGTGTCTACATTCGGCACTTTGGTAACGGAAATATCTGAGCGTACACGTACAGTGGTATCTTCTATCGCGTAGTTATTACTTACAATGCTTTCATAGCCCGCACGCGTTTCATCCGAAGCGACATAAACACTGTTTTCATATACGCCGCGTTTAATCGCCTTCAATTTATAAGTGAAGGAAACTTTTTCCCGCGATTTCAAACGAGGTACAGTATAGACGATTTTACCGCCGGGCAGATCCGGAACGTGTGTAATTTCAGGCGTAAGCTCTGCTATTCCCGTATCAATGCGGGGATTTACAAAGCCGTTATCAGGCAGTGTATCCGTGATTGTCACATTCGTTGCATCAGACGGACCGCGATTTTCTACCGTTATCGTATAAAGAGCATCAGTACCGGTTTCGACCGGATCCTGATCATCTGATTTAGTAACGACAAGATCCAATTCAGGCGGCAAAATACCAACATCAAGGCTGGCACTATTATTTGTTGTATTCGCCTCCGGCGTTGATGTTGTAATCTCAACATTATTTGTGATTATCGTGCCAACAAGCTTAGTCGTCGGAATAACATTTACCGAAACATTTTCAACCGAGCCGTTGTGCAGAGTTCCCAGCTCACAAATAATTTTATTATTGTTAGCATCTGTAATGCTGTCTTGTTCTGGCGCAACGCAGGAACCAACCGTCGGAACAGCAGAAACGAAAATCAATCCGTCAGGAAGCGTATCGGTAACAACTACATCCTGAGCATCACTAAGACCGTTAATCGCTCTTGCAGTCAGCACATATTTCATCAACTGACCAGCATGTGCGCCGTTCTGTGCTGAGGCACTGGATTTTTCTACAGTAATATCTGTAACGGCTTCTACATTATAATCAGCAGAGCTGATATTATTATGGGTATTATTATCCGGCGTTGTTACTGAGAAGACTGTAGCAGTATTCGTTTTTTTACCTTCTGAGCCCGGATAAACGGTTACTTCCACAACAGGGCAATTTTGTGTACCTATTGTTTCGCATACAGGCAAGGATGGAATATTACAGTCTAAATCACCTGAATAGCCGGCTCCCGGAACTGCAGTACAGCCCAGCTTTGTGCCACCTGCGTTAATAATATTATAAGAAATTTTTGCCGGTGAACCACCGTTTTCATCAACGATCTGCTGAAATGCGTCCTTCAATTTTACATCAAGAGCTGCAGCTGGCCCCGCATTCTTTACTTTCAATCTGAATGTAATCGACTCACCGGATTTTACAGACTTGAGTACTTCTTCTCCGCCGACAACGGTTTTCTCAAGACTGACATCAGCCCAGTTATCCTTATCAGCGCTGGTTATTTCACCGGTTGATGCTGTGTTGTTTTTGATATCAGCATCCTGATTTTTATAATCAGGAAAAGACACCAGCATGGTATTAACAAGTTTACCAGCGGTCTCCACTTTAGTAGTAAGCACAATATTATCAGTGTGTTCACTCACTTCGAGTGGGTTCTTTGGTGTGTACTTACTGGTTGTACACACAATTTCAGTTGCCCCTTTGATCGGCACATCAGGACACACCCAGCCATCAGCCGCAATTTTAGTGACGGTCAAACCGGCAGGTAAAAAATCTGTAATTGTAAGAGGCCCTGAGAACCCGATATTCCCTTCATTGGAGGCGCTCAAACGAAAATCATATTCATTACCAACAGTAACAAGTTTACGATCCGGAGAGGTTTTTTTCGCCACCAGATCAACTTTAGGCTTAGCCACAATCACCGGCGTATCACTTGCTACGTTATTACCGTCAAAACCCTCACTCTCACTTTCGGATGAAATTTCGGCACTGTTTGTTACCGGCTTTCCGAGTTCTGTAGGCTTTATAGCTTCTGTTGTAATAATAATCGGCGTTCTAAACTCAGCGCCTTCAGTCGCACTGAACTCACACTTAACTAGTTGTGCAGCATGATCACATCGCCAGCCAACGCCATTCGTCAATTCAATAAACTTATAATTATCTGGCAGTTGGTCTGTAATCACAGCCTGCACTGGCGATGTTCCCGCATAATCAGGTGTCAGCGTAAAACTGACTTTCTGACCGGTCAGAACAGGGCTGGCTGACTGGCGTGTCTTCGTCAGACTGACATCGGTGCCTGCAAGCACCTGCAAATTCGCTTCTGCAAGATTGTTGTCATGAACCGGATCTTTTGTCTCACCAAGCGGCGCAACCTCTGCCGTAAACTTGATCGTGGATATATCTTCAGCAGTCACCTGCGAAAAGAAATCCAGCGCAATGGTCGTATTTGGTTCAATTGGACCATCAATTTCACAATTGATGTAATCTTCAAAGATTGCGCATCCGGTAGGTACAGTAATTTTCCGTGATATGCCAAACGGCAATGGCAAAGTAACTTTGGCGCCCCCTGATGGGTAAGGCCCATTATTAGTCAGAACTGCTGTAAATTTGGTCTGAGCACCGGCCTGAACTTGCGCATTATCCAGCTCAAGGTTCACCGCAAGATCGGCACCTTTTTCAACAGTCGTTCTTACGATACGCGAAGGCCCCGGGGCGGCCATAACTGCCCCCAGCTCAATCACGCCTTCACGTAGCGGACGCAGCTTAACGCTTACATTTTTAGCTTGCTGCAACGACAATTCAGGTACTTCACAAGTCACCGCGAGCGGCTCTGCCAGCGATTGTCCCGTTAAAGGATCCGGCAACGGGCTGCAGTTTTCCGGCCCATCCACACCCTGATAAATCGTATCTTTCGGAAGCGTAAAAGTAATGCTCGTAGCAGGCGTCAGCTGATGCTCATTATTTTCAATTCTGAAAACATATGACAAATCCTGGCCTGCAACGACCACTGCATTGCCAGCATTATTAATATTCAGCGTCCAGCCACCGGTCGCCTGAGCGGATGCATGATCTGCAAAAAACGGCAGAGACAGCGCAACAAAGCCTGCGACCTGTGCAAATCGCGACATGGTTTTCAATGTAGGGAATTTCATTAGCGGGCACTCGCCTCACAAGAAGAGAGCCAGAATGAAGACAACAGATTCACGGTCGCGGGTGAAGCCACCCGCGACTGAATGGAAACGCTCATCAGCATTTCGCCCCTTAAATTTTCAATTACAGAAAAGCCACGATCTTTAGATTTCGGCGCAAAGCTTGTGCGCGGCAAAAAAGAAGAGACTCTGATTCGCCATGCTGATAGGCCATTTTCAAAAATTAAAAAACCGTTAAAAACAAAATTCTGTGACCAAATATACAAATTCTTAAGAATTTGATATTTTTATCATAATTTCAGATGAAAATTAGCACTCTCTATAATCCTATGAATTTATTCAATTATTTAAAAGTTAAAATTTGATCAAATAGAAAAATAGACTGTTTATGAAAATAACAATCCAACGATGTCATTAACATCGCTCCCGTCTAAATAAAGATAGAATATATTTGTTTAAATTATTTATGAATTTTAAATTTTAAGAAATTTCAAGAAATTTTTCCAATTTTTCAAATAAAAGTTATATTTGATCATCCTATAAATCCAAATGCTGAAATCATTCACGATCGGACTTAAAAAATACTCAAACATTTTGACGGCACCGCACACAATGCGGCTACTCAGCAAAATTAAAATGTCGCTAAAAGAACAGGCGCGGACATAATCCGCGCCTGCACCATTCATAATCGTATTTGCGGGTCTAATCAGCGTTTAGCTGCTGCGCGTTTGAGAATCTCAATTACCATCTCTGATGCCTTATTCAGTGAAGCCACTGGCAGAAACTCATAGATCGAATGGAAGTTGTGTGCACCGCAGAACAGGTTCGGGCAAGGCAGACCTTTTTCTGACAGAACTGCACCATCATAGCCGCCACGCATCGGGATGGCATAGGACTCGACACCAATAGCTTTCATCGCTTCCAGAGCCAGCTCAACCGGATAGAAATTATCGCCCTTCAACCCTTCGGCAGCATTGCGATACATCGGACGATATTCAACCGACACTGTGCCCTCACCATGCAACTGGTTAAAGCTTGCAGCGAGTATATCAATGAAATTACGGCGTTTATCATAACCCTCTACCGTAAAATCGCGGATATCAACCACGATTTTGGCCGATGCCACGCTACCCTGAATGCCCTTGACCCAGTAATAGCCTTCACGATTTTCCGTATGTTCCGGCCGCTCACCGGCAGGCAACATACCAACATATTGCTGGGCATAGAGAATGGCATTGCGCAACTTGCCCTTGGCCGACATCGGATGGGCTGGCTGACCACGGAAAGTGATGTGAAACTCACCGGCATTCCAGTTTTCATAGACGATTTCGCCCACTGCACAACAATCCAGCGTATAGGCAAAATCCGCATTGAGGCTCGACACATCCAGTGCTTTCGCACCAAGCAGACCAATTTCCTCATCCGGTACAAAAACGACTTTAACCTCGCCATGTTCAATCTGCGGGTTATCCTGCAACACCTGCATGGCATGCATCACTTCAGCAATCGCTGATTTATTATCCGCCCCCAGCAGGCTGGTGCCGTCAGTGACGATAATACGGTCACCTTCATAATTTTTCAGCTCCGGAAATTCCTCAACACGCATCACGATATCAAGCGCTTTATTGAGGACGATATCCCCGCCCTGATACTCCACCACATGCGCCTTGGTATCCGTGGTATATTCACCACTGGTATCCATATGGGCGACCCACGCGATCACCGGCGCCTGACGGCTGGCATCTTTGATATTGGACGGCAATGTACCAACCACGATGGAATGATCTCTCATTTCCACGGACAGTCCCAGATCGCGCAGCTCTCCTGCCAAAAGATTAGCAAGTTCGGTCTGGCCGCTGCTGGACGGGAGTTTTCCCGCATCGGATACGGCTGTGGTATTAATACGGGTATAGTTCAGAAAGCGTTCAACAATATCCATCGGATTCTTTCAACTCAACTTACTGGTTCATTTCATCTTGCAGAAATGGCGCCGGTGACGGCGCCATTGATTTTGAAACAAGTGCTCACCAAAAACGGGTAAGATCGTGTCGCTTATTCTTCGATATCAACATCTTCAAAGAGATAACCGCCAAAAGGATCAACACGGAAATCTTTGACTTTTTTGCTGACCGGCTGTTCCATCACCTGATGGGCAATCGTCAGCCAAGGCGCCTGTTCTTTAAAGACCACCTGAGCCTGTTCATAAAGCTTGGTGCGTTCTGCCTGATCAGTTGTCAGCTTAGCCGCCTGAATAAGCTTTTCGAAATCCGCATTACACCAGTTGGCACGGTTACTGCTGCCAACCGCTTCACAGCCCAACAGCGCTGCAAGGAAGTTATCCGGATCAGCCATACCACCGGTCCAGCCAAGCATCACCGCGCCGTCATGGTCTTTTTCGAGCGAGCGCTTGAGATATTCGCTCCAGTCATAGGAGACGATCTCAGCCTTCACGCCAACCTTCGCCAGATCAGCCTGCATCAGCTCTGCTGCACGGCGGGCATTCGGCATGTAAGGACGCTGCACAGGCATTGCCCAGATCTTCATAGAAAGATCCTTGACACCGGCTTCATCCAGAAGCTTGCGCGATGCTTCAATATCATAGGCGTCGTCTTTGACGTCTTTATTATAACCCCAAACGCCCGGAGGCATTGCGTTGACCGCAACCATACCGGTTGAGCCAAACACGGCATCAATGATCGCAGGTTTGTTGATCGCCATGTTCAGCGCTTTACGCACGCGTACATCGTCGAATGGTGCAACGACAGTATTATAGGCCATGAAAGCAATATTCAGACCTTCTTTGCGCTGCACTTCAAGCGAAGGATCGGCTTTCATCTCATCAATATCCGCAGGGTTCGGATAAGCGATGATATGGCATTCACCCGCTTTCAGCTTCTGAAAACGTACCGATGCATCCGGCGTGATTGCGAAAATCAGATTGTCGATTTTCTGCTTACCACCCCAATAGTCAGGATTGGCCTGAAAACGCACAGCGCTGTTTGCCTGATAATCTACATATTGATACGGGCCGGTACCAACCGGCAACTGGCTCAGCTGATCAACCTTACCTTCCGCTACCAGCTGGTCTGCATATTCCTTGGACTGGATGACAGCAAAGGTCAGCGACAGCGAAGCAATCATGGTTGCTTCCGGACGGTTCAGCACGAATTTAACCGTATGATCGTCGATCTTCTGAATTTCTTTAATCAATGACGGGAAAGAATAAGCACCATATTGCGGCCAGGTTCCTTTACCGTAAAACGGGTTTTCTTTATTACCCTGACGATCAAAGCTGAAAATCACGTCATCCGCGTTGAATTCACGGGTCGGTGTGAAATAGCTGGTCGTCTGGAACTTCACGCCTTTACGCAGGTGGAAAGTATATTCTTTACCGTCTGCTGAAATCTCCCAGCTTGTCGCCAGACCCGGCTCCAGCTCTGTCGAGCCGCGCTTGATCTTGATCAGACCATTAGACACGTTACGCGCCGAAGCATCATATGTTGCACCTGATGTGGTGGTTGCCGCATCAAAATTGTCCGGCGCTGCTTCCGAACAATAGATCAGTGTTTTGGCTGAAGCCTGCGCCGAAGCCAGCCCGCCAAGCACCAATGCAAGCGCAGTGGCTGAAAGGGCCTTTGTATAAATATTCATATGGTATTCCCCAATTCCATCCGGCACCTGAGCAGATCAGGTGATTCCGTAGGGTAATAGTGGAACGATCTCTGTTTGAGTTCCATTGATTATTTTATATGAAACAACAATGATCCCAATTAATAACGGGCATACCAGCCAGAACTCATTTGTCCAAAGCAAAACCGGAACCTCCGCCCTCATGGATACATTCAACACGATGCGCACCTTTCGCCGTATTGTCGAGCTTGGCGGGCTGGCGAAAGCTGCAGAAGATTTGGGCATCTCTCCCGCGGGTCTCAGCAAACAATTACGGGCACTGGAAGCGCATCTCGATACGGTACTTATTCAGCGCACCACACGCAGCATGAGCCTGACAGAAACCGGCCGTACCTATTATGCCGATTGCTGCCGGATATTAGACGAGCTGGAAATGCTGGAGCGCTCAATCAAACAACAATCCCAACGGGTGAGCGGCAAATTACGTGTTAATACGCCTTTGTCTTTTGCACTGAGTACGCTCTCCCCGCTACTGGCCGAATTTCTGAAACAATATCCGGATTTGCAACTGGATTTGGTGATGGAAGACCGGCTGGTTGACGCCGTTGCCTATGGTTTTGATGTCTCCATAAGACTACGCAATACGCTGGAAGATTCCACGCTGATTGCCCGCCGCCTTGCTTCTCTCGAGCAGAAACTCTGTGCCGCGCCGGTCTATCTTGAGAAATACGGCACACCGGAAACAGCCGCCGATCTCCATCGCCATAAAATACTGAATTACAGTCTGGCACATACGCAAGGCGTTACCAACGACAGCGAAGCGCAGGAGCCGGACAGCAACGCTCTGTCGCCTAATGGTGATCATAGTCAGGTCAATAATAGTCTGATGCTGCGTGATCTGCTGATTGCCGGATTGGGGATCGGCGCCTTACCATCTTTCCTGGCAGACCCCGCCATTCGTGATGGCAAATTACAGCGCATCCTGCCTGCTCTCGTGAATGAACCGCGTCATATTTATGCAGTCTATCCGACCAGCCGCCATTTGCAGCCCAAGGTCAAAGCCTTTGTTGACTTTCTCAGTCAGCATCTGCCACGGGCTTTGCAGGTGGGCTGAGCACGCATTCTTAACCTGCAGTAAAAACTGTCTGCACCGCTACGTGCTTATTCCGCTGCGGTGAGACCGGTAATGTGATGTTCAACGAAAGGACATCACAATGACACTCCAAGCAAACACCCTCACCTCCCCGCTGATTATTGATTTCTATCATGATGCCGTATGCGGCTGGTGCTATGTTATGTCACCACGCCTGCGTCAGGTTGCTGGTGAACTCGGTATTCAGGTACGTCACCATACATTTGTGTTGCAGGATTCCCGCGAACAGATGGTGCAGGTATTCGGCTCTATGGAACGTGCCAAGAGCGAAATTCTTGGTCACTGGAAGGCCTGTGCCGAACAAGACGATGCACAGCGCATCAATATTGAAGGCATGCGCGCCCAAAGTTTCGAATATCCGAACGGACTGGCTTCGGCACTCGCCTGTCAGGCTGCCCATATGCTTGGCGGACACACAGCCCATTGGGATTATTTCGACGCAGTACAGCGTGCCCATCTCACCGAAAACCGCAATATCAGTGATGCCGTGGTGCTCACAGATATTGCTGCATCTCTGGGTTTCGACCGCGACGCTTTCACCACCGCTATGACCAGTGAAGATGCAGCACAACGCGTACAAGCAGACCGCATGCAGGCCATGCAGCTTGGTATCCGCTCAATTCCCACTCTGATTGTCAGCTCTGCGGACAAAACAACCGACCCGATCCGTTTGCAAACCACGCCTGCCGAACTGCTGAAAAGTCGTTTGCAGGACATGATGCAAGCCGCCTGAACACTTCCTCCCCTCCCGAACACTATATTTCCCAAAGGAACCACCATGCCTGTAAATTTCTCCGGCCGCTTGCTCGGCCTGCTGATGCTCGGCACTGCCAGCCTCTCCGCAAGTTTTTCCCCTGCTCTCGCGGACACCGCAGCCAAACCGGCTGTTGCTGCCAGCGGACAGGAAGTCGGTATCAGCCCGTGGGGGCCGGAAGATGAAATCGGCCGCCTCAATCTGATTACCCCCGCTTCACGTGCGGCCATTCTCTCCCGTATCGAGGGCAGTAAAGTCTATGATCTGGCGACAGATTATTATCTGGGCATGCCGAGCTGGCAGGATGCCGGTGACCCGCATTATCAATTCTGGATGACCCATACGCCGCGCGGCACCGAGATTGACGACCCGATGGGTGTCGGCAAAGATATGAACACGACCCGCAGCTATACCGGCACGGCTTTCTCCATGTATAGCCATACCGGCACACATATTGATGCACTCAACCATTTCGGTATTCACGGCAAAATCTGGAACGGTTTCAAAGCTGATGAACATCTGGGCGATCGTGGCTGGAACCGCACCGGCATTGAAAAATTCCCGCCGCTGATTGCCCGTGGCGTGATGATTGACGTGGCTGCCGCCAAAGGCGTGGATATGTTGCCGGATCAATACCGCATCACACCGCAGGATCTCAAAGATGCGCTGGCCAAACAGAAAACCACACTTCAGGAAGGCGATATCGTTCTGATCCGTACCGGCCGCATGAAACTCTTTAATGATCCGAAAGCTTATATGGCTGCACCTCCGGGAATGGGGCTGGATGCAGCACGTTATCTGGTTGAAGAAGGCGGCGCGATGATTGTCGGTGCGGATAATCTGAGCTTTGAAACCTTCCCGTCAGAAGTCGCGGATGATTATGTACCGCTACATACCTATCTGCTGGCACAGCAGGGCGCACCGATTATTGAGCTGATTGCTCTGGATGAACTCTCAAAAGATAAAGTCTATGAATTTGCCTTTATCGGTGGGCCTCTGAAAATCCGTGGGGGTGATGCGGCACCACTGCGTCCGGTTGCGATCCCTGTACGATAATTCAAATAGCTCAATACAACAGCATCATCCGGCAGGTCCGAAAAACCTGCCGGATTGGTGATTCCCCTGCCGGTCAAAATGCTTTAAGTGTTGCAGACAGCCGGTTCCGGCAATCCTATTTAGTGTCGGTCAAACCGGAAATTATTGATGTCAATAAAAAGCATTTTCTATACGCTGCTCGCAGGCAGCACGCTCTGGGCAGGTCACGCACAGGCCGAGGTCATTGAAAAAATTGAGACTTATGCGATTTCCGGCACCTCAGGCCCAGCACTTTATGCTGCCATTGGCGAAAAAGGCCCGCTGATCGGCAAGAATATCCGCACCATTGCCCATACCAATTTCACGCTGCTCTGGTCGCGCAAGTATAAAACCGACGACGGCAATTGCACATTGGTGTCCGCCAAGCCCAAACTAACCATCACTTATACATTGCCGAAACCGGCACAAAAGCTGCCGCTGCAAACCGCAGCACTCTGGTCAACTTTCTATGATGGCATTGAAAAACATGAACATATTCATGGTGATTACATCAAAGAGATGGTGCAGAAGATTGAAACGGCAACCGTCGGCATGTCTGTTGCCAAAGACCCGAAATGCGTAAAATTCAAAACAGAACTGAACAAAGTACTCTCAGAACTGTTTCAGGAACAACGCCAGCGCGGCCGCGATTTTGACCGCCTGGAAATGTCACAGGGCGGCAATGTCCATCAATTGATCTTGGGGCTGGTCAACAGCCGCTGAAAGAGCACACCTCCTGTGTATAAGTCCTGAGTGCGACTCCGAAAGTCGTATCCAGAACATAGATTTATTACCGCAAAACCACACTTAAATGCACAAAACGGCATATTATTAGCTCAAATTGGCAGAATGATATGCCTTTTTGAGCATTATTGTGCCTGTACTCTGCCATTTCGTCACTGTAGTTATCTGCGCGGCAGAAAGTGGAGGTTGTCTGCAACGGAGGATATGTCCTGCCCCTGACAGGTCTTTGCATACACACTATCAACATCAAACTATGTTGAATGTGAGCATATTATGCAAAACAGCACTTGTATGCGGAGCCAAGGAATTTTATCAGAACGCAATAATAAGTTGTATTACCGGTTGAGGTTCCCAGCCTGACGGGTAAATCCGCGCGAAAGCGCTATAATAGCAGACACCCTGTGGAGCGCAGGGGCAAACGGAGCAGGCAATGAAAAATCATTCTGATATCTGGGATATCGTGGAAGAGAAAAGCCCTGCTTATTTTGACTTCAGCGACATCATCGGTGCCTGTTGTGTACAGGATACACGACTGCCTTCATGGAAAATGGCCGGACAAATGGTTGCGCGGGCTGATATGCCTGCTGCCCGTGCCGGTCAGACCAAGCGCTCCGGCGCAACAATTTTCATCCGTCCTGCAACGGACGATGCTCAGCCAGCCTTGCCCCGTCAACTGCATTAAAGGCTGGCTACAGGATATGACTATGACTTTCTCTCTTTTATTCTCCAACAGGCCAAGGACATTATGAAGCAACTCAGCTTTTTTGAAATCCTCAGCTTCGGGCCTGACGGCTGGGGGCATGTTCTGCTCACCGGTGCCTTGATGAGTGTTGCCCTTGCTGTGACCGGCTTTTTGCTCGGCGCTGTCATCGGTGTGTTCGGCGCATGGGCTAAAATCTCCGGCGGACGTGTAACCCGTACCATTGCGGACGGCTATACAACGGTCATCCGTGGCATTCCCGATCTGCTGATCATCTATCTGTTTTATTTCGGTGGCAGTGCCGCGATTACCGCAATCGGCAAATTGTTCGGTGCTGAGGGTTTCCTCGGCTTTCCGGGCTTCCTCGCCGGTATGCTGGCCATCGCTATTTCATGTGGCGCGCATCATACGGAAGTTTTCCGTGGTGCGTTTAAAGCCGTTGCCAAAGGCGAGCTGGAAGCAGCAACAGCCTGCGGCATGGGTCGCTGGATGAAGTTCCGCCGTATTATTGCGCCTCTGTCACTGCGTCATGCTTTGCCGGGTCTGGGCAATGTGTGGCAGGTCTCCTTGAAAGAATCCGCTCTGGTGTCTGTCACCGGTGTTGTGGAACTGCTGCGTCAGGCACAGATCGGTGCCGGTTCTACCGGTCTGCCGTTCAACTTCTTCCTGATCGCCGGTGCTCTCTATCTGCTGATTTCGTCTATTTCCGGCGGCATTCTGCAATCTGCTGAGCGCTATTTCTCGCGCGGTGTGAGGAGAGCCCAATGAGTTTTGAGTTTTTCGCTGAATCTTTCATGGCGATGCTGGCAGGTTTGCCGCTGACCCTGAAACTGGCAGCAACTGCCATTGCGCTGGGTGCCTGTCTTGCGCTGATCATCGCGATGATGCGTCTGTCCGGCAATATCGTGCTGGACTGGATTGCACGCATTTATGTGTTTGTGTTCCGCGGCACGCCGCTGCTGGTGCAGATCTTCATCATTTATTATGGCCTCAGCCAGTTTCCGGCAGTGCGCTATTCCTTCCTGTGGCCGATCCTGCGTGAGCCTTACTGGTGTGCAGTGATTGCCCTGACGATGAACACTGCGGCCTATGCCGGTGAGATCATCCGTGGCGGTCTGCTGTCCGTGCCCCATGGCCAGATTGAAGCTGCCAAAGCCTCCGGCATGTCGCGCTTCACCACCTTCCGCCGTATTGTGATGCCGCTGGCTATCCGTCAGGCGCTGCCTGCTTACGGCAATGAAATGATCTCTATGGTTAAAGCCACATCGCTGGCCTCGATCATTACACTGATGGAAGTAACCGGTATTGCAGCCAAGCTGATTGCCGAAAGCTACCGCGCCATTGAAGTCTTCATTGTTGCAGGTGCGATCTATCTTGCCATCAACTTCATTCTGACCCGTCTTCTGCTGCTGGCTGAATATCGTCTGACCCCGTATCTGCGTCAGCCTGTTCCTGTCAGCGTCTCTGCCAGCACTTCAAATTCTGGCGGCCAAGTTCCTACAGAAGGAAAATCCTCGTGAGCACCACAGTATCCGCATCCAAGCCGGTCGCGCTGAAAGTTGAAGACCTGCGCAAAAACTTCGGTCAGGTCGAAGTACTGAAAGGTATTTCACTCGAAGCCCGCGAAGGCGAAGTGATTTCCATTCTCGGTTCTTCCGGTTCCGGCAAATCCACACTGCTGCGCTGCATCAACCTGCTGGAAATTCCGACCTCCGGTAAAGTCACCATTTCCGGTGAAACCATCAAAATGGCGCAGAATTCCAAGGGCGAAAGCTACCCGACCGACAAAAAACAGGTCTCGCGCATTCGTTCGGAACTCGGCATGGTCTTCCAGAGCTTTAACCTCTGGTCCCATAAAACCATTCTGGAAAATGTGATCGAAGCACCTATCTATGTACAGGGGCGCAACCGCGCTGAAGTCATTGAAGAGGCCGAAGCATTGCTGGCAAAAGTTGGTATTGCCGACAAGCGCAACTATTATCCGTCGCATATGTCCGGCGGTCAGCAGCAGCGTGCAGCCATTGCCCGCGCGCTGGCGATGAAGCCAAAGGTTATGCTGTTTGACGAACCGACTTCCGCGCTTGATCCGGAGCTGGTTGGCGAAGTTCTGCGCGTGATGCGCGGTCTTGCCGAAGAAGGCCGTACCATGCTCGTCGTAACTCACGAAATGGGCTTTGCCCGCGATGTGTCCAACCGCGTTGTCTTTGTGCATCAGGGTCAGGTTGAAGAAGACGGTGCGCCGTCTGAAGTCTTCACCAATTCCAAATCAGAGCGTTTCCGCAAATTCATCAGCCACGATAATGCGGCTTAAAAGCATTTCCAGCAAAAATGCGAAGCAGTTTTGCGTAGGATAGTGCGTAACGACAAAGATACAGAGCGGCTCAAAAGTTCAATCCTGAATGGAGCCGCTCTAAATGAACAAGAATAATTGTAAACAGGGTGCTTCTATGAAAATCAGCCTCATCACCAAATCGCTTCTTGCTTCTGCAATGCTGCTCGGTGCCGTATCGGCCAGTGTCACTGCACAGGCTGAAGAAAAGAAATGGACCAAAGTAACCATCGCAACTGAAGGTGCTTACCGTCCGTACAACTTCACCAAAGCTGACGGCACACTCGACGGTTATGAAATCGAGCTGAGCAAATATCTCTGCGACCACATGAAAGTGGAATGCACGATTGTTGCAACACCGTTCGACAGCATGATCCCTGCGCTGAACGCCGGTAAATTCGATGCGATCATGGCTGGTCTGACTGCCACTGCTAAGCGCGAAGAAACCATTGATTTCTCGGTTTCCTACGGCCTGACACCACAGACTTTCGCGACGCTGAAAGACAGCCCGTATGCGAAACTGCCACATACCGGTGAAACCGCGTTTCTTGCAAACGACGACGAAGCTACCAAGAAGCTGATCAGCGAATTCGCAACTTCGATCGAAGGCCGCACCGTTGGCGTACAGACCGCTTCGCTCGGCCTGACACTGCTCAACACCTATTTCAAAGATTCCGCTGATATCCGCGAATATAAAACCACTGAACAGCATGATCTGGATCTGAAGTCCGGTCGCGTTGATCTGGTTGTTGCTTCGCTCGCTTATCTCGCCGACGCTGCTAAAAAACCAGGTAACGAAGACATGGTTCTGACCGGTCCTTACTTCAAAGGTGGCGTATTGGGTCGTGGTGTTGCTGTAGGTCTGCGTAAGAACGAACCTGAGCTGCAGAAGAAGTTCAGCGAAGCGATTGAAGCTGCAAAAGCTGACGGCACAATCAAGAAGCTGTCCGAAAAATGGTTCGGTTTCGACGTAACTCCGTAAGTTACTGATAAAATTGAAATAATTAAAATGTGGCTGCGATTTTCGTGGCCACATTTTTTTATGCCTGTTGTCCGCAAGAAGCCCGCTTGACAGATTGTCGCACGTAGATTATCGCAAGAGAATAAACATGAGTCAATGAGTCATATTAAAACTTCTTTTCAGGCGGGCGGCTTCAGACATGAACAGACATTCTCCGATAGCAACCGGACTAACGCTTATCTTGCTCAGCACATCCGCTCTTGCGCTCGCGCAGGCTGCACAGGCGCAGGTGCCGGCCCAGCAGCCAGCAGCGGATAAAAATACGCAGCAGACTGCTCCCCTCACCGAACAACAGCAAATTCAGTTAAGGCAGATCACAATTACTGCTGCGCGCACATCCGGCACGGTGCTTGACTTGCCCATGACTGTGAATGTTATTAGCGGTGCTGATCTGGAACGGCGTGTGGTGCGCGATATTCAGGATATGGTGCGCTATGAGCCGGGTGTCAGCGTTAACCGCCTCACATCCATGACCAATCCTTTTGGTCAGCTTTCCAGCTTCTCCATCCGTGGTGTCGGCGGCAACCGTGTGCAGATGCTGGTTGACGGTTCGCGTATTCAGGAACAGATCACCGACGGCAGCCGTGATTTTGTTGACCCGTTCAACATGAAAGCCGTTGAAATCATCCGCGGGCCAAACTCTGTACTTTCCGGTGCCGATGCACTGGGCGGCGTTGTTTCCTTCCGCACTATTGATCCTGAGGATATCCTCAAGGGCGACAGGGCATGGGGCGGAGAGATCAAGCTCGGCTATGATTCCTATGACAACAGCTTCCGCAAGCAGATTACCGGAGCAGCACAGGCCGGTGATTTCAAAGTACTCGGCTCCTTTGGCCATATCGGTTCTTCGGAAATCAAAAACCGCAAGGGCTATGCCGATGGCGCTATCTGGGGTTGTCCGCGCCAGAATATTCTTGCCTGTAACAAAGCATTTCCGGCAGATACCGATGCCTATAACGGCCTGATGAAACTGCAATGGAACCCGAACAGCGACAATCAGTTTATGCTGACAGGCGAATGGTTTGACCGCAAAACTTCCATTGATCAGGTTTATGACTCTTCATCTGCAATGATGGGCTATAAATCCAACAGCTGGGATCGCGAGTTGGAAATGCGCCGCTATCGCATTGCATTAGAACATGACTGGCAGGTCGATGCACCGTGGCTCGATGCAGTAAAATGGAAAGTCTCCTATTCACCGCAGAAGCGCGATACGCTGAGCAACCAGTTCCGCACCTATTCAAGCCGTAAAGAACAGCGCACTCAGATCCGCAATTACGGCGAAGAATTTATTGAAGCCGATCTGCAGCTGACCTCCTCCTTCAGCCTTGGTGCAACGGATCACACCCTGATCTATGGTTTTGACGGCGATCTGACCAAGACCACCTATGAAGGCACAGATATCACCCGCAATCTGACGACCGGCACCACGACCACCAGCATCAACAAAGGTTTCAACTTCCCCCGTGTTGATACAACACGCGCAGATTTTTACCTGCAGGATGAGATCAAACTGCTGGATGAGCGTCTGACTATTACACCGGGTTTGCGTCTTGCGACCTATTCGATCGACCCGACCAAAGATGACGACTATGTGTCGCTGCCGGGTTATGAACCTCATAAGATCGACAAGACCCGCCTGATCAAGCGTCTTAGCGGTACATACAAACTTGATGATACCTATTCGCTCTACGCCTCCTATGGTGAAGGCTTTAAAATGCCGACATCACAGCAGCTTTTCGTCTCTTCAGAATCTATCGGCTCCACCGGCATGGTTGAGACTATTCCGAACCCGAACCTGAAACCGGAATTTGTGCGCAGCTATGAAGCCGGTTTACGTGGTGAACTGGATCGCGGTTATTTCAGCTTCACCGGTTTCTATGCTGATTATAAAGACTTCATTCGCGGCTTCCAGCCGGTGCCGGGCACTGCCGAACGCTATACATCGGACAATGTTGACAGTGTGCAGATCTGGGGTTTTGAACTCGGCGGTGAATATGAGGTTTATGACAATCTCTTTGCCAATGCCGCCCTCTCCTATCAGCGCGGCAATCAGCGGCTCAATGCAGGTTCTGACAAGACTGCCTTTGACGGTGCCGTTCCGCTCACTGTCGTTACCGGTCTGCGTTATCTGATACCGGAATGGAAACTGGAAACCGAACTGGTCGGCACATTTGCCAAGGGCGTAACCCGCCGCGCTGATCCGGATGCCTATAAACCAGCCGGTTATGCCGTGTTTGATGTATATGGCAAATGGAAGCCAACCGAGATGATTGATGTCAATTTCGGTGTGCAGAATATTTTCGACAAGCGTTATTTCCCGAATACGCTGGCCGGCACTTATCTGAACACTCCTTCATCAAGCAGCGTCGCCAATCAAAACCCGCTGGAAATGCAGGTCGCTCCGGGGCGCACCTACAAACTCGGCGCGACAATGCGTTTCTGAGTAGCGGAGACTTCAGATTATGCATGTTCTGCGGCAAATATACCGTCTTGCCCGCCTGTGTATCGCGGGCAAAGGTGCCAAACTCAGCCTGCTTCTGCTGAGTTTGGTTATCGCTCTCGATCTGGCAGGCGTCTGGTTCTCTATCCGTATGATCAGCTGGACTGCCGATTTCTACAATGCACTTGAGAAAGTCGATACTGAAACCGTCATTACCCAGATCGGCCTGTTTGCTCTGATTGTCGGCAGTAATTCGCTGCGCAGCCTGATCGGCAGCTATTATCAAAAAATACTCGAAATTCGCTGGCGTGAAGTGCTGACCGGTAAGGCACTTGATCTGTGGTTCACCAACAAAGCCTATTGGCACCTGACACAGGGTGAATGCAGTCGGGACGTTGACAATCCGGATCAGCGTATTGCTGATGACTGCAAGCTGTTTGTGCGCGGTTTTCTGAGCGAAGGTATTGAACTGATCGGCCGTGTTGTCGGCCTGTTTTCCTATCTCGTTTTGCTATGGAGCCTCTCGACCTTTGCACTGAGTTTCACCTTACTGGGTTTCGACATCACCATTCCGCGCTATATGGTTTGGGCTGTCTTTATCTATGTCGGTCTGTCGACCATGCTGACCTTTGTGCTCGGCAAACCTTTGAAAAAGCTCTTTGAAGCTCAGCAAAAGCGTGAGGCGGATTTCCGCTACTCATTGGCAAGACTGCGTCAATCCACGGAAGAAATTGCTCTGCTGCGTGGCGAAAATGCAGAACGCGATCTGCTTGACCGCCGCTTTGAGAATGTTCGAGCCAATTGGCGTAATCTGATTATCCGTGAATTCTGGCTCGGTTGTTTTACCACGCCCTATCAGTTCACCATTTTGCGCATCCCGTTATTTGTTGCACTGCCGGCCTATCTGGCAAAAAGTGTAACACTTGGCGGATTGATGCAGGTTGCCGGTGCTTTCAGCAATGTGGCAACAACTCTGTCATGGTTCGTTTTCTATTATAAAAAACTGGCTGATCTCGCCGCCACAGCCGGACGTCTGGATGTCTTCCTCAATGCCGCACAGGACGCAGCACAACGTCGTATTGCCATTGAACATTCAGCTGATACGGATGAAATGCTGCATATCAAAGATTTGCACCTGACCACTCCGAATGGCCAGACATTGCTGCATCTCGATCAGCTTACCGTCAAAAAAGGGGAGACGGTCTGGCTACGCGCACCGTCCGGTTTTGGCAAGTCAACTTTCTATCGCGCGGTTGCTGGTTTCTGGCCGCATGGAACAGGCACGATCAGCACCAATTTGCATCATGCGCTGTTTCTGCCGCAAAAACCCTATTTTCCGCAAAACGATCTTTATGCTGCGGTGAGCTATCCGCATCCGGTGACGGATTTTGACAAGGCTGATTTGCAGCAAGCGATTAAAGATGTCGGCTTGGGTAACAGCTCCGCAATGTCGCTTGAACAAGAGGCACAAGGCCATCCGCTGATGATCTCCGGTCTGTCCGGCGGCGAGTTACAACGTCTGTCACTTGCCCGTGCATTGATCCAAAAACCGCAATGGCTGTTTCTTGATGAGGCAACCTCCTCGCTGGATAAACAGGCCGAAGCGCAGTTGCTGCAATTGCTTCGTACCCGTCTGCCGGAGACCGCCATCATCATCATTGCGCATTCCGCAATGGAAACCAGCATCAAACCACGCATTATCGATTTGAATATTCTCTCAGTACCTGCCAGTGCGGCAGCCTGACGGGCAGAACAGGACCTATACGCCATGCAAAACCGCCGCGAACAACTCAATATTGACCTTTTCACTCTGCTGCAAAAACTGCCGGACATCGGCAAGCTGATGGTCAATTCCAAAAATCTTGGCGCCACGCATGAGCGCATCGGCACCGTAGAGCGTGTATATTTTGCTAATGGCCGTATTGCTATCACTGGTGCCGAGCATCACAGCAGCCTTGATCCGTTTGCCGTTACTCAGATCATTATCGACCGGACCAGCATCATGCGTGATAAATGTTATCCGCGCATTGATATGCTGGATAAGGATGGTGAAGTCGTCGCCAGTGTAATTCGCTTTGACGGGATTGAACCTTTCGATGCCGCACTGGCAGAATTTGGTGCAGGCACGGCACTCGAAGAGAAGGTCAAAGACGAAACAGCAGCGGATCGCAAAGAAATCCGTGAGGATGATGGCGGCTTAAAGCCTTTTAAACAGGCTGAAACTGACAAAGCCGATATTCGTATTGAACTGGATCTGCCACATTTTCATCAGCAATGGCAGGGTGCTATGCCTGAAATCCGGTCAACGATGGGTTTTATCAATGTGATGGTCAGCGATTTCCACCTCCACCTCAAAGGCGACAGCGTTGATAGCTGGCAGCAACAGGAAACGCATGAAGGCACAAGCTATGCAGCCTATAATGCGGCACAAAAACCGCTGGGTCTCGTTGTTACCCTGCTGAAACAGGACGGTGTCGCAGCATGACCAAAAACACTGACACCGTATTTCACCCGCAAACCACATGGCTTGATCCGGCGCAAAAACAACTGACAGATTACCCCCAGCTGATGCGGGAACTGTCACAGCAGCAGATTGTGATGCTCGGGGAGTATCACGACCGCTATGATATTCACCGCTGGCAATTACAAGTCTGCAGCGGCCTGCTCGCACATCGTCAGGATATTGCAGTTGGCTTTGAGATGTTTCCGCGTCGATTACAGCCGGTACTGGATGCATGGATTGCCGGTGAGATGGATGAACCGCTGTTTCTGGAAAAAGCCGAATGGGGCACAGTTTGGGGTTTCGACAGCGCGCTTTACATGCCGATTTTCCGGTTCTGCCGCGAGGCGGGTGTACCGATGCTCGCACTTAACTGCCACCGACCGCTTGTTACCCGCGTCGGCAAAGAAGGCTGGGATGCCGTGCCTGTTGAAGAACGCGACGGCTTAACGCCTGCCAAAGATGCGACGATGGCTTATCGGGAATATCTCTTTGCCATAACCAATGGCGGGCCGCCATGGATGAAAGACAAGTCTGCTGCCTCACCGGAGTTTGACCGCTTTGTGCGGGCGCAACAGGTCTGGGACAGAGCGTTTGCCTGTAATATCGCCAATGCTCTGTACGATAATAAAGCCGGACTGATTATCGGCATTATCGGTCAAGGTCATCTCGAATATGGCCACGGCACACCGTTTCAGTTGCGGGATTTAGGCATCGAGAAACAGGCTGTATTGCTGACCTGCGACAAGCCGCTTGATGAAGCAAAATTAGTGCAGAATTACGCGAAGGCCGTCTATCGCCTGCCGCAAAATTTCACTCCGGCTCCTTCACAAGCCTGAGCGAGTGCAGGATGTTGCAATGCTTTAAGTCTGAACTCCTTGAGACAACGGAATATCATGCATTTGATCACTCTGCAGATCATCGCATAACCGCATGATCTGATCCGCAATACTGATGATCCCTGCCCTGTAATATGATTGGACGACAAAGCAATATCGCTATAAAAGCCTTTGTTATTCAGTAGAGCGCCGTGTGCCAGACTTGGCACACAAAGGTCGCTCTAACACTTTAAAATTATGCTCTAATTATCATCCTGCATATGGATCAGTCACATGCCTGTTTATGAACTCGCCGCACTCGGAGCCGCGACTTGCTGGGCGTTCACAGGTATTATTTCCGCTATTCCCGCAGGCCATGTCGGCGCACTGGCTTTTAACCGGGGCAGACAGGTTTTCGTCACCGGATTATTGCTGGTCTATGTGTTGATTTCAGGTACATGGCGCGATCTCAGCTGGGACAGTGCTGTGCCGCTGCTGCTCTCCGGCCTGATCGGGATTTTTGTCGGCGACTCTTTGCTGTTTACCGCTCTGAACCGTCTTGGCCCCCGCCGCTCCGGTATTCTGTTTGCCCTCAATGCGCCGATTGCCGCCGTACTTGGCTGGCTGCTGCTGGATGAAACATTATCGCCTATGGGTGTGCTTGGTATTGCCATCACCATTTCCGGTGTTTTGCTGGCCATTCTGTTCGGCAAGCGCCGAGCACAAATCCATGAATGGGAGAGCATTAAAGGCCCGCTCTGGATTGGTGTCGGGCTGGGGCTGGCAGCAGCGACCGGTCAGGCCATCGGCTCGATCATCGCACGCCCTGTAATGGCCAGCGGCATTGATCCGGCACTGGCCTCCCTACTGCGTGTGGGTATTGCCGCCTGTTGTCTGACTGTACTGACACAATTGCCGTTTCCGGCACTCAAACCGAAAAAACCTTTTACGTTAAAGATTGCGTTCCTCACCGCTTTGACCGGCTTTCTCTCGCTGGCACTCGGCATGACTTTGCTGCTCTTTGCACTTTCCGGTGGCAAAGTTGGTATTGTCTCCACCATCTCAGCCACAACACCGGTGATCATTCTGCCGCTGCTATGGCTGCGCACCGGTGAGCGCCCCGCCAATGGTGCGTGGCTCGGTGCACTGCTGGTCGTCGCCGGAATGGCGCTGATTATGCTGCGCTGAGTGTAATACTCACTCAGCCGCCAGTTGTTGGTAGCTATGACCGAAAACGACACGCACGGCTTCGGAAACCACCTGTGTAATACGGCTCTCAATCAGTGGATTGCTGAGTTTGCCATCGGTGAAATCGCGGTCTGAAACATAAATCGCTGTCGGTAGGGCAAAGGCTTCAAAGAAACCGAAGAGCGGGCGCAGCTGATGCTCGACAATCAGCGAATGGCGGTCACCGCCGCCGGTTGCCGCCAGAATAACCGGCTTGCCACGCAGTAATTTCGGATCAAGCAGATCGAAGAAATGTTTGAACAGCCCTGTATAGCTGCCTTTATAGGTTGGCGTGCCGACAACCAGCAGATCAGCCGCTGCGATTTCATCCACAATATCAGAAGCCTGCTTGTCGAGTTGTGACGGCCAGCGTGCAGCCGGAAAAGATGCCCCCAGATCGGCAATGTCATAGACGGATGATACACCGCCAAGGGATAGAGCTGCCTGTCCGGCAATATGTTCAACAAAGCCGCGGGTTTTAGACGGGCTGGTGAGGTTGCCGGAAAATCCGGTTATGCGGGGCGCATTCATAGTCTTTCCTCAGAATGTTCAGATGTGTCATGTGTCAGCGGGAGAGGCAAAGGAATGTCTCCCGTAAAAAACGGTACGCGGTAACCACGCTGTACAGCTTCACGCTGCGCAATCTTCAGATACCAGCGCCGCACGGCGGAATAATCATTGAGATTGATTTTATGGCGTTCAAAACGTGACACCCACGGCCAGACCGACATATCGGCAATGGAATAATCCCCTGCCAGATAGTCTTTGCCTGTGAGATGCAGCTCCAGCTTCTCGTAAAGCCGCTTGGTTTCCTGCGTGAAAAGCGCGGAGGCTGCCGGTGCCGCATCCGGATGATAGGTCAAAAAATAATGTGCATGGCCAAGTGTGGGCCCCAAACTACCAACCTGCCAGAATACCCACTCCAGCACCGCATAGCGCTCAGCGCCTGAGGTTGGCAAAAACCTGCCGGTTTTCTCCGCGAGATAGGTCAGAATGGCGCCAGATTCCAGCAATATCAGCCCGTTTGAATGATCTACAATCGCCGGAATTTTAGAACCCGCACTGATCTTTCGAAAGCTATCAGAGAACTGCTCGCCTTTGGTCAGATCAATTGCATGCGCCTGATAGGGCCAGCCAAACTCTTCCAGTGCAATGGAGGTTTTCAGCCCGTTAGGCGTTATCCATGTGTAGAGATCAATCATATCAGTCAAACATCAGATCAGGCATTAAATCGGGCATCACACCGGATGATGGGCGGTTGCCCCCATTACGTCCGGTCACATCTTCCAGCCCGTCAAAAATCTCCCGCAACCGCAGCACAATCTGCTCAACGCGCGGATCAGCCACGCTATAGATCATTGTCTTGCCGTCGCGCCTGCAGGCAATGGCACCCGCCTCACGCAGAATACTCAATTGTTGCGACAGGCTTGGTTGCGGAATACGCAGCTCGGCCTCCAGCTCACCAACCTGTGCTTCCTGCTCCATCAGATAGCAGACCAGCGCCAGCCGGTTTGCATTGGCAATCAGCTTGAGCAGGTCACTCGCTGTGGTGACGGAACGACATAAACGGGCTGCAACCGGCTTGGTCATTAAACCTCTCTTTATAACCAACGCGCAAACATTATATAAAAAAATATATTGATAACTAATATTAATCAATAGCTTATAATTTTAAGCGTTAAAAATTATGACCTGCACCCGCGCCAAAAACTAGAATAATCCGTTACAAATCCGCTCAAAATTAGAACAGCCCGCTTTGGCATTCATTTTACAAAAACGTAAATTGTATCTCAGCATCACAGGCAGAGAATTCCGGTTTCTGCCCGCCATCTGAAAGGGCAGTTTATGAAAATCGGTGTTCATCCCAGCAATCTGCATCTGCGTATCGCACAGGTCTGGCCTGATGCATTTGCCGCACTGGATGGTGAGTTTGTCACCTATCGTGAAGGGCGCGACACCGGCCGTCTGATTGCGGAAGGCAAGATTGATTTTGGCGGCACCGGCTCAACGCCACCGATTACTGCCGCACTGGACGGCTTGAAGGTAAAATATATTGCCGCCTCCGCTCCGCGCCCTGCCAATGGCGCAATATTGGTGCGCGCTGACAGCCCGATCAAAACCATACCTGATCTGAAGCACCGCCGTATCGGGCTGGTGGACGGCTCTTTCCAGACTTATTATCTGGCACGCAATCTCGAAGAAGCCGGTCTCAACCTTGCCGATATTGAACGTGTCGAGCCGGAGGTCAATGACGCCCTGCCAGCTCTGCTCGACGGTCGTGTTGATGCATGGATTGCCATGGCACCGCGTCTGGAAAATGCACTTGAGCGTGATGATATCCGTCTGCTCTCGCGTTGCGGCTCAACCATTCCTAACCGCTCCCTATTCTGGACGCTTGAAGATAGCGGGCTTGATGCCGAAACCCGCCTGAAAATTGCACAGGAGCTAGCACGTATCGGCAGCGAAATTACAGCCGATCCGCATCAGGCTGCCCGCAGGCTGGTGGAAAGCGGCGCAACGGAAGCCAGCCTGCAAGGTTGGGAGAAGGTGATTGCCTCACGCGATTTCACCGTCATTCAGGCTGACGACACCATTCTCACAGAACAGCAGACAGAAGCAGAGGTTCTGCATCGTCACGGGCACTTTGACCGTCTTGCGCAAATTTACCCGCAAGCTGCCTGATCGCACCCATCATCGAAATATAAGAATACGGACACTGATATGAATATTTTCTGGTATATGTGCGCACCTGACGGTGCCTATCCGTGGAAGCCTGAAGGTTCCCGCAAGGTTGATCTCGGCTACTACAAGCAGCTTGCCATGGCCTATGATCAGCTGGGTTATACCGGCGCACTCTTTGCCACCGGCGCCCATGACGTATGGGGCCTGGCCAATTCACTGTTGCCTTATACGGAACGGCTGAAATTCCTTGTCGCCATTCATCCGGGTCTGATTGCCCCGACCCTGCTTGCCAAAATGGCTGCAAGCTTTCAGGAATTTTCCAAAGGCCGCCTGCTGGTTAATATCGTATCGGGAGACGCCAAAATGCTTGGTGCCTATGGTATGAACATTCCCCATGATGAACGCTATGACATGGCAGATGAATATCTGACCATCTGGCACAAGCTGTTTGCCGGTGAGAGTGTGGATTATCAGGGCAAGTATTTCTCCACGACTGGCGCCAAACTGGCACTGCCAGTGGGGGATACGATTGCCCCACCGCCGCTCTGGTTTGGTGGTTCTTCCGATAAAGCGCTCGATGTTTCCGCCAAGCATACCGATACTTACCTGTCATGGGGTGAAACGCCGGAGCAAATCGGTGCGAAAATCGCCAAGGTTAAAGAACGTGCCAAACAATTCGGCCGCACCATGCAATATGGCATCCGCCTTTATGTGATTGTGCGCGATACTGACGCCAAAGCATGGGAGGCTGCCAATGATCTCTATGCCCAGATGGATGCCGCATCCATTGCCGCTAATCAGCGTTTCGTCTCCAATACGGATTCCGTTGGCCAGCAGCGGATGAGCGCTTTGCATGGCGGCGTTAAACCTGAAAATCTGCGCGATCTGGAGATTGCGCCGAACCTCTGGGCAGGTATTGGTCTTGTGCGTCCGGGGCCGGGTACTGCCATTGTTGGCTCACCGGATACGGTTATCCGTACACTGGAAGCCTATCGTGAAGCGGGCGTGGAAACATTCATCCTCTCCGGCATGCCGCTTTTGGAAGAAGCCTATCGTTTCGGGGAAACTGTGCTGCCACGCCTTGATGTTTCGACCGAAGTAACGCAAGCAAAGCATTATACATGGTCAACTCTGTTTGACCGCGACCTCTCCAAGCTCAAAACGGCCTGATGATGAGTACAGTGAAGACCTATCCCGCAATTGCAGCCACACCGGTTCAGTCACTTGCCAGAGCATTGTTGGCAGGTATTGAGGCCATGCTGGGAGCAATCTGCGCCACATTACTGGCTGCACTGCTGCTGATTGTGCTGACAACGGTTGTGCTGCGCTACGGTTTCAATACCGGTCTTCTCGGCTCGGAAGAGCTGGCGACATGGCTCTATGTTGCTCTGATTGCCTTCGGCGCACCGCTGGCCATCAATTCGGCATTGGCGATGCGGCTTGATCTGGTGACTTCGCGTTTGTCTCCTGCTGGTCAGCGTGTGACAGCTGTTTTTGCCGATGTTTTCACGCTGATGAGCGGGCTGATTTTAAGTTTCGGCAGCGCACGAATTGCCAGTTTGCTTGGCGGCATTTCTCCGACACTCGGCCTGCCGGAATGGATCCGCTTCGGCTTTCTAGGCCTCGGCGGGTTCTTTATTGTGCTTGTGCTGGGATTGCAGCGCATCAGTGAGAATAAAACCGCTGACGTCCTGATCGCCGGTATTATAGCAACCGCGCTCTATATTGCGGTCAGTCATAGCCATATTGATACGGATTTAAGCCCGAGTATTGTGCTGGGTCTGATCGCGCTGATTGGCTTGCTAGTTGCCGCGCCGCTGCCGCATGCTTTTCTCGCCGGTGCCTATATTGCCATTGCCTTTGGCAGTACCTTGCCGGAACCGGCTGTGGTTTCCTCCACTGTCACCGGCGTTTCCAAATTCCTGTTGCTAGCGATCCCGTTCTTTCTGCTGGCCGGAAGCCTGCTCACCGCCGCAGGCATTGCCCAGAAAATCGTGCATTGTGCCTCTTCTCTCGTTGGCCATCGCCGCGCCGGACTGGCACAGACCACGCTGCTGACAAGCGTGCTGTTTTCCGGTGCCTCCGGCTCCTCTGTCGCCAATGCAGCATTCAGCTCGGCAACCTTTCAACCGGAACTGGTGAAGCGCGGTTATCCGCCTGCACAGGCCGGTGCGATTATAGCGGCAACTTCCGTTTTGGATAATGTCATCCCGCCGTCGATTGCCTTTCTCATTCTCGCAGCCGCAACCAATCTCTCCGTTGGCGCTCTGCTGGTCGGCGGCTTCTTCGCCGGTGCTGTAATGGCGGTATGCCTTGCCGTAGCCATTCATCTGACAGTGAAAGAACAGGTTGCACAACCACGAGCCAGCGGACGGGAGCGCGTACAGGCAGCCATTAGCGCGATACCAGCTTTCGGCCTTGGTATTATCGTTGTGGTCGGTATCCGCATGGGTGTTGTCACCACCACAGAGGCCGCCGCCATTGCCGCCATCTATACACTGATCATGGCTGTGATCGGTAAAGTCGGCATCACTTCGCTCTATGATATTTTCAAGCAATCCGGCAAAGAGGCTTCCGCGATCGGCCTGCTGATCGGCACGGCCAGCCCCTTCGCATTTCTGCTGGCGGTCGATGATATTTCCGGCACGATTTCAGATCTGGTCAGTGGTTTCGGTGCCAATCCGGTTGTCATCCTGATCATCATCAATCTCGTCTTGCTGGTTGTCGGCCTTGTTCTGGATATCGGCGCCGCCATTCTGCTCTTCGGCCCGATCTTTCTGCCGATTGCGGTTGCCACCGGTATCGATCCGGTGATGTTCGGCGTGATCCTCGTAGTCAATCTGATGATCGGAGGGCTGACACCACCTGTCGGCATGCTGGTCTTTGTGGTCAGCGGCGTAACCCGCCTGCCCGCCACCGCCCTTTTCAAAGCCATGACACCCTACTTCATCGCTTTGCTGTTTTCTCTCGTCATTCTCGGCGCATGGGCTCTGCTCATCTGACCCGCCCGCATAAAGGATTATCCGCTATGATTACGCTTAACCGCCGCCATTTTCTGCGCACAGCCACGCTCGGCACTGCCACCGCTCTTGCCATGCCAGCCCTAATCCGCACGGCACAGGCCAAAACCGCCATCACGATTGCCTCGCTGTTCGGCGATGATAAGCCGGAAACCAAAATCTGGTTAAAAATCCGTGATCTCGTGGAAGCAAAACTGCCGGGACAATTCCGTTTCAATATCGTCAAAGACAGTGCTTTAGGTGGTGAAAAGGAAGTGGCTGAAGGCATCCGTCTCGGCTCCATTCAGGGCAGCCTTTCCACGGTTTCGGCTTTGTCCGGCTGGGTGCCTGAGCTGCAAATTCTCGACCTGCCATTCCTGTTCAAAGATGCTGACCATGTGCTGAAAACGGTGCAGGGAGAAACCGGCAATGATCTGAAAGAAAAGCTGAAGGCTCAGAATTTTATTGCCACCGGCTTTATCAATTATGGCGCACGGCATTTGCTGACCAAAGAAGCCGTGACCAAACCGGAACAGCTGAAAGGCAAGCGTATCCGCGTTATTCAAAGCCCGTTGCATACCAAACTCTGGAGCAATCTCGGCACCACGCCGGTGGGTATTCCGATCACCGAAACCTATAATGCACTGGAAACCGGCGTTGCCGATGCGATGGATCTGACAAAATCCGCCTATGCGAGCTTCAAGCTCTATGAGGTGGTGCCGTTTGTCACCGAAACCAGCCATATCTGGGCGTCAGGCGTGGTCTATTTCTCAGCAAGTTTCTGGAACGGCCTGAGTGCCGAACAGCAGCAGGTGCTGCAGGAAGCATCCCAGGAGGCCACCGCCTATTTCAATCAACTGATCGTTGATGATGAAGCCGCAGCGATCACCACCGCCAAAGAGCATGGTGCACAGGTTCTGCAGCCGGAGAACTATGACCAGTGGCAGGCTGGTGCAAAAACCGTATGGGACGATTTCGCACCGATTGTTGGCGGCATAGATCGCATTAATGCAATTAAAGCTCTCTAAGCTTTAAGCAAAAGAAAAGCCGCTCAGTTCTTGAGCGGCTTCTCAGTTTTCAACCGAATGGCTGCGTCATGCTGAATGACGGCTCGGTAAACCACTCCGCGCCCTGTTCCGTCATATAAAAATGATCTTCCAGACGGATACCAAACTGTTCCGGCACCACGATCATCGGCTCATTGGAAACGCACATACCTGCCTGCAGCACAGTCTGGTTGCCACGCACCAGATAAGGTGCCTCGTGAATGGTCATCCCGATGCCATGGCCGGTACGATGCGGCAGACCCGGCAATTGGTAGTCCGGCCCCAAGCCATGACGCTCCAGCACAGCACGGGCTGCATCATCCACGGAGCCGCAGGTTGCACCGATTTTAGCGGCTGCAAATGCTGCAAGCTGCGCCTCTTTTTCAATATCCCAGATACGCTGCTGCTCGGCAGTCGGTGTGCCGAAAATATAAGTACGTGTCAGATCAGAATTATAGCCCTGTACCAGACAGCCGGTATCGACCAGAACGACATCATTTTCAGCCAGCACATCATCCTGCGGTAATCCATGTGGAAAAGCCGTAGAGCGTCCAAATTGCACAGCGCAAAAAGTGCTGCCATTGCTGCCGATTGCCTTATGCGCTTCATGGATGAAATTGCGAACGGTGCTGGCTTTGATACCAACATGCAGAATACGGGCGGCACGGCGATGCACTTCCAGTGTCATCTGCATGGCCTGTTTCATGATCGCGATTTCTGTTGGTGATTTCACGCTGCGGCAGCCGTCAATAATCGCTGTCGCATCTGTCAGCTTCACACTCCCGGCGGCATTACAAATACCGCTTGCCATACCAAAGGGCAGCGCCGGATCGACGGCCAGTACGGAGCAATTCTCATCTTGCAGGATTTGTGCAACGAGATCGGACGGGCTTTCATGCTCTTCCCACAACCGCACACGTGCATCCATAATGCGCACAGCTTCCAGCGATCCTGCTTCAAAAGCCGGACAAATCAGATAAGGCTCCCCTTTGAGCGGCAGCACCATAGCTACCAGCCGCTCAATCATGCCCCAGCCAATACCGGTAAAATAATTCAGGCTCGTGCCCGCGCCAACAATCAGCGCACCAGCCCCGCTTGCTGCCATCAGGTTGCGGGCTTTCTCAAGCCGCGCCTGTCGCTCAGCAATTGTTATTGCCGGTGCAACATCTACCCAAGGGCGGATAGAAGCTAGTTCTGTTGCGTAATCAGAGCCACCAATCATCAGACGATCTTCCCGTTTCTTTTCAGATACATCCTCATATATCAGTCATTTTCAAGAAAACAGAGCAATTTTCTTTGCAAACAATGATGAATATTATTGGCAACATATTTGTAGACAATAATATGGATTTTTTCTAAATTGGTACGACTCCACAACAATAACGGGGGAACATGAATGGATTTTGATTTCACGCAAATGGAACCGCTCGACCGTTACCGGCTGCTGACAAACTTTGTCGGCCCGCGACCGATTGCTCTGGTTACAACCCGCGCGGAAAACGGGCAGGACAATGCTGCCCCTATGAGCTTTTTTAACGTCTTCTCCCATGATCCGGCAATTGTCATTCTTGGTATTCAGACAAGAGCAGACGGACGGGAAAAAGACACAGTCCTCAATATCCGCCGCACACAGGAATTTACGGTGAATATGGTGGATATGGCAATTTCCGATGCCATGCTGGTTTGCGGGATCGGCTTTGAACCCGATGTCGATGAAGTTGCTATGGCCGGACTGGCTTCAGAAGCCGGAACGCAGGTTTGCTCCCGCTGGCTGCCGCAATCGCCCTGCTCCATGGAATGTCGGGTAGAACGGCTGATTGAATATGAACGCCGCGTTATCGTGCTTGGCGAGGTGGTACATATGCATGTGCGCCGCGACTGTCTGGATGAGGCAGGCCGCTATGTCAATCCGGAGGTCTATCAGCCGATCGCCCACCTGCATGCCGATAATTACATCGCTTCCGATAACCAGTTTGTACTGAAATCGCCGGGTTTGGAGCAGTTTCAGGAAGAGCGTGAAGCGCTTTTCCGTAAGACAACTGCTGTTAACCAAAAATAATTTCAGGATCGTTTGACCAATAAAGGCTAAGCCCTTGCGCATTCTTCTTATCAATCCGAACTCCACCCAATCCATGACTGATCAGGCAGAACGCAGCGCCCGCAGCGCAGCCTTGCCAACCACAGTCATTGAAGCCATTAATCCAACGGATACACCGCGCAGTATTGAAGGCCATGCTGACGAAGCAATGGCTGTTCCGTCAATGCTGCAGCTTATCCGTGAGGGAGAGACAAAAGGCTTTGATGCCTATGTTGTCGCCTGTTTTGACGATCCGGGACTGGATGCTGCCCGTGAAGTTGCCGGTGGTCCGGTTTTCGGTATTTGTCAGGCTGCTGTGCAGGTTGCCATGACCATTTCCAAGCGTTTCTCCATCGTCACCACCCTGCCCCGCTCGGTGCCGATCATTGAAGATCTGGTGCAGGAATATGGTGCTACCCACCATTGCCGTCGTGTGCGTTCCATCGACATGCCGGTGCTCGCACTGGAAGAAAATGCCTGCCATACGGAAGATACACTGGTGCAGGAAATCGAACGCGCCAAACGCGAAGACCATGCAGAAGCGATTGTCCTCGGCTGTGCCGGTATGTCGGAACTGTGCGAACGGTTGGAACAGCGTTGCGGTCTGCCGGTGATCGACGGCGTAACCGCTGCCGTCAAACTGGCAGAAGCTTATGTCAGCGCCGGATATCGCACCTCCAAAGCCGGTGCCTATGATTATCCGCGTGTCAAATAACCACGCACACTACTGCTATTGAAAAGCCTCCGGCCAGCAATGTCCGGAGGCTTTTTTATTGCCCAAAAAACAAAAGACGACAGAGAGAACTCTGCCGCCTTTTGCCGGATGGGTGCCAAAGTTTTTTACACTTCGGCACGGAGGGTTCGTTGAACAATAAAACTCAGATTTCTCCGATGCGATGGCAGGCAACGCGGCTGCCATCATCATAAGCTTTCATTTCCGGCTTTGTTGCCGAGCAGCGGCTGTCCGCAAAGGCACAACGCGGATGGAATGTGCAACCCGAAGGTGGTTTCAGCGGACTTGGCACTTCACCGCCGCCAACCACACGATCACGATGCGGTTCAGCAATGTTCGGGATCGTCTCCAAAAGCAGACGCGTATAAGGATGCTTCGGATCAGCAAACAATGTTTCTGTATCTGCTTCCTCAACAATCCGTCCCAGATACATCACCGCGATGCGATCCGACATGTGACGGACAACGCTCATATCATGGCTGATGAACAGGAAGGTCAAACCAAGTTCGTCCTGCAGCCTGCGCATCAGATTGAGAATTTGCGCCTGCACGGAAACGTCCAAAGCCGAGGTCGGCTCATCGCAGACCAGAAACTCCGGTTCACCGGCAAGTGCACGGGCAATTGAAATACGCTGGCGCTGACCGCCGGAAAACTCATGCGGGAACTTCTTACCGTCCGATGGTGCAAGCCCAACGATTTTCAGCAGTTCTTCCACACGATCATTAATCTCGGTTTCAGTCTTACGCAGTTTCAATTCACGCAGCGGTTCAGCAATGATGCTGTGTACCCGCCAGCGCGGATTAAGACTCGCATAAGGATCCTGAAAGATCATATGCGCTGACAATGGCGCGCCGCTTTTTGATGGCGCAAAACGGATTTCACCATTGCTCGGACGGTAAAGACCGGTCACCAGACGCGCCACAGTGGACTTGCCGCAACCGGATTCACCAACGAGGCTCAGGCAACCGCCTTGCGGCACGCTAAAACTGATATCATTGACCGCATGCAGCAGCTGGCGCGGTTTGCGCTCGATCACACGGTTGAGCCAAGGAGCAGAAACATCAAAGCAAATGCTCAGATCTTTGACTTCAAGGGCAGCAGGTGTCTGTTTCATAGCAATATCACTCATCAGGCAGCTCCTGCATTGAGCCAGCAGGCGCTGACACCGGTACCATCCGCAGCCGGCATCAGATCTGGACGCTCGCTACGGCAACGGTCAAATGCTTTCACACAGCGCGGATTGAAAGCACAGCCGGTTGGAATGGCATCAAGACGCGGCATAGAGCCGTCAATCTGGTTCAGCCGTTCCACACGTTTGCCCAGCGCCGGAATGGAGCTCATCAGTCCGCGGGTATACATATGGCTCGGATTTTTCAGCACGGTTTCAACCGGTCCGTTTTCCACCAAACGTCCGGCATACATCACGGCCACGCGGTCAGCGGTTTCGGCAATCACGCCCATATCATGGGTGACCAGCATTACTGCTGTGCCATGTTCTTTACAAAGACGACGCAACAGCGAAGTAATCTGCGCCTGAATAGACACGTCCAGCGCGGTTGTCGGTTCATCAGCAATAATCAGCTTTGGTTCTGCGGCGAGTGCCAATGCAATCACAACACGCTGGCGCATACCGCCGGAGAACTGATGCGGATAATGATTGATGCGGTCTTCCGGTGCCGGAATCCCCACTTCTTTCAACAGTGAAATCGCGCGTTCTTGTGCTTGCGTACGGCTCAGCGGCAAATGCTGAGTGATGGTTTCAACCAGCTGCGATCCGATCGTGAAAAGCGGATTGAGCGATGTCAGCGGGTCCTGAAAAATCGCGCCGATTTCACGGCCACGGATTTTCTGCATTTCTTTATCGCTGAGATTATCAATGCGGCGGCCATTGAGCAAAACTTCACCACCGGCAATATGCCCCGGAGATTCAAGCAAGCCCTGCACAGCCAGACCGGTCATGGATTTACCCGCGCCGGATTCACCAACCACGCCGAGAATTTCTCCCGGCATGATGGACAGGCTGACATCTGACAATGCAGTCAGTGTGCCGCGGCGTCCCGGAAAATCAACCTGCAGATTTTTGACCTCAAGGGTCGGTTTTTGAGAAGAGGTTTCTGCCATATTATGCTTCCTCTCCGTGTTTTCCGGCCAGCGGATAGCTCGGCGGGAAAATCTCTGATACCGGCGGATTATTGTAGGAACGCTCAGGATATTTAGCGATCAGGCCATCATATTGCGCCTGTGCCTGTGCGCGTGCTGCCTGCATATCAATGCCTGCAACTTCACCATGGCGCATCGACAGACGACCATCCACAAACACAGCCTTGGTAACTTTACCGGAACCGCCGGTGACCAGCGTGGTGATCGGATCAATGCTTGGTGCCATGAATGTATCATCAAGGCCGAACACGGCGATATCAGCTTTAGCGCCTGACTGCAGGCGGCCAAGATCGTCGCGTCCCAGCGCTTTGGCACCGCCCAGTGTCGCTGCATCAAACAGATCAGCACAGCGGATGCTTTCCGGTGTACCATCATTGATACGGCAGGTAATCAACCCGATCAGCAGATTCATCAACATATCAGGCGGTGTGGTGTCGGTGCCCATAGCAATATTGATGCCGCGCTTTTTCACACTGGAGAACGACTTCAGTGTGCTGCCGCCACGGGATGAAACCAGCGGACAATGAATGATCGACACATTATTTTGCGCGTATAGTGTCAGATCTTCATCTGTAGCATTGGTGGCATGAGGAGCAATGATCCGGTCATTGAGCACACCAAGACTGTTGAGCCAGACCGGCGCAGTGGTGCCGTGAAGGCTACGCACGGTTTCCACTTCCATCTGACCCTGCGCCATATGCAAACGGATTTTACAATCCAGTTCACGTGCCACATCCTGCGTGCGCTTCAACAAATCAGCGGTACAGGTTTCCACACGATCCGGTGCCAGCATACCGCGCACCAGATCACCATGACGGCCATTCTGGCGGGTGATGTAATCCGCAGCATCCTTGAGACCGGCAAAGCCGCGCTCTTCGTTAAAGACCGGTACAATCTTCCCCGGTTTTTCCAGCATCATGCCACCGGAACGGTAAGCAGGGCTCAGATAAACACGCAGGCCGAGATCACCGGCTGCATCCGCTGCCGCATCAAATTCCGCAACGGTTTCGCCCCATTCGCGATAAAACAGCGAGGCAATCGGTGCTGCGGTGGTGATACCGTTTTGCAGCAGTTGAGCGAATGCAAAGCGTTTCTGGAATGCCAGTTCATCCTGACTGTACATTTCATAAGGGCCGCTATCGATATAGGATTTCGGCCAGACACGGCCTTTCGCCCAACCCGGATGGTGGTCAATACCGAGAATGGTCGTGTCGAGATCAGACAGCGCATCAAGGTCGATCAAACCCGGACTGATGAGCGCATTGCCCAGATCAATACGGCGTGAAACCTCACCGGCAAAATCATGACCGACAAACAACACGGTGCCGTCTTCGATCACCACTTCACCGTTTTTATACAGACGATGCTGGCCATCAATATGCCCCAGCACCCATTGTGCTGTGAGCAGTGTGCGCCCTTCAGGACGCGCACCCAGTTTCAGGCTTTCAAGTGCAGTGAATTGTGTCTTGTCAGTCATGGCATTTCCACCACAGCAGTACCGTTACGCGCAGTAACACGACCGCCTTTAATTACCAGCGGGCGTGGTGCCACATCAACAACGGCATGAGCCAGTGTCTGACCGGTGAGCAATGTCATGTCAGCCTTGCAACCAACATCCAGACCATAGCCTTCCAGCTGCATCACATCAGCACCGCCCTGCGAGCAGATATGCAGCACATGTTCCAGATCAACGTCACGGCGCAGGCCGTTTTTCATGCCGATCACTTTGGCACGGTCGATCATATCCGGCTGTCCCCACGGACCCCATGTGTCACGGATACCGTCACAACCAGCACCCATGCGGATACCCGCTTCTTTGAGGCGCAGCACAGATGGCACCGGAACAGAAGGTGCGCCGGTGGTGAGAATGGCCACATCAAGCTCGCGAAGCTGCTCAAGCAGGCTCGAAACACGCAGATAATCATTGGCACCCAGCGTGAAAGCGTGGCTGATTGCGACCTTACCCTGCATGCCATTGGCGCGGATACGTTCAAAGATCAGTTCCATGGTGAAAGCACCGAGCTCACCCAGTTCGTGCAGGTGAATATCAATCGGCTTGCCATGTTTCACTGCAAGCGCAAACAGCGCATCCAGCTGGCCTTTCGGATCACGGTCGATACCGCAAGGGTCGATACCGCCCAGCACTTCACAGCCCTGACGCAGCGCTTCATCCAGCAATTCCAGTGTACCCGGCATCACCATCAGACCGGATTGCGGGAAAGCAACGATTTCAATGTCGATCAGGTCTTTAAGTTTCTCGCGGGTTTCAAACACGCCTTCGAGAATTTTCAGACCATGGGTTGTATCAATATCCACATGGCTGCGGATATGGCTGGAACCATGCGCAATCAGGCCGATCGCATGGCGCATCGACTGGATATGCGGATCGAGACCAATTTCAAGACGCTTTTCACGTTCAAAATCAATACGCTCGCGTAAGCTCGCCTGCTTGCCGTTCACATGCCAGTCGAGACCCCAATTGGTTTTATCCAGATGGGTATGGGCATCAATCAGACCAGGGATAACAATATGTCCCTGACCGTCTTCAACAGCAACACCATCCGCACTGAGGTTTGTGCCATATTCAGCGATGCGACCCTGACGGATCAGAATATCTGTGGCTTGACCTGCATGAGGGCGCACATTGCGTAACAAAAGATCAGACATAATTTTTACCTCAGTTTAGGATTGAGAGCATCGCGCAACCAGTCACCAAGCACGTTCACGGCGACAACCAGCAGGCAAAGCTGCAAGACAGGGAAAACGGTAATCCACCATAGGCCGGAGAACAGGAACTGATTACCAAGACGGATCAGCGTGCCAAGGCTCGGCTGGCTCGGCGGCATACCGATACCAAGGAAGGAAAGCGTGGCTTCAGTGAGAATAGCCATACCGAAATTAAGCGTTGCGGCCACAAGGATCGGCGTCAGCGTATTCGGCAGAATATGGTACATCATAATGCGGCGAGACGGTACTTTCAGAAGACGTGCAGCCTGCACATATTCCTTGGAGCGCTCAACAATCGTCTGTGCACGCACAGTACGCGCATATTGCACCCAGCCCGACAAAGTGATGGCCAGCACCAGAACACCGGCAGCAGCATAATCACGGAAATCCGCAGGCAGCATTTGGCGCACCACGGCGCTGACCAGAATAGCGATCAGAATGGTCGGGATTGAGAGCAGTACATCACCGATACGCATCAGCAGATTGTCGATAATGCCCTGCATATAACCGGCGATCAGGCCAAAGCTCAGACCGATCACCAGCGACAGGAATACCGAGGCAACACCGATCAGAATGGAAATCCGCGAGCCATAAAGAATAGCCGAAAGGATATCGCGACCCTGCGTATCAGTCCCCAGCAGATATGGCCACTGACCATCTGCATTCCAGATCGGCGGCAGTTCGGAGTTCCACAGATCCAGCTGTGCCGGATCAAACGGATTTTGCGGAGCAATCAACGGCGCGGCAAAGGCGGTCACTATCATCAGTGTCAAAAGAACAGCTGAGACCATTGCCGGTTTATTACGGGTGAATGACCACCACAGATCACTGTCTTTCATTCGCTGCCAACGCGATTTTTGATTAGCAAGCGGGGCGTTTATATTGTCGGTCATGGATGCCCCTTTAGCGTGTGAGCGCGCGCAGGCGCGGATCAATCACAGCATAGGTGATATCAACCAGCGTATTCAGCGCAACAAAGATGAAAGAAACGATGCAGAGATAGGCTGCCATCACCGGAATATCGATGAAAGTTACCGCCTGAATAAACAGCATCCCCATACCTGGCCACTGGAACACGGTTTCGGTGATCAGCGCAAAGGCAATCAGAGAACCGATATTCATCGCAGTCATGGTAACAACCGGCATCAGGCAGTTGCGCAACGCATGGCGGAAGTAAATCCGGTAACGCGGAATACCACGGGCACGGGCAAATTTAACAAAGTCAGAACGGAGCGTTTCCAGCATTTCCGCACGCACTAGACGCATGATCAGCGTAATCTGATAAAGCGACAGCGCAATGGATGGCAGGATCAGCGCCATGCGGCCGGAATGGGTGAGAAATCCGGTTGACCACCAGCCAAGCTGCACCACATCGCCACGTCCGAATGCCGGCAACCAGCCAAGCGTGACGGAGAAGAGCAGGATCAGCAGAATACCAACCACAAAGCTTGGCAATGACACCCCGATAATTGAGGTGAACTGGAATAATTCAGTATACCATTTTCCGCGATGAATTGCGGTAATAACCCCCATCGGAATACCGATGATCAGGGACAGCAATGTGGCAACAATAACCAGTTCCATGGTGGCAGGAAAGCTCTCGGCAATCAGCCCCAGCACTTCCTGACCGTTACGGTAAGAAATACCGAAATTGCCCTGCACTGCGTCGCTGACAAAGCGCGCATATTGCGTGATGAAGCCGTCATTCAGACCTAACCTTTCACGCAAAGCATCGCGGTCGATCTGGCTCATCTGCTCATTGGCCATCAGTTCCACAGGATCGCCCGCAAAACGGAAAATCATGAAAGCCAGCAATGCCACAGCAAGCATAACCATTGCCGCATTTGCCAGTCGCTTGATAATAAATACAAGCATTCAGTTTTCTCTCCCAAGGGTAATCTGCACGTTACCGCACCTATTCACCACTCTTTTACTTCAGTCATCATCAGGCCGTGCCGCAACTTCTTCCCTTGCGGCACGGCCAAACTTGTTATTTTTTAAGGACTGTCAGCCAGTGACGCGGCTTGTTATCAGCCTGCTGCACCACGCTTTCCACCTTTTCGGTCAATACCCAGGCAATCGGCTGCTGATGCAGCGGCAGCTGGATGATTTCCTTTTTCACGATTTCCAGAGCTTTGGTCTGCAAGGCCAGACGCTTCTCGCGATCCATTTCTGTGGAAGCCTTGGTGACCAGTTCATCCAGCTCCGGATAGGACCAGCCGCCCCAGTTAAACACGCCGGCAACACCGGACTTGGTCTGAATGACCTGCATCAGAATGGAATAGCTGTCGAGCATCGGCTCATTCGCCCAGCCAAGCACATAGGCATCAGCCTGACCGGCTGTGCGTTTTGGTGCCTGAACAGCTGTCGGCCCGATATCCAGTGAAGGTTTGAAACCGGCACGGGTCAGCATGGAGATCATGCCGTTGCACAGTTCTTCTTCATTCAGATAGTTTTCATAGGTACAGACCAGCGTGAACGGGAAGCCCTCGGCACCATTTTCCTTCAACAGCGCTTTGGCTTTGTCCAGATCATAGCCGTAGAGCTCATCCAGCTCTTTGGTATAGCCCGGAATTTCCGGCGCAATAATCGTACCGGCATTGCGGGACTTATCACGCATGATGCGCTTTTTGATCAGATCCATATCCAGTGCATGCGCAACAGCCTGACGGACACCCAGCTTATTGAAATGGTTTTCCGCACCATTGTGCAGTTTTTCACGACGCTGGAAGCCGACAAACACAGTACGCAAATCCGTACGTTCGAGCAGGCGCAATCCCGGTGCAGCTGCCAGACGCGCCATATCCTGTGTCGGCGCAGAATCGGTATAATCCACATCACCGCCGAGAAGCGCAGCAACACGGGTTGCTGAAGAAATGATCGGGGTAAATTCAATCTTGTCGATATTATGCTGCGGCTTATCCCACCAGCCGTCAAATTTCAGCAAAACGGTTTTGCTGTCCGGTACGCGGCTTTCCAGCTTAAACGGCCCGGTGCCATTGGTATTATAGGTGGCATAACCTTCTTTCTGCCCGCCCACATCGGTCGGCAGCAGAGAATCATTATCAACCAGCCATTTTTCATCAAAAATGAAAATATTAGTCAGGTCATTGAGCAGCAACGGATAAGGACCGGTCAGCTCGATATCGATGGTATGATCGTCAACAATCTTCGCGGACTTATAGGCTGGCAGGTTACCGCGCAGCGGTGATGTCGGATGGCTCACACGGGTAAGCGAGGCCAACACGTCATTGGCAGTGAAATCTGCGCCATTATGGAATTTCACATCTTTACGCAGGTTAAAGCGCCATGTGTTGTCACCCACAACTTCCCAGCTGGTAGCCAGCGCAGGCTCGATCTTCAGATCGGCATTATAACGCACAAGGCCTTCGTAAACGTGATTGAGAAACGCAATCGTATAGCTGTCACCATAGGAATACGGATCAAGCGAATAAACATCATGCGCAGCTCCCCAGCGCAGTGTTTCAGCAGATGCAATATTGGCGGTATGGCTCAATGCGAAAGCCATCAGACCCGCAAGGATCGATTTTCTGAATTTCATGATTAAGTTCCCCAAAAACGATAACCGGCTCTTCACTCTTGTTGGTGCTTGTCCGTGCGAGGGAGTGTGTTGAATCCGGATTTAATTGTCAACTAAATTGTCGACATAATTACCGGCAAAATTTTAATCGCAGATACATTCTGTGATCTCAAGTATGAATTTCTGTAAGAAAAACAAAAAACAGCGCCTGTATGCGGAGCATACAGGCGCTGTCTGTTTTACAAGCAAAAACGAGTGGTTACTTGGTAATGCGTGTCAACCAATGACGCGGTTTATTGTCCGCACGAATGGTGACATCTTCCACCTTACCAGTCATAGCCCATGCCATTGGCTGCTGATGGAGCGGCACCATGATCACTTCGGATTTGACGATACCCAGTGCTTCCGATTCCAGTGCCAGACGTTTATCACGATCCATTTCCAGTGCCGCTTTTTCTGTCAGCGCATCCAG
This sequence comes from Pseudochrobactrum asaccharolyticum, assembly GCF_003314995.1. Lineage (GTDB taxonomy): Bacteria > Pseudomonadota > Alphaproteobacteria > Rhizobiales > Rhizobiaceae > Pseudochrobactrum > Pseudochrobactrum asaccharolyticum. The sequence goes on from NZ_QNRH01000002.1 coordinate 170,426, forward strand.
CTCCGGATAAGACCAGCCGCCGTAATTCGCGACACCGGCTGCACCTTTACGGGTAGAGAGAACCTGCACAAGAATAGAATAAGCATCCAGTGTCGGCTCGTTCGCCCAGCCGATCATAAACATATCGGATTTACCGCTGGAGCGTTTTGGTGCCTGCACAGCACGTGGTGCGATATCCAGCTTCGGTTTCAGACCGACGCGGCTCAACATTGTAACGATGACCGAGCACACATCTTCTTCATTCACACTCTCATCATTCATGCAGAGATAGGTGAATTCAGTTCCGACGGCGCCGGCTTCTTCCAGCAGTTTCTTGGACAGTTCCGGATCGTATTTTGTCGGAATATCCAGCTCTTTCGTATAGCCCGGAATTTCCGGCGCAACCACTGTACCCGCAGTATGGGTCATGCCGCGCATCACGCGTTTTGCCAGCAGATCACGGTCGATTGCATGATCAATCGCCTGACGCACACGAATATCATTGAAGAAATTATCGCGTCCGTCGTTCAGCTTTTCCTTACGGTTGAAAACCAGATTGATGGTGCGCAGATCAGGGCGTTGTTCAACGCGAATATTCGGCGTGCTTTCCAGACGCTTCACGTCCTGCAACGGTACACCATCCACCAGATCAATCTCACCGGAGAGCAATGCGGCCACGCGGGTTGCCGGTGAGGCAATCGGCGTAAACTCAATACGGTCGAGATTGTGCTTTGCATCATCCCACCAGCCGTCATGTTTCACCAAAATAGTTTTGCTGTCCGGCACACGGCTTTCGAGTTTGAACGGCCCCGTCCCATTGGTGTGGAAAGTGGTATAGCCCTCAACCTGACCGCCGACATCCGTTGGCATTTCAGAATTGTTCTTCACCAGCCAATCAGCATCGAACATGAAAATATTGGTCATGTCATTGAGGAACAGCGGGCTCGGCGACGAGACCTCAATATCAACAGTATAATCATCAACAGCCGTTGCACCAACGAACAGCGGAATATTACCGCGCAGCGGTGAAGACGGATGGCTGACACGCTTCATGGAAGCCACAACGTCTGCCGAGGTAAAGTCGGAACCGTCCTGAAACTTGACGCCTTCGCGCAGTTTGAAGCGCCAGACTTTATTATCAATCAGCTCCCAGCTGGTAGCCAGTGCAGGCTCAACAACGAATTCAGGCGTGTAGCGTACCAGACCTTCGTAAATATGGTTCAGAAATGCCAGATTGGATGTGCTGCCATAGGAATATGGATCCAGCGAGAAAATATCCCGCGCGCCGCCCCAGCGCAGCGTTTCCGCATAAGATGCAGTGCTGATGCCAGCTGCACCTATTGCCGTAACCGTGCAGAATAAGAGTTTTTTGAGTAATGAAGTCATGGTCGTCCCTCTCGCCGACTATGCAGCCGCCCTCCATCCTTGGAGCGGCAAAGTAAATTGCATATCAGAACGATGTTTTATGTAGCCATAATTGTCAACATATTTGTCATCAAATATTTTAAAGGGCACAAAAAACTCCGGTAAACCACAGGGCTTCCGGAGTTAAAACTTTAATCCTAAATGATAATCAGAGCAGCGCAGCACGCAGATTATAGGACTGGTCTTTATCGTCCTCCAGTTCCAGCTCGCACTCCACACGGTCGAGATGCTCAATCACTGCTTTGATCGCCACTTCCGTATCACCACGGGCAATATGTTCGACAATCGCCTGATGCTCGTCCGGCCCGCAATTATGCAAATGGCGCGAACGGTAAACGGCAGTAATCAGTGATGTACGTGAAATCAGGTCTTTGACAATACCGTAAAGGAAGGAGGAACCGGCAAGCTCTGCCAGCAACAAATGGAAACCACCGGACAGGCGGATAATATCTGTACGATTGCCCTGACGGTCGGCTGTACGCTCTTCTTCCACATGGGCATTGAGCCGCGCAACATGCTCTTTATTGATACGCTCGCACAGACGCTCAACCACACGATGTTCAATCGCACGACGGGCATAGAATACATCCCGCGCTTCTTCCACTGAAGGTTCAGAGACAAATGCGCCGCGATTGGCCTGAATTGTCACCAGCCCTTCGCGCTCCAGTGTCGCCAGCGCCTGACGGATACGCGCGCGGCTGACATCAAAAATTTCAGCCAGTTCTTCTTCCTTGAGGCGGGTGCCGGGCTTCAGTTTCCGCTCGGCAATAGAGAGCCATATCCTGTCAAATATCTGATTTGCCGGCGTAGCCTGCGCATTTTCTGCTTTGGACATGGAAGCTCCGTTAATCTCAACTCTCAATTATACATCAGGACATTTTCACATGCCTGTTTAAATATTTCCCGGGAAATGTCGACATGATTGTTCTGTATTTCAAGTCTGAATGTCTGTTTGTGCGTTGTAAAGATCAAATAGTCAAAATAAAAGCCCGTGATCAAAGATCACGGGCTTTCGCGACATTTCTGCCATTAGAGCGCCGTGTGCCATACTTGGCACACAAAGGTCGCTCTAACACTTAATATGAGAGCATAATTTCACCTTAAACTGATCCAAGTTTAAGGAATTATGCTCTAATAGCGGTAAGAGCGGCTTAACGCTCGATTGTGCGGTTCCAGCGGCTGTTCCATGCCTGACGGTTTTTGTTGACCGCATCCCAGTCCAGAACTTTTGCAGTTTCCATATAACCACGGAACGCTGTCAGCTTGGCATTGGCGTCTTCATTGCCCGCTTTCGCATTGATGTTAGACGGAATAATATTGCCATGATCCAGCGCGAGGCTCTGTGCATCGGCAGACAACAGATAATGTGCCAGCTTCTGGCTTAGCTCCGGTTCGCTGTTGTTAGCGATCACACACTGGGTCACAGCCAGCACAACAGAACCTTCTTTAGGCTGAGCATATTCCACCGGAATACCCTTGTCCTTCAGATTGTTCACTGCGGTTGGTGTCAGCGGGAAGATTGCAGCTTCACCGGTCTGCACCATTTCAGAAATCTTGGCGGAGCTTGGGATGAACTCGATCACATTCTTACCGATTGTGTCAGAGAATTTCTCAAAGCCCGGCTCGACATTGTTTTCATCGCCGCCCTGAATGCGGTTGAACATCAGGAAAGCATGCAGACCGAAGCTGGAAGCCGAAGCGGACTGGAAGACAACCGCATTGGCGAATTTAGGATCAGCCATATCCATCCATGAGGTTGGTGCTGCCCAGCCTTTTTCATCAAACAGCTTCTTGTTATAGGCAAGACCGGTCATGCCCATATCAACGCCGATTGCCATATCATCTTTCATACGGGCTGCCGGCTGAATTTCTTTCAGCACAGCATCGTCAGAAATCGGCTGGCACAGGCCGCCGCCGATAGCGCGGACCATTACACCGTCATCCAGCAACATAACATGCATCTGCGGGTTGTCTTTAGCAGCGGTGGCTTTGGCCAGAATGTCGGCCGAAGTTCCCGGAACGATCACCACTTTAACATTATTGGCTTTTTCAAAAGGCGGCAGAACATGCTCGGTATAGGCGCGCTCGAAATTACCGCCATTCATGCCGATATACAGCGTTTTTGTTTCTGCCTGCGCAGCACCGGATGTAACAGCCACAGCACCAAGTGCCAGAGCGGAAACCATAGTCAGTCGAAAATTCATTTTCATGCTACTCCCATTATGAAGACAAAGAACTGAATTTCAGGCAAATCAAGGCGCCTGAAAATCATGGAAACGGTCGATGCTGAAAGCCTCAACCGGAATTGAACTGCGGCCTTGGGTGATCAGATCGCACAGCACTGAACCCACCGCCGGTGCGGTCTGGAAACCGGCACCGCAAAAACCGAAAGCGTGAAACAAGCCGTTCACTTTAGAGCTGGCGCTGATCACCGGATTGCCGTCCGGCATCTCTGCCTCCGTGCCGGACCAGAAGCGGATAACATGCGCGTGCTGCAAATGCGGAAACAGTGCAATCGCCCGCTGCATCACCGATGAAGCTGCGGTCACAGAAGGCCGTGAATAATCCGGATTATCCAGCACGACACCGCGCCCGCCGCCCATAACATAATTACCGCGTGTTACCTGACGACCATAAAAACTGCCGCCCTCTTCGCCCATACTCATCGGCAGAAGATATGGCAGCGGCTCGGTCACCACCATTGACGGGTAGATTTTCTTGAGCGGAACGCTCTCGCCAAATTGCGTGGCAAACTGATCTGACCAGGCACCCGCCGTATTGACCAGCTGGCGGCAACGGATTTCCGTATCCTCACCCGCAAACAAAGCGAAACCATTACCAGTGGCAACCGCTTCATGCACCGGCATATGTTCCAGCACGGTTGCTCCCGCCACTTTGGCTGTACGGGCAAAAGCCGGAGATACCAGACGCGGATTGGCATGGCCATCATCATGACAGAGCGATGCCCCTGCGACATCGCCGGTCAGCCATGGAAAACGTGTTTTGACAGCTTTACCGCTGATCAGCTCGAGCTCAAGCCCATGCGGACGCACACGGGCGGCATAGGCTTCGAGTTTGGCAAAATCTTCTTCACTGCGTGCCAGTTTCAGATGCCCACTGCGCTGATATTCACCATCAATGCCGATCAGTTCCGGCAAACGCTCCCAGATTTCATGGGACAGTTCAGCCAGTGGTAATTGTTCAACACCGCGCCCCTGACGGCGCACACCGCCATAATTGACACCGCTGGCCTGCGCACCACAAAAACCTTTATCCAGCAGGATAACTGACAAACCGGCCTTGCGCATCGCCAAGGCCGCAGAACTGCCTACCAGACCACCGCCGATAATCGCTACATCTGCATCCAAATGTCTGGTCATGACACCACCTTGCCTGCTGGCTCATCAGCCTGCTGCATTGCGCCAAAGCCAAGCGGCACCGGCTTCACCGGCGCTTGTGCGCGCAGCCGACCGAGCTCAAGCGCATCAATATGCAATTGCGATGACAGAAGTTCTGTTGCTGCAGCAGTACACATCCGCCCCTGACAACGCCCCATACCGACACGGCTCAGCGCTTTCAGACGATTGATTTCGCGGATACTGCCGCCACTGATCGCATTGAGTGCCTCACCAACTGTGACCTCCTCGCAGCGGCACAGAGTGACATCAGGGCTGACAGTTTCAAACCAATCTCGCGGAAACGGAAAGGCTTTCTCCAGCAGATCACGCTCAAGGATAATCTTCTGGTGGGCTTTTTGCAGTGCCGTAATCCGCTTGCTATCTGTCGCCAGACCGCGCTTTTGCAGCAATGCCATTGCAGCCAGCTCACCGGAGATTTCCGCTGCATCAGCACCGGCAATACCACTGCCGTCACCGGCAAGATAAATGCCCTGTTCGCTGCTCTGCCCCTGCGCATCGCGCACCGGCAGCCATGCTCTGTCGTGGCTATTGAATTCAAAGGCGCAACCGGCGAGATCCGCCAATTGTGTTTCCGGACGCAATGCAAATCCATAGGCCAGTGCATCACAGGTCAGCGTTTTGACACCAGTCTTGCCCTGAATATGGTAGCGGATGCCCTCAACGTGATCTTTCCCGACAATATTATCAGGGCGCACATTATAGACGGTTTTCACACCGGCAAGGCGCAGCTGCATGGCATAGAACATACCCAATGCCACTATGCGTGGTGCATGCAATGCCAGCTGCGCCAGATGCAGTTTGGCTTTAAAGGGAGCCGTATCCAGTACCGCCACAACCTTGGCACCGGCTTTCATATATTGCCATGCCACCAGATAAAGCAGCGGCCCTGAGCCCATAAAAACCAGCTTGTTACCGATGGTCACGCCTTGTGCTTTCAAGGCTGTCTGTGATGCACCAAGTGTATAAACACCGGGTATTGTCCAGCCTGCAAAGGGCAGAACGCGATCGGTTGCGCCGCTCGCAACAATCAGCTCCGAGCATTCGATGCGGCGGTAGTTACCATTCGACATAACATCGAGAAACCGCGTGTCACCGCTTGGTGAAATATTCCACACCAGACTTTCCGGATGATAATCAATCGCCGGTCGCAGCGCTTCAAAGGTCTCATGCAGCGCTTTGGCTTTTGACGCTTCCGAACCATAGCGCTTGGCATAGGAGCGGCCGTCATCAATCAGTGGCTGGCGATAAATCTGCCCGCCAGCCCGCAAACCTTCATCCAGCACGAGCGGACGCAAACCGGCCTTCACCAGCACATCCGCTGCACGGATACCCGCAGGCCCCGCCCCGATAATCACCGGCTGTAAATCGGCTTTGGCCATCATCACACTCCGGCTTCTGCAAGCGTGGTTGTTACAAAGCGCATACCTTCCTGCAACGGCGTGGTGCAGGCACGGATACGCTGCCCCTCTTCTGTCATGACATAGCAATCCTGACAGGCACCGATCAGGCAGAAACCGGCACGGGTCTCACCGGTAAATTCCGTATGACGAACATGAGAACTCACCGCCATAATAGCAGTCAGCACCGTATCGCCGTGACGGCCGGTCTGAGCAACGCCGTTCAGTGAAAAGCCAACCGGCTTTTCGTCCTGACGGTAGCGGCGGTGAAACTGGCCGCCGCTGGAAGCGTTTAAAATCTGCGCGCTCACTCCGGTCAGCCTTTTCCGACCAGAATACGATCCAGACCAAACAGGCGATCAAGAATGATCATCGCAACTGTCGCCACAAGGATCATCAGTGCGGAGACCGCAGCCATCATCGGGTCAATCGATTCACTGGCATACATATACATGCGTACCGGTAGCGTGACTGTTGAAGGCGATGTCACGAAGATCGACATGGTCAGCTCGTCAAAGCTGTTGATGAAAGCCAGCAACCAGCCACCGCTCACACCCGGCAATAACAATGGCAGGGTGATACGCTTGAACACAGTCCATTCACCGGCACCCAGTGTGCGGGCAGCATTTTCCGCATTGCGATCCATGCTGCTTAATGAGGCCAGCACCAGACGCAGTGCATAAGGCGTGATGATAATCGCATGCGTTGCCACCAGCCAGAAGAATGAACCGCTCATGCCCATCAGCGAGAACAGACGCAAGAAAGCAACGCCGAGCACCAGATGCGGAATGATCAGCGGCGACAGAAACAATGCATTCAGTGCATCGCGCCCAGCGAAATCATAACGGGTAATTGCCAGCGCCGATGGCACGGCCAGAAGCGTCGAAATCGTCGCTGCAAGGAAGGCCAGTTTCAGACTGTTCCCGAAGGAAGTCATGAAATCATTATGCTGGAAAACCGCTTCAAACCAACGCAGTGACAGACCGTTCCACGGCATTGTCAGTGTGTTTTCCGGTGTGAAAGCAACGAGACAGACCACCACCATCGGCGCCAGCATGAAGATGACAACGAGGCTGTGAAAAATCAGAGCAACAGGACCATTTTTCTGCATGATATTAACCCAGCTTCCGTTTGGCCTGTCCCTCAATCATGCGGTTATAGGCAATCATGATGACAAGGTTAGCGACCAGAACAATGATGGCGATGGCAGCACCGAGCGGCCAGTTCAGCTCAATCATGAACTCGTCATAGACAACGGTTGCAGCCATTTTCAAACGACGACCACCAAGCAGACCCGGGATCGCAAAAGAACTGGCCGACAAGGCGAAGACAATCAGGCTGCCGGAGAGAATACCGAGCATGGCCTGCGGAAACACGATACGACGCAGCGCTGTAAAGCGGGACGCACCAAGGGTCAGTGCCGCGGCCTCAACCGTCGGATCAAGCTTCTGCAGCACTGTCCAGACCGGAATAACCATGAACGGCAGCATAATATGCACCAGACCGACGACAATCGCGGTTTCAGTATAGAGCAGCTGCACCGGCTCCAGCCCGACCATCGTCAGAGCGCCGTTAACGAAGCCGTTGCGGCCAAGGATCATGCTCCAGCCGAAGGTACGCACAACAACGGAAACCAGCAGCGGCCCAATAATCACCAGCAGGAAGATCGAGCGCCACGGCGCACGCATATTCGAGAGGATATAGGCTTCCGGCACACCGATCACCACAGCAATCACCGTGGTCAGCAAGGCCAGACGCAAAGTGCGCCAGAAAATCGACAGGTAATAATCATCCTGCAGAACCTGCATATAATTATGCAGCGTGAAGGTGTTTTCGATACCTGTGTCGTAATTATAGCTGTTGAACGACAGGATAACTGTCAGTGCCAGCGGCAGCAGCACCAGCCCGATGAAAAGCAGTGTCGCAGGCCCAGCCAGAAACAGCGGTGCGCGGCTGCGCTTTTCCTTGATTTTTGTGTCAGCAGTCGTTGCGCTCATGGTCAGGCCGCTCCGCCTGCAAGCATCCGGCAATCTTCATGCTGCCAGATCAGACCAACGGTTTCGCCCTCTGCCGGTGGCGGTGTACCGACATTCGGCAGAGACACGGACAATTGTCCGGCTGGCGTGGTTACAGTCACAAACCACTGACTGCCCATGAAATAACGGGTCGTTACAGTGCCATCAACATGACCGGCACCGGCATTGGTCAGGTTCAGCTTTTCCGGACGGATGAACAGCGAGACTTTCTTGCCGCTCACAGCCTGTTCCGGTGTAAAGCGCACTGTTGTATTTTCAATTGCCAGTACATTTCCGGCTTCAACCTGCGCATTCAGGAAATTGGATTTGCCGACAAAGTTGGAAATGAAATCATTACGCGGATGCTCATAGAGCTTATAAGGCGCATCCACCTGAGTGATATTGCCCTTCTCCATCACCACAATGCGATCACTGATCGACAGCGCTTCTGCCTGATCATGCGTTACCATGATGGTGGTGATACCAACCGCGCGCTGAATACGGCGTAGTTCAAACTGCATTTCTTCACGCAGTTGCGCATCAAGATTGGACAGCGGTTCATCAAGCAGCAGCACCGGCGGATTGATCACCAGCGCACGGGCAATCGCCACACGCTGGCGCTGACCACCGGACATTTCACGCGGATAGCGGTCTGCCAATGCAGAGAGATGCACGAGACCCAGTGTTTCTTTCACACGCTCGTCACGCTCTGCTTTCGGCACTTTACGCATTTCCAGACCGAAGCTGACATTCTGCGCAACAGTCATATGCGGAAACAATGCATAGCTCTGAAACACCACACCAAGCTGGCGCTGTGCAGGCGCTGTATAGGTAATATCACGGCCATCCAGTGTCACAGAACCGGCGCTTGGCGTTACCAGACCGGCAATCATCTGCAGCGTTGTGGTCTTGCCGCAACCTGAAGGGCCGAGCAGAGAGATAAACTCACCTTTTTCCACGGCCAGATCGAAATCTTTCACGGCTGTGAATTTTCCATAAATTTTGGAAACCTGTTTCAGGTTTAAAAAGCTCATGCATCTCTCCCTTAGAGCGGGTTTATCCAAGTTGAACCGCAGTGCCCGCATCAGGGTAAATATTGCGGGCGATCCGGCGGTTCACCGCTCTTTCAGCCGGCCTGTTTCATGGCAGCCCTGTGACAAAGACATGCAGACAGATTTCACTTAAAGCGGAATTCATCCGATAATTGACAGAAAATTTGCAAATTAGACAAATTCTATTTTCTATTTTGAAATATTTTATATAGTTTAATTCATAATACGGAATTATTGCATTTCAAGAGTCGGGCAATGAGTGAAAATACGAAATCCCCTGTGAATACCAGCCTCACTAAAGCGATCCAGATTTTGAAAGGTCTGGCTGAAAATTCACGGGACGGAATGCGGCTGATTGATCTCGCACGAGAGCTGGAGCTCAGCCAGCCCTCAGCACACCGCCTGCTCAAAAGCCTGATCAGCGAAGGTTTGGTCGAGCAAATCAGCGATACAAAATCCTATCGTTTGTCGCTTGATTTTTTCTGCATGGCAGCACAAACCCGCCAGCGCGACGGCATATTGGATTATGCCCGTCCGGCACTGTTGCGCCTCTCCGCAACCTTCAATGACACGGTATTTCTGCTGGTACGCCACGGCTTTGATGTGGTGTGCCTCGACCGTGTGGAAGGCCCATTTCCGATCCGCTCTTTCACCGGCGATATTGGCGGCAAGGTGCCGCTCGGCATCGGTCAGGGCAGCATCGCCATTCTCGCCTTTCTACCTGAAGAAGAGCGTGAGGCGATTATCCGTTTCAACATGCCGCGCATTCTCGACCGCGCAGCCATTGATGAGGTGGATTTGCGCATTATGATTGACGCTGTGCGCGAAACCGGCGCCGCCCATATGAATTTTGAGATGATTGAAGGCATGGCCGGACTGGGCGTGCCGGTACTTGATCAGAACGGAGTGGCGGTCGCAGCACTCAGTATCGGCACACTGGCCTCACGTCTGACAGAACAACGTCAACGTACCATTGCCGATCTTCTCAAAAAAGAGGCGGCCCTGATTTCCAGCAAGCTCAATCCCTTTGACGCAACATTGCGCTATCCAAGTCAGGCACTGTCACGATAAGAACAAGTTAATCGAGACAAAGCGCGGCGGAATCCTGTTGTTTTCGCCGCAATGCCACTTCCCGCAATAACCAGTCGAGAAAGTCTTTTGTTACCGGCTTTGAACGGAACAAGTCCTCCTGACAGACAAACTGGTAGGTTTCCTGCGGTTCAAAACTATGTTCTGACACCAGAAACATCTGACCGGTGCGCAATTCCTGTTCGACCAGCGCCTGATCAATCAGTGCCACGCCCTGCCCTTCTTTCACCGCTTCCAGAATAATATGCTGATCGTCAAAAATCAGATCCTGCTGGCTATGACCGAGCATCAGGCCGGATGTGGCAATCCAGCTTTGCCATTCAGACACAGAACGATAATGCAGCCGGTTGCTGCATAGCAATTCCGCCACGCTGTTATATTGATTACGGATTGATGCACCGCAGACCGGCACCAGCCTTTCCCGCAGCAATTGACGGGAGAACTTTCCGGTAACAGCACCCAGACGATAATCAATCACAATATCCGGCTGGCCGGATGCGGGAACATTGGTGTCGAGATGAGACAGATGCAGCTGCAAACCCGGATGCTGTGCCAAAAACTCGGAAATGCGCGGCGCGATAATTTTCATCGAAAAAAATGGCCCGACTTTGACACGCAAGATCTTCTGCGCTGTACGCGGACTGATATGCCGGATAGTGCCAGCCAGATCGTCGAATGCCCGCTGACAGGAGGTAAACAGCAGGGTGCCTTCCTGTGTCAATTCCACACCATGCTGTCTGCGGATAAACACCCGCAGTCCCAGATAATCCTCAAGCAACCGAATCTGATGGCTGATTGCGCCCTGCCCGACGCATAATTCATCAGCCGCTGCCGTCAGACTGCCGCCACGCGCTGCCGCCTCAAATGCCCGCAATGATTTCAGCCCTGGCAAATCGCGCATCTCTTCCCCCGCCTCATATTCAGCTATGAATTATTTCGATACCTTACGTCAATTCTTTCACATTGCATACGGTTATAAAATCCATCATGCTCCAATCACAAACACAACATGAAAATAAAATTATCGATTAATATCAATATTTTAATTGATAAAAAGTGCACTGCGCCAGTGTGAGGAAGCACGACGCATTCAGCTTTACAATCGTTCCGGATATTAAAAGAATATAATCGGGGGAACTCTCATGAAAGCTTTATCAATAACAGCGGCAGGCTGCATGCTGCTTAGCCTGTTAACGGCACCATCAATGGCTGCGGAAAAATTGCGCATCGGCACCGAAGGCGATTACAAGCCTTTCAACTATGTATCCGGCAGCGGTGAAATCAAAGGTTTCGACTATGACATCGGTCAGGCCGTCTGCGCGGAAATGAAAATTGAGTGTGAATGGAGCACCCATGAATGGTCAGGGATTATCCCTGCCCTGCAATCCGGCAAATTTGATGTCATGATTGCTTCCATGGCCATCAATGATGAGCGCAAAAAGCAAGTCGGCTTCAGCAAGCCTTATTATTTCAATGCGATGCATTTCATCGCCCGCAAAGATCTCGGTATTCAGGATGTCTCTAAGGCAGCTCTGGAAGGCAAAATCATCGGTACGCAGTCCGGCTCTGTAGCCGTTGAGACTCTCAGAGAATATTTCCCTGATAATGAAGTGAAACTCTATAATTCTCTCAGCGAAGCGTTCCTCGATATGGACAGCGGCCGTCTCGATATGGTGCTGGAAAGCCAGATGGCGCTGAGCGACTGGCTTGCACAGGACAGCGGCAATTGCTGTGAATTTGTCGGCAAGCCTTTCATTCTCGATGCAGCACAGGGCAATGCCATGGCAGTCCGCTTAGACAGCGGCGATCTGGCGGATCGCCTGAATACGGCGCTTGATGCAATTATGAAAAACGGCACTTACGACAAGATCCGTCAACAATATTTCGACTTCGACATTATGGCGCGTCCGGTCAATGCCAGCGCCTATTTAAAATAATCCCCGCCTCCCCCGAAGCCTGAAACAGCGTTCCGTTTACAGGCTCCATCCTTCTGTCCTGCCACAAACAACGGCAGGGCAGAACACCCGTTCGTCTGTCAAACGCATTGCCGTATAAATGAAAGATACCCCTATGAGCTTCAAAGTTGCCGTTCTTGAACTCAATCAGGAAACCAATACGTTTTCCAAACTGAAAACCACTTTGAAGGACTTCCATCTCTGCCATTATTTTAAAGGTCAGGAGATCGAAACCCATTGCCGTGGGACCAATTCCGAGATCGGCGGCTTTATCGAGTGTTGCGAGAGCTATGGCTGGCAGCCGGTCTATACGGTTGCTGCGCGCGCCGAACCTGGTGGTCTGGTTGAAAAGTCTATGATTGAGCATTTTCAGCGTGATGTGGCTGAAATGCTTGAAGGACACAAACCAGACGGCGTGTTCATTGTTTTTCATGGTGCCATGTGCTCGGAAAGCGCAGATGATGCCCAGATCGAATTGCTGCAATTCATCCGCAATATCGTTGGCCATGATATACCCATTGCCGGTACATTCGACCTGCACGCCAACAGCGCACCGGAAATGAGCGCACTACTGGATATTGCGGTTTCTTTCCGCACCTATCCGCATGTGGATATGGCCGAATGCGGCCGTAAGGCTGGTAAACTGCTTGAAGAAGCAATGCGTGGTCAGATCAGCCCTGCGATTGCCGTGCGTCAGCCGCCAATGCTCAATGGCTGCAATGACGGGCGTACCACCCATGCCTGTGCGATGACCGAAATTCTGGAGATCGCCGATCAGATCGCAACACAGGACGGCATTCTCGCCACCTCGATCAATGCCGGTTTTTATGATGCCGATGTATTCAATACCGGCCCTTCTGCTGTAATTTGCTATGACCGCAATAAGGTGAATGAAGCTCAGGCTGTCAGCCATGCCGAGCATTTGTGTCTCGAAATCTGGAACCGTCGCGAGGATGAAGACAGTCGTCTGCAAGCACCGGATATGCCGGAGGCTATTCGTGTACATTTTGCAAGTAACACCAAACAAGGCCCGCTGGTGATTGCCGATTTCTCCGACAATCCGGGCTGCGGCGCCTATAGCGATGCAACAACCGTGCTTAAGGGGTTATTGGAAACCAATGTCGGGCGCAGCACCTTCGGTGCTTTCTGTGACCCGCAGGCGGTTGAGGAACTGGCAGCGGCGGGTATCGGTGCACAATGCACGGTCAGCCTTGGCGGCAAGATTGACCCGAAAATCGGTGGCGGTGCGATTACTCTGACCGGTGAAGTGATCGCCATTTCAGACGGCAATATTACTTTCGAAGGCCCGATGTTTCAGGGACTACCTGCTTCGCTCGGCAAAAGTGTCTGTTTTCGTGTCGGCAATACCGACATGCTGATCTCATCAGAACGTCAGCAGATGCTGGATAAAAACCTGTTCCGCAGCGTTGGTATTGAGCCCGCGGACTATGATATTGTTGTGGTAAAATCCCAGCAGCATTTCCGCGCGGCTTTCGGGCCTATCGCATCAGCGATTATCGAAGTGGACGCCGATGGGTTGAGCACAGCCAATCTGAATGCCCGCGATTATAAAAAACTGCGCCGTCCGATCTATCCGCTGAATACGGAAACAACATTCCGCACCTGATCACTCCATATCACTTGATAACAAACCGGCCTTGCCTAGCAGAGCCGGTTTTGTTTTGTCTGCTTCAGTCTTGTTTTTAAGCTGGTCATTTGTATTGAGGAACAGCTATAGAAAACTGTCCTTTAAAAACATAAAGCTGCACAGACCATGGAACTTCGCTCCCTCGCCTATTTTGTTCTGGCCTGCCAGTATTATAATCATGCAGAAGCAGCCAAAGCCGAGCAGATTTCACCCTCCACACTCAGCACCGCAATTTCTGCGCTTGAGACCGAGTTAGGGCTGGAACTTTTCGTGCGCGGTCCAAAGGGACTTGTACCAAGCGAAGCAGGACGCTGGTTGTTTCAGCAAGCGGCCGCCACCTTGCAGGCGGTGGAAACCGCCTTCTCCGGAAAGGCCATTTCTACTGCGTTGAAAGTCAGCTCGCCGCTGCATTTCATGTTCGGAAAATTGTCCCGTGCGGCGACTGCGGCCGTACGTCCTTTCCGGCTTTCCCATCCTGAATATTACGCACAAGTGCATTTCCGTTCACCACTGATCAGCGCCTTCGACACCAGCAGCACTGAGAATACAGATATCCTATTGGGCTATGCTTCGCAAAATGGCAGCGAGCAGGAACAATTTCTGTTTGACGATGAATGGATTGCCGTTGCGGGCGGCCTTGTGCTCGATGAAGATCAGGCTCCGCTCAGTTCAGAAGATTTGCGCAATTACAGCCTGTGGCTGCCACCGTTATTGCCCGCTGAAGAGGCCCGTATCCGCGCCTATTGCCGCCAGCATGATCTGCCTGCGCCGGAGATGACATCGGAAGATGTAGGGATTTTCACCCGACTGAAACAGGCCAAACAGCCGGTACTTCTGCTGGCGCCGCATAGTTTGCTTGCCAGCGGCATCAGCCGCAATGATCTTGCTGTGCTGCAATTGGAAAACCCACTGCATAGCCCTGTCACAGCGAAAATCACTACGAAAGATGAAAAGCTGACTGTCGTCGCACAGGACTTTATCAAGCTGGTACGCGAAGAACTGAACCGGCAGACGGTGACGCTCTATAACCCGCCGGTGTCGCTGCGCGATATCCAGAGTATTCTGACACTCTATCATTGCCGTAATATGAGCGAAGCTGCCCGCAGGCTCAATCAGACCCAGCCTGCCCTGTCCGCACAATTGCGCAAAACAGAGCAACTGATGGGTACGGCACTGTTTGCCCGCCATTATAAAGGTCTGCATCCGCTGCCGACTGCAGTGCATAAAGCGCCTTTGCTGCAAAGCGTGCTCAATCTGGCTGATGCGATCCGTCAGGGTGCGCAGCAAATTGCGGTGATGGACGAACCGGTGATATCTTTCGGCCTCAGCCCGATGGTCTTGCTCAGCCCGATCAGCGCCACTGCCATAAGCAATGCTATGCGGGAATGGCAGTGCCTGTGCCCGCATGTGCTTTTGAAAGTGAGTGAGGCACCGACGCATAATCTGCAAGAACGTTTGAAGCAGGGAGAGTACTCCATTGCACTTATGGAGAGCACGGCACATCCTGAAAATGCTGCATTTTTAACCGATCTGGGGCCGCTGCAATATATTTCTGATATCGATGCAGAAGACGCGCCGCTGGCTTTGTCTGCTACCGGTGACAGTATCCGCAACGCTTTGATGCAAATGCCGGAAGCGGCCGAGTATCAACCGGCGCTGGAAACCCAGTCTTTACAATTATGTCTGGCACTCGCGGGCAACGGCTATAGCACAATTATCCCTGCGGCTCTGGCAGACAATATCAGCTCCGCGAAACCCTTATTACAGTATACTTTGCCGGATGCTCCGCATTTTTATCTGATTGCGGGCACCAGCGGCACCCGCAATCTCAATGAGCCGGAGCATATTCTGCTCGCTTGTTTACGCAAGGCGTTTCAGGCAGCCAACTGACGATAGGCTGACATATAGGATTCCGCCTGTCCGAAGCTGTGTTCATTCACCAGCAGGCGCTTGACCAGCGGGGAAATCGCACATTCCTCGGTCATACCAATACCGCCGTGAAGCTGAACGGCTTCCTGTGCGATATAACGGGCAGACCACAATGTCTGCACCCATGCGGCAAGGGTCAGAGCACGGGCATCTTCTGCACCATTATCCTGCGCTTCCGCTGCGGCTTCAACCAAGGCTTTTGCTTCATCCAGTGCCACGGACATATCCACGAGACGGAACTGAATAGTCTGGAAAGAGCCAAGCGCTTTGCCGAATTGCTTACGCATCCGCATATAATCCAGTGTCTGACGATAAAGATTATCCATCGCGCCAAGACTGTCTGCGGCAACGGCAATCAGAATATCTGCCGCGCAGGTCTCAATCCGTTGTTGCGCATCAGCACCTGATAGCAGCACCTGAATATTCTCCGGCGCAATATCTGCCGTGATTTCACTCATCATCCGGCCGTCAATCATTGATAATTGACGGAACTGTGCCTTTTCCGGAGAGACCAGACACAGAGCAACGCCACCGCCTTGCTGCACCAGACACAGCAGTTTTTCCGGCTCACGCGCACCAAAGACCTGAAGTTTTTTGAGTGCCAGACCATTGCCGGTCAGTTCCGGCAAGTTAGAAGACTTGATCCCCTGCGCAGCAGTCGCCAGCTGACCGGCAATGCCTAAGCGCACCTCACCTGTGAGGAAGGCTTTCAGCAATGGCTCAACATCCGGATTGCTCTTTTGTGCTTCACATAACAGGTTAGCTGCGAGTGCTGCACCGCAGGCAAAATCCACCGGCAAGGCAACGCTTCCCAGAGCTTGTGCCACCGCTGCCAGACCTTCAGCGCCCAGATCCGCACCGCCTAACGCTTCCGGCAGTGCAAGACCAATCAGCCCCATTTCCGCAATCTGCGGCCACAGATCCAGATCAGTCTGTGGCAAACCGTTTTCCGGTGTGTGATCGGCAGCAAAGCGGGTCACAAAATCCGTCAGCATCCGCAATTCGTCAGCTTTTTCTTCACGTGTTTTCTGCATATCCGCTCTCCTCACCTTAAACCCAAAACCTGCTTGGCAAGGATCATGCGCTGAATTTCATTTGACCCGCCCCAGATCGTCAGCTTACGCAAATTGAGCCATGCAGCAGCCGCACCGGCAGCCGCCGGATTTTCCGCATCCGCCTCACCATCAAGAAATGCTTCACTGTAAGGCAGCACCTGCGAGCTAAAAATATCCAGACGCAATTGAGCCAATGCCTGCGCAATTTCTGTACCGCGGATTTTGAGCTTCGAGGCTTCAGGGCCCGGATTTTCACCCGCTTCACTCTGCGACAGTAGTTTCAGCTCCATATGCTCCAGCGCCAGACGCTGAATTTCAATCCGCGTCATACGATCCTGCAACAGCGGATCATTCGCTACACCAAGACGTGCGGCATCTTCTTTCAATTCACCGAGAATACGCTTGGAACGCGCAGCACCGGACATGGAAAAACGCTCATATTCGAGCAGATATTTGCCATAGCCCCAGCCTTCACCTTCAGTACCGATCAGGTTTTCAACCGGCACACGCACATCATTGAAGAACACCTCGTTAAACTCGGCCTCACCATCCAATGTACGGATCGGGCGGACTGTAATGCCGGGAGTGCGCATATCAATCAGCAGAAAGGAAATGCCCTGCTGCGGACGTTCGCCTTTATGCGTCCGTACCAGACAGAAAATCCAGTCTGCCCATTGCGCCCATGTCGTCCAGATTTTCTGACCATTGACCACATAATGATCACCGTCACGCACGGCTGAAGTTGCCAGCGAAGCCAGATCGGAACCTGCCCCCGGTTCGGAATAGCCCTGACACCAGAATGTCCGGTTCTCGCGAATATCCGGCAGAAAGCGTGCCCGCTGTTCATCATTACCAAAGGAGTGAATAACAGGCCCTGCCATAGCAATGCCGAACTGACACGGATGCGGCGCACAAATCGCACCATATTCCTGCTCAAACAAATAGCGCTGTACCGGTGTCAGACCGGCGCCGCCCATCTCTTTGCTCCAGCCGATTGCATACCAGTTGCGCGCTGCCAGCACCTCCTGCCAACCGGTCAGATCTTCCTTGGTCAGGCGAATATTATGCCGTACCTTATAGGCCAGCGCTTCCGGCAGATTGGCGCGCAAATAAGCACGTGCATCTGCTGCGAATGCGCGGTCGGCATCCGTAATCTGTAGTCCCATTCTTGTACTCCGTCCCTTAAATCATCAAATGATCAGACAATACCGGCGCTTGTCAGCGCACTGATCTGTGTCTCATCCATATTCAGAAATTCCCGCAGAATATCCGCGCCGTCAGCGCCCAGCTCCGGTGCCTGCCGGATGTCACCGCGCGGCAAGCCGTCGAAATGCACTGGCTGTTCCGGCACGAGCAGCTTGCCCAATTGCGGATGTTCAACTTCATGCAGCAACTGGCGATGCTGCGCATGGGCACTTTGTGCGGCCTCATCCACCGCCCAGATTTCCGACACCGGCAAACCGGCTTTGCCGAGCTTCTCCACCACTTCGGCAGCAGTATAGTGTCGTGACCAATCCTCAATCTCAGCCTGCAAAGCATCACGGTTCTGACTGCGCAACTGATCGGAGGCAAAGCGCGGATCATCTGCCAGATACGGCTTGCCCAGTGCCTCTGCGAGACGGACAAACAGTGCCTTATTGGCCACAGCGAGAATGAAAGGCGCATCCGATGCAGCAAAAGCACCAAATGGCGCAGACAGCGGATGCTGATTGCCGAAGCGTGCAGGCCGGTTGCCGCTGCCCTGCCATCCGGCGAGCACCGTCGGCAGCAGGCTGAACAGTGCATCAAACATAGCCACATCAATCCGTGCACCCTGTCCGGTGACCGAGCGACGGTAAAGTGCAGCAGAAATCGCCTGCGCGGCATAAATGCCGGAAACAATATCACCGATGGAGTCGCCAACGAGCGTCGGTGCACCCGATGCCTCGCCGGTCACACTCATCATGCCGGACAACGCCTGCGCTACCACATCATAGCTCGGCATCGCGGCCATCGGCCCCTGCTGGCCAAAGCCGGAGACGGAGCAATAGACCAGATCAGGTTTCAGCGCCTGCAACTGTTCTGCACCGATCCCCAAACGATCTGCCACACCCGGGCGGAAGTTTTCCAGTACCACATCGGCTTTCAGTGCCAGTTCCTGTGCGATCTTCACAGCTTCCGGCTGGCGCAGATCGAGTTTCAGGCTGCGCTTATTGCGGTTAAACAGCTGGAAATTGATACTCTGATTGTTACGCACCGCGCCCATATAACGCTGATCGTCGCCCTGCGGCGGCTCAACTTTAATGATCTGCGCGCCCTGATCCGCCAGAATGGCAGAGCAAAACGGCCCTGCCAAAACGCGGGAAAAATCCAGCACCGTAATACCCGAAAAAGGCTTCTGCTGCTTCACCATTCCAATTCCTCCATACCGGAGACAAGAATAAGAAACCGCGCTACGCCTTGTGAAATAGTGATACGGCAATCAGGCTATAAAATTTACCGAATTATCCCGTGTAATTGAGCAGTGCCGCGCCACCAGTAAGCCCCGCCCCTGCCGCTGTCAGCAGGATCAGATCACCTTTGCGATAGGCACTCTGCTCCAGAGACAGGCTAAGCGGAATAGTCGCTGCCGATGAGTTGCCGTAATCCCTGATCGTGCGAGCAGTTATCGCATTCCTCAGTTGCAACTGCTCGCCCACCGCATCAAAAATTCGCGCATTGGCCTGATGCGGCACAAAATGATTAATCGCAGAGGGTTCAACATCTGCTTGTTGTAAAACTGTTTTGCCGCATTCCGCCATGGTCTTCACCGCCTGTGCAAACATGGTACGGCCATCGCGCATCGTCATCAATGTTTCACCTGCCGGAATGCCGATCAGATCATAATTGCTGCCATCACTGGTGAGAGTGGAGCTGACAAGTTTACAAAGTCCCTCTTGGGATGGCGCCAGCACAACGGCTCCGGCCGCATCGCCAAACATCACAGCCGATGCACGCTCCTGTCGGTTGATACGACGCGAGAGAATATTGGCCGCAACAATCAGCACTGCCCGCCCCTGTGTTCGCACCAATGCATCCCCTATCACCAGCGCATAAAGAAAACCGGAGCAGGCACCGGCAAGATCAACAGCACCGGCACCTGTCAGTCCTAATTTATGTGCCAGCAAAGGTGCGGAAGGCGGCAAAAGATGATCAGGCGTAGATGTTGCCAGTAGCACCATGCCGATTTCAGATCGCGCTATACCAGCATTTGCCAGCGCCATGCGTCCGGCCTCAGCTGCAAGCTCTGTCAGCGTTTCACCATCCTCAACCCAATAGCGGCTACGGATACCGGTGCGGCGTTCAATCCAGCCTGCTTCAAGTCCAAGCTCGGCTTCAATCTCTGCGTTGAGCACCTGACGTTTCGGCACGGCATGACCAAAACCGATGATGGAAGACGGATAAACCCCGCTCATAATTTGCCGCTTTGCAACAGGTCTGCCGCCTGATCAATCAGCTGATAAGAACGCTGCAATTCCTGTTCTGTCACGCAATAAGGCGGCATCAGATAGAGCACATTACCAAGGGGGCGGAGCAACACATCATGCGCACGGAAAAATGCCTTCAGCCGTAAAGCCACATTCGAGAGATAACCGCTGCTTTGCGCTTTAACATCCAGTGCTGTGATGGTTCCGCATTGCCGGACATTCTCAAAACGAGGATCATTTTTGAAACGCGCCAACTCACAGCTCTGCATCACCTGCAAATTCTGCACCCTTTGCAAAACCGGCTCATCACGCCAGATGTGCAAATTAGCCAAACCAGCCGCACAGGCAATCGGGTTCGCCGTATAGGAACTCGAATGATAGAAAGTCCGGCCGCGATCGGTCGAGAGATGTGCTTCGAATATTTCCGGCACACACAGTGTCACGGCCAGAGGCAATGCTCCGCCGGTAATACCCTTAGAGAGACACAGAATATCCGGTGTAATACCGGCCTGCTCACTGGCAAATAAAGTGCCGGTACGTCCCCAGCCGGTCATGACCTCATCGCAGATCAACAGAACCCCATGCGCCTCGGCAATAGCTTTTAATTGCCGTAACACAACAGCGGGATAGATTTTCATGCCGCCTGCGCCGAGCACCAGCGGTTCGACAATCAGGGCAGCTAAGTCCCTGCCACGGCAGAGCTGTTCAAACGCATCCAGCGTTTGCTGTTCGCGCCCCTCGACGGGAAACGGAATTGTCGCCACATCATAAAGCAGAGCACCATAGGCGGCATTGAACACGCCGCGCTCACCGGCAGACATAGTGCCGATTGTGTCCCCATGATAGCTGCCCGCCATCACCGCAATTTTGAAGCGTGGCTCACCACGATTATGGAAATAGCCCAGCGCCATTTTCAGCGCCACTTCCACGCAAGTTGAACCGCTGTCGGAATAGAACACATGCGACAGGCCATGCGGCACAATACGGATCAGTTCCTGCGCTAATTGCTCCGCCGGTTCATGACTATATTCCGCAAAAATGATCTGGTCATATTGTTCTGTTGCTTCACGAATTGCCTGCATGATCTGCGGTGTGCGATGACCATGGGTAATCACCCACCAGGACGAGATCAGATCAAGAATTTGACGCCCGTCCTCATCGATCAGATAGGCACCTTCCGTGCGGGTAATCTTTTTCGTAACCGGTTCCAGCAGGTGCTGGGTAAACGGATGCCAGACCGGCGATGAAGAATAGTTCATCGGGCACCTCCGGTGAAATCATCCAGATTGAAGTTCTCCGCAAATGCTTGCCTCAATGTCTGCGGGTTCAGATCATCCAATACCGGCAGACGACCAAGGCGGCGCACCTTACCCAATTCACAGAGGATCCCTTCACTGTCCTCATGCGCATGGCCGATAAAAGCCACGCCGAGCACCGGAATATTGCGGTTACGCAGTGCCTCCAATGACAAAAGACTATGATTGATTGTACCAAGCTGTGTACGGGCGCAGAGAATGAGTGGTTGCTGCCAGCGGGCGAAAAGATCAAGATAAGTCTGGGATCGTGTCAGCGGCACCATCAAACCACCAGCACCTTCCACCACCAGCGGTCGCTCGCAATGTGGGATATTTAATGCTGCGGGATCGATTTCCACCCCCTCCTGCTCAGCCGAGAAATGCGGCGAGGCAGGCAGTTGCAAGCGCCATTGCTCAGGAAAAACGGGACAATCCGGCGCCAGACGGCGCACGGTCTCACTGTCTGTCTCTTCCTCCAGACCGGATTGCACCGGTTTCCAATAACTGCCTTGCAGGGCTTGGGTCAGTGCTGCGCTGAAAATGGTTTTGCCGATACCGGTATCGGTGCCACTGACAATAAATACGGGATTATTCATAGGAATGTGCAATCTGTTTGAGCACTTCAGCCATACGGGTGATCTGTGCCTCATCAACATTTAACGTGATAGAAATACGCAGCCGCGCAGTACCGAGCGGCACTGTCGGCGGACGAATGGCGCGAATATCAAAGCCATGATTTTGCATGGCCTCAGCCATTGCCACGGCGTGTTGATTATCGCCGATCAGATAGGGAATGATCTGCGAACCGCTTGGCTGTAAATATTGCCCAGCAAGGCGAATGAGTGTGTGTAATTTCTCACGCCGCTGTGGTTCTGCCGCCAAAACCTTCAAACTACCGCGCACAATTGCGGCCTGCAAAGGCGCTGGCGCAGTTGAGAAAATAAAGCCCCTTGCCCGATTAATCAGTACATCAATTAAAGGTTTTGCCGCGCAAACCAACGCACCGGAAGCACCAAGTGCCTTGCCGCAAGTATGCAGGATCAGCACATTATCCCGCCCCGCCAGCTCAGCCGTTAATCCCCGCCCGTCAGCACCGAACACACCGGTCGCATGCGCCTCGTCAATGTAAAGGAAACAGCCATAGCGATCTGCCAAATCGCTCAGCTCTGCGAGCGGAGCAAAATCACCATCCATAGAATAGAGGCTCTCAACCACCAGCCAGAGTTTGCCGCTTTTCTCTGTCGCACGAAATTGCCGGATGGCCGCTTCAAATGTTGCAATATCATTGTGCGGCACGCTTTTGGTCTTCGCTTTACCTGCCTGCAAGCCTGCATGAATACTGGCATGGATCAGCGCATCATAAAGCACCAGATCGCCAGCTTGGGGGAGCGTTGCAAACACCGCCTGATTGGCATCGAAACCGCTGGCGAAGTACAAAACTTGCGGTGCTTTAAAAAAAGCAGCGGCCTCTGCCTCCAGTGCTTCATGCTCCGGATGATTGCCGCGCAACAGACGCGAGCCACCGGAACCGACCGGCACGCCACGCTCCAGCGCTTCACAGGCAATATTGCGCAAATAGTCCGAGACAGCCAATGCCAGATAATCATTGGAGGAGAAATCTGCACCACGCGCCACGTTGAGACCACGCAACCGCCCCTTGTTCTCAAGCCGTTGCAATATCGCATTGTAAGGCTGCATCAGCATGTGCAGCTTTCCTCAGCCACAGTCTCAGCCTGTATGCCCAAACGCTTCAACAAATCCGCATCGCGGTCATCACCGGCATTGGCGGCAGTGAGCAGAACATCACCGATGAAAATTGAATTGGCGCCGGCGAAGAAACACATCGCCTGCATTTCATCGCTCATATTACTGCGCCCTGCGGTGAGACGCACATGAGATGTCGGCATCATAATTCGCGCTAAGGCGATAATTCGGATGAAAGCGATGGAATCCACTGGCTTAGCATTGGCAAGTTTGGAGCCTTCAATCGGGATCAGCATATTGATCGGCACGCTTTGCGGCACTTCCTCAAGATTGGCCAGCGTCACCAGCATATTGACGCGATCCTGCTCACTCTCCCCCATGCCGAGAATACCGCCGGAGCAGACATTGATACCGGCCATCCGCACATTATCCAGCGTATCCAGCCGGTCTGCGAATGTACGGGTGGTGATGATCTGCGGGTAAAATTCCTCAGACGTATCAATATTATGGTTGTAATAATCGAGCCCCGCCGCACCAAGACACTGCGCCTGCGGTAATGACAACATGCCAAGCGTCATGCAGGTTTCCATGCCCATGGCTTTGACGCCCTGAACCATGGCAACGACCATATCCATGTCGCGCTCTTTCGGGCTGCGCCATGCCGCCCCCATGCAATAACGGGTGGCACCGGCAGCTTTTGCCTGCCGCGCCTCGGCCAGCACACGCTCCACCTCCATCAATTTGGACGCCTTCAGACCGGTCGGATTATGCACGGACTGATTGCAGTAGAAGCAATCCTCAGGGCAACCACCGGTTTTGATACTCAGCAATTTGCTCATCTGCAGGCGGTTCGGGTCAAAGTTCTGCCGATGGATAACATGTGCCTGAAACATCAGATCATTAAACGGCAGATCATAGATGCGGCGCGCTTCTTCAGCCGTCCACCGTAGTTCAGCGGCATTTTCCTGAAGTCCGGATAGCGTTGCGGACAGAGACATGAATTTTCCCCTCTCATATCACTCGCATAAATTATAGATAATTTTACGAGATTCGGAATTTTCACCACACTTAGAGCGCCAAAATTTATAAGTCCATATAAAAATATCTATAATTTTAAATCAATATGCATATTCATGGATAATTTTATCTATAATTTAAGCGTACAATGCGCCGCATCCATCAAAAAATTGTCAGGCGCATGATTTCCGCACCTGTTGACGGGATTTTTGTATTATGCAGGCTGTTCCGATCAGAACCGTAAGAGAGAACCTATGATGCCGGTACATTTCAGACGTTTTTCGTTGCCTATACTGGCACTGGCCATCACTGTTATCGCCATGCATCCGGCAACTGCCACTGTGCCGCCCGGCGGCACAGAATATCTCAATAAAGCCTTGCAAGGATTTATTGTCCGGCTGGAAAAAACCACAGAAACAAAATTGCCGCCACGCTTATCCAACACGGAAGATGCAAAGGTGCTCGAAGCCCTGTGGAATGTACCTGCAATCATTGGACAGGCGCCTTATAAAGCCACAGATCTGCCGGTTCTGATGGATATTATGCAGCAGCAGGCGCAGATCACAACGGCTTATACGCAATTCTCACCAGACCCGCAGAAACAGGCTGACACCAAGAGCAACAGTATCGCTTTTCAGGATGAAATCATCCGTTCGACTGCAGCAATGATCAGCTTTATCAGCGCGACACTCGAAGCAGCAGGTGATTACGCATCCTCTGCGCCAGCCGACAAAAACGGCAAAGCGCAAACGGATGCAATTCTGAAATTACGCCTTGGGCTTCAACAAGTTATCAATGGCTCCGCACTGATGCTGAGCAATCCTGACCTCAATGCCCATAATCAGGAAAGACTGGCTCAGGCACTTGCTGATAATGCGACGATCATTGCCGCTTCTATCTCCTTGCAAGATCGCACAATGCTAAGCAATATTGTGAAAGGTGCCAAACCGGTTTTGCGTGAGACTGCCCGCCAGTCCGCAGATCAGTTTATCGCCACCATGGGAAATAAAGACTGCTCCGGCCTCTGTGCATTGCATTAAAAAATAAGGGAAAATAGCTAATGAAGCCCCTCTGGCTGGAAAAATTCTGGAACTCCCTGTCTCTGATCGGCATGCTGCTCGGCACTTTATTTTTTGCAGCTTCGCTCACGCCTTCACTGGTGCCGCGCCCTTTTCTGATACAGGGCGTATTGTCCGGCGCGTGTTTCGCCATCGGCTATGGCATCGGTGTTTTTCTGTTCTGGCTATGGAATTATCTGCAACTGCCAAAGCTTAAAGGCCGCATTTCTCATGCAGTTAAAATTGCTGCAATGGCTGTCACAGTCATCACCGCTATGGTGTTCTTGTGGCATGCGGCAGACGGGCAGAACTCCATCCGCTCCCTGATGGAACTGGAAAAGGTTGAAAGCGCACACCCGTTTAAAACCGGCCTGATCGCACTGATCACTTTTATTATTCTGATTGCCCTTGCCCGCCTGTTTCAGCTGATCTACCGCATTTCCAGCCGTTGGCTCGATCGCTACATCCCGCCACGCCTGTCGCGCTTTACCGGCTTTCTGATTGCCGCCGTGATTTTCAGCATGGCAATTAACGGCGTGCTGTTCCGTTTTGGCCTGCATGTCATGGACTCTTCATATCGCAAAATTGATGCGCTGATGGAAGCAGAAGTGCCGCAACCGCAAGACCCGCTGAAAAGCGGCAGCGCTGCCTCGCTGGTAAAATGGGATGAACTCGGGCGCATGGGACGCAGCTATGTCAGCTCCGGACCTGATGCACAGCAGATCAGCAATTTCACCGGCCGTCCGGCACAAAATCCATTGCGTGTCTATGTGGGTTTACGCTCGGCTGAAACCGCTAAAGAACGCGCCAAACTTGCGCTTCAGGAGATGATCCGCGTCGGCGCATTCGAGCGTTCATTACTGCTGGTGACCATCCCGACCGGCACCGGCTGGGTTGATGAGATGGGCATTGATCCGGTGGAATATCTCCATGACGGCGATATTGCGAGTGTTGCCGTGCAATATTCCTACCTCGCAAGCTGGCTCTCCCTGCTCGTCGAGCCAGGCTATGGCAGCGAAACTGCTACCGCTTTGTTTGATGAAGTTTACGATTACTGGACAAAGCTGCCGAAAGACACGCGTCCGAAACTCTATCTCTACGGCTTGAGCCTTGGCGCGATGAACTCGCAGCTTTCATCCGAGCTGTTTCAGGTTCTCGGCGATCCGTATCAGGGCGCTTTGTGGAGCGGCCCGCCATTCACCAGCCGTTTGTGGCGCTCCATCACCAATAACCGCAATGAAGGTACGCCGGAATGGTTACCGGAATTTCGTGATGGTTCCTATGCGCGCTTTACCAACCAGAATAATGCTTTGAAGCTGCCAAACAGTCATTGGGGCCCGATGCGGATTGTCTATCTGCAATATGCCAGTGATCCGATTGTGTTCTTTGACCCGAAAGATTTCTACCGCGAGCCGGATTGGATGAAGGCACCGCGTGGCCCTGATGTGTCTCCGCAGCTGAAATGGTATCCGGTTGTCAGCATGCTGCAACTGGCCATTGATCTGATGATGGCCACCACCACGCCAATCGGGCATGGCCATGTCTATGCGCCGCAGCATTATATTGACGCATGGGTAGAAGTAACCAATGTGAACTGGTCACAGGCAGATATTGACCGCCTGAAAGACTATTTCATCGCCAAACTGCCTAAGCCGGAATAAACAAAAACGGTGGCTCTGAAATACAGAGCCACCGGTAATAAGAGCATAACTTTAAAGTGTTAGAGCGCCGTGTACCAAGTATGGCACACGGCGCTCTAACTATGCAGATTGCGGCCAAGCGCTGTGAAAGCCGCCTCCTGAAACGCCTCGCCGCGTGTCGGATGCGCGTGAATGGTCTGCGCCACATCTTCCAGCACTGCGCCCATTTCCAATGCCAGTGCAAAACCATTGACCAGCTCAGACACATCATGGCCGACCGCCTGTATGCCCAGCACCAGATGATTATCCGCACGTGCGGTAATACGGACAAAACCCGTCTCATCCTGCTGGGTCATGGCACGACCATTGGCCATAAACGGAAAGCTGCCGGTGACAATATCATAGCCTTGCAATTTAGCCTGATCCGGCAGCAGACCGACACTCACCACCTCAGGATCGCTGAAACAAACCGATGGGATAACCGGCTCTTCGAAAGCAGATTTCTGTCCGGCGAGATGTTCTGCCAGCATCGTTCCTTGCGCCATCGCCCGATGTGCCAGCATCGGTTCCCCCGTCACATCGCCGATAGCCCAGACATTGAGCATAGATGTTGCGCAATGCTTATCAATGCGGACAAAAGCACCGTTCATCGCCAGATCAAGCCGTTCCAGCCCGAAACCGCTGATGTTCGGACGACGCCCGACGGCGACTAAGAACTTATCGGCCTCGACAACCACCGGCGTACCGTTGCCGTGTTCATGAACAAGCAGTGACTGTCCGTCTGCATTGAGACCCCGCGCCTCACAGCGCGTCATCACCGTAACGCCCAGAGCCGTCAGCCGCTTGCGTACCGGCATTGTCAGCTCCGCATCCCACAGCGGCAGAATACGGTCAGCCGCCTCGATAATCGTCACCTGCGAGCCAAGTTTGGCAAAAGCCGTACTCAGCTCCAATCCGATATAACCGGCACCAATGACTGCCAGCCGTTTCGGCACCTGTTCCAGCGCCAGTGCATCTGTTGAGGAAATAACATTGCCGCCGAAAGGCAAGGCACCGATCTGCATCGGCAGAGAACCGGTTGCCAGAACCAAATGTTTGGTGCGGATACGGGTGACGCCGGCTTTGCTATGTACCACGACAGTTTTGCCGTCGATGATCTCCGCCGCCCCTTTCAGCACCGTGACCTTCTGCTTTTTCAACAGACCTTCAACGCCACTGGTCAGCCGCCGCACAATGGCACCTTTCCAATTAAGCGTCTTGCCCCAATCCAGTGATACATCGCCGGTGCGCAAACCAAATACAGAACCGGATTGCTGGTTCAGTGCATGGTGATATGTATCGGCCGCATGGATCAGTGCCTTGGAAGGAATACAACCGATATTCAGGCAGGTGCCGCCCAGTTGCTCTTTCTCAACCAATATCACCGGCAATCCAAGCTGTCCGGCACGGATGGCAGCGACATAACCGGCGGGCCCGCCACCAATAATCAGCACATGTGTTGCAATATCTTCCATCTCACACCTCAATGAAAAGTGTTGCGGGAACTTCAAGCAATTGCCTGATGCGGCGGATAAAAGCGGCGGCCTCATAACCATCGACCATCCGGTGATCGAAAGAGGATGACAGGTTCATCATCTTGCGCGGCACAAACTGGTTATCCTGCCATTGCGGTCGTATCGCGATGCGGTTCACCCCGATAATCGCAACTTCCGGCTGGTTGATCACCGGCGTTGTCACCAGTCCGCCAAGATCACCAAGACTGGTGACTGTGATTGTAGAGCCGGAGAGTTCTTCGCGTTTCGCAACGCCTTCGCGCGCGGCCACAGCAAGTCGTGTGATTTCTGCAGCCATTGCCCAGAGATCCATCACTTCCGCATGATGCAGCACCGGCACCATCAATCCGGTTGGCGTTTGTGTTGCCATCCCGATATGGGCAGCCTGATGGCGGGTCAGCACCTGTGCTTCCTCATCATAAAGTGCATTCATCTGCGGAAAGTCCCGCAATGCCACGACCAGCGCGCGGAGAATAAACGGCAAGACCGTCAGTTTGCCACGCCGCTCCGCATGGCTTGCATTGAGTGTACTGCGCAGAATTTCCAGATCAGTGACATCCACCTCTTCCACATAGGAAAAATGTGCAACTTCACGGGAGGATCTGGCCATGCGCTCAGCTATTTTACGGCGCAGTCCGGTGATTTTGATCTGCTCTGTACCATCACGCCGCTGATAGGTTGCATTCTGGGCACTGCCGCCGCTGGCTGTGAAATGGTCAAGATCATCACGGGTAATGCGTCCTGCGGGACCACTGCCTTTAACATGGGAGAGATCAATTCCCAGCTCCCGCGCCAATGCCCTGACCGCAGGGGATGCAAGCGGTTTGTCATGGGGAATGGCTGACAAAACGGACTGCACCTGCTGAACCGGTGCCGAAACCGGCATTTCCGGAATTGCTTTTGCTGGAATTGGCCTGTCAGGCGCGACGGGTGTCTGCATGGCCTGATGCGGGAATGCCTCATCAGCACCAGTACCTTCCACCTCAATCTCAACCAGCATCGCACCAACAGCCATCACGGTTCCGGCTTCGGGGCCTGTCTCCACAATTATGCCTGCCACCGGCGACGGCACTTCCACCGTTGCCTTGTCCGTCATAACAGCTGCCAGCACCTGATCTTCCGTGATGACATCACCAACTTTGACATGCCATTCGACAATTTCAGCCTCGGCAACGCCTTCGCCAATATCCGGCATTTTAATGATCTTTTTCACCATTTATGCCTCCATTACCTGCAAAAGTGCCCGTCCGACCCGTTCCGGCCCCGGGAAATAATCCCATTCATGAGCATGCGGATAAGGGGTATCCCAGCCGGTCACCCGCAGGATCGGCGCTTCAAGATGATAGAAACAACGCTCCTGCACCTCTGCCGCCAATTGCGTACCGAAACCGGAAAGACGGGTGGCTTCATGGACAATCACACAGCGTCCGGTTTTGGCGACAGATGCCGTAATTGTATCAATATCCAGCGGCACCAGTGAACGCAGATCAATCACTTCTGCATCAATGCCGGTTTCTGAAACCGCAGCCTCTGCCACATAAACCATCGTGCCATAGGCCAGCACTGTGACGGCTGAACCTTGCCTGCGGATTGCGGCCTTACCGATCGGAATGGAATAATAGCCTTCCGGTGTTTCACTCAGAGCATGTTTTGACCACGGCACCACCGGCTGATCATAGTGACCATTGAAAGGCCCGTTATACAGCCGTTTCGGCTCCAGAAAGATCACCGGATCATCATTTTCAATCGCCGAGATCAGCAGACCTTTGGCATCATACGGATTGGACGGAATAATCGTCTGTAGTCCGGCGACATGCGTAAACACCGCTTCGGGACTCTGACTATGGGTCTGCGCACCGAAAATACCGCCGCCGCAGGGCATGCGAATTACCATCGGTGCGGTGTAATCACCGGCAGAACGAAACCGCAGACGGGCAGCTTCTGAGACAATCTGGTCATAGGCCGGATAGACATAATCCGCGAACTGGATTTCCACGACAGGGCGCAAGCCATAAGCGCCCATACCGACAGCAACCCCGACAATGCCGGATTCCGAAATCGGCGTATCAAAACAACGCGCCGCACCATATTTACGCTGCAGCCCTTCAGTGCAGCGAAACACCCCGCCGAAAAAGCCGACATCCTGACCGAACACGACCACCTTGTCGTCACGCTCCATCATCACATCCATCGCTTCACGAATGGCTTCAATCATTGTCCGTTTTGGCATGATCAATACCCCATCTGCTGGCGCTGTTCGCGCAAATGTTGCGGCATATCTTTATAGACATCCTCAAACATCGTTGCCGGACTGGCTTTCGGCCCTTCGTGCAAAGTGCCAAATTTCAAAGCCTCACGGGCGGCATCATTGATTTCTGCATCAATACCGGCGAGCAGCTGGACATTGCGCTCCTCGCTCCATTCTCCCATGCGGATCAGATGCTGTTTCAACCGCTCTACCGGATCACCCAGCGGCCAGCTATGCTCTTCCTCCTTGGCACGATATTTACTCGGATCATCCGAGGTGGAATGGGGCGCTACACGATAGGTCACCCACTCAATCAGCGTCGGTCCGAGATTGCGCCGCGCACGTTCTGCCGCCCAGTTGGAAGCCGCATAAACCGCCAGATAATCATTGCCGTCGACCCGCAAAGCCGGAATAGCAAAACCATGGGCGCGAGAGGCAAAACTGATATTCTCACCACCTGCCACACTCTGCGGCGATGATATTGCCCATTGATTATTGACGATGTTCAGCACCACCGGCGGGCGATAGACCGAAGCAAAAACCAGTGCCGCATGAAAATCGCTCTCGGCCGTTGAGCCGTCACCGATCCATCCGGCAGCAATTTTGCTATCGCCGCGCATAGCCGAAGCCATTGCCCAGCCAACGGCCTGCACAAATTGTGTTCCCAGATTACCGGAAATAGAGAAAAACCCGGCCTCCGGCACAGAATAGAAAATCGGCAGCTGCCGCCCTTTCAGATGATCTTTCTCATTGGAAAGCACCTGACACATCATATCGGTCAGTGACCAGTCCTGTGCAATCAGCAAGCCCTGCTGGCGATAGGTCGGGAAGTTCATATCCCCTTTTTGCATCACCATCTGGAATGCACAGGCAATCGCTTCTTCACCGGTACATTGCATATAGAACGAGGTTTGCCCCTGCCGCTGCATCCGCATCATACGCCGGTCATAGGCACGGGTTTTCAGCATAGAGCGCAAGCCATGGCGCAATTGCTCCGGTGTCAGATCCGGTATCCATTCGCCTTTGGCTTCACCATTGTCATCCAGCACACGTACCAGATTATAGGCCAGATCATGCATTTCGTAAGGGTCAGCATCGACCGGCGGACGGCGCATTTCACCCGCACGCGCAAAGCGTAAATGCGGATTAGGCGGTAGAGCACTTTCTCCCCGTAAGGTGCCGGGTATATGTAATGAGAGTGGCGGATATGACATGGCTGCATTTCTCCATTGGCTGGAACCGATACTGCATGCTGTTTCTGCCGCCCTCCCCTGAACGGCAGAATGTATTCCGTTTGTCCCCGTAACTGCTATTCCCTATATTTTCGGCCAAGGCCGTTGCTGCGGACGCAACTGTTCATAGGCATGGGCAAGCTGCAACACGCCAAGATCATCAAAACGCTGACCGATAATCTGTAAGCCGATCGGCAAACCTTTTTCCGTATAACCGCAATTGACAGAGACAGCAGGTTGCTCCGACATATTCATGGCAACAGTGAAGGCAATATGCTCGAACGGGCGTTGCGGATCATTCAGAGGCGATGCCCATTCTGCCGGATAAGTCGGCATTGGCGCTGTCGGTGAAATAATAAAATCATAAGAACTGATTGCCGCCAGAGCCGCATTGCGCATGGCCTCGATCTGCGCGAAGCCCTGATAGACCTGCGCACCGTTCAAATCCTTGCCGCCTTCTGCCCACTGATAAATATAAGGCAGGATTTTGGCCTGATTATCCGGTGTCATTTTGGAAATATCGCCCCATGAGCGCACCCGCCAGAAATGATCCAGCCCGTCAATCATCTCACGAGTGAGATAGCTCGGCACTTCCTCAACAATTGCACCGGCATTGGCAAAGGCTTGCGCTGCGGCTTCTACCGCCGCTTTGACCTCAGGTTCAACGACAGAGCCAAAACCGGCATCCAGCCACAGACCGATACGCAGATCTTTGACATCGCGCTCGAGATTCATCCAGTCAATGCGGCTGTAAGGCAGGCTCATCGGATCGCGGCGATCCGGCTTGGACAGAACTGACATATAGAGCGCGGCATCCGCAACTGTCCGTGTCATCGGGCCTGCAACACGCCCGATGAAAGGCGGATCAATCGGGATACGACCAAAAGAGGGTTTAAGCCCCACTACACCGCACCAACCAGCAGGCAGGCGGATGGAACCGCCAATATCTGTACCGATATGCAAAGGACCATAACCGGCAGCAGCGGCCGTTCCTGCCCCCGCACTTGAACCACCGGGATTGGTTGCCAGATCCCACGGATTGCGCGCCAGCTCATGAAAACTCGACAGGCCAGACGACAACATGCCGAGATCAGGCATTGTCGTTTTACCCAAAATAATACCGCCGCTCTCACGGGAACGGGCAGCAGGCGGGGCATCTTTTGCCGCCGGATTAAGCGGAATGGCCGCACAGCCGAGCGGTACCGGCAGACCTTTCGTAGCGATATTCTCTTTGATCGTCAGCGGCACGCCATCAATCGGCCCGCGTTCTTCTTTCCGCTTCCAGCGGCCTTCCGACAAGGTTGCCGCAGCCAGTGCTGCCTCCGGCTCAAAAGCCCACATCGCATGAAGCTGCGGCTCGCAGCGCTCAATCCGGTCAATCACGGATTCTGCCACTTCCACCGGCGACAGCGTACCCGCCTTATAACCGGCAACCATTTCCACAGCGCTTAAATCAGCAAGCTCAGACATATTTGCTCCCATTTCCCTGTCTGACGCGAACCTCTTGACGGGCTTTGCTGGTCAGATGGACATTCAGTTTTTCATCATAATGCTATTGTCACGGTGCTTTCACCCGCATTTTACGGCGACCTGAAAATGGCTTAGGCACGGCATTCACCAGTGCTTGTGTGTAGGGATGTTGCGGGTTGTCAAAGACCTCATTGGTCGGCCCTTCCTCAACAATTCTGCCCAAGTGAATGACCGCAACCCGATCTGTAATCACCCGCATCACGCCCAGATCGTGGCTGATAAACAAGTAAGACAGTCCGAATTGCTCCTGCAAATCCATCATCAGATTGAGCACCTGCGCCTGAATGGACACATCAAGTGCCGACACCGGCTCATCAGCAACAATCAGTTTCGGACGCGTGATCAGGGCGCGGGCAATGGCGATACGCTGGCGCTGACCACCGGAAAATTCATGCGGATATTTATCCGCAGCGGATGCGGGCAGGCCAACCGCCTCCAGTACCTGACGGATACGCTCCTCGCGGCTTTCTGCCGTTGTGGCATCCTCCAGTGATACAACCGGTTCTGCCAGAATACGGCGCACAGAATGGCGCGGATCGAGCGAACCATAAGGATCCTGAAAAATCGCCTGAAACTCCTTGCGCGCGGCTTTCAGCTCTGCCCGCCCCAGACTGTAGATATCCTTACCATTGATGGTCACACTACCGGATTGCGGCTTTTCCA
The DNA here is from genome assembly GCF_003314995.1 of Pseudochrobactrum asaccharolyticum. GTDB lineage: Bacteria > Pseudomonadota > Alphaproteobacteria > Rhizobiales > Rhizobiaceae > Pseudochrobactrum > Pseudochrobactrum asaccharolyticum. The sequence goes on from NZ_QNRH01000002.1 coordinate 204,775, forward strand.
GCCCCATCACTGAACGTGCCAATGTGGATTTGCCGGAACCGGACTCGCCGACAATGCCGAGACTTTCACCCTGCTTCAGGCTGAGGCTGACACCATGCAGCACCCGCAAATTTTGCGGCTTGGAAAGCAAGGATTGTTTTGGCAGCGTATAATCACGCACCAGATCACGCACTTCCAGAAGAGCGATCATACCATCACCTCATCTGTCAGCGGATGAAAACAGGCGACCCGATGCGCCACGTCGAGAAAATCCGTATTGCCTAACGGCGGCACTGTTGCACGGCAATCCGCCTGTACAAAACGACAGCGGTCAGCAAAACCGCATTGCGGCAAACGACTGAACGGATCGGGCACCACACCGGCAATCGTGGTCAGACGCTGGCGTTTATCCGTGTTTTCCGGCTTTGGCCGCATTGTCAGACTATGGGGAGAGGCTGCAAAAAGCCCGCGCGCATAGGGATGCGCCATATGGCGGAAAACATCCTGCGTATCGCCGGTTTCAACCACGCGTCCTGCATACATCACTGCAATGCGATCTGTCATTTCCGAGACTACACCGAGATCATGGGTAATCAACAGCAGTGCCGTGCCGCTCTCATCAATCAGTTCATCCAGCAGATCAAGAATTTGTGCCTGCACGGTGACGTCCAGCGCCGTGGTCGGCTCGTCAGCGATCAGCAGTTCCGGCTCGCAGGCCAGTGCCATGGCGATCATCACGCGCTGGCGCTGACCACCGGATAATTGGTGCGGATAAAGCTCCAGATCAAAACGCGGGGCAGCAAGACCGACACGATCCAGCAATCGCCGTGCTGTCTTATCGGCATCGGCACGGTTTTCTCTCAGATGCAGTCGACGGCCTTCACTGATCTGTGCACCGATGGTTTTGATCGGATTCAGCGCCGTCATCGGCTCCTGAAAAATCATCGCCATCTGCCTGCCGCGCATCGTGCAATGGGCAGCCTCTGAGATCGTCGTCAGATCCTGCCCGTCAAAGCGCAGGGTTCCGCTTAAAGCCATACGATGCGGCAGCAGCCCCATGACAGCCAATGCAGTGATGGATTTGCCGGAGCCGGATTCCCCGACAATACCCAGACGCTCACCACGGTTTAATGTCAGCGTGATGCCGGACAGAATTTCGGCTTGCCTGCCTCCGGCTTGCAAATGCACGCCCAGATCACGGATTTCGAGAAGCGGTGTGGTCATCTCTCTCTCCTGACACGCGGGTCGAGTATATCACGCAAACCATCCCCCAACATATTCAACCCGAGAACAGCAAAGGTAATGGCCAGCCCCGGAAAAATCGCCAGATGCGGCGCATCATAAATATAAGTCTGCGCATCATTGAGCATCTTGCCCCAACTTGGCATTGGCGGCTGCGTACCAAGACCAACATAAGACAATCCCGCTTCAGCCACGATCGCCAAGGCAAACTGAATGGTCGCCTGCACGATCAGCACATGACCGATATTCGGCAGAATGTGATCCAGCGTAATCGCCACATCACCGCGCCCCGCACAGCGGGCGGCCAAGACATAATCGCGCTTCCACAGCCCCATCGACGCGCCACGGGTGATACGGGCGAAAACCGGAATATTGAAAATACCAATAGCGATCATCGCATTAACCGCACCGGGGCCAAATACGGCAGTGATAATCACTGCTGTCAGCAGTGCCGGAAAAGCAAAAGCCAGATCAGTCATGCGCATGACAAAACCGTCGATCATACCGCCGCGTGCAGCCGCATAGGCGCCAAGCGGCACGCCAAGCCCCATACCAACCGCAACAGCAATCAAAGCCACCGACAAAGAGTTGCGCGCACCGACCATAACCATCGACAGCACATCACGGCCAAGTGCATCGGTGCCCAGCCAATGCTGCATCGACGGCCCCTGCAATTTGCGCAGAATATTCATGCCTGTGGGGCTGTAAGGTGTCCAGACCAGTGACAGTACGGCCAGTCCGATCAGAAATCCGGTAATAATTGTCCCGATCAACAGGCTGCGGCTCAGTCCGAAAGACAGCAAGACCATACGGCTGCGACGGGAGAAGTTCTCTGCCATGCTCATGCCCGCACTCCTGTAGAGAGACGCGGATCAAGAAAGCCATAAGCCATATCCACCAAAAAGTTCACCGCAATCACACTGGCTGCCAGCAAAGTCACCAGCGACTGCACTGTGACCAGATCGCGCTGTGCAATTGACTGGAAAATCAAACGGCCAAGACCCGGCAGATTGAACACGTTTTCAATAATGATCGTACCGGCCAGCAGGAATGAGAATTGCAGACCCAAGATCGTCACCACAGGGATCAGGGCATTGGGCGTCGCATGTTTCCACAATGCTGCGTTGCGGCTCAGCCCCTTGGCGCGTGCTGTACGCACAAAATCTTCGCTCAGGGTTTCCAACACTGCGGAACGGGTAACACGCGCCAGAATGGCAGCCAGCGGCAAGGCCAGAGCCACGGCTGGCAGGAACAGCGAGCGGGTGCCTGCCCACAGACCATTTTCCCAACCGGCAAAACCGGAGGCCGGAAACCAGCCAAGTGTGAGGGCAAAAAACAGGATCAGCAGCAGACCGAGCCAGAAATTCGGGATCGCCACACCAATCTGTGCAACGCCCATCCCCACCACATCGGTTGCACTGCCGCGCTTTGAAGCGACGATCACACCAAGAGGAATGGCAATCACCACCGAGAGGATCATTGCCAGCACCGCCAGAGGTAAAGTCACCTGCAAGCGTGGCCCGATCAGCTCACTGATCGGCACAGAATAAGTATAGCTGGTGCCGAAATCACCAACCGGAAAGCCGGTAATCCAATTGAAATAACGAACAATCAGCGGAGCATCGAGACCGAGCTGTTTTTGCAAGGCCGCCAAAGTGTCCGGTTGCGCATTAATGCCGAGCATAATCGCTGCCGGATCGCCCGGAAGCACCTGCATAAGCAGGAAAACGATGACTGAGGCCGCCAGCGTCGTCAGGATCAGAGAGATCAGACGCCCTGTAAAATAACGCAGCAAATGCGGCCTCCTTCAATATTCATTTCAGCATCAACAGGATCAGTCTGCCCAATACACACTGGTCAGGTCATTGGCCGGAATGGTCTGATTTTTCCACATACCTTTGAGCTTCTTGTCCCAGACACCGATTTTCGGCAGGGCATAGAGAAACACATTCGGCTCATCTTCAGCGAGCTTGCGCTGCAACTGTCCAAGCAGTTCAAGCTGTTGCTTGTCGTCTGTCGCTTCTGCGAACTGCTTGTAGATCGCCTTATATTCAGGGCTGTTATAGTTGAAGTAGTATTTGTCCCGCGCATAGATATCGAGATCGCGGGTTTCCACATGAGCGATGATCGTCGCGTCGAAATCGCTGCGGGCAAAGACCTGATCCAGCCATTGTGCGAACTCAACCGGCACCAGCTTCACCTCAATGCCAACCTCTGCCAGCATTGCCGCAATCACCTCACCGCCACGGCGTGCATAGGCAGGCGGCGGCAGCATAATGGTGACGGAAGTCCCTGCAGGCACACCGGCTTCGGCCAGCAGCGCTTTAGCCTTCGCCACATCATAAGGATAGGTATCACTCAGATCGACATAGCCCGGTTCAGCCGGTGTGTAATGGGCACCGATGGTCTTAGCGAGACCGGTGGTGATCGCTTCCTGCACAACATTGCGGTCGATGGCATGGGCAAGCGCGCGGCGCACCCGCACATCATCAAACGGCTTGCGCGCATTGTTAAGCGACATAATCACCTTGCCAGCCGTCGAGCCGACTTCAACGCTAAGACGTTCATCGCTTTGCAGACGGCTGATCAGCTCCGGTGCCGGAAACTCCGGAAAAGCATCGACATCACCGGCCATAACCGCAGCGGCAGCCGCTGACGGATCACTGATAAAGCGGAAAGTCACAGCGGAGAGTTTCGCAGGCTCCCCCCAATAATCAGGATTGCGTTCGAACTCGATGCGATCGCCCTGCAGCCAACGCTTGAATTTAAACGGCCCTGTGCCAACCGGATTGGTCTTGTTGGTGGCAATCGTATCCGGAGCCATCATTACTGCATCGCCCCAGCCCATCCCGAACAGGAAAGTAGAGGACGGATGTTTCAGTGTTACAACGGCGGTTGCCGGATCAGGACATTCAGTCTTTTCAATCGGCGCGAACAGTGCCTTCTGAGCATTGGTGGAATCCGGAGCCATAGCGCGGTCATAAGTGAATTTCACCACGGAACAGTCGAATGCCGTGCCGTTATGAAACTTCACACCCTGACGCAGCTTGAATGTATAGCTCAGATTATCCGGAGAAATCGCCCAGCTTTCCGCGAGGTTCGGCTTAACTGCACCTTCTTCATCAATCCGCACCAGACCTTCATAAAGATTGTTATAGGTCAGCCGGCGGATGGAAGCCGCAGCATTTGCTGTCGGGTCCATACCCGGAGGTTCCAGCACCTCGCCGATTGCCAATGTATCTTTTGCCAACCCTGAACCGCTCGCCGCTACAACAGCAATCCCCGTCATTGCTGCCAGCATGAGCTGTCCGGTCAAATATTTATATCGCATTGCCTGTCCCCTTATTTATCACATCCTGATGATGCTCAGGAATTACCGGAATAGAGCTGGCCGACTTTAGAGCATTTCCTGCTTATCTTGAACCGTAGAAAACGCTCTATCTTTTTGTTTTTACGCGTATCTTATCTGAAAACTGCTTCACTCTTTCGGGATACGCTCTAACGAACCACTGATCATTCAAATAGTTATCACTATTCGATCAGTCATTTCAGATTGAACGCCCGCCATCCACATCCAATGCAACACCGGTAATCATACTGGCTGCCGGTGAGCACAGGAATGCAGCGCTTTCCGCCAGATCTTCCGGTTTCAGCAGGCGACCGAGCGGAATGGAAGCGCGGAATTTCTGACGGATTTCCTCCGTATCCTCACCCATAAATGTCGTGAGCAACGGGGTTTCACCCGCTACAGGATTGAGCGCATTGACGCGGATATTCTCCGGTGCCAGCTCAATTGCCAGCGCTTTAGTGGCAGATACAACCCAGCCCTTGGTGGCATTATACCATGTCAGATTAGGGCGCGGACGGGCAGCCCCTGTCGAAGCAATATTGAGAATAACGCCGCCGCCATTGTCTTTAAAATGCGGGATCAAAGCGCGGCTCATCAGGTAAATACCGCGGATATTCACCCCGACAATACGGTCAAATTCATCCGGCTGCACGTTTTCTGCCGGCTGTGGCTTATGGCCGATACCGGCATTATTGATGAGAATATCCACCCGCCCGAATTGCATAATTGCCTGCCGCACGGCTTCAGCCACGCCGCTTTCCGATGCAATATCGGCCTCAACCGCCAGAGCATGTGCGCCCAATTCACCGGCCACACGTTTTGCACCCGCAGCATCACGGTCGACCACCACAACATTTGCGCCTTCCCGCACAAATTTACGCGCCATAGCCTCGCCGAAACCAGAGCCTGCACCGGTAATAATCGCGGTTTTCTTATCGAGCGAACCAGTCATTGAATTATATTCTCCCATGCGAATTTTGCGGATCAGCCGTGATAGACAGAAATGGTTTTCAGCGTGGCAAAGCCATAAAGCGCCTCGAACCCTTTTTCACGACCATGGCCGGAGCGTTTCACCCCACCGAAAGGCAATTCAATACCGCCGCCTGCACCATAATTATTGATAAACACCTGTCCGGCCTGCACTGCATGCGCCATACGCAATTGCCGCGCACCGTCCTTTGTCCAGACACCGCAAACCAGTCCGTAAGGCGTGCTATTGGCGAGAGCCATGGCTTCCTCTTCCGTATCGAATGGCATGATCACCTGTACGGGGCCGAAAATTTCTTCCTGCACCAACCGGTGCTGCGGCGGCACATCACGCAACAAAGTCGGGCGCACATAGGCACCATTCTTCGGCGCATCAGCAGCCAGTTCACCTTGCGCAGCAATCTGCAAACCGTCTTGTTCTGCCAGTTTCAGATAGTCTTCAACAATGGCTTTCTGGCGGGTGGAAACAACGGGGCCCAGCGACAGATCAGCTTCTGCCGCACCAACTTTAAGAGCACGGTAGCGCGCACTCATACCGGCGATAACCTGTTCATAAACCTCGCGCTGCACCAGAATGCGTGAGGACGCAGAGCAGGTCTGCCCCGCATTCTGAATGCCTGCATTGACCAGAAACGGTAATGCGCGCTCAATATCCGCATCGGCGAACACGATCTGCGGGGATTTGCCGCCGAGTTCCAGTGTTACCGGCACAGCATTTTTAGCCGCTGCCGCCTGCACTGCCTCACCGGTACGCAAAGAACCGGTGAAAGAAATATGATTGATATCAGGATGCGAAGACAAAGCCGCTCCGGCCTCAACACCCAAACCGGTCACCACATTCAACGCACCGGCAGGCAGACCAGCCTCATGGACGATGCGGGCAAATTCGAGGATAGTCAGGCAGGCTTCTTCCGCCGGTTTCACCACAGCGGCATTGCCCATCGCCAGCGCCGCACCAAGGCTGCGGCCAAGGATCTGCATCGGATAATTCCACGGAATAATATGCCCTGTCACACCATGCGGTTCATAGACAGACAGCACTGTGAAACCGTTCTGATAAGGCAGCGTATCTCCATGCACCTTATCTGCGGAAGCACCGTAAAATTCCAGATAACGTGCCAGCGCCACCACATCAGCACGTGCCTGTGTCAAAGGTTTACCAACGTCACGCGCTTCCAGCACCGTCAAAAGATCAATCTCGCGCAATACCACATCCGAGATTTTATGAAGAATACGGCCGCGCTCAGTTGCGGTCAGCTTGCCCCATGCACCGGACAGAGCATGACGGGCAGAAGCTACAGCGAGATCGATATCGGCCTGCGTACCGCGGGCAATCAATGCCAGATCACTGCCATCCGACGGATTTTTCAGCGTCAGAACCTCGCCTTGCACGGCATCTTGCCACACACCATTGATCAGATTGCCGTAGCGACGCAGTCCGTTTTCTTGCTCCTGTGCCATGTCATTCTCTCCCGCAGGATGTTTCCTGCTCATCTTTATTTTGCATCTTCTGAAGGCTGTTGATGGTCTTGCGGATATGTTGCCGCGCCAAATCCTCAGCCCCTGCTCCGTCTTTTCGGATAATCGCCTCAACAATGAGACTATGCTCCTCAATTGCGTTTTTTGCCCGCTCTGCACTGAGTGCAAATGCTGGTGCAAAAACCTGCGAAGTCATGCGCAACAGAGGTACGAAATTCTCCAAAGAAACATTGCCACCTGCTGCCATCACAGCCAGATGAAAATCCACATTGGATTGCGTATAGGCTTTGGAATCCCAAGGCTCGATAATCGAGCGCTGATGCATGATCAGCTTTTCAAGGCCGGCAATCGCTGCAGCATCGGCGCGTTCTGCAGCAAAACGCGCAGCAACGCCGTCAATCACTTCGCGCACAGCATAGGCATCGAGCAGATGCGGCAGATCAACACTTGCCACACGCACACCGCGCCCCGGGAGATGAATAATCAGGCCATCGCGCTCGAGCATCCGTAATGCTTCGCGCAGCGGCGTGCGGCTGATACCGAATTCGGCGGCAATATGCTCCTGCCGCAAAATGGTGCCCGGCGCATATTGACCCGCATAGATGCTCTCACGAAGTGCTTGCGCAACTTCGTCCAGCAGCCTCGTTTGGCTGCTCCATTTATAGCTGGACAAGCCTGTGTTCCCTTATATTTTTTACTATGATTATCCAGGATACAAAATTGATCAAGCCCAAAAAGCTTCTCAGCCGATATTTGTTTTCAGAGGTATTTCCGGCAGCTGCAAGCATTTTCAGGGGCCACTCAAACCACTGAAAATGCTTGATTATTTAAACAAACGCCTCTCGAAAGTCAGGTCAGCGATGCAGAAAAAACGGATCGCGTTTTTCGATAAAGGCGCTCATGCCTTCTTTCTGATCGTGACTGGCGAAGCCCGAATGGAACAGGCGGCGCTCGAATTTCACCCCCTGAGTCAGCGTTGTTTCATAGGCCGCATTCACCGCCTCTTTCGCCATCATCGTCACCGGCAAGGATTTCTCTGCGATGGACGATGCCACACTCAATGCCTCATCGAGCAGTTGATCCACTGGCACAATACGCGAAACCAGACCACAGCGCTCGGCCTCTTCGGCGTCCATCATTCGTCCTGTCAGGCACATATCCATAGCCTTGGATTTGCCGACAAAACGGGTAAGTCGCTGTGAGCCGCCCATACCCGGAATAACACCGAGGCGGATTTCCGGCTGGCCAAAACGCGCAGTATCGGCAGCCAGAATAAAATCGCACATCATCGCCAGTTCACAACCACCACCCAGCGCATAGCCTGCAACGGCTGCGATAATTGGTTTGCGCACGGAGGTGAAGCGCTCCCATTCGCCGAACCAGTCTGCCGCGAACATGGTGCTGAAATCCTGCACCTGCATTTCTTTGATATCTGCACCGGCAGCAAAAGCTTTGGCCGAGCCGGTCAAAACAATACAGCCCACGGCAGGGTCTTTGTCTGCAGCTTCCGCCGCTGCAATCAGCTCTGCCGCAAGCTGCCGGTTTAATGCATTCAGCGCCTGCGGGCGGTTCAGCGTTATCAGCCGGACACGGCCATGCATTGCTGTCAGGATCGTTTCATAAGTCATAACTACCCCTCCTTGCCGCGCAACAGGCGGATAATACCGGAGAAATCCTCCCCGCCGGAGCCAAGTGCATTGAACAAATTATAGAGCTGTGCCGCCTCTGCTCCCAATGGTGTGGTTGCCCCCACCGATGCGGCAGCGGCCTGCGCCAGTTTCAAATCTTTCAGCATTAAGCTTGCGGCGAAGCCCGGCTGATAATCCCTGTTGGCAGGCGATGCAGGCACCGGCCCCGGCACCGGACAATTGGTTGTCAGCGCCCAGCACTGGCCGGACGAAGTGGAGGCAACATCAAACAAAGCCTGCTGGGACAGACCCAGTTTTTCACCCAAAGCAAAAGCCTCGCACACCCCGATCATGGAAATGCCGAGGATCATATTATTGCAGATTTTCGCCGCCTGCCCTGCGCCGGAATCACCGCAATGCACAATGCGTTTTCCCATCGCAGCCAGCACAGGTTCGGCTTTATCAAAAGCAGCTTTTTCACCACCGGCCATAAAGGTGAGCGTTGCTGCCGTTGCACCGACAACACCACCGGAAACCGGTGCATCAATGCTCAATAATTTATGCTCTGCCGCCATTTCATGTGCTTTGCGGGCACTGTCGACATCAATGGTCGAGCAATCAATCAGCAGAGTATCCTGTGCAACCAGTGCTGCCAGCTCGCGCCAGACGCTCAAAACATGCGAACCGGCGGGCAACATAGTGATAATCACACTCGCACCCTGCACAAGTTGCGCAACATTATCCGCTATCTGAACGCCGTTTGCTTTTGCTGCTTGTTTTGATGCCTCAACCAGATCAAAACCGCGCACATTAAATCCCGCTTTGACGAGATTGGCCACCATAGGCCCCCCCATATGACCGAGGCCGATAAAACCAATAGTCTTATTAGTATTCATTTATCCCTCCCGCTCAGCAGCTCACGAGCGATAATCACTCGCATGATCTCATTGGTGCCTTCCAAAATCTGATGAACACGCAGATCACGCACCAGTTTTTCCGCGCCATATTCGCTCAGATAACCGTAGCCGCCATGCAGCTGCAGCGCCTGATTAGCGACGTTAAATCCGGCGTCTGTGACAAAGCGTTTGGCCATAGCGCAAAGTTTCACCGCATCGGCATCATGACGATCGAGCGCACGGGCAGCACGGTGCAGAAATGTGCGCGCCACTTCCAGTTCTGTTGCCATATCGGCAAGACGGAATTGCAGTGCCTGAAACTGGTGCAGCTTGGAGCCGAAAGCCTTGCGCTCATCCATATAAGCCAACGCCTTGTCAAAGGCGGCCTGCGCACCGCCGAGCGAACAGGCGGCAATATTCAGCCGCCCGCCATCCAGTGCCGACATCGCAATTTTAAAGCCTATGCCTTCCTGACCAATCAGGTTTTCCACCGGTACGCGCACATTATCGAACATCACCGTGCGGGTCGGCTGGGCATTCCAGCCCATTTTCTTTTCATTGGCGCCAAAGGACAAACCTTCCGCGTCCTTCGGCACGATAAAGGCCGAGATGCCTTTGGCACCTGCCGCGCCGGTTCGTGCCATCACGATATAAATATCACTCGCACCGGCACCGGAAATAAACTGCTTCTGCCCCGTAATCAGATAATCATCGCCATCGCGCACGGCTTTGGTGCTGAGATTGGCGGCATCAGAACCGCAGGACGGTTCGGTCAGGCAATAGCTGGCGATCAGTTCCATAGGTGTCAGTTGCGGCAACCATTTTTGCCGTTGTGCCTCAGAGCCATAGGCATCAATCACCCATGCACACATATTATGGATCGACAGGAATGACGCGATCACCGGACAGCCTTGCGACAGCGCCTCAAAAATCAATGCCGCATCCATACGGGTCAGGCCGGAGCCACCTACATCGTCACGGATATAAATGCCGCCCATGCCCAATGCTGCTGCCTTACGCAGTACATTGACAGGGAAATGCTTTTGCTCATCCCATTCCAGAGCATGAGGTGCCAGTTCCTGCGCGGCAAAATCCGCAGCCATGGCGAAAATGCTACTCTGCTCCTCACTGAGTTCACCGGACATGGTTCTCTCCCTCATTCTGTGTGGTTCGGTTGCGCCCGACACTCAGTTCTGAAAATTCGGTTTCGCAAAATGCCACACCACGAAACACATCATCTTCAATACCCTCCCGCTCCAGCCGCCGCAGTTGCACGCGGCGGATTTTTCCGGAGATTGTCTTGGGCAATTCCCGCACAAATTCCAGCGAACGAATGCGCTTGAATGGTGCCAGACGCTCATTGGTATATTGCAAAACTGAAAGTGCGACCGCCCACGAAGGCTCCTCACCGGCACGCAACAGAATATAGGCTTTGGGAACAGACAGGCGGATCGGGTCATCTACCGGAATAACCGCCGCTTCGGTCACTGCATCATGTTCCAGCAACACGCTTTCCAGCTCAAACGGGCTAATACGATAATCAGAGGATTTAAACACATCATCGGCACGACCGACAAAATGCAAATAGCCGTCTTCATCCTGATAGGCGACATCACCGGTACGGTAGACACGACCATCGGTACCGTTGAGACTGCCGTCCGTTTCCTGATAGCCCTGCATCAGCCCTGCCGGATGCTTGTCACCCAACAGCAGACAGACTTCGCCTTCTTGTGCCGCATGGCCATCTGCATCAAGGATCACCACCTCATAGCCCGGCAACGGCCTGCCCATAGCGCCGCTTTTCACATTCTGCGCGGGACTATTTGCCACCTGTGCGGTGGTTTCCGTTTGGCCATAACCATCACGAATTGTCAGCCCCCATGCCTCACGCACCTGCTCAATAATTTCAGGATTGAGCGGTTCACCGGCACCCACCACTTCGCGCAGGCTCATTTTACAGGTTTTGAGGTCTTCCTGTATCAGCATACGCCAGACGGTCGGCGGAGCACACATCGTCGTCACCGCACAGCGCTGCATTTCTGCCAGCAACACCTTGGCGCTGAATGCAGGCTGATTGATAATCAGCACTGTTGCTCCGGCATTCCACGGTGCAAAAAGCGAACTCCATGCATGTTTCGCCCAGCCCGGAGAGGATACATTGAGGTGAATATCTGCCGGTTGCAGACCCACCCAATACATGGTGGAGAGCGAACCGACCGGATAGCTGCGATGGCTGTGACGCACCAGCTTCGGCTTGGCCGTCGTGCCGGAGGTGAAATAAAGCAGCATCGGATCATGTGGCTGCGTTTCACTATCCGGCTGAAATTCAGCGGACTGATTGAAGGCTTCGTTATAATCATGCCAGCTGCTTTGCTCTGCGACATGACCATTCGGCACCTGTATGCGCAGCACCTCATTTCCGGCCAGTCCCTCGCATTTCTGCAACTGGTCGCCGGTTGCGAGAATGGCGCGGGCATGGCCGCGCTTCAGCCGGTCGGACAATTCATCCGGTGTCAGCAAAGTGGTCGCGGGAATGACGATAATACCCAGCTTCATCGCGGCCAGCATAACCTCCCATAAGGCAGGGACATTGCCGAGCAGGACAAGCAGATGATCACCGCGCTTCAGACCCAGCACGCGCAGATAATTGGCAACCTGTGAAGAACGCTTGCTCAGTTCAGCAAAGCTCAGCCTCACATCAGTTTGGGAAACAGTATCGACAATCCATAAAGCGGTCTGATCACGGCTCAGCGGGTTCGTGGCAAGCTCGGCATCAAACCAATCCAGCGCCCAGTTAAAGGGCAGCGCCTCCGGCCAGACAAAACCAGCTTTTGCAGCCTGATAATCCTCGCGATACTGCAAAAGAAAATCACGTGCCTGCTTGAAATTCTCCGTACTCAGCTGCCTCATGCCATCCTCCCAAAAAGCATAAATCACTGTATCCGCGGTTTCATAAAACCGCGCTGATTATCAGGTGAAACGCTCCGCCCCTATGGCTGTTGCCTCACCGCCACCGATACAGATACTGGCAATGCCACGTTGCAGATTATGGGTTTGCAGTGCAGCCAGCAATGTCACCAGAATACGCGCGCCTGATGCGCCGATCGGATGGCCAAGCGCACAGGCGCCGCCATGAATATTCACCTTCTCCGCAGGCAGATTGAGTTCCTGCATCGCCGCCATTGTCACCACGGCAAAGGCCTCATTGATCTCGAAAAGATCAACATCATTCGCCGCCCAACCGGTTTTCTCATAGAGTTTGCGTATTGCCCCAATCGGCGCAGTGGCAAATAAACGCGGCTCATGGGCATAAGAGGTTTGCGCTGTGATGCGGGCAAGCGGTGTCAGCCCGCGTTTATCGGCCTGTGAAAGGCGCATCAGCACCAGTGCCGCCGCACCATCAGAAATCGAGCTGGAATTGGCTGCTGTAACGGTGCCGTCCTCACGAAAAGCAGGACGCAGAAACGGAATTTTCTCCGGCCGTGCCTTGGCAGGCTGTTCATCCATATCAATCAGATGGGCGGAGTTGCCGTTTCCGGTCACAACGGGCGCAATCTCCTGTGAAAAATAACCGCGCTCCAATGCCGTCTGCGCACGCTTCAGGGAGCGCAGTGCAAATTCATCCTGTGCGGTGCGGCTGAACTGAAAGGCCTCCGCACAATCCTCGGCAAAACTGCCCATCAAGCGGCCTTTCTCATAGGCATCTTCCAGCCCGTCGAGAAACATATGATCGGTAATTTTGCCATGCCCCATGCGATAACCGCCACGAGCCTTATCAAGCAGATAGGGCGCATTGGTCATGCTCTCCATGCCACCGGCTACGATAATATCCGCGCTGCCACCGGCCAGCATATCATGCGCCAGCATCACAGCTTTCATACCGGAACCGCACATTTTATTGATGGTCGTTGCTCCCGATGCCACGGGTATACCGGCAGCAATAGCGGCCTGACGTGCCGGTGCCTGTCCCTGCCCTGCAGACAGCACGCAGCCAAGCAAAGTCTCATCAATATCCGCTTGTGCAATACCCGCCCGCTCAACAGCCGCCTGAATAGCGGCGGCTCCCAGTTGCGGTGCCTGCAAGGTACTGAAACTGCCCTGAAACGCCCCTAAAGGCGTGCGTGCCATGCCGACAATAACCACCGGATCTGCCATCTGCACTTCCTCCCAAAACTGCAAACTCAGATGAAGAGCTTTGAGCCTAGCCCTAAGGTCTATGGTACAGAATGACAGTTTGGACTTTATTTTATGATTGGTTTTGCCATATCTTGTTTTTCAGGAGCAGGAGGAAATCATGATCGGCAGAGGCTTTGTTGATGATGCACTCGCAGCTTTGCAGCACTATGCGCCTGCAAAACTACCGCTTGTGCTGGCGACCGCCGGTATTGATCCCCGCGCTTTGCAACAGCCTGACTTCAAACTGGATGCAGCACATTACAGTCGTCTCTGGCTGGCCATTGCCGAAGAAATTCAATGTGAGTTTTTCCGTTTCGGCCAGCGCCCGATGCCACCCGGCAGCTTTGCCATGCTCTGCCATGCAGCACTGTCGAGCGACAATCTTGAACATGCCATCCGCCGTTCCCTACGCTTTTTTACCTTGCTGATTGGCGAACCAAGGGGGGAACTGATCCAGCGTGACGGGCTGGCTGTTATTGTGCTGCGCGAGGTCAGCCCTGCACGCCCTGCCTTTGCCTACCGCACCTTTTTTCTCATTCTTTACGGCGTGCTGTGCTGGCTGGTGAAACGGCGCCTGCCAATTCACGATATTGCTTTTCGCGGCGTGCCGCCTGTTGACCGGCCGGACTACCTGGATTTTTTCAGCACCAAAGTCCGTTTCTTCAACCAAGAAACCAGCCTTGCCTTTGATCCGGCCTTGTTGTCGCTAAAAATCCACCGCAGCAAAACAGCCCTGCGGCAGTTTCTGGCACAGGCACCGGCCAATATTCTGCTGCGCTATCGCTATGATCGCGGCAGTGCCTCAGCAATCCACAAATTGCTGCGTGAAACACCGCCTGCCAGTTGGCCGGATTTTGCACAGGCAGCGCAACACCTGCACATATCCGAGCCGACATTACGACGTCATCTGCGGGCAGACGGTATGAGCTATAGCAGTCTCAAGGAAGAACTGCGCCGCCAATATGCATTGAGCTGGTTGCAGGATACAGACAAGCCTGTTGGTCTGATTGCGGCTGAACTTGGCTATACGGAACCAAGTGCCTTTCACCGTGCGTTTAAAAAATGGACCGGCACCAGCCCCGCCGATTATCGTAGAAAATTATAAATCATCGCTGATGAAACAACTTGCAAACGGATTGTCCGATCTGCCCGACACAGTGGTCAATCCGCGCGCTATTACGCTGAAATACCGGCCATAACCCTGCCATTGTTAAAGCAACAAACATCCATGACAAAAGCACGTCGGATAAGAAATGCGCGCCCATCACAATGCGGTTCAGCGAGAAAACCAACACAAGAACTGCCGTCAAAACCAGAAACCGCACACGATAGACGCCCCCTAAAATCAAAGGGACAGACAACATAGCCATAGCACTTGCAGCCTCTCCGGAAGGAAATGAGCAACTGCTCTGACAACTATTAGCAATTTGCCAGGCCGGACTGAACAGCATCGCCCCGCCGAATTCCATGATTTCATTCGGCCGTGCACGACCAACCAGATATTTTAGCGAGTGCACAATGACCAAGGCGCCGACAGCATAGACCGAAATAATATAGAGTAACTTATGCGGTGCGGGCAGCCAGCGCTGTTTGTATAATGCCTGTATAATCACAGTGATCAGCAATACAGGAACAATTATAGCCGGTAATGTGCGATGCAAATCCCGCAATGCCAGTAAGTACCAGTTTTCATGCAACGGAAATTTGCCTGTATCGTCCGTAAACCAGCCGGAAACGATAAGGTCGGTGACAGGGACAATCATAAAAATAAAACTGATTATCGCCGCCAGTCGTGTCAGCGTGATCAGTCGCTCATTACGAAGCCTGCCGGAAGATCTGCGGACAAATGCCGGCACAATATGATTTAAATCCATAAAAACTCACGCACAAAAAAATACAATAAAAACAACACATAAAAATAAATCATAAGACTGCCTTTTTCATGAGAGTGCACCCTCTCCGCCAAGCATCAGTTGTCTGCCAGCCTGTAAAAACACAGTCTTGCAAAGATCCCGCCTCGCAGTCTTCAGGGGCAATCCGGCGCTCCGGAACGGTAATATATAGCCAAAGCGACCAGCCGGTTCACCGCCCCGTTCCGTCCAGTAGCGATCCAAATCGGACATCATCTTTTCACGACGCGCACTGTGCCTGAAATTTATGACATGACTGTCATTAGCCACGGCCAGCACATGAGTAGCACCACCAGCTTCTGCAATACCCTCGGCAACCAGCAGCAAGGCATCTTTCGGACGCACCCCAAAAAGATCACGGGTCGCGTCAATCACAGAGCGCTTTGCATCTTCGCTTTTTGCGCCCTGAAATCCGCCGATTGCTACAGTCACCTTGCCATTCTCATCCGTTGTAAACACAAAACTGAGCATCTGGAGAAATGCCTGATCACGTCGCCGGTACAGGGTGATTGTAAACCCTCCTTCATGACGCGCACCTGCATGATCTGACAGGGTAAGCGAGAGATCATAAAGTTCGCGCTTACCTTCAACCTCAGCGATTTTAAGTCGTTTGCCTGACCAGAGCTGCTGCAAATCCTCCTGCGCCATATATTGTCCGGCAAGAGCAAAATGATTTTGCAACCAATGCACACGCTCGCGCAGTGACGCTTTATGCAAAAAGAAATTGGGAATGGCTTTGCGGATCAGATCATCATGCGGCAGGCCAAGACGATGCTTGCGGGAAAAATCAGCTAAAAAACCATACCATCGCAAAGATGTTTGCGGATAAACCATCAGACGCAGCGTGAAAGCCGCAGCTTTTCGGAAACGTAACCGCAAGCCCATACCAAGCGCACGTTTCAGTACACATTGCCATGTAATCGGCTGAACCGGTGCAATCTGTAAGGGTAAGCCTTCAGAATGCACCTGTGCTCTGACAGATTGTTTTTTCACTTCCGGAATATTTGTATAGCAATTCACAGCATAATTCTCACTTTCGTGAGAGTTTGTGCGGCAGAAATGTCAAGATTTAACCGGAAAATTATGTGACCAAATGCAAGCTATATTGCCAGACAATAAACTATACAATTTTTTTGACCGGATTGTCTTCAATCTATAAAATACTCAACAATCCGAAGATATTTTATTCATCGATCAGAAGGCCGGTACTGCAGTTACACTCAAAAAGCATCAGCTTTCAGCAGTGGTTTTTGCAGGCAATTTTCGCGGAAAAATCATCATGACGGAGGCGCCACCTTCCGGAAGGTTTTCTTGTTCCAGTCTGCCGCCATGCGCGGTTACAATCGCGCGTACAATCGACAACCCCAGTCCTGAACCGCCACTCGCCCGTGAACGGGACGGCTCGCCGCGCCAGAAAACATCAATAGAATGTCCGGTAACATCCTGCGCGAAACCAGGACCGTGATCGACAATCCGCAGAAATGCTTCTTCTTTATTCAGATAGCCGCTTTCACAGCGCAGGTAGCCGCCTTCTGCCGCATAACGACAGGCATTTTCCATCACGGCCAGCATAGCCTGACGCAAACGCTGATTATCTGCCGGTATCATTGCTTTTTTCAGATCAGTTTCCAGCACCATACCGGCATCTTCCAGCAATGGCCGCGATGCCTGCAAAATCTGCTCGGCAGCTTGCGCTATATCGACCTTGCTCCGCTCGGTCACCAGTTTCTGACTGGCAGCCAGTGATAAGGTTCGCAGGTCATTGACCAGACGTGCCAGACCTTCAACTTGCGTCAGCAAGTCCTCAATACGGTCATCATCACGCGGGAAAACCTTATCAGCCATGCCCTGCAATGTGCCCTGCACAATTGTCAGTGGTGTGCGCAATTCATGGGCAACAGCCATTGTATTAAACCGTAGGCGACGCTCCATATTTTCCAGCTCTTCTGCCAGAGCATTAAACCGGTGTATCAGTTGCTGGACTTCGCTGGTACCTTTTCCGATATCCGGCACACGAACCGAAAAATCACCGTCACGCAAATTATTTACAACCCGCGTCAACTGCTCCAGCGGACTGCTGATTTTACGGGCGAGCCAAAATCCGATGATACTGCAGATGACAGCAGCGCCGAGACCGAATTTCACCACCAGCAAATAAAGCTCTGTCTCGCCATCCTCATAGAGCGGTTTCAGCTGATGAACCAGTGCCAGAAAATCCACCTCTTTCGGCAGCTCACCTTTATCAAGCATGTCGTAAGCCAGTCGCGCATTCGGCGTTAGCTGGCTCAGATATTCCTGCTCGTAGAGATTTTGCACCCAAAGCACACCAAAGAAAACAATGGTCATGCTCAACATCAGCAAAGCCGCAGTTATTAAGGCTGAAACCGTACTCAGAGACAGGCGTGAGATTTTCATCTTGGTTCTGCCAGACGATACCCGATACCACGAACGGCCGGGAACAGCCCTGACGGACCGCCAGAAGCTTCGATTTTGCGTCGTAAATTCGCTATATGTGTATCAATGGTGCGCACCAGCGCATCACTTTGCGGCAGACAGGCATCCAAAAGATCATTGCGCGGAAATGCATGAGTCGGTCTGCGGATCATATGCGCCAGAATTCGGAATTCGCTCAGCGTGAGCGGCAAAAGCTGCCTTTCATCCCCCGTATCGGTAAACGCCGCATGCGCGTCAAAATCCACCAGAATATTCTCAAACCGGATTGCAACATTGGCAGCATTATTGCGGGTACGGCGCAGCACGGCATTAACGCGCGCCACCACTTCCTGAGGATTAAACGGCTTGATCACGTAATCATCCGCACCAAGACGCAGACCTGACAAACGGTCGAGATCCTCCGCCAAAGCACTGACCATAATCACCGGAATATTGCTGTCGCGGCGGATACGCGCCAACACTTCAAAACCATCATATTTCGGCATTTTGACATCAAGCAAAATCAAATCAGGGGACAACATAGAATGATGCCGCAAGGCAATTTCACCGTCCGACGCACTCACTGTGCGAAAACCGTCGCGGATCAGATAGGCCTCAAGAATACTGGCAATAGCAGGCTCATCTTCAACAATCAGTATCAGACCTTTATCAAGCATTCTGCACCTCTAATGGCGGGGTTCGCACAAAGTCATATTCTCTGCATCCGACACGATCCATTGTCACCTGTCCGGAGAAACAGTTGCCAGTATAGGCTGATTGTCAAGATTGTGTGTAGGTGATGCCAAGCCTCAAAAGATGAGAGAGCGGTTACGGTTTATACTGAACCATTGAAACCGCTCCATCTCTTTGTTTTTTCGCATGATCCTAGACTGTCTAACTTGACTGTGAAATGCTCTGATGCAACGAAAAAAGCACGGAAATCATGATTTCAGTGCTTTCTTTGTATCTCATAAATCCGATGCGATAGAGAGTAATCAGACAGCCAATGCGTTATGAATAGCTTGTTTTTCATCTGCGGTCAGATCAAGACGATCAAGATTTTCATCCAGCAAAACCGGTACATCACAACCCTGTGGCAGTACTGCGAGTGCAGGTGTATCGTTCGCCTTGGTACCGGCTGCAACGCTCAGATAACACGGCTCTTCTTTTTTTGAAAAGCGGCTTGCACGCTTTTTCTTCTTACCTGCTTCATTGGTGTAGCTGTAAAACACGTTGCGAATACCGTAATTTTTCTGAATACCGGTCACAGTGACGGCAACAGGCTTAAGCGGTAGCGGCTTACGCATTTTCTTATTCAGTCCGCGTACTCTGATCATAGCCACGATCACAGCAATCGCACCACCAATCAGCAGAACCGTGAAAACCCCAAGAGTGAAGATACGATCCCAGAGCTTTTCGACGCCTAAATCCAGTGTCACCAGAGACGGGTCATCACCGGAACGGACGATTTCCACATCATAACCAGAACGGCTCGTGTCAAAAAACATGAAGCTGACACTCTCCTGAACGGATTTACCAGCACTATCCTTGAAAACAATATCGGCTTTACAATCAGTCATAATCAGCTGGCGGGTTTTGCACTCGCCTTTGCGCAAACTGGCATTTTCATCCACGATCGGATTTTGGCTGATTTTATAATCGCGCAGAATGCCCGGCCCCTGATACCAGAGCAGAAAAGCGCCAAGCGCCATACAAACCACCATAGCGAAAGAAAGCACGATACCGCCCGAGAGGCCGGAATTTTTAACCTGAATTGCACGACGCGGAAACGCCTGTTCAAGAGCCTGCATAGATATTTTCCTACTGTCTGATGCGAAATAGTTTGGCCGCTATAACGAAAAACATTTCCTGAAACCATCAAAACAGCTTCACAAAACACAAGTTGGCGTAACCAAATGTGTAAACGAACCTGATCTGCTTGTTGCCGATCCGGTTCAGAAAATGATGATAAAGACCTTATTGCCCTGCGTAAGCCGCCTTAATCTTCAGAACTTTCTGGATATCACCAAGCAACTTTAACGGCTCCTGCTCGGCAGGTGCCAGAGCAAAAGCCGGATCAAAGTTCAGATGAATTTCTGCAGGCGTTTTCGGTTTTGGCAAATCTGTAATGAACCGGCTGATCGCCTGTTTATCATCATTCCCAATCATATCGGCGGATAAACCGGCCACGAAAGCCAGCGCCATAGAGCGGTATTTTTCAACCTCCGGTTCCGGATCATGATCATACCCGATCAGCCCGACAAGGGTCATCATCACGTAATTGACGAAGAACCCCTGATCGTCGAGCTTTGCTGAGATTTCACGGAGTTTGATGTTGTCAACCGGCGGGGTTGGTTCATCCAAAGCATCAAATTTTGGCAATTCAGGCAATTCGGCACTGCCGGATAGCAGAACCTCGCCAATATGTTTGCCGTATAAACGAGCCTCACTCACATTCAGGATTTTGCTGTCTTTATCCCAGCGGTAAGCCACTTTGAGACTAAAGCCATCGTCTTTGAGCTTACTCAGATAACGCATCGCAGGAAGATTGCTCGGCCAGAAACCCACAGACTGAATATGTACCTCGCCCCACTCCGGTAAGGTCTGCGCCTTTTCATCCAGCGCAGCGCTGCTGATTTCCACTTTTTGCGCTGTCCAGTTCTGATACATACCAGCGTTGAATGTAACATTGGTCAGTGTACAGCCATCTGCACGATAGGTAATTTCTGCATCATTCAAAAGCGAGGACGCCTCGGAAAAAATTGCCGCACAAGGACCTTCCGCTTTAACCTCTGCCTGCTTTACCGGCTCTGCTGAACTTTGTTCTGCAAGGGCTGTGCCTGACCATAAAGGCAGCATGACACAAGCGGATAACAGCGGGCGTAAAACGGACATAAGCGGCTCCTAAAAATGCGATATCCCGCCGGTGTAACACCGGCGGGACGCAACAACAATTATTATTAAGTCGATGAAACTTACTGTCCCAGCCCTGTGGCTTCCAGATATTTCATCGATTTTTTAATGTCATTATGATCACGCACCTCCAAAATCAGGCGCGGATTGCTGTCATATTGCTTGAGTGCTGCAAAGACGGCTTTCCAGTTGACTGTACCGTCACCGGTTGCCCAATGGCGGTCTGCATAGCCATCCGCATCCTGCAAATGCACATGCTGCAAACGATTGGCTGCGGCGTGAACAAAATGGTCAACCGGTGCCGCACCGGTATTGCCATGAGCATAATGGGCATGGCCTGTATCGATAGAAACCGCCACGGCAGATGAATTGAAACTGTCAGCCAGTTTCAGGCGCTCAAACGGATTGATGTCTTCAATATTCTCGATCACAAAAGTCACGCCCATATTTTCTGCACGGCGGATAGCCGGTGCCAGAGTGAGATGGGTGTTCTCCGTAATTTCTTCACGGCCTTTAAAGCCGTCATCCAGATGGTTGTAAGACCATGTGGTGAATGGGCTGTGAATCACAACCTGATCGGCACCGAGGAATTCACAAACATCCAGCGCCTGATCGAGACGTTTCTGCACAACGGTACGCACATCCGGATCCGGCGTATCAATAGTAAAGCCCCAGAACGGGCCATGAATGCCCAAACGTCCCTGATGACCATCCAGCTGCTTCTTGATTTCTTCAGCCATCGGTTTCCAGTCGCCGATCAAAACATCAGCATTGATAAAGCTCTGGATTTCCAGATCACGCGGCTTTTCCAGATACCAGTCGCGATGAACCGGCATTTCCTCAACCAGCAGGGCAGCACCAATAATCGGCAGTTCAGACATTGTCTCGTCCTCGATAATAATCAGATAGCCACACTTGTTGAAGAATGGCGCCAAAATGCGATGCACAAAACGGTTTCAGATTATGCATCAGTCAACGGCACCGCAACTCTGCCGGTCGCCGCATGGGCGCGCTCTTGCCTGTCTTATATGTCAGGCATTTTACAGTCAGGCGCGCAGAGCTTCAAAATCAAAAAATTCATAAATAATTCATGCCGTTGCAACACAGAAAATCATCGTCAAGAGAACGTCACGAAAAGATAAAATCAGATTTATACCCCTGTCATACAGAGAGCCTATTCCGCTGCCAGCCCATGCTGATACCGGTTTTCTCCTCCTCTTCCGTCACCGGCCGGCATGACATTTCTGTCAACAACGGGAGACCTTTGATGGTTTCGATTAACCGGCGTAATGCACTCGGCCTGATCGGCTTCGGCGCAGCCTCTTTGACCCTGCCACGCTTTGCTATTGCGCAGAGCAATGACCGTCCTTCCATCACCATTGCGGTGCAGAAAGTATCCAATTCCAATACGCTGGATGTATTGCGCGAGCAGTCCAATGTGGGCGAACGCGTTTTCTTCTCGCAATTGTGGGAAGCGCTCATCGGTCTTGATTATATGAATAATCTCGTTCGTGCACCGGCACTGGCGACCGAGTGGAAGCGCATTGACGATCAGACTGTTGAACTGAAATTGCGTCCGGGCGTCAAATTCCACAACGGTGATGAAATGACCGCTGAAGATGTGGCTTTCACATTCAGTGCAGATCGTATGTTCGGCGATACCAAACCAAATACCGGCGAGACCCTGCGTGTTCTGGAAATGAACCCGACCAATCGCGAGAGTAAAGAACTGCCGCCGGAAGTGCCGGCCACAGCGCGCCGCAACTTCCCGTCGCTGCTCGGCGTTGAGATCGTTGACAAATATACCGTGCGCTTCAAAAACGGTACGCCGGATATCACACTGGAAGGCCGCATTTCCCGTTACGGCAGCCAGATCATGAACCGCCGCGCCTATGAGGAAGCCAGCAGCTATCTCGATTGGGCGCGTAAACCTGTGACCACCGGCCCTTATAAGATTGTTGAATTCAAGCCGGATAATTATCTGCAGCTTGAAGCCCATGATGAGTATTGGGGCGGTCGCCCGCCACTGAAAAGCATCCGCTTTGTTGAGGTGCCAGAAGTCGCTTCCCGTGTGAATGGTCTGCTCTCCGGTGAATATGATTTCGCTTGCGATATTCCGCCGGATCAGATCGAAACCATCGAGAAAAATCCGGAATTCGAAGTTCTCGGCGGCGCGGTGCTCAACCACCGTCTGACCGTGTTTGATAAAAACCATCCGCAGCTTGCCAATCCGCTGATCCGTCGCGCTTTCACCCATGCGATTGACCGTCAGGCTATCGTGGACAGCCTCTGGGCAGGCCGCACAGAAATTCCGGCCGGTCTGCAATGGGCCTATTATGATGACATGTTCATCAAGGACTGGACTGTACCGGAATATAATCCGGATCTCGCCCGCCAACTGCTCAAAGAAGCCGGTTATAAAGGCGATCCGATCCCTTATCGTCTGCTCAACAATTATTACACCAACCAGACCGCTACCGGTCAGATTCTGGTGGAGATGTGGCAGCAGGCCGGTCTCAATGTTGAGATCGAGATGAAGGAAAACTGGCAGCAGGTGCTGGAACAGACCCCGACCCGCGCTGTGCGTGACTGGTCGAACTCTGCGCCGTTCAATGATCCGGTTTCCTCCATTGTCAGCCAGCATGGCCCGAACGGCCAGCAGCAGCAGGTCGGCGAATGGACCAATAAGGAAATGAACGAGCTGTCCGGTTTCCTTGAAACCAGCATGGATCAGGGCAAGCGCCGTGAAGCCTTCAAGCGGATGCTGGAAATCTGCGAGCGTGAAGATCCGGCCTATACGCTGCTGCATCAGAACGCGACCTTCACCGCCAAACGTAAATCCGTGAAATGGAAAGCCGCACCGGCCTTCGCCATGGAATTCCGTAGCAACAACTGGGGCTAAGCCCTGTGAGCCATGCGGGTGTCACCATCCGCATGGCTTTTTTTGTTTCATTCTCTGCTTCGGCATCTGATGCCGTTATTTATGACAGGAGCGCGTCGATGGCTTTGGTCGAGATCGCCGATCTGAAAGTGGCTTTTGACGGCGTGCAGGTTTTGCACGGTATCAATCTGAAAATCGAAAAGGGCGAAGCCGTCGGGCTGGTCGGGGAATCCGGTTGCGGCAAATCCGTGACATGGCTGGCAGCACTCGGACTATTGCCGAAGAAAGCCACGATATCCGGTTCGGTGATGATCGACGATGCCAATCTGGTTGGTGCGCCACAGCGTAAACTGGAATCTGTGCGCGGATCACGCATTGCCATGATTTTTCAGGACCCGTCCTCTTCGCTCAATCCGGTAATCCGTGTCGGCAAGCAAATCGAAGAAGCGGTGAAACTGCATCGTGGCATTTCCGGTGCGGCTGCGCGCAAAGAAGCGCTGCGCCTGCTGGAACTGGTCGGTATTCCCGATGCTGCCCGCCGTCTTGATAATTTTCCGCATGAGTTTTCCGGCGGGCAGAACCAGCGTCTGATGATCGCCATGGCGCTTGCCGGTGAGCCGGATTTGCTGATTGCCGATGAGCCAACCACGGCGCTGGACGCCACTATTCAGGCGCAGGTGCTCGACCTGCTTGCCCGTATCCGTCAGGAAACCGGCATGGCAATTGTATTTATCAGCCATGATCTGGGTGCCGTGTCGCAAATCTGCGAACGTGTCTGCGTGATGTATGCCGGACGCATGATCGAGAAAAGCTCGACAGAAGCTCTGTTCGCGCAACCGCGTCATCCCTATACACGCGGGCTTTTTGATGCAATCCCGCGCATCGATGGTGGCCGCGAGCGTCTTATCCCAATTGAAGGCACGGTGCCGGAACCGGGAAAACTGCCGAAAGGCTGTGCCTTCTCTCCGCGCTGCAACCGTGCGGAAAACCGTTGCAAAAGCGATCTGCCACCTTTGACCGGCAATCAGGATGATCGTTATGTCGCCTGTTTCCGTCCTGTCGAAATACGCGACACTGTTATTCCTGCGGCACCGGTTGTGCCTGCTGTGTTTACAACTCCGGCTCCGGCAACACAGCAGCAGGTGCTGTCATGAACAAGCCGCTGCTCGAAGCTAAAAATCTAAGCAAAATCTATACGTCAAAACGCGGGTTGTTTGCCAAGCCCACAGAAGTCAAAGCCGTTGATGCGGTGAGCCTGTCCATACAAAAAGGCAAAACGCTGGGTATTGTCGGCGAAAGCGGTTCCGGCAAATCCACCACCGGTCGCTTGTTACTCGGGCTGGAGCGCCCGAGTACCGGTGATGTGCGTTTTGACGATGAGGTTCTGCCGCCTGCTCGTACCAATGAATGGCGGGCTTTGCGCAAACGCATGCAACTGGTTTATCAGGATCCGCTAGCCGCTCTCGACCGCCGCCTGACCATCGCCACACAGATTGAAGAACCGCTGCTGATCCATGGCATCGGTGATAAAGAAAGCCGTACGGCACGGGTTAAAGAGCTGATGCAATCGGTCGGCCTGATGCCGCATCATGCAGCGCGTTTTCCTCATGAGCTTTCCGGCGGACAGCGCCAGCGTGTGGTGATTGCCCGTGCCATTG
This sequence comes from Pseudochrobactrum asaccharolyticum, assembly GCF_003314995.1. GTDB lineage: Bacteria > Pseudomonadota > Alphaproteobacteria > Rhizobiales > Rhizobiaceae > Pseudochrobactrum > Pseudochrobactrum asaccharolyticum. The sequence goes on from NZ_QNRH01000002.1 coordinate 230,306, forward strand.
CCTGCAATCCTGAACTGCTGGTTTGCGACGAGGCGGTCTCTGCATTGGATGTTTCCATTCAGGCACAGGTAGTCAATCTGCTACGCGACCTGCAGGAGAAAAACGGCATTGCCATGGTGTTTATTAGCCATGATCTGAAAGTGGTACGCAATATCAGTGACCGCGTGGCCGTGATGTATCTGGGGCGGATTGTTGAGGAAGCACCGTCCGATGTGATTTTTCAGGCACCCCAGCATCCTTATACGCAGGCACTGGTTTCCAGTATTCCGGTGCCCGGCACGCTCCTGAGCAATCGCATTATCCTGCAGGGCGAGCCGCCAAATCCGGCTGCCAGACCAAGCGGCTGTGCCTTTCACCCACGTTGCCGTTTCGCCTCGGAGCGCTGTCGCACCGATGTGCCGGAAACCTTGCACACCGGCAAAGAGCATAGTGTTGCCTGTCATCTCTATGACAAGGGGCAAACAAGCCATCTCTATGACGGCGTATCGCAACCCGTAGCATTAGCCGGATAACAGGACAGACTGATGATTTCCTTTTTCCTCACCCGTCTGTTGCGGGCTTTTATTACCGTCATGCTGGTTGTGACCTTTGCCTTTATCGTGCTGCGCATGTCCGGCGATCCGGCACAGATCATTCTCGGCCCCGATGCACCGCCGCAGGCGATTGAAGCCTTCCGCAAGGCATGGGGGCTGGATCAGCCGATCCTCGTGCAATATTTCAGCTATTTCGGGGCGATTTTTCAGGGTGATCTCGGTGTCTCTATGCGCGACGGCCAGAAAGCGATTGATCTGGTTGCCGAGCGTATTCCGGCCACGCTGATGCTGACTATTCCGACCTTGCTGCTTAATCTGGCAATCGGTATTCCTGCCGGTGTTTATGCGGCACTCCATCGCGACAGTATTATCGACCGGCTGGTGATGATGACCGCCATTATCGGCTTTACCTTGCCGAATTTTGTGCTCGGTCTGGTGCTGGTGCTGATCTTCTCCGTGACACTGAAATGGCTGCCATCGGGCGGTAGTGATACATGGATGCATGCCATTCTGCCGGTGCTCACCATGAGCATTGCCGGTGCAGCTATTCTCGCCCGCTTTGCCCGCAGTGCGATGATCGAAATTCTCGGCCAACCCTATATCCGCACCGCTAGTGCCAAGGGTGTGCGCTGGGGCGATGTGATCCGTAATCATGCATTGCCCAATGCAGCTATCCCGATTGTGACATTGGTCGGCTTCATGGTCGGCTCACTGGTGGCTGGCGCGGTGGTGATTGAATCCCTGTTCTCATGGCCGGGTGTCGGGCGCCTGTTGGTAGTTGCCGTCTCCAACCGCGATCTGGCAGTGGTGCAATGTATCCTGCTGCTCATTGCCTCCACCATGGTGCTGTCCAATCTTGTTGTTGACCTGCTCTATGGTTTTCTTGATCCGCGCCTGCGCGATAATCAGGCCAAAGCGTAAAGGAACCGGCTGATGTCTGAACTCTCAATCAGTGACAGTGCCGTTGTGCCGGCGGTGAATGCTCAAAAGCGGAAAAAGAAACGCATACCATTACTGGTGATGCTATCACTTGTCTGGTTTGCCGCGATGATCATCATCGCTATCGCAGCCGACTGGATCCGCCCCTATAGTATTACCGCCATGGATCTTAAAAGCCGCCTTGTGATGCCAGGTCATCCGCAACACTGGCTCGGTACAGATGAGGTCGGGCGCGATGTATTATCCCGTCTGATTGAATCGATCCGTGTCTCTCTGCTGATTGCTTTTGGTGCAACCATCATCTCCACCCTGCTCGGTACCACCGTCGGTTTTCTTGCTGCCAATTTCCGCAAGACCGTAGAACAAGTCGTGCTGACACTGGCAGATTTTCAGGCGGCACTGCCATTCCTGATCCTTGCCCTGTCCGTGCTGGCCTTCTTCGGTAATTCCATGATGCTGCTGGTTTGCCTGATGGGGCTTTACGGCTGGGAACGCTATGCACGTATCGCCCGTGGCCTGGCGATTTCCGCCAGTTCGCAGGGCTATGCCGCAGCAGTGACGCAGCTTGGAGCCAAGCAATCATGGGTCTATCTGCGCCATATTCTGCCGAATATCGCCTCGACGCTGATCGTCTCCATGACACTTACTTTCCCTGAAATCATTCTGCTGGAAAGCAGCCTGTCCTTCTTGGGTCTCGGCGTGCAACCACCGAAGTCCAGCCTCGGCAATATGGTCGGTTACGGGCGTGAATATCTGACCACCGCGCCATGGATCATGCTGGCACCGGCCTTTGTGATCATGTTCACCACGCTGTCGATTTCCATCCTTGGTGACTGGCTGCGCGACAAACTTGATCCGACCATTCGTTAAAAGGAATATCTGTAATGACACGTATTATCGGCCATCGCGGCGCGCGCAATCTCTGGCCTGAAAACTCCCTCTCCGGTTTTCGCAAAACCGCTGATCTCAATATTGCCGGCGTGGAATTTGATCTGCATCTGACCAATGCCGGTGAAGTGGTCGTGCTGCATGATCCGACACTGGAACGCACCACCAACGGTATCGGTGATGTCGCAGAGCTTTCCAAATATGCGCGTGTGAATACTTATTTGCGTGAAAGCATGGACGAACATATTCCGCTGTTTGAAGAGGTTTTGGAAATCTTCAAACCGACCGGCATGGAACTGCATGTGGAACTAAAAAACCGCGCCAATGGTGATCTCTATGACGGCCTCACCGATGCCGTTGTGCAAATCATCCGCGCACAGGGTATGGAAGACCAGTGTATTCTCACCGGCTTTACCCGTCAGGTATTAGAGCAAGTGAAAGATATTGCACCGGAAATGCGTCGCCTCGCCTCACTCAATACTTTCAGTGCCACTATTCTCGGCGGCTTGCAGGAAGCACTCGACTATTTCGACACCCATGCCGATATTCTCGCAGTAGAAAAAGCCTTACTCTCCCATAGCTGGGGCGAAATTATCGATCGAATTGCACCGGAACGTCTGGGCGTTTGGGTGCCGAATACCGAACCGGAACTGGCCTACTGGAAAAACACCCCGATCCGTCAGATCACCACAGACCGGCCTGATCTCGCCTGACCGCAGAGTAATTTCCCGTTTATTTACCGGATAAACGGGAAATTATATACAATATTGTCGACAATTTATAAATTTCAGTGATAATCCCGTTAAGCCCTATTGCAGAATTGCCGAAAACCGGCCTGACTGTTGCAGAGGAAAACGGAAACGGGAGATATTATGACTGACCGCACTTATTACGCGCCAACCGGCGGCGCACCCAAGCAGACACAATTGCTGAGCGACCGTGCCGTATTCACCGAAGCCTATGCGGTTATCCCTAAAGGTGTGATGATGGATATTGTCACGTCCTGTCTGCCATTCTGGGATAAGACACGGGTCTGGATTTTGTCGCGCCCGTTATCCGGCTTTGCCGAGAGCTTTGCGCAATATATCGTCGAACTGGAACCACAGGGCGGCAGCGACAAGCCTGAACCTGATCCGGATGCCGAAGCCGGTATTTTTGTGGTCGAAGGCAATATCGTCATTACGCTTGACGGCAAAGACCATGCCATGCGCGCAGGAAGTTATGCGTTTCTGCCACCGAAAAGCCTCTGGACTGTGCGCAATAAAAGCGATGCCACTGCCCGTTTCCACTGGATTCGCAAGAGTTTTGAATATGTGAATGGTCTGGATGTACCGGAAGCCTTCTTCAAGCATGAATCCGAAGTCGAGCCAGTTGCCATGCCGGACACTGACGGCAAATGGGCAACCACCCGCTTTGTTGACCCAAGCGATCTGCGCCACGATATGCATGTCAATATCGTCACTTTTGAACCGGGTGCCATCATTCCTTTTGCCGAGACCCATGTAATGGAACATGGCCTTTATGTGCTTGAAGGTAAAGCGGTTTATCGTCTCAATCAGGACTGGGTCGAGGTCGAGGCCGGTGACTATATGTGGCTGCGCGCTTTCTGTCCGCAAGCCTGCTATGCCGGTGGTCCGGGCAAGTTCCGCTACCTGCTCTACAAAGACGTCAACCGTCATGTAAAACTCAAAATCTGACCAGCTAAACAATCATTTTTCACACGACAGCCGCCGGTTTTACACAGACCGTGCGGCTGTATTTTTTGACAGGGCCGGATTTAATTGGCAAAAGCACCACTCTTCAGTCCTTGCTAAAGAACCAGAGCGGTTTACATTCATATTGAATGTAGTGCTCTCAGCAATGAGCTGAATATAAGTAAAAACGATTTATTAAGTCATATTTACCGCAAAACGACATCGTCACCTCAACGGAGGTGTGACCGGAGCGTATCATACAAATGACGACAATTATTGCCTTTATTAACACGATCCTCTGGGACTATGTCCTGATTTACGGATTGCTTGCTGTCGGGATTTACTTCTCGGTCAGACTTAAATTCATTCAGCTTCTGCATTTTCCTGAGTTCTTCCGCTCGGTTCTGCGTGCGCCGAAGCGTGATGACAGCGGGATTACCCCATTTCAGGCACTCTGTACCAGCCTTGCCTCCCGTGTCGGTACCGGCAATATCGCCGGTGTGGCGGTTGCGCTTTATCTCGGTGGTGCCGGCGCAATTTTCTGGATGTGGATTGTCGCTTTCGTCGGTATGGCAACAGCCTATTCTGAAAGCACTCTGGCACAGCTTTATAAAATCCGTGATGCGAATGGCCAGTTCCGTGGCGGCCCGGCCTATTATATTTCCAAAGGCCTGAAAGCCCCATGGATCGCTGTCATCTTTTCGGCCTGCCTGATCCTCGCCTTTGGCCTGGTGTTTAATGCTGTGCAAGCTAATGCCATTGCCGATGCCATGAACGGCTCCTTCGGCTTCTCCAAAATAGCGGTCGGCATTGTGATTGCGGCACTTGCCGGTATCGTCATCTTCGGCGGTATCCGCCAGATCGCCCGTGTGGCCGAACTGGTTGTGCCGTTTATGGCAGCCATTTATCTCGGCGTAGCGCTCTATGTGCTGATTGCCAATATTACCGAAGTTCCGGCTTTGCTTGCGCTGATTGTCAAAAGCGCCTTTGGTGTGGAAGCCGCGGCGGGCGGTATCGCCGGTGCGCTGATGAATGGTGTGAAACGCGGACTGTTCTCAAATGAAGCCGGTATGGGCTCTGCGCCGAATATCGCGGCCTCTGCTACGCCTAATCCGCACCATCCGTCCGCACAGGGTTTTGTGCAGGCGCTCGGTGTATTCATTGATACAATTCTGATCTGTACTGCAACAGCGATCATGATCCTGCTGTCGCACAAACTGGCACCCAATTCCGGTCTCACCGGCACGCTTCTGACACAGGAAGCCATGACTGTGCATATCGGCTGGTTCGGCAGCTATTTCATCAGTATTGCGATCTTCTTCTTCGCCTTCACCTCGATTATCGGCAATTACGCTTATGCGGAAAATGCCATGATTTATCTCGGAGCCGGTAAACGTTTGTGGATCTCACTACTGCGCTGCGGCACATTGCTGATGGTCGTCTGGGGTGCCTATGAAAGCATTCTCACCGTGTTCAACGCAGCCGATGCGGCTATGGGTCTGATGGCAACCATCAACCTGATTGCTATTGCACTGCTCTCTGGCACAGTTGTGAAAGTGACCAAGGATTATTTCGACCAGCAAAAATCCGGCACACCGCATTTCACGCTCAAGGACTATCCTGAGCTGAAAGGCAAAGTCGACGGCGAAATCTGGAAGTAACCACCAATCATAAAATAGGCCGCTTCAAACTGAAGCGGCCTGTTTTATTTAGCTGGCCTTTATTTTTACGCATTATCCAACGCAAAACCGCTTCACACTTTTGCTGGAAATGCTCTAGGCAGCCTGTTCTTTTTCAGCACGCTTCTTGGCGAAAAGCCCTAATCGTTGCTGCAATTTCTCCGCACCGGATGCGAAATGTGCCGCATGTTTGAAAGCATGTACCTGTGCTTCAAAATGGCAGGCAACCTGCTGACCGGTACCTAAATTCTTCAATTCAGGCACCTGCTGCTTGCACAAATCCTGTGCCAGCGGACAACGGGTGTGAAAACGGCAACCGGAAGGCGGATTGAGCGGGCTTGGCACATCACCACCCAGCACTTTCCATGAGCCGCGTGAGGCCGGATCAGGCTGCGGCGCGGCAGACAGCAAAGCCTGCGTATAAGGATGACGCGGATTATTATAAAGCTGATGCTTATCGGCAATCTCCACCACCTGCCCCAGATACATCACTGCCACACGGTCAGCCATATGTTTGACCACCGGCAGCCCGTGCGAGATAAACAGGTAGGACAGCCCCATTTCTTTCTGCAAATCTTTGAGCAGATTGACCACCTGCGCCTGAATGGACACATCGAGCGCCGAGACCGGCTCATCACAGACGATCAGTTTCGGCGACAGTGAAAGCGCTCGGGCAATACCGATACGCTGACGCTGCCCGCCGGAAAATTCATGCGGGTAGCGTGCAGCATGATACGGTGCCAGATCGACACGGCGCAGCAGTTCAATCACCCGCTCACGGCGCGAAGCATCCGTCCCGACCCCGTGTACCAGCATCGGCTCGGCAATCAGTTCACCCACAGTCATACGTGGATTGAGGCTGGCATAAGGGTCCTGAAACACCACCTGCATTTTGCGACGCAGATCACGCAGTTTGGTGCCGCTGGCATTGGTGACATCTTCGCCCTCGAACAGAACCCGACCGGCGGTCGGCTCCAGTAATCGCAGCGCCAGACGGGCAGTGGTGGATTTTCCGCAACCGCTTTCGCCCACAATTGCCAGTGTCTCACCCGGCATCAGCTTGAAAGAAACTTCGTCCACAGCACGGACTGTGCCGACCACTTTTTGCCGGATCAGACCTTTTTTGACAGGGAAATGTTTGGAAATGCCTTGCAGCTCCAGAAGGGGTTGTGTCATACGAAATCCTCCACCGGTGCTTTATGGCAGGCAACAAGATGATTGCTTTGGAGTTCATGCAGAGCAGGCAGGCTCACGGTGCATTCCTCATCGGAAAACGGACAGCGCGGATTGAACCGGCAACCGGATGGCAGGCGAAACGGTGGCGGCACAACACCGCTGATTGCCACCAGCCGGTCAACATCCTCATCCATACGCGGCATCGAGCCCATCAGACCAATGGTATAGGGATGCTGCGGGTCCTTAAAAATCGCATTAACAGAAGCGCGTTCCGCCACTTTACCGGCATACATCACCGCCACATCATCGGCGACTTGCGCCACCACACCCAGATCATGGGTAATGAGGATGATGGCCATGTTGGTTTCCTGCTGCAACTCACGCAGCAGATTGAGAATCTGCGCCTGAATGGTCACATCAAGTGCCGTTGTCGGCTCATCAGCGATCAGCAATACAGGTTTACAAACCAGTGCCATTGCAATCATCACACGCTGGCGCATACCACCGGACAGCTGATGCGGATACTCATCAAAACGGCGTTCCGGTGCAGGAATACGTACTTTGCGCAGCGCTTCAATCGCTTCCTCACGCATTTCCTTGTAAGATTTTTTATGATGCGCCTGTAGGGCCTCAACCAGCTGATAGCCGATTGTATGCACCGGATTGAGCGAAGTCATCGGCTCCTGAAAGATCATCGCAATGCGGTTGCCGCGCAGCTTGCGCATCTCATCGGGCGACAGTTTCAGGAGATCCTGCCCTTCGAAAATCACCTCACCGCCGGCATTCTTGCCCGGTGGCGGCACCAGTCCCATGACAGACAGCGACAGCATGGATTTACCGCAACCGCTCTCCCCCACAATACCCAGTGTCTTGCCGCGCTCAACCTTCAGAGAAATACCATCCACCGCACGGATAACACCGTTCGGGGTTTTAAATTCCGTGACGAGATTGCGGATTTCGAGAACCGGTTCTGTCATATAGTCTTCTCCAAGCCGGTCATATTTTCATATGACCGGAATATTGCTTTGGCTTGCTTACGCAAGGCCAGATTTTGGGTTGGCTTGCTCACGCAAGGCCGGAAAATGAATGCGGAGCGTAAGCAGTCACAGGGCGTTTCGCCCAGTCTTCCTGCGATGCCCGTTGAACTGTACGTTGCTGTGCGGCATGGAGATCTTCGGCGGCCTGTTCAAAATCAATCGTCAGGCATTGGCCTTTTTCGACCACCTTCTCGCCGCCGACATAGACCGTATCCACAGCGCGCTCGGCTGCGGCATAGATCATGCTGCGGATCGGGTCATAGCCCGGGCGCATCATCGGATGCGCGAGATTGACCAATACAAGATCGGCGTTACAGCCGGTTTCCAGACGCCCGATATCATCACGTCCGAGCAGATCAGCACCACCCACAGTCGCTGCGGTGAAAATCTCGCCGGAAGTAACGGTACGCGGGTTTTCAGCCATCATCCGCGCCACGTAGCCGACATGGCGCATCTCTTCGAGCATATTATGCGGATAGGTATCGGTGCCGATGCCAAGGCGCACACCGGCGCGCAGGTAACGGCCGAAATCTCGCATGGCTATACCACGGCGCATAAACACAGTCGGGCAATGGGCAACCGCTGTGCGGGTTTCCACCAGCAGATCAAGATCGCGGCGCGTATGCCAGCTGTTGCGCGGATAATCGTCGAGGAAAATCCCGTGGCTGACAATGCTGGTCTCGCCCAAAACATCAAGCTGCTCCAGCCATTGCACCGGCGAAACACCGTGACGACGGGTGATTTCATGAAACTCTACGGTCGATTGTGCGGCATGAATTTGCCACGGAATTTTGCGGCGCTGCGCTTCTGCATAGCTCTCTTTGATCAGGCCTTCGCTGCAAGTGTCAATCTGTGCCGGACACAGCATCGAGAACAGACGACCGGACGGGTGCGCCTCTGCGGCATCCACCATTTCCAGTGCCTGTGCCATGGCTTTTTCGCCAACGGCCTCATCCCATTCATATTCAACCACATGGCCGTTTTTGGTGTACCAGCGCGCCGTGCGGAACATAGGCGTGATACAGACGCGCAGACCGCTCTGCCCTGCCAGATCAATCCATGACGGATGTGCAACGGAGAGATCAGCCAGTGTTGTAACGCCGGATTTCAGCAGTTCCGCATAGGCAACTTTCCATGCAGCCTCTGCGCCTTCTGCATCCGGACGGATAATCGGCATGAATTCGTAAAGCGCGGAATTATACAGACCCGGAGAACCGAGTTCATCGAGAATGCTCTTGTTCAACGGTTCGCTTGCAGGATGGGAATGGATATTGACCAGACCCGGCATGACCATAAAGCCACGACCGTCCTGTTCTGTATCGGCTGCACCGGCATAGCCCGTACCGACATAGGTCAGTTTGCCGTTTTCAAAAGCGATATCGGCATTTTTTACATAGATATGGCTTTGGCTGTCCTTATCCCATGCAACGACAATATCCGCGTTTCTGATAACTGTTACACTCACCGCATCACTCCCCTGCGCCTGAATTCCCGATTTAAGATTGCGGCACTGCCTCCTCGCAATGCCGCAATCTTTGTTTTTAGCGTTTCAGAGAAATATCCAGACCTTTATAGATACCGGCACCATAGATACCGTGTGCCTTGGCACCTTCCACACGATCACCGGAAATCAGCCACATTGGCTCGGACGACAATGTGACCCAGACATTGGCCTCGGTCAGGTTACGCTGCAGAGTTGCCAGCGCCTCGTGACGCTCTTCCTTGCTGGTGGTGGTTGCCGCTTTACGGATCAGCTCATCCGTTGCCGGATCTTTCCAGTTCATGCGGTTTGGTGTCGGTGCCTGACGGCTTGGGAAATACAGACCAATCGCTTCAAGGGCAGTCAGCGCCGGATAGTTCATATAGAACGCATCAAATTCCTGCGTTGCCATCTTGCCCCAGCCGACAGTCGCATCCCAGAGCTGGATTTTCATGTCGATACCGACTTTGCGCAGATCAGCCTGCATGGCCTCACTCACAGTCGGATTGGTCGCATTGCGCAAACCATAGACAAGGAAAGTGGCTTTCTGACCGTCTTTTTCACGGATACCGTCGCCGCCCATTTTCCAGCCGGCTTCTTCCAGCATTTTATTGGCGCCGTCCTGATCAAAGGCAGGCGTCAGCTTGGCGGATTCCGGATCAAAATCAATGATCGCCGGATTAACGAGCGAGCGCATTTCCTTACCATGACCGAAATACACAGCCTGTGTAATCGCGGCTTTGTTGGTCGCCATATTCACAGCTTTACGGATCACCGGATCAGACACCACAGGCTTATCGATCTTGAAGCCCATGAACATGTCATAGATATAGTTTTCCTGCTTGGAAACGCTGATACCCGGCATGCTTTCCATTGTAGTCAGCGCAATTGGCGGCATGTAATAGGTCATATCCGCCTGACGTGCTTGAATAGCTGCCATCAATGTGTTGGCCTCAGGAATAATACGCCAGACAATCTCGTCGATCTGCGGGCTTGGATTTTTATAGAAGGACGGCCCCCATGTATAATGCGGGTTCTTCTTCAGCTTCAGTTCCTGACGTGGTTGCCAGCTGACCCAGCAATAAGGGCCGGTGCCGTTGAAGCCCTGCACACCGAAATTTTCACCAAGCTTTTCAACAGTCGCTTTGTCCACAACGGATGAGAACGGCATGGTCAGCTGCGGCAGAAGATCGGAATAAGGCTCTTCCAGCTGATAGATAACGGTGTAATCATCCTGAGCGGTTACACTCTTCACCTTACCGCCACGGAAAGCGGTTGGTGAGCGTTTTTCAGGATTTTGCCAGCGCTCAATCGTATAAACCACATCCGCAGCCGTCATCGGACGACCATCGCAGAACTTGACGTCTTTGCGCAGGTTAAATGTATAGGTTGTGCCATCGTCAGACACGGTCCAGCTGTCAGCCAGACCCGGCTTGATGGTTTTCATATCGAAATCGAGCGATACCAGCGTATCACCCAGCATCGACATGACTTCGACCATCGCCGTTGCGGTCGAACGGATCGGATCGTAATTATCCGCATCGATCACACGCAGGATCGACAAAGGCGCTTTGGTCTGAGCATAAGCTGCGCCGGTCATCACAGCTGTCGCTGCCACACCCGCAGTCAAAACGGAAGTCAGATATTTTTTCATTTTAGTCCTCCTGAAGAGGCGTCCGCTGTTCTGTGCAGTGGTCCGCCGCCAAAATGATTTATTTACGCAGTTTCGGATCAAGCGCGTCACGTAAGGAGTCCCCCAACACGTTAAACGCCAGAACGATAATGAAGATCATCAGGCTTGGCAGAACCGAGACATGCGGAGCGAAGAACAGGAAGTTACGTCCTTCCGATGCCATAGCACCGAGTTCTGCTGTCGGCGGCTGTGCGCCAAGCCCGATAAATGAAAGCGCTGCGCCGAGCAGGATCACCTGTCCGAAACGAAGCGTTACAAACACGAAGATTGATGACAGGCAGTTCGGCAGCACATATTTGAAAATGATGCGGCTGTCGGACATGCCGAGCGAATGCGCACTTTCAATATAATCCTGCTGCAACACCACAATCGCACCGCCGCGCACCACGCGCGCCATCAGCGGCACCGTCGCAATCGACAGCGCGATGATAACGGCAGTGAGACCCGGGCCAAAGATCGCGGCAATGGCCAAGCCGAACAAAATAGCCGGAAAGGACAACAACACATCCATGAAGCGCATCAGTAAACCGCTCCAGCGGGTGTAATAAGCGGCAACGAAACCGATAATTCCGCCAACAACACAACCGAAGAACACCGACACAAAGCCCATGAACAGAGTGGTGCGGATGCCATAAAGCAGACGCGTAATCATATCGCGTCCCTGCCCGTCAGTACCGAGCAGATAGCCTGCCTCACCCACCGGCTTCAGCATCATTCCAAGATTACCGCCATAGGGATCTTCCGGTGCCAGCCACGGGGCAAACAACCCGCAAAACAGGGTCAGCACCACAAGGCTCAAAGCGATCACCGAACCGGTATCGGACAACAGCATGCGTAAAACGCTGACACGCTTGAAAGCAATTTCCTGTTCCGCCGGTACAGCAGCCTGATCAGGCGTTGTTTTTGCAACACTGGTCATCATGCACCTCTCACGCGCGGATCAAGCACCGCATAGAGAATATCAACACCGAGATTGACGAGAATAAAGCCCAACGACATCACGATAATCGTACCCTGCGCCATTGGCAGATCGCTGGACAAAATAGCGCCAACAGCCAGACGGCCAATGCCAGGCCACGAGAACACGGTCTCTACAACCACAGCACCACCAAGCAGAAAGCCGATCTGCAAACCGATCAGCGTTACCACTGGCACCAGCGCATTGCGCAAAGCGTGACGGGTCACAACCAGACGTTCTTTCAAACCTTTGGCACGCGCAGTGCGGATATGATCCGCGCCCAGCACATCCAGTACGGATGTGCGGGTCATACGCGCTACAGGACCAACAAACACACCACCCAGCGTAATTGCAGGCAAAATGATGCTGGTGAAACCTTCCCATGTCCATAACGGCCCGAGGCGACCGGTAAACGGCAGGATCGGATATTTAAAACCGAACAGCCAGACCAGCACTAATCCTAAGAAAAACACAGGGATCGACACACCGGCAACGGACACAGCCATGATTGAGCGATCCAGCAGTGAGCCACGGTAATAAGCACCGACAGTACCGAGCAGAATACCCAGCGGAATTGCCCAGATCAGGGAAGCAACCATCAGCTCCAGTGTCGGGCCGATTGTAGCACCCAGTTCCTGCGAAACCGGCACATTGTTGATGATGGAGACGCCGAGATCGCCCTGCATCAGACGTCCGACATAATAGAAAAACTGCTTCCACAACGGCTGGTCAAGGCCGAGATCACGCCGGATGGCTTCAACCAGTTCCTGTGTTGCGGTTGGTCCTGCGCGCACCTGCGCTGGGTCAGTCGGCACCACCTGCATCAGCAAAAAGCCGAGCAGCAGCACACCGAACATGACCGGCAATGCAAGAAGCAGACGTTGTAACGTGTGCCGAAGCATGAAATTGCCTTTCTCTGCCAGCCTGAGACGCTTTCAGCAGCTCAGGCCAGATCAGTTATACCTGCCGCTCGAAAACGACTTTACCGTCAAGCACAGTCATATCGCAGACCACATCGGTGCGGATTTCTTCCTCATCACAAGTGAAGATATCTTTCGACAACACGGCAATATCCGCAGCCATACCGGCTACCAGTCGTCCGGTTTCCTGTTCCGCAAACTGCGTATAGGCACCGAAATGCGTGTAAGCGTGGATCGCTTCTTCCCGTGTCAGACGCTGATCACCCCCGATCACCGAGCCGATCTTGGTCTTACGGGTGATGAGCGTATAGATATTCTGGAACGGGTTGGTGGAGGTGACCGGCGCATCGGAAGACGCTGCCGGATGCAAACCGGCATCCATCCATTTACGCATCGGATAGGACTCATGGGCACGCTTTTCACCCAAATTAGCAACATACAAATCGCCGAATTCATAGATGAACATTGGCTGCGGTACCGGATCAATACCGGCTTTGGCCATACGCTCGATTTGGCCGTCGCTCAAAAAGCCGCAATGTTCAATGCGGTGACGGCGGTTTTTAATCGGCTGCTCTGCACTATCCGCATTTTCAATACCGGACAGCACCTGCTCAATCGCGGCATCACCAATCGCATGAATAGCTAATTGATAGCCCAGTTCATGATAATGTTTGAGGGATTTGTGCATCTCCTCATCCGAATAGCAGAAAATGCCGAAATTATTCGGATCGCCTGCCACATAAGGCTCGCTCATCGCAGCCGTCAGGCCACCGGCACTGCCATCCGAGAATACTTTCATCGCGCCATAGCGTAAGTTTCCGGTCTGACGTTTGGCACGGAAACCCTGTTCATAGGCCTGATCGCCAATACCGTCATGATTGCCATAGATACAAATCCATGTGCGGATTGGCAGATCTCCGCTTGCTGCCAGTTCCTCATAGGCATGCAGCTCTTCCATGCCATAGCCCATGCCCACAGCAGCATCCATCACGCTCGTGAAGCCCTGCGAGAGCATAAATTCCGCAGCACGGGTAATCGCGGCCTTCAGCTCTTCACGGCTCAACGGCGGAATTTTATCCGTGACCACGCGCATACCGGATTCTGCAAGCAGGCCGGATAATTTGCCATTGCGCTTTTCAATCAGGCCACCGGACGGGCTGGGCGTATCATGATGAATACCGGCGAGACGCATGGCTGCGCTATTGGCAATACCGACATGGCCACAGGTGCGGGTGATATAAACCGGATGATCCGGTGCAATAGCATCCAGTTCTTCGATGGTCGGATGACGCTGCTCTGTCAGTTCATAATGATCATAGCCGCCGCCGCAAACCCACTCGCCCGCAGGTTTCTGCGCCACAACATCAGTGATACGTTTGAAAATTTCTTCGAGACTGCGCACGCCAGATTCAGGTCGCAGATTAATCTCATTCATCGCAACCCCGAGCATCAGAAGATGCATATGGGCATCATTCAGTCCCGGAACGGCAACCCGCCCTTGCAGATCAATATGCCGTGTTGTGTCACCGGCCAGCGCCTTGATTTCTGCGGCTGTACCGGTGGCCAGAACCTTACCGTCAGCAATTGCAAGCGCCTCAACAAAGCCCTCATTCAGGCCGCAAAAAATCCGCCCGCCCGACAGGACGAGATCTGCATATTTCATATTCTGTCAATCTCCCAGCGCCCTGCCCCTTGCAAAGACAAGACATAATTCAGCGTTCCCTGCCGATAATTACTCTCGGAAAGGTTAGTGATAGAGCTGAGGAAAAGCCCCACTTACATGAGATCCGGCATACGAGATCCGGTGGCTTTCTATTCCCCTGTACTGTCCGTTAAGCGCCAGTCTAATTGACCGGCTGCTCCGTCAGCATTTCTTCTTATTTGTTACATCATGCTTGCAAAAAACTGGTACCAAAGCAAGAGCCCGCGACACAAATGTTGACAATTTTCCAGACGAAAATTGCATAGAGTCAGAGCATTTGTGCATAATACATATATGGGAAAGTGTGCCCGCCAGCACCGAAGAATCCGATTTTTGACGTCCTGCGCCAGTCTGTACTGTATATCTCAAAGGTGAGAATCATTCCAAAGTAATGACGTAAATTTTCCCACTCCGAAGAGGATTTACTCCCGAAACTGCACCGCCTCCGGCGCGATCAAGCCCCCTCAGCGACAATCAGCCCCACCCCTTCAGCCTCCTGTCCAAAGCCTGATGACAGGACTATTTATGCAGTAAAAACAATCGGCTCAGCCTCAGAAATTCTTTTATTTAAAGGTAGAGATTTTTATACAAAATTTTCAGAAATTACTGAAATTTCTGCATGACGGAATTTTCAAAAAACCATTAAATCATTGATTTACATTAAGATAATTACTGTTCTGAATATTAGAATTAAATATCTTTTGAATTAACAAAATCAACACTTGCACAGTGTTTTACCGCAGCCTTGCTCCTTCAACAAAAGTACAAAATCAGAGCTGGTTTTACTCCCCGCAGCACAGGGCTCTGTTTGATTTAAATCAATGACTATTTTCTGCCGTTTCATATAATGGATCCATATTGCTCGTATTGCGGCATTCCCGCAATGACCGGGCAAAACTTGTTGCGCGCGCGAGGGGAATCTTCATGAATTACGCTGCGGGAATTGTAATCTCGGGGGTGGGTGCTTTTCTGGCACTCTTAGCCGCGGGCTTTACACATGATCCATTATTCAGAAGCCATATGTGGGTTCTGTTCTTTACACTCGTTGTTTTCACAGTCCTGCTGCTGCGCAATGCAGATTACAGCCTGAAACCTGTGAAAGAAGACAACTCCGTTTATATGGATGGCCCGATCCGCTATGGTATCATTGCCACGGTATTCTGGGGTGTTGTCGGTTTCCTCGTCGGCGTTTTCATCGCTGCGCAGCTCGCTTTCCCTGATTTGAACCTCGGACCATGGCTAAATTTTGGCCGTGTCCGTCCGTTGCACACATCAGCTGTTATTTTTGCTTTCTGCGGTAACGCCCTGATCGCCACATCTTTCTATGTAGTTCAGCGCACATGCCGTGCGCGCCTTTTCGGCGGCGATCTGGCATGGTTCGTGTTCTGGGGCTACAACCTGTTCATCGTCATGGCCGGTACCGGCTATCTGCTGGGCATCACCCAGTCCCGTGAATATGCTGAGCCGGAATGGTATGTCGATATCTGGCTGACCATTGTCTGGGTTGCCTATCTGGTGATCTTCATGGGTACGCTGATGAAGCGTAAAGAACCGCACATTTATGTGGCCAACTGGTTCTACCTGTCCTTCATCATCACCGTTGCCATGCTGCACGTCATCAACAATCTGGCAATTCCGGTCTCCTTCCTCGGCGTGAAAAGCTATTCGGCTTTCTCCGGCGTGCAGGATGCGGTCACCCAGTGGTGGTACGGTCATAATGCCGTGGCTTTCTTCCTGACAGTGCCTTTCCTTGCGATGATGTACTACTTTGTACCAAAGCAGGTTGACCGTCCGGTTTATTCCTACCGTCTGTCGATCGTGCACTTCTGGTCGATTATCTTCCTGTATATCTGGGCTGGTCCTCACCACCTTCATTATACAGCTTTGCCTGACTGGGCGCAGACACTGGGTATGGTCTTCTCGATCGTGCTGTGGATGCCGTCATGGGGTGGTATGATCAACGGTCTGATGACGCTTTCCGGCGCATGGGACAAGATCCGTACTGATCCGGTCGTTCGTCTGATGGTTGCCGCGATTGCTTTCTACGGCATGGCAACATTCGAAGGCCCGCTGATGTCGATTAAGGCCGTTAACTCCCTGTCGCACTATACGGACTGGACCATTGGTCACGTTCATGCCGGTGCTCTGGGCTGGAATGGCATGATCACCTTTGCTGCCGTGTACTACCTTGTACCGCGTCTGTGGAACCGTGAACGTCTCTATTCCATCCGCATGGTCAACTGGCATTTCTGGCTCGCAACACTGGGTATCGTGCTTTACGCCGCTGCTATGTGGGTTGCCGGTATCCAGCAGGGTCTGATGTGGCGCGAATATGATGATCAGGGCTTCCTGGTTTACTCCTTCGCTGAAACTGTACTTGCCATGTTCCCTTACTATGTCATCCGTACACTTGGCGGCGTAATGTATCTGGCCGGTGGTCTGGTTATGGCCTGGAACGTCTACAAGACAATCAAAGGCGATCAGAGAAATGAAGCCCTTATTCCGGGCTCAACTCCGATCATTAAAACCGCCAATACCGGCCCGTATTTGAAACCGGCAGAATAAGGAGCAGGTGAGTTATGTCTATTCTCAAAAAACACTCGCTGATTGAAAAAAACGCTACTTTATTGCTGATCGGTTCACTTGTTGTGGTGACTGTCGGCGGTCTCGTGGAAATCGCTCCGCTGTTCTGGTTGCAAAACACCATTGAGAAGGTAGAGGGCATGCGCCCCTACTCTCCTCTGGAGCTGGCCGGTCGTAATATCTATGTGCGTGAAGGTTGCTATACCTGTCACTCCCAGATGATCCGTCCGTTCCGTGACGAGGTTGAGCGCTATGGTCATTACAGCCTTGCGGCTGAAAGCATGTATGACCATTCGTTCCAGTGGGGTTCCAAGCGTACCGGGCCTGATCTGGCTCGTGTCGGCGGCCGCTATTCCAATGAATGGCATGTGCAGCATCTGATTGAGCCACGCGCTGTCGTGCCTGAATCCGTGATGCCAAAATATGCCTTCCTGATGAATACACCGCTGAACGTGAACAGCATTGTTGATGATCTGAAGGCCAATGTGGCAGTCGGCGTGCCTTATACGCAGGAGATGCTGGATAATGCCATGGCGGATATCAAAGCGCAGGCTGATCCGGATGCGGATACCGCAGCTTTGCTCGCCCGCTACCCGAAAGCCAAAGTAGGCGATTTCGATGGCAATCCGAAGGTCATTAGCGAAATGGATGCGCTTGTTGCTTATCTGCAGATGCTGGGAACGTTGGTTGATTTCTCAACCTATGATCAGTCGCCTAAGTCACGTTAAGGAGGTTCAGCATGGATTATAATACCTTGCGCCACTTTGCCGACAGCTGGGGGCTGTTAGGCATGTTCCTTTTCTTCCTATTTGTTGTCTTCTACGCCTTCCGTCCAGGCAGCAAAGAAGTTGCCGATGCTGCGAAAGCCATTCCGTTCAAGGACGAAAACAATGAGTGAAAAGCAAATTGACGACGTAACAGGCGTTGAGACAACCGGCCACGAATGGGACGGCATCAAAGAACTCGACAACCCGATGCCACGTTGGTGGCTCTATGCTTACTACGCAACAATTGTCTGGGCGATTGCCTATACGATTGCTTATCCGGCATGGCCGCTGATCAACGGCGCAACGACCGGTGTGCTGGAATGGTCAAGCCGTGGTGATTTCTGGAAAGAAAACACACGAATTCAGGGTGAACGTCAGGAAACTCTGACTGCCATCAAGGAAAAATCGGTTCAGGAAATCATGGCTGACCCGCAGCTCAACCAGTTTGCAGTTGCCGGTGGTGCAGCCGCATTCCGTGTGAACTGCGTTCAGTGTCATGGTTCCGGTGCACAGGGTGCACCCGGTTATCCGAACCTGAATGATGATGACTGGCTGTGGGGCGGTTCGATTGACGAAATCCTGCAAACCATCCGTCACGGTGTCCGCGCCAAAGATGACGATGATACGCGCATCTCGGAAATGCCTGCTTACGGCGATATTCTGGAACCGCAGCAAATCCGCGAAGTTGCAGCCTATGTGACCAGCCTGACATCGACACCGCATGATGCCAAGCTCATCCCTGCCGGTCAGCAGATTTTTGCTGAAAACTGCGCAGCCTGCCACGGCGAAAATGCCAAGGGCAGCAAGGAGTTCGGCGCGCCGGATCTGACCGATGCGATTTGGCTCTATGGTTCGTCTGAAGCTGATATTGCCAAACAGGTCAGAAAACCTCAGCACGGTGTGATGCCGGCATGGGAAGTCCGTCTCGGCGATACCACTGTTAAGCAGCTGGCAATCTATGTTCACTCCCTCGGTGGTGGTGAGTAAGAAAAATCATTACCGGCCGGAGCCTGATGCACCGGCCGGCAATCAACCAAGCAGCCCGATTATTAAAATATCGGGCAGTTAATCAGAACGGTACTGCCAAAGTATAGTTTCCGCTCCGGCCGGTACCGCTCTGATTAATTATTAGCGCAGTTAATGATGAAGACGCCCCAAGCTTTCAAACTGCTCTAAAGCATTTCACAGTCAAGTTAGGCCAACTTGACATCCGTGATAATGCGACAACTAAAAAATTAGAGCGAACGCAGTGATCCAATCCGGACGTAAACCGCTCTAGCCCCCGGAGTATACCATGTCTGATACTGGTGAGTTTGAACGTATCGATGCACAGGCGGTTAATTCGTCTGGAAAACGCAGTCCTCTTTATGCTGCTCGCGTCAAGGTTTTCCCGAAGCGAGCGAGTGGTGATTTCCGCCGCTTCAAGTGGATTATCATGTTCATCACGCTGGGCATCTATTATCTCACGCCGTGGCTGCGCTGGGATCGTGGTCCCTATGCGCCGGATCAGGCCGTTCTGATTGATATCGCCCATCGCCGTTTCTACTTCTTCTTCATCGAAATCTGGCCGCAAGAATTCTATTACGTAGCCGGTATGCTGATTATGGCCGGTATCGGGCTGTTCCTCGTTACCAGTGTCGCGGGACGTGCATGGTGCGGCTATACCTGCCCGCAAACCGTCTGGGTTGATCTGTTTCTCGTTGTTGAACGCGCCGTCGAAGGCGACCGCAATGCCCGTATCAAACTCGACAACACTCCGATGAATGCCAACAAGCTGGCAAAACGGGTGACCAAGCATACGATCTGGCTCGCTATTGCCGTTATGACCGGTGGTGCGTGGATTTTCTACTTTGCTGACGCACCGACACTGGCAATGGAGTTTATCACCGGTCAGGCCGCGATGGTCGCCTATATCACTGTCGCTATTCTGACAGCCACGACCTATGTTTTCGGCGGTCTGATGCGCGAGCAGGTCTGTACCTATATGTGCCCGTGGCCACGCATTCAGGCCGCAATGCTTGATGAGAACTCGCTCACAGTAACCTATAATGACTGGCGCGGCGAACCACGGACACGCAACTCTAAAAAGGCCATTGCTGCCGGTGAGAGCGTTGGTGACTGCGTTGACTGCAATGCCTGTGTTGCCGTTTGTCCGATGGGGATTGATATCCGTGACGGGCAGCAGCTGGAATGCATTACCTGTGCGCTGTGTATTGATGCCTGTAACTCGGTTATGGACAAAATCGGCAAGCCACGCGGCCTGATTTCCTATTCCACATTGTCCGATTACGATGCCAATATGGCACTGGCCACCAATGACGGCACCGCTCCGATTGAGCCGACCCGCGTTTATGAAGCTAAAAACACCTTTAATGATAAGGTGCAGCAGCTGAAAATGTCCAAAGTGTTCCGTCCGCGCAGCCTGTTCTATTTCTCGATCTGGGCACTGATCGGTGTGGCACTGATTACAACGCTGCTGATGCGCGAGCGGATCGGCATTAACGTCTTGCAGGATCGTAATCCGCAATATGTGCTGCTGTCTGACGGTTCCATCCGTAATGGTTACACCGTTAAACTGCTCAACATGGTCAATGAACCACGCCAGTTTGAACTGATCGTCGACGGTCTGCCGCAGGCAGAGGTCAATGTGCCGGATCAGGCTGCTGACGGTTCGGGCAAGCATGTATTCAATGCCGAGCCGGATCGCCTGAAAACATTGAAAGTCTTTGTTGTGATGCCTAAAGATGCCATTGCAGCAGGCAGTACACCTTTCACTATGACGGTTCGTGACATTAACGGCACGGAATCGGCAACCTATAAAGCCACCTTCATTGCCCCTGAAAAGCGCTGAAGCATTTCCAAGCCAAAGCCGGAAACAGCTTTACTTGAAGGTAATGCGTAAAAATAAAGAGATAGAGCGGTTTCAACGTTTCAATATAAACTGAAGCCGCTCTGATTACGGAGACAAGCAGATGATCAAGCAAGATACATCGCCCCCTGCACAGGGTCGTGAATTTACCGGCTGGCATATGCTCGCTATTATGGTCGCCTTCTTTGGTGTCATCATCATTGTAAATCTTATCATGGCGACATCCGCGATCAGAAGCTGGTCCGGTCTTGTTGTGCAGAACTCCTATGTCGCCAGCCAGGAATTCAACGAGAAATCCATTATCGGTAAAGCGCATGCAGCGCTGAACTGGCAGGAACATCTGAATTATGAGAACGGTGTCGTCACCTATCATCTGACCGACATCAATGGTGAGCCGATCAAAGCGGTTGGTGCCACTGCCGTTTTCCGTCGTCCGGTGAATGAAAAAGAAGATCAGACCCTGAATATGCTGCCTGCCGGAGACAATATGCTCTCCGCAGAGGCGGAACTGAAAGACGGCAACTGGGTTGTTGAAGTCAACACCTATGCCAATCTTGAAGAACCCTATCGTCAGGTTCACCGTGTGAATATTACCAATGGTAAGTTTGTGGTCATTGATGATGACCACGTTGCGAAAGGAACAGCAAAATGAGTTGCTGCGGCTCCGGTATTCAATTTTCTGCTGCGGATTATCGTCCGGAGGAGTTGTTGCTGGCAAGCCGCATCCTCGGAGACGGTCAGCGTCAGCTTGATCTGGCCGTTCCTTCTGTTCATTGTGGGCTATGTATCCAGACCGTCGAAAGTGCGCTGAAAGCGCTGCCTGAGGTCAGCTATGCGCGTGTCAATTTGTCTTCCAAACGGGTTTCCATCCGCTGGCAGGACGGCATCGAACCACCACACGTGATTGATGCACTGCAGAAAGCCGGATATCCCGCTCATATTTTTGAACTCGGTGACGACAAAGATCCGCAGCTTTCCCGCCTGTTGATCGCGTTGGCGGTTGCCGGTTTTGCCTCCATGAATATCATGTTGTTTTCCGTATCGGTCTGGTCCGGTGCGGATGCAGCAACACGTGATATGTTCCACTGGCTGTCCGGGCTGATTGCACTGCCGACTTTGGTTTATTCCGGCCGTATTTTCTACATGTCCGCATGGAATGCGCTGAAACACGGTCGCAGTAATATGGATGTGCCGATTTCGCTGGCGATCACTTTGGCCTTTGGCATGAGTGTGTATGAAACGCTCAATTCCGGTCAGCACGCCTATTTCGATGCATCAGCGACCTTGCTATTCTTCCTGCTGATCGGCCGCACACTTGATCACGTGATGCGTGAACGCGCACGCTCTGCTGTTAAAGGTTTAAGCCAGCTGGCAGCACGCGGTGCTGTTGTGATCGGCGATGATAATCAGCATAATTTCATGCCGATTGCGGATATCCGCCCATCCATGCGCATTATTCTGGCCGTTGGTGAGCGTGTGCCGGTCGATGCTGTAGTTGAAAGCGGCCGCTCCGATCTCGACTGTTCCATTGCGACCGGTGAGAGTGTGCCGGTTCCGGTGACGCAAGGGTCGAAAATCCGTGCAGGCACCATGAACCTGACCGCGCCGCTGACGATAAAAGCCACCGCCTCTGCCGACAATTCTTTCCTTGCGGAAATGGTGCGCCTGATGGATGCCGCAGAAGGTGGTCGCGCCCGTTACCGTCAATTGGCAGACCGTGCTTCCGCGCTTTATGTACCGCTTGTGCATACCACTGCATTTCTGGCTTTTGTCGTCTGGTTCTACCTGACCGGTGACTGGTACAAGTCCACTTATGTCGCCATCACCACACTGATTATCACTTGCCCGTGCGCCTTGGCCTTGGCTGTGCCGATTGTGCAGGTTGTGGCCGCGCGTCGTCTGTTTGAAAACGGCATCATGGTCAAAGACGGCTCCGCTATGGAGCGCATGGCTGAAATTGACAGCGTGATGTTCGATAAGACCGGCACGCTAACCCTCGGTCAGCCACAGCTGATGGAACGCGGCGCTCTTGATCAAAATGCGCTTGAACTGGCCGCAGAACTGGCACTCTATTCCCGTCACCCGCTGTCGCGTGCATTGACCGCCTTCACCAATCCGGCAAAGAACATCCGCTTTGATCTGATTGAAGAAGTGAGCGGTGCCGGTATTGAAGCCCGTATGGGGCAGGATATTTATCGTCTTGGTCGTCGTGACTGGGCAGTTGCAGACAATGCACAAGACTCAGCGGGTACCGGCACAGAAACCGTTCTGACCCGCAATGGCAACCTGCTCGAGGCCTTCCGTTTTGAAGACAGCCCGCGTGATGATGCTGCCCGCTCTGTGCAGGCGCTGAAAGATGAAAAACTCAGCGTGGAAATTCTCTCCGGAGACAAAGAGCTGGCCGTCAAGACGCTGGCCCATCAGCTGGGTATTGAGAAATATCGCGCGGAAATTCTGCCTGCTCATAAATCGGAACTGGTGACCGAGCGTACCAATGAAGGCCACAAAGTGCTGATGGTTGGTGACGGGCTGAACGATGCACCGGCGCTGATGTCGGCTTATGTTTCCATGGCTCCGGCAACAGCCGCGGATATCGGTCGTAATGCTGCGGATTTCGTCTTCCTGCATGACAGTCTGACAGCCGTACCGCTTGCAGTGGCAATCTCCCGTGAGGCAGGCAAACTGATCCGTCAGAACTTTGCATTGTCACTGGTTTATAATATCATCGCCGTACCCATTGCGCTGTTCGGCTATGTTACACCGCTGATTGCAGCGCTTTCCATGTCGCTGTCTTCGATCCTCGTGGTCAGCAACGCCCTTCGCCTGAAAGCGGGCAAGAAGAAAGATCCAAAAGCGGTCTCTCCTCTCAGCCTGCTCAAGCGTCAAAAGGCCTGAGATTATGAATATCCTGATTTTCCTCATTCCCATCGCCCTGTTTCTGGGCGGTATGTGGCTCGCAGCATTTCTATGGTCACTGAAAAGCGGGCAATATGAGGATATGGATGGTGCCGCCAACCGGATTTTTCTGCCGGATGATGATGACAGACCGGCACAGGAAAAACCATAAATAAAAAGGCGATACCGCAAACGGTATCGCCTTTTTTTATTTTATCTGAATATGTCAGTTCAGGACTGGCAAGCTTTGAGACGTGCGGTGAATGCATCACCGGCATCCGACACCTCGCCGGAATTATCAATTGTCCAGAGCGGCAGATCACCGGCTTCCACCGGCTGCTGACGCTGTAAACGTGATGCAATTGATTCTGGCGTTTCGCGTCCGCGCGATGCAAGACGTTGTGCCAGCACTGCCGGACTTGCCGTAATATGGGCAATTGCCACACGGGGAAAACGCTCGGCCAATTGCGGTAAGACTTTACGTGACAGATTGGCAATCACCACGCCGCCATTTGCAAGCACACGTTCCACGGAAGCAGGCAGGCCATAATACAGACCATGCGCCTGCCAATGCATACAAAATTCTGACTGCTCAACCGCTTTCAGAAAATCGGCTTCTGACAATGTATCATGATCTTCCGTGTTGCCGTGAGCATCACGGGTTACCACGCGACGCACAAAGTGGTAATTGCCATCCTGCGGCAAATGCGTGCGTGCATAATCAATGATTGTGTCTTTGCCCGCACCGCTCGGCCCCACAACGGCAACAAAAATACCGGTCATTTCACTCATTCCGTCATTTACAAGCGCAGCTTACAGCACGCGCTGCCCTTCCCGCCACACTGAGCGTACCACCGGTATCGCATTTTGCATATGAACGCGAACCATATCAGCCCGTTTGCCCGATGCAAGTGTTCCGCGGTCTGCAAAACCGACAGCTTTCGCCGGATTGCGGGTAACCAGATTGATCGCCTGCGGCAGCGTATAACCATCAACCAATTGCGGCAGTGTATAAACCGCCTGTATCAGGCTGAAAGGAATATAGTCGGAGGACAGAATATCGAGATGACCGGCGGAAGCGAGATCACGCGCCGAGACATTGCCGGAATGGGATGAGCCGCGCACAATATTCGGTGCCCCCATCAAAACAGCCATACCGGCTTCTTTTGAGGCTTTAGCGGCTTCCAGCGTTGTCGGGAATTCTGCCACATGAATACCCTGTTCAATCGCTTCATCCACATGGGCAAGTGTCGCATCATCATGACTGGCCAGCGAAATACCTTTTGCCTGACAACGGGCAGCAATCTCTTTACGGAAACGATCGGAATTGGCGGCAGATTCTGCCAGGCGACGATCACAATAGGCCTCGAACTCCGCCTGTGTCATCTTCTGCTTACCCATATAATAGGTCTTATAGGCATCGAGACTGGCGAACTGACGCTGCCCCGGAGCGTGATCCATCAGCGAGGCAATTTTCACCTGAGGATTGTGCTCAAACAGTTCAAACGCATCAAGGCAATTCGGCGAAGACACTTCGCAGCGCAGATGCAAGTAATGGTCTGCACGCAGGCGGCTATTGTTCTGGCCATCAGCAATGGCATCAGCAAGCAGCACCATATCGTCAGAATTAATGTCGATATCGCCGTCCATACCAACGCGCAGGGCATCAAACACTGTAGTGATGCCGGAAGCAGCAATCTGTGCATCATGCGCCATCAGTGCCGCATCGGCATTCCAGCGGACTTTCGGGCGCGGTGCATAATGGTGTTCAAGATGATCGGTATGCAGTTCCACAACACCCGGCATCAGATAATCGCCGCCAAAATCTTCACCGCTTATGCCATTGCCAGCGCTGATATCAGCGATCTTTCCGTCACGGATCTGGATTGTACCGGTGATAACTTCATCCTCAAGGATGATGCGGGCATTTTTAAAAACGATATCGGAAGGGCGCGTGTCGCGTGTCATCGGAATTTTCCTGCTAACCAAAACTGTCCTGCATGATCGCTGTGATCATGCAGGACAGCTGTGGCCTACAGGAGTTTTGTGACAATCACACAACGCTGATTTGAAGTTTTTGTCTCATTTCTGTGAGACGCGGCGATCACCGGTCAAACGTGAGCGCAGCGCATTGGAAATGGCATCAAAGACAAACACCACGATCAAAATGAGGATCACCATATAGGCGACGTTTGCCCAGTTGGAGTTGGTGCGCATGGCTTCCCAAAGTTTCAGACCGATACCACCGGCACCCACCGCACCGATAATCGTTGCCGAGCGGGTATTGGACTCCCAGAAATACAGCATCTGACTGAGGAAGACCGGCATTACCTGCGGAATAACGCCATAACGCTGCACATTCGCCGGTGATGCACCAACCGATTTCACACCTTCACGCTGTTTATCGTCGATATTTTCCAGCGTTTCCGAATAGAGTTTACCCAGCGTACCAGTATCGGTGAAAAAGATCGCCGAAATACCAGCCAGCGGTCCCGGTCCGAAAGCACGGGTGAAGAACAGTGCCCAGATAAACATATCCACCGAGCGCAGGAAGTCGAACAGGCGCTTGGTAATCTGATTGGCGAAGAAGTTCGGTGTAATATTACGCGCGGCGATGAAAGCCAGCGGCAGCGCGAGCATACCGGCAAACAATGTACCGACAAAAGCCATGACAATCGTCTGCAGCATCTTGATCCAGACATCGCCGTGCTGCCATTCAGCATTGTTCCAGATATTATCAAAAGCCAGCGACAGATTGGACATTTCCGGTTTGATACGCTCACCGGAAACGATCAGTGATGTAACTTCACCAGCTGACTTACCCCAGAATGGCGAATTGGTATCGAACACAAAGTTCGGCCAGCCGAAGAAACGGCGATTAACGGTGATACGCTCCGGCATGATACGGGCTTCACCGGAGAAGCCGAAATCCACCTGCACTTCATCATTTTTCAGCACTGCCCATGACGGCAGCGGCTTATCATCAACAGGTCGGGCAGCATCAGCATCAATGCGCACATTCAGCACTTCGCCGCCATGCTCCACAACGACCGTATTACCACTGAGATGCAGCGCCTCAGAGCTGCCGAAAATCACACTGGTACGGCCATTGGCCTGCTGCACCCATTCCGGATCAGGATTCTTGCCCAGCACCGAAAAGCGCGGATAGGTTACTTTTGCCTCATCACCATTCATACGTATGGTCGGGCGCACTTCATAGGAGTACCACTGACGGGCAGTAATACCGGCACGATCCCACTGACCTTCCGACAGCACTGTGCCAATGGCAAAGAACCACCAGCTATAGGCCATATAGAGCACAATACCCAAACCGATCAGCGGCAATGTATAGCGCTTGGAAAACGGGCGGCGAAAGACCTGCGGATAACGGTTTTCGTAATCAGCAATCTGAGCGGCGTTTAAAGTCAAAGCTGTCATTTTTTACGCTCCGAACTGAAAGGCCTGAGCGCCGACAAGACGGCCGCGCAGCCATGCAGAGGTCTGATCCACCGCAATGATTGTAACGAGCAGCAGAAACACAATCGCCAGTGTTTTTGCCTGATGGCCATGACCGATTGACAGACGCAATGCCTCACCGATACCGCCGCCGCCAACCGCACCGATAATGGTGGATGCACGAACATTGATCTCGAAACGCAGGAAGGCATAGGACATGAAGTTCGGCATGACTTGCGGCACAATGCCGAAGCCGACACGCTCAAACCAGTTGGCACCGACGGCACGCAGGCCTTCTTCTGCCTTCATATCGGCATTCTCTACCACTTCGAAAAACAGCTTACCCAGAGCGCCGATCGTATGAATACCAACCGCAAAAATCGCAGGAATTGGCCCCAGCGAAAGAATGGCAGCGAAGAAACCGGCAATCACGATCTCAGGGAAAGCACGCAGAATTTCCATATAGCGGCGCACGAAGAAACGCAGTGCACGGCTGGTTGTCAGGTTTTTAGCTGCAAGGAAACACAGGATAAAACCAAAGAAAAAGCCGATCAAAGTTGCCATCATGGCAATATTGAGCGTCTCCAGCATCTTGTAGAAATATTCAGGAATATAAAAACCGCTGCCGAACAGATAGACGCGGCCTGCCTCATAATCATATTTCTGACTACCGTCGAAATAAGGTGACGGCAGATCAAACAGAGCCCGCCAAACTTCCCAGCCGTCACGCGGCACCATATCACCGACGAAATCGAAGAAATGCGGCAGACGCTCCCAGAATTTACCGGCATTGCTTTCATTGGCGAACCACAAAGATGCGGAGAGCGCCAGAAACAAGCCACCGATAATCAGCAGCGTATAGGTACGACGTCGGGAGGACAGCTCTCGCCAGTGCTGCTCAACCAAAGCGGCTTCACCGGACAGGGATGGCTTAGAAACAGAATGGGTCATCAGGCCCGCCTAAAAAAGAATAAAAAAATGCGGCCAGCATCATTCTTTGACACTGGCCGCAACTTAATCTTACTGACCGATCTGCGACTTACGTGCGTCGATAACCGGCTGGTAGAAATCTTTGTTCACTTCGATGTAGGACTTGAAATCGCCGCCCATTGTGGAAGCAAAGCACTCAGGATCGGTCTTTGGCAGATCCAGCATATAGGCTTTGAACTTGGCCTTCAGATCAGCATCAATGGCTGTGCGGATAACGATCGGGCCGTTCGGGATCAGCGGGGATTTCCAGACTTCTGTGAAGTCTTTCATATCGATCAGGCCTTTGTCGACCATCTTGCGCAGGTTACCGGATGTGTAACCTTCATCGAAGCTGCCAACGCCGGAGCCGAAAGTTGTACCGGCATCAAACTTGCCGTCTTTAACAGCCAGAACCAGATTTTCATGGCCGCCGCCAAAACCGGTTTCGTTGAAGTAATCTTTAACCGTCGCGCCGCTCAGATCTTTTGGCAGCGAAGTTACCGGAATGAGGTAGCCGGAAGTGGAATCCGGATCAGCAAAACCAAGCTTCTTGCCTTTCATA
Organism: Pseudochrobactrum asaccharolyticum; assembly: GCF_003314995.1. Classification (GTDB taxonomy): domain Bacteria; phylum Pseudomonadota; class Alphaproteobacteria; order Rhizobiales; family Rhizobiaceae; genus Pseudochrobactrum; species Pseudochrobactrum asaccharolyticum. The sequence continues at coordinate 259,106 of NZ_QNRH01000002.1, forward strand.
TCGGCAATAGTCTTGATGCCGCTGTCCTTACGGGCAACCATGATCGAATAATAACCGGTCGAACCGTCAGTCTGTTCAGTGGTCAGGATCGGTTCAACAGCATCTTCTTTGGTCAGATAGATTTTGGCATAGCCGGAAGCGCCAAGCTCTGCATAATCTAGTGTGCCGCCGAGCAGACCCTGAATAACACCATCATAGTCAGCAGCAGGAAACAGTTTAACTTCCTTAACGCCGATTGCCTTTGGCAACTGGTCAATAATGCACTGGTAATTGCGCAGACGGTCGGCTTCGTTTTCGCCGCCGATAATACCAACGCGGAACACTTCAGGCTTATCTGCCTGCGCTGCGGTTGCGGTTGCCACTGCGGACAGCGCAACGGCGCCGAGCAAAAGCTTCTTGAAGGTCATGAACCATTCTCCTGTTAAACGATTATCGTTTGGTTTTGGATGAGTGTTATTGTGCGTCTGCAACGAGCTTTGCGACCTGTCGTGCCACTTGCGGGCTGACCGGAGGCTGCGGCTGTTCCAATGCTGTGGATGTCACCGCTTCCGAGAAGCTTTCATCATCAGCTTCGGCACCATAAATGCGGCGGGCTGCAGCCTGTGTCAGATCAGCAGGCGTACCATCGAACACAACGCGTCCGCCCTGCATACCGATAATCCGGTCGCAATAGGTGCGTGCTGTATCCAGCGTATGAAGATTGGTGATAACGGTCAGGCCTTCGCGCTGATTAATATCGCGCAATGCGCTCATCACGACCTGCGCATTGCGCGGATCAAGCGAGGCAATCGGCTCATCAGCAAGAATGACCTTCGGGCTTTGCATCAATGCACGGGCAATTGCCACGCGCTGCTGCTGACCACCGGAAAGTGTACCTGCCGGCTGCAAGGCGGTTTTGACAATATCCAGACGCTCAATATTGGCGATAGCCTGCGCACGCTCTTCGCGGGAGAAAATACCCATCAGGCTTTTGACCGTGGAGCGCTGATTTAGACGGCCAAGCAGCACATTGGTCAGCACATCAAGACGCGGCACCAGATTGAACTGCTGGAAAATCATTGCGCAATCACTGCGCCAACGACGTAATTCAGAGCCACGCAGACGCGATACATCCTGATCTTTGAAAACAATCGAACCGTCAGACGTATCAATCAGACGATTGATCATACGCAGCAGCGTGGATTTTCCCGCGCCCGATGCACCAATGATACCCACCATCTGGCCCTGCGGGATTTCCAGATTTACATCTGCAACCGCAGTATTACCGCCAAAACGACGGGTTACATTTTGAAGTTTAAGCATCAGCGCCCTCTATCAATTTCCATGCGAAATTAGGCGCGTGATATGAAACGAAAATGTAACTTATATTACATCTATATGAAAATTCTGAATCAGATTTTTGACAAAAAAGCCGCCGAAAATTCCGGCGGCTCTGTTCTGCTATTGGATTCAGCAGTTTGGCTAATCAACCGCCATGCTTTTCAAGAAAAGCTTCAATCTCAAGTTTACGAAAATCATCCAGTGCATCCCGCAGGCGCTGATGATCCCAGTCCCACCATGCCAGAGCTTCCAGACGCTCAACAATGCTGTCTGAAAAACGCTGACGAATGCGTTTGGCAGGCACGCCGCCAACAATCGTATAAGGCGCGACGTCTTTGGAAACGACCGCACCGGAACCGATGACCGCGCCATTGCCGATTTTAACACCAGGCAGAACGGTTACACCATGTCCCAGCCATGTATCATGACCAATGGTCACTTCATGAGCGCGGCGCCATTCAAAGAAATCCGCCTCCTGCTCGGCATCCGGCCAGTAATCATTGGCGCGATAGGTGAAGTGATGCAGTGTTGCGCGCCACATCGGGTGATTGGTGGCATTGATACGCACAGAGGCGGCAATATTCGCAAATTTACCGATCTTGGCGCACCAGACCATGCCGTCGCGCTCAATATAGGAATAGTCGCCCATTTCCGTTTCAGAAATACGACAACGGGTACCAATTTCCGTATAGCGACCGAATGTGCTGTCGGAAATTTCCGTATCCGGATGGATAAACGGCTGTTCTGACAATCTGGTCATGCATCTGCTCCCTGACGCACATAATCCGGAGCAAACTCGGTCACGTCAATGATACGGTCAGCCACGGCTTCACGCACATCTTCATCATGAAAAATGCCGAGCATCGCCACGCCTTCTGTTTTTTTGCGACGGATCAATTCCATAACAACTTCACGGTTTTTGGCATCGAGTGAGGCAGTTGGTTCATCGAGCAACAGAACCGGATGATCGGTGATGAAACCACGGGCAATATTCACACGCTGCTGCTCACCGCCGGAGAACGTGGCCGGCGGCAGATCCCACAGGCGCTGCGGCAGATTGAGCATGGCCAGCAATTCACGGACTTTATCCTGCGCCTGCTCGCGATCAACACCACGGGCAAATAACGGATCAGCCACCACATTCAGTGCGCTGACGCGTGGCACAGTGCGCAAAAACTGACTGACATAACCGATGGTATCACGACGTACAGCCATAACAGTGCGCGGATCAGCCGAGGCAATATCAATCTGCTTGCCGTGATGGCGCAGAATGATCTGGCCTTCGTCCACGGCATAATTGCCATAGACCATTTTCAGGATCGAGCTTTTACCGGCACCGGACGGGCCGCCAAGCACGGCACATTCACCGGCTTTCAGCGCAAAGAAAACATTATTCACCACCGGCAATTTAACACCGCCCTGCAAATGCATGGTGAAGCTCTTTGCCACTTCCGAGACAATAAGGGGCATAGTCATGATTAAACCTGCAAAATCGAGGAAACGAGCAGTTGCGTATAAGGAGCCTGCGGATCATCCAGCACGCGGTCGGTCAGACCGGCTTCAATAATATGACCGTCTTTCATCACCATCATGCGATGCGATAGCAGACGCGCTACAGCCAGATCGTGGGTCACAACAATCGCAGCCAGACCGAGATCAGCCACCAGACCGCGCAACAGATCGAGCAAACGTGCCTGCACGGATACGTCCAGACCACCGGTCGGCTCATCCATGAAAATCAGGCGCGGTGCAGTCACCAGATTGCGGGCGATCTGCAAACGCTGACGCATACCGCCGGAGAATGCACGCGGCTGATCATCAATACGGTCGGCAGAGATTTCCACACGACCAAGCCAGTCTGTCGCCGTTTCACGGATTTTACCGTAATGGCGATCACCGACAGCCATCAGACGCTCGCCGACATTGGCACCGGCGGAGACCGTCATACGCAAACCGTCAGAAGGGTTTTGGTGCACAAAGCCCCAGTCCGTACGCATCAAAAAGCGGCGTTCGGCCTCACTCATCCGGTACAGATCACGGAACTGGCCGTCACGCATCCGGTATTCGACAGCGCCGACAGAAGGCTGCAAGCGTGTGGCAAGACAGTTGAGCAATGTTGTCTTGCCCGAACCACTCTCGCCGACAATCGCCAGCACTTCACCCGGATACAGCTCAAAGGAAACATTGCTGCAACCAAGACGATTGCCGTAGAATTTCGACAATCCGTTTACACGCAGCAAAGGCGTATCATGATTTATATCGCTCATTGGGCTGCCTCCAGACCTGAGGACGCTTGTCCGATATCTTTGTTATTTGCAGAGAGATGACCAACATGGCCGTCGGCCTGTCGTGTTTCACAATAATCGGTGTCGGAGCAGACAAACATGCTGCCGCCCTTGTCATCCAGCACCACCTCGTCAAGATAGACGCCCTTGGCACCGCACATCGCGCAAGGCTGGGCAAATTTCTGCACCTCAAACGGGTGATCTTCGAAATCGAGGCTAACCACTTTGGTGTAAGGCGGCAGAGCGTAAATACGCTTCTCACGTCCTGCACCAAACAGCTGCAAGGCCGGTGACATATGCATTTTCGGATTGTCGAATTTCGGTGTCGGTGAAGGGTCCATCACATAACGGTCTTCGACTTTCACCGGATAGGCATAGGTCGTGGCGATATGGCCATGACGGGCAATATCTTCATAGAGTTTGACATGCATCAGGCCGTATTCTTCCAGTGCATGCATTTTGCGGGTCTCTGTCTCGCGTGGTTCCAGAAAACGCAACGGCTCAGGGATCGGTACCTGATAGACGAGGATCTGGCCTTCTTTGAGCGGTGCTTCTGGAATACGGTGACGGGTCTGGATGATGGTTGCATCTTCCGTGCGGGTCGTCACTTTAACCTGCGCGGTCTTTTCGAAGAATGCACGGATCGACACGGCATTGGTGGTATCATCCGCGCCCTGATCGATCACTTTCAGCGTGTCATCAGCGCCCAAAACCGCAGCGGTCACCTGCACACCACCGGTACCCCAGCCATAAGGCATCGGCATTTCACGGCTTGCAAAAGGCACCTGATAGCCCGGCACCGCAATGGCTTTAAGCAATGCACGGCGGATCATCCGCTTGGTCTGCTCATCAAGATAAGCAAAATTATAATTCGCTATAACAGTCATGGTTCAACCCTTTGCACCCTGTGCATAATGCTGCAGCCGCTGTTCAAGAGTGCCGGTATGCAACTCAAACAAATGGTTATCGTCATCATAGAAATAGAGGGACCGCCCTTCGCCCTCGATGCGCGGACGCGGCGGGCGCATCTCCAGTCCCAGCGCCATGATACGGGCGGCATAATCGTCGAAATCATCTTCCGCGATTTTGAACGCGATATGATTGTAGCTACGGGCAGGCAGCGCCTCGCCTTGCATCACCGCGATCCAGAGATCACCGATCAGAAAGAACTTTTCCTCGGAGAGTGAAAATTGCTGATCGCCGCTGGCATAGACTTCACGGGCATCGAAAACACCCGTGAGGATTTGCGTCATCCGCGCCAGATCCTTGGTGATGAAGGTGATATGAGAAAGACCTTCGATCATTCTGCGGCCTCGGCAAGATTGGCTTCCGCATTGCCATGCGCCTGTGCATATTCGGCACGCATACGGCGGATAAGATCAAGCTCAGCCTGAAAATCCACATAATGCGGCAATTTGAGATGCTCGACAAAGCCGGTCGACTGCACATTGTCGGAGTGGGAAATCACAAATTCCTCATCCTGTGCCGGTGCAGTAATGTCTTCTTCAAATTCTGCGGTGCGCAGCGCGCGGTCACAGAGCGACATCGACATCGCTTTGCGTTCGCTCTGACCGAAAACCAGACCATAGCCACGAGTGAATTGCGGCGGGCGCGTTGCAGAACCGGCAAACTGGTTGACCATCTGGCACTCAGTCACCTGTATACTGCCCAGCGACACCAGACCGCCAAGTTCCGGCACGTCCAGCTCAACTTCAACTTCACCGATGCGGATTTCACCCACGAACGGATGCGTGCGGCCATAACCGCGCTGTGTGGAGTAACCCAGCGCCAGCAGGAAGCCTTCATCGCCGCGTGCCAAAGCCTGCAAACGCAGATCGCGCTCCATCGGAAATGTCCACGGTTCGCGGGTCAGATCGCCCGGTACATGGCCTTCCGGCATCTCGCCATCCGGTTCGATCATGCCATTGGCACCGAGAATATCGGTCACACGCGGCATGTCTTCGTCGACTGTCTCATCATCGCGCTGCACACCTTGCGCCACAGGATGATCGCCGGACATTTCCGGATCCAGCAGACGGTGGGTGTAATCGAAAGTCGGTCCCAGAAGCTGGCCACCCGGCAGGTCTTTAAAGGTTGCGGAAATGCGACGCTCTGCCAGCATCTGCGCTGTGTCTAACGGCTCGGAATAGCCGAAGCGCGGCAAGGTGGTACGATAAGCACGCACCAGAAAAATCGCCTCGATCAGATCACCGCGCGACTGACGGATTGCCAGCGCTGCCAGCTCACGGTCATAAAGCGCGCCTTCGGCCATAGCGCGGTCAACGGCCAGACCCAGCTGCTCCACGATCTGCTCCAGCTGTAAGGCCGGTACTGAACGGTCACCACGGCGGCGGTCACCCAGCAACTGATGTGCATTCTGAATAGCGGCTTCACCGCCTTTAACTGCAACATACATGGTTCAATTTCCGTTTTTGATAAGTTTAGTACTGCGCGGCAGTGCGGCAACGGTTTTAGGTGCGGCAAAAACCAGATCCACACCACGCGGGAACAAGGCCGCATTCGCTGCCCATTGCTCACTGAAACGCACCGGCAAAGTGCTTGGCGCAAAATCACGGACATGCTCGATACCAGGCCCCTGAAGCTGCAGCGTCTGTGTGCCCGTAAAGCCGTCCAGCGCCATGATAATAGTGGCTGAACGATCAGGATATTCCGATGTGCCTTTGGCAAACACATCCAGCGGCGGCATCTGAGCAATATCGCTGACCAGCGCGAAATGCGCCTCACCAATTTCAGACACCAGCTCCAGACCGGTCTGGAACGAGAGCCATTCACGCACCGCGCTGCTTGCAGCCAAACGGCTGTCGAGCCAGACCTTGGTATCGTGATCAAACAGTGCCTGTGCAATAGCACCAAGCTCCGCTGTCAGCGGCAATGGCGGCTGTGTCTCCGCCGTCAGCGACTGGATGGTGCCCGGATTAGCCAGCGCATCCATCAATGCGCGAAAGCAGGTCTGCGCATCATAAACGGCATCAGCAAAACCGCCTTCAAAAGCCTGATTATCAAAAGCCATTAGTCGTCTCCCCGAACCATGGTGAAGAAGTCCACTTTCGTTGCCGCGGCTTCACGGCGACGCTGGGTGCTGCGCACATCAAGACGCTGTGCAATTTTCTGCAACAGATCACGTTCCACAGCCGCACGGCTCTGCGGCGCCTGCCACAAAGCATCAGCAATAGCTGCCAGACGCGCTTTTTCATGATCGCGGCCAAGCGCATAAGAATGACCAACAGAACCTTCCGAAGAAGCACCTGATGCCACGCGCACAGTCGCACGGGTCACGGTTGTCTCGCCCAGATTAAACGGTGCACCGCCGCCGCCAATCCGGCCACGCACCATCACCAGTCCGGTTTCAGGGCCGCGCAGTACATCGACCTGCGGCTGCTCTGATTGATTGCTCCAGAAGGAAGCCAGCTCCTGCAACTCCGCCTTTGCCAGCAAAGCAGCAACCTTACGTCGCTCGCCCTGCAAGTTATCGGGTAGATTTTCGGTTTCATTCTTCATTTGACACACCGCTCTAAATTGTCTATTTATCTATACAACTAGACATTAATTGTTGTCTTAAATGCTCTTGGTGACAAGCGCATGACAATCAGCGGGGCTGCGACAAAATAAATGGCAGAAACAACAAAAATCGCCCGCAACAGCGGCGTGGCTGTCTGGCGGCAAATTGCAGATGAGATTCGCAGGGAAATTAAACACGGCCATTTCAAGCGCGGCGAAAAACTGCCACCGGAAATGACACTGGCTGCCCGCTTTGGCGTCAACCGCCATACGGTGCGCAGCGCTATTGCGGCTTTAACACAGGAAGGCGTGTTACGGGCAGAGCAAGGGCGCGGGACTTTTATCGCCAATGCCAAGCGGCTGACCTACCCCATCAGCAAACGCACGCGCATGTCGACCAGCCTCGCCGAACAGATTACACAGCAGGAGCGGGTTATTCTCGCCCACAGGATTGAAAAGCCATCCGCTGAAGTTACCCATGCCCTGCAACTCAATGATGAGACTGCACAGGTGCATCATTTCGAGACATTATCCATTGCCGATGGCCAGCCGGTTTCCATGTCTGACAGCTGGTTTGATCAACAGCGCTTTCCGCAATTTGATGAATTTTACAAGGCTAGCGGTTCGGTTACACAGGCGCTGAAGCAATCGGGTATTGCTGATTATTTCCGCAAATCCACATTGATTTCCGCCCAGCATGCCAACGGACAGGATCTGCTGCATCTGAAGCTCACACCGGGTGCGATTGTGCTCACGGCTCAATCCCTCAATGTCGATACCAATGGCGTGCCGGTGGAATATTCAGCGACACGCTTTCCTGCTGATCGCATGGAATTCTCAATTGAGAGCATGTCGCTGAATGATGATTAGGCTTTAGGAGCAGCAACCTTTGCCTTGTAAATAAAGGCGTAGAATATCAGTGCTGCTGCCATACTCAGCCCCAGCGCATAGATCGGGAAAACCAGCGCTGAGCCACTGTGCAGCAGTGCCATGCCCTCTGTAAGCGCTGTGATCACCGCATAGTAGAACAGACCAAGTAAAGCACCTGCCGTGCCCAAAGCATCATGATAATGCTGCAATGCGCCATGCAGACAGGCGGTTGTCAGAAGGGTAAATCCGGCAAACAAAACCACGGAAAAACCGGTAAACAACACAAGATAAAGCTGTCCTGTTGTCAGCAGGCTCACGACCAGCAAACCGGCAGCGGCACAAGCCAGCAACAGAATACCTGCAATCATCACCGTCTGACTTGTATAGCCTGCCGTATTCAAACGGCGCATCACCATACCACCCCAGATACTGCCGGACACCACCAGCATACAAAGCGTGCCATAGGTAACGGGTGACAAGCCCTGCATATTAATCAGCAGAAACGGTGCCTCCGCATAGAAGCTGAAAATAATGCCGTTACCGATACCGATCAGCAGGCCTGTGCCGATCACCTGCGGATCACGCAGCATCCGTGCCAAAATCTGCATCAGGGATGATTTATGGTTCTGCTTTACCAGAGTTTCAGGAAAAGCCGCACAGACCAGCACCAGAGAGACAGCACCGAGCATCAGCAGCACCATGAAAGCGGTACGCCAGTCACCGAGCGTGACACTCAGACCGCCGATAAACGGCCCTGCTGCCGCGGAAACAGGAATGAGCATACCAATTGTTGTAAATACAACCACGCGACGCTCACCGCTGAATGCCTCACGGCAGACGGATTGAATCACCACCGAACAGCTGGCCGCACCGAAAGCCTGAATGAAACGTCCGCTATTGAGCACCCACAATGAGGATGCGGAAAGACAGATCAGGCAACCCAGCAGATACAATGCCAGTGTGATGATCATGGTTTTACGTCGCCCGATATGATCGGACACCTGCCCCCAGCATAAAACGCCAAGCGCGAAACCGGCAAAAAAGATGCTCAGTGTTGTTTGCGCCGCCGATGCGGAAATATTCAGACCCCGCGCCATATCGGTCAGAGAAGGCGTATAAATTGTTTCGCCGATTTGCGGCAGAGTAACCAGCAGCGCCAGAAGCAACAAAGCCGGTGTTTTACGGAGTGTCTCCGTTTGCGCAGCCAATGTGGTCATGGCGCATTCCTTTCTTTATTCAGAATTTGCGCCAGTTCTTAAAACAATCTAATAAGTAACATAAGCCTTGTTAAAATTACGATTTCATAACTAAAAGTTACGAATAGATGTCACCTAATTTTCGCGTTTCACCGCAGCAGATGCAAGTTTTTCTGGATATTGCCGAGGCTGGCAGCATTGCTGCTGCCGCCAAAAAGCTTGGGCTCACCGCTCCTGCCGTCAGCAAACAACTGGCAATGCTGGAGAACCAGCTGGAACTGGGGCTGATTGAACGCACCACACGACGTATGCAGCTGACACCGGCAGGCCGGATTTTCAAAGATTATGCGGCCGAGACATTACGCCTCCTGAGCGAACGGGAAAGCCGTTACCTTTCGGAAATGCGTGGCGAGCCATCCGGTACTTTACGTGTTGTTGCGGCACGTCCGCTGGCCACACAATTCCTGCTGCCGCATTTACACGAATTTACCAGCCGCTTTCCGCATATCACCCTTGATCTGGAGCTGGCTGAGCGCTTTCCGGATATTGAACAGGAAAATATTGATCTGATTTTCGGCATGACCATGCAAGGCACTGCCGGTCTGATCCAGCGCTCCATCGGCAAGACGGCCTATTGGCTCTGTGCCGCACCGTCCTATTTAGAGCGCCACGGTCACCCGCAACAACCGGACGATCTGAGCGAACATTATCTGATTGCCCATACAATGCGCCGCCATCCGAACAGACTGACATTCAGAGATCATCAGGAAGTGGCAATGCGCACAGTGCTGCGCCTCAATGATACATCAGCCATGCGGCAGGCTACCTGCCAAGGCACAGGCATTGTTTCCCTGCATCATTATATGGTTGAGGATATGATCCGCTCCGGCGAACTGATCCGCCTGCTGCCGGACTATGAATTACCGGCGGTGCCGGTGCATCTGTTCTACCGGAAAAGCGGACGCATTCTGCCTGCTCTGCGGCACTTCATTGATTTCGCCGTTAAGATTTGCAGAATTCAGTTATAAGTTTTGGTACAGCATCGACAAGTTCCCGCGTCGGCTCCGTTTGCGGGTTTTGCAGTACCTCATCCGGCACACCATGCTCAACAATCTCGCCCTCATGCAACACCAACATCCGCTCACAAAAAGCCCGTACCAATGCCAGATCATGCGAGATGAACAGATAAGCAATGCCATTTTCGCGCTGTAAATCGGCCAGCAGATTAAGGATTCTTGCACGCACGGATACGTCCAAAGCTGATACCGGTTCATCCATTACGATCAGATCAGGCTTGCACAACAGCGCACGGGCAATCGCCACACGCTGGCGCTGACCACCGGAGAGTTCACGCGGGTAGCGGTCAGCCATATCCGCTGTCAGGCCAACCCGTTGCAAGACTTCAGCAATTTGCTGGTTCGTGTGCTGCTGACTACCATGCAGAACCAAAGCTACCCGCAAAATCTGGCTGATCGTATGGCGCGGGTTAAAAGCCGCCAGAGAGTCCTGAAACACCATCTGGAATGCAGCCCGTTTTTCCCGCAGCGCGCTGCCCTGAAGAGCGGTAATATCGGTGCCGCTGAGAATGATCTTACCGCTATCCGGTTCGTTCAAACGCATAATCAGTCGTGCCAAAGTGCTTTTACCAGAACCGGAACGCCCGACCAGCGCCAGTGTCTCACCGGCATGAAGTGTGAGATTGATATTTTTCAAGCCTTTTGAAGGGTCTTTACCAAAGGCCTTATTGAGACCGGCAATCTGCAGAACCTCTTTCATAACACACCGTCAATCTCAGGCAGGTGCGGCTGCTTTTCCCAGTCCAGCCCGATATGAGTTGCCAGCAAAGCTTTGGTATAATCATGCTGCGGCGCGGTGATTACCTGTTCAACCGTGCCGAGCTCCACCAGTCTCCCGCGATAAAGCACGGCAATTCTATCGGCCAGTTGTGAAGCCAGCGCGATATCATGAGTCACAAACAGCATTGTCAACCCTTGCGCCCGCACCAGACCATCCAGCAATTGCGCCACATGATTTTGCACCACCGTATCCAGTGCACTGGTCGGCTCGTCAGCAATCAGCAATTGCGGCTCTGCAGCCAAAGCCGCGGCAATGGCAATACGCTGTTTTTGCCCGCCGGAGAATTCATGCGGATAGCTACGTAAGCGCTGCTGACTATCCGCAATCTGCACCTGCTGCATTAATTCTGCGGCTCTTTGGCGAGCTTCAGCCCAAGACGTTTTAAGATGCTTGACAATCACTTCCGCGATCTGGTCTCCCACCCGCATCATCGGATCAAGTGAGCCGTCAGGATCCTGAAACACCACACCAATATCACGACCGGCACGCGGCTCATGCGCTAAAGCAGAAAAGCGGATTGTACCGGCAGTTTTAGCATTTGCAGGCAAGAGACCGGCAATTGCCATGGCTAATGTAGTTTTACCGGAACCGCTCTCCCCAATCAGTGCCAGTCTTTCACCTTGCTTTAGCTCAAAACTGACCGGTTGCAACACCTGCTGCGCACCATAGCGAACCGTTAAGTCCTCTACGACAAGAAAGACCTCAGACATTGCTGCGCTCCCTCGCGGATGATGGGCGGCGCGTCAGCGCCTGTCCTGTGAGATGCACGGCAAGAACGGTGACCACCAAGGCCAGCCCGGGAATGATTGAGAGATAGGGAGCTGAGCGCAGCACGCTGCGCCCTTCTGCAATCATCGTGCCCCATGTCACGCTGTTCGGATCGCCAAAGCCCAAAAAGGCCAATGAGGCTTCAATCAGAATAGCCGCAGCGACCGAAACGGCTGCCAGCGATGCCGCAGGCCCAAAAGCATTGGGCAGAATTTCCCGAAAAGCAATGGAGAACGGCCCCTGCCCCAGCGTGCGGGCAGCGGCGACAAAATCGCGCTCGCGCAGAGACAGCACTTCAGCCCGTGTCACCCGCGCAGCCTGCGTCCAGCTACCAATGCTGATTGCAATAATCAGCGTCGGAATGCTTGGCCCCAGCACATTGATCATCGCCAGTGCCAGCAAAAAACCCGGCACAGTCTGAAACGCCTCAGTGATCCGCATCAGAACATTATCGGCAAAACCGCCGAGAAAACCAGCCAATGTGCCGATCAGACTACCGGCAATCAGCGCAGCGGCGGCGGAACTCAATGCCACCAGCAAAGTCGTGCGTGCGCCATGAAACAGCCCTGCCAGCACATCGCGCCCCAGCCGGTCCGTCCCGAGCCAATGGGCATAATTTGTGAATGGCCGGATTAGCGGTTCTCCGGCGATTGCCAGCGGATCACCGGCAAACAATAAAGGTGCAGACAGCGCCATTAGTCCTAGAAGTATCAGAAGACCAATACCGGCCTTACCCTGTCCGTCCAAATTCTGAAAAAATTTCATTGGCGCTGGCTCCGCACCCGCGGATCAAGCCGCGCATAGGCCAGATCAACCAGCAGATTGGCAATGATCACCGCGAAAGCACCAAACAAAATGACACCAAGCAACAAGGCTGTATCACGTTTGGCAACGGCCTCTGCAGCCAGACGACCAAAGCCCGGAATGGCAAAGACACTCTCGATCACCACACTGCCGCCGAGCATCACACCGGCCTGCAGACCTAACATTGTCACCACCGGTAAAACGGCATTACGGGCAATATGTCGCCAGATGATGCGGCGCGAAGAAATACCGCGTGCTTTCAGCGCCTGCACGAACATTTCCTGATGCAGATCAGCCATGCGATCCCGCATCAGCCTCAGATAGAGCGTGAGATAAACACTGGAAAGTGCCGTAACCGGCAGGATCAGATGACGGCTGATATCCGCTGCTCTGGCCAGCCCTGTTTTGCCGGATGCAATGGTTTCCAGCCCGCCGATTGGCAGCCAGCGCAATGTCACGCCGAAGATCACGATCAGCACCAAGCCCAGCCAGAAACCCGGCACGGCATAAAGTGCCAGTGACGTCAGCGATAACAACCGGTCGCGCCTGGAATGCGGTTTGGCACCGGCCACGATACCGAGCAGAGAACCGGCAAAAAATGCCAGAAACGTCGATACGCCCATCAGCAGTAATGTTGCCGGCAGCCGCTCCAGAATGACATCAAGCACCGGACGCTGAAAAGCCGAAGACCAGCCGAAATCACCGGAGAACAGCGCCGTGACATAGGCAAAGAACCGCTGCAACGGCCCCTGATCCAGCCCCCATGACTGACGCAAAGCTTCAAGCTGCTGCGCATCTGCCCCGCCCATCTGCGCCACATAAGCATCCACGGCATCGCCGGGGGCAGCTTCCAGAATAAGGAAGCTACCCACCAGAACAATACCCAGAACCGGAAGGATACTGGCAAGACGGCGGAGGAGAAACGGCACTGATATTTACTCTTGCAAACCGGTATTCGCCCAGCCGGAAACTGCCCAACGCGGATTATCCGAGACATTCTGCACGCGTTCGCTGGCAACCGTAATGAACGAGAAATCCGCAACATTGATCAGCGGCAGGTCTTCTGCCACCAGACGCTGCAAATCCTTATAGATACCTGCACGTAGCCCATCGTCCAAAGTCACTGCGCCCTTGGCAATCAGTACATCGACGGCCTCATTCTTATAGCCATATTGGTTGGTGAAAGGCGCACCGGCAGGCAAGCCGCTCTGGAACAGCACCGTTGTCGAGATTGCCGGATCAGAACGGTAGACCGGCGTTGCCACCGCGATATCAAAATCATGATCTGTGTAGACCGCTTTGAGGTGCGCCGGAGAATCATTGGCGACAATCACTGCATCAATGCCGATTTTCACCAAAGCCTGACGCAGATAATCGCCGAATTGCTTGGTTTCATTGAAGAATGGTGCAGGCAGCAGCTTCAGCTTCAAGCGGAAACCGTCAGCGCCCTTCTTATAACCGGCTTCGTCCAGCAGGCTTTCAGCCTTGGCAATATCAAATGCATATTGCTGCGTATCCGGCGCATAAAATACCGTATCAAAAGCCGGTACCGGCCCTGTCGCCGGTTTTGCATAGCCGAGGAAAATCGTCTTAACTACAAAGTCCTTATCAATCGCATGGGCGATAGCTTGGCGCACTTTCAGGTCAGCGAGTTCTTTGCGGCGATGATTAAGTTCGACACTCAGCTGATAAGTCAGCGCCTCATAACCATCGGCATAGACCTTCAACCCCGGCACTTTGGAAATTCGCTCCAGATCAGCCAGTGGCACAGCAGAGAAAGCAGCCAGCTGGATCTGATCGGCTTCCAGCGCATTACCCGCAGAAGCACGATCCGGCAGCACCTGATAGATGATCTCATCCAGTGCTGGTGCTGGCTTGTCCCAGTAGTTCTCATTGCGTTTCAGCAGATAATATTCACCCGGCTTATGATCGCCATAGACAAACGGCCCCGTACCTACCAGTTTCTCATTGGCCGGATTCTTGGCAATATCCGTGCCTTCATAAAGATGCTTCGGCAGCACTGAAGTCACTACCGGCAGGGCATTACGGATCAGCTGAAACGGTGTCGGCTCGGAGAAGCGGAAGACGGCAGTATGCTCGTCCGGTGTTTCAACGCTTTCCAGATTTTTGAAAACCGAGCGGCCGAGATTTTGCAGTTTCTTCCAAACCTCCAGCGCCGAGAATGCCACATCGGCAGAGGTGAACGGCTTGCCGTCATGCCATGTCACGCCTTCACGCAATTTGAATGTGGCAGACAAGCCATCTGCCGCACCTTCCCAACTGGTGGCCAGTAGCGGCTTCAAACCATCCGGCTGATCAACATTCACATAGGACTGCTCGGCCAGTTGCTCAATCACTTTGCTGGCAACAAAGAACACGCCATTGGAGGCGACAATTGCCGGATTAAGATTAGCCGGTTCGCTATCTGCCGCAACCACCAGACGACCGCCGCGATTGGGCACAACCGCTTCGCGGCGTGGCGATGTTGAACTTTGCGCCAAAGCAAAACGCGGCAGAACGTACAATGCTGCAAGACCGGCAGTTCCTGCCAGCAGCGCGCGTCGGTTAAGCGTCAATCTTGTCATAATAACCTGTCCCTCTGTAACCGCTTAAATCTTAAGCTTTTTCAATGCAGCGGCCAAAGCCTCAACCGCTTTTACTGCGAATTCCGGTTGCGCAGATGCCCCCATATGACCGATGCGCAAAACCTTGCCAGCTGTATCCTTGCGGCCAAGCGATACCAGCACATCATGGTCGCGCAGCATCAGATCACGCAAAGCCACATCGCTGATACCATTTGGCACTTTAAACACTGTCGCAGTCGGTGATACATAAGCTTCCTGACGCGGCCATAATTTCAACCCCAGCGCTTTGATACCTTCACGGGCGATTTGAGCTGTCTTGGCATGACGCGTCCAGACGCTGGAAGCGCCCTCCGCCAGATAAAGATCAAGCGCAGCATTGAGAGCATAAATTTCTGCAACCGACGGCGTTACCGGAAAAGCATTGCCAGCACGCCATGCCTCTTTCCAGTCCAGAAGACTCAGAAAAGATGCCCGTGGCGCATCCGGGTTAGAGGCCATTTTTTGCCATGCACGATCACTCACTGCCGCCAGCGTCAGCCCCGGTGTGCTGCCCAGACATTTGGACGGTGATGTAATGAAAATATCCGCATGCACAGTTTCAGGATGCACATCCATGCCGCCAAAAGATGAGACCGCATCAACAATCAGATAAGCGCCGTGACGTGCTGCAATCGCACCGATCTCCGCCAGAGGATTGAGCGTACCCGAGGGCGTATCGTGATGGCAAACTGCAATAATGCTGATGTCAGGGCGCTGTTTAATTGCGGCCTCTACAGCCTGCGGATCAATTATATCATCATAATCCACTGCCAGTTCAATAACTTCACGGCCATAGCGTGCTGCCCAAGGCCCGAAGCCCTTGCCATAAACGCCCGATACCAGATTAAGCACCACATCCTCACGGGCGATTAGACCCGCAGCAGCAGCCTCAATGCCGAGAATAGCCTCGCCCTG
Source organism: Pseudochrobactrum asaccharolyticum (assembly GCF_003314995.1). Taxonomy (GTDB): domain Bacteria; phylum Pseudomonadota; class Alphaproteobacteria; order Rhizobiales; family Rhizobiaceae; genus Pseudochrobactrum; species Pseudochrobactrum asaccharolyticum. The sequence continues at coordinate 275,264 of NZ_QNRH01000002.1, forward strand.
CATAATCACCGGCTGGTTACCGGTGCGCATGACCTGCGCCAGCTTCTCAATCACGCTTTGATAAAATGCCTGAAATGCATCCGTATAGTCATAGAAAACCGGCTGCCCCAATGCGCGCAGCACCTCCGGATAGGCAGGCACCGGACCGGTTGTGAGCATATAGGCAGGCACGTGAAGCATGGTGGCATTGACCTGTTGAAAAACAGCATCATAGGAGCGGTTTTGTGCTTCTCCAAGAGGGATAATTTTCCACGATCCGGATTTATTGAAATCTGATTTTCTTTTCCTGCGATTTACGGAAATACTCTGCTGCATAAATTTTATACGCATAGATATTCATCTCAGTCTGCATGCCTGATTTTCACCCGAATTTGTACCGGCAATTAACTTGATTATAAAAATCATATTTTATATAAGCGGCTTTGATCAGTATTTTTCATTTTCAGAGCGGCATGGATTTTTCGGACCCCGATGCGCCGCATAACAACGGCCAAAGCAAAATTGTAAAGCACGAAGATGCGGCACCGGACAGTGCCGGTCATTATCGTGAATTGCATAATTTTGCCCGCTCCAGAACCGGAGACACGGTATTGGCTGAAGATTTGGTGCAGGAAACCTATTTACGTGCTGTCAACAGCGACAGTTCCGAGCTGCGCAATATGCGCGCTTTCCTGTTTCGTATTCTCAACAATCTGGTGACCGATCATTTTCGCAAGTTACGCCGCACCCGTGAGCGTTTCAGCACAGCAGAAGTGCCGGATATTGCAGCGGATACCCAAAATGCCGAAGACCAGCTGATCGCGCGACAGCGCCTGAAAATCCTGCAGGAAGCGATTGATGAACTGCCGCCGCGCTGTCGCGAATGTTTCATTTTACGGCGTTTTGACGAGCTGTCTCATGCAGAAATTGCCACCCGCATGAATATTACCAGAAGTGCCGTAGAGAAACATCTTGCTGCCGCAACGGCACATTGTACAAGGCGGATGCGGGAGCGTGGATAATTATTTTTATAAATCAATGAGGAATTTGCCGTTCTCATTCGTCTACTCAACAGGAAGCCTATCAACATCACGATCACAGGGAATGAAACAGAACCTTTTATGAGAGACACAACAGAGCATCATATCCTTGAGCAAGCGGCTCTGTGGTTTGCCCGACAGGAAGACAATGCGCTTTCTGGCGCGGATCAGCGTGCCTTTGACGACTGGCTTGCCGCCAGCGCACGGCATCGTGCTGTCTATCATGAAGTATCCGGTATTTGGTATGAGACTGCGTTGCTGCCAAAACCGGCAATGCAGAATAATGTCATCCCGCTCCCTGCCAAAACTGCACCTCAGCGCCGTTCTGTTTTCACCCGATGGCAGTCCGTTGCCGCCGCTGGATTATTCGCAGCACTCGCACTTTCAGGCGCCTATCTTTATGATGTGCCGACCCGAATGCAGGCCGATATCTATACCGCCAAAGGACAAAGCGAGCGTGTTACCCTGCCCGATGGTTCTACTGCGGAGCTAAACACGGCTACCGCACTTGAAGTTCTCTACACGCCGCAAGAGCGCAGAATACGCCTGCTGAAAGGCGAAGCATTGTTCACCGTTGCCGCCGATAAAACCCGTCCGTTCCGTGTGGAAACCAATGAGGGGGAAGCCACAGCGCTCGGCACCATTTATGCTGTGCGTCAGGAACCGCAAAGCACTGAAGTGACCGTGCTGGAGAGTAAGGTCGCGATCAAAGGCAGTGCTGATCATGCACCGGCAACAGTGCTCAATGCAGATGAGACGGCACATTTCACCCGTAGTTCGGTCTCCTCAATCAGCACAATTGACGCCGATAGCGCAACCGCATGGCGGCGCGGCAAGCTGATGGTCACAGACCAGCCGCTTGGTGATGTTATCAATGAACTCAACCGCTACCATGCAGGGCTGATCCGCATCACCGATCCGGAAATCCGCGACCAGCGTGTGAGCGGCGTTTTTGATACGAAAAACACATCAACGGTTATCAATGATCTGGAAAGTGCCCTGAATATCCGCTCCACACGGCTCAGTAATTATCTGATTTTGCTGCATCGCTGAGTGCAGTAAAATATTTTCATAAAAAGATGATTATTTATATCCGGTTTTAAAGTGCTCGTTCGTCTACCGTTATGAATGTGCCTGTTGCACAGATTTACAGCGGAATTTGACAGTATGACCACGCGGATGAATGCCGGTTTGCGCCCTTCACAATTTCTGACAGCTTTACTGCTGAATTCGGCAGCCATTGCCGCTTTATCCGGTGGCGTTTTACTTTATGGCTCTGCCCCTGTTGCAGCCCAGCAAAGCGCCAGTTTCAGCTATGCCATTGCATCCGGCAATCTCACCACAGCGCTTAACCGCTTCGCCGACACCTCCCGCATCCGTCTTGTCTATGATGCGTCTGTTACCCGCGGGCTCTCCACCAACGGCGTCAAAGGCACCATGTCTGCAGAAGCCGCCCTCAGCCAGCTATTGTCAGGCAGCGGTATCAGCTATCATTTCACCTCGCCGACGTCTGTGACCCTCAATGCGCCTTCACCGGCAGCAACGGGCAATGCAGGCAGCGTGCCGGAAGGTGCAATCACCCTCAACACCATCACCATTGCCGGAAACAGCGCCATCGCTGCGGCGGATGCCACTTATTCCAGCCCCGGCTCGTCCACCTATCTGTCACAGGAAAAAATCGAGCTGTTTCGCGGTACATCTACCGGTGACTTTCTCAAAGGTCAGGCCGGTATTATGACCGGCGACAACCGCAATAGCGGTGCCATCGATATTAATATTCGCGGTATGCAGGGCTTTGGCCGTGTGCCGGTGGTGATTGATGGTGCACAGCAGCAAAACACTGTTTATCGCGGTTATTCCGGTGTGGCATCGCGCAACTATGTTGATCCGGATATGATAGGCGGCGTGGAGATTGTCAAAGGCCCTTCTGCCGGTGTCTATGGTGTGGGTGCCACCGGCGGTGTCGCTGTTATGCGCACCCTCACAGCTGATGACATCATCAAGGACGGGCAGGATACGGGCTGGCGGGTGCGCGGCAGCCTGATGAGCAACACCTCATCCCCACCGCCGGAAGGCACCACGGGCGGCCTCTATGGCGTGACCAAATCCTACATCACCGGTTGTAATACGACCTGCGTAATCCAGCCGATACCGGATGATGTTGCCAAAATGGATATGAGCAAATTTGGCAGCAAGACAGGTTTTGACCGTCCTGCGGTGCTGGAGCCAAGCTCCGGCTCCGGCAGTGTTGCCTTTGCCAAGCGCTGGGAGAATTTTGAACTCGTTGCTGCCTATACCCGCCGAAAGATCGGCAACTACCATGCAGGAACACGGGGTGAAACACCGCGGATCAAAAAGACCGTCAACCGCGTTGTGCGGCCTGGTCGTGGCGGACGGCCGGACACATGGATTGAGACAACATCCTTCGCGCTTGATGGTCTGAACCGCTACCGTGCAGGCGAAGAAGTGCTGAATACCTCGCAGGACAACACGTCTTATCTGCTCAAAGGCAAATTCATGCTGGAAGGCGGCCACACGCTTGATCTCGGTTATATGAAATATCAGAGCAAATTCGGTGAGCTGATGCCTTCTGTTATTATTCGCGGTGAAGGTGCAGTGCAGGCACCGCTCAGCGATGTGGATGTCGATACCTATACCGCGCGCTATAACTGGAAGCCGGATAATAATGATCTGATCAATCTCACCGCCAATCTCTGGCATACCAAAACCGAAACCGATATCCGCACGCCTTATGAGTTTTTCGGCGATGACTATACCCAAGGCTATTCGGATGTCGCCAAACGAACCGGCTTCGATCTTTCCAACGAGACCTTGTTCGATACGCGTTGGGGTGATGTAACACTGAATTACGGTGGCTCTTACACCTATGAGACGCTGGCGCCGTCAAAGCACCGCCCTAACACACCGGATGGCGGCACGCTGAATGCCCGTGACGGCTGGCGCAAAGAAACCAGCGGCTTCATTTCCGGTGAATGGAAACCGCTCGACTGGCTGAAATTTGACGGCACGCTGCGTTATACCAAAACCCATAGCTACGATAATGCCCTGACCCGTATTCCGACGAAAAATCCGGCAGATGCCTATTATCTGAACAATGAAGAAAAGAGTTCCGGCTTTGCGCCGATTGCTGCGGTGACGATCGAACCGCTGGACGGGCTGCAATTCTACACCCGCTACGCAGAGGCGATCCGCGCACCGAACCTGTTTGAAACAACATCAGGCTGGTCTTTTGATGCTTCACCGCTGCTGACACTCAAACCGGAACATGCCAAAAATTGGGAATTCGGCTCCAATCTCAAACTCGACAGCGTGTTTGACGGTGGTGATGAACTGCGCTTCAAAGTCGCTTATTTCAACAATCACATTGATAATTACCTCACCCGCACGATTGAAAATAAACCGGGTGAGAATATCGGCTCCACGACCATGCGTAATCTGGATTATGCAAAGTTCAAAGGCTATGAAATTTCAGCCCGCTATGACAATGGCTGGTTCTTCGGTGAGGCCTCCGGCATCTATTATACCGGAACCGAGTTCTGCACCACTGAACAAACCAACTCGCCATTGCGACCAAATTGTTTTGGCGGTGGTGTGCCGAGCGGCTATGCACAAATGCATCTGCCGCCAAAAAAATCCGGCTCGGTCACTCTGGGCACACGCTGGCTAGATGAGGCTCTGACTGTAGGTAGTCGTGTCACCTATACCGGAAAACGCGCTACTGAACTCGGCAATGCCACCAGCGGCGGCTATACCGCCGGTATCGAGTGGAGCCAATATACCTTGGTGGATATCTTCGCGAGCTATAAGATCAACGACGATACAACCTTTGATTTCAACATCGATAACCTCACCGATGTTTATTACATGGATGCGCTGACACTCGGCCTGATGCCCTCACCGGGGCGGACATTCCGCGCCAGTCTGACCGCAAAATTCTGATAAACACAGGCCAGAGAGCCAATCTCCGGCCTGTATAACCGGAATTCCGAGTTCCCATACGGAATGAAATGACGTAAAAGGCGCAAGATCAGTTTCTAACCAGCCGGCAAAACGGCAGAGCCTGATCTCTTTATGATCGCGCAATGCAACCTGTCTGCCATGAGACTGACTAGAGCGCCGTGTGCCAGACTTGCCACACAAAGGTCGCTCTAACACTCTAAAATTATGCTCTAGCGTCATATCATCAAAGGTATTCCAGAATTGCGCTCGCTTCTTCTTTCCGCTTCTGCCCTCACCGCTGTTACTTTTTCTGCCGCACTGACAATGCCTGTACAGGCTCAGGACGGCGCTAAAATCGCACCGAAAGTCATGGTCATCACCATGTTCGGTCAGGAAGCCAAGCCTTGGATTGAGGGCGAAAAATTCACCCAGCAGATCAAGCTGGCCGGTCTTAATCCTGAATATCCGAATGTTGACTGCACCGATGAAGGCCTGTGCCATACGACAACCGCCATGGGCTTTGCCAATGCGGCAAGCTCAGTATCGGCCATGGCGCTCAGCGAGAAATTCGATCTCTCCAAAACCTATTTTCTGATTGCCGGTATTGCCGGTGTTGATCCGAAACACGGCACACTCGGCTCCGCTCACTGGGCAAAATTTGCCGTTGATGCTGACCTCAACCACCGTATTGACCAGAGTGAAGTGCCTGATACATGGGAAACCGGTTCTTTTGCACTGGGTGCTGAAAACCCGACAGAAACAGCCAAATGGTCTGCCGGTACAGAAGTTTATGCTCTCAATGCCAAGCTGACCGACTATGCTTTCCGTGTGACCAAAGATGTGGAACTGCTGGATGGTGACGGCGCCAAAGCCTATCGCAAACATTACAAAGGCGATATTGCAACCGGCGCGCCGATTGTCAGCATCTGCGACACGCTTTCCAGCGACACCTACTGGCATGGCGTTAAAATGGCTCTGTTCATGGAAAAATGGGTTGAACTGCTCACCGATGGCAAAGCGACCTATTGCACCTCACAGATGGAAGACAATGCCACGCTGACCGCGCTGAAACGTGCATCCGAGGCCGGTAAACTGGATTTCGACCGTATTGCTCTGCTGCGTACCGCATCGAATTTCGACCGTCAGGGTGAAGATCAGACCGCTCTGGAATCGCTGAAATCAGAATCCGGCGGTTTCAAACTGGCCACGACCAATGCCTACCGCATCGGCAAAGCCTATACCCAGACTATTCTGACCGGCTGGGATAAATGGCAGGAAGCGCCGCAGACTGATAGCGCGAAATAATCGAACAAAAAAAAGCCCCCGAAGAGATCATCTTCGGGGGCTTTTTCATGTCTTATAAAATCACGATGCGCGGTTGATTGCATCACCAAGGATCGAGACGATCTTGGCGATTTCCTCTTTGCTGACAATCAGCGGTGGTGAAAGGGCAATCACATCGCCGGTCACACGGATCAGCAGCCCCTTCTTAAAGCAATCAACAAACACATCATAGGCGCGCGCGCCCACGGCACCGTCACGGGAGGACAATTCAATACCGGCCACCAGACCGAGTGTACGGATATCAATCACATTTTTCGCGGATTTCAGCGAATGCATGGCTTCCTGCCAGTCATCGGCAAGATCAGCCGCGCGGGTCAACAGCCCCTCTTCGGCATAAACATCCAGTGTTGCAATACCCGCAGCACAAGCCACCGGATGACCGGAATAGGTGTAGCCGTGGAACAGCTCAATCGCGCCTTCAGGCCCGTGCATCAGACCATCATAAATATGACGGCTGGCAAAAACAGCGCCCATCGGAATGGCACCGTTGGTCAGGCCCTTTGCGGTGGTGATCAGATCCGGCGTTACACCGAAATAATCTGACGCAAATGGCGCACCAAGACGACCGAAACCGGTGATCACTTCATCAAAAATCAGCAGAATACCGTGTTTTTTGGCAATAGCAGCAAGGCGATCCAGATAACCTTTTGGCGGCACCAGCACACCGGTTGAACCGGCCAGCGGCTCCACGATCACAGCGGCAATGGTTTCCGCACCATGCAGTGCAACCATGCGCTCCAGATCATCCGCCAACTCTGCGCCGTGTTCCGGCTGACCTTTGCTGAAAGCGTTCTTCTCAAGATCATGGGTATGACGCAGATGGTCTGCACCCGGCAGCAGCGGGAACACACGGCGGTTATTGACCAGACCACCCACAGAAATACCGCCAAAACCCACACCATGATAGCCGCGCTCACGGCCGATCACGCGGGTACGGGTGCCCTGACCAATCGCACGCTGATAGGCAATCGCAATTTTCAGAGCTGTATCAACGGATTCTGAACCGGAACCGGTGAAGAAAACGCGGTCGAGAATTTTGCCATCACCGCGCGGTGCAATTTCACCAAGACGGGTGGCAAAATCAAACGCAATATTGTGCCCCATCTGGAAGGTAGGCGCGAAATCCATGGTTGAAAGCTGCTTTTCCACGGCTGAGGAAATCTGCTTGCGACCATGACCGGCATTCACGCACCACAGACCGGCTGTACCATCCAGCACGGAATTACCGTCCACATCGGTATAATACATACCTTCTGCGGCTGCGAGCATACGCGGTGCCGCTTTAAACTGACGGTTCGCCGTAAACGGCATCCAGAAACTATCCAGTTTCGGACTATTGGATAAATCAGCCATAACTCACTCCTCAACGGCACAGTTTTTCAGCAATAAAAAACTGACCTCTCCCTGCTATATGACGTTAAGTTGGCCATGCTTCGGGGAGCGAAACAAGTCTATTTCTTTGTGGAATTATCCCCTTGATCTGATTAACAAAATAAGTAGATTGTTTAAAATATTTAACAACAATAACAGCACGGAGGATTGCCTTATGAGCAGTGAGATTGATATTGGCGGCCGCCTCCGCTTTATTCGTGAAAAATCCGGTCTGTCCCAGCGCGAACTGGCAAAGCGCACCGGCGTCACCAATGCCACCATTTCGCTGATTGAAGCTAACCAGACAAATCCTTCCGTTGGTGCTTTAAAACGCATTCTCGACGGCCTACCTATTGGTATGTCTGAGTTTTTTGCTTTGCAGCCGGATATGCCGCAAAAAGCATTTTATCAGTCGGAAGAGTTTGTCGAAATCGGCAAGGGTAAGATTTCATTCCGCCAATTGGGTGACAATCTGTTCGGGCGTGCTTTGCAAATTCTGAAAGAGCGCTATGAGCCGGGTGCAGATACCGGCAAAGTACCACTGGTGCATGAAGGGGAAGAAGGCGGTATTATTATTGCCGGTCGTCTGGAAGTCACAGTGGACAGCGAACGGCGAATTCTCGGCCCCGGTGACGGCTATTATTTTGAAAGCCGCCGTCCGCACCGCTTTCGCTGTGTGGGACCGGTTGCCTGCGATGTCATCAGCGCCTGTACACCGCCGACTTTCTAGAGCGTTGTGTGCCAGACTTGGCACTACACAAGGTCGCTCTAGCACTTTAAAATGAGAGCATAATTTTACCTTCAACTGATCCGAGTTTAAGGAATTATGCTCTAACATTCAGTTTGACGCTCATCAGGAGAACCGATCATGGCACATCAAGACACCAACCTACTGAAGCCGGTGCTGCGCATTGATTTTCCGGAGAAAGCACGATTGGGGCGCGGTAAAATCCAGCTCCTTGAGCATATCCGCGAAACCGGCTCAATCTCCGCAGCCGGTCGCGCTATGGATATGTCCTATCGCCGTGCATGGCAACTGGTTGATGCGCTGAACAGCATGTTCAGTGAGCCCTCTGTCACCTCGCAACGCGGTGGCAAACAAGGCGGCGGTGCAGTGCTCACGCCTTTCGGAGAAGAACTGATCCACCGGTTCCGTCAGATGGAAGCCACACTCACGGACGCTCTGCACGATGATCTCGCATGGCTGGACAGCAACCGCGCCAAGCAGGACTGATTATTTGCGCCGCAGCTGCGGTACAAGAACATGCAGAATGGCAACAATGATGAGCCCGCCGATCACGGACAGATGCTCAACCGCCACATGCATTTTCGCGATCGCTTCCGCACCCTCTGCCCGCCAGAACGCATGAGACACCGGAATGGTGGCCGCCGTGAAAACGCCCAATGCACCGGCACCGAGCCAGACAAGTGAGCCACCCCAGATCACCAGAGCAGAACCGATCAACTGCACAGCAATAGTCAGCGCGGCGAATAAAGCCGGAGCAGGCAGACCATTCGCAGCCATTTCCGCGATGGTTGCCGGAAAGTCGAACAGCTTGGCCAGACCGCTGAGCCAGAATGTAATGGTCAGCAAAATACGCGCTAAAAGCTGAATGACAGGCATCGACAGTAGCTGGCAAATCCAGTTCGGGTTCATGGTTTTCCTCCGCGCAACGCATCTCCGGCAACACGTGCTATGTGTTTTTCACACCGGAATGCGCCCGATCAATTGAACAAGTTGTTTCTGATTATTCAGCGCAAAACAGAAATGCGATTATGCATTGATGCGTGCCTGCCAGCCGTAAAGCAGGGTTTGTAATGCATCCTCCACAGCCTGGTGCTGCATGGCTTCATCCACATGCTGACCAAGCAGTGCCTGACTGAGCAGGTTTTCAACAATCATATCGTGAAAATGCGTCGCCATCACATGAGCATCACCCTGCCGCAGACTACCGTTTTCAATATGCGGCGCAATGGTTTTGGCAAAATAATGCCGTGCCATTTGCGGCCCCTTCTCGAACCATGTTTTGGCAATCGCCGGAAACCGGCCGGATTCCGCTATTACCAGTCGCTGAAACGCCACATGATGCTCCTGCATCAACACCGACAATAGCTGCCTGCCAAGCCGCTCCAGCCCGTCTTTGAGCGGTAGCTTTGACACATCAAGATCTTTGATACCGTGGGTGAAGGTCTCGCTCATTTGCGAGATAACCGCCATGAACAGACCTTCTTTATCGCCGAAATGATTATAGAGATTGGTCTTCGAGCCACCGGCCTGCCGCATAATTTCGTCAACCGACACACCTTCATAGCCGTGCTCCAGAAACAAAGCCGCAGCGATGGTTCTGATCTGCTCCCGCCGCTCGATGCCGCGGCGGGTAATCCGGACAGGCTTTATCTCATTCATTCAGCAGCCTCCGGCAGTTTCTCTGCCTTCTTGTCAGCACCGGTGATTTTATGGTGATGGGCAGGACGGAAAGACCGGCGATCCACCAACTGACCATAAAGCAGACTACCCAGTACCAGCATAATCCCACCGAGCTGCAACCAGCTTGGCACCATATTGTTGAATGTCGCATCCATAATGAAGGCTGTGACCGGAGCGAGCAAGAAGAATGGTGCAACGGCTGACGGGCCAGCACCTTCAATACCGCGGAACCATAAAGCAAAAGCCAGCGCGGTCAGGAACAAGGCGAGAATAACAAAGCCGGTAAAGTTGATAAGCGTAACAGAAGACGGAATATCCTGAAAAATCACCGCGAGAATTGCCAGTTCAACACCACCGACAACCAGCTGCCAGCCGGTAAAAGCAAGCAGTGAACACGGGCGTCCCCATTTATGAACATAGATACCACCCAGCGCCACGGACAATGCCGCGCCTAAGCCTGCCAGCACACCAATCATATCCATCTGCACGCCCCCGCGCAGCACAACAAGGCTGACGCCAACAGCACCAAGCAAGACGCTGAAAATCTTATGACCGGTCGGGATAACCTGCATCAAAGGCCATGCCAGAAGAATAGTGAAAAGCGGCCCCAGCGCCTGAATGGTTGCAGCCACCCCGCCGGGCAAGCGCAGTGCTGCTACAAAAATCAGGCCAAAGAACAGACCGGCATTCAGCGTGCCAAGCACAACAATTTTCCACCACCACTCACGCGGCAGCATGGTGCGGGCAAAAAGCAGCAGTGGAATACCGCCACCTAATGCGCGGACAGCACCGATAAAAACCGGATTATGCGGCAGCATATTGGATGAAACAATATAGGTGAAGCCCCACAGAATGGTAGCGAGTGCGGCGGCAAGTTTTGGATTCATAATGTGACCTGTCTTTCAATTTACCACGTCAATATCATACCATACGGTATCGTATCAATTGGTAATATCACTAAACACAGCGTTCACGTATGGAAGACAAATTCACAGAGTACATTGTGAAGCAATCAGGAATTTAGTGCACCGCGAGCAGGCAAAGACCGGCATATTACACAACGCCGGTACAATCGCTTCAGGCGTCTGCAACACTCCGGTTCTGCGCTTCCAGCAACTGACGATAAAGCCCCGACTTCGCCGCCAGCAATTGCTCATGGCTGCCCTCTTCAGCAACGCGTCCGTGCTGTACCACAACAATACGATCCGCATTGGTGATGGTGGCAAGACGGTGTGCAATCACCAGAGTGGTACGCCCGACCGACAGTTCAGCCAGTGACTGCTGAATGGCGCGCTCGGTTTCAGTATCCAGCGCAGAGGTTGCCTCGTCCAAAATCAGGATCGGCGGATTTTTCAGGAAAATACGCGCAATTGCCAGACGCTGCTTCTGCCCGCCGGAAAGTTTAACCCCGCGCTCACCGATAATCGTATCCAGCCCCGCTGGCAGACCGGCAACCACGTCACTCAGACGTGCCCGCTCCATCGCCTGCATAATCTCGGCATCACTCGCATCCAGACGACCATAAGCAATATTCTCACGGATCGTTCCTGCAAACAGAAACACGTCCTGACTGACAATGCCAATATTGCTGCGCAGAGACTTCAAAGTCATGTCGCGAATATCAATGCCGTCAATGCTAATTGCGCCCTCAGTGACCTCGTAGAAACGGGGCAGCAACGAACAGATTGTCGTTTTACCCGCACCGGACGGGCCGACAAAAGCAATGGTCTCACCCGCCTGAATATCCAGATTAAGCCCCTGCACAATCGCACGGTTATCCTGATAGCCAAATGACACCTGATCATAACGGATATTGCCCTGCAATTGCCCCACATCACGGGCATTGCTGCGATCCGCAATATCAGGGCGCGTGTCGAGAAATTCCAGATAGCGCTGGAAGCCGGCAATCCCTTTCGGATAGCTTTCGATCACAGAATTGATCTTATCAATCGGGCGGAAGAACACGCTTACCAGCAACAGAAAGCCGACAAAGCCACCGGCAGTCAGATCACCACGGATAACGAAATAAGCGCCGCACAGCATCACCACAACCTGAATGAAGCGCATCGACAGATAGCTCAGCGAGGTTGATGCGGCCATCACCTTATAGGCTTCAAGCTTGGTATTGCGATAATTCTGGTTATCTTCTGCAAACAGTGCACGTTCATGATCTTCGTTGGTGAAAGCCTGTACCACACGAATACCGCCGACATTCTCTTCAATACGCGCATTGAACGCCGCCACGCGGCCATAAAGTGCGCGCCATGTCGTGGTCATGCGGCCACCAAAGCGCAGGGTAACCCATGCGGTGACCGGCACAATCAGCACAGTAATCAGCGCCAGTGTTGAATGTTCCCAGAACATCAGCAGGAAAGCACCGATCAGTGTCATAATCGCAATGAACAGATCCTCAGGGCCGTGATGGGCGACCTCGCCGATCTCTTCCAGATCTTTGGTCATACGCGCCACAAGGTGACCGGTCTTTTGATTATCGAAATAACCGAAAGATAGTTTCTGCAAATGATCAAAGGCTTTGCGGCGCATCTCGGTCTCGATATTGATCCCGAGCATATGCCCCCAATAGGTCACAACCACCTGCAAACCGGCATTGAAAACATAAACGCACAGCAGACCAACAGCAGCGAGAGAAATCAGCCCCCACTCATTGGTCGGCAGCAACCGGTCGATGAACAATGTCACCGCAACCGGAAAAGCCAGTTCCAGAAGACCGGAAAGAACAGCACTGCAAAAATCTACGGCAAAGAGAAGCTTGTGCGGGCGATAATAGGCAAAAAACCGCTTTAATATATCCGTCATACTGTTTTCCCCCGCCATCCGTCCGTACAAATCTGATAGTTTCATTCAAGTTACAGGCGGTTGTAGTGCAAAAGCTTTATCTTGCAACAGAATAAATTACTGACGGACAGGAACACGGCCGGTATGATTTATCGGCAACACAGTATGATGTTAACCGGCCATAAATTCCCGTCATGGACAGCGGCGACTTCAGCTCATCTGCTCTATCTATAAGATTTTAAGTCCTTCAGGCCCCGCACTTCGGTTGAAGCTGCGGGGCTTTTTTGTCAAGGTAACGATTGGAAAACGGAATCAATCATGATTACCGGAGGGAAAGTATGAGAGTCTATATTTGTGCGGATATTGAAGGTGTTGCAGGTGTTGTAACATCCGAGCAGGGTCAGCCCGGCAATCCGGAATATGAACGTGCACGCCGCTTAATGACAGAAGAAGTCAATGCCGCCATTGAAGGCGCACTGGCAGGCGGTGCGAAATATATTCTGGTCAATGACTCTCACGGCCCGATGGTCAATATTATTCCGGAAATGCTGCATCCGGCAGCAGAGCTGATCCTTGGCCGCCCGAAAAAATTCAATATGGCTGCCGGTCTGGATGAAAGCTTTGACCTGTTGTTCTTCACCGGCCACCATGCCAGTGCCGCGCAATATGGGGTACTCGCGCACACAACCAATGGCTTTGCCTTCCGCACTATTAAACTCAATGGTCAGATTGTTGGTGAACCCGGCTTTTACGGCGCCTATGCCGGTGAACTCGGTGTGCCGGTGGCTTTGATCAGCGGCGATGATCAGACCGAACAGGAAAACCGTCCGTTCTTCCCTGAGGCTGAATTTGCCACGGTCAAAACTGCACTGGGCACCCGTGCAGCCCGTCAGGTTTCCGTGCAAAATGCGCGCACAATGATCCGCGATCTGGCGAAAAAGGCTGTTGAGCGTAAAAACGAGCTCAAAGTCTGGAAGCCCTTTACCGGTCGCATCCATGCGGAATTCATCATGAATTCCCCGCTGCTTGCCGATCAGATGGCGATTATCCCTTGCGCCAAACGTCCGGACGCCACCACCATCAGCTTTGACTGCGAGAATGTTGCTGAGGCTGTCGGCTGGATGGGCGTTCTCTCCGGCCTCGCAGCCAATGTGAGATAATAACGAAAAAGCCGGCACTGCCGGTTTGTTTGGAGCATAATTCCTTAAACTTGGATCAGTTTAAGGTAAAATTATGCTCTCATTTTAAAATATTAGAGCGACCTTGTGTCGTGCCAAGTCTGGCACATGGCGCTCTAAATCAGCTTCACAATTTTCCGTTTCCTGAAGATGAAATAATAATAGCCCGATTGCAGGCACAGCATCGTTGCAAAAGTCAGCGAATAAGCCCACCAGATACCGTCAATACCGATCCAGTGATTGAACGTGTAAGCTGCGGGAATTTCCACCAGTAAAATGGCACTCATCGTCAATGCAGTCGGCGCATAAATCGCGCCGCTCGCCCGCATCGCGCTCATAAACACGCTGTTCATGCCAAACAGCACAATCGTCCAGAGCACGATATGCAGCAAATGCGCCGCCAGATCAGCCACGGACTGCTCGGTCAAAAACGCACTGGTAATGTATCCCGACAGTAAATAAGCCAGTGCCACACAGGAACCGGTGACCAGCCAGTTCAGCTGCAATCCGGCAATAACAATCTTATGCACCTGCTCGGTGCGCCCTGCTCCGACAGCCTGCGCTGCCAGAATGGAAGCCGTGATCCCGATAGAAATAGCCGGAAACTGCACCCAGCCTAATGTCTGCACAATAGCACCATAGGCGGCTGTCGCCTGCGTGCCATGTCCGTTGACCAGTCCCAGCAGTACGATTTCGGCAAAAGCGATTGTCAGCATCTGCAAAGCTGTCGGCAATCCGACACGCAGAATTGTTTTACAATAGCTGCCGTTAAACCGCACCAGCGCCAGAAATTGCCGTGTAAAGGCCATCGGATGATTACGGCGGTTCCAGTGCCAGATCAGCCAGAGCAGTGCCGCAGCGGAAGCAATCACTGTTGATACGGCAGCGCTCATGACACCCAGCTGCGGGAAACCCAGCCATCCTTCAATGAAAACCGGTGTCAGTACCATAGCAACGCCGGTGGCAATCACCAGCGCCCAGAGCGGGCTAACCGCATCACCGACACCGCGGCTCATATTACTCATCAGCCAGAGCAGGAAAATCACCGGCATACCCATCATCATGATACGGGCATAATGAGCGGATTCGTTCAGTACGGCCTGCGGTGTGCCAAGAAATGCCATCAGTTGCGCAGAAAATAATCCGCCGAGAATAGCCACAGTCACCGAAACGGTCATCACCATCGCCACCGCACTACCCGCGATGCCATGGAGTTTGACCATATCCCGCGCGCCCCATGCCTGACCGATCAGCACGGTTGCACCGGCGCCGAGACCAATAATCAGCCCGAGAAACAAAAAGAACACCGGTGAAAAAGCAGACATCGCAGCCAGTGCATCGACGCCCATCATCCGGCCGACAAATACACCATTCAGCGTACCGGACGCTGCCTGCAACACATTGGACAGCAACATAGGCAGAAAAATCAACATATAGGAGCGCCACAAGCCCTGTGGCATAGGTGGTTTCACCGCTTCTGCCGTAACCGCAACAGGTATAGCCTGTCCGTCACTGATGTCTTGTCCGCTCTTTGTCATTGCTGCTTTCCGTTCCCGCTGCACATGTGTGCCGATCATTCTCATCATTACTGTCACAACATGAGCAATAATCCCTGTTTTGCAATGTTGCAAAATATAAAAAAACCGCCGGATCACTCCGGCGGTTTGTAATTCAAACAGAAGCAAGAGGCTGATTATTCAGCAGCAACAGTCTTGCCCTCTTCGGCATGTGCCTCTTCACGACGATTGTGACGAACCGATGCCCAGAAAGCGACACCGATCAGCACCGCACCGCCAAGACCGGTAATGACTTCCGGAATATGCACGAGTGTCTGGAAATACATCACCACCGAGAGGATCAGGATCGCATAAAATGCACCATGTTCCAGATAGCGGTATTCACTCAATGTGCCTTTTTCTACCAGCATAATAGTCATGGAACGCACATACATTGCACCGATACCCAGACCAATCGCAATCACGAACAGGTTCTGCGACAGGGCAAATGCACCGATCACACCGTCGAATGAGAAACTGGCATCCAGCACTTCAAGATAAAGGAAAGCACCAAAGCCACCCTGTGCTGCTGCATTCAGCGTCTTCTGCGAGGCATCAAGGATACCACCCAGAACTTCCACTGCAAGGAAAGTCAGCAAACCGTAAATACCGGAATAAAGGAATGTTGTGCCTTCCACTTCACCCAGCACCGACGAGAAAGTCAGCAACAGGATCAGAACAATAGCAACTTCAATACCTTTGATTTCAGCCAGACGCGCCATCGGGCGTTCCAGCGGGCCGAACCAGTGCACATCCTTATCGGAGTTGAAGAAATAGGTCAGCGCCACCATCAGCAGGAATGTACCGCCGAAAGCAGCAATCGGCAGATGCGCATCTGTCATGATCCGCGCATATTCTTCCGGCTTCGATGCAGCAAGTACAATCGCTTCAATCGGGCCGATGCCCGCAGCAATCACCACTACCAGCAGCGGGAAGATAATACGCATACCAAAAACGGCAATGATAATGCCCCAGGTCAGAAAGCGATGCTGCCATTCCGGCGTCATGTCTTTCAGCTTATTGGCATTGACCACTGCATTGTCAAAAGACAACGAGATTTCCAGCACGGCCAGAACCGCACAGATAAAGAAGATCGAGGCCATGCCACCGATTGTTCCGGTAGTCTGCCAGCCAAGCCATGCGCCCAGCGCCAGACCAACAACGGTGACAATGAATGACCAGGTAAAATAACTCAGAACAGTTTTATGAGGTGTAGACGTGCTCATTTCACGATCTCCTTATTGGCCGGATTAAAGGCCGGAGACCGGTCTGCCCGATATGAATTTTCAGAGTGAGAACAAGAGTTAAAAGCGGAACTGGCCTGATGGCCTTCCGCAAAAAACATGAAACAGATTTTCATGATCACATGTCCGCCGGCTAAATTTGCGGCAGTACCGACATCACGAGAGCGCCGTAAAACTCTCGCCAGAGGGGCCCGGTACCGTGTTAGTTCTGTAATGATCAACCCGGTTGCTTAAAACAATCGCAAGGCGGATGCCGGTGCCTCTCACCAGCAGAAATTTCCGCAGCCTTCATACTACAGATTTTAGATAATTAAGCATTCATGCTCCGGCTTCAAGGGCAGAAGCCAAATTTTGATCAAAAAAGGTCATATTTCAAACATGATTACTCAGAAATCAAAATCGGCGTACCATTCGGCACCAATGACCAGATCTCCTGCATTTCACTATTGGTCACGGCCACACAACCATCTGTCCAATCCCAGAGATGATGAAACGCTCCGAACGCACCCCAGCCATTTGCCAGGCCATGGATCATAATATTGCCGCCGGGTGCAACATTGGCTTCTTTGGCTCTCAGGACATCCTGCTCATTCGGATAAGAAATATGCAGGCTGAGATGCGCCATGGAACGCGGATTGCGCCAGTCAATCACATAATCTCCGACCGGCGTTCTCTGATCGCCTTCCTGTAATTTATGACCTGCCGGTGCGCCTCCCAGCGCAATGCGATAGGTACGTAAGACTTCATCACCGCGCAGCAATTGCAATTCACGCTTACCTTTGCGCACAATGATTTTATCCGCTTGCTGTTCAACCGCTGCCATTGCAGGTGCAGTGCCGGAACCAAAACGTCCCAGCACTTTCGTATAAGCAAAGCCCGCAACCGGCACGGTCAGAGCCAGCGCCAACAGAACGGCTAAAATTTTTCTGCGCTTTGAAATCATGCGACCCGTTGCAAAGAAGAGATCAGGAAGCAATCAACTGCTTCAGAACCTGCAAAGGATGTTGAATTTGCGTCTTTTCCATGATCTCAACCTGCGAACGGCAGGAAAAACCCGTGGCCATAACAATTTGCTCGCGGCCATGGGTCTGCATTTTCTGCCGCCAGCTCAGATCATAGATATTTTCGGACAGCGCACGATTGCGCAATTCATGCCCAAAAGTACCGGCCATACCGCAGCAACCGCTTTCGCCGATCACCATATTGATGCCGAAATGTTTGAAGATCGCAACCCAAGCCGCAATTGTCGGCGTGGCATTGGTCTTTTCGGTACAATGCGGCAGCAGCATATAATTCTGCGTGCTGCGCTCAGCCGATGGTTTAATGCCGGAGGCAATCTGCCCCAGATGCTGCGCCAGCCATTCCTGCGGCAGCTTCACATCCGGCACGGTTTCATTTGGCAGCGCGGAACGATATTCACTGCGATAGGTCAGCGTCATCGACGGATCAAGCCCGACCAGCGGCACGCCGCTTTGCGCCAGAGTGTTGAGATAAAGACTGGTATTGCGCGCCGTACGGGTGAAAGACTTCAGATAACCATGCACATGCTGCGCTTTGCCGTTTGGTTTCAACTCGGCCAGATAAGGTGTGAAGCCAAGCGCTTTCAGTAGATCCAGCACATCCAGCAACAATTGTGTATCGAAGAAACTCGTGAAGCTGTCCTGCACTAGAATAACCGCTTTGGTTTTCTGCGCTGTGCTCAGATTATTCAGCACATTTGCATCCGCCATCTGAATATTGCGGGTGCGCAGTTCTTTTGTCAGGTGCACATCGCTTAGGGACGGCAGAGCTGTAAGGCCAACCTGTTTCATACCCCAACGGCCAAGACCACTGCCCATCACGCCATTATAAAGCCTGCCAGTTTTAGCAACCAGCGGCATCATATGTTCAATCGAGGCAATCAGCGGGTCTTTCAGCGGACGCAGATAGCGGCTGTAGTAAAGCTCAAGGAATTTGGAGCGGAAGGCCGGAACATTGACCTTGACCGGACATTGCCCTGCACAAGCCTTACAGGCAAGGCAGGTATCCATCGCATCACGCACCTGATGGGAAAAGTCATCACGGTTTTTCGAGCCGAGACTGTTGCTGATACGACTAAACAAGCCACTCCATAGCGGCTTATCCCGCAACGCCTGTGCCGAGCGGCGCGGATCAATACCCTTTTCGCTCAGCAGGCGCAGCCATTCGCGGATCAGCGAAGCGCGGCCTTTCGGAGAATAACGCCGGTCGCCGCTGCCTTTGAAAGACGGGCACATAGCGGAATCTGTATTGAAGTCAAAACAAGCGCCATTACCGTTGCAATATGGCGCATTATCATAAGCATTGCGCACATCCGCAGGGATAATCCGGTCTTTCTGACCACGGAAGGCCAGCTCGTCAATCTTGGTCAGCGGCTGATCATCCGGCGTAGCAATTTTACCGGCATTGAGCTGATTATACGGATCAAAAGCCGCTTTGATACGCTGCAATTGCGGATAAAGCGGGCCAAAGAACTCCGGCACATATTCCGAGCGTACACCCTTGCCGTGTTCGCCCCACAACACGCCGCCATATTTCAGCGTCAATGCCACCACCGCATCGGAAATACGGCGGATCATTATTTCCTGTGCGGGGTCAGACAGATCAAGTGCGGGACGCACATGCAGCACGCCTGCATCGACATGGCCGAACATGCCGTAATCCAGCCCTTCACCATCCAGCAGCGCGCGAAATTCGAGAATATAATCGGCCAGATTTTCCGGCGGCACCGCCGTATCTTCCACAAATGCCACCGGACGGCGCGCGCCTTCAACATTGCCAAGCAGACCAACCGCGCGTTTGCGCATTGTCCAGATCGCTTCAATATCATCCGGCTTTTCTGTGGTGGTAAAACCATGACGGCCGCTTTGCGGAGAAGCCGCCAGAGACTGGCTGACAAAACGAATTTTTTCTGCCAGTTCGGCAGCGCTGTCAGCCAGCACTTCGGCAATATTGATACCGTCTGTGCGCTTGCCTTCCTCTGACGGAAAATAATCCGCAATCCGGTTCCAGATAATATCGCCACGCGCCAGTGACAGCACTTTAGCGTCCACTGTCTCAACCGATGCTACCTGCAATCCGGTGAGGAAACGGGCATCGCGCAGTGCGGTGTTGAAATCATCATAGCGGATATTGATCAGTGCAGCGAAACGCGGAATCGGCAGCAGATTGAGATCGGCCTCAGCGATCAGCGCCAATGTTCCTTCCGCACCGCACAGCAGAGAATTGAGATTAAGCCCGCCGTCATCCTCGCGTAAATGCGCCAGATCATAACCGGTCAAAAAGCGGTTGAGCTTCGGGAAAGTCTTATCAATCAGGTCGCGATTATCGTGCTCGATCTCATCGATCAGGCGATAGATTGCACCACTGCGATTATCCGGTTTCTGTAACTCTTGCAGCTCTATCTTTGAAACCGGTCTGGTGTTCAGCTCACTGCCATCCATCAAAACGGCACGTAAGCCCAAAACATGATTGGAGGTCTTACCGTAGAGACAAGAGCCCTGCCCGCAGGCATCGGTGTTGATCATACCGCCGATGGTGGCACGGTTCGATGTTGAAAGCTCCGGTGCGAAAAACAGGCCATAAGGTTTCAGTGCTTTATTGAGCTGATCTTTGACTACACCACTCTGCACACGGGCAATGCGTTTTTCCGGATCAATCGAGAGAATACGGTTCATATAGCGTGAGGTATCAACGACAATCCCGTCGGTCAGCGACTGGCCGTTGGTGCCGGTTCCGCCACCGCGCATCGCCATTTTCAGATGCCGGAACTCTTGCCTTTGGAGAAACTGCGCAATCTGCTGCAAATCTTCAAACCCACGCGGATAGATCACGCCCTGCGGCTGCACCTGATAAACGGAATTGTCGGTTGCATAAACGGTGGTTGTCGCCGCGCTGAATTCAATATCACCGCCAAAGCTGCTCAGCCGCAACGCATCGTAAAAATCCAAAGGCTCCGGTTTTGCCAGAACGTCTGCCTGCAGGAATGGTATCACGCAATTCTCTCCGCATTTGCCGGTTGCCTATCTGTGCAAGCGGCCCGTCTTTCACAGATGTCATAGAGCGTGTCGCGCTTAATCGCACTCATGGCACTCGCTCTAGATTCTCTTAATTGTCGCATGTTCGCGAACGTTAAATGAATCCATTTAACTGCAACATGCTTTAGCGTTTTCAACGGCTCTTTCCAATCATGCGCAACCGTCTACTTTGTCACGCATTGGCATGAAGTCATGCGAATTGGCTTATATATTCCTCACAACCGGAATAAAGATGGTCGCCAGACAGGACAAACAAGGCAGAATCTGCAAGAAAGCCCATTCCAATCCCTCATGAATGGTGTTCCGATGGCAAAAAACATTCACTCCATGATCCGCGTGCTTGATGAAGCCCGCTCTCTGGCATTCTACAAAGCTGCTTTCGATCTCGACATTGCTGAGCGGCTTGATTTTCAGGCTTTCACGCTTGTTTACCTGAGCAATACGGAAAGCGAGTTTGAACTTGAACTTACAATCAACAAAGACCGCACTGAACCTTACAATCTGGGTGACGGCTACGGCCATCTCGCTGTTTCAGTGTCTGACCTTGATGCAGAACATGCCCGTCTTGAACAAGCCGGTCTCAATCCTGGTAAGCTGATTGAATTCAAACCGGACGGTGTGCCGGTCGGCCATTTCTTCTTCATTACCGATCCGGACGGTTACAAAATCGAAGTTTTGCAGCGTGGCGGCCGTTTTAAATAAACACCCTATAAGCCTCACTTAATCTGCACCTGTTTCTCTGGATCGCTTTGTCGCAGCGACGTTAAATCCTGCTTTGCTGCAACAAATTCCTTTTAAGGTCGGGACACATTTAGTGGCTTAAACAAGGTGTGGCTATGCATAATGCAATGAAGAATTTTATCGGTCTTGTTATCCTCTCCGGCTTTGCTTTTATTCAACCTGCATATGCGGAAGGTGATGCTGATAAAGGCAAAAAAGTCTTTGCGAAATGCGCAGCCTGCCACACTGTTGAAGACGCAAAAAACCGCGTAGGCCCGCATCTGGTCAATATTTTCGGCCGCAAAACAGCAACAGCTGAAGGCTTTCAATATTCCCCTGCCATGACCAAAGCCGGTGAAGAAGGCATGGTCTGGGATGAAGCCACTCTTACCGCTTATCTGACTGCACCGAAGCAGTTCATGCCTGGCAATAAAATGGCCTTTGCTGGTCTGAAAAAGCCCGAAGATATCAGCGATTTATTTGCTTATATCCGCTCAAAATCAGCGCAATAAAACAAAAGGCCGGTGAATTTCACCGGCCTTTTGTTTAACTTACTTCTTCGTGACTTCTGCGAAAGCCTCATCCAGTACATTCAGCAGATGATCAGCATTGGCTTTGCTGAAGATCATTGGCGGGCGCATTTTCAGCACATTATCAAACGGGCCTTCTGTCCCCATCAAAATACCGCGACGGCGGGCGACATTGCACACGGCGCGTGCAATATTAGTCGCCGGTTCTTTGGTGTAACGATCGTTGACCAGTTCAATACCGAGGAACAGGCCAAGACCACGCACATCGCCGATCACTTCATAACGGTTCTGCATCTCACGGAAAGAATCCATCAGATAATTGCCGATCGTCAGCGCATTGCCGCGCAGGTTCTGGCTCTCAATCACATCCAGAACAGCAAGGCCAACGGCACAGGACACCGGATTACCGCCGAATGTGTTGAAATATTCCATGCCATTATTGAAGCTGTCAGCGATTTCACGGGTGGTGACCATTGCTGCCATCGGATGACCGTCACCGATCGGCTTGCCCATGGTCACGATATCCGGTGTCACGCCCTGTGTTTCAAACGCCCACCAATGGCTGCCAACACGACCGAAACCGACCTGCACTTCATCAGCGATACAGATGCCACCGGCATCGCGGATCATCTTGTAAACTTCCTTGAGATAACCATCCGGCATAAAGAGCTGACCGGCCACACTCGGAATGGATTCCGCGATGAAAAAGCCCGGACCTTCACCCTTTGCCTGCATCAGCGCGATCTGTTCGGCCACGCTTTCCGCATAGAGCTTGGCATGGTCTTCCGGTGACCAGTCTTTTGGCGCACGGTAGCTGTCCGGCACCTGTGCCACATAAACATGCGGCTTGGCTCCTTTGCCGCCCTTGCGGTTGAATTTATACGGGCTGATATCAATGAGCTCCTGCGTCGTCCCATGATAGGACCAGTCGAGCACAACCGCATTTTCGCGCCCCGTATGCACGCGCATCATGCGCAGAGCCAGGCTATTGGCTTCCGAACCACTATTGGTGAAACCGGCAACAGTGAGATTATCCGGCAAGGTCGCCGTCAGACGCTCCGCATAGGCAACGATATTATCATGCAGATAGCGGGTATTGGTGTTGAGCGTTGAGGCCTGTTTTGCCATTGCTTCCACGACAGCCGGATGAGCATGGCCGATATGGCAGACATTGTTGAAGCAATCGAGATAGGCACGGCCTTTATGGTCAATCAGCCAAACGCCGTCGCCGCGCACAAATTTGATCGGATCTTCATAAGAGATCGACAGGTTCGGCAACAGCATCTCGCGGCGCATGGCCACGATTTCTTCTTTGCTGCGACCCGACTGCTGATAGAACTCTTCGGCCATACCGGCATAGTTGCGCGCATCCGGAAACAGTTCTGCCCAGACATCGAGATAGGCTTCTTCGCCCACGCCGATAATATCCATCGCCGTCAGGCGGGTATCAGTACAAATCTGCAGGTGCAGATGCGGTGCCCAATGGCCGTTTTCGGTTTCATCACCCATATAGGCGACGAGATCACCAGCTTTCAGCACATCGCCTGCTTTGAGGCGGTTACCTGCTTCATGCGCCAGATGTCCCCAGAGCGAAATGAATGGCGGGCAACCTTCCGGACGATGTTCCAGAGTAATCAGGCAGCCATAGCCCAGCGGATCCGGCTCGATATCAACGCTGCGGACAATCGCATCAAGCGGCGTATAAAGCGGTGTGCCGGAAGCCATGAACAGATCAAGACCTAGGTGATAAGTGCGGCGCTTGCCTTTGACCAGCTTGGATTCAAACATCGTACCCGCATAAACGGTACGCTCTTCCCCCCACGGGCCGATACCGAGTTCCGAACCGGTAACAGCGCAATGTTCTTCCCACATTTGCTGGGCAATTACCGGCTGCTCTTCCGCCGATTTGATGGTCATCGGATGGGTAGGGTCGCCATAAGGTACCAGTTCCGCCGGATAAGCAGCGACCGGTTTATCCAGCAATGGCAAAAGCTTGGAGCGGTTGTTTTTCAGCCAGCTGACCGTTGCCGAAGCGCCGGAAACTGCATCAAAACCGCAGGCTTTGCGCAGGATAGCTGTTGCAAATAGCGGCTCCATCCGGTCGAGCTTACGCAGGAAATCCCATGCCGGTTTTTCGCTGATTGCCAGATACGGATTATCTTCTGTCTCTGCATGACGAGAAGCGGAAATCGTAACCGAGGTTACCAGACGCATAGCGATCAGATCATACGCTAAGTTCAGCTCTTCCTCACGCAGCGGGTAGTGTTTGTGGAAGCCTTTTGCGATAGCCGCAGCGGCGCTGATTGGTGCATCATGATCCAGACCGGCATAGGCGGCAGCAATCGCCACTTCCGCGATGACCGGCGTATAAAGCGCATCGCCAAAATCAATCAAACCGGCAATCACATCGTGATTGTCATTGCCGACAAGTACATTCCAGTCATTGGCATCATTATGGATTACGCCGGAACGTAAGGTGCCGAGTTTTGGCACAACCTGCGTTTCAAAACGGGCAATGAAACGCTCAAGCAGAGCACGGTCATCGGCATTTTTGACAAAATGCAAACGGTCTTTGGAGCGACCGGCTTTGGTAATATCCCAGTCCAGATCGCGCAATGCACCGCCATGCATGAAGCCCTGCAAAGCCGCATCGAACTGGCCGAGCAGTTCACCCAAGCCTTCCAGCGCCTGCAATGAGCGGGAGGATTCTGCCAGCGGCAGGCCATCAACCCAGCCGACCAAACGGATATTATGCACGTCGCCATTGACGGAAAGCGTATCGGCAAGGCTGTCGCCTTTCAGCGTCGGCACAATATGCGGCACCGGTAAATGACCGGCATGATCACGGATATGCCCCAGCAATGCGGTCTGAAAACGGCTTTCCACCACCGGCTCGGATGCATTGATAATCTTCAGGATAAAGATTTTGCCATCTGCCGTGGTCACTTTGAAATTCTGATCACGCTCGCTATTGAGCGGCGACAAGTCACCGCTCAGGCCATAATGAGTGTGAAGCAGAGAAGCGGCATCGGTAAGTGAAAACTGCGGCGCGGTATCAAGCATGGCTGTTCCGTTTTGTCTGCCTGTTTTTGAGACAGGTGTTGCATCTGTATTTTCACAGATTTGCACAGCATAAAAAGATGCGCATCAGACAAAGTGCCGGTTGCACCGGCACTTTGTTTCAAGTAACCGTCACTTTGCCGGTCGCTATTTTCACCATCAGGATCGTGCCGTTTCAGAGGGGGAATGATGCAGGATATTGACGCAACAGATCAGAAAATCCTGACCATTCTGTCTCAGGAAGCCCGCATTCCGATGAAGACCCTTGCAGGGCGGGTTGGCCTGTCCCGCAGCGCCACCAGCGAACGCGTTGCCCGTCTTGAAAAAAACGGCGTCATCCGTGGCTACCGCGCTGATATCGGCCTGCTGGATGATGCAGCTTTGCAGGCTTTTCTGATGATTACCCTGAAACGTACGCCGAGCATTTCCATTCTTGATATTCTCGCCGGATTACCAGCGGTGCGCAAAGTCTCTTCTGTGAGCGGCCAGCTTGATCTGGTGGTGGAAGTAGAAGTACCTTCCATCAATGCTCTGAACGAAATTCGCAACAAAATTGCTGAAATCGAAAATGTGGAAGATTTGACAACCAGTATCGTGCTGCGCCGTGAAATCCTGCGCGATAAATAAAGTTTCTACCCAAAATGACCCTGACAAGGAGATACTCTCCATGGAAAAACATACCGCCAATCCGCTGCATCTTGCGCAAAACTGGTTTGAACAGGGGCGCAAGCTGGCTCTGGTTACCGTTCTTTCCGTCTGGGGCTCTGCGCCACGCCCTGCGGGCAGCCATCTGATTTGCGATGATCAGGGTAATTTTGAAGGCTCAGTCTCCGGCGGCTGCATTGAAGCAGAAGTGATTGCACAAGCCGCCGAAGTACTGGCAACCGGACAAGCCCGTGATCTGTCTTTTGGTATCAGCGATGAAACGGCATGGTCTGCGGGATTATCCTGCGGCGGCACGATCCGGCTGCTGATCGCGCCCTATGATGCAGCCATGCATGATGTGGTGACACAAATCGTACAGGCGCAGATTAAACGTCAGCGCATCACCAGCCGGACGGATCTGACAACCGGACAGATCACGCTAATCCCTGCACCGGATAATGCCAGGATCACTCAGCTCGATGAAACCGGTTTTATTCAAACCTACCGTCCGCAACCGCATATTCTGGTAATCGGTGCCGTACATATCGCTCAGGCGCTGGCGCAAATGGCACGTACAACCGGCTATGATCTGAGCATAATTGATCCGCGCAGCGGCTTTGCCACGGCGGAACGCTTCCCGTCTGTCACTTTACATGAAATCTGGCCGGAGGCGTTTTTCAGAACCAATCAGCCGGACAGTTTTACGGCGCTTGTAGCGCTCAGCCATATTCCACATCTCGATGATCCGGCCTTGAGTGCAGCTTTAAACAGTGACTGCTTCTATATCGGCGCTTTAGGCAGCCGTAAAACTCATGCCAAACGTCTGGAGCGTTTAACAGCAGCCGGTTTTGAGGCAGGGACTTTGGAGCGCATCCATGCGCCGATCGGTCTTGCGATCAGCGCACAGGAACCGGCAGAAATTGCCGTGGCCATTCTGGCAGAGATTATTCAGGCCTATCGTCAGGCCTGAATAGGCAGCATTTCCAGCAAAAGTGTAAAGCGGTTCAAAACTCAAATTTAAATGAACCGCTTTAACCAACGCTGAGACGCAAACGTCCGTCGCTGTCCTGCATCATGCCGAGACGGGAGAAATCTCGGAATTCGACGCTGCCGCCTTTAACCGGATGGCTGTGGGTTTCACTGATAACCACGACCTGCGCATCAGCCGCCTCACCTGCCGCAATACCGGCCGGTGCATCTTCGAAAACCAGACAATCGGCAGCATCAAAGCCAAGACGCTGCGCGCCCAGACGATAACCGGACGGATCAGGTTTACCCGCGCTCACATCTTCCGCTACGACAATGGTTTCCGGCACCGGCAAACCGGCGGCTGCCAGACGCGCTTCTGCCAGCTCACGCGGTGCAGAGGTGACAATTGTCCAGCGATCAGCAGGCAGACTGGCAAGAAAATCTTTTGCACCGGCAATGGCACGAATACCCGCAAAGTCCTGCATTTCTTCGGCTAAAAAAGCTGCCGCAATCGCGTCCGGATCAAGATGCGGCATGTTCAGCATTTTCACCACATCAACAACGCGGATGCCATGCACCTGTTGCAGCAATGCTTGTCCGTCGAGCCCGTGTTCAGCTGCCCATTCCAGCCAGATCCGTTCCACAACAGGAATAGAATTGACCAGAGTTCCGTCCATGTCGAACAAGAAACCGGAATAGGAATTCAGAAATACCGAACTATCGCGCTGCTTCACTTTTATATCCTTCATAGGCAATGAATAAACGGCAGGAAATAAGAACTGCGGCCTGTCAGACGAGATCAGGCACTGCACTTTTACACTGCCCTGTTCAAAATCAAACAGGGTTCAGCAAAGATTCGAACAAAATTTGAAGAATGCTTTCGCCTGAAAGACAAACATTGCAAAGCAGGCAAGCGCCAGAATCAAAAAGTCTCGGGAGAAAAGAAAAAGGCCGCGCGGGGGAGGAGATGCGCGGCCTGATCATGGATGCGGCTGGGAGGAGGAGTGCCGCATTCCGTCATCGGGCTCAATTGGGAGGAGGAGAACGAACCCGATGGACAGACATATAACGGCAGATGAAAAAACCGACAATAAACAATAATGCATAACAGTCATGCAGCATTGCAAGGCAGCCAGCCACCCCATGCGTTATGTCACGAAAGCAGCGTTGTGCGCCGCAGCAAAATGCCGGTGATTTGCCCGACTCAACAGAGGCTGATTTGGCTTGAGGCTGGCGGATTATTTCAACGACAATCCATACAGAAATCTCATATTTTTCGAGAAATTCAGCAATTATTGAAATTACAGATACTTCAATACTTGCAGTATAAAAGTAAAATTAATAGAAATCATCATGTTAATCAATTAATTTCAATCAAATTCACCTAAAACTCAAAATAAATTTAATTAAAAACCATCAACAAACCACCTAATACCATCATTTTCGTGCAATTCAAATCTTTTTATATTCAGTATTGCAGTATTTCACATTCGGATCATAATAAATTCATTAAGACTATATCGGAGGAGACCTGCAATGTATGATGGTGTACCCGCTCAATGGCAAAAGCCTGCCGATCAAATGAAAAACCGCACGGATGAAGCGGCATTTGTTTTTCTCGGGATATTTCTGGCCGGTCTGGCTGTCCCTGCCGCATTTCTTATCTGGGCAATTACTTCAAGCCTGTTTGCCGTTTTCGGCTAAGGAGTACTGAACTCAGAACAGTTTACACAAGAGTTTTCCGGCGGTTGGATCTGCATAACAACAGCCAAGAAAAGATGAGCTTAGCGCCCTTGTACTTCCGGTACATGCCGTACCTTCATCGTACATATATGCGGCTTGCATTAAGCTGATACTGACCGGAAAAGGCTGAAACGGCCATATGCACCTTGCAGCATATGGCCGTTTTTTTATGCCTGTTTTTAACCGGTATAACGCAGATGATTAATCAGATCGATGCGCGTGATCAGCCCGATAAAATCTTCACCATCAACAATCAGCGCCACTTCGTCCCGATCAAAGAAACTCTGCAAAGCACTCAAAGGCGCATCCACCTGCAACACGCGTGGCTGGCCTGTCATGGCCGTAGATACCTGTGCGGCAAAGCGTGACCAGCGCCCTTCCGGCGGCCCCTCCACAGCTTTCAGAATATCACTTTCATCAATAATACCGACAAGCCTGCCACCATCCAGCACCGGCAGTTGAGACACTGCATTACGCCGCATCCGGCCATAGGCATCCAGCAGATTTTCATCCGGTGCTGTCACCTCAACGGCACCGTCCCGATGGCGCCGCGAAATCAGATCCTCCAGATTGCCTTGGGTAATGCGCTCCGACAAATGCCGCTCACGCAGCCAGTTATCATCGAATATTTTTGACAAGTATTTGGAGCCGCTGTCGCAAATCAGCGTCACAACAGTTTTCGGCTCCGTCTGCTCACGGCAATATTGCAATGCTGCTGCCAGCAAAGTACCGGAAGATGCACCGGCCAGTATGCCCTCACGCAACAATAAGTCACGGGCAGCCTGAATGGATTGCCGGTCGGAGATCGTATAGGCGCGACTGACAAAAGACAGATCGGCATTTTCCGGAATATAATCCTGCCCTATTCCTTCAACCGACCACTCACCGGCCTGCCCTGCTTGCCCCGTCCTGATAAATGGCGCCAGAACCGAACCTTCCGGATCAGCCAGAATAATCTGCGTTTGCGGAGACACAGTGCGAAAATAGCGACCAAGGCCGGTCAGCGTGCCGCCGGAACCGGCACCGACAATCACGGCATCCACCGCATGATTAGCCTGCTCCCAAATCTCGGGGCCAGTTGTGGTTTCATGGGTCAGCGGATTAGCAGGATTGGAAAACTGATCGGCAAAAAATGCGTCCGGAATTTCTCCGGCAATGCGCCGCGCTACATTCTGATAATGTTCGGGATGATCTTTGCTCACATCGGAACGCGTCAGGCGGACATCAGCTCCCAGCGCCCGCAAATGCCGGATTTTCTCTTTCGACATTTTATCGGGAATAGCGAGAATCAAACGATAACCGCGCAAGGCGGCAACCTGCGCCAAACCCAGACCTGTATTTCCTGCAGTGGCCTCCACAATC
Organism: Pseudochrobactrum asaccharolyticum; assembly: GCF_003314995.1. Lineage (GTDB taxonomy): Bacteria > Pseudomonadota > Alphaproteobacteria > Rhizobiales > Rhizobiaceae > Pseudochrobactrum > Pseudochrobactrum asaccharolyticum. The sequence goes on from NZ_QNRH01000002.1 coordinate 305,244, forward strand.
GTACCACCGGCACGCAACTGACCGGATTGTTCAGCCGCCGAAATGATACTCAGTGCTACCCTGTCTTTAATGGAACCGGACGGATTTTGACTTTCCAGCTTTGCAAATAACCGGCACTTCCCTGTCTCAAAACCACTGAGTTCAACAAGCGGCGTATGGCCGATAAGCTGTAAAACTGACGGAAATACACTTGCAAATCGCATTGCTATAGGCTCCTTTACAGCTCATGATGCTGTGTACGACCCAATATATCTGCAATTTTATCAAGTCAGTCACTTTGATTTAAGTTCATATGAGCATAGTGATTTATCACCACATCAGAAGACATATTATTTTAGAATACCGTCATTAAACTAAGATTTTTTACTTTGATAAGAGGTTTACAGGTTTGTTGTTTCACACAATGACTTCGACAGGAATAATATTGCCAGCGTCACACGATAAGAGGGCTATGCGTTCTCTGACCAACAGTGCTTCATATACGAACTGCAATTCATACCAATACACAGCCTGATAAAAAATTTACGTTTACGTCAATGGAAACCTTGTGCCGGATGTTGATATCGGCATAATCTTGTTTAAGTTGTTGGCAGACCGATCTGAGTGAGGAAGATCGCAATACCGGAAACGCTCCGGTGGCATATGCCGGCACAACAGGAATTCTGGGAGGCAGAATGACACGTTCAAGTGATGCGAATGCCAAGGCCGCTGCACCAAAGAGCACGGCAAAGAAAACCGCAACCACAGCTGCATCAACTGCTGCTGCGAAGCCGGTCAAAGAATCCGTGGTAAAAGCACCACCGGCCACAAAGGCCAAGAAACCTACAGTTAAAAAAGAGACCGCACCTGCGACTGCTGTGAAGACTGAAGCTGTCAAAAAGACAGCAGCACCAATCAAAAAATCGCCGGTGAAGAAGACCGTAAAAACGGAAGCTGCTGAGAAACCGGTCACCGTTGCGGAAACAGCGAAAAAGCCTGCCAAATCCGCCACAGCAAAACCGGCGGCAAAGGCGAAAACACCGGCTGCAAAGCCCGTGAAAGCGGCAGAGCCAACTGCAGCTCCTGAAAAACCAAATGCCAAACCGGCAACCAAGGCTCCGGCAGCGGAAAAGAAAAAAGCTACGCCTGTCGCAGTTGCAAGCACAGCAAAAGCTGAAACACCGGCAGCAAAACCTGCTGCCGCTGCCAGTCCTTATGATACGAAGCCGTGGCTCAACAGCTATCCGCAAGGGGTTGCCTCCACGCTGGAACCATCCCCCTATCAGTCGATTGTTGATCTGATTCAGACCTCGTGCAAAAAATATGCAGACCGCCCTGCCTTCACCTGTATGGACAAATCACTGTCCTATCGGGAGCTGGATGAAAAATCCGAAGCTCTGGCTGCATGGCTGCAATCACGTGGGCTGGTCAAAGGCGACCGCGTTGCCGTGATGATGCCGAATGTGCTGCAATATCCTGTTGCGATTACCGCAATTCTGCGCGCCGGTCTGGTAGTTGTAAACGTCAACCCGCTCTACACGCCGCGCGAGCTGGAGCATCAGCTGAATGATGCCGGTGCCAAGGCAATCATTATTCTTGAGAATTTTGCCCATACACTGCAAAAAATCCTGCCGAACTCTCCGGTCAAGCATGTGCTTGTCGCAACGATGGGCGATATGTACGGCCTCAAAGGTGCAGTGATCAATTTCGTCGTGCGGCGCGTTAAGAAGATGGTGCCCGCATGGAGCATTCCTGCCCATAACAGCTTCAAATCCGCACTGGCAGCCGGTGCAAAACAGAGTTTCAAACCGGTCAGCATTGCGCCGGATGATCTGGCTTTCCTGCAATATACCGGCGGCACAACCGGCATCTCCAAGGGTGCCATGCTGATGCACAGCAATATTATTGCGAATGTGGAGCAGATGCGCCTGTGGCTGGATGTGGCGTTTCAGGTCAAAGGCCGCCCTGAAAATATCAATTATATCTGTGCCCTACCACTCTATCATATCTTCGCACTGACCGTGAATGCGATGATGGGGATTCAGCAGGGCGCGCGCAATGTGCTGATCCCGAACCCGCGTGATATTCCGGCCTTTGTAAAAGACCTGCAAAAAGCACCGTTCCATATTTTCCCGGGGCTCAACACCCTGTTCAATGCGCTGATGGAAAATGCGGAATTCCGCAAGCTGGATTTCAAACCGCTGATCCTGACACTCGGTGGCGGTATGGCTGTCCAGCGTCCTGTGGCAGAGCGCTGGGAAAAGATGACCGGATGCCTGATTACAGAAGGCTATGGTCTGTCAGAAACCTCACCGGTTGCCACGGCCAATGTGCTGAATGCCACAGAGTTTTCCGGCACAATCGGCCTTCCGGTTCCCGGTTCTGATGTCGCAATCCGTGACGATGACGGCCAGAATGTAGCATTGGGGGAAGTCGGCGAAATCTGTGTGCGTGGCCCGCAGGTGATGAAAGGCTATTGGAACCGGCCGGACGAAACCTCAAAAGCCATTTTTGCTGACGGATTCTTCCGCACCGGCGATATGGGCTTCATGAATGAGCGCGGCTTCACCAAAATAGTGGATCGTAAAAAGGATATGATCCTTGTCTCCGGCTTCAATGTCTATCCGAATGAGATTGAAGAAGTGGCAGCCGAACATCCGGGAGTTGTGGAAGCAGCCGCCATCGGTATCGCTAATGAACATTCCGGCGAGGTGGTCAAACTCTATGTTGTGCGCCGCGATCCGGAACTGACTGAGGAAGCTTTGAAGGCATTCTGTGCCGAGCGTCTGACCAATTATAAGCGCCCGCGCATGATTGAGTTTCGCGATAGCCTGCCAAAGAGCAATGTCGGTAAAATTCTGCGCCGCGAATTGCGTTAACGCAGGTTCTTTGCAGCACTTTGTTTTAAAAGGAAAAACCGGATCAATGTATCCGGTTTTTCTCTGCCTCGCCTCATGACCGGCCTCCCGCACTCGGGAAACAAAACACAACCGGCAGATTTTGACTGAGATAAATTAACAGCTATCCAAATATTGCTGTATTTCTATATAACGAAAATAATTTCAGAAAATCGGGAAGTGTTCTGATATCGGTTTAAACGGGAAAATAGAAATGGTGTTACGCGGCGCTGCTGTCTTTGTCTCTCTGGTGCTTTTCGGCGCTCAGGCACAGGCCGCATATGAAAAAGAACTTGGCCCTCTCGCAAATACAGTCAGTACGCAACTGCTTAAAGGCTGGAATGTAAAACAGCAGGACGGCTGGGTCTTGCTGCAAAATTTCACGGCCAGTGAAAGCGAGCAGTCACTTTCAGTTCACGCCGGACAGCCGCCGGAAACCGGCCGCATTATCAGCGCAGCCCTCGGGGTCTATTCTGAAAAGCCCAACGCTTCCGTTGGCATTACCCTCGGCAACCGTGCGCAGAAAAGCATCTGTCTTCTGGAAATTTCCGCCAATAAAACCGTGAACCTGTTTTGCACTGAGGGTGAGAAGCGCCACAATATTGCATCCGTTCCGAACCTCGCCAAACTTGATGGTTCCGATATTGTCAAAATCATTGAAGTGCCGGGGGCTGCCCGCTTTCTTCTCAATGATCAGAAAATTGGTGAGATCAGCGATATCCCTGCTCTCGGTGCCGAGGTCGGCATCATGGCATATGATATCGGTACATTTGCCATCACCGGCTTCAATATTGATTCAAATCTGAATACACAATTACCACCGCGCTCAGAGACAGGCGGCACCGCACCTGCTTCCGGTTCCGGTTCCGGTTCAGGGATAGATGCCTCCACATCAGGTGAAGGCCCGCTGCCTGAGTTCGGCAATGACACGGTGCGTCTGATCTCTGTTTATATGGGACTGGTGCAAAGTATTCTGATGCATGAATTCGGCCATGCGCTGATCGGTGAGCTGCAATTACCATCCACCGGCCCTGAAGAAGATGCCGTTGATGTTTATGCGGCTTTACAGGTTGTACAGCCGACCATGTATCCTGATCCGAACAAAGAAGTGAATGAGATCGCCAATGGCGCAGCAACCTATGCCGCGCTGCAATGGTACTACAGTGGTAAATTGTCGGAAATGAAAGGTGCGGATACGTCGCCTTGGCAGGATGAACATACCGCCGATCTCAAGCGTTTCCGCAATATGTTCTGCATCATGTATGGCGGCAATCCAAGCGTGTTTGAGCCAGTCGCGCAAAGCGTTGGGCTGGAAGAACGCACCAAAGCCCGCTGTGGCGATGAATTTAATAAACAAAACCGCGCGTGGCGGCGTATTCTCGCACCGCATACCCGCGTCGGTGCATGGCATCCTGACGGCGAAGTACCGGTGAATACACCGGGAGCACCGATTACCGCTATTTTTGAACCGTCCCAGCGGCGTGTTGGCAATTTGCTTGCCAATCACCTTTCCGGCGGTTTGAAAGGCTACATTCAGCGCCTTGGCGAAACTTATGTTATGCCGCGTCCGGTACAGATCACCTTCAAGGATTGTGGTCAGCTGAACGCATGGTACAGCCCGCGCGAAGGCACAGTGACCATGTGCTATGATCTGATTGAGCATCTTGCCGTGATGATCTCGGATATTGAAATGAAAACCGTCGGCGGCCATGACTCCGCACCGGAAGGCGGAGCAATCCCTGTTTCCACCTCTAGTGGCGGCAGTACCGGCGGAGACACAACGTCTGCACCAGCCTCTGCACCGGTTGCCAAACGTTTTGACGAACTGGAAGATCTGGGCGTTCCGCAGACAGTCATGCTGTTTCCCGCACCTTATAAAGGCGCAACACCGAACTACATCAAAAAGGCCAAGATTATCAAAACTGTTGATCTTGTTGACATGCTGAAAACTGAGAAAAACATCCTGCTGATTGATACTGGCGGCTTACGGGAAACATTGCCGGAGGCCTATTCTCTGGTCGATGCCGGTACAGACGGCAGCACCACAGATCGTTTTCAGTCTGCACTGAATGAATGGCTGATGGATAAAACCAAAGGTCAGCGGGACGTGAAACTGGTCTTTTTCGGTCAGAGTATGCAGGAGCGCACCTCATTTAATGCTGCTTTGCGGGCAGGCACCTTGGGCTGGCCGACCTATTGGTATCGCGGCGGTCTGGAAGCATGGCTCGCCAACGGCCTGCCGACAGTGACGCTGAAATGACCGGTTACTATGGGGCAAAGCCGGATGATGCCGATATTCAGGAACAGCACATTATGAATAAAAACAAACAAAATTTCTCAGGCAAACTGGTGCTTGCGGCCGCTATCCTAAGCACAATGCTGATGAGCAATACCGGTTTTGCGCAGGAAAAATCCATTGATTCATATTATGCACGGCTGAGCAAAAAAGATCATTACAACTCATCAGGTAATCTCCTGACCAAAGTTGAAGGTATTATCCAGCAGGATCGTGCCAATGTTTATGCGCTTGGACATCGCGACCCGGAAGACAATCTGGATTTCTTTTTTGACATCAAAGAAAACCGCGCTTTGATTGGTAAACTGATAGCCAACAGCCAGATCAGTGATGAAACCAGTGCCGCAATTATTAACGGTACACCGCTGGTATTTGTGCAAATCTATAATGGCTATGTCAAAATCAAAGTCATGCCTGAATAAGAAAAGGCCGGTGAAATCACCGGCCTTTATGCTTTTACAGTGATTCCAGTTAAGATTGAATCGTTGGAACCGCTGTAACTATTTGTTTTTACGCATTATCCATTGCCAAAACCGGTTCCCGCTTTTGCTGGAAATGCTATAAAGTCAAAACTTATTTTCCGGCCAGATAGTCCGGCAGGTCTGCAATGGATGACAGCACAATATCCGCCAGCGGTTCCAGAACCTCACGCGGGCTGTTGCCTGTCAGCACACCAACCGCCAGACCGGCCTTAGCTGCTCTGGCACATTCCATATCATGCGGATTGTCACCAACCATAGCCACTTGCGCCGGTGTAACACCAACCGTTTCAGCAAAATGCAGCAACGGATCCGCATAAGGTTTGGCGCGTGCTGCCGTGTCATAGCCGATAAAGCCGGAGAACAGATTGCTGATCCCCAAAGCTTCTGCCGTTGCACGGGCACCGGCCTCGGAATCATTGGTGGCAATCCCTAAGATAAAACCTGCCTGTTTCAGCGCCTGCAATGTCTGGCTCAGAGCTTCAACGGCAACTGCCTGTTTTGCTCCTTCTTCAACACCATAGACATCATATTCCGCGACACGCGCACGGCGCTGTTCATCCGTATCCTGCGGATGCCAGAGCGCAACAATATCTTCAACCGTACCGGCGGCAATCACAGAATTCGCGCGGAATTTCTCCGCTTCGGCATCATAGCCACCGGCATCCAGCAATGACTTTGCAAGCACATCATCACCGGCAGCAGAGCGTCTGGCCAGTTCACAGGAAATGGAATACCAGGTCCTGTTGAAATCAACCAGCGTGCCATCCTTATCGAAAAGAATAGCACGAATTGCTTTTTCAGAGCCGGACGGCGCTGCTACAGTTTCAGACATTATGCCTCCAGTGAACCGGCAGGTTTTGCTTGTGCTGACGGCTCATCGCCGATCAGTTTCATGACATCATCACCGCGGCGCAAATAGCGCAGACTGCGATGGGTTAAAACGCGACCGGCCTGCGGCGCACATAACTGAATATCAGATTCCGGCTCGCCCGGAACCGGTACGATCGTTGCCAGCAGGTCGCCTTTTTTAACAATATCGCCCAGTGCCACATGATACAGCACCATACCGCCCTGCGGTGCTCGGATCATTTCCACACGCGAGAAAGGCGCAATCGGCCCGCTGAACGGCTCGCCCAACTGGCTGGAAGCATCATCGACTACACCACGATGAACGAGGAATCGGTATAGCCCTTGCGCATCGGCAAGACCAGTGGCTGGATTAACATCATTGAGGCCGCGGAATTCAACCGTTGTCACAGCGCGGCGGCGCATATCGCGCTCACTCGCTTTCATGTGCAGCAGCGGATTAACGCAGGCCTCTTCAAAGGCAGCACTGACCGTTGAATCACCGGCCAGAATAGCAGTTGAACGCAGCGCCGTTGCCAGATCGCGCAAATCTTCCGCATAATTTTCATGCACATAGAGATAGTTTTCGCTCTCATCATCACAATGCAGATCAAGCACAATCTCATGCTTCAAAGCCAGACGAACCAGCATTGCCTTGATACGCTTGTCCAGCGATACCGGCGCATCCGGTTCCGGCAGCGCCGAGGTATCGAAATTTTCAAGCAGCGGGAAATTACGATTGAAATTCACGCCGGAGAAAAAGTCAAAGCGGCCGAGATGCTGATGGCTCTGCCACTGATTGGAAGCCACCGGATTGGCCTGCGGCACAAGGGTGATATTCCCTTTAATCCGGCCTTCATCAGCAGCTTTTTGCAGCATCGGGATCAGAAAATGTAGTGCTGCCTGCCCCGGCAATTCAGCACCGTGTAAAGATGATTGCAAATAAGCCGTTGGCGCTGTTGCATCTGTTCCTGCGAACCGCAGGACGCGCATTTCCACCTGAATGCCCGGTACATCACCGGCAAACTGTATCCGATCCGTTTTCATTGCTGCTCCACCCAAAGCCTTACTATCAGCCAAGCCATTAGACTCCGGCTATCATTACAATCTCTACTACTGAAATTTCAATATTCCCGCTGCCCTCACAGCAGGGAACCATCGCTTCAATCTCAGCACAAAACACCAATCCCGATAAATTGTCACGTACTTCCCGACGAAATACGCAAAAACAAAGGGATAGCTGCTTATCGATTTTCAGAAAACCGAAAACTCAGAGAGACTGACGCAGATGCGCGATCAGACCTTGTGTTGAGGCATCGCGACCATCGGCACTCTGCTTACCGTTCACCACATCCAGCAATTCAGTTGCCAGCTCTTTGCCAAGCTCAACGCCCCACTGATCAAATGCATTGATGCCGAAGAGTTGTGCTTCAACAAAAACACGATGCTCATAAAGAGCAATCAAACGGCCAAGCGCAAAAGGCGTCAGCTTGTCATAGATAATCGTAACCGACGGACGATTACCGGAGAACACACGATGCGGGGCAATACGTGCCACATCTGCTTCCGGCATTTTGCGCGCACGCAATTGCGCTTGCGCCTCTTCCAGCGTGCGGCCTTTCATCAGAGCTTCGCTCTGCGCCAGACAATTGGCCAGCAACATCTGGTGCTGTTCCGGCAGTTCCGTTTCATGGCTGTGCACAGCAATCATGAATTCCAGTGGGATCGTATCCGTGCCCTGATGCAACAACTGGAAAAATGCATGCTGACCATTGGTGCCGGGCTCACCCCAGACCACAGGGCCGGTTGTACCGGAAACCGGCGAGCCGTCACGCTTCACGCTTTTGCCATTGGACTCCATATCCAGCTGCTGGAAATAAGCAGGCAGACGCGCCAGATGCTGATCGTAAGGGATAATCGCACGGCTGTTAAAGCCGCAAATATCACGATGCCAATAGCCGATCACACCCAGCAACATCGGCAGGTTCTGCTCGAATGGTGCTGTCCGAAAGTGCTCGTCCATAACATGCGCACCGGCAAGAAATTCTTTAAAACGCTGTGCGCCGATCGCCAGCATCACCGGCAAACCAATGGACGACCAGACGGAATAGCGACCGCCGACCCAATCCCAAAAACCGAAAACACGCTCCGGTCGGATGCCAAAAGCCGCCACCTTATCAAGCGCCGTGGATACCGCCACAAAATGAGCGCCGACAGCCTCTTCCCCCAAAGCATCTGCTACCCATTGACGGGCGGTTTTGGCGTTGGTCATCGTCTCAATCGTGGTGAAGGTTTTCGACGCAATAATGATCAGTGTGGTTTCCGGATCAAGTTCACGCAGCGTATCGGCAATATGCGACGGATCAATATTGGAAACAAAATGCGTATTCGGCCCGTCATGATAAGGAGTGAGTGCCAGCGTTGCCATCACCGGCCCGAGATCGGAGCCGCCGATACCGATATTGACCACATCCGTAATGCTGCGCCCTGTCGCACCTGCCAGATCACCGGATCGGATTGCCTCACTGAACAGGCTCATACGATGCAGAACCTCCTGCACCTCCGGCACGACATTTTCCCCGCCGGTGACAATCACATCATCCGGCTTTGCACGCAGCGCCACATGCAGAACGGCGCGATTCTCTGTGTTATTAATCAGCTCACCGGCGAACATGGCATCGCGCTGCCCTTCGACATTGCAGGCCACCGCCAGATCTTTGAGCAGTACCATTGTCTGATCATTAATCCGGCACTTTGACCAGTCGAGCAGAAGATCACCCATTTTAAGAGAAAAACGCTGAAAACGCTGCGGGTCACTGGCAAAAGCCATGCGCATATCCTGCTGCCCGGCAACTGTCTGCCAATGGGCCTTCAGTGCACGCACACCTGCTGCAATACCCGCTTCATTTCCTGCCATGCTAATCTCTCCCTAATGAAGAATAACCGCTTCTCAAGTCACAACCTATAACACTATAATTATGAACCGATTGAAGTGTTTTAAGGGCATGATAAATAAAAACAAAATTCAGCCGTTGTTTTCTTGTGATTAAAACCGATATCATGATCAGGAATGCAGTCTGCACTTAATTCTGCCTGCACTGCAAGCCCCCTCAGTAAGAGAGAAAATTTAAAGGGTAAATATGGATCTGACCGGTGAAGAACGCATCAATGCGCCCAGACAAGCCGTATGGAATGCCATGAATGATGTGGAAATGCTCAAACCCTGTATTCCGGGCTGCGAGACACTGGAACGCCTCTCTGACACCGACATTCAGGCAGCGATCCGCGTTAATCTCGGCATTATCAAAATCCGTTTTCACGGCTTGCTGATCCTCTCCAATCTCAATCCGCCGTTTTCCTATACTATCAGCGGTGAAGGTCAGGGTTCTGTCGCCGGTTTTGCCACCGGCAGTGCCGATGTGGAACTGATCGAAGAAAGCCCCGATGTCACTCTTCTGCGCTACACAATCAACGGCGATGCAGGCGGCAAGATCGCCCAGCTCGGCACTAAATTGCTTGGCAATGCAGCACGCAAAATTGCTGACCGCTTTTTCGCCAGCATCGGGGAAGAAGCAGCAAAATCAGTCCGTCAGGACAGCTCTATTTTATGAGTATTATCGTCATATTTTGACCATCTGATAAAAAATTTGACCTTCCGCAAAAATCTGTCATGCTGAAGTCACAGCAGCAAAAAAGCATGCGTACAAAAAATGCTTTGCTCTGACAGATTGCGGAACCGGCGTTTAATAAGGGAACCACGCCGCTTCCTCACCATGCAGCAATGAATCATGCGGAGCGCATATCACATGCGTTCTGAGACAGCTTTCGCATAACCGGATTTGTCTGCACTTATTCGTACAGCATCCGGCGACTCTGACATCTTGTTTTTAGTGCATTCTCGCGAACACAATTTGCGAAATGCCCGGGAGGAGTGAAAGGGCATGAGTGACCATAACGGGAAACCGGGTATGAACCGCAGTGCGGATACAACCGCACCGGATATCAGACCCAATCGTCTGAATGACTATCAGGATATATTTGCAGATCTGCATCCGCCGCTCGATAAGCATGAGGCATTGGTCGAGGCTGACCGCTGCTATTTCTGCCATGATGCGCCATGCATGACGGCCTGTCCGACCCATATTGATATTCCGCAATTTATCCGCCAGATCGCCGGCGGCAATCCGCAAGGCGCTGCCCGCACCATTCTGAGCGAGAATATCCTCGGCGGCATGTGCGCCCGCGTCTGCCCGACGGAAACGCTTTGCGAAGAAGCCTGTGTGCGTGAGGCCGCTGAAGGCAAGCCGGTACGTATCGGGCTATTGCAACGCCATGCCACAGATCACCTGATGGACAGCGGCGTTCATCCTTTCACCCGTGCGCCGGTTACCGGTAAAAGCGTGGCCGTTGTCGGTGCGGGACCTGCCGGTCTTGCCTGCGCCCATGCGCTGGCACGTGAAGGCCATACGGTGACAATTTTTGAAGCCCGCCCAAAAGGCGGCGGCCTCAATGAATATGGTATCGCCTCCTATAAAAGCGTTGATAATTTTGCCGCGCGGGAACTGGAATTCATTCTGAAAATCGGCGGCATCACCATTGAAACCGGTAAAGCGCTGGGTAAAGACATCCAGCTGGATGCGCTACGCTCCGGTTATGACGCCGTGTTTCTGGGGCTTGGCCTTGGCGGCACAAACCGGCTGCATATTGCCGGTGAAGATGCCGACAACGTGCTGGACGCCGTGCGTACCATTGCCGAATTACGTCAAAGCTCTGACCTCTCCCGCCTGAATATCGGCAATGATGTTGTCGTCATCGGCGGTGGTATGACGGCCATTGATATTGCTGTGCAGATCAAGCGGTTAGGTGCGGAAAATGTAACACTGGCCTATCGCCGTGGTCGTGAGCATATGAATGCCAGCGTCTATGAACAGCAACTCGCGCAGATGGAAGGCGTGCTGATCCGCGATAATCTGCAACCGGAAGAAATTCTGCTCAATGATCAGGGACAGGCCATAGCCATACGCCTCGCCCAAACAGAGCAGCGTGACGGCAAACTGGTTGCAACCGGTGCCACACTCACTGTGCCGGCTGATCAGATTTACAAGGCCATCGGGCAAAAACTCGACGGCCAAGGCCTTGGTGCCAGCGGCATAGAAATGAGCGGCGGCAGGATTAAAACTGACGCTGAAAACCGCACCAGTATGCAGGGCATCTGGGCTGGCGGCGACTGTGTGGCAGGTGGTCAGGACTTGACTGTTTCCTCCGTGCAGGACGGCAAAGTTGCAGCGCAATCCATCCATCAGCATCTGATGCAGCTGCCGGAAGCCGTCAGCGGTTTTGCTGAGGCCGTACTGGCAGCCAATCGCAAGGATCTGCCAAGCCTCTGGCCGCAAACTCCGTCCGTTCACACCCACGCGACCTCCTCGGCAAAGGATCACTGACATGGCTGATCTGACCACGAATTTTCTCGGTATCCGTTCCCCTAATCCGTTCTGGCTGGCCTCTGCCCCTCCAACCGACAAAGCCTACAATGTGGAGCGTGCTTTCAAGGCCGGTTGGGGTGGTGTTGTCTGGAAAACACTGGGGGCTGAAGGCCCGCCGGTCGTCAATGTCAACGGCCCGCGCTATGGTGCCATCTGGGGCGCTGATCGCAGATTGCTCGGTTTCAACAATATTGAGCTGATTACCGACCGCTCACTGGAAATCAACCTGCGTGAAATGAAAGAGGTCAAAAGCCGCTGGCCTGACCGCGCGCTGATTGCCTCTATCATGGTGCCTTGCGAAGAAGAGGCATGGAAAGCCATTCTGCCACGGGTGGAAGAAACCGGCGCCGATGGTATTGAACTGAATTTCGGTTGTCCGCACGGCATGAGCGAGCGCGGCATGGGTGCCGCTGTCGGTCAGGTGCCGGAATATGTGGCGATGGTGGTGAAATGGTGCAAACAATATAGCCGTATGCCGGTGATCACCAAACTCACCCCGAATATCAGCGATATCCGTATGCCTGCACGGGCTGCCAAACATGCCGGTACAGATGCCGTATCGCTGATCAATACCATCAACTCCATCGTGTCGATTGACCTCGACAATTTTGCCCCGCAACCAAGTATCGACGGACGCGGTTCCCACGGCGGCTATTGCGGCCCTGCGGTCAAACCGATTGCGCTAAACATGGTGGCCGAAATTGCCCGCGATCCGGAAACACGGGGACTGCCGATGTCGGGTATCGGCGGCATCACCACATGGCGCGATGCGGCGGAATATATTTCGCTCGGCTGCGGCACAGTTCAGGTCTGTACGGCGGCCATGACCTATGGTTTCAAGGTTGTACAGGAGATGATTGACGGTCTGTCCGACTGGATGGACAGCAAAGGCTATCATTCACTGGATGACTTCCGTGGTCTTGCTGCCCCACAGGTCACCGACTGGCAATATCTCAACCTCAATTACACCACCAAAGCGCGGATTGATCAGGATGCCTGCATCAAATGCGGCCGCTGCCATATTGTCTGCGAGGATACATCCCATCAGGCAATTACATCTATGGTCGATGGTGTGCGTCATTTTGAGGTGATTGATGAAGAATGTGTCGGCTGCAATCTCTGTGTGAGCGTCTGCCCTGTGCAGGATTGTATTACCATGGAGCAGGTTTCCGGCATTGATCCGCGCACCAAAGAACCGATCAGCCCTGATTATGCCAATTGGACGACCCATCCGAACAATCCGATGGCGCGACACAAACAGGCTGCGGAATAGGAGCGGTCAACTGTGACAAGACAGACAGTCATCACAGCACATAACACAGATAGCGGCAGCAATCTTTCTGCCGCTATTCCTCCCCGCTTAACCCCGTCTTGTTTAACCCCTCTCTGTTTAACGAGGACGGATACCATTAAGCAGAATAGCGCTCACAGCCTGCACCGTATTTTCACAACAATCCGGCGCATCAAATTTCTCGCCAAGCACGGCGCGCAATTGTGTTTCAAAGTCAGAATAATGCTGCGTCGTTGCCCAGATCGTAAAGATCAGATGATGCGGATCGGTTTTGGCCAGCCTGCCCTCATCCATCCATTGCCCGATTACCGCAGCCTTTTCATCCACCAGCCTGCGCATATCCTCTTGCAAGAAAGTGCCGATCGCCGGTGCGCCATGCATAATTTCGTTGGCAAAGAGGCGCGATGCAGCGGGATTGCGAAACGCCATTTCAATCTTGTTACGGATGTAAGTGCCAAGCTCTTCCAGCGGTTCGCCCTGCGGATCAATGGCCTGCATCGAAGCCAGCCATTCTTCCATCGTTTGCTGCAAAACGGTGGTATAAATCTCCTCCTTGCGGCGGAAGTAATACAGAAGATTGGGCTTCGACATGCCGGATTTCAGTGCAATCTGGTCGATGGTAGAGCCGCGAAAACCATAGGTGGAGAACACATCCAGCGCCGCTTCCAGAATGAGTTTGCGGTTCATCTCCTGAATACGCGACAGATTCTCCGGCGCGGGCTCCCCGTCCGTTTGCCATTGCGGCGAGAGTTTCAGAGAGCGCTTGGTACGAGCAAGCGTTTTATCCTGCGGCATGTCGGAAGTCTCTTTGACCGCTTTCGGTTTCCGTTCCATGCTGCTCTCCCCCGTCTCAGTATCCGCCCTGCAACGGCATCACGCCGCAGGCCTGCCCTATTACCACTAATTGCTTGTCCTGAACGGATTTTAGTGAATGATATACCAACCGGTTTTACGCACAAGCGATTAGCTCGTTTAACACGCAAGCGTTTGGCTGGTTTCAAAAACACTCCGCAACAGAACGGAGCAGTAATCAACGTTTTTTTGGGGAAACAATCAAGGCTCTTTTTACGCAAAGGCTTTGTAACGGCGCTTACTCCGAAACAGAACCCGAACGGGTTTTGGGATATGCGCTGATGAGGAGGACATCCACATGCCGTCTCCCCGCACCTCTATGAAACAATTCAATACAGACTGCATACGGAAACAGACATGAACACGCATCTGAACAGCAATCTCAAAACCAATGCTGACCGCCTCTGGGACACCCTGATGGATATGGCCAAAATCGGCCCCGGCATCTCAACTGGCAATAATCGCCAGACACTGACCGATGAAGACCGTGAAGGCAGGCTGCTTTTTCAGAAGTGGTGTGAAGATGCCGGCATGACCATGAGCATCGACACGATGGGGAATATGTTTGCCCGCCGCGAAGGCAGCGATCCGTCCCTGCCGCCGGTAATGCTCGGCAGCCATCTCGACACCCAGCCGACCGGCGGTAAATTCGACGGTGTGCTTGGTGTCCTTGGCGGGTTGGAAGTGGTGCGCACCCTCAATGATCTCGGCATTAAAACCCGTCATCCGATTGAAGTGGTCAACTGGACCAATGAAGAAGGCGCACGTTTTGCTCCTGCCATGCTGGCCTCCGGTGTTTTCGCCGGTCTGTTTGATGAAGCATGGGCAAAATCCCGTACCGATGCGGAAGGTAAAACCGTTGGTGGCGAGCTGAAGCGCATCGGCTTTGAAGGTTCAGTGCCAACGGCCAAGCGCCCGATCAAAGCCTATTATGAGCTGCATATTGAACAAGGCCCGATCCTTGAAGACGAAGGGCTAGATATCGGTATTGTTACCCATGGTCAGGGGCTGAAATGGTTGCAGATTACGCTGACCGGTAAAGAAGCCCATACCGGCTCAACGCCTATGCGCAAACGTGTGAATGCAGGACTTGGCATGGCACGCATTACCGAGCGCGTCGATGAAATCGCATGGGAACACGCGCCGAATGGCGTGGGCGCTGTCGGCTATGCTCATATCAGCCCGAATTCCCGCAACATCATTCCGGGCACCGCTGTATTCGTCGCTGATTTCCGCAATCCGGACAAAGCAGAACTCGCCATTATGGTGCAGAAGCTGGAGAAATCCGTTGCAGAAATCTGCGAGAAAATTGGCCTGACCTATCAGATCGAAGAAGTCGGCGCTTTTGATCCGGTTTCTTTTGACGAGACCTGCCTCTCGACCATTCGTCAGGCAACAGAGCGTCTCGGACTGACACATCGCAATATTATTTCCGGTGCCGGTCATGATGCCTGCTGGATTAATCAGGTCGCACCATCGGCCATGATTATGTGCCCTTGCGTTGATGGCCTGAGCCATAATGAGGCCGAGGACATCACCAAAGAATGGGCTGGCAACGGCGCGGATGTGTTGTTGCATGCGGCATTGGAGACCGCTGAAATCGTATAAGAATCCGCTCCGGCATGAGCACTCATGCCGGAGCCCTTAACCTTTTCGATCAATCCGCATCTGTTCGCAAAAAACCATAAGGGGAAACGAACAATGTCACATACCGGATCACCTACCAAGTCACAGACAGATAACAAAACCACACTGATTAAAGGCGGTAAAATCGTTACCGCAGACCGCTCTTACGATGCCGATATCTTGATCGCAGACGGCAAAATCGCCGCTATCGGCCATGATATGCAGGGCGATACCACAATTGATGCGCATGGCTGCCTGATTATGCCAGGTGGCATTGATCCCCATACCCATCTGGAAATGCCGTTTATGGGCACCCACAGCACCGACGATTTTGACAGCGGCACCGCCGCGGCACTGGCAGGCGGTACCACGATGGTGGTTGATTTTGTGCTGCCCTCACCGGAAGGCAATCTGCTGGAAGCACTGCAGGAATGGTTTCAGAAAGCCGGAAAAGCACGCACCGACTATTCCTTCCATATGGCTGTCACCGGCTGGAGCGAGCGCTGTTACAATGAAATGCCGGAAGTGGTGGCACGCGGCGTCAATACTTTCAAACATTTCATGGCCTATAAAGGCGCACTGATGGTCAATGATGACGAGATGTTTGCCTCGTTCCGCCGTTGTGCCGAAATCGGCGCCATGCCACTCGTACATGCGGAAAACGGTGATATTGTCGCTCAATTACAGCAAAACCTGCTGGCCGCAGGCAATACAGGACCAGAAGCGCACAGCTATTCCCGACCACCGGAAGTGGAAGGCGAAGCCACCAACCGTGCGATTATGATTGCCGATCAGGCAGGCGTGCCGCTTTATGTGGTGCATGTTTCCTGCGAACAGGCGCATGAGGCCATCCGCCGTGCCCGCCAGAAAGGCATGCGTGTCTACGGCGAACCGCTGATCCAGCATCTGACACTGGATGAGAGCGAATATCAGAATAAAAACTGGGACTATGCAGCGCGGCGGGTGATGTCCCCGCCGTTTCGCGACAAGCTCAATCAGGATGGCCTCTGGGCGGGTTTAAGCGCCGGTAGTCTGCAATGTGTGGCCACTGACCATTGTGCTTTCACCACCGAACAAAAACGCCATGGTGTTGGCAATTTCACCAAAATCCCGAACGGTACCGCAGGGCTGGAAGAGCGTCTTCCGGTGCTCTGGACAACAGGGGTACGCACCGGCCGCCTGACCGAGAATGAATTTGTCGCGGTTACCTCCACCAATGCGGCGAAAATCCTCAATATCTATCCGCGCAAAGGCGCTGTGTTGGAAGGATCAGACGCTGATCTGGTGATCTGGGATCCGAATGCAACCAAGACAATCTCAGCCAAAACGCAGCAATCGGCGATTGATTACAGCGTGTTTGAGGGGATGAAAGTTACCGGTCTGCCGCGTATGACCATCAGCGGCGGCCGTGTCGCCTATGCGCAAGGCAAGGTGTTGGCAGAACCCGGTGCCGGCCAATTCGTGGAACGTGCGCCGAATACGCCGCAGCAGCAGGCTTTGTCGGTCTGGAAAGATGTGGTGGCACCACGCAAAGTGGAACGCGATCCCGCACTGATGCCGATTGGCGTGTAACCACATATAAAAATGGCGGGGATTCTTCTTGAAGAATCCCCGCCATTTTTGCTTCTTATTCCGGCTTCATCTCCAGCGTAGCCGCATGAGCCAGCTCACGGTCGAGGCGTTTTTCCTCATCGCTTTTCGGCTTTGTGAAACGGCCGAGCAGCAGATAGGCCACCGGTGTCACATAAAGCGTGGCAATGGTTGCCAGACCAAGGCCGCCAACGATAATCCAGCCCAGTGCGATACGGGCTTCCGCACCGGCACCGGTTGCAATCACCAGCGGAATACCGCCGAGCACCGCACAGATCATTGTCATACAGACAGGACGCAGACGAATATTCGATGCTTCTTCCACGGCCTCCCGCAAAGACAGGCCACGGTCGCGCAACTGATCGGCGAACTCCACAATCAGAATACCGTTCTTCGCCATAATGCCGACCAGCAGTACCAACCCGATCTGACTGTAAACATTGAGACTGGTGCCGGTAAGGATCAGCGCCACGATAGCACAGCCAAGCCCCAGCGGCACGGTCGCCATAACGATCAGCGCACTGACGAAACTCTCAAACTGCGCGGCCAGTACCAGCAGAATGATCACCACCGCAAAACCGAACACCATGAACAAACCGGTCGAGGTTTCGCCCAGTGTGGCGGCTTCTGCAAGCGGCACCATTTGTACACCCGCAGGCAGCAGCGGTGCTGCCAGTTCCTGCACGGTTTTATAAGCATCGCCCAGAGCGAAATCACTGCGCAGATTGGAGGTAATCGCAATGGAGCGCAGACGCTGCTCACGCGCCAATTGCGGCGGCACAGCAATTTCACGCACCGAAGCAATCGTTGCCATCGAAACATAGCGGCCGTCACCGGTACGCATGAAAACATTTTCCAAATCCGTCGGATCATTGATCGGATTGGAAGTCGCCATCATTTTCACATCATAGGAACGGTCACCGATATAAACCGCACCAATCTTACGACCATCCAGCACCGACTGCACCGCATTGGCCAGACCGGTAATATCAATACCAAGATCGGATGCGCGTTCACGGTCGATCTGCACCGATAGCTGCGGCTGCGTTGCATCCACCGACAAGCGCGGCTGCATGAAACGCGGATCTTTTTCCATCTCGGTCAGCAGCGCACGGGTTACCGGCTGGATCGTTGCATAATCATTGCCGACCAGTGTGAACTGCAAACCGTTACCCGCACCGCGAATACCCAGACTGTTTGACTGCAAGGTAAAGGCACGCACACCGGTAATCGGACGCAAACGCTGATTGATGTCGTTGACGATATCCTGCTGCTTGCGCTCACGCTCACTCCATGGCGCCAGTGTCAGCACCATAAAACCATTATTGGAAGCACCGCCGGAACCGGCAATCGCATAGGAATTGATGATCTCGCCATTGTCGCGCAATGGTTTCAGACGTTCATCAATCTGCTCAAGCTGCGAACGCAGGAAATCAATACTGATGCCTTGCGGCCCCGAAATACGCAGCATCACGGAGGAGCGGTCTTCGTTTGGTGTCAGTTCCTGACGCAAGGTCGTATAGGCACTCAGCGAGAGAAACGCGAAGACAAGTGCAGCAGCAACCACAATCCATGGCGCATTCAGACACCAGTGCAAACTGCTACGATAGAATTTTGCCAGTCCCATGCTGATGCGGCCGACAATACCCTGTGGTTTATCTGTGGGCGCACCGTGATCTTTGACCTCGCCGGTCATAAAGCGGGAAGCCAGCATCGGGCACAATGTCAGCGCCACCACGCCGGACAGCAATACCGCAATCGCCAGCACGAAACCGAATTCGCGGAACAGACCACCCGCCTGCCCCGGCAGGAAAGAGATCGGTACAAACACTGCAACCAGTGTCAGAGTTGTGGCAATCACCGCGAAGAACACTTCCTTCGTGCCAAGCACAGCAGCTGCGCGCGGCCCCAGCCCCATTGCGCGGCGGCGAACAATATTCTCCAGCACCACAATGGCGTCATCCACCACCAGACCGGTTGCCAGAACCAACGCCAGAAGCGTCAGAATATTGATAGAAAAGCCTGCCAGATAAATTGCAGCAACCGTACCAACCAGCGCCACCGGAATGGAAACAGTCGGGATCAATGTCGCGCGGATATCGCGCAGGAACATATAGATCACAGCAATAACGATCAGAATGGCTGCAATCAGCGCAATCTGTACCTCATGCATCGCGCCCCTGATGAAATTCGCATCATCACTGGTCACACGCATAGTCATGCCTTCCGGCAATGTCTTGTTGAGGCGCTCCACTTCCGCACGGACACCGTCAGAAATATCCAGCGTATTCGACTGTGCCTGACGGATAATACCAAGACCGATACTGTTGCGGCCATTATTCAGTACCGCAGAGCTTTCAATATCCGGTCCGAGCGTGACATTGGCTACATCACGGATACGGGTTTGCCCCTTGATGATAATGTTCTCAAAATCTGCCGGTGATGCAACGGAGGCCGTGGCACGTACAACAATTGCCTGCGAAGCACTGCGCAGCGATCCGGCAGGCTGATCCAGCGCCATCGAAGCCAATGCAGAACTGACATCAGCAAAGGTCAGGCCGTAGCTGGCAAGGCGCTTATGATCGATATCAATACGGAAAATCTTATCGCGGTCGCCATAGGTTTCAACATCGGCAACACCGGGAACGGCGGACAGCACATCGACGATCTGATCTTCAACAATCACCGTCATATCATCAACGCTGAGCGTTTCAGACGCAATCGCCAGACGCATCACCGCATCGGCATTGGAATCCGCTTTGATGATACGCGAGGCATCTGCCTCTTCCGGCATCTGGTTGGCCACACGCGAGATCGAGTCGCGCATATCAGCGGCAGCCACGTTGATGTCGACGCCGTCATTAAATTCAACCGTCACACGGCTGCGGCCGAATGAGGAGGTTGAGGAAATATTCTTCACGCCGGAAACACGTGCGACTTCGTTTTCCAGAACCTGCGTAACCTCGCGGTCAACCGTTTCAGCCGATGCACCGGTAAAGGTTGTACTGATCGAAATAACCGGACGGTCAACATCCGGCAATTCGCGGATATCCACACCGGTCAGCGCGGCAAGACCTGCCACAACAATCAGCACGTTAAGCACAAAAGCAAAGACCGGACGCCGGATAAACAGCGCAGTAAAGCCACCGTTTTGCGGATTGTTCTGCGCTTCAGCTTCTGCAGTTTTCGCAATCAGAGGTTCTTTATCCTGCTCCGGCAGGTTATTTTGACCGGCAGATGATGTATCGGAAGCCATAGTCATCCCGCCCGTTTATTATTGGCCTGTGCCGTTGCCGGTGCGGTCGGGCTGGCAGAATTATCTGTCTTCTGCCCTTTGATCGTGACACTGCCGCCTTCACGCACATTCTGCACGCCTTCGGTTACAATCACGTCACCCTCGGCAAGTTCACTGTCCACCAGCACAGAACTGGCATTGCGCTGAATGATACGGATAGCAACACGCTCGGCCATACCATCCGAGCCGATACGCCAGACATAGGAACCATCACCGTCCCACTGCACTGACAAAGGATCAACTGCCAAATACTGATCGCCCGGAAACAGGATCGTCACAGTAAAGGACATGCCTGAACGCAACACATCACTCGGATTGGTGATTTCGGCACGCACCCGCATGGTACGGCTCGCCGCATCAATCATATTATCCAGTGCACTGATCTGTCCCTGAAAACTCTTGCCCGGCAAGGCAGTCGGCACAGCGCTCACAGCCTGACCGATGCGTAATTGCGGTGCAAAACGCTCCGGCACCCAGATATCAATCAGCAATTTTGAACGGTCATCAATCGTCGCAATGGTGGTTGAGGACGTGACATAATTACCGGCATCCACCGGCAGAATACCGACAATACCGGCAATCGGCGCTTCAACAGAGCGGCGGCTCAATGCCAGTTCGGCATCCTTCACCGCAAGTTTTGCATTGGCAAGAGCGAGATCAGCGGCAACCACCTGCACCTGTGTTGCCGTATTGGAAGCCCGCAAGGTCGTCATACGTTTTTGCGTAATTTCCGCATCTTTCAGCAGAACCTGTGCTTTTTCGACTGCAATCTGCTCGTTTTCCGCATCCAGCTCGGCAATGATCTGGCCTTTTTTCACCACACTGCCGGCGCTGACCAGAAACTGACGGATCGTTCCGCTGGAATAAGGCATCAGCGCAACAGTATTCAGCGCCACACCGCTGCCGATCGCACTGAGCTTGTCGTTGACGATCTGCTTCTGTGCAGGCTTGGTCATAACCAATGGTGCACTGCGTCCGCCGCTATTGGCTCCGGCAACCGGTGCTGTTCCCGTTGCTGTGCCTGTGCGCTCAGCATTATACCAGCTCCAGCCCCCGAAGGCGGCGGCAGCGACGACCACACAAACCGCAATCTGTTTCCAGTTTTTCATTCTATCCCGATCTTGCCGCAACCTGAGTTTATTGCCCGCAGTCGCAGGCTCACACTATCATGCCCTTAAAATGCGTAATCTGCGCCCGCAGGTCTAATTAAATTTCTGTAATCCTGCTGTGACGAAGCGCCCGAAACCCTATAAAACCGGCATTTACCGGATTTTAAACCGCTCTATTGGCTCTGACATGCGCCGATATGGTTAATAATACTTAAACATGACCACCATCTGACAAAGCAAAACGGGCGGAAACATGATGTTTCCGCCCGTTTTTATAAGGAACGTAATTATATTTTATACGAGCGCCTTATAGGCAACAGCCATACGTGCTGCCAGCTTGGCATTATTCAGCACCAGCGCAATATTGGCTTTGAGGCTGCGGCCTTCCGACAATTCATTGATGCGGGCGAGCAGGAATGGTGTCACATCCTTACCGCCAACGCCCTGATCAGCAGCCTCTTTAACAGCAGCTTCAATTGTGCCGTTAATGAATTCCGGTGTCAGTGCATCTTCTTCAGGGATCGGATTTGCAATCAGAATACCGGTGCCGGAACCAAGTGCATGATGAAGTGCCATTGCTTTTGCAATCTCTTCGGCGCTGTTCAGACGGTGATCAGCTTTACAACCGCTTGAACGGGTGAAGAATGCCGGAAAATCGTCGCTGCCATGAGCAATGATCGGCACGCGCTGGGTTTCCAGATATTCAAGGGTTTTAGGAATATCGAGAATGGATTTTACACCGGC
This sequence comes from Pseudochrobactrum asaccharolyticum, assembly GCF_003314995.1. Classification (GTDB taxonomy): domain Bacteria; phylum Pseudomonadota; class Alphaproteobacteria; order Rhizobiales; family Rhizobiaceae; genus Pseudochrobactrum; species Pseudochrobactrum asaccharolyticum. The sequence continues at coordinate 327,734 of NZ_QNRH01000002.1, forward strand.
GCAAACGACAGTGGTATTGGTCATACCCAGTTCGTTCAGATCAGCGGAAATATCAAAGCTGTCTTCCGCACCGCGATGCACACCGCCAACGCCGCCAGTGGCGAAAATTTCAATACCGGCAAGCGCAGCAATACGCATGGTTGCCGAAACAGTGGTACCGGCAGTCAGACCCTGCACCATATCTGCGGCCAGATCACGGCTCGATGTTTTAACGGCATCGGTTGTCTGTGCCAGCTGTTCCAGCTGCGCATCGCCGAGACCAACGTGAATTTCGCCCTTCAGCACCGCAATCGTTGCCGGTACAGCACCGTTTGCACGGATCACATCTTCAACCTTGCGTGCCATTTCCAAATTCTGCGGGAAAGGCATACCGTGAGTGATGATTGTGGATTCAAGAGCAACAACAGGCGCACCTTTATCAAGGGCGTTACGGACTTCGTCGCTGAAATGCATGGTCAAACTGGTCATAAGGAGCAGCCTTTCTGAGGGAGGTTATGTCTTAAAATCATTCGCTTACGCGATAGCTTTTTGATTATTCGCTTATACGGTGGCGGTGTGCTTCCAGGAATTGTGCGGATAAATCCGGATGCACACTGGCGTCGCTTTCGGTTGTCAATGTTGCCAGCAATGTGCCGGTGCGTACCGCTTCCGGCAATGGTTTCTGGTCAAGCAGGCAATAGAGCGTGCCGGAGATCAATGCGTCACCTGCACCGGTAATATCCACCGGCTGTGCAGGCACACTAGCAATATGACGGATACCGTTTTCATCACCGATATGAACACCGGCAGCACCCATTGTCATCACGATCTTAGCCACACCGCGCTCACGCAGCGCACTGATCGCCTGATCTGCCGAAAGACGAGGCGTCCCCGCCGGATGACGCAACAGACTATGCGCTTCATCAAGATTGAGGAACAACAGGTCTACGCCGCTGAGATCCTGCGGCAGACGCAGTGCTTTCGGCGCGGAAACCGTATCAACGGCTAAACGGAAACGGCTACCGGATTTTTTCGCCAGCAAGGCTTCCAAGGTTGCCTGCGGCAGATTGCAATCGGCAAAGACCCAGTCAGCCGAAGCCAGCTGCGGCCAGACCGTTTCTAACATCTCCGGCTTCAGCAGATCGAAAATGCCCATGTCAGCAATACCGAGTGCCAGTTCATTATCAGGCCCCAGAATTGCAGCATATTCAGCGGTCGGTGCCTCATTAGTGACAATCGCGCGGCTGACATCAACACCAAGCAGGCGCAGATTATCGAGAATAGCACGACCGGTTTCGTCATCGCCGAGAATGGAGACAAAACCGATATTCACACCCAAACGTGCCAGATTTTCCGTAACATTGCGCGCAACACCGCCATGGCTGCGATAACCGCTGACCGGATTGGATGTCTCACTGATCAGAGGGGCATGTGCATGATATTTACGGTCAAAAACCGCACCGCCGATACAAACGATACGCTTGCTCACCGGCAGATAATAGCCGCGCCCCAGTACAAAGCCCTTCTGGGTCAGTTGCACAATATGTGCAGCAACAGTTGAGCGCGCCAAACCTAAAGCATCGGCAATCTGCTGCTGACCGACAAACGGATTGGCAATAATCATATCCAGAACAGCACGTTCCTGTGCCGAGAGATCCTGCAAGCTTTGTGTTCCGGCTTTTGCTGTCGGGTTCACATCCTGATCACTCTGCACCATTGCTATTCTCCGTATCAATCTTTGCGGGAGTGAGCCTTCTAGCACAGCAATTTACAACAATCAAAACATTTGTTTTATTTTAAACAACTGTTTTAAACTCTGTTTAAGGTACGATTGCTCACACTCAAATTCAGAAAAATCACTTTTTCAATAAAGCGCACACGGAAATTTGAAATCCTGCATCAAAGCGCTTATATTAATGCTTTGCAGGATTTTAGCCTTTGTGGGGACAGGCTGGCAGTCAGGCATAGATATGCAACTTGACAGTCCGTGACCTGATCGGGTCCGTGGGTGGAAACGGGGGACAGGGAGAGACCTGTCAGCCTGACGGATGGATAAAATGACCTTTATGAAAAACAAGGATTTTCAAAGGCCTGCCGACACTGCATCTGCAGAATCAGAGAAACAGCGTGCTGAAAAATTGCAGCTTATCAATTCTGACCAGACTGACAGTCCTGTCACGCCATCCGAAATACTCCCCACTCCGCAGGCACCGGTAACAACCCTCGCTTCCGCAACACCACTTGGCGGCAGCACGGTCCCGCCGGTCTATGCAGATAATCAGCCCGACTTCCCGCCGCACGATAAAGATGACTGGTACGTCCCGTTACGCCACCGGCTGTCCAGCAAATTATTGCTGATGATCATTCTGGCCGTGCTGATTGCGGAAGTCATCATTCTTGTACCGTCGATCGCCAATATGCGCACGCAATGGCTGACCACCAAACATAATATGATTGCGACATCGAGCCTGCTTTTGCTCGACAGCAACCCCGGTGCCACGCTTGAACCGCAGGTTCAGGATCAATTGCTGCGCTCCAGCGGTGCAGAAAGCATTACAGTGACGCGCAACGGCACCAGCCGTGTTCTTGCTTCATCACCGGTAACACCGCCGGTGAGCGAATATATTGATCTGACAACGGCAACACCGCTGAGTGATTTTCTCGGCGCATTGCAGACACTGATCAGCGGCGGCAAGAAGGTCATGCAGATTTCCGGCCCGCCGGACTATACCGGGACAACAGTCGATATCGTGATGTATGACACCGCCTTACATGACCGGCTGATCCAGAACTCGCGCATTATTGCCACGATTTCTCTGCTGATCTCGCTGATTGCGGCAGCGCTGATCTATTTCATCATTCACCGTCTGCTGCTACGCCCTGTCGGCCATATGTACAGCAATATGTTTGCCTTCGGCCAGAAGCCCGAAGATCCGACCCTGATTATTGACGCCTCCTGCCGTAAAGATGAGCTTGGCTATGCCCAAAACCGGCTGGCACAAATGCAAACCCATCTTCAGCATTTGTTTCATGAGCGCAAACATCTGGCAGATCTTGGCCTCGCAGTCTCCAAGATCAATCATGACATGCGCAATATTCTGGCATCAGCACAGCTGATGTCCGACAGTCTGGCCGATACACAGGATCCGGTCGTACAGCGCTTTTCGCCAAAGCTGATCCGGACACTCAACCGCGCCATCACCTATTCAGAGACAGTAATCGCCTATGGCCGCACGCAGGAAGCGGTTCCGGTGCGTCAGCAACGTCTGTTGCGCCCGCTGCTGCATGAAGTCGAAGACATGCTGGTGATTCCGCCGAATGTGGAGATCACCTTCCGCAATATGATTCCGGTCGATTTTGAAGCCTATATCGACAAAGAACAGATGCTGCGTGTGCTGAATAATCTCTGCCGTAATGCCGTGCAGGCGATGAGTACACACAATACCGCGCCGGAAACCGAGAAAAGCCTGACCATTTCCGCATGGCGCATGGGCAATCAATGCTGCATCGCCGTTGCCGATACCGGACCCGGTTTACCGAAAAAAGCGCGGGATAATCTCTTTACCGCGTTTCGCGGGTCTACCCGCAGCGACGGTACCGGCTTGGGGCTGGTGATTGCTCAGGAACTGGTGCGCGCCCATGGCGGCACCATCGAATTGCGCGAAGACTACACGGAAGGCGCTTTATTCGAGATTCGCATCCCCGATATGCCGGCCTATCCGCCGCAAATGCAGCGCAGCCAACGCAATATGGTGTAATTATTTCAACGCGCTGCACGGAAAACACTGCCGAGAAAGCCACGCAATCGCGTGGTTTTCTTGTTTTTATCCCCACGCTTCAAAAAAAATACAAATTTTTGAAAGTTTTCCGTTACAAACCCTTGCAATGCCAAACAGAACCCTTTAGAGAGCGCATACCGCACGGAAACGGCGCGGTTCTAGGGCATGCACCCGTAGCTCAGCTGGATAGAGCACCAGACTACGAATCTGGGGGTCAGAGGTTCGAATCCTTTCGGGTGCGCCATTTTCTACTTTGATAAGATTTTATTTTAATACGAAATAAAGTTCTTAAGAGAGTGCCGTACCAAACGAAGCACTCTAGGCAAGCACCCGTAGCTCAGCTGGATAGAGCACCAGACTACGAATCTGGGGGTCAGAGGTTCGAATCCTTTCGGGTGCGCCATTCCTTCTCTCACTGAGATAATATTTTCCTGAAATGAACAAAGAACACCTTCAAAAGCAAAGCTTTTGGCAGTGTCATATTCTCTCATCATTCAAGTTTCCTGCAACTGCTGCATCATCCGCACCAGCTCGGGTAAAGATGCAGCCTGCATTTTGCGCATTGCCTGTGCACGGCGTACTTTCACCGTAATTTCGCTGATACCAAGCTCCGCAGCAATCTGTTTATTAAGCAGGCCTGCAACCACATGAGTAACCACGTCACGCTCACCATCACTCAGGCCGGCATAATGATCTTTCAGTGATTTCAGGCTGTTGCGGGCGATACGGTTTTTACGGTCGAGTTCAATGGCCTGATGGATTGCATCCAGCAAATCCTGCTCGCGGAACGGCTTGGTCAGAAACTCAACAGCACCCTGCTTCATCGCCTGCACGGACATCGGAATATCGCCATGACCGGTGATAAAAATAACCGGTAACTGCACATCCCACTTGTCCATCTCACGATGAAAATCCAGCCCGCTCATGCCGGGCATACGGATATCCAACACCAGACACGCCGGAGCATCATGACGTTCTGTGTCCAGAAAAGCCTGCACAGATGCAAAGGACTGCGCTTGCCGACCCACAGAGTTCAGAAGATCTTCAATGGCCTCCCGCAAAGACTGGTCATCATCAATAATATAAACGACCGGTTCTTCTGTATTATGAGTATCACTGACCGGCTGTTTCATGCTTTTGTTCCGCTGCCATTTAATGTGAATTCTACAACAAGACCGTGCGGGTGACGGGGATAGGCACGGATAGCCCCCTGATGCGCCTCGATAATACTCCGGCTGATCGCCAGACCAATACCGATACCGCCTGATTTGGTGGTATAAAACGCATCGAACATGGTTTTCAGCCGCTCTGCGGGCACCCCCTCGCCGGTATCAGACACCGCCACGCGAACAGAACCATCCGGCTCACCACGCGACAGGATCATGATCTCACGCGGCTCCACGCGCTTACTGTCCCGCACCGCCTCCACCGCATTGCTGAACAGGTTGAGCAGCACCTGCTCAATCTCAATCCTGTCGCCTTGTATCACCGGCAAAGCCTCATCGAGATCGAGCCGGATACTCACCCGCCAGCGTTCCAGATCACCGCGCACCAGTGCCAGCACGTCCAGTATCAGATTGTTCATACGGATATCTTCACGCGCAGCAGGCTGACGCTGCACCAAAGCACGCACACGCCCCACCACTTCCGCAGCACGCGTTGCATCTTTGCTGATCCGCTCAGCGGCTTGCCGCGCTTTTTCAATATTCGGCGGCTCAGTCGCCAGCCAGCGCGTGCATGCCGCCGCACTGGTGGTGACAGCTGCCAATGGCTGATTGACCTCATGCGCGATGGACGCTGTCAATTCGCCGAGTGTCATCACCCGCGCCATTTGCGCCATTTGTTTACGCGCTTCTTCTGCGGCCTGCTGTGCATTGCGGATTTGTAAAGCCAGCCATGTTGTGACGGCAATCGCCGCAACGCTGATAAAGCCGTTGACGACCCCTGACTCCGGCGAGCCGCTCAATGTCAGAAAATAGCTGACAATCGTCATCAGCACACAAAGCAGCGCAGTGGCGATCACCGCCTTAGGCTGTAACAGGCGCACGGCCAGCAACACCACAGCCACATAGAAGACAGCCGCCGCAATCTCGAGATCTGTCACCGTATCCGCAATAAAAATTGCGATAATCAGCGCAAGACCAGCCAGAAGCTGCCAGAAACTGGCACCTTCCAGCATCATCGGCACAGAAAGTGCCGATTTGATCCGGTCTCCAAAAGGCTGCTTATCTGTCTGCATTATGCACTTTCAATAATCTTTATCGCCGTCATCGGATGTAACATAACGCCAGCGCACCGAAGTCACCAGCGGCTCCAGACTTAAGCGGCCGATAATCTGCTCCAGCAACGGATCCTGATTATTATCAGCGCGAAACAGCGCATTCACCTCAACGCGGTTGCTATCCTCAATATTGGTGCTTTCAAGATCCTGAATATGCAGAACCGTACCAAGATCGCGCAGCAACAGCGAGCGCACATGCGCCTCCGCATCGCCCATACAAACAATGCTCACTGCATAGCGGCTGTCAAATTCTGACCCGCTTGCCGGTTGCCGGTCAATCAGATGCACCAGCGGACGCAAAAACAGGTTCACACTGATAATAAACAACGTGGCAATGGCCGCATGAAGATAGAAGCCAGCGCCGCACATCACGCCGACAGCCGCAGAGCACCATAGTGTTGCAGCCGTATTCAGCCCGCGGACGTTAAAACCTTCTTTGAAGATAATCCCTGCGCCCAGAAAACCAATACCGGAAACAATCTGCGCTGCCACACGGGTCGGACTGGTATCACCATCAACCAATGAGGCAAACAAAACAAAGGTCGCCGCACCCACCGCGACCAGCGTATTGGTGCGCAACCCCGCAAGACGTTGACGCCATTGCCGCTCAAACCCGATAATACCGCCTAGCACAAAAGCTGCTGCCAGTGCTGTAAATGTATGTAAGAGACTTTCAACTGAAACCATAATCTGCCCTGCCATTTTCGTCTGTATTCCGATAGCAGCTTTATTTCGCAACGATATGAAGATTTTCTAATACAATAAAAATCGTGCAATGCTGGCTGTTCCTGTCTCTTTTTGCTGCGTAAAACAAGCTTAACCTCTGAGAATATACTTTAGTATATCCGCATAACACCTAATCATATTAAAACAGTCTTTGTTCATAGTTGAGGCGACAGACCATCTGTTTTAAACACAGGTCAGGACAGTTCAACTGTTCAGTCACCGGCTTCAGCGCCTGCTCTGATGAAATTCAGACAGGGGCTCTGAAACCACATCTCACGTGCATTCTTCCTGAATATTCAGGATGCACCCGCAAGGATCGCGTTCCTAAATGCCAAGCGACAGTAGTCAACAAACCAAGCCGCAGCAGCAACCGGACTGAGCCTTTGCAGGTTTCACCCGTGCCGTTGCGGCTAATGAGGTGAAACATGACCTATCCAATTCTCAACATGGCGCAAATTCTGTGCGCATCCCCGCTCAATGGCGATACACGTCGTTTTGTCCGTTCCTCACGCCTGCCAAAACTGGCTGACGGGCCGGATGTTGTTGCCGTCATCGCTGACGGCGGTAACCGGCCGGTTGCCCGCTGGGTGCGTAATCCGCAAAACCGCAAACTGGAATGTATCTGGTCTGCAGCAACAGGCGGAGCACAGTCATGAGTGTTCTCTTTGATGTTCTCATGGTCTTCGGCTTCACGCTGCTGATGCTTGCCGTCAGCTTTATCCGTGTGCAGGCCAAAGCAGGTTTTTATGAGCCATTACTCAAAACCCAGACTGCAGAAGAACTGCCCCTTGATAACGGAGAGAACTATGGACGACGACAGTAGTCGGTGGCTGTGTGCGGTCTGATAGCGGGAACCTCCCCTTCCTGCTTTCAGACCGCATGCAGCCACTCCCCCACAAAACCAGACAAGTTAAAGTCCGGCACAGAGCTTTGCGTCTTCCGCAGCATAATTCCTTAAACTTGAATCAGTTTAAGGGAAAATTATGCTGCATATATAAAGTGTTAGAGCGACCTTTATGCGCCCAATCGGGCGCACGGCGCTCTATGCGCGGAGCGGCTCTGTGCTGCCATTTTTCAGCGATGATCCGTCATCGCGGGAGTATCTCATGAACAAGCCGCTCAAAAACACCGCCTTTCAGGCGGATAAAGACGACCGGAAACTTTCATCCCGTGCGATGAAAGAAGCCCGCAACAGCCTTGATACAACACTCGCCAATCTGCGCAGCGATCAGCAAGGGCTGACCAATGCCGAAGCAGCGCTGCGCCTGCAGGAAAACGGTGCCAATGAAGTCGCTCACGATAAGCGTCCTCATGCCCTGATCCAGTTGCTGCAGGCCTTCAACAATCCTTTCATCATGGTGCTTATGGCACTGGCTGCAATCAGCTCTGTCACCGATATCTGGCTGCCGATGCGCGACGGCGAAGAAGTCGATTATACCGGCGTGACCATTATCGTGACGATGGTCGTGCTCAGCGGCTTGCTGCGTTTCTGGCAGGAATACCGCTCAGGCAAAGCTGCTGAAGCCCTCAAGGCAATGGTGCGCACCACAGCCACAGTTTTGCGCCGCAGCAGCGGCGGCAACACACCGGAACGCCATGAAATTCCGATGCGTGATCTGGTGGCCGGTGATATCGTGCTGCTATCTGCCGGTGACATGATCCCTGCGGATATCCGCCTGATTGAATCGCGCGATCTTTATGTCAGTCAGGCTGTTCTGACCGGTGAAGCACTGCCGATTGAAAAATACGATACGCTGGGTTCCGTTGCCGAGAAATCTGCCGCCGCTACCGCTACTGACGAAGCAGATATGCTTGATCTGCCGAATATCTGCTTCATGGGTACCAATGTGGTGTCCGGCACAGCGACAGCCGCGGTTGTTGCCACCGGCGCACGCACCTATTTCGGCTCGCTGGCCAAAGCCATTGTCGGCTCCCGTGCAGAAACCGCCTTTGACCGTGGTGTAAACTCCGTCAGCTGGCTGCTGATCCGTTTCATGCTGGTGATGGTGCCGATTGTGCTGCTGATTAACGGCTTTACCAAAGGTGACTGGGCAGAAGCCTTCCTGTTTGCGCTCGCCGTTGCCGTGGGTCTTACACCGGAAATGCTGCCGATGATCGTGTCTTCTAACCTCGCCAAAGGTGCGGTTGCGATGTCACGCCGCAAAGTAGTGGTGAAACGCCTCAACGCCATTCAGAATTTCGGCGCGATGGATGTGCTCTGCACCGATAAAACCGGCACGTTGACACAGGATAAAATTATCCTCGAACACCATGTGAACAGCAAAGGCGAACGCGACGACCATATTTTCCGCCTCGCATGGCTGAACAGCTATCATCAGAGCGGCATGAAAAACCTGATGGATCAGGCCGTTATCCGGTTCTCCAGCGGTCTGGGCGATGTGCTGCGCTCTGCCTCATTCTACCGCAAGATTGATGAGCTGCCGTTTGACTTCATCCGCCGCCGCCTCTCCGTGGTTGTGGAAGGTATTCACGGTGATCACCTGCTGATCTGTAAAGGTGCCGTGGAAGAAATGCTCGCCATTGCCACACAGGTCAAAGAAGGCACGCAAATTCTGCCGCTGGATGATAAACGCCGTGCGGAACTGACAGCGATTGCCCGTGCCTATAATCAGGATGGTTTTCGTGTTCTGGTGATTGCTACCCGTGATATTCCGCAAGGCTCGACCAAACCGCAATATAGCGAAAATGACGAATGTGAACTGACCGTTGAAGGTTTCCTGACCTTCCTCGACCCGCCAAAAGAAACCGCTGCTCCTGCCCTTGCCGCTCTGCGTGACAATGGTGTGGCTGTGAAAGTTTTGACCGGCGATAATGAGATTGTCACCACCAAAATCTGCCGTGAAGTCGGGCTGGAACCTGGCACACCGGTGATGGGACGTGATGTCGAGAAAATGGACGACGCCACCCTGCGTGTCATCGTTGAAGACACCACTGTTTTTGCCAAGCTGACACCATTGCAGAAATCCCGTGTTCTCAAGGCACTTCAGGCCAATGGCCATACGGTCGGCTTCCTCGGCGACGGGATCAATGATGCGCCGGCGCTGCGCGATGCCGATGTGGGTATTTCCGTCGACAGCGGTGCAGATATCGCCAAAGAATCCGCCGATATCATTCTGCTGGAAAAGAGCCTGATGGTGCTGGAGGAAGGTGTTATCAAAGGTCGTGAAACCTTCGGTAATATCATCAAATATCTCAATATGACGGCCAGCTCAAATTTCGGTAACGTCTTCTCCGTACTGGTTGCCTCTGCCTTCATTCCGTTCCTGCCAATGCTGGCAATCCACCTGCTGATCCAGAACCTGATGTATGACATCTCGCAGCTGGCTCTGCCTTGGGACAAGATGGACAAGGAATTCCTGAGCAAACCACGCAAATGGGATGCGAAGAATATCGGCCGCTTCATGCTCTGGATCGGACCGACCTCTTCGATCTTCGACATCACGACTTTCGCGCTGATGTGGTATGTTTTTGCTGCCAATTCGCCTGAAATGCAGTCACTGTTTCAATCCGGCTGGTTCATTGAAGGCCTGCTGTCCCAGACCCTTGTCGTGCATATGCTGCGCACCCAGAAAATCCCGTTCATCCAGAGCACCGCTGCTTTGCCGGTGATGCTGATGACCACACTGGTGATGGCAATCGGTATTTATATTCCGTTCTCGCCACTGGGTAATGCTGTCGGTCTCGTGCCGCTCCCATGGGAATATTTCCCTTGGCTGGCCGGTACGCTCATCAGCTACTGCATCGTCGCACAGGGTATGAAAGCCATCTATATCCGCCGCTTCGGTCAGTGGTTCTAAAGCCTCAAGCCAGAAGGCTAAAATTACGGGCAGGTTGTCCTGCCCGTAATCTCTTGTAACAACAGGATATGCCTCATGACCTATATCAACCGGCTATCTCCCCTCTGCTTTCAGGCACCTCTGCCGCGAAACCAACCACCGCGCAAAGGGCGAAAATCCGCACCGCGATTTCAGCATAAACCACCGAGAAAACTCGGCTGGTTCGCCCGTTTGCTCTGCCTGTTTCTGCTCAGCCTGTGCGGCCTTATTCAGACTGTCACCACATTTCTTCTGCGCAAAAAACGTCTGTCACCTAAACGACGGAAACAATTACTGGCCTATCATGCCACACTCAATGAAGCGGCAATCCGCATGCTAAGACGATAAAAAAACGGAGAGGTTGCCCTCTCCGTTTTTCTTTGTCTTATCGGTTGTCTCAGCCAGCCAGTGTATAGGCGGTTTTAACAGTCGTGTAGAATTCCGCCGCATAACGCCCCTGCTCACGCGAGCCGTAGCTGGAACCTTTACGACCGCCAAACGGCACATGGAAATCCACGCCCGCTGTCGGCAGATTGACCATCACCATGCCCGCATCGGAATTGCGCTTGAAATGCGTTGCATATTTCAGGCTGGTTGTTGCAATGCCGGAAGACAGGCCGAATGCTGTATCATTGGCTGTTGCCAGCGCTTCTTCATAGTTTTTCACGCGGATAACACTGGCCACAGGGCCGAAGATTTCCTCGCGGGAAATGCGCATCTGGTTGGTGGCCTCTGTGAACAAGGCAGGGCGGAGATAGAAGCCCGGTGTGCCGCGTTCCAGTTGCTCACCGCCAAAGGCCAGTTTCGCACCTTCCTGTGAACCAAGCGCAATATAATCCAGATCCTGTTTCAGCTGGCTGTCATCCACCACAGGGCCGATGTGGGTGCCGGATTTCAGAGCATCATCAATCACCAGCGTCTTCATACGTGAAACCAGTGCATCCACAAAGCGGTCATGGATACCTTCCTGCACGATCAGACGGGACGATGCTGTGCAGCGCTGACCTGTTGAAAAGAAAGAGGAATTAAGCGCGGCATCAACGGCCACATCCAGATCGGCATCATCCAGAATGACAAACGGGTTTTTACCGCCCATTTCCAGCTGGAACTTGCGGTTATGAACGATCGAAGCCGCAGCGACACGCTGACCAGTACCGGTGGAACCGGTGAATGTCAGGGCATGTACATCCGCACTGTCCAGAATAGCCTGACCAACAACCGAGCCCTTGCCCATCACCAGATTGAGAACGCCTTTCGGCAGACCTGCGCGGTGCAGAATATCAACAATCGCATGAGCGCAGCCAGGCACCAGATCAGCCGGTTTGAATACCACGGTATTACCGTAGCAAAGTGCCGGTGCGATCTTCCATGCCGGAATGGCAATCGGGAAGTTCCACGGCGTAATAATACCGACCACACCAACCGGCTCACGGGTCACTTCAACACCGATATTCGGGCGAACCGACGGCAGCACTTCACCGGCTAAGCGCAGGGCTTCATTTGCAAAGAAGTCGAAAATCTGCGCGGCACGCATGGTTTCGCCAATGGCTTCCGGCAGCGTTTTGCCCTCTTCCCGTGCCAGCAAACGACCGAGTTCTTCTTTGCGCGCCAGAATTTCATCAGAGGTTTTACGCAGGATCGCATGGCGCTCCATGATGCCGGAGCGGGACCATGCCGGAAATGCCGCCTTGGCTGCTGCAATCGCGCTCAGCGCATCGGCCTGTGTTGCGCGGGCATATTCCCCCACCACATCATTGGTATCAGACGGACTGATATTCGGGATTGCCTCGCCGCCAACCCACTCACCGTTGATCAGATTTTTATGCAATGTCATATCCTGCAAACTCCCCTTTGCGTGTCGTCCGAATGTTTCATCTTATCGGCGGCACATACGTATATGATGCATCAAACTAATATGATTTTTCCATCGCTGACTATGGCTGAGGCCGTATCAAGCGATGATCATTCGGAATGATGGTGATATATCAGTCATTATATTAAGTTATCTGCGCTGTCACTACACATTATTCATTTGAAAGCCGGATGATCCACTCTTTGATATACTGCGGACGAACCTATATAATAGCGAGTAAGACTGATCGGAGCGAAACATGATAATCGGCGAGGCAGAAAAAGCATCCGGCATCTCCGCCAAGATGATCCGCTATTATGAATCCATCGGGCTGATTGATGCGGCCAACCGCACTGCATCCGGCTATCGCGTCTATTCGGACCGCGATGTGCAAAATCTGCGCTTTATCCGCCAGTGCCGTGATCTCGGCCTGTCGCTGGAGCGGATCAAATTACTGCTCAATCTCTGGCGCAATGATCAGCGTGCCTCGGCGGAGGTCAAACAGATCGCTCTGGCCCATGTGGCGGAACTTGAAACCAAAATTGCCGATATGCGCTCCATGGCTGATACCTTACAGCAACTGGCCGACCGCTGCCACGGCGATAATGATCCGAATTGCGCTATTATTGATGCCCTGTCCCTGCAAAACCAGATGATTGCAGAGAATAAGCACAATTGCAGCAAAACCAGTGCCAAGAAATAATGGCTCAGCCCTGTTCCTGTCCGTTTTCCTGCTCAGACAGGTCGGGCAACGGCAGCTGAATGATGCAAATAAGGCCTTCTTTCGCCCAGACTTCCTTAAAAGAACCCTGCATCTGCACATCAATGCTCATCTGTTTCAGGCGCGAACCAAAACCGCGTTTGGACGGTTCCTGCGCAATTTCGGGTCCATGAATCTCGAGCCACTCGATTGTCATCACCGGCTTCTGTTTCGACAGCCGGATTTCAACATATCCTTGCGGCACGGATAAAGCACCATGCTTGACGGCATTGGTGACCAGCTCATGAAAAACCAGACTAATCGGCGTGACATGCCCGACAGGGCATAACAGCGCCTCCCCGGTAACACGGATACGCTCCTGATCTGCAAAACCATAGGGCTCGGCCAACCGGATCAGCAAATCATTCAATGAAATATGTGTCTGCGTACTCAGCGCCGTCGTATTGCTCTGATAGGTCAGCGTAAATGCACTGGCGAGTGCCGTCATCCGCTCACGCATCTGGCTGACATAATCCTGTACATCCGTTTTGCCCCGCGCCGACAAATTCATCAGGCTGATGATAACCGCAAACATATTTTTCAGCCGGTGGTTAAGCTCCTGTGCCACCACTTCCCGTTGCTGCAACGCCATTTGCTCTGCTGTGACATTGACGATCAGTCCGAGTACCGAAGGCTTGCCGCTATCGGTATAGATACGGCGGCCAATGCCCGTCACCCAGAGCGGATGCGGCTGATCTTCATCGCGGATGCGGAAGGTTTCACGTACAATCTCACCGGATTGCAGCGCATTGCCCAGCGCGGTTTGCACACGCAGCTTATCCTCATCATGCACAAGCGGCATGAAATCGGTACCAAAATTGATTTTGTGCCTGTCCTGAAAAGCCAGCATATGACTGGCGCGACCATCCAGTGTCACCTCGTCATCATCAGGATTATATTCCCACACACCGATATTACCGGCATCAAGCGCCATTTGCAGACGCAATTGCGCTTCCAGCAATCGCAGTTCCTTGGTGCGGTTACGCTTATCAGCTTCAGCCAACGCAACACTGACCACATCCAGTTCTTCAATGCCTGACTTCAGCGGCTTCACTTCCGCTATGTCGCCCACAGCTTTGGCCTGTGCCGCCAGCTTTCGCACCGGCCGGGAAATTTTGCGTCCAAAAAACCCCGCCAGTACCACGCTCAGTAAAACAGTTCCGGCAAGCAGGAAAACAAAATAAGCAAAAGCCAGCCAGACCGGCCGGCTCAATTCCGCACGATTAACACCAATTGCGGTTCGCCAGCCGCTGGCATCAGAACGGATATAATAGCCGAAAACCTCATTACCATCGAGAATTGTACCGCGCCAGAACCCCTCCGCATCCCGCGTTACGGCACGCAGATTATCCGGTATCAGCTTGCCGACGTAAGCCTTGCTATCACTGCTACGCGCCAGCACCCTGTCATCCGGATCGACAACAAAAGCAGTCCAGTTTTTATGCAGATCACGTATATTCAAAATATCGCTGATCCGTTGCGCTTCCATCGACAAAGCAAGGTAATATTGCAGCCTGCCCTCAACGATAACCGGACGCAGTACCGTAAAGTAATAGGGATCATCCGGACGGGCGCGCATGAGGCCGCTGACATAAGTAGGCTTCTCCAAAGAAACCTGTTTCAGATCTGCCTTTGTCAACAGCGGAATATCCGAAATATGTTCCGTATCCGACGACACCAGCAGCTTCGCTTCCGGATCATAGATCGTCATAACAATATTCAGTTCAGCCGCCATATCCCGCAATGTTGTTTGCAAAATATCAAAGCGGCCATTTCTTAAAATATTGGAATAGCTAATGATTTCAGCGGCGCGCTGTAATCCGTAAATCTCGCGGTCAATGGTAATGGAGAGAGCTTGCGTGACATCTAACGTCTGGTTTTCAATGCGCGTTCTCTCGTGCATGACCAGCAGCCACAGAAAAAAGCCTGACAGGAAAATCAGCGGAAGCAACAAGACCAGCGCAAACTGCGTAAGATGCCGCTTCAAATTCGCTTCCCCCTGACCGGTTCCGTTTCAGGCCAAAAGGCCGCGCCTCTCAGCAGAAAAAAGAACGATACGCGCAATCTTTGATCAAAGATAAAAAAATTATCAAATCATAGCAAGTACGTAAAAACCGGTAGTGAAGCCCGAACAGAACGGATGAGCAATCTTAACGCAGCACTCTAGTATTTTGTCGATGTAACCTGTTCTTTATTATCGTGATCGCCCGCGGCATAAATACCGGCACTCAGAAACGGAAATATCTTTTCCTTGGAATAGGTATTACCAAACATCATGTCATATTGCACCTGACGATAATCCTGCAAAATCTGCGGAATGGACGGTTGCTGCATCCAGCCTGCATGCGGCGAATAATCTTTATCCAGCAGCATATGGCCGTCAATCACGCTGTATTCCTGATGCACTTTACCGAGAAAGCCGGTGTAATAAGGATGCTGAAGTCCGGCCATTTCCAGTACATAGAGCGGCAGGAAAGACGGGCTGACCGTTCCCACACCCCGCAGGCTGTCAGTGCGGCTTGACCACAGAACCAGCGGTGTCTCATGCTGCGCCATCATATGATCGGCAGTATCGACACGACTTGCCGTGCGGTTTTTCATGAACCCGCTTTCGACATAGACATCGCCCATCGGCGGCAGATGATCGCCGAAAAACACAATAATGGTTTCCCGTTCGCGCTTCTTCGCCCAGTCCATTAACCGTGCCAGATTGATATCCGCATCCTGCGCACCTTGCGCATAAGAACGTACAGAACCTTTTGACGCCTCGCTCACAGCGCTGCCTGCATCGGTTACAACTTTGATTTTGCTGTCCGGATAGCGGCTTGGCGCATAAGGACCATGCCCCTGCAGAGACACACCGAACAGGAAGAGTGGCTTTTCAGCCTCTTCGGCTGCGCGGATAATCTCATTGGTGAATTCTTCATCCGAAGCGAGATGACCTTTTTTCATCAGTTCCGGCAGGTTTTCCTCTGACAAGAATTTATCAAAGCCGAAATTCTCATAAACAGAGCCGCGGTTCCAGAACCATTGGCGATAAGGGTGCAAGGCACGTGTTTCATAGCCCTGCTCACCGAAGAAAGATGCCAGAGACGGAACAGGCCTGCGGACATATTGCTGATAAGGAATGCTGCCATAAGGCAAAAATGCGTTGGAGAAACCGGTCAGCGCCTCGAACTCGACATTCGCGGTCATACCGCCGAATTCCGGTGAAAACACATGGCCGGACTGGTTTGCGCGCACATTTTTGATCGGGTCTTCATCAAAGGCGACACCCGGCAGACGTGAGGGATCCCAGAAGGATTCACTCATAATCATAATCACATCCGGCTTGTCATCATTACGCACAGCAACCGGAACGATCGCGTCCCCATGCGTACCGGCCACGCCGTTCAGGTCGCCATCAGCATCTGCAGGGAACAAATATTCCGCGATGCTTTCAATCCGTTCCTGCGAATAACCATTGGGCGCAGACACATTGGCCATCGGAATATTAAAGATAAAAGCCACAACCAGCCCGTTATGGGCATAGTTTTCTTTCTGATCCCACATCATCGGCACAATGCCCATGCGGTCACGGATATAGGAAAAGCTTGAATAATCAGAAATGCTGCCGAACCAGATCAGTGCAGGTAAGGCAATTGCCAGCCGTGCGCCGCGTGCTGCCCAGCTCAGCTTCGGCATAGAGCGGCGGAAATAGCGCCAGCAAAAATACAGACCTGCAATCGCTGCAAGGGATGCCAGCACGATCAGCACCGCATCCAGCGGACGGTCGCGTACCAGCAAAGGCATCAGATCAATCACCTGACGGGTATAAAGCAGATCACTCGGATAAAGAGGATCGCCGAGATACATGCCTTTTTGCTGACTGAACCATGCAAAGCCGAGCAAAACCGGTGCAACCACCAAAACACTTTGCCACAACCGGCCAAACAGGCCATCGAGCAGCAACATTGTCACGAATACCAGCGCCAATGTCGTCCAGAGCGGGCGGTGGGAAAGCGAGAAAAACAGCTGCCATGAGGCGACAGAACCACGCATCAACCATTCCGTCAGCATCAGAACGGATAAAGTGATTACTGCAGAACCGGTCGTTGCAATCACTGCCCGCCAGAACCAATGCCGGCGTCCGAAATAGGCGCGAAACCGCGCTGTTGCGGCCGCAGCAACAGGCTTTGCCTCTTCATGAATTTTATCTTCAGAAAAGGACGCTGCGTGCGGGGCACTATGGGTGGCAAGGTTGCTCAATGATAACTTCCGGAATGAGCAGGAACATTTTCATCCCTGCAGCGTTACCCCTCCGCACACACCATTTCACTCTGATTAAGCGGCACTTTTACCGATTATCGTAATTTGTCCGGCGGTCACTGAAGGTTCATAAAAACGTCACACAAGGCATAGCTTTTAGGTAAAGCAGCAACATGAAGCAAGATGGCGGGACGGCACCGAGAGCCGAATTTCACAGCCGGATGTCTTTCAGGGCATTTTGATGGTAACAAAAGGCAACATGGTAAATAATCTGCATATTACGACAAAAATTTATCGAAAAAATACATAAGTATTTTCAATGAGATATCAATTTAAGCACCTGTACGCTCCTCTGAAAACCTTAAAAACAGTATCGCGACGCTGTAATGTGGTTTTAAGATTTGTGATGAGTAGTATAGGCTCGGATTTGTGTAAATACGCCCGCCCGGCACCGTCCGGCGTGCGATTTACGGGTTAAAAGCCACGGAGCCTTTATGACAACTGTTCCTTTGTCTCATCAGACCGACTCCTGGCCCTTCATTAAGGCGCCGCTCTCGGAGAGCGATTTTCGGTTGTTATTCACCCAGCACCCGATACCGATGTGGCTTTATGATCCGGTTTCACTAAAATTCTTACTGCTCAATAATGCGGTCTATGATTTTTACGGCTATACGGCAGAACAAATGGCCGGAATGACCATGTTCGATATCCGGCCGGAATGTGAATATGAGCGCATGCGGGCGGCAATTGATGCAGATATTGATTTCGGCAAGCCCCAGCTCTGGAGACATCTGAAAGCCAGCGGCGAGACTGTCGAGGTTGTCACCTATGGCAGACACACTGTTTTTGACGGCAAGCCCGCGGTTCTTGTGATCATTCAGGATCAAACAGAAATCGCTCAGGCACGCCATGAGATCAACCAAACCCGCTCTCTGCTGGACAGTCTGATTAAGAACCTGCCGGTCGGTGTATTCATTAAAGACATGCAGGATGACGGTCGTTACATTCTGTTTAATCAGGCTGCAGAAGCGATAACCGGCAAAAATGCTCTTGAGGTGATCGGTAAAACAGATAGCCAGATTTTCGATGAGGACTATACGCAGCGCTTCGTCAGTGAAGATCGCGATGTCATGGAAAATGACACAACGCTCACTATTGAAAACGATATTCCCCTGCCTGATAATTGCCGCCATGTCAGGGTCGTCAAACGGGCAATTCCCGCGCAAATCGGTGGTAATTCGCGCTACCTTATCGGCCTGATGGAAGACATTACCGAGAAACAGGCATTACAGACACATCTGACACATGCCGCATTGCATGATGCCCTGACCAATCTGCCAAACCGGGTTTATTTCTCACAACATACCAGTAAGCTGTTTTCAACGAGCCAGCCACAGCAGGGTCATGCGCTGTTATTTCTGGATGTCGATCACTTCAAACATATTAATGACAGTATCGGCCATGCTGCCGGTGATGAATTACTCAGTCAGGTGGCACGCCGTCTGCGCACCTATTTAAGACCCGAAGATTTCATTGCCCGTCTCGGCGGAGACGAATTTGCCATCATCCATTCTTTTGACATGAACAATCCTGATTACCGGCAGGAAATCAGCCTGTTTGCCGAAGAAATTACTGAACTGTTTCAGCAACCCTATCTGCTGGAAGACAATTCAGAATATATCGGCTGCACCATCGGCGTGGTTCTCGCCCCGCATGACGGACAGGATATTGATACGCTGTTGCGCAATGCAGATCTCGCACTCTATGCCGCCAAAGCTGACCTTCGCGGGACTTACCGTTTTTATGAAAAATCCATGCGTGACGCCGTTGAAAAACGCCATCGCACCGCCATGGAATTGCATAAAGCCCTGCAGAATGATGAATTTGTTCTGTTCTATCAGCCGATTTTCTCGCTGACGACAGACCAGATCACCGGTTGTGAAGCCCTGCTGCGCTGGCAACATCCGACCCGCGGGCTGATCACACCCGACGATTTTATTCCGATTGCCGAGGATACCGGCATTATCGCCGCGATTGGCGCATGGGCTTTGCAACAGGCCTGTCAGGATGCCACACGATGGCCGGAGAAGATCAGGGTGTCCGTCAACCTGTCACCGGTGCAATTCAACAGCCGTAATATGCTGGATATTGTCAAATCCGCTCTTGCCACCAGCGGATTGCAGGCGAACCGTCTGGAATTGGAAATAACCGAAACCGTTCTGCTCTCCAATACTGCCTATAATACCGAGCTGCTGTTTGAATTGCGTAAGCTCGGCGTGCGTATCGCAATGGATGATTTCGGCACCGGCTATTCATCCCTCAATTACTTACGTACCTTTCCCTTTGATAAGATCAAAATTGACCGCAGTTTCGTCTCCGATATTGATAGCGACAAACGCAATCTGGCAATTTTGCAGGCCGTGGTTTCGCTGGGCAGCGCCTTCAATATTACAACCACTGCTGAAGGTGTGGAGACTCAGGAACAACTGACCCGCCTGAAGAGTGAACATTTCGGCGAAGTGCAGGGATTTTTCACCGGAAAACCGATGCCACAGCCTGAAGTTTGTGACTTCATTGCCAGCCATGATTACTAAAAATTCAAATAATATAGCATTATCAATTAGATAAATTATTATTTGTTTTCTCATATTTTCAACCTTGACCTTCCCATAATGGGAAGCCCTATCTTTCTTTCAACATCAATCAACGCGGACAATCCGCGCCTGAAACTGACAAGAAAGGCAGGGCTCACGACGGAATGTTTTTCCATCGGGCAGGCTCTGAAAACCACTATGACAAATTCTGCTTCTTCCACTGTTCTGCTCTCGGTTGATGGTATGGGCTGCGGCGCATGTGTGGCCAAAATCGAGAAAACCGCCAAAGCCGTTGAAGGCGTCAGCACCGTCAGTGTTGATCTGGTCAATAAACAGGCCAGCATCGGTTTCTCAGCGCCCGCAGATACAGCAACAATTGCCAAGGCGATTGATGCTGCCGGTTATGAAACCACAATCCTCGGCTAAAGAGGGGAGCTTCAACGATGACCAAACATAGCAATCCCGAGCAGATACGCTCCGGCCTGCCCGTTGTTACGCTCGAAATTGACGGCATGACCTGTGCATCCTGTGTCGGGCGTGTGGAAAAGGCATTGCTTGCCTTGCCCGGCGTCAACAGCGCCTCTGTCAATCTGGCAACCCAGCAGGCAACAGTGCGCTTTGATGACAAGCCCGATGCCAATCTGGCAGCAGAAGCGGTTAAAAAAGCCGGTTATACCGCCCATATTCCGCAACCGGCATCGCAGGTGGTGCTGGAAGTGGATGGCATGACCTGCGCATCCTGCGTCGGGCGTGTGGAAAAAGCTTTGCAGGCCTCAACCGGTGTTGCTGCGGCTTCCGTCAATCTGGTGACCAAACGCGCCAATATTACGCTCAGCGATCCGTCGGTCACCCCGCAAATGCTGGCTGATATCGTCACCAAGAGCGGTTATCCGGCACAGCCTGTGGCAAGCACAACGCCTGCCAGCGGGGCAGAGCGCCGTGCAGAAAAAAATGACGCCGAGATTAAAATCCTCAAGCGCGATGTGCTGATTGCCGGTGCGCTGGCATTACCGGTTTTCCTCGCCGAGATGGGCTCGCATCTGATCCCCACACTGCACCATATTATTGACAGCACAATCGGTATGCAGAACAGCTGGCATCTCCAGTTTATCCTGACCACGCTTGTATTGTTCGGCCCTGGCTTGCGCTTTTTCCGTATCGGCATTCCCGCATTGCTGCGCGGCGGACCGGATATGAACTCACTTGTGGCTGTCGGTACATTGGCAGCATGGGGCTTCTCGGTTGTTGCAACTTTCATGCCTGCCGTCCTGCCGGCGCAAACCGTCAATGTCTATTATGAAGCCGCAGCAGTTATCGTTACGCTGATCCTGATCGGCCGCTGGATGGAAGCCCGTGCCAAAGGTCGTACATCCCACGCCATTGCTCATCTGCTCGGACTACAGGCTAAAACCGCCCGCGTGGTGCGTGATGGTGTTACGCAGGATATTCCGCTGGAGGATGTGCGTGCGGGGGATCTGGTACTCGTGCGTCCAGGCGAGAAAGTGCCGGTAGACGGTGAGATCACTGAGGGTACATCTTATATTGATGAATCCATGATTACCGGCGAGCCGGTGCCAGCGACTAAAAATGTCGGTGATACGGTTGTCGGCGGTACGGTCAACAAAACCGGTGCTTTCACCTATCGCGCCACCAAAGTCGGCTCAGATATGGTGATTTCGCAGATCATCCGTATGGTTGAAGATGCACAGGCCGACAAGCTGCCGATCCAGAACCTGATCGACAAAGTGACAACATGGTTTGTGCCTGCGGTCATGCTGGCAGCTTTTGTCACCTTCCTGATCTGGTTTATCTTCGGCCCTGAACCGGCCTTCACCTTCGCGCTGGCCAATGCCATTGCCGTGCTGATTATCGCCTGTCCTTGTGCCATGGGTCTGGCCACGCCAACCTCAATCATGGTTGGTACCGGTCGTGGTGCGGAAATGGGTGTCCTGTTCCGTCGCGGTGATGCGCTGCAAAGTCTGCGTGATGCCGATATTATCGCCTTCGACAAAACCGGCACGCTGACGATCGGCAAGCCTGTTCTCTCGCAGTTCTTCAGCTTTGTCGGCAATCAAGATGATGAAATGCTGGCTTTGGCAGCAGCATTGGAATCCCGCTCGGAGCATCCGATTGCCACAGCGATTGTACAGGCAGCAGAAGAGAAAGGCTTGCAACAGCCGGAAGTGAAGGAATTTGAAGCCGTACCGGGCTTTGGTGTCAGCGGTATGGTTGATGGTCAGGCTGTCCATGTCGGTGCAGAGCGCTTCATGAAAAAGCTCGGCATTGATGTTGCCACTGGTGCGAAAGCCGCAGCACTGATGACGGCCAAAGCACAATCCGTGCTCTATATGGCACGGGGCGGTGTGCTGGTCGCAGCCTTCTCCGTGGCTGACGAACTGAAACCGACAACAAAAGCCACCATTGATGCCCTGCATAAGCTTGGCCTGAAAGTGGCGATGATCACCGGTGACAGTAAAGTTGTGGCCAATGCCATTGCCAAAGAACTGGGCATTGACGAAGTGTCCGCTGAAGTTCTGCCGGATGGTAAAGTGGAAGCACTGAAGCGCCTTGCAGGCTCTGGCCGCAAGATCATCTTTGTCGGTGACGGTATCAATGATGCTCCGGCACTGGCAGCAGCCGATGTGGGCGTGGCTGTCGGCACCGGTACGGATATCGCTATTGAAAGCGCCGATGTGGTGCTGATGAGCGGCGATCTGACTGCTGTTGTGGATGCCATTGCTTTGTCCAAAGCGACAATCCGCAATATCCGTCAGAACCTGTTCTGGGCGTTCTCCTACAATACCGCGCTTATTCCGGTGGCGGCAGGTCTGCTCTATCCGTTTTACGGCATCCTGCTCTCGCCGGTACTGGCTGCGGCAGCTATGGCACTGTCGAGCATCTTCGTGCTGACCAATGCCTTGCGCCTGCGCAGCTTCACCAGCACACGGACATAAAGCTCCATCCTCCCAAGGCTGATGCTTTTAACTAAAAACGCCGCCCTCAACGGGGCGGCTTTTTGTTTAACTCTTTATAATATTGATTTAATTATTATTTTACAGAAATAACAGCTCTACCTCCTGTCAGAATTAACTGTATCTGCGCCGATTCATTTATTCTATCTTCAAATAAATGTGACGCAGCACTTCCCTATATGCTTTGCTGATCTATATTTTTCCCCATCAAATAAAGAAGGGGTGCACTATGTTAGTTTCCTTAACGGCCATCCTCTTTGCGTTCATCGGTATCGCACTTGGCTATGGTGGTATAAAACTCGCCCTGCTGGGCGGCAGCCTTTATTACATTATTATCGCGGCCGGTTTTTTACTGACCGCCTTTTTGCTTTTTACCCGCCGCGCTGCGGCGCTGTGGGTCTATGCCCTGATCATTCTCGGTACACTCGGCTGGGCGATCTATGAGGTTGGCTTTGACTGGTGGCCGCTCGGTTCGCGCGGCGGCATTATTGTGCTGCTCGGTCTGTGGTTGTTGCTGCCGCCGATCCGCAAAGCGCTGAGCCCTGCCAGCAGAGAAATTGCACCCACTGTTGAAGAAGCCCGTGCTGGCAATGCCAGCCCGTTGCCCTTGCTGGCGGCGATTGCTGCTGCACTGATTGTTGCCGGTGTTGCAATCTCAAAAGACCCGCATAATCTTGACGGCTCCCTGCCGACAGAAGAAGTGGCGGCTGCGCCCGATACCGGCAATGCTGTGCCGGATGGTGAATGGCATCAATATGGCCGCACGCAATATGGCCAGCGCTACTCTCCGCTCACGCAAATCACACCGGAGAACGTGGCCAAGCTTGAACTGGCCTGGCAATATCGCACCGGCGATGTGCGCCAGCCGCAGGATGTGACGGAAACAACCTATCAGGTCACACCGCTCAAGATTGAAGACACGCTCTATCTCTGCACCCCGCATAATATTGCCATTGCACTGGATGCGGATACGGGCAAGGAAAAATGGCGTTATAATCCGGAGGTTAGCGCCAATACACAGCGCCAGCACCAGACCTGCCGTGGCGTGACCTATTGGAAAGACCAGACCGTTGCCGCAGATCAGGCCTGCTATGAGCGGGTTTATCTGCCGACATCGGATGCGCATCTGATTGCACTGGATGCCAAGACCGGCCAGATCTGCGAGAGCTTTGCCGACAAAGGCGTGCTCGATCTGACCCGTGGCATGAAATATAATCCGTCCGGCTATTATTATTCCACCTCTCCGCCAACCGCGATTGACGGCAAGATTATTGTCGGCGGCGCCGTGAATGATAATTTCTCGACTGAGGAACAGTCGGGCGTTATCCGCGCCTTCGACATTCTGACCGGTCAGTTGTTGTGGAACTGGGATTCCGGCAATCCCGATGTCACCACACCGATTGCCGAGGGCGAACATTACACAACCAACTCACCAAACAGCTGGTCAGTTTTCAGCGCCGATGAAAAGCTTGGTCTGATTTATATACCGCTCGGCAATCAGGTGCCGGATCAGCTCGGTATGGGACGCAGCGAAGCGGTGGAGAAATATTCCTCATCCATCACCGCTCTTGATGTGAATACCGGACAGGTGCGCTGGGTGCGCCAAACCGTGCATCATGACCTGTGGGATATGGATGTGCCTGCACAGCCGGTACTGCTCGACATTACCAAAGACGGACAGGCTGTGCCTGCACTGGTAGGGCCAACCAAGCAGGGCGATATTTATGTACTCGACCGGCGCACCGGCGAGCCGATCATTCCGGTGACAGAAGTTGCAGCGCCGAAAGGTGCAATACCGGAAGATTTCTCGGCTCCGACACAGCCGCTTTCCGGCCTGACATTCAACCCGCCCCCCTTGACGGAAGCTAATATGTGGGGAGCGACGATGTTCGATCAGCTCGCCTGCCGCATCCAGTTCCGCTCATTGCGCTATGAAGGCCGCTACACCCCGCCTTCCCTGCAAGGCACAATTGTCTATCCCGGCAATTTCGGGGTGTTCAACTGGGGCAGTGTAGCGGTTGATCCGAAACGTCAGGTGATGTTCGGCATGCCGACCTATCTGGCCTTTACCTCGCGCCTTGTGCCTGCGGATCAGATTCCGCCGAAAGGTGAAGATGAAAAAGCCAGCGAACAAGGGCTGAACCGCAATGACGGCGCACCTTACGGCGTATTTATGGGGCCGTTCCTGTCGCCGCTCGGCATTCCGTGCCAGTCGCCGCCATGGGGTTATGTGGCAGGTGTCGATCTGCGTACCGGCAAGATCGCCTATAAGCATAAAAACGGTACGGTTGAGGATATGGCACCGGTGCCAATTCCGCTGAAACTCGGTGTGCCGGGTATCGGTGGCCCGATGATCACCGCAGGCGGCGTTGCCTTCCTCGGTGCGGCTGTGGATGATTATCTGCGTGCCTATGATCTCACCACCGGCAAGCAGCTCTGGCAGACCCGCCTGCCCGCTGGCGGCCAGTCCACACCGATGAGCTATACCGGCAAAGACGGCAAACAATATGTGCTGATCGTGGCTGGTGGTCACGGTTCAGTCGGCACCAAAGCCGGTGATTATGTGATGTCCTATAAATTGCCATAAGCAAAACAGACACGTAAAAAAGGGCGGAAATTCCGCCCTTTTTTACGTCACACGGTTTTACAAAGTGTCTTGGGAGAGAAAATTTAAATTTTACAAATTGTTGAGCGGGTCAGAAAACGCACTTCACGGCCATTATCCAGCGAGAACATACCGCCCCGTCCCGGCACAACATCAATAATCAGATCGGTATGTTTCCATGCTTCATATTGCGAGCGACTGATATAAAACGGCGCACCGCCAATCTCACCCAGTTGCACATCCTGATCACCGATCAGAAAGTCCCCCTGCGCATAACACATCGGCGATGAACCATCACAGCAACCGCCGGACTGATGAAACATCACCGGCCCGTATTCGCTCTGTAATTCGGCAATCAGTTTGAGGGCGTCAGGTGTCGCAGTCACCTTGTTCAACGATGCAGTCTCGGCATTACGATCTGCTTCAGTCATGACACCCTCCTATTTATGGTCTACTTGGTCATATCCATCACGATACGACCTTCGATTTCACCTTTGCGCATCTTGTCGAAAATCGCGTTGATATTCTCCAGCCGGTCAGTGCTGATTGTCGCCTTCACTTTACCATCAGCGGCAAAATCAATCGACTCCTGCAAATCCAGCCTTGTGCCGACAATCGAACCGCGCAGCGTTACGCCATTGAGCACCATATTGAAAATCGACACCGGAAACTCACCGGCAGGCAGACCGTTGAAAGCGATTGTGCCGCCGCGCGACATCATCCCCAGCGCCTGTTGGAAAGCTTTTGGTGAAACCGCTGTTACCAATGCGCCTTGGGCACCGCCATCGGTCAGTTTCTTCACTTCCGCTGCCGGATCATTACTGGTTTTGGCATTGACTGTTGCCACCGCCCCAAGCCGTCGTGCCAGATCAAGTTTGGCATCATCAATATCGACAGCCACAACATTCAGCCCCATGGCCTTGGCATATTGCACCGCCATATGGCCAAGCCCGCCGATACCGGAAATTACCATCCAGTCACCGGGTTTGGTATCGGTAACTTTCAGCCCTTTATAGACAGTCACACCGGCGCAGAGTACCGGCGCGATTTCATTAAACTCAATATTCTTCGGCAAATGACCAACAAAATTCGGATCGGCCACCACATAATCAGCAAAACCGCCATTCACCGAATAGCCGGTATTTTCCTGAGATTCACACAAGGTCTCCCAGCCGCCGAGACAATGACGACAATAGCCGCAAGCAGTGTAGAGCCACGGAATACCAACACGGTCACCTTCCTTGACATTTTTAACACCGGCACCGACAGCGGAAACAAAGCCCACACCTTCGTGACCCGGTATAAACGGCGGATTTGGTTTTACCGGCCAGTCGCCTTCTGCGGCATGTAAGTCCGTGTGACAAACACCGGAAGCCTGAATGGCGACCTGAATTTGCCCCGGGCCCGGCACCGGTACCGGCACTTCATCAATTGTCAGTGGTTTTCCGAATTCCCGCACCACAGCGGCTTTCATCGTCTTTGCCATAACATTCTCCTATTGCAGAAAGAGGGCACTCTTTCTGCTCCATTTATGAAGTCAGCATTGCGAAAGGAGGATGATCCGAATGCCTCGGATCATCCTTTAGATATTATCAGAAGAAGCCCAGTTTTTTAGGGCTGTAGCTCACCAGCATATTTTTGGTCTGCTGATAATGATCGAGCATTTTCAGGTGGT
Source organism: Pseudochrobactrum asaccharolyticum (assembly GCF_003314995.1). Lineage (GTDB taxonomy): Bacteria > Pseudomonadota > Alphaproteobacteria > Rhizobiales > Rhizobiaceae > Pseudochrobactrum > Pseudochrobactrum asaccharolyticum. The sequence goes on from NZ_QNRH01000002.1 coordinate 355,041, forward strand.
TTTCACGCCCGATACCGGACTGTTTGTAACCACCGAAAGCCGCATGTGCCGGATAAGCATGGTAGCAGTTTGTCCAGACACGGCCTGCCTGAATACCACGGCCAAAGCGGTAAGCGCGGTTGCCATTGCGTGTCCAGACACCGGAACCAAGGCCGTAAAGCGTGTCATTGGCGATCGACAGTGCTTCTTCATCCGTTTTGAAGGTCGTGACCGAAACCACAGGGCCGAAGATTTCTTCCTGAAAAATCCGCATCTTATTGTGGCCTTTGAAGACCGTCGGCTTCACATAGAAACCACCGGCCAGATCACCGCCAAGCTGGTTACGCTCACCGCCGGTCAGCACTTCCGCACCTTCCTGACGACCGATATCCATATAGCTGAGGATTTTTTCCAGCTGTTCCTGCGAGGCCTGTGCGCCGATCATCGTTGCCGGATTAAGCGGATCACCCTGCACAATAGCTTCCACCCGCCTCAGTGCTTTTTCCATGAATTTATCGTAGATTTTCTCATGGATCAGCGCACGGCTCGGGCAGGTACAGACTTCGCCCTGATTGAGCGCAAACATCACAAAACCTTCAATGGCTTTGTCGAGATAATCGTCGTCCTCCGCTGTCACATCTTCAAAGAAGATATTCGGCGATTTACCGCCCAGTTCCAGCGTCACCGGAATGAGATTCTGGCTGGCATATTGCATAATCAGACGGCCGGTGGTGGTTTCACCGGTAAAGGCGATTTTGGCAATACGTGGGCTGGAAGCCAGAGGTTTACCGGCTTCGAGGCCAAAACCGTTGACAATATTTAACACACCGGCCGGCAGCAGATCACCGATCAGTTCTGCCAGCACCAGAATCGAGGCCGGTGTCTGTTCAGCCGGTTTCAGCACCACGCAGTTACCGGCAGCCAGTGCCGGTGCCAGCTTCCACACGGCCATCAGGATCGGGAAGTTCCACGGAATAATCTGCCCGACCACACCCAGCGGCTCATGGAAATGATAGGCAACCGTATCATGATCAATCTCGGAAATACCGCCTTCCTGCGCACGGATCGCACCGGCAAAATAGCGGAAATGATCAATTGCCAGCGGCATATCGGCATTGGTGGTTTCGCGGATCGGCTTACCGTTATCCCAGGTTTCAACTTCAGCCAGTAGTGCCAGATTGTCCTGCATGCGGTCAGCGATTTTATTGAGGATCAATGCGCGTTCTGCGGCGCTGGTTCGTCCCCATGCGTCTTTCGCTGCGTGAGCTGCATCCAGTGCCAGCTCGACATCGGCAGCATCAGAGCGGGCAACCTCACAGAGAACCTGCCCGTTAACCGGTGAAATATTCTCAAAATAACGTCCGGATTTAGGTTCAACCCATTTGCCGCCGATAAAATTACCATAGCGTTTGGCAAATTTCGGATGAACAGTACGGCTTACTTCAACCTTGTTCATTATCTCTCTCCCTGTTTTCCTTCGGTCATCGCTTTCGCATCTCTCCTCAGATGCGAATGCCTGAACTCGAAGATAGTGTTGCGGGAAACACCCCGCTTGTCATGAGGCCAGCGGTGCCTGCACAACAAACTCTTGCCGGTTATGTCGCAAGAATGAGACAGTTTAAGAGACAGTTTTCAATGCCGCGCATGCTGGCCGAGACCACATCATGTTTTACGCGTGTGCTTACAGGCTCAGTCGTTGCGTCTGATCTGCAAACGGTTGAGCTTGCGGTGCAAAGTTGCACGGCTCATACCCAAAATCTTAGCTGCGAGGGAAATTTTTCCCTCAGAGCGGGCAAGTGCACGGATAATCACACCGCGTTCAGCCTCGGCCATATCGGTTGTTTTCTCGGTCAAAACACCAAAGAAATCGGCTGCGGGCACCGGATCTTTCAACCCGTCTTCGCCCAAGCCCAGCGCCAATCGTGCTGAGCGGCTGGCACCGATCACCATATCATCACGATCAATTGCCAGTAATGCGCCGCTATTATGCTCGGCAACAGGCGCCAGCACGATACGGGCTTTCTGGAAATGATAACGGAAATAATCTGTCTCAATCTTGCGTGCCGCTTCATTCACTGCGGCAAATATTAATCCTGCATAGCCCTCTGTCAGATCGGAACGGCAGGACGATACATCAAGCACGGCAACCAATCGTCCTGTATGATCATGGATTGGTGCGACCGAACAGGACAGCCCTGAATTTCTGGCATGAAAGTGCTGATCACGGTGAATTGTCACCGCACGCTGCTCAACAATACAGGTACCGATGCCATTGGTGCCTTCACAGGCTTCACTCCAGACAGCACCCGTCCACAAACCCCATTGATGAAACACATCATCATCGGCAACAGCACCACGCCGTTCGACGGGAACACCCTGACTGTCGGCCAGCAAAACACAGCAACCGATACCGCCGACAGACTGAAACAACCGATCCAGCACCGGCTGTGCCAGATGGGTCAGCGGTTCAACATGCTCCTGCACTTCCCGTAATCTCTGTGCGGTGATGGTTTGAGGTCTGCCGGAATCCTGCGGCTTCAGACCATGCAAACGGGCAGAGCGCTGCCATGAGGCGACTAGCGCGGATCGTGCCGCACCACTGCCACGAATGGCAGAGTGAACCCGCTCCGCATGAGCGCTAAAGACTGACTGACCTGCCGCGGCGGATATTTCGCCTGACTGAATGCTCATTGCTTGCTCTCCTCCAGAGCTTCACTCAGAGTCTGCACAGAGAATGGTAGTCCAGATTTATGCTGCTGTGAAGAGCATTAGGATGAGACTGAAAGGAGGAGAAACTATGACCGCAAAAGCAAACACCGCAGCCTGATTTATCAGGCTGCGGTGTAAACTTAATTCAAAGGAAGAGAGCCGGTTTTATGCTGCTTTCTCATCAAATCCGGTTTCAGTTTTCATGAACTGATCCAGCACAGCGATCTCGTTTGCAGTCAGCACCAAGCCGCGCTTGCTGCGACGCCAGACAATATCTTCTGCCGTCAGCGCCCATTCCTGCACCATCATATAACGCACTTCAACTTCATAAAGATCGGCGCCGAAGTGCTGGCCAAGGTCTTTATAATCCGTTGCATTACCCAAAATCCATTGTGCGCGCGTCCCGTACATACGGAACAGACGTGCCGCATGGGACGGCGTCAGAAAAGGATAATGTGCAGCAAATTTTGCACTCATCCGGCTAAAATCCTGTACCGGAAAATCACCGCCAGGCAGCGGTGCTTTATGTGTCCAGGGTGCGCCTTTTTTGCCGAGAAAATGCTCGATCTTTTGCATCATGTGCTCGGACAAACGGCGATAGGTTGTGATTTTGCCGCCGAAAATATTAATCAGCAGTGCTTTGCCCTCACCGGCATCGTCTTTCAGCACATAATCGCGTGTTGCTTCCTGTGCTTTATCCGCACCGTCATCATAGAGCGGACGAACGCCGGAATAAGCCCAGACGATATCCTCACGCTTAACCGGCTCACGGAAATATTCGCTGGCAGCCGAACACAGATAATCGCTTTCGGCCTCGGTGATTTCCACTTTCGCCGGATCGCCGTGATAGTCCTGATCCGTGGTACCGATCAGCGTGAAATTATTTTCATAAGGAATAGCGAAAATGATACGGCCGTCATTATTCTGGAAGAAATAAGAGCGGTCGCCGTCAAATTTCTTACGCACGATAATATGGCTGCCCTGCACAAGACGCACATTATGCACCTCGGACAGACCTTCCATCCCCGCCAGAACACGATCCACCCACGGGCCTGCCGCATTAACCAGCAGGCGTGAGGTCACTTCATTGGTTTTGCCGGTACGCAAATCCTGCAATGTAATATGCCAGACATCGCCGGCGCGGCGTGCGGCGGTAACTTTGGTGCGGGTACGGATTTCTGCGCCGCGTTCTTTGGCATCCATCGCATTGAGCGCGACAAAACGTGCGTCATCAACCCATGCGTCAGAATATTCGAAAGCTTTGGTGAACAGGTCTTTGAGCGGTGCCGCAGCCTTATCCGTTTTCATATTCAGCGTGCGTGTTGCAGGCAGAAGCTTGCGCCCGCCAATGTGGTCATAAAGGAACAGCCCCAACCGCAACAACCATGCCGGACGCACACCGCCGCGATGATAAGGCAGAATGAAGCGCATCGGTTTCACCAGATGCGGGGCATTGGCCCAGATCACCTCACGCTCCATCAGGGCTTCACGCACAAGGCGAAATTCATAATGTTCCAGATAGCGCAAACCGCCGTGAATCAGCTTGGTAGCGCGGGATGATGTGCCGCTGGCCAGATCTTTCATTTCGGCAAGGCCGGTGCGAAAACCACGCCCGACCGCATCACGCGCAATACCACAGCCGTTAATACCGCCGCCAATAATGAAAATATCATAGTCCGTATTTGCAACCACGTCGCAAGCTCCGCCGAAAATCATGCCAATTCAATACTTAAACACTTCAAGCACGGTAAATTGACACGGCTGTGACACATAAAAACGGCGCACCGGAATCGTTTTCAATCCGGCGATTTTCGCCATATGAAAGCAATATAGTAAAAAACGAAACTAAATCGAGCGAAAAAACGAAACTCAACATAAATAAGGACGCATAAAAAACTGCAAAGCCTTAGCGTTTAACAGCCTCGATCAGTTGCACATCATGGTCAGCACAAATCTGGCGCAGTGACGGCTCAATACATTGATCAGTGATGAAGGTATCAATTTGCGACAAGTGCCCCATGCGTACCGGCGCGCTACGCTCCATTTTGGTGGAATCCGCCACCAGAATAACATGGCGGGCATTGGCAATAATTGCCTGTGCGACCTTCACTTCACGATAGTCAAAGTCGAGCAATGCGCCGTCTGCATCAATGGCAGACACCCCGATAATTGCATAATCCACTTTGAACTGGCGGATAAAATCAACCGCGGCCTCACCGACAATACCGCCGTCACTGGCACGCACCACACCACCGGCAATGATAACTTCAAGCCCTGAATAAACCCGTAAGCGACTAGCAACATTGATATTATTGGTAATTACCATCAGCTGGTTATGCGACAGCAAATGCTGGCTCACAGCTTCAGTGGTGGTGCCGATATTGATAAAAAGCGAGGCACCTTCAGGGATCAGTTCGGCTGCGGCCTGACCGATGGCCTGTTTTTCCGAGGCTGCAATCTGCCTGCGCGCTTCATATTCCAGATTTTCCACACCGGATGGAAACAGTGCGCCGCCATGGGTACGTGTCAGCAATTGAGCGCGGCACAAATCATTGAGATCTTTACGGATTGTCTGCGGGCTGACCTGAAACTGCTCTGCCAGATCATCAACCAGCACCTGCCCTTTCAGCTTGGCCTGTTCCAGAATCGCACGGTGACGCGGAGAGTGCTGCATAAAGATCTGCCTGAATTTACCCATGAACCGGACAACGTGCTGCGTCCGGATATATCCTCCGCGCCCGCTTTGATTATTTTAAACCGTCTCAGGAAAACCGGTTTTCGCTTTTCCTGAAGCAGTTTTGTATATCAGGATAACTAATCACCGGCTGAACACAAGCAGATGAACATCAGATTCAAATAAGTTTGTTTCGTATCAGCACAATTCCACAGACAATTGATCTCAGATCGGCATTGCTATCCGCTCTGCCACGTTGCGTTTATTCACCCACTTCTTCACTTCCGGCTTTTCGGCATGCTGCAAATACAGGGTAAGCGCACTGACCAGATGATAGAGAATAGAAGCTGGCACATGGTCTGAACAATTTGCACCATGGGCATCAAGACGATCAAACCACAAGCCTTCTGGTGCCGGATGAAGATGCCAGCGAAATAAAGTGGCAATCCTCGCCTCAATTTCCGGCTTCAGATCCTGCTCATTATAGCCATCAAGCATGATCGCCGCTTTAATTGCCTCACATTGCTGCCAACTGCGGCTGCCGCGATCAACCGGCCTGCCCTCACGCGAAACAACATTATAGGTCAGACCGGTTGTCCGGTTGATACCCGTTGACAGTGCGCAGCTATAGAGCCGGTGCGCCATCCGGCGGGTTTCATCACAATCAGTGCGGTTGGCATAGTCACTCAGTAAAGCAGCCCATTCGAAATAATGGCCGGGTTCCGTATGCTCACCGCGTACACCGGACATATCCCGCCAACCACGGTGGAAAAATTCTTTCAGACACCAAAAATCACGGTCGAAGAAATAGTCCTTACACAGTTCAACAATCTCATCGGCACGGCTCAAATAAACACCATCTCCGGTCACCTCATGCCATGCAAGGCAGGCTTCCAGATAATGCATATGCGCATTACTTGTCAGCAAGGCCTGCGGGCGATCACGATCATTGCGGTTTTCGTAAAAACCGCCTGCAATATGTGCAAGTTTGCTATCCAGAAATGCGAATGTTTCCTGTCCAAGCTGTAAAGCCTGATTATGCCCCGCCTGATGTGCATAGCTGAGCGCCAGCAACATGCATGTCTGATCGTAAAAATTCTCCCGAGCCTCCACAATCGTACCATCCGCAGTGAAAGATTGCGCCCAACCGCCGCTCCTGTTGCGTCCTTTCTCCTGCATGAAGAGTAGACCATGTGAAACCAAATCAGCCGATGTGCCTGACCATCCGGCAAGCTGACCTTTAGCGAAAGCATAGATTTGCCGTGCCATCGTTCGTGTCCGGCGCGGCCCTGCGACCGGCAGTCCCTGCAATGAAAGGCTCTCATAAAAACCGCCATGCCGGTGATCTGTGCCCTTGATCGCCCAATAGGGCAGCGCCTTTTCAAACAACCAGTCTTTGATATGCTGACGATGGATATCCGGCACATAGACCGGTTGCTCATAGTATAATTCTGCACGCTTGCGCTGTATCAGCTCTTTGACAATCGCCTGCACCTGATGGCTTTGTGTAAGCGGTGCAATGAATGTTGCGTCTTTCAAAGCAATGACAGCCATATCCTTCAAACCGGAAATAGTAAGCAGCCCTGCTTCGCTGCGGATATAGCTATTACTGCAATCATGCGCGATAACATCACCGATCAGAACATTACCGCAATCATCCTGATTATCGTGCTGTTGCTCAAGCTTGCACAGAGATTGCCACGACCCCAGATCACTCCAGATAAATGAAGCCGGTATCAACACTCGCCTGTCAGCTTTTTCCATAATCGCATGGTCAAACGAAATCGCAGGCACCGATTGATACAGGTCCTCTGGCAGAGTGACTGCCTCCGCCGAACAAATAGCATGCTGTAAAGCTCGCTCTGTATGGTGCCAGATATCCGGTGCAAATTGCAGAAATATCTCCCGCATGATACGCGCCCGAAACAGAAAGATACCGGCGTTCCAGAAAAAATTCCCTTGCCGGATAAAGGCTAAAGCCGTTTCATGATCCGGTTTTTCGACGAAACGGGTGATTTTATAGCCGTTACACTCCGGTTCTCCCGCTTCGATATACCCGTAACCGGTTTCCGGACGTTCGGGCAAAAGCCCGAATGTTACGATTGCCCCGCTATTGGCAGCAGGGATGCCCTGCACCACGCTCTGGCAGAATTGTGCCGTAGTCGAAATATCATGATCGGCCGGACATAATAAGATCAGTGCATCATCATAATCCGCCAAGGCTGACAGAGTGGCCAGAGCCGCAACCGCAGCCGTATTCCGCGCCACCGGCTCCAAGATCATGCTGCTGTCAGAACGGGCAGAGATCGTTTTTGCAATCTGCATCTGATGGTTTTGTGCGCCGATCACTGTAATTCTGCTGTTCAAATCAGGCGCAGATTGCAGGCGTTTTAAAGTCGCTGATAACAAGCTGTCTCCACCCGACAACCGGTGGAATTGCTTTGGCTTATCCATGCGTGACAGCGGCCATAAACGTGAACCGCTGCCACCACACATAACAAAACTCAACAAAGGCAAATCTGTGCCGCGCGATGCATTGAGTTTCCGGTTTTCCAGATCAAATGCCATAGCTACCGCCCCCGCTTAAAGCCCCTTCAAAATCAGGAAGTTGTCCTGCCTCAAACCGTGCCAAAACATCATTGACTGCTTGGAGCATGGCGTTGCGCCGCTCAAGTGAGACCGGACTTTCTGCCACCACCACTAAATCGGGCTTGTTTGAAGATGCACGGATCAGCCCCCACGTGCCGTCATCAACCGTAACCCGCACACCATTAATGGTAAGAAGCTCACGGATGCTTTGACCTGCAAACACTCCGCCGGTACTGGCCAGCTCAGAAAAATAGCTCTGTATCCGGCCGATAATCCCGTATTTCTCATGATCGCAGCAGGGAATATTCAGTGTCGGCGTTGCAAAGCTTTGCGGCAATTGTCGGTTTAAAGATGCCAGTGTCTGATCCGGATGCGCTGCCAGCATTTCACAAACCGCAATCGCAGTGGCCAGACCGTCATCATAACCCAACCCCAACGGCTGATTCAAAAACACATGCCCCGACTTCTCAAACCCTGCCAGAGCACGGGTCTCTCCCATCCGCCGCTTGATATAAGAATGGCCCGTTTTCCAATAGTCCACGGTTGCATTATTGGCTTGCAAAACCGGATCTGTGTGAAACAGGCCACTGGATTTCACATCGGCAATAAAATGCGCATCACGATGCTGGTGTGAAAACTCCCGTGCTAACAGCAGTCCGATGCGGTCAGCATAGATAATGTTGCCCTCATGATCTGCCACACCACAGCGGTCACCATCGCCGTCAAACCCGAATGCCAAATCTGCGCCAAAGACCTGCACGGCTTCAGCCATCGCGTTTTGCATCGGAGCCGCTTCCGGATCGGGATTATATTTTGGAAAATTCCAGTTCGGCGTGCAATCGACCTCGATAACCTCACAACCAATCCGGCGCAAAATCTGAGGCGCGAATAATCCCGCTGTTCCATTGCCGCAAACCACCACAATTTTCAGCCGTCGCTTTAAAAATCGCCCTTTTGTTAAAGCCGACGCATAGAGCTTCTCAACATTAGTGATGAAACTATAGTGCCCACCTGTGGCAGATACGGCCTGTTGTCCCAGCACGATGGCTTTCAGTTCCGCCATATCCTCAGCCCCGAAAGTATAAGGGCGTTCGCAACCCATTTTCACACCCGTCCAGCCATTCTCATTATGGGACGCAGTGACCATCGCAACAGATTGAATATTCAATGCAAATTGCGCGTAATAGGCCATAGGCGACAGGGCAAGACCAATATCGCAGACATGCGCGCCGCCGGAAACCAGCCCTTTAACCAGTGCAGTTTTGACTTCAAAAGAATAACTGCGCAGATCATGCCCGACAATAATCGCCGGATCGACACCACGTTGCCGCATCAGATGCGCCAGCGCTGCCCCGACAGCCGTGATACCGGCAAGATTAATCTCCTGCGCACGATCCGATCCGGAGAAACCATACCACCACCGTGCATCATATTCGCGAAAACCTTGCGGAGAGAGAAAAACTGAATCGTCAGTGACAGACTCATCTGTAAAACAGGAAAGCAATTGCTTCATATTGATCGCAGTCGATTGCATTATTTGCTCCTGAAAAGAATCAAAGCACATGCATGACCTGAACGGATGGCACTCCGAACGGTTGAAATTCACTCAAAATCATATTTGCAGTTATGAACCGAGCATAAGATCGAAAAATTCTTTTTGCCAAGTGATATTTTGTAAAAACCGGAGAAATCCAATAGATTTTAATCTGAAAATTTAGATATTAAATAATTGATTATATTGATTTATTTATAAATTCATAATCAAGATCATTACATGAAAACTGTATTAAATGACTGTGTTTTTCCGCCTGAAACCCTACTTCTGAAACCGGCATTTAACCGGCAAAAAGAGCTTTAAAATCAATAATGAACAGTTGTTTTGATTTTTTTGCATAATTCGCTTGCAGAGAGCAAAATGCAGCGCTATAAGCCGCCTCACGGTCAACGGAGCGTAGCGCAGCCTGGTAGCGCACCTGATTTGGGATCAGGGGGTCGGAGGTTCGAATCCTCTCGCTCCGACCATCACACCACAAGTGATGGTCTTTAAATTCTCTTTAAAATTCAATATTTTGAACGTGGATGATTTTTCATCTCACGTTATTTTTGTTTATAAATCCGGCTTCACATATTAACCGGCGATTAACTACGCCAGCAAACTTAGCCGCTCAAAACCCGTTTGCACCACATTTTGTCAAAATTCTTCACGCTATGCTTTTCAGCATTATCACTTGTCGTTCTGTAGCGTTTTTTCGTTGCAAAACGAGATGAGTGTTTCGTCTATAAAGTACCGGCCTGAAAGATTGCGTAAATGAAAAAATTCCTTCTTATTTTTGCTGTTTTTCTGGCTGGCTGTGCCTCCGCGCCAAAATCCGTCAACAATGCCTGTGCGATTTTTGATCAGCGTGATGGCTGGGTCAATAACTGGCATAAGGATGCAAAAAAGGCAGAACGTGACTTCGGCGTGCCGATCCCGATCATGATGGCGACGATTTACACAGAATCAAGCTTCCAGCCTTATGCCCGACCGCCACGTACAAAGCTGCTTGGCTTCATCCCGTGGAAGCGTCAGTCCTCGGCCTATGGCTATTCTCAGGCGCTTGACGGCACATGGGCGCGCTATATGCGTGAAACCGGACGTCATGGTGCAAGCCGTACCAATTTCGGCGATGCTATTCATTTTGTCGGCTGGTATCACAAACAGAGCAATGTCAGTAACGGCATCTCACTGAACGATCCGTATAATCTGTATCTGGCTTATTATTCCGGCCATGGCGGCTACGCCAAAGGCAGCTGGCGCGGCAATGCGATGGTGCAGCGCGCTGCACGCAAAGCCACCAACATCTCCCAGCGTTATGCGGCACAAATGCGTAGCTGCGGTCGCCTGTAACCATAAACCGGCTCAGGCCGGTTCTGTTCCACCATAGGCGATAAAAAACGGATTGGCATAATCGCTTTCAGGCTGCTGGTTCCTTTTGCCATAAATCAGCGGCTGATTATCCAGTGTCAGGGTCTTACCGCCTGCGGCGCGCAGTACCGCATCACCGGCCGCTGTATCCCACTCCATTGTCCGGCTGAAGCGTGGATAGACATCCGCCTGCCCTGAAGCAACCAGACAGAATTTCAGGGAAGAACCAACACTCACGCAAGAAACAATGGCCTGCTCACGCAGATAGGCATCCGTTTCCGGTGTATTATGCGAGCGGCTGGCCACAGCTGTTTTTTGCTCACCGCATTCACGCACGGACAAGCGGGTTTCGGCCGCCAACAGATCCGGCTGCACATCATATTGCCATGCACCGGCCGGTGATCCGCAGTACAGCCTGCCGCTGACCGGCGCATAAACCACGCCACTGACCGGCACACCATTTTCAATCAAAGCAATATTGACGGTGAAGTCACCATTGCGCAGCACAAATTCTTTGGTACCGTCCAGAGGATCGACAAGGAAAAAACGCTCGCGGATTTCAACGGGGCCGTCACCGGCTGCCATCTCCTCTTCTGCAACCACGGAAACTTCCGGCAGGAAGGCACGCAACTGTTTCAGAATAATCGCTTCTGCCACATGGTCTGCCTCACTGACAGGAGATGCATCCGGCTTCAGACTGATCTCACAACCCGTCTCGTAAAACCGCATAATCGCATGGCCGGCATCCAGTGCTGCCTGCTGCATCACTGCCATCAGAGCATCCGTGGCGAGTGATGTCTTTTCCGTTGTCATTCCGATATTCCTCACACCCGTTCAGGGCGACATATACCATTTCCCCCATCGAAGGAACATGGATATCTGGGAGTTAGAGCGGTTCCAGATAAGTCTGAAGCATTGGAACCGCTCTATCTGTTTGTTTTACGCGCATCTTAATCCGAAAACCGCTTCACACTTTTCGGGCTGCGCTCTAAATCGACCAGCCTTCATCGACCAGACTATAAATCAAACCACGCTGATTGAGATAATGCTCTATCTGATCGGCCAAATCATCCACACTCGCCGTCGCCCCCCGCAAATGCAGTTCCGGTGCTACCGGTCGCTCATAGGGTGCATCAATACCGGTAAAATCGCGAATTTCACCGGCGCGGGCTTTCGCATACAGTCCTTTCACATCTCTGGCTTCGCAGACCTCCAGCGGCGTATCGACAAAGACTTCAATGAAATCATGATCACCGGCAAGATGACGCCCCAAAGCGCGATCCTGTGCCAGCGGTGCAATTACCGACACCAACACGATCAATCCCGCATCCAGCATCAAACGCGATGTTTCAGCCACGCGCCGGATATTCTCACTGCGTTCCTCTGCGGAGAAACCCAGATCACTGTTGAGGCCATGACGCAGATTATCGCCATCGAGAATGAATGTATGTTTCGCCGCCAGATGCAGACGTTGCTCCAGCACTGTGGCCAAGACCGACTTACCGGAACCAGACAGGCCGGTGAACCATAGCAGCGCCGGTTTTTGATATTTCTGCTCAGCCCGCTCTGCCGGTGTGACTTTTGCTGCCTGCACATGAATATGCGAAGCTTTGCGCAGTGAATGATCAATCAAGCCGGCTGCAACGGTTGCATTGGTCAGGCGATCAATCAGAATGAAAGAACCGGTGGCACGGTTTTGCCCGTAAGGATCAAAGGCCAGCGGCGCGGAAAGCTGAAACGCTACCTGCCCAATTTCATTCATCTGCAACTGGTCAGCCGGTTCCTGCGCGAATTGCTTTTGCGTATTTTCAATATCAATCCGGTAATTAAGCGTATTCACGGTCACGCTGACCTGATCTGTCTGACTACGCAGCCAATATTGCCGCCCTGCCCGTAACGGCTCCTGTGTGAACCACACCAATTTGGCTGCCAGACGATCGCTCACCTGCGGTCGCGATTGCGGATGCGCCAGCATATCGCCGCGGGAAATATCGCGCTCATCTTCCAGTACCAGCGTCACCGCTTGTCCGGCCTGTGCCGTTTCCAGTTCGCCGTCTGCGGTTACAATATAGCGGATCGCAGAGCTTACACCAGAACGAGCCACCGTAATTTCATCGCCGACGCTAATCCTCCCCGATGCAATCGTGCCTGCGAAGCCACGAAAATCCGCGTGCGGGCGGCTGACATATTGCACAGGAAAGCGGAAATCCGGTTCCGCAGCATCCGCGCTGTCTGTCGCCACAGTCTCCAACCACTCCAAGAGTGCTGGCCCCTGATACCAGGGCATCTTCTCTGAAGATGAGCGAATATTATCGCCAAAGCGTGCCGATACCGGAAGAGCCTGAATAGTAGTGAAACCAAGCTCCCGCGCAAAGGCCTGATAATCCTGCACAATCTGATTAAATACCGCCTCATCATAGCCAATCAGATCAATCTTATTCACTGCCAGCACGATGTGGCGAATGCCTAATAGTGAAGCGATAAAACTATGGCGGCGCGTCTGTTCCAGCAGCCCTTTGCGGGCATCGACCAGCACAATGGCAAGGTCTGCAGTGGAGGCTCCCGTTACCATATTGCGGGTATATTGCAGATGCCCCGGCGTATCCGCCACGATAAAGCGCCGCTTCGGTGTTGCGAAAAAGCGATAGGCCACATCAATGGTAATCCCCTGCTCACGCTCGGCTTCCAGCCCGTCAACCAGCAGTGCAAAATCAATATCTTCGCCTGCTGTGCCATGATTACGGCTATCCTGATGCAGTTGCGATATCTGATCTTCAAACAGGGTTTTGGCATCATAGAGCAGCCGTCCGATCAGCGTGGATTTTCCGTCATCGACAGAGCCGCAGGTGAGAAAACGCAAATGCGATTTATGCTCCTGCGCCTCCAGATAATCCGCAATTATTGTATCCGGCTGCTCGCGGGTCAGTGTCTCCGTCATCAGAAATATCCTTCCCGTTTTTTCTTCTCCATGGAACCGGCTTCATCGCGATCAATCAGTCGCCCCTGCCGTTCCGAGGTGCGCGTCAGCAGCATTTCTTCGAGAATTTGCGGCAGTGTTTACGCCTGCGATTCAATCGCTGCCGTCAGCGGATAACAGCCCAGCGTTCTGAACCGCACCATACGGGTTTCAATCTTTTCACCCGCGCGTAATTGCAGTCGCTCATCATCGGCGAGAATGAGCATATTATCGCGCTCAACCACCGGACGAGGTGCCGCAAAATACAGCGGTACAATCGGGATATTTTCCTGATGGATGTAATGCCAGATATCAGCTTCCGTCCAATTGGACAGCGGAAAGACGCGGATCGACTCGCCTGTCTGAATACGTGTATTGTAGATATTCCACATTTCAGGACGTTGATTTTTCGGATCCCAGCTATGGGTCGCATTGCGGAAGGAAAACACCCGTTCCTTGGCGCGGGATTTCTCCTCATCGCGCCGCGCCCCGCCAAAGGCAGCATCAAAGCCGTATTTATCCAATGCCTGTTTCAAGGCTTGCGTCTTCATCACATCCGTATGCACATTTGATCCGTGAATGAACGGATTGATACCAGCCTCAACGCCTTGGCTATTAATATGCACCCGCAGATCCAGCTTATAGGCTTTGGCCTGCGCATCGCGGAAAGCGATCATCTCCTTGAACTTCCATGTCGTATCGACATGCAGAAACGGAAAAGGCGGCGGTGCCGGATAGAAGGCCTTGCGCGCCAGATGCAGCATCACACTTGAATCTTTGCCGACAGAATAAAGCATGACCGGCTTTGCAAAACTGGCCGCCACCTCCCGAAAAATATGGATGGCTTCTGCTTCCAGCCGTTGCAGATGGGTCAGCGGTGCAACAGACCGGCCGAAATGCGGGTTGCTCTGATGGTCAGAGGTTAGCGGTACAAGATCCGCCACATGCAGTGCAAGGCTCATACTCAATTCCATATTTTGTCCGGCACTTCATTCCACTCAGAGAAACGCTGTTCCGGCGATAAAACATGCCCATCATCATGCCGAAAGACTGCATAAGTGAGAAAGGATGATATGGTGAAGTTTGCCTGCGAATGTGATTTTCATTGCGCAAGGCGTTGTCTGCGTGGAATGCCGTTCCGCAATTGATTTCAGGATGGTTCTGAGAGCTTGCCTGAGGACGCTTTGATCTTGCGCTGCATCCCTTCATCAGCATATCCTCCGCCGATAAAAATCAGAGGGTGGAGCGGGAATGGAAAAGACAGCTTGTGTGGTTGCCGGAGCCGGTGTGGTCGGGCTGGCAATCGCGCGCGAAATGGCAATGCGCGGTTTTGAAACTCTGGTGCTTGAAGCCGAGCATATGATTGGCACACATACATCGTCGCGAAATTCCGAAGTCATCCATGCAGGCATCTATTATGAACCGGACAGTCTGAAAGCCCGCTTCTGTGTTGAAGGCAAAGAGCGCCTTTATGCCTATGCCGCGGCACAGGGCATTCCGCATAAACGCTGCGGCAAACTGATTGTTGCGACCTCTGAAGCGCAACATGCCGCACTGGACAAAATTGTGGCGCGTGCAACAGCCTGCGGTGTGCATGATTTGCAACGACTGAGCGCAGAAGAAGCACAGGCACTGGAACCAGCTATTCGCTGCACTGCCGCTTTATTCTCCCCCTCTACCGGCATTATCGACAGTCACACCCTGATGCTGAGCCTGCAAGGCGATGCGGAAAATCATGGTGCGGCGGTTGCTTTCAACACTGAAATTCTGCGTGTTGAGCAGCATGCAGACGGATTTACTATTACTACCCGCGACCGTGAGAGCGGCGAAGAATTCACTCTGCGAGCCGAACGCTTCATCAATGCCGCCGGTATCGGCGCGCAGGCGATTGCCTCCACAATCAACGGACTGGCACCACAGCACATACCGGCACAGCATCTTGCCAAAGGCAATTATTTCTCAGCTTCCGGTAAAACCCCGTTCTCACATCTGATTTATCCGGTACCGGAAGATGGTGGCTTGGGCGTGCACTTGACCCTCGATCTCAACGGGCAGATGCGCTTCGGCCCTGATGTCGAATGGCTCGGCAAAGTGATATCTCCCGCCAACCTCGATTATTCCGTTGATCCGCAACGTGGTGACAGTTTCTACGCTGCGATCCGTAACTATTGGCCGGATTTACCGGATGGCGCCTTGCAGGCCACCTATAGCGGCATCCGCCCGAAATTAAGTGGCAGTGGTGAAACCGCAGCAGATTTTTATATTTCCGGCAGTGACGAACACGGTATAGCGGGACTGGTCAATCTGTTCGGCATTGAAAGTCCGGGGCTGACATCCAGCCTTGCCATTGCAGCTTATGTGAACACGTTCATCAAATGAAAAAGGCATAAATACCTTACCGGTATTTATGCCTTATATCTCAGACTGTGCCAGTGCCGGACGGGAACTCCGGCATGAGCGCAGCTCAGATTATTTTTTAACGTGCTTCGGAGCAGCTTTTTTCACAGCGTGCTTGGAAGACTTGTGCATGCCGGTTGACTTAGCTTTCACAGTTTTGTGGGCAGCAACTTTATGGGCAGCTGGTGCCTGGGTCTGCACAGCAGCAGTTTTATGGGCCGCAGGAGCAGCCTGAGCTGCTACCGGAGCGATCATACCAAGAGCAGCAATTGCGATAATAAAGCGTTTCATAATGAGTGACCTTTTAAGCTGCAGACATCGGCATCCTGTTGAAACAACTCAACAATATCTATGCCGGTGAATCTGGTGCAATCCGTTGATTGCGCGTTTTGAATATCGCGCAATTAATCTGAACGGCACATGAACAAGTTTTGTAAAAATACGCAACAAATTGCGAGCCAGATATTTTTTATAAGATCACACACCAAAACCGCTTCACCCTTTTGGGAAACCTCTCTAGAGCGGCTTACGTTCATATTGGATCATAACGCTCGCTCTAGATTTTTTAGTTTGTCGCATTATCCCAACGTCAAATTGATCCAACTTGACTGTGAAATGCTCTAAGCTTGCGGGATGTAATTGAGAATTGGTCCAAGCCAACGCTCCACCTCTGCAACCGGCATAGTCTTACGCGCTGCATAATCCTCCACCTGATCGCGCTCGACTTTCGCCACGCCGAAATAATAGCTGTCGGGATGCGAGAGATAGAGACCGGAAACCGATGAACCGGGCCACATCGCATAGCTTTCCGTCAGTTCCACACCTGTGGTTGCCGTGGCATCCAGCAGGCGGAACAGCGTGGTCTTTTCCGTATGGTCAGGCTGTGCCGGATAGCCCGGTGCCGGACGGATACCCGCATAAGGCTCGCCCACCAGCTGATCCGGCGTGAAAGTCTCATCTGCGCCATAGCCCCAAAACTCTTTGCGCACCCGCTCATGCATTGCCTCGGCAAAGGCTTCTGCAAAACGGTCAGCCAGTGCTTTAACCAGAATGGAGGAATAATCATCATTGGCACGTTCAAAGCGCTCGGCAATCGCCACTTCCTCAATACCGGCAGTGACCACGAAACCGCCGATATAATCGGCCTTGCCACTATCCTTTGGGGCCACAAAATCCGACAGTGCTACATTCGGACGACCGTCGCGCTTCGATAATTGCTGGCGCAACGTGTAGAATGTATCCGTATGCTCGAGACGGGCTTCATCCTTATAGAGATGAATATCATCACCCACCACATTGGCCGGCCAGAAGCCGATGACCGCACGCGGTGCAAACCATTTCTCGTCGATGAT
The DNA here is from genome assembly GCF_003314995.1 of Pseudochrobactrum asaccharolyticum. Classification (GTDB taxonomy): domain Bacteria; phylum Pseudomonadota; class Alphaproteobacteria; order Rhizobiales; family Rhizobiaceae; genus Pseudochrobactrum; species Pseudochrobactrum asaccharolyticum. The sequence continues at coordinate 372,602 of NZ_QNRH01000002.1, forward strand.
CTTCTTCAGCATAGCCTGCGCATCTTCATAAAGTTGACGCGCGGCAGGCCCCTGTTTCTCATCATCGAGAATGGCTGGGAACCTGCCTTTTAGCTCCCATGTCTGGAAGAAAGGTGTCCAGTCAATATAACGTGCCAGTTCTTGCAAATTATAGGTTTCAAAGACCTTGGTGCCGAGGAAGGACGGCTTCGGCGGGGTATAATTTTCCCAATCAAGTTTTTCGCCATTCTCACGGGCACGTGCCAGTGGCAGGCGTTTTTTCTCCGCCTCGCTCCGCTCATGGGCAGCGGTTACCTTGGCGTATTCCGTGCGAATATCGGCAACATAGCCGTCTTTCTGCTCCGGCGATAGCAGCTGTGACACAACACCAACGGCGCGGCTGGCATCCAGCACATAGACGGTCTGGCCACGCTGATATTTCGGATGAATTTTCACCGCCGTATGCACACGGCTGGTCGTAGCGCCGCCAATCAGCAATGGCAGGTCAAAGCCTTCGCGCTCCATCTCGGCGGCCACATGCACCATTTCATCCAGCGACGGTGTGATAAGACCGGACAGACCAATAATGTCCACCTTCTCGTCTTTTGCCACCTGCAATATCTTGGCCGCAGGCACCATCACGCCGAGATCGATGATTTCATAATTGTTACAAGCCAGCACAACACCGACAATATTCTTGCCGATATCATGCACGTCGCCCTTCACCGTCGCCATCAGGATTTTTCCGGCACTCTGGCGCTCCTCACCGCCATTCTGCGCCTTTTCTTCTTCCATATAGGGCAGCAAAACTGCCACGGCCTGTTTCATCACACGGGCGGATTTCACCACCTGTGGCAGAAACATTTTCCCCGAGCCGAACAGATCACCCACCACATTCATACCGGCCATCAGCGGACCTTCAATCACATGCAGCGGACGCTCGGCACTCTGACGGGCCTCTTCCGTATCGGCCTCAATATATTCGGTAATACCGTTGACCAGCGCATGTTCAATCCGCTTCTCAACGCTCCACTCACGCCAGCTTAAATCTTTCTCTTTGGCTTCCTTGCCGGCAGTCCCGCGAAAACGCTCCGCAATTTCCAGCAGGCGTTCAGTTGCATCCTCACGACGGTTCAACACCACATCTTCGCAGGCTTCTCGCAATTCCGGATCAATGGATTCGTAAACTGCCAGCTGACCGGCATTGACGATCCCCATATCCATGCCGACCTGAATAGCATGATAAAGAAACACCGCATGCATCGCTTCGCGCACCGGCTCATTACCACGGAACGAGAAAGACAGGTTAGAAACACCGCCGGAAATATGTACATGCGGCAGAGTCTCAATGATTTCCTTGGTCGCTTCAATGAAATCATTGCCGTAATTATTATGCTCTTCGATCCCTGTCGCCACGGCAAACACATTCGGATCAAAGATGATATCTTCCGGCGGGAAGCCGACTTCTTCGGTGAGGATTTTATAGGCGCGTGTACAAATCTCGACTTTGCGCTGTTTGGTATCCGCCTGACCGGTTTCATCAAAGGCCATCACCACCACAGCAGCACCATAGGCACGCACCAGTTTGGCATGATGAATAAAGGCTTCCTCACCTTCTTTCAGCGAGATGGAATTGACCAGCGGTTTGCCCTGCACGCATTTCAGACCGGCTTCGATCACATCCCATTTGGAACTGTCAATCATCACCGGCACACGGGCAATATCCGGCTCGGCAGCAACCAGATAGAGATAATCAACCATCACCTTCTGACTGTCGATCAGGCCCTCATCCATATTGATATCGATGATCTGCGCACCATTATTCACCTGATCACGGGCAACATCGAGCGCCGTCGTGTAATCACCGGCGGTAATCAGTTTTTTAAACCTGGCAGAACCGGTGACATTGGTACGCTCGCCGACATTCACAAACGGAATATCCTTAGTCAGCGTAAACGGCTCAAGACCACTCAAACGCATCAATGGTGCCAGTTTCACCGGTTTGCGCGGCTCATATTTACCGGTAGCTTCGGCAATCGCGGTAATATGTTCCGGCGTGGAGCCGCAGCAACCGCCCACCACATTGACCAGCCCTTCACGCGCAAAGCTCTCCATCTGCGCGGCCATTACTTCCGGCGTCTCATCATAGCGACCGAACTCATTCGGCAAACCGGCATTCGGATAGGCGCAAACAAAAGTATCCGCCACACCTGAAAGCTCTGCCAGATGCGCACGCATCGCATTGGCACCGAGCGCACAGTTAAGACCAATGGTGAAAGGCCGTGCATGGCGCAGCGAATACCAGAAAGCTGTGGGCGTCTGGCCGGACAATGTACGGCCGGAAAGATCGGTAATGGTGCCGGAAATCATCAGCGGCAAGCGGATGCCTTTTTCAGCGAATACCTGCTCACAGGCAAAGACCGCAGCCTTGGCATTGAGCGTATCAAAGATGGTTTCAATCAGGATAATATCCGAACCACCATCAACCAGACCGTTGATCTGCTCGGCATAGGCAATACGCAGATCATCAAATGTCACGGCACGGAAACCCGGATTGTTCACATCCGGCGACAGGGAAGCAGTACGGTTTGTCGGCCCCAAAGCACCGGCAACAAAACGGCGACGGCCATCTTTTTGTTGCGCTCGCAAAGCTGCGCGGCGTGCCAGACGGGCACCATCGCGGTTCAGCTCATAGACCGCAGCCTCCATGCTGTAATCGGCCTGTGCAATGGAAGTGGAAGAGAATGTATTGGTCTCAAGAATATCTGCCCCTGCCATCGCATAGGCATAATGAATTTCTTCAATTGCTTGCGGCTGGGTCAGTGTCAGAAGGTCGTTATTACCCTGCAGATGACATTCGCAACCGGCAAAGCGCTCACCACGGAAATGCTCTTCATGAAACCCAAGTCCCTGAATTTGTGTCCCCATGGCGCCATCAAGAATGAGGATACGTTCCCGTGCAGCTTTTTGCAGGGCAGCAAGCACCTCGGAACCATCCGGCCTGTCTGCAACCGGTCCGAAAAGATTGTCAAAAGAAGTGCTCATCCGATACCTGCCTGTCACTCAAAATGCCGTTCAAATTCAAATGTCAATTTGATGACATAAACATATCTTTATGTCAAACAAAGCATTTGATCTTTTATGATGCGAGTTGTTCACCAACTCGCTATCCGCATTTACGAAGTGTGAAGCTGTGCGGCACAAATTCGCTGCAATTCTCCCGCCCTTTCAGTCATAGTAAACTGCGTTTTTACGGGTATCACCGGAATAAAAGCAGTCATGCAGCGTTCATCTCATGAAGAGTAATATTGACAGATGCATGTCATAAAAGCCGGATTGCTTCTTATGAACTGCGCTTTGATCTGAGGAGAAACAAAATGAGAAAAATGCTTTCTTATTTTACTGCCGCGCTGACAGCGCTGACCATGAGCATCCTGTCCTTTGGCAGTGCTGCGCAGGCTCAGCCTTCGGCAGCAACCCATAATGCTGTGTTGCAGGATATGACATCATCCGGACAGGGACTGAGCCGGAATGTACAATATTATCCGGAGCGTCGTCATTACCGTGAAAGACGGAATTACAACCGCCATTATAATCGTCCGCATTACAGACCACACTACCGTCCATATTACAGGCCTTACTACCGGCCTTATTATCAGCCGCAGTTCCGCTATTATCGTCCGGCACCACCACGCCATTACCGTCCGGCTCCGGTTTACCGTTCAGGACGGAACAGCCATATCAACTGGTGCTACAACCGCTACCGCTCTTACCGCGCATCGGACAATACATTCCAGCCGAATTACGGCCCGCGCCGTCAGTGCTACTCACCTTACACCTGAGGCATAAAACAAAAACGCCGCCCTTATGGGCGGCGTTTTCATCAATAGACTACAAAGATTATCAGGTTACATAGGCACCGATCGAAGCGGCAACCAAGCCAATCGCTACAGCGATCAGAGCACCGTAAACACGCGGCTTGTCCAGCAGAACAGCGAATGCTGAAAACCAGGCAACAACGGCAGCACCCAGTGCAAACAAGAAGCCAGGCTTGTCATAAACCACGAGATTTACGGTTATCAGGGCACCAATAATCAGCGCGCCGAAAACGATCATCATGCCCATGGCATATTTTTCATAATCGTCCATATGCATTTCCTATGTATCAGCCTGTTTCATTTCAGGCTCTGAGCAGCTTACAACACAACCGACAAAGCAATATCAGTCTGACGTGTCATCAATTCAACGTCAGACAATCACTTTTAACGTGAATCTTCAACTGTTGATCATCACGAATATCAGCATTACCACTGCTTTTCAGGGGATTATTTCAGCCAATGGTTGATGTGAAATCAGCCGAATAGCGCATTTCGCGCAACGGACGCACTTCCTGAGTCGTCGCATCATAGGTCGGATGAGCTTTAAAAGCCGCCAGAGCAGCCTCATCGCGGAATTCGCCGTAAACCACCAGATCAATCCGGTCACACATCGGATCGACCTTGCTGTTGGCCACAACTTCAAAGCATTCCGAATGGGGAATTGTCGCCAGAGCCCGCAAACGGCGACACACATCCTCCACGTCTTGATCTGCTTTGACGCTGAAAAATACAATATGCCGTATCACGAGTTTTTCCTAATCCATAAAAGCATGCAAAGAGGTATAAAACCTCTTATTCTGAAGTCCTGTCTATCATGGGGAATATGGAAAAGTCATCTTCAAATCAGCCCGAAGACATCACTTTCAATTCAGGCTGCTTCACGGTCAGCTTCTGTGCCCGGAGCCAGAGTAACTTCCAGACCGTTGAGTTCTTCCGTCATGATAATTTGACAGGAAAGTCGTGAATTATCCTCAACATGGAATGTCTGATCGAGCTGATCCAGCTCTTCATCCTGCGGCTCATAGAGCTTACCCGCCCATTCCGGCGTCACATAGACATGACAGGTGCCGCATGCACAGGCACCGCCGCATTCCGCTTTAATATTCAGCCCCCAGTCACGGATAACCTCCATAACGCGAAAGCCTTCGAGAGCCTCAAGCGTATGGCGCTCGCCTTTTTGATCGGTAACATGAATGAGAAGCGTATCAGAACTCACAACAATGCCTTTTGAGTAGCGCAGACGTGGGGTGATAGGAGTTAGATAATGTTTTCGGCACATAAAACAAGCTTTATTCCTGTTTCCCGATGCCGATACCGTGATTTGGCACAATCTCCCACCATTCAGGCAGAAACGGAAACCACCCTATTTAAAAACCCTGACGGCGACGCCAGCTATAGCCTGCCAGTCCTTGTTCTGCACCATGAATACCACCGGCAACAGGCTGATAATACAGACCGGTATCATGCAATTCACCAGCCAGAAGACGGCGTAAAGCCCGCGCGTCACTGATCTGTAAAGTATCAAAACCAGCGCGCAACATAGCGCCGATCTGATCAATATGGACGGCACCTGATGCCCTGATCTCACCGGAAAATCCGTAATGACTGCGAAGCCGCGCGGCCTTGGAAAAAGACCGCCCGTCATTGAAAGCCGGAAAATCCAGCACCAGAATTTCGATAAATTTCAGATCATCCAGCAAAGTATCGAGCGCCTCACCAGCCTCAACCCGTACACCGATCCGGATATTGTGGCTGCGCAAAAGCTCACGGCTGATCTGCGGCCAAAGCTGCAACGGAATGATCACCGCTTCATGGGCGATGATTTCCTCAACACTTTCAAGATTGACAAAAACATCCTCGATCAGGCCGGAACGCGACCACAGTGCCGATACAACTGTTTCTTCCGTCATAGATCTGCTCCCTTGATCTTATCCTTATGCAAATGCTGTTCGAGACCGCCCAGATGAATACCGCATTCGGTTTTGCCCGAACCTGACCAGCGACCTGCCCGCTGATCTTCATCATCACTAACCGGCCGTGTGCATGGCATGCAGCCGATGGAGCGATAGCCCTGCTCGACCAGCGGATGCGGCGGCAGATGATGGAACGCGCGATAGGCTTCCAGATGCTCTGAAGTCCAGTCCCGCAGCGGATTAATCCGGATATGCTCTCCTACCGCTTCGAAAGCAGGCAAACCATTGCGCGTTGCTGCCTGAAACTGCTTGCGTCCCGTGAACCACGCCTCAAAAGGCGCAATTCCTTGTGCGAGTGGCTGGACTTTACGTAGATCGCAGCAGCGGTCTTTATCGGTCAGGCACAAAGCGCCGAGCGGATCATGAGTTTTCAAAGCGCCCGCATCCGGAAGCAAATCGCGCACATCCGTTAGTCCCAATTCCTGCACCAATTGCGCCTGATAACGCAATGTTGCCGGAAAATGCTTATTGGTCTGCAAAAACAAAACCGGCAGCGATGGCTGCACCCGCGCAATCAGATGCAACAGAATTGCGGAATCCGCACCGAAAGATGACACCGCCGCCAGCCCTGCACCAAACTCTTTGACGGCCACGGCGATAATCGCGTCGGCACTTGCATCGCCGTAAAGGTAATTCAGACGTTGCGCTCTGTCTGCTGTGGTCTCAAGAAGATCAGGCTGCATGCACAGCCTCCCCGTAGAGCGCAGTCTTGAACGGCTGCGCACCCAAACGACGATAGGTCTCGAGAAAGCTTTCCTGCGGTGCACTACGAATATTCAGATAGGTATTGACCACCGTTTCAATGGCATCCACCACGTCTTCAGTAGAAAAACCACGGCCGGTAATATCACCGATGGATGTCTGCTCATCGCCGGAACCGCCGAGCGTGATCTGGTACAGCTCCTCGCCTTTTTTCTCTACGCCGAGAATACCGATATGGCCGACATGGTGATGACCGCAGGCATTGATGCAGCCGGAAATTTTGATCTTCAGATCACCGATTTCTTCCTGCCGCTCCTGCGAACCAAAACGCTCAGAAATACGCTGTGCAACAGGAATGGAACGGGCATTGGCCAGCGCGCAATAGTCCAGACCAGGGCAGGCAATAATATCGGTAATCAGCCCTGCATTAGCGGTAGCAAGACCGGCCTGCTGCAATTGCGCATGGAGCAGTGGCAAATCGGCCAGCGCCACATGTGGCAGCACCAGATTTTGTTCATGGCTGACGCGGATTTCACTTTGCGAAAAGCGCTCAGCCAGATCGGCCACAATATCCATCTGATCGGCCGATGCATCGCCCGGAATTTCACCGATAGCTTTGAGCGAGATTGTCACCACGCCATAATCAGGGTGCTTATGCGGTGTCACATTGCGGGAAAACCATGAGGCAAAAGCCGCATCATTTTTACGCGTAGCAGCCACAAGCCCGTGCCCCTCTGCCTGCTCCGGCAATCGGGGCGCTGCAAAATAGGTATTGATCGCCGCAATATCCGTTTCCGGCAGTTTCAGATCGCTGTCTTTGATAACCTGCCATTCGGCTTCAATCTGCGCCTGTAAATCCTCCAGTCCGGTTTCATGGACGAGGATTTTGATACGGGCCTTATATTTATTGTCACGGCGACCATGGAGATTATAGACCCGCACAATGGCAGTAATATAGGTTAGCAAATCCGCTTCCGGCAAAAAATCCCGCACCTTCTTGGCGATCATCGGCGTGCGCCCCTGCCCGCCGCCAATATAGACCGCAAAGCCGCGCTGTCCCTGTTCATTCTCTTTCAGATGCAGCCCGATATCATGCACCTGAATGGCTGCACGATCTGCCTCTGCACCTGTTACCGCAATTTTGAATTTGCGCGGCAGATAGGAAAATTCCGGATGCAGTGATGACCATTGCCGCAAAATCTCGGCATAGGGGCGCGGATCAGCGACTTCATCCCGTGCCGCACCGGCGAAATGATCGGCGGTCACATTACGGATGCAATTGCCGGAGGTTTGGATGGCATGCATCTCCACCTCGGCCAGTTCTTCCAGAATGGCGGGAATATCGGTGAGCTTCGGCCAGTTGAACTGCAAGTTCTGCCGCGTTGTGAAATGCCCGTAGCCACGGTCATAGACACGGGCAATATGCGCCAGCTTACGCATCTGACGGGAGGATAAAGTGCCGTAAGGTATCGCAATACGCAGCATATAGGCATGAAGTTGCAGATAAACACCGTTCATCAGACGCAGCGGCTTGAAGTGATCTTCACTCAACTCACCACTTAAACGACGCGCCACCTGATCGCGAAACTGTTCCACACGGGCGAAAACAAATTCGCGGTCAAACTCATCATACCGGTACATTTAACCCTCTCCCGACATTTAGAGCGCCGTGTGCCAGACTTGGCACACAAAGGTCGCTCTAACACTTTAAAATTAGAGCATAATTTTTCCTTAAACTGATTCAAGTTTAAGGAATTATGCTCTGAAATCTCAACCGGCTACCGAATGCAGCCGTACCACAGGGGTGATTGTGGGGCCGGACAGGCGGATACGCTCGCGCAGACGAACCGGAAACAGTTCAACACCACGCTCCTCGACCTCAATCAGATTGATATCCACCACTTCGTCGAAACGGCTGGCCTGCTTGCCGGCAGCTTCCAGTGCGGCAACCGCCTCGGGATGACGCGCCAGTAATGCACCGCGAATGGAGCTGGCCCAATGGCCGTCCGCAGCAAGCCAGACCGAAACACCGTCGCTCAGACGATTGGCACTCAGGACTTTGACTGTCATTATGCTTTCTCCTTTTCACCGGCCTGCAAGATATGCAGCTCCGGTGTGCTTATCAGTTGCTGCGCAAACGGGCGGGCACCTTCAAGCGAGGCACCGGCAACCGCATCGCCGATGATCACCATCACCGGTCCTTGCAGCTCATTATGATTTTCCAGTTGAGCCAGATCTTTTAAGAGGCCGTGCAGCATTACGCGCTCAGTGCGTCCGGCATTTTCCACCACAGCGACCGCCGTATCCTCATGCAGACCGGCAGTGAGCAAGCGGTGCGCCACAGATGCGGCAACGCTTGCACCCATATAAACGGCAATGGTCGCGCCGCTGAGCGCTAGCCGCGCCCAATCCGGCAGGATGTCTCCCGCCATATCGTGACCGGTGGTGAAAATCAGGGAGGATGCAACACCACGCAATGTCAACGGCAACTGCATATCAGCGGCGGCAGCAATGGCTGAGGTAATGCCAGGCACAATCTCGAAACTGACACCGGCTGCACGCAGCGCCGCCATTTCTTCACCGGCACGGCCAAAGACCAGAGGATCACCGGATTTGAGCCGCACCACGCGCTGCCCGTCTTGAGCAAGCTCAACAAGCAACTGGTTGATTTCATCCTGACTTTTGCTGTGGCAGCCTTTGCGTTTTCCCACCGGAATGCGCACGGCATCGCGTCTGCCCATGGCAACCACGCTCTCCGGCACCAGCGCATCATAGAGGATCACATCTGCCTGCATCAGCACACGTTGCGCACGCAAAGTCAGCAGGTCTTCTGCTCCGGGGCCTGCGCCGACCAGCCAGACATAACCGGAAGGTATGTTCACCTCAGTCAGAGCCTGATCGGCAAGTTCCCGCGCGAGGTTCAGATCGCCGCGCTCAACCGCTTGTGCCACTGCACCATTGAAGAACACATCCCAGAACTGGCGCCGCGTTGCACCTTTCGGCAGCGTGCTTTCCACCTTTTCGCGATAGTCTGCCGCCAGTTGTGCCAGCACTCCGGTTTGCGGAGATAAAGCAGCACCGATTTCGCGACGCAGTTTCTGCGCCAGTACCGGCCCTGCACCTTCCGTACCGATTGCCACTGCAACGGGCGCATGAGCCACCAGTGCCGGTGTGAAAAAATCGCACAAATGCGGTCTGTCGACGACATTAACCGGAACATGCCTTGCTTTTATCTGATCGGCGATTTTTGCGTCCTGTGCGGCATCACCACTCGCGACAAAAGCCAGTTTCACCTGAGAGAAATCATTGTCTTGCAGAGAACCGGTACGCAAATGATAACCACCATCCAGCACGAACTGAACCAGATCCGGCTCCGGCGTCTCACCCTCCGGCACGACAATGCGGATTTGCGCCGTGGTTTCAGCTATCAGGCGCGCTTTGTTCAGCGCTTCTTCCCCACCGCCGACAATCAGCACTGCCGCGCTGTCCACGCGGAAGAAAGCCGGAAAAGCCGTTAATCTGGTTGGGTGAGCTGTCACAATCAGCACCTTTCAAAGGGTGGTTAAAGATTGTGCCAAGTATCGCGCATTCTGCGACCGCTTATAAGCAACAGGCTTGTGCGCTTGAGCGTTGCACCGCATCGCTTTTTCGCGTTTTGCAAATTTCGTGAAATTTAGTTCCGGAAACTGACAGCTGCCGGAATATGCACCGGCCAGCGGCGTGGCAGCACCGCAATCAGGTCAAAGCGCAAAGACAGCCTGTGATAATCCGGCTGACGGGCAAGCCAGTGATCGGCAGCCGCTTCAATCCGCGACAGACTCATAGAGCTGACCGCCTCCATTGCGGCTTCAACAGAGGTACGTGCTTTGACCTCAACAATCAGCACCAGACTGCCGCGTCTGGCAATCAGATCAATCTCGCCGGAGCGGGTCTTGTAGCGCCGCTCGACAATGCGAAAGCCTTTGAGCATCAGAGCAAAAGCAGCCAGCCGCTCCGCCCATATCCCGCGAGAAAATGCCTGCTGCTTTTTCTCATGGGAAATCTTCATTATTTTTGAGCCTTTAATGTCATTAAACGCTGATACAGCTCACCTTTTGGTTTACCGGTCATGCGCGAGGCTTCACCGGCAGCTTTGGAAGGCTGTAATTCCTGTGCAAGAGAGAGCAACAAAGCATCAATATCCTGCTCGGTCACCGGCACGGAATTTTGCAGCGGCGCACCAACCAGCAAAACCACCTCACCGCGAATACGGTCTTCACCGTCATATTGCTCGCACAATTCACCCAAAGTCGAAGTTGAGAAAGTCTCATAGGCTTTGGTCAGCTCGCGGCACAGAGCGGCAGGGCGATCCGCCCCGAAAACGGCTGCCATATCCTGCAGAGTATCCGAAGCACGGTTGGGCGATTCAAAAAAGATCAGCGTCGTATCAATGGTCTTATAGGTTTCAAGCTTGTTGCGGCGCTGCCCCTGCTTAGATGGCAAAAACCCGCAAAACATGAAGCTGTCGGTCGGCAGACCGGAGGCCATCAAAGCCGCCATTACCGCAGAAGCACCGGGCACCGGCACCACTTTATAACCGGCATTGCGGGCTTCTTCGACCAGACGATAGCCCGGATCAGAAACCAGCGGCGTACCGGCATCGGACACCAGCGCCACGCTTTTACCGGATGCCAGTGCTTCAAGAATTTTCGGCCCCGCCTCAGCTGCATTATGCTCATGATAGGCAATCGGGCGACGGGAAATCGCAAAACGGTTAAGCAAAACACGGGTAACGCGGGTATCTTCACAAGCCAGCACATCGCTTGATGCCAGCACTTCCAGCGCCCGCAAGGTAATGTCACCGAGATTGCCGATCGGCGTGGCGACAATATAAAGCGCAGGCTCAACCGGACGGGCGCGGAAAGTCTGCTCCCCGACCACATAGTTGCGCGTTTCCTGTAAATTGTCTTCCACGTTGTTTCCTTGTCTAAAATTCAGGCAGTCAGTTCAGCGACCAGCGTATTGAGCAGCAAAGCACCATCCGGCGTAGCGCGCAGGTAGCTGCCATCCAGCAATTCCAGAAAATTCTGTTCCTGCAACTGAGCAAGCCGTTCCGGCTTCAGACCATGGCCGGTCAGCTTCTGATAGCGGTTAAGATCAACGCCCTCTTTCAGACGCAGCCCCATCATCAGAAACTCATCGCCTTCCTGCTCCGGTGTCAAATATTCTTCTTCGATAATACCATGGCCGGAGGTTTCAACTTTATCGACCCAGGTTTCCGGATGTTTCTCGGTCATCGTAACAGTGCGCGCACCGTTCTCGCGGAAACGACCATGGGCACCGGGGCCAATGCCGACATATTCGCCATAACGCCAATAAACCAGATTATGCTGGGACTCCCGTCCCTTCACCGCATGGTTGGAAATCTCATAGGCAGGCAGCCCCAGCTCAGTTGTCACGCGCTGGGTTTCTTCATAAAGCGCCGCCGCATGATCAGGATCAGGCGTGGTCAGTTTACCCGCCTTCCAGAGATTATAGAACTGCGTGCCCTCTTCAATTGTCAGCTGATAGAGCGACAAATGATCGGCAGCGAGCGCTACAGCCTCGCGCAATTCCGCATTCCAGTCCGCAATGCTCTGATCAGGGCGGGCATAGATCAGATCGAAAGACAGGCGCGGGAAAATTTCACGTGCCAGACCAATCGCCACTTTCGCTTCAGCCACGGAGTGCAACCGCCCAAGCCGCTTGAGGTCACGGTCATTCAGCGCCTGCACACCGAGCGATACGCGATTGACACCGGCAGCGCGGTAACCGCGAAAACGGTCGGCTTCCACACTGGTCGGGTTGGCTTCCAATGACACTTCAATATCATCCGCCACAGACCAGTATTTGGCGATACCGTCCAGCAAAGCACCGACAGTCTGCGGCTGCATCAGGGACGGTGTGCCGCCGCCAAGAAAAATACTGGTCACTGTGCGCGGGCCGGTGCGCTCACGCAAAGTCGCCATCTCGCGCAGAAAGCTCTGTGCGAAACGCGGCTGATCCACCGGCTGATGCCGCACATGCGAATTGAAATCGCAATAAGGGCACTTTGCCATGCAAAACGGCCAGTGCAGATAAATGCCAAAAGCATGATCCCCGTCTGTCTGCAAAATAGGCAGCGGACGTGCGGTCTCTGAGGCGGCAGCAGACAAGGACTGCATTATTTCACATCCACGGGTGCGAATTTGGCTTCGGCAAACAATTTGAATGCGCGGGCACGATGCGACAAGGCATGTGCATCACCCGGCTTCCAGCCATGTTTTTCTGTTGCAGTCATTTCACCAAATGTTTTGTCATAACCATCCGGCAGGAACAGCGGGTCAAAACCAAAGCCGTCATTGCCGCGGGGTGTTACAATCTGGCCTTCCACTTCACCGCGGTAATATTCCGCATGACCATCCGGCCAGCACAGGCAGATCACGGAAACAAAGCGGCCCTTGCGCTGTTCCGGTTGCAAAGCACCTGCGGCTGCAAGCTTATCAATAACTTTGCCCATCGCCATATTGAAATCGCGGCTGCCATCCGGCAGCTCTGCCCAATTGGCAGTGTAAACGCCAGGCTCACCACCCAGCGCATCCACCATCATGCCGGAATCGTCAGAAAGAGCAGGCAGACCGGTTGCTTCAGCCGCAGCAAAAGCTTTGATATAAGCATTTTGCTCAAAGGTTGTGCCGGTTTCATCCGGCTCTGGCAGACCAAGCTGACCGGCAGACTGGGTATCAAAACCGAAAGGTCCGATCAGATCCGCAAACTCTTTCAGCTTGCCTGCATTGTGACTTGCAACAACCAGTTTGCCTTTGTTCAGCTCTCTCATCAGTTTATCCATTATTCCATAATTTGGGTTCAGCGAATTCCAGTGAATTACCGGAAGGGTCGCGGATGTAAAGGGAGCGCGCGCCATTCGGCCAGTCAAATTCACGCTCAATCTCTATGCCATGCTTCGCAAAATGCTGTTTCCACTCCGCGATCTGCTCACGGCTGGCAGCAAAGCACATATGGCCTGCGCCGGTCGTACCATGGGTCGGGATCGGCAACGCGCCTTCTGGTGCCGGTTTTACGGTTTCTTTTGCATCAAAAACCAGCAAAATCCCTGTACCGCAGCGGAAAAAAGCATTGCGATGATTATGCGGTAAAGCCAGCTCCAACCCCAGAATATCGCGGTAGAACTGCACAGCCTCTTCGATATCGCGCACATAGAGCGCAGATTCAAGTATCTGTGTTGGTTTCAATTGTCCGGTCTGCATAATGAATGCCCTTTCAATAATCATGAACACGAAAACTGTCTCCCCTTATAACAGGTTCGAAATCAGTTTCCGCTCACGATCGGGTGAATTATCCAATAAAACAATTGGATAATTCATTTTACATTCCGGCAAGCTATTCCGATTTTAAGAAACAGCCATTTTCTGCAGATCAACCAGACGCTTGATACCATTGCGTGCCAGCAGCATCAGAGACGCAAATTCTTCGTCCGAGAATGGCTCGCCTTCAGCAGTACCCTGCACTTCAACAATACCGCCGCGACCGGTCATCACGAAATTCGCATCGGTCTGCGCGGTTGAATCTTCCGGATAATCCAGATCGATCACCGGTGTGCCTTCATAAATACCGCAGGAAATAGCAGCAACATGGTCTTTGAGTACCTTGTCGACTTTGACCATCTGGCGGGCTTCCATCCAGCGCAGGCAATCGTGCAGGGCAACCCAGCCACCGGTAATGGCCGCAGTACGGGTGCCGCCATCAGCCTGAATAACATCGCAGTCAACAGTGATCTGATATTCACCCAGTGCCTGCATATCAACAACGGCGCGAAGGGAACGGCCGATCAGACGTTGAATTTCCTGTGTACGGCCACCCTGTTTACCCGAGGCTGCTTCACGGCGCATACGATCGCCGGTCGAGCGTGGCAACATGCCATATTCCGCAGTGACCCAGCCCTTACCGCTGTTGCGCATCCAGCCCGGAACCTTTTCTTCAAGGCTTGCGGTGCACAGCACATGAGTATCGCCGAATTTGACGAGGCAAGAGCCTTCCGCATGTTTGGAAATGCCTCGTTCAAAAGAGATTGCACGCATTTCGTCCGGAGCGCGTTTGGATGGACGCATGGATTTTCCTTTTAAAACAATGCTGCGCAAAAATCTGACAGCAGCCTGATTGTAATCTGATGACGCCTTTGAAAGGCATTTGTTTTGCTTCTAAGCCTGAACCAGCGAAATTTAAAGGAAAATCGGCGACTAAACACGCAAACAACCGATCCTGCCCTTTGCCCCCGCATGACAATAGCCTATATATTGGATATCAACGGAGCAAATTGACGAATGATCAGATCAGAGCGTGCCGATAATCTGCATGCCCCTTTACAAGTGCTGGATCAGCGGTCGCGCGATATTTTCCAGCGCATTGTTGAGAGCTATCTGAATGACGGTGAGCCGGTCGGTTCGCGTCATCTTTCACGTTTGCTGCCTTTATCATTATCACCGGCAACCATCCGCAATGTGATGAGCGATCTCGAACATCTGGGGCTGGTCTATTCGCCGCATATTTCTGCCGGACGCATGCCGACCCAGTTAGGTTTACGGTTTTTTGTCGATGCCTTTATGGAAGTCAGCGACCTGCCTGCCGATGAACGCAGCAGTATCGAACATCAGGTGCGTGCCGCAGGACACAATAATTCTGTCGAGCATGTCCTGACTGAAGCCAGCCAGATCCTCTCCGGCCTGTCACGCGGTGCCGGTCTGGTACTGGCGACCAAAGCCGAAGGTGCGCTCAAACATATTGAATTTGTTCGCCTTGAACCAACCCGCGCCTTGGCGGTGATGGTCACGCAAAGCGGCGATGTGGAAAACCGCGTCATTGATCTGCCCGCAGGTGTCACCTCTTCGCAGTTGATTGAGGCCTCGAATTTTCTCAATGCGCATATTCACGGCAAAACGCTTGCCGAAGCCCGCGCACAGATTGCAACCCTGCGCGAAGAAACCCGGCAGGCTCTCGACAGCCTGTCTCAGCATCTGGTGGAACAGGGGCTGGCAGTGTGGAGCGGTGCGGCCAGCGACCAGCAAACCCGTCTGATTGTGCGCGGACGTTCCAATCTTCTGGAAAACATCTCCGCACAGGATGATCTGGAGCGGTTGCGGCTGCTGTTTGACGATCTGGAAACCAAAGAAGGCATGATCCAGCTGCTGGATCTGGCAGAGGCAGGCTCCGGCGTGCGAATTTTCATTGGTTCGGAGAATAAATTATTCTCTCTGTCCGGTTCGTCTCTGGTCGTTGCGCCTTATCGCGACTCCGAGCAACGGGTGATCGGCGCACTCGGCGTTATCGGCCCGACAAGGCTCAATTATGCCCGTATCGTACCGATGGTAGACTATACCGCCTCCCTTGTATCGCGCCTGTTACGGGGCTAAAATTTAAAATTTGCCTGTTAATTTGCCGCGCCGCAGAGCGACGGTCTTGATTTTCAGCACACAAACCTCGATATCCCAGACAATATGATTCAAGACGGAAGAGAATAATGGCTGACGAAAACAAAAACGGCGAAACCCCGGATCTTGGCCAGCGCGATCTTAACAACCCGCGTGACCGTGATGCCCTGAAGCGTGCCGCTGATGATTTTCTGAAAGCACGCAAAGACGAAGCAATTGCGGAAGCTGAAGAAGATGCAGCGCTGGACGATGATGCAATCAGCCCGCTGGCTGAGTTGCAGGTTGCAAACAATGCGCTGAAAGATCAGATGCTGCGCTTGGCTGCGGATATGGAAAATCTACGCAAACGCACCGCTCGCGAAATGCAGGACGCAAAAAACTATGCGGTCACTAATTTTGCCCGCGATATGCTCTCGGTATCAGACAATCTGCGCCGCGCTCTGGAAGCTATCCCTACTGACGCTCTGGAAACTGATCCAAGCCTGAAAGCATTGGCTGAAGGCGTGGAAATGACCGAACGCGGAATGCTGAACACTCTGGAACGTCATGGCGTGACACAAATTGCACCTGAAGGCCAGAAGTTCGACCCGAATTTCCATCAGGCAATTTTTGAAGTGCCAAACGTGGAAGTACCGAACAACACAGTCGTACAGGTCATGCAGACCGGCTACGCAATCGGTGACCGTGTTCTGCGTCCGGCCATGGTCGGCGTTTCACGCGGTGGTCCTAAAGAATAATAACATTCTGACATTGCGGCATGATATTTGTCGCTCAATGAAAAGACAAAAACGGGCGCAGAGCTTTCTCTGCGTCCGCTTTTTATTGTCTGCGGCATACAGAATAGCCTATTTTAATAATCTAAAGCACAGCACTGCTGTGCTCGTCTCTCACTGAAAGGCAAAAATGACATTTATCGATTTTCTCGACTATGCAGGTGTCTTTGTCTTTGCCGCAACCGGCGCGCTTGCTGCCTCACGCTGCCGGCTTGATATTATCGGTTTTATTTTTCTCGCCAATATGACCGGTGTCGGCGGCGGTACGGTACGCGATCTGGTGCTCGGCAATACGCCGGTCAACTGGGTGCGCGAGCCGCTCTATCTGCTGATTGGTACCTGTGCCGCCATTCTGGTCTATTTCACCGCACACCGCGTTGAATCACGCTATCGTATTCTGCTCTGGCTCGATGCGATCGGTATGGCAATGTTCAGTGTGATGGGTGCAGAGAAAGCCTTACAGCTTGGCTTTAATGCCTGGGTTGCAATTGTTGCCGGTGTTTTCACAGCAACGCTGGGCGGCGTGATGCGCGATATTATGTCCGGACAACCATCGGTTTTGATGCGCCGCGAAATCTATATTTCCGCAGCTCTTGCCGGTGCCGGTACCTTTGTCGCTTTAGAAGCTCTCAAAGTCCCGACCACGATCTCGGTGATCGCCGGTACCGCAATTGCGTTTTCGATACGCGGGGGTGCACTGCAATATGGCTGGATGTTGCCAGCCCATAAAGCACGCCGCGGCCGTACCGAAGAAGAGCTTAAACGTGACGGTATTGTGCGTGACGAATAAAACAGGGGGAGCGAAAACTCCCCCGTTTCATTTTCAGGCTTTACAGCGGCTCCAGTTAAGGCTGAACCGTTGAAACCGCTGTAACTATTTATTTTTACGCATTATCAGACGCAAAACCGGTTCCCGCTTTTGCTGGAAATGCTTTGATAAGACCGAACTGTTCTGCAAGATCTTTCAGATTATGCATCGGACGCGGGCCGATCTGCTGGATAACAATACCGGCCGCTAATGAGCCGAAATTACCGCATTCTTCCAATGTATAGCCATTGGTATAGCCAAAGAGAAACCCGGCTGCGTAGAGATCACCGGCACCGGTCGTATCCACCAGCGCATCAATCTCAATAGCCTTGACCTCGACAGTCTCATCACCACGCAGAATGATTGAACCAAGCTCGGAGCGGGTAACCGCAGCCAGTTTGCAATCACCACGCAATGCTTCAAGCGCGCTTTCAAATGATGAGGTCTGATACAGCGATTTTACCTCTGCCTCATTAGCAAACACAATATCAACTGTGCCGCTGCGCATCAGATCAAGAAATTCATCACGATAACGATCCACACAGAACGGATCGGAAAGGGTCATGGACACTTCGCGGCCATGCTCATGCGCAATTTTTGCAGCCAGCAAAATCGCTTCTTTGGCGCGAGGCGGATCCCACAAATAGCCCTCGAAATAGACAACCTGAGCGGCACTGACTTTAGAGCTTTCAATATCTTCGATGCCCAGTTCCACACAGGCACCGAGATAGGTGTTCATCGAACGCTCACCATCGGGCGTCACAAAGATCATGCATCGTGCCGTTGGCGCGCTGTCCAGCAGCGGCGGCGTATCAAAAGCGACCCCCTGCCCGCGAATATCATGCGTGTAAATTCTGCCAAGCTCATCTGCAGCCACTTTGCCGAAGAAGGCAGAACGACCACCCAGACTGGCAATGCCTGCCGCCGTATTACCGGCGCTGCCGCCTGATGCCTCAATCGCAGGACCTTTGCGGCTATAGAGCAGTTCCGCCCTTTCCGCATCAATCAGGTTCATGGCACCTTTGATAATGCCGTTATCGACGAGAAAATTATCCTCGGTGCGGGACAGAATATCGACAATCGCATTACCGATACACAACACATCATATTTAGGGACAGAAATGGCTTTTACTCCCGTGAAATTTCGCAGCCGGATGCAAAACTGAACGCCCTCACATCCATTGCGAGAATAGTTGTAATCACGGAATGTGGTTTTTGCCAGAGCCGAAACAGATTTACCTTTTCAAAAAAGCGGCCTGATATCCGCCTCACTTCATCTTGTTGCGCTTAAGCAGGCTCCCTATCTATCTGAAAACAAACCCGACGGAGCCCAGATGATCCTGACTGCCGCGCTGAATGCGCTCTACCGCCTGCCGACACCGGAATTCCGCTCTGTGTTGTGGAAGTCCCTTGGTCTGACATTTTTGGCACTGATCGCATTCTGGGCACTGATACGGCAGTTTTTCTTCTGGCTGGCATGGCCGTGGTTTGAAAGCCTGTTACCAGCCATGCCGGACTGGACCAGCTGGCTCGGCCTGCTTGCCGCTATTGCTGCGGGTTTTGTGCTGGCTCTGCTACTGGCTTTTCTGATCGCGCCGGTCACAGCTCTGATTGCCGGTCTGTTCCTCGATGACGTAGCCGAAATTATCGAGCGTGAGGATTACAGCAACCAACCCATCGGCACCCCGATGCCGATCGGCCGCTCCCTTGTCTATTCGCTTAAATTTCTGGTCGTCGTTATTCTCGGTAACCTGCTGGCCTTGGCCATGCTGCTGATACCGGGCGTTAACCTGATCGCCTTCTTCATCGTCAACGGCTATCTTCTGGGACGTGAGTTTTTTGAATTTGCAGCCATGCGCTATCGCGGCGAGGATGGTGCCAAAGCCTTCCGCGAAGAAAACCGGATCACGGTTTTCCTCGGTGGTATGGTGATTGCCGGTTTTATGGCAATACCGCTGCTCAATCTGCTGACACCGCTCTTTGCCGCCGCTATGATGGTGCATCTGCATAAAGCGCTGAGCGGACAGAAGCCGCGCGCTATCAACAGTCACTGATCGGGAAATCTATGCGCATTGCCTGCCTGCACACTGCTGCCAGTAATATCGGTATTTTTGAGCAGGCAGCCAGCCGTCTCGTACTCCCTGCCGGACAATTGCATCATATTGTGCAGTCCAATTTACTGGAGGAGGCTGAAAAGCACGGCGACATCACACAAACCATAAGCAGCCAGACATTGCGCATTATTACCGAACTGCTTGAGAATGCAGATGCTGTGCTTGTCACCTGTTCAACACTGGGCACCATAGCAGACGCAGCACAAAGCAGTTTCAATAAACCGGTCTTGCGGACAGACCGTGCCTTGGCAGAACAGGCTTTGGAAAGCGGCCTGTCAGTGACTGTTTTATGTACAGCACCAACCACCTTGCAACCAACGACCGATCTGTTCCGTCAGGTCTTTGCTGATACTCCGATCACACCGGATATCCGGCTGATTGACAAAGCATGGGATATCTTCCGCTCCGGTGACAGCGCAACCTATAACCGGATGATCGCTGATGCTGCAGAAACTGCGTATCAACAAGGGGCGCAGTTGGTGGTATTGGCACAAACCTCTATGGCCGGTGCCTCGGCGCTGATCAGCCGTGAACGTAAAGTACTGGATGCGCCAACGGCTGCATTACTGCGGATCACAGCGGAGGTTTAATCCTCTATCCGCACCAGGGGCGCAGGAATTGCGTTGGTTTTCTGTGCCGATTTACAAATATCCGCGATCACACAATTGATGCAATCCGGTGTGCGGGCTTTGCAAACATAGCGGCCATGCAGGATCAGCCAGTGATGGGCATGCATCATAAATTCTGCCGGAATGATCTTCACCAGTTTGGCTTCAATCTCATCCGGTGTTTTATAGGGTGCCAGTCCGATGCGGTTACCTATGCGCAGAATATGCGTATCCACCGCCATTGTCGGCTGGCCGAAAGCCATATTGAGTACCACATTCGCAGTTTTGCGCCCCACCCCCGGCAAGGTCACCAGTGCATCACGATTACCCGGCACCTCACCGCCGAAATTATCAATCAGCGCCTGTGACAGTAAAATCGCGTTCTTTGCCTTATTGCGCCACAGACCAATGGTACGGATATAATCACCAACCGTCTCTTCACCCAGATCAACCATTTTCTGCGGCGTATCCGCAATGGCAAACAAGGCACGCGTGGCTTTATTCACGCCCGCATCGGTCGCCTGCGCCGAAAGCATAACCGCCACCAGCAAAGTGAACGTGTTGACATGCTCAAGCTCGCCTTTCGGCTCCGGACGCTGCACGGAAAAACGCCGGAAAATCTCATGGATTTCTGCCGGTGTGTAAAGCGTACCGCTGACACGGCGCTGAGGTTTAACGGGAATCTGGCTCTGGTTGTTCTGCATAGCATTTATATAGTAAGCTATAAGCAATAAGCCTATCTGCAAGCTTGCCGCAGCAGGGACTTTATCAACCACCATCAACCACCTGCGGCTTAAGAGATATCATCATGAACGCACCTTACCATCCGGACGGTGCTGATCCGGACGCCTATGGCGCACAGTTTTTTAAAGCCACATTATTGCCCTACCGCTCGCTGAGTGCGCGCGGTTTTCAGATTATGATTTTAAGCCTGCTTCTGCTCTGGGCTTGTATCGGCATGGTCTTCATGCAAATCGGCGCATGGCCCGTTGTAGGCTTGTTCGGTCTGGATATCGCGCTGATCTATCTGGCCTTCCGGCTTAATTATTATGCTGCACGACAGCGGGAAGAAATCAGTGTCTCCCGTGAACAATTGCTCATCCGGCAGGTTTCCGCATCCGGACATATTCGCGCGTATCAGTTTAATCCGTTCCGCACACGGTTCCACATTACCCGCAAAGATGATATCGGCATTACCCAGATGCAATTGCAAAGTGATGACAGATCGCTGGATATCGGCCGTTTTCTGCCACCCGATGATCGTGAGAGCTTTGCAACAGCTTTTTCCAACGCCCTGATCCGCAGCCGTCGCTGACGATCAGTTTCAACACCGGATGTTTCATGATTACGATTATCGGTTCGATTAATTTTGACCTTATTGCCCGCAGTCCTAAACTGCCGGAACCCGGTGAAACACTGACCGGTCACAATTTCTCCACCGCGGCAGGCGGCAAAGGTGCCAATCAGGCACTGGCATCTGCACGCGCCGGTGCCGCTGTACGGATGGTTGGTGCTGTCGGCGATGATAGTTTTGCATCGCAGGCCGTTGCCCTGCTACGTGCTGACGGTGTGGATTTGTCCCGCGTGGCAACCCGCGGCGATGCCACCGGCATTGCACTGATCACCGTTGAAGACAGCGGCGAGAATACCATTATTGTCATTCCGGGTGCCAATGGTCTGGTCACGGAAGATGATGTTCATGCCGCTGATCTCGATGGCGGCTATTTGCTGCTGCAAATGGAAATCCCGCTGCCGGCGCTGGAAAAAGCCATTGCCATGTCGGAAACCAGCGACACCACCTGCATTCTCAATACCGCCCCTTGGCGCGATGATGCGGCTGCTTTGTTGCCACGCGCTGATATTATCATTGCCAATGAAACAGAATTTGATCTCGCCAGCACGCATCTGGAGCTGAGCGGTGATGACCGTCTGACAAAAATGATCGATTTTGCTGAGCATTACGGCCGTACAGTGATTGTAACACTTGGTGCGCAGGGCATTATGGTCGCCACACCGGATGAACATTACAGCCTGCCAGCGCTGAAGATCAAACCGGTCGATACAGTTGGTGCCGGTGATACATTCTGCGGTTATCTTGCAGCCGGTCTCGACAGCGGCTTGTCCCTGCGTGATGCCTGCCAGCGCGCAGCCACAGCAGCATCGTTGGCCTGCCTTAAGCCGGGTGCACAACCATCCATTCCTTATGCTGCAGAAGTCGAAGCACTATAACAGACCACAAGCAAAAGGCCGGAGCAAGCTCCGGCCTTTTTCATAGGCTTTGATACTCAAAGCGTTCCGATACGCTCTGTCAGCAGCGTGAAGAAACCTTCATGGTCAACATCACGCATCACAATTGCATTCTTCGGACGTTTGGTAACACCCCACCAATCGATGACCGACATACCGAGGCAAAGCTCGGAAGCAGTTTCAATCTCGACATTGCAATGACGGCCTGAATAAAGTTCCGGTTTCAGCAGATAGGCAATGACATTCGGGTCATGCAGCGGGCCGCCGTCGGTGCCGTATTTTTCTTCGTCAAAACGCTCAAAAAACTCCAGCATGGCCACGCAGGCATCACCGGCCTTGGTGCCAAGTGCACGGAAAGCCTCGATACGTTTGGCAGTTGTCAGCGCCTTATGGGTGACATCCAGCGGCATCATCACAATCGGAATACCGGCAGCATAGACAACTTTGGCCGCTTCCGGATCGACGTAGAAGTTGAATTCAGCAGTCGGTGTAATATTGCCGCCCTCAAAGAAGCCGCCGCCCATCAGCACGATTTCCTGAATACGGGTCGCAATTTCCGGCGCCTTGTTGAGAGCCAGTGCAATATTGGTCAGTGGCCCCAACACGCAAAGGGTAACAGTGCCTGCTTTTTCACGCAGCAGCGTTTCAATGATGAAATCCACACCGTGCTGCTCCTGCAGCTTCATTACCGGTTCCGGCAGATCAGGACCATCAAGACCGGTACGGCCATGCACTTCCTCGGCGGTCACCAGCGGGCGCACCAGCGGTTTGCAGGCACCGGCAAAGACTTTTGTCTCCGGCTTTCCGGCCAGTTCCGCAATTTTCAATGCATTATTCTGCGTGAGAGGCAGCGGTACATTACCGGCAACAGCCACAATACCCAACACATCCAGCTCAGGGCTGGCCAGTGCCAGCAAGATTGCCAATGCATCATCCTGTCCCGGATCTGTATCAATAATGATTTTGCGGGCCATTCAGCCATCCCTTTCATTTAAAACCATATGCCGTCTTCGACATACTATGAATTGCGTTTAAAATATTTTCAGCACGAATCTGCAGAGATCGCGTGCATATCATCGGATCCTCTTGAAGTAGCGCTTTTCCCAAGCCATATAAAGACTAAGAAAATGCCTGAACGGGTTTTCCTCTTAACGGTCGCTTTTATCCAAGGACTGAACAATGACCAGACTAACACCTTTTTCCAGCCCGCTGCTGCTGGGTTTCGATACGATGGAAAAGACGCTGGAACGGATTGCAAAATCCGGTGACGGCTATCCGCCGTATAATATCGAACGATTACGCAGCCCTGCGCAGGATCAGGAACAGCCGGTTCCGGAAAAGCTGCGCATCACACTTGCAGTCGCTGGTTTCTCTGATGATGACCTGGAAGTGACCACCGAAGACAATCAACTGGTTATCCGCGGACGA
This sequence comes from Pseudochrobactrum asaccharolyticum, assembly GCF_003314995.1. Classification (GTDB taxonomy): domain Bacteria; phylum Pseudomonadota; class Alphaproteobacteria; order Rhizobiales; family Rhizobiaceae; genus Pseudochrobactrum; species Pseudochrobactrum asaccharolyticum. The sequence continues at coordinate 396,555 of NZ_QNRH01000002.1, forward strand.
CAGACAGATGAGTCTGAACGTGAGTTTTTGCACCGCGGTATTGCCGCCCGCCAGTTCCAGCGCGTTTTTGTGCTTGCTGACGGCATGCGTGTGGTCAATGCGGAACTCAAAAACGGATTATTGTCGATTGATCTCGACAGACCGGAACCAGAACGCCTCGTCAAACGTATTAGTATAAACGTGAAAGAGTGATCGTTCTTACGATTATAAAAGAACTGTAAAGGGTTCTCCTTTATAATCAGTCCCGTGATTGCAGCTGCAATCACAAATGCTCTCGACAGGCAGCGTCTTTTGAGCTGCCAAGACAGGAGGCCTGAAATGACTGCTGACAGACACATTTTTACAGAATTCGAATTTGCTCATCTTGGCGAAGGTGAAATCGCTTATTTGCGCAAAGTCCGCTCTGATGACCTCTCCCGCCGTTTCCCTGCTCTGCCGCCTATGGCACCTGGCATGGAACTCTGGGCACTCTTCGGCGCCAGCGGCACCCCGATTATGCTTTCTGATATGCGCGCCACAGCCTTGGCCGGAGCACAGGAACATGAACTCCACACGGTCATGCTGCATTAAATTTGCATCCCATGATGCACTCAGAGCTTCAATCTCTGCAACCCGCCTGTGCCACACAGGCGGGTTTTGCTTTATGACGATCTAGAGCATAATTTCTTAAACTTGGATCAGTGTAAGGTGAAATTATGCTCTAATTTTAAAGCGTTAGAGCGACCTTTGCGTGCCAATTCCGGCACACGGCGCTCTAACCGGCACATGGTGCAGCAGTTCCGCCATGCCGTAAGCCAGACGTTGCCGGGCGATCTCATGCGGCAACCAGAACAGCCGGAACAGGATCGGGTCACTGCCATCACAAGCATCCATTTCATAATGCTCCCAGCTTTCCGGCAACACCTCTTCAAAATGCGCATGATAATAATAGCGGCGCATTGTATAAGGCTGCCCCTTCTCCGACAGGGCGAAATCAATTAAGCCGAGAAACTGCAAACCATCCTTTGCGCTCAGGCCGGTTTCTTCAAAAAGCTCGCGACTAGAGCGGTTTACGTTCATGTGGAATCGCAGTGCTCGCTCTAGATTCCTTAGTTGTCGCATTATCCCGACGTCAAGTTGATTCAACTTGACTGTGAAATGCTCTAGCAGCGAGAAACGGGGCTTCGCCCTGCTCGATTGTGCCGCCGGGCACTTGCAATCCGATATGCGGAGATTCCGGTTCTTCAAAAACCAGCACACCCTGAGGGGTGGTGACATAAATCATTGCTTTCAAAACAAGCATAATAACAAAAGCCTTTATAAAAATGATTACTGATACAGAACTCCAAAAATGAAAAATGCCGTGCTGCGAAAAGCAAGCACGGCATTTTAAAATCAAAGCGACGACACCTTAGCGGTGAAGCTCAGCTTTTCAGGCTGCATTGGTTGCCGGAGGCGCAATCAAAAATGAATGCAGCGCCTGCGCATCAACCGTGCCACGCAATTTGGCCACCATATCCGGATCGCGCAGCAAACGCGCAATGCGGGACAGTGCCTTCAAATGATCTGCGCCTGCATTTTCCGGTGCAAGCAGCAAAAAGACCAGATCAACCGGCTGATCATCCAGTGCTTCAAAATCCACCGGCTGTTCAAGACGGGCGAAGACACCGGTAATTTTACTGATATTCGGCAGTTTGCCATGAGGAATAGCAATGCCGTTACCGACACCGGTAGACCCCAAACGCTCACGCTGAGTCACAGTTTCAAAAACTTCTCGCTCAGAAAGACCTGTGAGTTCAGCAGCTTTCTCAGCCAAGATCTGCAACAATTGCTTCTTGGAGCTTGCCTTCAGCGAAGGGATAATTGCCCCTGGCTGAATCAGATCGCTAAGATCCATTTTCTCCATTCCTTCTCTCATGCGGAGTAAACATCTCCGTAACCGGGAGGTGCAGTGATCTACTGCCCATTCAACAGATACTCAAGTCAAATTCGCGATTCTACTCACATTTTTCACGCACAAAAATAATAACCGTTTGATTTTATTCGAAAATAAAAATTAAAAAAAGGTTACACCGCGCGCTCAATAATGCCTGTGCTGCGGCATTCCTGTCAGGGTACACCAGTCAGATAAGAATTCCTATCTCTAGATATCGTGATTAACAACGGTAAAAGCGATAAAAATCACAACACATATATTAAATCACATTTTATCATTATATTTCAATAAGTTAAAATAAATATCATACAGAATCCGAATATCCGCCTTTGTCTGTAACCTAAGCAGGGACAATTGCGGAAATTCGCTTAAAGCCCCCCCCCCCCCCGCAATCGCATAATTGCAATTGCGGGGTTTATTCTTTGCACGATTATGCGCGCACAGCCTGCGCTGCTTTAGACGGATCAATCCAGCCGATATTACCATCCGGCCGACGATAAACGATATTAACCTCTTCACTGCCCGCATTGCGGAAGACCAGAACCGGATGTTCTGTCAGATCAAGCTCAAAAACCGCCGATGCAACACTGAGCGTGCGCAGCGATACCGATGATTCCGCAACGATTGTCGGTGCGTAATCCTCCGGCAAATCCTCATCCTCGTCCGGAGCAGGCTCCATCACGCTATAGGCGATATTCTGCTGATTGTTGCGCGCTGACTGTACCAGTGAACGCGACTTAAGGCGGCGCATATAGCGACGCAGACGCGTATCCATCTTCTCAGCAGCTGCGTCAAAGGAAAATTGCGGATCCTGCGCTTCCGCAGAAGACTGAAGCGTTGCACCGGTATCAAGGTGCAAGGTGCAATCTGTACTGAAGCGGGAGCCAGATTTAACGACTGTAATTGTACCGGAATAGCCACCTTCGTAATATTTGCTAACAGCATCACGGACACGGTCTTCAATTCTGATGCGGAAAGCATCACCGATGTCCATATGTTTACCCGAAACGCGGAGACTCATGTGGCAGTACCTCGCTGTCTATATTCGAACACAGCAATCTAAGCACAAGCGAACGCATTGCGCAAAGCCAACCAGCACAAAATAAAATAAACTTGGCAGAAGATAAAAGATTAGGGCTTCGGCTCTTTGATTGCCACAATCAGCACTTATATAGGCGCCTGCTCGTTATTTTGCCGAATAACAAGCCGTTTTTAAAATTAAGCAAAGAATGCAAAGAGTTCGGAAGCTTTTGGGGCTCCTGAAATAAGATGATTCTTCAGCTTTAAAGCGTAAACTGGTCACCCAGATACAATCTGCGCACATCCGGATTGGCGACGATTTCTTTCGGACGACCATGGGTCAGCACCTGACCGGCATGAATAATATAGGCGCGATCAATCAGCCCCAGTGTTTCACGCACATTGTGGTCAGTGATCAGCACGCCGATACCACGGCTGGTCAGATGGCGCACAAGCTGCTGAATATCTGCAACCGCAATCGGATCCACACCGGCAAAAGGTTCGTCCAACAGCATGAAATTCGGGCGCGATGCCAAAGCACGGGCGATTTCGAGACGGCGGCGCTCACCACCGGATAATGATATTGCCTGTGCTTTACGCAAATGCGTAATATGAAATTCTTCCAGAAGAGCATCGAGTTCAATCGCACGTTTTTTGCGATCTTTCTCAACCACTTCCAGCACAGCTTTGATATTGTCTTCCACGGAAAGGCCACGGAAAATCGAAGCTTCCTGTGGGAGATAACCAATACCCAAGCGTGAACGACGATACATCGGCATTGATGTCACATCAAAACCGTCGATCTCAATCGTACCGCTGTCAACAGGCACCAGACCGGTGACCATATAAAAGCAGGTCGTTTTACCGGCACCGTTCGGCCCTAGAATACCAACAGCCTCGCCGGCACGCACGCCAAAGGATACACCGTTAACGACCTGACGGCCGCGATAGCTCTTGCTGATACCACGGGCAACCAGTGTCCCTTTGAGGCGCGACAATTCCTGTGGCGGACGCTGTCCTTCTTCACCTTCAGCCTGCATCTGCAAGCCTGCAGCAATGTCATCTGCGGCGACATTATTATCGGAAGCTTCAACGGTGTTTGCTTTTGAAGAGGACAATAGCGATCCAGACCAGTTACTCAGCGCCGGTGCAGTAATCGCAACACAGCAAAAATGAAATTCGTCAGTTATGCGGGCAGATCAGCAAACCTCATCGAATAAAGTCTGCTGACCGGCTTCAATTTTAATTATCTTTCGGTGACAAAATAATAGACACGCGGCCGGACTGACCTTTGCAGCTCTCAAGAAATGCTTTGCCGCTTTGCGTATTGGCAGTCAGCTTGCAACCGGATGCAATATTATCGCCATCTGACAGCACCACTTTTTTACCGGTCAGCACAATTGTCTGTGCTTTGGCATCATAAGTGCCCGCATCACCGGTCGCGACCTGTGTGCCTGATTTCAGATAGACTTTTTCGTCAACAACGATCTTGTCAATACCACCAGCATTGAGGCCGGAGCCGCTCAAGCCGCCGATGCCGCCCTTCGCTTTATCACCACTGTCTTTTGTCTTTGCTGTGTAAACCTGCATACGGCCGGCGCGCAGAACAATATCACCCTGTTTGACCGAAACATTGCCGGTCAGAATGATAATGCCTTCTTTGTCGCGCACTTCCATCTTGCCTGCATCAATAGACACCGGATCTTTGCTGTCGGAAAGCTTCAGACCGTCAAGCGGCACACCTTGCTGCGCCTGTGCACCGGTCATGCTCAGAGGCAGCGCCAGCACAGCAGTCAGGAAAAGGGCAGCAAGAGGTTTTGCGCCTGCAGAGCGCAGCGCAAATTGGCTCAAAACTGTATTCTGTGAGCCGGTATTCAGCCCGCTGCATGCCTGTTGCCGCATCATCTTCATTCCCTCGAAAAACACCCTTGTTATAAATCGCAAGTTTCAGAATAACACAACAAACTTTTGAACATATTCTTATTGCCGGTTCATATATCCTGACGGAACACAGAGAATCTGTCAGGGCACCCTATAACAGGGGTATTACTTATTGGTGTAAATCGCCATTGCTGAAACGCTGCCGACTATCACATCCTGTTTAACATCAGTCAAAGTGCCGCGCCTGCCTGCCCCAATATCCGGGTGACAGAATACGCCGTTACAACGACTTCCGCCACTGCAGAAAATATCCGCTCAGCTACCCTTTTTCACAGCCGCTGCGGTTTCTGCAACCGGTTCGATCGTCAGGTGAACATCGCTTTCAAACACCATCACCTTGCCGCTTTCCTCAATCCGCATTTTATTTGCGCGGATATGGGCATTCTCGGTGCGGATGTCGACCGGCTTATCTGTCGACATTTCACCGCTCGACATATTCACACTGGCAGAGCCGAGTTTGGCTTCCATGCCATCAGTGGTCTTGACTGTAAAAGCATCATCAAACTGCAGGCGGCCGTTATTACTGTCATAGACACCGGAAACCGCATCAATCTCTGCACTGTCTTTATCACCGACAGGTAATTGTGCTTTGATTCCTTCCAGAGCGACCACACCGCTTTGCTTGGCGTCCTGTACCGCACGCTCAGCAACCATCGAAAACGGACGCTTATCTTTTGTATAGCCTTTCAGCTGCGGGCCGGTCATGACCAGCTTGCCGCTTTCAGACGGATCGAGCTCCACTTTGACTGTGGAAGCCGGTGCGGCCAAAAATGTATACCATGAAAACACAGCAGCAACGGCAAGAGCAGCAACCGGCAGAGCAGTTTTTAAGACGCGCACGCGTATACTGTGTCTCTTTGCAGCATGAAACACAGCGGTACTTTTTTGTGATGCTCCGAAAACCATCTTATGGTTTGACACAGTCCAAAACTCCTGAAACCGGCAATTTGCCAGCTGCCTACACGTAAGGTATTAATATTCTTTAGTGAAATGTACGACTATTCAATACAGTGCGCTCAAATCGCTTTTTAATGTGGTATAAATGGGATGAGACTGCGTTCAAAACAAGCTGAATCCTTGCAGTTTAACCCTCCGGAGGACTTCCTCAGATCACTTTTTCATGAAAAGAGACCATCAAGATCTGATAATACCACTTATCAAATATTCTTCCGGTATTATTTCGCCTTCAAAGCAAACACTGTGTGTGCCACACATAAAAACTTCTAATAAGCCCAAGAACGGACCCAGCTCATGACTTATACTGCCGATGCAGTGCTCGAACGTCGTCGAATCCGCCGTAAGCTGACATTCTGGCGCGTTGTTACATTGCTCTTGCTTGCAGCAATGATACTCTTCGCAGCCCTCTACATCAACGGCAGCAAGCCTTCCCGCAATATTCCACATATCGCGAAAATTTCTATCACAGGCACCATCTATAACAATGAAGAGCTTTTGAAACGTCTCAAAGATGTCGCAGAGAGCGAAATGGTCAAAGGTGTCATTCTTGATATCAGTTCTCCGGGCGGCACAACAACCGGCGGCGAAGTGATTTATGATGCAGTACGCAGGATTGCGGACGAAAAACCCGTGGTCACACAGGTCGGCACTCTGGCTGCATCGGCAGGCTATATGATTGCCATCGCCTCCGATCATGTGATTGCCCATAAGACCTCAATGATCGGTTCCATCGGCGTGCTGTTTCAATATCCGGATATCAGCGGATTACTCGATAAAGTCGGCGTCAAATTTGAAACTATCAAATCCAGCCCGCTAAAAGCCGAACCGAATTTCTTCTCGCCTGCCAGCGACGAAGCCAAGGCGATGATTGATAATACGGTCAAAGATACCTATGACTGGTTTGTCGGTCTGGTTAAAGAACGCCGTCCGATGATTACCGCGGATAAACTGCCGGCTCTGACAAACGGCTCGGTCTATACAGGACGTCAGGCTTTGCAGCATAAATTGATTGATGCACTTGGTGATCAGGAAACCTCTATCGCATGGCTCGCCACCAAAGGCATTGATAAAAATCTGCCGGTTGTCGAGTGGAAAGCGGAAACTTCACCTTACAATGACCTCCTCTCATCTGCTGCGATGAAATTATTGTTGCGGAACATGGGCTTGTCAGATCAGGGTAGTGCATTATTTGATGAGCAAATCAGTCAGCGTATCTTTCTTGACGGCATGCTCTCAGTTTGGCACGGTGGTAACGGAGAAAAACCGCAATAATACGCGCAAAATGCAGCTGCCGTTAAGGATAGCGCGTATTTTTCAGCTAGTTACGCTATAAAACATTGATAGTATAACTATATTATTCATAATAAGCTGTCTCTGACTGGTCAGAGACAGTTCGCATAAAGGTTCTGAGAATACTTCTTTCTAGAGCACATCCCTGAAAACCAAGACGGTTACAGATCAGATGTGCAGCATATCAAAACCGGAAGCGCACCGGTCTGTTTCAGCAGCCGGACACCGCGCTAATATTGCAGAGAGGTCGAACGCAGTGATTAAATCTGAACTCGTGCAGATCATCGCCAGCCGCAATCCGCATCTTTTCCAGCGCGACGTGGAAAATATCGTCGGTGCAGTTTTCGATGAAATTACTGAGGCTCTGGCGGAAGGAAACCGCGTTGAGCTCCGCGGCTTCGGCGCATTTTCCGTAAAAAACCGCCCTGCCCGTAACGGACGCAACCCGCGCACCGGTGAATCGGTGGATGTTGAAGAAAAATGGGTACCATTTTTCAAAACCGGTAAAGAACTGCGCGACCGTCTCAATAACGGCAACGGCTAGAGCATAATTTAAAAATATCAGAGCGTGTTTTGTGTACCAAATCTGGCACACCGCGCTCCAAGCTTTAAAATTGCATCAAAGCCTTTTTTGTTGATGCAGACATTACAATCAGCACTTTAGCTATCAGGCATAATTATGCCTGATAGTATGGCTATATTTTACGCAAAGTGCTGTTCCGGAACACGGCCAAAATACGGATTGAAACATGACCAACCGCCTTCTGACACTTCTCATTGCACTGCCGGTTGCAGTCATCCTGATTGTGTTGTCAGTCGCCAATCGCGGTGCGGTCAGCGTTACACTTGACCCGTTCAATCCCGGCAATCCGGCTTTGACCTATACAGCACCGCTGTTCCTCTGGGTACTTGGCGCATTGCTGGCAGGTATTATTATCGGCGGATTGCTGATCTGGTCTACGCAGGGACGGCACCGCAAACTGGCACGTAAACGCAAGGCGGAAGCCGATGCGCTGTTAACACGCGCCAAGCAGGCCGAAGCAAAAGCCCTGCCACCAGCATCCTCACTGTCCTGAGGTATTCTCCGCAAAGTTCATGCGGACAAAACTTATATGATCAGTTTTTTTCATTAACTTCATACAGATCAGCGCTTGTTTCCCAAGCGCGCGGCAGTTTACGCTTCGCGTAATTTGCAGTGCGCTCCGGATTCTCATCAATTTTCATCCGAAAACATCAGCCACTATGCTGCAAGAAAACAAATGCCCGCGCATTGCAGGAGACGATGTGCGGCATCATAAAGGTCTGATAAAATATGCTGAATATTTCTGCTGCTGCCGTTGATAAACTAATGACCTGGCCTGAACTGGTCGATGCGCTGGACAGCGCTTTCCGCAATGGCATGATCCAGCCGGTGCGCCACCATCATCCCGTTGAGCGCCCTGAAGGCACACCGTCCATGCTGCTTCTGATGCCTGCATGGTCTGATTTTCACAAACTCAGTGATCCGTCACAGGGTTATATGGGTGTGAAAATTGTCACGGTCTCCCCTGATAACGGCCTGATCAATAAGCCTGCCGTCATGGGAGTGTATTTATTGCTGGACGGCATTACCGGCGAACCGAAAGCCCTGATCGACGGTCAGAGCCTGACCCGCTGGCGCACAGCTGCAGCTTCTGCGCTCGCAGCCCGCTATCTTGCCCGTGAAGATGCTTCCCGCCTTGTGATCATGGGAGCCGGTGCGGTCTCCACCAATCTCGCCCGCGCCCATAGTGCCGTGCGTCCGATTACCGATATTGCGCTTTGCGTGCGCAATCCGCAGCGTGCGGAAGCCACTATCAAAGAACTGCGCGATGAAGGCTATAATGCCTATATTGCAGAAGATCATATTGCAGCCATTGAACAGGCTGACATCGTCGCTGCTGGAACGCTGGCTACTAAGCCATTGATTCACGGGAAACATTTACGCCCGGGCACGCATATTGATCTGGTTGGCGCTTTCACTCCGGATATGCGTGAAAGTGATGATGAGGCAGTGCTGCGCTCGCGCGTTTTTGTCGATACCAAAGCCGGTGCACTGCAAGAGGGCGGCGATATTACCCAGCCTCTGCGTGACGGTATTATCCAGCCGGAGCATGTTCTCGGTGATCTGTTTGATCTGGCGCGCGGAACTGTCAAAGGCCGCATCAGCGATCAGGATATTACATTGTTTAAATCCGTTGGCGCCGCCATGGAAGACCTTGCCGCTGGCATTATGGTCTATGAAAAGAGCCTGAAACAACAAGGCTGATGCCGTTCGTTCTTTTGCCCTGAAAAGCCGTATAGCATGCAGTTTTTCAGGGCAAAGATACATTTATAAAGCATTCCCGTTTAAATTCAGCTTTCCCAAAAGGCTGCCATGCTCTACGAAACAGAAAATATTGCACCATCTGATGCTATAATATCTTCAATTTAACAGTTTCCGGAGCAGACAGGGTGAAATCGCCAAAAGGAAAAGCAGCCAAACCACGCAATGGTTCCTCAGCGAGACCGGCAGGAAAACTGGCAGCACAGCGCGACAATCGTAAATCCGCAGCTGCTGCGCCGATGCAGAGCTTTAAAAAACCGCGCCCTAAATTTGCTAAAACCGAACAGAATTCCGCAGGCTTTGAGACTACGGCTCCGACTGCACCGAAAAAAGTGAGCGCCGAGCCTGCGGTTGCCCAGCGCCCGCTCCTGAAGCTGACCGGTGAACGGCCACAACAAAATCTGCCGGTTATTCTGGAAACCAGTCCGAGTGAAGATTACGCCCTGCTCGATAGCGGCAACAGCCTCAAGCTTGAACAATACGGCCCTTACCGCATCATCCGCCCTGAGGCACAGGCGATCTGGCAACCGGCATGGCCGCAGAGCGAATGGGACAAGGCAGATGCTGTTTTCACCGGTAATACCGATGAAGAAGGCATGGGGCGCTGGCATTTCCCGAAAGAAAACTTAAGTGAAACCTGGCCGATGGCTCTGCAGGATGTGCGCTTTTTCGGTCGCTTTACTTCATTCCGCCATGTCGGCGTGTTTCCGGAGCAGGCAGCCCATTGGGCTTTCATGGCGCAACAGGTGCGTGATGCCCGCAAAAAACAAGTTAACCGTTCTGTACGGGTTTTGAACCTGTTCGGTTATACCGGCGTTGCCTCGCTGATTGCCGCCCATGCAGGTGCAGAAGTCACCCATGTCGATGCCTCCAAAAAAGCGATCAACTGGGCGCGTGAAAATCAGGCACTGGCCGGTCTTGATGACAAGCCGATCCGCTGGATTTGTGAAGATGCAACCAAATTTGTGGCGCGCGAAGAACGCCGCGGCAATACTTATGATATCATCCTGCTCGACCCGCCTGCCTATGGCCGTGGTCCGAACGGTGAAGTCTGGCAGTTGTTTGATAACCTGCCGCAGATGGTTGATATGTGCCGCGCCATTCTCTCGCCGGATGCTCTCAGCGTGGTGCTGACTGCCTATTCAATCCGCGCTTCCTTCTTTGCCATTCATGAGCTGATGCGTGACCGTTTCACCGGTCGCGGCGGTGTGATTGAATCCGGCGAACTCATCCTGCGTGAACGCTCTGCCGAGCGTGCGCTTTCCACTTCCATGTTCTCCCGCTGGATTGCCAATTCATGACCCACAATAATGATTTTTCCCGCAAAGATACCCCACGCACCGGCAGCGTTAAGGAAGTCACCAGCCTGACCAATCCGATCGTTAAAGACCTGCGCGCTTTGTCGATGAAGAAATATCGCGACCAGCAGGGCGTATTTTTGGCTGAAGGTCTGAAACTGGTTATTGATGCGATTGATCAGGGCTGGCGCATTCGCACTCTGGTGTTTTCCAAAGCCGGTAAAGGCAACCCTCTTGTTGAGAAAGTTGCTGCCCGCACCAAAGCCGGTGGCGGTCTGGTGCTCGAAGCTTCAGAAAAAGTCATTGCGGCCATTACCCGTAAAGATAATCCGCAAATGGTCGCCGGTGTCTTTGACCAGCGTTTTGAAACGCTTGAGCATTTGCGTCCGCAAGGCAACGATATCTATATCGCTCTTGACCGTGTGCGCGATCCCGGCAATCTCGGCACGATCATTCGCACCGCTGATGCGGTTGGCGCCAAGGGCATTATCCTGATCGGCGATTGCACCGACCCTTACTCACTGGAAACCGTGCGCGCGACCATGGGTTCGGTTTTTGCCGTACCGCTCTACCGTGCCCGCCATGACGAATTCATCAATTGGCGCAAATCCTATAAGGGCGTTCTGGTCGGCACACATCTGAAAGGTGCCGTGGATTATCGCACCATTCCTTACAACAAACAGCCGGTCATGCTGATGATGGGCAATGAACAGCAGGGATTACCGGACGATCTCGCTGCAATTTGTTCGCATTTGGCACGTATTCCTCAGATTGGCCGTGCAGATTCGCTTAATCTTGCTATTGCCACAGGCGTCATGCTTTATGAAATCCGCCGTGACGCTCTGGTTCTGGATGATCGCTAAAATCACGGCTACAGGAGTTTAAGCCCCTATGTCCCAACGTGCCATTCTCTGGTCTGTTCTGATTATCGTTTTCGCAGTCACCTCAGACCAGTATATCAAGTTTCTGGTAGAGAGTGGCATGGACTATAATCAGCAGATTGATCTGCTACCGTTTCTGGCGCTGTACCGCACTCATAATGAGGGTATCGCCTTCTCGATGCTGTCATGGCTGCATGACGGCGGACTGGTAGCGATGACTGTCGCCGTTATCGGCTTTGTCTCCTATCTGTGGTGGACAACCGCACCGGAGCGGATCATCAGCCGGATTGGCTTTGCGTTGATTATCGGCGGTGCGTTGGGTAATCTGATTGACCGCAGCCTGCTCGGCTACGTCGTGGATTATATTCTGTTCCATCTGCCAAACTGGTCATTTGCTGTGTTTAACATGGCCGATGTCTATATCAGCACCGGTGCGGGACTGATCATTCTTGATGAACTCGTGCAGTGGAAGAAGTCCCGCTCTGCGGGATGAGGGGAAGAAGTCCCGCTCCGCCGGTTGAGGGGAAAATCCCGCTCCAACCAAATCTTGTCAGCATATCGCGGGCAAACAATCCAGATTCTGCAAGAGCTGCAATATATTCGCAGTGCCATCTAATTTAATGTTTCATTATATTCACGTCTGTGTCACATCTCTGACGCAGACAGAATATAGGCTACCCGCATTCAGAGTGGGTTTCCGTACACAACAGTTGCGGGCAGTCCAGAGACAGTTGAATCCGGCGGAGAATATATCTTGCAACAGGCTCTTGGAATTTTTTCAGAAACCGCGCATGATACACAAATGAAGCAGACACCTCCTGATACGCTTGAAATAAGCGCAATTCTGGCTGATTCCGGCTTGTCTTCACTCACCGGACAGATACTCGGCCGCATGGGCAGTCTGATTGTCCGGATTGCTGATAACCCGGAAACAATCCGTATCGCCCAAAAACTGCGCTATGATGTTTTCTACACTGAGCTTGGCGCGCAGAAATCCCAAAACACAGTGCTCGAAGAACGTGACAGCGATCATTATGACGCGATCTGCGATCATCTTGTCGTTTATGACACCTCAATTGCCGGTGATGAAGCCGCTCAGCTCGTCGGGACTTACCGCCTGATGCGCAGTGATATGATCACAGAAGGCCGCTCATTTTATTCAGCCGGTGAATATGAAATCAACAAACTGACCGCGCGTAAGCCGCATTTGCAGTTTCTGGAACTCGGCCGCTCCTGCGTAAAGCCGGAATACCGCTCTAAACGCACCGTTGAATTGCTGTGGCAGGGCATCTGGTCCTATTGCCGCCAGCACAAGATTGAAGTGATGTTCGGCTGCGCCTCTTTCCACGGCACAGTGCCGGAAGCGCATGCTGTGCCACTGTCCTTCCTGCAGCACAATTGCCGTGCCGATGCGGAATGGGATGTGCGTGCGCTTGAGCAGCATTACCGCTCAATGGATATTGTTCCGCAGGAAGCGATCAACCCGAAAGTGGCGCTGTTTTCCATGCCACCACTGATCAAAGGCTATTTGCGCCTTGGCGCAATGATTGGTGACGGTGCCGTGGTTGACCATCAATTCGGCACAACCGATGTGCTGATTATTCTGCCGGTCGAGCGCATTTCCAGCCGCTACATCAATTATTACGGCGCTGAAGCTGACCGTTTCGTGTGATCAGATAAAAACAAAAAAGACCGGTAATACCGGTCTTTTTTTATGCCTGATGCGATAAGATATTTATGACATATCCGAGCGGATCGCGAACATAAAAACGCTGTACGCCCCACGGCTCTTCTGTGAGGGGATAGGTGATCTCAAATCCTGCCGCTTGTGCGCGATGGTAAACTTCATCCAGATTATCGACCTCAATGGAAAGACGGGGCACGTCCGTTCCGCCGCCGCCCTCTGTCGCTAAACTGAGCTGCTGAACAGGCCTGTTTTCTGCGGTTGCTCCGGCAGCCAGCGTGACTATCCAACCGTGATCCATAACCACATCCAGCCCCAGCAGTTCCTCGTAAAAGACCCGTGCAGCCTGAAGATCAGAGCCTGCCAGATTAGCGACGATCCTCAGAACTGCCATATGCGCCTCCTGCCAGAGCTTAGAGCGATAATTGTTTCAGGCGATACAAGGCTTCCAGTGCCTCACGCGGCGTCAAGTCATCAGGATTGATGTCCTGTACTGCATTCAGCAATGCACTATCCTGTATCGGTTTTGCTACCTCACGCGGTTTGGCGACAACAGCGAAAAGCGGCAGATCATCAATGATCTTCTCGGCTTTGCCGGAGGTTTCCCCCTCTTCTAAGCGATGCAGCACATCACGCGCCCGCTCAACCACCGCATCCGGCAGACCGGCAAGACGGGCAACTTGCACACCATAGGAGCGATCAGCAGCACCTTTGGCCACCTCATGCAGAAACACGACATCGCCTTCCCACTCTTTCACCCGCATGGTGACATTACCCAACCGTGCCAGTTTCTCTGACAAAGCGGTCATTTCATGGAAATGCGTAGCGAACAGAGCGCGGCAGCGGTTTTTCTCATGCAGATATTCCACACTCGCCCAGGCAATCGACAGGCCGTCAAAGGTCGCGGTGCCACGGCCGATCTCATCGAGAATAACCAGCGAGCGCTCACCGGCGAGATTGAGAATAGCGGCGGTTTCAACCATTTCCACCATAAATGTGGAACGACCGCGCGCCAGATCATCCGATGCGCCGACACGGCTGAACAGCCGATCAACAATCCCGATATGCGCTGATGTGGCCGGAACATAGGATCCCATCTGAGCGAGAATGGCGATCAGCGCATTCTGGCGCAGGAAGGTCGATTTACCGCCCATATTCGGACCGGTCAAAAGCCAGATCGCACCGAATTTCTGATCCCCCTCCGGTGAGAGATCGCAATCATTGGCCACAAACGGATTAGCCGCCTGTTTTTTGAGCGCCTGCTCAACCACCGGATGGCGGCCGCCATCAATGGCAAAATTCAGACTATCATCGACTTTCGGGCGGCAATAGCCCTGCTCATCCGCCAACACACTCAGCGCTGCCGACACGTCCATGACGCCAAGAGCTGCCGCACCGGCGCGGATAGCATCGGCATTTTCCACTGTGTGACGGATCAGTTCTTCGAAAATCGCCAGTTCAATCGACAGTGCACGATCAGCGGCATTGGCGATTTTGGTTTCAAGCTCCGCCAGTTCCGTGGTGGTAAAGCGCATGGCACTGGCCATGGTCTGACGATGGATAAACCGTGCTTTGGCTTCATCCGTGTCTGTCAGTGCACCGGCATTATTGGCAGTCACTTCGATGAAATAACCAAGCACATTATTATGCTTGATCTTGAGCGATTTAACGCCTGTCTCTTCCATATAATCGGCCTGAAGGCCGGCGATAACGCGGCGCGACTGATCACGGAGACTACGCATTTCATCCAGCTCAGGATGATAGCCGGTGCGGATAAAACCACCGTCACGTTTCAGCAATGGCAGTTCTTCCGCCAAAGTCTGATCCAGCAATTGTGCATAATCTTCCGGCAAAGCGAGAATAGCGCGGCAGGCCTGCGCCAGTTCTGCTGGCAAATCTTTACCCTGAAAAAGCTGGCGCACCAGATGTGCCGCCTGAAAACCGGCATGCAATGCACCAAGATCACGCGGACCGCCGCGCCCGACGGCAAGACGCGACAAGGCACGCGGCATATCCGGCACACCGCGCAAAGCGGCACGCAGCCCCTGTGCCAGCGATGTCTCACCTAAGAAAAATGCAACGGAATCCTGCCTTGCAGCAATCTGTTCCGGATCGGTCAGCGGGGCTGTCAGTCGCTCGGCCAGCAAACGCGCACCGGCACCGGTGACCGTGCGGTCAACCGCTTTAAGCAGCGAGCCTTCACGATTACCGGAAAGTGTGCGCATCAGCTCCAGATTGGCGCGGGTCGCCGGATCAATAAACAGCGACGAACCATCCGTCTCACGCTCAGGACGCATCAGCGGCGGGCGCTCCGCGATCTGGGTTTTCTCAAGATAAGCAATGGCACCGGAAATCGCGGAAAGCTCGGTGCGGTTGAACTCGCCAAAACCATCCAGTGTCGCTACACCATAGTAACGCTTGATACGCTCTTCAGCGGTAGAGCTTTCGAACAGACTCGGATGCTGCGGCATAACAATGCGCCCGAGCAAATCCAGTGTCGGGCGGATTTGCGGATCATGAAACGCGGTTTCCGGCACGATCAGCTCGCTCGGATCAACGCGCATAATATCGGCATAGAGTTTTTCCGGTGCGGTTTCCGTCATACGGAACTGGCCGGTGGAAATATCAATCCATGCCAGTGCCAGCCTGCCCTCTTCCGCACCACGCACACGGCCGAGGATCATCAGGAAGTTAGCGCGTGCCGGATCAAGCAGTTTTTCTTCTGTAATCGTGCCGGGTGTAACGAGACGGATCACATCGCGTTTAACCACCGATTTGGAGCCACGCTTTTTCGCTTCCGCCGGATCTTCCACCTGTTCACAGACGGCCACGCGAAAGCCTTTGCCGATCAGGCGCTGCAGATAATCATCAGCGGTATGCACCGGCACACCGCACATCGGAATATCTTCTCCCAGATGTTTACCGCGCTTAGTCAGCGTGATCCCGAGAGCCTCTGATGCCTCAATCGCATCATTGAAAAACAGCTCGTAAAAATCGCCCATACGATAAAACAACAGGCTGTCCGGATAGGCAGCTTTGATCTCGATATATTGTTCCATCATCGGTGTCGGACGCGCATTCAGCCCTGCATCATAGGTGCTCTGCGGCTCATCAGCGAGTTCAGATGTCGTCGGGGCTGTTTCATGCTGCGTCATAGGGAATACACACGTTCCTGAAATAATTTTTCAAAATTCTGCACGAGCATTTCCGGTTTTGATTAAACCAATAGGAAATGCTCTGCCATTTTGTTTTCCGCGTATCTTGTTCCGAAAACCGCTTCACACTTTTACGCGTACGCCTCAGTTTAGAACCTTGTGCAAAGCCCTGTGAAGCAGCCAGATGCTTATATCCCCGTGATTTTCACCGGAATGCTGAGATTATACGAATATTGTCTTTAAACATCGGAATCTTTTCAAATATTGCGCTACCCAAACAGAGCGACTTGAAATAAACACACTGCCCAACCATCCGAAAGGATGCTTCAACATATTATGACGGTTAACGCTTGCAAAAGCCGGTAACCGCCCCGCAGTAAGATCGGAGGGGTCAATGACCATCGACAAGACCGCCCAGAAGCCGCATACAGGAAAGGGCCCGTCCCTGACTGAACAGGAAGCGCTGGATTTTCACTCTCGCGGACGTCCGGGCAAACTGGAAATTACCCCGACCAAACCAATGGCAACACAGCGCGATCTGTCGCTGGCCTATTCTCCGGGTGTGGCTGTACCGGTGAAAGCCATCGCGGAAGATCCTGCCAAAGCCTATGACTATACGTCAAAGGGCAATATGGTTGCGGTGATCTCCAACGGCACTGCAATTCTGGGTCTCGGCAATCTTGGCGCACTCGCTTCCAAGCCGGTGATGGAAGGCAAATCCGTGCTGTTCAAGCGCTTTGCCGATGTGGATTCCATCGATCTGGAAGTCGACACCACTGATGTTGAAGAATTCATCAATTCCGTCCGTTATCTCGGCCCTAGCTTCGGCGGCATTAATCTGGAAGACATCAAAGCACCGGAATGCTTCGTCATCGAAAGCCGCCTGCGCGAGCTGATGAATATTCCTGTCTTCCACGACGATCAGCACGGGACTGCAATCATTGCCGCTGCCGGTATGCTCAATGCTCTGCATCTTACGGGCCGCGACCTGAAAACCACAAAAATGGTTTGTAACGGTGCCGGTGCAGCAGGTATTGCCTGTATCGAACTCGTCAAAGCCATGGGTTTTGCGTCTGAGAATGTCATTCTCTGCGACACCAAAGGTGTAGTCTGGCAGGGTCGTACCGAAGGCATGAACCAGTGGAAGTCTGCCCATGCGGTTAAAACCGACAAGCGCTCACTGGCAGAAGCCATGGAAGGCGCAGATATTTTCTTCGGTGTTTCCGCTAAAGGCGCACTGACAGACGACATGGTTCGCTCCATGGCAGATAATCCGATTATCTTTGCTATGGCTAATCCTGATCCGG
The DNA here is from genome assembly GCF_003314995.1 of Pseudochrobactrum asaccharolyticum. GTDB lineage: Bacteria > Pseudomonadota > Alphaproteobacteria > Rhizobiales > Rhizobiaceae > Pseudochrobactrum > Pseudochrobactrum asaccharolyticum. Next base: position 414,347 of record NZ_QNRH01000002.1, read on the forward strand.
AAATCACACCGGAAGAAGTCGCCGCCATTCGCTCAGATGCAATTGTTGCCACCGGTCGCTCGGACTATCCGAATCAGGTCAACAATGTTCTCGGCTTCCCGTATATTTTCCGCGGTGCACTGGATGTTCGTGCCACCACCATCAATGATGCGATGAAGGTTGCTGCGGCTAATGCACTGGCAGAACTGGCGCGCGCTGATGTGCCGGATGATGTGGCTGCCGCCTATCAGGGCAACCGCCCGCGTTTTGGCCCGAACTACATTATTCCGGTGCCGTTTGATCCGCGTCTGCTCTCCACTATTCCGGTGGCTGTAGCCAAAGCCGCTATGGAAAGCGGTGTGGCCGGTAAGCCGATCGAAGATCTGGATGCCTATGCACGTTCGCTGGCTGCACGCCGCGATCCGATTGCTTCGACCATGTCCGGCATTAATGACCGTATCCGCCGCCACACCAAACGTGTGCTGTTTGCGGAAGGTGAAGAGCCGCAGGTTATTCGTGCTGCTGTTTCTTTTGCAGGTCAAGGTCTCGGCAAGGCGATCCTGCTGGGTCGTGAAGACCGTATCCGTGAAACGGCTGAACAGGCCGGCGTTGACCTTGGAAAACTCGGCATTGAAATCACCAATGCCCGTCTGTCCAAGCGTACTTCGGAATATGCTGATCATCTTTACGAAAAGCTGCAGCGTAAAGGCTATCTGTTCCGCGATTGCCAGCGCATGATCAATAATGACCGCAACCATTTTGCTGCCTGCATGGTAGCTATGGGCGATGCGGACGGCATGGTCACAGGTATCACCCGTAATTATGCGACCAGCATCGAAGATGTGCGTCGCGTGATTGATGTAAAGCCGGGTCATCGTATGATCGGTGTATCACTGGCATTGTGCCGTGGCCGTACGGTTTTCATTGCGGATACCGCAGTGCATGAGCAGCCGACAGCAGAAGAACTGGCCGATATCGCTGTGGAAGCCGCCAATGTAGCACGCCGCATGGGCTATGTGCCGCGCGTTGCCATGCTGGCTTATTCCACCTTCGGCCATATGTCCGGTGCCCGCTCCGAAAACATTCAGGAAGCTGTTCGCATTCTCGAAAAACGCCATGTCGATTTTGAGTTTGACGGCGAAATGAGTGCTGAAGTTGCCCTTAACGGCAAACTGATGGAAGCTTATCCTTTCACCCGCCTGACAGGCCCTGCCAATGTGCTGGTAATGCCGGATTATCATGCAGCTTCCATTGCTGCCGATATGTTGCAGGAACTGGGCGGCGCCACACTGATCGGCCCGCTGCTGACCGGTCTGGACAAAGCCGTACAGATTGTACCGCTGAGCGCCAAGGATTCCGACATTGTGAATATGGCGGCTTTCACCGCCTATGCAGCAAGCAACTGATCCTCAGACAACTGAGCAATCGAAAGGCCGGAGCACGCTCCGGCCTTTTCTTGTTTCCGGCATAATCGGTGGTTACGGTTGCGCTCATCTGTAAACCATGCTCAATTTTGGCGACTGACTACATTACTGCTTTGACGGAATTTCGAACCATGCGTCACTCTGATCTTCATCTCGACCGCATCATCGACAAACAGCTCCTGCTGGAAGATCTGACACGCGCCACACCGGCAAGTTCCAAGGAGCAAACGCGCAATCAGGTTTTGAAAACCCTGAAGTCCGCGTGGAGAGACGGCAAAGCCCGTGCGGAAAACATGCTGCTGGAAGACGGCGGCGGCATACTCTGCGCCCGCCGTCTCAGCGGGCTTATGGATCAGCTGATTATTGCGCTCCATGATTTCACTGTTGAGCATATCTATCCGGCGATTAACCCGTCCAAGGCCGAAAATCTTGCTATCATCGCGGTTGGCGGCTATGGCCGTGGCGGACTGGCACCGGGGTCTGATATCGATCTGTTGTTTCTGCTGCCCTATAAGCAAACTCCGTGGGGCGAGCAGGTTGTGGAATATATGCTCTATATGCTCTGGGATATGGGGCTGAAAGTCGGGCACTCCACGCGCAATATTGATGATGCTATCCGCCTGTCGCGCGAAGATATGACCATCCGCACCTCACTACTGGAAGCACGTTTTCTCACCGGCAGTCAGGAGCTGTATAATGAGCTGACCACCCGCTTTGATCAGGAAATTGTCGCTGACAGCGGTGCGGAGTTTGTGCAGGCCAAGCTGATTGAGCGCGATATCCGTCACAAAAAGGCGGGCTCTACCCGTTATCTGGTCGAGCCGAATGTGAAAGAAAGCAAGGGCGGACAGCGCGACCTGCAAACCCTGTTCTGGATTGCCAAATATATTTACCGTGTCCATTCCACAGAGGAGTTGATCAAACGCGGCGTTTTCTCCCGCAGCGAAGCAAAACTGTTCAGCAAAGCGGATGATTTTCTCTGGGCAGTGCGCTGCCACATGCATTTTCTCTATGGCAAGGCGGAAGAGCGCCTGTCCTTCGACATTCAACGCGAGATTGCCACCCGCCTCGGCTATACGGATCATCCGGGGCAGACCGGCGTTGAACGCTTCATGAAGCATTATTTTCTGGTGGCCAAGGATGTCGGCGATCTGACCCGTATCATCAGTGCCGCACTGGAAGAAGAGCAGTTTAAAGAAACACCGGGCACCGGCCAGATTTATTCCACGCTGACGCGGAAAAAGCGCAAAATTGCCGGCAGTACAGATTTTATTCTCGACCATAACCGCATCAATATTGCCGATGACGAAGTGTTTCAGCGTGATCCGGTTAATCTGATCCGGCTGTTTTATCTCGCCGACAAGCACGGGCTGCAATATCACCCGCATGTCATTCAGCGTGTCAGCCGCTCGCTGAAACTGATCAAAAGCGATGTGCGCAATGACAAAGAAGCCAACCGGCTGTTTCTGGAAATTGTCGCTTCGCCGCGCTCACCGGAACGCACCCTGCGCCGCATGAATGAATCCGGCGTTCTGGGGCATTTCATTCCGGATTTCGGCAAGATCGTCGCGATGATGCAATTCAATATGTATCATCATTATACGGTTGATGAGCATTTACTGCGCTGCATTGCCATCATGTCCGAGATTGAACATGAGACGCTGAAGAATGAGCATCCGCTTGCCCACAGCCTGTTACCCACACTGAAAAATGACCGGCATTTGCTCTATGTGACATTGCTGCTGCACGATATTGCCAAAGGCAGACCGGAGGATCACTCCACCGCCGGTGCTAAAATCGCCCGCAAATTATGTCCGCGCTTCGGGTTAAGCGCGTCAGAAACCGAACTGGTGGCGTGGCTGGTGCAAGAGCACCTGACCATGAGCAAAGTTGCGCAGTCGCGCGATCTCAATGACCGCAAAACCATTGCCGATTTTGCCGCTATTGTGCAAACCACCGAGCGGCTGAAACTACTGCTGCTGGTAACAATCTGCGATATTAAAGCGGTTGGCCCCGGTGTCTGGAATGGCTGGAAAGGCCAGTTACTGCGCACACTTTATCATGAAACAGAGCTGCTTCTGACCGGCGGCTTCTCTGAAGTAAGCCAGACCGAGCGCAGCAATCAGGCGCGCCGCCAGCTGGCGGAGCAGCTCAGCGACTGGCCGGAAGACAAGCAGAAAGCCGTCCTGTCCCTGCATTATGATAATTACATGCTGACCGTGCCGCAGGAAGATCAAAAACGTCATGCCGATTTCATCCGCGCCAGTGATGAAGCCGGAAAAATCCTCAATATTCTGGCTCGCCCGCATGAATTTGAAGCTGTGACCGAACTGACAATCCTGTCACCCGATCACCCGCGTCTGCTCTCGATTATTGCCGGTGCCTGTTCGGCGGCCGGTGCCAATATTGTTGATGCACAAATCTTCACCACCACCGATGGACGGGCGCTGGATACTATCCTGATCAGCCGTGAATTTGATACCAATGATGATGAAATGCGCCGTGCCGCCCGCGTCGGCCAGCTGATTGAAGATGTGCTGACCGGCAAAACCCATTTGCCGGAAGTGCTGGCCAGACGGGCAAAATCACGCCGCTCTGCCCGTGCATTTCAGGTGACACCACGTGTGAATATCAACAATACATTGTCGGAAAAATTTACGGTGATTGAGGTCAAAGGGCTCGACCGTACCGGTCTGTTGTCGGAAATCACCAGTGCAATTTCCGACCTTTCCTTGAATATTGCCTCGGCGCACATCACCACTTTTGGTGAAAAAGTCATTGATACTTTCTATGTCACCGGTCTCGACGGACAAAAAGTCACTGCAACAACCAAACAGACAAATATTCAGAAACGGCTCCTCAGCTTGTTTGAAAAGAACGGGAGTGATAGCAGAGCGTCAGACAACAAAAACACGGATCAGAAGAAAACGCGTGAAACAGCTCTCTGAGGCAGTTCAGCACCAAGCCGTTCTTTCTGACCCGATGTTCCATTTCGAAGAGACCCGTTCATGAGCCTGCTGAAAAAATTCGCAACTGTTGCTTCCGGCACGCTGATGAGCAGAATTTTCGGTTTTACCCGCGAAATGCTGATGGCAGCTTTTCTCGGTACCGGCCCTGTTGCAGATGCGTTCAACACGGCTTTCCGTTTTCCGAATACTTTCCGCCGTCTGTTTGCCGAAGGTGCGTTTAATACCGCTTTCGTGCCGCTCTTTGCCAAAGAGATCGAAAAAAACGGCATGGATGGCGCAAAACGCTTTTCCGAAGAAGTCTTCGGCGTGCTGTTCACCATTCTGCTCGGCCTGACCATCGCTATGGAACTCTCCATGCCGTTTCTGGTCAGCACGGTGATTGCGCCGGGCTTCACCGATGATCCGGTGAAATTTGAGAACACGGTCAGTCTCGCAATGATCATGTTTCCCTATCTCGCCTGTATGTCGCTGGCGGCGATGATGGGCGGCATGCTCAACAGCCTGCATAAATATTTTGCAGCGGCCATTGCACCGGTATTCCTGAACTTCATCCTGATCGGCGCGCTGATCCTTGCGTGGATACAGAATTATGATCCGCTGCAAATCGGCTATGCCTTGTCGTGGGGCGTTATGGCCGCCGGTGTGGTACAACTGGGGATCGTCTGGTTTGCAGTGCGTCGCGCCGGCATCAAAATCGGTTTCCGTCGTCCCAAGCTAACACCCAATGTGCGCCGCCTGCTGGTGCTGGCACTGCCTGCCGCAATTACCGGCGGTATCACCCAGATCAATCTGCTGATTAATACCAATATTGCTTCAAGCTCGGACGGTGCGGTGTCTTCCCTCGTCTATGCTGACCGGTTCTATCAGTTGCCGCTTGGTGTGGTCGGTATTGCTGTTGCCACTGTTTTGCTGCCGGAACTGTCACGCGCTTTACGTGGCGGCAATATGCAGGAAGCCGGTAATCTGCAAAACCGCTCAGTCGAATTCACGCTGTTTCTGACCCTGCCTGCGGCGGCGGCTTTACTGGTATTCTCGGAACCGCTGGTGCGCCTGTTGTTTGAACGCGGAAAATTCGGCCCTGAATCCACTCTCATCGTATCGCAAATCCTTGCCGTGTATGGCCTTGGCCTGCCTGCCTTTGTGCTGATCAAAGCTTTTCTTCCTGGTTTCTTTGCCCGTGAGGACACACGTACACCGATGGTTTTCGCCGGTATTTCGGTGGTGGTGAACGTGTCACTGGCGCTGCTTTTATTCCCGCGCCTTGGCCCTTCCGGTATTGCCACGGCGGAAATTACAGCGGGTTGGGTCAATGCCGTGCTGCTGTTCGTTGTGCTGATCTGGCGCAAACACTGGGATTATGATGCAGGCCTCATCCGTCGTATTCCGCGCCTGATTATCGCCGCCGCTATTATGGCAACTGCTTTGTATTTCGCCTCTGATTATCTGGAATTTTACTTAAGCAGACAAGCTGGATTTGTCATTCAGGCAACCACGCTCAGCCTTCTCGTGATCGGTAGTATGATTGTTTATTTCGCTACTGTTTTTGCCATTGGCGGTGCCAGCCTCTCAGCCTTGAAAGGCAATATGCGCGGTCGCAAAAAAGCGGCAGCAGCAGCACAGGACAAAGATATTTCCGCTTGATTGCTCTTCAGCACTCTGGCAGTAATACCGCATCCGGAAGACAGGATTACATGCCTGCCTTCCGGATATTTTTTCGCCAAAGATCGGCAGCATGCGTCCAAACCACATATGCCGACCTTAAAAGCAACCCCAGAGCATTCCGGTTATCAACTATGAAAGCACGATAATCGCGCTCGAACGGCTCTCCACCAGCTTTAGGATTGATGTAAAATGAACACCTTTAAAGAACGGATTTTCTCCGGCGCACAACCAACAGGCAATCTTCACCTCGGCAATTATCTTGGCGCCCTGAAGCGCTGGGTCGCCTTGCAGGATGAAAAAGATTGCATTTACTGCGTCGTGGATATGCATGCCCTGACAATCTTGCCGGATCCCGCAGAACTTTTAAATTCTACGCGTGAAATCACCGCTGCCTATCTGGCTGCCGGTCTTGATCCGAAGAAAAGCATTGTCTTCAACCAGAGCCGCGTAAGACAACATGCGGAACTTGCCTGGGTGTTCAATTGTATTGCGCGTATCGGCTGGATGAACCGCATGACGCAGTTCAAAGATAAAGCCGGTAAAGACCGCGAAAATGCTTCGCTTGGTCTGCTGGCCTATCCGAGCCTGATGGCTGCTGACATTCTGCTCTACCGCGCTACCCATGTGCCGGTTGGGGACGATCAGAAACAGCATCTTGAGCTGACACGTGACATTGCGCAGAAATTCAACAATGACTATTCCGACCGCATTGCCTCGCTCGGCATCGGTGTGGAAATGGCTGTTGGTGATGAAACAGTTTCGGGTTTCTTCCCGATGACTGAACCGATGATTTCCGGCCCTGCCATGCGCATCATGTCGCTGCGTGACGGCACCAAGAAAATGTCGAAATCCGATCCGTCTGACCTGTCGCGTATCAATCTGATTGATGATGAAGAAACCATCACCAAGAAGATCCGTAAGGCGAAGACCGATGCTGATGCTATTCCTTCAGAAGTGGAAGGACTGGAAGGCCGTCCGGAAGCGGACAACCTGATCGGCATTTTTGCGGCACTGACAAACACGGACAAGGCAGCCGTCTTGCGTGATTTCGGTGGCAAGCAATTCTCTGAATTCAAAGCATCGCTTGCTGAACTCGCCGTCGCGCAACTTTCACCGATTACGCAGGAAATGCGTCGTCTGGTGAATGATCCGGCCTATATTGACGGTGTTCTGCGTGATGGCGGCGAACGCGCCTCCGTGATTGCCGAAGAAACCATGCACAATGTGCGTGATATTGTCGGCTTTCTGCAGAACTAACGGTACCTGAGCCAAAAAATTAAAAAGGCAGGGAATTCCCTGCCTTTTTTGTTGTCTGATATTTATTGCGCTTCAAAAATCAGCGTATCGGCAGAAGCTGTATTAACTGCACCCGACTGATAATCGCCAAAGATTTTGATTTGTGTAAAACCTGCTTCACGCAGCGCCAGCTCCAGCTCGAACATTCCCCACCAGCGCAAGGAAAACAGTTCCATCTCTGTTGTCACCAGTTGCGTGTCGCGCCACAGCTCATAGCGCAGCTGCGATGTTACAACCTGTTTGACGTAGTCCGTTGCAGTGCGCATTTCCTGCAAGGTCAGCAAATCCTCGCCATCCTGCCAGTGACGCGCACGCGGTGCATGATCCATAAAACCACCGGTAACGGAAATATCCAGCAGCAACTTGCCGTTTGGTACCAGCGCCTCTTTGCTGCGCCGCAGAAAACTCATCGCATCAACAACATCGGTCAGCAGCTGAAAAGAACCGGCTGGCAGTACAATAGCCGCGAATTTTTGTGCATAGCGGAATGTCGTGAACCCCTGCTCACTCAGTTCAGCTTCCACACCATGTTGCGCGCAATTCGCTTTGCATAAAGCAAGCATTTCAGGAGACAGATCAAAACCACTGACACTATGCCCTGCCTGTGCCAGTGGCACCAGCATACGGCCATTGCCTGTGGCCGGTTCCAGCACGGGACCTGCCACAGATTTCAGGCGTTCGAGATAAAACTCCACATCACCGAAAGAGCGCCCAACCGGCTTATCCAGTTCATAAATGCGTGAAGCCAGCTTGCCATAAGTCTTGGACATTTTGAATTTTGCCTTGCCTGCTGCAATCAGAGATCGGTTTGCAACCGTAAAAACCTCTGTTGTACATAAAAAATCATTTTACTGCACAACAAGGTAGAACAGCCAATATGCAGAAAGATCGCTGTCTCTTTCGAACATGAAACATATGAAAAAACAAGGTAAAACCCGCTTTTCTCTGAACGCGCGACAAAACCGGACGAGTAAAGACTGGTTTTTCTCTCCGGCCAAATTGTTAAATTTTCACGCCGCCACAAAATTGTCATCTTGCAGTATCGCCCGTTGAGTGGCAAATTCCCGCGCATGGTTTCAAAACGTCTTAGCCGGGAAGCCGGCCACCGCCGTAAATTTTTGGTCTCTGTCGATGAAACGCCCGAATGTGGGCGTGCCGTTGCCTACGCCTCGCGCCGTGTCCGCAATACCGGAGGCGCATTGGTATTGCTCTTTGTCATTGACCCGTCGGACTTTCAGCAATTTCTCGGCGTCGGCAATATTATGCGCGCCGAAGCACTTGAACGCGCTCAGGCTGCACTCAATAAATATGCTACGCAATTGCGTGAGCAATACGGTATTGAGCCTGAGTTGATTGTGCGGGAAGGCCAGACCACGGAAGAAATTCATAGTCTGATCGAAGAAGATCAGGACATTGCCATTCTGGTTCTGGCTGCCGGATCCGGCAAAGAAGGTCCGGGACCTCTGGTACAATCCATTGCCGGACGTGGCGCATCTTTCTCTATTCCTGTGACTGTCATTCCGTCAGATCTTTCTGACGAAGACATTGATGCGGTCGCCTAAGCTCCCTATCTGGCTTACAAAACAGCTACAGTGCTTTATGCCGCTTAAACGTGGCATAAAGATTGGTTATGCTTCACTTCTCAGTCAGGGTGCCCATCATGAAAGCGCTTAAACTTCGTCATCCGTTCGGCCTTGAGCATATTGAGCTGGTTGATCTGCCGGATCCGGGATTGCCGCAAAGCGATGAAATCCGGGTACGCATTCATGCCAGTTCCATGAACTATCATGATCTTGCGGTTATCTCAGGCATGGTACCACCGGCAGACGGACGCATTCCGCTTTCAGACGGAGCCGGTGTGGTTGAAGCTGTCGGAGCGAATGTGACCGAGTTTAAAGTCGGTGACCATGTGGTTTCGACTTTCTTCCCGACATGGCTCGACGGTGAAGCAATCATCGGCGATTTCAGCACAACACCCGGCGATGGTGTTGACGGCTATGCAGCCGAATATGTCATACGACCTGCAACCGCTTTTACGCACGCGCCGGAAAATTACAGTCATGCAGAAGCTGCCACTCTGACCACTGCCGGTTTAACTGCATGGCGTGCATTGGTTGAGAACGGTCAGCTCAAAGCCGGTGATACAGTCCTGATTTTAGGCACAGGCGGCGTATCAATCTTTGCGCTGCAATTTGCCAAGGCAATGGGTGCCGTTGCCATCGTGACATCCTCCTCCGATGACAAGCTGAAAAAAGCGCAGGCTCTTGGAGCTAATCATGTTATCAATTATAAAACCCATCCGGATTGGGCTGCAGAAGTCTTAAAAGTTACAAACGGACGTGGTGCCGATCACACAATTGAAGTGGGCGGCCCTGCAACATTAGGACAATCTATTCAGGCAACACGTGTTGGCGGGCATATTGCACTGATTGGCATTCTGACCGGTATTCAGGGTGAAATTCCGACACTTGCGCTTCTGGCCAAGCAGCAGAGATTGCAAGGGCTGGTCGTCGGCAGCCGCAAACATCAGAGCAACATGATCAAAGCTTTGAACAACCTGCCGTTCAAACCGGTGATTGAACACCGGTTTGCAATGACCGAACTGAAACAGGCCTGCGAATTACAATTACAGGCCGGTCATTTTGGTAAAATTGCGATTGAATTTTAATCTATGTGAGGCGTTTTCACCAATCCCGGATAGAGCATAGTTCTCTAAACTTGAATCAGTTTAAGATGAAATCATGCTCTAATTTTAAAGTGTTAGAGCGACCTTGTGTAGTGCCAAGTCTGGCACACGGCGCGCTAGTCTGACAACAAAACGTGAGCCACGCAGTCTTATGAAGACAGTAGTTTCATTTTCTGCATCTCTCCGCTAATGTCAGCCCTGACTCAAATAATTAATTTGTCGCATTGTGTTCCGCCCCAATGAACACCATGTGAGCATCAACTGCTTTTATATCTTACAGGAGGACTTTTATGTTCATCCAGACTGAAGCCACACCAAATCCGGCGACCCTGAAGTTCCTGCCGGGCAAAGTGGTTATGCCGGAAGGCACCGCCGATTTCCGTGATGCAGAAAGTGCATCCAACACCTCGCCGCTTGCAGCCAAACTCTTCGCAGTACCAGGCGTCAACGGCGTTTTCTTCGGCTATGATTTCATCACTGTCAGCAAAGACGGTGCAGAATGGCAGCATCTGAAACCAGCCATCCTCGGCACCATCATGGAACATATGATGTCCGGTGCGCCGGTAATGGCGACTGAGCAGGCCAAAGGCCACGATCACACAGAAGGCGAATTCTTCGCTGACTCTGATGCCGAAATCGTTGAAACCATCAAAGAGCTGATCGAAACCCGCGTTCGCCCTGCGGTTGCGCAGGATGGCGGCGATATCACTTTCCGTGGTTTTGAGCACGGCGTTGTTTATCTGCACATGAAAGGCGCTTGTGCCGGTTGCCCGTCTTCAACAGCCACGCTGAAACACGGCATCCAGAACCTGCTCAAGCATTTCGTACCGGAAGTGCTGCAGGTCGAAGCTATCTGATTTTTCCATCAGGCATTAAAAAACGCGGCTGTTTCAGCCGCGTTTTTTGTTATCTAAAGCGCATCCCGAAAAGTGGGAACCGGTTTTCGGAAAAGATGCGCGTAAAAACAAAAAGATAGAGCATTTCCTATGATTCAGGATAAACTGGAAATGCTCTATGATATAAGAAATTAAAGCACGACAACCTTAGCGCCGACACTGGCGCGGTCATGCAAATCTATAATATCCTGATTGATCAGACGGATACATCCGGAAGAAACATTCTTGCCGATTGACCACCATTCCGGCGTGCCATGCAAACGATAGCCGCTATCACGTCCGCCTTTATACAAATACAGCGCACGGGCACCCAGCGGATTATTCAGGCCAGGCTGCATACCACCGGCATATTTTGCCAGTTCAGGCTGACGCTTGATCATCGGCGCAGGCGGTGTCCATGTCGGCCATTCCCGCTTCATGGCAACTTTGGCACTGCCCTTCCATTGAAAGCCCTCACGACCGACACCGATGCCGTAGCGCATCGCTTTGCCTTCCGGCTCCACAAGATACAAAAACTTGTTTTGCGTATCGACAATGATTGTGCCCGGCGCTTCTTTGGTGTCGTATTTCACCAGCTGGCGGCGATATTCCGGAGCGATTTTCTGAACAGGAACTGTCGGCAGCGCATAGCCTGCATCTGTGACGCCGGAATAAGATGCGGCACTCGTCTGAAAAGGTGCAGTTGTTGAGCAACCGGCTAAGCCCAGCGTCAGAATAAGACCGGCAGCAGAGAGAGCATTTCTGAACACCATTTTTCCCCTCAGAAAATCATTATTGCTGTGATGATTGTTGTGAGGAGAGTAATTACTGATGATTAACCAAAGATTAACCATGATTATCTTTTTTATAAGCACCTATTAAAAGTGACAGGAATATACTGCCAGCAAAAGCAATAATCGCCTGACACTCGGGACAGTATCCGGAAACAACAGATAAATATGCCGATTATCTCACCTTTTCAGCAACACCCGCTCAGCGATGGTCGTCAGTCTGACCTCGCTTTAATGGTACGTCGCGGCGTCCAGCGCCTGTGTCTTGATCTGAATATTCATGTTCTGCCTGAAGTTTCTTTGCGCTCCGGCAGACGTGCCGACCTGATTGGCCTGACGCGTAAAGGGGAAATCTGGATTATTGAAATCAAATCGTCGGTAGAGGATTGGAAAGCAGATCAGAAGTGGCCGGATTACCGCAATTATTGCGACCGGTTGTTCTTTGCTTCCCATGCGCAGGTGCCGCGCGATATCTTTCCTGAAGATTGCGGCTTCATTCTCTCTGACGGATATGGCGGGGAAATTCTGCGTGATGCACCGGAGCACAAGCTAGCTCCAGCCACGCGAAAGGCTTTGACCTTACAGTTGGCACGGATTGGCGCTAACCGGCTGACGCTCGCGGAAATGGCAGGCGTCGTGATGCCGACTGATGAACCAGCCGGCACGGTATCATAACAAATTAGCGCGGTGCACGTTTGGCAAGAATACGCTGCAATGTGCGGCGATGCATATTCAAACGGCGTGCGGTTTCAGAAACATTGCGCTCGCACATTTCATAAACACGCTGAATATGTTCCCAGCGCACCCGATCTGCCGACATAGGATTTTCCGGCGGTGCAATCTTCTCACCGTCACGACGGGTAAGCGCTGCAAAGACTTCATCCGCATCCGCAGGTTTGGAAAGATAATCAATCGCACCGATTTTGACCGCATTGACCGCAGTGGCAATATTGCCGTAGCCGGTCAGCACAATAGCGCGGGTATCTTCACGCTTAGTACGGATCGCCTCAATAATATCCAGACCATTGCCGTCGCCAAGACGCATGTCCACAACCGCATAGGCCGGTGCAGCCAGTTTCACCGCAGCAATGCCCTCCTCAACGGAGTCAGCTGTCGTCACTGTAAAGCCGCGACTCTCCATAGCCCGTGCGAGCCGCTGCAGAAACGGTTTATCATCATCAACCAGAAGAAGCGAAGGATCACTGCCGATGGCAAGGTGATCATCCTGACTCATATCATCCATCAGGTATTCCTTACTCGTCTTTTGTCTTTTTACTTCTTGCTGCGCCTGCGTCAAAAAGTCAAATATGCAATGTAACTATTAATGTAAAATGCCGTAATTGATAGCATTTCACAAATATTTTATTCAAAAAACCAAATTTCTCCACATTCGCAGGGATGAAGAATCGCATTTACGCGGTTAGCGCCTGACGCGCCCAGACAATTGTGATCTCTGCGCCGCTTTGACCAGGCTCAGGGCGGTTGGCAAATGAGATATGCGCACCGGAACGTTCCAGCAATGTCTTGGCAATAAACAAACCCAGCCCCAGACCGCCGCCATTGCGCTCATCATTGCGACGCGACATATACGGTTCGCCGATCCTATCCAGCATATCCACAGAAAAGCCTTTGCCGTCATCACGGATCGTGATGCGCACTGAATTCTCATCCCAACCCCAGATCACCTGTGTCTCAGCTTTGGCAAAATCCACGGCATTTTCGATCAGATTGCCCAGACCATAAATCACCCCCGGATTACGACGGACAACCGGCTCGGCAATCATTGACTTCGGGTCAGGCTTTTTCTCAACATCAATTTGAATACCAAAATTGCGATGCGGTGCGATGACTTCTTCGATCAGCGAGGACAATGCCAGTTTTGACATATGCTCTTCGCCTTCTGAAGACAGGCTGGTGAGCCGTTGCAGGATTTCACGGCAACGCTGTGCCTGTGAGGACAACAGCTGGATATCTTCAGCATAACGGTCATCATTTTTCAGAGCGCGCTGCATTTCCTTCACCACCAGCGTGATGGTTGCCAACGGTGTTCCCAACTCATGAGCCGCTGCGGCAGCAAGACCATCCAGCGCTGATAGATGCTGCTCGCGCTGCAATACCAGTTCGGTTGCGCTCAGAGCATCGCCCAGAAGTCGCGCTTCTTCGGCAATACGATAGACATAGACACCACTGAAAATCAGTGTGGATGCGATGGCACACCAGACGCCGATGACAAACATCAGCGGCAACTCCAGAGTCACACCGCTATACCAAGGCAGCGGCAGGTGCCACACCACCAGAACACTGGCGCAAACAATGGTCATCAGGCCAAGCAGCAAAATACTGCGCACTGACAGTGCGGTTGCCGCAATAATCACCGGTACGACAAGCAGCACGGCAAACGGATTTTGCAGACCGCCGGTCAGATATAACAAGCCGGTGAGCTGCAGAATATCAAAGGCCAGTACCAGCAGAACCGTGCGCAAATCCAGACGATGATTGAGCTGATAACGGAAAGACAGAAACAGGTTCAGCCACGCTGACACAGCAATCAGTGCAAAGCTGATCCCGAGCGGGAAAACAAAATGCAGAGAAAGAGAAACGAACATCACGGCAGCGGTCTGGCCGGTAATGGCAAACCAGCGCACGCGCACTAATGTTGTCAGACGCAAGCGACGGGAAAGCGACGAGGCCCGGTTAATCAGATCGCCATTTGCCATTCAGTCTTCCCCGTAAAATGTCACACGCACAATGCCTTATGCGGCAAAATCACGGCACGCGCAAGTTAATCTGCGCCATCCTGCCGCAGGGCAATCGCGACGCGATATTTCAACTATGGCGCGACGAAAACGGTGTTCATCGAGAACCGGAACGGAATGTACTAAAGTACATGAGTACCGGAAGCGAAGAGGAGTGCCGTTTGCAGGCCGCAAGAGTTGGAATATTATGTCCCCCGTGGTTTGGCACGCCGCGTTGGATCCGCCTCTGCTGGATTTTCCGGCCAGACATGGCGCGGATAACGGCCGCGCATATCAGTACGCACATCCGCCCAGGAGCCTTTCCAGAAATTTGGCAGGTCGCGGGTGATCTGGATTGGCCGGTGTGCCGGAGACAATAATTCCAGCAGCAGCGGCACCGTATCGCGGGCAATAGAAGGATGTGCTGTCAAGCCGAACAATTCCTGTACCCGCACAGCAATAACCGGCTCATCACCTTCATAATTAATCGCGATATTGGAGCCGGTCGGCACCGTAAAATGTGTTGGTGCCAGCGTATCAATCTGCCGTTGCAGATCAAACGGCACAAGAGAGCGCAAGCCGTTCATCAGCGCGGATTGGCTGATTTTATCGAGCCGCGCCTCGCCGGTCAGAAACGGCAGCAACCAGTCTTCCAGTGTCGCCAGCAGATGTTCATCATCCATAGACGGCCATGGTTCACCAAGCCCGCGATAAAGCCAGCCAAGACGGCGGCGCAGCGTTAAAGCAGATTTGTCCCAAGGCAGAATATACAAACCATATTGGCGCACCGCCTGAACAACGCCCAGATCGGCGGCCTCTCCTGATGGTGCCGCCAGATTTTTCTCCGACAGGGTTATTGCCCCCAGCCGCACCGCCTCACGGGCACGCAAAGTTTTGCGTTCAGGGTCGTAAATAACCTGCTGTCCGCCTTCGATCTGACTTGCCAGACTTTTGCGGATATCCTCTTCACTGACCTCAGCGGCAGAGAGAATGCGTTGCGCCCCTGCCCGTCCGGTCAGATCAGCCACCACCAGCCACGACGCTCGGGACAAATGCTGACTGGCATCCAGCTCACCACCACGCCCGTTGGCCAGAATAAACTGTCCGCCATTGCCACGCGCTTTGGCAACGCGATCCGGATAGGCATCCAGAAGCAGGCGACCGGCATGGGCACCTTCTTTGCTTTGCGCATTTGCAGCCGGCAAGTCTTTTATCAGTGAGCGCGCCAGTCCCCGTGCCTTTTGTGCACGGTCACCGCGATCACGCCGGAAGCGGGAAAGCCGTGCATCGAGATCAACCTCGTTGCCGCCAAGCCCCCGCTCGGTCATCAGCACAGCAAGCTCTGCCGCCTGCAAAGCCTCGCCGCGATTGGCCGCCTCTGCCACCATATGTGCAAGCCGCACCGGCAAAGCGAGCTTCCTGATCTGCTCGCCAGAAACCGTCAACCGTCCGTCATTATCCAGTGCGCCAAGCCGTTTCAGCAAGGTAGCCGCTTCTTTCAGACTGGCCGCTGAGGGCTGATCCAGCAAACGCAAATCGCTGACATTTTGCACGCCCCATGCCGCACAATCGAGCAGCAGCGATGAAAGATCAGCTTCCAGAATTTCCGGCGTGGTAAAACGCGGCAGAGAAGATGTCTGCCCCTCATGCCAGAGCCGGATCGCTATGCCGGATTGGGTTCGTCCCGCACGACCTGCCCGCTGAGTAATCGCTGCCTGTGATGCACGCACAGTTTCCAGCCGTGTCAGACCGGTCGCCGGTTCAAAGCGCGGCTGACGCGACAACCCGCTGTCGATCACCACCCGCACACCGTCGATAGTGATTGAAGTTTCCGCAATCGAGGTTGCCAGCACCACTTTGCGTTTACCTTCCGGCGCAGGTTTGATCGCCGCATCCTGATCGCGCCCGTCCATTACCCCATATAACGGGCAGAGCATCACATGGTCGCCAATGCGCCCTTCCAATGCTCGGACTGTGCGTTCAATCTCGCCCTGACCGGGCAAAAAACACAGCAAACTGCCCTGCTCATCCGCCAGAACCGCGCGGATTGTCCGCGCCATTGTATCTTCAATCCGCTCATCGGTTTTGCGTTCCTGATAGCGGATTTCCACCGGAAAACTGCGACCTTCACTTTCCACCACCGGCGCATTATCGAGCAATTCCGCTACCCGCGCACCATCAAGCGTTGCTGACATCACCAGAATTTTAAGATCGGGACGCAAGGCTCCCTGCACATCCAGCGCCAGCGCCAATCCGAAATCAGCATCCAGACTGCGCTCATGAAATTCGTCAAACAACACCGCACTGATGCCGGACAGTTCCGGATCATCAAGGATCATGCGGGCGAACACGCCTTCCGTCACCACCAGAATTTGCGTCTGCGCATTATAGCGGCTGTCGAGACGCATCCGGTAACCGACCGTCTTGCCAACCTCCTCGCCAAGCAAGCGTGCCATTTGTGTGGCCGCAGCACGTGCTGCCAGTCTGCGCGGCTCCAGCACAATAATCCGTCCGTCCTTGCGCCAGTCTGCTTGCAACAGATGCAACGGCACCAAAGTCGTCTTACCCGCACCGGGCGGCGCAACCAGAACGGCAGAGCCGCCAGCCTGCAAGGCATGATCCAGTTGCGGCAGCGCCTCGCGAACGGGCAAAAGCGGAAGAGATGAAACGGACTGCTGAGGCAAAGACAACGCACCTGATAAATGATTCTGATTGCAGCGAATTATAAACAGCCGCAATGTGCTTTGCTATTCTTGAGGAGCAGATATGGCACATCAATTGACATACTCCCCCATAGTATATATTTTCATCAGCATATTCATCGGTAGAAAACCATGCCCCACTCACCGGAAGCCAAAAAACGCGTCATGACACGCCTGCGCCGTATTAAAGGTCAGGCGGAGGCGCTTGAGCGCGCGGTTGAGGAAGGCACAGAATGCGGCGCGCTTTTACAGCAGCTTGCCGCCATGCGCGGTGCCGCTACCGGCCTGATGGCTGAAGTGCTGGAAAGCCATTTAAAAGAGACCTTCCAGCAACCGCAAGCAGCTCTGTCTCCGGCTGAAATGGATACAGAAATCGACCAGCTTATGCGGATCATCCGCTCTTATCTGAAATAAAAGACACTGATTTAAAGAGGAACAAAGCCATGAAATCGCGTGCAGCTGTTGCCTGGGAGGCCAATAAGCCCCTCACTATTGAAACAATCGAAATCGGTGGTCCGAAGCCAGGTGAAGTGCTGGTGGAAATCATGGCAACCGGTGTGTGCCATACCGACGCCTATACGCTGTCCGGCCTTGATTCAGAGGGCAAATTTCCGGCCATTCTCGGCCATGAAGGTGCAGGTATTGTGCGCGAAGTCGGTGCTGGCGTCACCACGCTGCGTCCGGGCGACCATGTGATCCCGCTTTACACACCAGAATGCCGTTCGTGCAAAACCTGTTTGTCGCAGCGCTCCAATCTCTGCACCTCGATCCGCGCCACACAGGGTCAGGGCCTGATGCCGGACCGCACCTCGCGCTTCTCCTGCGATGGCGGCGAAATCTTCCATTATATGGGCTGCTCGACCTTCTCGAACTTCACCGTTCTGCCAGAAATCGCGCTGGCCAAAGTGCGTGAAGATGCTCCTTTCGACAAGATCTGCTATATCGGCTGCGGTGTCACCACCGGCATCGGCGCTGTGATTTACACTGCAAAAGTACGTCCGGGCTCCAATGTCGTGGTTTTCGGCCTCGGCGGTATCGGCCTCAATGTTATTCAGGGTGCCCGTATGGTTGGTGCCGATAAGATCATCGGTGTTGATATCAATCCGGCCAAAGTGGAAATGGCGAAAAAATTTGGCATGACCGACTTCATCAATCCGCGTGAAATCGGCAATGATAAAGTGGTGCAGGCCATTCAGGATCTGACTGACGGTGGTGCCGACTATTCCTTTGACGCCACCGGCAATACCGATGTGATGCGTCAGGCACTGGAATGCACCCATCGCGGCTGGGGCGAAAGCATCATCATCGGCGTGGCCGAAGCTGGCAAAGAAATCGCCACCCGTCCGTTCCAGTTGGTCACCGGCCGTGTCTGGAAAGGCACAGCATTCGGTGGTGCACGCGGCCGCACCGATGTGCCGAAAATCGTTGACTGGTACATGGACGGCAAGATCAATATTGATGATCTGATCACCCATAAAATGCCGCTCGACGAGATCAACACCGCGTTTGATCTGATGCATGAAGGCAAATCGATCCGCTCGGTTATCACATTCTGATGACACAGTTTATTTCCCTGTGGCATGAGATCGACGATCTGGCTCCCCGCGCGCTCTACGCAATGCTAAAACTGCGTATGGATGTCTTCATCGTTGAGCAAAATTGTGCCTTTGCGGAGATAGACGGCAAGGATATCGGCGCCTTTCACTTGCGCATTCTTGATGGTGAGGAACTCGTAGCATATTTGCGGGTTCTGCTACCGGAAAAGGATACGCAAGTGAAAATCGGTCGCGTTGTAGTAGCGCCAAACTATCGGGGCTACAAACTCGGCCAGCGCCTGATGCAGGAAGCAGTTAATTTTGCACAAGCACGTTTTCCCGGCCACCCCATTGAGCTGGGCGGGCAAAGCCATTTGCAAAAATTCTATGGCTCCTTCGGCTTTGTTGCCATTTCAGAAGAATATCTGGAAGACAATATTCCGCATATTGATATGCGCCTCGATCCCAAAACGGTAGCCTGACATGAAAATACTTCAACTGCGTCATATGCCTTTTTATCTGGCAGCCATTCTTGGTGTCGCAGGTTTTTCACTGTCCTATCCTTTTGACAAACCGCTCGCGCCGGTTATCGGCGCGAATTGTTTTTTCATCACCTTTCTGATTGCCGCTTTAACACGCTTGTCCTATCTCACGCCGGAGCGGCTGCGCAGAAAGAACGATCATACAGATGCCCCCGCACCGGTCATCTTCGGCCTGACACTGGCCATTGTTATTGTTGCGGTTGTCTCCATGTTCATTCTGGTGAACCGCAAGCCGGAGCCGGATATTCTCTCGCTGCTCACCACTTTGCTGTCAGTGCCGCTGGGCTGGGCAACAATGCATATGATGGCCGCTCTGCATTACGCCCATGTCTATTGGCAACGCAAAGACGGCAATGACGCAGATCCATATAAACGGGGCATGGAAATTCCCAATACCCCCGATCCGGCAGGCTGGGACTTTGTCTATTGTGCTTATATGATCGGCATGTCTGCCGGTACCGGTGACACAGCAGTGACCACCAGACAAATGCGGGCGCTGACACTGCCGCATTGCATTATTTCTTTCTTTTTCAACACAGTTCTGGTTGCGGCAGCGGTTAATGTCGCGATGGAACTGGGCTGAAATCTTTTAGGAGCCCCATATGGAAACCATTTCAAAAGCCAAAGCATTTGGTGGCACGCAAGGCGTCTATCGCCATAAAAGCGATGCCTGCCAATGTGATATGACCTTTGCACTGTTTCTGCCGCCACAGGCCGAACAGGAGCCCGTGCCGGTGTTGTGGTATCTCTCCGGCCTGACCTGCACACATCAGAATGTGATGGATAAGGGCGAATATCGCCGCCTTGCTGCCGAGCTGGGCATTGCTATCCTCTGCCCGGATACGAGCCCGCGCGGTGATGATGTGCCGGACGAACCGGATAACTGGCAGTTTGGTAAAGGTGCAGGCTTCTATCTCGATGCCACAGAAGCGCCTTTTGCCCAAAATTATAAAATGTACAGCTATATCACCGAAGAACTGACCAAACTGGTGGCTCAGGAATTTCCGCTGGATATGTCCCGTCAGGCGATCACCGGTCACTCCATGGGCGGTCATGGCGCGATCACCATCGCCCTGAAAAACCCTGAACGCTTCAAATCTGTTTCGGCCTTTGCACCCATTGCCCAGCCTTCCACAGCCGGATGGTCAAAGCCTGCATTTGAGAAATATCTCGGGAACGATCAGAGCTCATGGCGCGCTTATGATACAACCGCGCTGATTGAAGACGGCCACCGGATTGAGAACCTGCTAGTTGATCAGGGGACTTCGGACAGTTTTCTGGATGATGGCCTGCGCCCATGGCTATTGCAGGAAGCCTGCAATAAAGCCGGTATTCCGCTGACGCTGAATATGCAGGAAGGCTATGACCATTCGTATTATTTCATCTCAACCTTTATGGATGAGCATTTGCGCTGGCACGCAGCCCGCTTATGATATTTCGGCTTTGACGGGCTGCATGCCCCTAATAAGTGCCGCGCTGAAACTCAGCGCGGCGTCACCTTCATCAGCAGGCCGTTTTTAGGCTGAGTGGTCAGTTTTTGTACCGGCCACGGCTTCGCATCGCCCACCATATCAAAACGATGTTTTGACAGCAGAACCGCCAGAGCAATCACTGCCTCCTGCATGGCAAAACTGCCGCCGATACACACACGCGGCCCCGCACCGAATGGCAGATACTGAAAACGGTCGATTTTATCGCGGTTTTGCGGATGGAACCGCGCCGGAATAAAAGCCTCCGGATTGTCCCAATATTTCCGGTGCCGGTGGATTGTCCAAGGCATCACAATAACCGCTGTACCTGCCCGAATGTTAAGATCACCGAATTGGTCATCCGCAAGCGCCTCACGATTGATTGAAGGTGCAGGCGGGTAAAGCCGCATCGCTTCCTCGAAAGCAGCGCGGGTTAACGGTAGTTTTTCCAGCCATTGGTGTGGCGGTAAATCCCTGCCCTCGCCTGCCATAAATGCATCGATTTCAGCTTCAACAATCGCGCGTTCCGATGGTGCTTGCGCCAGCAGATAGAGTGTCCAGCCAAGGGCACGGGCAGTCGTTTCATGCCCTGCACCGATAAAAGTAATCAGATTATCCTCAATCTCGTCGCGCGACAGACCATCCGGCTTGTCCGGTGAGGTTTCTGCTTGCAATAGCAGCGTCAGAAAATCATTCGGCACCCTCTCGCCGCGATCCATCCGGTCTTTGCGCAGCTGAATGGTCTGCGCAACTATCGAGCGGAAAAAGCCGAGTGAGCGACGACCACGCAATTGTGTCAGGCGTGGCAGCCAATCCGGCGCGCCAAGCAGATCAAACGGATCGACCCGTCCCATGGTTTCAAACAGGCGGTCTGTCTGGCGGGCGAACTCCTTCGGATCACCAGCAATCTCGCCGGAGAACAAGGTCTCCGCCAGAATATCATAGGTCAGCAGGGTCATATCCCGCGACACATCCGTCACAGTTCCGGCAATCTGATAGCGCGTGGTAAAATCCTGTGCGCTTCTCAGCATAGCATCGGCAAAACCGTGAATATGACGTGGCGTGAAAACCGGCGCTATCGCTTTGCGCGAACGCCGCCATGTGATGCCTTCAGCCGTCAGCAAACCATCACGCAGGATCGGGCGTAACACACGCTGCCGGACAGTTCCCATCGGATAATTTTGCGGATTCTCAACCAGAACATGGCGGATCAGTGCCGGATCATTGGCAATAATCGTGCGCATCCCGATCCAATTTACCTCAACCCACGGCTCATTGTAGGACGGCTCGCCCCAAAGCTCTAAAGGATTGCGATAGACAACCCGCATCAGCTCCAGCCGTCCGACCGGATTTTTACGCGGAACCGGTGCAGGCGGTACAAATGGTTGGCCTGCCGGATTTGCACCGCCATTGGAAAATGAATTTACTGTCAATTCAGTCATGATGCCATCCTTAAAAAATGCTTCATCATGCTGTTCTGGTATCAGTCCTGTACCCCCAAATAGTACCGGAAACAGCGATTACCCAAAAAGATATAAGAAACATAATAAGGCAAAACAGCGACTTGTTAAATTTCGCCGTAATTCTCTGATAGAAAACTTCTCTGACTGGGCTGGCTATAACTCATCTGCCTGCTTATATATGTTGAAATTCAAAAGAAAACGAAAGCTGTCACCTGTGTCATCCGCAATTAACATCATCAGGCTGCCTTATCGGCTTATGCTGTTTTTGCTTGCATTTATGATGTTACAGTTCTGCGCTTTCCAGATGTCTGCACAAGCCTATACGTTTCCGGTTACTCCGATAAACGAGGCGACGACCACTCATTCAACAGCACATAAAACCACGGAACACGGGCAATCCCATAAGGATATGCCCTCCGACCAGCATCACAGCAAAAAAGGCATGGCCTGTTCGGTCAGCGGTTGTGTTGTGCCGGTGCCGGTGCCGCCTGTAATGACACAGCTCGATCTTATACCGCGCGTTCTGACCGTGCCCTATATGCAGGCCCTGCATGGTCTGCCGCCTGCTCTTTCCGATCGCCCTCCGATCTCTGTTTTTGCCTGAAAATCACATTTCCTGACGCACAAATCATTCGTGCGGAGGACAGCTATTTTCTGACATAAACGGAGTATTCCGATGAAAATCATCAATCGTCGTCAAGCTTTAATGTTCGGCCTCGGCGGCCTGTCTGCTGTTGCGTTGCCAGCTTTGCATCTCAATCGCGCCAGTGCACAAGGTGCACATGACATGCACAATATGACACCTGCCGCAGCCAATAAGGCTACAGGTGTGAAACTGCCTCATCCTGCCCTTTTACAGCCGGATAATAACGGTCTAGTTAAGCTGAAGATCGCTAAAGGCCGTCATAGTTTTCAGGCAGGCAGCAGCGCCGCATCCTCCGGTATTAACGGCAATTATTTCGGGCCGGTTGTACGCCTGCAGAATACATCGCATGTGCGTTTTGCCATTGAAAATGCCATGGATGAAGTCACCACTTTGCATTGGCACGGGCTGATGATCCCGTCTGATATGGATGGTGGCCCGCATAATGTGATTAATGCGGGCGCTGTATGGCAGCCGGAATTTGACATCAACCAGCCAGCATCATTTAACTGGTTCCATCCGCATACCCATATGGAAACTGCCCGTCAGGCGCATATGGGGGCAGCCGGTCTGTTGCATGTCAGTGATGGCGGCGACCGCGAGCGCGGTCTGCCGGACACATTCGGTTCCGACGATCTGTTCCTCGCTTTTCAGGATCGTCGCGTCATTGACGGTGACAATGTCTATGCACCGGACTTTATGGATCTGATGCATGGTTTCCGCGGCCAATATCTGACTGTGAACGGTGCCATTGCACCAATTGCAACAGTGCCGCAGAGCATTGTGCGCCTGCGCCTGCTTAATGCTTCCAATTCGCGTAATTATCATTTCCATTTCAGCGATGGCCGGATGATGCACGCAATTGCCTCGGATGGCGGCTTCCTCGCCAAACCTGTAGCCGTGGATATTCTAACCATTGCACCGGGGGAACGGTACGAAGTGCTGGTCGATTTTTCCAATGGTATGGCAGCAGACTTTACCAGCTTGCCTGATGACGGCTCCGGCAGAACACCGAAACTGAGTGATGCACAAAACCTTGAGCATCTGATGCGTTTTGAGGTGAGCGATGGTCTGAAAGCCGATGTGATGAAACTTATTTCCGCATTGGAAGAACCGGCTGCTGCCGATCCGGCCAAGTCCGTCAAAACCCGTTCTTTCATCTTTGATGAAAACATGGCCGGCAATATGGCCATGATGCGCAAGAAAATGATGGGCGGCGAAAGTTCCCCTATGGGACAGATGGACCATAGCAAAATGGATCACAGCCAGATGGGGAAGATGCAAATGCCCCAACCATCTAAAATGCAGGAAATGATGCCAAGTACTATGAATGGAGAGATGGATCATGGCGAACATTCGGCACGCACAGCTGACCAGATGGGGCCATCGCTGACAGCTGCCACCTCCGGCATTACCATGTCGATTGCCGACAAGCCTTTCGACATGAGCCGCGTGGATGTGGAAGCCAAACTCGGTTCTATGGAAGTCTGGAAACTGAAGGCCGTTGAAATGGGGCATCCGTTCCATATTCACGGTGCGAATTTCCGTGTGCTCTCCAAGAACGGTCAGGAAGCACCGGATTATCAGCAGGGATGGAAAGATACTGTGCTGGTCGACGGAGAGGCCGAACTGCTGGTTCACTTCAAAGCAGAAGGCAAACGCTCACATCCGTTCATGTTCCACTGCCATGTGCTGGAGCATGAAGATGTCGGCATGATGGGACAGTTTGTGACTGTCTGATGAGCCTTATCAACAGTGAATGAAGCGATCCGCGCCCGTGGCAGACAGGCACTTCTCCAGTCTTCTGTCACAGGTGCGGATTATTGCACAAAAGCTGGTAATTATGCCGATTTTTCGCGGTAAAATTTGGTAAATCGGCGCTCAGCGACTATATTAAACTTACTATTTCAGCCTGATTCGTTTCAGTACTTTCCGGCTTTGCCGCGTGCAGAATCTGTAATCAGCCCAAATCTTTACCGGACGGCATATGCCTGACGGCAACGCTAACGAAAGTCTTTCATGAGCGAGACCACTGAAAATCCTCAAGGCGAGAATCTTTCCGCAGATATCAATGCGAATAATCCTGAATATGGCGCAGATTCCATCCGCGTTCTGAAAGGGCTTGATGCGGTGCGCAAGCGTCCGGGCATGTATATCGGCGATACCGATGACGGCTCCGGTCTGCATCACATGGTTTACGAGGTGGTGGACAACGCGATTGACGAGGCGCTTGCCGGTCATGCAACACTGGTCACCGTGACTTTGAATGCCGATGGCTCCTGCACCGTGACTGATAATGGTCGTGGTATTCCGACGGACATCCATAAGGAAGAAGGCGTTTCAGCGGCTGAGGTTATCATGACCCAGCTGCATGCAGGCGGTAAGTTCGACCAGAACTCCTATAAGGTTTCCGGTGGTCTGCATGGTGTGGGCGTTTCCGTGGTGAACGCACTGTCCATCTGGCTGAAGCTTAAAATCCGTCGCGCCGGTAAAATTCATGAAATGAGCTTTACCCATGGTGTTGCTGATGCTCCGCTGGAAGTCATCGGTGATGCAGGCAGCGAGACAGGAACCGAAGTCAGTTTCCTGCCGTCACCTGAAACATTTTCCATGGTGGAATTTGATTATGAAACGCTGGAGCGCCGCCTGCGCGAACTGGCTTTTCTCAATTCCGGTGTGCGCATCAAACTTTCCGACAAGCGTCATGCCGATGTGATCGAGCAGATTCTGCATTACGACGGCGGCTTGCAGGAATTCGTCAAATATCTCGACCAGTCCAAGAAATCGCTGCTGGAAGAGCCGATCTACATCATCAGCGAAAAAGACGGCATGACCGTTGAAGTCGCAATGTGGTGGAACGACACCTATCATGAGCGCGTGTTGTGCTTCACCAACAATATTCCGCAGCGCGACGGCGGCACGCATCTTGCCGGTTTCCGCGGGGCACTGACCCGTCAGATGACCGGTTATGCGGAAAGCTCGGGCACGACCAAAAAAGAGAAAGTCAATCTGACCGGCGATGATTGCCGTGAAGGTCTGACAGCGGTGCTTTCTGTGAAAGTACCGGATCCGAAATTCTCGTCCCAGACGAAGGACAAGCTGGTTTCCTCGGAAGTCCGCCCTATTGTGGAAAGCCTCGTCAACGAAGCGCTGGCCACATGGCTGGAAGAACATCCGGGCGAAGCCAAAGTGCTGATGGCCAAGGTTGTGGAAGCAGCAGCAGCGCGTGAAGCTGCACGTAAAGCCCGTGACCTCACCCGCCGTAAAGGCGCTTTGGATATTACATCTCTGCCGGGTAAATTGGCTGACTGTCAGGAACGCGATCCGGCAAAATCTGAGATCTTCATCGTTGAGGGTGACTCGGCCGGTGGCTCTGCAAAAGGCGGACGTTCGCGTCAAAATCAGGCTATTCTGCCGCTGCGCGGTAAAATCCTGAACGTTGAGCGTGCACGTTTCGACCGTATGTTGTCATCCGACCAGATCGGTACGCTGATCATGGCTCTCGGCACATCCATCGGTAAAGATGAAACCAGCGGTTTCAATCCGGAAAAATTGCGCTACCACAAGATCATCATCATGACGGATGCTGACGTCGACGGTGCGCATATCCGAACCCTGCTGCTGACTTTCTTCTTCCGTCAGATGCCGGAACTGATCGAGCGTGGCCATATCTATATTGCGCAGCCACCGCTCTACAAAGTGACCCGTGGTAAATCCTCGCAATATATCAAGGATGAAGCTGCTTTTGAGGACTTCCTGATCGAAACAGGTCTCGAAGAAGCTTCCTTGCAGCTCGGCAATGGCGAAGTCCGCGCCGGTGCTGACCTGATGGCTGTCGTCAATGATGCACGCAATCTGCGTACTGTTCTTGCCGGTCTGCACACACGTTATGACCGCGCAGTGGTTGAACAGGCTGTGATTGCCGGTGCCATGAATGTGGAAGCCTCGAATGATCCGGCAAAGGCGCAGGCTCTGGCCGATGCGGTTGCCAAACGTCTTGATATGATTGCGGAAGATATGGAACGCGGCTGGAGCGGTTCTTACTCTCCGGAAGAGGGTTTCCGTTTTGAGCGTATGCTGCGCGGCGTGAAAGACACTGCAATGATCGATATGGCTCTGCTCGGCTCTGCCGATGCCCGTCAGCTGGATCGTTTCAGCGAACGCCTCAACGACATCTACGCAACACCGCCGGTTCTGCGTCGCAAAGACAAAAGCGAAGCCATTTCAGGTGCCATTGCCTTGCTGGAAGCAATCTTTGCAACCGGCCGCAAAGGCCTGTCTCTCCAGCGCTATAAAGGTCTTGGTGAGATGAATGCCGAGCAGCTTTGGGAAACAACACTTGACCCGAATGCCCGTTCGCTCCTGCAGGTGAAAATTGCCGACGTAACGACAGCCGATGCGCTGTTCTCACGTCTGATGGGTGACGAGGTTGAACCACGTCGCGAATTCATTCAGGACAATGCCCTGAGCGTCGCCAATCTGGACGTATAATCACTAATAAAATCCGTTTAAAAGCCGCTTCAAAATTGAAGCGGCTTTTTTATTTCACGATATTAGAGCGCCGTGTGCCAGACTTGGCACACAAAGGTCGCTCTAACATTTTAAAATGAGAGCATAATTTTTCCTTAAACTGATTTAAGTTTAGGGAATTGTGCTCTAACCGGCTGGATAATCAGCCCGTCAGCAGTTTCTGCACGATAGACATCGACGCCATAGAGATCACGGATAACCTCATCGTGCAAAATCTCTGCAGGCTTGCCATCCGCAACCAGGCCGCCGTCTTTCACCAAAAGCAATCGTGTGCACCAGCGTGCCGCTAACCCCAGATCATGCAACGTGCAGATAATACTGCGACCACTCTCTGCCAGATCGCGGAATATCTGCATCAGACTAAGTTGGTGTGACGGATCAAGTCCGGCCACCGGCTCGTCAGCCAGCATCAAGGGTGTGCCTTGCGCAAGTGCGCGGGCAATCAGAACCCGCGCCTGCTCACCGCCGGACAACTCCCGTGCCGGTTTATCGCGCAGATGCCCGATTTCCAGCGCATTGATAGCCTCTTCCACTAATTGCTGATCCTGCAAGCTTAGGCCGGAAAAATGTGACAATCGGGCAAGCCTTCCCAACTGCACAACGGCTTCAACCCGCATATTCCAGCTGATCTCACGATCCTGCGCAATATAGGACAGGATCTGCGCACGCCGGATATTTTTAAGCTGCGCACTCTCTTGCCCGTTTAAAGTGACAGACCCCTGATACGGCAACTGCGCAAGGATAGCGCGTAATAATGTGGACTTGCCCGCCCCGTTAGGGCCGATCAATCCAACAAACTCACCTTCTCCGACAGCAAAAGAAATGTCATCCACAACCATGCGTTTTTGATGGGACACTGAGAGATTTTCTACGCGCAACAGGCTCAAATTTTTGCTCCTTTACGCAATTTCCAGACCAGATGCAGAAAGAAAGGCGCACCGATCAATGCTGTGAGCACGCCGAGTTTCAGATCTTTCTCCGGCAATATAAGTCGTACAAAAATATCTGCTGCCAGTAACATCACTGCACCGCCCAGAGCCGAGGCCGGCAACAAATGTGACGGCCGAGAACCGGTTAATGGGCGCAATACATGCGGCACCACCAGCCCGATAAAACCGATGCTACCGGCCACAGCCGTTGCAGCACCAACACTCACCGCCGTGCCTGCAACGACAAGAAACTGCACTTTACGCAGATCGACACCCATGCTCGCTGCGGTCTCCTGCCCCAATGTCAATGCGTCGAGAGAACGACCTGAAAGCAGCAACATCGCCCAGCCCAGACACATAAACGGCAACACCAGCCAGACATGCATCATGGAACGGTCATTTAGCGAACCAAGCATCCAGAAAACAATTTCCATCAGCGCAAAAGGGTTAGGAGCAAGGCTCAACGCCAAGGATGTCAGCGCACCGGAAAAAGCCGAGACCGCAACACCGGCGAGAATGACCGTGATCGTAGAGCCGCTGCGGCCTGCCAGAAACTGCACCAAAATGACGGCGACAAAAGCAAAACCCAAAGCCATCAGCGGGAGGCTCAAAGGAAACAGCAAAGACAGGCCGCTATATAGCGCCAGAACTGCACCAAGCGATGCGGAGGAACTGACACCGAGTAATCCGGGTTCAGCCAATGGATTGCGCAAATAGCCCTGCAAAGCCGCACCGGACAAGCCCAGTGTCAGCCCGATCATTAAACCCAGCAAGGCACGGGGAAGTCGCAATTGCTGCATAATCAGCACTGTATCGCTATCCCCCGCTCCGAACAGGCCGGACAACCCTTGCATAAGACTGATGGAAGACGGGCCGGTCAGCAATGAGATCGCAAACAGGGCGATTAGTATCACGCCGAGCGCAAGCAACAGACCATAGTAGCGCCGGTTCTGGTCCATCATCACTCTCCGCTTTCCTGTCGGGCACGCTGCAAAATTCTCACTGCTTCCAGCGTATAGATTGAGCCGCAAGACCAGTAGCGTCCCGGCACGGCAACATGCTGTGTTTTACGCCCCTGTTCACTGACCAGCGCCTGCATAACCGGATGCCGGTAATTCTGATAGGCCAATGCCGGCTTCTCATAAAATTCAGGCTCAATAATCATATCCGGCTTTAAACGGATGAGATCTTCCAGTGTCACCCGCCCTGCCGCCAGCCTGCTATCTCTCGCTGCCAGATTGATGATACCAAGCTGTTTCATAATTTCATCCGCCAATGTCCCCGCACCCGATGTATAGCCATTCGGTTCATAGAGAAGTGCGGTTACCGGCTGCGCTGTTTTCTTAGCTGCACCAATTGTCCGGTTGATCTCGCCAATCTGCATTTCAGCTTTCTGCTGCTGCCCCAGTGCCTGCCCCATTTGCGTAATCTGCTGAGCAATATCCGCAAAATTCTGCGCATAGCCGAAACGCTCAACCGCTATCCCCGCTTGTTCCAAAGCGGCAAGAATATGCGGAGCTGTATAGACTGATGCCAGTACCAAATCAGGTTTCAGCGATAAAATTTCCTCAAGTCCGGAGCGGTTCAGATGATAGTTTTTGGCAGCTTCCGCAACCGGTGAAGAAACCGGATCGGCAGCGATATGACTGACAGAGATCAGCTGAGACGGCTCAGTCAGCGACAGCGCCAGAATATCCGTACAAAGGTTCAGCGAGACCACCCGTTTGGGCATTGCCTGCGCCTGTAGCATACCTAAACAGAAGCACAAAAGGCAGACCGCAAAAACGGCCTGCCTTTTAATGAAACTGCTAAAGGCGCTGAAACCCGCCATGCTCAGAAAGAAGCTTTCAAACCGGCAAACGCACCGCGACCCGGTGTGTTATAGCCGTAAACTTCCTGATATTTTTTATCGAACAGGTTTTCGATACGGGCATAACCTTCAAGTTTATCTGTGAACTTATAGCTGCCGCCGATATTAACGATGGTATGCTTATTCAGCGTCACTACGGATGCCGGAAATGTGCCAAAATTATTATCTTTCATGTTGCCGTTGAATACTGCTTCACCGAACATACGAGCGCGATCTTCATAGAATGTATAGGCCACATTCAGCGAACCAGAGTGTCGTGGGCGTCGAGTGGCCTGCTCACCGGTTGGCGCACGAGACGAAGTGTATGTATAAGTACCGCCTGCTGTGAAGCCATGGAACAAGTTCAATGTTGCAGCCAACTCAACACCATGGCGCTTACTCTTACCATCCAAATTTGTAACGGTCTGAGAACTACCCTGAATTTCATTAGTCAAATTTTGGATAAAATAAGTAACATCTGTGATCAGCAAACCATTAAAGAAGCTATATTCCAGACCAGCATCCCAGCCGAAACTTTTCTCAGGTTTTAAATTTGGATTACCAACGAAATTAGTCGTTGTCCCGAATTGCTCAAAAAAAGTCGGATTTGTATTACCAGTGCCTATAGAACTATGAAGACGCGCATTAGTATCAGGAACAGACCATGCTGTACTTAATGAATAAGTCGTCGCATCTTTGAACTCATCATTCACATCATGACGAAGCGCTAAATTTAAATAAAATTGATCCCAATATTCACCATTATACTGACCAACAAAACCATAGCTGTCACGCTCATAATTTTTTGTTGTCTCAAACGTCTCGCGTGTCCATTCAACGCCACCTGTCACGGTATGATGTGCATCGGCAAATGCTGGTGTATCAAAAACATAACTAGCCTGATACGCGCCCTTATAACGACGTCCTTTTGTTTCATAAACAGGCATGATCGGTGTATTGCTCTGATACTCAGTAGCATTTCCGGAAAAACGTAATTTCTGCGTCAATGCATCATCAAGCCCTGTCCAAGTTAACCCCAAAGAGCCCATAAAGTTGCTGGTTTCATCATAAGCGCCCACCGAATTTTGTGGAACTGGACTCCAGTCGACATCTGTATCTGTGCGATTTTTTGTATAGCGTAGAGTGGCGTCTAATTTTACGGTATCAGACAAATCAATGTTAATCTTACCGTTCAGAGCAAGACTGCGCGCACCATCCTTTTCATCACCAATATCAGTAATATTAAAACCTTTTGTCGTACGGTAGGTGGCGCCAAGTGCCATATCATAACTCTCAGCACCGCCTTGCAACTGCACCCCACCAAGCCACGAGCTGCGTGATCCAGCCTCAGTCGTCCCACTGACTTTGAAACCGTCGCGGTTCCCGCCCTTAGTAATAATATTCACAACACCAGCGGCTGCACCTGCTCCCCAAAATGCGCTCTGAGGTCCACGCAATACTTCGATCCGATCAATATCCGAAGCTAAAAGCCCCCCGAAATCAAATTCTCCGTTACCTGGATTTCCGGCCTCAACACCATCAACCATAACCATCAACTGATTAGCTTCTGCACCGCGGACTCGAACCTGTGTCAAACCGCCGTAAGAACCAGTACGCGAGACGGCAAAACCCGGCACCATACGCAGCGCATCAGCCACATAGCGCACCTGATTTTGTTCAAGCTGCTTACCAGTAATGACAGTTACCGCACGGCCGGTTTTACCCTCTTCAATCGGCGTGCGTCCGGCTGTCACGATAATCTCTTTGAGCTGAACAGTTTCCTGCTTCTTCTCTTGCGCCAATGCATTGCCAAAGCTGAGCACTGTCAAAGCAGTACCAAGGATCAATGCTGATTTTTTATGCTGCACCAAATTGCGTGTCATGCTGTCCCGCCTGTTTTCAGACAATACAGTGCGCTCCGGCACAGGCATTGTCCTGAAGAATACAAACCGCATTTGAGACAAGCTGAAAACAACAGGCATATCCGCATACGGCAACATTTTTACAATATCACCGTTACGGACGTCCGCGCCTGCACACCCCTCGTGTACCGGCTGGTGACAGGAAAAGGCAGGTCTCCTGACTTGCGGGTCATCGCAGACACTCCGCCTTCCCGCCTTTACAGGCAGTGGCATACCGGAGGCCGCTCACCGGATACAGTTGCGGGGGCAGTCACGGATTGGCACCGTGTTCCCTTTTCATTTGCTGCTATGAGCAAAACCTTTTCCGTATCAAGCGATAACAATGCACCGCTTACCGGTCAATTCTTATACAAATACGCCATGCATTTTTCATGCATGGCGTGATAGTTGTGCCGCAGTCTTAAACCTATGCTTACAAAGCGCGGATATCATCATAAAGCTTCTGCGGAATAGTCACTGTGCCATTGGCCAGACTGCGCTCGCGGGCTTCATAACGGCGCTGCGACGGCAGACGTGCCCCCTGACCGGTAATCGCCGAGAACATCTTCTCTGCCCGTTCCATATGTTCAGCCATGGCCGCACCTAGGAAGCTTTCCGGATTAAAGGCAATCACGATTTCCCCGTGTTTCGGCGTTGCACCACGACCATTATCCCATTCCTGAGATTCAAGGCTCAGCATATCACCGATCAACGGCCCTGCCAGCAGTTCTACCATCGCAGAAAGCGCTGATCCTTTATAACCGCCGAAGGTCAGCATCGCGCCTTCCAATGCCGTTTGCGCATCGGTTGTCGGTGCACCATCTTTATCCACTGCCCAGCCTTCCGGTATCGGTTTACCTGCACGGCGATGCAGTTCAATCTCACCGCGCGCTGCAGCACTGGTGGCAAAGTCAAAAACAAACGGATATTTACCGGCGCGCGGCCAGCCAAAAGCAATCGGATTGGTGCCGAACACACCGGTCTTACCACCGGCAGGCGCGACCCATGAATGGCTCGGCACCATCGTCAGTGAAACCAGACCATGCTCTGCCAGCATCTCCACTTCCGGCCACAAAGCAGAGAAATGAACGCAATTGTTGATCGCCATTGCAGCAATGCCCAGCTTACGGGTTTTCTCCACCAACATCGGCAGACCTTTTTCCAGTGCCAGCAAAGAATAACCGCCCTTGGCATCCACTGCGACAATACCACCGGCACGGTCTTCCACTTCCGGCTCCGCATCCAGCACAACAGCACCGGTTTTAATGGTCTGTGCACAGCTCAGCACACGATAAAGCCCGTGTGAATCACACTCATCACGCTGGCAACTTTGCAGCAAACGCGCATTGGCCTGCGCATGTTCCTGAGAAAGACCAAGTTTGATAAAGGTCTGTTCTGCGAGGTTATAAGCTTCATCCAGCGTGATGGTAATGGTAGCGGTCATGGCTGCGGTATCCTCCCTGCGTATAAAATTTGCCTGAAAGGCAATCTAATATATCAGAGACCTACCCCATACATTGTCAAACAGCAAGTTCTATACGCATAAAACAAAAAACCCGCTCAGAGAGCGGGTTTTTCAGATTCACTAATTAGCGTGAGAACTTGCGATCGCCGCCTTCACGCGGTTTACGCGGGCCTTTTGGTTTATCGCCAAAAGGCTTGCCTTCGCCGCCTTTAAAGCGGGATTTGCCTTTCGGTGCACCCCAGCCCGGCTTATCGTCACCGCCACGTTTATCAAAGCGGCGCTCACCGCCTCTGTCCGAACGCGGGCCACGGCTTTCCTGCTCAGGAGCGGTTGAAGTGCGGATAACCAGACCTTTTTCGCCTGTACCCTGCTCTTCAACAGTCGCAAAATATTCTTTGGCTTTTTCGCTGTTAATCTCGAAACGGGTTTCGTTTTCGAGAATACGGATTGCACCAACATCGCCCTTGGAAACCTGACCGGCTTTACAGATCAGCGGCAAAATCCATTTCGGATCTGCACGATGCTTGCGACCAGCCGACAGTGTAAACCATGCACCGCCGTTGAAAGAGGAACGGTCTTCACGCGGAGCTCGCTCCGAGCGCTCGCGTGCCGGTGCACCCAAAGCGCGTACAGGACCTTCAGAAACATCTTCCGGTGCCGGACGGCTTTCGATTTCACGACGCAGATAAGCGCTTGCGATCTGTTCAGGCGTATAACGTGCCTGCAATTCGCGCATCAGCTCCTGCATATCTTCAGGAATTTCATCGCTGAGGCGTTCGTTGCTGAGGATAACCTCACGAACCTTTTCCTGAACCGCATTGATGGTCGGCGCTGCAATGCTCTTAGCATCCAGACGTGCCATTTGCAGCAGACGTTCAGCCGAACGACGGCGGGAGAACGGAACCACCAGAATACAGGTACCCTTGCGACCGGCACGGCCGGTACGGCCGGAGCGGTGCAGCAATGTTTCACCGTTATTCGGCAGATCGGCATGAATAACCAGATCAAGGTTTGGCAAGTCGATACCGCGTGCAGCAACGTCAGTTGCCACGCAAACGCGGGCACGGCCATCGCGCATGGATTGCAGCGCATTGGTACGTTCAGCCTGTGACAATTCACCGGACAACGCCACAACCGAGAAACCGCGATTGCTCAGACGGCTTGCCAGATGTTTCACACCTTCACGGGTGGAAGCAAAGATAATGGTGTTAACATTATCATAATAGAGCAGCGTGTTGATGATCGCGTTTTCGCGCTCATGCGGCGGCACAATCATTGCCTGATAGGTGATATCAGCATGTTTTTCATGAGATGCGGTTGCAGTAATGCGCAATGCATCTTTCTGGAAACGTTTGGCAAGCAAAGCAATAGATTTGGAAACCGTTGCCGAGAACATCAGTGTGCGGCGGTCTTCCGGTGCTTCACCGAGAATGAATTCCAGATCTTCGCGGAAGCCGAGATCAAGCATCTCATCGGCTTCATCAAGCACAACAGCACGCAGATCAGACATGTTCAGCGCACGGCGGGTGATATGATCGCGCAGACGACCCGGTGTACCCACAATAATATGTGCACCGCGTTCCAGATTGCGGCGTTCTGTGCGGATATCCATACCGCCAACACAAGTGGTGATACGGGCACCGGTTGGTGCGTAGAGCCATTCCAGCTCACGGGCAACCTGCAAAGCCAGTTCGCGTGTCGGCGCAATAATCAGAGCCAAAGGTGCGCGCGGGGCTTCCAGACGATCACCCTGTTCGAGCAGATCAGGCGCCATGGCAATACCAAAGGCAACAGTTTTACCGGAGCCGGTCTGAGCGGAAACCAGCAGATCGCGACCGTCATTGTCAGGCGTCAGCATAGCTTCCTGAACGGAGGTCAGTTCCTCATAGCCACGAGCTTTGAGCGCACCGGCAAGGGCAGGTGCAATAGTAGAAGGCAAGGTCATGAATGACTTTCAGCAATGGCTCACCCACGCATCAACTGGCCCCGACATTCTTTGCTCTGAAGTTTCAGAAGCAAATGTCCCATCCCTGGCTTCATTCATGATTAAACGGAACTAATCCGCATAGCCATGCTTTCACACATCCGTGACCGGTAACGTAAATAAGCAAACAACAATAAGTGATGATGCTGCGCTACGTAAAGGCGAATGACAAGAAGGTCAATCTGCAACAGCTGATTGTTTCAATCAATTTATGCAGTTGACCTGTTATCCGCGTTTTAAGGCGCTTATGTTGCAAAACCGGAGCTCTGCAACATGTTCTGGTGCCTCTTAATGCATTAACCGCATAAGATCAATGCGCTTCGTCCCAGTTTTGCGCTGCGCGTGCATCTACTTGCAATGGCACGGCCATCGATACCGCCGGCATTGCCGCATTGACCATGATTTCCCGCACAATCTCGATTGTGCGATCAACTTGCTGGTCTTCGACTTCAAAGATCAGTTCGTCATGCACCTGCAACAGCATTTTCGCATCAAGCTTTGCAGCAACCAGCGCCGGCTCCATACGGATCATCGCACGGCGGATAATATCTGCCGCCGAACCCTGAATAGGCGCATTGATCGCAGCACGCTCGTTAAAGGCTCGTACCTGCGCATTGCTGGCTTTGATATCCGGATAGTGAATACGGCGGCCGAAAATCGTTTCAACATAACCGTTTTCACGCGCGGTTGCTTTGGTCGCTTCCATATAATCTTTAATGCCGGGGAAGCGTTCAAAATAAGTACGGATATACGAGCTTGCCTCTTCGCGCGGAATAGACAGCTGATTAGCCAGACCAAAGGCTGAAATACCGTAGATAATGCCGAAATTAATCGCCTTGGCACGGCGGCGCACTTCGGACGGCATGCCTTCCACCGGTACGCCGAACATTTCAGATGCTGTCATCGCATGGATATCGATACCGTCATCAAAAGCTGTTTTAAGCTGGGCAATATCCGCCACATGCGCCAGAACACGCAGTTCAATCTGGCTATAGTCAGCAGAAACCAGTTTTTTACCCTGCGGCGCAATAAAGGCCGTACGGATTTTGCGGCCTTCCGCATTCCGCACCGGAATATTCTGCAGATTCGGTTCCGACGAAGACAAGCGTCCTGTAGTCGTTACCGCCATCGAATAGGATGTATGCACCCGTTTTGTTTCAGGGTGAATATAGCCGGGCAGCGCATCCGTATAGGTGGATTTGAGTTTGGTAAGCTGGCGCCAGTCAACGATCTTGCGCGGCAGCTCATGGCCTTCCGCAGCCAGATCTTCCAGAACCTGAGCCGAAGTTGACCATTGTCCGGTCTTGGTTTTTGAACCACCGGGCAGACCGAGTTTGCCAAACAAAATATCGCCGAGCTGTTTCGGTGAGGCGATATTCATCCTCTCACCGGCCAGCGTATAAATCTCATCTTCAATCGCCACAGCAGATTGCGCCAGTTCGCCGGACAGGCGGGAGAGGATTTGACGGTCAACGCTGACCCCGCGTTCTTCCATCCGTGCCAGCACTGTGACCAGCGGACGCTCCATCCGCTCATAAACCGAGGCCATACCATCGGCAGCAAGGCGCGGTTTCAGCACCTGCCACAGGCGCAATGTGACATCGGCATCTTCCGCACCATAGGCAATGGCGCGCTCAATCGGCACCATATCAAAGGTTACCGCAGATTTTCCGCTCCCCGCCACATCCTTGTAAGGAATGGTTGTATGACCGAGCCAGCGTTCTGCCAATGCATCCATACCATGGGTTCCGGTACCGGCATCCAGCGCATAGGACAGCAACATCGTGTCGTCAAAACGGGCAATATCAATGCCGAGACGATGCATAATCAGCCAGTCATATTTCATATTCTGGGCGATGATCAGCACAGCCGGATTTTCCAGCAGGCGCTTCAGCTCTGAAAGGGCAGAATTTAGCGGAATTTGCCCTTCAATCAGCCCGCCGCCCAGCAAGTCACCCTGACCGGATTTATGTGTCAGCGGTACATAACAGGCTTTACCTGCCGCCAAAGCCAGCGAGAAACCGACCAGCTCCGCCTGCATCGGATCGAGCGACGTTGTCTCGGTGTCAAAAGCGACAAAACCCTGATCAATTGCCTGATCAACCCAGTTTTTGAGCACGGCAATATCGGTAATGCCGATATAAGCAGAGTGATCAATCTTTGCAGCAATGCCTTGCGCTTTGCGCGCTTCAACAAGCGCCAGAGGGCGCATCAAAGTATCACTGTTGTCAGCCTTGTCTGACACGACAGTTTTTTCTGCTGTCGTATCAGCAGCCATTTCCGTACCGCGATCAAGATCAGGCCCGCGTGCTTCCGCGCCCCATTCTGTCTCCACCGTAACCGGCTCAATTTCAGCTGCAAGCGTATCCGTTGCCTCTGCCACACGGCGGGTCAGTGAAGTGAGTTCCATCGCTTTCAGGAAGCCGATCAGCTTTGGCCCGTCCTGCGGCTCCAGATGCAAACCATCGAGGTCCACTTCCAGCGGCACATCATTTTTCAGTGTCACGAGCTGGCGCGCAATGCGGGTCTGATCCGCAAAAGCCATGATGTTCTCACGGCGTTTATTCTGTTTAATCTCGGAGGCACGTGCCAGCAATGTGTCCAGATCACCGAATTCTTCCAGCAATTGTGCAGCCGTCTTTGGTCCGATGCCCGGAATACCCGGCACATTATCAGTTGAATCGCCGGTCAGCGATTGCAGGTCGATCATTTTTTCCGGCGGCACGCCCCATTTTTCAATCACCTCAGGGATTGAAATCTGCTTGTCCTTCATGCCGTCATACATAGAGACCTGATTTGTCACCAGCTGCATCAGGTCTTTATCAGATGAGACGATGGTAACGGTCGCACCGGCCTCTTCCGCAAGGCGGGCATAGGTAGCGATAATATCATCCGCCTCATAACCTTCCTTCTCAATACAAGGCAGGTTGAAAGCGTGGGTTGCCTGACGGATCAGACCGAATTGCGGGATCAGGTCTTCCGGTGGCGCCGTACGATTGGCCTTATATTCCGGATAAATTTCCTTACGGAAAGTCTGCGATGAATAGTCGAAAATCACCGCAAAATGGGTCGGCACGACACCGACATCCGTATTGCGCGCATCTTTCAGGAGCTTCCACAGCATGTTGCAGAAACCCGACACTGCACCGACCGGCAAACCGTCCGATTTACGGGTAAGCGGTGGCAAAGCGTGATAAGCGCGGAAAATATAGCCGGAGCCGTCGACGAGGAAGAGATGATCACCTTTTTTCATGGCAGAAGATGTAAAGCATAAGCATCAAAAAAGAAATCACGCCATGCTGACTGCCCCAAATAAACTTACCATTTTTTCTCCCGCACTTATTGTCTCTCTATAAGCAATAACTTTTTTGTGACTGATACGCCCTGTTTCAGCCCTTGTATTGCCACTTTTCTTAGCCACATTAGCACCATCGACAACATTGTCGGTTTCCGTTTTTCGGCACGTCCCCCGCCGGAAAACCGGGGTGGTAGCCTCCCCCCCCCTCTGGCTGCCACCAATTATTATAAGCCGTTACGGTTCCCCTCACCGTAACGGCTTTCGTTTTTCCGGATGAACCCGAGTTATAGCTTTCGCTTGCGTATATTGTGCCAGTGCGAAGACCGCTCCTGTTTTTGTCACGCAAATACGCAACATCTTCCCTGTACAGTCTCCTTCTATATACGCTAGAATCAAACAGAATTCTTAGAACTCATTCATGCTTTGCGAGTCGAAGCTTGTTTTATCATGAGGGCAACATGTCAGCACTTGAATCTGTTTTGCAACATCTCGATCAGAACCTCGACACCAGTGTCGACCATCTGTTTGATCTCCTGCGCATTAAATCCATTTCAACGGATCCGGCGTTTAAGACCGATTGCCGCCAAGCTGCGGAATGGCTTGTGAAAGATCTGAAAAGCATTGGTTTTGATGCCAGCGTGCGTGACACACCGGGTCACCCGATGGTTGTTGCTCATCATGAAGGTGCAACAGCAGATGCCCCGCATGTTCTGTTCTACGGTCACTATGACGTACAGCCGGTTGACCCGCTGAACCTTTGGGAAAACGATCCGTTTGATCCTGCTATTAAAGAAGTTGAGCCAGGTCGCAAAATTCTGACCGGTCGCGGTACGTCCGACGATAAAGG
The DNA here is from genome assembly GCF_003314995.1 of Pseudochrobactrum asaccharolyticum. Classification (GTDB taxonomy): domain Bacteria; phylum Pseudomonadota; class Alphaproteobacteria; order Rhizobiales; family Rhizobiaceae; genus Pseudochrobactrum; species Pseudochrobactrum asaccharolyticum. Next base: position 453,921 of record NZ_QNRH01000002.1, read on the forward strand.
CCAGCTGATGACTTTTGTCGAAGCTTGCCGCGCTTACAAAGCCGTGCATGGCCAGTTGCCGGTCAAAGTAACCATCTTGTTTGAAGGTGAAGAAGAATCCGGTTCACCATCGCTGAAACCATTCCTCGACAGCCACAAAGAAGAACTGAAAGCCGACGTTGCTTTGGTTTGCGACACTTCGATGTGGAACCGTGACACACCAGCAATCTGTGTTGGTCTGCGTGGTCTGGTGGGTGAGCAGATCACCATTAAAGCCGCCGACCGCGACCTGCATTCCGGTTTCTTCGGTGGTGCGGCTGCAAACCCGCTGCATGTGCTGTCGAAAATTCTTGCCGACCTGCATGATGAAACCGGCCGCGTCACGATAGAGGATTTCTATGAAGGCGTGGAAGAAACACCAAGCCAGATTTTGAAATCTTGGGAAGGCCTTGGCCGTACCCCTGAAAATTTCCTCGGCCCTATCGGTCTATCCGTACCATCGGGTGAGCAGGGTCGCAGTGTTCTGGAACAGACATGGGCGCGTCCGACTGCCGAAGTCAACGGCATGATCGGCGGCTATACCGGCGAGGGTTTCAAGACCGTGATCGCTGCTGAAGCATCCGCCAAGGTCTCTTTCCGCCTCGTACATAAGCAGGATCCGGACAAAATCCGTGCGAATTTCCGCAAATTTGTTGAAGCCCGTTTGCCTGCGGATTGCCGCGTGGAATTCCATCCGCATGGCGGCTCACCGGCGATCCAGCTTTCCTATGACTCACCGCTGGTCACACAGGCCAAACAGGCTCTGTCCGACGAATGGCCAAATCCTGCGGTACTGATTGCCATGGGCGGCTCAATTCCGATTGTCGGTGACTTCGACAAATTCCTCGGCATGGATTCTCTGCTGGTCGGCTTCGGCCTTGAAGATGACCGTATCCACTCCCCGAATGAAAAATACGAGCTGTCCTCCTTCCATAAAGGCCAGCGCTCTTGGGCTCGCATTATTGCAGCTCTTTCTCAGAAATAAGATAACGGAACTTTCAATGACTACTATCCGCGTTCACAAAAACGACCTGCCTGATCTTGAAAATTATCAGGTTGATTCCGTCGCCATTGATACGGAAACACTGGGGCTTAACCCTCTGCGTGACCGCCTGTGCGTTGTGCAGATTTCACCGGGTGACGGCACCGCGGATATTATTCAGATCGAGAAGGGGCTGAAAAAAGCCCCTAATCTGGTCAAACTGCTGAAAGACCGCTCGATCACCAAAATCTTCCATTTTGGCCGTTTCGATCTGGCTGTGCTGGCACATACATTCGGTGTCATGCCACAGCCGGTTTTCTGCACCAAGATCGCTTCCAAGCTGACCCGTACCTATACGGATCGTCACGGCCTGAAAGAAATCTGCTCGGAATTGCTGGATGTGTCTATTTCCAAACAGCAGCAATCATCCGACTGGGCAGCGGAAAACCTGTCTCAGGCACAGCTCGAATATGCTGCGTCCGATGTTCTCTATCTGCATCGTCTGAAAAAGGTTCTGGAATATCGTTTAGAGCGCGATGGCCGTGAGAAACAGGCTGAAGCCTGCTTCAAATTCCTGCCAACCCGCTCAGAGCTTGATCTGATGGGCTGGGATGAACAGGACATTTTCGCCCACGCTTAGAGCATTTCCAGCAAAAGTGCGAAGCGGTTTTGCGTCGGATAATGCGCCCAAAAAAATAGTTACAGCGGTTCCAACAATTCAGCCTTAACTGGAACCGCTGTAAAATACAAAGCCCGCGATATTCGCGGGCTTTTTTTATTATATGCCTTATGCCCGTGCCGGAACTGTACCACTACGGTCTATGATCGCCCATTGAGGCCGCGCGAACAGGAAGCGTCCGTAACCTGTCTTCTCAATCAGCATATAAAGAATAACCGGCAGGATCACGCCCATCAGCATTGTCAGCAGCGAAATCGTGCCGACATCAGTGATAATGCCTGTCTTCAGTAGCACGGTGCGCGTAACAGCCATTGGCAGGAAAAATGCCAGATACACAACAATGGAATGTGCGCCAAGATAGCTCAGCACCCGATGCACCAGATTGGCAGCGCTCAAACAGGCCAGCAGCGATGATACGCTGATAATCGCCAAAGCACCGAGAAAACCAAGGAACAGTGAGACCAGCGGCAATTCACTATAGCCGCCCAGACCACCGGCTTGCCATGCTTGTCCGCTGAGCAGTGAATGCCCGAAACCCGGCACCGGTGTGAAAACCATCTGATATTCCACAAATGCCCAGAGTAACAGGCCAATAACGGCAACAATTTTGTTGCGCGCTACCCAGTCGGCGAAACGGAAAATCTGCGGTGCCAGCGCATAACCGGCATAGAAATAGACAAAGCGTGAGCAGAACTCATCGATCATAATCCAGCCGGTATGGATAGGCAGGATTTCCAGAATAGCGAGCATGACCAGCACCAGCGAGCGCGGCACCTCACGCATAAAACGGGTTGCCAGAAAGAAAAACGGCAGAATATAGATGAACCACAATGTGCCGAACGGCTCGACAAAGGCCATCAGATAAGCACTGATCACACCGGAGACGCCGCCCTCAGCCATGATCCCCGGCGCTTTAAAGACAAACTGGATCGTCAGCCACAGCACATAGAAATACAGGAAATGCACGACTTTACGGTCGAGGTAGCGCAACCACGGACGGTCGATCACCGCACTCAGGAACAGGCCGGAGATCAGGAAAAAATCAGGCATACGGAATGGTTTGGCAAATGCCACGACATTATGCATCCAGCCGGTCTGACCTGCGGCCTCTTCCACGCCCAGTGTTGAATGCATCATTACAACAAAGATAATGCAGATACCTTTGGCGATATCGACCCAATCAATCCGTTTTGTCACGCCTGTCCCCATCTGAACCAATGCTGCTGTTGTTTATAATGAAAACCGGCAGATTTCGAATAGTATTTTCGTAATAATGCCGGTTTAGAAGCAATTAAGGGGCATCTTGAATATAAAGGCGGCTTTCAAAATATTATTGAGCGCATTGTTCTGTTAACAAAATTTTACTGCTCTTTAAACTGCCTCAATTACCATGCAAAGCACAGCGGACATTTTGTTCAGAAATTTGCATAATTTCAAAATGCACACCCTCCATTCTTTAAGCAGGTTTACCAACGCATATGGCTTCCAGAGACTCAAAAGACCGGCGCATAGAACCGTCATTCGGAAAGCCAGAAGCACCTGCTAGCAATAAAGATGAAATGCGGATGGATGAAAGCGATCGTGTGAACGGCAGCGCGGCTAAAAAACGTACACCGCGCTCTGAACGCGCCTCACGAAAATCGAAAAAACGCGAGCAATCTTCCGGCTCGTTCCGCTGGCTGCGCCGTTTATTCTATTGGTCACTGGTCTTGATGCTCTGGGGCGGAATCGCGCTTGCCGGTGTGGTTGTTTATATAGCCGCGAAAATGCCGCCGACCAGTGACTGGGCTATTCCGGATCGCCCGCCGAATGTGAAAATCCTTGATGTAAACGGTAAACTGATTGCCAATCGCGGCACCACCGGCGGTGAAGAAGTATCTTTGCGCGAAATGGCGCCTTATATTCCGCAGGCTGTGATTGCCATCGAAGACCGTCGCTTCTATTCCCATTACGGTGTTGATCCGATTGGCCTCGGACGCGCGGTTTACACGAATATTGCGAAAGGGCGCGCCACGCAGGGCGGCTCGACCATTACGCAGCAGCTGGCTAAAAACCTGTTCCTGTCACCGGACAGAACGCTGGAACGTAAGGTGCAGGAAGTCATGCTCGCTTTGTGGCTGGAGCATACCTATACCAAAGACCAAATTCTTGAGATGTATCTCAACCGTGTTTATCTCGGTTCCGGCGCCTATGGGGTAGAGGCTGCTTCACGGCGCTATTTTGATAAATCTGCTAAAGATGTGAACCTTAACGAAGCCGCCACTCTGGCCGGTCTTCTGAAAGCGCCGTCACGTCTGTCTCCTGCACGTGACCCTAAAGCTGCCAATGACCGTGCCAAGCTGGTGCTGGCCGCCATGCGCGATCAGGGTATGATCGGGCTGGAAGAACAGGCTATTGCAGAAAGCGAACCACCTACACGGGCTGCTGCCTATTGGTCAGGTTCAGAAAATTATGTTGCCGATGCGGTTGTATCGGAATTACCAAAGCTGATCGGTGAAACCAAAAGCGATGTGACCATCCACACCACTGTCGATCTGGATCTGCAGAAAGTCGGTGAGGAAGCCATTCGTGATCTGATTGCGCAAAACGGCAAAAAAATGGATGTCAGTCAGGGCGCTCTGGTTTCGATTGACGGCACGGGTGCTGTGCGTGCGATGATCGGCGGCTATGACTATGCCAACAGCCAATTCGACCGTGCAACAGAAGCCCGCCGTCAGCCCGGCTCCACCTTCAAGCCATTCGTCTATCTGACGGCACTTGAACAGGGACGCACACCGGATTCTGTCCGCAATGATGCGCCGGTGCGGATCGGTAAATGGACGCCGAGCAATTATAACGGCAAATATTTCGGTGAAGTGACGCTGGCAACGGCCTTGTCTCACTCACTCAATTCTATCGCTGCGCAGCTGGTTATGGAAGTTGGCCCGCAGGCTGTTGTTGATACCGCACATCGTTTTGGTATCCAATCGAAGCTCACAGCCAATGCTTCGCTGGCTCTCGGCACCTCGGAAGTCACCCTGATGGAACTGACCGATGCTTTTGTGCCTTTTGCCAATGGCGGCTATCGTGCGCCGGTGCATATGATTACCAAAATCACCGATGGTGATGACAAAACCCTCTATGATTATCCGGCAGAACAACAGCAACGCATCATTACCGAGCAGGTGCTGGGTATGATGAATGCGATGCTGCGTCGTACTGTTGAAGACGGCACAGCGAAACGTGCCAAGTTTGGCAACTGGCCGGCCGCTGGTAAAACCGGCACCAGCCAGAGCTCGCGTGATGCGTGGTTTATCGGCTACACCGCCAATCTGACCACCGGCGTTTGGTTCGGTAATGATGACGGTAAACCGACCAAGAAAATCACCGGTGGCGGCCTTCCTGCAATGGCATGGAAAACCTTCATGACAGCTGCCCATAAAGGCGTACCGGTGGCTGATCTGCCAAGCACCTATGAAATTCAGAATGTTCTGCCGGGTGGTAGCGACGAATTGCCGGATGCATCCGCCAGTATCGGACAGCAGCCACCGGCGCTGGATAATAGCGGCTATCCGGCCTTGCCGGAAAATGATGACAGTTACTGGCCGCCTGCGCCGGGCACGCCCCGTCAGCCGGACAGCGCTACGCTGCCATCACAAAGCGGTCAGCCTGTTCAGCCGCCGGTTTCCATACAGGAGAATCCGGCACCAGTTCAGAACAATAGCGGCTATCCGTCACCACTGCCTGATAATTCCGGTTATCCGGTGCAGGACAATAATGCACCGCCGCCTGTAGCCGGTGATCCTGCCTATGGCGGTCCGCGTCCGCAAGGTGATGTTGGCGGGCAGCCGGTGCGCAAAAACACCACGCTGCTGGATGTGATTATGGGCAACGGGGAATAATTATAACAGTTTCTTCATCGGGAAGGCCGGATTACCGGATCTTCCCGTTTGTGGTTCTCCGTCCGGCAGATAGCCGATTGTTTCATAAAACAGTCGGGCAGTCGCTGTACTGGTCAGGCGGCATACGACCTGTCCCTGTTCTTTCAGCCAATCTTCCAGCACGGCCATCAAAGCCTTGCTAACACCGCGATATCGGAAGTCCGGTGAGACATAATTGAGCAAAACACCCTCTGTGGCCGAGACTGCGCCAACACCGGCAATTTGGTCGTCAATCACTGCGACCCGATAGGTCTGGCCAGCACGTGCAATCCACGCGTGCAGATTTTCAAGCGTTTTATTGGCGAGCCACGGGTCTAAAATCTGCGGATCATTGTTGTGATCAGCCACACAGAGTTCTGTGATAGAGCGCCGCAAAACAAGACAAATTTCAGCGGCATCATCCTGTCTTGCAGCGCGTATTTCCATTTATTTGGCTCTTAATGTGCTACGCACGGATTTATGCCAGCCATTGATCTTACGCTTGCGTAATGCCGGTTCCATGACCGGTTCAAAACGCTGTTGCTGCTGCCAATCCTTGGCAAAATCCTGCATATTGCCCCAGAGTCCGGCCTTCATACCTGCGAGCCAAGCGGCACCAAGTGCCGTGGTTTCCAGAATAACCGGGCGATCCACCGGTGCGTTGAGAATGTCCGAGAGATTCTGCATCGTCCAGTCGGAGGCAACCATGCCGCCATCGACACGCAAGACAATATGATCCGTATTGGCTTTCCAGTCTTTATGCATTGCTTCAAGCAAATCATGCGCCTGATAAGCAACGGATTCCAATGCAGCCTTGGAGATTTCCGCAGGGCCTGAATTGCGCGTCAAACCGTAGATCGCGCCACGTGCTTCCGCATCCCAATGCGGGGCGCCTAAGCCAACAAAAGCCGGCACCAGATAGACATCCTGTGTCTCATCAGCTTTGAGCGCCAATTCACCGGTTTCCGCTGCAGTTTTGATAATTTTCAATCCGTCACGCAGCCATTGCACCGCAGCACCGGCGACAAAAATCGACCCTTCCAGCGCATAAGTCACTTCGCCGTTCAGACGATAAGCAATGGTTGTCAGCAGACGATTGCGCGACAAGACTTTATCCTTGCCCGTATTCAGCAAAGCGAAACAACCGGTTCCGAAAGTGGCTTTCAGCATACCTTTTTCAAAACAGGCTTGCCCGATCATCGCCGCATGCTGATCACCGGCCACGCCGAGAATAGGAATTTCAGCACCGAAAATACCTGCTTCCGTCACGCCATAATCATCGGCGCAGTCTTTCACTTCCGGCAACATCGCACGGGGAATATTGAACAGCTTCAGCAATTCAGCATCCCAGTCATTTTCCGCAATATTGAACAGCAATGTGCGGGAAGCATTGGTGGCATCGGTCGCATGAACCTGTCCACCAGTCAGCCGCCAGATTAAAAAGCTGTCGATCGTGCCAAACAGCAATTCACCTTTTTCCGCTTTTTTGCGCGCACCGGAAACCTTGTTCAAAACCCATGCCAGTTTGGTTGCAGAGAAATACGGATCAAGCAACAGTCCGGTCTTGCGGCGGATGCGCGGCTCCAGACCTTTTTTCTTGAGCTTCAAACATTCTTTTTGTGTGCGGCGATCCTGCCAGACAATCGCATTATAAACCGGCTTGCCGGTTACCTTATCCCAGACCACCACGGTTTCGCGCTGATTGGTAATACCAATGGCTGCAACATCAGCCATGGTCGCCTTGGCAGTTTCGACGGCCTGCTTGCAGGTCGCGACAACACTTTGCCAGATTTCTTCCGGATCGTGTTCGACCCAGCCGGATTTGGGATAATGCTGCGTAAATTCCTGTTGTCCGAGACCGGTGATCTTATGATTTTGATCGAAACAGATGGCTCTGCTGGATGTTGTACCCTGATCAATCGCCAAAATCAGTTTCGACATAAATATCTCCAGTTCTTAAAAACATACTTTTGAAATTATACGCTTAATGTTTCAGTGCCAAATTTAAACACGCCTTGCAAATTGTAAAATCTATAGTGATAGTGTCCACTTAAAATTAGTGACAAAGGCCCGATTAAAATGACTGATACGCCTAAAAAAACCATCGTACTGACCGGCGCAAGCCGCGGCATCGGCCATGCGACTGTGAAGCGTTTTTCGCGCGCAGGCTGGCGTGTCATTACCTGCTCACGTCAGGACTTCTCCGACAACTGCCCTTGGCCTGCTGGCCCTGAAGATCATATCAAGGTTGATCTGGCTGATCCGGAAGATATCGGCCGCGCCATTGCGGAAATCCGCCGTCGTTTGGAAGATAATGGCGGCCAGCTCAATGCACTGGTCAATAATGCCGGTATTTCACCAAAGGGCACCGGTGGCCGCCGCCTCAACTCCATTGAAACTCAGATGGCGACATGGCGCGATGTGTTTCAAGTGAACTTCTTTGCGCCGATTATGCTGGCGCGTGGCTTGTTCAAAGAGCTGGAAGCCGCGCAAGGCTCCGTGGTCAATGTCACGTCGATTGCCGGTAGTCGTGTGCATCCGTTTGCAGGCACAGCCTATGCAACATCCAAAGCTGCGCTTGCTGGCCTCACCCGCGAAATGGCTTCTGACTTCGGCCCGCATGGTATCCGCGTGAATGCGATTGCACCGGGTGAAATTGAAACCTCAATCCTGTCTCCGGGCACAGAAAAGCTGGTAGAGCAACTGCCACTGCGCCGCCTTGGTCAAACCTCGGAAGTGGCAGAGACCATCTATTATCTGTGCACTGAAGCCTCATCCTATGTGACCGGCTCCGAAATCCACATTAATGGTGGTCAGCACGTTTAAGGGTGTGAGCATGATCCTCTGCTGCGGAGAAGCGCTGATTGATATGCTGCCGCGTGAAACACGCGACGGCGCAACAGGCTTCGTGCCTCATGCCGGTGGTTCAGTCTTCAACACCGCCATTGCCATTGGCAGATTAGGTGCTAAGGCCGGATTTTTCTCCGGCCTGTCGTCTGATTTTCTTGGTCAAATACTGCGTGACACATTGCAACAATCCCGTGTTGATACGCAGTTTTGCGCGATCTCAAATCAACCGACGACACTTGCCTTTGTGCGGCTGCAGAATGGTCAGGCGAGCTATAATTTCTACGATGAAAATACGGCCGGTCGTCTGCTCAATGCTACCCAGCTACCGGAACTGAGTGATGATGTCCGCGCTCTGATGTTCGGCGGTATCAGCCTCATTCCGGAGCCTTGCGGCAGCACCTATGAAACGCTGATGCGGCGCGAAGCCCCGCATCGTGTGACCATGATTGACCCGAACATCCGGCCGAATTTCATTCCTGACAAAGCCGCTCATATGGCACGGATCAAACGCATGATCACACTGGCAGATATTGTCAAAGTGTCTGATGAAGATCTGCTCTGGTTTGATGAAGGCTCAGATCAGGATGCCATTGCCCGCAGCTGGCTGAAAACCAACGGTAATAAAATCATTATCATCACCAAAGGTGCAGAAGGGGCAGATGCCTATGCTGCCTGCGGTAAGGTGAGCATTCAGGGTGAGAAAGTCACTGTGGCCGATACCGTCGGCGCCGGTGATACGGTCAATGCCGGTGTGCTGGTCAGCCTTGAGGCGCAACGCTTGCTCGATAAGCAATCGCTGTCTGCAATCTCGCAAAAACAGCTTACCGAAGCTGTTGCCTTTGGCATGAAGGCCGCTGCGATCACCGTGTCACGCGCCGGTGCCAATCCGCCATGGGATTATGAAATGAAATAAAAAATGGCCTCAGTAATGAGGCCATTTTTTTATACACGCACTTCTTTGGCGACGCGATCTTCACCACCAAAAAACGCAATGTAGCGTTTCACCGCTTCCGGATCGCCGGTGGCTTTTGACGGATTGTCCGAGAGCTTCACCGCCGGACGACCATTAGCGTCAATCACCTTACAGACCAGCGAAATCGCATCCAGACCGGATACATGCTGCGGTGCACAACCGGTGAAATCATTGGTGAGATTGGTACCCCAACCGAAGCTCATCCGCACACGGCCTTCAAAGTGGCGATAGGTCTCCTCGATTGTATCGACATCCAGTGCATCGGAGAAAATCAGTAACTTTTCACGCGGGTCTTTGCCTTTGGCCTTCCACCATTCGATAATCCGCTCCCCGCCCTCAATCGGCGGCGAGCTGTCAGGGCGGAAACCTGTCCAGTCGGCAACCCAGTCTGGTGCATCGCGCAGGAATGCTGTCGTGCCGAAAGCATCAGGCAGGACGATCAAAAGATTGCCACCATAATAACGGTTCCAGTCCTGCAATACGCGATAAGGTGCCGAGCGCAGTTCTTCATCCGTATCGGCCATAGCCGCCAGCACCATCGGCAATTCATGGGCATTGGTGCCGAGCGCTTCCAGATCAGTATCCATCGCCAGAAGCACATTGCTGGTGCCGGTGAAAGCATCACCGATACCTTCTTTCAGCGCTTCCACACACCAGCGCTGCCAAAGGAACGAATGGCGGCGGCGGGTACCGAAATCAGAGATTTTCAAATCCGGCAATTGACGCAGGCGATCAACCTTGCCCCACATTTTGGCCTTGGCGCGGGCATACAGCACATCCAGCGCGAAAGGCCCGAGTGATTTCATTGCCGCACGGGAACGCAGCTCATTGATAATCGCCAGTGCAGGGATTTCCCACATTGTCGTATGCGTCCAAGGCCCGTGGAAATGCAGTTCATATTGTCCGTCGCGCCGTGTCAGCTCATATTCCGGCAACTGGAATGTGCTGAGCCATTGCAAAAACTCCGGCGTGAAAATCTGTTTGCGGCCATAGAAATTATTACCGGCCAGCCAGATCATTTCTTTTTTGGTCATCCGCAGAGAGCGGGCATGGTCAAGTTGCGCACGCAATTCGCCTTCATCAATCTCATCCGCCAATCGCACAGTTTTAGAGCGATTGATCAGTGAGAAAGTGGCATTCACCTGCGGATAAAGTCCCCAGATCATTTGCAGCATCAGCAGCTTATAGAAATCCGTATCCAGCAAACTGCGGACAATCGGATCCAGCTTCCACGTATGGTTATAAACGCGCTGCGCAATATCTGTTCTGGTCATGCCAGATATCCTTATACCAGCTCAGTCAAGATTAAACTCAGCCTGAGCATTATTTGATTTGCTGACCATAAGCAGAATTCAGCAAAAATAAAGGGCGATGATTGCTCACCGCCCTTTATTTAAAGTTCTGTCTGATCTGACTTATTTCAGCTCAAGCACAATTTCGTGCTGTCCCTCCGTTGCCAGGACAATACCGACATCGCGTTTCTTCACCGCTTTACCATCGACTTTCAAACTGTCCCGACCGGCTTTATTGCGCACTGTGATTTTATACAGTGCCTCACCGTGGCGATAATGCAGCTCGAAACCATCCCAGTCTGACGGTAATACCGGATTGAGGAACAGGGCATTGCCGCGCTTGCTCAAACCGAGAATACCTTCTGTTGCTACACGATAGAACCAGCCGGCAGAACCGGTATACCATGTCCAGCCGCCCTGACCGCGACGTGGCTCAACGGAATAAATATCCGCTGCAATCACATAAGGCTCAACACGATAGGTCTCAGGATTTTCACCGTGATGCACCGGATTAATCAGTGAGAACAGCTTGTAAGCCTCATCACCACGACCGAGTTTGGTCAGAGCCATAATCGCCCATGTGGCACCATGGGTATATTGCCCACCATTCTCACGCACACCGCGCGGATAGCCTTTGATATAACCCGGCTCATGTTCGGTCTTGTCAAATGGCGGGGTGAACAGGCGCAGCAGGCCGCCCTCTTCATCCAGCAAATGCTTTTCAAGTGAAGCCATGGCTTGGGTCGCACGCTGAGGATCAGCCACACCGGACAACACAGCCCAGCTCTGGGCAATCGCATCAATCTGACATTCGTCACTCAGGTGAGAACCAAGCGGTGCACCGTCATCGAAATAACCGCGACGATACCATTCACCGTCCCAGCCATGCTCTTCCAATGCCTTGTTCAGAGCATCCAGATGGTTCTGCATGGCTTCCGCACGGCTCGTATCACCACGCGTAACGCTCAGCGGAATAAACTGCTGCAATGTATAGCTCAGGAACCAGCCGAGCCAGACGCTCTCGCCTTTGCCTTCAACGCCAACAAGGTTCATACCGTCATTCCAGTCGCCGCCGAGGATCAACGGCAGACCGTGCTGGCCGGTGCGTTGCATGGCCAGTTCCAGCCCTTTCACGCAATGCTCATAGACCGTGTCGGTTTTGTCCGAGACCTCCGGCTGATAGAAAGCGTCATGTTCGTCCTCGCCCAGCGCACGGCCTTGCAGATAAGCAACTTCCTCATCAAGCACCGCCAGATCGCCGGTCACCTGGGTATAGAGCGTTGCCGCATAGGACAGCCAAACCACATCATCGGAAATCAGTGTACGTACGCCTGCCCCCGTCACCGGCAGCCACCAATGCTGCACATCGCCTTCCGCAAACTGACGACCGGCAACATTGAGCAACTGCTTGCGCGCCAAAAGCGGATCAAGCATCAGCAGCGACAGCGTATCCTGCAACTGATCGCGGAAACCATAGGCGCCGCTGGCCTGATAGAAAGCAGCACGTGCCAGAATACGCGAAGCCATACTCTGATAAGGCAGCCAGCGATTGACCATGAGGTCGAAAGAGCGATCCGGCGTTTTCACCTGCAATGGCGCAGTAAAATCCTGCCATTGCTCAGAAGTGCGCACCAAAAGATCATCCATATCCAGACCACGACCATAGGTGATCAGCCCCTGTGCCGCCTCTTCATCTTTGGCGTTACCAAGAATGAAGAGAATGTCTTTGCTCTGCCCTGCACTCAGTTCCAGATCATAGCTCAAAGCCGCGCAAGGATCGCGTCCGGCCTCGACCGTACCTGATAGGGATTTACCCTGCATCACACAATCAGGTTCTGTCACAGAACCTGTGGCACCGATAAACTCCTGACGATCAGAGGTCACTGATACCGGCAGAATATTGGCTGTCAGGAAAGCGACCTGACCTGCTTTGTCGGTGTGATAAGGATTGCGGACAAAGAGCGCACCCAATTCCTCGTCAAAACGCGGCACAATATAAGCGGCGTTTTTGGCACGGACATTGCCCAGTACCCATTCCGCATAATTATACAACCGCAGACGTTTCATTGACTGGCCGCGATTGACAAGACGCAGACGTGTCAGACGTACCGGTTTGTCCGGATCAACCGCCATTGTCAGTTCACAGAGTACATCGCCATGTTTAGACGTGAACGTGCTGAAGCCCTGACCGTGATGTGCTTCATAGGTTACTTCCACATCGCGAATGACATTGGCCGTCGGAGCGAAGACCTTGCCGCTGTCACGATCCGCAATATAAAGCGCCTCACCCGGAAGGTTGGAAACCGGATCATTCGACCATGGGGTCAGCTGATAATCACGGCTGTTACCGCTCCATGTGAAAGCGGAACCTTCCGCTGAAACATGGAAACCGAACTCCGCATTGGCAATCACATTGATCCACGGATGCGGCGTTGTGCGGTCACCATTGAGACGCACAACATAATTGCCACTCGTATCAAAACCGCCATAGCTGTTCCAGAATTCCAGCCCGTCACCGGAAACCTGCTTGTCCGCTTTGAGCTGACGCGGTGCCACCCCCGGAAGCTTGACGACCTGCTCGTCATCTGTTTCTAAGGCGCGACGACGGCTCAGGCGCGGATCTGTGCTTTCAAGCTTGGTTTCCTTACGGCTTGCCAGATCAACCGAAATTTCCTGAATACGCTTGAGCTGTTCGGCCAGAGAACCGTTTTGTGCATGCATTACAATGCGTGCAGCGGCCAGCAGCGTATTATAGGACGCCTCGCTCATCTGATCACGACGTACAGTGAAGATATGCTGTTTTTGTCCCTGATGCTGCGAACGGACACGGAAGCTTTCCGTCAGCCATTCAACGGCACGCTGGGTATCCTGCGCATAGGAGAACGCCCGCTCATTGACCACAACCACATCAACGGTGAGACCTTTTTCACGCCAGTATTCCTGCGCTTTCAGCACACCACGCAGCACTTCAAGATCGGCTTCATTGTCAATCCGCAGCACGAAAATCGGATCATCGCCGGAAATCGACAATGGCCAGAGATCAGACTGCGCACCAAGACCAGCAGCAATCACTTCTGACGGCTGGCGCAAAGCTCGATCCGGATAGATCAGATAGGCAGCGGTTTTCTGGTAATCTGTCGCCTCAGCCGGTTTGATGCCGACGTGATGCAAACGCACCTGCGAACGTGTCCATGACAGCGTGTATTCGCGCGCGAAAGCCTCAGGGTAACGCAGAACTGCCGCTTTTTCTTCCAGATAAGAGCGCGAACCGCCTGCCAGTGTCCAGAATACCAGCGACACTTTTTTATGCGCCGGAACACGGACACGGGTACGCAACGAGGCAACCGGATCAAGCACTGTGCCCTGACTGCCGGTAAACTTCATCTCCGGATCGAAAGCTGCCGGATTACGCAAAGTACGGCCACGGCCGATAAAGACGCGGCGGTCGGTTTCCGCTTCCGTCTCACGCACTGCACCCGACAAATCGGTCACGAAATGCGCCACATGCACTTCCGTGTCTGACGGTGCGCGTTTGCGCCGCTTGGCATAAATCGTGGTGCCGTCCGGTGCGATTTCCGTTTCAACAAACATCTTGGCGAAAGCCGGATGTGCATCATCCGTATCCGGATTATTCAGCACCAGTTCCGCATAGGATGTGACCTCGATTACACGGTCGCGCGTGCTGGTATTGATAATATCAATCCGGCGTCCTTCGCCATCGGCATCGGTGGTGACAATGGTTTCCACCACAGTTTTGATATCGCCGGAAGTTTTGTAGAACTCAGCCTTATCTTCCGTGAACACCGTCTTTGTCTCTGTTTCCAGATGACGCGACGGCTCACCGGTTGCCGACCACCAGCGCCCGCTCTCGACATCACGCAGGAACAGGAAGCTGCCCTGCATCCCTTCCGATGCATCCGGCTGGAAGCGGGTAATCGCCAGATCATGCCAGCGGCTGTAACCATTACCGGCAGCCGTCAGCATCAGCGAATACTGGCCATTGGACATCAGATGCACACTGCGCGGTGCCTTCAGCGGCTCTTCGATAATGCGCATCGGCGCTTCATCAAAGGCACCACTGTCCACGCGCATCGGATTTTCCGTCTTGGCATAAACCATCGGAATTTCACGCGGTGCTTTTTCCTGCAACAGCAGTTCAGCCGCTTCAATCACCGGATCAGAGTGGAAACGGCTGCGCATACGACCGTCAAAAATCACATTATTGACCGCGATAATCGACATGCCATGGTGATGCGCATAATAGTTTTTCACCACAGCGCATTTTTCACCTTCGCGCACACGAGACGGGGTGAAATCCACGGCATCGTGGAAGCCGTAGCGTCCCAAAGCGCCAAGCTTCTGCAAGGTCTTCAGGTTAGAAACCGCATCAGCCGGACGATATTGCGAAGCCAAAAGGCTCGCATAAGGCGCGATCACTGCATTGCGTGACAGACCGCGCTGCAGACCCAGTTTCGGCACACCGAAATTGGAATATTGATAATTCATCTGCGGATCGCGGGCATTATAGGCCGCTTCCGATATGCCCCAAGGCAAGCCGCGCGAGGTCGCATATTCGATCTGACGCTGCACAACCAGCTTGTTGGTCTGATCGAGAAGCGAGCCAAGCGGTTCGTTCATCACCAATGGCGGCATCAGATATTCAAACATCGAGCCTGACCAGGACAGCAGAGCGCCTTTCCAGCCAACCGGCACCAGCAGACGGCCAAGTTTGAACCAATGTTCTACCGGCACATCGCCCTTGGCAATGGCAAACAGGCTGGCAAGACGGGCTTCCGAAGCCAGAAGATCGTAGCAGCTCTCATCCAGTTCGTTTTCCTGAACGCGGAAACCGATCGACAGCAAACGGCGTTCTTTGCGCTCAAGGAAACCGAATTCCATATCGAAGGCCAGCTGGCGGGCGCGGCTGGCAAGGCTCTGCAACTGCAGACGCAGTTCCTCAGCATTATGCTCGCCGATCGCATCATCCGTATGGGCTTTACAGGTTTCGACCAGTGTACGCGCCCATTCCAGCGCTTCCTGCGACTGAGTGGTTTCCAGCTCGCCATCCAGTTCCAGCGCCAGCTTTTCAATATCCTTGGCGAAGAGCGAAATATTGATAGTGCGGAAGGATGCTGTCTCCGGTTCTTCGCGGAAAGAGCGCACGGCACGGCGGAAATTGGCAATCCGTTCTTCCAAGCGGCGACGCAGTGGTCGCAGAATACGGCGATCATCCGGAATGGCAGCAATTGCCTCTTCCAGAATGTCGTTAACGTCGAGAATGCCTTCAAAATCGCCCTGCAAATAGACGGATGGTGCCTGCGCCCATTCTTCCAAAGCCGAAGACAGTGTAACCAGATGACCGGCCAGATTGCCGCTATCCACCGCCGATACATAAAGCGGCTGCAATGGTTTCAGCGTATCAGTCTCATACCAATTATAAAGATGGCCGCGGAATTTCTCCATCTTCTCCATCGTATCCAGCGTCAGGCCGATACGGGTCAGCGTATCGTTGAAGCTGATCCAGCCGAAATCACGGGCAGAAATGATGGAGAGGAAATAGACACCGATATTGGTCGGGGATGTACGCATCGCCACAATACCCACCGGATCTTCCTGATAGTTGTCCGGCGGCAGATGGTTGCCTTCCTCATTGGTAAAGGCTTCGAAATAGCGCCATGTACGGCGGGCATAGCGGCGCAGATCGCCTTTATCGCTGGAGCGGACTTCCAGCGTATCTTGCGGTTTGGCCGAGCGGCTCACTGCCCATGCAATCCACGGCGAGGCAATCCAGATCACGGCAAAAGGCACAGCAATCAGCACCGCTTTGCTGCCAAACAATACCGGCGCCAAGAAAGCCAATGCGCCGATAAGCAGCGACGGCCACATCAGGCGCACATAGAAATCCAGCGTATCAGAAGATTTCATCTGCGCGGCTGCACGCCATGCCAGAAGATAGCGGCGCGAGACAAACAGACGGTAGAAGGTGCGGACAATCGCATCGCCCATCAGCGTCGCGCTATGAGCAATGAAACTCAAACGCAGCGCCATATCCGCAAAAGCCAGCGTCACATCGGTAAGAACCGACTGGGCATGGCCTTTCAGCGAATAGTCCATATTCACCGGAATAAGATTGGTGACGATACCGAAAATCATCGGCACGAACATCGCCAAAATCAGGAACAGCTGCCAGATGGTGGCAACTCCGAACGGTAGCAAACACCAGCCGGCAAAAGATGCAATCACCCACATAATCGGGTTGAGCGAACGGCGCAGGTTATCGGCCATTTTCCAGCGGGTGACATTGCTGACACCTTTGCCGGTTGAAAACAGGAATGGCAGCAACTGCCAGTCACCACGCGCCCAGCGGTGATGACGGGAAATATCGACATTATAGCCGGTCGGGTAATCTTCCACGACCTCGACATCGCTGGCAAGCGCACAACGGGCATAGCCGCCTTCGAGCAGATCGTGGCTGAGAACTGTATTTTCCTCAATCTTGCCCTGCATCACCCGTTCAAAGGCATCCACATCATAGAGACCTTTACCGGTGAAAGTACCTTCACCCAGCAAGTCCTGATAAACATCGGAAACCGCAAAGACGTAAGGATCAATACCGCGATTGGCGGAGAAGACGCGCTGCAGGAATGATGCGTCATCGCCGGTGGTCAGCGATGGGGTCACGCGCGGCTGCAAAATACCGTAACCGCTGGTAATACGACCGGTTTTCTCATCAAAGACCGGATGATTGAGCGGATGCGACAGCTTACCGACCAGATTGGTCACCGATTGCGGTGTCAGACGGGTGTCAGAATCCAGTGTCATCACATAGCGGATATCGCGCGGCAGCGGCACATCCGTCGGGAAAAAACTGGTATCATGATCGCCGCGCAGCAGCAGGTTCAGCTCATGCAGCTTACCGCGCTTGCGCTCCCAGCCCATCCAGCTTCCCTGTGACGGATTGTAAAGACGGCGACGATGCAGGAAGAAGAAACGCGCTGCGCCTTCACCCGCATAATGCGCATTGAGCCGGGCTACTTCCTCGCGGGCATAGTCCAGCACTTCCATATCGGCAGGCGTGACTTCAACATTGCTGTCTGTCCAGTCACTGACAATCGCAAAATAGACCTCGCCCCGCGGATTGGTCAGATAATGCACTTCGAGATTACGGATATGTTCATCCACGCTGTCGCGTGAATTGATCAGTGTCGGAACCGCCACCAGTGTGCGTGCATCAGCAGGCAGACCATCGCGATATTCATAACCGACCAGACGGTTCGGCTGCACGAACCACGGCACCAGCGAGTTGAACAGGCCAAGCGATGCTTCATAAGCAGGGAAAAGCGCGAGAATGGTGAAGAGCAGCTGTTCGCTCTCATTAAAGCCGATACGCCCCATGCAGATATAGATCAGTGCCAGCAGACCAATGGTCATTGCCCAGACCGGTACGGCAATGCCCAGCAATCCAAGACCGCGATACCAGCGCAGCAGACGGGTCGACAACGGCGGTTTATAACCGCAAACCTGTTCCAGTTCCGTGCGGGCGTTACCGCTCAGATAATAGGCAATGGCACCGCTCTGCTCACGCTCGGTGATTTTATGCTCACGCACGGATTTTTCACGGGCAAGCTTCAGTGCCGTATTGGTCACCTCAATTTCCGTCATCAGGGAATTGCGGGCGATCTTTTCAATGGTCACGCGATAGCTGTTACGCGAGGCGAAATCGAGATCTTCGAAATCGCTGTTCTCGCGCAGGATCGCATCCATAATGCTGACGGTTTCAACCCATGAGGTCCAGTCCACATCATCAATGGTTTTGAGCGAGCGGATAATATTACCCATAGTCATGCCACCGGTGGACTGGCGGGCATGTTCCTCAACGATGACCTCTTCAACATCGTGGCCGCTTGCTTCAAGCTGCGCTTCGAGCCACTCGATAGCAGGGCCTGTCGCGGTTGAAGAGCTGCGCAAACGATAGAGCAGATGGGTGGCGAAAGTGCCGTCCCGTGCCGGTTCGCTATATTCTGTCAGAATGGACTGCAGCTCTTCCGGTGAAGAGGTCACGACAATCTTATCAGCCACACGATTGGCGAAGTTGCGCATCGCACGGGCGCGCTCAACACGCAGCGCCAAACGGCGGGCATTCTCCACCAGCATGAAGCGGATAACTGACGGCAGCGCCCATAATTCACCGATACGCAGCGGCTCCACACTCTGGAAACCGTCGATCAGTGCTTTCAGGCTTTTCAGTGAGAAATTGCTGTCGCTATGCGCAACATAGAGCCATGCCAGTGCGAAAACCCGTGGCAGACTTTGTGCCTTCTCTTCCTTAGCGGCGTTTTGGGCTGTGGCACCATCCGGATGAATATTGGCAGCCAGCGGCAGCTGGCGCAAAAATTTGTCAGGCAAATCGCGGCGTGTCTGCTGCATGCTTTTATCGACAACGTAATAATTGTCGAGCAGCCACTGAGCAGCGGGGGTGATGGTCTCGCCATTGCGTGACGCTGCATCGGAGGAGCGATAAGCATGCAGGATCAGCCCGGCATTTTCTGCCAGTCGTTTGTTAAAATCAAAAACCTCATAATCAGGCAGGCGCACGGCTTCATTGCGAGCCAGCGCCGCAGCGAGCAGCTGTAATTCTTCAGGTGTTTTATAATGCCCCCTGATTGGCAAAGGCAGCACCGGCAAAAGACGGTCAGCAGCAGGGCGGGAAAACAACGACGAAAGAGAGAAAGACAAAGCCGGCATATGCCTTTTACAGCCTTTTATAAGATTTAAGTTCCGCTACGGACAGTCAGATTGTTCAAGCCCGCAAACACATGCTTCAGATCGCGTGAATTGCATGAGGATTCACGTATAATCGTTGGTGTTAAACAGTTATGACCAAATTACGTCCGCAGCTCATGCCATGATCGAATTTGGTGAAATCGCAAAGCACAAATCATGGCTGATTTTAACTTTACGTTATAAAAATCAACGGACTACCCTCTGCAATTTGCACTCAGGAATTGCGCGAGCCCGAGCAAAGCGGGTGCAGCACGCTTTGATATAATGTCAGAGGGTGAAAAAAGTTGCCTGACCGCACTTTAAACGGATTAAATTATTTTGAAAGTCCTGCCCCATAATAAAGTAAAACACCGGATATCCGGCCTCAAATTCAGGCTCACATCCGGCGCTCAACAGAATCATTTTCTGAACTGATTTTCAGCTTTCAGATGCAAAAACACGCCAGTATTTTGGCCGGAAGGCCAGACGGTTGCCGGTGACTGCCTCGTTCTCTGCGGGAATTTCAATCTCGACAATTTCACGATTGCCGCCGACTTCCAGCTCGACGCGACGCTTGGCTCCCACACGACGCGTGGCCGTGACGACACCGGCAATACAGCCGCCGCATCCGTCAACCAGCTCCACGTCATGTGGCCGGAAATACAAAATGGCATCGCCATCCGCCTGATCGGTTTTCAATCCCAGCGCACGATCAGCAAGCCACACTGCGCCTTGTTCAACGCGCACATTCAAGCGGCTGGATTCCCCGATAAAGCCATAGACAAAAGCCGAGTTCGGATTGTCATAAATTGCGTCCGGTGTCCCCACCTGCTCGATGCGCCCCTGGCTCATCACCACCACACGGTCAGCCAGTTCCAAGGCCTCATCCTGATCATGCGTTACGAAGACTGTCGTATGACCGGTGCTATCGTGGATCTCACGCAACCATTTGCGCAGCTCTTTACGCACCTGAGCATCCAGCGCACCAAAAGGCTCGTCCAGCAGCAGCACATTCGGCTCAATCGCCATAGCACGTGCCAAAGCCACACGCTGACGCTGGCCGCCGGAGAGCTGTGCCGGATAGCGGTTTTCCAGCCCTTGCAACTGCACCAGATTAAGCAGATCAACCGCACGCTTATGAATATCCGTTTTGGACGGGCGCGTTGTTCGCGGGCGCACTTTCAGCCCGAAACCGACATTCTGCGCCAGAGTCATATGACGAAACAAAGCATAATGCTGGAATACAAAACCAACATTGCGTTCCTGCACGGTTTTATGCGAGGCATCCTCATCACCGAAATAGACGGTACCCTCTGTCGGACTTTCCAGCCCTGCGATCAGTCGCAATAATGTGGTCTTACCCGAGCCGGAAGGCCCGAGCAAAGCAATCAGCTCGCCCGAATGAATATCAAGCGAAACGTTGTGCAGCGCCGGAAACTGCTCAAACTCCTTGCGCACCTCAACAACGCGTACTTCCATTCTCAATCCTTTCAGGCACCCTCATGCCAGTGCAATGCAAATTAAGTTCTGTAATACGTTTCGCGCATTACATATCAGACCCCGTCATGCGCAAAGCGCATTTCCAGTACAGTTTTCAAAACAAGTGTAATTAGTGCCAGTCCGGCCAGCAGTGATGCCACCGCAAAGGCCGCTACGATATTCTCGCTATACATCATCTCCACATGCAGCGGCATTGTCGTAGTCAGACCGCGAATACGGCCAGAGACAACGGCAACCGCACCGAATTCTCCCATAGCGCGCGCATTACACAGCAGCACACCATAGAGCAGCCCCCAGCGGATATTGGGCAATGTCACATAGAGAAAGGTTTTCCAGCCGCTGGCACCCAATGACAATGCGGCTTCTTCATCGCCGGTGCCCTGCTCCTGCATCAGCGGGATCAGCTCGCGGGCAACAAATGGAAAAGTCACAAAGATCGTCGCCAGCACAATGCCGGGCACGGCGAATAATATCTGGATATTATAGGATTGCAGCCATGGCCCGAGCAGACTGTTGCCACCGAACAGCAATACAAACACCAATCCCGAAATCACCGGTGATACCGAGAACGGCAGATCAATCAGCGTGATGAGAAAGGTCTTGCCGCGAAACTCGAATTTGGCAATCGCCCATGAGGCGGCAATACCGAACACCATATTCAAAGGCACCGCAATTGCAGCCACCAGCAAGGTCAGTCGAATGGCCGAAAGCGCATCAGGATCGCTGAGTGCAGCCCAATAGGCATCCGTGCCTTTGCTGAAAGCTTGCGTAAAAATTACAATCAGCGGCAGCACGATAAATAAGATCATAAATAACAGGCCGGTTGCGGTCAGCAACCAACGCACAGCCGGTGTCTCGGTGACAGCTGACTGGCTCTGCCCCGTCGCGGCACCTTTCAGACGGCGGGAGAATAATTTACCGGCACTAGCTGCCATAGCCATATCTCCTGCGTGTTCGTGTCTGGATGAGATTGACAATCAGCAACATCACAAAGGAAATCAGCATCATCACTGTGGCCAGCACTGTGGCAGCGGAATAATCAAATTCTTCCAGCTTGATGAAAATCAGCAATGGTGCGATTTCTGTCGAATAGGGCCGGTTACCGGCGATAAAAATCACCGAGCCATATTCCCCGACCGCACGGGCAAAGGCCAGTGAAAAACCGGTCAGGATAGCCGGTTGCAAGCCCGGTAACAGCACACGAAATACCGTCTGAAAGCGGCTAGCTCCCAGCGTTGCCGCCGCCTCTTCCTGTTCACGGCTGATTTCTTCAATCACCGGCTGAATGGTGCGTACCACAAAAGGCAGTCCGATAAAGACCAGCGCCACAACGATACCGGCCTGCGTGAAAGCAATACGAATATCCAGCGGCATCAGCCACGACCCGATCCAGCCTTTCGGTGCATAAAGCGCCGTCAGCGCAATACCGGCAACGGCAGTCGGCAATGCAAATGGCAAATCTACCATCGCATCAACCAGACGCCTGCCCGGAAAGCGGTAACGCACCAGCACCCATGCAACAATGCCGCCAAAGACCACATTGATCAAAGCCGCCAAAATCGCGCTGAAGAAGCTGACCTGTAAGGCGCTGACCAGTCGCGGATCGGTCGCCAGCTGCCAGAAGCGTGCAGGCCCTACCCCTACCGCATACAACATCAGCACCATCAGCGGAATCAGGATCAGCAGCGACAGATAGGCCACGCTGAAACCCAGTGTCAGCCCGAAGCCCGGAAGAATAGTCGGCTTGCGCCATGCCGCAAAAAATGACGGCTTGTTCTGCCGGATTTTAACCGGCAGAGGTTTGGCTTGCTGATTATTTTGTCCTGCGGATGGTTTTGTCATTGGCGCTACCATGAAAAACAGGATTATTTCGACGGTTTATAGATCTGATCGAATGTACCGCCATCGCCGAAATGGGCAGGCTGTGCTTTTGCCCATCCGCCAAAGAGCGGATCATCAATGGTAAGCAGTTTCACTTCTTTCAGCCAGCTGCGATCAGCCTCTGATACCAGTTCCGGCTTGGACGGGCGATAAAAATGCTTGGCAGCAATCTTCTGCCCCTCTTCGGAATAGAGATAGGTCAGATAGGCTTCCGCCAGTTTGCGCGTGCCTTTGGCATCCACATTCTTGTCCACCACAGCTACCGGCGGTTCTGCCAGAATGGACTGCGGCGGCACAACAATATCAAAGGCATCCGGACCGAATTCCGCAACCGACAGATAGGCTTCATTCTCCCATGCCAGCAGCACATCACCCAACTGGCGCTGTACAAAGCTGGTGGTTGCCCCGCGTGCGCCGGTATCCAGCACCGGCACATGGGTGAAGAGCTCTGTCATATAGTTTTTGACTTTGGCCTCATCGCCGCCAAATTCATTATAAGCCCAGCCCCACGCAGCCAGATAATTCCAGCGCGCACCACCGGACGTTTTCGGGTTCGGTGTAATCACCTCTACCCCGTCTTTAATCAGGTCGCCCCAGTTCTGGATGCCTTTCGGATTGCCTTTCCTGGTAAGGAAGACAATCGTAGATGTATAAGGCGCGGAATTATTCGGAAACTTCTGCCGCCAGTCTGCATTGATCTTGCCGGTCTTTTCAACAATGGCATCAATATCGCTCTGCAATGCCAGCGTGACAACATCCGCAGGAATACCGTCAATGACAGAACGCGCCTGCGCACCGGAACCGCCATGGGATGCACGTAGAGTGACATCCTCACCGGTTTCAGCCTTCCAGTGTTTGGCGAAAGCATCATTATAATCTTTGAATAATTCCCGTGTCGGATCGTAGGAAACATTCAGCAATGTCTGTGCAGCTTGTGCCTGCACAGACCCCTGCACGGATATGGAAACCGCTGATACAACCACCAGCGCAGCAAAGGCAGAAAAGCTATTTCGCATCTGTATCATTATGGCCTCCGTTTCATGTTCATCAACAAACTAACAGAGCCGGAACGGATAAGGATGCTACAAGAACCTCAATACACCGTCCTGACGGAAATAATCTTCCTCATGCACGACTATTGTAAAATATAAATTCGTCTTTGCCAAAGGCAACTATGAAGAGGCCGTTTTTATAACCGCCTAAAACGCCATTCGAGGACTACGCAGGCTGCATTTATAACGCACCTCATAATAAGGATCGACCACCAGCGTTACATCGCGGGTTTCGCAGCGCTTACCCGTAGACTTCAGATATTCTTCCGCTACATCACGGAAAACCACCGGCGGCGTTACGCCAAGCCCCGAGCCGGTGGAGAAGCCTTTAACAAAATTCTGTGTCGCACTGCCTGCAAGGCCGGGACCGATCAGCAACCGGCTTTCTTTCTGATTATCAACAATCCGGTAATTGGTGCCGCTGGTGCCGACAAACTCAACAGATGGCAGCCCCTGATATTTGGCTTGAACATAATTCACACCGGCACAGCCGGAAAGCACCAGAACAGCAAGCAATCCGATGCGCCGCACAGGCACCTTTACCAGATGACGAAATGTAGAAATGTTTTTCATCACGCGGGACATATCCTTTTGTGAACGCCCATTACCGATAGTCTGACGATTGCTATAAACTATCTTATTTATGCCTGATATGGTTTTTATAAGACGCGCTAACATACTGTCTGAATGTCACTTTCCGGACAAATCCGGCGCCGGTCAGTCAGCACGCATCGCACGCCTTCTACAGGATATAAACAAAAGGATAAACTGATGTTGAAAACAGCTCTCTCCACTCTTGCTGCTGGTTTTGTTTTGGCCGCTTTTGCAGGCGGTGCCAATGCGCAGGACAGTGCTGAACAACCGCTGACCAAAGTATCCTATCTCTGCCAGCGCAATGTCGATCTGGATGTTGTTTATATTAATGGCCTGAAGAACGATGATTCCGCTGCTGTGCTTTCGACCGAAGGCAAGCTGGTACCGATGCGGATTTCAACCAGCGGTTCCGGTGCACTTTATGTGGCGATTGATGAGCAGGACAGCTATCGCTGGCACACCAAAGGCAATGAAGGCACGCTGACATTTCTGGAAGCCGATGACAGTGCCAAGGAAATGACCGTTCTGCAGAATTGCGTCGCCAAGGAACAGACTGCCGAATAAATTGCATCGCATATTGGCTTCATGACAAAGCAGGCAGCATATCATCCGGTATGCTGCCTGCCCTTTTTAAAAGTCATATTATCTCCGGTATTCATCGGTCATTTAATTGCGCAAAGCGCCGGAGACTGCTAATTGTGCCGTCAAACGGCAATCTCATTTGTCTGTTATAAATTTATATGACCCGTTCTCTTACAGGAAAGATGTGAGATGAAACCAGTATTTCTGCAAATTCAGTGCAGCCCCGGCAAAACCTATGATGTTGCCAAAGCAATGTATGAGCGTGAAATCGCTTCCGAGCTTTATTCCACCAGCGGTGAATTTGATCTGCTTGCAAAGATCTATATTCAGGAAGGTGATGATATCGGCAAATTCATCAATGATAATGTGCTGGATATCCCGCATATTGTCCGTTCGCTGACGACACTGACTTTCAAAGCATTCTGAGTTCTGCGGCCAAACGCCGGCATACTCAATGATAAAGCATTGCCCGCACCAAAGCAGGCAATGCTTTTTGTTTTCACGCATTATCCTTACGCAAACCGGTTCCCACTTTTGCTGGAAATGCTTTTTTTGTTTTAAGCCTTCACATACGAAGAATTTTCGCATGTGAGGCAATTTGCACTTTGCACCGTACGCACGGGTACTGTAAGACATATCTGAAAAGATAACACTGCATTTCTGCAACTTCTGCAAACAGAGGTTTCGCAGCGCTGTAATGCAAAAGGGAATAAGATCATGCCAGCCTATCGCTCAAGAACTTCCACCCACGGCCGCAATATGGCGGGTGCGCGCGGCCTTTGGCGCGCCACAGGCATGAAAGACGGTGATTTCGGCAAACCGATTATCGCCGTGGTCAATTCCTTTACCCAGTTTGTGCCGGGTCACGTGCATCTGAAAGACCTCGGTCAGATGGTTGCCCGTGAGATCGAAAAAGCAGGCGGCGTTGCCAAGGAATTCAACACCATTGCGGTGGATGACGGTATCGCCATGGGTCACGACGGCATGCTCTATTCGCTGCCATCGCGTGAAATCATCGCCGACTCGGTGGAGTATATGGTCAATGCCCATTGCGCCGATGCGATGGTGTGTATTTCCAACTGTGACAAGATCACACCAGGTATGCTGATGGCCGCACTGCGCCTCAATATTCCCGTTGTGTTTGTTTCCGGCGGCCCGATGGAAGCCGGTAAAGTTGTCTGGGGCGACAAAGAGAAAAAGCTCGATCTGGTTGATGCCATGGTTGCAGCCGCCGATGACAAATACACAGACGAAGAAGTGGACGCGATTGAGCGTTCGGCCTGCCCGACCTGCGGTTCCTGCTCCGGTATGTTCACCGCCAACTCGATGAACTGTCTGACCGAAGCGCTTGGCCTGTCTTTGCCGGGCAACGGCTCGACACTGGCAACCCATGCGGCACGTAAGGAACTGTTCCTTGAAGCCGGCCGCCTGGTTGTCGATCTCTGCAAGCGCTATTACGAAGGCAATGACGAAAGCGTGCTGCCACGTGCAGTTGCCAGCTTTGCAGCTTTTGAAAATGCCATGACACTGGATATCGCCATGGGCGGCTCCACCAATACAGTTCTGCATTTGCTGGCGGCAGCGCATGAAGCGGAAATGGATTTCACCATGTCCGATATTGATCGCCTGTCCCGCAAAGTGCCGGTTCTGTGTAAGGTTGCCCCTGCTGTGCCGAATGTTCATATGGAAGATGTGCATCGCGCCGGCGGTATCATGGGTATTCTCGGTGAGCTTGACCGTGCAGGTCTGCTCAACACCGATGTCGGCTCAGTGCATTCCGGCACATTGAAAAACGCGTTGGAAAAATGGGATATCAAACGCACATCGGATGCGAGCGTGGATGAGTTTTTCCGTGCCGCACCGGGTGGTGTTCCGACACAGGTTGCGTTCAGTCAGAACCGTTATTTTGACAGCACCGACAGTGACCGTGAAACCGGCGTTATCCGTACCAAAGAACATGCTTTCTCTCAGGACGGTGGTCTGGCCGTGCTTTACGGCAATCTGGCGGAAGACGGCTGTATCGTTAAAACTGCCGGTGTGGATGACAGCATCCTGACCTTCTCCGGCCCTGCTCGTATTTTTGAAAGTCAGGACAGTGCGGTACTCGGTATTCTCAACGGCAAGATCAAAGAAGGCGATATCGTGCTGATCCGCTATGAGGGCCCGCGCGGTGGCCCTGGCATGCAGGAAATGCTCTATCCGACCAGCTATCTTAAGTCGAAAGGCCTCGGCAAAGCCTGTGCGCTGATCACCGATGGTCGCTTCTCCGGCGGCTCCTCCGGTCTCTCCATCGGTCACGTTTCACCGGAAGCTGCTGAAGGCGGCCTGATCGGTCTGGTTGAAGAAGGCGATCTGATTGAGATCGACATTCCGAACCGCAAAATCCATCTGGCTGTTGATGATGCTGTGCTAGTAAAACGCAGTGCAGAGATGGAAGCCAAAGGTATCGCCGCGTGGAAACCGACAGAAGTGCGCAAGCGCAAAGTCACAACCGCACTGCGTGCCTATGCAGCCATGGCCACCAGCGCCGCCAAAGGTGCGGTACGTCACGTGCCTGAATAAAGAACATTGAATGAAAAGGCCCTTCGGGGCCTTTTCAATATTAAAGCGAAGAAGCCGGTTCAGCTTCAAAAGCTTTATGAAGCCATTCTACAAATAGTTTTGCCTCGGGAATAAGGCTCGATGCAATAGCTTTTACCGGTATACCTGGTGTCCACGAGTTCATAACCGCCGCTCCTTTTATCCCGGAAATCCGCTCAAGCGTTATTTCTTCACTACGCTGCGGAATCCCCAAGCGCTTCAATTGTCGCTGAACAATCCCCATCATTGTTCCCGTCAACATCTCAGCCTTTGGCCAGATCACCGTTTCACCATCCCAAAAGACAAGATTCCAGATTGTAGCCTCGCTCAAGCGCCCCTGCCTGTCGACAAAAACTGCATCATCAAACCCTTGCCTTATAGCCTCATGTAAATAGAAAGTTTTTCCGGCCTCCCCCACGTGCTTTATAGTTGCGAGCGATCTTTCGTGCGACACTGTCTTTAATCGCAAAGATCCTTTCGGGCCATCCGATGGTGGCGCTGTGCGCACGAGTACAGCAGGTTCCGCATCCATACTTTGTGCTGTAAACTCACCTTGGCGGGAGAATATCGTCACCATGAGTGACTGATCCTCCGGCCCCGTATTGACTGCAGTCTTGATATAAGACTTTAGTAATTCGTCCGGTAATGCTCTGCCAAAAAAAGCAATTGATGCACTTTGCAATCGCGCCAGATGAAGATCGAGCCCTTTCACTTTGCGGTTGCGCACTTGCATAGCAGTAAAATGAGCGAATCCTGAAAAAGCCAATGGAACCAGCTGTTCTGTTGTTGCTGCAAGGCCATTAATTTGAGCCTGAAATTTTTCAGTTTCTAAAGACACTGTTTTGCTCCTGAATGATTTCACATGAAAGAGCAAATGCTGTACAGCCTGACAGCACTGTCAGAGTCAAGGGCATTAAAATGAAAATCGGAGAACTCTCAAAACGCACCAATGTCACAATTCGTATGCTGCGATATTATGAAACTGAGGGACTGCTGACACCTCAGCGTTCAACCAGTGGTTATCGGGATTATGATAGTCATGCAGTCCGAACTGTAGAGCGGATCAAACTGCTTGGCTCTGCGGGCATGACACTGTCGACTATTAGACAATTTCTCCCGTGTATAAGAGGAGAGAGGCCTGTTTTTGAACCTTGCGATGAACTGCGCAAGACCCTGCATGAACAGATTCATCTGGTCAACCAAAAGGCAGACAAACTGACCAAAAGCAAAAACATGCTGGAGAGTTTTTTACAGGAAATCGACAGCAACTAAAATTTACAACTGTACCATAACTAGTGCAGAGCAATTTCATTCTTCAGATATGATCAACAAACAGTTGAAACCTTTTACCCCTTCATCACAACCTTGTTGATTGACGACAAGGCTATTTCTTCTATTTTCTAAGGACACAGAGGAGTGTTGTGTAATGAACCAGTAATGCCCGTTTCAATTTATTTATCTTATCTTCGCCTGCGAGGAGGATGAATGACGGCATTACATGGACAGTACCACTTTCGCGTATATCAAGGATATATGCACACGGCTTCCGCGCCCTCAGATCTTTCTTGCGGTGACCACGGAAATTTCCAGAGGTTCATCATGCAAAATACCAAACCACATTCCGATATCATCAATCACAACCGTGAAGCATGGGACAAGCAGGCCCGCGCCAATTGCGAATGGTCACAACCTGTCTCTTCTGAACAGGTTGCAGCCGCCCGCGCCGGTCAGTGGGAAGTTAAACTGACGCCCGGGACAATTCCGGCTTCATGGCTGGGCGATGTGCGCAATCGTAAAATCCTGTGTCTTGCATCTGCCGGCGGCCAGCAGGCACCGCTTCTGGCGGCGGCAGGTGCAGAGGTTACGGTCTTCGATATTTCTGAAGGCCAGCTCGATCAGGATCGCATGGTTGCAGAGCGGGAGAACCTGCCACTCACCGCTATTCAGGGTGATATGCGCGATCTGTCGTGCTTTGATGACGAGACGTTCGACGTCATTTTTCACCCGATCTCCAACCTCTATATACCGGATATTCAGCCGGTATGGCGTGAATGCTACAGGGTATTGAAACACGGCGGACGGTTACTCTCCAGCTTTTACAATCCGGTCGTTTTTGTCGGCGACAGAAATCCGGAAGATGCCAAGCAAGGTATTATCCGCCCGCTTTATCGCATGCCTTTTGCAGAGCAGGAGCATCTGAACGCCGAGCAACTCGTGGTAAAACAACAAAATCAGGAGGCTTTTGTCTTCGGGCACAGCCTGTCTGATCAGATCGGCGGACAGCTCAAAGCCGGATTTGTTATTGCCGGTTTTCAGGAGGATTATCAGCCTGCGCCGCGCTTTGTGATTGATCCCTATCTGCCGACTTTCTTAGCCACCTGCGCTGTGAAAACCGGCAATCATCTTTAAATAAAAAAGGGCTTCGCGTAATGCGAAGCCCTTCTGTTTTCTGTTGTTGCAATCTTATTGCGCTAAAGCCTTTTCAACTTCCGGCATAAATTGTTTCATCAGACTTTCCGGACTCAAAGGCCCGACAAATTTATAAACGATCTTGCCTTCACGGTTGACGATAAAGGTTTCAGGCACACCGTAAACACCCCACTCAATACCGGCACGACCGGAACGATCCGTGCCAACAGCATCATAAGAATTGCCGAGACTGTTCAGAAACTCCAGTGCATTTTCCGGCGCGTCTTTATAGTTGAGGCCAACCACTTTAATGCGCGGATCCTGCCCCAGTTTCACGATCAGCGGATGCTCATCGCGACACGGTACACACCATGATGCCCAGATATTGACCAGTGTCACCTGCCCCTTCAGATCAGCGCCCTTCAGGCCCGGTGTCTGCGAACCATCAGCCAGCAGCAACCCCTCCAGCGGCGGCAGATCGGTCTGCGGTGCATCCCGACCGATCAAAGCCGAGGGAATTTCCTGCATGTTTTTTCCGCTCAGCAGCTGCCATGTAAAAATACCGGCCAGAGCAGCAAAAATAATCAGGGGCAGCAGCGCCACGAAAACCCGTTTTTTAGCGGGCTGCGCCTCGCCGCCATCCGTGTGTTTAACCGGATCAGTCATAATCACTTAGCCTTGTTGGAACGGCGGCGGATGCCTTGTTGTTCAAGTCGTGCAAGCTCTGCCCGCAAATTTCTCTGGGTCATGGCAATCCATGCCACGATCATCAGAATTACAGCCGCTGAAACGCCGTAGGAAATTAAAACATAATCAAGATGGCTCATGCTGCTTCTCCTGCAGGTCTGCGATTTTCGCGCTCGGCATTACGTGCTGCAATTTTGCGCATCGCAGCAATACGGCGGCTGAAAATCTCATTGCGCATCGCCATCAGATGCAGCGTGAAAAACAGCATGGTCATTGCCAGTGCCATCACCAGCAAAGGATACAACATGCTTGGCGGCATTGCAGGCCCTTCCATACGCAGAACAGAAGCAGGCTGATGCAGAGTATTCCACCAGTCGACAGAGAATTTAATGATCGGAATATTAACGAAACCAACCAGCGTCAGCACGGCCGCAGCGCGCGCTGATTTCGCCTGATCATCCATGGCGCGGGTCAGAGCAATGATACCGAGATACATCAAAAACAGAATAAAAACCGAGGTCAGGCGTGCATCCCACACCCACCATGTGCCCCACATCGGCTTGCCCCAGAGCGATCCGGTAACCAGCGCCAATGCGGTAAACATCGCCCCCAGCGGTGCCGCAGCTTTGGCCGAGACATCAGCCAGCGGGTGACGCCAGACCAGCGTGCCGAGTGCTGCAATCGTCATTACCGTATAACACATCATCGACAGCCATGCGAAAGGCACATGTATGAACATGATCTTCACGGTCAGCCCCTGCTGATAATCCTCCGGCGCAAACCACACCATATAAAGGCCGGTCAGCAACAACAGCACCGTCAGCGCTGTCATCCATGGGAGGATTGCACTGCTCAGGCTCAGAAAACGTGTCGGATTCGCCAGATCCAGCAGCGCCTGAAAGCGCCGCGGTGCAGCTTTGGATATGGCTTTATCAGTTGGTCGTTCAGTCATAAATACCCGGATATATTTGTAAGCTTAAGCTATCCTTAGAGTGGTCTCGTAAGAAACAATACTCATTGCAGAATATGGGTTTAATCTGTTGAAATTTTCAACGCGTAACCTGCGGCCAATGGTCCGATAATCGCAGCAATCAACGTATTGGCCGCCAGCATCAGTAATGGCGAAAGAAATGCAGCATTTTCCGTCACAGCACCATAGGATGCCGAGACACCAAAAATCAGGACCGGAATGGTCAGCGGCAGGATCATCACCGAGACGAGCAAACCGCCGCGCGGCATGGAAACGGCCAGTGCAGCGCCCAGCGCACCGATGAAAATAACCGCAGGCGTACCGATCAGCAATGTCAATGTTGTCGCGAGGATCGCCAGCGGTTCCATATTCATGATCAATCCCAGAAACGGAGCGGCGATTACCAGCGGTAATACCGTTGCCACCCAATGGGACAGACATTTCACAATCACCGTCAATGTCAGAAAATGGCGTTCCCGCGCCATGATCATCACATCGAGTGAGCCATCTTCGCGATCTGCCTGAAACAAACGGTCAAGACCAAGCAGCACCGCCAGCAGTGCGCCAAGCCAGAGCATTGCAGGGCCGATGCGCGCCAGCAATTTAAGATCGGGCCCGACAGCGAACGGCACGACGGCGGCAACAGCCAGATAAAACAGGATGCCGGTTAAAGCACCGCCGCCCGCACGGATAGCAATACGCAAGTCTCGCCAGAAAAGTGCCTTCATGAGAACCAGCCCTGCGTTTCACCATTATCATCTTCCGGACGATAATCCTCAAGCCGCAGATATTGCACGGCATCGGTGCCCGCCTGCTCCAGCCCCCGTTCTAAACCAAGCGCAATATGAGTGACTGCAATAATCATGCCGCCCTTTTTTAAATGCTCCTGCATCACACCGGCAAACATCGCTTGCGCATGTGTGTCCAATCCGGAGGTCGGCTCATCCAGCAACCATAATGGCCGGTGCGAACAAAGCAGTGTGGCAATCGTTACACGACGTTTCTGCCCTGTGGAGAGATAGCCATAAGGCAAGTGGTCAATATTATAGAGACCAACAATTTCCAGCGCCTCATCAATGTCGTGCAGCGGGCTCCCATGAAAATCCTGCCAGAATTTCAGATTTTCATAAACACTCAGCGCCGGCTTCATCGCATTGAGCGTGCTGAGATAATGGCTATGTGCCATTACCGGCTCCTGCCCGTCTTCTGTTTCCAGCCACACGGCTCCATCGGAAGCGGGTAACAGGCCGGCAATGATTCGCAGCAATGTTGATTTTCCTGCACCATTCGGCCCCGTAATGATCAGCGCCTGACCATCTTTCAGACTTGCGCACAGAGAGTTGAACAGGAGGTTATCGCCCCGTTCTCCGCTCAGATTTTCCGCAACAAGCCGCATATGGCCTCCGATCGCATGGTTTTACGCAAATTTCTCCGGTTTCCCCTATCAGGAACCTCGGCAAAACAAGCCGCAACATTTCGCCGCAATAGCACGATTTTACGCTTTAAGAGTCTGGAACAGTTTTAAAAAACTGACTATATAGCAGCTACCATGCCAGCGGTCGGCGTGGAAACCATTTTTGGCCGATCTCTAAAGCCTGATGTTTGTTAAACAATTTCTTTGTTAAGCACAGGCCTCGGGACGGACAGCGGAAATGACTGCACCCGCACCTAAGCGCGTCCTTGAAACGCAGCAGAGGCGTTCGTCCTGGTTTTCCGGCCAGTAAGCATGAAGGACGAACATCGTGTCTCACATCGATAGTTTCAAATGCCGCAAGACGCTCACCGTCGACGGCAAAGACTATGTTTATTACAGCCTGACCGAAGCTGAAAAAAACGGTCTTGAAGGCGTATCTAAACTTCCATTCTCTATGAAGGTTCTGCTTGAAAACCTTCTTCGCTTTGAAGATGACCGCAGCGTCAAGAAAGCGGATATCGAAAATATCGCCAAATGGCTGGTTGACCGTGGTTCTGCCGGTGCAGAAATCGCCTATCGCCCTGCACGCGTACTGATGCAGGACTTTACCGGCGTTCCTGCCGTTGTTGATCTTGCTGCAATGCGCGATGCCATGGTGGCACTCGGCGGCGATGCTGAAAAAATCAACCCGCTGGTACCGGTTGACCTCGTGATCGACCACTCCGTGATCGTTGACGAATTCGGCAACCCGCAGGCATTCAAAAACAACGTTGATCTCGAATATCAGCGCAATGCCGAGCGTTACCGCTTCCTGAAATGGGGCCAGCAGGCATTCCAGAACTTCCGCGTTGTTCCTCCGGGCACAGGTATCTGCCATCAGGTTAACCTTGAATATCTGGCACAGGCCGTATGGACTAAGGAAGAAAACGGTGAAACCGTTGCTTATCCTGACACCTGCGTTGGTACAGATAGCCACACAACCATGGTCAACGGCCTTGGCGTTCTTGGCTGGGGTGTTGGTGGTATTGAAGCGGAAGCTTCGATGCTCGGCCAGCCGGTTTCCATGCTGCTGCCGGAAGTTATCGGCTTCAAACTGACCGGCAAGGTCAAAGAAGGCGTCACCGCGACTGACCTCGTGCTCACAGTTACCCAGATGCTGCGTAAAAAAGGCGTTGTCGGTAAGTTCGTTGAGTTCTTCGGTCCTGGTCTCGACAATATGACCCTTGCAGACCGTGCAACCATTGCCAATATGGGCCCTGAATATGGTGCGACCTGTGGTTTCTTCCCTGTAGACAAAGAAACCCTCAACTACATGAACACAACCGGCCGTGACGAACATCGTCTCAAACTGGTTGAAGCCTATTCCCGTGCACAGGGCATGTGGCGTGAAGCTGACAGCACAGATCCTGTCTTCACAGACATTCTTGAGCTGGATATGGGCGACGTTGTGCCATCCATGGCTGGTCCGAAGCGTCCTGAAGGCCGTATTGCTCTGGAAGGCATTGCTTCCGGTTTCGCGACTTCTCTGGAAACAGAATATAAGAAAACAACCGGTCAGACCGCACGCTACGCTGTTGAAGGCGAAGATTTCGATCTCGGCCACGGCGATGTTGTGATCGCTGCGATCACTTCCTGCACCAACACCTCGAACCCGAGCGTGCTGATTGCTGCCGGTCTTCTTGCCCGTAATGCTGTTGCCAAAGGCCTGAAAACCAAGCCTTGGGTTAAAACATCGCTGGCACCTGGTAGCCAAGTTGTTGCTGCCTATCTGGAAAATGCAGGTCTGCAGAAAGATCTCGACGCACTGGGCTTCAACCTGGTTGGCTTCGGCTGCACCACCTGTATCGGCAACTCCGGCCCGCTGCCTGCTCCGATCTCCAAGACCATCAATGAAAAAGGTCTGATCGGCGCTGCTGTTCTCTCCGGTAACCGTAACTTTGAAGGCCGTGTATCGCCTGACGTTCAGGCCAACTATCTGGCATCCCCACCACTGGTTGTTGCCCACGCTCTGGCCGGTACAGTCACCAAGGATCTGACCAAAGAACCAATTGGTGAAGACAAAGACGGCAACCCTGTATTCCTGCGTGATATCTGGCCTTCATCGGCTGAAATTCAGGAATTCATTGCCAAGAACGTAACGCGTAAGATCTTCTCGGAAAAATATGCCGACGTGTTCAAGGGCGACGA
This sequence comes from Pseudochrobactrum asaccharolyticum, assembly GCF_003314995.1. Lineage (GTDB taxonomy): Bacteria > Pseudomonadota > Alphaproteobacteria > Rhizobiales > Rhizobiaceae > Pseudochrobactrum > Pseudochrobactrum asaccharolyticum. The sequence goes on from NZ_QNRH01000002.1 coordinate 489,233, forward strand.
AAACTGGCAGGCCGTTCAGGTACCAGCCGGCCAGACCTATGCATGGGACGATAATTCGACCTATGTGCAGAACCCGCCATATTTCGTAGGCATGGGCAAATCAGCCGGTGAAATCTCCGACATCAAGGGCGCTCGCGTGCTCGGCCTGTTCGGCGACAAGATCACCACTGACCACATTTCGCCAGCCGGTTCGATCAAGGCACAGTCCCCTGCCGGTAAATATCTGCTCGATAACGGCGTCGCCGTTGCAGACTTCAACCAATACGGCACACGTCGTGGTAACCACGAAGTTATGATGCGCGGTACTTTTGCGAATATCCGTATCCGCAACCACATGCTCGGTGAAAATGGTCGCGAAGGCGGTTACACCATTCACTACCCAAGCAAGGAAGAAACCTCGATCTATGATGCAGCAATGCAGTATAAGGCTGAGGGTGTACCATTGGTTGTGTTTGCCGGTGTTGAATATGGTAACGGTTCGTCCCGTGACTGGGCTGCTAAGGGTACCAACCTGCTCGGCGTTAAAGCTGTGATCTCACAGTCTTTCGAGCGTATTCACCGTTCCAACCTCGTTGGCATGGGCATTGTACCATTTGTGTTTGAAGAAGGCACAAGCTGGCAGTCCCTCGGCCTGAAGGGCGACGAAGTGGTTACCATTGAAGGTCTGGCAGACATTCGTCCTCGCCAGAAGACCAATGCATCCATCACTTTCGCTGACGGTTCAGTGAAGCAGGTCCCTCTGATCTGCCGTATCGATACGCTGGATGAACTGGATTACATGAAGAACGGCGGCATTCTGCAGACCGTTCTGCGTGATCTGGCCAAAGCCTGATAAGCGCATTATCCAAACTATAAAAAACGCCGCTGAAGAAATTCAGCGGCGTTTTTTTTATGTCTGACTGACAGTACTATTGCTCATATCCCACAATCAAAAGCGCGCATCAGAGCTGTACAGATACTTATCGCTCTCAGCCTGAGAGCATATCTCACAGTCAAGTTGGATCAACTTGGACAGTCCGGGATAATGCGAAAAACTAAAGAATCTGGAGTGAGCACTGCGATCCAACATGAGCATAAACCGCGCTAGAGCGCATTCCGAAAAGTGTGAAACGGTTTTCGGATCAAATGCGCGTAAAAACAAAAGCTAGAGCGGCTTCAACGATTCAGCATTTACTGAAACCGCTCTAGCTATCGGCGGAATAAACAATAGTAACTTCAGATACAAAAAGGGCGGCTTTTCAGCCGCCCTTTTCAATTCATAAATTCAGTTTCGTGAATTAGTCACGATTGCCCAAGAACTGCAGCAGGAACATGAACATGTTGATGAAGTCGAGGTACAGACGCAGCGCGCCCATAACAATCTTACGACCCATTGCATCCGAAGAATCACCTTCGTAATACATTTCCTTGATGGACTGGGTGTCATAAGCGGTAAGACCGGCAAAGATCAGAACACCAAGAACCGAGATTGCAAACTGCAGAGCAGTCGAACCAAGGAAAATGTTCACGATCGAAGCAAGGATCAGACCGAACAGACCCATAATCAGGAACGAGCCCATTGCCGACAGGTCACGCTTGGTGGTGTAGCCGTAAAGCGACAGGGCACCAAAAGAAGCCGCGGTAACGAAGAAAGTCTGCACGATGCTAGCTGATGTATAGATCAGGAAGATCGAGGACAGCGACAAACCAACCAGAGCAGCATAAACCCAGAAGGTCAGCTGAGCGGTTGCAACATTCATGCGCTCAATACGGAAGCTGAGGAAGAACACAGCTCCGAGAGGGGCAAGCATAATCACCCAACGCAGTGGCGACGTATAAATTGCGGCACCAAGTGCGGTAAGCATTTTACCATTGGCAATCTGACCGACAGCGACAGACGGATCTGTTGTAACCGCCAGAGCTGCGAAAGCATAAGCAACCAGGCCGGTTACGGCCAGGCCGATCGCCATCATATTATATACGCCAAGCATGTATGAGCGCAGTCCCTGATCGATGGCTGCGTCTGCGCGCGCCCCGATCGGGCTCTGCGCCTGTACATTACGAAAATCTACCATAATATTCCTCTAGCTCTGTTCCGTCCGGTGTCAGGGGCGCTCCCCAGGCGCCGCTGGCGGAACCCCAGCATGCCTTCCCGATATAATGGTTATTATACGTGTTTAAAACAAGACCAAACAGGCGCATATTAGGAAAAAGCGACATTTTTTATGCCTTTTTATCCGCCCCGATCTTTATAATTAAACAGAAAATTGTGTGATTTACTCCATTATAGTTCCCGCAGCACCGAACTCGCTTTCTGCCCCAGCACCCGCCAAGTACCGGCAAGGCCAAAGCCGACCGTCAGAACCAGCGCGGTTAAAACCGTAAAGAAAGCCACATCCGGCAACATCCGCATCTGCAAATTCATCAGCTTTACGACGACAAACCATGCCGCAAGGCCGCCTGCCCCCAGAGCAAAAACAGCGGTCGCAAAGCCGAGCAGCGCATATTCATAAATGAAAGCGCGGATCAGCATCCAGCGGGTCGCACCCAGGGTTTTCAGCACAACCGCATCATGCTGTCTGGCACGGTTGCCCGCAGCCAATGCCCCTGCCAAGACCAAAATTGCAGCGAGAAGTCCGACCGATGCAGCCCAGCGGATAGCAACCGCCAACTGACTGATCAGATCATTGGCCACTTCAATTGCATCTTTGACCCGTACAGATGTAACTGCCGGAAAGGTTTGGGTCACGGTACGCAACACATTCGCTTCCTGTTCCGGTGCCGCATCGGCATCCGTCAGTGTCGCCAGCCATGAATGCGGTGCACCGGCAAAAGTATTGGGCGAAAACACCATGACGAAATTGATCGCCAGTGTTTCCCATTGCACCTGACGGAAATTGGCAATTTTTGCAGTAATATTGCGGCCAAGCACATTCACTGTCACCGTATCACCGATTTTCAGCCCGAGCTCTTCTGCTTCTTTGGCAGCAAAAGAAACCAATGGCTCGCCGCTGTAATCCGCCGGCCACCATTCGCCTTGCGACATGGTGGAGTTTTCCGGCAGGTTCTTGGCATAGGTAATGCCGCGATCGCCACGCAATACCCATGCCCCTTGCGGCGGTACATTGACCTTATCAACATCCGTGCCGTTCAGCGCCACAATGCGCCCGCGTAGCATGGCTGCACTCACCACTTTGCCTTCCGGTGCTGTTTTGGCCAGCAGATCACGGAAACCGTCAATTTCGGTATTCTGAATATCAACGAAGAAGAAATTCGGTGCGTGGGCTGGAAGACTCTGGGTGATCTGACGACGCAGATTTCCATCAACCAAAGCCAGCGCCACAACCAATGTCAGGCCAAGACCCAGCGACAACACAACAGAAGGCGTCAAGGCACCCGGGCGATGAATATTGCCAACAGCCAACCGCAAGGCAGGCGATTTAAACCTTGGTGCTTTGCGCGCCAGCATCCGCAGGCCGAAAGATACACCGCGTAAAATAATGAAAGCAGCAACCGCACCGACAATGAACACACCGGCAATGCGCTGATCTTCAACAAAAAACAGCACCAGACCGATCAACGCCAGCAAGAGCGCTCCGGCCCCTGCCAGATAAAGCACAGGCGGCCAGCCGCTCTGGTCAAAACCTTTCTGACGAAACAAAGCCGTTGCCGGAATTGTTCGTGCCCGCCCTAAAGGCAACAGTGCAAAAATCAGTGTTGTAATCAGACCGAAAGCCGTGGCCAGCAGCAAAGCTTGAGGGTAAATTTTCAAACCACCACTGACCGGCAGATAGGAAGACAGGCCATAAACCGCCGCAGCACTTAATCCCAGTGACAGTACCAGACCAATCACAATACCGATCAGCGCAATCGCCACAATCTGACAGAGATAAATCAGCACCACGAAATCAGCAGATGCGCCGAGCGATTTGAATGTTGCAATAACCGGCCGCTTGCCGTCGAGAAAACTACGCACCGCATTGGCCACGCCAACGCCGCCGATAATCAGCGATGTCAGCCCGACAAGGGTGAGAAACTGCGAAAACCGCTCAATATTGGCCGATAAAGCCGGTGCAGCATTGCTACGATTACGGATATTCCAGCCAGCTTCTGGGAAGTTTTTTTCAGCTGCGCTTTCCAGTCCTGCAAGCCGCGTATCCTGTGCGCCGGTCTGCGCTGTATCAGGCAAAGCGATTTTATAAATATAATTGACCAGACTGCCAGGCTGAATAAGACCGGCTGCCCGCAAGGCCTCATCCGAGGTCAGAAAACGCGGTGCAAGTGCCATACCTGAGGCCAGCATATCCGGCTCACTCTCGATAATCGCCCGCAGCGTAAACTTTGCAGAGCCGAGCATGATCTGATCGCCGATTTTCAAGTTCAAGCGATCAAGCAAAAGCTGCGGTACAGCCGCACCATAGGCACCATCTTGCACAGAAAAACGTGTCTTTGAGGACAAATCTGGCTGCAGTTTCAACGTACCATAAAGCGGATAAGCGCTATCAACAGCCTTCACCTCAACCAGCGCCTGATCGGAACCATCGGTCATGCGCACCATCGAGCGCATAGTGATATTCTCAGACACAGTGCCCTGAGCATTCAGAAACGCGCGTTCCTGCTCAGTCACCTCACGCTGATTGAGCATAAAGCTGACATCACCGCCGAGAATAGCCTGTCCTTCAACAGCCAGACCATCGGCAATGGAACGGGCAACGGAATTGACACCGCCGATTGCCGCGACACCAAGGGCAATACAGCCAAGGAAAATGTAAAAGCCGGTCAGGCCGCCGCGCATCTCACGCAGGGCAAAACGCAATGCGAGAGCAAAAGATGGTTTGGCTTTACTCATTGGGCGGCTTCCGCCGGAACAGGTTCCTCGGCAGCATGAACCGGCTCTGCATGAATTTGCCCCGAACGCACATGAATTTCACGGGCACAACGTGCGGCCAGTGACGGATCATGGGTCACCAGCACCATTGTCAGCCCGTATTCCTGCTGCTTGGCAAAAAGCAAATCCGCAATCTGGCCACCGGTTTCGCTATCGAGATTACCTGTCGGTTCATCGGCGATCAGAATTGCCGGTTTCGGCGCTAACGCACGGGCAATTGCCACACGCTGCTGCTCTCCGCCGGACAGTGCAGACGGATAATGGGACAAACGATGGCCAAGCCCCACTGATTTCAACGCCTGTTCCGCAACCGTAAATGCATCATCCCGCCCTGCCAGTTCCAGCGGCACGGCGACATTTTCCAGAGCTGTCATATTGGGGATCAGATGAAACGACTGAAAAACAATGCCGATATTACGGCCGCGAAAGGCTGCTGCCTGATCTTCGCTCATCTGATCAATCCGTTCGCCGCTGATCAGTACTTTGCCACTATCGACTTTTTCAAGCCCTGCCAGCACCATCAGTAACGTGGATTTACCGGAGCCGGAAGGACCGACAATACCGACCGATTCACCGCTTTGTATTTTCAGGGAAATATCGTTGAGAACGTGGACACGGGAAGCATTGCTTCCCAAAGTCAGATCAATATTTTCAAGCATAATACCGGATTGGTGAGGCTGCATAGTCACGTCATTTCCCTGATAAATGGCGGAGGCCCTGAAGACAGATTGTTTTCTATCTGGGGTCGCAGAAAGCTAATGTACAGGGCAAAGGGTGAAATACTGTTGCCCTGACCATAAATTTGGCTCTTGCAAGCCTGATATTATTCGCCATATGCAAGTTATCACGTTCAGACAGGATCAAAAATCAATGACGCTGCGGCTCTCTTCTATCACAAGCATGGCTTTAGTGCTGGGGCTCTCGATTTTTGCCGCATCTCCTGTCTCAGCGCAGGATACCAGTAGCGATACTGTGCAAATTGTCGGCTTTGGCGACAGTCTGATGGCAGGCTATCAGCTGGCACAAACAGATGGTTTTACCGCACAGTTACAGTCTGCTCTGACAGAAGCCGGTTATAAGGTTACTGTGGCCAACGCCGGTGTTTCCGGCGATACCAGCAGTGCAGGTCTGGCACGTCTCGACTGGTCGGTGCCGGATGAAGCACAGCTGGTGATTTTAGAACTTGGTGCCAATGATGCCCTGCGCGGTATCTCTCCTGAACTGACTGAAAAGAACCTTGATCAGATGCTGGCACGTTTACAGACACGCGGCATTCCCGTGTTGCTGGCCGGTATGATCGCCCCGCCGAATATGGGCACTGAATATGCGACAAAATTCAATCCGCTCTATCAAAAGCTCGCAGATAAATATCAGGTGAAGCTCTATCCGTTTTTTCTGGACGGTGTTGCGGCGGATAAAAGCTTGCTGCTGGAAGACGGTATGCATCCCAATCCGCAAGGCGTAAAAATCATGGTTCAGAATATTCTGCCGGATGTGAAAGCCATGCTGGATCAGGAATCAATTGATCTCAACTAAGCCAACAAACCCCGATCGGGGATTCATCATCCTGACACAATGCATATGCTAATTATGCAATGCGGAACACATGATGTGGTAATATCAGCAGATTTTTATACGATTGAATAATCTTCTGCGGACTATTTCACAAAGTCCTTGTACTAAAGACGGATCAGTGCTTCGCTAAGATAAAAGCATGACAGCCTGCCTCACAAACATGCTGTTTTGCCGGTGCAGACCGGACCGCAAATCAATGGTGCCGGTTTGACCAAAACCAAATATTGAGACCATATCCCTTTGAGGAGGATGCAATGCCGCGCCTTTTCACTGCCCTTGAAATCTCCCGCGATGCCGCTCTGTCACTGTCTTTGTTACGTGGCGGGCTTATCGGCCCTAAAGGCTCTGTTCGCTGGATTGATCCCGAAAATTATCACATCACTTTGCGCTTTATCGGCGATGTCGAAGGTCATGTTGCCGATGAGATCGTGCATGCATTGGATCGCATTGACCGGCAGAGTTTTACGCTGCAACTGGCGGGCGTTGATGTTTTCGGCAGCAAAAAACCGCATAGTATTTATGCCGGTGTTGCGCCTTCCCCTGATCTTTTGGCCTTGCAGGCTGAAATGGAGCGGATCTGCCAGAGATTGCGTCTGCCGCCTGACCCGCGCAAATTTACCCCGCATGTCACACTGGCACGGCTCAAAGGCCTGCCGGATATGCAGCTGGCGCGCTATTTGTCTGAGCGGGGCAATTTCACGACTCTGCCGTTTAACGTCAGTCGTTTCGTACTGATGTCGTCAAAGGAATCCACCGGTGGCGGCCCTTATGTAACGGAAGAAGTCTGGCCGTTGCGCAGTGCATCCTTCAATGCCGGTTTTGAAAACGGACAGGATATACCGGCCTCCAATTATCATTTTCCGGCCGGAGCCGCGGAGTAATCGGCTGTACCTCAACAAACAAAAGCGGCAGATTACTCTGCCGCTACCATGCTTAAGCCAGTCTGGCAGCTACACCTTGTTACTCCAACCTCTCGGCAAGCGCCGCATTACTTTAATCTGTCGGCTAACGCCTCATTATTGCAATCTGTCGGCTAGCGCCTCCGCTGCCTCACGAACCATCTCATATACCCGTTCGAAATCTTCAATATCGCCATAATACGGATCAGGAATTTCTTCGCCCCGATCTGCAGCATGACCATCCAATCCGTCACGGGCAACCGCCGTAAACAAGCCGGTCACAGCAGGACTGCCACAAGGTGCAAGGCGGTTGATTGTCATCAGATTATTCTGATCCATGCCCAAAATCAGATCAAAGCGACTAAAATCCTCATCACTCAGCTGGCGGCAGCGCTGTTTTGAAATATCAATGCCATTTTGTTTGGCAACGGCCACAGACCGCTCATCCGGCGCTTCGCCGGTATGATAACCATTGGTACCTGCAGAATCGATCAGGAATTCCCGTTGCGGAAAACGCTCCTGCACCACAGCACGCATAACACCTTCAGCAAGGGGAGAACGGCAAATATTCCCAAGGCAGATGAAAAGAATTGAATATGGCTGCGGCATAGATTCTCCCGGCATTCAAAATATAGAACACACCAGCGCTAAGGCAGATATGTCTTCAGTTTATGCAATCATTGAATCAAGATTGGTTCTGATAGAGGTATAAATATAAACTGTGACATGAACCGAAACTGTACAAAAAACAAGTTACGGTAATTTAATGCAGTCCCGTGGTATATTTTCACATCTTTCCATTTCAGGAGACCGCCCCATGTCCAGAACACCCCTCACCCGTGAAGAAATCACCACTGCACTCGCTGCTTTATCCGGCTGGGCATTATCTGAAGATCACAAATCAATCCGTAAAGATTTCAAATTCCGTGATTTCAATACAGCCTTTGCCTTTATGACACGAATTGCTCTGCTTGCGGAAAAACTCGACCATCATCCGGAATGGTTCAATGTCTATAATAAAGTTGAAATAACCCTGACCACCCATTCCGCCAAAGGCCTGACAGCACTGGATATGCGCATGGCGCAGCTTGCCAATGAATATGCAGGCTAACAGCGTTCATTCTCCGCATATCTTGTAAAACAGTAGGAACTGCACCATCTGTATTCCCATGAGGATTTGCTATGGATGATGTCAAAATAGGTGAAATTTTGCAGCCGGGCACCGAGCGCGAACAGGAAAGCCGTGCGCGCCGTGTCCGTAAACATTTCTGGAAAACCCTGAAAAAAGCCGCTGGCCGAATACCTTTTACGGAAGATCTGGTGGCTTCCTATTATTGCGCGCTTGACCCTAAGACGCCCGCGCGTGTGCGTGCGATCCTGCTCGCCGCTCTCGCATATTTTGTGCTGCCGTTTGATTTTGTGCCGGATCTTCTGGTTGGTATCGGCTTCACCGATGACATGGCTGTTCTGATGGCGGCGCTGGCCTCTGTGCGCAAACATATTACGCCCGCACATTATGCGGCTGCACGGCACTCTTTGAGCCAGAATCCGGACACCGAACAGCAAGAACTGTAAGTGTCACGCAATCCATAAAACGGCTAACCACCTTTTGTTGCCTCTGGTTTCGAACAAGTCAGAATCAAAATTCTCACGAACAAACAATCGCCGCTTTCCTGATGCTCAAGTCGCGGATAAGGGCGATTGAGTGAGAATTTCTGCATATTCTGCAGAAAAACAACTCCTTTGCCTCAAAACTTCACGGTTTGGTAACCCAGATTAAGTCAAATTAAGACAAACGAGCGGGACGTGCTTTCAACGGCATGTTTCCCGAATTTTGAGTTTGAAGCAAACGAAAGAGAACCGGTAGGACCTATGCTTGGAAAATCGATCGTCGCGGCTTCTGTGTTCACAATGGCTATGGCAGGCAGTGCGCTTGCCCAGTCGCCGAGCCAGATCAGCCAGTTCAACGCCTGGGGCGCATACAGCTATCAGTCGGGCAACGGTAAAGTATGCTATGTCCTGTCTGTCCCGACCCAGAAACAGCCTGCATCTGTTGATCACGGAGATAATTTCTTCCTCGTCAGCCAGAAGCCAGGTCAGAACGTATCTTTTGAACCGCAATTTATGGCCGGCTATGAATTGCAGGGCAATTCTAAAGTAACCGTCACCATCGGCAATGCGCGCTTCACCATGTTCACCAATGGTAAGTCCGGCTGGATGGAAAATGCTGCGGAAGAACCTAAGCTGATTGCTGCCATGCGCGGCGGTTCAGACATGGTTGTGAATGCTGCATCAAAACGCGGCACAAAAACCACTTATACCTATTCCCTTAAAGGTATTTCAGCAGCCCTCGCTGCTATTCAAAAGTGCCGCTAAAGCGAGCCGGTCAACAGTGCCGCTAAAGCGGTCAGCGATTTGAAAAGTTTAAAGCCGGATTTATGTCCGGCTTTTTGCATTTCTGAAACAAAGACAAAAAAGTCGCAAACCACTGCTCTTGATAAAAGCGTGACGTCGCGCCATTTCCATGCTATGAGGCCGCACTTCAGGGTGTTTTTCGGTCTCAATACGAAAACAGCCCCCCGTAAATCATGCAACAGTGCCGTTTTATCAGTTTCCAATCAGGGCTTTTTGTCCTTCTGATACGGTTATGCAATTGTGAGCCTTAAGTAAAACCGATGTCTATTTCTTATGACCTTACCACGCCTCAGACCCGTGATGCACTGGCCGCCAATGCCCGTGCAATGTTGGCACCAAAGCCGACACTGATCGGGCTTTCCCGTGAGGAACTCGGTGAGGTTTTGCTGGAAGCCGGCATCGCTCCTAAACAGGTTAAAATGCGCGTCGCGCAAATCTGGCATTGGCTCTATGTGCGCGGTGTTTCAGACTTTGCCGATATGGCCAATATCTCCAAAGATCTGCGCGCAGCTCTGACCAAAGACTATACCATTGCCCGTCCGGAAGTTGTGGAAGAACAAATCTCCACCGACGGTACACGCAAATGGCTGTTCCGCTTTCCGCCGCGCGGTGCGGGTCGTCCGGTTGAGATTGAATGTGTTTACATTCCGGAAGAAGGCCGTGGCACGCTGTGCATTTCCTCTCAGGTCGGCTGTACCCTTACTTGTTCTTTCTGCCATACCGGCACACAGAAACTGGTACGCAACCTGACAGCTGAAGAAATTCTCTCGCAGCTTCTTACCGCCCGTGACCGGCTTGGCGATTTCCCTGAGGCCAACACACCGGATGGTGCCATTGTACCTGCTGAAGGACGCAAGATCACCAATATCGTGATGATGGGTATGGGTGAGCCGCTCTATAATTTTGAAGAAGTGAAAAAGGCACTGCTTATCGCCTCCGATGGCGATGGCCTGTCCCTGTCCAAGCGCCGTATTACACTGTCGACCTCCGGTGTTGTGCCTGAAATCTACCGCACCGGTGAAGAAATCGGCGTGATGCTGGCGATCTCGCTCCATGCTGTGCGCGATGATCTGCGTGACATGCTGGTACCGATCAATAAGAAGTATCCGCTGGAAGAGCTGATTAAAGCCTGCCGCGCCTATCCGGGTCTGTCGAATGCCAAGCGCATCACCTTTGAATATGTGATGCTCAAAGACGTTAATGACAGTCTGGAAGATGCCAAGAAACTTGTGCAGCTGCTTAAAGGTATTCCGGCGAAAATCAATCTCATTCCGTTCAACCCATGGCCGGGCACCAACTACCAGTGCTCCGACTGGGAACAGATTGAACGCTTTGCCGATTATGTGAATGCAGCAGGCTATGCCTCGCCGATCCGTACACCGCGCGGCCGCGATATCCTCGCAGCCTGTGGTCAGTTGAAGTCGGAATCCGAGCGTATGCGCAAAACCGAACGTCTGGCTTTTGAAGCCATGATGATCGCCAATCACGGCGAAGACTGAGACCAGAGTTCATATGGATAAAAGCCTGCAACTGATCGGCCGGTTCACAGTCATTGTTTTTGGCTATGGCTGTGCCGTTCTGGCGGCGGGCTTTTTGCTTAATGTGTTGCTTTTAGCAACCATCGGTTTCCTGCCGGATATTATCAATGACGGTTTTGAATATGGCTTCGGGGCGAGACTGTTTGTTGCCACGCCGTTCATGGCCATTATCGTCGGTTATCTCGCCTTCTGGCCTGCGCTTTTGCTCATCGCAAGCGGTGAATATTTCAACAAGCGCGACAGCCTGTTTTATAGTCTTGGCGGCATGATCTCCGGCATTGTTCTCTTCATTGCAGGCTTTGAACCGGATGTTAAAAACGCTGATGAAGCAGTGATGCTGATGAGTATTGCTGCTGCCGGCATTACCGGCGGTTTCGTCTACTGGCTCGTATCCGGACGCTGGACGAATGTGGTTTCCGGCAAAAAGGCACCAGAAACCAAATAACTTTTTTGAGCATTTCACAGTCAAGTTGGATCAACTTGGACAGTCCGTGATAATGCGACAAACTAAAGAATTGAGACGCGAGCACTGCGATTCAACATGAACGTAAACCGCTCTAGGGCATTTCGCATTTAAGTTGCATCATTCGAAATGCTCTATCTTTTTATTCTACGCATGTCTTTTCCCCAAAACCGGCATCCGCTTTTTGGAAACATGCTGTGATTACTTGCCTTCGGCCAGCAGGATTTTCAATGCGAAAACCGAGAAAACGCCAGCAAATACATAATCCACCCAGCGTGTAACCGTTGGATTTTTCTTCAAAAGACCGGCAAATTTATCGGCTGCCAAAATCATCGGCACCACCACCGGCAAACTCAGCGGAATGAAAGACAGGCCGAGGAAAAACAGTTTTCCCGGAGCATGCGGATCATGCGCAGAAACGAATTGCGGCAGGAATGTCATGTTGAACAGGATGATCTTCGGGTTCAGCAGATTAATCCCTAAGCCCGTAGCCCAGTTCTGAAAAATTGTATGCTTTTTGCCGCTGCCTTTTTCCGGCGAGAAGGCCGAACCTTTGCGCAAAGCCTGCACGGCCAAAAATACCAGATAACCGGCACCGACAACCTTCAGCACCCAGAAGGCACTTGGTGACGCAATAATCAGCGCGGACAAACCAATTGCCACCATTGTCGTATGAATAACAATGCCGCTGGAAGCCCCTGCCAGACAGGCAAAACCGGCAGAACGGCCTTCAGATAAAGCCCGCCCGACGAACAAAGTCATATCGGGACCCGGTGTAATTGACAGGATAAAAGTGGCAATGGCGAACTGAACCAATACCGGCCAGTCCGGTATAAAAGTCAGAGTTTCTAAAAATGACATGAATGCGCCCCGAAGCGGTTAAGTTTGGCCAAACTAACGCAGATATTTATTCTCTGAAACTGGTTTCATGCTTAGCCGCGTAAATTTTCACTTCATACCAACTTCTACAATAAGACGTCTTGCTTCGGCTTATTGAGATGATAAAAGAAAAGGCAGAATTTTTAGCCGCTGCGATGCGGAAAACTCTCATACCAAGGCGCTAAGATGCTAACGCATCACGCCTTGAAATGTTCAATCGCCACTCGGGCTTAACCAAAGACCAATGAGTCATGCTCATTAGTCTTTGATATCAGATGCCGTACCGGCACGTACTGGATGCATAAAATGAACAACTGGAAAGACGTTAAAAAAGTCGTGCTCGCCTATTCCGGCGGCCTCGATACTTCTATCATTCTGAAATGGCTGCAGACCGAGCTCGGTGCTGAGGTTGTGACATTCACCGCTGATCTCGGTCAGGGTGAAGAACTGGAACCGGCACGCAAAAAAGCTGAAATGCTCGGCATCAAAGAAATCTTCGTTGAAGATGTCCGTGAAGAATTCGTCCGCGATTTCGTTTTCCCGATGTTCCGCGCCAATGCTGTTTATGAAGGCGTTTATCTGCTCGGTACTTCGATTGCCCGCCCTCTGATCTCCAAGCACCTCATTGAGATTGCTGAAAAGACCGGCGCTGATGCGATTGCACACGGTGCAACCGGTAAAGGCAATGATCAGGTTCGTTTCGAACTGTCGGCCTATGCACTCAATCCGGATATCAAGATCATCGCTCCTTGGCGCGACTGGTCGTTCAAGAGCCGTACAGACCTGCTTGATTTTGCTGAGAAGCACCAGATTCCAGTGGCAAAAGACAAGATGGGCGAAGCACCATTCTCCGTTGACGCCAACCTGCTGCATTCTTCTTCAGAAGGTAAAGTACTGGAAGATCCGGCTGTTGAAGCTCCTGAATATGTGCATATGCGCACAATTTCTCCGGAAGCTGCACCGGACAAAGCCACTATCATCAAGATCGGTTTTGAGCGCGGCGATGCGGTTTCGATCAATGGCGTGCGCATGTCGCCTGCGACCTTGCTTGCTCAGCTCAATGATTACGGCCGCGACAATGGTATCGGACGTCTTGACCTCGTTGAAAACCGTTTCGTTGGTATGAAATCCCGCGGTGTTTATGAAACACCGGGCGGCACCATTCTGCTGGCAGCACACCGTGCGATTGAAAGCATTACGCTGGATCGCGGCGCAGCGCATCTTAAAGATGAACTGATGCCACGCTATGCAGAGCTGATCTATTACGGCTTCTGGTACTCGCCGGAACGTGAAATGCTGCAGGCTGCAATCGACCACAGCCAGCGTCATGTTGAAGGTGAAGTGACACTGAAGCTCTATAAGGGCAATGTGATTGTTACCGGCCGTGAAAGCGATAAGTCGCTCTATTCCGACAAGCTGGTGACATTTGAAGATGATCATGGCGCATATGACCAGAAAGATGCAGCGGGCTTCATCAAGCTCAATGCACTGCGTCTGCGCACACTGGCTGCCCGCAACCGCGGCTAATCAGTTCAAGCACGTGACAACAATAACAGCCGGATTACTCCGGCTGTTTTTTATTTGTCTTTTTACATCAGAAACGAGACGCGAATTTTGGTTATGGCGCGGCGAAAATGGTGATTTTCGAGAACCGGAGCGGAGCGTACTGATAGTACGTGAGTACCGGAAGCAAAGAAAATTGCCATTTGCAGACCGCCAGAGCCGAAATTCTCTAGTGGACGGCGAGAAAGACGGCACTGTAGTGCAGGCTCGCTCCGGCGACGACAAAGCCGTGCCAGATGGCATTCTGGAAGCGTAGACGCTCCCAGACATGGAAGATAACGCCCAGCGAATAAATGATCCCGCCTGCGGCGATCAGCACTACGACCGGCATGGAAAGAAACTGCAACAACTGATCATAGATCAGCACCCCGCTCCAGCCGAGCGCCAGATAGAGCAGGATTGCCAGCCGGTCAAAACGGCCGGGCATTGTCAGCTTCAGCGCAATACCACAGATTGCAATCAGCCAGACCAGCCCCAAATACCAACCAGCGCCCTCGCCCATTTTCATGATAAAAGGCGTATAGGTTCCGGCAATCAGTACATAAATCATGGAATGGTCAAAGCGGCGCAGAAACTGTTTTACCGGTGAAACCGGCCAGATATTGTAAATTGCTGAAATCGATAGCGCTGCCACAAGACTCAAAACATAGATCAGTGCGGAAATATAAATCACCGGTGAAATCTGTCCGGCGAAATACCACAACATCACTGCCGCGCCGCCAATGGCCAGAGCCACACCGACAACATGGACAATACCATCTGCCCATAATTCCGCCTTGTCATAAAGACGCGCAACGGAGGCTTCTGCTTTCTGTAAAATCTGGCCCATGGCAAACTGCCTCACACAAGTTCAGTATCACTGAATAAATTGAGATCAAAAACATCATGCGCCAGATTGATTATAAATTCATGACGACAAAATGACCGTTCTGTCACAGCATGATTTAGCAATTTCAGAGCAATAAAAAACCGCCTGTTCCGGACAGGAACAGACGGTTTTGAAACTTACAAAACGTTCCAGATCAGCGCTGTGTGAAATCGCGTTTATTCGGCTGCACACGCGCGGTCTTTTTCGCTTTAGCAACGGACTGCGTGGTCATCGGATCAGTTTGCGCAACATTAACGGCTGCGGCAGTGTTTTTACCCGGCTCGATGAAAGCGGTGCGAATAGAATTCGGCCCTTTGCGCAATCCGGTTTCTTCCAGCAGCCCCTGACGCTTGGCATCATAATAATAGCCACGGGCATAGAGGCGCACAGCCTGCGTTTCATTGCCACCGGCCACTTTATAGGCACCTGCAAGATATTTCACCGCATAGCGCAGATTGGTATTGGCATTGAGCAAGCCTTGCGCATTGCCCTGATAGCCCATACCGCGTGCGGTAGCATGGCTGATCTGCATCAGACCGAAATAGGGGCCATTCCGTGCAACAGGATTATAACGGCTCTCACGCTGTACGACACGATGCACCAGACGCTCCGGCACTTCATAAGCGGCAGCATATTGACCAATCAGATTATGCAGTTCCGGTTTGCTGTCTGCAGCAATCTCGGCGCGCTGTTCAACCAGATGGTTGGCTGTACCGGATTTGGTAACGCCGGTATATTTCACTTCACCCGGCTTATTATGACCATCTGCTGACAGTGATGGTGTGGCACTCGCGATCAAGGCTTCAGTGGCAGTCTGGCGAAATGCCGGCATCGGCACTGCGGCTGGCAGAACCGGATCACCGGCTTCTGTTACCGCGAGTGCAGCGACCTGAGCGGCACTGCCCTTTTCTGCCGCATAGGCAGAAGCAGCAATTGTTGCGCCTTTCGCGCTGCCGTCCGGATTGGCATCAATCGCTGCAACCTCTGCAGGTGCGCCGACCGCTTTAGCCATATCGGCCACAGCGGCATCAACGGCCGGTGCAGAAGCGGTTTTAGGACCATTATTGGTGGTAGTGCAGGCAGAAAGCGCAACCGCACCGGAAAGCAAAAGAACAGAACGAAATGCCAGAACAGAAAGTCGCATCAGGCACCCGTATCGCTGTTGAGACGTTTTTCCAGCTCGACCAGATCTTCCGGCAATGGCAGACCACTGGCACGCATTGCATTGAGCTTCTCGCGAATGGTCTCGGCCAATTCGTGCATGTCTTCCGGCTGATTGACCATCTGCTCAAATAACAAAGCGATTTCCGCTTTGATCTCTTCGAATGCCATCGGGCGATCCTTTTTGTTGTCTCCGTTCACCAAAGCAGCAAGCTGCATCTGGACTAACGGTAGCAGCGATCCGTCAGGGTGCATTGATTAAATGCAACACAATACCGGAACACTCATGCAGTCAAAAGTCGTCACAAAGCCCCGAAGATTGAGGGCTCTGTCTCATGGTTGGTTAATAATTACAGAGATTCCGCCCATGAGACCAGCCTGAAAATGCAGTAAGTGCTAAAACGATCAGACAACTTTTGTTGTCAAATGTCCGATAGCGTCAACACCACCTTCAAGAATATCACCACGGGCAACAGGCCCGACACCCGCCGGTGTGCCGGTAAAGATCAGATCTCCGGCCTGTAACTCATAGAGCGTGGACAGCACGGCAATGGTTTCCGGAACAGACCAGATCAGCTGATTAATATCGCCTTCCTGAACGGTTTTCCCGTTTATTTTCAGCCAGATAGAACCAGAATTCGGATGACCTATACGGGCTGCTGGTACAAGCGCGGAACAAGGTGCAGACTGCTCAAAAGCCTTGGCAGTTTCCCATGGGCGGCCCTGTTTTTTGGCCACGCCCTGCATGTCCCGTCGCGTCATATCCAGACCAACCGCATAGCCGTAAATATACTCATTATCCTCGGCAGCCGGAATGTTTTTTCCGCCTTTATGAAGGGCAACAACCAGCTCAATTTCGTGATGCACATCGTTGGACAGTGGCGGATAAGGGAAATTGCCACCATCGGTTACCAGATTGTCCGGATTTTTCTGGAAGAAAAACGGCGGTTCGCGATCCGGATCATGTCCCATTTCCCGCGCATGGTCTGCATAATTACGGCCAACGCAATAAATACGACGAACAGGAAAGCGCTGATCGCTCCCCTCTATCGGCAGTGTAACCGGCGGGTGCACAGGAAAGATCAGCTTGTCGGACATCGGCATTCTCTTAAATTTGAATTCGTGAATGAAAGAAACCTACAGGAAAGTTTTAATCCTGCAAGATAAAGTCTGCGGGGCAAGACTGCTGCGTAACAACCTGCGCATTCGGAATATCATTGGAAAGCGCCCGTTTCCTTGCGGCCTCCATATCTACCCCATGATCGAGCCAACGCTGAATAAGGCGCTGTTCCAGCGTAGCAAAAGGCACATCCAGAAAAAGGCTCAGATCAAAATATTGCCGCAGATCGCGCCAGACCGGCTGATCCAGTAACAGATAATTCCCCTCCACCAGCAATATCTGATGTTGCGGCGTTACCAAAGCCGCTGCCACGCGCGCCAGATCCTGCGCACGGTCAAAAACCGGAATGGCGATATCACCGCTCTCTTGTTTCAGACGCGAGAGCAGAACCCTGAAACCTGCCGCATCAAATGTGTGCGGCGCACCTTTACGCGCCCTGTCGCCACGGGCATCGAGAATGGCATTGTCATAGTGAAAGCCGTCCATTGGCACGACAGCGCACGTTTCTGAAGCCGACAGAGCATTGATCTCAGTGCAGAGCGCTTCTGCTAAAGTTGATTTTCCGGCGGCGGGCGCACCGGCAATTGCAACGATGAATCGTTTATGCCCCTGTGCTCGCTTCAGAATCTCCGTCACCAGCGTGGCGCGTTTTATCACAGATGTTTCAACCATCTTGCCGCCCATATCTCACTATCCGGTATCTCTATGAGAAAACGTAGCTTTTAAACACATAGAATAAAGCTGTCTTACCAAATTTGAACAATAAAGCGGTTATTCTGCGAAATCCTTTACCGATGTTTCACAGGACTGCCTATAATATCGCCTAAAAATGCAGCTTGTTTATTCGATATGCATTTATCTTTTGCGAGAGTGTTACTTGTCAGGACAGAGCCAGACCATGACTGTTAAAATCATCACTACCACACCTTTTACGGATCAGAAGCCCGGCACCTCAGGCTTACGTAAAAAAGTGACCGTATTTGCGCAAGCACATTATGCGGAGAATTTTATCCAGTCGACCTTTGACAGTCTGGAGAATTTTCAGGGCAAAACACTGGTATTGGGTGGTGACGGCCGTTATCTCAATCGTAAAGTCATCCAGAGTGTCATCAAGATTGCAGCAGCCAATGGTTTTGGTCGTATTCTTGTAGGTAAAGGCGGGATCACCTCAACGCCTGCGGCTTCCAATCTGATACGCCAAAACAAAGCCTTCGGCGGCATTATTCTCTCTGCCAGCCACAATGCTGGCGGACCACAGGGCGATTTCGGGATCAAATTCAACATCAGCAATGGCGGCCCTGCACCGGAAAAGCTGACCGAAGCGATTTTCGAACATTCCAAAACCATCACCCAATATAAAATTGCTGATTGTGCCGATATCGATATTGATACGCTTGGCACACACCAGATCGGCGATACGGTGGTAGAAGTCATTGATCCGGTTAAGGATTATGCCGCATTGATGGAAGGCCTGTTTGACTTTGCAGCCATCCGCAATCTGCTGCAGTCCGGCTTTACCATGCGCTTTGATGCCATGCATGCGGTGACCGGCCCCTATGCCACAGAGATTTTTGAAAAACGCCTCGGCGCCAAGGCCGGCAGTGTCTTCAATGCCGTGCCGCTGGAAGACTTCGGCGGGCATCACCCTGATCCGAATATTGTCTATGCGCATGAACTTTATGAAGAGCTGATGTCGGACAATGCACCAGATTTCGGTGCAGCATCGGATGGTGACGGCGACCGCAATCTGATTATCGGCAAGGGCATATATATTGCACCGTCAGATTCTCTGGCTGTACTCGCCGCCAATACACATCTGGCTCCGGCCTATAGCAAAGGCATTGCCGGTATCGCCCGCTCCATGCCAACCAGTTGCGCTGCTGACCGTGTTGCGGAAAAGCTGAAGATCGGCATGCATGAAACACCAACAGGCTGGAAATTCTTCGGCAATCTGCTGGATACCGGTCTGGTCACCATTTGCGGTGAGGAAAGTGCCGGAACCGGCTCTGACCATGTCCGTGAAAAAGACGGTCTGTGGGCTGTCTTGTTGTGGCTGAATATTCTGGCCGCGCGCAAACAGTCTGTTGCCGAAATCATGCATGAACACTGGCAGACCTATGGCCGCAATTATTATTCCCGCCATGACTATGAGGAAGTTGCCTCCGATGGTGCGAATGCACTGATGGATGCATTACGTGCAAAACTGCCTGATCTTAAAGGCACAACTGTACAGGGCATGGTTGTCGAAGCCGCTGATGATTTTGCTTATCATGATCCGGTTGATCACTCCGTCAGCAAGCATCAGGGTATCCGTATTCTTTTTGCGGGCGGCTCCCGTCTGGTCGTTCGTCTGTCCGGAACCGGTACAGCAGGCGCAACCATCCGCATCTATCTGGAACGCTATGAGGCAGACAGCAGCAAGCACGATCTGGAAACACAAAGCGCTCTGACCGCTCTGATCGCAGCCGCTGCCGAACTCACGGAAATTACCCGCTTTACAGGTCGTGAAAAACCAAGCGTTATTACCTGATCTAACAAAAAAGGCCTGCTTTCATGATTGAAAGCAGGCCTTTTTCAATTTCATCATTTGTTATTCAAAGACGATCTTCGGTGCCGAACGGGTTGAACCGCCGCTCACCTGAGACCAGACCTTCGCAGCAATATCGCGATAGATATTTGCATGCTCGCTCTCCGGCTCTTTAACCGTGATCGGCATTCCCGCATCAGACAATTCGCGCACCTGCATATGCAGCGGCACTGCACCGAGGAAAGGCACATTAAGCCGTTCTGCCTCGCGCTGCGCGCCGCCATGACCAAAAATGTCGTAACGGTTGCCGGTATCCGGCGCGATGAAGTAGCTCATATTTTCAACAATACCGAGCAGCGGCACATTGACCTTGGCGAACATATTCAGCCCTTTACGGGCGTCGATCAGCGCCAGATCCTGCGGGGTGGAAACAATCACCGCACCGGCCAGAGGCACCTGCTGCGCCATCGTCAGCTGTGCATCGCCGGTACCCGGAGGCATATCCACGACCATCACGTCGAGATTGCCCCATTCCACTTCGCGCATCATCTGATTGAGCGCCGACATCACCATCGGGCCACGCCAGATCATCGGAGTTTCTTCTTCAACCAGAAAACCCATCGACATGACTTTAAGGCCGTAATTGCTCATCGGCTTCATGATGCGGCCATTCACCGTTTCCGGACGACCGGAAATACCGAGAAGGCGCGGCATCGACGGCCCGTAAATATCGGCATCGAGAATACCGACTTTAAGCCCCAGAGCCTGAAGCCCGAGCGCAATATTCACAGATGTCGTGGACTTACCAACGCCGCCCTTGCCCGAAGCAACGGCGATAATTTTACCTACACCCGGAATGCCCGGTTTTGCCTGTGGCTGCGGTGCGGCATGCGCATGAGCAGCAGGACGTGGCTGCGGTGTTGGCGCAGGCCGGCTTGGCGGAGCATCATCACTGGTACGACCGCCTTTGCGTTCGGCCGTTAAAGTGACCAGCGCACCGGCGACACCCGGAATATCCTTCACCAATTTCTCTGCCCGCAGGCGCAACGGCTCCATTGCCTGCGCACGATCAGAAGGAACGGTAATGGAAAAGAACACTTTATTATCAGCGATAAAAATATCCGACACCAAGCCGAGAGTGACAATATCACCTTCAAAATCCGGCCCTGTGACCTGTTTCAGCTGAGCCAGTACCACTTCTTTCGTGATCTGTGACATGCCTCACACCTCGTCGCAAAATCTGTTCATTATTGCCGGAACAACAGGTTACCCCGCAACCGGCATTGCCTGTAGCATCGTTAAATGATTTTCCCTTTAAGAGAAAGTTATCTTCTCCTCTTTCCGTGCAAACCTCTGTGACATCATGAGGCATACCCCCCTCCATCTCGGGTGATCCCTCCGTATAGCTCTTTCTTTCCGGTCAATCTCACGATAAAAAGGCATAAATCTTTCATGACATATACCGGCGGATGATGCTTCAGACAGGTAAACATAATCAGGTTTTGATACGCATATTATGCGTATTGGCACTTGTTATGCTGTCTTTTGCCCATAAACCGGTTGATGTCAGTGCGCCGCTGCTGCAAATGACAACCCAAAGCGGCACAGCAGATGAGCCTGTCTTTATCCGTTATGAGACAATGCCGGATGGCAGCATTGTTTCAATCTGCGTCTCCGGTACATCTGACCAGCATCATAAAAACCATAATATGATGACTGATTGTGAGGCCTGCCGTATCTCCGCAGGTTTTGCTCTCGTTGCTCCGCCGGTCACCGGCGGCCCTGTCGTTACCAAAGACAGCAGCGACAGTGTCAGACGCACCGCCCATGTTCTGCCCCGCGCCCGCGATTATCCGCCCTCTGCCCCGCCGCAAGCACCACCTTTCCTTGCCTGACCAGACCCCGCATATCTTTGATAGCCGGGATTGATCTGTCATACGCGCTCGCGCGTTTCCGGACTTTCGGCTGCATTAATGCAGCTCAGAATGTCTGTTCTTTGCAAGGAATATAATGATGAAAACGATTTTCACACCACTCTGCGTTTCTGCCCTTATCCTCGGTACAGCCGGACTGGCGCAGGCACATGTTTCGCTTGAAACACCACAGGCAAATGCTGGCAGCGCCTATAAAGCCGTCCTTAAAATTCCGCATGGTTGCGGCGCTGCGGCGACCACACAGGTCAGCGTTAAAATTCCGGAAGGCGTTATTGCTGCGCAGCCTCAGGCCAAAGCCGGCTGGGAGATTGAAACTGTCAAATCCGATTATCAGCACAGCTACAAACTTTACGGCAAAGACGTAAAAAGTGGTGTCACTGAAATCATCTGGAAAGGCGGCAATCTGCCAAGCGATTTCTATGATGAGTTTTCCTTTGTCGGCAAGCTTGCCTCTTTTGACAAGGACACAGCTTTGTCCTTCCCGACTGTGCAGACTTGCGAAGATGGCAAAACAGAAAACTGGACAGATATTGCTGCGGAAGGTCAGAACCCGCATGAGTTGAAAAATCCTGCACCACAGCTCAACGTGACGGTTGCCACAGGTGATCACTCAGCGCATGACAACCATAGTGACCATGACACAAAGGGCGGTCATGATATGCACGGCACTCAGGCGGCAGATGCTGTGACCATCGGTGATCTGTCTCTTGCCAAAGCGCATAGTGTGGCAACAATTCCGAATGCCCGCGTAGCCGGTGGTTATGTGGTTATCACCAATAACGGCAAAGAATATGATCGTCTGATCGGCGGTAAGACTGATGCCGCCGGTAAGGTTGAAATTCATGAAATGTCCATGAAGGACAATATCATGAAAATGCGTAAGCTGAGCGAACCGCTTACCATTCCGGCCGGTCAGACCGTGACACTGGCACCAACCGGTTTCCATATTATGTTTATGGATCTGGCCAAGCCGTTCAAGGAAGGTGAAACAGTTAATGTTGAGCTGGAATTTGAAAAGGCCGGAAAGGTTAACGTATCGTTTCACGTGAATCCGGCTAAGGGTTCCAGTGCTAAAGCCGGTGATCACAGCCATCACTAAGGACTGATTCTTAATGTTGCGCCTCATACGGGCTGCCTTGCGCAGTATTTAGTGTGAGGCGCGACGTCGCAGAGATATAAAATCCGGCCGGAACACGATGCAATCGGGCCGCCTGCGACAATCATGCAAAATCTGTACGCTTTCATATAGATAGCTTACGTTTTCAGATTTATAACTTGAGTAAAATAGTCTGGAATCATTCTAAGCTATTGAATTAAGAACATTTTTCTAAAAACTCCGCGTAAATTAGGTTTGACAATCAACCATTTTCACCGGCATATTCCATTCGTCAGAGCAGAGAGGGAGCATTTCCCGCCGCTCGTGGCAATAAATTCAACCTTTGATGTTTGGGCCTTGAACCCGCTCTATTGGAGGACCTATGTTTGGTCAGGCACTCTACCGCCCAAGGGTGGTACTCTCGTCGCGCCCGCAGCCGCGACGCATATTCATCGCGCTTTCGCGTCCTTTTCAGATCGGATGCAAGCCATGAATATGCAAGTCAGCAATCTCTTTGAAACATCCAGCCATTATTTCGAACGACAGGCTGAAAAGCTGGTGCTTGAAGGCTACCGCCACTGGACTGCCGGTTTTGAAACCGGATCAGTTATTCCGTGGGAAATGGCCTGGACAGTGTACACGCAGGAGCTTGGCCTTGATAAAGCCAAACGTGCGGTGACCGAACTTTCCCATTTCATCCGCACCCTGCATTTTTGTGCAGCTTGTCAGCTCAAAGCCTTTCCTTATGGTTCGATGCATATCTGCCGTGAAGAATGCCTGCTGATGGGGCTGATCTCCGCCCTGCAAAACGGCGATGACACCACACGTGATGTCTGCCTTGATGCACTGGTTTGCAGCAGCCGCATCGCAGAAGTCAAAAAGGCCGCGCAGGATTATGCGCAGACCATGACTGAACTGGAGCAGGTGCTGCTGCCGATCCCTCATTATGCTGTTGCCTGTGTTCTCTCACCGGCCGGTTACAAAACATTTCACTGAGATGAAAACCGCAGAGGTTTTCATAACTTTACCATGATTTCAGCCCATAGAGCCGGGCAAGCGCTCGAAAGCCAAGGGCAAAACGAACAGGACTAAAACCATGAATGCAAAAACTGAAAAGCGCTTAGGAATTATGGCTGCATTTCTGCTCACCGCAGCGATGTTTGTTGCACCAAATCCAATCCAGCAACAGCAGAAGTTTCATTTTCTCAGCATTACTGAGGAAGCCGTGAAGAACGTACCTGACCTGATTGTTGTGGCACAAAATAACCAGACACATCAGGCTGTTCATTAATCGGATTCTTTCAGACATTTTTATAATTATTTTTATTTCTTTGCTGTCCTCCCAAGACAACAAAAAAGCCGCGTTGAAAAGCGCGGCTTTTTTGTTTTTATCTCTAAAACAGAGTATCAGGCCTGCACCACAATCGGCGCTTTACCCTGTACTCGATTATAAAGATCAATAATGTCCTGATTCATCAGGCGTACGCAGCCGGACGACATTGCCTGCCCGATTGACCACCATTCCGGATTGCCGTGAATACGGTAGCCGGTATCAACACCATCGCGGAAAATATACAAAGCGCGCGCACCAAGCGGATTGCTTGGTCCCGGCTCCTGCCCGTTACGGTATTTTTCCAGCTCCGGCTGACGCTTGATCATTTCCGGCGGCGGTGTCCAGCGCGGCCATTGTTTTTTATACTGCACATTAGCACGGCCTGACCATTCAAACCCCGCCCGCCCGACACCGATACCATAGCGCATAGCCTCACCACCTGGCAGAACCAGATAGAGGAAGCGCTCATTCAGCCGGACAACAATGGTGCCCGGTGCCTCACCGGTCGGATCCGGCACGATCTGGCGACGGAATTGTTTCGGCACTTTTTCATAAGGAATAGCGGGCAGTGAGTATCCGTTCTCATGGACAGCGGCATACATCACTTCATTGCTGGTAACACCTTTATCAACGCTGATTTGCGGGCGCATGACACCGCCGGTTGAGGACATATCAATATCCGGCTGAAATGCCGACATATCCAGAGACTGAGAACAGCCCGCCAGACCAAAAGCACCAATACCGGTCAGAAAAACGCGACGGTTCAACCTATCACTCTGCTTAGTCATGCTCAGTGCGACCTTAAATTTGTTTGAGGTCAAGATTGTGCGCCCGCATGGTTGAGATTCCATTAATCCCGCGTGTCGTTGGTTTACTATACTACAAAAAAGCCGACGCTTTGCAGCACCGGCTTCTCTGTTTGCTGAAAGTGGGCACAGCCCGATATTCAGTCTGTACCGTCTCTTAATAATCTTTTTCGTAGAACACACCCATACCGGAATCACCTGTACTGCTGACAGAGCCTTTAGCCTTCAGATTACGGGTAATATCCAGATTGATAGTTCCCTTGGTACCGTCCACACCGCTGGCCTCAACCCCGAGATAAATATTATCACGGATATAACTACCGGCACGCACTGCGGCATTCCCCTTACTGTCGGTCACCACATCCAGATCATCAAGGCCAACGCCCTGACGCAGAGCGCCGAGCAGATTGGCATTTTTACCACCTGCAAGCTCGGCAGCTGCAGCCGCAAGCTGTGCAATCTGGAATGCTGACAGTTCGGACATCGAGCGTTTGAAGATCAGGCGGGCAAGAACCTCATCCTGCGGCAGTTCCGGCTCGGATGAGAACTTGATGTCCGGATTATCAACCGTACCCTGTACAGTCACCAGCACTGTAATATCGCCGCCGTCAGTACGGGCAACGAAGTACAGCTGCGGGTTCATATCACCGATCAGCGTGACGCGACCTTCATCAAAAGTAACACGCTGTGTCAGAATATCCAGACGACCACGCAACAGTTCAAAACCACCAACCGGCTTCACATTAGTAACCGGACCGGTCAGACGTACCGCGCCGCCCAGTTCTGTATCCAGCCCGCGACCACGTACGAAAATCTGATTTGGCGCGACCACACGGATATCCAGTTGCGGTACAGTCGGACGGGATGTCGGAACCGGTGCCGAACCCTTAGCGCGGGTTTCCACCTTGGCACGCTGCAATGTCATCAGCACGGATGCCGGTGTATTGCTATGGCGCACATCGATATTGGCACCGCCACCGCCCAGACTTTCCGGTACAGTGATTTCGGCACGGTCGATATCGATCTTACCGGCAATCAAAGGATCACGCAGCAAGCCGCCGGTAATTGTCAGACCGCCATTGATGGTTGCTACCACCATGGAACCATCCGCATAACGCGCCTTATTGAAATTGATCCGCAGATCGGCTGGCATATTCTGTGCAACGTTAATCGACACAGTACCGTCAGCACTGATTGAACCACCGGTCGACAGCGCGGCACTGGCATTACGCAGACGGATTGTCTGGCCTTCCATACTGCCATTGATGGTGATGTTGTTGAGGCGGACATTCGTTTCCGGATCAACCATCTGTGCGCCGCTTGTCGAGAACATGCCGCGGATTTGCGGATTATCAAAAGCGCCGCTGACATTGGCGGTCAGAGCCAGCGTACCACTTGCCTGCGCACCGCGATCCGCCAGAAAACGATTGGCAAGCGCCAGCGGAATCTGACCGGTCACATCAATTCCCAGACCGCTGCCAGCCAGAGGTATACGCCCCTGCGCTGTCACGCTCAGATTTTGCGGACCGTCAATCGCCAGCGAGCTGATATTGACGATTTTATCGCCATAACGGCCTGCGGCTTTCAGGTTCAGCGGTGCAAGACCGCTTTCAGCCAGTGGTTTTGCGCTCAGTGAACGACCGTTCAGATTAAATTCTGCAGACGGATTGGTCAGAGCGCCGGTAACTTTTGCAGTACCGGTGACGTTACCGCCGAGATTTTGACCTTTAACCGCACCATTGAGCAAGGCCAGTGGCAGATTGGCCAGTTCAACATTCACATCCAGCGCACCGGCGGACTTGTCTGTGCCCAGCGGCACAAAACCATTGATCCGTGTGTCCAGACCATTACCACCGGTAATCCGGCTGTCCACTTTCAGACGGTTCTGGCTGGATGTGCCTTTGGCCGTAGCATTCAAGGCGCCAATACCAAGCTCGCGGGTCTGACGGGCAATCACATCACGTGCCGTAACGTCAAAATTGATATCCGGTTGCGCCCGTGAACCGGTGACCTTGGCCTGACCATTGATCACACCACCCAGTCCCAGTTCCGGCTGGATGCTGTTTGCCACGTTCAAAGGCAGATTATCCAGTTTGACATCCAGATTGAAACGATCAGCCAAAGCACCATCGAGGCTCAGACGACCGCTGCCGACCTGCATGATAATATTATTGAAGCTGATATCACTGCCTTTCAGCCCCACAGAGGCAGGCTGTGCCAGCTTGGTCAGCATCGATCCCTGACGCAGTTCGGCATCGTTGAGTGACAGCAGCAATCCGCCGTTTTGCGGCTCCAGCGCGCCATCAACTTTAACTTTGGTACCGATTTTCAGGTCTGTTGCAGCCTGAAAGACAGTTTTGCTGCCATTGGCCTGTGCTGTGAGATCAACCGTATTGATCTCAAAACTACCCGCACGGATTGTCTGGGCTTTGACCACACCATCAACAACCGGCACATTGAACAAGTCTGCCAGTGTTGCATCAATCGCAGCCTGACCAATGACATTGTCTTCAACTTTAAGATTGCGGATATCAGCTTTAACAACGGCGTTCTGACGCTCGCCCTCATAGGACAGGTCAATATCAGCATTGATACTGCCGCTTGCTTTGGCAAGGAAAAGAGCCGCCGCAGTTGATACATCCGGTGCATCCACTTTCAGACGACCGGCAATACGGTTTTTGTCACCGACATTCAGATCACCGCTGACGCGCATACCACCGGCAACAAAGCTCAGATCACTCAGGCGCTTACCCTGCTCATCCAGCCCGACCGTACCGGCCAGATCCAGCTTTTCGCCACCAAGGAAGGCGCTGCCGCTGAAATTACCGTTCAGAGACGGTGCCAGTTTCGGATCGGAACCATCGAGCAATGCATTGAAATCCAGCACACCGTCATTGAGCTTACGCCCTTCCAGCAAACCGGAAGGTACATTCGCACGTGCGGCCAGAGCAATACGGCTGTCTGTACCACGGGCACTGGCTTTCAGCGACAACGGGCCTGATGCTTTATCTGACAGGTCAGCAATATCCCCCAGATCAACGCCGAGATCAATATCAGCTGTCTTACTGGAGAAAGTACCATTGGCCGTAATCGCATTGGCATCATTGCCAAGACGGAACTGACGGGCAGAGAAACCACTTTCAGATCGTGCCAGACCACCGCTCAGCGTAGAACGGCCATTGATAATGCGATCAGCAATATCTTCGCCGGTCTTGATATTTTCAGCAGTACCGTCAAGCGTCAGGTCAAAACCACCGGTCAGCATCGCGACTGTACCATTGGCCTTCAGATCAATGCTGCCGGCAAGCGAACGGCCAGCCAGCGCCGAAAACGGCATCAGACTATCAGCCTGCAATGCGATATCACCGGCATAGATGAACTTATCGATTGTACCCTTGAGTGCCGCACTCAAACCATTGCCGGTGAGTTGCACTTTCTCAAGCTGTACCGGTGTACCCGCACGCCATGCTCCAAGAACAGCCAGATCAAAACGGTCGCCCAGTGCCTGTGCAATATCAGGCTGCTTGGCACTGATACCGGTTACATTACCGGTGATATTGAAACCGACATGGCGGTTCTGGGCATCCTGCAGATTTTCTGCAGCGCCGCCCATATCCAGCACAGTCTGCTGTGCGGAGAAATCTCCGGCCTGCAGACCTTCAACCAGCAACTTACCTGTCCAGTCATTGCTTTGACGGTCACCGTAATCCAGTGTCAGGCGGGCAGATGCCAGCGATGTTTCGCCACCGCTGACCGGCAGCAAAACGCGGCCTTTTTCCTGATCGGCAATCAGCGCATCCAGATTAAGACGTGTCAGAAAGCCGTCAGTGGCTGTTTCAGCCTTGGCCTTAACCTGCAACGCGGCATTGGAAAGGCTGAAATTATCCAGACGGAAACCACCGCTGTCCTTAATCAGACCATTGGCAGCAAGGCTGGATGTCGCGCCAAAGAAGTCGCGGAATTTTTCCGGAATAAGCGCTGCAATCGGGCCTTTAACATCCGCATTAAACACGCGTCCGGAAATCGCACCATTGGCATCACGGTTCAGGGTCAGAAGACCGGTCAGAATACGCTGGCTGTCGGCATCAAGCTTCAGATCAATTTTCAGATCATCCAGCTTACCTGCACCGCTCAGAGCCAGTTCAACCGGCGGTTTACCTTCGATATTCAACAGGTTGGCAGCAATACCATTGGCCGGTTCGCTTAGGCGCACATCCAGATCAAGCTTCTGATCGGCATTGGCGTAATCGGCTTTCAGCTTGATCGTTCCGCCCGGACCATCGAGGCGGTTCATATCAAAGAGCGACTGCAGGGAACCGTCCTGAAGGGTCAGATTGCCTTTGAGTGCAACTTCGGATTCAAGACCAAAGACCGGCTGTCCGAATTTCAGGCGTTCAATATTCAGCTCGCCCAGCAATACGGCCAGCGGCAGTTCCGGCAAAGCGAAACCGCCCGCTTCCGGCGTCGGCAGGCTTTCATCCGGCAGCGGTGTGCGGATCAGTTCAACCTGTTTTGCCGACAGCGTGTCCACGCTCAGGCGGCCACGCAGCAATGCCAAGCGGCTCCAGACCAGCTGTGCATCTTTAATACGCAGCCAGACACCTTCACGGTCGGCAACAGTGATCGAGCCGACTTTGGCTTCCGAAGACAAAACACCTTCAATGCCGGAAATGCTGATCTTACGGTTCGGACCGGACAGCTTCTCTTCTACAAAAGACAGGAAATAGGACTTTTCTTCCTCAGCTTCCTGCGCCGAGACAGGATTGTCCGTCTGTGCGACCTGACCATCAGCCGAGCCGGACACAGGCGGATTGTTCTGGCTGGTAGCAGGCGTCGTGACACCCGCCGTACCCTGCGGCAACAGCGATGCCCCGATATAAATACCGAGCGGCAGAATGATGAAGAAAGTGGCTACGAAAGCGAGAAAACGGTTCAAAACGCCTGTCCTATGCCGACATAGAATGCAAAACTTGAGTCACCTTTGCTGCGGTTAAGCGGCACGGCAACATCGAAACGGATTGGTCCGAGGCTGGTATCATAACGCAAGCCCGCACCTGCCCCCAAACGCAGATTCTCCGCAAAGTCAGGGTAAGTTTCTTCCCCGACATATCCTCCGTCAACAAATCCGACCACACCGATACTATCGGTGACTTTGGTGCGTACCTCACCCGACATTTCCACCAGCGAGCGACCGCCGATTACCACATCGCCCGGCTTTTTCACGCCGATACTGCGATAGGCATAACCACGAACCGAGCCGCCGCCACCGGCGAAGAAAACTTTATCCGGCGGCAGATCTTTCATATCCGCGCCGACAATCGAGCCGACTTTCAAACGACCGGCAAGTACGACACGGTTATCGGCACCAAAGCCGTAATAACCACGGCCTTCCGCGGTAAATTTGGTCGAGAAACTGCCATTCTTAATTTCATAGAACGGCTCGATCACACCATCCGCATAATAACCCGATGTCGCATTGGTCTGGCTATTACGCTTATCCAGCAGGATACCACCGAGCATACCCACGGTGAAGAAGTCACGTTTGCCGTAAAAATCATCATCAAAACGGGCATGGGATACATTCGCAAACAGACGTCCGCTCATATATTCATCAAAGATATGCGTGAAACCGGCCTGACCATTGACCGATGTTTCGGTATAATTATCCAGCACTTCGCGTTTGCCGGCAAGCGAGGACACAAAATCCGTATCCGGCGTGAACACACCAGGCTTGGTAAATGTTGTACCCAGTTGATAGGTAAAGTTCTTAGGATCAAACGAGCTGTCCTGCGAGCCGCCAATGCCGCTGACCTTGGCATCGAAGCGCAGACGCTCTGCTTTACCGAACAGGTTACGATGCATCCAGAAGGCTTCAACCCCTGCACCATCCAGTGTCGAATAATTCGCACCCACACCAAAACGGCGCGGTTTGCGCTCCTGCACAATCAGATCGAGCGGCAGAGAACCGTCGCGGTTAATCTCCTGCGCTTCCTGAATTGTGGTTGAGCGGAAAACATCCATACGGGCAAGGCGGCGGCGGGTGCGTTCCAGATCAGCAGGATCATAGCGTTCACCCGGCTTGAGATCTGCCATATAGGCCACGAATTCCGGATCCATACGGGCAGTGCCCTGCACTGTCAGAGGGCCGTAATGTGCCAGTTGCCCCGGTTCGACCGTAATATCGGCATCAACCACATTGCCGGCATGATCAGCAACGACATTTTCATTGGCAATTTTAGCTTTGGCATAGCCCTGACGGCGCCATGCTTCGACAGCAAGTCGTTCCGCTTTCAGGATCACACCGGATTTGGCAAGCTCACCGCTTTTAAATCCGGCCTCTTTAGGCGTCTGCAATTTATTGCGACGTTCCTCTACAGGCGGTGCAAGCTCAGTAATACTGGCGCGGGCAAATAAGAACTGCGGGCCCGGATCAACATTGATGACAATATTCGATGTGTCAGGCAATTGTGTATCAGCAGGCAGGTCCGCTACTTCCTGACCATCGACCTTAATACTGATCGTGCCGCCATAGCGACCTTCACCATAAAGCGCCATCAGCAAACGCCGGTAATCACCGCGCGCTTTGGCAAGCAGTCCGCCGGAGCCCGACGCTGCTTTCTCCTCATCGGCCACAAGCCGCGAGGCACCTTTAATCAGATCATCAACATCAGCAGCTTTACCGTCTTTATTGGTACGGTTACCGCTCGACGTGACTTCCACTTTATAACGCTTAGGTTCGGCAATAACATCGTCGGCTTCTTCAGCCTTGTCCTTGCCCCAAAGTTTAATTCCAAAGAGCTCAAAAGCATGCGCAGGCGTTGCCGCCATAACCGGCAGCAGCGCAGTGAACAGCAGGAGGGTGCTGACTTTACGGATTGGAGCTCTCCTTAATCTACTTACCTGCATATCATCCCGCATAAATGGGTCAATACGCATATTCCACAACTCGCCCGCTCCACCCTTCGGGCAATGACTCACAGTCACTCTGTCCAAGACTATTACCCGAAAGCTCACACTGTTTTTTTAAGATTTATACTTAATAAAAACTTAACTTGAAATTTTCTTTACCTAAAAGAAAACTAAATTTGTGGCTATTGGCAAAGAGCAGGATAAAAATATCTAATATTAATGAACAAGAATGGGCATATACCTCCTCCTTAAATATCTTCAACACATTGAAAATAAATGATATTTTTGATCACAACTCCCAAGATCACCCATAAACCCCATGCTTCAGGCTCTGAAACACGATTTTAATAATTGTTACAAGCCGCGGGTACCGCTTCCGTGCATTCGTTAAGATAAATGCTCAAATACACAAAAATCCCTGCAGCGGAATCACGTTTCGCTACAGGGATTCGTCGGATATCACATGCTATTTGCGCTATTTATAATAGGGATCATAAAACCAGTAATCCGGTCGATATCCCTGTCTGCGCCCCAGATAATACCAGTAGCCATCATATAGCCGGTAATAAGAGTGATAATAACGATCATAAAATATCTCGTTATTAGTGTTCTGTGAGCTGTCTTGCACTTCCGGAATAACCGGTTGCGCCAGATCATCACGCGTCTCTTTAGCTGCGAACTGAGACGTTTGCAGCAAGTAACGGCTGTTGACCCAGCCAATTCCCCAGCTCGTCCTGATCTGGCACCAGCCAGTGCGGCAATAATCAATATGAACTGATGCACTACGCGGCAGTGTAGTGATCCGTAAATAATGAGCCCCAGGCCCGTATCGTAAATTCACCGCCTCAGAAGTAATTGCAGATTGTGCCTGCGCTGCAAGCGCTCCTGCGCCCAAGAGCATCACCGTTATACCTGCTAAAAATATTAGCTTTATACGCCATTTATCAAAATGAATAAGTTTCATTGGAGCCACCAAAATAATAAATAAAAAAGAAAATTGATTATTAAAAAACACGGAAAAAACCTCCGTAAAATCAATATACACGCAGCGCGGATTGTTCTGAACAAATAATATATCGCAGAACAAAAAAACGGCGCTGCTTACGCAACGCCGTTCATTATTTTTGGCCTGCAGAGGAGTTAATCAAACTCCTGCTGCTGCTTATGGCAGTGCCCGTGCAGCCTCAGGGCTGACTTCCATCATGTTGATGGCCAGATGGTTCATAATCCAGAGCGAACCGATCAGAACAATTGCCAAAATCATGACAGTGAAGAGCAGAGCCAGCAATGTCCAGCCGCCTTCGGATTTGGAATCCATGTGCAGGAAGTAAATCAGATGAACAACCATCTGCACCGCACCGAATACCATGATAATGGCCACGGTTGTGGTGGTGTCGAAATACTGCCCCATAACCACGCCGAACGGCACAGCTGTCAGGATAACCGCCAGAATAAAACCAATCACATAGTTCTTGGTTTCGCTGGCTGATGCTTCAGTTTTACGTGCGGAACTCATGCCTGAACTCCCATCAGATAAACAATCGAGAATACACCGATCCAGACAACATCAAGGAAGTGCCAGAACAGGCTGAGGCACATCAGACGGGTCTGATTGGCTTCGGTCAGACCGGAACGCAGAACCTGTGCAACCAGCACCAGAATCCAGATCAGACCAAACAGAATATGCAGACCGTGTGTACCAACCAGCACGAAGAAGGCTGACAGGAACGCCGAGCGGCCAGGACCTGCACCAATTTCGATCAGGTGATGGAATTCATAGATTTCCATCGCAAGGAAGGTGGCACCGAGCAGGAATGTTACGCCAATCCAGCTAAGCATAGCGGTTTGTTTTTTACGTGACATTGCAATCATCGCCAGACCATAGGTCAGGCTGGAGAACAGCAGCAGAGCTGTTTCAACGGCGACGAATTCCAGATCAAACAATTCCCAGCCGGTCGGTCCTCCCGCGTATGAACGCGAGAGAACAGCGAAAGTAGCGAACAGACCCGAAAAGATGACACAGTCACTCATCAGGTAGATCCAGAAGCCGATCAGCGTAGTACCGCGGGTATCGTGGTGCTCGTGATCATCGTCATGCCCGTGAGCATGATCATTAGCGTGCGTTACAGCGGCGCTCATGGCTTAACTCCTAAAGACTGCAGCTTGAGCGTATGTTCATCTTCAACACGCTGCACTTCTTCCGCAGTGACATAGTAGTCGCGGTTATTGTTGAACGAATGGATGATGCTGATCGCAATAATGGCGAGAGCCGCAGCAATTGCCAGCCACCAGATATGCCATACACCAGCGAAACCAAGCACGATACAAACCATACCGATGATAAAGCCGGTACCGGTATTACGTGGCATATGAATTGGCTTGAACTTGTCGGTTTTACGCTTCACGCCACGCTTCTTCATATCCCAGTAAGCATCAACATCCTGAATACGCGGTGTTTCAGAGAAGTTGTAGAACGGAGCAGGAGAAGCAACAGACCATTCCAGTGTACGACCGTTTTCCCACGGATCACCGGTGTGATCGCGCAGAGCTTCACGGTTACGGATAGACACCAGAACCTGAATAACCTGACAGACAATACCAACCAGAATAATCGCTGCACCGATCGCAGCAACGATCAGGTAAATCTGCCATTCCGGATTTTCAGTGTGGTTGATACGACGGGTCATACCCATGAAGCCGAGGATATAGAGCGGCATAAAGGCAAGAATGAAACCTGTCAGCCAGCACCAAAATGCGCGTTTACCCCATGTTTCATCCAGACGGAAACCGAATGCTTTCGGGAACCAGTAGATGAAGCCGGCAAAACAGCCGAACAGAACACCGGAGATAATCACGTTATGGAAGTGCGCAATCAGAAACACGGAGTTGTGCAGTACGAAATCCGCAGGCGGAATTGCAAGCATAACACCGGTCATACCACCGACAACAAATGTACACATGAAGCCGACAGTCCACAGAACCGGCGTTTCCATACGCACGCGGCCTTTATACATTGTGAACAGCCAGTTGAAGACTTTCGCCCCTGTCGGGATCGAAATAATCATCGTCGCCACGCCGAAGAAGGCGTTAACGGAGGCGCCACCGCCCATAGTAAAGAAGTGGTGAGCCCAGACGAGGAAGGCCAGAACGGTAATGGCAACAGTCGCATAGACCATTGAGGTGTAACCGAACAGACGTTTTGCCGAGAAAGTCGCAATAACTTCCGAGAACACACCAAAGCAAGGCAGAACCAGAATATAAACTTCCGGGTGACCCCAGATCCAGATGAGGTTGATATACATCATCGGATTGCCGCCGAAATCATTGGTGAAGAAATGCATACCAAGATAGCGGTCAAGCTGCAGGAGCGACAGAGTTACGGTCAGGATCGGGAAGGCTGCAACGATCAGAATGTTCGCACACAGAGAAGTCCATGTGAAAACCGGGATCTGCATCATAGTCATGCCAGGGGCACGCATTTTGATGATGGTTGCGATCAGGTTCACACCGGAGAGCAATGTACCCATACCGGAGATCTGCAAGGCCCAGAGATAATAATCAACACCGACGCCAGGGCTGTATTCCAGACCGGACAGCGGCGGATAGGCCAACCAACCGGTACGTGCAAATTCACCGACACCGAGTGAGATATTGATCAGAATAGCACCGGCAACAGTCAACCAGAAGCTAAGGCTGTTCAGGTAAGGGAACGCAACGTCGCGGGCACCGATCTGAAGCGGCACCGCAAAGTTCATCAAACCAACGATGAACGGCATCGCCACGAAGAAGATCATGATCACGCCATGGGCGGTGAAGATCTGGTCATAGTGATGCGGAGGCAGGAAGCCTTCATTCGCGCCGGAGGCCATTGCCTGCTGCGCACGCATCATAATGGCATCGGAGAAGCCGCGGAACAGCATAACAAGCGCCAGAATGATATACATGATACCAACGCGCTTATGATCGACAGTGGTGAGCCAGTCTCTCCACAAAATGCCCCATTTACCAAAATAGGTAATGGCAGCGAACAGAGACAGACCACCGAGACCGACTGCGGCCAAAGTGACCATCACAATCGGTTCGTGAAATGGAATATCCGCTAGGGTAAGTTTTCCGAACATTTCTCTACACTTTTAATGGCAAGACCATTGGCTATGAAAGCCAGTGGTCTGCCTGCCTAAAGTCACGAAATCCCGTCAGTTAGACGCAGGTTCCGCAGGCGATTCTTTTTTCACAGAAGATGTGATGAACGGCGAAAGCTTTTGAACGCTGCCGCCACCATGGCTGACACAAGGTGTCTTCCCATCCACGCAGCGACCGATAATGGCGCTGAACAGGCCAGGCTCGGTGGATGCGTAATGTGTAACCGGGTGTTTCTCTGTCGGCTGATCCAGCTCGATATAACCTGCACGGTTCAGCACTTTGTCAGAGGTACGAACTTCAGAAACCCACTTCTCAAAGTCACCTTCTGTCTTCACATGCGTTGTAAAGCGCATCTGAGCAAAACCATCACCGCTATAGTTCGCGGAAATACCTGCATAGGTGCCGGTTTCATTACCGATAAGGTGGAGTTTGGTCTGCATGCCAGGCATTGCATATACCTGACCACCCAAAGCCGGAATGAAGAAGGAGTTCATAATGTGGCCGGAGGTGATACGGAAGTTCAGCGGACGATCTACCGGTACAACCAGTTCATTCACCGAGGCAATGCCCTGCTCCGGATAGATGAACAGCCATTTCCAGTTCATTGCCACGACTTCAACCTGAACCGGCTTGGCCGCATGTTCCAGCGGACGGTAAGGATCCAGTTCGTGTGTCTTAACCCAGGTCACATAACCAAGAATGAGAATGACGATGCACGGAATAACCCAGACAAAGGCTTCAATCTTGTTGGAGTGATGCCAGTCAGGCAGATATTCATTATCCTTGTTGGCACGATATTTATTCGCGAAATAGAGTGTCGCGATAATCACCGGCACAACGATCAGCGACATGATGACAGTCGCAAAAACAATCAGGTCACGTTCCTTAATGCCAACTTCGCCTTTAGGAAACAAAACAACCTGCTGACACCCTGCCAGAATTGCCGTCATCATCAGAACCGCACCAATGCCTACTGAGCGGAATAATCTGTGTTTCATTTAAATTTTCCGTCTTGAATGCGCCCGGGGCAGGCCACATATCAACATTCACCAAGGTATTTTATGTGATCCATAAAATACAAAGGCACCTTAACTGCTTTGAAATGCTGTATTATTTCTGATCTGAATTTATTTCAGAACAAGAAGAATATACAGTAGTTTCGGTAAATCCTGAAATTCATAGGCAAAAAAGCCCCGTATTTCAACACCGGAAGCCGTTATACAACATTTCAGAAACTCTGCAGGAACAGCTATTCATCGAATATGAAAACCGTTCCGTATCAGACGAGCCAGCCTGTAGGTATTGACCGTCCCGATACAAAACATCTGCAGGAAAGCCGCCGCATCACGCCGATTCAGTCTGCCATCCAGAGACTTTTGCGGCTTCTATAAGCATGAATCCATCGAACAGCAAGATGAATCTCGGTCACGTTTTCGCGTGACGCGCGTAAAACTATACATTCCAGTCAAGTTTTTTAGGCTGAGCAGCTGCGAAATCACTTCCTAAAACAAAGCGAACAAAAATAAAATTATGAGAAATGAAAATATACAAAATGAAAAAGGCCGGGATATCCCGACCTTCCATTAAACGTCTCAATTATTGCCAGTACATCCGTGGTCAAAAATCAGACGAATTTCTTAAATTCAATATATGTATAGAGAGCAAATATTTCAAGAACATGACAGATATACGATATTTTCGTGAATCAGTCTTTCAAAATATAACTACTCAAAACCTATTCTAATTTAAGCGACTGCGCGCTCCTGATAACCGCCCTGCTGCCGCGCATCCTCATGCGCAATATAAGCATAGACCTCATCCATACATTGCTGCAGCATATCCAGATCCACAGGCCCCATACGGCTGAGATAGATATCCATCTCACTGGCAGGCACACCGCGCTTAATCATTTCCACAATCGCCTCGACAACGATTACCTTCTGATCAAATCTGTAACGCTGCATAATCCACCTCACGCATTTCAGAGTGTTCCATCTCTTTATGCTCCCATATGGTTAATATGCTATGAATATGCCCGAATTAACAACAGGGAATAGCTGTCATTTTTCAATAAGATAGAACCGAAACGAAAATTCTGAACAATAATAATATTTCACGTAAAATTATAAAATAATAATATAGAGCAATTTTCTCAATATAAAACAAAACTACCCGTCGGCTTATAACCAGACGGGTAGTTGAAACATTCTTTTTTACAGTGATATGCAAATCACTTGTACATTTTACATACCGTCATTCTGGCCGAGGATTTCACGTTTACCAACATGATTGGCAGCACCGACAAGGCCTTCCTGCTCCATGCGTTCAACCAGAGAAGCAGCACGGTTGTAACCGATCGACAGACGGCGCTGGATGTAAGAGGTTGAGCATTTCTTATCACGCAGCACGACCTTCACGGCTTTCTCATAGAGATCATCACCATCTTCGGAGCCCATATCGCTCTTGTCAAAGACAGCACTGTCATCCTCAACGGCATCCGTCTCTTCTTCATCGGCGGTCACAGTGGCCAGATAATCCGGACGTCCCTGCTCTTTCAGATGATTAACGACCTTTTCCACTTCTTCATCGGAGACGAAAGGACCATGGACACGAACGATGCGGCCGCCACCGGCCATATGCAGCATATCACCCTGACCAAGCAGTTGTTCTGCACCCTGCTCACCGAGAATGGTGCGGCTGTCGATCTTCGATGTGACCTGGAAGGAAATACGGGTCGGGAAGTTCGCCTTAATTGTACCGGTGATCACATCAACGCTTGGTCGCTGTGTCGCCATGATCAGGTGAATACCGGCCGCACGTGCCATCTGCGCCAGACGCTGGATCGCACCTTCAATTTCCTTACCGGCAACCATCATCAGGTCGGCCATTTCATCGACGATAACGACGATGTAAGGCATTGGTGTCAGATCCATTTCCTGTTCTTCATACAGGATCTCACCGGTCGCTTTGTCAAAACCAGCCTGTACCGTACAGGTAACAGTCTCACCTTTTTCACGCGCAGCAGCAGCACGGGCATTGTAGCCGTCGATATTACGCACACCGAGACGCGACATCTTGCGATAGCGCTCTTCCATTTCGCGCACGGTCCATTTCAGCGCCACAACGGCCTTCTTCGGATCGGTAACGACAGGGGTGAGCAGATGCGGAATACCGTCATAAATCGACAGTTCCAGCATTTTCGGATCAATCATGATCAGGCGGCATTCTTCCGGCTTCAGACGGTAGAGCAGCGACAGGATCATTGTATTAATGGCAACCGACTTACCGGAACCGGTGGTACCGGCAACCAGCAAATGCGGCATCTTGGCGAGTTCGGCAATCACCGGCTCACCGCCGATGGTTTTACCAAGGCACAGTGCCAAACGGCAATTGGTGCGCTCGAAAGCTGGCGATTCAATCAGTTCGCGGAAATAAACCGTTTCGCGGATCGAGTTCGGTAGCTCAATACCGATCACATTGCGCCCCGGCACCACTGCAACACGGGCAGAGAGTGCCGACATGGAGCGAGCGATATCATCAGCCAGACCAATCACGCGGGAGGATTTCACACCTGGTGCAGGCTCGAATTCATAGAGCGTGACCACAGGTCCCGGACGGACATGGATAATCTCACCACGCACACCGAAATCTTCAAGAATGCTTTCCAGCAAACCAGCGCTGCGCTCCAGCATTTCCTGCGAGATAATCGCACCGTCTTTATAGATCGGCTCCTG
Source organism: Pseudochrobactrum asaccharolyticum (assembly GCF_003314995.1). GTDB lineage: Bacteria > Pseudomonadota > Alphaproteobacteria > Rhizobiales > Rhizobiaceae > Pseudochrobactrum > Pseudochrobactrum asaccharolyticum. Next base: position 529,063 of record NZ_QNRH01000002.1, read on the forward strand.
CAACAAAGCGCGTGGTGGATATTCATAGCCTTCACCGGACATGACAGTTCCGGTTTCAATCGCGGTCGGCGAGAAGATCGACAAGTTAATTGAAGATGAAGAATTACGCGCCGCAGCCGGAGCTGCAGCAAATGTTACCGGTACCGCAGCTTTTTCGGCAGGTGCTTCCACCTGTTCAGCAACAACGTCCGCAACGTCTGCTACAGGTTCGCTCTGCTCAACAACAGCCTCAGGCGCTGTCTCGATAGTGGCTTCAGCAGCAACAACCTGCTCTTGTTCCTGTTCAACCGGAGCCGCAACTTCGCTCAGAGATGACGGTACAAGCAGCGCCTGTGTGGCAATGGAATAGACAGGCATCTGATAGCCTGACAGACCAAAGCTGAAGGACGGCAAAAACGGATTGCTTACTTGCGCAACAGCAGGTGCTGTTTCAACAGGGGCAGCTTCTGCAACAATATTTTCTGTAACCTGAACAGCTTCAATAACAGGCGTTGCGATTTCGGCCGGTGCTTCTGCCGGCACGCTGACTTGTGGTTCAACCACGACAGCAGGTTCAGCAGCAACAACCTCTTCCGTCTTTTCCTGAACAACGTCCTGAACAGGGCGCAGCTCAACAGCACGGAACATGCTCAGAATAGATTTTGTCTCAATAACCGGTGCAGCGGCAGTTTCTTCAACCGCAATGGCCGCAACAGGTGCAACAACTTCAACCGCTTCTGCCACAGTGACAACCGGTGTTGTTGATGCTGGCAGAATGTCCGGCAGACCGGCAAATTCCCAGAATGCAAAATCAGACAAATGGCTGAGCTGCAGACTGCTCTGCTCGCTTTCAACAGCAGGAGCAGCAGTCACTTCCGCAACTACAGGTGTTTGCGGCAAATGAGAAACTACAGCATTCACAACTTCAGCTTCAGGAATAACGGAAATAACCGGCGACGATACGGCGCCAGCCAATGGTGCCATTGCTTCAACATGCGGTGCGACCGGCACAACCGGCAAGCGCAGACGTGCGGCAACAATCATGCTGGAAGGACCGCGCAATACCGGCGCAGTGCGCACCGGCTGCGTTGCAGCGGCAGTAGTAACAACAGCAGGCTGTACCGCCTGCGCCGCAGGCGCTGCGGCCTGTTCATGTGCAACAACCGGCTGTGTTTCTTCTTCCGCACCGAATTCTTCAATCAGCTTGGCGCGCAGACGCATCAACTCATTTTCGGGCGTGCGGGTAAAACGGACATTTTCAGCCAGAGCAAAAGCGTTTTTCCAGACTTTCTCGTCGGAACCGAATTGCTCACGTACAGACAGTCCCTGATAGGCCACATGCGGGCTGTTCATAATCATGGTCGGATTAGCAGGTTTTGGATGAACCGGCGCAGCAACGGCTTGCGGTGCTGCAACTGGTGCCGCCTGCTGTGCGGCAGATTGCGCAACCACAGTAGGCTCTTCAGCCGGAGCAGCACGTTCTTGATCCATCCAATGTTTAACCGCAAAATTGTTGCTCATCTGCTTACTCCTAAGCGGGTATGTCGGGATTGAGGTCACAGTTTCAGCAGCTGTGGCAGGCACAATTTCTGTGACAACAGCCGGAGCATAGCTGAGAGGCGAAGGCACCTCCGCTTCTGCAAAATCTGTTCCTGCAAAAACCTGTTCTTCCGGCTGATACTGTGTCTCAGATATAAAAGAGCCGGCAGCAACCTGCTCAAAGCTCTGCACTTCATGCGGCGGGGATACCGGTTCACGCATGTCAGCGGAAGCCGCAAAGCGGTCAGACGTTGCTATGGAGAAATTGGATCGTGGAATACGCATGGACATGAAAAACCAAAAAATACGCTACTGAGTTCTGTCCACAAAGTAATAAAAAATGAAGGTTAATAAGTTCCTTCCAAATCGCACTTGTGATCAGGCATTTACGATCACCGACACAACGAAACTCCGCAAAACTGATATAAATTTATGTTTATTTTCATTGCCTTAAATAGATCACCAGCCATTTTTCGGTCAGGAAATATTATTTCCTCACGTCTTGCCGCCGGTACAGCAGGCATCCTCAGACAGATAAGCCCCCTTCATTGAAGCATGCGGCATTTAAGCAAAGCTAAAAATATCCTTTGAAAGACATTTCGGGGTAAAATCTCCCTCCCACAGGCCAATTCACGATTAATTGCGCATATTTTTCGTTATTTACGCATCACGTCAGACAAGAATCCCCCTCGCAATCATGCGGCGGGTGGGCTAAGGAGACGCCAATCGACCGGTTAAGCGACTCTTTTTCAAAAAGCGGCTCATTCCGGCTCATATAAAAATGGTGACACTCATGCTCTCTTATCAGCGTTATGCGGTTTTCACATGTGTTGCGCTTCTGACAATCGCCTCGTTTCTCGGAGCGGTTTATTACAGCGAATGGCTGCTTATCATAACTGCGATTTCCAGTGCCCTGCTCGGCCTTGGCGTTTATGATATTTTCCAGTCCAGACACGCGATCCTGCGCAACTACCCGATCATCGGCCATATGCGCTTTATCCTTGAAAGTATCCGTCCGGAACTGCGCCAGTATATTATTGAAGGCGACCGCGATGAAGAACCTTTCAGCAGAGAGATTCGCGGCCTTGTCTATCAGCGCGCCAAAGGCGTGGAAGACAAACGCCCTTTTGGTACAATTGAGAATGTATACGGCTCCGGCTATGCGTGGCTGACACACTCAGCGGTGCCGATGGTTATTAAGGATACGGATTTCCGTGTCCGTATCGGCGGCTCGGCCTGTAAACAGCCTTATGATGCCAGCCTTTATAACATTTCGGCTATGAGCTTCGGTGCACTGTCTGCCAATGCTATTCTGTCTTTGAACAAAGGCGCGAAGATGGGCAATTTTGCCCATGACACCGGTGAAGGCAGCATCAGCCGCTATCATCGTGAAGGCGGCGGCGATCTGATTTATCAAGTTGCATCCGGCTATTTCGGCTGCCGTAATGATGACGGTACATTCTCGCCGGAAAAATTTGCCATTCAGGCTGCCGATCCTCAGGTCAAAATGATTGAACTGAAAATCAGTCAGGGTGCCAAACCCGGTCATGGCGGTATGTTGCCAGCCAAGAAAATCTCTCCGGAAATCGCCGAAGCACGCGGCATCCCGATGGGCAAAGACTGTATTTCGCCACCGGCACACAATACTTTCTCCACGCCGATCGGCATGATGGAATTTATCGGCCAGCTTCGTGAGCTTTCCGGCGGCAAACCTGTCGGCTTCAAACTCTGCATCGGTCATCGCCGCGAATTCATGTCGATGGTCAAGGCCATGCTAAAAACCGGCATTTATCCGGATTTTATCGTCGTTGACGGTAAAGAAGGTGGCACCGGTGCGGCTCCGCTGGAATTTACCAACCGCGTTGGTATGCCGATGCTTGAAGGCCTGACCTTCGTGCATAACACGCTGCGCGGTGCCGGTATCCGTCATGAAGTCAAAATCGGTGCAGCAGGCAAGATTGTTTCCGCCTTTGATATTGCCCGTACATTTGCTCTGGGCGCTGACTGGTGCAACTCGGCACGCGGCTTCATGTTTGCTGTCGGCTGCATTCAGGCACAGTCCTGCCATACCAATACCTGCCCTGTCGGTATTGCCACGCAGGACCCGCTGCGTCAGCGTGCGATTGATGTGGATGATAAGAGCCACCGCGTTGCACGCTTCCACCGCAATACCATGCATGCTCTGGGTGAGCTTGCCGGTGCGGCCGGTCTGAGTGACCCGCGCGATTTCATGCCTTACCACTTCATGTTCCGTCAAAAGGACAATGAATTCCTCGACGGTAATGAAGTCTATCCGTATCTGCCAAACGGCTTTCTGGTTTCCGGTTCTGAAATTGCAGAACTGTCTGACTGGTACAGCCGCTGGGATCGCGCTTCTGCGGAAAGCTTCGCGCCACCGGAAATTCCGCATGGCCCGTTCACCCGCCGCAAGATTGCTGCCTGATTAAAAAAATCCCGCCAAATGGCGGGATTTTTTAATGCCTTCAAACTTCAGGATCACGCATGGTTTCTTTTTGCGTGATCAGACGCGCACTTTGCAATCCGCTCAGATAAATCCACAGCCAGCTCCATGCGACGGCAAGGCGTGACCGTGTTCCGATCAGGAAGTAAATATGGGCAAGCCCCCAAATCCACCACGCCAGAATGCCTTTCAGCTTGAAATTACCGAATTCAATCACTGCAACTTTACGGCCGATTGTCGCCAGATTGCCCTGATGCCGGTATTTGAAAGTTTCAGGCGGCATTGTGCCTTTCAATGAAGCACGGATGCATTTTGCAACAAAGCTCCCCTGCTGCTTGGCCGCAGGCGCAATACCTGGCACGGATTTATCCTCGCCCCATTTCACTGATGCTGTATCACCGATCACGAAAACCGACGGATCATCCGCAAGCCGCAAATCCTTGGTGACAACCACCCTGCCCGCCCGATCCGCCTCTGCTCCCAGCCATTGGGCAGCAGGTGATGCCTGCACTCCGGCCGCCCAGATGATCGTCCGGCAGGCAATCGGCTCCTCTCCGATTGTTATACCGTTTTCATCGCAGGCTGTTACCGGCACACCGGTACGCACGGTCACACCGAGCTTTGTCAGAGAGGTTCTCACATAGTCAGACAGGCTCTCACTGAAACTCGGCAACACCCGCCCGCCTGCTTCCACCAGCAAGACTTTGGCCTGACGTGTATCAATCCGGCGAAATTCGCGCGGTAATGTATGATGGGCAAGCTCGGCAATCATACCAGCCATTTCCACACCTGTCGGTCCCGCACCAATCACTGCAAATGTCAGTAATGCCTCACGTTTAGCCGGATCTGCCTCCAGTTCTGCCTGCTCAAAGGCCAGCAGCATACGCCTGCGAATTGTGGTTGCATCCTCCAGCGTTTTCAAGCCGGGTGCAAAATCCTCCCACTTATCCTTACCAAAATAAGCGTGGCGTGCGCCTGTAGCCAGAACCAGGATATCATAGGGCAGTTCGGCACTGTTACGCAGACGCACAATTTTGCGATCACGGTCAATACCAACAACTTCATCAAGCAAAGTCGTTACTTCGGAACGATCGCGAAAAAGATGGCGGATCGGCCATGCAATCTCCGAGGTTGCAAGCACCGTAGTAGCCACCTGATATAATAAAGGCTGAAACAGATGGTGGTTACGGCGATCCACTAAAGTGATGTCCAGATCGGTCTTTTTCAGACCATGTACAACCTGCAAGCCGGCAAAACCCGCACCAATAACCACAAGCTTCTTTTTCATAACGCATCCCGTTCTGCATGAGATCTGTCCGCCTGAAAACATACCACCTATTTTGCCTTTATGCTGTATTAACCGTGCCAAGAGCCTAATCCCTTAAACTTGGATCAGTCTAAGGTGAAATTATGCTCTAATTTTAAAGTGGCACTAAGGCATAGCTTAATGCGCAAGAAGTTCCTACAAGCAGGCCTGAGCAATAAAGATGAATGAAAGCAACCACCATGAATTTGACCCTTTTTAAGTCCCTGTGCAAAGACGGTAAATTCAAAGAAGCGCTAGCTCTGGCAACAACCGGCTACGAGGAAGACAGACTGGCCCCTACTCGTTTTTCTATGGATAAAAAAACCGGAAACCCGATTTTTTACCGGGGCAACAAGCGTGTAGAACTGAATGCTGACAATGAATGGCAGATCTCAAAGAACCTGAACTTCTGATAAAACCTTATCTTCATCAGAAGATTTTCATTTCACTGGCGACCAGTCACTGCATATTGCAAAGATAGCTATTGGGGCGGTTTCATTGGTCGCAATGAAAAGAATCGATCAGAATGTTTTTTTTAAAAAGCATTGATTTCAATATATGAAATTTCTTGTGATTTTTGGTGGAGCCAAGCGGGATCGAACCGCTGACCTCTTGCATGCCATGCAAGCGCTCTCCCAGCTGAGCTATGGCCCCATTACCGATCATGCTTTGAAACATGCCGACCTGAGCGTCGGTTCCGGTGGTGCGAAGCAGATTATGATCTGTTCGTGACGGCTACATAAATTGCCTTTCACAGAAGATCAAGAGGAAAAAGCAAACTCTTTCAAAGATATCCAGATTATTTGCTCAAAGCACTGAAAAATCTCTGCGCCTGTGCACAACAAGTCAAAAAAAATGCCCCGTACTGATATCAGTACGGGGCATTTACAATTCACAATCAGAAGAGCTGATTAGCCTTCGTCGTCGTCACCAACGCCGCCGCCGCCGCCCAGAAGACCGGACATATCATCATCTTCGTCTTCATCATCAGGTGTCAGGAACGGATCATCATCATCGCCGAGATCCACATCGTCATCATCATCCAGATCCGGAATATCGTCGCCCTTGGCTTCGTCATCCGCATCTTCCAGAGATACGAATTCCGGTGCATCCAGTGCTGTATCCAGTTCTTCAGTTTCTGTTTCTTCCTCTTCTACGCGGGTATCCACGGAAGATACGAAATAAGAAAGCGGATAGGATTTACCTGTATAAGGGGAAACAATCGGGTCCTTATTCAGGTCATAAAATTTCTTGCCCGTTTCCGGATCGATACGTTTTGTGCCAAGTTCAGATTTTGCCACGTCAAGCCTCATAAGTTGTGCCGGCTGCGGCATCCGCACATCCCCCGAAACAGGAGATAAAACCGGAAAGCCTTTTCGGTGTTTTTTGGTGCATAAACGGATTTAGCTACCTTTGTCAAAGCCAAAGACACATGTTTTGCTGAAACATGCTTCTTTAACAGGTTTCGTGGCCAAAATACGCCGGTTTATTGCCGCTCTTAAACCGGCAGTGCTGAACGACGACATTTCAGCCAGTTTGCAGGATGACCTGCTTTGTTTAGTTTGCAGGATGACCTGCGGTAAAACCTATGCTAGACCTGAGCCACCTCGATTGACCGCGCTGTCTGAAACGCGCTTAGAAGCTTACAAAAACGGCAGCATAAACTGACTGTAATATTATGTCTCACTCTCAAGTTTCCAAACCTGCAACCGCTCGTCGCTCCCGCGACCTGAAGGGCGATATCCGCATTCCGGGCGACAAATCGATTTCTCACCGCTCCTTCATGTTCGGCGGCCTTGCATCGGGTGAAACCCGTATTTCCGGCCTGCTGGAAGGCGAAGATATTCTGGCCACCGGCAAAGCCATGCAGGCTATGGGTGCACAAATCCGCAAAGAAGGCGACATCTGGATTATCAACGGCACCGGCAACGGCTGCCTGCTGGAATCAGAAACACCGCTGGATTTCGGCAATGCCGGAACAGGCGTGCGCCTGACCATGGGGCTGGTCGGCTCCTATGATATGAAAACCTCATTTCTTGGTGACGCATCCCTCACATCGCGTCCGATGGCACGCGTGCTTAATCCGTTGCGTGAAATGGGCGTACAGGTTGAAGCTGCGGAAGGCGACCGTCTGCCGCTGACTTTGCATGGCCCCCGCACCGCAAACCCAATCCGTTACCGCGTACCGATGGCCTCGGCACAGGTTAAATCGGCAGTTCTGCTGGCCGGTCTCAACACACCGGGTGTAACCACGGTCATTGAACCGATCATGACCCGCGACCATACGGAAAAGATGTTGCAGGGTTTCGGTGCCGATCTGAGTGTTGAAACCGACAAAGACGGCGTCCGTCACATCCATATCGCCGGACAGGGCAAGCTCACCGGACAGACGATTGACGTACCGGGCGATCCGTCCTCAACCGCCTTCCCGCTTGTGGCTGCGCTGATCACAGAGGGTTCAGACCTCATCATCCGCAATGTGCTGATGAACCCGACCCGTACCGGCCTGATCACCACTTTGCAGGAAATGGGCGCCCAGATCGACATTCTCGATCCGCGTCTTGCAGGCGGTGAAGATGTAGCTGACCTGCGCGTACGCTCATCGAAGCTTACCGGCATCACCGTTCCGGTTGACCGTGCGCCATCCATGATCGACGAATATCCGGTTCTGGCTATTGCCGCCGCTTTTGCGGAAGGCGAAACCATTATGGATGGTCTGGATGAGTTGCGTGTCAAAGAATCAGACCGTCTTGCAGCTGTTGCCCGTGGCCTTGAAGCCAATGGTGTCGATTGTACTGAAGGCGAAATGTCGCTGACGGTGCGCGGCAATCCGTCCGGCAAGGGTTTTGGCGGCGGCACTGTTGCCACCCATCTCGACCACCGTATTGCCATGAGCTTCCTCGTGCTGGGACTGGCTTCTGAAAAACCGGTGACCGTTGATGATGCGACAATGATCGCAACCAGCTTCCCTGAATTCATGGATCTGATGCGGAACTTGGGCGCAGATATCACTGTGGCCGAGGCAAAATAACTGTAATGCAGAATAAAGCTTTCATCATCGCCATTGACGGGCCGGCAGCTTCCGGAAAAGGAACGCTGGCCCGCAACCTCGCAAGCCATTATGGTTTTCATCATCTCGATACCGGCCTCACCTATCGCGCAGTTGCTAAAGCCTTGATTGATCAGGGTTTACCGCTTGATGATGAAGCCATTGCCGCACGGGTTGCACAGGAACTCGACCTGAAAGGGCTCGATCGCACTGTGTTGTCTGCCCATGAGATCGGTGAAGCAGCTTCCAAAGTTGCTGTCATGCCGGAAGTGCGCCGCGCTCTCGTGGAAGCCCAGCGCAAATTCGCAGATAACCTGCCCGGCACGGTGCTGGACGGGCGCGATATCGGCACTGTTGTCTGCCCTGATGCGCGGGTGAAACTCTATATCACCGCTTCTGCGGAAGTGCGGGCAGAGCGTCGTTTTAATGAAATGCGTGCAAAAAACGCTGATGCGGATTATAATGCAGTTCTGGACGATCTGAAGCGCCGTGATGAGCGCGACATGAACCGCTCGGCTTCGCCGTTAAAACCCGCAAGCGATGCGCACTTGATCGATACCAGTAAAATGGATATAGAAGCGGCATTTCTAGAGGCTAAAAAGCTGATAGATGCAGCATTGCGCAGCTGATTACCTTCTGAATTTCAGAAAAATCATAGAGTTGTGCGTCTTTTATATAAAAAATGTCTGTTTTCAGGCCATGCGCCGGATTGTTCTTTTTAAGAACGGCTTGTCTTCAGACTTTCTCGAAACACCAACCCCCGGCGCCGTATCCCGTGAATTTCACGGATACATCAGGAGTCTACATGTCAGATTTTAACCCGACACGCGAAGATTTTGAAGCTCTGCTGGCTGAGTCCTTCGCCAATAATGACCTTGCAGAAGGTTATGTTGTTAAGGGCCGTATTGTTGCCATCGAAAAAGACATGGCAATCATCGATGCAGGTCTCAAAGTTGAAGGCCGCGTGCCGCTGAAGGAATTCGGCGCTAAGGGCAAAGACGGCTCGATGAAGCCGGGCGACGAAGTAGAAGTTTACGTTGAGCGTATCGAAAACGCGCTTGGCGAAGCTGTTCTGTCGCGCGAAAAAGCTCGCCGCGAAGAAAGCTGGGTTCGCCTCGAAGAGAAATTCGGCAAAGGTGAGCGCGTTGATGGCGTTATCTTCAATCAGGTTAAGGGTGGTTTCACCGTTGATCTCGATGGTGCCGTTGCGTTCCTGCCACGTTCACAGGTTGACATTCGTCCGATCCGCGACGTTACACCTCTGATGCACAACCCGCAGCCGTTTGAAATCCTGAAAATGGACAAGCGTCGCGGCAACATCGTTGTGTCCCGCCGTACCGTTCTGGAAGAATCCCGTGCGGAACAGCGTTCTGAAATCGTTCAGAACCTTGAAGAAGGTCAGGTTGTTGACGGCGTTGTTAAGAACATCACCGATTACGGTGCGTTCGTTGACCTCGGCGGCATCGACGGCCTGCTGCACGTTACCGACATGGCATGGCGCCGTGTAAACCATCCTTCCGAAATCCTGACTATCGGTCAGCAGGTTAAGGTTCAGATCATCCGCATCAACCAGGATACACATCGTATTTCCCTGGGCATGAAGCAGCTTGAAAATGATCCTTGGGATGGCATCGGTGCGAAATATCCGGTTGGCAAGAAGATCACTGGTAACGTAACCAACATCACCGATTACGGTGCATTTGTTGAAATCGAACCAGGTATCGAAGGTCTGATCCACGTTTCCGAAATGTCCTGGACAAAGAAGAACGTACACCCGGGCAAAATCCTGTCGACCTCTCAGGAAGTCGAAGTTGTTGTGCTCGAAGTGGATCCGGTCAAGCGCCGTATTTCGCTCGGTCTCAAGCAGACCCTCGACAACCCATGGACAACTTTCGCTCAGAAATACCCAGCCAACAGCGTTGTTGAAGGCGAAGTCAAGAACAAGACCGAATTCGGCCTGTTCATTGGTCTCGACGGCGATGTAGACGGCATGGTTCACCTGTCGGATCTCGACTGGAACCGTCCGGGCGAACAGGTTATCGAAGAGTTCAACAAAGGTGACGTTGTTAAGGCAGTCGTTCTCGATGTAGACATCGAAAAAGAACGTATCTCCCTCGGCATCAAGCAGCTGACCGGCGACAGCGTTGGTGAAGCAGCTTCTTCCGGCGACCTGCGCAAAAACGCAGTTGTTTCCTGTGAAGTAACCGGCATCACCGATGGCGGCATCGAAGTTAAACTGGTTGACCACGACATCGAAAGCTTCATCAAGCGTTCGGATCTGTCCCGTGACCGTGACGAGCAGCGCCCAGAGCGTTTCTCCGTTGGCCAGAAAGTTGACGCACGCGTTATCGCTTTCGACAAGAAAACCCGCAAACTGCAGGTTTCCATCAAGGCTCTCGAAATTGCTGAAGAAAAAGAAGCAGTTGCTCAGTACGGTTCCGCAGACAGCGGTGCATCGCTCGGTGACATTCTTGCTGCAGCAATGAAAAAGTCCGAAAACAACTAATTTATGAGCGGGGCTTTATCCGCGTGATAGAGCCCTGTTTATCTTAAAGTAGTTAAAGCCCCCGCCGGAGCAATCCGGCGGGGGCTTTTTTATGCGATGAATAATAAGTCGGTTCTGAATATTAGTGCAGCCTCAGGCAACACCCAGCATAGCAATCAGGGTCAGGCTGATAGCACCCAGCGCCAGCAGCGAGAAAACAGCGGTCAGCGTGACACGGCCACCGGCTTTAACAACGGTGCGCACATCAACGCCAAGCCCGAGTCCTGCCATTGCAATTACTGTCAGGGCTGTACTGCCCTCGTGCAGTGGTGTCAGAACAACCTGGGGTATCAGTGACAGGCTACGCAGTGCCATCATGCCCAGAAAGCCGATAATAAACCACGGCACCATCTGCGACAGTTTCGGACGGGCACCGCCCGACTTCGCACCAATAACACCGATTGTCACAATAACAGGCCCCAGCATCAGCACACGCACCAGCTTGACCAATGTACCGATCTGCACACTCAATGCGGCCACCGGCGCTGTTGCAGCCAAGACCTGCGGCACCGCATAAACGGTCAGGCCTGCCAGAATACCATATTGCGCAGCCGACATATTCAGCAACGGCACCAGCAGCGGCAGGCACAGCACCACAACAACACCCAGAACTGCAGTAAAGGCAATGGATGACGCCACATCATCACTGCTGGCACCGATAACCGGCGCTGTGGCTGCAATTGCTGAGTTACCGCAAATGGAGTTGCCACAAGCCACCAGCACCGCCATACGATGCGACAGGCGCATTAACCGGCCGATAGAATAGCTGATACCGATCGACAGCATCACGACACCGGCAATACCACCGATCAAAGCCGGCCCTGCCTGCATCACCGCTTCGGCACTGATCGATGCGCCGAGCAGCACAATCGCAATTTCCAGAATCATCTTCGATGAAAACTGGATACCGGCATGATACCGGCCAGACAGGCTGAATAATGAGCGTACCGCTGCCCCGATCAGGATGGCCAGTACGATTGATTCCAACCATGCCCGCCCGAAATAATGCGCTTCGATATGTTCCAGCGCGTAAGCTGCGATACTCACCAGCAGACAGAGAATAAGTCCGGGCAAAATACGGGAAAAATTAGAACGAATATTACGTGTCATGGCGGTACTTCCGATAATTTTTCCAATTCTATCGCTTATTTCAATCATTCATTCCATTTGAAAATATGTTATTATTCATTCAATAAAAACGAATGATTGATCGTTATGACCCTTGAGCAATTACGGATATTCGCGGAAGTCGCCCGTCAGCAGCACCTGACGCGTGCGGCCGAAATCCTGCACCTAACCCCTTCAGCGGTCAGTGCGGCGATCAAAACACTGGAAGAGCGCTATGCGACCCAATTGTTCAACCGGATCGGCCGAAGAATTGAACTGAATGAGACGGGTCGTATCTTTTTGCATGAGGCTGAAGCTGTGCTTGCCCGTGCGCAAGCCGCAGAACTGACCCTCAGCGAGATAACCGGCCTGCAACGGGGCAGTCTGCATATTTATGCCAGCCAGACGATTGCCAGCTACTGGCTGCCACCGGTTTTGGCACGGTTTCACACCACCTATCCGATGATTGACCTCAAACTCTCTATCGGCAACAGCGAGCAGGTTGTTGAGGCTTTACGGGAGGGACTGGCGGATACAGGCTTCATTGAAGGCGAAACGGATGACCCGTTTCTGCATAAAGAATCAGTGGCCACAGATCAGTTGATTACCGTCGTCCGTCCGCAGCATCCGTGGGCAAAATGCACGACACTGCTGACTGCAACCTTGCCGGAAAGTTTCTGGATTTTACGTGAGCAAGGCTCCGGCACGCGTGCGTCCTTTGAAGCCTATTTACGCGATCAGGCTTTTGATCCCGCACACCTGCCACTCGCACTTGAGCTACCTTCCAATGAGGCCATATGCTCGGCTCTGATTGCAGGAGACTATGCTACTGTGCTTTCTGCCTTGGCAGCCCGTCCGCATCTTGCAGCAGGCACATTAAAACAAGTGCCGTTTACATTGCCGCCGCGGCAATTCTGGCTTCTGAACCACCGCGAGCGCTACCAGAGCCACGCCTTTAAAGCGCTTTATGCGATGGTCAAAGAAAACAGATAACAATCAGCGAATGGCTTTAACCAATGCCTTATCAGGAAAACAGGTGGCAGGCTGGCCGTTTTTTGCCTGCCAGACACCGATAGAGCGACGGGTTTTAAATCCCGCCAGTCCATCCGGCTTACCGACATCATAGCCCTGCTTTTGCAGTCGTTTCTGCATGGCAGCGACATCGGAGCGATAAAGACCACCGACATCACCCCAGCCTTGCTGAAAACCACCGGCACCATAGCTCATCCGGTCAGAAACATGACCAATGAACAGCGCATAGAGATCGCTCATATTATAGTTTTTCAGCACGTAGAAATTCGGCGTGACAATAAATGCAGGGCCGTGACGACCGGCAGGCATCAGCAGAAAACCTTCTTGTGCCATTTCCTGTGCAGGGAATGCTTTGCCATTCACACGAGTGATACCAAGTGCTGTCCAGTCACGGAATGTCTTGCCCTGATCCGGCCCTTCCAGTGAGCAGGAGACATTTTGCGGCACATTGACCTCAAAGCCCCAGTCGCGGCCTTTCTGCCAGCCGAAATGCTGCAAATAGGCAGCAATAGAAGCCAGTGTGTCCGGCACGGAATTCCAGATATCGCGCCGTCCGTCGCCGTCATAGTCAACGGCATGTTTCAAATAGGATGTAGGCATGAATTGCGGCTGACCAAGCGCACCTGCCCAAGAGCTTTTCAGATGGGCGCTATCCATATAGCCCTTCTGTACAATTTCGAGCGCGGCCAGTAATTCCGCATGGAACATATCCTTGCGTGTGGCCATGAAAGCCTTGGTCGCCAGCACTTCAAAACCGTTATAAGGGATCTTCACCGTGCCAAAGGCGGATTCACGTCCCCAGACAGCAACAACAATACCGGCAGGCACACCGAAGTCGCGTTCGATTTTCGTCAGCAGGCTCTTATGCGCATTGAGCTTCGGCTTGCCATTGCTGGCAACGGAATCAACGGTGCCTTTGCGGAAATAATTGGCCGGAGAGCCGAACTCAGATTGTGTCTGCTGTTTTGGTGTTTGCGGCTTGGTGCCAGGTGGCACCAGATCCGGTAGCTTCCAGTTCAGCTGCACACCGGATAAAGACTGATTGAACACGCTGCGGCTGATGCCGCGCTGTTGCGCCTGCGGCCACAGATCATTCTCCAGCCATAGCTGAAAGGCTGCATTGGTTTTGGATTGGAGTGCAGCAGAATAAGTCTGTGCTTGCGCTGCCGGTACGCTGAGCGGCACCGCTGCGCCAAACAGGCACAACGCCACCAGAGCCTGACGGAGGAAAGTCTTCTGCATGGCTGCTCCTGTTATACAAACCGCACCTGAAACTTGGATAAAAATCGGTTGGTCAGGTTTTATAATGTTGTTCTGGCGCGCAAAGCTGCAGCCAGTGTCCCTTCGTCCAGATAATCCAGTTCACCACCAACCGGCACACCATGCGCAAGGCGGGTGATTTTCACATCCATGCCGTCGAGCTGATCGGTGATATAATGCGCTGTGGTCTGCCCTTCGACCGTGGCATTGACCGCGAGAATAATCTCTTTGATCTCACCGCCGGTGACACGCTCGATCAGACCTTTAATGTTGAGATCATCCGGTCCCACACCATCCAGCGGTGACAGACGGCCACCCAGCACATGATAGCGCACATTCATGGTGCCAGCGCGCTCAAGCGCCCAGAGATCGGAGACATCTTCAACAACGATCAGTGTGGAAGGATCGCGGCGTGGATCTTCGCAGACCGTGCACGGATCACTGGTATCCACATTTCCGCAACAGGAGCAGATACGCACCTTTTCTGCGGCTTCCTGCATGGCAGAGCCAAGTGGTACCAGCAATGCATCTTTTTTCTTGATCAGGTGCAGCGCAGCACGACGTGCAGAGCGGGGCCCCAGCCCCGGCACGCGGGCAAGAAGCTGGATCAGGCGTTCAATTTCAGGACCGGCGATTCGTTTTGACATAATGAAGACTTAAGACATTTAACGCCCGAATAGAATCGGGCGTTAATTTATAATCACATGATGTATGGATAATCCGTCACCTTAGAACGGCAGTTTCATGCCCGGAGGGATTGGCAGACCAGCGGTCAGCGCCTGTGTCTTTTCAGCCATCATCGCTTCCAGCTTGGCTTTTGCATCATTATGCGCAGCGATAATCAGGTCTTCCAGAATTTCGCCTTCGCCTTCTTTGAGCAGCGACGGATCAATTTTCAGACTTGTTAATGTGCCTTTGCCGAGCAGTGTCAGGCTGACCAGACCACCACCGGAAGTAGCGCTGACTTCCATCTGCGCGATTTCTTCCTGCATAGCCTGCATTTTGGCCTGCATTTCTTTTGCTTTGCTCAGCATCCCCATCATGTCACGCATGTGGCAGAACTCCTCGAATTACTCTTTTTCAATAAATGGTTCACAGCCTCGGTCGTTTCAACCTCAGCTAAAATTAATCGTCATCATCCAAATCGCCGCTATCCACACCCGGATCAGGCATTTGCATTTCCATATCCGCATCATCGTCCGGCGTGGTGATACGCACGTCGATGATTTTAGCACCCGGAAATTTTGCAAGGATCGCGGCGACATCCGGATCAGCGCGGGCATCTGTTACCAGTTCCTCGCGTCGTGCGGTTTCAACTTCAGCTACGGTCTGGCCACCGCCGTCACGGGCAACGGAAACCATCCAGCGTTCACCCGTCCAGTCGAGCAGACGCTGTGCCATATCCGTGGCCAGTGTTTTCGGCGCATGTTCGGTCAGCGCAATTTCCATACGGTTCTGGCCAATGGAAACCAGCCGTACGAAATTCTTGACCAGAACCTTGAACTGCAGGTCGCGTTTATTGCCGGCCAGATTGACGATGTCATTCAGATCACGGATACGTACAGCCTGCGGAGCAGGTTCTGTTTTCGGCTGGACAACGGCTTGCGGCTGCATCATCTGCTGTGCAGCAGGTTCAGCTAACCGAAGGGCAGCACCGCCATTATTCTGGCGCTGTACCATCTGACCGGAAACCGCATCAGCGGCTGCATAGGATGTATTCCCGCCACCGGAGCCATTACCACCGCCGCCGCCTTGCGGAGCAGACGGCGCAGAATTTCCGCCAATATGTCCATTGGCAATGGCTTTCAGCGCCTCATCCAGTGTCGGCAGATCGGCAGAATGTGCCAAGCGGATCAGCAGCATTTCTGCAGCCTGCACCGGACGGGATGAGGTCTCCACCTCATGAATACCTTTGAGCAACATCTGCCAGCAGCGCGACAGAGCGCGGATCGACAATGTTTTGGCAAATTCAGCGCCACGCACGCGCTCATCTTCCGACAGCGACATATCCTGCGCCACTTCCGGTGTGAAACGCAGACGCGTGACCAGATGGTTGAAATCCGCCAGATCGCTCAGCACAACGGAAGGATCAGCACCCACATCATATTGCGCGCGGAATTCTTTCAGCACACCCGCCACGTCACCGCGCATCAGCATTTCAAACAGGTCGATAATACGCGCACGGTCGGCAAGGCCGAGCATTTCACGCACTGTCTGGCTATCGACTGTGCCGTTGCCATGGGCAATCGCCTGATCAAGGATCGACAGGCTGTCGCGCGCAGAGCCTTCACCGGCACGGGCAATCATCGCCAGTGCTGTGTCGTCAGCCTGCACATTTTCAAGGCCGGTGATCTTGCGCAACAGGCTGGTCAATGTGCCGGATTCAATGCGGCGCAGATCAAAACGCTGACAGCGCGACAGAACAGTAATCGGCACTTTGCGGATTTCTGTGGTCGCGAAAATAAACTTCACATGTGGCGGCGGCTCTTCCAATGTCTTCAACAGGCCGTTGAAAGCCTGATTGGAAAGCATATGCACCTCATCGATGATATAGACTTTGTAACGGGCAGAAACCGGACGGTAGCGCACCTGCTCAATAATTTCACGGATATCATCAATACCGGTATGCGAGGCCGCATCCATCTCGATCACATCGACATGGCGGCCTTCCATAATCGCCTGACAGTGCTCCCCCAATTCGGTGAGATGCACACTCGGCTGATCAATCGTATCGGTTTTATAATTCAGGCCGCGCGCCAGAATACGCGCCGTTGTGGTCTTACCCACCCCGCGCACACCGGTCAGCATCCATGCCTGCGCAATGCGTCCTGCTTCAAAAGCATTGGTCAGGGTGCGCACCATCGGCTCCTGACCATAAAGATCATCAAAATTCTGCGGGCGGTATTTACGGGCGAGAACGCGATAAGCATTATCTGCCGGTTTATTATCCATGGATTTCGCGCGCTCCTTCAGATCCCGTCTTTAAGCTTCACTGCTGTAGCACAGATCGTCAGCCGATTGAAAACAGAAAGCGGCCTCTCGGAAAACTTAGCTTTTCCGTGCACAACAATCTGGATTTCAGGGGAGAAAAAAGGTGGGAGGCTGGCACGATGACCCGTGCCGAGCTCGTTAGGGCTGCTTCCTTCCGGACCTGACCCGGTTGGCGAGTGGTCCGTCCACCACCAACCTCCCGCGCTCCATATCGGAAATTTGAACACAAAATGCAAGGCTCAAATAAGCTGAGATAAAAAAATAGAGATTATTTTCACGCATTTTATGTTTGAATAGTTCCAGACTAGTCAAAACCAGCTTCAAAAGCTGCCGGACAAGAACAATATTTTTCAAAAAGGCACCGCATCATGCCGGACTTTACCCTCGACCAACGTTTACAAAACGACACATTTCCTATCGGTCCGCTTGGCCTGTGCCAGCTGCTTTTGATGAATGACAAGCGCTGGCCGTGGTTGATTCTTGTACCGCAGCGCGCAGATATGTCAGAAATTCACGAACTGACCCCGCTCGATCAGACCATGCTCAGCTTTGAAACCTCTATGGTTGCCGAAGCGATGAAAGAGGCAACTGCCTGTGAGAAGATCAACAGCGGTGCACTCGGTAATATTGTTCGTCAATTACACATCCATATTATTGCGCGCAACAGCGGCGATGCGGCATGGCCGGGCCCTGTCTGGGGACATGGCACGCGTGAGCCCTATACTGAAGAAGAAGCGCATCAACTCATCAATGCATTACGCGCCCGTCTTTCTGCCTGAGTTTACATGTGATGCCCCATAATTTTGAATTTGCAGCAATGGCTGACAAGAATCATGGCCTTGGCTTTGCCGGTAAGACACTTGATCCGCAGGCTGAAAAACGTGATGAAACCAGTCTGCCGAGTGCATTGGCCAATCCTGATGCGCAATTTTTGCTGTTTGCACGCGGTAAAATCCTGCTCAAACAAGACATATCGGAACATAGTGCTTTATTCAGTCATGCGGAAATCCGTCATCTGCAAATTGATACGGATAAGAACAGCAAAAATCATCTGATTTTGTTAGGGGAAGCAGAAGGCACTGCCTATCTTGCGCTGGATACCGGCCTTGATCCCGAGGCACTTCCTCCAACACTGGAAGCCTCCGAATATCGCGCGCTTTATACGCATAATCTGCTAAGCCCCGCAGATAGCGGCATGGTTGCACAAGCCGCAGCCCTTCTTGCATGGCATAGAACCCATCGCTTTTGCGGGCGTTGCGGCCATGAAACCGAAATGCGTATTGGTGGTTTCAAACGGATTTGCACATCCTGTCATGCCGAGCATTTTCCACGTACTGATCCGGTGGTGATCATGCTCGTCACGTACCAGTCGCCGTCCGGAGAACGCTGTCTGCTGGCACGCAGTCCGCATTTTGCCCCACTGACTTATTCCTGCCTTGCCGGGTTTGTCGAGCCGGGAGAAACGATAGAGAATGCAGTCCGGCGTGAAGTGCGCGAAGAGTCAGGGCTGCCTGTCGGGCAGGTAACCTACCATGCCAGCCAGCCATGGCCGTTTCCCTATTCCCTGATGATCGGTTGTTTCGCTCAGAGCCTGTCCGGTGAGCTGAACCTTGACCATGACGAGCTGGAAGACGGTGGCTGGTTTACCCGTGAGGAAGCGAAGGTCATGCTGGAGAATATCCATCAGCAAGGCCTACGTACCCCGCCAGCCGGTGCAATCGCCAGCGCGCTGATACGCCATTGGGTAGAAAACTCATAAAAAAGCGCCGGATCACTCCGGCGCTTCTTATAATCAATTTCAGCAGCTGCTCACTCTTACTCAGCTGCAAGCAGTTGCTTGCGGTTCTCACTGCCCGGATAAACACCGACAATGCGCACTTCCTTGGTGAAGAAAGCCAGTTCTTCCAGTGCTAGCTGCACGGAACGATCATCCGGATGACCTTCAATATCCGCGTAAAACTGCGTTGCCATGAAAGTTCCGCCAATCTGGTAGCTTTCCAGCTTGGTCATGTTAATGCCATTGGTGGCAAAACCGCCCATCGCTTTGTAAAGCGCTGCCGGAACGTTGCGCACGCGGAACACAAAAGTCGTCACCATCAATTCATCCGGTGACTTGCGCGGTGCCCATTGTTCCTGCTTCGACAGCACAACGAAACGCGTAATATTGTTTTCCGCGTCTTCGACATTGTTCTGCAAAATCTCAAGAC
Organism: Pseudochrobactrum asaccharolyticum; assembly: GCF_003314995.1. Lineage (GTDB taxonomy): Bacteria > Pseudomonadota > Alphaproteobacteria > Rhizobiales > Rhizobiaceae > Pseudochrobactrum > Pseudochrobactrum asaccharolyticum. The sequence goes on from NZ_QNRH01000002.1 coordinate 548,539, forward strand.
CATAAAGCTCCGCAGCCAGCAATGGTGCTAAGGCCGCTTTGCTCTTATCACCCAGATCAGCCACCTGACGGGCAGCGCCTGCCGTATCACCGGCAATAACCGGTTTCCAGCCATTGCCGCGAATAATTTTTCGGCATTGTCCCAGCGCATGAATATGGCTGTGAACGCTCTTAATATCTTCCTTTTTGGTGCCTGGAAGCACCATCAACTGAAAATGGATCGGCAGGAAATATTCGCCGATAATGTGCAGGCGCGATTCCGGCAAAAGATGATGAATATCCGCGACGCGACCGGCCAGCGTATTTTCAATCGGAATCATTGCCAGATCGGCTTCACCATTTTCAACGGCATTAAACGCGTCTTCAAAAGTTGCACATGGCAGCGGCTCCATTGTCGGAAACATATTGCGGCAGGCCGTGTCGGAATTTGCTCCCGGTTCACCCTGAAACGCTATTTTATTGGTCTTCGCTGCCATTTTTGGTGCCTTTGACTTAAGTTTAGAAATGCTTTTCCGTTGTTTTACAGATCAGCGCGACAAAACCTGCCGTGCTTTCTCCAGATCCTCCGGTGTATCCACACCGAGCGGGAAGGATTGAACCACTTCCACATCGATTCGCATACCCGCTTCCAGCGCCCGTAACTGTTCCAGTTTTTCGCGGATTTCTAACACAGACTGGCCGAGTGCGACGAATTTCTCCAGCGCTTCACGGCGATAAGCGTAAAGGCCGATATGGTGATAAAGCGGCCCGTCACCATAAGGTGCTGTGGCGCGGGTGAAATAGAGCGCGCGCAGCTTATTGGATTCAGCCAGAGGCGAACCGACAATCTTCACTACATTCGGATTGGTCTTTTCTTGGATATCACTGATCTCAACACCAAGGGTCGCGATATCCGCAGGCCCTTCGATGAGCGGCTGTAGAGCCGTCTTGATCAATGCCGGATCGATGGTCGGCAGATCGCCCTGCACATTGATAACCGCATCGAATTCTTTATTGGGATCAATGAGTTGTAGTGCTTCATAAATTCTGTCAGAGCCGGATTCATGATCCCCGCGTGTCATCACAGCTTCAAGGCCATGCGCTTCGACAGCCTCTTTAATCTCGGTGCTGTCGGTTGCAACCACCACGCGCCCCAGACCGGAGGCAACGGCACGCTCCGCGACATGAACAATCATCGGCTTGCCGGCAATGTCTGCCAGCGGTTTGCCGGGCAGGCGCGTTGAGGCCATACGGGCAGGAATCAGGATCAGTGATTTAAACGGCTTAGACATAAGGTTTCATCCGAAAGTGTCAAAAAGTCACGGGTGTAGCTGTTCTTATAGGTGTTGCCAGCGTCAAGCAAAAGACCTAGTTTCCGGCAAAGGTCAGTAAAATGGAGGGCTACCCTCCCCTAAGACAGACTAAATATCACCGCCAAGCTAAAGGCGTTGGGGGAACAGGAGCGCTAGCGGCCATATGAATTCGTCTCAGTCCAATAAATATATCATGGCCTTTCTGGCCACCGTTTTTATTGCCATGACCATTGGTATTTCTTCCGATGCGATTTTTTCGACGCCGCATCCTGAAACTGAAGGTTATGCCATTGTAGCTTCTGAGGGTGGCGCACCGGCTGCCGGCAAAGAGGCACCTGCTGCTGTACCTATCGCAACATTGCTGGCATCGGCTGATCCTGCACGCGGTGCAACCGTGTTTAAACGCTGTGCTGCCTGCCATACAGGGGAAAAAGGCGGCGCCAATAAAGTCGGTCCGCACCTCTGGGATGTTGTGAACCGTCCGATGGCGACAGTTGAAGGTTTCAGTTATTCCGCAGCGATGAAAGAATTCTCACAGGGCGGTAAGGAAGTCTGGGATTATGAACATCTCAACAAGTTCCTGACATCTCCTAAAGGCTACATCAAAGGTACAGCCATGGGCTTTGCCGGCGACAAAAAGGATAATGAACGCGCTGATCTGATCGCTTATCTGCGCTCACTGTCTGACAATCCTGCACCACTGCCTTCACCGGAATCTGCAGCACCTGCTGAAGAGACAAAACCGGCTGAAGAAGCAAAGCCTGCGGAAGAAAAGCCAGCCGAAGCGCCTGCAACTCAGGAACCGGCAAAAGAAACACCATCTGCACCGGAAGCACCTGCATCTCCGGCACCTGCAACACCGGAAGCTCCGGCAACGCAGCCTGCGAATTAACATCAACGATCAGTTTCTGATCGCTAAGCCGGGCTCAAAGCCCGGCTTTTATTTTTAGAAGGAACTATATTCATGTCTGATGAAGTAATTGTACGCGACAGCAACGGCGCTCAGTTGCAGGACGGCGACTCCGTCACCCTGATCAAAGACCTCAAGGTCAAAGGCACTTCCGAAACCATCAAGCGCGGTACACTGGTCAAAAATATCCGCCTGAACGGTCGTGATGGTGAAGTTGAGTGCAACACCAAACAGGTCAAAGGTCTGGTCCTGAAGACCGAATTCGTCAAGAAAGCCTGATCATTACAAAGATTTAATTCCGCAAGCCCGATTTTTGCTCTGCTTCTGCCTGCTTTCCCTTTTAATTAACACAGGGATCATTAAAGTGGTCACTTATTCTTGTGAGCAAATTATCGGGTGGCGGAATGAAAACAGCATTGCGGGTTATGCTTGTCGCAGGTTTGAGCCTGTATGGCAGTTTGGCTTCCGCTCAGGAAAAAGCACCAGAAAATGGTCTGCAATGGCGCCATGCCAACAGCCTGACCGGTGAGCCGAAATATCCCGCAGGCTTTAAGCACTATGACTATGTCAATCCCGATGCTCCTAAAGGCGGCACGCTCAATCAGGTCACTGTCGGTACTTTTGACAGCCTGAACCCATATGTGGTTCAGGGCGTTGCGGCTGCCGGTCTCGCCAATTTCGGCGGCGGTATGCTCTATGACACGCTGATGGATCAGTCGATGGATCAGAGCTCGACTTCCTACGGGCTGATTGCCGAAGCGATGCAATATCCGGAAGATTTTTCCTGGGTTAAATTCCGCCTTAATCCCAAAGCCGCATGGCACGACAAAACGCCGATCAGCGTTGAAGATGTGATCTGGTCGTTTGAAACACTGAAAAAGCAATCACCGCTCTATAACCGCTACTATGCAGATGTCGTCAAAGCCGAAAAAACCGGCGACAACGAAGTTACCTTTACTTTTGACAAAGCTGGCAACCGCGAATTGCCAAGCATTATGGGCGATCTTGTCGTGCTGCCAAAACATTGGTGGGAAGGCAAAGATAAAAACGGCAAGCAACGCGATATCAGCCGCCCGACCCTTGAAATTCCGCTTGGCTCCGGCGCGTATAAAATCGGTGCCGTTAATCCGGGTAGGTCAATCACATGGCAGCGCGCGGATGATTATTGGGGCAAAGACCAGCCAACACAGGTCGGCCGCAATAATTTTGATCAGGTGAAATACGAATATTTCCTCAATAATGATGCCACGTGGGAAGCCTTTAAAAAGGGCGGCACCTATGACTTCCGCGTTGAAAACATCGCTCAGCGCTGGAAAGAGCAATATAATTTTCCGGCCTTTGAGCGTGGTGATGTGATCAAAGCCAGCTTCCCGATGCATGCAGCGGGGCGTATGCAAGGCACATTCCTGAATACCCGCAAAACCAAATTTCAGGATGTACGGGTTCGTGAAGCGCTCAACTGGGTGTTTGATTTTGAAAGCATGAACCGCATGCTGTTCTTCAACCAGTATAAGCGGATTGAAAGCTATTTTGCCGGTATTGATCTGGCCTCTTCCGGTTTGCCATCAGAATCCGAACTGAAAATTCTTGAAACCGTGCGCGGTGAAATTCCGGAAGCTGTTTTCACCAAGCCGTATAAACTGCCGGTCTTTGATACCCCGCAGGCTACGCGTACCAATATACGCCATGCTCTTGATCTGCTTGCGCAAGCCGGATGGACAGTAAAAGACGGTAAACTCACCAATGACAAAGGTGAGGTTTTTACTATTGAGTTCCTGACCAACAACCCGAGCGACGAACGTGTCGTCAGCCCGTTCATCAACAATCTGCGCCGTATAGGTATCAATGCATCCTTAAGAGTGGTTGATGATGCGCAATATCAGGCACGGGTCAGTGACTTCGATTATGATGCCATCAGCTCGATTGTCGCGCAAAGTCAGTCTCCCGGCAATGAACAACGGGAAATGTGGAGCACTCAGTCTGCGGATCTGAAAGGTAGTAAAAACTATGCCGGCATCAAAAATCCGGCAATCGACAAGCTGATCGACTATGTTGTTTATGCCAAAGATTATGATGAACTGGTGGCCGCAACCCGTGCACTCGACCGCGTGCTGCTGTGGAACTATTACACTGTGCCGCAATGGTATTCTGACACCATCAATGTCGCTTATTGGAACAAATTTGGCCTTCCCGATAAGCAGCCGGATTATGCAGGGATTGATCCTTTCTCCTGGTGGGTAAAACCAAAACCATAAAATGGCTCACGCTGGTTTGGTCTTGTATTTTGACTCACATTTTTTGAGCCTGATACCCAATCGGATATTAACCACGAGGCAGGAGGTGTATTATGGCAGAGGGTAACAAAAGTCTGATAAACAGACGCCAGCTGATGGTATTCAGCGGAGCAGCAGCATTCAGCTCTGCTCTGCCTTTTCGTGCCAGAGCGCAAAACGGTGCGAATACCGCGGTTCACGGACTAGCCGTATTTGACGACCTGAAATATCCTGCTGGTTTCAACCATTTTGATTATATCAATCCGCAGGCACCAAAAGGCGGAATATTCCGGTTTGCTGTGAATGAATGGACACTCAATCAGGCACCCGACACCTTCAACACGCTCAACACTTTTTCAGCGCTGGGTGATGCGCCGCCACGGATGGAATCCTGCTTTGACAGTCTGATGACCCGCTCGCTGGACGAACCGGATGCGGTCTATGGTTTGCTGGCTGAGAATGTGACCGTCAGTGACGATGGCAAGAGCTATCGTTTTAAGCTGCGTGAACAAGCCCGTTTTCACAACAATACGCCGGTGACAGCGCATGACGCGGCTTTCAGCTATGATCTGCTGAAAGAAAAAGGGCACCCTGCTCTGCGCTTGCTGCTCGCCAAAATGGAGAGTGCAGTTGCGGAAGATGATTATCATCTGCGCCTGACCCTCAAAGGAGAAGATGCCGGACAGAACCGCCGTCTGATCACCAGCATGGTGTTACTGCCTGTCCTCTCCAAAGCCTTTTATACGCAGCATAGTTTTGACGGAAACAGCCTGACTGTTCCGCTCAGTTCCGGCGCTTATAAAGTCGGCGCAATGTCAGCAGGACAATATATCGAATATCAGCGTCATGAAGATTATTGGGGCAAAGACCTCAATGTGAATATCGGCTCCAATAATTTCGACCGTATCCGCATTGAGTTTTTCCGTGACAGACAACCGGCTTTTGAGGCTTTCAAAAAAGGCATTCTGGACTGGCGTGCGGAAAGCGTTTCAAAATCATGGGCCAATGATTACGATTTCAGCGCGGTGCAAAGTGGCAAAGTTATACGCAACCGTTTTCCTGCATGGAAAATTCCTTCGATGCAAAGCTGGGCGCTTAACCAGCGCCGCGAGCGGTTTCGTGATCCGCGGGTGCGGGAAGCGATCGGACTGTGCTTTGATTTCGAATGGAGCAACCGCAACCTGTTCAGCGATCTGTATCAGCGGCAACAATCCAATTTCAGCAACTCTGCCTTTGAGGCACAAGGCAAAGCATCCCCTGAGGAACAGGCCATTATTACGCGCCATGCCGGTTTGATGGATGATGCCACCCGTACAGCGCTGCTTGATGATCCTGTCACGATGCCGGTCACAGACGGCAACGGCCGCAACCGCGAGCAATTGCGCCGTGCTGCCGAGTTGATGAAAGAAGCCGGTTATCAACGTCAGGGCAAATGGCTCGTTGATAAAAACGGGCAGATTTTCACGCTGGAGATTCTCAACAATTCTGACGGTTTTAACCGCGTCTATAACCCGATGATTAAAAATCTTCAGGCAATCGGGATTAATGCGGAAGTACGTATGGCTGAGGCCGCGACCTATCAGAAGCGCCAGCTGGATTTTGACTATGACATGATCGGTTTTGCTTCCAGTTCATCCTCCACACCGGACAGAGCCACTTTGGCGGTGATGTATGGTTCTGAAAGTGTCAGCCTGCCGGGCTCGCAGAATTATACCGGCACCAGCAGCCCTTTAATTGACGCATTGCTGGATGATGTGGCACAGGCTGACAGTCGCGAAAATATGACTGCAACCATCCGCGTGCTTGACCGGTTGCTTCGCTATCGGCGTGACTGGATTCCCTGCTGGTCTGCAGGCGGCAAATTGATTGCCTATTGGGACAAATTCGGAATGACGGAAGCAGCGCCTTATGGCGGTTATCCGGAATTTTACTGGTGGTATGATCACGAGAAAGCCGCACAGCTTGGTAAAACATAATTCAGCACTTTGCACTAAACTGTCAAAAGACAATAAAAAACAAACAGGATTATACAACTGATGGGCGCTTATATTCTCCGACGCCTGCTGCTGATGATTCCGACAATTTTCGGAATCATGGCCATTTCCTTTGCCGTCATCCAGTTTGCTCCCGGCGGCCCTGTCGAGCGCGTTATTGCGCAATTGCAGGGACAGGGCGGCGATGCCATGGACAGGCTCTCAGGTGGCGGCGCTGATGCAGGCAGCATATCAATGGATAGCGGCGGCTCCTCAAAATATCGCGGTGCACAGGGGCTTGATCCTGAATTTATCGCCAGCCTAGAAAAGCAATTCGGTTTTGACAAACCACCGCTGGAACGCTTCGGCCTGATGCTGTGGAACTATGCCCGTTTTGATTTCGGGCATTCCTATTTCCGCGATATCGACGTTATTGATCTGATTAAAGAAAAGCTGCCGGTTTCGATTTCACTCGGCCTGTGGCTCACCCTGATTTCCTATATGATTTCTATTCCGCTCGGTATTACCAAAGCTGTACGTGACGGCTCGCGCTTTGACGTCTGGACCAGCGCGGTCATCATTGTCGGTTATGCGATTCCGAGCTTCCTCTTCGCCATCATGCTGATCGTTTTGTTTGCCGGCGGCTCGTTCTTTGACTGGTTCCCGCTACGCGGCCTGACTTCGCCGGACTTTGACCAAATGAGCCTGTGGGGCAAGATCACCGATTATATCTGGCATATGGCGCTGCCGGTGCTGGCGCTGGTGCTGTCTGCTTTTGCGACCACCACCCTGCTCACCAAAAACTCATTCCTCGAAGAGATCCGCAAACAATATGTCACCACGGCACGCGCCAAAGGCCTGACAGAGCGGCAGGTGTTGTACGGCCACGTGTTCCGTAATGCGATGCTGATCGTGATTGCCGGTTTCCCCGGTGCCTTTATTACCGCCTTCTTCACCGGCTCGCTGCTGATCGAGACCATTTTCTCGCTCGACGGTCTTGGACTGCTTGGCTATCAGTCGGTGCTTAACCGCGATTATCCGGTGGTTTTTGCCAATTTGTTTATCTTCTCGCTGATCGGCCTGCTGGTCAGCCTGCTCTCCGACCTCACTTATACATGGATTGATCCGCGCATTGATTTTGACCGGAGGGATGTGTGATGAGCGATGTCACAGCAACCTCTCCTGTACGGGTGAAACGTCCGTTTCTGTCACCGCTCAATCAGCGGCGCTGGCGTAATTTCAAGGCCAACCGCCGCGGCTGGTGGTCTTTATGGCTGTTTATGTTCCTGTTTATCGGCTCGCTCTTTGCCGAATTTATCGCCAATGACAAACCAATTCTGGTTTCCTACAAGGGCGAAATTCTGATGCCGGTACTGATTGATTATCCGGAAGAGAAATTCGGCGGTTTCTATGCCGTTACTGATTATCGCGACCCAGTCATTCAGGATGAAATCAACCAAAACGGCTGGGCAATCTGGCCGCCGGTTCGCTATTCCTATCGCACGGTGAACAATGAAATTCCGGAAGCTGCGCCGTCCAAACCTTTCTGGCTGATGTCGAAAGAGCAGCGCTGCGCCCGCTATGCGGAAGGTGTGAATGATCCCAATTGCACCATCGGCAATATGAACTGGCTCGGCACGGATGATCAGGCGCGCGATGTCTTTGCCCGAGCGCTCTATGGTTTCCGTATTTCCGTATTGTTCGGTCTTATCCTCACCGCCTTTTCCGGTGTCATCGGTGTAACTGCCGGTGCAGTACAGGGCTATTTCGGCGGCTGGGTTGATCTGATTTTCCAGCGCTTTATCGAAATTTGGTCATCGATACCGGTACTCTATCTGCTGCTGATTATTGCCGCTATTCTGCCACCTGGCTTCTGGGTGCTGCTGTTCATCATGCTGCTGTTCTCATGGGTTGCCTTTGTCGGCGTTGTCCGTGCTGAATTCCTGCGCGCCCGTAACTTTGAATATGTGAATGCAGCACGCTCGCTGGGCGTCAATAACCGCACCATCATGTGGCGCCACTTGCTGCCCAATGCGATGGTCGCAACCCTGACCTTTCTGCCGTTCATTCTCAACGGTTCGATCACCACACTGACTTCGCTCGACTTCCTTGGCTTCGGCCTGCCGCCGGGCTCCGCATCGCTTGGTGAAATGCTGGCACAGGGTAAGAATAATCTTCAGGCACCATGGCTTGGCATAACCGGTTTTATCGTTATCTCGCTGATGCTGTCGCTGCTGATCTTTGTCGGTGAAGCAGTGCGTGATGCCTTTGATCCGCGAAAGGCTTTTAAATGACCCAACATGAAAAAGCCGATGTGCTGCTCAGCGTTCGCGATCTGTCGATTGCCTTTCATCAGGACGGTCAGGACAGAGTTGCTGTCGATCATATCTCCTTCGACATCCACAAAGGCGAAACCGTAGCACTGGTCGGTGAATCCGGCTCGGGCAAATCCATCTCCGCTTTGTCGGTGCTCAAACTGCTGCCTTATCCTTCCGCCAGTCATCCGTCCGGTCAGATCCTCTTTGAAAACGAGGATATGCTGACCACACCGGAAAACAAACTGCGTGGTGTTCGTGGCAATGACATTGCCATGATTTTTCAGGAACCGATGACCTCGCTCAACCCGTTGCATGTGGTTGAGCGTCAGATCGGTGAAATCCTGCGGCTGCATCAGGGCATGGGCGAAAAACAGGCGCGCGCGCGGACATTGGAACTGCTTCATGAGGTCGGTATCCGCGAGCCGGAAAAGCGTCTGCAATCCTATCCGCATCAGCTCTCCGGCGGTCAGCGTCAGCGCGTAATGATCGCTATGGCTCTGGCCAATAAACCGAAGCTGCTGATTGCCGATGAACCGACCACAGCGCTTGATGTGACCGTGCAGGCACAGATTTTGCAGCTGCTGGCCGAGCTGAAACGCTCACAGGATATGTCGATGCTGTTCATCACCCATGATCTGGGCGTGGTGCGCAAAATCGCCGACCGTGTTTGCGTCATGCATCACGGCAAAATCGTGGAAAGCGGCAAAACGGAAGAGATTTTCACAAATCCGCAGCACGAATATACCAAGCATTTGCTGAGTGCGGAACCTAAAGGTGCCCCTCTGCCAGCAGAAGAAAATGCACCGCTGGTGATGAGCGGCGAGGACATCAAAGTCTGGTTCCCGATCAAAAAAGGCTTTATGCGCAAAACCGTTGATTATGTGAAAGCGGTTGACGGCATCAATGTAGAGCTCCGTGCGGGACAGACACTCGGTGTCGTCGGTGAATCCGGCTCCGGCAAGACCACTCTAGGTTTAGCGCTGTCGCGCATGATTTCCTCCAAAGGCGAAATCCGCTTTGGCGAGCGCAATATTGATCAGTTTTCCTTTAAGGATATGCGCCCGTTGCGCCGTGAAATGCAGATCGTCTTTCAGGATCCGTTCGGCTCGCTTAGCCCGCGCATGTCGGTGGCGGAAATTATCGCCGAGGGTCTGCAGGTGCATGAACCTAAACTCACACCAGACGAGCGCGATGATAAAGTCGTGGCAGCCCTGCATGAAGTTAATCTCGATCCGGAAAGCCGCTTCCGCTATCCGCACGAATTTTCCGGCGGTCAGCGCCAGCGTATCGCCATCGCCCGTGCCATGGTGCTCAATCCGCGTTTTGTAATGCTGGATGAACCGACCTCTGCTCTCGATATGAGCGTGCAGGCACAGGTCGTCGAATTGCTGCGAAACTTACAGAAAAAGCACAATTTAAGCTATCTTTTCATCAGTCACGACTTGCGTGTGGTGAAAGCCCTTGCCAATCATGTACTTGTAATGCGCAATGGCAAAGCGGTGGAATATGGTCCGGCGGAGGAAATCTTTGAGGCGCCGAAAACCGATTACACCCGCGCATTGATGGCAGCAGCCTTCCGCTTGGAAACGGCTGAAAAGGGAGTGGTAAATCAATGAGTGCAGCAACAAAAAACACCGGTAAAATCTATTTCGCAGCCACCGGCTGGGATCCGGAAATCTGGATGCAGGCTTTTGCCAAATATGCACCGGATCGTGAGATTGTCACCGAGGTCAAAGCCGGTGAAGAAGCCTCCATTGATTATGCTCTGGTCTGGAAGCAAAAGCGCGGCTCACTTGCCAATTTGCCGAACCTGAAAGTTATCTTCTCGCTCGGTGCCGGTGTGGATCATGTGTTCCACGATGATCAGGTGCCAAACCTGCCTATCGTGCGTACCGTTTCGCCTGACCTGACGATGCGCATGACCGAATATGTGGTCTGGCAGGTTCTAGATCACCATCGTCTCGGACCGCAATATCGTGCGCAGCAGCTCAAGAAAATCTGGCGTGAAGACCGCCGTCAGCCTGCGGCCAATGAAGTCAATGTCGGGATTATGGGCTTAGGCGTTTTGGGACGTGATGCTGCCGATAAGCTGAAACATCTTGGTTTCAATGTCAGCGGCTGGAGCCGCCGCCCGCAGGATGTTGCCGGTGTGACCACCTATCACGGGAAAGACGGGTTGAGCGACTTCCTCAAACAGGTCGATATTCTCGTCTGCCTGCTGCCGCTGACACCGGATACCAAAGGTATTCTGTCGATGTCAGTCTTCGGACGGATGAAAGAGGACGGCCCGCTCGGCGCGCCGATCCTGATCAATGCAGGGCGTGGCGGTTTGCAGAATGAAGCGGATATTCAGGCAGCGCTTGAACGCGGTCTGCTCTCTGCTGCTTCTCTGGATGTGTTTGAAACCGAACCTTTGCCGGAAGCGAGCCCGCTCTGGGGTAATCCGAAGATCACCATCACACCGCATGCTGCGGCCAGTTCCTCGGCCAATGCGCTGACACCGGAAATCGTGAAAATGATTACCGATTATGAGCGTGACGGTATATTGACCAATCTGGTTGACCGCGAGAAACAATATTGAAAAATGAAGAGAGCCGGAATTTCCGGCTCTCTTCTTATAGAATACGGACTGTTCCCTGCTCACTGATATGGAGTTGTCGCTGATCTAACAGCGCATAGGTTTCGCGATCGAGCTGATAGGCAGGCGGGATTTTCAATCCCATTTCTTCCGCAACAATCAGACCCAGCAACAGAATCGCATCCGGCTCATGCAGAAGAATCGCTGCCGGTGCACGGTTGCTGTGTACCAGTTCCAGAAGCACAGCAGCCGCCGATGAAGACCCGACGGTTGCAGGCAGGCACAGTGCTTTTCCGGAGACGGATTGGCCATATTGCGGATGGCGCACATTGGCGATCAGGCCGGTTTGCGGATCAACGCCGCCCCAGAAGCTGATTGGTGCTGTCAGCGCAAAAGCGGGCGCTTCCACCGGCGCACCTGCGACCAGTATTTTAGCCTGAAATCTGTCTTGTAAAAGCGCCTCCATCACCATGCCTCCTCAGTGAACCGGACACGGCCGGTGACAGCGCTTTCAACACATTCCTGCAAAGATCCGTAGACAACGCCATAGCCGGTATTGCCCGGCGCATAATGGGCAAATTTACCGGAATTGGTCATCAGTACCGCATTGTCCTTTTCCGGCAGAATCGGCGTAACGACCACGCAGGTATCAGCCACGACAATCACGCCTGCCTGTTCCAGTCTTTGCCGGCGCTGATTCTTGTCCAGCTCACGCAGCACATGCCGTCCCGTACAGGCATAAAGCGGCACCGTTAATCGCCGGTCTGAAATTGTGGCCTCAAGCAGGTCAAATTCAAAGAGCGATAAATGCGGACTGCCAATTGCCACTGCATCGATTCTGTCCGCCTCAATCGTGGACAAAGCTTTGCGTGCTTCCCGCACCATTTGTGGTGTCACACGGATACATTCCAGCGGTTCATGCCCCTGCAATGCCGATTCGGCATCCGGTGCCTCCGGCGTGCGCCCCGCAAAATGAAAAAGACCGACAGCACCGGATGAGGCAGAGGCCGCACCAAAGGCTTTCAGATCATCTTCGGATAACATCTCCGGTGCAACGCCTGTCACCACGCCAATAGAATCACCAATCAGGCGTCCGTAAAGATTGCCCAACACCGGCCAGGCCACAGCCTGACTCAAAAGTGCAGAATCAAGAGCGCTCAGATTAACCACAACTGTGGCACGACGATTCTCCGGCCGGTGCAATCCGTAGTCCGGTGCGCGACCGGCAATAGCACAGGCAATATCGAGATAATCGCCATAGCGATTCGTACGGGCACCCAGAACCGAGTTGCAAAACACCACGGCATTCGATTCGCCCCATGCCACATCGGTACCGGTTTGCGGGCGGTGCCCTGCCTGATAGGGTGCGCAGGTCCATGATGGTTCACAACCAAGTTTGATATAGGCCTGCATCATCCGCTTCGCCATTGCCGCCTCATGCGGTGGCAAACGGTTACCGGAGCAGCCGGTCAGATCCAGCGAACCGACATTCAGCGTCGCGCGCACGCGCACCTTAGCCTGCCCTTCAACCAGCTTCTCTGCAAAATAAGTACCGCTGTCGCCATGATAAAGCGCACCGTCAATATGTGCGGAAGCGATCGGGATCAGCCTCGGTGCACCCATCAATTCGGCAGTTCTGGCAACAATGCGCATGGCCATTGCAGCGCCAGCGCCATCCCGCCCGTTGATAATGGCACGCTCCTCTGCGCTCAGTGCCAGCACCATAGGTTCCTCCCGAATATGATAAGCGTATTCCGAAAAGTGTTAAGCGTTTTTCGGACAAGATACGCGTAAAACAAAGAGATAGAGCGGTTCCAATACTTCATCTGTAAATGGAACCGCTCTAGACCAGAGTTTTCCGCATTGTCAGCGATGTCACACGATCAAAACCCGGATGCATGGTTTCTCCGACCACTTCGAATCCCAGTCTTGTGAACAGGCGCTGATTATCCTTCAGTTCAATGCGGACTTGCAGGTCGATATGCGACATTGCACGCTGCCGTGCCAGTTTCTCTGCCTGTTCGACCAAAAGATGTGCCAGCCCGAGCCCGCGAAATTTTTTACCGACCGCCAGCTTGCCTAAATACAGATGGTCACCTTTATCCGCCAGAAACACGCATCCGGCCAGTTCACCATCACAGAGCACGCCATAGGCTGTCTCTTTAAAAGCCTTATAGTGTAGAATTTCAGTTGTCAGCCGTCCGGCCGAACTTGGCGGATCAATCACGCGATCCAACGTGGCAAAGGCATCTTGTATCAGCAGCAACAGAGTATCGAACCCGTCATAGTCAGGTGTAATGGTAAAAACCTGAAAAGACCGGTTCTGTTCACTCATCTGTTTCAGCCGCCTTTGCCCGTCGTTTATAGCGCATGGTTTCAAAACGCGCCGCCAGCGCATCATAGAGCAGCAAACGGCCCAGCAGAGGCTCTCCGATGCCGGTAATCAGCTTGATCACTTCCATGGCCTGCATTGAGCCGAGAATCGCCGGTAAGGCGCCGATCACCCCCGCTTCTGCACAGGAGGGTATCAATCCGTCCGGCGGCGGCTCAGGAAACAAATCACGGTAATGCGGATAGAGATTGCCTTGCATATCCCGTTCATAGGGTTTCAGCACCGTCAGCGAACCGTCAAACCGTCCCATCGCTGCGGTGACCAAGGCTTTTTCCAGCAATGCCGCATGATCCGCCACCAGATAGCGAGTGGCAAAATTATCCGAACCATCGACGATAATATCATAGGCTGAAAACAGCTCCGTCACATTCTCTGGCGTGAGCCGTAATGTGTGGCAGTGCACTTCAATATGCGGGTTGATACGCTGCATGGTCGCGGCAGCACTGTCAGTTTTATTCTCACCGATACTGTCAGTGTGGTGCACGATCTGGCGCTGCAGATTGGACAGCGTAACCATATCATCATCGACAATACCGAGATGGCCGACACCGGCTGCCGCCAGATAGAGCAATGCCGGGCTGCCGAGCCCGCCCGCACCGATCACCAGAACGCGCGCATTTTTAAGCTTCTGCTGCCCTGCCCCGCCGATTTCCGGCAGAATAATATGGCGCGCATAACGCTCGATTTCTAATCCGCTAAAGGGTTCAGCCTGTGTGCTCATAGACAAAGTTTAGCGCAGAAACCCTGCCGGTTCAAATATCATAAGGTGACAGGTTGGCAGCACTGACATTGAAAAATTGCGCTTCGCCTTTGAGGTCGCGAAACAGAGCGCGATCCGTTCCGGTCATAAAAGCCTGAGCACCCAGATCATCAATAATATCGAACAAGGCGGCACGTCTGCCTTCGTCGAGATGCGCGGCAATTTCATCCAGCAGCAGCACCGGTGTCATATTGGCAAGATTGGCCGTCAGCCTCGCATGGGCAAGCACCAAGCCAATCAGCAGTGCTTTCTGCTCACCGGTCGAGCACAAAGATGCAGGCATGCCCTTGGGGCGATGATGCACAACCATATCGGTGCGGTGCGGCCCGTCCAGCGTGCGCCCTGCCGCGCGGTCACGGCCGCGCATATCACGGAGAGTACGGCGGAAATTCTCTTCCAGATCCAGCGCCGCTTCCAGACGAATACGGCCTTCCAGCTCGCCTTCCAGAAAGCAGTCCACTTTCGGGAACGGGCTGTCATCCGGTGTCTGCTCGATCATCGTGGCAATCAGGCTGATCAATTCGGCACGTGCTGCTGCAATGGCTGTACCAAGCTCGGCCATCTGCGCCTCAATGGCATCAAGCCATTGCGCGTCACTATTATAATCCGAGATCAGCCGGTTGCGGCTGCGCATGGCTTTTTCATAATCCAGCACACGCTTGCCATGGCTGACATCAATGGCCAGCACCATCCGGTCAAGAAAACGGCGGCGGTCACCGGCCGATCCGGTAAATAAGCCGTCCATCGCAGGAATGAGCCAGATGATACGGGAATAATCGAGCAACTGATCAGCGCTGGCAGGCGCGCCGTTGATACGGACTTTGCGCCCTGCTTCACCATTGGTTCCGGCCAGACCGGTACCGATTTCAGCCTCGCCATAACTTGCCGATTCCAGCAGTGCATGAATAGCAAAACCGTCAGGCGCACCGCTGCGGCTGACATCCGCGTAAGATGCACGGCGCATGCCCCGCCCCGGTGACAGAAAAGATACTGCTTCCAGAAGATTCGTTTTACCTGCGCCATTTTCGCCGGTCAGCACCACATGGCCGCCGCTCAACGGCAAGGACAGGCTGTCATAGTTACGAAAATGCGCAAGCCGCAGACGACGGAAACTGACCCGTTCGCTGCGACCTGTCATTGGTGCATTCATGTTATAATCTGTGCTCACCCGTGCACTTATACACGCATCGGCATCAGAACATAGACCAGATGTTCATCGCCCTCATCGCGCACCAGCATTGGTGAACCGGCATCGGCCAGCATGAACACGGCTTCCTTACCGGAAAGCTGCGATGTGATATCGAGCAGATATTTCGAGTTAAAGCCGATTTCCATCGGTTCGCTGTCATAGCCTGCCGGTACTTCATCCGTCGCAGAACCGGAATCAGGATTGTTCACAGTCAGTGTCAGCAGACCATCGGAAATGCTGAGTTTAACCGCACGGCCTTTTTCATTGGAAATGGTCGATACGCGGTCAACGGAAGCGGCAAAGCTCTGGCGGTCAATCACCAGCTTGCGATCATTACCGGCCGGAATCACGCGCTTATATTCAGGGAATGTGCCGTCGATCAGTTTTGATGTCAGAACAACAGTGCCGACTGTGAAACGGATTTTTACATCCGACACTTCAATCGTTACCTGCATATCCGGCGCATCAACCAGCTTCTGCAATTCCGCAACAGTTTTGCGCGGAATGATGATTGCAGGCATGCCTTCGGCACCGCTTGGTGCCTCCATTGCAGCTCGTGCCAGACGGTGACCGTCGGTGGCAACAGCACGCAGTTCCAGGCGGCCATCATCTTCACCGGCATAGAGGTGAATACCATTGAGATAATAACGGGTTTCTTCCGTCGAGATCGCAAAATTAGTGCGGTCGATCAGACGCTTCAGCGCGCTCGCATCCATACGGAATGTATGGGTGAAGCTGCCTGCTGTCAGTTCAGGGAAATCGGATTGCGGCAGGCATTGCAGACGGAAGGATGAGCGGCCGGAGACAACCGACATGGCTGTGCCGTCTTCATTATTGGCCAGCATCACTTCAGCGCCGTCCGGCAACTTGCGGACGATATCATAAAGCAGATGGGCAGGAACCGTTGTGGCACCGGCCACATCAATAGCGGCATCGGTCGATTCGGTCACTTCCAGATCAAGGTCCGTGGCCTTGAGCTTCAGCACACCGTCTTCGCCCTGCAATAAGACGTTGGAGAGAATCGGAATTGTATTCCGGCGCTCAACCACGCGATGCACATGATTGAGGGATTTCAGGAGATTCGAACGTTCAATAGTTACGCGCATGATGGTCAGAACTCGCTAACAACTGTCCGGCACAGTCCAGCTGACCGGAGATCACGGCGCGACAGGCGCCTCATGGACGGTTAAATTGCCAGAATTTAAGGGCGCATTGCAAGTCCGGAGAATCGCTAATCAGCGATTTCATTGACATAAAAGGTCGCTCTCCCCACCCTTTGCACTCTTTTTTACATGAGAGCCCGTATCGCGGCCAAAGCCGCGATACAGAATCATGGGTTTCTGTAACAGATTATGCGGATTGCTCGTTGATCAGACGCTTCAGAAGCTCGAGTTCCTGCGCTAGTTTGGTATCGGCACCGACCAGATCTTCGATCTTGCGCACAGCATGCAGAACTGTGGTGTGATCACGTCCGCCGAAGCGACGACCGATTTCCGGCAGAGAGCGAGGGGTCAGCATTTTCGCCAGATACATCGCCACCTGACGTGGCTTAACGATGGTGCGGGTACGGCGGTTCGACAGCAGATCCTGCTTCGAAACATTGTAATGACGGGCAACAATGCGCTGAATTTCTTCAATGCGGATACGCTTTGGCTCACCGGCACGGGTCAGGTGACCAAGCAGTTCGTCAACACGGTCGATCGACAGATTCGGTTCGAAGGACTGACGGAACAGGAGCTGGTTGAAAGCACCTTCTAGTTCACGGCCGGAGCCGGTAACAGTGCGTGCCACATGAGCGAGAATATCATCAGGAATATCAATGCTGCGTTCTTCGGCCTGTGCGGCGCTCAGACGACGCTTGAGCATTTCCACGCGCATTTCGTAATCCGGTGCCGCCATTTCCAGCGCCACACCACCCTGTAGGCGGGAACGCACACGTACATCCAGCGATTCCAATTCCGATGGCGCGCGGTCAGCGGCCACAACCACCTGCTTGGCGCTATCAAGCAATGTATTGATCAGATGGCAGAACTCATGCTGGATCGACTTACCCTGCAGGAACTGCATGTCATCAATGATCAGCAGGTCGATATCGCGCAGCTGCTCTTTGAAAGACAGCGCATTATTGTCACGGATTGCGGTTGCAAAACGCCACATGAAATATTCTGCGGTCAGATAGACAACGCGCGGCTTGTCCTGACGCTGCAAAGCGCTGGCAGCAATGGCCTGCAAAAGGTGCGTTTTGCCAAGACCAACGGATGCGTGAATGAAGAGCGGGTTGAAACGCACAGCACTGGAGCCGGCTTCAGCAATGGTGCGCGCTGCGGCCAGGGCCACGCGATTGGATGCACCATCAACAAAACTGTCGAAGGTATAGCGCGGATCAAGCGGCGAACCCAGCACAGAACCGGCAGCAGCACTCTGAGCGGCCACTTCAACCTGACTGGTGCGTTTCTCGGCGGAGAAGCTCTGACCAACCGGGAAGACCGGCTTTTCACGCTGCGGCGCAGCGAGCTGCGGGATTTCCGGCACAACATCGGCAACAGGTGCAACAGGACGGGCTGCACGGCTCATACCGCGAACAACAACCTCCACCTTCATGATCTGCGGATTTTCTTCCTGCCAGAGCAGGGTCAGCATTTCTGCGTAATGGTTGTTGATCCAGGAGCGCAAAAAGGCGGTCGGAACGGAAAAACGCACAACACTCTTGGAGACTTCATCAAGCTTCAGACGGCCGAACCATGAAGAGAATATTTCACTGCCGACGCGCGCTTTCAGCTTGCTCAGCAGTCGTTCAAAGGCCTCATCAGGAGAAGCGGTTGTCAAAGTCATATTCTCTTTCTCACTCATAAAATCCGGCGCCATATCAAACTGCCCATGCAGGCTCTGACTGATTGGCGGGACTGGCTGACCGGCTTCGTTCATCACGTCCAGTTTCGCCTCATTCTTTGCAATCATTGTCGCCTCACAATCATGTTCAGTTTTTTAGGCCAGCTGATCCTGCGATCATACCGGAGCATCTTTTGCAGATGCTTGTTACTCAGCGGTTTGCCTGAAATGGTCTCTCAGCATCCGCACTGTTTTTTGTTCGTTTTAGCTTCGGTCTTAAATTCTGTTCGCTCTGCTATACCGATGCGCGATCACCAGATAACGACTCATGTTTTGTCCGTCCTATGCTGATTGCCCGTATTGAACCATTCAACAACCTCTGTTTCCGTTTGCGGCTGCGCAAAGCTTTGCTTAGGTTAATGACTGGTAAATTCTGTAAATTGTAAAATTACAGAACGGCTTCTCTCATCTCCGGCAAGCGCAGGTCAGATCCTCATTCAGGATAGTCCCCCTCGCAGTGCCGGATTCTGCAGGCACACAAATTCTCCTTCGCAGAACCAAAAATTCTGCGTCAGACCGCTTTGTACGCCATGAAATTATAACCGGACGCCGACAGCTTTTATGCCAATGGTCCAGAGCACTGATGAGCTAACATTAGCGAAATCTTTAGCCCTAGGGCAAGACCACCATTAAGGGTTTTTTAATCATTGGAACTATCTCTCAGTACGCATTACTCTTCTGATACAGGGTCTGAAATTAATAAGACCTTTGGATTCAATGCCTTTTTATCGGAGCAATTATTAACCATTCCAGAATCTCGGACGTGAAAAAAAATAATAATAATTCGCTTGACTCAGAGCCGTCCTGAGCAATCCCCAGACTCAGTTTAGAACTGTGTATAAAATGCGGGCAAGCTTCGAAAATAATTGCAAAATTAAAAACATAGCAAAGAGAATCTCTGAAATATTTTAGTCATATCTTGTATAAACTCGGCGTCCGAAACTTCAGAATATTTATAAAATTCAGACATAAAAAAACCCGGCTCTAAGGCCGGGTTTCTTAACAAACAGACGACACCTGATATCAGGCGCTCATGCCTTTCAAGCGTGCAGCAAGACGCGATACTTTGCGCGAAGCTGTGTTCTTATGAACAACGCCTTTAGTGGCAGCGCGCATCAGTTCAGGTTCAGCAACCTTGAAAGCAGCCTGTGCAGCAGCTTTATCACCGAGTGCTACAGCATCTTCAAACTTACGAATGAAAGTGCGAACGCGCGAACGACGGGATTTGTTGACCTCGGTGCGGGCTTCGATTTTACGAACCGCTTTCTTGGCCGAAGGTGTATTGGCCATAAATGCCTCTCTTTTTCTGTCAGCTTTCCAGCGGGCTTTTCAGCATCGATATCAAATCGAAGGGGAAGGCCACCGGGCAAAAATCTATTCGGACGGCCCTAGAGCCATCTCACTGTTGCGCGCTTATAGATCAGCTTTGCAGCCTCGTCAATGTGGATTCTCTCGCTCAGGGCGCCTGAATCCCGTAAAAGACGGACTTTAAAGTCTATCCTGTCGCTCTGCCCCGTTATTCAAAGGCAGAGCAGCCTTAAGTGCCGCGACTCAGCGGTTTGTGAAAGACGGTGTACGTTTATCAACGAAAGCCGCCATGCCCTCTTTTTGATCCTCAGTCGCAAATAATGCCTGGAAAGAGCGGCGCTCATAACGCAAGCCTTCCTGCAATGTTGTTTCAAAAGCACGGTTGACCGATTCTTTGGCCATCATCACCGAAAGCTGCGAGAAAGATGCAATCCGCTCAGCCGCTTTCAATGCTTCATCCAGCAAAACATCCTGTGCCACAACGCGTGACACCAGTCCGCAGCGCTCGGCCTCTGCGGCATCCATCATCCGGCCGGTCAGCACCATATCCATGGCTTTGGATTTACCAACAAAACGCGCCAGCCTTTGTGTGCCGCCAATCCCCGGAATGATTCCCAATGTGATTTCCGGCTGGCCAAACTTGGCATTATCTGCGGCAATGATAAAATCGCACATCATCGCCAGCTCACAACCACCACCAAGCGTATAACCGCTGACTGCCGCAATGATCGGCTTGCGGATTGCACTGACGCCCTCTGCCTCTCCCAGAAAATCCTGACCATAGGCCTCGGCAAAAGTCAGGTTCTGCATTTCTTTAATATCAGCGCCCGCAGCAAATGCCTTTTCCGAACCGGTGAGAACAATCGCGCCGATTGCATCATCTTTATCAAAAGCACGCAGAGCATCTGTCAGCTCACTCACCAGTTGTGAATTCAGCGCATTGAGCGCTTGTGGCCGGTTCAGACGGATCAGACCGGTCTTGCCACGTGTTTCAGCTAGAATGGTTTCATAGGCCATTGAGTTACTCCCCTAAACAATTATCATTCATGAATTGGAAAATCAGCTGCTGCAGGCCGCACAAAAGAAAGTTGAGCGCCCGTTCTGAACAATGCGTTGCACAGGTGCGCCGCAACGGCGACAAGGCTCGCCCTCACGGTCATAGACTGCAAAACTATGCTGAAAATAGCCCAGCGTGCCATCAGCCTGACGATGATCGCGCAGACTGGATCCACCGGCGACAATTGCCTCAGCGATCACTTCACGCACAGAGGTTGCGAGTGCTTCGGCCAGTTGCGGATCCTGCGCCACATCTCCTGCTGCACGCAAAGGTGACAAGCCGGTGCGCCACAGCGCTTCACAGACATAGATATTCCCAAGACCGGCAATCAGACGCTGATCGAGTAAGGCTGCCTTCAGTGGTACTTTTTTACCCTTGAAAAGCTCTGCCAGCACCGGCCCTGACAGACTGTTACCGGTTGGCTCAATACCAAGATCTTTCAATGAGGGATGCTCTGCCAGTTCTCCTGTACCGCACAGTAGCAGGAAGCCGAAGCGGCGCGGGTCATTATAGATAACCTGCCGTGATCCGTAGACCGGCGACTGCACATGGAAAACAACATGGTCATGGGTCGGGTTCTTGGAGCGCGGATAGTGGAACCCGTCCTCTGCCTGCTCCTGAGCGGAAACACGCAGATCAGGTTCAATCCGGTAAGAACCGGACATGCCAAGATGACTGATCAGGCTGGCGCCGTCCTCAAATTCAATCAGCAAATATTTCGCACGGCGCCCCAGCGAGACAATTTTTTGCCCTTGCAGCCGATCATTAAGATTTTCGGGAAAAGGAAAGCGCAAATCGGGACGGTTTAGCACAAGCTTTTCAACCACCGCTCCTTCCATAACCGGTTGCAGACCACGGCGAACCGTTTCCACCTCAGGCAATTCAGGCATTCAAATCTCCGCTCTCAGAGCATTTCCGGTTTGTATTGAATGAGAGGAAATTCTCTCCGGTCAGATTATTCTCAAGTCCCAGATAGGCAGCAACAGATTTACCGATATCGGCAAAACTCTTGCGTACCCCGATCGTACCGCTCCCGGCACCGGCAATCAGCACCGGCACAGCTTCACGGGTATGATCTGTTCCCTGCCAGCCCGGATCACAACCATGATCGGCAGTGAGAATGAGCAGATCGCCCTCACGCATTTTCTGCAAAATTTCCGGCAGTCGCTTATCAAATGCTTCAAGGGCAGCGGCATAACCGGCAATATCGCGCCTGTGCCCGTAGAGCATATCAAAATCAACCAGATTGGTGAAAATCAAATCGCCGTCACCGGCATCATCCATCGCTTGCAGCGTGCTATCCACCAGCGCCTGATTACCGTGGGCTTTGCGCAATTGCGTCACACCTGATCCGGCAAAAATATCGCTGATTTTACCCACCGCATAAACATCATGCCCTGACGCTTCAACAATGTTCAGCAAGGTCGGTTGGGGCGGTGGCACGGCAAAGTCACGACGATTACCAGTGCGTTCAAAACTCTCTGGTGTTTCCCCGATAAAAGGACGAGCAATCACACGGCCGATATTGAGCGGATCCACAAGAGGGCGCATAGCGGCGCATAAGTCATATAAACGCTGCAAGCCAAAATGCGTTTCATGCGCGGCAACCTGAATAACCGAATCTGAAGATGTATAGAAAATCGGCTTACCTGTGCGGATATGTTCTTCACCGAATTGAGCAATAATCTCTGTTCCGGAAGCATGGCAATTACCCAATATTCCGCTGAGGCTTTTCTGACGAATAATGGTGTCGGTCAGACTTTCAGGGAATGTCGGAATGGTTTTCGGAAAATAACCCCAATCGAATGGAACCGGCAGACCGGCAATTTCCCAATGGCCGGAAGGTGTATCCTTGCCCTTAGAAACCTCCTGCGCCGCCCCCCAAAGACCGTTTACCGGCAATTGAGCATCCAGTCCGGCCGGATAAACGCCTGTCGCGCATCGCGCAGCCTGTCCCAAGCCTAATTGCAGCATGTTCGGAATATTCAAAGGTGTCTGTCTGTCAGCACAAAAGCGGGTAATCGTCCCGAGAGTATTTGCCCCCTGATCAGCAAACACAGCAGCATCCGACGCACCGCCGATACCGAATGAGTCGAGCACTATGAGTATAACCCGTCGCATGAAAAGTGCCTTCCGACTGCTTCCGTTTGGTTGAACGAAATGCATATCATGAAACCTACTGCGACCGTCAAGCAGTGAACTATTTATGCCACCCAGATGTTACCTACACGCCGAACAAGGAATAATATCAGAATAGCGCGGACTGACAAAATAAACCTCCCCCATATCGATAGAAGGAAGCACAACAGACAGCAGTGGTCGATAGGTATATTGCGTTTCAACACGAATATAATTCATGGCCTCTCTGCGCAAATTCTCCGGCACCTCTGTCGGACCCATCCCTCTTTTATCGTCAAAGCCGCGTGTCTTACGTGACCATTCCAGCGTCACTCTAAAATTTGCACTGTTCTGGATTCTTTCCACTCTCAAAAAAGAGATTTTAATTTCAGGACTTTGGGCTGACGGCAGCATGATACTGGCGCCAATCATAAAGATATCGTCAAGCTGCGCAGGGAAAACGCTGATTTGCCGGCTTACAAGATCGCCAACAACACTCGCGACCCGATTAATCTTGCGGTTAGCATCAACACCGCGCGAAACATCAGCAACACCTGCATAAATCAGGATCATAACAGGCAGCAGCAAAGCGAATTCCACTGCAGATACAGCCCGCTCATCCTTAAAAAAATGTCTTAATCGTGAAGATAGTTTCTGCATCAAACGAGCAGGGTTTTCGCGCTTTTTCCCCATCATGAGTATGGCTCATTTTGCCAGGTGACGGTTATAAACAGCGGCATAACACGATCAGCAGGTTTCACATCCGGATTTAAATAATACAAAATATTTGTCATGACAGGCCAGCGATACAGCACGTTAATCTGATTGATCGTCGACGGGCCACCCAGATTGATGATTTTCGGCAGACCAAGCTCACCGTTTTTGGTAACAAGATTTTTCACCGGCACTTCTGAGAAGCTGGTGTAGTTATCCAGATTGATCGACAAATTTTTACAATCGACAACAGGTAAGATACTGATCTTTTTACAAATCGTGTCTTGAACATAGTTAGCTTGCAGATTTTCTTCTCTGAGCTGCCCCGTATAAAACTGACGACTTATATCCTCCGTTGCAGAAACCAGCAGCTGCTGCATAGCAAAACTAATGCCCAGCTCGATGATTGCAAACATCAGAAATAAGAACGGGAAAACAACCAGAGCAAATTCAACTGCTGTTACGCCTCGTTCATCCCGAAGAAACAGCCGGAATTTTTTTTGAGTATGTTTTAAATCAGCAGGGTCAGACTGCTCTCTCAATATAGACATGAGTTTCCAAAGCCAGACAGAATCGGAGAGGAAAAAGTATTATAACTTAGGTGCGATCACTTTCGGTGTACAAATCGGTGTACAAGACATCACTGACACATCCGTTCCGCGAAAAACCCGCGTCGTCGCCAGATCATTCTGGCTCACCATAACGTTTTCATCCAGTAGTGTCTCACCATTCTGATCCATGACAACCAGATTGGTCACACCATTACTCCGTCCTGTCAGGATAATGGTTTTCGAATCCTGCATCATGGCATCAACAATCGCATCATTACCAATAATGACGGATTTTACCGGTTTATCGAGGCGCAAAATATGAGCCTGATCGGTCTGAATCTGAATTGTCTGACTTTCTTCAGCTACGGCCTGATGCAACAGCAGACCGGTACTCAGCAGCGATAAAAATATCAGTTTTTTCAAATTTATCATATTCTTATAAGCCATAAATTAAGTTCTGTTTCCGGCTCTACTATGCGCAAGATGGATGAAAGAACACTTAATAGATAACCAGCTCTGTAAATTTGGCAGTTCATTTCAGGGCACAAAAAAACAGGGCAGGTTTTACAACATTAACCTGCCCATTAACTTAAAGGTAAATTGCATTGCCTATGGAATAGGAAAACCACTTTTCCGCCTACTCCGCAGCATCAAGGCAGATTATGCTCACTTTCCTCATTGCACTGACATTTTGCGGCACCATGATCTATGCAGCACTTTCAGATCTTTTATTTATGAAGATCAGCAATATTGCCTGTCTGTTTCTGGCTGCCGGTTTTGTTATTCTGGCCCCCTTCGCAGGACTATCGTTTCAGTCAATTTTGCTACACTTGGCCGCCGGCATAGTGGTAATCATCGTCTGTTTTGGCTTATTTTATTTAAATGCTATGGGTGGCGGCGATGCCAAACTGATCAGTGCCACCGCATTATGGACCGGATTTTCAGCCAGTCTTGTCCAATATTTGCTGATCAGCGCGATTGCCGGCGGCATTCTGACGGTGCTCATTCTGTTACTGCGCAAACTCGTCAACAGAAACAAAATTGTCCATATTGCCTTCCTTTACCGTCTGACAAATCCCGCCAAAGGTATCCCTTATGGCATAGCTCTGGCGATTGCCGGTCTCTGGATTTATCCGCAACTCGCCATTGCAGGTTAAATCCTCTGTTTTATTGATGTTTTTTAGCAAAACGTATTTTAACAAAATCAACAATAATAGTTCGTTAACCATAATTATACGATTCCTGCTGCATTAAGTGTATGTGCCACAACACACGCTTACTGCGGGGATTTATTGATGAACACTTCACGCCTGATCATTCTGGCTGTTGCCGTGCTTGCTGCCGGTGCTGCAGGCTATATTGCCCTGACGATGAATGATGCCCCGCCTCCGGCGATTGAAGTCAGTACCCCCGCGCCTGCACTGCCTGTGAAAGATGTTCTGACAGCCTCTTCCAATCTGGCGGTCGGTTCCAGCCTGTCCGGTCAGTTGTAGTGGCAGTCATGGCCTGAAAGTTCACTATCCCCGGATTATATTACCCGTGACGCCCAACCGGAAGCGCTGGATGATCTGCAAAAATCCAGTCTGCGCCTTCCTGTTCTGGCCGGAGAACCAATTCGTAAGCTCAAGCTGATTGGCGAAGGAGAATCACTGATGTCCTCTCTGCTGCCTAAAGGGATGCGCGCAATCGCAACCAATATTGCAGCAGAAAGCTCTGCCGGCGGATTTATTCTGCCAGGTGATCGTGTCGACGTTGTTCTCACCCGCGAAAACCGCAATCCTCAGCCATCAGCTTTACCGTTTTTCACGGAAACCATTCTGGAAAACGTCCGCGTTCTGGCCATTGATCAAACGATCAAAGAAGATGATGCCGGTAAAAAAGATATTATGGGGCGTACAGCAACACTGGAAGTCACTCAGGGCCAAGCTGAAATTTTGGCAGCCGCGCAATCTATGGCAGACAGAATCAACCTGACACTTCGCTCAGTACGTGATGCCGAACCTGAAGCTACCAGCTCATCCGGCTATCTTGTGATGTCCCCGGGCAAAAACGGCCCTGTCAAAATGATTAAATCGGGCAACCTTTCCGAAGTCGGGATCAACTAATGACACGTCTTTTCTTTTCCCAAACTTACGGCAGTAAACAATTGAAGGCTTTGCTCCTTTCAGCCGCCATGATCATTCCGGTCACCATTGCGGATTTAGCGCAGGCGCAGGATGTTCAGATTACCAGTGCAGGCCGCGCACAACCGGTTAATCTCGGACTCGGTAAATCCGTGGTCATTGATCTGCCACAGGATGCCTATGATATTCTGGTTGCAAACCCTGCGACGGCCGACGCCGTTACGCGTACCGCGCGCCGTATTTACCTGTTCGGTAAAGCCGTAGGTCAAACCAATATTATTATTTTTGGCAAGGACGGTGAACAAATCGCCAGTCTTGATCTGAAGATCGAGCGCGATGTCAGCAGTCTTGCCACGTCTTTGCGCAAATATATTCCGGGCTCTGATATCAAAATTGAACTCATCAATGACAATATCGTACTAACCGGTACTGTTCAGACACCGCAAGATGCCGCTCAGGCTGCAAAGCTTGCTGACTTGCTGGTTTCCGGCGGTGAAGCAACTACAGGTCAGTATAATAACAACTCCAATTCATCATCTGGCGAAGGTAATAATATTACGATTTCCAACGGATTTAATCAGGAACGCCGCCAAGCCAGTAAAATCATTAACCTGATTACCATTACCGGTGAAGATCAGGTTACGCTGAAAGTCACTGTCGCTGAAGTCAGCCGCACTGTGATGAAGCAGCTTGGTGTGAATATGGTCGGCAGCGCCACGACCAATGGCGTGACCTTCAGCGGTATTGCAGGCAATTTGCCCGGTGTTGTTTCGGAAAATGCAAATAATGTACTCGGTATTCGTACCAGTAATTTCCGTGGCTACCTGCAAGCGATGGAAACTGCAGGTGCCATGAAAACCCTCGCAGAACCGACACTGACTGCAATTTCGGGTGAAAAAGCGGCATTTAAAGTCGGTGGTGAATATAACGTTCTTGATAGTGTTGATTATGACGACGACGGAAAGCGTACAAATACGCTGGCCAAGATTGAGTATGGGATCGGGCTGGAATTTATGCCGACCGTGCTGGGACCAGGCCGTATATCGCTCAAAGTCCGCACCTCTGTCTCTGAACCAACAAATGAAGGTTCTGCAACACAAAATACCGGTCAGTTCAGTCCGAACATTATCTCTCTGCGCAAACGTATTGCAGATACCACAGTTGAAATACCATCCGGCGGTTCCATGATGATCGGTGGCCTGATCCGGGATGAAACCCGCCAATCCATCAATGGCACCCCGGGTCTGTCCAAAATTCCGGTTCTCGGCACTCTGTTCCGTAGCCGTGAATTCCAGCGCAATGAAACGGAGCTGGTTGTGATTGTAACACCTTATCTGGTGCGCTCAACAGCACGAACCGATCTGGCCCGTCCTGACGATAATCTGGCACCGCCAAGTGATGCGGCCGGTTTTGTACTCGGCAAGGTCAACCGCGTTTATGGCAGCGCAAAAACCAACCTGCCCAATGGCCGCTATAACGGCGTTGTCGGCTTCATTTATAAATAAGAGGGGCAGGCAGCATTATGAAGAAAATTCACTTTCAGCCTTCACGGACAATGCTCATCAGCGGCAGCCTGTTCATCACTCTGGCACTGACAGGCTGTGCGAATACACATCATGTCACCGTTGGCGCTATACCGGATGATTATCGTACCAACCATCCGATCACCATTCAGGAACGCGAGAAAACTGCAGATATTCCTGTCAGCCGGAACGATCAGAAACTAAGCCTTACACAACGCAGCATTGTGCAAAATGCCGTTGACGGCTATCGCCGCCAGGGTTCTGGTATGGTCTTTATCCTGCTGCCGGAAGGCAGCGCCAATCAGTCGGCCGCTTATCGCATCAGCATGGATATTGCTAAAGTTCTGCGACAAGGCGGCGTGCTTGCCAGCAATATTACCACCCAAAGCTATCAGGTGAATAATCCGGAAGTGTCTGCTCCGGTTCGCATCAGTTATTATGCCATGACAGCAGGCACGGGTCCTTGCGGGCGCTGGCCGGATGACATGCTGGATACTTCTGAGAACAAACATTACGCAAATTTCGGCTGCGCCACACAGGCAAACTTAGCCGCACAAGTTGCAAATCCGGCAGATTTCCTTGGTCCGCGCGCCACTGCACCATTGAATGGTACACGCAATGACCGCGTTCTGAGCGGAATGAAAAAAGACAGCCCTGACAACGGCTATGACAATGTTTCACCAAGCTTGTCAAAAGTCTGGGCAGAAAACCGTAGCCAGATCGTGGATTATACTCCTAGAAGATAATAATCGGCGGAATTTAAGAAAATAATCCTGTTTGCAGCCAATGTTTGCAAACAGGACATGCAACTTCAATAAAGGTCGTGATCGTGGAAAATAGCATCACATCAACAGATATGTTTCAGGACGGCAACACGAATATACGCGATATTCGTCCGCTACCGCGTCTGAATATTGATGCTTTCTGTGAAACAGATGCCGGTCTGTCCGTACTTCAGGCCTGTTCGCAGGATCGCCGTCTGACGCGCACGCGCTGGCAAATCCGCTCCGGCGGCATCAATACGGCACTTGAGGCCTATCACAGTAGTTCCACACCACATCTGATTATTCTTGAAAGTGCGGCCGGACCAGAGCAGTTGCTTGCTGATATTACCCGTCTTGCTGAGGTCTGTGACAGCGGTACACGTGTACTGATTATCGGGCGCAGCAATGAAGTCCGGCTTTACCGGGAACTGATCCGCAATGGTGTTTCAGACTATCTGGTGTCTCCGGCCAGCCTGTCCGAAGTCATTTCCGTGCTGGATACCTTATTTGCAGACCCGTCTACCGCACCTTCCGGCAGAAGTATCGCCGTTATCGGCGCTAAAGGCGGCACCGGTTCATCCACACTTGCCCATAATATCAGCTGGAGCCTTGCCAATCAGTTCAAACACGAGGTTGTACTGGCAGATATGGATCTGCCTTTCGGTACAGTGAATATCAACTTTGATCAGGATCCGACGCTGGGAATTGCTGATGCGGTCTATGCACCGGAACGTGTGGATGAAGTCTATCTCGACCGCCTGCTGGCCGAGAGTTCAGAACATTTGTCTTTGCTCGCAGCACCGTCAACGCTCGAAAAAACTTATGATTTTGAAGCAGACTCCTTTGTTTCTGTCATAGAATCTGCCTTGCGCACCACGCAGCTGCTGGTGCTTGACATGCCGCATAGCTGGAATAGCTGGACACGGACAACTCTGATGCAGGCGGATGAGATTATCATCGTCGCCACGCCTGAGCTTGCATGTCTGCGCAACACCAAAAATTTACTGGATACACTGATCCTGCTGCGCCCGAATGACCGGCCTGCGCATCTCATTCTCAATCAGACAGGTGTACCGAAGCGCCCTGAAATTTCAATCGCAGAGTTTTGTTCACCGCTCAATATCAAACCGTTGGCAGTGATTGAATTCGATCCGCAATTTTTCGGTACTGCTGCCAATAATGCACATATGCTCGGGGAAGCCGACCCGAACCATAAAATATCGCAAAAAATTACCGAGATCGCCCGTGAGCTGCTCGGAAAACAGGACGTGCCGGATGAGGCTAAAAAATCAAGCCCTCTGACAGGCCTTCTCAGCAAACTGAAGCGTAAACCTTCCGCTTAACGGACAAGGATAGAGAGCAGCCATGTTCGGAAAAAGAGGCGCAAGCACCCCCGCCACCACGATAAAACCTATTGCCAGTCAAACAGCTGGCAGTTCACAGAGCACTGTATCTACACCATTGTCACAATCACCATCAGCATCAACGTCAGGTGAAACGACAACAAAACCCGTTGCTGCTCCGGTTGCCCGTGAGAAATCACAGGCCTATTACGATACAAAATCCCAGATCTTTGCAGCACTGATTGATACGATCGACCTGTCACAATTATCACGCATGGATGCGGAAGCCGCCCGTGATGATATCCGTGAAATCGTCAATGATATTATCTCAATCAAGAACTTTGTTATGTCGATTGCCGAGCAGGAAGAACTGCTCGACGATATTTGTAACGATGTGCTGGGCTATGGTCCGTTAGAGCCGCTGCTGGCACGCGACGACATTGCCGATATTATGGTCAACAGCGCACGCAAAACCTATATTGAAGTGAATGGTCGTGTGCAGGAAACCAATGTGCGTTTCCGTGATAATCAGCAATTGCTGAATATCTGTCAGCGCATCGTTTCTCAGGTCGGCCGCCGCGTGGATGAATCCAGTCCGATTTGTGATGCGCGTCTGCCGGACGGTTCCCGTGTGAACGTCATTACCTCGCCACTGGCAATTGACGGCACAGCGCTGACAATCCGTAAATTTAAAAAAGACAAGCTGACCCTTGATCAGTTGGTACGCTTCGGCAGTATTTCACAACTGGGTGCAGAACTGCTGCAGATTATCGGCCGTGTACGTTGTAACATTATTATTTCTGGTGGTACCGGTTCCGGTAAAACCACGCTGCTGAACTGTCTGACACGTTATATTGATTCCACCGAACGCATCATCACGTGCGAAGACTCGGCAGAATTGCAGCTTCAGCAGCCCCATGTCGTGCGCCTTGAAACACGCCCGCCCAATCTGGAAGGTGAAGGCGAGATCACCATGCGCGATCTGGTCAAAAACTGTCTGCGTATGCGCCCTGAACGTATTATCGTTGGTGAAGTCCGTGGTCCTGAAGTTTTCGATCTGCTTCAGGCCATGAATACCGGTCACGACGGCTCAATGGGCACGATCCACTCCAACAGCCCGCGTGAATGTCTGAACCGTATGGAAGCCATGATTGCCATGGGCGGTTATACGCTGCCGCAGCGTACGGTGCGTGAAATTATTGTCGGCTCTGTTGATGTCATTATTCAGGCAACTCGTCTTCGTGATGGTACACGCCGTATCACCCATATTACTGAAGTTATTGGTATGGAAGGTGATGTCATCATCACACAGGATCTGATCAATTTTGAAATGATGGGCGAGGATATAAACGGCAATATTATCGGCCGCCATGTCTCGACCGGCATTGCCCGCCCCGCTTTCTGGGAACGGGCACGCTATTACAATGAAGATCAGCGTCTCTCGACCATTCTGGACACGATGGAAGTGGCTGGCAGCCATCAAATCTGACCTGAAACCACAACACAGGCACACCATCCTGCCTGATACTGAAAGGGCACTTTTATGAACGGTGCAACAATTCTGTTTGTTGTTCTGGCAGCAATCGCTGTCGGTGCCCTGCTCTATGTCATTTTTTTTGACCGGATCACTGCGGAAAAAACCGGACAAAAACGGCTCGACGCCATCAAAAAAACGACAACCAGCCGTGCAGTAATGCGTTCGGAGCGCGAAAAAGCCAGTGAGGCACAAAAGCGGCGCCGGACCTTGCAGGAAAATCTGGACGAACTGGATCGCCGCAATAAAAAGCAAACCAAAAATCAGAAAAATCCGCCTCTGCGTACCTTGCTGGCACAGGCAGGGTTAAGCTGGACTATCCGTCAGTTTTATCTCATCAGTACAGCCAGTGCTTTTATCTGTTTTCTGTTGGGTCTTATGGCTGGTGTACCTCTGTTGCTGTCACCGGTCATCGCTCTGATTGGTTTTTTCGGCGTTCCGCGCTGGATCATTTTGCATTTACGTAAAAAACGCATGAAAGCCTTCCTGAATGATTTTCCCAATGCTTTGGATGTCATCACGCGTTCATTACGTTCCGGCCTGCCATTAAATGACAGTCTGCGTCTGCTCGCTAATGATGCCCCTTCTCCGGTCAAAGAAGAGTTCCGCCGGATTATCGAAGCCCAGCAAATGGGGCTGACGATACCGGAAGCCGTGGCCAAAATGCCGGAAAACATGCCTTGTCCGGAAACCAATTTTTTTGCAATTGTGATCCAAATTCAATCACAGGCCGGTGGCAATCTTTCTGAGGCTCTCGGCAACCTGTCGCGGGTTTTACGCGACCGCAAGAAAATGGCTGCCAAGGTGCAAGCCATGTCTCAGGAAGCGAAAGCATCTGCTGCAATTATCGGCTCCCTCCCATTCTTCGTAGCCACAGTGATTTCCTTTATGAATCCTGGATATATCGGCCTGTTATTCACGACATTTCCCGGCAATGTTTTGCTGGTCATCTCAGTCATCATGTATTCGCTCGGAATTTTCGTGATGAAAACCATGATTAACTTCAAAATGTAAGCGGAGATGGCTATGCAGAATTTTATCGAAACCACTCTGTTTCAACGACAAACACTGATCAGCATTTTTGTCATGTTTGCGATGTTCGCAACTGTGATGACTCTGCTGCTCCCGTACTTTCAACGCAATCCGCTGAAAAGCCGGATGAAATCTGTAGCCCTTGAACGCGAGGCTATTCGCGCGCGTGAAAGAGCCCGCATTGCCAATGACAAAGAGCGCGGCATCAGCCTGCGCCATCAACAAAAAGCCGGTATCCGTGATTTTGTTGAGAAGCTGGATTTGCGGCGTGCTTTAGCTGATGACAAGACAGTTGCATCGCTGCGCCAAGCCGGTTTTCGTGGACAAAACCCGCTGAATATCTTTCTGTTTATGCGTTTTATCCTGCCCTTTGCATTTCTGGCGCTGGCAATCTTCATGATCTTCGGCTTGGGAATATTGGCGCAGCAATCAACATTTGTCCGTTTTTTCGTCTGTATTCTTGCCGCCTATGCCGGTTTTTATGCGCCCAATCTTTATGTCAGTAATATTGCCGCAAAACGTCGTGAGTCCATTACACTGGCTTGGCCGGATGCGCTGGATCTGATGCTGATCTGCGTAGAATCCGGTATGTCCACGGAAGCAGCTTTCCGTCGTGTTGCCGATGAAATCGGTGTCCAGTCTGTCGATCTGGCGGAAGAACTGATGCTGACCAATGCGGAACTGGCTTTTTTACCGGAGCGCCGTCAAGCCTATGAAAACCTCGCCAACCGTACCGGTATGGAAGCGATTAAAGCCATGACGCAGGCGCTTATACAGGCTGAGCGTTATGGTACACCGGTTGCCACAGCCATGCGTACACTCTCGCAGGAAAGTCGTGATATGCGCTTGCTGGCCGCTGAAAAAAAAGCTGCGGGGTTGCCGCCGAAACTCACTGTTCCGATGATCGTATTCTTCCTGCCGGTCTTGTTCATGGTTATTCTCGGACCTGCCATGATCCAGATTTTTGGTGCGGGTGGTATCGCCGGAAACTAGTGCGGTTTACGTTCAGATTGGGCCATGGCGCTCGCTCTAGTTTCTTTAGTTTGTCGCATTATTACGACGTCAACTTGATCCAACTTGACGGTAAAATGCTCTAGAG
The DNA here is from genome assembly GCF_003314995.1 of Pseudochrobactrum asaccharolyticum. Lineage (GTDB taxonomy): Bacteria > Pseudomonadota > Alphaproteobacteria > Rhizobiales > Rhizobiaceae > Pseudochrobactrum > Pseudochrobactrum asaccharolyticum. The sequence continues at coordinate 582,278 of NZ_QNRH01000002.1, forward strand.
CAGCTTTAAAATCAGATCATCTAAAACAAAAACGCCTGCCTGAATGATCTCTTCAGGCAGGCGTTTTTATTGATAAAATTTGCAGCTTTTATGCCTGCTTTTTAACGCCCTGTTTTGCGAGCATTGAGCGCAGATAATCTGTATTGGCTTTTGCCTGCTCCGGTGACAACTCACGCGAAGCAATGGTTTCTGCCTCCTGAAAACGCCCCTGAAGCCCGACGACCAGCGCCAGATTTTGACGAACACGGCTGTCACTGCCATTCGCAACACTTGCCTGACGCAGATATTTCTCCGCTGTTGGCAGATCACCGCTCAAGACATAAGACATAGCCATATTGGACAGGATCGAAGCTTCACCCGGTTTGATCTGCAAAGCTTTCTGATAAATTGTACGCGCAGCCGCTGAATTACCCTGCTGATCAAGAATGGCACCTTCGGCCGACAGCAAACGCCAGTCCGGATAATCCGGTGTTTGTGCACGGCGTACGGCATCCAGCGCCGCATCCAACTCGCCTGCTCCGGCCAAAGCCTTACCATAAGCTGCCAGAACCTGCTTATCCTTCGGTAACTGAATGGCGATTGCCCGCATCACAGCCAGCGACTGGTCATTACGACCTGCCATGCTCAGAACTGTAGCATAATTAAGTGCGGCCACTTTGCTGGTCGGATTTTTCTGATAATGCGCGCCATAGCTCTGTGCGGCTTGTGCCAGCTGTTGTGCATTCATCTGTTCAATGGAGCGCTCGGCTTTGGTGCCGGTGCTTTTATTAACCGATCCGGTTGTGGTGCGATCAACGGCTGTACAACCGGCAAGCACCAGTCCGGTCAGAACCAGTGCGGAAGTCAGTTTCAAACTTTTGGTCAGATATCCGCCTGCTTTCTGATGCAAGCCATTGCGTGTATTGTCCGATTTTTCAGAACCTGTCACAGAATGCTGCATCAGACTTTCTCCATCAAAATTAAGAGGCGACAGAGCTGTCAATCAGGCTGATGAATTGATGCAGCTTCACCGGAATATAATGAAAATCAATATTCCATTAACCCTAATAGAGAGTTAATTATGAGGACTGTATCAGCGACTCATGCCGCTCTCCCGAAAATAAAAACGGAATTTACAATGACCTCCCTCCCTTTATCTGCGAACCGCGCCGCCCTTCTGGATCAGCAGGCTGCCGACAGCCGCCCGATATGGCTGGTAACACCGGAGACACTGGCGAATGGTCAGTTCCCGCAAACTGTCCTCAACTGGGCAAAAGCCAATGCTTATAAAGGCAAAGCAGGACAATTGCTGACACTGGCCAATGAACAGGGACAGATCAGCGGTGCATTATTCGGCATTGAACCGGCCGACAAAGACAAAAGCGGTGAAGGCCGTCTGATTGGCGGCAAGCTTGCCCGTTTGCTACCTGCCGGCAACTGGCATATCGAAGGCAAAGCAGACCATGCTGAATTATTCGCGGTCAGCTTTTTGCTCGGCGGCTACCAGTTCAACCGCTATAAAAAAGATGCTTCCGCAGAAGATCAGAACAGCGTTTCGCTCTATATTTCCGGCCTGTCTGATCTGGCTGAAACCCGCCGTCTGGCCGATGCCAGCGCCATGACCCGCGATCTGATCAATACACCGACCAGCGACATGGGGCCGGATGCACTGGAACTGGCAGCCCGTAACCTCGCAGATGCCTATGGTGCGAAATTTACGGCGGTTATCGGCGATGATCTGCTGAAACAAAACTTCCCGATGATCCATGCTGTCGGTCGTGCCAGCGACACTGCTCCGCGCCTGATTGATTTCACCTGGGGCAAGGACAGCGATCCGAAAGTCACGCTGGTTGGTAAAGGCGTATGCTTTGATACCGGCGGTCTCGACATCAAAGCTGCCAGCGGCATGCTGCTCATGAAAAAAGATATGGGCGGTGCCGCCAATGTGCTTGGCCTTGCCCGCATGATCATGGATGCCAAGCTGCCGGTACGCCTGCGGGTGCTGATCCCTGCGGTGGAAAATTCCATTTCCGGTAACGCATTCCGCCCGAGTGATATTCTGACCTCTCGTCAAGGACAGACTGTTGAAATCGGCAATACCGATGCGGAAGGTCGTCTGGTTCTCGCCGATGCGCTGACCCTCGCCGATGAAGAAAATCCGGATCTCATCATCGATATGGCAACCCTCACCGGTGCTGCCCGCGTAGCACTGGGACCTGATTTGCCGCCATTCTACAGCCATGATGAAGCCTTTGCTGCGAAAGTGGCCGAGCAGGCTGCAGCGCAGTCTGATCCGCTCTGGCGCATGCCGCTCTGGGCACCTTATGAAGCCAAGCTCGCTTCCAAAGTTGCCGATACCAACAATGTAACCACCGACGGTTTTGCCGGTTCTGTTACCGCAGCGCTGTTCCTCTCGCGCTTTGTCAAAAATGCCAAGGTCTGGGGACACTTCGATATTTACGGCTGGACACCGGTTGAGAAATCCGCGGCCACAGTCGGCGGTGCGGCACAGGGTATCCGCGCCCTTTATCAGGTTATCAAACAGCGTTATGCATAGAGCGGTTACAGTTCATATTGAATCATTTGAACCGCTCTATCTTTATTTCACGCATTTCCGAACGCAAAACCGGTTGCCACTTTTGCTGGAAATGCTCTGTGCCTCTTGCAGGCTCCGCTTAAAAGCGGTTCTATAAGCCAAACAGCCTGCCCGTACATTACGGGCAGGCCTTTATCTTAGATAATGAGCGGTATTCATGGCTGTCGAGTTAAAACCACTACAGGCACTGACGCTGTTACAAACCGTGTCCCTGTCACAGGTACGCGACGAAACCCATGATCTGACATGGCGGCAGATGGCCATTCTGCTGACAATCTATCTAGAAACACCACCCCATACAGTGCGTGCGCTGGCTGCACGTCTTGGTGTGACAAAACCTGTTATTACCCGTGCGCTGGATACGATGGGAACGATGGGGCTGGTCAGCCGCCATCGCGACCCGCAGGATCTGCGTAATGTCCTGATCAAACGAACTGTCAGCGGTGCGCTCTATGTTGAAAGACTGGGCGACCGCGTTATTGCAAAATCCAGGGAATTGCCTTTATGACCCAGCTTGACCGCCGTCTCCATGCCTATCGTCCCGATCTGGCCGATAGCGCTTTAAGCGGCAAAGTCGATGCCGCTGCCTTCACTGAAGGCAAGCGCAAACGTGTTATTGTTCCTGTCAGTGATCTGCGCAGCAAACCTGAGCAAGCCAGCGGCCCGCAAAGTCAGATTCTCTACGGTGATGAAGTCACGGTGTTTGAACAGGCCAATGGCTGGAGCTGGGTGCAGGCTCTGCGAGACGGTTATGTCGGCTATCTGCCGGATACAGAACTGGCTGACACCGGCAATGCACCGACCCACCGCATTTGTGTGCCGCGCACATTCATCTATTCCGGCGCTGATCTGCGCTTCCGTCACACCACCGCCCTGTCTCTCGGCTCAGTGGTAGAAATTACCGAATTCGTTGACAACCGCGGCAGCCGCTACGGAATGCTGCCGGACGGCACTGCGATTTTTGCCAAGCATCTGCGTGCTATTGACGAGACTGTTGCCGATTATGTCACCACAGCGGAAAGTCTGATCAATACCCCTTATCTGTGGGGCGGTACGTCCGGCTTCGGTATTGACTGTTCCGGTCTGGTGCAGCTTGCCATGCTTGATGCAGGGCGCAATGTGTTGCGTGATTCCGATATGCAAGGTGCTCATCTGGGCGAAATACTGGATGCCGGTGAGAATTATGCCAATCTGCAGCGCGGCGATCTGGTGTTCTGGCCCGGTCATGTGGCGATTATGGCCAGCCCAGACATGATGATCCATGCCAATGGTCATACTATGACTGTGGCCTATGAGCCTTTGCGTGAAGCGATTGAGCGGATCGCTTATCTTTACGATCTGCCATCGCATTTCCGTCGTCCATAAATCTCCTTTTGTGCCACAGCAATTTCCGTTGCTGTGGCACACTCATGAAAACCGGCATAAAGACCGGCGCAGAATTGCAAAGCTGATAAGATACAGCCCTGCACCGGCTATCCACACCCAACCATTCCACGAGGCTGCGGTGAGTGTATAGAAAGCCGAGAAACCGAGCGGCCCGATAATCGAACTCAGATTGGTCAGGCTGGTCAGAGTACCCTGCAAACTTCCCTGCTCATTCTCTCCGACTGATCCTGATAGCATCGCCTGTAATGCGGGCATTCCCACGCCACCGGTTGCCAGCAGCAAAAGAACCGGCAGTACCATCCAGCTTCGTGTGATCAATGCCAGTGCCAGAAAACCGCAGGCATCAGCAACCATGCCTATGATCAATGTGCGATGCTCACCAAAACGGGCGGACAGCGGACCCGGAATGAAAGCCTGAAAAATCGCGTGCACCGCACCGAAAGCCGCCAGCGAAAAACCAACCATGGTTGTATCCCACGCAAAACGATCTTCCGTATAAATCACCCACAGCGTTGCAGGGAGCTGTCCCACCAGCTGGATAATGAAAAACACCAGTGCAAGCGCTGTCACACCTTTCAGTAAACTGCCCGGTAACAACAGCTTGCGGAAAATCAATGCGCTTGTATTTTCCGGCTCTGCTGATGCATTACGGGTCTCTTTAAGAAACAGGCAGGCCAGCAAAAAACTGCCCCCGTTCAATACCGCAGCTGCGATAAAAGGTGCATGAACAGAAAAGCCACCTGCCAGTCCGCCGATCGCTGGCCCCGCAATCATACCGGCACCGTAACAAGCTCCCATATAACCGAACCAGCGCGCCCTTTGGTTTGACGGTATTGTATCAGCAATAGCTGATGCCGCTACTGCGCCTGTTGCTCCAGTAATACCGGCGATCATACGACCGATATAAATCACCCAAAGCACAGGCGCTGCCGCCATAATAGCATAATCTACAGCAGCACCGGCCAGCGATACAATCAACACCGGACGACGGCCATAGCGATCTGAAAGCCTGCCAAGAAAGGGAGCAAACACCACCTGCATCAGAGCATAAGCGGCCAGTAACACACCATAATGTCCTGTTACTTGTCCATCCGGCACAAGCCCGCGCAGCAGTTCCGGTAGCACCGGCATGACAAGCCCAAGCCCCATTGCATCCAGCGTAATAACGCTGAGAACAACAGCAAGAGATTTATTCATCCGTGCTTTCACCTGCATGGCTCCATAATAATTTATCATCGATAAGGAAATAGACATAAAATTTATCTGTGATAAATTGTCAAGCCTGCGAAAGGGACTTTGATGACGAAACTTGACCGGCAATCGGTTATTCGTGCCGCACTGGATCTGCTTAATGAAGTTGGTGCTGACGGGCTGACAACGCGAAAACTTGCAGAGCGGCTGCATGTACAACAGCCAGCACTTTATTGGCATTTCCGCAATAAACGGGTGTTGCTGGATGCTTTAGCCGAAGCAATGCTGAACGAAAATCACAGTCATTCTCTGCCGCTTGAGGGAGAAGACTGGCGCCATTTTCTGAGAAATAACGGCCGCAGTTTTCGCAAAGCCTTGCTGAGTTATCGTGACGGTGCCCGTATCCATGCAGGGACGCGCCCGTCTGCGCCACATTTCGCAACGGCGGAAGCACAAATCCGCTTCCTGTGTCAGGCAGGCTTCAGCGCTGAAAATGCCGTCAGGGCACTCTCAGTCATCGGACATTATACCGTGGGCTCTGTACTGGAACAGCAATCCGCTCAGGAAGATGCACAGGAGCGGCAGGAAGCAACGACCCCATCTGCAGAAGGGGCATCAGATTTTCTTTTGAAAATTTTAGATCATTTTGATGATGATGAAGCAGAACGCAGCTTCGACTACGGGCTGGATGCACTCATCGCCGGTTTTGAAGCCTTACAACAGTCGTGATAGGTTTCTGACCTTCGCCGCGCAACGATCCGCAACGGCGAAGGATCATGAATTAAACCTTTGGCGGCAATACGCGGTCCGGTGTGCGGTGACCATCCCAGAAAGCGCGGATATTGACGATCACTTTATCGCCCATATCAATACGCCCTTCCAGCGTGGCCGAGCCCATATGCGGCAGCATTACCACTTTGCCTTCTGAAGCCAGCTTCAAAAGACGCGGATCAACCGCCGGATGCTGCTCAAACACATCAAGACCGGCTCCGGCCAGCTTACCCTGTTCTATCTGACTGATCAGCGCATTTTCATCGACAATCTCACCACGGGATGTGTTCACCAGATAAGCACTGGGTTGCATCAGCTCGATACGTCGTGCTGACAGCAAGTGAAACGTTGCCGGTGTCGAAGGGCAATTGACGGAAATAATATCCATCCGCGCCAGCATCTGATCGAGACTGTCCCAATAGGTCGCTTCCAGTTCTTCCTCAACCGCCGCATGAACCCGCTTGCGGTTGTGATAATGGATAGCGAGGCCGAAAGCCTTGGCGCGGCGTGCAACAGCAGTGCCGATGCGTCCCATGCCAACAATACCAAGGCGTTTGCCCCAGATACGCCGCCCCAGCATCCATGTCGGTGACCAGCCCGGCCATTCGCCGGAGGTGGAGAAAACATTCGCCCCCTGCACCAGACGGCGCGGCACAGAGAGAATCAGCCCCATTGCCATATCGGCAGTATCTTCGGTGAGAACATTCGGGGTGTTGGTGACAGAGATACCGCGCTTGGCAGCCGCGGTCACATCCACATTGTCCACACCATTACCAAAATTAGCGATCAGTTTCAGATTTGAACCGGCCTGCTCAATCAGCTCCGCATCAATCACATCGCGAATCGTCGGCACCAGCACATCAGCCTCGCGCATGGCTGCAGCCAGTTCCTCACGCGACATTTTATGGTCATCAATATTCAGGCGCGCATCAAACAACTCACGCATGCGCGTTTCAACAGGATCCGGTAATTTCCGGGTAATGACGACCAATGGTTTCTTTTTGCCCGACATTTCTACCCCTTTGATGTGTCGCGTTGAGACCTCCTTAACCAAGAAGGTGCAGAGTGCGGCATTGTCATGGTTCATCACCTGTCTAGCAAGGCAAACGAACAAAGACAAAGAAAAAGCGCCGGTTCAGGTCTGCTAACGTCATATTGATCTTGCAGACCAATCTTGCAAACCGGTGAAATGACTATACCAGAATATAAGCCGGTCAGGACTGCGAATGAAACTGCATATGCGTAAAACAGAAAAATCAGGATTACACCTGTTACTGGCCGTTGGCCTGTTTTCTTGTCTGCTTATGCTGCCGTCATTATCCGGCTGGCATCCGGCACATGCACAAGACACCTCAAACGAAGGTGAGGCCTCATCCGCAGAAGAAGGCCCTTCCGGCGAAGAAGCACCTCCCAGTGATAAAATTGCCAAATCTTCAGCCAATCTGGGGCCAAGCGGGTTGCCGATTCCACGCTTTGTCAGTCTCAAACCTGCCCGCGTGAATATTCGTGTCGGCCCCGGCCGTGATTATGCCGTTTCATGGCTTTATACCCGATCCGGCCTACCTGTTGAAATCATTCAGGAATATGACAACTGGCGCCGTATCCGTGATGTTGATGGCACCGAAGGCTGGGTCTATCAGTCTCTGCTCGCCGGCAAGCGCACTGCCATTATTGCACCGTGGGAGCGCGGCAAATCAGAAAATCTGATCAATCTCTATTCCAGTGACAGCGACACCTCCCGCATTGTTGCCAAAGCGGAAGCCGGTGTGATCGGCAATATCCGTGAATGCACAGGCCAATGGTGTGAAGTTGAAACTCAGGGCACACGTGGATGGATCAAGCAAGCACTCATCTGGGGTGCTTATCCGGATGAAATTTTCGACTGACCCCTTTGTCAAGATAGCTATCCCCCCAATCTGCGCTTTCAGGCGGGTTTGTGCGCATCTGTCCCCTTCTCATTACCGGCGAAAAGCGTTAAAAGCCGCCTCATGAAGGATCAAACAGCACCCCACTCCCAGCATCAGGCCTCTGACGCAGAACGTAGCGTCACTGCCTCCGGTAATAATCTGGCCAATAGCCGCAAGGTTTTTGTCAAAACCTATGGCTGTCAGATGAATGTCTATGACAGTCAGCGCATGGCCGACAGTCTGGCCGCAGAAGGCTATGTCACAACCGACAGTGCTGATGATGCGGATATGGTGCTGATTAATACCTGCCACATCCGTGAAAAGGCTTCCGAAAAACTTTATTCCGCGCTGGGTCGCCTGCGCAATATGAAGAATAAGCGCCAAGCTGACGGCAAAGATCTGATTATTGGTGTTGCCGGTTGTGTGGCGCAGGCCGAAGGCGATGAAATTTTACGCCGTTCACCGACCGTTGATCTCGTGGTCGGCCCGCAGACCTATCACCGTTTGCCACAGGCATTGGCGCAGGTGCGTGAAGGTCGTCAGGTTGTCGATACGGAATATGCAGTTGAAGACAAATTCGAACATCTGCCTGCAGCCAGCCGTGAGCAAGTACGCAAGCGTGGTGTCTCCGCATTTCTGACCGTGCAGGAAGGCTGCGATAAATTCTGCACCTTCTGCGTGGTGCCATATACACGTGGCTCCGAAGTATCCCGTTCTGTTGCTCAGATCGTCAATGAAGCGACCAAGCTGGTTCAGGCCGGTGTGCGTGAACTGACCCTGCTAGGACAGAATGTCAACGGCTGGCATGGTGCTGGTGATGACGGCCGCGAATGGGGCCTTGGTGAACTGCTCTATCGCTTGGCAGAAATTCCGGGCATTGCGCGTCTGCGCTATACTACCAGCCATCCGCGCGATATGGATGATACGCTGATCAATGCCCATCGCGATCTCGATATTCTGATGCCATATCTGCATCTGCCGGTACAGGCCGGTTCTGATCGTATTCTCAAAGCGATGAACCGCAAACATAAGGGCGAAGATTATATCCGCCTGATCGAGCGTATCCGCGCTGTGCGTCCGGATATGGCACTGTCCGGCGACTTCATTGTCGGTTTTCCCGGTGAAACAGATGAAGACTTTGAAGACACAATGCGACTGGTACGCAGCGTGCGCTATGCACAGGCCTATTCGTTCAAATATTCCTCCCGTCCGGGTACACCGGGTGCAGATCTGCCGGATCATGTAGAGGAATCCGTCAAAGACGAACGTCTGCAACGTTTGCAGGCACTGCTCAGCGAACAGCAATATGCATTTCAAGACAGCCTTGTCGGCACTGAAATGGATGTTCTGCTCGAAAAGCCGGGGCGCTTTGAAGGACAGATGATCGGTCGTTCTCCATGGCTCATTCCGGTGATTATCGATAATGAGCAAGGCGAGGTCGGTGATATCATACGCGTGCGTGTGATTTCTACCGGTACCAATAGTCTTGTGGCTGAAAAACTTGGTTAGAGCATAATTCCTTAAACTTGGATCAGTTTAAGGTAAAATCATGCTCTAACTTTAAAGTGTTAGAGCGACCTTTGTGTGCCAAGCATGGCACACGGCGCTCTAATAACGTCATATAATTACCGGCTTTGCTTTCTGCGTGACAGTGTCATTAATCTGTACCATAATCGTGTCAGATATGATGTGTCACGGCGGATCAGCGCCTTTTAGATTTACAGCCAAACCGCAATCAAGGAGAGCCGGTTGAACGTCACCACGGGCAAACAGGTTAGCAAAGAACTGAAAAACCCTGCCACTTCTGCAGCCGCCTTACAGGATGGCGCCTCCGATATGGCTCATATTGTCCTCGATTTTGACAGCAATCGCTTAGCGAGTGCGCTGTTCGGCCAGTTTGATGAAAATCTAGCTTATATCGAGCAGAAGCTTGGCGTCGATGTCCGCTCCAAGGGCAATCAGCTGATCCTGCGCGGTGAGGCAACGGCCACAGCACAAGCGCGGATGGCACTGGATCACCTCTATTCGCTTTTGCAAAAAGGGCATGATTTGAGCAAATCTGATGTGGACGGCGCTCTGCGCATGGCAGCAGGTGCAACACCGGTGCGTGATGATCAGATGAGCCTGCCAACGCTGGAGGCTAAAACCCGCCTTTCCGCTGCACAAATATCCACCCGCAAAAAGACCATCTTTGCCCGCACGCCGACGCAGGATGCCTATATGCGTGCGATGGAGCGCTCGGAACTGGTCTTCGGCACCGGCCCTGCCGGTACCGGTAAAACCTATCTCGCTGTTGCCCATGCTGCTATGTTACTGGAGCGTGGCATGGTGGAAAGAATTGTACTGTCCCGTCCGGCGGTTGAAGCGGGTGAACGGTTGGGCTTCCTGCCCGGCGACATGAAAGAAAAGGTCGATCCTTATCTGCGTCCGCTCTATGATGCGCTTTACGATATGATCCCTGCGGATAAAGTGGAGCGTGCACTGGCTGCCGGTGTAATCGAAATTGCGCCTCTGGCCTTCATGCGCGGCCGTACACTGGCACATGCAGCGGTCATTCTCGATGAAGCGCAGAATACCACATCCATGCAGATGAAAATGTTCCTCACCCGCTTGGGTGAAGGATCACGTATGATCGTAACCGGCGATCCGAGCCAGATCGATCTGCCGCTTGGCCAGAAATCCGGCCTCGTGGAAGCGCTGGAAATTCTGAGCGACGTTGAGAATATTGTCACAGTACGCTTCAACGATAAGGACGTTGTCCGTCATCCGATGGTTGCCGCCATTGTCCGCGCCTATGAAAAGCGTGGTGCGGCACGAACAATCAGCCGTCAAAAACATATTGTGGCTGAGGGTGAAAATACACCACCGGCAACCTAAATAGCTTCTCAGCGTACAACTTGATTTTACAACAGCCCGTCTCTTTGCAGGCGGGCTGTTGTCTTAGAGCATTTCCAGCAAAAGTGCGAAGCGGTTTTGGCAATGGATAATGCGTAAAAACAAATAGTTACAGTGGTTACAGCGATTCAGTCTTAACTGGAACCGCTGTAACAGTTCAACCGGTTCACGAAACAAAAATGATTACAATTGATACTCTCATTGAAAGTTCTCTTTGGGAAACCCCTTCGGGGAACGACAATGAAGCCTATGAAGCACTTGCACGATCCTGTGTCGATGCAGTCTGGAAACGGCTTGATCTGCCGCAGCAAGAGACTGAACTCAGTCTTGTGCTGACCGACGATGCCTCGATCCGAGCCATCAATGCACAATGGCGTAACAAAGACAAAGCCACCAATGTACTGTCTTTTCCTGCCTTTGATATTGCACCGGGCGATGCGCCGGGACCGATGCTCGGTGATATTATTATTGCGCGCGAAACTGTTGAACGCGAAGCAATTGAAGAAAACAAAAGCTTTGATCAGCACCTGCATCACATGATTGTGCACGGCCTGCTGCATCTTCTTGGCTATGATCACGAAGATGATGAAGAAGCCGAAGAAATGGAAGGGCTGGAACGAGAGATTCTTCATGCTCTTGCCATACCTGATCCTTATACTGTACATTCGACCGACAATGAAAACGATTGACCATGGCTGATCAAATAAATCAAAACTCCTCAACGGGCGCTACGAATGGCGACACCGTTTCTCAGAACGATCCTGAAGCACAGAGTACGGGACAGAGTCCTGCGCGATCCACAGGATCAGAAAAACGCTCACTTCTTGCCGGATTATTTCCGTTTCTCCGCTCGCGCCAGACCAGCTCGATCCGTGAAGAACTGACGGATGCACTTTCCGATGAAACAGGCAGTGACACGGCTTTTTCCGCAGAGGAAAAAGCAATGCTCAATAATATTTTGCGCCTGCGGGAACTTCGCGTTGATGACGTGATGATCAGCCGCGCGGATATTGAAGCCATTGAATATTCAACACCGCTCGGTGAGCTGCTGGAATTGTTTGAATCCTCCGGCCATTCCCGTATGCCGGTCTATGTTGAGACGCTCGATGATGCGCGCGGGATGATCCATATCCGCGATGTTCTCAACTACATTACCCGCATGAGCAGGCAACAGCCTGACGGACAAGATCAGCCGGCCGCTGCCAAGCGCTATGATCTGTCGAAAATTGATCTCACCACGCCGATCAGCGAACTGAACCTGATGCGTAAGGTTTTGTTTGTGCCGTCTTCCATGCTGGCCAGCAGCCTGATGGCACGCATGCAGGCGAGCCATATTCAGATGGCGCTGGTGATCGACGAATATGGCGGCACAGACGGCCTTGTCTCGCTCGAAGACATTGTTGAAATGGTTGTCGGCGATATTGAAGACGAACATGACGATGAAGAATTGTCGCTGATCCGCAATCCGGACGGCTCCTACACGGTCGATGCCCGTGCAGAGCTGGAAGAGCTGGAAAAACTGATCGGCGCAGGCTTTACGCAAGGCGAAGACAGCGAAGATGTGGATACGCTTGGCGGTCTGATGATCTCGGCGCTGGATCATATTCCGGAAACCGGTGCGATTGTCGATGTATTGCCCGCTTATGAGCTGGAAGTGCTGGAAGCCGATTCCCGCCGCATCCATAAGGTGCGCATAACACCAAGAAACGGCGATTATTTCCAAAGCTAAACAGCTTCATATTCCAGTATCTTATTAAAACACCGCCTCCCCAAAACGGCGGTGTTTTTTTATCTCTCTATTCCTCTCTCAGCTTTTCTTAATCTTCGGCTCATAAAATAATAAAAAGCCTTTTCCCATTGAGAGATCTGCAACGTGAGCAACCTTTACCAGCGCCTGACTTCCTCCCTCACCGGCTGGCGTAAAGCATTGCTGACTATTTTAGCCGGTGCTGTTGTCACATTGGCTTTACCGCCTTTCGATTTCCTGCCTGCCGGATTTATCGGTTTCCCGCTGCTGATATTGCTGATCGATCGTGATGCGCAAACCGGTGTGCCAAGCGGATGGAAACGACTGCGACCGGCTTTCATCACCGGCTGGCTGTTTGGTTTCGGCTATTTTCTTGCAGGGCTGTGGTGGATTGGTATGGCGCTGTTGGTGGATGCGGAAAATTTCGCATGGGCATTGCCGCTCGCCATTCTCGGGCTTCCTGCATTTTTAGCGCTGTTTTTCGCCTGCGCTACCGCAATGGCACGGATTTTCTGGGGCGCTGGCCTGATCCGCATTCTGGTACTGGCGATTATGCTGGGCTTGAGCGAATATATCCGCTCGTTCATTCTCACAGGCTTTCCATGGAATGCGCTTGGCTATGCGCTGATGCCGACACCTTTGCTGATGCAATCAGTTACGATTACCGGCCTTTACGGGATGAATATTCTGGCCGTTGTGATCTTTGCTATGCCTGCCTTGCTGTTTGGCTCTGCATGGCAGCGCTTTGGCTGGCGCAGCGGCCTGACAATCGCCATCGTCTTGCTCGTAGCTCATGCCGGTTATGGCGCATGGCGCCTGCAACAGGCTGTGAGTGAACCCGCCGCCGATGCGCCAATTATCAGGCTCGTACAGGCCTCCATCCCGCAGGATGCTAAATGGGATAATCAGCTACGTCGCGAGATTTTTGATAAGCACCTCAATCTCAGCACCCGCACGCCCCTCAGCGGCAAACCTCTACCGGATGTGATTATCTGGCCAGAAACCTCGGTTCCCTATGTACTACCGCAGGTTGGTGAGGCTTTAAGTGCAATCGGTGCAGCTTTGCAACCTGACCAAATTTTGCTGGCCGGTGCTGTGCGCGGTGAAGGTGAAGCGCTCTCTTCCTATTATAACAGTATTTTTGCAATCAATTCCGCGGGACAAGTTACTACAGTCGCGGACAAGGTTCATCTTGTCCCCTTTGGTGAATATCTGCCGCTGGAAGGCCTGCTGCGCTCGCTAGGCATGCAGGAAGTGATTGAATTGCCCGGCGGGTTCACAGCCGCTCCTGCGCGTCACTCCATGAATATCAGTCCGAAACTGACGCTACTGCCGCTGATTTGCTATGAAGCAATTTTTCCGTCCGAACTTGGCTATCAGGGCAAGGCCGTGGATGCGATTATCAACATTACCAATGATGCCTGGTACGGTAACACACCGGGGCCTTACCAGCACTTCCGGCAAGCACAATTACGTGCCGTTGAGCAAGGCTTACCCCTGTTACGCGCTGCCAATAACGGCATTTCGGCAATTACTGATTCCTACGGTCGAATCAGTGCGCAGATGAAACTTAATGAAATCGGAATCATTGATGCCCCCCTGCCACCCAAGGCAGCAACCTTCTGGGGGAAACCCGCCGGTGATACCCAGTTCTTTTTCATTCTGCTCTTCACGCTGATAATTTCATGTGGTTTACAGGGTATCCGTACCCAGCGTTTCGGTTGACATCATATTTTTGATGTTATGTTATACATCTGAAACTGATGAAATTTCAGATGAACCTATAAATCTCCGAAAAATATGCTGATTTAAGCGCCGCATTTTTCATCAAGAAAGCTCGCATAAGCGAGGAGCATTTGTGAATGACCGAGAATAAGAAGAAACCCAATCCCATTGATGTTCATGTGGGCAGCCGCATCAGGCTGCGACGGAACATGCTTGGCCTCAGTCAGGAGCGACTGGGCGAAAATCTCGGAATCACCTTTCAACAAATTCAGAAATATGAAAAAGGCACCAACCGCGTCGGTGCCAGCCGCCTGCAAGCAATCTCATCAATTTTAAGTGTACCGGTCGCGTTCTTTTTTGAAAATGCGCCGGGTCAGTCCGGTCAGCCGAATAATGGTTTCGCTGAAGAGAATGAAGCAACCTATGTCGTTGATTTCCTTCACACCAACGAAGGCGTACAGCTAACACGTTATTTCACCAAAATTGCAGATCCAAAAGTGCGCCGCAAAATTATCGATCTGGTAAAAACCCTCGCCAATGACGATGACTAAGCATTTCGAGGCAGATTAAATCACAATATCTGCCTGAAGCACCGTCAAAATTCGCACATAAACACATGCAGATAGTTGTATATCCCGTCATTTCGTGCTGATTATACAGCCGAATTATAACTGGTATCACTATCTGCGTGTTTGCACATAATCCGTTTCAAAGAGGCTTTTCCCAAGCGTCCGGAAGCGGTATGTGAGCGGCCAGATCAAATCATCAGCGGTTCTGTGCGAAAAATCTGTGCAGTTGCTGCAAACTACTGTTCCTGCGGAACCCGCAATAATCCGCAGATTTTCAAGAGGGGTTTCCCGTGTCACGCAGTTCGTATCTTTTTACCAGTGAATCGGTATCCGAAGGTCATCCGGATAAGGTTTGCGACCGCATTTCAGATGAAATCGTCGACATGATTTATAAGGAAGCACGCAAAACTGGCGTTGATCCGTGGTCAGTGCGTATTGCCTGTGAAACCCTTGCCACCACCAATCGCGTGGTGATTGCCGGTGAAGTTCGCGTACCGGACACATTCCTGAAAAAAGACAAAGCCGGTGAAATTCTGCTTGATGCCAAGGGCCACAAGCAGATCAACCCCTCCCGCTTCCGTTCCGCTGCGCGTAAGGCGATCCGCGAAATCGGCTATGAGCAGGAAGGTTTCAACTGGCGCAATGTCAAAATTGACGTGCTGCTGCACCCGCAATCCGCAGATATTGCGCAAGGCGTTGACAATGCTGCCGACCGTCAGGGTGAAGAAGGCGCAGGCGATCAGGGCATTATGTTTGGCTATGCCTGCCGCGAAACACCGGATCTGATGCCGGCGCCCATTTATTACGCGCATAAAATTCTTGAGCTGCTCTCCGCTGCCCGCCACAAAGGCGAAGGCGATTTCGGCAAGCTCGGCCCTGATGCCAAAAGTCAGGTCACAGTGCGCTATGCTGACGGCAAACCTGCAGAAGTGACCCAGATCGTTCTGTCGACTCAGCATCTGGATGCTTCTTGGGATTCTGCCAAAGTCCGTCAGGTTGTTGAGCCGGTCATCCGTGAAGCCCTCGGTGATCTGCCGGTTGCAGCCAATTGCAACTGGTACATCAATCCGACCGGTAAATTCGTCATCGGCGGCCCGGATGGCGATGCCGGCCTGACCGGACGTAAGATCATTGTTGATACTTACGGCGGTGCAGCCCCTCATGGTGGCGGCGCATTCTCCGGCAAGGATACCACTAAGGTTGACCGTTCAGCCGCCTATGCCGCACGCTATCTGGCCAAGAATGTGATTGCTGCCGGTCTTGCAGACCGCTGCACCATTCAGTTGTCCTATGCGATCGGCGTTGCCCAGCCGCTCTCCGTCTATGTTGACCTGCACGGCACCGGCAAAGTTGCCGAGAGCGATGTAGAAACGGCACTGCGTCAAGTGATGGATTTGTCACCAACCGGCATCCGCAAACATCTTGATCTCAACAAACCGATCTATGCCAAGACTGCAGCCTATGGCCATTTCGGCCGTAAAGCCGGTCGCGACGGCTCTTTCTCATGGGAAAAAACCGATCTGGTCAAAGCACTGAAATCCGCTCTTAAAGTCTGATTTCATTTCCGATATTTTTGATTTCAGGGCACCATGTTTCTCTCATGGTGCCCTGATTTTTTAAATGCATGACAAAAATCAGTAGACTTTCCGTCGCTGATTATGTGTAAAGCGGCTGAAAGCGGTTCCCGCTCTTGCTGGAAATGCTTCTTTCTCCCCATTCCGATTATCTAAACCATAAAGAAACGCGCCCGATGTCTGATACTGAACACAACGTTGACCTCAAGGATGAAGCCATGACCGCAGATTCCTCTGAACAACAGACACGGGGTTCACGTGCAACGGAAGCCTTTTATGGTCGTCGTAACGGCAAGCCTTTGCGTCCGCATCAGCGCTTTCTGCGTGAAGATTTGCTGCCGCAGCTCAAACTTGATCTCATGAGCCCTGCTCCGCAGGATCTGCGCACATTGTTTATGGCTGATGTTTCGAAAGTCCGTATGGAAATCGGTTTCGGCGGCGGTGAGCATCTGGTGCATGAAGCCACCCGCAAACCGGAAGCCGGTTTTATCGGCGTTGAGCCTTTCGTCAACGGTATGGCGAAAATGCTGGGCGCACAGGATGCCAACCCGCTGCCGAACCTGCGTCTTTATGATGACGATGCGACTTTGGTGCTGGACTGGCTTCCGGATGCTTCACTTGACGGTATTGATCTGTTTTATCCGGATCCGTGGCCGAAGAAGAAACACTGGAAGCGTCGTTTCGTCAGCCAGAAAAATCTCACCCGTTTTGCACGCGTCCTGAAACCGGGAGCACTGTTCCGCTTTGCGTCCGACATTGATACCTATGTCAACTGGACACTGCAGCATTGCCATGACCACGGTAAGTTTGAATGGCAGGCACAAAGTGCAGCCGACTGGCACACACCTTATGAAGCATGGCCGGGCACACGTTATGAAGCCAAAGCTTTCCGCGAAGGCCGTCAGGCTGCCTATCTGACCTTCATCAGACGTTAAATGACAGGCATAAGGACAAGACTTGTCACAGGCAGGTTTTTTCTGTATAGTTGCCTCAAATTCTTGGTCGGTAGAACAAGAGTGGGTCCCGCCGGTCCCGCTCTTTTTTGTTTGGTAAAAGCTAAAAACCGGATAAATACCGCCGAACCTTCTATAAAACGTATTTTAAGGAATACAGGGTGAACGAACAGACACAACAGGAACAGATCATTACAGCGCTTGATGCGACTAAGGATGAACCACGCATTATCCGTGAAACGGGTATTGATGCAAAAGTGGCATCCCTGATCGAACCTGCGATTAATGCTGCAGGTTTCCGTCTGGTGCGCGTTCGTTTGTCCGGCCTTAACGGTCTTACACTGCAGATTATGGCAGAGCGTCCGGACGGCACCATGACTGTTGAAGATTGTGAAATCGTCAGCCGCACAGTGTCACCGGTTCTCGATGTGGAAGATCCGATTGACGGCAAATATCACCTTGAAATCTCTTCCCCCGGCATTGACCGTCCGATGGTGCGCAAATCCGATTTTGCGAACTGGCAGGGTCATATTGCCAAACTTGAGACCTCGCTGATCCATGAAGGCCGCAAAAAATTCCGTGGCCGCATCATCAAGGTTGAAGCTGAATCAATCACACTCGAAGCTGATCAGGCCACCTATGGTGCTGAAGCACAGACCATTATTCCTTTTGATCTGATTGCTGATGCCCGTCTGATCCTGACCGATGATCTGATCCGTGATGCGCTGCGTAAAGATAAAGATCTGCGCGAAGGCCGCATTCCAGGCGATCAGCTGAGTGATGAAATCAATCTGGACGGCGGCAATGCCGGTGCTCCGGAGAGCGATACGGACAACTAAGCATTATATTATCAAGTGGCTTCATTTGATTGTCATGCTCATGCGACAAAACAAAAAAGAGCTTTCGCACCCAAAAGCAAAAACGGGTGCTGCACCAAGGAGAGACCAATGGCAGTCAGTGCAAACAGGCTAGAGCTTCTTCAGATCGCTGATGCGGTTGCGCGGGAAAAATCCATTGACCGCGAGATCGTCATTGCAGCGATGGCCGATGCCATTCAGAAAGCTGCCCGTTCCCGCTATGGCTTAGAAACCAATATCCGCGCTGACATCAACTCGAAGAGCGGCGAAATCAAGCTGCAGCGTCTTCTTGAAGTTGTTGAAACTGTTGAAGATTACGCCACACAGATCGCATTGGAATCTGCCCGCGAACGTAATCCGGATGCACAGATCGGCGACTTCCTCGCTGACCAGCTGCCGCCAATGGATTTCGGCCGTATTGCTGCGCAGTCCGCCAAGCAGGTTATCGTACAGAAAGTACGTGAAGCCGAGCGTGACCGTCAGTATGACGAATTCAAAGACCGTCTGGGTGAAATCATCAACGGTACCGTTAAGCGCGTTGAATATGGTAACGTGGTTGTTGATCTCGGTCGCGGTGAAGCCGTGGTTCGCCGTGATGAACTGATCCCGCGTGAAGCATTCCGCTATGGCGATCGTATCCGCGCTTATGTTTACGATGTGCGTCGCGAACAACGTGGTCCACAGGTATTCCTGTCGCGTACCCATCCGCAGTTCATGGCGAAACTTTTCACCATGGAAGTGCCGGAAATTTACGACGGCATCATTGAAATCAAATCGGTTGCCCGTGATCCGGGTTCACGTGCCAAAATGGCTGTGATCTCCCGCGACAGCTCCATTGATCCTGTCGGTGCCTGCGTTGGTATGCGCGGCTCCCGCGTTCAGGCCGTTGTCGGCGAATTGCAGGGCGAAAAGATCGATATCATTCCTTGGTCACCGGATGCAGCGACATTCATCGTCAACGCCTTGCAGCCTGCGGAAGTGGCCAAAGTTGTTCTCGATGAAGATGCAGAACGCATTGAAGTTGTTGTTCCTGATGATCAGCTGTCGCTGGCCATCGGCCGTCGTGGTCAGAACGTGCGCCTTGCCTCTCAGCTGACTGGCTGGGACATCGACATCATGACTGAACATGAAGAGTCTGAGCGTCGCCAGAAAGAATTCACAGAACGCTCTGCCCTGTTCATGGAAGCGCTGAATGTGGATGAAATGGTTGGTCAGGTTCTGGCTTCCGAAGGTTTCGACTCGGTTGAAGAAATTGCCTATGTCGAAAGCGACGAAATCGCCTCGATCGAAGGCTTTGATGCTGATACTGCCGCTGAAATTCAGGATCGTGCGAAAGAATATCTGGATCGTCTCGAAAGCGATCTGAATAATCGTCGTCTGGAACTGGGTGTTACCGACGAGTTGCGTGAGCTGCCTGGTCTGACCAGTGCTATGCTGGTTGCGATCGGTGAAGACGGCGTAAAGACCATGGATGATTTTGCCGGTTATGCGGTGGATGATCTCGTGGGCTGGCGCGAACGCAAAGACGGTGAAACCACTACACATGCCGGTGTTCTGACACCGTTTGAAGTTTCGCGTGCAGATGCCGAACAGATGGTTCTTACAGCCCGCCTGAAAGCCGGCTGGATTACAGAAGATCAGCTGGAAGAAGCAGCCAATGAACTGGCTTCGACCGATGATGAAGAGCAGGCAGATGCTTAATCAGCATCTTGCAATTGTCGCTTGTGCGGGCGGATTTTGATGTCCGCGCATCGGCTTTCTACCGGAAATAACGCCTGTATCAGCATTTATGATACAGGTCTGGTTTCCGACAATCTGCATACAGCCGGAACCCAGGGGTTCGCGGCTGTCTTGCGCACACATTTTGCAGGGCTTCTTGCCCTCGCACTTATATTAAAGTAGAAAACAGTTCCTCTCCACCGGCGCTGTTTTCGAGCGAAGTGGAGTTCTGGTTGAAACCGGATAAAAACGACAGGACCTGTATTGTTACGCGCGAGAGCGGCCCGGCTGTAGATTTGATCCGGTTTGTGGCTGCACCCGACGGTAGTGTTGTACCGGACCTGAAGCGCAATTTACCCGGCCGCGGTTGCTGGATTAAAGCTGAACGGCATATTGTTGATGAAGCGGTAAAACGCAAGCTGCTGCCCCGTGCATTGAAAACACAGGTTTCAGTGCCGGAGGATTTAGGCTCTCTGGTCGACAGACTATTGACAAAATCCGCGCTTGGCAGTCTAGCACTGGCCAGAAAGTCTGGTGCCGTGGTGACAGGATCGGCAAAAGTTGATTCTGCAATACGGACAGGCCGCATTACAATGGTGCTTCACGCGACAACAGCGGCTCCTGATGGTATCAGGAAACTGGATCAGGCGCGTCATGCGAGAAAAATGGCAACCGGAACAGATATAAAAGCCTATTCCCTTTTTACGGGGGAAGAAATGGATTTGGCATTTGGCGGCGGAAATGTAATACATGCCGCCGTGATTGAAGGAACGGCAGCAACCGGGTTCGTCACGCGGGCGCTTCAGCTGCATAAATATCGCGGCGAGAGCGCAGCGAACTTGGAAAATCGGGCAGCCACTGCTGCAAAGGAAACGGAATCGGAATGAGCGACAGTAATTCAAACGACGACAAGACGCTGAGCGTCGACACAAAAAAGACGCTGACCATCAAGCGGCCAGGAGTCGAGCAGAGCACTGTGCGGCAAAATTTCAGCCACGGACGCAGCAAATCGGTAGTTGTTGAGACGAAAAAACGCAAGTTTACCCGTCCTGACGAAAAACCGGAAGCTACAGCCGCTCCGACTCCGGCTCCTGTTCAGCCTGCTGCACCGGCTCCAACACCGGCACCGGCTGCTCCTGCACCAGTTGCAGAAAAGCCGGCAGTGATTGCAGATGCACCTAAAGCTGCTCCGGTTGCAGAACCTGCAGCACAGGTAGCTCCGGCTCCTGTTGCCAAAACAGAAAGCGCACCAGCTGCACCGCAGGCTGCTGCAAAACCTGCTGAAGCACCGGTTGCGCCAAAACCGGCAGCACCTGCTGCTCCGGCAGCAACAACCCGTCCGGCTGCACCTGCCGCTTCCGCTCGTCCAGCAGCGCCTGCTGCTGCACGTCCGGGCGCACCTGCGGGCAATCGTCCGGCCGGTGGTGGCTTTAACAAACCACAGGGTTCCCGCCCGGGTGGCCGCAATGATCAGCGCAACCGCTCCAATGACCGTGGCGGCATGGTACTCAATACCTTGTCCTCATCCGAAATGGACGCACGTCGCCGCGCATTGCAGGATGCTGTTATCCGTGATGCGGAAGACCGCAAACGCGCTGAAGCCGAAGCTATTCGCCGTGCGGAAGAAGAAAAGCGCCGTGAAATCGAGCGTCTTGAATCTGAGCGCCGTCAGGCTGAAGAAGAAGCACGCCGCAAAGTTGAAGCAGAAGCCAAGGCAAAAGCCGAAGCTGAAGCACGCAAGCGCGAACCTGTTGCTGCTGCTCGTCCGGCCTCTGCGCGCCCTGCAGGTGATCGTCCATCCGGCGATCGTGCTGGTGGTCAGAACCGTGGCTCTGCAGGTCAGAACCGCCCTAATCAGGGTGGCTATAACCGCACCGGCGGCGCACCTGCTCCACGTGATATCAATGCTGAAGCTCCGCTTGCTGATAAGAAACCAACTCAGCAGGTTCTGAACCGTAAGCCACAAAAAGACGATGATGATGATCGTCGCGGTCCGGCAGGCGTTCGTCGCAATGTTGCGGCTAAACCTGAAGTTCGTGCGACCAAGCCAACCAAGGCTGAGGAAGATCGTCGTCGCGGTAAACTGACACTGACCAGCAATCTGGAAGACGAAGGACGTTCACGTTCCCTGTCAGCCATGCGTCGTCGTCAGGAAAAATTCAAGCGCTCGCAGATGCAGGAAGTCCGTGAAAAGATTTCCCGTGAGGTGACCATTCCTGAAACCATTACCATTCAGGAACTGGCCCAGCGTATGACTGAGCGTGCCGTCGACATCATCAAATACCTGATGAAACAGGGTCAGATGATGAAGCCGGGCGATGTGATCGATTCCGATCTGGCTCAGCTGATTGCGGAAGAATTCGGCCACACAGTTAAGCGCGTTGCGGAATCCGACGTTGAAGAAGGTATCTTCAACGTAGAGGATAACCCTGCTGCAATGACTTCCCGTGCGCCGGTTGTGACCATTATGGGTCACGTTGACCACGGTAAAACATCGCTGCTCGATGCGATCCGCAGCACCAATGTGGTGTCCGGCGAATCCGGCGGTATTACCCAGCATATCGGTGCTTATCAGGTTGAACAGAACGGCCATAAGATCACCTTCATTGATACGCCTGGTCACGCCGCCTTTACGCAGATGCGTGCCCGTGGTGCGCAGGCAACGGATATCGCAATTCTGGTTGTTGCCGCTGATGACAGCGTGATGCCGCAGACGATTGAATCGATCAATCATGCTAAAGCTGCCGGTGTTCCGATCATCGTTGCAATCAACAAGATCGACAAACCTACTGCTGATCCGCAGAAAGTACGCAACGCCCTCCTGCAACACGATGTGTTTGTAGAAACCATGGGTGGTGAAGTACTCGACGTTGAAGTATCCGCCAAAAACCGTATCAACCTCGACAAACTGCTGGAAGCAGTGCTGTTGCAGGCTGAAATTCTTGATCTGAAAGCTGATCCTAGCCGTACTGCGGAAGGTGTGGTTATTGAAGCCCAGCTCGATCGTGGTCGTGGTTCGGTAGCAACTGTTCTGGTTCAGAAGGGTACACTGCATCCGGGTGAAATCATCGTTGCCGGTAATGCATGGGGTCGTGTCCGTGCGCTCGTCAACGATCATGGTGACCATGTTAAAGAAGCAGCACCAGCAATGCCGGTCGAAATTCTCGGCCTGTCAGGTACACCGCAGGCCGGTGACCGCTTTGCTGTTGTAGCCAATGAAGCAAAGGCGCGCGAAATTTCCGAATATCGTCAGCGTCTGGCTCGTGACAAGGCTGTTGCCCGTCAGGCTGGTTCCCGTGGCTCGCTTGAACAGATGATGTCCAATCTGCAGTCCACCGGTCTCAAAGAGTTCCCGCTGGTTATCAAAGGTGACGTACAGGGTTCGGTTGAAGCAATTATCGCTTCTCTCGACAAGCTTGGCACCGATGAAGTGCGTGCACGCATCGTTCATTCGGGCGCCGGCGGTATCACCGAGAGCGATATTGCTCTGGCTGAAGCCTCCAATGCGGCCATCATCGGCTTTAACGTCCGCGCCAATAAACAGGCACGTGATGCATCTGAGCAGCAGGGTATCGAAATCCGCTACTACAACATCATCTATGATCTGATTGATGATGTGAAAGCAGCCATGTCCGGTCTTCTGCCACCAGAACGTCGTGAAACCTTCATCGGTAATGCTGAAGTTCTCGAAGTCTTCAACATCACTAAAGTCGGTAAAGTTGCCGGTTGCCGTGTTGTTGACGGTAAAGTTGAGCGTGGCGCCGGTGTCCGTCTTATCCGCGACAACGTGGTTATCCACGAAGGCAAGCTCAAGACGCTCAAGCGCTTCAAGGATGAAGTATCCGAAGTGCCGATGGGTCAGGAATGTGGTATGGCCTTTGAAAACTACGAAGATGTACGCGCAGGCGACATCATTGAAGCGTTCCGCGTAGAGATGATCACGCGTACGCTGTAATCAGCAAGACAGCGGCAGTTATCAGAACTGCCGCTGTTTCCCTTCTCGGGCGGTTTACACTTATCTTCAGACATTGTGCCGCTTTGAATTTTTTAATTGGTCGCATTGCCACAATTGTCAGGCTGTATCAGTCTGATTGCGAATAGGATGAAAGCCTCACAGGCTTTGCCACAATCATGCAATTTGTGCAGTTTCCGACCGATATTTGGCTCAGATCTTGGAGTCCCCATGTCCCGTTTTTCTTCCACAGGACCGTCACAGCGTCAGTTGCGCGTCGGCGAACAGGTTCGTCATGCCGTGGCTCAGATTTTGTCACGCGGCGAAATCCGTGACGATGTTCTGAATAATACCGTTGTTTCAATTACCGAAGTGCGTATGTCGCCTGACTTGAAAATTGCAACCTGCTTTATCAGCATTGTTGGCAATACAGATGTGCAGACTGTCATCAAAGCACTGGCTAATAATGCAAAATTCCTGCGTGGCCGCGTTGCTCCGCAATTGCGCCAGATGAAATATATGCCGGAATTCCGTTTCCGTCCGGATACCAGTTTTGACAATTTTGCCAAGATTGATGCTCTGTTGCGCTCGCCTGAAGTTGCCCGCGATCTGCAGCATGATGACAGCGACACAGAGACCACTCAAGAAAACGAGAACAACGGCTGATGGCACGCAGAGGTAAGAAAAAAGGCCGTCCGGTCTCCGGATGGGTGATCTTTGACAAGCCGAAAGGCATGGGTTCGACCGAAGCCGTGTCCAAAATCAAATGGCTTTTCAATGCGGAAAAAGCCGGCCATGCCGGAACACTCGATCCGCTTGCTTCCGGCATGTTGCCGATTGCGTTGGGCGAAGCGACCAAAACCGTTCCTTACGTGATGGATGGTAGCAAAATCTATTCTTTCACCGTAACCTGGGGTGAAGAACGCTCGACAGATGATCTGGAAGGTCCGGTCACCAAAACCTCTGACAAACGTCCTGCAGAAGCGGATATTCTGGCACTGCTGCCAAATTACATCGGTACTATTCAGCAAACTCCGCCGCAATTCTCCGCCATTAAAATTGATGGCGAACGTGCCTATGATCTGGCACGCAGTGGCGAAACTGTTGCTATTCCTTCCCGTGAAGTCGAAATCTACCAGCTTGAGCTGGTTGAGATCAATGACGCCGGACAGGCCGTGTTTGAAGTTGAATGCGGTAAAGGCACCTATGTACGTTCACTCGCCCGCGATATGGGACGTGATCTCGGCTGCCTCGGCCATATTGCAGAATTGCGCCGTCTGGAAGTTGCACCTTTCAACGAAGATGATTTTGTAACGCTTGCAGAGCTTGAAGCCGCATGGCCGCCTCTGCCACCGAAAACTGATGATGATGAAGAGACAGAAGCTGCCCCTGCAGAACCTCGTGATTTCTCAGCGCTGGATGAATTTATCATTGATACCGGCGCCGCACTGGAAGATCTCGTACAGGTTGCCCTTTCTGATGATCAGGCGCATCGTGTGCGTATGGGCAATCCGGTGATCCTGCGTGGTCGTGATGCACCACTGGAAGCGGATGAAGTTTGTGCCAACCATAAGAACCGCCTACTGGCTATCGGTTTTATTGAGCAAGGCATGTTCAAACCAAAACGGGTTTTCACTTACTAAACCTGTTCGCTGCTTCTCAGCTCTTTTTATAAAAAGCCTGCATTGCAGGCTTTTTTGAAATGTGTCTGGAAATAAGCCACAGTTTCGATTATATGATCGTCAGGTTCAGTCTAAGGCATAGTTTTATGTGAATAGTGCTGAACTTAAATAAATGGCCCCGGCTGGACGACATCTTGGCCGCGGGCGACTTTTCTCCTCTTAAACAAAAAGGACATTCCGATGTCGATTACTGCTGAACGCAAACAGGCTCTCATCAAAGAATATGCAACCAAAGAAGGCGATACTGGTTCTCCTGAAGTACAGGTAGCCGTTCTTTCGGAACGCATTTCCAACCTGACCGGTCACTTTAAAGGCCACAAAAACGACAACCATTCCCGTCGTGGCCTTCTGAAAATGGTTTCTCAGCGCCGCACTCTGCTCGACTACCTCAAAGGTGTTGACGAAGCGCGCTACCAGAGCCTGATCGGCCGTCTCGGCCTGCGCCGCTAAGCGCATAGTCCGGCGAGAACCTTTACGGTTTTCGCCGGAACTTTTACCGGAGTATTTTATCACAAAACCTCCGGAAACAGGGTACGAGACTTCAACGGTCTGAAAACTCTGAATTTGTAAAATACTGCATTATTTATGCGCTTCAGCGCAAAAACAAAATTATGCAGCAGGGCTTTAACAAAAATGTCGTAAAAGCCCGATATGGAACTGTATTGAACAGGTTCCGCAGGCAGGATTGCAGGCAGCTCGTCCTTATCCGAGCTTCCCGTTGTCTTGCCCGCTCCCTGTTCCAAACCGGAATATTGCATGCGCTGAGATCAGCGCAAAAAACATATATTCCAAACCAAGGACAAGATATGTTCAACACACATAAAGTTGAAATCGAATGGGGCGGCCGTCCGCTCATTCTCGAAACCGGCAAAGTCGCCCGTCAGGCAGACGGCGCGGTTATCGCCACTTACGGTGAAACAATGGTACTGGCGACCGTTGTATCGGCTAAAGAGCCAAAGCCGGGTCAGGACTTTTTCCCTCTGACTGTAAACTATCAGGAAAAAGCCTATGCAGCCGGTCGTATTCCTGGCGGTTACTTCAAACGTGAAGGCCGTCCGAGCGAAAACGAAACTCTGGTTTCTCGTCTGATCGATCGTCCGATCCGCCCGCTGTTTGCTGACGGCTACAAGAACGACACACAGGTTGTTATCACCGTTATTCAGCATGATCTGGAAAACAATCCGGATGTTCTGTCGATGGTTGCCGCTTCCGCTGCGCTCACACTTTCCGGCGTACCTTTCATGGGCCCGATTGGTGGTTCGCGCGTTGGCTACATCAACGGCGAATATGTTCTGAACCCGCATCTCGACGAAATGGCTGAATCCAAACTGGATCTGGTTGTTGCCGGTACTTCTGATGCTGTTCTGATGGTTGAATCCGAAGCACAGGAACTCTCTGAAGAAGTGATGCTCGGCGCTGTTGTTTTCGGTCAGAAGGGCTTCCAGCCTGTGATCGATGCAATCATCAGCCTTGCTGAAGTTGCTGCTAAAGAACCACGTGACTTCCAGCCGGAAGACCTGTCGGCTCCTGAAGCCGCAATGCTGGCAATCATTGAAGATGATCTGCGCGCAGCTTACAAAATCATCGACAAGCAGGCTCGTTATACCGCTGTTGATGCTGCCAAAGCTAAAGTTAAAGCCCATTTCCTGCCGGAAGATGCGGAAACAACCGAATATACTGCTGAGCAGATCGGTACTGTTTTCAAATCGCTGCAGGCGA
Source organism: Pseudochrobactrum asaccharolyticum (assembly GCF_003314995.1). Taxonomy (GTDB): domain Bacteria; phylum Pseudomonadota; class Alphaproteobacteria; order Rhizobiales; family Rhizobiaceae; genus Pseudochrobactrum; species Pseudochrobactrum asaccharolyticum. Next base: position 609,500 of record NZ_QNRH01000002.1, read on the forward strand.
AAATCGTTCGCTGGAACATTCTGGATACCGGCAGCCGCATCGACGGCCGTGATCTGGTAACCGTTCGTCAGATCGTATCCGAAGTTGGTGTTCTGCCACGCACACACGGTTCGGCTCTGTTCACCCGCGGTGAAACACAGGCAATCGTTGTTGCAACACTGGGCACCGGTGAAGATGAACAGTTCATCGACACGCTGGCTGGTCTGCAGAAAGAATCCTTCCTGCTGCACTACAACTTCCCGCCATATTCTGTTGGTGAAACCGGCCGTATGGGCTCACCGGGCCGTCGTGAAATCGGTCATGGCAAGCTGGCATGGCGCGCAATTCATCCGATGCTGCCTGCCAAAGAACAGTTCCCGTACACACTGCGTGCGGTTTCTGAAATCACTGAATCCAACGGTTCGTCCTCCATGGCAACCGTATGCGGCACCTCGCTGGCGCTGATGGATGCCGGCGTACCTTTGACCCGTCCTGTAGCCGGTATTGCTATGGGTCTGATCAAAGAAGGCGACCGTTTTGCAGTTCTTTCCGATATCCTTGGTGACGAAGATCACCTCGGCGATATGGATTTCAAGGTAGCGGGTACTGAAAACGGTATTACTGCCCTGCAGATGGACATCAAGATCGACGGTATTACCGAAGAGATCATGAAAACCGCTCTGGAACAGGCTAAAGGCGGCCGCGTTCACATTCTCGGTGAGATGGCAAAAGCGCTAAGCGGCGCCCGCGCTGAACTCGGTGAATTTGCACCACGCATCGAAGTGATGAACATTCCGACCGACAAAATCCGTGATGTTATCGGTTCCGGCGGTAAAGTTATCCGCGAAATCGTTGAAAAGACCGGCGCCAAAATCAACATCGAAGATGATGGCACAGTCAAAATCGCTTCTTCTTCCGCAAAAGAAATCGAAGCTGCCAAGAAATGGATCCACTCCATTGTTGCCGAACCAGAAGTTGGCGAAATCTACGAAGGTACAGTTGTTAAGACTGCTGACTTCGGTGCATTCGTAAACTTCTTCGGCCCGCGCGATGGTCTGGTACATATCTCGCAGCTGGCCTCTGACCGCGTTGCCAAGACCACCGATGTGGTTAAGGAAGGCCAGAAGGTTTGGGTTAAACTGATGGGCTTTGATGAGCGCGGTAAAGTGCGCCTGTCGATGAAAGTCGTTGATCAGGAAACCGGCAAAGAAATCGTTGCCGAAAAGAAAGAAGAAACCACAGCTGAATAAGCTGGTTTCGAATTCTGAAAAGCCCCGCATAGCAATATGCGGGGCTTTTCATTTAGGAATATCTGCTGTCACGATGAGATGATGAAATCAGCGCTTTGTTTAAAGCGGCTCGGTCTGCAATTCAGGCCTGATGCCTTTTTGCAGCCAGGCTTCCTGATGGGCACAATCGACGATGCCCTGTGCTTCACTGACAGCCATACCCAGCAAATAGCCAAGAAAATCCTGCTTGCTGGTCTGGGACTGTGAAATCATAGTATTGAGATGCAAGAGCAACGCCTGATGTTGCGGCAGGCATGTTGCATAACATTCCGGCTGACAGCATTTACGTGCCATAGTACTACTTCCCTTAAGAGCAACACCGATTTACAGATAATTTGAAACTTCAGACAGTAATAAGTTCAATATAATATCTGTCAAAATCCACCTACTGTCATCCTTCTCAGGTAGAAAAGACCAAAGAAATTTTATGATTACCGGCGCCCAAAACACCCTCTTTCTGCCCTTCGAGAATGAAACACTTGATCTGCCACGATCGGGTGAAAAATTTCTCTGCTTTGGTATCAGTGCAGACACAACACTCAGCGCAGAGTGGAAACAGATACTTCACTGCATTCAGCCGTCAAAACCAGAATGGCTGGCTTTGAACAAAGCAGGTTTTCAGGTCACTCCCCGTATCACCGCGGATGAAATCTATGACGGCGGCATGATTTTGCTCGGCAAACATCGCGGTCGCAACGAAGAATGGCTGGCAGCATTGCTGGCACAAGTGAAGCCGGGCGGCCTGATCATCATTGCCGGTGACAAAAAGCTCGGCGTTGACAGTTTCCGTAAACGCAGCGACCAGATTGCAGCATCAATCGACCGCCTGTCTAAAAATCACGCTGTAGCCTACTGGCTGGCGCGCCCTGAGGCGATTGACACAGAGATCACACAAAGCCTCATTCCGGAACAGAAACGCGTTGACGGGCGTTTCTGGACGAAAGCGGGCATGTTCTCTCATGGTGAAATCGATAGCGGTTCTGCATTACTGGTACCGCACCTCAAAAACATTGCCTTCGGCCATGTTGCAGATTTGGGTGCAGGCTGGGGCTATCTCACAGCTTGCTGTCTCGAAAATCCGGCCAAGATCAGCCGTATTGATCTTTATGAGGCGGATTTTGAGGCGCTGGAAATTGCCAAAAGCAATCTGGCTGAACTCAACAGTTCTGTGCCACTGCATTATTACTGGCACGACGTCGCTTCCGAGCCGATGACAGAAATTTATGACACTGTGATCAGCAATCCGCCGTTTCACACCGGTCGCAATACCGATATTTCACTCGGCCAGAGCTTTATAGCGGCAGCCGCCAAGCGCCTTAAATCCGGCGGTCGCTTCCTGATGGTAGCAAATCGCCAGCTTCCCTATGAAGCTGTCTTGAAACAGCATTTCCGGCAGGTCATGCCGCTCACTGACAAAGACGGTTTCAAAGTCATCGAAGCTAGAAAATAAAGCATATAAAAAAAGCCGCGCATTGCGCGGCTTTTTTTATATCATTTCAGCGAACTTATTCTGTACCGGTTGCATCCGAGCTTTTCAGCTCTTCCAGCGTTGGCATAGAAACGATGTTGTAGCCTGAATCCACAAAGTGAACTTCACCGGTTACACCGCTCGACAGATCCGACAGCAGATAGACGGCGGATTTACCCACATCATCAATATCCACAGTGCGGCGCAGCGGCGAATTACGGCGCTGATACGAGAAGATCGCACGGGCATCACCGATACCGGCACCGGCCAGTGTACGCACAGGACCTGCGGAAATTGCGTTCACGCGGATATTCTGCGGACCATAATCGGCAGCCAGATAACGCACCATGGCTTCCAGAGCAGCCTTGGCAACACCCATCACATTATAGTTCGGGATGGTGCGGGTTGAGCCGCCATAGGTCAATGTGAGGATCGAACCGCCGTCTTTCATCAGACGTTCAGCGCGCTGTGCCACTTCCGTGAAGGAATAAGCAGAGATCACCATGGTACGGCTGAAGTTTTCACGGGTGGTTACATCCGCATAACGGCCTTTCAGCTCTGTTTTGTCGGAGAAGCCAATAGCGTGAACGATAAAGTCGAGCTTGCCCCATTTTTTCTCGATCTCGTCAAAGACCGCATCAACGGTTGCAATATCTTCCACATCGCAAGGCAGTACGAAATCCGAACCAACCTGCTCGGCCAGTGGTTTTACACGCTTGCCAAGGGCATCGCCCTGATAAGTGAAAGCCAGCTCAGCACCCTGATCGGCAAGATGTTTGGCAATACCCCAAGCAAGAGAATGGTTGTTTGCAACACCCATAATCAGCCCGCGTTTGCCTTTCATTAAACCCTGCATACTTTCTCTCCGTCAGCCCTGATAACGCTGGAACACCAGCGTTGCGTTCGTTCCACCAAAACCGAAGGAGTTGGACAGTACTGTATTGATTTCAGCATTATCAATGCGTTTGCGCACGATTGGCATATCCGCAAAATCCGGATCCAGCTCATCAATATGTGCGCTTTCGCAGATAAAGTTATTCTGCATCATAAGAAGCGAATAGATCGCTTCCTGTACGCCGGTTGCACCCAGCGAGTGACCGGTCAGCGATTTTGTTGCCGCAATCGGCGGGCAGGCATCGCCTGAACCAAACACTTTGCGGATCGCCTCAATTTCCGGTGCATCGCCCGCAGGAGTCGATGTGGCATGCGGATTGATATAATCAATCTTGCCCTTCACGGTTGAAAGCGCCATGCGCATGCAGCGCTCCGCACCTTCGCCCGAAGGCGCAACCATGTCGTAGCCGTCTGATGTCGCACCATAGCCGACAACTTCACCGTAAATCTTGGCGCCGCGTGCAAGTGCGGTTTCCAGATCTTCCAGCACCAGTACACCGGCACCACCGGCGATGACAAAACCGTCGCGGTTTTTGTCATAGGCACGCGATGCGCGTTCCGGCGTATCATTATATTTCGAAGACATCGCGCCCATGGCGTCAAACAGCACCGACAGCGTCCAGTCGAGATCTTCACAGCCACCGGCAAACATACGATCCTGCTTGCCATACTGGATCATCTCAACCGCATTGCCGATGCAATGGTTCGAGGTCGCGCAAGCCGAGGAGATCGAATAATTGATGCCCTTGATCTTGAAGAAAGTTGCCATCGTTGCCGATGCTGTGGAGCTCATGGCTTTCGGCACAGCAAATGGACCAACGCGCTTCGGACCCTTATCACGGGTAATATCAGCGGAATCCACGATTGTACGTGTGGAAGGACCGCCGGAACCCATGATGATACCGGTACGCTCATTGGAAACCTGTTCTTCAGTCAGGCCTGCATCGGCAATTGCCTGATCCATAGCCACATGGTTCCATGCGGTACCACGGCCATGAAAACGCATCGCACGGCGGTCAACCAGCGCTTCAACGTCGATCTGCGGCGCACCGGAAACCTGACAGCGAAAACCGAGTTCCGCCTGATCTTCTGCCCGCCGGATACCCGATCTGGCCTCAAACAAAGAGGTCCGTACCTCTTCAGTATTATTGCCAATCGAGGATACGATCCCCATTCCGGTAACGACAACACGCCGCATTGCGTTCTCCTTTGCACCTGTTCCCTGAATGACACCCTCTTATTGTGAGTGTCGCTATGCGTGGTAACATAAGTGCGCGTTTTGCATATTTTGAGAGCGGCCACATAAAAGCTTTCAACTTAATATGGTCGCTCCCGTGATTAATCATGTTTTACAGCGGTTCCAGTTAAGACTGAATCGTTGGAGCCACTGTAACTGTTTATTTTTACGCATTATCCAACGCAAAACCGCTTCGCATTTTTGCTGGAAATGCTCTAAAAGGCTTATTACTTCCGATTTACGCTTCGCTGTCTTTTGACAGACCAACGCGCAAATCAGATGCCTTGTAAATTGTTTCACCATCTGCTTTGAGCCAGCCGTCAGCTGTACCCAGAACAAGACGACCGCGCATAACGCGTTTGAAGTCGATGCCATATTCAAGCAGCTTGGTATGCGGACGCACCATGCCTTTAAACTTCACTTCGCCTGTGGACAGCGCCATACCGCGGCCAGGCTCACCGAGCCAGCCGAGGAAAAAGCCTGTCAGCTGCCACATACCGTCAAGGCCAAGGCAGCCCGGCATGATCGGATTGCCCTGAAAATGGCAAGGGAAATACCAGTCATCCGGCTTCACATCATATTCAGCGCGGATAAAACCTTTACCGAATTCACCACCTGTTTCCGAAATTTCGGTAATACGGTGTACCATCAGCATCGGCGGCAGAGGCAGCTGGGCATTGCCCGGACCAAACATTTCACCGCGAGCGCAGCTGAGAAGCTCCTCATATCCGTAACTTGACTTCTGCTCTGCCATTACCGACTCCAATCATTTATCTGTCTGCTGTCTGGGCAACCTGAACGGACAGTACCGTCAGGCTCAGACAAATTCTATGCACATCTCCGGAATGTGCTGCGCTTTAACCTTATCGGCTGCACCATCCGGAATTTAGCAGTCGCATCACACGGCCGCTTATGCGCTTGCGAAATGCTTTAACACAGAGTGTTTCCCGCTGTAAAATACCTGCATGAAACTATTTGCCTGCCAAGATATACAGGAATAGCTATTGCCAGTCATTCGTTCAGCGCATATATCAATCTTGTGACAGGATGGGCAACAGCCCTCAAGCATTAATTTTGAACCAATTTGTTTCAAGCTTCTGACAGGTCAGTGATGAATACTCATTCCTCCCATGCCAGCAACGCTTCGATTGAGGAGCGCCTTCGGGTCGCCGGTCTCAGACCGACGCGCCAGCGGGTTGCGCTTGCCAGCCTGATTTATGCTCACGGCGACCGCCACCTTTCAGCGGAAGAACTGCACGAAGAAGCAGTTTTTGCCTCTGTGCCGGTCTCTCTTGCCACAGTGTATAATACACTGCACCAGTTTACCGAAGCCGGTATGCTGCGCATTATTTCGGTCGAAGGATCGAAAACCTATTTCGACACCAATATTTCCGATCACCACCACTTCTTTGTTGAAGGTGAGAATATCGTCTTCGATATTCCTAATGGTGAAACCGGCCAGCCTATCGTCAGCAATCTGCCGAAAGCACCGGAAGGCATGGAAATCGTCAATGTTGATGTGATTGTGCGGTTACGTCGTAAAGACTGACGCCATCAGACACCGGCACCGCACGGGTCAATGTAATTGTGCGATTGGCCGCAAAGACTGATCTTCGCTTTATTGATCTTCTGACGGGGTGATTTCGCGCCCCATCAGCGAGCTTTGCAACATCGTCGTCACACGCTCTTCCATAATACGCGCCAGTTCTTTGCGGCTGGTTTCTGCGCGCACACTCATCGGCTCGCCAAAGCGGATTTCCACGTCAATCGCACCTTCTTTGAGAATACCCTTCAGATGCGGCATCAGCTGCACATCCCCCGGCCATGATGCAATCGGCCGATGAAAACGCCCCATCGGCATACCATGAACACCGGTATAGGCAATGGAAACCGGTTGCACGATCACTTCCTCTGCGCCGGCCTCACGGATCACCGCATGGGCAGCACCAAATAAAGATGTTTTAAACGGCAGCACACGATTGCCGTCCGAGGTTGTACCTTCAGGAAACAGCACCATCGCATCCCCACCGGCTAAACGCAGGGCAATATCCGAGGCTTGCTGTGCAGTGCGCCCCTTTTTCTCACGTTCGACAAAGACTGTCCGCTGCAAAATTGCAAAAGTGCCGAATACCGGCCATTTACGCACTTCAGATTTGGCGATAAAGCAAACATTGGCCACGGAAGATAAAACGACAATATCGCTCCATGATACGTGATTGGCCACCAGCAGCAGCGGGCGATCCTGCACCATCTCCCCTTGCACTTTAACGCGAAATCCAAGCAGCCATGCTGCAATCCGATGGAAAAAGCGTGGCAAAGATTGCTGCCAGCCGAGCCGTGCCTTTACAAAAAGATATTGGAACGGCACCAGCGAGATGACGAGGCTGACAAATAAGCCCAGAATAACTGCGATGCGGATGACACCGATCATGGCACTCTGATCACTTCCGGAAATTGTTTGCGCAGCACCAGCGCATTGCTACGCCCCTGGCCGGTTTCATAATAACCGGCACGATTACCGACCTGCATAAAGCCTAAGCGGCGATACAGTGCCTGAGCGGCCACATTGCTCTCATCAACCTCAAGAAACAGGCTTTCCGCCCGCTCATGATGGAGATGACGCAACACACCCTCCATCAGATCACGACCGATACCACGACGCTGAAAGGCCGACGATACCGCAATAGTCAGAATTTCCGCTTCACCGGCCACCAGCCGTGCAAGCACAAAACCGGCACTCTGGGCAGGCTTACCAACAGGACGGGCAATAAAACCGAAAATATTACCTTGCGAGAGCATACCCGCAAAATCTTCCTCGCTCCATGCATGATGAAAAGCAGGCGCATGAAGCTCGGCAAGCTCAGCACAGTGATCCTGCGCCAGCCCCTCCAAAACAAAACTCTGCCGCGAGAAAGGAAAACTGATCATCCGCGTTCCTGTTCTGCTTGCTGGCGAGGCGGTTCACTCATTTGCCCGTCAGCAAGCTGGCGAGGTAGTTCATCCAATTGCCCGCCAGCAAGCTGGCGTGGCAGTGCAAATCCGGCCTGCGGCTTCACATCCGGCCCGCGCATATAAAGCGGCTCCGGTGGATTGCCCGCTTCACGCAATGCCGCAAGCCGTGCAAATGTGCCGATAGATGCATGGGCAGAGGCGCTGATAATCCGGCGTTCGCCACCCTCCGCTACCTGCAATTGGGCAGCACCACTGCCGGCCAATGCATAATCTGCTCCGAGTTGCTGCAAAACCGGCAGCAGCTCTGCCTCATTACCGGCCAAAGGTATGGTTGAAGCTTGTCCCTGTGCATCAAAGCCCTGCGCATAGATATCACCGCGATAGGCGGACAATGCGATCACAACAGGCTGCGCCGGTGCAAAAACCTGCATCTCATGGCTCAGCGCCTCAAAACCGCTGACGCCGATCACCGGACAAGACAGTGCCAGACCGAAGCCGCGCGCAGCTGAAACGCCAACACGCACACCGGTAAAAGAACCGGGGCCGATATTAACGGCAATCCGCGTCACATCACTGCGCATAATTTTTGCTGCCTCAAAACATTGTGTAATATAATCCAGCAGCAATTCCGCATGGCCTTTGCCAATGTCATGACTGACCTCAGCAAGAACCTGCTGTGTCTGCGGATCATAGAGGGCAGCAGCGCACATGCTGCCGGCAGTATCGAGGGCAAGTATCGTCATAGTTTACGACCTAAAGCAGATTACGAACATCGGCAAGTACAGGCAGTGCCGTGGTGTTCAATTTTCATGCCGGAATAATTTTAAATAACACGCTATCTTTTGCATAAACAAACATAATATTCGAGCTAAGCCCTTTAAATGACTGAGAACAACCCTACCTTTATAATGTGATCTTCATAACTGTATCTGCTGCGTCCGGTTTCTTGTGACGCCCTCTCCGGCAGTCTCCCAGACAAACGCAATGTTTGTCCTCATAAAGAAGGAAATCATAATGTCTGCGTCTAAGCTTAAAAATCATCCGACCAAAAACAATCTGCCTACCAATGCCAAAACTACGGTTATTGCCCTGCTGAATAAAAATCTGGCTGCGATCATTGATCTTGCGCTGATCACCAAGCAGGCGCATTGGAACCTCAAAGGTATTCAGTTCATTGCGGTTCATGAAATGCTGGATGGTTTCCGCACCGAGCTTGATGACCATTCCGATACAATTGCAGAACGCGCTGTTCAGCTTGGCGGCACTGCATTGGGCACAACCCAGACCGTTGCGGAATCCACCATCCTCAAGCCTTATCCGGAAGATATCTACGCTATCAAAGACCATCTCCATGCGCTGATCGATCATTATGGCGCTGTCGCCAATCTGGTGCGCCAGTCGATTAAAGATGCTGCTGAAGCCGGTGATGATGACAGTGCGGATATTTTCACCACCGCCTCGCGCAGCCTTGATAAAGCGCTGTGGTTCCTTGAAGCCCATGTTCAGGAATAATTTCAGGCTTTGCAGCTAATTGAAAACGCCGCCGCTACAAACCGGCGGCGTTTTTTTATTCATAATGTATCGGCAATTGCCTGCAATGCGATGATGCTCTCATCCTTCATTTGCTGGCCGGTCTTGTTATAATCGGCATAGGCGGAGGTTTTAGCGATCACCACTTTGCGCTGCGGGTTGACGTAAATGAACTGCCCGTAAATGCCGACCGCAACGAAATCGCCCTGCGGCTTGCCCGGAATCCACCATTGATAGCCATAACCCAGCGGCTTACCGGCTTGCGGATCATCACGCCCCGGCATCAGATAAGGCGCATCCGGTGTTACGGAATCATGCACCCATTGTGCCGGCACCAGTTGCTCACCTTTGAAATTGCGCCCTTCATTCATATAGAGCAAACCAAAACGGGCATAATCGCGCAGCACTGCATTCAAACCACCGGCAGCAACCACATCGCCACGGGCATCGGCCAGCCAATAGGCATCGGCTTCAGCGCCCAGACGCGACCATAATTTTTCACGGAAATATTGCACAAAAGGTTTGCCCGTCGCGCCCTCCAGCACCATGGCCAGCACCTGCGTATCCGCTGATACATAGACATTCTGCGTCCCCTGCGGGCGCACATTTTTAAGATGAGCGGTGAAATCTTTCACTGATCCGGTCAAAATCTGGATGATGTAATGCACGATATCCGATGACAGATCGCCGTAATTCTCATTAAAACCAATACCTGACGACATTTGCAGCACATTTTTGACGGTAACGCCTTTATAGCCGCCTTCGCTCAGTTCCGGCGCATAGCGGTCAACCGTTTCATCCAGCCGGATCAGCCCGTCGCGCACAGCATTGCCGACCAGAAAAGATATAGTTGACTTGGACATCGACATAGCAATGGACTGGGTTGCTGCCGTATTACCGCGCTCATATTGTTCGTGAAGAACCACGCCGTCTTTCAGTACGATAAAACCGGTGGTCTGGGTTTTATCAAGCCAGTCGGTAACGCGTCTGGTTTCGCCCTGATAGACATAGGTTTCCGGCAATGGTTGCTCCCGATAGGGCAGCGGGCTGATCTCGTCCTCATGCGGCACGCGGATTGACGGATAGATTTTATAAAGCGAACGGAAATTCTGATCGATCACATCCGGTTTAAATGTCTGGGCATATTGATACACCGCATAATATTCGTGAATTTTCTTGCGGTAGATAACACCAAGCACCGCCGCCGCTATGAGAACAAGAAGAAGCACTTTCCAGAAAATCCGCCAAACTCTGCTCATGCCTTTACTCCTCCGGTGTTGGTACCTGCTTTCGGGAAGCATGCCCCAAACTGTAAAAAGCACAAGGGCTGACGACAAGCCTCAATATCGCCTGCTATTTTGCAGAAAGCCGCCGCCTGTTTTCCAACAAGCAGCGGCTTCCTTGTTTCTATAATTATCGCAGCAGCTATCAGGCGACCCATTCGCCTTTACGCATGACCGGCACGGAGGTGCCATCCTGTGCAATGCCATCAACATCAATCTTATCGGAACCGATCATCCAGTCGATATGGATAAAGCTTTTATTGCCGCCCTGTGCAGCAATCTGTTCCGGTGTGAGATCGGCACCATTAACAAAACATTTGGAATAGCACTGACCAAGCGCAATATGGCTGGCTGCATTTTCATCAAACAGCGTGTTGTAGAACAGCAGACCACTCTGAGAAATTGGTGAAGAATGCGGCACCAATGCTACTTCACCCAGACGGCGGGCACCTTCATCCGTATCCAGTACCTTATTCAGCACTGCCTCGCCTTTGCTGGCTTTGGCTTCAACAATGCGGCCACCTTCAAAACGCACACGAATATCATCAATGATCGTGCCCTGATGCGACAGCGGTTTGGTGCTGGAAACAGTGCCTTCCACGCGCAGAGCATGTGGCGTAGTAAACACTTCTTCTGTCGGAATATTCGGATTGCAGGTAATACCGTTTTTAGCCGTCGATGCGCCGCCATGCCATTCATGACCATCGGCCAGCCCGACGGTCAGATCCGTATCCGGTCCGGTGAAATGAAGTGAGCGGAAATTGCGCTCATTGAGGATTTTGGTGCGCTTACGCAATTGCGCATTATGCTCTGCCCATGCGCTAACCGGATCAGCATTAGTGACACGCGATGCGGCAAAAATTGCTTCAGCCAGCTTATGGGTTGCAACTTCCGGCGTATCATCCGGAAACACCAGTTTTGCCCAGGACGGGTTCGGATAAGACACGATATTCCAGTTAATGTCGAAACCGGCGATCTTTTCCAGCGCAGGCTGATAGGCCATCGACAAAGCTTTATTGGCACGGGCAACCTTACCGGCATCCTGTGCAGAGAGCAGCATCGGATTATCACCGGTAATGGCCAGACGCGCGGCACCGTTTTCATAGGCTTTTGCCATGCCCTGATAGAGCCAGTCGCTGGCATGATCAAAGCTTTCATCCGGAGCATATTGGAAGCGCGACAGCGCCATGTCTTCATCGGAGAAAAACGGCGTCACCAGTCCGGCGCCGGCTTTATAGGCATGCTCAGCAATGCGCCGTACCAGCGGCAATGCAATCACCGGTGCGGTAATCACCAGATCCTGTCCCTTACGCAATTGCAGGCCGACTTTAACCGCAACCTCTGCCAGCTTGTCCAGTTTAACCGGATCGATCACCGCATCCGCATGATTATTTTGGCTGAAATCTGACATCAACATACTCCGCTTATTTTCATTCATCATCACAGATACTCCTGCCAATCCGATCCGACCAGCCCTCACCTGCAGGATTTTTAATATGTTGTTTGTAGCCACGCCCGCTAATCAGCGCTAACATGTCAAATGAAGTCATATTTATCGGAACACACCCATGAGCCGAAACATCACATCATTGCGAAAACTGAGCCTTGTTGCAGGGCTGTTTGCCATCACTCTGGCAGGCTGCACCACGCTGACACCTGAGCAACAGCGTGCAGAAGACGAAAAAACCTGTCTGAGCTATGGTTTCAAACCAAAATCTGAGGCCATGTCCAATTGTCTGCTGCAAATTCATCTGGATCGCCGCGCAGACATCCGCGCCTGGCAGAATGACCGGCCGCAATTCTCCACACCAATGGTTATTTATCAGCCTGTGATTGTGCCGCGCTAATCATCGTATCATACAAAAAAGCCCGCTCAGTGCGGGCTTTTTTGTATCAGATATATGGGGCAGATCAGAGAGCAGGTTCAGGGCGATCCTGCTTCAAGAGCAATGCACCGATTGCATCGGCCTTCTGCTCATTCATTTCATTGCTGTTGGCTGCGAATGCATTCTGCTGTGCGACAGCAGGTTTCATCTCAAAAGGCAGCTGTGCCGGTACAGGTGTATGATTATAGGCAAGCTGAACCGGTGCTTCCGCAACAACCGACTGTGTTGCCACAGGAGCTGGTGCTACACGTGGCTGAGCCGCAGCAACCATAACCGGCGATGCCGCAGGCAGACGATCTGTCTTCCCTGTTGGCTCTGTCACGTTATAGGTGCTGTCCGGCATGGACTGACCTTTAGGTTCATAGGCCGCCGCAAGATTATAAGGAGTTTCCGGCAGCGGGGATTCCAGCGAACCGTCTTTGCGGCGCTTTTCGTAGAAAGAATTGCCACCGGCAACCAGCACGTAATGCATATTTTTATACGGGAACTTCAAACCGGCTGTATGGAAAAACATCGCATTTTTCAGCTTCGGATGGCGCTCACCTTTGAGCACGGCATCTGCCGCTTCTTTTACATCCGGCAGTGCTTTGGAATTCATCGCACGGGTCATTACGCCCGGTGCAAACTGGTTTTTCTGTCCGACGACACCGCAAACTGTTTCAGGATATTTTTCCGAAACCAGACGGTTCATCACCACAGTGCCGACTGCAACAAGACCATCGCGGCTGGAGCGGGCTGATTCAAAGAACATCGCGCGCTCAAGGCACTCACGGTCTTTGGAAGTGTAGGTGTAAGTTTTTTTGCCGTTACGGATGGTGACACCCGATTCCTTGGCAGGGGTAACTTTTTCAGATTTTGAACCGGTCGAAGTGGTTGTACAGCCCGCCAAAATAAACGGTGTGGCAACCAAAGCACCGATAAACAGTGTTTTCGCTAAATAAGAGCGTTTCAACGGTTCATCCTCATCAAATAATTTCTTCAAAGTCCTGTTTCCGTCAGCATCTCACACAACAGACAACCAACAGATCAAGGCCTCGGGAAACTCGCGGCCTATTAGGGCTAAATAAAGGCACAAGGCCCGTTTTATAATCACGCACCGATTAGCAAGAACCGGTTAAAATTTACCTCAAGAAAATGCGCCCCATTAGTTAACACTATGTTAATGCAATGTTTTGAGAGATTACTAAAGTACTGTATACGCCACTCTTATTGGCTCAGAATGATAAACTGCAACATCGTGACCGGTCATGACTCTGTAACGATTCCGGTATGTTATTGCCTTATTTCAACACTGAAAGTGTGGCTGCATCATGCCTTTCCTAATACTTTAGCGTTAGTCATAATTCATTACAGACTGTTACAAAGCGGTTTTATTGCGTGATCACATGCGGTTTGCCCTGCTGCAAATACCTGCTGGGAAACAGCTTCATTAGAATCAGCGCATTCAAAAACCGGCATGAAAAAATTCCATGCCGGTTGCTCATTGTCGTCAATCAGTCGCGTACCCGTTAGCCAAAAGCATATCCGGCGCCGCGAACAGTGCGAATCGGATCCACTTCGCGACCTGTATTAATCGCTTTACGCAGACGGCCGATATGCACATCAACGGTGCGGTCATCGACGTAAATATCGCGTCCCCAGATACCGTCCAGCAATTGTGTTCGGGAGAACACGCGACCCGGAGCCATCATGAAATATTCCAGCAGGCGGAACTCTGTCGGCCCCAGTTTGATTTCGCGTTCCTTGCGGTAAACACGATGCTGTTGACGGTCGAGAACGATCTCACCGACTTTCAGCACATGAGACAGCACACTCGGATTGGCACGTCGCAACATTGCCTTGATACGCGCCAGCAGTTCCGGTGTGGAGAATGGTTTGACAACATAGTCATCAGCACCGACAGCCAGACCACGCACACGCTCGGATTCTTCGCCACGTGCTGTCAGCATGATAATCGGCAGGCGTTCCGTTTCAGCGCGCTGGCGCAGACGACGGCACAGTTCAATGCCCGAAACACCCGGCAGCATCCAGTCCAGCACCAGAAGGTCAGGTACGTTTTCACGCAAATGAATTTCAGCTTCATCCCCGCGCAGGATTGTATCAACCTGATACCCTTCAGCTTCGAGATTATAGCGCAGCAGTTCGCTGATGGCTTCTTCGTCTTCAACGACCGCTATTCTTGGCGTGTGTGACATTGCGTATCCACTATTCATTTAGACATAAGGGGGCATTTGCATTCCGGTTTTGCCGGAATGCAGGGCTTCTTCATTCTGATTTGCAATGCCCGAAGGCGCCGCATCTCTGCCGTTCAGCTAGAACGGCTTAGTTTTTATGCAATTCGTCGAGTACGACATCATGGGACAGATCATCTTTCGGACGATCCGGCGGCATCTGAGTACCGGTAACAATATAATAGACCGTCTCGGCAATATTGGTAGCATGGTCGCCGATACGCTCAATATTCTTGGCACAGAATAAAAGATGCGTGCATGCTGTAATGTTTCGCGGGTCTTCCATCATATAAGTCAGAAGTTCGCGGAACAGCGATGTATACATCGCATCAATTTCATCATCGCGGTCACGTACAATATTGATCTGTGTGACCGAGCGCGTTGCATAGGCATCCAGCACATCTTTAAGCTGGGTACGGGCAAGCTCTGCCAGTGTTTCCAAGCCCCGATACAGTTTCACCGACTGACGGGTTTCTGAAACAGCACTCACACGCTTGGCAATATTCTTGCCCATATCGCCAACGCGTTCCAGATCAGCGGAAATGCGGATCGCACCGATAATTTCGCGCAGATCGACCGCCATAGGCTGACGCTTGGCGATGATCATCACAGCCTTTTCGTCAATTTCGCGCTCGCCGGCATCGAGGATAAGATCCTCGGAGATCACACGCTGTGCCAGTGCATTATCCGCAGTGACAATCGCTTTAACGGACTGCTCAACCATGCGCTCCGCATGACCACCCATTTCAGCGATCTTACGTGCGAGAAACTTCAGTTCTTCATCATAGGACGTAACCGTATGCTGTGACGGCATGGAAATTTCCTTATCCTGTGGCACTGCCTAAGCAGTCTGTAAAACTCAAATTAGCCGAAACGGCCGGTAATATAGTCCTGCGTGCGCTTTTCCTTCGGCGTCGTGAACATCATATCCGTATCACCGACTTCCACCAGATTGCCTAAATGGAACATCGCAGTCGTCTGCGAAATACGCGCGGCCTGCTGCATCGAGTGGGTTACGATGACAATCGTATAGTCACGGCGCAACTCATCAATCAGCTCTTCAACCTTCGCAGTCGCAATCGGATCAAGTGCCGAGCAAGGTTCGTCCATCAGAATGACTTCAGGGCTCACCGCAATCGCGCGGGCAATGCAAAGACGCTGCTGCTGACCGCCGGACAGGCCGGTGCCTGCATCATTGAGACGATCTTTCACTTCTTCCCAAAGGCTTGCACCGCGCAGGCTTTTCTCAACAATCGCATCCAGATCCGCACGGCTGCGTGCCAGACCGTGAATGCGCGGGCCGTAGGAGACGTTTTCATAGATTGATTTCGGAAACGGATTTGGTTTCTGGAATACCATGCCAACGCGGGCACGCAGTTCCACCACATCGATTTTCGGGTCGTAAATATCTTCACCATCAAGCGTGATCAGCCCTTCAACGCGGCAACCTTCAATCGTATCATTCATACGGTTGAGGGAACGCAGAAAGGTCGATTTGCCACAGCCGGACGGACCAATCAGCGCGGTGACGCTGTTTTCTTCGATATCCAGATCAACGCCGTGCAAAGCCTGTTTTTCACCGTAGAAAACCTTGACCTTGTCCCCGCGCATTTTGATTTTTTTAGGCAAGGCGTTCATCTTCTCTCCGAGTGTTTTTTCTAACGTATAATCATTCATCAGGTTCATGATCGCATCTCCGTCGTGACTACCATCTGCGCTCAAAACGGCGGCGCAAGATGATCGCAACAATATTCATCACAGCGAGGAACAGGAGGAGCACGATAATCGCGCCTGATGTCCGCTCTACAAAAGCACGTTCTGCTTCATTCGCCCACATGAAAATCTGCACCGGCAATGCAGTCGCAGGATCCATCGGGGTGACCGGAGCATTGGCAACAAAAGCCACCATACCGATCAGCAACAGCGGAGCAGTTTCACCAAGTGCCTGAGCCAGCCCGATAATCGTACCAGTCAGAATGCCGGGTGCAGCCAGCGGAAGCACGTGATGGAACACAACCTGTGTTTTAGAAGCACCCAGCCCCAGCGCCGCTGCGCGGATAGAAGGTGGTACTGCCCGCAGCGCTGCACGTGTGGCAATAATGATGGTTGGCAGCGTCATCAGCGTCAGCACCAGACCACCAACCAGCGAGGCCGAACGCGGCATGCCGAAGAAGTTGATGAAAACCGCCAGACCCAGCAAACCGAACACGATGGACGGAACCGCAGCCAGATTGTTGATGTTGACTTCGATAATATCGGTAAAGCGGTTTTTACGCGCATATTCTTCCAAGTAAATCGAAGCGGCAACGCCGATTGGCAGCGCGAAAACCAGCACGATCAGCATCATATAGAGCGAGCCGATCAGAGCGACGCCCAGACCCGATGTTTCCGGACGGCTGGAAGCCCCCATGGTGAACAGGCCGGTATTGAAGGACTGGCGCATCACGCCTTCATCCTTCAGGGTTTTCATCCAGCCAACCTGCAGGTCGGATACTTTACGCTTGCTCTGATCAACGGTCAGATCAATCTGGCCTTTATTGGCAGAATCCATATCCGCAGCGGCAAGAAATTTAACAGTCTGTGTTGTGCCAATCAGTTTCGGATCAGCCATAACCATTTCACGCAACTGTAAACGCACACCATCCGAATAGAAGCGTGTCATATCGCGCATTGCCGGACGATTGGATTTCTCAACGCCGAGCTTATCGGCCAGCGCATTGCGCACCAGCAGCGGATAATTCGCAGTAATCAGCACATTCGGGTTAGTTGCACGCTCATTGGACGGATCAATTACTTTCTCATCCAGCAGCACCGGAATTTCAATCGTTGTCTGCCAGAAGGCTGTGTAGCCCTTGGAAACAACAGAAAGAAACAATGCGCAGAGGAAGAAAATACCAATGCCAATCGCAATCATACCATAGATACGGAAGCGGCGTTCGGCGGCATAGCGGCGCTTCAGGCCGATATCACGGCGTGCAGGCGCACCGGATGTTGCCTTGGGAGTGAAAACTGCATCGGTCATTCATATTGCTCCCGATATTTACGCACTATGTAGAGAGCGAAAATATTCATCAGCAGTGTCAGGAAGAAGAGCGTAATACCCAGTGCAAAAGCCACCAGTGTCTGCGGTGAGTTAAACTCAAGGTCACCGGTCAGCTGATTGACGATCTTAACAGTGATCGTTGTCATGGCTTCAAACGGGTTAATCGTCAGATTGGCAGCCACACCGGCAGCGAGCACCACGATCATGGTCTCACCGATCGCACGGGAGGCTGTCAGCAGCAGCGCACCAACAATACCCGGCAATGCGGCAGGCAGAATCACACGCTTGATGGTCTCGGAACGGGTTGCACCCAATCCCAGCGAACCGTCACGCAGGGAGCGCGGGACTGCGGTAATAATATCATCGGACAGCGAGGATACAAACGGGATCAGCATCACACCCATCACCAGACCGGCGGTGAGCACGCTCTGCGCCATGATAAAGCCCTGACCACCGGTCAACGCTGCACTCAGGTCACGCAGGAATGGTCCGACTGTGACCAGCGCGAAGAAACCGTAAACAATGGTAGGAATACCGGCCAGCACTTCCAGCAGCGGTTTAACGATAGCGCGGGTGCGGGCACCGGCATATTCCGACATATAAATCGCAGCGAAAAGGCCAACCGGCACAGCGAAGATCATCGCGACCAGCGCGATATAAAGTGTACCGGCAAGCAACGGGATTAAGCCGAACTGACCATGTGAATCTGTGGCACCGGCAGCCGCAAAACGCGGATCCCACACAGTTCCGAAGAAGAATTCGTAGGCCGGAACATCGCTGAAGAAATTAATCGTCTGAAACAGCATCGAGAAAACAATGCCGACAGTCGTAAGGATTGCGATTGTCGACGCGGCGATCAGCCCCCACAGTACAATGTTTTCCACATTGTTGCGGGCACGTACACGCGGCGCAATCGTCATCCAGCCAAAGATAAATCCGGCAATCGCCAAGGCAATTGTGAGGCCTGCGCGGATATTGGAAGATAAGCTGGCAGCCTTGTCCCACTGTATCGCGACCGGCACCATCACATCATGGCCTTCAGTAGCTAATGCCACACCGTTTTCAGCCATTAATGCACGCATTTCAGGATAGGTTTGCGGCAGATTTTCGCGTTGCTGCGGATCAAGACGCTCAAGCCCGTAAGCGAGGTTTTTCACCACACCAAGTGTCAGGCTTTCGCTGTAATTTTCAGTATTGCCCAGAGCAGTATTCAGCTGCGATTTAGCAGTCTGCTCAAGATAGACGGTAGCGCTCAGTGACCAGACGACGAATAAAATCAGCGCCGGCATCACAGTCAGAGAGAAAATCCACCATCCGTGATAATGCGGACGGGAATGCGGTTTTTCTTTCTTATCAGCCACATTTTTTACGGCATTCAACTGTGCAACCGCTTTTGCGCGGCCAAGGAAGAACCCTGCCACACCAAGCACGAACACAATTGTTAAGACCAGCATGATCGACATTTAAATTCCCTGATCACCGTCCACGACAAAAAGATAATCCGGGCGCAGAGATGATCTGCACCCGGACCCAGTTCAATTATTTAACCTGCATTACTGTGCCGGCTGCAAAGGCATCGCGCTGCGCTTTGCGTTCTGCTTCCGGAGCAGGTACCAGACCATAGTCTGCCAGCGGGCTGTCATCGCCAACCATCTGATCAGCAAGGAAGAAGTCCACATATTCTTTCAGGCCAGGGATCACACCGATATGGGCTTTCTTCACGTAGAAGAACAGCGGACGCGATACCGGATATTCACCTTTGGCGATTGCATCGGCTGTCGGTACAACATCATTCACAGATGCAACTTTCAGCTTGTCAGCATTGTTTTCGTAGAAGGACAGACCGAATACACCAACGCCGGTTTTGTTGGCGCTGATACGTGCGAGTGTTTCGCTGTAATCGCCGTCGATATCAACAGCCTTACCGTCTTTACGCACAGCGATACAGGTCTTGGCAGCAGCTTTGTCATCTGCACCACCGGCTTTGATGACTTCCAGCGCGCCGCTTTCTTTACAGCCGTCAGCAAGCAGTTTTTCTTCGAAAACTTCACGGGTACCGTGCTTTTCGCCAGGGATGTAAGCAGCAATATCCCAATCCGGCAGAGCAGCGTTTACCTGATTCCACTTGGTGTTCGGATTGTCGACCAGCTTGCCGTCTACAACGATCTGTGCAGCCAATGCCTTGTAAACATCAACCGGTGTCAGTTTCCAATCCGGACCGTTGATGTCGGTTGCGAAAACGATACCATCATAACCGATGCGCACTTCCTGAACATCTTTTACACCTGCATCAATGCAGGACTGGAGTTCAGAGGATTTCATTGCGCGGGATGCGTTAGCGATGTCGATTGTATTTTCGCCTACACCTTTACAGAAATCTTTGATGCCTGCGCCCGAACCGCCGGATTCAATCACTGGGGTTTTGAAATCCGGATAGGTTTCGCCGAAAGTTTCAGCAACGATCTTCGCATATGGCAGAACGGTTGACGAACCGGCAACCTGAATCTGTTCGCGAGCCTGAGCGGCGGTGGCACCGGCTACAGCAGCAATTGCCAATGCAGCAGTCGTTGTAATCAGCTTGTTCATAGGAGCAGCTCCAGTTAGAAGAATGAGGTAACGTTTTCGACGTTACCAGCCATCTACGCGCTCTATATTACAGCTATATGACACTAATATTACAGGTTTGTATCAGTCCGCACTTCAGCGTTTTATAATAAAAAAATACATTTTCCCGCATGATCAATACAGCGACAGAAAACAGCCCTATTGAAAAGATAATGAAATCAGATCGTTAGGATGGCTTCACTTTTCTTTCTTCCGGTTCGCGCTCATCCTCGGCTGCCTGAGCGGACAAAAAATTACCCACATGGCGCAATGTTTCAAAGTGGTCACAGAAAACTTTTATGACAACCAGAAGCGGCACCGCAATCAGGGCACCGATAAAGCCCCACAGCCATGACCAGAAGGCAACTGCTACAAAAACTGCAACCGTATTCAGCTCCAAACGCCGGCCGATAATGGTCGGTGTCACAATTTGTCCTTCAAGAATATTACAGGCCAGCACAAAAGCCGGAGCCAGCATGGCATAGGCAATCTGGTCAAAGGACACGATAGCAATAATCCCGACCACTACAATTGTCGTCAATGCACCGATATAAGGTAGAAAATTGAGCAGCGCCGCCATCACCCCGAAGACAAACGGCGTTGGCATTCCCAATGCCCACAGTCCCAGACTGATTGTCAGTCCCAAAAGCCCGTTAATGACCGTGATCGTCAGCAGATAACTGGAAATAACCTGTTCAACATCATAGACGACCCGCAAAGCCCGCTTTTTTTCGCTCAGCTTGCCAAAAGACTGGATGATCTTTTCATAGAACATGGTTCCCGAGGCAAGAATGAACAGCGTTAGAATAAATGTCACTGCAATGGTCGTGCCGCCTGACAAGACATTTCCTGCGGCCTGTGAAAGAATGCCGGGCTGCGCCAGCGAAACTGTTTGCACTTTCGGATCCTGTCCCATTTGTGCGACCTGATCGACCTGTTTGCTGATATTGAGTAAATGTTCTGCCGGTGCACGCAACCGGTGCAGCTTCTCTGTCAGCTCCCGCCCGATTTCCGGCGCTTCACTCACCATTTCCGTAACCGGCCCGCTTAAAAGATAGCCGGTCACGCCGATGAATGAAAAAGACAAGACCACAAGCAGCGTAGCAGAAATAGCTTCGGAAATGCCGAGCCGTTTTTTGGAGAAGCGCACAATCGGCGTCAGCATCAAAGCCAGCAAAATTGCCAGCGTGACCGGCATGAAAAAATCCCGCGCAAAATACAGAGCATAAACCAGTATCATCAGAAAAATACCGGTCAGCATTGCACGCCCTGTACGCACATATTTCGTCAGATTTTGCAGATTTCCGCTTTCAGGCAAAGGATGTGCCGGATAAATCAGCTCATTCTCAGCATCGGCTACCGATGTCTTATTATCATGCGGCATTTGCATCCGCCTCCCCCCTCATTCCCATGCGGATTATTCCCGCTATGCCGGTAAATTAAGGGAGACAGCAATGCCGTCAATATAAAGTGCTAAATATAGTCCGCCAACCGGTTTAATCCGGTTGGTTCAAAGCAAAAGCATATCTTAATTCAGCACCAGCCAGCCGGAAATCAGAATAACCACGGCACCCGCCAGCATATGCACTTCAACCGGTGCATTAAACAGCAGCGCACCATAGAACAGCCCCCAGATGATCTGGCTATATTGCACGGGTGCAACGACAGCGGCAGAACCAAGCCGGAAGGCTTTAACAATCATGGTCTGTGCAAAGGCAATCAAACCACCACCCAAAGCGGCCAGCGCCAGATCCTGCCAGTCAGGCGTAATCAGACCATTATACAGTGCCAGTAATCCGGCGAAAAAGGACTGGACGATCAGAAGAGCAACAACCAGCGCCTTGTCAGATTCATCCGTTTTGGCACGGCGCAGCAGAACCTGCGCAATGGCGAAAAACAATGCCGAGCCCAGAGCGGCCACATGCCCTGCGGATAACGGCGCAGCACCGGGCTGCAAAATCCAGATCACACCGGCAAAACCGAGAATCACCCCGAACCATCCCCGCAGTGAAAGCCGCTCGCCCACCATGATAAACGCAACGATTGCCACAAAGATCGGTGACAGGAAGCCCAGCACATAGGCTTCGGCCAGTGGCAAAGCTGAAAACGCATAATAAATCAGCAGCGTATTCATCGATAATAACAATGCGCGGCCAAAGGCCAGTTTAGGGTAGACCGGCAATAAACGCTTCGCCTGACCGCTCAAAACGCCATGACCAACGATAAAAGACAGCGCAAAGACCGACAATAAGAATGTGGTTTCATAAACGCCGATACGGGCGCTCAGCGTTTTGACGGTCGTGTCACCGCCGGAAAAGGCTGCAAATGCGATAAAAGCAATCAGAGCCGCGCGAAGATTATGCGTTGGGTTGGTCATGGTAATACTGCCATAGAGGATGCGGAATTGAGAATATTCCGGATAAGCTGGTTCTCCCCCACCCTCAGCCCCTACGCATACCAATGCGGTAGCAGGTCATAAATGATTGGTAACAAATCACATCCGGTCAGGCTTTACAGCCTGTACGCGCGCGACGTTACTGCTTCCTGATAAGAAAGCAAGACGGGTGCCCTGCACTCATCTTTTATTTCAACAACAGCCGAACGGCCACAGCCGGACAAAAGCGTACAAAGTAATTTTATAATATATGAATACTCTCATGCGAATTAAAATTTCGCAGCATGTAAGAATATAAACTTGCCAGTCATAAAATAGCTGCATTCCCGTAGACAAACGCCGCTTATCAGCATAGGCAGTTGACGTTAAAGTCAAAGAACCCCTCTGCGACAGGCATCTTCAGGCTGCATATTTGTGATGTTCGGACTTGTTTATTCGACAGGATCTGTATCATGCGCCGGATGTTTCCTGCAGCAGATGAGTGTTTTTCGTTTCCTTTTCAGAGAACGGCAATACCGGACAAGCATATCGCCCGAAGCAGGCGGCAAACGTATCTCCCAAGACGTGCCGTCATCAGCCTTTTATATTGATGCGTATATCCTCGTGATCCGGTTTTGCTTTTTGGTGTAAGATTGGATTTGAAATGTCATCTAAAGACAATGCTTTGCCGGTCAGCGGTCCGGCGATCGAACTGGATCGTAAAACCCGCATAAAGTCTATTCTCGGTGGTTCTGCCGGTAATCTTGTTGAGTGGTATGACTGGTATGTCTATGCTGCTTTTACACTCTATTTTGCGCCTAAATTTTTCCCGTCAGGCAATCAGACAGCTGAACTCCTGAGTGCTGCTGCGGTTTTCGCGGTTGGCTTCCTGATGCGCCCGATCGGCGCATGGATTATGGGGATTTATGCCGACCGCAAAGGCCGTAAAGCCGGTCTGACCCTCTCCGTTACCCTGATGTGTATCGGCTCGCTGATTATTGCTGTAACACCAGGCCATGAAACAATCGGCATATTTGCACCGGCATTGCTGGTTTTTGCCCGTCTGTTGCAGGGCTTAAGTGTTGGTGGTGAATATGGTGCCAGCGCCACTTATTTGAGTGAAATGGCCGGTAAAAACCGCCGCGGTTTCTTCTCGAGCTTCCAATATGTGACCCTGATTGCCGGTCAGCTGACAGCGCTCGGCGTGCTTCTGATCCTCCAGCGCGTTCTGACACCAGAACAGCTTGGTGACTGGGGCTGGCGTATTCCGTTCTTTATCGGCGGTCTGCTGGCGATCTTCGTCTTCTGGGTACGTCGTGGCCTTGTTGAAACCAAATCATTCGATAACGCCAAAACCAGCGACAAACCACGCTCAAGCGGTTTTGCCCTGTTCAAGCATTATCCGAAAGAAGCCTTCACCGTTCTGGCACTGACTGCCGGTGGTACGCTGGCTTTCTACACCTACACCACTTACTTGCAGAAATTCCTCGTGAACACTTCCGGTTTCAGCAAGGAATCCGCCAGTGAAATCACAGCGCTCGCGCTGCTGGTCTTCATGCTGATACAGCCGCTGGCCGGTGCACTTTCCGACCGTATCGGCCGTAAGCCGCTGATGATCGGTTTCGGCGTGATGGGTGTGTTGTTTACCTATCCGATCTTCTCGACCCTTTCGACAACAACCGATCCTTATGTAGCTTTCGGTCTGTCGATGGCAGGTCTGATTATCGTGACCGGTTACACCTCGATCAATGCGGTGGTGAAAGCAGAAATGTTTCCGGCTCATATCCGTGCGCTTGGTGTTGCTCTGCCTTATGCGCTGGCCAACACGATTTTTGGTGGTACCGCTGAATGGGTGGCGCTGAAGTTCAAACTGTCCGGCTATGAAACCTGGTTCTTCTGGTATGTGACAATCATGATCGCTCTTTCTCTGATCATCTATATCCGGATGAAAGAAACCCGCGATCACAGCCTGATCCACGAAGATTAATTCATAAATATTTAGCCGGCCGGAAATCACTTTCCGGCCGGTTTTTCTTTAAGCAGGCTTTACCGACACCGTTAATTAGCCGGTTTTACCGGCTGGCCAGCCACATAGGTTTCCACAATCGCGCGGTCATCGCCGAGTGTCTGTAACAGGAATAATTCCTGCGCCAGATTGGAACCTGCATCCATCCTCAGCCGCATCGCAGAGGTTGCGCGGCTGTCCAAAATCACAAAATCAGCTTCGGTGCCCGCATCCAGCGTACCGATCCTGTCTGCCATCGACAGTGCCTGCGCATTTCCCAAAGTCATCATATAGAATGAACTGAGCGGATTGAGCCGCTGGCCGCGCAATTGCAGCACCTTATAGCCCTCATCCAATGTGCGCAGCATCGACCAGCTGGTGCCGCCGCCAATATCGGTAGCCACACCAATCCGTACACCGGCATCACGCAAACGGTCACGATCGAACAAACCACTGCCAAGAAACAAATTGGATGTCGGGCAGAACACCGCCACAGACTGGCTCTCTGCCAATGTTTTTATTTCCCGCTCTGACAAGTGAATGGAATGTCCGAGCAAGGTCTTGTCTCCGAGCAGACCATAATGTTCATAAATGCCGGTATAATCCGGCGCATCGGGATAGAGCGAACAGGTAAATTCAATCTCGGCATGGTTCTCAGACAAATGCGTCTGCACATAACATTCCGGATGTTCACGCACCAAAGCCTGCGCTGCCTCCAGCTGTGCCGGAGTTGAGGTAATCGCAAAACGCGGTGTGATCGCATAATCCAGACGCCCCTTGCCATGCCAGCGGGCAATCAGAGCTTTGCTGTCATCATAGCCGGATTGTGCCGTATCGCATAAAGCGGCAGGCGCATTGCGATCCATCATCACCTTACCGGCAATATTGCGCATATTAAGCCGCTCACTGGCACGGAAAAATGCATCCACACTTTGCGGATGCACAGAACCATAGGCCACAACAGTCGTGGTGCCGTGACGCAGTAATTCATCGATAAAGCGCTCGGCAATATGCTCGCCAAATTGCTCATCGGCATATTTCTGTTCTTCGATGAAAGTATAATCATTGAGCCAGTCCAGCAGTTCCGCCGCATAGGACGCAACCACCTGGCTTTGCGGAAAATGGATATGTGTATCAATGAATCCGGGCAAGATCAGATGCGGCCGGTGATCGGTCTCCGGTGCGTCCGGTGATTTCTGCGCCGCTACAGCAGCATAATCGCCGACAGCTTTAATTAACCCGTTTTCAACAAGCAGCGCACCATCTTCATGATAGATATAAGACGCCGTATCACTGATATCCTGCGGCTCACGAATAAAGCTAAGAACACGCCCGCGGATAAGACGCTGATTATGCTTTTGTGTCATATTCACAGACATGAAAATATCCTCACTGAAAAGCAGAAATAGTCAGTATTAGAGCACCGTGTGCCATGCGTGGCACACAAAGATCGCTCTAACACCTTGAAACTACAACATAGATTAGATCAGGGATTAGAAGCGGAAGCAGTCTCATACCAGCGCCGCAACAACAGACGCTCCTCCGCACTCATCCCTGTGAGATTGGCAGGCGGCATGGCATGGGAACGCGCTGCATGAAGATAGATTTCTTTGGCATGAGCGGCGATCGCAATATCACTGTCGAGAATGACGCCTTTAGGCGGCACTAAAATGCCCTCCCAAGACGGCTCCGCCGTATGGCACATGGAACAACGCCCCAAAACTGTATCGCGCACCGTCTCAAACTCCGATGTATTGATAAAGCTCTGCTGAATAGTTGATGCCTGCGCTTCCCCCGCATTGTCCAGCTGTTTCGGTTCGGTGGACAGCCACATAATCACGATAAACAGCAAAACCGTTGCCAGCCATGTCCAGGTCGGGCTGCCCTTGCGCGCATGGCGGGTATTGAACCAATGGCGGATTGTTACCCCCATCAAAAACACCAGCGACGCGATAATCCAGTTATATTTCGTGCCGAATGCCAGAGGATTATGGTTCGACAACATCAGGAAGATAACCGGCAGTGTCAGATAGTTATTATGGGTCGAGCGCTGCTTGGCGATCACGCCGTATTTGGGGTCAGGTGTGCGTCCCGCAATCAAATCCGCAACCACTTTTTTCTGGTTCGGGATGATAATCATAAACACATTCGCAGACATGATCGTCGCGGTGAAAGCGCCGAGATGCAGAAAAGCTGCACGTCCGGTAAACAGTTGCGTATAGCCCCATGCCATAAACACCAGCACGAAATAGAGAATGACCATCAGCTGTGTTGTGTTGCGCCCCAGCGGGGATTTGCACAACAGATCATAAATGACCCAGCCACCGGCAATGGAAGCCAGAGAAATGATGATCGCTGTAGTACGGGAGACATTCAGCACCTGCGGGTCAATCAGATAGAGATCTGCACCGCCGTAATAGACAATGGCCAGCAGCGCAAAGCCCGAAAGCCATGTGGCGTAGGATTCCCATTTGAACCAGATCAGGTCTTCCGGCATCCGGGACGGTGCCACCAGATATTTCTGAATATGATAGAAACCGCCGCCGTGAACCTGCCATTCCTCGCCATAGGCACCGGGCGGCAAATCAGGCGCTTTGCGTAAGCCCAGATCAAGAGCAATAAAATAGAAAGATGAGCCGATCCACGCAATTGCAGTGATAACGTGGAGCCAGCGGGCAGCAAAGCCAAGCCAGTCCCACGCGATTGCCAGTTCAAACATGCATTCCTCCCCGATATGCAGCAGACCGTCTGCCACTATAGGGGAAGAATCAAATAAAATACTAGCTCATCAGATGCGGCAGAATAGGCGCAGCTTAAAAACGCAGTGCAGCCACACGTTCCGGCAGCACCGTAATGGTTTCAGCATCCACATTGGCAAATGCAAAGCGCAGGAAGTCCTGCTGTCCTTCACCGAAATAAGCGCCGGGAATGGTGATAATTCCGCAGGTCTTTGCCAGTTTCTCTGATATTGCTGCAGATTCCACACCCTTAAACGGATGACGCACAAAGGCGAAATAGGCACCAACAGAAATGGCTTCCCAGCCTTCCATCTGCGCTATTGCACTGCGCAAAGCCTGCGCCCGAGATGCAATTTCACGGCGGTTTTCATTGCGCCATTCGGTCAGCGGTTCAATCGCCTGCGCAATTGCGGCCTGCGGCGGCAGCGGCGCACAAATCTGCAGATTGTCCATGATCTTGGCAATTTCTGAGATCACAGCTTCCGCCGCAATAATCGCACCAAGGCGATGCCCTGGAATACAGAAGGATTTGGAAAAGCTGTAAAGCTGGATCAGATAATCATGCCAGTCAGCCTCATCGAACAAATGATGCGGCACTGCATCGGCATCTTCGAGAAAGTCGCGATAAGTCTCATCGAGGATCAGCCATGTGCCATTGGCACGGCAAATCTCATAAATCTGTTTCAGGACATCTGCGGAATAGACCGCTCCGGTCGGATTATTCGGTGTTACCAGCGCCAGCACTTTAATGCCTGCATGCAGAACCTCTTTCAGTTCCTGCGGATCAGGCACAAAACCGTTCTGCGCACGGCATGGCATCAGCTCCAGTTTAATACCGAGCATTGCCAGCGAGGTTTCATGATTGAAATAGAGCGGATTGCTCAGCATCACCGTATCACCGGCACCGGCCAGCGCCATCACGGCTGCGATAAAAGCCTGATTGCAACCGGCGGTAATCTGCACCTGCGCTGCATCGAGTTTGGCTTTGTAAAGCTGGCTGACATGCGCGGCATAGGCTTCACGCAGCACCGGCAGACCTTCAATCGGTCCGTAATTCGCAAAAGCTTTAGAGGATGCCGCTTCGCCGGACAGCCGCAGCATTTCATCATGCGGCGGATAACCCGGCACAGCCTGAGACAAATCAATCAACGGTCCTAAAGCACCGTCATAGGCCTGCGCCCATGCTTTCACGGCCGGAATCGGCGGCAAAGATAAAGCAGATACAGCCGGATTAATCCGCGATGCGGCAACATCTTTCATAGTCTTCTCCCAGATATTATCTATCCGGCGGTCTCATCAGACTATGCGCCGGATTTTACTCCTCTGGTCGGGATACCACATAGTACGCACAAGCCAACATAAAAAGCGCAACGCCAAGGCCTAAATATAATCCGGGCTGCGCGCTCCAGAGGAAAATCGCATAACCGATCATCATACCGCCGCAGGCAAATTTCTTGGCGCGGCGCGGGATAGCCCCGCGGTCACGCCATTTAATCACCAGCGGGCCAAATTGCGGATGCGCCAGAATACGTTTTTCCAGCTTCGGCGATGAACGAGCAAAGAACCATGCCGCCAGAATGATGAAAATTGTTGTCGGCATGACCGGTAAAATTGCACCGATAATACCCAGGGCCAGCATCAAGAAACCAAGACATAGATAAAGAAACCGTTGCGGCCCTGACAAAACGACCGGCGTGTCACCTGTCACTGCTTCCTGCGCGTGATGCTGCATATCAGCCGGATTTGGTTCCGGCTTAATCTGAGTGTCGTCAGAGGAAGGAAGTGACATAAATATGATCCCATATAATCTGCTGTTCCGGCATCTATACGACAGTGCTTTTGTAAGTGATCTGTCCGTTTTCACCGGAAAATCATTCACAGCGATTCTGTTCTGAACAGAACTGTAGCCGTCAAAAACGCCTGTATCATGCTCTAAACTCAAAAGATGAGACAAGCAATCAGCTTTCAAAAACGTGATCAACGCCTCAAATCACAATTTCGCCACATTATTTACAACTTGGCAAAAGCATTTTTACACTTGCGATACAAACACAGATTGTACCTGCTTGTCATCAGAGTCAGTTTTGAATCTGAAAATCAACATAGAGAATTCTTGAATCCGGCTATGAATAGCAGCTGAATTTTGAATCTATAAAATTCAAAATGTATATTTCCCATCACTCAAAGACAAAAATAAATCAAATCAAGAATACTTCATAAATATATATTCAATATAACGAAATTTTACAGATTGTTAACCCAAAACTCACTCCCCAATATATTCCATTTATGACCATTTCAGCGCCACATTTACATTGCAGTTCAGCGCCTGAACTTCTGGTATTTCAGATTATTGATAACGACAGACCGGATAACTGGCTGCAATATTCTCTGCATTCCATATCTGCGCGCTGACACAACCGTCGCACCCGATATTTTGTACGATCCGTGTACAACCTCCGGCTGCCGACACCGGTACGACCCATGACAACGATCCGCTCCAAGCGCCTGCCTGCTCTCTTTGCTTTTTCTGCAGCAGTTTTCATGATTTCCGCTTTTGCTAGCACACACGCAGAAGCCGCCGCTGCGAATTGCGGGCGCGCCTCGTGGTATGCACTGACTTCTAAAACTGCCTCGGGTGAACGCATGAACCCTGCAGGTATGACCGCCGCTCATCGTACTCTGCCGCTCGGCAGCAAAGTACGCGTGACCAATCAGAACAACGGAAAATCACTCGTTGTGCGCATTAACGATCGTGGCCCGTTCATCAAAGGCCGTGTTCTCGACTTGTCGAAAGGTGCAGCGCAGAAACTGGGCTTTGTCGGCGCAGGTCACACCAAAGTTTGCTACAACAAGCTCTGAGAGCACGTGATTAGGGGTAAATTACCCCCTAACGCCCGTTAACCATTTCTTAATAAATGCGGGCGCGACACGTCCGGCACAATTGACTCTTACCCATTACCGATATTAACATTTCGTTAATAAATAGGTATGGCTGAGGCGTTGTGTATGTTCAGTTTTATAAATTTTAAAAATCTGACATTGTCAGCCGCAGGCCTGATGCTCGCATTTAGTGCAGCTGCACAAGCAACCGAGCTCAATGCGCCTTTCATGGCAACAGGTGGTCTGACATCGCAGCCGATCGGCCATTATGAATTCTGCAAGCGCATGCCGAATGAATGTAACCTGACCTCAAACCAGACCGCACCGATCAAACTCGATCAGGCAACATGGGCAAAAATCGTTCAGGTTAATATTGAAGTCAATGCCTTGATCCAGCCAATGACCGATATGGAAATCTACGGTGTTGAAGAATACTGGACCTATTCCACTACTGTTGGCGATTGTGAAGAATATGTGCTGCTCAAGCGCCGTGAACTGGCAGAAGCCGGTTTGCCGCTCAGCTCGTTGCTGATCACAGTTCTGCGTAAACCAGATGGCGAAGGTCATGCGGTTCTGACAGTGCGGACAGATCGCGGAGATTTCATTCTCGACAATCTGACCGATGCCGTGAAAAACTGGCAGGAAACCGATTACACCTATCTCAAGCGTCAGGCTGCTAACCATACCGGCCGCTGGGTTTCCATTGAAACACCAAGCAATCTGGTTGTCGGCGCGGTTAAATAAATCTATCAAACACTCAGCATTTCCGCTGACATACGATAAGAGACAGCCTCGGCAATATGCCGGCGCTCGACACTGGCAAACGCCTCCAGATCTGCCAATGTGCGCGCCACTTTCAGCACCCTGTGATAAGAACGGGCAGAAAGCCGCAATTTCTCACTCACATCATAGAGCAGCTTACGCCCGTCATTACTGACCGCTGCGATCTCCTCCAGAATATTGGGCGGACAGGCGGCATTGGTCATAATATGCGCCATACCTAATTGCTGATACCGCTCCTGCTGCCTTTGCCGCGCCTGTGCCACACGTTGCGCCACCGCAGCACTGCATTCCGCCTGTCCTGTTAAAATCAGATCAGAGGGCTTGAGAGCGGCCACATCTATCCGCAAATCAATACGATCCAGCAACGGCCCTGATACCCGTGCCTGATAATCACTGCGGCAACGCGGCCCCCTTGCACAGGTAAAGCCCGGCTCACCGGCCATTCCGCATTTGCACGGGTTCATCGCGGCCACCAGCTGAAACCGCGCCGGATAGCTGATGCGATGATTGGCACGGGCAATCATACATTCTCCAGTCTCCAAGGGCTGCCGCATAGAATCCAACACTTGCGGCGAAAACTCCGGCAATTCATCGAGAAACAGTACCCCGTGATGCGCCATTGAAATCTCACCGGGTCTGGCTTTATGACCACCGCCAACCATTGCCGCCATTGATGCTGAATGATGCGGATTGCGAAACGGCCGCCGGTCTGTGAGCCTGCCCCCTGATAGCGTGCCGGAAACGGAGGCAATCATTGAGACATCCAGCATCTCCCGCGGAGACAAGGGCGGCAATATTCCGGGCAGACGCTGCGCCAGCATCGACTTACCTGACCCCGGAGGGCCAACGAATAACAGATTATGATTACCCGCAGCAGCCACCTCCAGTGCGCGCTTGGCGGTTTCCTGCCCCTTCACATCCGCCAGATCAGGAAACGCCTCCAACCCTTCGGAAAAGCTTTTTATGGCCGGTTGCGGACAGGACAATACCTGAGTGCCACGAAAATGATTAGCCAATGCGATCAGACTGCGCGGATTGAGGATCGGCATATCCGCATCAGTCCATGCAGCCTCTGCCCCGCAGGCCTGCGGGCAGATCAATCCGAGATCATGCATATTGGCGGTAATCGCTGCGGGCAGCACACCGGCAACCGGCGCGATTGTGCCATCCAGCGCCAGCTCCCCCAGCACCACAAAGGATTGCAGACAATCTTCCGGCAAAGCGCCGACCGCCACCATCAGCCCCATGGCAATCGGCAGATCATAATGCGAACCTTCTTTGGGCAAATCTGCCGGTGCCAGATTGATGGTCACTTTCTTCACCGGCATTGACAGTCCGGAAGCATGAAGTGCCGCCTGCACACGCTCACGGCTCTCCGCCACTGCTTTATCCGGCAGGCCAACAATCGACATGCTCATTTTGCCCGGTGCCGCCATCACCTGCACATCAACAAGCTTGGCCTCAATGCCCTGAAAAGCAACTGTACTGACCCGTGCAATCATTTTATGCCCCCACCTGATACAGCATTCTAAGCAGGGGAAATGCACAACATCAACAAACAAAAACACCGGAAACGCAAATGAGTTTCCGGTATTTTATTAATTATATCAATTAGTTATAAAGATGAAATTTAAGCGCGCTTGGCCTCAACCACATCCCAGAACAATTGCGCAATATCTGCACCGCCGAAGCGCTTGATCTCGCGGATACCGGTTGGTGAAGTCACGTTAATCTCGGTCATGTAATCACCGATCACATCAATACCAACCAGAATAAAGCCGCGCTCTTTCAGCGATGGTCCGATGCGTGCGCAGATTTCTTTTTCACGTGCCGTCAGTTCAGTCGCTTCAGCACGGCCGCCGACATGCATGTTGGAACGGGCATCGCTTTCCGCAGGTACACGGTTGATGGCGCCGACCGGCTCACCGTCAATGAGGATAATACGCTTATCACCGGAGCGCACATCTTTCAGATAACGCTGGGCAATAAACGGCTCGCGATACATCTGCTCGAACATTTCCAGCAGCGATGTCAGGTTACGGTCATCCGAGGTTAGGTGGAAAACGCCTGCGCCGCCATTGCCGTAAAGCGGCTTGATGATGATATCACCAAATTCCCTGCGGAATTTCAGCACTTCCTGCAAGTCTTTGGTGATCAGTGTTTCCGGCATCAGATCCGGAAACTCTGTAACAAAGATTTTCTCAGGGCTGTTGCGCACCCATGCCGGATCGTTCACCACCAGTGTCTTCGGATGGATACGTTCCAGAAGATGCGTTGTGGTGATGTAATTCATGTCAAAAGGCGGATCCTGACGCAGCAGGATAACGTCCATTTCCGACAAATCCGTATGCACGGCTTCGCCGAGTGTAAAATGATCGCCTTCAATATCACGCACCTGCAACGGCTCCAGAGCCGCGCTGACCACACCGTCGCGCATCGACAGGCGATCCGGTGTATAATGATAAAGCTCATGGCCACGGTCGTGTGCCGCAAGGCACAAAGCAAAGCTGGTATCACCCGCGATACGAATGGAATTGATATGGTCCATCTGAACCGCAATTTTCAAAGCCATGATGTCCTCTGTCTTAAAAATAGATTTGCTATTTTATATCTTTAATAAAAAATACCGGCCAGTAAAGGCCGGTATCTATAATCTTAACTACATTAATGCGATCAAACCGCATTACCTTCAACAATTATAATCTCACCATCCGCAACTGTTTGGCGGATCGCCGCTGCTGCCTGATATTCCGGCGAATTATAACAATCCAGTGCATGCTGCACGCTCGGGAATTCAATGATGACGTTGCGCGCGCGGCCTTGTCCCTCTACCGCATGTGCCGTGCCGCCACGGGCAACAAAATTGGCTCCGAAGCGCTCAAATGCAGGCTTTGCAGTGCTGATATAGTCTTTATACCGCTCAGCATCACGCACATCCACGCGGGCAATCCAATAGGCTTTCGTCATCATTTCCTCCCATTCATGATTTTCACACAGCCGCAGTCATTTCTTCCAGAATGCTCTGCGCTGCCGCTTTACGATCTGCAGCCCCCACAATCGGGCGTGCCACAACCAGATAGCTCGAACCGGCGCGAAGTGCATCTGCCGGTGTCATGACACGTTTCTGGTCTCCGGCTTCACTGCCCGCAGGGCGGATACCCGGCGTTACAATCGCCATATCCGGCCCGACAATATTGCGGATCGCAGCGGATTCCGCAGCCGAAGCCACAATACCACCCATGCCCGCTTCACGTGCCTGCTGTGCACGGCGCAAGACCAGTTCTTCCGGCGACATAGTGTAACCGGCTTCCAGCATATCGGCCTGATCCATTGACGTCAGAACAGTCACACCAAGCAAGCAAAGGTCTGAGCCTTTGGCAGCTTCCACAGCGGCACGCATCGCTTTTGGGTAGGCATGCAGCGTCATCATGGTCACACCGCGCTTGGCGATATTTTCCACGCCCTTGGCGATTGTATTATCGATATCGAGCAGCTTCACATCGAGAAAGACTTTTTTGCCCATCGAGAGCAAGTGCGAGGCAAAATCCAGACCGCCACCCTTTGCTGTCTGCGAAAACACCAACTGGTAACCGATTTTATAGAACGAAACCGTATCGCCCAGTTCCTCAACGATCTTTTCCGCCGCAATTACATCCGGCACATCGAGACCAACAATCAACCGGTCGCGCACGTTGTTTACATCCATAATCTGTCTCCGCACATCATCTAATCTGAAATTGCGTCTCTCTTCGCACAACAAGCGCTGAGTGAAAAGGTCAGATCTTGCTGATCAGGCTGCGGCAAACACGGGCAAGGGTCTGGGCTGTGCGTTCATCGCGCAATGCACCATCCTCGTTAAAGGCCTGATGAGCATGAGCAACCGAACATTGTTCGGAAATAATCTGGGTATTGAGCATCATCATAACCGAGCGCAGATGATAAAGACCGCGCATGCCGCCAAAACCGCCAGGCGACGAGGAGCACAAAGCGACAGTCAGATGCGATGTCGGCTGAAACGGCTTGCCGCCATCTTCATGAATACGGCTGATCCAGTCCAGCGTGTTTTTCACCAACGGCGGGATCGAGGAATTATATTCCGGTGATGCAATCAACAGTCCCTGATGGGCGTTGAAAAGCCGTGCAAGCTTATAGGCATTTTCCGGAATACCTTCTTCCGCTTCCAGATCCTGATCCATGATCGGCAACGGATAATCTTTCAGTGAAATCTGCGTGACTTCAGCTCCTTGCCGCGTCAGTTCCTGCACAGCTGCTGCGGCGAGCTGACCGCTATAGGCATTTTTACGGTTTGATCCGGCAAAAACGAGAACTGAGGCCATGGTTTATCCTTTACAGTCAGCTATCACTTTCATCACTATTTAATGCCTTTCAAAAAAAAGCAACGCCGCATCAGATAAGTGATGCGGCGTTGCTACAAACAAAACAGGGAAGAAGAGGCCTCAGACCAGAATACGGCGATAAACCCAAAGCCGTGCAGGCGGCAGATTACGCAGAATAAAGTCGAAACCTTCCACGCTATAGGCGCCGCGCCCGACTGGCAGCGGTGAAACCGGCCCGTAGGAAATCTGCATCACCGGACGACCTGCAGGAATACGGGTCAGCAAATCTTCAAGAAATGCCAGACGCTTTTCCATCGGAAAATTGAGCAGCGGCACAGCTGAAACCACACTGTCAAACTGCTGGTCACGCTTATCAGCAAGAACTGTATCCAGATCAAACGCATCGCCGTGCAGAAAATTCACACCCGCATAGGTCTTGGTCAGATGCTGAATAAATGCCGCTGAATATTCAACCGAGAACAGGTTCTGCGGCTCGATTCCGCGCTCAAGGATAGCCTTGGTAATCACACCAGTGCCGGGCCCGAGCTCCAGAACCGGCAGACCGGATGCCGGATTAACAACACTGGCCATACGGCGTGCAGTGATACCGCTTGTCGGCAGAATGGCACCGACAGCCTTCGGCTTATCGATCCAGCCCTTGAAAAAGCGTATCTCTTCATCAAACTTCTGGACAAGTTTTTTCGGTATCAGGCCAGCCATCAATCACTCCCATATGTCGCCAGTGGATAAAGAATTGACGCGTTTCGCGGCGGAAGCAAGGCAAAAACAGAAAACTGCGATATTTTTCTGCTCCGGGATATAAAATTGTACGCATAAAAAAGGCGGTAACTGCATCTATCGCAGTTACCGCCTGTTATATTTTTGAACCTAAACAGGTTTAATCACGGATACCTTCAAAGAATTCTTTCATCCGTGAGAAAAAGCCGGTCGATTGCGGACTGTTCTCGGTTGATGAAATTTTCTCGAATTCCTCAAGCAATTCACGTTGACGCTTGGAGAGATTTTGCGGTGTTTCAATCGCGATCTGAATATAAAGGTCACCTGTCGCCTGCTGACGCAGAATTGGCATACCTTTGCCCTTGAGGCGGAACTGCTTGCCGTTCTGGGTGCCTTCCGGCACTTTCACA
Source organism: Pseudochrobactrum asaccharolyticum (assembly GCF_003314995.1). Lineage (GTDB taxonomy): Bacteria > Pseudomonadota > Alphaproteobacteria > Rhizobiales > Rhizobiaceae > Pseudochrobactrum > Pseudochrobactrum asaccharolyticum. The sequence goes on from NZ_QNRH01000002.1 coordinate 646,164, forward strand.
CGGGTCTGCGTACCATCCAGTGTTGCCACTTCAAACTGACCGCCAAGCGCTGCCGTCGCCATGGAAATCGGAACCTTGCAATAAAGATCCGCCCCGTCACGCTGGAAAAACTCATGTGGCTTGATCGACAGGAAAATATAAAGATCACCGCTCGGACCGCCGCGCGTACCGGCTTCGCCTTCGCCTGTCAGGCGAATACGGGTGCCGTCTTCAATCCCTGCCGGAATATTGACCGAGAGATTGCGCTCCTGACTGATCCGTCCGGCACCGTCACATTTCGGGCACGGGTCTTTAATGGTCTGACCACGGCCGTTACAGGTGTGACAGGTGCGCTCCACCGAGAAGAAGCCCTGCGATACACGCACACGTCCGGCGCCACCGCATGTCGTACAGGTGACCGGCTGTGTGCCTTTCTTGGCACCGGTTCCGGTGCATTCCTCACAGGAGATCGAGCCCGGAACGCTGATCTGTGCCGTTTTACCGGCATAGGCTTCCTCGAGCGACACTTCCATATTGTAGCGCAGATCTGCGCCGCGCTCACGGCCATTGGTCCGACGGTTACGACCGCCGCCCATAACATCGCCGAAAATATCTTCGAAAATATCAGCAAAGCCACCGGCACCGAATCCGCCGCCGCCAAAACCACCGGCACCGCCGCCACCACCATTTTCAAAGGCGGCATGACCAAAACGGTCATAGGCTGCGCGTTTTTGCGGGTCTTTCAGCACATCATAGGCTTCACCCAGCTCAAGAAATTTAGCTTCTGCTTCCGCATCATTCGGATTGCGATCCGGATGATATTGCATTGCCAGTTTGCGATAAGCGGTCTTGATAACTTTATCATCCGCTGTTCTGACAACGCCGAGCGTTTCGTAATAATCCACTTTCATAAACCATGCGTCCCGATGGCTGTTGTCTGATGATGTCGCCCCGATCAGAACAATTTCAGACAGTCATTGAAGGTTGTCGCGGCCGGTATATTGCAGAAAACGACGATCATCGTCTTCCGGAAAACACTGATATGGCGCTGACTCTTTTTTCATAAGCTTGCCGTGCAAAACCAAAATGCTTTGCCGGAAATACCCGATACCCTGTCCGGTTTATGTGGTGACACTCTCTTGCAGTGTCCAGAGACAGGGCAGTCTAAGTTCTGCATTTTGCTGCGCACTCTTTCAGTGCCGCATTCAGCAAAACAGACAGAACTGAATGGACAAAAGCCCGGCACTAAGCCGGGCTTTGCCTTTCACCTGAAAATCAGGATTTCTTTTTGTCTTCGTCGATTTCTTCGAAATCGGCGTCAACAACATCGTCTTCTTCAGCACGGGCATCAGCAGCGCCTTCGCCGCCTTCTTCACCCTGAGCTGATTCATACATAGCCTGACCAAGCTTCATCGAAGCTTCAGCAAGGGTCTGTGTTTTCGCTTTGATGTCTTCCGCATCATCGCCTTCAACAGCAGTTTTCAGTGCAGCAAGTGCTGTTTCAATCGCAGCCTTGTCATCACCGGAAACTTTATCGCCGTAATCTTTCAGCGATTTTTCGGTCGAGTGGATCAGAGCTTCAGCCTGGTTCTTGGCTTCCACAGATTCACGACGTGCCTTATCGGCATCAGCGTTGGCTTCCGCATCTTTGATCATCTTCTCGATATCAGCATCGGACAGACCGCCGGATGCCTGAATACGGATCTGATGTTCTTTACCGGTGCCTTTATCTTTCGCGGTCACGTTCACGATACCGTTCGCGTCGATGTCAAAAGTCACTTCAATCTGCGGTACGCCGCGTGGTGCCGGCGGAATGCCAACCAGATCAAACTGGCCGAGCATCTTGTTATCGGCAGCCATTTCACGCTCGCCCTGCGAAACGCGGATCGTCACAGCCGACTGATTGTCCTCAGCGGTCGAGAAGGTCTGCGATTTCTTGGTCGGAATAGTTGTGTTGCGGTCGATCAGACGGGTGAATACACCACCGAGTGTTTCAATACCGAGCGACAGCGGAGTTACGTCGAGCAACAGAACGTCTTTAACGTCACCCTGCAGAACACCGGCCTGAATAGCAGCACCCATTGCAACCACTTCGTCAGGGTTTACGCCCTTATGTGGTTCCTTGCCGAAGAAAGCTTTAACAACTTCCTGAATTTTCGGCATACGGGTCATACCACCGACCAGCACAACTTCACTGATTTCACCGGCTTTGAGGCCAGCGTCGCGCAGTGCAGCTTTACATGGTTCAATGGTGCGCTGAACCAGATCATCCACCAGGCTTTCAAACTTCGCACGCGACAGTTTGATGGCAAGGTGCTTAGGACCGGTTGCATCAGCAGTGATGAACGGCAGGTTGATTTCGGTCTGCTGAGCGGAAGACAGTTCGATCTTTGCTTTTTCAGCAGCTTCCTTAAGGCGCTGCAGAGCGAGCTTGTCGTTCTTCAGATCAATGCCCTGCTCTTTTTTGAATTCTGCTGCCAGATATTCAACCAGACGCATGTCAAAGTCTTCACCGCCGAGGAAAGTATCACCATTGGTGGACTTAACTTCGAACACGCCGTCGCCGATTTCAAGGATGGATACGTCGAATGTACCACCACCAAGGTCGTAAACAGCAATGGTTTTGGCTTCGCTCTTATCGAGACCATAGGCCAGAGCCGCAGCGGTTGGTTCGTTGATGATACGCAGAACTTCCAGACCGGCAATTTTACCGGCATCTTTGGTTGCCTGACGCTGAGCATCGTTGAAGTAAGCAGGAACTGTAATAACAGCCTGTGTTACAGTTTCACCGAGGTAGCCTTCAGCGGTTTCCTTCATTTTCTGAAGGATCATCGCGGATACCTGCGAAGGGGAATATTTCTTGCCTTCGACTTCTACCCATGCGTCGCCATTATCGCCTTTAACGATTTTGTATGGAACGAGGTCTTTGTCCTTAGTTACCATCGGATCATCGAAACGACGGCCAACAAGGCGCTTAACAGCAAACAGTGTGCCTTCAGGGTTGGTTACAGCCTGACGTTTCGCAGGCTGACCAGCGAGACGTTCGTCACCATCCGTAAAAGCAATAATCGAAGGCGTTGTACGTGCACCTTCAGCATTCTCAATGACCTTCGCAGTCTTACCGTCCATGACGGCGACGCAGGAGTTGGTCGTTCCCAGATCGATACCAATTACTTTAGCCATATTCATTCTTCTCCATTCAGCGAACTGCCGGGACCTCTGCCGAGCATTCCATGTGGCAGCCCCTATCGGGTTTTTGACAAAACGAACCGGCTTTTAAACGCCTGATCGTCACGAGTCGAGGGGTATATAAGAAGGGGGGATTTTCACTGCAAGACACAACACAGCACTTGCGACAAAAATCCCGCTTTTTGATCACTTTTTCATGCTTTTTGACCGAATTTTGCGATTTTTTCAAAATCTAAAAAATTTATCACCAGCCCGCAGCACCTGCACATCCTCTTAAAAACGGTTTCCGCTTTTTGGGGATATGCTTTCGCTCACAGCTTTTCTGCTGCTGCGTAAATCTTGTCAATAACATGTTGGTTCGCTTTTGAGTTTTCAAGGCTGAACAGCATTTCTTCCTGCCCCCACACAAAGCGGACAAAGGCGTCGGCCTGCAAGCTATATTGGTTTGCATTGGCAAAAGTCCATTCCTGCGCGCAAGTATGGGAACGATCGTGCCACGTTACCCGTGCATGATCATATTTTCCGGCATTGAACGGCGTATGAACGGTGATCATGCCCTGATCACCATGGAAGATCATTTGCTGGCGTCCGGCCAGCTGCGTCGCCACATAGAAACTTAAATCGAAATCCGCAAAACGTGCCAGCACAGAAGCATAACGGTCTGTGCCAAAATCCGGATCACGCTCAATACGGGCAAAAACCTCCTGCGGCTCCTGCCCTGTGACCATCCGTGTTACCACCGTCGGATACACACCGATATCCGGCAAAGCACCGCCGCCCAAGGCAACCTGATTGCGCATATTGGCCGGATCATCATTAAAATATGTGAAGCAGCCCTGCACCATGCGTAAACGACCAATATGACCGGAAGTGATCAGCTCGCGCACCTTTGCCCATTGCGGATGATAATAGACCATAAAGGCTTCGGAGATCACCACCTGACAACGATCGCGTGCTTCGATCAGCCGGTCGATATCGTCGGCTTTCAGTGCAACAGGCTTTTCACACAGCACATGCTTACCGGCTTCTGCCGCTTTTAATGACCATTCAATATGCTGCGATGTCGGCAGGGGAATATAAACACCGTCGATCTGATCGCTCACCAGTAATTCCTCATAGGAACCGAAACTCAAAGGCGCATTAAAACGATCGGCAACAGCACGGGCGCGCGCTGCATCACGGCTGGCGATGCCCTGAATGACACCGGTTTCAGAGGCAGCAATAGCCGGAATGACCTGCGTGATACCAATATTGGCTGTCGATAAAATTCCCCAACGAAACATAGAGCACTCCTTGAAAATGAATTTTATACCGCCGCTTCCGGCCAGGGAACAACTGTCACTTCCGGCCAATTTTGCTGCGCCCGCAGGCTTTTCACATGATGTGTTTCACGGTTATCGGCCACCGTATTGGGTGTCATACGGAGAGAGAACATATCATCCAGACCGAAAGGGGCATAAAAACCCAGCCTGCCATCCGGCTCCAGCCTGATCCCCACAGCATGGGTTTTCGACGCAAAGCGTTCGATACTGTTTTTGCTTGATTGCAAAGGCGGACAAACCAAACCGAAATGCTTTTCATACCACAGATGCACCCGCGCCTGATTGCGGATTTCAACCGGCAAAGTGACACCGGAGAATATCTCTTCACCTGCTTTAATGATCCGGTCTTCTGCCTCGTAAGATATGTCGGATGCATCATAATAAAACAGATCCACATCCTTGATGCCATGAGTTTCCGGCCTGCCGGTCAGCACATTCCAGACCAGATTATACACGGCACCGGACACAATATACCAATCCGGTAAATTCAACCTCTGTGCACGGTTCAGCACATCTGTCAGAAGCGGGCTGCTACGGACAATATCCAGAAAAACGGCTTGCTGTTGCTCAGCAGGCAAGCCGGAATAACGCAGATGCGGCATGGGATTTCCGTCCGTTATAATTTGAAAAAATCAATAAAAGCACGAAGCGCCGGACGCATGTTACGCCGGTTCGGATAATAAATATACATGCCCGGAAATTGTTGTGCCCAGTCCGGCAGTACCTCTGTCAGCATACCTTTTTGCAGATAATCAGCCACAGATGGCTCCAGCAATGAGACAAGCCCTGCACCGTCCAGTGCGGCCTGTATCAGGAGATGATTATCATCCAGTATCAGCGGGCCATTGAGGGTAACATCCAGTCTATGCCCTTGTTTTTCAAACTCCCATTGGTGCAAACCACCCGAAGAATACCGCTTCAGGATACAACGATGCGCGATTAAATCCTGCGGATGCTGCGGTGTCCCATATTGTTCCAGATAGGCAGGGGAAGCGACAACCGGACAGCGCAAGGGACGCCCGAGCGGCACCGCAATCATATCTTTTGCGAGACTTTCTCCCAGACGGATACCGGCATCGAACCCAGCCGCGACAATATCCACAAACTGATCCTCAATGTGGATATCCAACACAATATCCGGATAGGCCTCCCCAAAGCTTTTGAATTTTGGCGCCAGAAAAATATGTGCAGCTGAACGTGGTGTACTGACTTTTACCGTGCCTGCAGGTGCGTCACGCATATCCTGCACAGTCTGCAATGCCGCATCAATATTACCCAATGCCGGTGCAAGTTCGGTAAGCAGTTTCTGCCCTGCTTCCGTCAGATGCACCGAGCGCGTGGTGCGTGACAGCAAGGTTATCCCCAGCGCTGTTTCAAGCTGTGCAACAGCCTGACTGACGGCGGAAGGAGCAATGGCCAGATCTTTTGCCGCTGCGCGAAAACTACCGTGATCGGCAACTGCAGCAAAAACCGCTAATTGAGAGAGCTGTGAGCGTTTCATTGATCTATTTTACAGAACAGCTTGTAAAAATAAAACCGGATTATCGAACAATACGAACAGGCATATGTTTTCACCACCGGATGAAATACAAAACGTATCATCGCTCTGCGGAAGGAAAAAATCATGAAAATGCGTAAACTCGGCACCGAACTCACAGTCTCCGCTCTCGGCCTTGGCTGCATGGGGATGAGCCATGCCTATGGCGGGCAGGATGAGTCGGAAGCGATCCGCACCCTGCACCATGCCGTTGATATTGGCGTAACCTTGTTTGACACCGCAGAAGTTTACGGGCCTTTTGAGAATGAAAAACTGCTCGGCAAAGCCCTTAAACCACACCGTGATAAAGTCACAATCGCCACGAAGTTCGGTTTTAAAATCGAAGATGGCAAATCAACCGGCGTGAACAGCCATCCCGACCATATCCGAAGAGTGGCTGAAGCCTCCCTGCAACGGCTCGGCATTGACGTGATTGACCTGTTCTACCAGCATCGTGTTGATCCGGCTGTGCCGATTGAAGATGTGATCGGTACGCTGAAAGATTTGATCAATGAGGGTAAAATCCGCACCATCGGCATGTCTGAGGCGGGACCTGAAACCCTACGTCGCGCTCATGCAGTTCATCCGATTGCGGCTCTGCAAAGCGAATATTCGCTCTGGGTGCGCGATCCGGAGGATAGTGTTTTACCGGTTTGCCGCGAACTTGGCATCGGCTTTGTGCCTTACAGCCCGCTAGGCCGCGGAATGCTTGCAGGCAGTGTCCGCACACAAGCCGATCTGGCAGATGATGATTTCCGCAAAGGGCTGCCACGCTTCCAGCCGGAAAATCTCGCAGCAAATAATGCCCAGATTGATTTGCTCGAGCAGATTGCTGCCGATAAGCAGATCACACCGGCACAGCTGGCACTGGCCTGGGTTCTTCATCAGGCAGATTTTATTGTGCCGATCCCCGGCACCCGTAAAATCAGCAGGCTTGATGAGAATATGAAGGCGCTGGATGTTGTGCTGAATGCGGAAGAACTTGCACATATCAGTGCAGCTATCACACCGGATCAGGTTGCAGGCAAACGCTATACCGATGCCTCACTGGCCATGACCTATCTGTAAAACGGGTCTTCAAACAAAAAAGGCGCTGTTTTACAGCGCCTTTTCTTTCACACATTACGCAGAGCGCGTGGCAAGATTGTCAGCAATCCGGCCAAAGCCATGCCAAAGCCGACAAACAGCGGCGCATTCAGCCCCAGACCCGATGAGATTGCCAGACCACCCGCCCACGGGCCGAAAGCCAGACCAATATTGATCACTGAGGCATGCATAGCATTGACCAATGCACCCGGATGCGCAATCCGCATGACACGGGCAACCAGAGCCGGATTAAGCGCGATACCGGTCAGACCAATCATTATGATTGCAGCCACGGCAGCAATTTTTGACTGCGGGAGACAGGCAAAAAGCAGCATTGCAAAGACCATCAGGCTGATACCGGTCGCCAGAGTTTTGAACGTATAGCGATCAGCAAAACGCCCTGCGATATAATTACCAAGAATATTTCCCGCACCATAGACCGCCAGCAGCACCGGCACTTGCGCAGACGTGAAGCCGGACAGCTCCGTCATGATCGGAGAGAAATAGCTATAGGCGGCGAAGGACGAACCAATCACAAGCGCGCTGGTTGTATAGGCAGCCCAGAGCTTCGGTCTTGCCATTTCTTTCAGTTCCGAGCGCAGATCGGCAGCCTTACCCTCGGGCGCAGTTTCAATTTTCAGTGCAATGACCAGCGCACAAAACAATACCAGCACCACAATCGCCCAGAAACTGGCGCGCCAGCCAAATGCATGATCAATCATTGTCGCAGCAGGCACACCAAAGACCGTACAAATCATCAGTCCGGCAAAAACCAGCGATGAGGCACGCCCGCGAATACTCGGATCAACCAATTGAGCGGTAATCGCCAGCATCAGGCCGAAACTGGTCGCCGCTGCCATGCCGGTAACAACACGCGCCACCATTAAAACTTCGAAATTGCTGGTCGATGCCGCCACACTTTGTGCCAGAGCATAAAAAATCAGCAGAAATAAAAGCCCGCGTTTATTCTCAATTTTCAGCGCCAGAAACAGGATCGTCACCAGCGGGCCACCGACAACCATGCCCATGGCATAGAGCGAAATCAGATTGCCGATATCGGCAATCGAGCGATCAAAAGCCAGCTGAAGTGACGGCAACATGCCGGAAATCATCAGTTCAGACGTGGTAAGAGCAAAAAAACCAAGTGATAAGCAATAAACAACCAGCGGAATTGCAGGTTTATCCGTTCCGGATTTTGTAATTGTGCTAACAGAAATATCAGGCGCTCGTTCTGCGGCTAACGCAGAATCGCAAACATCATTCATCGTGAATCTCATTATGTAGTGAAGATTACATAATTCATAGCAACTTGAATGCTGCGGTCAAGTGAATTATATAAGACATACTAAAGAAAGGTATGAGATGGCTTTACGCGGCAGACCCCGCAGTTTCGACAGGGAAGTTGCGCTGAACAGTGTGATGAAGGTTTTCTGGGAAAAAGGCTATGAATGCGCCCAGATTAACGACTTTACTGCGGCCATCGGTATTACACCGCCCAGCTTTTATGCGGCTTTCGGCTCCAAGGAGCAGGCCTTCCGTGAGGCGGTCGATCATTATACCGCAACAATCGGCGGTGCGCCGCTTGTTGCGCTGGATCAGGCTTCCACCATTCAGCAGGGCATTCGCGCGATGCTCGAAACCCATGCAGATAAGGTCTATGCCTGCCCTGCAGGCGGCTGCATGGTCAGCGTCAGCAGCATCCAGTGCAAGCCGGAGAACACACAGGTCAAAGAGTTTCTCAAAGCTATTCGCCAGACTTCATTTGAGCGGATTTTTGCCCGCTGTGAACGCGCGATGCAAGACGGTGATCTGCCGAAAGGCACCGATCTGACCCAGATGGCGGAATTCTATCATGCTATGTTGCAGAGCCTGTCCTATGAAGCCCGTGACGGCGACAGCAGGGAAGCAATCCAAAGCATTATTGAAATGGCTATGCGTGCCATGCCTGAGCGTGTAACAGTGCCGGCCTGACAAACGGGACATCAAAACAATGATGAAAACCTATCGCGGCGGCTGTCTGTGCGGCTCTATCCGCTTTGAGGCTACAGGCGATCCTCTGAAGCTTAAACCACATAGCTGCTGCTGTAAGAACTGTCAGCAACATACCGGCGCACTCACAGCTGTCTGGGTGGAATTTGCAGCACAAGCCGTGCACTGGACAGGTGAAGGCGGGGAACCGGCTACCTATCGTTCTTCCCATTATTCCCAGCGCGCTTTCTGCTCGGCCTGCGGCAGCTCTATCGGGGCAATTGATGATGAGCCGGTGATTGCCCTGCTGCTTGGCTGTTTTGACGACAATAATCAGCCGGAATTTGCACCGGAATATACGTCTTTCGAAGACATGAAGCCCGACTGGTGGCATCCTGATCGCCGGTAACGTACAGCTCGCTGTGCGTGAATTTTTCTCTTTTCAGTCTATAGCACGTTAGAAAAAGAAAACCGGATATGCTGGATTTTGCTCATATTGCAAGGACACTGGATACCATCCGCTCGCACAAAGATGGTCATCTGCGCTCAATAAAGACAATTGAACGATTACCAACACCTGATGAAAACAGTTGGAGTCTTGAAGAAATCACGCAATTGAATTTGAGTGAGCTTCCGGTTTTTAAACACGTCAATTCACTTTATATTTGTGACTGCCGCAAATTGACGAGCCTATCCATCATTGCCGAAAAATTTCCGCAACTGCATAATCTTTTGATTTACTCTTCTGATCGTCTAACCAGTTTAGATGGCTTACAGTCTCTTCAAGAGCTTCAGACATTAACAATCTGGCCTTCATTCTCCGGTTCTATTTCACTTGAGTCATTCAAGCCGCTTACCGACATAACGACCCTGCGAAGTTTAGTCTTTTCTGGTAAATGCATAGACGGCTCATTAGCTCCACTTTATGGGCTAAAGCATCTCCAACATATGTTTTTATCCAATAACTTTAATTGGGAAGAGTTTGCCAACTTCGAACGGCACCAACCACATGTAAATTTTTGTTGGAAAGGCGGGGTGGTATATGATGCCAACCCAGCGATCTTACAATGTAAAAAATGTAACAAGGCACAAGCTATGTTAACAGGTCGAGGAAAAAAACTTTGCTGCCCGGACTGCGATGCTAAGCGGCTCGAAAAACATTTACGCGACTATTCCTCTTTGTCATCAGCGCACTAACGATACTTGTAAAATAAATAGACCAGATCGACAAACATGACCATTCAGACAATCGCCTCTGTCCTCATCCATGTCAGTGATGTTGCTGCAGCCTTGCAATGGTATCAGCGCGCTTTTCCGCAGGCTGTGGCACAGCGGCTGGAGGAATTTGATTTTGACTATCTTAAAATCGGTTCCGTTGATCTGGAGATTGTGCCTGCCGATGAGAAAGTAGCCTCAGGTGCTGCCGGTTCTGTTGTCTATTGGCAGGTCGAAGATTTTGATCAGGCTATCGCGCATTTAGTTTCAATTGGCGGCACTCTCTATAGGGGGCCTTTAAATATTCAGGACGGATTACGCATGTGCCAGATCCGCGATCCGTGGGGCAATTGCATAGGCCTGCGCGGCTAAATACAGAGTTATAAAAAACCCGCCGGAATGGCGGGTTTTTTTTGTTTTCTAATTGACTTAATCAGTCTCGTTTAACCGCGCAATGTACCGCCGGTCTGCTTAGCTACAGCTTCGACGATACGCTTGGCTGTTGCTTCCAGATCTTCTTCAGTCAGAGTGCGGTCAAGCGGCTGCAAGACAACTTCCACGGCAACAGACTTCTTGCCTTCACCGAGCGATGCGCCGGTGAAAATATCAAACACCTGCGCACCGGCAATCAGCTTCTTCTCAGCAGAGTTTACCGCACGGACAATCGCTGCTGCTTCAACTGTGCTGTCCACGACAAAAGCAAAGTCACGCTTCACGCTCTGGAACTGAGACAATGTCAGTGCAGGTTTAGTCGCACCGGACTTCTGCTTAGGCTCAGGGATCGCATCAATATACACTTCAAAGCCGCATAGAGCGCCGGACACATCCAGCAGTTCCAGTGCATCCGGATGGAACTCACCGAAGTAACCCAGCACCACTTTAGGGCCGAGTTTCAGCGTGCCGGAACGGCCCGGATGATACCATGACGGACCACCGGCTTCGACCTGAATACGGTCAACCGGTGCACCACAGGCTTCAAGAACAGCCAGCGCATCAGCTTTGGCATCAAACACACCAACATTCTGCGCATTGCCCGACCAGAAGCGGCCTGCACCTTCAACACCGGCTGTACCACGACGGATACCGCCAGCCACACGGCGCTGGTCTTCCGGCTTATCGCCTTCATAGGTGCCCGACACTTCAAACAGTGCCAGATCCGCAAAACCACGGTCAGCATTACGCTGCGCTGCCGAGAGCAGACCCGGCAACAGGCTCGGACGCATATCCGACATATCCGCAGCAATCGGGTTTGCCAGTTTCAGCTCCGGTTTACCGCCGCCGAAAGCTTTTGCCTGTTCTTCCGAAATGAAGGAATAAGTCACAGCTTCCATCATGCCGCGTGTCGCCAGAATGCGTTTGGCAAGACGGGTACGGATTTGCAGCGTGGTCAGGATTTTGGTGTTTACGCTGCCCATGTTCGGCAGCGGCTGTGGTTCAATCTGATTGATGCCGTGAATACGCATCACTTCTTCAACCAGATCGGCCTTGCCTTCCACGTCACCGCGCCATGACGGCACCTTGACCTGCAGAACAGCTTTGCCATCGCCTTCAACTGCGAAGCCGAGACGTGTCAGAATATCAGCAGCATCCTGATAGGCAACTTCAAGACCTGTCAGGCGCTTGACTTCCGATACCGGAAACGCAATGGCGCGCGGGCTATATGGTGTATAGCCAACAGTTTCTGTTTCAGTTGGTTCACCGCCGCAGAAATCCAGCACCAGTTTTGTTGCCAGTTCCACACCGGATTCCATCATTTCCGGATCAACGCCGCGTTCAAAACGATAGCGTGCATCGGTGATGATGCCCAGCTCACGGCCGGTACGTGCAATCATACGAGCATCCCAGAGCGCAGATTCAATCAGCACATCTGTGGTGTTTTCATCGCAACCGGAATGTTCACCGCCCATAATACCGGCGATGGATTCCACGCCTTTTTCATCAGCAATCACATAATGATTATCTGAGAGCTTATATTCGCGCTGATCCAGTGCCAGCACGGTTTCGCCTTCTTTAGCGGCGCGAACAGTCAGATTGCCCTGCACTTTAGCGGCATCAAACACATGCAACGGACGGCCATAATCGAAGGTCACGTAGTTGGTAATATCTACGAGCGCATTGATCGGGCGCAGGCCAATTGCTGTGAGGCGCTGCTGCAGCCATTTCGGGCTCGGGCCGTTTTTAACACCTTTCACCAGACGCAGCGAGAAACCGTTACAGAACGGCTTGTCATCATCCTGATCGAGAATAACTTTAACCGGTGTAGCGCCTGCACCTTTGACCGGCGCAATCACATCACCTTTCAGCTTGCCAAGACCGGCAGCTGCCAGATCACGGGCAATACCATGCACACCAGTGCAATCCGCGCGATTTGGTGTGAGACCGACTTCAATAATCGGATCGTCGATACCCATATAGGTCGCAAAGCTCATGCCTACCGGCGCATCTTCCGGCAGATCGATAATGCCGTTATGTTCGTCCGACAGTTCCAGCTCACGCTCGGAGCACATCATGCCGAAGCTTTCAACGCCACGGATTTTGCCGACAGACAGCGTAACATCGAGACCCGGCACATAATCGCCGGGCTTACCGAGCACGCCCACCAGGCCCGCACGGGCATTCGGTGCACCGCACACAACCTGTACCGGCTGGCCTTCACCGGTATCCACGGTGAGAACGCGCAGCTTATCCGCATCCGGATGCTGAACAGCGGTCAGCACTTTGGCGATTTTAAAAGTTTTGAAGGCCGCACGGTCATCAACCCCGTCCACTTCCAGACCGATATCTGTCAGCTTTTCAAGGATTTCTTCCAACGTGGCTTCGGTTTCAAGGTGATCCTTGAGCCAGGAAAGCGTGAATTTCATGATTGAGTTCTTTCCTAAATTTCAGCGTTTAAGCACTTCGACCAAACGAAAGCGCTCGCAAAGCAATTCCATATCCGGCGAGAAGCCGCCGTTCCGGCGAAAATAGGCCTCATGCCCTTTTCGCCACTCATCCAGCGGGCCTTCGCCCTCTTCTTCCGCAAAAGCGGCGTCAACCTCATCAAAGCGACACACCATCACAGCTTTGGTTTCAAGCACGGCTGCAGGGCGCCCCTGACCATCCAGAACAACGTCACGACGTCCGACCACCGGCAAAGGCTCACCTTCATCGCTGAAAGAGGTCAATGCTGCACAGGTCGCTGTTTTGTGACCTTCCAGCACCAATGCCAGCAGCTGATCAGCCAGCTCCGGCGTATCGCCGAAAGCAAACTTAACTGCATCACGATATTGTTCCGGCAATTCGGTCATGCGCTCAGGCCACCAAACAATGTCGGCAGATCCAATGGGCGGAAACCGTAATGGTTGAGCCAGCGCACATCCGCATCAAAGAAAGCGCGCAGATCAGGCATGCCATATTTCAGCATTGCGATACGGTCGATCCCCATGCCCCAGGCAAAGCCCTGATAGACATCCGGATCAAAGCCTGCATTACGCAGCACATTAGGATGCACCATGCCGCAGCCGAGAATTTCCAGCCAGTCATTGCCTTCGCCGAACTTCACATTGCCACCGGAACGGTCACACTGGATATCCACTTCCATCGACGGCTCAGTGAAAGGGAAGAAGCTCGGGCGCAGACGCATTTTGACCGAAGGCACTTCAAAGAACGCCTTACAGAATTCTTCCAGAACCCATTTGATATTGGCAACATTCGACGATTTATCGACAACCAGACCTTCAACCTGATGGAACATTGCCGAATGGGTGGCATCGGAATCCATACGATAGGTCTTGCCCGGAATGACGATACGGATCGGCTCATCGCGGCCTTCTTTGTCACGCAGAGCCGCAAACTTCTCCATCGTATGCACCTGAACAGGCGATGTATGGGTGCGCAGCAACTTGCGCTCGCCATTTTCATCCGGCTTGAAGAAGAATGTATCGTGCATTTCACGCGCCGGATGACCTTCAGGGAAGTTCAGCGCTGTAAAGTTGTAATAATCGGTTTCGATGTCCGAGCCTTCCGCAATCGAGAAGCCCATATCGGCAAAAATTGCCGTAATCTCATCAATCACCTGAGAAATCGGGTGAATACGGCCGCGCGATGCAGCGGAAGGGCGCACCGGCAAGGTCACATCAACCTTTTCGCGCTCCAGCTTCTCAGCAATCGCGATTTTACGCAGGTCGGTTTTACGGGTTGCCAGCGCTTCAGTGACGCGGTTTTTCAGACCATTAATGGCCGGTCCCTGCGTCTGACGCTCTTCAGGAGACATAGCGCCCAAGGATTTCAGTTTCTCAGAAACCGATCCTTTTTTACCGAGAACGGCAACACGCACGGCCTCAATCGCCTGTTCATCACCGGCAGCGGCAATCTCTGCCATAATGCCCTGTTCGAGTAGTGAGAGATCGCTCATTATTCAGATCCTTGATAATTGTGCCGTGCAACAACATCTGATGTTTTTCTCTAGAGCGTGTTGAGTTTAATCATACCCACTGCGCTCGCTCCAGATTCTATTCATTGTCGCATGTTCGCGGTAACTCAAATGAATACATTTAACAGCGACATGCTTTAGCATACAGCAACAGGAAAACCGGTTTCCAGATTTCGCGATATGCTTTGATATTTCAAACGAAAAACCCGCGCCAGTACCACCAGCGCGGGTTCTCCAAATACAATTTCAAAAGCTTTGGAAGAGCGGCTGGCTTAGTTGACAGCGGACTCAAAAGCGTTTGGAGTTGTGTCTTTCAGATATTCAAGCGCTTTCTTTGCGGATGCAACGAGCGCGCCGAATGCTGCTGGCTCATGAATAGCCAGATCCGACAGAACCTTACGGTCTACTTCGATGTTCGCTTTAGCAAGACCATCGATGAAACGGCCATAGGTCAGGCCATGCATGCGAACAGCAGCATTGATACGCTGAATCCACAGAGCGCGGAAAGTGCGCTTGCGATTCTTGCGATCGCGGTATGCATACTGTTTCGAACGATCGACAGCAGCTTTAGCTGTGCGGATCGTATTTTTACGACGACCGCGGAAACCTTCAGCCTGCTTCAGGACTTTTTTGTGCTTTGCGTGAGCTGTCACGCCGCGTTTAACACGTGCCATGGTATGATATCCTTAAACTAATGCTTACAGGCCGTTCGGCAGGTAATTCTTGACAACAACTTTGGCATCGGCCTCGGAGAGAACCATGGTGCCGCGTGCATCGCGAAGGAACTTGTTTGAACGTTTGATCATACCGTGACGCTTGCCAGCTGCAGCAGCCATCACTTTACCAGTACCGGTGATTTTGAACCGTTTCTTGGCAGCAGATTTGGTCTTCATCTTGGGCATTTTGCTACTCCTTAATTTTAGTCCCTGTCATATCTGCGATACTCCACGCCTCTTGTTTAAATCCCCCTCGTGCGTTGCACCCCGGGGCTTATTTTCAAGACGTTTTGTCTGCATAAGACAAAGACTCGATTGTACTTTCAGGCCGACCAAAGCCCGAAAAGCATACAAAACCGCCACGGCATGCCCTGCCGGTCGGTTTGAACAGCGTCTCAATACGCATAAATACAGTAAAAAGCAACTCTAAAGAGTCTAAATAAAAAGCCGCCCGTAGGCGGCTATTTCATTTTACAAAACAGAAACTGTTATTGCTTATCCGCGTGGTGCGAGAACCATCATCATCTGACGGCCTTCAAGCTTTGGCTCTGCTTCAACCTTAGCGATTTCAGCAGTATCTTCCTTCACACGCTGCAACAGCTGCATACCAAGTTCCTGATGCGCCATTTCACGGCCGCGGAAGCGCAAAGTAACTTTAACCTTATCGCCATCCTCAAAGAAACGACCTGCGGCCTTCAACTTCACTTCATAATCGTGATCGTCGATATTAGGACGCATTTTGAGTTCTTTGATCTCAACCGTCTTTTGCTTCTTGCGTGCTTCGGCAGCTTTTTTCTGGTTCTGATATTTCAGCTTACCAAGATCAACGATCTTACAAACCGGCGGCTCCGCATTAGGAACAATCTCAACAAGATCCAGACCCGCTTCTTCAGCGAGTGCAATGGCTTCCTGAATCGTCACGGTGCCATGGTTCTGGCCTTCGGCGTCAATAAGCTGAACCCGGGGTACCCGGATATCTCGGTTGGAGCGCGGTCCGTCTTTCTGGACCGGCGTCGCTCTGAACGGTCGGCGAATGGTCGTATTCTCCTCGAATTATTAAACATATGCGGTGAATTTGCGCTCTGGTACGAGCTGCAAATAACGCAGCTGCACCTGCAACCAACCCGTGGCCTTAGTGCAGCGCGCAAGTCAATAGCATCTTTTGAAATGCAAATCACCCCCCTCGGGGCAATATCAATGCAGTAAAATGCCCTTAAAACCGGCTAAAAAACCGCTTTCGATCACGGTTTTATGAATGTTGAGGCAAATCTGCCCGAACAGTCATGTTTTTAAAATGAGCATTGCCTCGCAAGATTTCAAGTTTATAGCTTGTTACAGCAATGTTTCATCACAGTGCATCTAATGAAATCACAGAGTCAGGAGTATCCGATGACAGATCAGGCAGCCAATTTTCTTGATGTAAACGGCACCGCGATTGCCGCACGCACCAGAAAAGGTGACAAAGCTCCGGGTCTTGTCTGGCTTGGCGGTTATTGCTCCGACATGCTCGGCGGCAAAGCCCAGCATCTCGATCAATGGGCTGAGAAAAACAACCACGCCATGCTGCGTTTTGATTATTCCGGCCACGGCGAATCCGGCGGCGAATTCAAAGACGGCACGATCTCACTCTGGCTGGAACAAAGTTTGGCGGCTTACCGCGCTTTTACAAACGGCCCGCAAATCCTGATCGGCTCCTCTATGGGCGGCTGGATTGTGCTGCGCATGGCACAGGAACTCATCAAAGCCGGTGAAAAGCCTGCCGGTCTGGTTCTGCTGGCTCCGGCACCGGATTTTACACAAGTTTTGGTGGAACCGGCGCTGACGGAAGATCAGAAAAACCAGCTCGCAATAAAAGGTTATTTTGAAGAACCGTCCGAATATTCACCACAGCCTTATATTTACACCCGAAACCTGATCGAAGACGGGCGCAACAATCAGGTTCTTACCGGCATTATCGAGACCGGCTGTCCTGTGCATATTCTGCAAGGTATGCAGGACCCTGATGTGCCCTATGCCCATGCCCTGCGCCTTGTCGAACATCTGCCGGTTGATAATGTGACACTGACACTGATCCGCGACGGCGATCACCGTCTCTCCCGGCCACAAGATCTTGATTTGCTGACGCGCTCCGTTGAAGCGATGATCGCGCAAATCTAACAACAATAATAATCTGAAAGATTGAAGCGGGGGGATCATGCGCGTTTCAGTGATAGCATCGGCTGCGGTTGCAGCTTTTGTCGGCTTTGGCGGCACTTTGGCACTGATTATTGCGGCAGCCACGGCGCTTGGTGCAACACAGGCTGAGACAGCCAGTTGGGTCACAGCCATATCACTGGCGCTTGCAGTCTCGTCCGGTTATCTCAGCTGGCGCTACCGCATTCCGATTATCACTGCATGGTCAACACCGGGGCTGGCGCTGATCGGCGCCAGCATCGGCTTCACGATGCAGGAGGCTGTCGGTGCCTTCATCGTCACGGCTGTCGCGATCATCATCACCGGCCTGATCAAGCCGGTGGCGCAATTTGTCGAGCGTATTCCCGCATCCATCGCCTCCGGCATGCTCGCCGGTGTTTTATCAAGCTTTGTCATTAATGCTGCAAAAACACTGTCGCTCGACCCGTTGCTGGTTTTGCCGCTGATTGCGCTGTTTTTGATTATCCGCCTGTTTAATCCGGCAATGGCAGTCATAAGCGTGCTGATCGGCGGCGTTATTTTCGCCTTGCTGCTTGGCCGTGCGGATAATCTGCCTGCACCGGAGCTCTCCACTTTAACGATGATCATACCGGAGTTTTCATTATCCGCCATGATCGGGCTGGCATTGCCGCTTTATCTGGTAACGATGGCCTCCCAGAACCTGCCCGGTTTTGCTGTTTTACGCGCTGCCGGATATGAACCGCCAACAGCGGCCTGTCTGCAAGTGACCGGTCTTGTCTCGCTGATTTCGGCACCTTTTGGCGCTCATACCAGCAATATGGCGGCAATTTCAGCCGCAATTTGCACCGGCCATGATGCCCATCCTGATCCGAAACAGCGCTGGCTGACCGGCCCGTTCTATGCGCTGTGCTATCTGGTCTTTGCTATTTTCGGCGCATCTCTGGTCGCCATTTTTGCCGTATTGCCACCGGCACTGATTATGCTGATTGCGGGACTGGGATTGATCGGCCCCTTTATCAATGCGCTGGCTCTTGCCCTGAACAAGCAAGATGAGCGATTTGCCGCTATCATCACATTTGCCGTCACTGCCTCCGGCATTACTATTCTGGGTATCGGCTCTGCTTTCTGGGCGCTGATCGCCGGTCTGATCGTCGCCGGAATGGATCATTTATCAAAAAATCGCTGAAAATTTAAATCTTTGAAAAAGTTTAAAAATCAGCTTTGAATTATCGCAAAACGATACTCTGAAACCTCGCGAAAACACCGATTTTGCGGGGTTTTTCTTGAATTTCCCTCCGGCTCACACCACGTATTTTAGCAATTGATGATCACTTCTGATCGTCAAGCCGATTTACGGAGCCGTCTCATGAACAAAACCGCATTGATCCGCCCAGCCTGGACGCCGGCAACAATTGCTTTGATGGTCTTGGGCTTTGTCTTTTTCTGGCCGCTTGGCCTTGCCATGCTGGCTTATATCATCTGGGGCGACCGTTTGCCCGGTGTGAAACGCGATATCAATCAGACAACTGATGATTTTGTCGGGAAATGCCGCCGCAAAGGTCAGGAATTTTCCCGCTTCACCGGCGGTATGAATTCGACCGGCAACAGCGCTTTTGACGACTGGCGTGATAAAGAATTGAAGCGCCTTGATGAAGAACGCCGCAAGCTTGATGAAGCCCGCTCTGAATTTGAAGCACATATTCGTGAACTGCGCCGCGCTCGCGACCGTGAAGAATTCGAACGCTTCATGGCTGAACGCCGCAAAAACACATCGCAAGACGATGTGATTGCGCTGTAAGCTGCATATCCAGAAACAACCATTCTCAAAGGCGCATCAGCAGATGCGCCTTTCTTATAGTTCTAAGAGCGAATCACTTATAGTCTCTGCATGATCCTGTCTTTATTCCGCAAACCTCCGCTAAAAAAAGCAGCGAAAAAACAGCCTGCGCCGAAAGCACTGCGTGCCGAGCGAACCTATCCTGTTGCGGGTCGTACACTGCCGCTGAATATCTGGGAAAATCCGCGCGCCAAAAGACTGACTCTGCGTATTGAAACCGGCGGCAAGGCAATCCGCGTAACCGTTCCGCCACGTCTGCCGGAGCGTGAACTTGATCTGTTTATTGCCCGCCATCACGGCTGGATTGAAGCTCAGATTTCCAAAGTGCCGGTCACGGTGCCTTTCATGGATGGCAGCACTATTCATATCCGTGGCATTGCGCACCGCATCGTGCATGAACCGCTCAAGCGCGGTACCACACGGCAGGATCACGATGAAAATGGTCAGGCCATACTGATTGTGCATGGCGACGCCCATCATATGGGGAGACGCATTGCCGATTATCTCAAAAAACTGGCTAAAACCGATATTAACGGGCTGGTGCTGGTACACACGGGTCGTATCGGCAAACCGGCAACTTCTGTGCGCTTTAAAGATACAACCAGTCGCTGGGGCTCCTGCACATCGAAAGGTGATCTGGCATTCTCGTGGCGTATCATGATGGCACCGGCAGAGGTGATCAATTATCTGGTCGCTCATGAAGTAGCCCATCTGTGTGAGATGAATCACGGGCCGGATTTCTGGGCGCTTTGCACCAGACTGTGTCCTGATACACCAACATCACGGGCATGGCTCAAACGGCATGGCAGTGCGCTTCATGCGGTTTCCTTTACCTCAGTGACGGATTAAGCTGTCCCTCCGGGTTTTTACGCGCTAAACTACATACCTACTCAATAAACAGTCTGAAATTAAGCAAATGTCCTCCTCCGCTATCGAAGTTAAAATCTGCGGCCTGAAAACGCCGGAAGCCGTGGAAACCGTGCTGAAAAACGGCGCCAGCCATATCGGCTTTATCTTTTTTCCGAAAAGCCCGCGTCATGTTGAGCCTGCACAGGCAGCAAAGCTCGCAACAGCCGCCCGTGGCAAAGCCAAAATTGTTGCCGTTACTGTAAATGCCGATGATGCGCAGCTTGATGACATTGTCGCTGTGTTGCAGCCTGACATTTTACAATTGCACGGCAATGAAACACCGGAACGCGTGAGCCAAGTTAAACAGCGCTATGGCCTGCCGGTGATGAAAGCCTTTTCCATCCGCGAAAACAGTGATTTTGACGTAGTCGCGCCCTATCAGGGCATTGCAGACCGTTTTCTGTTTGACGCCAAAGCGCCAAAGGGCTCAGAGCTGCCGGGCGGCAATGGTGTCTCTTTTGACTGGAACCTCCTGAATGCACGGCAGGATCTGGGCAATTACATGCTTTCAGGCGGTCTGAACGCAGAAAATATTAATGTGGCTCTTGCCAAAACAGGCAGCTTTGCTATCGACATTTCATCAGGTGTTGAAAGCGAACCGGGCAAAAAAGACATCAAACTGATTGATGCGTTTTTTGTAGCCGTGCGTGAAGCAAGCAATACGAAATAAGACTGCCTCATCAGGCATTCATTTGAATCAAAGATCGGAAGCATATCTCATGTCGAGCGAGCTCAATTCTTTCAAAACCGGGCCGAATGAAGACGGCATGTTTGGTATTTACGGCGGGCGTTTCGTTGCTGAAACCCTGATGCCGCTGATCCTCGATCTGCAGGCAGCCTATGATGCGGCCAAGGAAGACCCTGAATTTAAAGCCGAGTTGCAGGCGCTCTCCACCCATTATGCCGGTCGTCCTTCCAAGCTGTATTATGCTGAAGGCCTGACCCGCTATGTGCGTGAACAGGCTGAAGCCAAAGGCGGTAATGCCAATGGCAAAAAAGGCGCGAAGATTTATTTCAAACGCGAAGACCTGAACCATACCGGCAGTCACAAGATCAATAACTGCCTTGGCCAGATTCTGCTTGCCAAGCGTATGGGCAAAACCCGCATCATAGCGGAAACCGGTGCCGGTCAGCACGGCGTGGCATCGGCCACTGTTGCTGCCCGCTTCGGTCTGCCATGCGTGGTCTATATGGGCGCAACGGACGTTGAACGCCAGAAGCCGAATGTGTTCCGCATGAAACTGCTCGGTGCCAAGGTCAATGCTGTGACCGCAGGTAACGGTACGCTGAAAGATGCAATGAATGAAGCCCTGCGTGACTGGGTCACCAATGTGGAAGACACCTATTACCTGATCGGCACAGCGGCCGGCCCGCATCCTTATCCCGAAATGGTTCGTGATTTTCAGTCAGCAATCGGCACTGAAGCCCGCGAACAGATGCTGGAGCGTGAAGGTCGCCTGCCGGATGCGATTATTGCGGCTGTCGGCGGCGGCTCCAATGCCATCGGCCTGTTCCATCCGTTCCTCGATGATACAACGGTAAAAATCTACGGTGTTGAAGCCGGTGGCCTCGGACTGGATGGTGACAAACATTGCGCCTCCATGACCGCAGGCAATCCGGGCGTGTTGCATGGCAACCGCACATATCTGTTGCAGAATGAAGACGGCCAGATTCTTGAAGGCCATTCGGTTTCCGCCGGTCTCGATTATCCGGGTGTCGGCCCTGAACATTCATGGCTAAAAGATACCGGCCGCGTGACTTATGTGCCGATTTTGGACGATGAAGCACTGGAAGCCTTCCAGATCACCACCCGCACAGAAGGTATTATTCCGGCACTGGAATCCTCCCATGCGATTGCACAGGCTCTGAAACTGGCACCGGAAATGGATCAGGATCAGATCATGATCGTCAATCTCTCCGGTCGCGGTGATAAAGACGTGCACACTGTCGGCGAAATTCTCGGAATGGAAATGTAATTCATGGCCGCTTTATCGCGACAGGGCAGTGATCTATACAGCCCCCGTTCCGCATGGTTCGGGCAGGTGATCACTTGCGGCTCTGCACAGATCAAGCTTAACCTTATCAGTGCGCAGTCTGACAGTCTTACCGCCGATAAAATTACAGCAGCGGCACAGCAGATCTCTGCTGCTGCCGGTGATTTCAGCGCATATGCGTTGCATGATGCAGGCTTTGCCATACTCCATGAGGGCGAAGAGGCTTTGTGGCTACTACTCCATCAATGGATTGATGGCGGTATTTGCACTCAGCATCTTTGGCGCTCGGATCTCACGGGTGCGGTCAGTTTCAGACCTGCGCCCGCGCATTTGATGGCCTGTGTCTGGGAACTCGCTATTATTGATTTTGAACGCAGGGCATGGATAGAGACGGTCATGGCAGGCTTGCCGCACACCGCTTATTTGTCACGCACGCTGCCACGAGGAAAATTATGACAAGACGTATGGATGAGAAATTTGCAGCCCTGCGTGCTGAAGGCCGCCCTGCTTTGGTCACTTACTTTATGGGTGGTGATCCGGATTACGCAACATCGGTTGAAATCATGAAAGCCCTGCCAAAGGCCGGTGCTGATGTGATTGAAATCGGCATGGCCTTCTCCGATCCGATGGCTGATGGTCCGGCCATTCAGGCAGCAGCCCTGCGCGCGCTGCATGCAGGCCAGACTTTGCCGAAAGCGCTGCAGATGGTGCGTGATTTCCGCGTGAGCGATGACACAACTCCGATCGTGCTGATGGGCTATTACAACCCGATCTATATTTACGGTGTTGAGCATTTCATCAAGGATGCACTGGAAGCCGGTATTGATGGTCTGATCGTTGTTGATCTGCCGCCGGAAATGGATAATGAGCTGTGCATTCCAGCGATTAAAGCCGGCATCAACTTCATTCGTCTGGCCACGCCGACCACAGATGCAAAGCGCCTGCCGAAAGTGCTCGAAAACACCTCCGGCTTTGTTTATTACGTTTCGATGAACGGCATTACCGGTTCAGCTTTGGCTGATACAACACAGGTCAGTGAAGCGGTTGCCCGTATCAAGAGCCACACAGACCTGCCGGTTTGTGTGGGCTTTGGTGTCCGCACTGCAGAACAGGCACAGGCTATCGGTGCTTCAGCTGACGGTGTGGTTGTCGGCTCCGCGATTGTGGCAGCGATTGCCGGTACACTGGATGCCAATGACAAGGTTCAGGGTGATCCTGTTGCCGCTGCATCGGCTGTTGTCAGTGAACTTGCATCAGGTGTTCGCAAGGCCCGCCTTGCTCCTGCCCAATAAGCAGCGTAAAATAAACAATTAACAGAGTGCCGCAAATTTGCGGCTTTCTTTGTGTTTTATGCATTTTATGTTTAAAGACACAAAAGTTTCAAGTTTTGAGAACAACGGAAAGCCCATATGAACTGGATTACGAATTATGTCCGCCCGAAGCTCAACTCCATGCTGGGGCGTCGGGAAATGCCGGAGAATCTCTGGATCAAGGACCCGTCAACCGGTGAGATGGTGTTTCATAAAGATCTGGAAAGCAATCAGTGGGTAATCCCTGCTTCCGGTCATCATATGCGTATTCCGGCCAAAGACCGTCTGCGTTTCTTCTTTGATGAAGGCAAATATGAGACTCTGGAAAGCCCGAAAGTTGCGACCGATCCGCTGAAATTCCGCGACGAAAAGAAATATATTGATCGTCTGAAAGACTATCGCAGCCGCACACAGCAGGATGATTGCATCATCAATGCGACCGGTACGATTGAAGGTCTGCCGATTGTTGCAACCGTGCAGGACTTCGCTTTCATGGGTGGCTCGCTCGGTATGGCTGCCGGTGAGGCAATCATTAAAGCAGCTGAAACTGCCCTTGCAAAGAAACGCCCTCTGGTTCTGTTTTCCGCTTCCGGCGGTGCCCGTATGCAGGAAGGTATTCTGTCGCTGATGCAGATGCCACGCACCACTGTTGCCGTGGAAATGCTGAAAGAAGCTGGCCTGCCTTATATCGTGGTGCTGACTAACCCGACCTTTGGTGGTGTAACCGCTTCTTATGCGATGCTCGGCGATATCCAAATTGCAGAACCAGGCACAATGATCGGTTTTGCCGGTGCGCGCGTGATTGAACAGACGATCCGTGAAAAGCTGCCGGAAGGTTTCCAGAGCGCGGAATACCTGCTGGATCACGGTATGATTGATATGGTGGTTTCCCGTCTGGAGATGAAAGAAACCGTTGCCCGTATCCTGAAAATCATGATGAAGCAGCCTGCGAGTGAAGCGAAAGCTGAGCTTGCTGAAACAGCAGCCCGCGCCGCTTCTGTCTGATAAGATTTTATTCTGAGCGGCAGAGTTTTTTGCCGCCAAGACAACTTTTCGCGCCGCTCAACCAGCGGCGCGTTTTCTTTTCTAAGTACCTGTTGCAAAACAGACTGCAAACTGGTCAGTTCATCTGCGATTATCAGGGCGTACGCGTAAAAGTGTGAAGCGCCTTCGCGGGGAAATCAGTCCACCGGACTGATTTCTAATCCCGCTTCGATCAGATAAGATACGCGTAAAAGCAAATAGATAGAGCATTTTCGGATCTGCCATGACACAAAATCTCACCGCCGCACATCGTATTGAACGCCTTTTGGAAAAACACCCGAAGGGTTTTGATCTGTCGCTTGAACGCATCAGCCGTCTGCTGGAAGCGCTGGGCAATCCGCAGGACAAGCTGCCGCCGATTATCCATATTGCCGGAACCAACGGCAAAGGCTCGGCCACCGCTTTCGCCCGCGCATTGCTGGAGGCGGAAGGGCTGGCCGTGCATGTGCACACCTCACCGCATCTGGTGAACTGGCATGAACGCTATCGTCTCGGACGTAAAGGTGAAACTGGTCAGCTGGTGGATGATGCAACGCTCTCGGATGCCGTTGCACGGGTAACGGAAGCGAATGGTGAACATATGATCACCGTTTTCGAAATTCTGACTGCCGTGACCTTTGTTCTCTTTGCCGAGCATCCGGCGGATGCGGTTATTCTGGAAGTTGGTCTTGGCGGGCGTTTTGATGCAACCAATGTCATCACCAAACCTGCTGTCTCACTGATCATGCCGGTTTCGCTCGATCATCAGTCCTATCTCGGTGATAAAGTAGAGATCATTGCGGCTGAAAAAGCCGGTATTATCAAACGCGGCTGTCCGGTGGTGATTGGTTATCAGAGTAGCGATGATGCCCGTCAGGTGATGATTGATATTGCAGACCGGCTGCGCTGCGCTGTCAGCGTCTTCGGGCAGGATTTTCTTGCCTATCAGGAACATGGCCGTATGGTCTATCAGGATGAGAGCGGCTTGATTGATCTGCCGCTGCCGCGCCTGCCGGGTCGTCACCAGATTGCCAATGCCGCTGCCGCCATCAAAGCCGTGCGCGAAGCCGGTTTTGCGTTAAGCGATCAGGCTGTTGAGAAAGCCATGACATCTGTGACTTGGCCTGCCCGTATGCAGCGCCTGACACAGGGCGATCTGATCCGTTTTGCCCCTGAAAAGGCAGAAATCTGGCTCGACGGCGGGCATAATCCGGGTGCTGGCGTGGTCATTGCCGAAGCTCTGGCTGAACTTGAAGAACGCGATCCGCGTCCGCTCTATCTGATTACCGGTATGATCAACACCAAAGATCCGGTTGGTTATTTTGAAGCTTTCACCGGCATGGCCAGACAGGTCTATACGGTAGCAATCAGCTCAAGCGATTCCGGTATTGATCATGAAACGCTTGCCGATGCAGCGCGCAGAGCCGGTTTGGAAGCTCTGCCGGTCGCCAGTGTGGCTGACGGGCTGAAAGCCATCAAAGAACAGGTCAAAGATGAGGTGATTGCCCCGCGCATTCTGATCGGCGGCTCGCTTTATCTGGCAGGTGATGTGCTGGCAGCGAACAACACGCCACCGCAATAAGCGATGATCTGTACAAACAAAAAGCCCCGCATAACTGCTTATGCGGGGCTTTTTTATAGTTTTCATCTGATTAAGCCGAAGCTTTGATCCAGTCAGCCAGACGGCTCTTTGGTGCTGCACCAACCATATTGGCAGCGATTTCACCATTTTTGAACATCAGCAATGTCGGGATGGAACGTACGCCATATTGCGCTGCCAGTTCCGGATTTTCATCGATATTCACTTTGGCGATCTTTACCTGACCGGCCATTTCCGATGAAATTTCTTCCAGAGCCGGTGCAATCATTTTGCAAGGTCCGCACCATTCGGCCCAGAAATCCACCACAACCGGTTCAGAAGCTTTCAGCACATCGGATTCGAAATTGCTATTGTCAATTTTAACGGTCGCCATTGGCTTTCCTCTTTCACTGATACAGGACATATCCTGAGTTCAAATTCATTATTAGCTGATATGTGGTGTCATTGTGATGAAAGGTCAATAATAAAGCAGTTTCCATGTCAATACAGGAGCCGGTTTGTTACCGGAAGCTAGTAACTACAGTTCATGCCTCCCATCCCGTCATACAGCTTTACCCAGCGCAATCAGTGCCTGTTCTATCACATCCTCATCCAGCACAATCAGATGCGGCCCCTCGGTAAACAGCAACGCAGCCTCAACACGTTTATGCGGATAAAGCGGCTCAACCAGCGCGCGATACAATGCAAGCTGAGTGATATAGGCCTGCGGCACTTCCTGTTGTGTGCGTGCAGGCGGGCGATTGCTCTTATAATCCACAATCAGCACACGGTCGTCTTCAATACAAATCCGGTCAATCTGGCCGGAAACAACCTGTTCCTTGCCGCGCAGTTGCAGTTTACCCATCAGCGAGATTTCTGCTTTGGAGGCCGGTGAAAATACCGCAGCGAATTGCGAATCCTCCAGAATAGTGCTGACCGCTGCCAGTACTTTTTCACGTTGTGATTCGTGCCAATCACCGGCAGCAATATTCAGATAACGCCGTGCCGCCTGTTCGCGTTGTTCAGCAGGCAAATCCGGCAAACGTTGCAGCAATGTGTGAATTACCGTTCCGCGCTGCAAGCCGAAGCTGCGGCCACTGCCCTCACTTTGTGCGCCCTGCTCCAGAACCGGCGATCCGCTGCGCACAACCTGCTCCGCATCGGCCTCAATCAAAGCGGAGGCGCCGGATGGTGTCAGCGGGCGTGGCAGCCCCTGCTCCGGCTCCAACGGCCTGCGATAATGCTCAGGCAATGGCGGATAGGCGGTCTCAGTCGCATCCGCTTTGTCCTGTATCTCCAGTTCCGCCAGTTCTGTCTTGCGATAGCGGCGTGCGCTCACACCCTCAACCGGATGATCATAGGCTACAGCCTCATCACCCAGCCCGTCAGAGGCCAGTTTCAACCATGTATTTTCGCTCTCGCGCTCGCCGCGATAGCCGCACAGGATCAGCCGGTCTTCGGCGCGGGTCATGCCGACATAAAGCAGACGGCGATATTCTTCCTCAGAGCGGGTTTTGAGCTCTTCCAGCAGCTCCGCAGTAAAACCGGTGCCGTAATCGCTCTTCGGCAGCCAGAGAAAGCCCTTGCCCTCATAACCGTCCGGCTCTGCCATATCAAAACTCAGGAGCTTTGGCGCACGTCCTGCTGACCATGCGGCATTGCCGGGATCAACCATAAAGACCACAGCCGCTTCCAGCCCCTTGGAGGCATGAACCGTCATGATACGCACTTCATCGCGGTTCTGATCCAGCTCGCGCTTGATCTCCGGTGAGGCTGCTTCCAGCGTTTCCAAAAAGGCCTGTAGCCCGGGAAGACCGCTGCGCTCGGTTGCCAATGCGTAGTTCTGAAACTCGTCGATCACGTCACCGGCTTCCGGCCCGAGCCGCGCCAGCAATTTACGCCGTCCGCCATCCTGTCCGAGAATACGGGCATAGAACTCAAAGACCGGCATTGTATCGGCCATATTGCGCCAGCGACGCATTTTTGTGTGCAGCACCTGCCATGCGCCCGCATCCGGCGCATCGCTTTCACTCAGCTTCTCCATCGCTGTATAAAGTGTCTGCTTGGTGCCGCGCGGCTGCGCAAGACGATAAAGCTGCTCCTCAGTCAAACCAAAGAGCGGGCTTTTCAGCACGCTTGCCAGTGACAGATCATCCGCCGGTTGCAGTACAAAGCGCCCGACAGCCATCAGGTCTTTAATCCCGATATGGCTGGTGAGGCGCAGACGATCAGCACCGGCCACCGGCACACCACGATTTTTCAAGGCACGAGACAGCGCAGGCATAAAGAGATCACGCTTGCGTACCAGCACCATAATATCGCGTGGCTCCATGCGCCGCCCTTTGCCATGGATCGGTTCGCCTGTGTCCAGCCAATGGCGAATGGTGGTGGCAATCTGCTCAGCCAGCTTGACGGCCGGTGCAGGTAGCTGGTCAATCGGCGTGCGCCAGTCCTCAACCTCTTCAACCTTTTCCGGCGTCAGAATATCCCAGACCTCAACCTCACCGGCATCATTGGAACGGATCGCCGCATGGACGGTCGGCTGTCGCTCAATACCAAGTCCGCGAAAAGCCTCTTCGCGCGAAAACACCGTATCCACCGCCGACAACACATCCGGTGTGGAGCGGAACGAGAAATTGAGGCT
This sequence comes from Pseudochrobactrum asaccharolyticum, assembly GCF_003314995.1. GTDB lineage: Bacteria > Pseudomonadota > Alphaproteobacteria > Rhizobiales > Rhizobiaceae > Pseudochrobactrum > Pseudochrobactrum asaccharolyticum. The sequence continues at coordinate 675,037 of NZ_QNRH01000002.1, forward strand.
GACTTTTTCAAAGCTCAATTCCGCACGGGCTGCCATGCGTGAAACCGCTTTGCCGGTCGCAGCAAAATCCTCAGGACGTGCGCCCTGAAAGGAATAGATCGACTGTTTCTCATCACCCACAGCGAAAAGGGTACGACGCACGTCACGCTGCCCCGAGCCGGAGAAGAACTCGGCGGAGAGCATATTAATCACCTGCCACTGTTCAGGGCTGGTATCCTGCGCCTCATCGACCAGAATATGGTCGATACCGCGATCAAGCTTATACTGCACCCACATGCCCGCGCCGTTGCGCGACAAAAGCGAGACGGTGCGGTTGATCAGATCATCAAAGTCCAGCAAGCCGCGATTGCGCTTCATCTTCTCATAACGCGACAGCAGATCATCAATCAGTGTGAAAGCCGCAAGATTGAGCCGGATCAGCTTCAGCAGTTTAAGCCGGTCGAGCCCCTCATGAATATCGGCAGCAACGCGGTTAAAGTCGTCTTCGAAATCCGGCAGTTCCGCTTTAACTGCTGCGGTCGCCACCCATGAGCCGTTTTTCGGCTCGCCTGTGGATTTGAGAAATGCCTTGCGCAGAATATCCTGCATTTGTGCCGGTGTGGTCTGCGGTTTGATCATCCGTAATTGCAGCACCACATCCTGCGCACGGGCAGCAGGTTTGCGCAGGTTCATCACCGCATCCAGCACATCTTCTGAAAATTCAGCCACCGGCCAGAGATCGGAGAGAATATCAGCTTCAGTGTCTTGCCGTTCGAAGCCGAAATGATGGTAGAAAACATCCTGACGGGTTTCGGCAACGCCGGTCTGCCGGATAAATCCATGCAAGGCATGGCGCTTGGACACCGCTTCATCCAGCAGGTTTTCCAGCCCCATTTCACCGGCGGTTTCCAGCACCGTGGCAAAAGCTTCAGCCAGACCCGCATGGGCAGAGGTGGAGGCCACTTCCAGCAATTGCCGCCGTGCTTCCCCTACCAGCGCCGTCTGCATCATATCGTCGAGCATTTCAAAATGACCGGCAATATTCGCTTCGAGCGGAAACTGGTGCAGAATGGATTCACAAAAAGCATGAATGGTCTGGATTTTCAAACCACCCGGCGTTTCCAAAGCGCGGGCAAACAAACGTCGTGCAATTTCAAGACGGATTGCATCGGGCTCACGCTTTTCCAGATCTTTGAGCTTTTGGCTCAAGCCTTCATCATCCAGCACTGCCCACTCCGACAAGCGCTGAAAGACACGGTTCTGCATCACTGCCGCTGCAGCTTTAGTATAGGTCAGACAAAGTATTTTAGACGGGTCTGTGCCCTCCAGCAGCAGCCGGATCACCCGTTCTGTCAGCACATGAGTTTTACCGGAACCGGCATTGGCCGATACCCAGACAGAATCATAAGGGTTTGCAGCCTTAGCCTGTGCATCAATGGTTTCCTGCGGAATGATTTTAAGTTTCATTATGCATCTCCGCCTTCGTCTGCTCCGCCCGCTGACCACTCCAGAACTCGCGCCAGATGATCATAATCACCCGTCAGATCACTTTCGCGGAACGGTAAAGCACGGGAACGATATCCCTGCTCCTCGCGATTATATTCCGTGAGCAATTCTCCGAGGCGCGTCCACGATTCCTCACCCAGTTCCACAGCCGTCTTCACGCTGGCACCACGATCCGTACTGAGAATGGATTCCGGCTTAAGCCTTCCGCCCCCCTGCAAACGCACATAGAGCAAGTCCTGCGCATCGCTCTGGCCGATCTCTTTAAAGGCACCACGGCGCAACAGAGCTGCCTCCAACGCCAGTTGCGGCGACAAAAGCACATGAGCCTGGCGCACCGATGGTGTGGAACCGGTCTTATAGTCGATCACTACCGTCGTGCCGTCGCGCATCACATCAATACGGTCAGCACGACCGGACAGTGTCACAGCCAGCGGCTCGACAACCGCTTTTGCCGATGAAATCTCCGCATGACGTTCATGCACATAAGGCGCACGCTCACGCTCCCAATGCAAAAATTCCGGTATCAACGCGGTGAAGCGCGGCCACCACACGGCTTCAATCTCCGGCGGCAGATCGGCATCGGTAAAAGCACCGCGCCCGATTTCCAGTAATTCTTCTTCTGCCTGCGATGACAGAGGATCAATATCGCGGCGGGTAAATTCGCCGAGAATATCATGAAACAGCGTTCCGCGTTCAGCTGCAGCAGGATCGCGGATCAGTGGTTCCAATGCACGCAGACGCAGGATTTTTTTGGCATAGATCGCGTAAGGATCGCGGCGCAGTGTTTCAATTTCCGTGACCGAGAAATGTTTCGGCCGTGCATCAACCGGCGGTTTCGGTTCCGGACGCGAGACAAACGGTACATCGGGGCTGACATCGAGCAGACGCGCCCAGTACAGATATTTCCCGCCGCGCTCACGCATGGCGTCCGTTACCGCTTTACCCGTCACTGTTTCCAGTCGCAGCAACCAGCGTGATGGCACAGTCGGTGCATTTTCAGAGCGCTGTGAGCGGGAGAAAATCACCTGCTCCATACCCGTTGCCATGGCAAAATCATGGGCAGCCAAGCCGGTTCGCACTTCCGGCGGATCAAGTGCGATCATGCCCTTCATCGGACGTGACATAAACGGATCATTGCGGGTTTTCGCCGGCCAAATCCCCTCATTCAACCCGCCGACAATCACTGTATCAACCGTCTGAAGACGCGCTTCCAGTGCACCCCAGATAAACACACGCGGATGACCACCCGGATGCGGCTTGACCGTTTCATTGGCCAGCAGCGCTTCAAACATATCCGGCCATTCTTCGGCCAAAAAATCCAGCCCTGTATCGGCAGCAATCAGCTGGCGCAGAAACGCACTGAATTGCTCGCCCTGCTGCCCCTGATAGAGCAGATGCACCGTATCATCGATATCCCGCGCCAGATTTTCCAGTGCCTCGACACTCGCCCGCATGATCTGCGGAACTTCAATCCGCGCTTGAATGCGGATGAGATCGGTCAGCGGTGCCACAGCAGCCGTCATTGCCGCACAGAAAGTCTGCAACTGGATAAGCTCTGCCGCCGCAATATTATCCTGCCACGCCGGTTCATAAGGCTTGGCAGAGGCTTCCATCATTTTCTGTTCAAGGAAGCCCGGCAGATCAGCAATATCCGCCCTTCCCGTACCACCACGCAGGGCAACCAGTTCCAGCATTTCCGCAGCACGACGCAGATCACCGCGCTTTTGCCCCAGCCGCACCAGCGGATGCTTGGCCAGTGACAGCAGTGCCACCGGATCACCCGGTTCAAACACACACGTAATCAACAGGCGCAGCAGAATAACCGCTTCCGTATCGCGCAGGAGTTTACCGCCGGAATCATCCGCATCAATACCGAAACGGGTGAGTTCCAGCACCACACGCCGCGCCAAATTACGGTCAACCGTCACCAGCGCTGCGGTTTTATCCGGTTCTTCAATCGCATCACGTAACGCCAGTGCGACTGCCAGTGCTTCTTCACGCTCATTGGATGTTTCGATCAGCGCCACATTCTGCATCGCATCGCGCACCGCTTCGCGCTCGAGCTGCAAATGCCCCCATAGGTCTGTGGTTTCTGCCGGACGCAGCGCCTCACTGACAATGTGCTCGCGCATACGCTTGGCCGGATTTTCAATATCCAGATGCTGCACATCCTCACGACGGCATTGCATCTGATCCAGAAGCTTGCGCAGCCCATATTGCGGATGGCCATAGGTGGACGGATTATTCAGCCCGTCGGCAAGCAAGGTCCATGCCTTCTCGTCCAGATCACGATCCAGCCCCGGAAATACCACAGCGCCCTTTGGCAAACGGGCAATCGTTGCTACCAGTTTTGCTGTTGCCGGAATAGAACCGGTGGAACCGGCCACAATCACAGGGCCTTGCGGCGGATTTTTCTGCATCCGCTGCGTTTCAAATTCAATCAACCAGTTGCGGTGCTGCGATGCATTGGAACGGTTACGCTCGGCCAGCACATCCGGCCAGATTTTGGTGACGATTTCCAGAAATTGCAGTGTCACCCGCCACCAATCGGCAAGCTCTTCCGGTGCAATCAGACCAAGCTCGCTCCAGCTTGCGCCTTCTGTCTCCACCTGATCCATCAGCCGCACCAGATCACGCGCCAGCCAAATGGCATCAGCAGTGGTTGCCGGAATGGCAATATCCTCTGCACCGAACATGGCACGGATATGCGACGGCAGGCTTTCGCGCCACGGGCGGATCAACTGTGCGAGTAACAGCAGACGCTCCGGCTCGCTCATAGGCGGCGCAAGCTGGAGAAATTCTTCTGCGGCACTGTCAAACAGCGCGGCACTTTCCTCCACATCACCCAGCGGGCGGATAGATGGCAACAGAGCCGCATTAGCCGGGTTGCGGTCAACCAGCAAGGCACGCAGCGCACGCGCCGCACGACGCGTCGGCACATAGATCACCGCGCCAGCCAGCGCCAGCGGATTGCCTGCATCAGCGCCAAAGCCTTCGATCAGCTCACCATTCAACAAAGCATCGGCAAAACGCGGCAGAAATGGTGTTCCCGATGCAATCGAATAAAGACGCGGACGCCGCTCGCTCATAGACCCGTCTCCCAGATATCAAAGCGTATCCCGAAAAGTGTGAAGCGGTTTTCGGATAAGATACGCGTAAAAAATAAATAATAGAGCATTTTCTATAGGTTACAGCAAACCGGAAATGCTCTGATTACTTCGCTTTATGCGAGTGTCAAAAGGGCAGCTTCTGCCTCGCCGATCGCTTCCGGCGTACCGACCGTCAGCCAATGCCCCTGCATAACCATACCGTAAAGCCGGTTTGCGGCAATGGCTGCGTTAAAATAGCTGTTGAGAGAAGAAACGCTGATTTCTTTACCGGCAAAGAGCTGCGGATTAACCAGCGCCGCACCGGCATAAATATAATCGGAACGCTCATCCGCCGCTACACGGCGCAGTGTGCCGTCTTGATTGAGATGAAAATCTCCGCGCCCCTCATGACCGGTGGAATGGTGCCGGTCTGCCAGCATAAGCAGAATATCCATCCGGTTCTCATCCCAGTTCTGCGCCAGCTTTTTAAGGTTAGAGCTTTGATCATCCACCCAAAATGTATCGGCATTGAGGATGTAAAAAGTCTTGTTTCCGAGTTCCGGCAAGGCTTTGACAATACCGCCTGCGGAATCGAGCAGTAACTCACGTTCGTCGGAAATGGTGATCGCAATGTCATTACGGGTTTTCAGATGCTCTTCCATCTGATCGGCCAGATAATGCACATTAACCACGGCCTTTTTAACACCGGCCTCAACCAGCGCATCCAGCCCGCGATCAATCAATGTGCGACCTGCAACTTCGATCAGCGGCTTTGGTGTGGTCAGGGTCAGCGGACGCATCCGTGTGCCCAAACCGCCTGCCAATACCATGGCTGTATCAGGGGCGAATGCTTCTGAATTTTTCTTATCCGGCATGGGGTTTAATCCTGCAAAAGACCGTTTTTCTGATACCAGTCTTTGACCGGTGCGAGTGCCGGATGCTGCAAGGCACGGGCTGCATAGGCCTGAATGCGCGGCAGATGCTGCAAATAAGCAGGCTTACCATCGCGCTTGAACAGGCGCACAAAAATACCGAGAATTTTGGTGTTACGCTGTGCAGCCATAATCGCATAGGCCGAGCGGAAGGCTTCTTCGTCAAAATTTTTGGTCAGTTTGCGGCGCTCATCGCAATAGGCTGCTACAATCTGATCCTGCAACTCATCGGCAATTGTCACACGCGCATCCATTGCCAGTGACGCCAGATCATAGGCCGACGGGCCGATCATCGCATCCTGAAAATCAATGATGCCAAGGCGGTCAATGCCTTCGGCCTTTTCCTGCCAGAGAATATTCGGTGAATGATAATCGCGCATCAGCAAATTATATTCTGCATTCTCAAGGCTTTTGAACACGCTGTCCCATGCCTGTTCAAAGCTTTGTGTCTGGTCTGCACTGGCAGGCTCGCCCTGCACATAAGGCAGATACCAGACCGGCAGCAATTCTGCTTCGATCAGCATCGCATCACGATCAAACATATGCAGATGATGGGTGCGGTCTTCACTGATCGTAATATCCTGCGGCCAGTCATGCTGATGCAAATGCGCCAGCATTCGTGCTGCCGCTACATAGCGTTCTGCCAATGGCTTACCTTCGCTATCCAGCACACCTTCCGTGCCGAGATGTTCCATCAGCAAAAAGCCGCGATCGAGATTGATTGCGCGCATTTCCGGAACGCGAAAACCCTTTTCAGACAGCAACCGGTTCATCGCAACGAAAGCATCCATATTCTCCGCCAGATGGGCAATCTGGCGATAGGGACGTCCGTCTTTAACCGGCGGATCATAAGGCATAGCCGGTGCATTCATCAGGATTTCAGTGCCGCTGTCGCTGGTGATCAATTCATAGCCGCGCGGGGATGCATCCCCCAGCAGATAGCGGCGGGAGACATTATGGCGACCTGATTTTCCGAGAAAACTACGAATACCGAGCGAGCGGGAAATACGGCGTGCCGCTTTGGCTGTTACTTCCATCATCAGGCGACGACCATCACCTTCATGATCAATCGTGATCGCAATCGTTGGCGCAGGCAAAACGCCCTCACCCTGCTGCGGCCACTCGACCAGAACAGCACCGCTTTCCAGCGCCTCATCAAGCCCCAGCTCATCGAGTTCTTCCGGTGAGGACAGACGATAGAGATCAGTGTGGACTACAGGCAGCCGTAATTCAGGATAGGATTGCACCAGTGTAAAAGTCGGGCTTGGCACTTCATAGAAATCATCATTGGCAATTGTGCGAATAATTGCCCGCGCTAAAGTGGACTTGCCTGCGCCCAGATCACCTTTTAGAGTGACGAGATCGCCTTTAGCGAGTGCCAGTGCGATGTCTTCCGCAAAACGGATCATCGCGGCTTCATTTTCCAGCACCAGCTCTACCGTATAGAGAGTACTGCTATCCTGTTCATCAGCCATGCCAGCTTCCGTTATTATATGCCCTGCCCGTCATCTGCGGACATGATGAGAATAATGATATTCAGAGGAAAAAACAGCCTGATCCGGTTATTCCGCTGCCGTGCGATAAATACGGGCATCCAGCGGGAAACGCACAAGCACAGTTGTACCTGAGGACGGTGCCGTGCGGATATCAACCGTGCCGCCATGCAGTTCCACAAAGCTTTTCACCAGTGACAAACCAAGCCCTGCCCCACGTCGACGACCGCCATTGCTATGCGACTGGAAGCGTTTGAAGACTGTATCCAGCACTTCCTTGGGCATACCCGGACCATTATCATGGACGCTGAATACGATATGCTCATCACGGCGACGGATATCAAGCGAAACCTCTGAACCTTCCGGCGCATAATTGGCTGCATTGCTCAGTAGATTAAACAATACCTGATGCACACGATTGGCATCGCCGCGGAAACTGGTGACCGCATCTTCAATCCGGACTTTCAGCGCAATGTCATGTTCACGCAGGCGATCCGCCACGCGCTCACTGGCAGCAGTGACGGCATCACGCACGGATACATCGCTGACATCCAGCTCCATAATACCGGCATCAACGGTCGCCAGATCCAGAATATCATTCACAATCGTCAGCAGGGTCAGCGAGGACGTGCTGATATGTTCAACATATTCGCGCTGACGGTTATTCAGCTCACCGAAGCCCGGTGTCTGCAACAATTCCGTAAAGCCGATAATGTTGGTGAGCGGCGAGCGCAGCTCGTATGATACGTGCTGCACGAAATCATTCTTGATCTGATCAGCCAGTTCCAGCGCTTCATTCTTGTCTTTCAGCGCACGTTCCACATGCACCGTATCCGACACATCAACAAAGGTCAGCATCATCTGCCCCTTTGGCAGCGGTACAACGGCATAGGAAAGGATTGTGCCGGTGGACAGTTCCGCCTGCCCCTGCGTGCCTTCACGCTTGTCAGCAATACCGGTCACAGCCGAGACAAATTCGTCCCAATAACGGTCATCGGCCAGTTCTTTGCACTGCTTGCGAATGACCGAAATATGCGTGCCTTCAACGGCAATGGTCGGCGGGATTGACCACAATTCGGCAAAGGCCGGATTGGACAGGCGAATGCGACCATCGGCGCCGAACACGGCCACGCCTTCAGCCAGATGATCCAGCGTTTCGCCCTGCACTTTCATCAAAGTATTATAACGGCTTTCGAGATCGAATTTCTCGGTCATATTCTCGAAGAACCATGTCACCCCGCCCTGCGGATGCGGATTGGCAACCACACGCAAGGTGCGGCTGTCGGGCAGATGCCACCAATGTTCCTGCGGATCAACGGCACGATAAGCCGACAGCATGGATTCTTTCCAGCGGCGCCATTCCGGCTGTTCCGGTAATTTACCGTCACTGCGCAAACCGTCAAACAACATGGCATTGCTCGGATGGCTTTCCAGATAGGCAATATCCAGCGACCACAATTTGGCAAAAGCCTGATTGAAGAATTGCAGCTTCATTTCCGGATCAAAAATCGCCACAGCGGTTGAGAGTTGGTCGAGCGTTTCCGCATGGCTGCGAAGCGTGCGCTGCAATTCAGCCCGCACCTGCTCCAGATCACTCATATTGGCTGCAAAACCGGCAGAACCCGCAGAGCAAGCAACTTCTGCAACATCCAGCATATGGCGGTCGCCATCAATAACTGTCGCCAGACGATCGCGGAAAGTCGCAATGGATGCGCTCTGCGATCCTGTTAACGGCACAGCAGGTTGCTGGTTTTGGGAGGTTCCGTCAGCAGACAAGACGCGCTCGCGCTCAATCTTCTGGCGTGCCTGCTCGCCGAGCAATTCACGGCCTTCCTGCAGAACCTGATCAAGATCCGTTGCGCCAACAGCCTGCACATAGGCGTTATTTGCCCAGTTCAACCGTCCGTCGGTGCCGCGTGTCCATACAGTCTGGTCAAGGCGGTTTAACAAGGCATAGAGCATGGTCAAAGTGTCAAACAGCTCATTATTCTGCATCTGCAATTGTGCAGCTCTGGCCTGAACACCATCCACATTAATAAAGCGGGTAATCGCATAGGCGCCGGTCGTTTGCCCCTGCACTTCCAGCATTGTGCCATTATTGGTTTCAACCAGAAAATCAAATGAGCGACCATGTTCACGCAGCGATAAAGTCGCGCGTTCAAGTGCAACAACGGAATCGGTGCGAAGCCAGCGCCCGAAACTTAAAAATGCTGCAGTATCCTGAGGTGCACCGCTGGCAACCGGTAATTGTCCAAGGACTTCTGTCTGTTTATTTTGCTGTGCTGTACCACGTTTTGCAGGCTCAGCGCCTGCCCAGACGACAATACGCTGATCTTTCAGATTAAGCAGGGTTTCGCTGCGCGTCACCATGTGGCTAAGATCCGCAACACGTGCACGCAAAGCCGTATTTTCTCTGTTCACACGATTGCGGCTGCGGATAATCCAGCTGACGGATAACAGAGCTGCACCTGTCACCCCTACAACAATGGCAAATTGCACAACCTCATTCGGGCCGACGGTGCTGCCGCCTGGCAAGGGAATGCGTCCGATATCATAGTTTTGTGCCAGTGCATGGCCGGAGAATAAAACGGAAGAGAATGAGGCTGCTGCGGCCAAAGCTTTACGAAAATGACGGCTGATAAAAGAGCCTTTATTTCCTGATGCGCTGACACCTGACATGCCTTAAAATTCTCCGTCACAGTATTCACTGCTTCATATCTGTTTAAAAATCAGCGGCAGTAATTTCTGCCATTATCTTCGAATCATACCACAATACAGGCACGGGAATTCAGATTGAAGCGCTGCGTGGGCAAAAATAAAAACCGGAAGAATGTCAATTCTTCCGGTCTCAATATCTAGTATGCTGATCAATATATGGTTAATATCTGTAGTGATCAGACTTAAATGGCCCCTGCGGTGTTACACCGATATATGCAGCCTGTTCCTCAGAAAGCACAGTCAGTTTCACGCCAAGCTTGGTAAGATGCAGACGGGCAACCTTTTCATCAAGGTGTTTCGGCAGCACATAAACTTCATTTTTATAATGCTCGCCACGGGTAAACAGCTCGATCTGACCCAATACCTGATTGGTGAAAGAGGCCGACATTACAAAGCTCGGATGACCGGTCGCGTTGCCGAGATTGAGCAAGCGCCCTTCGGATAACAGGATCAGACGTTTATCATCCGGGAAGGTGATCATATCCACCTGCGGCTTGATATTTGTCCATTTCAGATTACGCAGCGCACCAACCTGAATTTCATTATCAAAGTGACCGATATTGCCGACAATCACCATGTCTTTCATCTTGCGCATGTGTTCGATGGTGATGACATCTTTATTGCCGGTTGTGGTAATCACGATATCCGCATCAGGGGCAGCATCATCCAGTGTCACCACTTCAAAACCATCCATGGCAGCCTGCAGAGCGCAGATCGGATCAACCTCTGTGACTTTAACACGGGCACCGGCACCAAGCAGCGATTGCGCCGAGCCTTTACCCACATCGCCATAACCGCAGACAACAGCCACTTTACCGGCCATCATCACGTCAGTTCCGCGGCGGATACCATCGACCAACGACTCTTTACAGCCGTATTTATTGTCGAATTTCGACTTGGTCACACTGTCATTGACGTTAATCGCAGGGAAAGGCAGCTGACCGGCACGCTGCAACTGGTAAAGACGGTTCACACCGGTGGTGGTTTCTTCCGTCACACCTTTTAGTGCCGCACGCTGGCGGGTGAAAAAGCCGGGCGTTTCGGTCATACGCTTTTTGATTTGAGCGAAAAGAATTTCCTCTTCTTCACTACCCGGATTGGACAGGACATCTTCACCGGCCTCGGCGCGTGCACCGATCAGAATATACATGGTGGCATCGCCGCCATCATCGAGGATCAGATTAGAAGGCTCACCATCCGGCCATTGGAAGATTTTGTCGGTATAGGTCCAGTATTCTTCCAGCGTTTCCCCTTTAATGGCGAAAACCGGTGTACCTTGTGCAGCGATTGCCGCTGCCGCATGATCCTGTGTCGAGAAAATATTGCAGGATGCCCAACGCACTTCCGCACCCAAAGCCTGCAATGTTTCAATCAGCACTGCTGTCTGAATTGTCATATGCAGGGAACCGGAAATACGCGCGCCTTTGAGTGTCTGCTGCGGGCCGAATTCCTCACGTGATGCCATCAGACCCGGCATTTCTGTTTCCGCAATGACAATCTCTTTGCGTCCCCAGTCCGCCAGACCGATATCCTTGATGATATATTCTCCCGATACAGACATCTGCACTCCGCCTTCAGTTGTTACAACATGGATAGGCAATTTGTATCAGATCAGATCAGAGGGCTCAAATAAAATATAAGGCAATCTTTATATCTTTATGTAACAGAAATCCGGCATAAAAAAAGCACCGGAAAACCGGTGCTCTTATAAATTAAAAGGCTGAGATCAGCATTCTTCGCCGAATTTATCACCAACGAGCTTCTCGAGGGCATCCAGTACAGCGACGGCCTCAACGCCGCAGGCGCTGACTTCAATGCAGCACCCCGGAGAGGCTGCGAGCATCATCAAGCCCATAATGGATGTACCGCCAACGCTCATGCCGTCTTTTTCAACACGGACATGGGCATTAAAACTATCCACCAGCTGCACGAATTTTGCTGAAGCCCGCGCATGCAAACCACGCTTATTTACAATCGTAAATGAGCGGCTTTCCGCTTTATCTGCCTCATAACAGCCGCTGACAGCAACTTGCGCCATATTTTACTTTCCCGTCAAAAATGACGCCTGAATGGTCATCAGAACCCAAGAGTCTTTAGACCCGCAGTACCTGACTTTGTTATTTGCCAGTCAGGTACTGACTTAGTTACTTACTAGTCAGTACCTGACTGGCAACATTAATATATTTACGGCCGGCATCCTGCGCCTCACGCAAAGATGCTTCCATATCACCGGACTGGCGCACACTGGTCAGCTTGATCAGCATCGGCAGATTAACCCCTGCGATCACCTCAACCCTGCCCGCATCCAGCACTGAAATTGCCAGATTGGATGGCGTTCCGCCAAACATATCCGTCAGGATAATGACACCCTGCCCGAGATCAGCTTTTTCAACCGCCGCGACAATATCTTCACGGCGTTTTTCCATATCATCATCGGCACCGATACAAACGGTTTCGAAATGTTCCTGAGGGCCGACAACATGCTCAACAGCATGGTGAAACTCTTCGGCCAGCCTTCCGTGCGTAACAAGCACGAGTCCGATCATTATGTAACTGCTCCTGCCGGTCGCTTTTCCATTGCTGCACTCAAACTAGCGTCGAACCCACAATATAAAAGCCTGTAAGCTATATCTTAGCCCGAACCACCGGTTCAGACATTTATTCATAAAACTTAAGCTCTCCGGCCAACAGAACCTGACTGTGCAATCAGGTTTTCAACATTGGCCAGACCGTCTATGTTGGCACCGAGAATAATGAGTGCAAGCAAAAAATAAAGCCCCCCATGATTTTCGTCGGTTATGCCGCACTAAACCATATTGATATCTATCAATCAGCCGTTAAAAAAACATTGTATATCAGCATGTCCTACGCTCGACCGGATGCTGTGACCATTTAAAAAGTAGCGGGATCATCCGAATATCGGATATTTTACGGCCTGATGCTTTAGGCAGTCTTACTGCCATCCCAGCGTTTCATAAATAAAGTAGCTTCAATCGCTCTGGCACATTGCAGCGAATCACAACCGCCGGTCAGTTCGGGCAGTGTCAGAACCGGCAGCATAAATCCTGCCAGATCGCGTTGTTCATCTCTTGGGTAGCGTGGCGCTTTATCGGCACAAACCAGTTCTACCAGCAGATTGACCTCTGCCTGCGGTTGATATGGCACCTCAAACAGACCTGCACCGCGAATTTCAATTGCACCGGCAATAACCGAAGGTGTCGATGCGATCAGCTTTTTATTGGTAATGTTGAGAATGGTCTGATCATCAGAAATCAGCGTACCGACACGCCCTGCCTGTTGCGCCCGCTCAATGAGTGTCAAAGCCAGCGATGATTTACCGGAACCAGAACTGCCGCACAGTAAAACACCGAAAGAACCGAGAACCAATGATGTGGCGTGAAACACAAACCCTTCAGATTTAGCCATGTGTTTCTCCGCTTTTCATCAATTATCTGTATTTTGTGCGACCTGTGTGCGCTGACGCTTGGTATTTTCCGGTAATTCTGCAGGTAAATCAATCAGGAACCGCGCACCCAGCCAATGTTCCGGATTTTCCGGATCAAGAATATTCGACGCTGTCAGCGTGCCTCCATGCGCTTCAATAATCTGCCGGCTGATCGACAATCCCAGACCGGAATTCTGACCAAATGCCTCTGATGACGGGCGATCCGTATAAAAACGCTCAAAAATACGCTCAATATTTTCAGCACCAATCCCCGGGCCATTATCCTCAACGGTTACCTGAATTTTAGAGCCTTTATGCGCCAGATAAACACGGATTTCACCATTATCTTCCGGCACAAAGGTACGGGCATTTTCAATCAGATTTGACACGACCTGACCAAGACGCAGATCATGCCCCGGCAGATAGAAACCTTTTGCCCCTGCCGGTAATTTACCGATATCGAGCAGAATTTTAGTACCAATTTTATTGCGTCGTACTTCCCGCGCTGCTGCCACGATATTATTGAGCAGTGCCTGCATATCCACACGGTCAGTATGTTCACGGGCAAGTTCGGCATCGAGACGTGACGCATCCGAAATATCAGTAATCAGACGATCAAGACGGCGCACATCATGCTGGATTACATCCAGAAGACGGGTTTTCGCACTATCAGTTTTTGCCAGCGGCAGCGTTTCAACCGCACTGCGCAGCGATGTCAGAGGATTTTTCAGCTCGTGGCTGACATCCGCTGCAAAGCTTTCAATAGCCTCAATACGCGCATAAAGCGCATCGGTCATATCGCGGATCGATGTCGAGAGATGCCCGACCTCATCCTGACGATCAGAAAAATCCGGAATTTCCACACGGCCTTTAATACCATTACGCACACGATCAGCAGCTTCTGACAATTTGCGCAGCGGATTAGCAATGGTAGACGCCAAAAACAGCGACAGGATCACCATAACCAGCGATACAACCACAAAGACGCGCAGGATCGCATTGCGCTCACCGCGCACGATTTTGTCGATATCGCCGCCCTCGGTCGACATCAGCAATACACCAAGTACCGCACGATAGCGCTGGATCGGCACAGCGACCGACACAACCAGTTCGCCTTTTTCATTGCGGCGTTGTGCTTTGCCCGAAGAACCGGTCAGCGCTGTAATCACTTCCGGATAAACAGAGCCATTACCGCCCGGCTGCTCCTGATAAAGCGGCAGGCTGTTGCGGTTAATCAGATTATTGAACCAGATGCTGATACGGTCGCCAAAACTACGATCTTCTTCATCCAGCTCCGGCAAATCATAGCTCAGCACCTGGCCGCGTGAATAGAGATGACGGGAATCCAGCAGAATATTGGCATTATTATCGTAAATACGCGCACGGGTACTGGTCGGCGAAATCAACGTTCGCAACAATGGTGCGACTTTTTCCGGATTGATCGGAAATTCCCAGTTATCCGGAGAATCCGGCGAGGGCGTGATACTCTGTCCGGCTTGCAGTTCCAGCAATTTATCCGGATCGATCATAATCGAATTGGTATCGACACTTGCCGAAGAGGCAATCGAGGCTGCGATAATCTTACCTTGTGTCAAAAGGCTTTCAATCTTCGCATCCACCAGCCCGTCGCGGAACTGGTTGAGATACATAATCCCCGAAACCAGCACCGCCAATGCTGCGAGATTGAGAAACAGAATACGTTTGGTCAGGCTGGAAAACACATAATTGCCCAGCAAGCGGCGCAGCGGTGAAAACAGTCGTCGCCAGACAAGCGACCGCTGTCTTCGTGCAACACGTTCCTTGCGTCGCTCTATGTTTCTGTTTTCCGTTTCAGCGACCATTGAAAACGATCAGTTCCTTTAGCTGAAACACAGGACATCATGTGCTTGATAAGCGCATGATGTCCTGTGCTTTAAATATCTACGGGGCTTATACACCTCGTAGTTTTATTTTAGCGAGGCTTTTTACACCTCGTATTCCTTAATTTTACGAGGCTTACGCCTCATGCTTCTTAGTTTTGCGAGGCTTACGCCTCGCGGAAGCGATAGCCAACACCGTAAAGCGTCTCAATCATTTCAAAATCATCATCAACAACTTTGAACTTTTTACGCAGACGTTTGATATGGCTGTCGATCGTGCGGTCATCAACATAGACCTGCTCGTCATACGCCGCATCCATCAGCGCATCACGGCTTTTCACAACGCCCGGACGCTGTGCCAGCGAATGCAGAATAAGGAATTCTGTCACAGTGAGGGTGACCGGTTCGCCTTTCCATGTGCAGGTATGGCGTTCCTGATCCATTTCCAGCTGGCCGCGCTGTAATGATTTAGTCGGCTGACCCGGATTTTTAACCGCACCTTCACGAGCGGCCACACGACGCAGAACCGCTTTCACGCGTTCTACCAGCAGGCGCTGTGAGAATGGTTTGGTGATAAAATCATCCGCACCCATTTTCAGGCCAAATAATTCATCGATCTCATCATCTTTCGAAGTCAGGAAGATCACTGGAAGATCAGACTTCTGACGCAGACGACGCAGCAGTTCCATGCCGTCCATACGTGGCATTTTAATATCAAAAATCGCGAGGTTCGGCGGACGCGCAGTCAAACCATCCAGTGCGGACGCACCATCTGTATAGGTCTCAACCCGATAGCCTTCCGACTCCAAAGCAATGGAAACAGAAGTCAGGATATTACGGTCATCATCTACGAGCGCAATGGTCTGTGTTACCGGAACTTCCTTCATCAGGTCGTTTCTCCTCAATCAAATTCAACTATTCAATATATAGCACGTCTTTTAAGCAGCACAAATTAAGTACAAAGTAAGGCAACAGCACTTTCTCATTTAATTTACTGGTCATTTTTGTCGCGTTTTTTGTCTCACGCTATGTGGATAGCCAGAAAATAAATCATATAAAAACGATTTAAAAAAAATTTAAAAAATTTTAAACGATTAAAGATTTGAAATTGTCTCGCTAATCTGGTTGTGACTTTGCCTTAGCGCGGAGAGAAAATGCGCTGTTGACCAACCACTAAAACTGCGAGTGAAAATTATGATCGAGACTGGCAATCGCAACCCAGCTGCTTCCATTGCAACGACGGGGCTAAAAGACCTCGCCGCGGTCTATTATAATTTTGGGCCCGCCCAGCTTTATGAAGAGTCAATCCGCCGCAATGAATCGACCGTAACTGCTCAGGGCGCGTTGATGGCCGTTACCGGTCAGCACACAGGCCGCAGCCCTAAAGACAAATTCGTTGTGCGCGATGCAACCACCGAAAATCAGATCTGGTGGGATAACAACAAGCCGATGAGCCCGGAAAACTTTGCCAAGCTGCATGCCGATTTCATCGAGCACGCCAAAGGCAAAGAACTGTTCGTTCAGGACCTGATCGGCGGTGCAGACGCTGAGCACAATATCAAAGTTCGCGTTGTTACCGAATTTGCCTGGCACTCGCTGTTCATCCGCAACCTGCTGATCCGTCCTGAAATTGCTGCCCTGCAGAGCTTCATGCCGGAAATGACCATTATTGATCTGCCGTCTTTCCGTGCAGATCCTGAAAAATACGGCTGCCGCACAGAAACCGTGATCGCCTGTGATCTGGTCAACAAAATTGTACTGATCGGCGGTACTTCCTATGCCGGTGAAATGAAGAAATCGGTCTTTACCGCTCTGAACTACATTCTGCCTGCAAAAGGCATTATGCCGATGCATTGCTCGGCCAATGAAGCACCAAACGGTGACACCGCGATTTTCTTCGGTCTGTCCGGCACCGGTAAAACCACCCTCTCCGCTGATCCGACCCGTACGCTGATCGGTGATGATGAGCACGGCTGGAGCGAAAACGGTATCTTTAACTTTGAAGGCGGCTGCTACGCCAAGACCATCCGTCTCTCGGCAGAAGCTGAACCGGAAATCTATTCCACAACACAGCGTTTCGGTACTGTACTGGAAAATGTTGTTCTCGATGAAAACCGCCAGCCGGATTTCAATGATGGTTCACGCACAGAAAATACCCGCGCAGCCTATCCGCTGGACTTCATCTCCAATGCATCCAAAACCGGTACTGCCGGTCAGCCGAAAAACGTCATCATGCTTACTGCTGATGCGTTTGGTGTGATGCCTCCGATTGCCAAGCTGACCCCTGCTCAGGCTATGTACCACTTCCTGTCCGGCTACACCGCTAAGGTTGCCGGTACAGAAAAAGGTGTAACCGAGCCGGAAGCAACCTTCTCCACCTGCTTTGGTGCGCCTTTCATGCCGCGTCACCCTTCGGAATACGGCGATCTGCTGCGTAAGCTGATTGCTGAGCACAAAGTTGACTGCTGGCTGGTAAATACCGGCTGGACCGGTGGTGCTTACGGCACAGGCAACCGTATGCCGATCAAAGCAACCCGCGCCCTGCTCTCCGCAGCGCTGGATGGTTCGCTCAATGGTGCAGAATTCCGCACAGACCCGAATTTCGGTTTTGAAGTTCCGGTTGCAGTTCCAGGTGTTGATTCAAGCATTCTTGACCCGCGTTCCACATGGGCAGACAAAGCTGCTTATGATGCACAGGCTAAAAAGCTGGCCAACATGTTCATCGCAAACTTTGCCAAGTTTGAAGATCATGTTGATGCTGATGTGCGTTCGGCTGCACCGGCTCAGGCCATTGCTGCTGAATAAATAATCTGCAGTTCTGAATTTAAGAACGGTGCCCTTCAGGCACCGTTTTTTATTTCTGCACTTCTCTTCGCAGTTTTAGGATAATCCGTTATAAATCCGCTCATGACGGAACAAAACAAACATCTTATCCGCATTACCAACCGGATCAGTATTCACGAAAATCTGCTGGAAGAGAGCTTTATCCGCTCGTCAGGTCCCGGCGGACAGAACGTGAATAAGGTTTCAACAGCCGTGCAACTGCGCTTTGCAGCTCTGCAGGCAGGACTTTCGGAAGATGTCTATTCGCGCCTCATGAGCCTTGCAGGGCAGCGTGGCAATAAAGACGGTGAGATTGTGATTGAAGCCAGCCGCTTCCGCAGTCAGGAGAAAAACCGTGAAGATGCCCGTGCCCGTATGATTGCTTTGATTGCCGAGGCTGCCAAACCACCACCACCGCCACGTAAAAAGACCAAACCGACCAAAGGCTCTGTTGAACGGCGTCTGAAAGCAAAATCCGGACGTTCAGATGTCAAGAAAATGCGCCAGCGGGTCAAATCGGACTAATCGAACAAGAATAGCGGTATTTTAAATAACCGGCTTTCTTAATTCATATATCTGCCTATATTCTTTACCGGATCGTACCTGATACCAAAAGGAGAGACAGAATGGGCATATTTGATTTCGTGAAATCGGTTGGTACCAAACTTGGTTTTGGTGACGATGAACCTAAAGCTGAAGATCTGAAAAAAGAGCTGGATTCCCACAATCTCGGCACCGGTGATGTGCAGGTCTCTGTGCAGGGCGACAAAGCTGTTCTGACGGGTAATGTCAAAGATCAGTCTGCTTTTGAAAAAGCAATTATTGCAGTCGGCAACTCCCTCGGTGTATCCAAAGTGGAAGCCTCAGAGTTGAAAGTTGATGGCACAGCGGAAGGCGCTGCACCGGTTTTCTACACTGTGAAAAAGGGCGACAATCTCTGGAAAATCGCTGAAGCCCAGTATGGCAAAGGCCATGGTGATAAAAATCCGCAGATTTTTGAAGCCAATAAACCAATGCTGACCTCACCGGACAAAATCTATCCGGGTCAGGTTCTGCGCATTCCGCCACTGGCATAATAATAGTTTTAATAAAAAAGCCCCGCCTGTCAGCAACAGCGGGGCTTTTTCACATAAAAAACTCAGATTTTGCGTAGCGCGACTTCTTCAATCATATGGTTTTCGCCCTTGCGCAGGATCAGATCCGCGCGCGGGCGTGTCGGCAGAATATTCTCAAACAGGTTTTTGAGATTGATATTCGTCCACAGCCCTTCGGCAATCGACAATGCTGCCTCTTCCGACAATTGCGAATAACGATGAAAGAAACTCTGCGGATCACGGAACGCCGTTTCACGCAGTTTCATGAAGCGGTTGATATACCATTTGTGGATCAGTACCGGATCAGCATCAATATAAATCGAGAAATCAAAGAAATCCGACACAAACGGCACCGCTTTGCCATCCGCAGGCAGATCACGCACCTGCAAAACATTAATGCCTTCGAAAATCAGGATATCCGGCCGGTCAATTTTCACATGCTCACCGGCAACCACGTCATAGGTCAGATGCGAATAGACCGGTGCCTCAACATGGCTCATCCCCGCCTTCATCGATGACAGGAAATTCAAAATAGCGCCGGCATCATAACTATCCGGAAAACCTTTACGCTCCATCCGGCCTTCAGCACGCAGCACTTCATTGGGATAGAGAAAGCCGTCGGTGGTCACCAGCTCGACTTTAGGGCTAGACGGCCAGCGACGCAGCAATTCCTTCAGAATACGCGCTGTGGTCGATTTTCCGACGGCAACAGAACCGGCAATACCAATAATGAACGGTGTTTTGACCGTATCATCTTTCATCAGAAACTGTTTGCGCTGCTTATAAAGCGATTGCAGCGCCTCAACATGGGTGGACAGCAAACGCGACAGCGACAGATAAATCCGGCGCACTTCATCCAGATCCACCGGATCGTTGAGTGAGCGCAGACGCTTCACTTCATCCAATGTCAGGGTCAGCGGCGTATCGGCACGAAACTCTGCCCATTCTGCAGCGGTAAAAACCTGATAAGGCGAATAATGCGTCTTTTTAAAAAGATCCATGGAGTGCATTTCGATCTCTGAATAAACTGGATTGCGAATGAAGACTTCCGGTTATTCCGGTTTTCGCGCAGCTTTTTCCTGAAGGCCGGTCTGAGACGTGCGATTGTCCAGCTCCTCCATTACGGATTCCAGAGAGACCCCTGCAATTTTCCACACCACCATCAAATGATAGAGCAGATCGGCACTCTCCGAAATAACGGCTTTTTCATCCTGCATCATCGCTGCAATAACAGTTTCAACCGCTTCTTCGCCCAGTTTCTGGGCGGCCTTATGCTGACCTTTGGCAATCAATGAAGCCGTATAAGATGAGCCGTCTGTGACCGCTGCGCGTTTTGCAACAATCTGCTCAAGCTCAGCAAGGGTGAAATTTGTCATGCTGCACTCCCGTTTCAGTGCAATTTATGGAATGCGCGATAAGAATCCCGCACAGCAATGCCAGTGGTCTTTAAAGCAAATGAGGGATGAAAAGCACCCCTCATTGCATGAAACAACTTAATTTACCAAAGAAACAGAGGTTTTCTGTTTGAAAAACCTCTGAATATTTAATTTTGAATATCATCCAGACGCATAGCAATACCGTGACTTGCCATATAGCGTTTAGCTTCTTCAATTGTGTAAGTGCCGAAGTGGAAAATAGATGCTGCCAATACCGCGCTGGCATGACCTTCTTTAACACCAGCCACCAGATCATCCAGCGAGCCGACACCGCCGGATGCAATTACCGGAACACTTACAGCATCTGCCACAGCGCGGGTCAGCGCCAGATCATAACCAACTTTAGTGCCGTCACGATCCATCGAGGTCAGCAGGATTTCCCCTGCTCCGCGATCAACCATTGTGCGGGCAAACTCAATCGCATCCAGACCGGTTGCGTTGCGACCGCCATGGGTGAAAATCTCCCAGCGATCCGCCTCGCTTTGCGCCGATACTTTCTTGGCATCCACGGCGACTACGATACACTGATTGCCGAATTTATCGGCTGCTTCTGCAATCAGATCAGGATTTTGTACCGCAGCAGTATTGATTGAAACCTTATCGGCACCGGCCAGCAAGAGTTTGCGGATATCAGCAACGGCACGTACACCGCCACCGACTGTCAGTGGCATGAAACATTGCTCAGCGGTACGCGCAATCACATCAAAAATCGTCTCACGATTGTCGGAGGATGCAGTGATATCGAGAAAGCACAATTCGTCAGCACCTGCTGCATCATAGGCTTTTGCAGCTTCCACCGGATCACCGGCATCAATCAAATCAACAAAATTGACGCCCTTGACGACACGCCCGTCCTTAACATCAAGACATGGAATAACCCGTGCTTTAAGCATTTTCGCCTCCCCGCGCGGCTTTTAAGATTGCAAGCGCCTCAGTCGGGTCAATACGGCCGTCATAAAGTGCACGACCGGAAATCGCACCTTCAAGCTTGCGCGCATCAGGCTGCGTCATCCGATGAATATCATCCATCGAGGCAAGACCGCCGGAAGCAATCACCGGAATAGACACGGCTTCTGCCAGCGCCAAAGTTGAAGACCAGTTGATGCCTGCCAGAATACCGTCGCGGTCAATATCCGTATAGATAATCGCTGCGACCCCTGCCCCTTCAAATTTCTGCGCCAGTTCAATCACGCCGAGTTCTGAGGCCTCTGCCCAGCCCTCAACTGCAACCTTACCGCCTTTGGCATCAATACCAACAGCGACTTTGCCCGGAAATTCTTTACAGGCTTCAATCACCAGCTGCGGATCACGCACGGCAACGGTGCCGAGAATGACACGGGAAAGCCCTTTGGAAAGCCATGCATCAATATGCTCCAGCGTGCGGATGCCGCCGCCGAGCTGAACCGGATTTTTGGTTGCTTTGAGAATAGCCTCAACCGCTGCACCATTGACACTGGAACCGGCAAAAGCGCCGTTCAGATCAACCACATGAAGCCACTCAAATCCCTGATCTTCAAAGGCTTTCGCCTGAGCTGCAGGATCAGTGTTATAAACCGTGGACTGGTTCATATCACCCAGTTTCAGGCGAACGCATTCACCGTCTTTAAGGTCAATTGCCGGAAAAAGTATCATGGCTTCCACTTCAGGAAATTAGTAATGAGTTTAAGGCCGAGGTGCTGGCTTTTTTCCGGGTGGAACTGCGTGCCGACGATATTATCGCGTGCAATTGCCGCCGTGACTGATCCGCCATAGCTGGTGGTTGCCAGCACATCAGCGCTGTTTTTCACATCAAACATATAGGAATGCACGAAATAGGCATGCAAACCATGCTCACCGGTCGCAATATCATTGAAAACCGGATGATCATGCTTGAGCTCAATCGTATTCCAGCCGATTTGCGGGATTTTCAAAGCGGGGTCAGACGGTTTCATCTCGCGCACATCGCCTTCAATCCAGTTCAGACCATTGGTTGTGCTTTTTTCCAAACCGCGTGTTGAAAGCAGCTGCATTCCGACGCAAACGCCGAGAAACGGCCGCGCTTTATGCTGCACAGCCTCATCCAGCGCATCGACCATACCGGCAACGGCATCCAGTCCGCGGCGGCAATCGGCATAGGCGCCGACACCCGGCAGCACAATATGATCTGCGGCCAGCACGGCTTTGGCATCACTGGTCACGTCCACATAAATAGGACTGCCCATATCCGATACCGCACGTTCAAAAGCCTTGGCTACCGATTTGAGATTTCCGGAACCATAATCAATAATGGCAACACGCATGTCACGACCTTCCGTGATATTCAACCAGACCGATCATAGTGTTTTCCGTATCAGGTACACTATTGCCGGTTGTGCTTTTCAACACTGCTTTGGCGGGAGTATCAGCCGGAGGCTCCGCTTTTTCAGCAGGTTTTGACGCACCATAAAAATAAAGAATTTCCGCATCGCTCAAGTCATTGGCACTGATCAGTGCCACCTCCTCATAACCTTTGCGTCTGAGAGCCGTGAGATACCAGTTACGCCCTTCCAGCGCAACAAACAGCGACAGCAAAAGTGACAGGCCGGAAACGACAAAAGCCGAGGAAAGATATGAGCCTAAAACGCTGAATGCGCCCCAGCTGATCAGTGCAACCATCAGCGCATGCCACCACAGCCGATGCGTAAGCAGCCAGAGAAACGGCAGGATCAGAGCAAAGACCGTAAATTCATCGCGCACGAAAATCGTATGGTCACCGCTGACAGCTTTAACCGGTTTCAGTTTCACTGCATCCGTTGGTTCCAGAACGATATAGCTGGCCATAATCAGCCTTTCAGCGTACCTTTTGTCGAAGGAATGGCATCTTTCTGCCGCGGATCGGTTTCAATCGCCATACGCAATGCGCGCGCCACAGCCTTGAAACAGGTCTCGGCAATATGATGATTATTGATACCATAGCGCATATTCACATGCAGGGTAATGCCTGCATTCTGCGCCAGCGCCTGAAAGAATTCGCGCACCAGTTCTGTATCGAATGTGCCGATTTTCGGCGCATTGAATGCCACATTCCACACCAGAAACGGACGACCGGATACATCGAGTGCCGCAGAGGTCAGTGTCTCGTCCATGGCGAGATCAATCGAGGCATAGCGCACGATACCGCGACGCTCACCCAGAGCTTCCGCAATAGCCTTGCCGATCGCAATACCGGTATCTTCAACCGTATGATGGTCATCAATATGCGTATCACCCTTGGTGGTAATATTCATATCAATCAGCGAATGTCGCGATAATTGCTCCAGCATATGATCGAAAAAGCCAACGCCGGTCGAAATATCGAAACGACCCGTACCATCCAGAAACACTTCAGCTTCAATGCTGGTTTCTTTGGTGCTGCGGCTGACTTTTGCTGTACGCTGATTGCTCATATTGATAACCCGATTTTGTTCTTCTCCAAGGTTGTTCTAGAACAGAGCCGGAGTTTTGCCAAATGCTTTGATCATACAGGGTGTATTATTGTCCGTTGTAATTTACGTATGAGAACATAAATACAGCAGATCGATTTGATGAATACCAATCAGCGGAGTTGCGCAAATGATTGAACATAATCCGAATACAATTTACGGCACCACCATTGTTACCGTGCGCAAGGGCAATAAAGTGGTGATCGCCGGTGACGGACAGGTGTCCCTCGGCCAGACTATTATGAAGGGCAATGCCCGCAAAGTGCGCCGTATTGGCAAAGGCGGCAGTGTAATTACCGGTTTTGCCGGTGCGACAGCCGATGCTTTCACCCTGCTGGAGCGACTGGAAGCCAAACTGGAGCAATATCCGGATCAGCTGATGCGCGCATCCGTAGAACTGGCCAAAGACTGGCGTACGGACCGTTATTTGCGCAAGCTGGAAGCGATGATGCTCGTTGCTGACAAAAACATCACTCTGGCTATTACCGGTCTTGGTGACGTTCTGGAGCCGGAAAACGGCGTTATGGCCATTGGCTCCGGCGGCAATTATGCCCTGTCGGCAGCACGCGCGCTGATTGATACAGATATGGATGCAGAAACCATTGCCCGTAAAGCAATGACCATTGCCGCTGAAATTTGTGTCTACACAAACAGCAATTTCACCGTAGAAAGTCTTGATTGCGCGTAAGAAGCTGCCAATTATGCGAAAACTAAATTTAATTCTGTTTTTCGCTAAAGGTATATTGTGAACGCATCACCAGTTTCATCCAAAGCAACCGGCTCATCGTGGCCATGGGGTAAAATCCTGTTCATCATCGGGATAACAACAGCCATACAGGCGGTTATCCTTTATATGATGGGTCGTGTACCGGTTTGTGAATGCGGAACAATCCGTCTCTTCGTGAATGAAGTGAACAGCAATGAAAACTCCCAGCAATTCTTTGACTGGTATACGCTGTCCCACATCATTCACGGGTTTCTTTTTTACGGATTGTTCTGGCTGATTGCACCAAAAGCACCGCTGCATGTGCGGTTGCTGCTGGCGCTTGGATTAGAAATCGGCTGGGAGCTGGTTGAGAATTCGAATTTCATTATTGATCGTTACCGTGCCAATACATCTTCCGTAGATTATTTCGGCGACAGTATCCTCAATTCCGTATTCGATACGCTCTCCATGGTTCTGGGCTTTTTTCTGGCAGCCCGGCTTCCTATATGGGTGATAGTCGCCACGGCAGTGTTTTTCGAAATTCTTGCCCTTATCGTTATTCGAGACAACCTCATTCTTAATGTTATCATGCTGCTGCATCCGTTCGACTTTATCCGGCAGTGGCAAAGCGGATCCTGATAAATATGACCACATTTTCTCCCCGTGAAATCGTCTCTGAGCTTGATCGCTTCATTATCGGTCAGAATGCAGCCAAACGCGCTGTAGCTATTGCCCTGCGTAACCGCTGGCGCCGTCAGCAGCTGCAAGGCCAGATGCGCGAAGAAGTGATGCCGAAGAATATTTTAATGATCGGGCCTACCGGCGTCGGTAAAACAGAAATTTCACGCCGTCTTGCCAAACTGGCCGGCGCACCTTTTATCAAGGTTGAGGCAACCAAATTCACCGAAGTCGGCTATGTCGGCCGCGATGTGGAACAGATCATCCGTGATCTGGTGGAAATTGCCATTGGTCTTGTTCGCGAGAAAAAACGCGAAGAGGTCAAAGCCAAAGCCCATATCAATGCGGAAGAACGCGTGCTGGACGCACTGGTCGGCAAAACAGCCAGCCCTGCAACCCGCGACAGTTTCCGCAAAAAGCTACGTGAAGGCGAACTCGACGACAAAGAGATCGAGATTGAAATTGCCGATACCAGCTCAGGTATGCCGGGCTTTGAAATTCCGGGCATGCCGGGTGCCAATATCGGCATGATCAATTTAAGCGATATGCTTGGTAAAGCGATGGGCGGGCGTACAAAGCCGCGCAAGACAAGTGTCAAAGAATCTTATGCGCTGCTGATCAATGATGAATCCGACAAGCTGCTGGATCAGGATCAGGTGACACAGGAAGCGCTGGAAGCAACCCAGAACGACGGTATTGTTTTCCTTGATGAGATCGACAAGATCGCATCACGTGAAGGCGGTACAGGGGCAGGGGTTTCCCGCGAAGGCGTACAGCGCGATTTGCTGCCGCTCGTCGAAGGCACAACCGTTGCGACCAAATACGGACCGGTTAAAACCGACCATATCCTGTTTATCGCTTCCGGTGCGTTCCATGTGGCCAAGCCATCAGATCTCTTGCCGGAATTGCAGGGTCGTCTGCCGATCCGCGTTGAGCTCAATGCCCTGACACGTGAAGATTTCCGCTCGATCCTGACCGAAACTGAAGTGAGCCTGCTGAAACAATATGTGGCACTTATGGCCACAGAAGAAGTGACGCTGGAAATTACGGATGATGCAATTGATGCACTTGCGGATATTGCCGTTGATCTCAATTCCACCATTGAGAATATCGGTGCGCGTCGTTTGCAGACAGTGATGGAAAAAGTGCTGGATGATATTTCATTCAACGCGCCGGATAAAAGCGGCTCCGTCTTTACCGTTGATGCGGATTATGTCCGCAACAGTATCGGTGATCTGGCCAAGAATATCGATCTGTCGCGCTTTATTCTGTAATCAGGCTATAAACGCGCATATCAGTATTGTGTGACATTCACACATCAGATGCAGTTAAGTTTTGAAACCCTCTCGACTTGTGCGTGAGGGTTTCTTATTTTCTGCACGAAGTTAAAATGCCGTGCTTTCCTGAAATTCTTTTAGTAATGAGAGCAAGTGCAAATGGAGCAAAATACTTATGAATCTCGGCCATCCTTTTAAAAAGATCGCAATCGCAGCCGGAACAGGTATTTTTGCATCCACAATCATTTCAGGCGCACTCATCTCAGCCGCACAGGCAACGACAGTTGTACCGGCAGGCAATCGTAATGCGACACAGCCACCAATTCCTGGCGCTTCGGCCAACCGTACAAAAAAGCTGAATACAACTTATGAAGCGAAATATCAGAAGATTTATACGCTTCTGAAAACCGACCGTAATCTGCGTTCAAAAATCAAATCAACAGCTGCCGCCTACAATATTGATCCGGTGCATATTGCCGGTGCAATCATTGGTGAGCACACCTATAATGTTGATGCCTATGACCAGTTGCAGACCTATTATGTCAAAGCCATTTCCTATGTGAAACAAGGCGTCAGCTTTGAATATAAAGGCGAGGCTGTCGGTGATTTTATCAAGCGCCCGGAATTTGCGAAATGTTCAGGCCTGTCCGACAGCTATTCTCTGTGGGTCTGCCGCGAAAACATCTGGGATACACAATTCCGTGGCAAAAAAGTCGATGGTAAATCCTATCCAAATAACCGCTTTGCCGCTGTATTCTTCCAGCCTTTCTATGCCGGTCAGACCTTTGGCCTCGGTCAGATCAGCCCGCTGACCGCGCTGCAAATGTCCGATACGGTCAATCGTGTTTCCGGCCTGCCAAAACTCAACGCAGAGAATGGTGCGCAGGTCTATAAAACCATTATGGATCCGGATCTAAGCCTCGCTTATATGGCAGCGACGATCAAACATTCCATCAGTTCTTACAAGAAATATGCCGATTTCGATATTTCGAAAAATCCGGGTATTACAGCAACTTTGTATAATACCGGCGGTGCGGATTCACGTGCCCGTGCACTGGCTGCTGCCAATGCAGGTAAACCAAATAAACAGCTGCCGCAAGAAAATTACTATGGATGGCTGGTCAATTCCAAAATGGATGATTTGCAATCACTGTTTTAATTAAACAGTTTAGCGCAGGCTGCGGTGCTTTTTATAAGCCTGCCGCAGCATTGTGCTGAGACTTGTAATCGTTTCTTTATCCAGAATATGGATATGATTGGCCAGCAGATTGGCCAGTTCTGTGGCCTCCGGTGATAATCCCGCCGTATCAATCGTCACGCGCGGATGCGAGATCATTGCAAGATTTTGCAGTTCTTCGGCTTCGTCCCAGATAATATTCAGATAGCCGATCATTCTTTGCAGCAGATCCCAGGTCGGCTGTCCGCGCCGCCCGTGCTCCAATGCTGAGAGATATGCAGCAGAAACGCGAATGGCTGCGGCCATCTCTTTCTGACTGACACCCCGTTCTTCACGCAATTGCCGTAACCGCTGCCCAAATGGCGTCATGATAGTGACCGTTTATTCAATTGGAGAGACTGGCGTTCTGCAAGCTTCTCAGCCGGTGTTTTACGCAGTCTGACATAGAGCGCACCTTGTCCGCCGTGATGGCGCACAGCATCCTCATAGGCGCTCACATAGAGGCGGAAGAGGGGTGTAGAGAACCAATGCGGCACTGCCTGTTTTAACACCCCGTCACTGCCCATGGATGTGCCTTTACCGGTAATAACCAGCACAAAGCGCAGGCCTCTGTGCCATGCATCCGCAAGAAAACCGTAAAGCAGGTCATGCGCCTCGCGCTGGCGCATACCGTGCAAATCGATCCGTGCCTGAATTTCAACACGCCCCTTAGCAATTTTGCGGATGGTTGGCCGGTCAATATCATGGAGCGGATTGGTGACCGTCTCCTGCTTTTTACGCGTTTGCAGAGATGTTTCGCTCGCAGCTTTTGCTGTTGCGGCTTTCACCGGTTCTGCCTGCACCCGCTGCGGAATATTCAACCCGTTTTCCATATCCCACAGATGCATATCCTCAATCGCAAAAGCTGGCCGTTTGGCGACCGGACGTAAAGGACGGGTGGTGCGGGCAACAGTTTCCCAGAGAATGCGATCTTCCGATTTCAGAAAACCGGAGGTTTGCTTCGGTGCGATTTCCGCAGGCTTCTGCTCTTCTTTCGGATTTTTCAACATTCTCATTATATTTTTATCCGAAACGCGTGGTACAGAGCGTTTTTTCTTCGTGGTTTTCATCGCACTACTCCGCTCCATTTTTGCGGGGAAGTAACATAATGAAATCCGCATCATGACGTATCCGGCCGGCAAGCTGGCCTGCTTCATCGCCGGAACCGAAAAACAGATCGCCGCGGGCAGGGCCAAGAATGGCTGATCCGGTATCTTGCGCAATCATCAAATGACGAAATGAACCGTCATTTTCTAAAAGTCCGTGTACATTTATGAAAAACGGCGTGCCAAAGCAATGATATTTACGATCAACCGCCAGCGATCTTTGTGCGGTGAGAGGTACTTTGGCAGCTGCCACCGGCCCTGCCGCCGCATCATCCACCGGTGCCTCACGGAAGAAAATATAAGAACGGTTATGCCATAGAATTTCATCAACACGGGCAGGGTGCTCTGCCAGCCATTGCCTGATGGTCTGCATGGTGACCTGTGAAGGTTCCAGTTCACCTTTATCGATCAGGACGCGTCCGGCGCCCGTAAAGCCATGACCGGACTTGGCCGCATAGGTCAGACGCATCTGTGTGCCGTCTTCAAAGTTCAGCCGCACAGCGCCCTGTACATGGGCAAAATAGGCATCCACTTTATCCGCAACATAGGCGATTTCCAGATCTTGCCCTGCCAATGCCCCCTGATCAATCGCCTGCCGGTCAAAATACTCTGTCACCTGCCCGTTGTGATAACGGCCAAAGGCCATATCCTCAGGCAAATGTTTCGGGCGTTTATCCGCATCCAGCTTAATGAGATCTGCCGGCTTTCGGTAAAACGGCACAGAAAATTGCACCGTTTTTACACGGGAAGCCGCAATTTCCGGCTCATAGAAACCGGTTACAAAACCGGTTTTCCGGTCATGGGGAATAATTCTGACAGGATAGAAATGGTGCTCAAAAAACGCACGTGCTGTATCAGCGCTAACTTGGTGTGATGCTGCCAGTGAGCGTGCTTTTACAAAAACCGGTAAAAGCTCTTCAAATTTCGGGCCTAAAATCCCGCTTTTATAAATATTTGTTTCCGCATAGATCGCGCATTTTAAAAATGTAGAAAACGCCGCTGCGTGATCATCCTGTGCCCAGCCGTCACAATCAGCGAAATCTAAAACGTCAAAAGAGCAGTGTTTTTCAGACAGATCTGACATCACACTGCTCCTCTCATCATTTCAGCAACAGGAATTAGTCTTCCGCTTCTGTAGCAACCAGTTTCCAGTTTGGATCGCGGTTTGCGGTATTCCGCGCGAAAGTCCAGACATCGCGGATTTCCGCAACTGTTTCCAGATCGCCATCAATAATATTGCCCTGCTTATCCTGCGTTGCAGAAATCATCTCACTGACAATACGCACTGTAACCTGTGCATCTTTGCCCTTCATATCAGCCGCAACAATTTTCGCCTGATTGATACCGACAAAGGTGGAATTGACCTTTTCACCACGGGTTTCGCGTTCTTTGATCGCAGCATCAAAACCTTCATAAACATCTTTGGAAAGCAGGTTTTTCAAGGTTTTACGATCGCCGTCCGCATAGGACAGTACAATCATCTCATAGGCCATTTTAACGCCATTGAGGAATTCTTTCGGATCAAAGCTGGCATCCTGTGCACGGATATTGCGCAGACCGGTATTCAGCTCTGTGCCCTCAGGGGCAATCGCATCGATCGATTTGAAATCTTTAGCCTGATTTTCAATGGTCTGGCGCTGCGGCAAGGCGACAACATTATCTTTCTGCTGAGACGCCTGCGCTGTGTCTTCCTCGCGCCGTGTATACGGATCGAATGGCGGGCGCTCATTACCTGTGCGTTTTCCCAGCACGCTGCGCAATTGCAGAAAAATAATCACTGCAACGATGAAGAAAAAGAATGTGCCAAAACTGAAAAAATTCATACCGCTCGCCAACTATCTCCGCAGTTATCTGCCGGATCACACAATGAACACCTCAGTCTCAGGTTTTGCCTGTACTGATGAATTATACAATATCTTTTTTACAGAGCATATTCAGAATATGCTGTAACAGGCCTGATCCTTATACCGAAAAAGCCTTCAGATACGCTGTCATCAGCCATAATCTGCTGATAAGATACCATAAAAACGCTATGTTTTAAAAAAATATATAGTTCACTGCATTCCGGCATTCAAATGCCAAACCGGCATTCTTATCTATATATTCTGTTTAATTTCATAATCCGGCATATTTACGGTCAAAACCGCATCTGTCGTCTGTCCATCAAGAGGTCAATCACCCGTGAAGAAAATGCTAGGTCCGATCAGCCTGCTCATGTTTTTAGCACTGCCATTTATTGAAATTGCAGGCTTTGTCATTGTCGGTTCCGAAATCGGCGTACTGGCAACACTTGGCCTGATTGTCCTCAGTGCTGTTCTGGGTTTTGCCCTGCTGCGCCGTCAAGGTCTGAGCCTGCTCAACCAGATGAAAACAGAAACTGCGGCAGGCCGTGCGCCGGAACGTGAAATTATTCATGGAACGCTGCTTATTTTTGCCGGTATCCTGCTGATTATTCCGGGTTTTCTGACCGATATTATCGGTCTTTTACTGTTTATCCCGTTTGTCCGCGACCTGATCTGGAACCGGTTCTTACGCAACCGTATCGTCATGGCGAGTAATTTTCAGGCAAGCGGTGCCGGTTATTCATCATATACTCAGAGAAACGCTCCGCAGGATGATGATATTATTGATCTTGATCCTGAGGATTATTCCAGTTTCTCCGATACTGCCAAAAAGAGTAATGACTCTCCCTGGGGACAGGACCCAAAAGAGATTGAAGACAACCGAAAATGAGGAAAAGCAAATGGACATGCAATTCATTGTCCTGTCTTATTTCAATGCCTGTTCTTTTTAGCTTTATCAAATAATACCAAGCGTTATTGCCTGCAAAAGGCACATATGCTAGCCAAATGGCACAAGTTTCGGATTGCTTTTGCACAAGCTTTGGTTTTCTGAAACCACGAGATCAATTTTATGGTTTAATTTCTTCTTCTGAAGTTGTTTTCTCAATAAAATTGTATGAGCTTTCAAAGTGTTACAGCACAATATCCTGTGTTGTCATACTGTTCGACGATCTGTCGATCATCGTTAACAAAAAGGTATATGATAATGGCAGAGACGCCAAACGAAGCACAGAACGGTAACGGTAGTGCACAGCCATCCCTCAACATTCTGGCTCAGTATATCAAGGATTTTTCCTTTGAAAGCCCGAATGCACCGCTTTCCCTGCGTCCGCGTGAAAATGCGCCAAACATCAGCATCAATGTTAATGTGAACGCAAATCCAATCGCTGAAGGCGATTTTGACGTTGTTCTGACCCTGACAGCACAGGCTGGCGAAGGCAAAGAAGTTCTGTTCAGCACTGAACTGGTTTATGGCGGCGTTTTCCGCATTCAGAACATTCCGCAGGAACACATGCTGCCGATCCTGTTCATCGAATGCCCGCGTCTGCTGTTCCCGTTTGCCCGTCAGATCATTGCTGATGCAACACGCAATGGCGGCTTCCCGCCACTGATGATCGACCCGATCGATTTTGCAACCATGTTCCAGCAGCGTATGGCTGAAGAACAGGCAAAAGCTCAGGTAAACTAAGCTTTTACGTAATGATTTTTAAAAAAGCCGCTGTGTCTGAGACATAGCGGCTTTTTTATATTTTGAAAAAATCAGTTCAGATATTTTTTCCAGACAGCCTTATCGCCCATTTTATCAATGAGCTTCTGATGAGCTGCAAGATCATCTGCAGTCAGCCGTGAGGGCAGGGGCTTTGGCCGTGCTTTCAGCACAATCTCAGTAACCGGTTCATCGCCATTGGTTGTTTCACTTGATGATTGAACACTCAAGCCCAGCGATGTCTGACGTCCGCCGAGCAACTCAATATAAACTTCTGCCAGCAATTCCGTATCGAGCAATGCACCGTGTAATTTACGATGCGCATTATCGACGCCATAGCGCTTACACAACGCATCCAGCGTGTTTGGCCCCATCGGATGCTTGCGGCGCGCCAAAGCCAGCGTATCGATTACCACGTCGGTAGAAATCGGTGTCCGGTTAATGCGCTCCAGTTCGGCATTCAAAAAGCCGATATCGAACATCGCATTATGCGCAACCAGCTTAGCCCCTTCGATAAAGGTCAGAAACTCATCCGCAATGTCAGCAAAAACCGGCTTATCCAGCAGGCTTTCATCGGTAATACCGTGCACTGCCAATGCATCCGGATGAACCTTTTTGCCCTGCGGATTGATATAGATGTGAAATGTTTTGCCGGTGATGAATTTATTCACCATCTCGATACAACCGATTTCGATCACACGGTCTTCATTTTTCTCAAGGCCGGTGGTTTCTGTATCGAAAACAATCTCGCGCATGGTTCGTCCTGTAAATTACTTATACAGCTGCGTTTAACAGCTTTTCAAAAATATCTGATACTTGCTGACGGGCAAAATCCTTGTCCCGCCCCGTATCAACAATAAAATCCGCTTTTGTCCGTTTTTCAGCATCCGGCATTTGACGTGCTAAAATCGACTGAAATTTTTTTTCCGTCATATTCTCGCGTTCCAATACCCGCTGACGCTGAATATCATAAGGTGCGCTGACCACCAAAATTTTGTCCACACGACCTGTTCCGCTTGTTTCAAACAACAGCGGAATGTCCAGAACGACCAGTTTGGCGCCTTTGGCCTCTGCATCGCATAAAAACTGCTGTTCTTTTGCATGGACGAGCGGATGAACAATCTTCTCAAGCTTTTTAAGCTCATCCGGTTTGCCCAAAACACTGGCAGACAGAATTTTACGATCAATCTTCCCGTCAATAACGGCTTCCGGAAAAGCTTCCGCAATCAGCGGTACGGCTTCAGATTGATAAAGCTGGTGGACTGTCGCATCAGCATCGTAAACCGGCACACCTTTTTCTGCAAAAAGCTGCGCAGTTGTGGATTTTCCCATGCCTATTGAACCGGTCAGTCCCAGCTTGATCATAAGTCTGCCTATCAAGATTTTAGAATATCATCCAATATGAGCTGGCGTAACTCATCTGTCACCTCAGGACGCACACCAAACCAATGCACGAAGCCCGGCACAGCCTGATGCAGCAACATGCCAAGGCCGTCCACACAGTGTAAACCAGCCTGACGCGCCTGATGTAAAAACGGTGTTTCCAAAGGAATATAGACAATATCCGTTGCAACCGCACCGGCTTTAGCTTCAGAGAAATCAAGCGGAAAAGCTTCTGCCTCACCATGATCGCTCATACCCAGTGACGTTGTATTCACAATCACATCGGCAGAACTGACATAGCTCTGTGCCTGATCCCAGCCAGCAGCTTTAATTTTTGAACCAAAATGATCAACTAAGGCCTGCGCCCGTTCTACAGTACGGTTCACCACGATGATCTTTTCAAAACCACGGTTCAGTAAAGCATAGAGCACAGCGCGGCTGGCACCACCGGCACCCAGCACCAAAGCTGTTTTGCCGTCTTTATCCCAATCCGGCAATTGCGCATCAAGATTTGCAGCAAAACCATAGGCGTCCGTATTGCCGCCGTTGAGCTTGTTTTCCGCATCTATCCACAGGGTATTCACAGCCCCGATGGCCTCCGCTGCCGCATCACGTTTTTCACATAATGCAAAGGCAGTTTCTTTATGCGGAATAGTCACATTCCCGCCGCTTAAGCCTTGTTCTGCAAGGGTTTTGGCAAAATTTTGAAAGTTCTCAGGGCTGTTTTCAATTGCCTTGTAAGAACCGCTCAAACCATAGCGTTGCAGCCAGTAATTGTGGATTAAAGGTGAGCGCGAATGTTTAATCGGAAAACCGGTAACAAAAGCCTGTTTCTTCTCAGCCATCAATAATTCCTCTGGCACGCAATTCTTTCAGTAAAGGCAGCAATGGCAAACCGACAATGGTAAAATAATCACCGTCAATTTTATCGAAAAGCTGAATACCTTCACCCTCAACCTGATAAGCACCCACACTGGAAAGCGCAATATCACCGACACGCGCAAGATGGCGGCCAATAAAGCCCGGCTCCAGATGACGCATTGTCATATAAGCCACCGAAACATGACGCCATACGGTCTGGCCGTTCTGAACCAGCACCACCGCGCTGTTCAATTGATGGGTTTTACTCGACAAAGCCAGAAGATGGCGGCGTGCGCCATCCATATCCGCAGGCTTGTGAAAAATTTCACTCCCAAGTGACAATGTCTGGTCACAACCGATAATCAATGCATGTGGAAAATGCTGACTGACTTCTTCTGCTTTAGCTTCACTGAGGATCAGAGCCACATCTTCCGGCGTTGCACCGGTTTCATAGAGTGGTGCCTCTACCGCGCGCTCATCAATATTGGCTTTCTGCGATGTAAACTGAATGCCGGCATTCTTTAAAATTGTTGCACGAAAAGGGCTTTGAGAAGCAAGGATCAAAGGCAGTGCCATATTGAAAACTCCGTTCAAATATCAAAAAACTCACTGCCATTTACGCAGCTCAAAATACTTCCCTGAAGAATATCAGATATTTCATCGTACTACAGCATAATTCATTGAACTGGAATCATTCTAGGTAAAATTATGCTGTAAATATAATGAGTTAGAGCGACCTTTATGCGCCAAAGAGGGCGCATGGCGCTCTAAACAGCGAAAAAACACCTATCAGTCATCCGATCTGACACGCGGGCGTAAAGCCAGAATAGCTGCCGCGGTTTCTTCGATAGAGCGGCGTGTGACATCAATCACCGGCCAGTTATTGCGCTCGCAAATATTGCGCGCATAGGCCAGTTCCTGCGCAATATTGATACGATCCGTATAGCTCTCCGTATCCAGCCCCGGAGATGTGCCCAGCATCCGGTTCTGACGGATGTGAGAAATACGCTCGGCACTGGCAATCAGCCCGACAACAAGCGGCTTTTTTACATGAAGCAGCGCTTCCGGCAGCGGAATGCCTAAAACCAACGGAATATTGGCCGTTTTGATCCCGCGATTGGCCAGATAAATGCTGGTTGGTGTTTTAGATGTACGTGAAATGCCGATCAAAATAATATCTGCTTCTTCCAGATCCGGCGGCAATTGCCCGTCATCATGCTCCATAGTGAAATTAAGTGCATCAATCCGGCGGAAATAATCGGCATCCAGCACATGTTGCGCACTGGCACGGCGATGGGCAGGAGCACCGAGATAAGATTGAAAAGTCGCCAGCACCGGTTCCAGCACAGAAACACTCGGAATGCCCATCTGCGAACAGGCTTCATCAATCTTCAAAGCCAATTTCTGATCCACCACTGTGTAGAGAACAATGCCTGGTTCGGCATCAATATTCTCCAGAATTTTAGCCAGCTGTTTCTCGGTTCGGATCAACGGATACATGTGCTCAATTGCGCGCGCATGGCTGTATTGAGCGGCCGCCGCACGGCCTGCTGCAAGGAGAGTCTCTCCTGTTGCATCTGAAATCAGATGAAGATGAAAGTAAGAAAGAGTCTTTGTCACAGATTTCTCACATCCCTGTTGATGGCTGTGTGTAAAAAGTACCGGCTCTGAGACGTCTTTCTCTGCCTGTTGATTTAAACAGGATTCATCCACAGCGCGCCTGACTGTATATTCGTGACAATAAACACTGTGGGTAACAGGAGCAATTCAAAGTTGGAAAGAATTCATTCAATGGTTGTCCACAGGATAGCATGAATGATATTTTCAATAAGTATCAGTTTTTATTGATGAATTTTTGGTCGCATTGCTTTTTCCCGATTGATGGGCAATTTATCCACATCAGCCGGTTTTCATGATCAGCCTGTGGGAAAACTCAGGGAAACATTTAATCCCCGTTATCAACAGACTCTAAGAATCATAAGAATCCAAAAATCATCACTTTCTTTATGGGATAACCGGGGAAAACCGGTGTGGGTAAATCGCATGACACGTAAAGTTCTGAACGTTCTCAAAGGTGAAACCGTCTTTCCACCACCAATCTGGATGATGAGACAAGCAGGACGTTATCTCCCGGAATATCGCCAGACACGACAACAAGCAGGAAGCTTTCTTGATCTGTGCTATAATCCTGAACTGGCAACGGAAGTGACACTTCAGCCTATCCGCCGTTATGGCTTTGATGCAGCCATTCTCTTTTCAGATATTCTTGTCATCCCTCACGTTCTTGGACGTGACCTTCGCTTTGAAGAAGGAAGGGGACCTTTAATGACACCTGTGACAGTTGATGAAATCAAAGATCTCGACATTACAGGTAAAGCAGCCAAATTAAGCGCTGTTTATGAAACCGTCAGCCGATTGCGCGAGCAATTGCCGAATGAAACCACGCTGCTCGGATTTTGTGGTGCCCCGTGGACTGTTGCCACCTATATGATCGCCGGTCACGGCACGCCGGATCAGGCACCGGCACGTCTGTTTGCCTATCAGCACCGCGATGTTTTCGTGAAACTGCTGACTGATCTTGCAGATATTTCTGCGGAATATCTGATTGAGCAGCTTAATTGCGGTGCCGATGCGGTTCAGATCTTTGATTCATGGTCCGGCGTACTGGACGAAGATTGCTTTGAAGATTTCTGCATTAAGCCGGTTGCCCGCATTGTTAAAAAAGTCCGCGAAACCCATCCTGATGCCGTGATTATCGGTTTTCCGAAAGGGGCAGGGATGCTCTATCGGGATTATCGCGCCAAAACCGGTGTAAATGCTCTTGGGCTGGACTGGTCTGTTCCTTTGACCTTTGCACAGGAACTACAACAGCAAGGCGCTGTACAGGGCAATCTGGACCCGCTGCGTGTGGTTGCGGGCGGTAAGGCTCTGGATGAAGGCGTGGATGTCATTCTGGAAAAACTGGGACAGGGGCCGCTGATCTTTAATCTCGGTCACGGAATTACACCTCAGGCGCCGCTCGAAAATGTCGCTCAAATGGTCAACCGTATCCGTCAGGCAGGTGCATAATGGATAAATCCGGCACAAATACAGGCAATCCTGCTGTGAGAGCAGTGATTGCTGTCGCTATCACTGCCATTGCAGCCTATGCGCTGTTTTTTGCGGCAACTGATGCAGCCTATCTCTGGATCAAAGCTTTTCATATTATTGCTGTGATCGCCTGGATGGCAGGCATGTTATATCTGCCTCGCCTTTTTGTGTATCACAGTCAGGAAAAGGCCGGATCTGAAGCCTCCGAAACTTTCAAAATCATGGAACGCCGGTTGCTGCGTTATATCATCAATCCGGCGATGATTGTGACCTGGGTTTTAGGTCTGTGGTTGGCATGGAAAATCTTTGAATTCCGTGGCGGCTGGTTGCACGGCAAGATTTTGCTGGTTGTTTTGCTGTCCGGTCTGCATGGTTATCTTTCCAAGAGCGTGCGGATGTTCGCTCAGGATAAAAACACCAAATCGACCAAACATTGGCGCATTGTGAATGAAATTCCGACAGTTCTGATGATTTTGATCGTCATTCTGGTTGTCGTAAAGCCGTTCTGATCACTATTTAAGCTAAGAAATTACGCTTTAAGCTCCGTTTAGAGCGTAATTTCACCCTGTCTGACTATTTTTATAGCGCTGCAAAGCAGCTTGGCTCTTGCTCAAATCACCGGAACCGGTTAAGGAAAGACACCTTCCTTCAAGAATAGCAGGTTTCCGATGCCGGTCATGCCCCTCATGACCATTATGAGCGCACAACTGCATTTTTCTTTTTTCAATCTTTTATAATATGAGTTCCGCACCCATGCAGGAAATGAAACTACAAGATCTTAAGAACAAGACACCTGTCGATTTGCTCGCTCTCGCTGAAGAGCTGCAGGTTGAAAACGCCAGTGTTATGCGTAAACAGGAACTGATGTTCGCTATTCTGAAGAGCCTTGCCTCTCAGGAAGTCGAAATCATCGGTGAAGGTGTCGTTGAATTATTGCCGGACGGCTTTGGCTTTTTGCGTTCGGCAAATGCCAACTATCTTCCGGGCCCGGATGATATTTACATTTCTCCTTCGCAGATCCGCCGTTTTTCACTGAAAACCGGCGATACGGTTGAAGGACCGATCCGCAGCCCGAAAGAAGGCGAGCGTTATTTCGCGCTTCTCAAAGTCAATACAATCAATTTTGAGGATCCGGAAAAGATCCGTCATAAAATCCATTTTGATAATCTGACACCGCTCTATCCGAATGAGCGTTTCAAAATGGAACTGGATATTCCGACCAATAAAGACAATTCAGCCCGTGTGATCGATCTGGTTGCACCGCTTGGTAAAGGCCAGCGTGGTCTGATCGTGGCGCCGCCACGCACCGGTAAAACGGTTTTGCTGCAGAATATTGCGCATTCGATTACCGCTAATCATCCGGAATGCTATCTGATCGTCTTGCTGATTGATGAGCGTCCTGAAGAAGTGACTGATATGCAGCGCTCGGTAAAGGGCGAAGTTGTATCCTCGACCTTCGATGAACCGGCATCCCGTCACGTTCAGGTTGCTGAAATGGTGATTGAAAAGGCAAAACGCCTTGTTGAGCATGGCCGCGATGTGGTCATTCTGCTTGACTCGATCACCCGTCTCGGCCGCGCTTACAACACTGTTATTCCTTCATCCGGTAAGGTTTTGACCGGTGGTGTGGATGCCAATGCATTGCAGCGTCCGAAGCGCTTCTTTGGTGCTGCCCGTAATATCGAAGAAGGCGGCTCGCTGACCATTATCGCAACTGCGCTGATCGATACCGGTTCGCGTATGGACGAAGTTATCTTTGAAGAATTCAAGGGTACCGGTAACTCGGAAATCGTGCTTGACCGTAAGGTTGCCGATAAGCGCATCTTCCCTGCTATGGATATTCTTAAATCCGGTACACGTAAGGAAGATCTTCTGGTACCACGTCAGGATCTGCAGAAAATCTTTGTTCTGCGTCGTATTCTGGCGCCAATGGGCACAACCGATGCTATTGAATTCCTGATCGATAAGCTGAAACAGACGAAGAATAATGCTGAATTTTTCGATTCAATGAATACGTAATTTGTTTCATTATGCTGATATTAAAAACGCCGCCTCAAAAGGGCGGCGTTTTTGTTTAGAGCATTTCACCGTCAAGTTGGATCAACTTGACGGTTGTGATAATGCGACCCAATAAAGAATCTAGAGCATACGCTGAGATTCAATCCGTAAATAAACTGCTCTAGAGCAGTTTCTCAAGATCAGCGGCATCATAGACCGGCGGTAAACAGACCTGATTGCGGCAGAGAATGGCACAGGAGCGTTTACCAGTCAGAGACAGGAAAGATGCCCATTGCGGCTGCTGTAAGGCTTGGTGGTGGTTTAGAATGATATCTGTACGGCATGGATCGGCATGTCGGGATGCGCAGCGGTATAATTCATCCTCTGTGTCCTCAACGATCAGCACCAGTTTAACCGGATCAAGCAACTGAACTGCAGCATTGAGAATAGCGGCCTGACCATAAGCCATATGTTTGCTACGCCCTAACGCACGTTCTGCCAGCTCAT
This sequence comes from Pseudochrobactrum asaccharolyticum, assembly GCF_003314995.1. Taxonomy (GTDB): domain Bacteria; phylum Pseudomonadota; class Alphaproteobacteria; order Rhizobiales; family Rhizobiaceae; genus Pseudochrobactrum; species Pseudochrobactrum asaccharolyticum. Next base: position 715,222 of record NZ_QNRH01000002.1, read on the forward strand.
TGGTTTTGGTCAGCAGTGCTTCATCTTCCGTTATCAGTGCCAGCCTTGTGCACGCTTCGATAATCTGGCTGGTGGAGCTTGGAATAGCTTCATCCTGATCCCCATAAAGATAAAAAATCACATCATCATTATCCAAAGCTGTCAGCCGGTAATCACCATTCTGATCGAGATGATGCTGATTGAGTGAGATCAGCAATGACTTGGCATCATCGATATAGTTTTGCTGCGGATCAGCCTGATAGAGTGACAAAGATGCATTGATGAGCGCTGCATAATCAGAGGAGAGAGCAGGGAGCGTAGTTTCAGTATTTGACCATATATGACTGACGGCTGTGCCTTGTTTAGGCATCAAGATTTGATAAGTGTTTTTTGCCAGTTCGAGCCAGTCAGTGCGATTAAAAACACGGGCAGCTTCAGCCAAAGCGCGAATGAAATAGGCATTCCAGTCGGTCAGACATTTTTCATCACGCCCAGGTCTGATGCGCAAGTTTCTGATACCAAGCAGTTTTTCCCGCATTGGCTTTAGGGTTTCATCTTCTTCCTGGTTGAAGTTCAGCATATCCAGCCGATGAAGAATATTGCTGTCTTCCCAGTTTCCCGCAACACTGACATTGTATTTAGCAATGAACTCAGGAGCATCTTCTCCGAGAATGCTCTCTATTTCTGACTGATCCCAGATATAGAATTTGCCTTCAACACCTTCGCTGTCCGCATCAAGACCGGAGGCAAAACCGCCATCCGGCAAAGTCATTTCAGTTGTAATCCAATGAATAATTTCTTCGATTCGATTCCGAAACAATGGATTTTGAGTGCTGCTCCAGCCCCATGAGCATTGCCGGATTGTCTGCGCATTATCGTAAAGCATTTTTTCAAAATGCGGAACGAGCCAGAATGCGTCAGTACTGTAGCGCGCCAGACCACCGGCAAGATGATCATAAATACCACCATTGAGCATTTTCTCGGTGCTGAGAATAAAAAGATCATGGTGTTGTTGCTGCTGGCTGACTTTCCAGGACGTCCAAAGCATCGACATAAACGGGAAGTTCGGAAATTTAGGTTCTCCGCTAATACCACCATATGTGGTATCAATACGTCTGGCTATTGTATCAGCATAGCGCTGGAAGATGCCTTCATCATTTGCTGCCGGTTCAGCTTCCGGTGTTAAAACATTCTGTAAATGTGTTTTAAGCGCAGTAACATTGCCGTTAATTCGCTCGCGGTCATTTTTCCATAAAGTGCCGAGGCTTTGAATAATATCCATAAAGCCGGGCAGCCGACCATTGGCATATTTAGGAAAATATGTGCCACCCCAAAAAGCATCACCCTGAGGGGTTAGAAAAATTGTCAGTGGCCAGCCGCCTTGTTCGCCCATAGCGGTCAGAGCAGACATATAAATCTGATCAATATCCGGCCGTTCTTCACGATCGACTTTAATATTGATAAAATGCTCATTCATCAACTGAGCTACTTGCTCATCCTCAAAACATTCGTGCGCCATAACATGGCACCAGTGGCAGGCAGAATATCCGATGGAAAGCAAAATCGGCTTGTCATGAAGACGAGCGAGTTCGAGCGCTTCATTGTTCCAAAGCTGCCAATTGACCGGATTGTCGCTATGCTGTTTCAAATATGTACTGTTCGCTGTATGAAGGCGATTAGAACTGGCATTGTTTTGTGTTGGGCTTTGCGTCGGGTTCATGGCTTTGCCTTTCCGATATTCAAACCGATACGATAGTGCTTCAAGCAGCTAAAGAGCGGCAATTTTTCTCTTAACTTGTAACGGATTTTCGATGTCAGTGCAGTCTTTTCATCACGATACTATTTTTGCGCTTTCAAGCGGGCGTTTGCCTTCTGGCGTGGCAATTATCAGATTATCAGGCCCGCAAGCTCGATTCATTACCGAAACCATTGTGGGGAAATTGCCTGAACCACGCAAAGCGCATTTCAGCCTTTTAAAAAACAAAACAGGCGAAGTTCTGGACAGTGGTCTGACACTCTTCTTTGAGGGACCTAAAAGCTTTACCGGTGAAGATTGTGCGGAATTTCATATTCACGGTGGAATTGCTGTGGTGGAAAAATTTCTGGAAGGCCTGTCAGAATTTGAAAAATGTCGTTTAGCGGAAGCTGGAGAATTCACGCGCCGTGCATTTGCAAACGGCAAAATGGATTTAACTATGGCGGAAGGGCTGGCGGATTTGATCTCCGCTGAAACGGAAACACAAAGACGATTAGCACAGCAAGTTGCTTCCGGTGCGCAACGTAATCTTTATATGGATTGGCGACAGAAGCTCATTCAGGCGCGAGCTTTTATTGAAGCTGAATTAGACTTCGCAGATGAGGGCGATGTTCCGGGTTCAGTATCCGATCGGGTCTGGAGCGAAATGCAGGATCTTAGCGCAAAGATTGAAAAACATATTGAAGACGGAAAACGCGGATCAATGCTGCGCGATGGTTTTCATGTCGTCATTATTGGTGCACCGAATGCAGGGAAATCCAGCCTGATGAATTTATTGGCCGCGCGTGATGTGGCCATTATTTCGGATGAAGCGGGCACAACACGTGATCTGCTTGAAGTGAAATTGAATCTGAATGGCGTCGCTACTTATGTGACTGATACTGCCGGTATTCGCGAAACAACAGGTAAAGTTGAGCAAATCGGTATTCAGCGTGCAATGGATAAAGCGGCGGAAGCTGATTTAATTTTATATATTGAAGATATCTCCAATCCGATTGCGGTAGATATTTCTGAGTTCCAGACAAATATTTGGACAATCGGTAATAAAGTCGATTTAAAAATCACCTCTACACCAAATTATAATTATCTGATTTCAACAAAAAATAATGATGGGATCAGCGCACTTTTAGACAATCTAAACACATACATCTCAGAGAAAACAAAACTGCATAATGATGTCGTACCAACACGACGCAGGCACATTGATTTACTAAATCTCTGCAAATCAGAAATTCAAACAGCATACAAGTCTAACCAACTTCCTTTGGAATTGAGAGCTGAAAATTTACGTATCGCCTCTCAATACTTAGGAAAAATTACAGGTGATGTAGACGTCGAAGATATTCTTGATCTCGTATTCTCTCAATTTTGCATCGGAAAATGATTCACGTGAAACAATTTTCATGATATAGCCTAATTAACGATCAGACGTGTTTCACGTGAAACATTCTGTGGAATCTTAAAACACGATTTGACTCAAGAGAGTTATTCTGAGTCAATAGATTCCCGTCTCTGAAATTAGTATTAATAGTTTGAGTGAGTGCGTAAAATATTTTAGTACCGCGCTCACGAAAAACGATAGCTGCTTACATCATTATAAGTACCCAGTTAAAATAACTTGATGGTGAAATGCTCTAGTTATGTGTTCCCTTTTCAGAGAGAACATGAGAATGATGATTCACGTGAAACCAAACAAGTTTTGGATATGATTATGACAGGTTTTTATGACGTCATTGTTATTGGTGGTGGACATGCTGGCACCGAAGCTGCCGCTGCATCAGCAAGAACAGGCGCTAAAACTGCTTTAGTAACACACCATTTTGATACGATTGGTGTTATGTCCTGTAATCCTGCTATTGGCGGATTAGGGAAGGGACAGCTTGTTCGTGAAATTGATGCCCTTGATGGTTTGATGGGCAAGGCTGCCGATCAGGCCGGAATTCAATTTCGTTTATTAAATCGTCGAAAGGGACCAGCAGTACGCGGTCCGCGTACGCAGGCAGATCGTAAATTATACCGCCTGGCCATTCAGAGCTTTATCAAAGAGCAAAGCAATTTGACGGTTGTTGAAGGCGGGGCAGCGGATATAATTGTTAAAAATGGTTCAGTTAAAGCTGTTCAACTTATGGATGGCACCATTATCAATTGTGCTTCTGTTGTTTTGACGAGCGGAACATTTCTCAATGGCTTGATCCATATTGGTGATAAAACAATCCCTGCTGGACGCATGGGCGAAAAACCAGCTCTTGGCTTGTCTGAGCGTTTGATTGGTTTAGGTTTTGGTTTAGGGCGCTTAAAGACCGGCACGCCTTGCCGTATTGATGGTAAAACTATTGACTGGGCAAGTCTGGACAAACAATCTGCTGATGAATATCCGGTTCCGTTTTCTATGATGACGGATAAGATCACAGTGCCGCAGATTGATTGCGGTATTACGCGTACAACAGACGCTACTCATCAATTAATCCGTGATAATATACATCGTTCAGCAATGTATTCAGGGAATATTGAAGGCATAGGTCCGCGCTACTGCCCATCTATTGAAGATAAAATTGTAAAATTCGGTGATCGTGACGGCCATCAGATTTTTCTTGAGCCGGAAGGTCTTGATGATGATACCGTTTATCCGAATGGTATTTCGACCAGCTTGCCGGAAGATGTTCAGATCGATATTCTCAAAACTATACCAGGTTTAGAGCATGCCAAGATGCTGCAGCCGGGTTATGCTATTGAGTATGATTTTATTGATCCGCGCGAGTTGCAGCGCAGCCTTGAAACGCGTCGTGTTAAAGGACTATTCCTGGCTGGTCAAATTAATGGTACGACCGGTTATGAAGAGGCTGGTGCGCAAGGTTTGCTGGCTGGCTTGAATGCTTCCAGACATGCTGGTGGTAGTGAACCGGTTATTCTTCAGCGTACAGAAGCCTATATAGGTGTGATGATTGATGACCTGACATCTCGTGGTGTCAGTGAACCTTATCGTATGTTTACGTCTCGCGCAGAGTTCAGGCTTTCCCTTCGTGCTGATAATGCAGATACTCGTCTGACGCCGCTTGGTGAAAACTGGGGGCTGATTGGTCCGGCACGGCAGGTGCGTTTTAATGAAAGAAAGCAGGAGCTGGATAAAGCAAGAGACCTTGCACAGACGCTTTCTATTACGCCTAATGCAGCAGCAGCACATGGGCTGAACTTGAACAAAGATGGCATTCGTCGCTCTCTTTATGATCTTCTTTCTTATCCGGATATTGATCTGGAACGTCTTACCGGCATTTGGCCTGAACTTTCTGATTTATCCTCGGCTACAAAAGAAGCTTTGGAAATTGAAGCGCAATATTCAGTGTATCTTGATCGTCAGACGGCAGATATTGCTGTGATGGAGCGGGAAGAACAATTGATTATTCCGCAATCAATTCAGTTTTCTGGAATTTCCGGTTTGTCACTTGAACTGAAGCAAAAGCTTGAAAAACGTAATCCTTCAAATATTGCCGAAGCGCAAAGAATTGAAGGAATGACTCCGGCTGCGATCGCATTATTGATAACACATATCCGCAGACATGGTATTGCACAGGATATTTCGGGTGATTTGGCAAAACCAGCATGACAAAAGATAAATATTTTGATTCACTGAAACAGATATACCCATCTGTTTCACGTGAAACAGCAGATGATCTGATTGGCTTTGAAACTCTGTTTAAAAAGTGGTCTAAAGCAATCAATCTGGCTTCGCCAAATACGCTTGAGACACTTTGGGAACGGCATATTCTGGATAGTGTTCAGGTTTTCAAATTAGCGCCACAGGCAAAACAGTGGCTTGATTTGGGATCTGGTGGTGGTTTTCCAGGTATTGTTTTGGCTGTTATGCTGAAACAAACTGGGGGGACAATTCGACTGGTTGAAAGCAATGGTAAAAAATCGGCATTTCTACGAAATGCTCTGGCACAATTTCAGGCTCCGGGGCAGGTGGTAAATGCAAGAATTGAAAGCTGTTATGACCTCATTCAGGTTCCTGAAATCATCACAGCCAGAGCATTGGCTTCGCTTGATAAACTCTTTGAGCTGACAGAGCCATGGATGACAAACGGTGCTAAAGCCTTGTTTCAAAAGGGCGGGACTATCAGCGTGAAGTGGATGAAAGCCTGATAAATTGGAAGTTCGATCTGATACGGCATGAAAGCGCGATAGAAGCAGATTCTGTCATTCTTGAAATCAGCAATTTACAGCGGCGCTGAATGTTTTTCATTCAGTCATGCTTGGAAACAGAAGTTATTCGGGACAATTATTATGAATAACAGAACACGGATTATAACAATCGCGAACCAGAAAGGCGGCGTAGGGAAGACTACGACCGCTATTAATCTGGCGACTGCTTTGGCTGCAATCGGTGAAAATGTATTGATTGTTGATCTCGATCCGCAGGGCAATGCCAGTACTGGACTGGGTGTTGATCGTCAAAATCGCCCGCTATCGTCTTACGATGTGTTGACGCAGGGAGCATCAGTTCCGGATGCGGCAATTGCAACAGATGTACCAAATCTTTATTTGATTGCTTCGACGCTGGATTTGCTCGGTATTGAAATGGAAATTTCCAATGCACCTGACAGAACCAGACGTTTGCGTGATGCGTTACGCTTTGATTCAGGGATAGCGGATCATTTCAGCTATATTTTGATTGATTGTCCGCCATCACTTAATCTTTTGACACTGAATGCTATGGCTGCTGCTGACTCTGTTTTGGTACCATTGCAATGCGAATTCTTTGCACTGGAAGGTCTTAGCCAGTTGCTGGAAACTGTTAATCAGGTTCGCAATTCGCTGAATCCTGATCTTACAATTCAGGGTGTTGTGCTGACCATGTATGACAGCCGTAACAATCTGGCCAATCAGGTTGTTGATGATGTGCGCGCATTTATGGGCGAAAAAGTTTATCGCACGGTTATTCCCCGTAACGTTCGGGTTTCAGAAGCGCCATCTCATGGTAAGCCGGCCATTTTGTATGATCTGAAATGTGCAGGAAGTCAGGCATATCTTCAGCTGGCTTCTGAAGTGATCCAGCGGGAACGCCAGCTTCGCTCCGCAGCATAAAAAATGAATATTCGATTCGAATACGTAACAATTTGCAGAAAGCATTCAACTGATGAACGATGATCCTTCAAAAAAGCGTCTTGGTCGCGGTCTGGCAGCTCTGATTGGGGATATCGACCGGCCTGTGGAAGAACGTAAGGCACCGGTTCCGCTTGAACGTTATGTGCCTATTGAATTTGTAAGCCGTAACCCGCGTAACCCGCGTCGTATTTTTACAGAGGCTGAACTCGAAGATCTGGCACAATCTATTCGCGAGCATGGTATTGTACAGCCGATTGTTGTTCGTCCGGCACCTGAAAATCGTGAACATTTTGAACTGATCGCCGGTGAACGCCGCTGGCGTGCAGCACAGCGCGCAGGTCTGACCGAGATTCCGGTTATTCTGCGTGATGTGGATGATCGTGTTGCTCTTGAACTGGCGATTATTGAAAACGTTCAGCGTGCTGATCTGAATCCTGTAGAAGAAGCAATGGGTTACCAGCTTCTGATTGATGATCATGACTATACGCAAGCTGATCTGGCACAGGTTATCGGTAAAAGCCGTAGCCATGTCGCTAATACATTACGCCTTCTGAAACTTCCGCCGGAAGTGCAGGGATTGATCAATGATGGCGCTTTGACTGCCGGTCATGCACGTACGTTGATTACAATGGAAAATCCCCATGCTGTTGCCGAGCGTATTGTTAAAGAAGGGCTGTCTGTTCGTCAGGTAGAGGCTTTATCTCAGGCTGAAAGCAAGGGCATTCCGGCGGTTAAACCGGAACGTGTTCCTGTAGAAAAAGATGCGGATACACGCGCACTCGAAAAATTACTGTCTGATGTAACCGGTATGAAAGTTGAAATTAATCATCGTGATCGCGGTGGTGAAGTTCGTATCCGTTATAGTTCTCTTGAACAATTGGATGAAATCTGCCGTCGCTTGCAAAGCTGATATATTAAAATCAATAAAAGCCGGTCTTTGTACCGGCTTTTTATTATCAAAAATCATAAATGGAATGCTGAAACCAGTGCCGTTGAAGTTTTAACGGCGCTGTTTATTACGGATTGCCTCTACAGTGAGAGCAATAAAAGTCTGTCTGATAATTGCAGTGGAAAGCGCTGAATTCTGGCGACTTTCCAGAACGGTGCGCTGAAGTCTGTCTGTCACGCGGTTAATGGCTGCGACACTCCACAGCCCTAATGCTGTCTCGACGAGTTTTTTGCGAGCAAAGAATATCGGTGGTTTTGCTGAATTAACGACAAGGCCTGCCGGTACATTTCCTGTTTCCATAGCATATCGCAGAGTTTGCAACTGGCTGAACTGGCGCATAGCACTATTCACCAGCAGAAAAGGATGTGTGCCGGTATTTACGACACGGTCAAAGGCAGTGTTGAATTTTGGCAAATCACCGATCAGCACAGCATCAATCACTTCATCCTGAGAGAGTGCTGCCACATCACCCACAGATTCCCGCACATCTTCAAGTTCAATACGCTGCTGACCACGCGCATAGAGGCAGAGCTTTTCAAGTTCACCGCGTGTTGCGAGACGATCCCCGCCAAGGCTCAAGCGTAAAAACTGGCGAGCATCATTGGAAATTTGTAAATGATTGGCTTGCAAGACATCGTCAATCAGTCCGTCAATGCCACGGGCATCATCCGTATAGCAGGGAAGTGCCATGCCGATTGCACCATTTTCGACATTGGTGCGCAGGCCGGCACCCTTTTTCAGGTCACCTGCCTCAATCAGAATATAGGTATCCTGAGGCGGCTCTGAGATCAGCAGTTTAACAGCCTCGGCCAGACTTTTTTGCGCTGAAGCATTTTTAATCCAGATCAGACGATCGCCGCCAAACATTGAAATTGTTCGGGCCTCATCCATCAGGCGGGCAGGGTCTTTGTCAATCTCATCCGCTTCAATGCGTAAGACCGCGAAAGGATCATCCAGAGGCAGGCCGGTAAGCTTTGCATATTTAGCACCGCGCTCACTGACCAGGCCTTTGTCAGGTCCATAGATCAGTATGACCGTTCCGGTTTGTGCCGGACGCGCGAGAAACCCATCAACTTCATGTGCTTTTTTCTGTGCCATAAGTCTGCTTACAACAAAGGCAGTGAAAGGGAAATCAGTGTTTGTGTTTTCAAATAAAAATGCCGCGGGATGAGCGCGGCATTTAAAGTTTCATATGACACAACTATTTATTGGATCAGCAGAGCATCGTCATCCAATGTTTCGCCACGTACCTTTTTGAACATATCAATCAGGTCTTTGACGGTTAGGTTCTTACGTTCATCGCCGGAAACATCGAGAATGATATTGCCACCGTGCAGCATGATTGTACGTGTGCCGTAATCAAGCGCCTGCTGCATGGAGTGGGTAACCATCATCGTTGTCAGCTTGTTTTCGCTGACCAGTTTGGCTGTGAGCTTCATGATGAAATCTGCCATGCCCGGATCAAGCGCGGCGGTATGTTCATCGAGCAGTAGCACTTCTGAATCTGTCAGGGTTGCCATGATCAGAGACAGTGCCTGACGCTGGCCGCCGGAAAGCAGATCCATACGATCCTGCACACGGTTTTCCAGACCAAGATTAAGACCTGCAATACGCTCACGAAACAGCTCACGGCGCTTATGATTGAGCGCATGGGAGAGGCCGCGTTTTTTGCCGCGCATGGCAGCGAGGGCAAGGTTCTCTTCAATCGTCAATGCACCACAGCTGCCTGTCAGCGGATCCTGAAAGACACGGGCAACCATGGATGCACGGTCAGCAGTGGACTGTCTGGTGACATCTTTATTGCCGATGAGGATTTTGCCTTCAGATGCCTGAACGTCACCGGCCAGCGCTCCAAGCAAAGTAGATTTGCCTGCACCATTGGAGCCGATCACCGTAACAAATGTGCCTTCTTCAATCTTCAGATTGATACCGGACAGAGCCTGTTTTTGCAGTGGTGTTCCGCGACCGAAGACAACACCAAGATTTGAAACTTCAATCATTTGGATGCACCTCCGCGACGCAGGCGTGGCAGAACCAGTGCCAGTGTGACCAGTACAGCTGTTGCAAGATTAAGATCGGAAGCTTTCAGCCCAATAAAATCACTGCCAAGAGCCAGCTGAATGGCAATACGATAAAGAATGGAACCGATGATACAGCCGGCCAGTGCCCAGAGCAGGAAGCGCGTGCGGAACAGTGTTTCACCAATAATCACAGCGGCAAGACCGACAACAATTGTACCAACACCGGAGGTGACATCAGCAAAGCCGTTTGTCTGCGCAAATAATGCACCGCCCAGAGCAACCAGAGCATTGGACATAGCCATGCCCAGATAAATCTGGCGATCAGTCTTCACGCCCTGTGCACGCGCCATACGCGCATTGGTACCGGTTGCACGCATGGCAAGACCGATATTGCTTTCCAGAAAGCGCCAGACGAGCAGGGCGGCGATAATAACAAGCACGCCAACAAAAAGCGGACGTACATAATATTCAGGAACACCCAACCCGTAAAAAGGTGAGATCATTGTATCCTGATTAATCAGAGCGACATTCGGCTTGCCCATCACACGCAGATTGACTGAGAAAAGTGCAGTCATGGTGAGAATGGAGGCCAGCAGATTAAGAATGCCAAAACGGAGATTCAAAGTCGCGGTGACCAGTCCGGCAACAGCACCGGCCATCATGGCAATCAGTGCAGCGAGCCAAGGATTAACACCGGCAAGAATAAGAACAGCAGTAACAGCTGCGCCGAGCGGAAAGGAACCATCTACAGTCAGGTCAGGAAAATCCAGCACACGGAATGACAGATAAACGCCGAGAGCTACAAATGAAAAGACCAGACCTAATTCGACCGCGCCCCAAAAAGCGATCAGACTCAAAATAATGTTCCTTCGGCTTGTGCAGACGGCCGGCACTTTCAAACACATCATTCACAGAGGTTCTGTTTTGACGATTTGAAATTACGGGGCAGCCTGCCTGTTGATATCTGAGTGTCGTTTCACGGCATCAGTGCCGCATATAAAAGACACAAAGGAAAGTGTCCGGATATTCAGATTTAAATTTCTGCCGAATATCCGGATGATGAAAAACCGGTAAAGCTGCTTTACCGGTTTGAATGCAGATTATTCTTTGATGACTTTGCTGGCGCGATCGACAACAGCCTGAGGGATTTCAATACCCATTTTCTTAGCTGCAACCAGATTGACGACCAGATCGGTACCGGCAGCAACATTCACCGGAATGTCACCTGGCTTTTCGCCCTTCAGAATACGGACAACAACTTCACCGGTCTGTTTGCCAACATCGTAATAGTTGAAACCGAGAGCAATGAAAGCACCGCGGCTGACGGAATCTGTGTCGGCAGTCATCAGAGGAATTTTAGCTTCTTCTGCAACGCTGACTGCACCTTCAAGCGCAGAGATAATGGTGTTGTCGGTCGGAATATAAATCAGGTCTGCTTTGCCGATCAGCGCACGGGCGGCGCCCTGAACTTCAGCGGATTTGGTCGCTGCGGATTCAACCACTTCCAGACCACCTTCTTTAGCGGCAACTTTCAGGCCTTCAAGAAGAGAGATCGAATTGGCTTCACCGGAATTATAAAGGAAACCGATGGTCTTTACATTTGGTGCAACTTCTTTGATCAGCTTGACGTGATCAGCAACCGGAGAAAGATCGGACAGGCCGGTAACATTGCCGCCTGGCTTTTCCATGCTTTTAACCAGCTGTGCGCCAACCGGATCAGACACTGCTGTGAAGACAACCGGAATATCGCGGGTGCCGGAAACAACAGCCTGAGCAGAAGGTGTGGAGATCGGAACGATCACATCCGGTGCTTCACCGATGAACTGACGTGCGATCTGAGCAGCCGTTGCAGGATTGCCCTGAGCTGACTGATAGGTGAATTTCAGATTTTCACCTTCTTTATAACCGGCAGCAGCCAGAGCATCTTTTACACCGTCACGGGCGGCATCAAGAGCAGGGTGTTCAACAATTGCTGTTACCGCAACGCTGACATCTTTTGCATTTGCCGGACCAGCAATCATAGTGGTGGCCATAGCTGCTGTTGAGAGCAAGGCCATAATAAGTGTACGCATGAAAATCTCCCTCTGTTCCGCGTCCCGATCAAAACGAATAATCAGTTCTCGAAGAGAGGTCAACGCGCATCATATGGCTTAGCGTGGTGCGAAGCATTTTAATGCTATTCTGAGTCCGGTCGTGGCAACAAAAGCATAATTGTTTCACGTGAATCATCGTGGTTAGCAAAATCTTAATGTGGTGTTTGTGAAATTTATAAATTCTGGAAATCAGAACTGTGCCAATTCAGATGCTAGGTCGCTCTCTTTCGTCCAGTGAATTGCATGCCAACCGCACTCTTTGGCAGCAATGATATTGGCAAGGGTGTCATCAATCAGAATGATCTCTTCTGGTCGTAGCTTGGAAAGGTTAGTGACCTTTTCGAAAAATGCATGATCCAGTTTTTTAACCCCGAGTGCTGCGGAATAATAAACAGCATCGACAAGCTTACCTAGTTTTAGTGTCTGCGTAATATATTCAGCACGCAAATGCTCCTGATTGGTCGCAAGATAAATCCGCACACCAGCAGAGCGATAAAATTCCAGAGACTCTATCAGCTCCGTATTCAGGCGGGCATCATTCTTAAACCAATAGGCGATGAATTCCTCTGGGGTGAGGTAGGGTGATAAATCTGAAAGCACCGGTTTGAGGGCTGAAAGAATATCCAGTTTTCCGGTGACAATTTTATCCCAATATGGTGTGAAAAATCTTTCATGGAACAGGGAAGGCGACAGGCCAAGATCCGTCTCTAAATCCGTTGACCAGTGCTTTCCGTCCCAAGGGCGTCCGTTAATGAGAACACCATCAACATCAACCATCAAAACTTTTATCATAAACCTGGACATGGGTGTGGACCTAGCTGAGATTGAGATATGCACTCAGTTCTTTTGCGGCAGCTGCACCGGCGCGATTGGCACCGATTGTCGAAGCAGAAGGACCATAACCGACGAGATGAATACGCGGGTCTTTCATGACCTGCGTTGCCAGTCTGCCGCCCATAACAATACCACCATTAGCTTCACGGATTTGCAATGGTGCCAGATGATCAAGGGAACTGCGAAAGCCGGTACACCATAAAATCACATCGGCTCTTTTTTCCGTACCGTCAGCCCAGCGGATGCCGGTCTCCGTTATTTCGCTGAACATAGGCAGGCGGTTGAGTGCGCCGCGTTCACGGGCTGCTCGCAAAGCAGGGGTGAGGGGAATACCGGTAACGGAAACAACAGAGCCGGGAACCAGCCCGCGACGGACACGATCTTCAACAATGGCAACAGCAGCACGGCCGTCTTCTTCGGTAAAAGGCGTTTCACGAAATTGCGGTTCAGTGCGGGTTACCCATGTTGTTGTTGTAACCTGAGATATTTCATCAAGCAGCTGCAAAGCGGAAATGCCACCGCCGACAATAATGATATGCTTGCCTGAAAACACTTCGGCTGTTTGATAATCGCGGGTGTGAAGCTGCTGCCCTTTGAAAAGTTCAGCGCCGGTATAATGTGGGATGACGGGTGTCTCCCAGGTGCCGGTCGCGTTGATAATGCCGCGTGCAGTAAAAGTCTCGCGATCAGTTTCTATACGAAAGCGGTCATTGCGCTCACAAACGACACTAACATTTACTGGCCGGTAAACCGGCAGCTGAAACTTCTTTTCATAGGCTGCGTAATATTGCGGTACAGCCACCGACGCTTTGACCTCGGATATTTCCGGTTCCAGCACATCAGAGAAAGACATGCCCGGAAGATCATGAATCCGGTTGACGGTACTGAGAGTGAGAGAAGGCCAGCGATATTGCCATGCTCCTCCCGCATTGGGCGACTTATCCAGAAGAAGAAAATTGCTTCCCGCTTTCAGTCCGGATTTTTGCAGATGATAGGCAGAGGATAAACCGGCCTGTCCGGCTCCGATAATGACAATATCGGTTTTATAGGCCATGCGCAGATTATTGGATGGGGATGCCGCTTCTGAATAATCTGCCATGACCACAATTCACCTGTATTAAGCCCGAAATAAGAATGTCTCATTCTTACTTAGGTTTTCACACGGCACATACAAGTTGCCTCAGGCAGTGAAGGGAGAGGTGGTGATCCCGACTGGATTCGAACCAGTGGCCTCAAGATTAGGAATCTTGCGCTCTATCCTACTGAGCTACGGGACCGGATAGTGTCTTGTACACATACTGATTTTTTGACTGTAAGCCAAGGGCAGGCAGGGCAGAAAATGCCGGAATAGTCGCCAATGAAATAAAAAAGCGAAGAGGGGATTATGCCTCTTCGCTCAACAGTAACCTGTTTAATTTGCAGTCTGAGATCAGGCTGCGATTTTCTCAGCCGGTGTAAGCTGCGCATCTTTAAGACGATATTGTGCCAACTCAACCCAGTAGCTCATGCCATATGGCAAGGCATCATCATTGAAGTCATAGGCCGGATGATGCAGGTTTGCGCTCTCACCATTACCGAGGAAAATATAGCAACCCGGACGGGTTTCGAGCATATAGGAGAAATCTTCTCCGCCCATCATCGGTTCAACTTCACGGGTGATCGGGCCATTGATGCTGACTTTGTCAGCGACATCAGCAGCGATATCCGTCTGACCGGAATGGTTGAATGTCACCGGATAGTTGTTTTTAAAATCGAGATCGATCTTGATATTATTAAGCAGACCAAAGGCTTCACAATGCGCACGCATACGCTGCTCGGCAAAAGCACGGCTGTGTTTTGTCAGGCTGCGCACTGTTCCTGCGAGAACTGCTTTTTCCGGAATGATGTTATAAGCTTCACCGGCATTGAATTTGGTCACCGAGACGACCAGTGAATCCAGCGGGTTTGATCCACGTGAAACAATGCTCTGCAAAGCAGTAACCAGCTGCGAGCCGATAACGATCGGATCAATATTGCGATGCGGCTGGGCAGCATGGCCGCCTTTACCATTGATGGTGATTGTGAACTCATCGGTCGCGGCCATAATCGGGCCTTTGCAAACTGCCAGCTCACCGACTGTGATACCCGGCATATTATGCATGCCGTAAACTTCAATAATATTGAAGCGCTCCATCAGGCCGTCTTTGACCATGGCCAGACCACCGGCGCCACCTTCTTCGGCAGGCTGGAAAATGACGATAACCTCACCATAGAAATCGCGAGTCTCGCAGAGAATTTTTGCAGCGCCCAGCAACATGGATGTGTGACCGTCATGGCCACAGGAATGTGCTTTGCCCGGATTTTGAGAAACCCATTCCGGTGTGCCTGTTTCTGTCAGCGGCAGCGCGTCCATATCGGCGCGCAGACCAATGGCCTGACCTGCACCTTTTTTCCCCTTAATCACACCGACAACGCCGGTGCGGCCAATACCGGTCACAATCTGATCACAACCAAATTCGCGAAGCTTTTCTTCAACAAATGCCGCAGTTTCATGAACATCATAGAGTAGTTCCGGCTTGCTGTGTAAATGTCTGCGCCACAGGCTTACTTCCTGTTTTAATTGAGCGGCGCGGTCTAAAAGCGGCATTTCTGTTCTCCGAACCTGTGTGCCTCTCCTCCGGGGCACTGTGTGTGGATAACGTAACCCCGATGGCTTTTTTGCTACGGGAATTATGCAATTGCGACTGTTTCTAGTTTGAGGCAGTGTGGGTAAAACACAACGCTCTCAGATAACATAATGTGTTTTATAAAATTTCGCCAATCCGTCTTTGCCTTTTATGTCCGGACTGAGGTAGAAAAGTGCAACCGAGTAAAAATGTGAAGGCATTTTTTCTGACTGCCGGATTTTTGCCTTTTTATCCCGATTGAAGAACTGCTGAATTGAAGCAGTTATCGGTCTGCGGATAGAGCGCATGAAATCCGGATATCTGTCTATTGAATATTTCGCCTTGAAAGGTGGTCATCCCATGATCCCGCGTATTTTAAAACAATCTGTTCTGGCTATGACTGTGTCATGCCTTGCTGTTTCTCAAAGCATGTCGGCGGCAGAGGCCAATCCTTATATGTCTGTCGATGTGGCATCGGGGCAGGTGCTGGCACATAATGAAGCTTTTAAGCGCTGGTATCCGGCATCGCTTACCAAGATGATGTCAGCCTATGTGGTTTTTCGCGCTTTGCGCTCTGGTCAGAAAACGCTGGAATCGCCGGTGCGTATGTCTGTTGCTGCAACGAAAGAGCCACCGAGCAAGATGGGCTATAAAGCCGGTTCGGTGATGACACTCGACAGCGCTCTGAAAATTATGATGGTGAAATCTGCCAATGACGTATCCGTCGCGGTGGCGGAATCTGTTGGCGGCAGCAAAGCCGGATTTGCAAAAATGATGAATGCCGAGGCAAAGCGCATCGGTATGTTCGGTTCCAATTTTTCTAACCCGCATGGTCTGCCGGATCCGAACAACTACACGACTGCTCGTGATATGGCTTTGCTGGCTGCACAGTTGCGTCGTGAGTTTCCTGAATATGCCCATTACTTCAATACTGAAGCGATTGATCCGGGTGAGGGCAAAAAAGTTCAGGCGAATTACAATATTCTGCTCGGCCGCTTTAATGGTGCGGACGGTATGAAAACCGGTTTCATCTGCGCCTCCGGATTTAATCTGGCCGGATCAGCAACCCGTAATGGCCGCACCATTGTTGCTATTGTGCTGGGTGCATCCAGACAGGAAGACCGTACCGTACAGGCTGCGGAACTGTTGCAAAGCGGTTTCTCCACCCGTGGTGGTGGCGGTGCTACACTGGCAAGCCTTGCGCCTTACGGCAGCAATAATAATCAGGTCACAGATTTGCGTGCGCAGATTTGCAGTCAGGAAGCGATGTCTGACCGTTGGGATGGCCGCGATGTTGAAGGTCGTCTGAAAATTAATTCACCTTATATCACAGCAATGACCCGTGAGCCTGTGGCTGTGCCGGTCGGTCTGATTGCGAAAGCGCCGGATGTGAAAGCAGGCAATGCTCTGCATATTTCACAGGTACCGATCCCGTTGCAGCGACCTATGCGCGGAAATATGACAACTGCAGTGAATTGAGCGGGTCAGAATATTTATTGGGCGTATCGCAGAGAGAATAGAAATCAGCCCAACGGGCTGATTTCTTTATAGTGACGTTTCGTAATTTTACCGGAAATACTTTAAAGGCCTGACATGTCTTTCAAACCAATCAGCGTTTCTGTGCTTACAGGTTTTCTGGGTGCAGGAAAAACGACCTTGCTCAACCGGCTGCTGAAAGATCCTGCTCTGCAGGACACCGCAGTCATCATCAATGAATTTGGTGATGTGAGCATTGACCATCTGCTTGTTGAACAGGCTGCTGACGGAGTGATCCAGCTGGCGGATGGTTGTCTGTGCTGCACCGTCCGCGGTGAGCTGGTCGATACGCTGGCGGATTTGATTGAGCGCGTGCAGATGGGCAAGATCAATGAACTTCAGCGTATTGTGATTGAGACAACAGGTCTGGCTGATCCGGTACCGGTCTTACAGGCGCTGATGGGGCATCCGGTGCTGATGCAGGTTCTGAAGCTGGATGGTGTGATTACTGCCGTTGACGCTGTGAATGGTATGGCAACACTCCATGCGCATATTGAAGCTGTTAAACAGGTTGCTGTTGCCGACCGGATTACCATCACCAAATCTGATCTTGCGGATGCAGAGCAGCTTACTGCTTTGAAAGCACGGATCAGAGCGATCAATCCGGCTGCGGAAATTTATGATGTAGTGGCTGACGAGATTGGTTACGCATCTCTGTTTGATTGCGGCCTGTATAATCCGGCCGGTAAAACACCGGATGTGCAGAACTGGCTGAAAGCCGACAGCTATGATGATCATCACGATGATCATATTTGTGAAGTTCACGGCGCCGGTTGTTCGGGGCATCATCATGATGATCATGGACATCACTACCATCATCACCATGATACTGCGATCCGCTCTTTCTCACTGAAGCATGATGCGCCGGTACCGTTTTCGGCGATTGAGATGTTTCTGGATTTGCTGCGCTCGACCCATGGCGATAAATTGCTGCGTATGAAGGGCATTATTGCTGTTGCTGAAGATCCTGAGCGCCCGCTGATTATCCATGGTGTTCAGCAGATTTTGCATCCGCCGGTACGCCTGAAAAGCTGGCCGCAGGAACTGCAGGACAGCAAATATCAGACGCGTCTGGTTCTGATTACCAAAGATCTGGATGAGACCTATATACGCGATCTGTTCGATGCGTTTTTAGGCAAGCCGCGCATTGATCAGGCGGATGCTCAGGCACTGACTGATAATCCGCTGGCAATACCGGGCTTTTCTATGAAGAGCTGATAGCTCTAGCCTTTTTGTATCAGAAAATGAAAGATGCGCCCTTCGCTCTGCTGCTCCAGCAGAGTGTGCCCTTCGGATTGGCAAAAATGGGCAATATCAAGCGGTGAAAGCGGATCAGTGGTTTCAATTCTGATCACAGCACCGGCTTGTAAATCTTGTAGTTTTTTACGGGTTTTCAAAACAGGTAAGGGGCATTGCAGCCCCTTAAAATCGTAAAATATTGCCGTTTCAGACGTGATCATTATTGACCGGTCATTCTGTTCCAGAGAGATTTCTTCTCCGGTGACGGTACAACCGGCAGTGCCTGAGGTGTCGTTTCAGCAGCAACAGGGTTGCTTGCAGGTACCGGCAGCGACGCAGTTACATTCTGGTCAAGTTCCGGCTGGGCTGCAACCGGAGCTGTTGTTGCAACAGTTGTCGTTGCCGGAGCAGGGGTCTGCGCAATCGCGGTCGGTGCTGCTGTATCCGGTGCACCCGGTGTTTCTGACGATGCAGGGCTCAGTGATGGCGGTGTGCGTGATACTTTCTCACCACGTGCACGACGTGCACTCCAGTCAGAGACCAGCTTCGCTTCCTGAATTCCCATAATTGATGGTGCAAGATTTTTCTTGGACGACTTGTTTAAAGCAGTCGAGAAAGCTGCATCATAGGTCTTCTGATAGCTGGAATAGGCAGACTGGATTGAATCCGGCTGAGACATTGGCGGGCAGGCGGCAGAAGCCGAAATTCCCTGCTGTCCCGGGAAATTCTGGTTAAAGACGTAGCGCTTGCCGCAAACATCAACTTTTGGCGGCACTTTGGTAATTTCAAACTGGTCATAGCCTTCTTTCAGCATGATCCAGAATTCATAATTCGGATCGCTCTTATAGCGTGCCATATTCGCTGCGGTCATACGGAACGGGAAAGCCTGAACCTGAAAATCGCGCTGGCCGCCTTTAAAGGCATCACGACCGAAAGCATAAATCTCGGACATGCTTTCATCTGTCATGGAATAACAACCGGCTGATGAGCAGGCACCATGAACCATCAGATGCTGACCGGTGCGGCCATGTGCACGGTCATAGGCATTCGGAAAGCCGAGATTGAAAGACAGATAATATTGCGAGTTCGGGTTCATCTGCGCGGCAGAAACTGAATAGAAACCTTCCGGCGCCTGACGGTCACCTTCAACAAATTTTGGACCCAGCTTGCCCGACCATTTGCAGATTTCATAGGAGGCAACCATGTCATAACGACCATTGGTTTTCTGCTTCCAGACCTCCAGCACGCCTTCTTCCTTGAAGATACGCGCCATAACCGGCGAGGTTTTGTTCATGCCCTTGGCTTTGATTTTAGCTAGAACTTTGGAAGGCAGCTCACGTTCAGCCTTGGCTTCAACACCATCAAAAACAGAGCCCTGACAACCGGCAAGAGCGACGGTTGCGATCAGTGAAGCAAAAATTGCAGTTCTGAGTTTCATAAGGTTCACCGGCAGAAATACGTAAGAGTTAGACCAAAATATCCTGAAATAGCAAAAAGGCAAATTTTTAGCCGCAATCAGTTTGTCCCGCATTATCGGTCAGTATGATTGATAAAGTGTTATAAACTTGGGTCAGGACAATATTTACAACAGAACGCCGGTTTTGACTATAGAGCCGAAAAGACAAAGGCCGCGCTGATAGCGCGGCCTGTATCTTAAACAGTCAAACAAGTGCCGGTAATCAGAGATTACGACCCATTGCCAGATATTTCTGACGGCGTTCCTGTTTGAGGGTTTCACCGTCAATACCTTCAAGTGATTTCAGTGCTGTAGCAATGACATCACCGGCAGCATCAATAATCGCGTTTTTGCCGCGATGGGCGCCACCCAGAGGCTCAGGAATAATATTGTCGATGATTTTCAGCTCAAGCAAATCCTGCGCAGTAATACGCATATTGGTGGCTGCATCTTTCGCACGGGTCGAATCACGCCACAGAATGGACGCTGCACCTTCCGGCGAAATCACCGAATAAATTGCATGTTCCAGCATATAAACGCGGTTGGCGACGGCGATCGCAATCGCACCACCCGAACCGCCTTCACCAATCACAACAGTGATAACCGGAACGCGCAGTTTCAGGCTCATTTCTAATGAGCGGGCAATAGCTTCTGCCTGACCGCGCTCTTCCGCACTCACACCCGGATAGGCACCGGCTGTATCTACGAATGTAATAAGCGGCAGTTTGAAACGGTCTGCCAGTTCCATGATGCGGATGGCTTTACGATAGCCTTCCGGACGCGGGGAACCGAAATTATGCTTCAGACGGGTCTTGGTATCGTTACCTTTTTCCTGTCCGAGAATAGCAACAGCTTGACCATTAAAGCGGGCAAAGCCAGCCTGAATAGCCTGATCTTCCGCAAAATTGCGGTCACCGGCCAGCGGTGTGAATTCTGTAAACAGCTGATTTACATAATCCAGGCAATGCGGGCGATCCGGATGGCGGGCGATCTGAACCTTCTGCCAAGGTGTAAGCTTACGATAAATATCTTTGAGCGCATCGCTAGAGCGCTTTTCAAGCCGCCGTATCTCGTCACTCATCTCAACGCTGCCGCTTTCCTGCGCCAGTTTTTTCAATTCGAGAATCTGACCATCGAGATCTGCGACGGGTTTTTCAAAATCAAGGTAATTATACATATGACCTGACTATTACGCTCCGGAGACTAAATCAGTTTTCCTAATTTCATAATTAGAAAAACTGATCTATCTTTTTTTGGTGCAGCGCCGGACAGCGGTTTCCGCTTTTGCCTTTGCTGCTTTAAATCCGCCAGACCAAAAGGCCCTTCAGACGGTTTCATTCTTCTTATATAGATTGTCTGGCAGAAATTTCTATCTGCCGAATATGTTTCTCTTAAACTTCATAGCGTCAATCGGCAAGCGGATGATGCGTTGCAACAAGCTGATGAAGCCTTTCTTCCAGCACATGGGTATAAATTTGTGTCGTAGAAATGTCCGAATGGCCCAATAATTGCTGAACTGCACGCAAATCTGCACCATTTTGCAAAAGATGGCTGGCAAAAGCATGACGCAGCACATGGGGAGAAACGGCAGCGGCTGAAATTCCCGCACGGGCGGCAAGGGACTTCAAATCGCGGGCAAAGATCTGACGTGCCAGAAATCCAGTTTCCGAGCGGGCAGGAAACAGCCAAGGGCTATTCTGCCATTCAGGTACCCTGTCGCGTAAACTGACGTAAACCTGCAGGACATTTTGCGCTTTTACAGATAGCGGCACCATGCGTTCTTTGGCACCTTTACCGCGCACCAGCAGAAAGCGCTGATTGCTGCGGATGGTTTTCTCAGGAAGGCCTACAAGCTCGGTGACACGCATACCAGTGGCATAGAGCAGCTCCAGAAGCGCATGGAGGCGCACGGCGTTGAAATAGCCGCTCATATCTTCTTGTGCCGAGAGTTTAAGATCGGCTTCCGCTTCAGCCTGTGCCAGCAGCTTTGAAACCGTGTCTTCGCTCATGATTTTTGGCAAAGCCTGCTTTTTCTTCGGCGCATCAATGATGCCTGTCGGATCATCTGTGCGCATGCCTTCTGTATAGAGAAAGCGATAGAACTGGCGCAGTGAAGAAAGGCGGCGTGCCTGTGACGTGGAGGCGAAGCCCTGAATATTCATGTCATCAAGGCAGGCTTTAATATCTGCAGATGAGGCTGTAAGCAGTCTAATTTTGCGATCTGCCAAAAATTGTGCTGCTGTTTCCAGATCACGGCGATAGGATTCCAGCGTATTTTCAGCGGCACCGCGTTCTGCACTCATCATTTCCAGAAATGAGTCGATTGCAGCTTCTGTCGCGTAATTATTCTGCATCTTCAGCCTCCGGCTCTCCGTCTGTATAGGGCGATGGTATCGGCGCAGGGCTGACAGGACCTGTGTCGCGCGGTTGTTGCAGCATTTTATGCGCAGGCACACGAACCGTAATCTCTGAAGTCACCGGACTAACAGTTTTAACAAGAACCAGCATCAGCCCGTAAATACAGGCGGCGATAACAGCCAGCAGAATGATCAGTCGGGTGAGGGTCGGCATAAAGGCAGCAGTGCTTTCATTTTTCATGGTGCGTGAGCCTATTGTGCCCTGATATTCTCAATAAAGCCTAACCAAATTCGATCTGAAAAAGAAAAGGCCCGGTAAAACCGGGCCTCGTATTTTGTGTAATTCGCAGATTACATATGACCAATTACATATGAATCGGCTTGTCGTAAGTGGCCATTGCCGATTCACGAACAGCTTCCGACATGGTCGGATGTGCGTGGCAGGTACGAGCCAGATCTTCGGAAGAACCGCCAAACTCCATCAGAACGGTCAGTTCGTGGATCATTTCACCGGCATTGTAGCCGAGGATATGTGCGCCGAGAACTTTGTCGGTTGCTTTATCAGCCAGAATTTTCACAAAACCGTCTGTGTGCTGCATTGCACGTGCACGGCCATTGGCTGTGAACGGGAATTTGCCGACTTTATATTCAATACCGGCAGCTTTCAGTTCTTCTTCAGTTTTACCAACAGAAGCGACTTCCGGCTGGGTGTAAACAACGCTCGGGATCACATCAAAATTGACGTGGCCTTTCTGGCCGGCGATGATTTCTGCAACCGCAACGCCTTCATCTTCCGCTTTATGCGCAAGCATCGGGCCTTTTACCACGTCGCCGATTGCATAAATGCCGGCAACATTGGTCTGCCAATGATCGTTGATCGCAACGCGGCCGCGTTCATCAAGAGCAACACCGGCTTCCGCCAGACCCAGACCATCTGTGTAAGGACGACGACCGGTTGAGATCAGCACAGCATCGGCTTCAAGGGTAACAGCATCGCCGCCCTTAACAGGTTCGAAAGTAACCTTGGCGCCAGTGCCGGATTTTTCAACAGCAGTCACTTTGGCGCTGAGTTTGAAATCCATGCCTTGTTTGGCCAGCATACGCTGGAACTGCTTGGAAACTTCGCCGTCCATGCCGCCGAGAATTTTGTCGAGATATTCAACAACAGTCACTTTTGAGCCCAGACGCGACCATACGGAACCGAGTTCCAGACCGATAACACCGCCGCCGACAACAATCATGTTCTCAGGCACTTTGGTGAATTCCAGTGCACCGGTTGAAGAAACGATGATTTTCTCATCAATATCAACCTGAACACCTGGAATACCGGCAACATCAGAACCGGTAGCGATGATGATGTTTTTGGTTTCGAGTTCTTTGACAGAACCATCTTCAGCTGTAACCGACACTTTGCCTGCAGCAACAACTTTACCAAAACCGGTGAAAGCTTCGATCTTGTTCTTTTTGAACAGGAATTCAACGCCTGTGGTGTTGGCTTTTACAGTCGCAACTTTATGACCCTGCATTTTCTCGAGGTTCAGCTTTGGCGCGCTAACTTCAACGCCGAGTGCGTCAAAGGAATGACCGGCTTCAGCAAAAACTTCCGAAGCGTGCAGCAATGCTTTCGAAGGAATACAGCCGACATTGAGGCAGGTACCGCCAAAAGTGCTGCG
Organism: Pseudochrobactrum asaccharolyticum; assembly: GCF_003314995.1. Taxonomy (GTDB): domain Bacteria; phylum Pseudomonadota; class Alphaproteobacteria; order Rhizobiales; family Rhizobiaceae; genus Pseudochrobactrum; species Pseudochrobactrum asaccharolyticum. The sequence continues at coordinate 738,863 of NZ_QNRH01000002.1, forward strand.
CTTTTCAACAACTGCCACTTTCAGACCGAGCTGTGCAGCTTTGATTGCTGCAACATAGCCGCCAGGGCCGGTACCGATGACTACGACATCGTAAGACATTGCTTTATCCTTTTAACTCTTTTTAAGTCCGCTCAGGCAGGGGATTTCTGCATGAGGGAGAGGCTAACTTTTATTCTTCGGGTGTGCAGGCTTTAAAACGAAACACATCCCAGTTCAGCGGCTCGGCTGGTTTGACCTCACCAAAATCATAGCTGTCCAGCATGCTGACAAAATCCGGCAGAAGAATAGCAGCTGCAGCCGGTTCGTCATTGCGGGGCAGAAACTCTGCATCTGCGCCATCTTTAAGGGCATATACTACGCCCTGCCAGATCGTGCAGTCATCAATTTCATCTTCAGCAGCATCATCACCCGCACAATTATAAGTGATCATGGCTGTGGGACGCGTTGCGCCCTCTGTCCATTGCACGGTACCCTGTAATTTAAATTCAGGTTTTTCATTGGCAATGATCGTAAAACTGTTAGCGGACTGCTCATCCTCTTTTTGTACAGGGCTGAAAGTCAGCGTATAATTCTGGTTCTTGTCAGAATAGCTGGCGCGGTTCTGCATACAGGCTGCCGAAGCAACCGCTGTTGCAGTCAGCAGAATTGTGCAGCTTGCGAGACAGGCAAAAGTCTTTTTCAAAATGACTGTTCTGATAAGCATTGTTCCCTCACCGGGCTTTAAAAGTCTGATTTACACCATTGGCCTGAAGCACAATGTGTTGTTTTAATGGGCTTGTTGGCTCGCAAGCTTAATGCCCAGGCCGATAAATACCATACCGGTCACACGATTAAACCATGCGCCCAAAGCAAAAAAGCGTTTACGCACCGGTTCCAGCGTGAAGAACAGCGTTACAATCGCAAACCAGCCGATCACGACGATGGCGATCAACAAGCCATAAATGCCCTGTATGGCAGCTGGTGTTTCATGGCTGACAAGGGATGAGAACAGGGAAAGAAAGAACAAAACGGCTTTCGGGTTCAGCGCATTGGTGATGAAGCCCATCGTGAAGCAACGCTTTGCGGAAATTGCCATTTGCTGTGGTTTTGCTGCTTCGCCGTCTGTCTGAATGATTTTCTCTGCATCGGCTGCATTGAGCGGTTTTTCGCGCAGCGCCTTGATGCCAAGATAAAACAAATAGGCAGCACCGGCCCATTTAATCAGCGAGAACAAAAACAGGGATTGGGAAACGATCAGGCCGATGCCGAGGATCGTATAGGAGATGTGGAACATCAACGATGCGCCGATGCCCAGACTGGTAATAAAGGCTGCACGGCGGCCATGCACAATGCTCTGGCGCACAATCAGTGCGAAATCCGCACCGGGCGCAACGAGCAGGATCACGAATACCGCCATCAGACCGGTAAATTCGATCACATACTGCATGAAAGGCTCCGTGATTTTGGCGCACATCCCGAAAACCATCAGACAGTTTTCACAATCAAAATGTGCATTATAAAAAGAGAGAGCCGGATGGCTCAGAAATTATGCAGATGAAAAGAGCGCTGTTTTAAAAACAGCGCTCCTTGTCAGTTTATTACAGGTCGAGAACCAGACGTTCCGGATCTTCCAGGCTGTCCTTCACGCGAACGAGGAAGGTAACAGCTTCTTTGCCGTCAACGATACGGTGATCGTAGGACAGAGCCAGATACATCATTGGACGGATAACGATCTGACCGCCGACAACAACCGGACGTTCCTGAATTTTGTGCATGCCGAGAATACCGGACTGCGGTGCGTTCAGGATCGGGGAAGACATCAGGGAACCGTATACACCACCGTTGGAGATGGTGAAGGTGCCGCCCTGCATATCAGCCATGGAAAGCTGACCGTCACGGGCTGCACGGCCGAGACGACCGATTTCTTTTTCGATTTCCGCAATCGACATCTGGTCAGCATCACGAACAACAGGAACCACGAGGCCCTTGTCAGTACCGACTGCAACGCCGACATGCGCAAAGTTCTTGTAGATGATGTCTGTGCCGTCGATTTCGGCATTAACAGCAGGAATTTCTTTCAGAGCATGGGTTACAGCTTTGGTGAAGAAACCCATGAAGCCGAGCTTAACGCCGTGCTTTTTCTCGAAGATGTCTTTGTAGCGCGAACGCAGATCCATAACAGCCGACATGTCGACTTCGTTATAGGTGGTCAGCATTGCTGCAGTGTTCTGAGCATCTTTCAGACGACGTGCAATGGTCTGACGCAGACGGGTCATTTTCACGCGTTCTTCGCGTGGTGCATCGCTGGCAGGCGACGCCGGACGAGCGGCAGCAGCAGGTGCGGCGGCTGCCGGTGTTGTGCCTTTTGCAAGAGCTGCAAGAACATCGCCTTTGAGAACCTGACCACGTTTGCCGGAACCGTCAACCTGATCATTGTTCAGACCGGCTTCAGCCATCAGCTTGGCAGCTGCCGGCGCCGCAGGCATGGAAGAAGAAGCTGCGGCTGGTATGGAAGAAGCGGTTGCAGCAGGAGCAGCAGCGGCTACAGGTGCAGCGGCTGGCGCAGCAGCAACAGGTTTGGCTTGAGGGGCGCTCGCTGCACCCGATGCATCGATCTGACCGAGCAGAGCATCAAGACCAACATTGTCACCTTCCTGAGCGGTGATTTCTGTCAGAACGCCGGAAACTGGAGCCGGAACTTCAATAGAAACTTTGTCGGTTTCCAGCTCAACCAATGGTTCGTCAGCAACGATCGCATCGCCAACTTTTTTGAGCCATTTGCCGATGGTTGCCTCTGTAACGGATTCCCCAAGGGTGGGAACGCGGATTTCGGTGGCCATGGTTTTATCTTCCCTGGATCTTAATCTTGTCAAATGAAACAGCGCTGATGCGCTTCGAAATTCAGTTGACCCGCTGACGATAATCAGCGGGTCAGAAAATTAAATTTTAAGAACCGAGCGCATCTTCGAGGAAGGCTGCGAGCTGTTCAAGATGCTTGGACATCAGACCTGTTGCAGGCGATGCAGCAGCCGGACGGCCGGCATAGCGGGCACGCGGATATTTTGCATCAATATGCGCCAGAACCCACTCCAGATAAGGCTCGATGAACGACCATGCGCCCATATTCTTCGGCTCTTCCTGACACCAGACGATTTCTGCACCGCGGAAGCGGGACAGTTCGTTGATGAGAGCTTTTGCCGGGAACGGATAAAGCTGTTCAACGCGCAGCAGGTAGATATCGTCGATACCGCGTTTTTCGCGCTCTTCGTAAAGGTCGTAATAGACTTTACCGGAGCAGAGAACGACGCGACGGATCTTGGCATCTTTCTGCAGCTTGATCGGCTGATCCTTGAGATATTGTGCATCATCCCACAGCAGACGGTGGAACGTGCTGTCTCCGGACAGTTCGCTCAAAGAAGAAATTGCACGCTTGTGACGCAGCAAGGACTTCGGTGTCATCATGATCAGCGGCTTACGGAAGTCGCGTTTCATCTGACGGCGCAGAATGTGGAAGTAGTTTGCCGGTGTCGTAACGTTGGCAACCTGCATGTTATCTTCCGCGCAAAGCTGCAGATAACGTTCCAGACGTGCTGACGAATGCTCAGGACCCTGACCTTCATAGCCGTGCGGCAGAAGGCAAACGAGACCGGACATACGCAGCCATTTGCGCTCACCCGAAGAGATGAACTGGTCGAAAACAACCTGAGCACCGTTGGCGAAATCACCGAACTGAGCTTCCCACAGTACCAATGCACGCGGGTCGGTCAGCGAGTAACCATATTCGTAGCCAAGCACAGCTTCTTCAGAAAGCATCGAGTTGATAGCTTCGTAGATCGCCTGACCCTTTTGAAGATTATTCAGCGGGATATAGCGGCTCTGATTTTCCTGATCGTAAAGAACAGTGTGGCGCTGCGAGAATGTACCGCGTTCCACGTCCTGACCGGAGAAACGGATCGGATGACCTTCCAGAGAAAGGGAACCGAATGCCAGCGATTCAGCCGTTGCCCAGTCAATGCCTTCACCGCTGTCGATCATCTTCGAGCGATTGTCGAGGAAGCGCTGAATGGTACGGTGTACGTTGAAGCCTTCAGGAGTTTCGGATAGTTTTTTACCGATTTCCTTGAGTGTCTTCGCCGGTACGCCGGTTTTACCGCGACGCTGTTCATCAGCATTGTCAGCTGTGCGCAGACCTGCCCAAGCACCGTCCAGCCAGTCGGCTTTGTTCGGCTTGTAGTTCTGACCGGCTTCGAATTCTGTTTCCAGCTTATCGCGCCATTCAGCTTTCATCTGGTCGATGTCAGCCTGTGTCAAAAGACCTTCGCCAATCAGCTTGTCACTGTAGAGCTGTACAGTGGTTTTGTGCTTGCGAATTTCTTTGTACATCAAAGGCTGTGTGAACGCAGGCTCGTCGCCTTCGTTGTGACCAAAGCGGCGGTAGCAGAACATGTCTACAACAACCGGCTTATGGAAAGTCTGACGGAATTCGGTTGCAACTTTCGCAGCGAATACGACAGCTTCCGGATCGTCACCATTCACGTGGAAAATCGGAGCTTCAATCATTTTCGCTACATCCGATGGATATGGCGAAGAACGGGAGAAGGCCGGATTGGTGGTGAAACCGATCTGGTTATTGATGATGAAGTGAACTGTACCGGCAACGCGGTGACCGCGCAGACCCGACAGACCAAGACATTCCGCAACAACGCCCTGACCGGCAAATGCCGCATCACCATGCAGCAGCAGCGGCATGACTTTAGCGCGTTCAGTCAGTGGCACGATTTCATCACGGGTGCGGCCTGCCAGCAGATCCTGCTTGGCGCGGGCTTTACCCATAACAACCGGATTGACGATTTCGAGATGCGAAGGGTTTGCTGTCAGTGACAGGTGAACCGAATTACCATCGAATTCGCGATCCGAAGATGCGCCCAGATGGTATTTAACGTCGCCCGAACCTTCCACGTCATCCGGCGCATAGGAGCCGCCTTTGAACTCGTGGAAAATTGCGCGGTGTGGTTTACCCATAACCTGCGAAAGCACGTTCAGACGGCCACGGTGAGCCATACCGAAGATGATTTCTTTAACGCCCATGGAACCGCCGCGTTTGACGATCTGTTCAAGAGCAGGGATCAGTGCTTCACCGCCATCGAGACCAAAACGCTTGGTGCCTTTGTATTTCACGTCGATAAACTGTTCAAAGCCTTCAGCTTCGATCAGTTTGGACATGATGGCTTTCTTACCTTCCGGTGTGAAAGCAATGCTCTTATTGGCGCCTTCGATGCGCTCCTGAAGCCAGGCTTTTTCAGCCGGATCAGAAATGTGCATGAATTCAAAGCCGATTGTCGAGCAATAGGTGCGCTTGAGAATATCGAGCATTTCGCGAACGGTCGCATATTCGAGGCCGAGCACGTTGTCGATGAAGATTTTGCGGTCAAAATCTGCCGGTGTGAAACCGTAATTTTCCGGTGCCAGTTCGTTATGATCATTCGGCTTTTCGGAAAGACCGAGTGGATCAAGATTGGCATGCAGGTGACCACGCATGCGGTAAGCGCGGATCATCATGATCGCGCGAACGCTGTCGCGTGCTGCCTGTGTAATTTCTGCTTCGGTCAGAGCCGGTGCAGCAACAGCAGCTTTACCGCCTTTGCCTTTCAGCTTGTCCGAGATGTGCTTTTCAACTTCTGCCCAGTTGCCGTCGAGAGCATTGGTCAGCTCATCTTTTGGCGTAACAGGCCAGTTGCTCTTTTCCCAGGATGCACCGCGGGCATTTTCAAGCACATCCTGCCGGTTGTCACCGAGATTTGCGAAAAAATCACGCCATTCTGCATTAACCGAATTCGGATCGGTTTCATATGCAGCATAGAGCTCCTCAATATAGTCGGCATTGCCGCCATAGAGAAACGAGGTCAGGGCGAAAACGTCATTGGCTTCTTCTTGCCGTGCCATTGTCCTTGCCGGAGTATCCACTCCGTCTCCTTATACCGGCCATACCGGAAATTCTTCCGGTCCCGTTTTAAGTTACTGGTCTGTTGTCTCTGTATGGAAAAGTAGTGTTTTAAAACTGATTTCCAATAGAAACGGGCATAAGTTTCATTTTAATCACCCGGTTCGGGGCTGGCTGTGCCTTGGGCCATGAACAGGGCTTTTTAGAGGCAGTCGCTGATAGCGACTGCCAATATTGTCGGAGTTCCAAGGGATTAGCCTTTGAGAACCTCAACGAGTGTTTTGCCGAGCTGTGCAGGCGATGGGGAAACGCGGATACCGGCTTCTTCCATAGCTGCAATCTTGTCCTCAGCGCCGCCCTTGCCACCGGAGATAACAGCACCGGCGTGACCCATGGTGCGGCCTTCCGGAGCGGTACGACCGGCGATGAAGCCAACCATTGGCTTTGAACGGCCGCGCTTGGCTTCGTCTTTGAGGAACTGAGCTGCTTCTTCTTCAGCCGAACCACCGATTTCACCGATCATAACGATCGATTTGGTGTTGTCGTCTGCGAGGAACATTTCCAGCACGTCGATGAATTCTGTGCCTTTAACCGGATCGCCGCCGATACCAACAGCGGTTGTCTGGCCGAGACCTTCATTGGAGGTCTGGAACACAGCTTCATAGGTCAGTGTACCGGAACGGGAAACAACGCCAACCGAACCTTTTTTGAAGATGTTACCTGGCATAATGCCGATTTTGCATTCTTCAGGGGTCAGGATGCCCGGGCAGTTAGGACCGAGGAGACGTGATTTTGAACGTTCCAGACGCTCTTTCACACGAACCATGTCCATAACCGGAATACCTTCGGTGATGCAGACGATGAAGCCGACTTCAGCTTCAATGGCTTCGATGATGGCATCAGCTGCACCTGCAGGCGGAACGTAGATTACGGATGCGTCTGCACCGGTACGTTCTTTAGCTTCAGCAACAGTTGCAAAAATCGGCAGATTTTCGCCCTTGGAACCGGTCCAGGTTTCGCCGCCCTTTTTAGGGTGGATACCGCCAACCATCTGGGTGCCGTAATATGCAAGCGCCTGTTCGGTGTGGAAAGTACCTGTCTTACCGGTCAGACCCTGAACGAGAATCTTGGTGTCCTTGTTTACAAGAATAGACATGGATCAATTTCCCTTCACTGCAGCAACGATTTTCTGTGCTGCATCGTCGAGATCGTCAGCTGAAATAACATTCAGGCCGCTCTCGTTGATGATTTTCTTGCCAAGCTCAACATTGGTGCCTTCGAGACGAACCACCAGAGGAACTTTAAGGCCAACTTCTTTAACAGCTGCGATCACGCCTTCAGCGATAACGTCGCATTTCATGATGCCGCCGAAGATGTTCACGAGGATACCTTCAACAGCTGGATCAGCAGTGATGATCTTGAATGCAGCAGTTACTTTTTCTTTGGTAGCGCCGCCGCCAACATCGAGGAAGTTTGCCGGTTCTGCGCCGTAAAGCTTGATGATGTCCATGGTTGCCATAGCAAGGCCGGCACCATTGACCATGCAGCCGATGTTACCGTCGAGGGCAACATAAGCCAGATCATGCTTGGAAGCTTCGATTTCTTTTTCGTCTTCTTCCGACAGATCGCGCAGTTCCTGAATGTCAGGATGACGGAACAGAGCATTGCCGTCGAAGGACACTTTGGCATCCAGCACGCGTACACGACCATTGGTCATGACGATCAGTGGATTGATTTCCAGCAGGCTCATGTCTTTTTCAACAAAAGCTTTGTAGAGAACCGGGAACAGAGCGATTGCATCTGCGCGGGCTTCGCCTTCGAGCTTCAGAGCGTCTGCGAGCTTCGCATTGTCTTCATCGGTCACGCCTTTGGCAGGATCGATTGCAACATTGATGATCTTTTCCGGTGTTTCTTCCGCAACAGCTTCAATGTCCATGCCACCTTCGGTGGAGACAACGAATGCCGGACGGCCGTTGCTTCGGTCGATCAGCAGGGAGAGATACAGTTCACGGTCAATATCCGCACCATCTTCGATGTACAGACGGTTAACCTGCTTGCCGGCAGGGCCGGTCTGCTTGGTCACCAGAGTGTTGCCGAGCATTTCTTTAACGTTGGCAACAACTTCTTCGATGGATTTGGCTAGACGTACGCCACCTTTAGCATCGGCAGGCAGTTCTTTGAACTTACCTTTACCGCGGCCACCGGCGTGGATCTGGCTCTTGACCACATAAAGCGGGCCAGGAAGGGTCTTTGCCCATTCTTCAGCCTGTTCAGCGGAGTATACAGCCACGCCATTGGCAATCGGTGCGCCGTAGGAGTGGAGCAGGCGCTTAGCCTGATATTCATGAATGTTCATCTGGTTGTCCTTTGTAAGGCGCCCTGAAAACTGTGGTTTCAACTTGCGTTGATAGACAGGTTTCGTGATTTTTATATGAAGTTCCAGAGAGCAGTTCGGGGCCACTTTTGGGAAAAGCGCCCCGATACATCCCAGAACTTTAAATTACGGGTGCTTATTTCAGATTAGGTGCAATCGCGATGCAGGCGTCGCAAAGACCCTGAACTGCAGCAACTGATTTCTCAAATGCGGCCTGTTCTTCTTTGTCGAGCTGAATTTCGATGATTTGTTCTACGCCGTTCGCACCGATAATGGTTGGTACGCCGACATACATGTCTTTAACGCCGTACTGGCCGGTCAGGTGAGCGGCAACAGGCAGAACGCGGCGCTTATCCTTGAGGTAGGATTCTGCCATCTGGATAGCGGAAGCGGCTGGCGCATAGTAAGCCGAACCGGTTTTCAGCAGGCCGACGATTTCAGCACCACCGTCGCGGGTGCGCTGAATGATCTTGTCGAGTTTGTCCTGTGTGGTCCAGCCCATTTTGACCAGATCCGGCAGAGGAATACCGGCAACAGTCGAATAGCGGCTTGAAGGAACCATGGTATCGCCGTGACCGCCGAGAACGAATGCGGTGACGTCTTCAACGGAAACGTTGAATTCTTCAGCGAGGAAGTAACGGAAGCGGGCGCTATCAAGCACGCCAGCCATACCGACAACTTTGTTTGCTGGCAGACCGGAGAATTTCTGCAGAGCCCATACCATCGCATCGAGCGGGTTGGTGATGCAGATCACGAAAGCATCAGGTGCGTATTTGGCAATGCCGCTACCTACCTGTTCCATGACTTTCAGGTTGATGCCCAGCAGGTCATCACGGCTCATGCCTGGCTTGCGCGGTACACCGGCGGTTACGATAACAACGTCTGCGCCTTCGATGGCAGCATAGTCATTAGCGCCGGTGAACTTTGCGTCGAAACCGTCAACCGGTGAGGATTCAGCGATATCGAGGCCTTTGCCCTGCGGGGTACCTTCGGCGATATCGAACAACACAATGTCACCGAGCTCTTTGAGACCGGCCATATGGGCGAGCGTTCCGCCGATCATGCCTGAACCGATGAGAGCAATTTTATTGCGAGCCATGCTGGTTACTTCCCTGATCTAAAATCTAACTAAAACAGCTTAACCTCTGCTTGAGCTTTTCGTTCAGTTCTGCCCGCAGAGGCCATTACGCTGTATGGTCGATATGCCCGTTTTCAAAATAACTCAACTAATAAATTTGTATTTAATTATTTCAATCGTTTAGCTAAATAAGTTCTTACGTAAACGTAAATCATTTTTGACAAAAGCCGAATATTTCCCCCGTTTCATCTGGTGAAAACAGGAAGAGGAATTTTCCCGGATTTTTGTCCGCTTACAGCTGATTTTTGTTTATTCAGAATGGCTTACAGTCAGCCCGATTGCGGAATGCTTATTTGTTGAATCATAAGTGCTGTTATGATTCCCTTCACCGGCATAAATTAGGCCATGATCGTCACAAAATAGTGACGATCAGTGAATTTGGCCAATTGCACGCGGTTTTCATGCGTTCTTCAGGCGGTTACCCGCACTGCATCTGATTCATTTGTCTCAAATGCTTCCAGATATTCGGCACTTTGCATCTCGAAAAGACGTGATGCGGTACGGTCAAATTCAAATGCTTCTGTACCGCTTGAGGCGATATAGAGCTGGTCAGGAGAGGCAGCAGCGCTGATCACCGCACGGGCGCGATGGTCATAAAGTGTATCGACCAGCAGGATAAAGCGTTTGGCCTCATTGCGGCGGCTCAAATCAAGTACTGGCACATGATCAATAAACATGGTGCGGAAACGCGCCATGATTGCCAGATAATCGGCAGCAGCCAGCGGTTTGGCACAGAGCTCATCAAAAGTAACACGGACAGCATCACCAACAGTCCGGTTCAGCACAATCTTACGACCGCGAAAATCAATCGTAACCGATGTTTCCCTGCGGCCTTCAGTCAGAATCTTCCAGGCTTCATCCATCTTGGCATCACTCTCAGCACCAAGCGGCGTGAGATAGACCGGCTGGCGGTCGAGCTTTTCAAGACGGTAATCAGTTCGTGAATCCAGATTAATTACGTCTACGCGGGTTTTAAGAATACTGACAAACGGCATGAACAGCTGGCGGTTCAGCCCGTTCGGATAGAGATTATCCGGTGCCACATTGGAGGTTGCGATCAGCACCACACCGCGCTCAAAAAGCGCTGAGAACAGGCGGGAGAGGATCATGGCATCGGCAATATCGGTCACTGTGAATTCATCAAAACACAAGACCCATGCCTGCTGTGCCAGTGCTTCCGCAACCGGTGGAATCGGATCTTCCTGTTTGGTTTCACCGCGTTTCAAGGCTTGGCGATGGGCATTGATACGCTCATGAACATCAGCCATGAAATCATTGAAATGTGCGCGGCGTTTGCGTTCAACCGGCAGTAACTCAAAGAACATATCCATCAGCATGGTTTTGCCGCGACCGACTTCACCATGAATATATAAGCCCTTAATCGGCTCAGCTACTTTTTTGGATTTACCGAACAACCAGCCCAAAGCGCTGGATTTACGCGAAAGACGCTTGCTGCAAATGGCTTCAATCAAGGCATCAAAGCGCTTTGCAAGAATTTGCTGCTGCGGATCAGCTTCAATATCGCCGGCAGAAGCCAGAGAGTCGTAGCGTTCTGATACGGACGGATAGGCTTTCAGCGTTTCATTGAAAGACATGACAACCTCATTCGGGCTTATTCAGGCGCTGTTCTATAAATGAAAAGCCGCAGATTGTGTCTGCAGCTTTTATGATTTCGAAATGTCAGCAAATCTTAACGGGACAGGCTGATCGGCTGGCCGCCGGATGTCTGACCGTCAAAACGACCGTCAGCAGACGAATAAAGCGAAGCAACTGTGCCGCCATTTGCATCATAGAGAACCAGCTGTTTGCCGTTAACCGACCATGAGGACAGGTTGGCAAGCTCGCCCGGGCAACGCAGCGGACCCGCGCGATAACCCTGACCGAATTTGGTCTGCGGGGTTGCAACTTTACAGCTCTGACCGGCAAGCGAAGCATTCCACACACCGGCAACTTTGCCCGGTGTCAGGTCTACGGATGATGCAGGTGGCAGACTGGCAACCTGTGTATTGCCCTGCGGTTGCGCGTTCATATCATTCGGGTTTGCCGGAAACTGCGATGAGTTCACATCATTCAATGAACCGGACTGAACCGATGTCGTTGGTGCAGGACGCAAAGGAGCAGGCTGAGCCTGCGGGGGAGTGTTACTGGCCATATTGTCAAAGCGCGAACTCTGGCAGCCTGCGAGAATGGTGGCGGCTGCAAGTCCGAGCAGGCCAATCTTAGAAACTCCCATACCCATCTCCTTAATTATGGTGGTTTGTGACGGGAATCAGTGAAACAGTTCCGTCTTCAGGTCAATATTGAAGCACAATTCGGCGCAGTTTAGACCATTTTGGATTCAAAAGGAATTATTGAACAAATGGGAAATGAGCAGGATAGTGCAAATTTCTGGCTTCCGTCTCTCATTTTATGCCGGTGATTGCATAATAGTAGAGCGGAAAAACGTGGCCGAACAGGCTGTTTAAACAAATTATATATTAAAGGATAACCATATTTTGTCCTGTGGCCAAGGCTAGATCTGCCTCTGATGTTGGTTTTTTGAGACAAAAATGTATCACGGCTTTTTGAAACCGGCGGGCATATACTGGCAATTTGAGATAAGTTCCGCCATATAGAGCCTGTATCGCATCCGGAAAGTGCTTCACAGTTTTAAGGCGGTGCTTTAAGGCAAAACATCCGGGATGAACGTCATTTGCCGTTTTATACCGTATCAGGCTGTCTTTTCGCTTTGATCCGGTTCTTATTTAAATGTGAAACTATGTCTGTAGCTATGTCAGTCAATGCAGCTTTTGCCAAAATGAATGGCCTTGGCAATAAAATTATTGTGGCGGATATGCGTGGCCGGAGTGACCGGATCACGCCTGATGCCGCACGCGCATTGAATGCTGATGCTGAGACCGGCTTTGATCAGATCATGGCGATCCATGATCCGAAAACGGCGGGTACAGATTATTATATCCGCATTATTAATTGCGATGGCAGTGAAGCGCAGGCTTGCGGTAATGGTACCCGTTGTGTGGTGCAGGCGCTGGCTGCGGAGACCGGTAAATCGCAATTCACTTTTGAAACGCTGGCAGGCTTGCTGCTGGCAGAGGAATTGCCGGACGGGCAGATCCGTGTGGATATGGGCAAGCCGCATTTCGAATGGCAGGCAATCCCGCTGGCAGAAGAGTTTCGTGATACCCGTATGATCGAATTGCAGGTAGGGCCGATTGATGCACCGGTACTGCATTCGCCGTCTGTGGCGTCGATGGGCAATCCCCATGCAATTTTCTGGGTCGATCAGGATGTCTGGTCCTATGAGCTGGATAAATTCGGCCCATTGCTGGAAAATCATCCGATCTTTCCTGAAAAGGCAAATATTTCTATCGCGCAGGTCACGGCACAAGATGAGCTGACAATCCGCACCTGGGAGCGTGGTGTCGGATTGACGCGTGCTTGCGGCTCTGCTGCCTGCGCCGCTGGTGTATCGGCAGCGCGCACGCGCCGCACAGGGCGCAATGTAAAAGTCATTGTTCCGGGCGGGCTATTGCAGATCGACTGGCGCGATGATGATCATGTTTTAATGACAGGACCGGCTGAATGGGAGTTTTCGGGGCAGTTTGATCCGGCAACAGGTCTTTGGGCAAAAGACACAACAGCAGAAGGTGCCTGATTATGGCGGTTGAGGTTGTAACATTCGGCTGCCGGCTGAATACTTATGAATCCGAAGTGATGAAACGCGAAGCTGATGAGGCCGGTCTCGGCACATTGGAAAACGGCGCGATTATTTTCAATACATGTGCAGTTACGGCGGAAGCGGTGCGTCAGGCTCGTCAGGCGATCCGTAAGGCACGTCGTGATAATCCGGAAGCCCGTATTATCGTCACCGGTTGTGCAGCGCAGACGGGTGCTGATGATTTTGCCGCGATGGACGAGGTTGATCTGGTTCTCGGTAACGAAGAAAAACTGAAATCCAATTCCTACCGCATGTTACCGGACTTTGGTGTGAACCAGTTTGAGAAGGTTCGCGTCAACGACATTATGGAAGTGCGCGAAACCGCCAGCCATATGGTGGATGCGATTGAAGGCCGCGCCCGTGCTTTTGTGCAGGTGCAGAATGGCTGTGATCATCGCTGCACTTTCTGCATTATTCCTTATGGCCGTGGTAACTCCCGCTCTGTCCCGATGGGCGGCGTGGTTGAGCAGGTCAAAAGACTGGTCGGCAACGGCTATGCGGAAGTGGTGCTGACCGGCGTGGATATGACCTCCTACGGGCCTGATCTGCCGGGGAATTTGCGTCTTGGCAAACTGGTGAAAACCGTTTTATCTCAGGTGCCGGATTTGCAGCGTCTGCGTTTGTCCTCAATCGACTCAATCGAGGCGGATGAAGACCTGATGGAAGCTCTGGCCAATGAAAAACGTCTGATGCCGCATCTGCATCTCTCACTGCAGTCAGGGGATAATATGATCCTCAAGCGGATGAAACGCCGCCATTTACGTGATGACTCTATCCGTTTCTGTGAGGATGTGCGTAAACTTCGTCCGGATGCCGTATTTGGTGCGGATATTATCGCCGGTTTCCCGACCGAGACGGAAGAGATGTTCCAGAATTCTATCCGTATTGTCGAGGAATGCGGCCTCAGTCATCTGCATGTTTTCCCTTACAGTCCGCGCGAGGGCACGCCTGCCGCGCGCATGCCGCAATTGCGTCGTGAAGTGATTAAGGAACGGGCTGCCCGTCTGCGTGTTGCCGGTGATGCGGCTTATCGCTTGCATCTGGAAAATCTCAAAGGCACTGTGCAGAATATTCTCGTGGAGCGGGATGGTTTGGGCAGGACAGAGGGCTTTACGCTGACAGGGCTGAATACGGACGATCTGAGCGCGGGACAGATTGTCAGCCGCATGATCTCCGGTCATGATGGTGACAAGCTGCTGGCTGTTCCGCAAAATATCTAATTATCATTCGAAAATAAGAAGCGCTGTATTCATGGCTATGGGTTTTATAAAAAAGATTTTTTCTTTCGGCAAAAAGGAAGAGGCATCTTCCGCCCCGTCAGAGGAAGTCCTGTCGCCTTTAGCGGAAGAGGGCGCACCGGTTGCAGCAGAACATGCGCCTGTTGAGCCGCATCATGAGACTGTGCTGGAAAAGATCGAAGAGCTGCTTTCCCAGCCCGTGATTGCCGATCCCGCAACTATAGAGCTGAAACCGGTTTATGATACGCCGGAGCAGGATGAGACTGCTGACGCAGAAGAGCTGCAGGCGGAAGAGCCACCTCATGAAACGGTTCTGGAAAAAGTTGAAGAGCTGTTGTCGCAGCCTGTGATTGCTGATCCGGCAACTGTTGAACTGACACCGGATTTTCCTGAAACAGAACCAAAATTCACCGATGCAGATGTGGTTCCTGCGCCAAAGCCGTTGAAAGTGACTGTCAGCAAAGCGGTTGAAGCAAAACAGGAGCCGGTTGTTGTTGAAGCTGAGCCGGAAAAGAAACAGTCATGGTTCGAGCGGTTACGCAGCGGTTTATCGCGCTCGTCACAGCAGCTTGGTGATTCGATCGGTGGTATTTTCACCAAGCGTAAGCTGGATGAAGATACGTTGCAGGAACTGGAAGATGTGTTGATTCAGGCCGATCTTGGTCTGGAAACCGCGATGCGCATTACTGACAGCCTGTCATCCGGCCGCTATGGCAAAGATATTTCGACAGATGAAGTCCGCAGCATTATGCGCTCTGAAATCGAAAAAGTTCTGGTGCCGGTGGCAAAGCCTCTTGAGCTCGACCTGTCCCATAAACCACATGTCATTCTTGTGGTTGGCGTGAACGGTACAGGGAAAACGACAACAATCGGTAAGCTCGCGGCCAAACTCACCGCAGGCGGTTTGAAAGTGATGTTGGCTGCCGGTGATACATTCCGTGCGGCAGCGATTGAGCAATTGCATATCTGGGGTGAGCGTACCGGTTCACCGGTTGTGTCTTCCAAGCTTGGTGCCGATGCGGCAGGTCTTGCCTTTGATGCATGGCAACAGGCTAAAGATGCCGGCAGCGATGTGCTGATCATTGATACGGCCGGTCGTTTGCAAAACAAAGCCGAGTTGATGGAAGAGCTAGCTAAGATTGTGCGTGTGCTTGGCAAACATGATCCGGAAGCACCGCATACGGTGCTTCAGACACTGGATGCAACCACCGGTCAGAATGCGCTGAATCAGGTAGAGATTTTCAAGAATATTGCCGGTGTGAACGGCTTGGTGATGACCAAGCTCGATGGTTCCGCCCGTGGCGGTATTCTGGTGGCGATCGCCGCCAAACATAAATTGCCGGTCTATTTTGTAGGTGTCGGTGAACAGATTGATGATCTTGAGCCGTTTACAGCGCAGGATTTTGCCGGAGCAATTGCGGGAGAAGCACGATGAACGATCAGATTTTTGAACGCGACCCGTCTGACCCGCAGCGTAAAGAAGTTCCGCCACTGTTGAAGCTGGCTCTGGAACTGGGGCCTTTGCTGATCTTCTTCTTTGCCAATTCCCGTGGTGACTGGCTGGTTGAGCGTTTTCCGGTATTGGCACAGATCGGTCAGCCGATTTTTATCGCTACAGCCTTGTTTATGGCCGCCACAGTGATTGCGCTGGTCGTATCTTGGATCATGACACGCAGCCTGCCGATCATGCCGCTGGTTTCGGGGATTGTGGTGCTGGTTTTTGGCGCGCTGACCCTGTGGCTGCACAATGATACTTTCATAAAAATGAAACCAACCATCGTTAACAGCCTGTTTGGCGTGATTCTGCTCGGCGGATTGTTGTTTGGTAAAGCGCTTCTCGGCTATGTGTTTGATCAGGCTTTCAAACTGGATGCAGAAGGCTGGCGCAAGCTGACATTACGCTGGGGTTTGTTTTTCTTTGTGTTGGCAGCGATCAATGAAATTGTATGGCGGAACTTTTCCACCGATGCATGGGTTACCTTTAAGGTCTGGGGCGTGATGCCGCTGACCATTGCCTTTACAATGTTCCAGTTGCCGCTGATCAAAAAGCATTCTCTGGTACCGTGGGGTACGGAAGACGGCGCAACATCTGCGGATAAAAAATAAGCGGGAGCACTATGATGGCTCGTCTTGAAATTGAACAATTCTATTGTCGTGAAGATAATTTCGGCGTGCTGATTCATGATCCGGAAACCGGACTGACGGCATCAATTGATGCGCCGGAAGAGCTGGCAATCCGTTCTGCTTTGGCGCGTCGCGGCTGGAAGCTCGATTATATTTTTACCACGCATCATCATTTCGACCATGTTGATGCCAATGAAGCATTGAAACGCGCATATGGTGCCAAGATCACAGGGCCTTCTGCGGAGAAAATTCCGGGTTCAGATCGCGGCGTCAAAGACGGCGACACGTTTCAGTTTGGCAGTTTCGAAGTACAGGTGATTGCCACACCCGGTCATACAGCGGGAGAGGTGAGCTATTATCTGCCGCAGGCAAAGGTTGTTTTCACCGGCGATACTCTATTCGCGCTTGGTTGCGGCCGTCTGTTTGAAGGTACACCGGCGGATATGTATGCATCGCTGCAAAAACTGGCCTTGCTGCCGGTGGATGTGAAAGTCTATTGCGGACATGAATATACACTGAGCAATC
Organism: Pseudochrobactrum asaccharolyticum; assembly: GCF_003314995.1. GTDB lineage: Bacteria > Pseudomonadota > Alphaproteobacteria > Rhizobiales > Rhizobiaceae > Pseudochrobactrum > Pseudochrobactrum asaccharolyticum. The sequence continues at coordinate 755,900 of NZ_QNRH01000002.1, forward strand.
TGCGGTTTGCGCTGGATGTGGATGGCGGTAATCCGGCACTGAAAGAACGTGGTCGCGAGATTGAACGGCTGCGGGCAGAAGGCATGCCGACTTTGCCAACCAGTATCGGCCTGGAAATGGCTACCAATCCGTTTTTACGCACGCATGACAGTGCGATTGCTAAACGGCTTGGGATGGAAGATGCCAGTGAATTACAGATCTTTGCGGAACTGCGCAAACGCAAAGACCACTTCTGATATAAGCCAATTTTGGTAAGGGTAATGAATATGATCTGTCTGTTCCGTCGTCCGGCTCTTACATTGATGGCTGGGTCTTTTTTAGCAATGGCTGGTCTTGCTGACTTGCCTTTGACAGACAATCAGGCATTCGCACAAAGTTTTTCGGAAATGGCCAAGCCGGAGGTACCGGCTGAGGTAAACAATTATCCGCTGGATGAAGCATTCCTGACGAAGATGGAAGCGGCACAGGCGGAGCTTAATACAATCGATATGTCGGGCCAAAGTAATGATGAAGCCGGTACCGGCGATCACTCTCCGAAGGCACTGGCTGCCCGTATTGAAAAACAGCCTAAAGTGATGGATGTGCTGAAAAAGCACGGATTGACAGCGCAGGATTATATCTACGGTTATTTTGCACTGGTCAGCAGCGTGAGCGCTGTGGAAGCTGAGGATGAAGAGCAGATTGTTGACGAGCTGCAGGGTATCAATCCGGCACACATCGCCTTTGGCAAACAATATCTTGATCGCATTCATAAGCTGATGGGTGAGTAATCACTGATCTGAAGCGGAGAGCATTTCGGTTGAATGCCATCTCCGCTTGAATATTTAGGTCGTCAGAGTGCTATTTTGTCTTTTCAAAGCGTGTTGCACGCACTTTGACTGTACCGATCTGTGTGCCGACACTGGCAGCGACAGGCGCATAAATACCGGCACCCTGGTTGTCCGTATTCAGTGAGGCAAAACTGATCGTGATTTTGCTTTTATCGGCCAGATAGCGCACGGATTTTTTATCTTTTTCATAGCCTGAGACCGGCACAAATCTGGCATTGCAGGTGATTGCAGTGCCATCAAAGCCTTTGATTGAAAACCGCTCGGTACCAGCCGGACTTAGCCGGATTTGTGCGCGTGTTTGTCCGTCAAAAATCTGTAAAGTCCGGTTACAGACCGCAGCAGCTGACGGGCTTGTGATCATCATCGAGCTGATCGGATCAAAAACGGCTTTCAGATCATTGGCACCCAGCTCTGCCCAAGGTTCCACTTTGTTGATCGACGGCTGGTTATCATAGCTGCTGACTGAGCCGTTTTTGAAATTGATAGATGTGCGCTTGTGTTTTTTGCCACTCCGATAGGTAGTCAGATAGGAGACCGGCTGTACTGTTGCTGCAGAGCCTTGTTTGAGCATTGTGCCGTTAATGTTGATGGAGCCTTTGGTGCTGTCAAAAATCTTGGCAATTCCGGAGCTGTGGAACTTACCGTCAAGCGCATAGCTGGTATCGGTTATTCTGGTGGTCATCTCAGAACGCGCAATTGTCATACCAAAAATATAAATTCCGTATTCCGTGCGATAGCCGGAATCAGCAGCGAATGCAGTACCAGACATCAACGACGCGGCTGAGAGCAGAGCCATCGTCAGCAGTCGTTTTGTACCTGCGTTTTTTTGTGTATTTGCAGCCTTAACAGTCAATGGCATGCGCATCTCCCTTGAGACTCACCTGAGCGGATATTACAGTCCTATAGGCCTGAAACCGCAGCACAGGTTCTTTTTGTGCCCGCTAATTCTATGATAAAAGCGGCAAAATGGGGTCAAAGACAGTCAATTCCTTGTCATTGGCGCTGTAATCGGCTGAAACGGCTTGACGACAACGGCTGCTTTCACTATAGAAACCCGACTTTCCCAATGGGCCGCTGTCCGATATTGCGCGCCGAGACATATCAATTTTATATTGATTATGCTTGAAGCGAAGACGGTATCGGGTATTTGTGCCGGGGCCTGAAACAGAATTTTGAAGGTGAGACCAATGTCCCGCGCTTGTGAACTGACCGGTAAAGCGGTCCTCTACGGCAACAATGTAAGCCATGCGAACAACAAGTCGCGTCGCCGTTATTTGCCAAATCTTTGCAATGTAACCCTGATGTCCGATGCAATGGGCCAGAGCTACCGTCTGCGTATTACTGCACATGCACTGCGTTCCGTAGAGCATCGCGGTGGTCTGGATGCATTCCTTGCAAAATCTTCAGACAACGAGCTGTCACAGCGCGCACGTCTGCTGAAGCGTCAGGTTGCTAAGAAGCTGGCTGAAGCTGCTGCTTAATTCCGGTTGCGACCAGATTTAGTTTGCTAAAGGCCGGTTTATCCGGCCTTTTTGCTGGTTCCATTACCCAGGATAAAAAAATGCCGTTACAGCATAATTCCGCTTTAAAAGCGTTGATTTTTCCCGTTCTTGCCATGTGTGCGGCTGTCGCCGCCTCCAATATTCTCGTGCAATATCCCGTGCATTATCTGGGTTTGCAGGAAATTCTCACTTATGGCGCCTTTACCTATCCGTTTGCCTTTCTGGTCAATGATCTGACCAATCGTCGCTTTGGCCCCCAGCGTGCCCGCCAAGTGGTTTATGCCGGTTTCGCGCTGGGTGTGATCATGTCGATCTGGCTTGCCAGCCCGCGCCTTGCTGTGGCCTCAGGAAGTGCGTTTCTGTTCGCGCAATTGCTTGATATCAGTGTGTTCAGCCGCCTGCGCCGTTTGCGCTGGTGGAAAGCGCCATTAGCGGCAGCATTGTGCGGGTCAGTTCTGGATACGATTCTGTTCTTCTCGCTGGCTTTTGCGGCACCTTTTGCAGTGCTTGATACGGCTTTCGGCCTTGCCGATAGCTCCATGATTGATCAGGTACAGTGGTTTGGTCTGACTATGCCGCTGTGGCTGTCACTGGCGCTTGGTGACTTCGGTATCAAGGTGCTGATGAGTGTGGTGATGCTGGTGCCTTACGGGGCGATTCTGGCGCTGTTTGCACCGTCAATCTATGGTGCCGGCAAATCCGATGCTGCTAAACCGGCTTCTCGATAAATTTTCGAATAAGGTCATAAAAAAATGCCTCCCGCAGGGTGACCTGTACGGGAGGCATTTTATTTTTGATTGAGTTTATTCTCTGATTTCAAAGTGTTGGAGCGACCTTTGTGTGCCAATTATGGCACACGGCGCTCTAGCCTCTGCCGCGACCACGCTTTGGCTGCTCCTGATCGTCAAACAGCGATGCGAGCTGTTCAGTCATGGCACCGGCCAGTTCTTCTGCATCAACAATTGTCACAGCGCGTTGGTAATAGCGTGTCACGTCATGGCCGATACCAATCGCAATCAGTTCAACCGGTGAACGGTTTTCAATCTCGTCGATCACGGCACGTAGATGGCGTTCCAGATAATTGCCCGGATTAACCGACAGGGTCGAATCATCCACCGGCGCACCATCGGAAATGACCATCAGGATTTTGCGCTGTTCAGGGCGGCCGAGCATACGCTGATGTGCCCACATCAGCGCTTCACCGTCGATGTTTTCTTTCAGCAGGCCTTCACGCATCATCAGGCCGAGATTGCGTCGTGCACGGCGCCACGGGGCGTCTGCACTCTTATAAACGATATGACGCAGATCGTTCAGACGACCCGGCTGTGCAGGTTTACCGCGATCCAGCCATGCTTCACGTGACTGGCCGCCTTTCCACGCTTTGGTGGTAAAGCCGAGAATCTCTACCTTCACACCGCACCGTTCCAGCGTGCGCGCCAGAATATCGGCACAGGTTGCCGCAACAGTAATCGGACGACCACGCATGGAACCGGAATTGTCGATAATCAGGCTGACAACCGTATCGCGGAAATTGGTATCGCGTTCGGTTTTAAACGACAGCGGCTGAGTCGGATCAATCACCACGCGCACCAGCTTGGCACTGTCGAGGTGACCTTCTTCCAGATCGAACAACCATGAACGATTCTGCTGTGCCATCAGACGGCGCTGCAGACGGTTGGCGAGGCGTCCGACAACACCCTGCAGATTTGCAAGCTGCTTGTCGAGGAAGCCGCGCAGACGCTCCAGCTCCGCATCGTCGCAAAGATCCGTTGCTTCTACAATTTCGTCGAATTCGCGGGTGAAAACTTTGTAATCATTATGTTTGTCGAAATCGGCAAAAGGCTGGTTTGACCGGCGTGCTTCGCCCGGTGTTTCCGCATCTTCTTCTTCGCCATCATCCGCATCTTCATAGGCAGCATCTTCAGCTTCCAGATCACCGCGCTCGCGGTCATCATTGGTATCTTCAGAACTGTCACCGTCACCGGATTGGTTTTCTGCATCTTCTTCCGATGCACCTTCCTGTGATTCTTCCGGATCGGCCTGTTCTTCCTGCTGGCTTTCTTCGTCGTCGCTTTCAGACGGTTCGGCCAGCTCTTCAGCCATATCCAGTGCAACCAGCATTTCACGCACCAGTCGCGCATAATCCTGCTGGCTGTTCAGGCGGTCGCCAAGGGTTTCAAGCCGGTCACCGGCTTTGTCTTCAATCCAGTCGCGCCACAGCTCAACCACATTGCCTGCCTGTACAGGCGGGCGATAGCCGGTGAGTTTTTCACGGACGAGTAGAGAAATAGCTTCTTCGATCGGTGCATCATCGCGCGAGGTGATCGCGGAATAATTGGCGCGGCTGTATTTGTCTGCCAGCATTGCTGAGAGATTGCTTGCCACGCCTTCCATAGCGAGTGCACCGATGGCTTCAACGCGTGCCTGTTCAACCGCATCATAGATGGCGCGTGCCTGCTGCCCCTGAGGCGCTAGCTGCGCGTGAATGCGCGGATCATGACGGGCATGACGCAGTGCCATGGAATCGCCAAGGCCACGGATGATGGAAATATCGTCGGCAGTCGGACGTTTTGGCAAATCTGGCAGGCGGGCATGATTGCCGGTCAGTGCCGGACGGTCATGGCTGAAACCAACCTCAAATTCATTGCTTCCGGCGATTGCGCGCACACAGGCTGTGACCGCACGTTTGAAAGGTTCGGAATCGACCGGACCTTTAGGACGTTCGCGTGTGTTATCGCCGGGGCCTGCCATGATGAAACTGCCTTATATCAGAAGAACTTAACCTTATTTCGCGTCACAATGAAGCGAGACGCCCCCGTGAGATACGGGGACGTTATATTTACGCTTTAAGCGAGAACGACATTAACCGCTGATTCCGGCAGTTCTTCGCCGAAAGCACGCTGATAGAACTCAGCAACGATGGAACGTTCCAGTTCGTCGCATTTGTTCAGGAAGGTTAAGCGGAATGCAAAGCCGACATCGGTGAAAATATTGGCATTTTCAGACCATGTAATCACAGTACGCGGGCTCATCACGGTCGACAGATCGCCGTTGATGAAAGCCTGACGGGTCATGTCGGCAACGCGAACCATTTTCGAGACGATCTCACGGCCTTCCGCATTCTGGTAATGCTTGGATTTGGCGAGAATAATCTCAACTTCATTGTCATGCGGCAGATAGTTCAGCGTGGTAACAATCGACCAACGATCCATCTGCGCCTGGTTGATCTGCTGGGTACCGTGGTAAAGACCGGTGGTGTCGCCGAGACCAACAGTGTTTGCAGTCGCAAACATGCGGAAAGCCGGATGCGGGTTGATAACGCGGCTCTGGTCGAGCAGAGTCAGACGACCTGACGCTTCCAATACGCGCTGGATCACGAACATCACGTCCGGACGACCGGCATCATATTCGTCGAAAACCAGAGCAACATTGTTCTGGTAAGCCCAAGGCAGGATACCGTCCTTGAATTCAGTAACCTGCATACCGTCTTTAACAACGATGGCATCTTTACCGATCAGATCAATACGGCTGACATGGCTGTCGAGGTTAACACGCACACACGGCCAGTTCAGGCGGGATGCAACCTGTTCAATATGGGTGGATTTACCGGTACCGTGGTAACCGGAAACCATGACGCGGCGGTTATAGGCAAAGCCGGCGAGAATCGCCAAGGTTGTCTGGCGGTCAAAAATGTAATCCGGATCTGCATCCGGTACATGCGGATCTTTTTTGCTATATGCGGGCACGATCATATCGGAATCAATCCCGAACACTTCACGCACCGATACAGTTGTGTCCGGCATATTGGTTATGTCGAGATCAACCTTGCTCATCATGCCTCCTGAGCGGCGCCTGCATGCCGCTATATCATCATATGTTCAGAGGGGTTTACTTGTTTTCCGGTGGCGGAAAATCCCTCTATCTCTTTATTTTACAACAGAGCCGAAGAGAAGCCGGCGCTGCTTTGCCTTAAAGGCCGTTTCTGAGTGTCTTGGCTCAGTTTTTACCACATAGCCAGTTCCGGTTTTTCTGTGAAACGACCTGAAATGCTGTGCCGGTGTATTTGTTACAGACAGGTTTTCAGAGGGCGAAAACTATCTTCCTCCGGTATTTCTCCGGTGCTCCCTGAAATAGTCTTTGCCTGTTTAGCAAAAACCTGCGGTCTTTAGCAATTGATAAGCTTGCACAACTTCACGGAAACGCTCTTCCGAACCGCGATCGCCGCCGTTGGCGTCAGGGTGGTGCTGTTTTACCAGCTCTTTATAGCGCGATTTGATCTCGTCACTGGTCGAATTTGCCGCAATGCCCAGTGTTGCAAAAGCCTTGGATTCGAGCGGACGCGGGCGTCTGGTCGGGGTCGCAGCTTCGGCGCGGGCACGGGTCTGTTCAAACAGGTTCAGCGGATCACGAATCTTATTGTGATAGGCAGCTGTACCGGAGCGCATGCGGGCAAACTGGTTGGCAGTCTGACGCGATGTTGTGTTTTTGGTTGTTGTCCATGTCGGGCGGTCGCCGACAGCCGCATTCTTCTGGAACTTAGCGATTTCTTCGTCGCTCAATCCTGAGAAGGCGTTGAAATTTTTGTTATATTCACGGACGTGATTAATGCAAAAGTGCAGATAAAGTCCTTCACGCGCACCGCCCGCCGGGGCTTTGTGCGTGCCGATTTCTTCGCAACCCTCCCACTGGCATTGCGGGCCAGCCGGTTTTTTATCTTCTTTACGGGTGCCAATACGGATGCTGTCAAAAAATTTTGAATTCGTTGCCATGATATCAATATTAAGGGGTCAGATCTGGTGATACAAGAATTGACATTTCACGACGCATGACCAAACCCTGCGGGGCCGAGAGTCGAAGCAGACGTGAAATCGGGATTTAGCTGCATTATGTATACCGGAATGGTAACGCATGCACATAACATAGTCCCTATATGGGGGCAGGAGATCAGAATGTCTATTCCTTTGACGCGCCAAGAGCGGATTACCGCAAAACTATCTGAGGCTTTTCAGCCTGTGTTGCTTGATGTCATCAATGAAAGCCATCTTCATGCCGGCCATCACCATACAGACGGCGGTCATGAAGAAGTATTCGACGGTACCGGTGAAACACATTACCGCGTTGTAATTGTGGCAGAGGCATTTACGGGTTTGAGCCGTGTTGACCGTCATCGTGCGATCAATGCGCAACTGGATGAGGAATTGCAGAGCGGTCTGCATGCTATTGCACTGGAACCGAGTGCACCGGGCGAACCGACCCGCCGCAGCCGCAAGCAGGCCTGATACTCAATACCGGAGCAATCGCATGCGGGCGGTTGCTCTTTTCTGTGCTGTTTTAGACTTGTCTCACCGGCAGTCCGGTGTTATTGAAGCCGCAGTGAGCCAGAGGCTCTTCCGTAAGCGTCTAACGTTAAGCAACGCATCTTTTCCGGTCTTACACCGGCTTTCCTGTTATCACAGGACGGATGTGTATGTGTGAGATCGCAATTTTACGGAATAAAATTATGCAATCTTCCAATTCTGTTTCTGCTTTTCCAAAGCTTCCTGCGCGGTATATTTCGGTTGTTATGCCGTTTATTCTCTCGGTGCTGATGACTTTTGTTGTCTCGCTGATCGCCACGCTGAAAAATCTCGGATTTTCGGCTGATCTTCTGACGCATTGGATGCCCGCATGGGGTTTGTCGTGGATCGTGGCATTTCCGGTATTGTTGCTGGTGCTGCCACTGGTACGGCGGCTCGTCGGCATTGTGTGTCACAAGCCATAAGTGCTTAAACAAAACCGCTCGCAAAGATCATTTGCGAGCGGTTTATTTTAAGTATCGTGTAAAATTATCAGGCCAGTTTGTCTTCAAGGAAAGCCTGTACATCCGCAGCATTAACATCCTTGGCAATGAAAGACTGGCCGAGACCACGGGTCAGAATGAAAGTCAGCGAACCGCGCGAGACTTTCTTATCCTGCGCGATATAAGACATCAGCACATCTGCGGAAGGCAGTCCGGCAATCTCTTTCATCGAAACCGGCAGGCCGACAGCTTTCAAATGCTTTTCAACCCGTACAGCAATATCTTCTGAAATCAGACCGAGACGTGTGGAGAACTGGTGCGCCAGTACCATGCCGATGGCAACGGCTTCACCATGCACGAGGCGTGAAGAATCATAATTAGTCGCTGTTTCCAGTGCATGACCGAATGTATGGCCGAGATTGAGCAAAGCGCGGTCACCGGTTTCGCGCTCATCGCGGGCAACAACGGCTGCTTTGGCACGGCAGGAGGTGGCAATAGCGTGCTGGCGTGCTGCGCCGCCCGCAAAGACATCCTGCCAGTTGTTTTCCAGCCATGCGAAGAATTCCGGCTGGTCGATCAGTCCGTATTTGGCAACTTCTGCGTAACCGGCAGCAAATTCACGTTTGCTCAAAGTGTCGAGAATACCGGTATCGGCCAGCACCAGTTGCGGCTGGTTGAAAACGCCGACAAGATTTTTGCCGTAAGCGGTGTTGATGCCGGTTTTGCCGCCGACAGACGAATCAACCTGTGCCAGCAATGAAGTCGGAATCTGGATGAAATTCATACCTCGGCGCACAATACCGGCTACAAAACCGGCAAGATCACCGATCACACCACCGCCAAAAGCAATCACAGCATCACCGCGCTCAAGGCGGGCTTTGAGAATATCATTGGTCACAGATTCAAGAGTGGCAAAGCCTTTGGATTTTTCACCGGCTGCAACCACGACCGGTGTAGCAGTAATACCGGCAGCCTCCAGTGCGCTGAGCAGTACCGGCAGATGCAGCTTTGCCAGATTTTCATCGGTGACCACGGCCGCGCGGATGCCCGGCAGCCGCGAGGCAATTTCCTGACCGGCGCGGGCAATCAGGCCGCTGCCGATGAGAATGTCGTAAGAGCGATCTCCCAGAGATACATGAACGGTTTCGGTTGCGATGTTTCCGGCAGATGTCATGGGAGATACTCGTGTTCAGTCTTGGTGTGGTTCTGTATTGCGCAAATGATTGAGCAGCAAGGTGATGACTTCCTGTGCAATTACTTCGCGCTTCTCATCACGCGACATGATGCTCAGATCAGCGGTGGCATAGACCGGATAACGCTCGGTCATCAGTTTCTGCATCACAGCGCGGGGATCATCATTTTTCAAGAGCGGGCGATCATGACGGCGCAGCACGCGCTCCATCAGCACATCCAGTTCCGCATTCAGCCACACGGAAATACCGGCAGACGCAATATTCTCGCGGGTCTGTTCATTCATATAAGCGCCGCCGCCGGTGGCAAGGATCATTGATCCGCCTTCCAGCAGACGCTGCATAACGCGGCGCTCAAGATCACGGAATTCCGGCTCGCCATAGGAGGCAAACAATTCGGTAACGCTCATACGGGAGACATTTTCGATTTCAGTATCGAGATCAAAAAACGGCAATTCCAGCATCGAGGCCATTTTTTTGCCGATGGTGGACTTTCCTGCTCCCATAAGCCCGACAAGCACCACAGGGCGCTGGTTCAGAAGGGCTTTAACTTCTTCAGCTTGGCTGTGCAGATTAATCTGGTCAGCTTTTTTATTTTGGTTCGGCATCGTCTTCTTCTCATGACGGTGCTTCCGTTTGAAACACTTAACAAAGTCAATCGCTGCTGATCACATGCTTGTCAAGAAAGATCAGCAATTTTCTGCGTCTTATGCCCGAGGATGCGCTTTATCATAGATTTCCAGCAGGCGGTCTGTGTCTACGCCGGTATAGACCTGTGTGGTGGAAAGGCTGGCATGGCCGAGTAATTCCTGAATGGTACGCAGATCACCGCCGCGTGCCAGCAGATGGGTCGCAAAGGAGTGCCGCAGAGCGTGGGGCGTGGCGGTTTCCGGCAGGTTGAGAGCCGTGCGCATTCTCTGCATTTCCCGCTGAATAATCCCTGCATGGAGCGCACCGCCTTTAGCGCCACGAAACAGCGGTGCTTTGTAACTTAAATCAAAGGGGCATAAGCGGCGATATTCGGTAATCGCCTGATGGACAGCAGGGAGCAGCGGTACGAGACGGCTTTTGCCGCCTTTACCCTGAATTGTCAGCGAGCGGGCGGTCGTGTCAGCTACAGCTTCCGGCGTCAGCCCAAGCGCTTCGGAAATACGCAAGCCGCAGCCATAGAGTAAAGTGAGCACAGCGGCATTACGTGCGGCAATCCATCGTTCTTCCGCCAGTTGCTGCTTCGTGTCGACAACCCGCAAAGCGGCATCGGCCGTCAAAGGTTTCGGCAGCGATTTGGGCTGGCGCGGAGCGCGAATGGCACTGGCGCCGGCTGCATTGGCCAGTCCCTGTTTTTCAAGATAGCGTAATAATGAGCGCACACCGGCAAGGCCGCGCCCGAGTGTGCGGGCACCCGCACCGTCATTACGCCGCGATGCCAGATAGGAGCGCAAATCTGCAATACGCAATGCGGAGACATCTTTCAGCGCCGGTGGCATACCGAGATGACCGGTCATGAATTGCAGAAACTGACGTGTATCACGCTCATAGGCATCCAGCGTATGGGCGGCCAGCCGCCGGCTGTTGGCTAAGCTTCCGAGCCAGTCCTGACGTGCCTGATTGAGGTCCGGCGCGGCGATAATCAGAAATTCTGCTTTAGAGGTTTCCGTTTTGGCTGTTTGCATGGATTGAATCTGTAATCCGGTTATCCTAATAAAAATACAGTTTCTCATGGTCGGGTTACGGAACCGTTGCCGCCGCAGTTTAAGGTCTTTCATGTCTTCTCAGAAAAAAGGCAGCCCAGTGAGGGTTGCAAATCTTGATAATCCGGTTCAGCTCGCCGTTATCGGCGCGGCTCATGGCATCAAAGGGGAAGTGCGCGTTAAAACCTATACGGGCGACCCGCTGGATCTGGGTTCCTATGGTCTGCTCTATGATACATCCGGCAAGAGCTATGAAATTTTGTCGATCCGCCCGAGCAAAACTGTGGTCGTGGTGCGCTTTGCCGGTGTGGATGACCGCAATGCGGCGGAAGCACTGAACGGTAAAGAGCTTTACGTGGATCATGCGCAACTGCCGCAGGATCTGGATGAAGACGAGTTTTATTACACCGATCTGATCGGTCTTGCCGTGCGAGACAGTGCAGGTGTGTCCTATGGTAAAGTCTCTGCTGTGTTTAATTTCGGCGGGGGTGATGTGCTGGAGATTAAAGAAAGCGGCAAAAAGCCGGTTTTAATCCCGTTTACCTTGGTTTCTGTGCCTGAAATCCTGATGGAAGATGGTGCGATCCTGATTGATCCGCTGGCCGCCGGTCTGGTTGATGACGGTTCCACATCTGCGGATGAAGAAGGTGAAGAGCCGGACGCACCTGAGACTGATGATGACGGATGGGCGCGGTAATGACTTTCAAAGCCTCTGTCCTGACCCTTTATCCTGAAATGTTTCCGGGGCCGCTGGGCTCTGCCCTTGCAGGGCGCGCTTTGCGCGATGATAAATGGCAGCTTGAAACTGTGCAGATCAGAGATTTTGCCCCCGATAAACACCGGATGGTTGATGATACACCGGCTGGCGGCAGTGCCGGTATGGTGATGAAGCCGGATGTTGTGGCCAGAGCGCTTGATAGTTTGGAGCAGGACAACCGTCCGCGTATTCTGATGAGCCCGCGCGGAAGGCCGCTGACACAGGATCTGGTGCGCGAACTGGCGAGCGGCGAGGGCGCAGTGATTCTCTGCGGGCGCTTTGAGGGTGTGGACGAACGGGTTATTGAAGCGCGCAATCTGATGGAAGTATCGGTCGGGGATTACATTCTCTCCGGCGGTGAAACCGGTGCGATTGTGCTGCTTGATGCGATTGTCCGCCTGATTCCGGGGGTGATGGGCAATCATGAATCCGGTGAAACCGAGAGTTTTGAAACCGGTCTGCTTGAGCATCCGCATTATACCCGCCCGCAGGAATGGGAAGGTCGCTCTATTCCGGCAGTATTGACGTCCGGTAATCATAAGGCTGTCGATCAGTGGCGATTGGAAGAAGCAAAGCGCATTACCCGTGAGCGCCGCCCCGATCTGTGGGAGGCTTATCAGAACAGGAGCAAATGATGCAGATTCTGAGACGTGCGGAATATGCAGCTGTTTTTCTGATTGTTTTGTGGCTTTACGCGCAAAGCGGAGCAAGCTGGTGGTTGTTCGCAGCGCTGTTTCTGGTGCCGGATCTGACTATGGCGGGTTATGCTTTTGGCAATCGTACCGGTGCGCTGGTTTATAATGCAGGGCATAGTTTTCTGGGCGTTGCCGCGCTCGGCCTGATTATGCATTTGTCAGGGCAGGACTGGCTGTGGCCTTATGCGCTGATCTGGGCGGCGCATATCGCATTCGACCGGATACTCGGCTACGGGCTGAAATATGCCTCTGCGTTTCAGGATACACATCTGGGGCGTATCGGGCGTAATTGAATCAGAACTTCTTGCAGAGGTGAGTTGATTCACAGGCGGTAATGGTGTATTGCCGCCTCACATTTCGGGATTTCCTGAAATCCGATTTTCGTTGACCTGAAATCAATGAGTAGTGAAACCGCTCCTGCCTTTACGGCATAGCATGACGGCAAAGACTGTTTTGCAAGTGATAGCGCTCTGACTGTTCGAGAAGAATCAGAAGGATTAAAACTATGAACATTATTAAGCAGCTCGAAGCTGAACAGATTGCAAAGATTGCTGAAAAGCGCGTTCTTCCTGTATTTGACGCTGGTGACACAGTTCGCGTTCTCGTACGCGTAACTGAAGGCACACGTACACGTGTACAGGCTTACGAAGGCGTTTGCATTGCACGTTCGGGCGCAGGTCTGCAGGAAAGCTTTACCGTTCGTAAGATTTCTTACGGCGAAGGCGTAGAGCGCGTATTCCCTGTTTATTCTCCGCTGGTTGAAGGCGTTGAAGTTGTTCGTCGCGGTAAAGTACGTCGCGCGAAACTTTACTACCTTCGTGGTCTTACAGGTAAGGCTGCCCGTATCGTTGAGAAAAAAGACAATCGTTCGAAAGCTGAACGTGAAGCAGACAAGCGCGCTGCTGAGCGTGATGCTGCTGCCAAGGCTGCAGCTGCAGAATAACTTCTGTCAGTTACGATTTTTTGAATTTCAATTGATAAGGGCGGCCTCAATGGCCGCCCTTTTCTTTTTGCAAAGATTAAATGCCGCTTAGGTAATAATCTTGCTGCGACACCCTGTTCCGCTTGTCATTTCTTGACGAAAAGGCGTGAGAGGTGCATATGAACCATAATCATATCGGTTCTGTAGTGCTGTGATTGCCGGGAGGCTGAGGCTGCAGAACGCTTGCAAAGGATAACAAGACCCATGAGCGCGCCGCGTACACTCTATGACAAGATCTGGGACGATCATCTGGTAGATCAGCAGGATGACGGTACCTGCCTGCTTTATATTGATCGCCATCTTGTGCATGAAGTGACCAGCCCTCAGGCTTTTGAAGGCCTGCGTATGGCTGGCCGTAAAGTGCGTCATCCGGAACGCACACTGGCTGTTGTTGACCATAACGTGCCGACATCGGCAGATCGTATCAACGGCATCAAGAACGAAGAAAGCCGTATTCAGGTTGAAGCTCTGGCCAAAAATGCGGCTGAGTTTGGCGTTGAATATTATTCCGAGCGCGATAAGCGTCAGGGCGTTGTGCATATTGTCGGCCCTGAACAGGGTTTCACGCTGCCGGGCATGACCATTGTTTGCGGCGACAGCCACACATCAACCCACGGTGCTTTCGGCTCGTTGGCACATGGTATCGGTACGTCCGAAGTGGAACACGTACTGGCCACCCAGACACTGATCCAGAAAAAAGCTAAAAACATGCTGGTGCGTGTGGATGGCAAACTGGCAGCAGGTGTGACCGCTAAAGACATTACACTGGCGATTATCGGTAAAATTGGCACCGCCGGCGGTACCGGTTACGTGATTGAATATGCCGGTGATGCAATCACCTCTTTGACTATGGAAGGCCGTATGACGGTCTGTAACATGTCGATTGAGGGCGGTGCACGCGCCGGTCTGATCGCACCGGATCAGACGACTTTTGATTATATCCGCGGCAAGCCGCGCGCACCAAAAGGCGAACAGCTCGAACAGGCTATGGCTTATTGGAAGACGCTGAGCACAGATGAAGGTGCACATTTCGATAAGATTGTGACCCTTGATGCAGCGGAAATTTCGCCGGTTGTTACATGGGGCTCTTCACCGGAAGATGTGGTTTTTGTGACCGATGTGGTGCCTAATCCGGATGATATTCAGGATGACACCAAGCGTTCATCGAAATGGCGTGCGCTGGAATATATGGATCTGAAGCCTGGTACAAAGATCACCGATATCGCGATTGACCGCGTCTTTATCGGCTCCTGCACCAATGGCCGTATTGAAGATCTGCGCGATGCTGCACGTATGGTTGAAGGCAAAAAAGTTGCTGCTTCTGTCAGTGCAATGATTGTTCCGGGTTCCGGCCTTGTCAAAGAAATGGCTGAAGCAGAAGGTCTGGACAAGATTTTCATCGAAGCAGGCTTTGACTGGCGTGAGCCGGGTTGCTCCATGTGTCTGGCGATGAATGATGACCGATTGGCACCGGGGGAGCGTTGCGCATCCACTTCAAACCGTAACTTTGAAGGTCGTCAGGGCTTTAAAGGCCGCACCCATCTGGTATCGCCTGCAATGGCAGCCGCCGCAGCTGTGGCGGGGCACTTTGTTGATATCCGTGACTGGAACTAAGCTTTTCAGCTTTTAAAAAAATAAAACCCGCCCATTGCGTAAGATCAATGGGCGGTTTTTTCTTTTCAGCTAAAACAGTGCTGATTAGACTAGAGCGTGTCGCGTTTAATCGTACCCACTAAGCTCGCTCTGGATTTTTTTGATTGTCGCATGATCGCGGTAGCTCAAATAAGTCCATTTAGCTGCGACATGCTCTGGTGTTTTTAAAAGAAGCAGTTACTCTGCTTCGTAGTCTCAATGGGGAAACTATCATGACACAGGATCACGCTATTGATATTTCACTGCTTCACTTACGTGATGCCCGTGAGCTTGCCCCGTTGCTGGCCGATTATGCGCAGGCGCTGAAGCGCGGTGCGCCGCGCCGTCCGGATGAATATTATGCGGAAAAACTGCTGCAGGATCGCAGCGCCGAATTGCTTGGTGCACGACTTGACGGTGTGCTGGTCGGTTTTGTGATTTTCTATGATTTGCCGGAGCCGGTATCGGGTATGCGTGCCGGACAGGTCGATCATATTTATGTGCATCATGACCACCGCAAAAAGGGCATCGCCAAAGCATTGATTGATGTACTGGCCGACAAGGCCGAAGAGCGCTCATGGAGCAAATTGGCGCTTAATGCACCACGCCAGCCGGAAGACGGACGCAAGCTGTATGAACAGGTCGCAGCCACTGCGGACTGGAGCAGTTTTGTGATTCGTTTCGCACCACATCTGCAATAAATGCGCTGATATGCTATCTGGCGGTTCAAATTCAGGACAATTTCCTTGCCGCCGGATTTTATTTTTCTGACAGTTGTCCGGAAATAGCGCGCATAAAACCGTTTAAAACGCCATCTCTCTGCTCAGGTGCGACTAATTGCATGGCTGGTCGCATGGTTGTGACTTTGACGTGGTGACAAAAGCGCAGTAGATAAGCCCTAACATGGTCGTCCTTTAAACGATCTTGGCCGTATTCGCTCTACTGCGCGGTTCTGAGCATTCAGCTACAGCAATTGTGCAGCATGTTATTATGACAGAGTTTTCTTGTATGGTGTTCGCAGGAGCATCATACAAGAGGACTCTGTTGGGCATGAACAGACCCTGAATTTTGCCGGAGAACCGGCTTGTTTAATGTGGCCTGTTTATCGGTAACTTTTACCAGGATAGCTATGACAACAAGACCAATAGTCAAAAGCCAGCGCCCGCTGTCACCGCATTTGTCGATTTATAAACCGGCAATCACGATGACGACGTCGATTATTCACCGTATTACCGGCGGCGCTCTTTATTTCGGCACTGTATTGCTTGCCGTATGGCTGATTTCCGCAGCAGTCAGCGAAGATTGCTTTAATTTCGTCAATGGCCTGTTCGGCTCTTGGGTAGGGCAGCTTGTGCTGTTCGGCTACACATGGGCACTGATGCAGCATCTGGCGGGCGGTATCCGCCATTTCATCTGGGATATGGGCGCAGGCCTCGAAAAACACACCGCCAGCAAAATGGCTTGGGCGACTGTGGTATTTTCCGTGATTGCGACAATCCTGATCTGGGTTGTGGCTTACAGCCTGCGCTGAGAGGACAGATATTATGCAAGATATGCGTACCCCTCTGGGTAAGGTTCGCGGCCTCGGTTCCGCGAAAGAAGGCACCGGCCATTTCTGGACACAGCGTATGAGTGCCGTGGCACTTGTTCCGCTGGTGATTTACTTTATCGGTCTGATTATCTGCCTCAATGGTGCAGATTACACCGAAGTCCGCGCTGCAATCGCCCATCCGTTTAATGCGATTGTTATGGCATTGTTTGTTCTGACCGGTGTTTATCACATGCGTCTGGGCATGCAGGTTATTATCGAAGATTATATTCATGGCGAAGGCCTGAAGATTGTTTGCGTTATGCTCAACACCTTCTTTGCGATTGTTGTTGGCGGCGCGAGTGTATTTGCAATCCTCAAGCTCAGCTTCGGAGGTTGATAGGCCAAATGGCAACAACTAAAGATAAGGCTGCTAACGGCAGCAAATACACCTTTGTTGATCACAAATTTGACGTTGTGGTTGTTGGTGCCGGTGGTGCAGGCTTGCGTGCAACACTGGGCATGGCAGAGCAGGGCTTTAAAACAGCCTGTATTACCAAAGTTTTCCCGACGCGCTCCCATACGGTTGCAGCGCAGGGCGGTATTGCTGCTTCGCTTTCCAACATGGGTCCGGACAGCTGGCAGTGGCATATGTATGACACTGTTAAAGGTTCCGACTGGCTCGGTGATACAGACGCCATGGAATATCTGGCCCGTGAAGCGCCTGCGGCGGTTTATGAGCTGGAACATTACGGCGTACCGTTCTCCCGTACCGAGGAAGGCAAAATCTATCAGCGTCCGTTCGGCGGTCATATGCAGAACTACGGTGATGGTCCGCCGGTACAGCGTACCTGTGCTGCTGCTGACCGTACCGGTCACGCTATTCTGCACACACTTTACGGCCAGTCACTCAAGAACAATGCGCAGTTCTTTATCGAATATTTCGCGCTTGATCTGATTATGACTGACGGTGTTTGCACCGGCGTTGTGGCATGGAATCTGGATGACGGTACGATTCACCGTTTCTCCGCCAAAATGGTTGTTCTGGCCACCGGCGGTTACGGTCGTTCTTACTTCTCAGCGACATCCGCGCACACCTGCACAGGTGACGGCGGCGGTATGGCTGCCCGTGCCGGTCTGCCTCTGCAGGATATGGAATTCGTTCAGTTCCATCCGACCGGTATTTACGGCGCAGGCTGCCTGATTACTGAAGGCGCACGCGGTGAAGGCGGCTATCTGGTTAACTCCGAAGGCGAGCGCTTCATGGAGCGTTATGCTCCTTCTGCCAAGGATCTGGCATCGCGTGACGTTGTGTCCCGCTGCATGACCATCGAGATTCGTGAAGGCCGCGGCGTTGGCAAGAACAAAGATCACATCTATCTGCATCTGGATCATCTGGATCCGGCAATTCTGCATGAGCGCCTGCCAGGTATTTCGGAAAGCGCCAAGATTTTTGCCGGTGTTGATCTGACCAAAGAGCCTATTCCGGTTCTGCCGACTGTTCACTACAATATGGGCGGCGTGCCGACCAACTATTGGGGTGAAGTGCTGAACCCGACCGAAGAAAATCCGGATCGTGTACAGCCGGGTCTGATGGCTGTTGGTGAAGCCGGTTGTGCGTCCGTTCATGGTGCAAACCGTCTTGGCTCCAACTCGCTGATCGATCTCGTGGTGTTCGGCCGTGCGGCTGCAATCCGCGCCGGTGAAGTGATTGACCGTGAAGCTAAAATCCCTGATCTCAATGTTGCTGCCTGTGACAAGATCATGGATCGTTTCGATCGTCTGCGTTTTGCTGACGGCGGCACACCGACTGCTGTTCTGCGTGAAAAAATGCAGCGCACCATGCAGGAAGATGCTGCTGTGTTCCGTACTTCGGAATCCCTGAAACAGGGTTGTGAACGTATGGCTGAAATCTGGAAAGAAATGCCGGATATCAAAGTGACTGACCGGTCGCTGATCTGGAACTCCGACCTGATGGAAACGCTGGAGCTGGAAAACCTGATGGCCAATGCGATGACCACTGTTGTGGCCGCTGAAGCCCGTAAGGAAAGCCGCGGTGCCCATGCGCATGAAGATTTCCCGAACCGTGATGACGTGAACTGGCGCAAGCATTCGCTGTCCTGGCTCTCGGGAGACGGCAAGGTAACGCTCGGCTACCGTCCTGTTCATCTTGACCCGCTGGTCAAAGAAGAAGACGGCGGCATCAGCCTCGCTAAAATTGCGCCTAAAGCGCGCGTTTACTAAGGATTGGGGAAAGAGCAATGGTAGAACTGGCACTTCCCAAGAATTCGCAGATCCGTCCCGGCAAAGTCTGGGACAAGCCTGCGGGCGCAACGAACCTGCGTGAGTTCAAGATTTACCGCTGGTCGCCGGATGACGGTGAAAACCCGCGTCTCGACACATTCTATGTTGATCTTGATGATTGCGGCCCGATGGTTCTCGATGCACTTCTGTACATCAAGAACAAAATTGATCCGACATTGACGCTGCGCCGCTCATGCCGTGAAGGTATTTGCGGTTCCTGCGCGATGAATATTGATGGTTCGAATACGCTTGCATGCACCAAAGGCATGGAAGACATCAAAGGCACAGTTAAGATCTATCCTCTGCCGCATATGCCGGTTGTGAAAGATCTGGTGCCTGATCTCAGCCATTTCTATGCGCAGCATCGCTCCATTGAGCCATGGCTGAAAACGGTTTCGCCGGAGCCGCAGAAAGAGTGGCTGCAGAGCCATGAAGACCGCGCCAAACTGGACGGCCTTTATGAGTGCATTCTCTGCGCCTGCTGTTCGACTTCGTGCCCGAGCTACTGGTGGAACGGCGATCGTTATCTCGGACCTGCCGTATTGCTGCAGGCTTACCGCTGGTTGATTGATAGCCGCGATGAAGCAAAAGGCGAACGTCTCGATAATCTCGAAGATCCGTTCCGTCTTTATCGCTGCCACACGATCATGAACTGCGCGCAGACCTGCCCTAAAGGCCTGAACCCTGCGAAGGCGATTGCCGAAATCAAGAAAATGATGGTCGAGCGCCGCGTGTAATCGCGGTGAATAATAAAAACATTAAAAGGCACCGTTCGCGGTGCCTTTTTTATTATTTTTCACAAATCCGCCTGATTAAGCGCGCTTAAATTTTCACAGTTCACTCTGCAACTCTTGCGCGTTTTCTGCGTTTGGTGTTTGCATAAGTTGTGTAATCTTTGGCGGAGGCCGTTATGCTTGATCAGATCGGATTTATGGTCACCAATAAAGATAAAGCGCGGGTGTTTTATTCCGCTGCGCTGGCACCACTTGGTATTGATGCTGTCACGGAGTTTGGTAACTGGCAGGGCTATGGCCGTCACGGTAAGCCGGAATTCTGGATCGGCTCACAAAAAGGGTCAGCCTATAAAGGCCATATGCATCTGGCATTTCTTGCCGGTACACGCGGTGAGGTGGAGCGCTTTTATCAGGCAGCCCTCGGTGCTGGTGGTACCGAACATAGTGCGCCGGTCATACGCCCGAATTATCATGCCGATTATTATAGTGCTCTGGTTAAAGATCCTGACGGTCATATGATCGAAGTGGTCTGTCATATGCCATTATAAGAAAAGCCGCAGATCAAATCTGCGGCTTTTAATTGTATTCAGATTTAAAGCAGTGTCGCTGTCAGATTGATTTCCAAGGCGTTCAAGGCACGGGAAACCGGACAGTTTTCTTTGGCCTGTTTGGCCAGTTTCTGAAAATCATTCTCGGAAATATTTGCCACGCGGGCGCGCAAAGTCAGATCGCTTTTGGCAATGGAAAAACCGCCGCCTTCATTCGGCACGGTGCTGATGGTCGCAGTTGCCTGTAATTCCGTTGGCGGTGTGCCATTGGTGGAAAGCAGGGACGACAGCATCATGGCAAAGCAACCGGCATGGGCAGCACCAATCAGCTCTTCCGGATTGGTGCCGGCATTCCCGTGAACATCTTCTGTACGCGATTTAAAGCTGTAAGCCAGTTCATTGAGCGCGGTGCTTTGCGTGGTTAGTTTGCCTGTACCGGTTTTCAGATCGCCGTTCCAGATTGCAGTGGCCGTTCGGTTCATTGACTCTCTCCTAATTGATCCCGTGACCGAGACTCTATGAAAAGAAATAGTTTTGACGTGCCTATTATCCAGTGCAAACCAAGCAGATTTTTGTCAGATCGCTTCGCCCTGTAACAGGCGCGGGTTTTCCTTGCCAAAACCTGCAGCCTGTTTGATGAAATAGTTCTTCATCATTGGCAGGCGATCGACAAGGCCGAGACCGATATCGCGCACTGTACGCAGAGCCAGACTATCATTGGAGAACAAACGGGTCAGAACATCGGTGCTGACACCCATCTGTACGGTGTCGAAACGACGCCATGTCTGATACTGCTCCAATGCGGCAAACGAGCCGATATCAAGGCCGAGACGTTCAGTATCTACAATGACCTGCGCAAGTGTTGCCGCATCGCGGAAGCCGAGATTAAGTCCCTGTCCGGCAATCGGATGAATACCATGGGCAGCATCACCGACCAGTGCGAAACGTGGTTTTACAAATTCGCGTGCCAGTGTCAGGCCAAGCGGGAAGGCGCGTTTGTTGCCTTCAATACGGATTTCGCCCAAATGATGGCCAAAGCGCTGTTCCAGTTCCGCTTCAAAGACGAAGTCATCCTGTGCAACCAGACGGTTTGCATCTTCTGTACGCTCAGCCCAGACGAGGGATGAGCGGTTGCCTTTCAGTGGCAAAATTGCAAACGGACCGGCGGGAAAAAAATGCTCAATCGCGCGACCCTCATGCGGGCGCTCATGGGAAACATTACAGACAATACCGGACTGGCCATAGCTCCAATGTACTGTTTTGATGCCGGCCTGATCGCGCATACGGGAGCGTACGCCGTCAGCACCAACCAGCAGGCGTGTCTCAAGAAGACGGCCATCTGCGAGCGTTACGGTTACGGCATTGGATTCGGTGATAAAACCGTCAACGCCAACGCCTTCAATCACATTGATCCCAAGTTCAGCTGCCTTGGCATGGAGTGAGGCGTTGAGAACTTTGTTTTCAACCATATGAGCGAAAGGTTCGCCCGGATTAACCTCGCCGGCAAAGGTCAGAAAAACAGGACGTACCGGATCGGAGACACGTGAATCTGTAATCACCATATCATTGATCGGTTGCGCATCTGGTTTGATAGCTTCCCAGCATCCCAGCTGTCCCAACATACGGGTTGCAGCAGCGGCAATCGCTGAAGCACGCGGATCTTTTTTCCACTGACCGGCGGGAGCCGCATCAATGATGGTCACATCAAGCTGCGGTGCGCCGGTTTTAATGGCGACCGCAGTGGTCATCCCCACATAACCCGCACCGGCAATCAGAACATCTGTTTTGACCGGCGCTGACGGTGTTTCGGCAGCAACCGGAGATGATTTGCGGGACGTTTTGGCCATGAGGGTTTCCTTCTCTGCACAACAGGTTTGCAGGACTGTCAGTTCCTTTTAAACGTGTTCGTGCTTTATATCATATAGATGTAGATAGGCTTTAAGCTGGTTTGTCTCAAGCGGAAATGCCGCAGTTTTTACCCGCATTCCCTTGCACCTTCGGACAACCAGCTGTAGCCATAGTGTATCTGTTGCTGAAAATGAGATTTCTATGTCTGATGCGATGAAAGAATTATTGTCGATCCTTGATCTGGAACCGCTGGAGCATAATTTGTTTCGTGGCCGCAGCCCGCAAGTAGGCTGGCAGCGGGTGTTTGGCGGACAGGTGATCGGACAGGCGCTGGTTGCAGCGCAACGCACTGTTGAAGAAGGCCGCTTTGTGCATTCTCTGCATGGTTATTTCATGCGGCCGGGCGATCCATCCATCCCGATTATTTATCGTGTGGAACGCCTGCGCGACGGTTCCAGTTTCTCAACCCGTCAGGTTGTGGCTGTCCAGCATGGCAAGGCAATATTCACGCTTTCTGCATCTTTCCAGATTGATGAGCCGGGGCTGGAGCATCAGATTCCGATGCCGCTGCATGTGCCCATGCCGGAAAAATTGCTCAGCATACGGGATATGAAAGAGCAATATCTTGAAATGGCGCCGAAAGTGGTGCGCAAATATCTGGAGCGTGAACAGCCGATTGATATGAAGCCGGTATCGCTCAGCCATTATCTGACTAAAGACCCGCTACCGCCGGAGCAGAATGTCTGGGTACGTGCCTGTGGCGCAGTGCCTGATGATCGTGCATTGCAAGCGGCTGTTCTTGCTTACCTCTCGGATATGACTTTGCTGGATACATCGCTGCATGCGCACGGGCGTGTTGTCTTTGATCCGGGTATACAGGTTGCCAGTTTGGATCATTCCATGTGGTTCCATCATCCAAACAAGCTGAATGACTGGCTGCTTTACAGTCAGGACAGCCCGATGGCGACAGGTGCGCGTGGCTTTAATCGCGGCTCAATTTTTACCCGTGACGGCATGCTGATTGCATCAACGGCTCAGGAAGGGCTGATCCGCGTACGCGACTGAACCTGATGCCTTTAGTTATGAGATGACAAAACACGCCTGCGGGCGTGTTTTTTATTTTTGTAAAATAATTTCTAAATTAGTGTTTATTGATTTTTTGTCGAATTTTACTTGTTCATTATTTTATTTACTTTGTTGACAATGCAGAATTTAAATTTAAACAAGTAAAAAATTTAAATTCTGCGGTAATAATATGAAGAAAAACAAAATCAATATAATTGATATAATATTTGCCGTGATAATTTCATTTCTGGTGGGGGACATAGCCAGAAAAATAAGTGAGTTACCCCGCTATGCATGGGTCAATATTGGTATAGTTTGTGCCATATTTTTAATATTTATTTTGATTTATCTTGGAAAAAATCCGGTAAAGAAAAAGCATAAATTTGCCTTTTCTATATTTCCGCTGTTCGTTGTTTATTTTTGCTTTTGGTATCAAAAATTATTCGGTGATGTAGACGTTGGCGCTTTAATGTTTCACTTCGAAGCAGGTCTCGAAGGTGCAGCGACAGAAGCAGCTCTTTTCCGTGAAGCTTCCCGATATTTTCTGTTGTTTGTACTGATGAGTGTTTCTTTGGTGTACTTCATCAACAGATTCAGGGTCATAGAAATCGCGGATCGTTTGCTGGCGCTTCCAATTTTTCTGGTAACGCCCTTTGCGACCCATTTAATGGGATCCCTATATTATTCCCACCATCACGCCGTAATGCCTGCGCTGTTTCAGGATGTGGATCGGAATATTGCATTATCTGCTCCTCCTAAGAATGTTATTCTGATCTATGCCGAAAGCGGAGAGAGAACCTATCAACATCTGGAAAACGGTAAGGCCGTTTATGCACCTATGATTGACATTGCCGGTCAGGGAATGGAAATCGTTGGCGTTGAGCAGGTGACGAATACAGGCTGGACTGTGGCAGGATTAATCGCCAGCCAATGCGGTACTTCCCTGCAGCCTATTGGCTTGTTAAGTGAAAATAATTTTGCCCAACGTAAAGAGTTTCTGCCCGGAGTGACATGCCTGAGCGATGTTCTGGCGGCGAACGGCTATACTAATGAATTTGTTTATGGCGGTGATCTGGCTTTTGCTGGCACAGATAAATTTATGTCGCAACATAACTATAACAAATCAGATATTTATCCGGTTCATAGAGAAAAAGCGGGCGATTATTTGAATTCATGGGGCTTGTATGATGACACATTGTTCGGTGCAGCATTAGAAAAAACGCATGAATTACATAAAAATAAAAAGCCGTTTTTGCTTACAGTTTTGACAATTGGCGGCCATAGTTCAAAAGGTTACCCGTCGCGAAGCTGTCACTCTGATCTGGTTCCGGCCAGTGACAAAAGCATCTTATTCTCTGTGCAATGTATGGGGCATCATATTAAGCAGTTTATTGGTGAGCTGGAAAAAGCAAATTTGCTGGACAATACGCTGGTCGTGGTCATGAGTGATCATCTGGTGATGCAAACAGAGGTAACATCACAGCTTAAGAAGCATAATCGTTTGAATTTTCTTGCATTTATCGGTGACGGGGTAGGCGTTTCGGTTAAAAATAAACAAGCTGCAACCTTTGATACTTATCCTACAATACTGGAATTGCTTGGGTTTAATCTGCCGGAAAGACGCGCGGGACTAGGTGTGTCTTTGCTATCCGATCAGCCAACATTGGTAGAGCAATTTGGTACAGGGCAGTTGAACAGTATGATTAAATACGACAGGGCCCTGACAAAGAAAATTTGGTTATCAAACAATGAGGGCTCTTAGTTGCTCTTTGGCGTATGAATAGCCAAGCACCCATGGTTAATGTTGCCTTAACTGCCGCTATTGTATGATCGGATGCGATTCATAAAATTTACCTGTTTTCGGCGTGTTTTTTGCTTGGAAAAGAGGTGGAGACATTTGAGGCAGGTTTAATGCGGCAAGGCTATTCACCGTCCTACGGGCCAGATGAGCAGGAAGTTCGGGGAGAACGATTGAGGCTCAGCGCTTTGTTGCGCCGTCAGATCGATATTTTCTCAGGCCTGTTACTGTTGGCAGTGGTGGCGGGTGCTGTTGCCGCACTTGCGACATGGAATGTGGCTGATCCGAGTTTCAGCCATGCGACTGCCAATGAAGTGACCAATGCTGCGGGTTATCCTGGCGCGGTTTTCGCTGATCTGGCCATGCAGTTCTATGGTCTGTCCAGCGTTGTGGTGTTGTTGCCACTGGTCTTTTGGGGCATCTTGCTGATTGCAACGGGTCGCATTGATCGTTTGCCACGACGCATTTCCGCATGGTTTTTTGCCTCATTGCTCTTTGCGGCGATTGCCAGCTGTATCCAGCCACCTGAAAGCTGGCCAATGCAAATCGGCCTTGGCGGTGTATTCGGCGATATGATGCTGAAAGTGCCGGGGGTATTTCTTGGAGCTTTCCCGACCGGCGTAATTGCGCTTGGTATTGCGGTTATCTTGTCCGTACCGGCTTTATGGCTTTGTGCTTTTGCCAGCGGGCTGATTGGCCGTGAACGCAGCCTGACGAAGCCTGTGCGTGCCAAAGCGCGACAGGTTGAAGATGATCTTTATGAAGATGATGCTGATGATTTCGATGATTATGAGCAGGCTGATGGCCGCATTGGTTTCTTTGCCCGTCTATCTGCCTCCACAATTGGTGCCGCATCGCACTGGATGCTGAGCGCCAAAGCGTCAGTACGACGTTTGCTCGGATTGAAGCGCAATCCTTCATCGGCGCGTAAACGCAGCCGCGATGATGATCCGTTTGGTGATGTTGCAGTTTCGCGCAAGAATGCCGGTGAACGGTTTGAGCCTGGTTTTGAACCAGCCGGACATGCTGCCGCTGACATGCCTTTCGACGACGAAGATTATTATGACGATGCACCGGCACCGCACCAACCTGCTGCTCAACCGCAGGCACCGCGTATGCAGGCTGCACGCAAGGCACCGACAGCCCGTGCACCAAGCCATCCGGTGAATAATGGCGGTCGCTTCATGCTGCCGGATCTCAATTATCTGAGTGAGCCGAAAGTGATGGCACGTGATCCGTCGCTGTCGAAAGAAGCGCTGGAACAAAATGCCCGCGTGCTGGAAGGTGTGCTGGAAGATTTTGGTGTGCGTGGTGAGATCATTCAGGTCAAACCGGGCCCTGTGGTTACCATGTATGAGCTGGAACCTGCTCCGGGGATCAAGTCTTCCCGTGTAATTGGTCTGGCCGATGATGTTGCCCGTTCCATGAGTGCGATTTCTGCCCGCGTGGCCGTGGTTCCGGGGCGTAATGCGATTGGTATTGAACTGCCTAATCCGAAACGTGAAATGGTGTTCCTGCGTGAAATGCTGGCAAGCCGCGATTTCATGCAGACCAAGACCAAACTGGCATTGGCACTCGGCAAGACCATCAATGGCGAGCCGGTGATTGCTGATCTGGCGAAAATGCCTCACGTACTGGTTGCCGGTACCACCGGTTCCGGTAAGTCGGTGGCGATTAACACCATGATCCTATCGCTGGTCTATCGTATGACCCCGCAGGAATGCCGACTGATTATGATTGATCCGAAGATGCTGGAACTTTCCGTCTATGACGGTATTCCGCATTTGCTGACGCCTGTGGTGACCGATCCGAAAAAAGCCGTTGTTGCCCTGAAATGGGCCGTGCGTGAAATGGAAGACCGTTATCGCAAAATGTCGAAAGTCGGCGTGCGCAATATTGACGGTTTTAACAGCCGCGTTTCTCAGGCAGAGAAAAAAGGCGAGCAGATTTCCCGTACGGTTCAGACAGGTTTTGACCGTAATACCGGTGAGGCGGTTTATGAAACCGAGGAGCTGGATCTGGCACCAATGCCGTATATCGTCGTGATTATCGACGAAATGGCTGATCTTATGATGGTGGCGGGTAAAGACATTGAAGGTGCGGTACAGCGTCTGGCGCAGATGGCACGTGCTGCCGGTATCCATGTGATTATGGCGACACAGCGCCCAAGCGTGGATGTGATTACCGGTACGATCAAGGCAAACTTCCCGACCCGTATTTCGTTTCAGGTTACTTCTAAAATCGACAGCCGTACGGTGCTGGGCGAGCAGGGTGCCGAGCAATTGCTGGGTATGGGCGATATGTTGTTCATGGCCGGTGGCGGCCGCATACAGCGTGTTCACGGGCCTTTCGTTGGCGATGATGAAGTTGAACAGGTGGTTCAGCATCTTAAAAGTCAGGGTGTGCCGGAATATCTGGATGCGGTTATGGAAGATGATGAGGACGAGGGCGGTTCAGCACCTTCCGGTACGTCCAATCTGGAAAATTCCGATGATCCGTATGATCAGGCCGTGGCTGTGGTGTTGCGTGATAAAAAAGCATCGACCAGCTATATCCAGCGTCGCCTTGGCATTGGCTATAATCGTGCCGCTTCCATTATTGAGCGTATGGAAGAAGAAGGCATCGTGGGGCCAGCCAATCATGCGGGTAAACGCGATATTCTGGTCCCGACGCAGGATGATGATTACTGATATTTTCTGCCATAGTCAGGTCAAACTGCGGGTTTAAAAGATAAAAGAACACGGTGAAAACCGTCATAACGAATACGGGAGCGTATTTCTCTGATGAAACTGAAATTGCCTTTTATGGTTGCAAAATATCTTACCGTCGCATCTGTGGCTTTGGCTGTTCTGTTGCCTGCAGGTCTGGCGCAAGCGCAGTCGGCCAACAGCGGTGCGCAGGCGCAGGCCATTGCTAATCAGTTTACGTCTGTGAAAACCATGACCGGTGAGTTTGTACAGTTTGGTCCGAAGGGTGATCAGACCGGCGGTAAATTCTACATTGAGCGTCCGGGTAAAATCCGTTTTAACTACGACAAATCGCCGATTACAGTGATTTCCGACGGTGAATCCGTGGTGGTGAATAATAAGAAACTAGATACGTGGGATCTTTATCCTTTGTCCAAAACACCGCTGAAGCTGCTGCTGAGTGATCATGTTGATCTGGGTGGCGGTCGTTTGCGCGGTTTGAAAAACGAGCCGGATGCCCTGACAATGGTTCTGGGTGACAAGGCGGTTTTCGCTGATGCCACTATTGCCCTGATGTTTGATCCTAAGACTGCTGAACTGAAACAGTGGACGATTACGGATGCCCAGCGCCAGGACACCACAGTTATGATCTTTAACGTGCAAAAGGGCGTGCGGTTCACGGATAATATGTTCAAAATTGACTATCAGCGCATGGCAATGAAACGCAAAACCCGTTGATTGTGAAATACCGGATTTTTGTAAATGTCGCGCCGTAACCGGCGCGGCATTTTTTATTTATCCGGTATTTGCACATCCTGTATAAGCGGCTTATGGTGAGTACACATTGGTGAACCGCACCGTCTTGTTCTTTTATCCTTCAGCCGTTGAGCAGTTTAATGAGTTTTTCCGTCGCAACCTGGAACATCAACTCCGTTCGTCTTCGTTTGCCGCTGGTTCTTGATTTTCTTGGAAAATATGCCCCTGATGTCTTGTGCCTTCAGGAAACCAAATGCCCTGATAATCAGTTTCCGCTGCAAGCTCTGCGCGAGGCCGGTTATGAGCATATCGCGATCAGCGGTCAGAAAGGCTATCACGGCGTAGCCACACTGTCGCGTAGACCAATGGAAAACACCGAAGTGATTGGTTTTTGCGATATGGGCGATTGTCGTCACCTGAGCAGTGTTGTGCAGGCCGGTGGCAAATCCATTCGTATTCATAATTTTTATGTGCCTGCCGGTGGTGATGAGCCGGATGTTTCGATCAATCCGAAATTTGCGCATAAGCTGAATTTTCTGGAAGAAATGCGCGCTGTCACGGCAGATCGCGGCGATGGTTTGTCTTCTATTCTCGTGGGTGATCTGAATATTGCGCCACTGGAAAATGATGTCTGGTCGCATAAACAGATGCTCAAGATCGTCAGCCATACACCTGTTGAAACCGAAACGCTGGAAGATTTGCGCGTCAAAGGCGGCTGGAGCGATCTGATGCGCCAGATGATCCCTGCGGATCAGAAAATCTATACATGGTGGAGCTACCGCGCCAAAGATTGGAATGCTGCGGATCGCGGGCGCCGTTTGGATCATATCTGGGGTTCGAAAGATCTTGAGCAGCATATGAAAGATTTGCAGATTTTGCGGGATGCCCGTGGTTGGGAGCGTCCTTCCGATCACGTGCCGGTTATTGCCCGTTTTGATCTCGACTAAAACTTACAGGGGTTCCAGTTAAGCCTGAAGCGTTGGAACCACTGTAATTATTTGTTTTTACGCATTATCCGGCGCAAAATCGGTTCCCACTTTTGCCTGAAATGCTATAAAGAGCATCGTGGCTTGAAATAGCCACGATGCTTGTTTAAATAAATGTTACCGGCTATTGATGCCGGTCAGAAGTGTAATTTCAGGAGTTCAGATCAATGAAGCAGACAGCACAGTTTTTCCTGACTGATGTTTTTGTTGTTTCAATGGATGCTGCTCTTGATAACTCTTTTCACACTTCACAACCTTGTTGCCCAAACGCCTGACGGGCGCAATCTTTTCCAAAATCTTTCTCTGCATTTGTCGCGTGAACGTACCGGTCTGATCGGGCGTAACGGTACAGGTAAGTCTACTTTGCTGCGTATTATTGCCGGTGAAATACCACCGGCAGGCGGCTCTTTGACCGCTCATGGCAAACTCGGTTTTCTGCATCAGATTGCTGATGAAAGGCATGAAACTGTCGCGGATTTGTTTGGCGTTACCGAACAACTGACAGCACAAGCACGGATTCTGGCCGGTGAGGGCAGTGGTGAAGATCTGGCTGAGGCAGACTGGACATTAGAGACACGTATTGATGATGCGCTGGCGAAAATGGGTTTGCCTGATCTCAATCCGCAAACGATGCTGGATACTCTCAGCGGCGGACAAAAGACCCGTGCCGCGCTGGCTGCACTGATTTTTCAGGAAGCTGATCTGATCTTACTGGATGAGCCGACCAATAATCTGGATGCACAGGGGCGTGAGGCTGTGTTGCAGCTGTTGCGTAACTGGCGTGGCGGGGCGCTGGTGGTCAGCCATGACCGCACATTATTGCGCGAGATGGACCGGATTGTGGAGCTGACACCAATTGGTGTCTCTACCTATGGCGGTAACTGGGATTTTTATGAGGCGCGCAAGGCTGAAGAACTGGCAGCAGCGCAGCACGATCTGGCTGTTGCGGAAACCTCGGTTAAGCAAGCTGAAAAACAGGCGCGTTTGATTAAAGAGCGGCAGGAAAAACGTGATTCTGCCGGTAAAAAATCGCGCTTTAGTGCGGGGCAGAGCAAGCTGCTACTGGATGCCAAGGCTGACCGTGCGCAGGCAACCGGCGGGCGGAACAATCTGCTTGCCCTAAAACAGGCCGAAAGCGGTCAGCAGGCACTGAGTGAAGCGCAGAGTAAAATTGAGCGCCTTATCCCGCAAAATTTTAATATCGGCGCTGTCAGTCTGCCAGCGACAAAAACCGTTTTGACCGCAGATAATCTTACATTCGCCTATCATGCGGACAAACCGGTATTTCAGAACTTGTCTTTGCAGATCACGGGGCCGGAGCGCATTGCTTTATGCGGGCGTAATGGTTCGGGCAAAACAAGCTTACTGCATCTGCTGGCAGGGAAACTGACGCCTCAGCAGGGAACAGTGCAATGGTATGTCGATTACGCCATGCTGGATCAGCATGTGAGTCTGCTCGATCCGGCGCTGAATATCAGTGACAATTTTAAACGCATTCATCCGAAGGCATCGGATAATGATTGTCGTGCGGCACTTGCCCGCTTCATGTTTCGCGCTGATGCTGCTTTGCAGAACGTTGCCGAGTTAAGTGGTGGTGAAAAATTGCGTGCAGGTCTGGCTTGTGTTTTGGGCGGTGTCCATGCACCGGAATTGCTCATTCTTGATGAACCGACAAACCATCTGGATATTGTTGCCCTGCAATCGGTAGAAACTGCGTTGAATGCCTATCAGGGCGCTCTGCTGATCACCAGTCATGACGAGGTGTTCTTAAATGCGATTGGCATTACACGCCGGATTAATCTCTCTGATTAGAGTGTCTTAGGGGCGCACAGCGCTCTAATCTGAAAAGCGCGAGGACAGCTTGTCGATCTGCTCGACCATCTCTATCAGATTATTACTGATATGCTGATAAAGAGAGGCAGCAAGTTCCGGATATTCTTCCAAAATACGATGGAAGATCGCGCGGCTGAGACGGATCACTTCAGTTTCCGTATCGGCCACAGCGCCGGTCAGACGGTTGCTCTGGGCGATCAGCGCCATTTCACCAAGCACAGCACCGGTGCTGATGGAGTGCAAGTTGATGCGTCCCTGTTTGCTGTGATGAAAAAGAGTAATGCTGCCGCTGACGACAATATAGGCGCAATCAGCGCTCTGACCTTCCTGAAACAGTTCTCTGCCGGTACGCAGAACCATGCGTTCTGCGCCAAAGGCAAGCAGCCGCAGGTGCTGAGCCGAGAAGGCCTCGAACAGGCCGATCGTGCTCAGGAACTGAATGTCATCATCGAGTGCCATTTGCCTCTTTCTTCAACATAATCCTGTTTCCCGCATTTTTCTGATTTGGGAGAATTATGCAGTACCCTAAAATACCCAAAAATATCTAAAGTTTTTGATAGGGCGGTCTTAATTTAAAATAAAATAATTAAAACCGCGCTATCTTTTTGTTTTTATCACGGCTTCAGGGAAAAACGGCGTCCGTTTCTCCCTGAATTTGTATTTGTGTGATGCCTTTTGACAGGCCGTCCGGATTAAGGAACTAGCTTGTAGCCGCCGCTTTCGGTGACCAGCAGGCTGGCATTTGACGGATCCGGTTCAATTTTCTGGCGCAGGCGATAGACGTGAGTTTCCAGCGTATGGGTGGTAACACCGGAATTATAGCCCCAAACCTCTTCCAGCAATATATCGCGTCCGACCACGCCACCGGCGCGGTACAGGAATTTGATAATAGCTGCTTCTTTTTCAGTCAGGCGGATTTTATCGCCTTTCTGATCCAGTAGCAGCTTCTGGCTTGGTTTGAATGTGTAAGGGCCAACGATGAACGTCGCGTCTTCGCTTTGTTCATGCTGGCGCAGCTGTGCACGGATACGGGCAAGCAGCACCGCAAAGCGGAACGGCTTGGTCACATAATCATTGGCGCCTGATTCAAAGCCGAGAATAGTGTCGCAATCGGTGTCGTGGCCGGTCAGCATGATGATAGGCGCTGTGAAACCACTGGCGCGCAGCTGTTTAACCGCATCGCGGCCATCCATATCCGGCAGGCCGACATCCATAATCAGCAGGCTGATATTATTGGCCCGTGCAGTCTGAATAGCTTTGCCGGCAGTATCTTCCTGCAGGATCTGAAACTCAGGGTGTAGTGACAGCTGGTCGATCAGGATGGAACGCAGATCTTCATCATCATCAACGATCAGAAGTGTATGGGCGATCATATCTGCCTCATTCGGTTGTAAAAACAGGAGCTGAATATCAGCAGGATGGGTGATTTATGACATTTAACGAACAAAAACTAAAGAGAGCTCAGATGAAACAAAATTTACCTTATAAATTGCACTCTTAATGCAGGTTTGTATCGTTAACCGATGTCGGGACGATACAAAGATGAGCGTGAACATCTGTGCACCGTGTTGATTCTTTATTCTGTTACAGTGGTGATCAGCCCTGGCTTATTCAACAGGCTGATACATAATCTCTTTGAGCGTTTCGAAGATTTTCGGATGAACGGATTGTGCCACATTGAAACGCATGAACCGTCCGCAACTCTGGGACTGACTGAAAATATTACCGGGTGCGAGGACAATATTGTGATCCAATGCCCGTTTGGAAATCACATCGCTGTCCACACCTTCGGGTAAATCATCCGGGAGTTCCGCCCAGAGAAAGAGGCCGCCAACCGGTTCGCACCAGAGTTTGAAACCGGCATTGAGCAGCTTCTGCCGTGTTCGTCTCTGGCATTCTGCCAGCCGCACGCGGATTTTTTCAATATGGCTGCGATAGCTGCCATCGGTGAGCAATTGATAGATGATCTGCGAGGATAGCGCATTGCTGGCGAAGCTGGTTGCCAGTTTCATATCTGTGATCATTTCCAGCCAGTCAGGACGGGTAGCGATATAGCCGCTGCGCACTGCCGCAGACAGTGATTTTGAAAAGCTGCCGATGTGAATAACCCGCTCCAGCCCATCAAGTTCGGCCAAAAGCGGTGGCGGGTTCGCGTGGAAGTCAGCAAAAATATTGTCTTCAATCAGAATCAAATCGTGCTGTTCTGCCAGTTTCAGCAGGCGATGTGCCGTTGCTGGCTGGATCGTCGCGCCGGTCGGATTGTGGATACCGGAATTGCAGATATAGAGCTTGGGGCGATGTTGCGCGCATAATTGCGCGAAGTGCTCGAGATCAGGGCCTTGCGGAGTATACGGGACGCCGATGAGCTGGATACCTTGAGCCAGCAATAATCCTCTGAAATTGAAATAGCAGGGATCATCAATCAGCACTGTATCGCTGGCACGGATAAAGGTGCGGCAGATCAGATCCAGCGCATTCGTGCCGGAATCTGTTATCAGAATTTGTGCAGGGGCAGCAATCACGCCTTGCTCCCGCAAGCGCGTACTCAATAGCTGGCGCAGCGGTAACAGACCAAGCGGCTCTTCATAATCAGAGATGTTGGATGACGGACTACGGGCAATCTGGCGCAGGGCACGGCGGATAGACTCTTCCGGCAACCAGTCTTGCGGCAACCACCCGCAACCCGGTCTGAATGGCGTTTCATGATTGCTGAATGACTGGCGCATCACCCAATAGGGATTGATGTTGCGGTCACGGATTTCTTTAAAATCCGTGGTGATGGGCAGGAAGTGGTTTTTTTCGGCGACATAAAATCCGGCACCCCGGCGCGCCTGAATAATGCCTTCAGCGACCAGCCGGTCATAGGCCTCGACGACGGTGGATTTGGAGACCGACATGGTTTCCGACAAGCGGCGGATCGATGGCAGGCGGGCACCGGGCATCAGGCTCATCGCATTGATCCGGTCACGGATGATGGTCATGACCTTTTCAACCAGTGTTGTCGCTTCCAGAATTTCCTGGCTGACAGACAGCTGACCGGTTGTATCGTCTGCTGTGTTCGCCGGATCTGGATATTGGTATCCGGACTCATGCATCATCTGTATTCCTGATTTGAGCAGTACAGTTTGATAAAATTGTACTGGAACTGTATCTGACACTTTTGTCTTTGTATCAATATTTATTGTAAAATATGCAATGAATATCGAGAATTTATAAAAATGAGTAATCAGACAAGCAGCCAAAGCGCAGGCTGGATAAGCGGCTTTATCGGTGTTGTGATCTTTAGCGGTTCTCTTCCGGCGACCCGTTTGGCGGTATTACAGATTGATCCGGTTTTCCTGACAGTGCTGCGGGCAACCATTGCCGGTATTCTTGGCGGGGCATTGCTGCTGACATTTCGTGAAAAACTGCCGACACCTTCAGAGCTGATTTCACTCGCATTGGTATCGGGCGGGGTTGTGGTTGGTTTTCCGCTGTTTACGGCGCTGGCATTGCAATATGTGACTTCGGCTCATGCGATTGTTTTCATTGGCCTGTTGCCGCTGAGTACGGCTGTTTTCGCCGTGTTGCGTGGTGCCAGCAATCCGCAATGGCGCTTCTGGGCATTTTCACTGGCGGGTAGCGCAGCAGTTGCATTTTTCGCATTGGCGAAAGATCAGGCCGGTGGTGAGTTCTCGCTCTTCGGCAATGTGATGATGCTGCTGTCGATTATTGTTTGTGGTTATGGTTATGCGGAAGGTGCACGTCTGTCGCGTTCCATCGGTGGTTGGCAGGTGATCTGCTGGGCGCTGGTACTGGCATTGCCGCTGATGCTGGTGCTGACGATTGCGCTGCGTCCGGACAGCTTTGCGGGCATTGAAGCACCGGCCTGGCTGAGTGTGGGCTATGTGTCGCTGTTCAGTATGCTGATTGGCTTTTTCTTCTGGTATCACGGGCTGGCGCTCGGTGGTGCGGCAGGGGTGGGGCAGTTGCAATTGTTGCAGCCGTTTTTCGGTCTTGCGCTGGCAGCCTTTGTGCTGGGCGAACCTGTAAGTGTAGCGATGATGCTGGTGGCATGTGTTGTGGTGATGTGTGTTGCCGGAGCGAAGCGCTATGTTTGAATATGCTGTAATACATATTCAAACATACGCGGAGCGACGAAACTAAAAAACATGCGAAGCGCTATGTCTAGGTATGTTGCGAAGCGACATAGTAAGACACAAGCTGAGTGACAAATCTAAGAGAAGTGCAAAACGCTATGTGGGCGCTGCACAGGCACAAATCAGGCGTAGCTGTTTGCTACGCCTTTTCTGTTTCACCATAACGCCAGACGGTGGTGCGCTTAACGTCTGCATCTTCCAGTGCGCGGGTGACCGGCACGAAATAAACGTCGAGCTCAGTCAGCCGGTGCCTTGGCAGATAAGAGCGTCCGGGATCGCCGACAATAATCTGCACACCTTTGGCGGCCAGCATATCAAACCAGACGATCAGCCGGTCGGCCAGCGGTTTGTCGTAAAAGACATCACCGGCGAGCAGCACATCAAAAGAGGCGCTGACATCCTGTCCGATCAGATCAGCATCGCTGAAGTCGCAGGATACTTTGTTCAAAACACTGTTCAGGCTGATGGCGTGGCGGGCAAAGGGATCAATATCATTGGCGGTTACAGAATTTGCACCGTTCAGAAGGGCGGCAATGCCGACCAAGCCGGAACCGGAGGCAAAATCCAGTATGCGTTTGTTTTGCACTGCCTGCGGATGATCGAGAATATAGCGGGCAACACCCTGACCGCCTGCCCATGCAAAAGCCCAGTAAGGGGGCGGTAATCCGATTTCGGAAAGTTCTTCTTCGGTCTTATGCCAAAGATCATGTGCCTCATCAGCGAGATGAAGCGCGATTTCCGCCACATGGGGCGGATGGTGAATACCGGTATTGGCAAGGATAAATTGCGTTGCGCGTGTCGCATCGGGGATCAGGAGGGGCATAGGCGCTCCGGATCAAGCAGCGGATAAGCGACTGCAAAAGCAGAACGCTTCCTAAATATGGTTTGGGTTGCGTTCTGCATTTTTATGATCTCAGATTTTTGTGTGGTCTAATCCGCCCATCCGGCAGACTTCGATCCATTCGTCTAGCTTAACCGGTTGCACGGAAAGACGCATGGATGTGACCAGCGCCATATCGCTCAACAGCGGATTGGCTTTGACATCTTTCAGTGTCACCGGCTTTGGCATATCGCAGACAGCGCGGATATCCACACATTCCCAGCGATGGTCGTCCGTTGTGCTGTCCGGATGCGCCAGAGCGCAGACTTCGACAATGCCGACAACTTCCAGCCCTTCATTGGAGTGATAGAAAAAAGCTTTATCGCCAAGTTCCATAGCGCGCATATTATTGCGTGCCTGATAATTGCGTACGCCATCCCACTGTTCGCCGACAGCGCCTTTGGCTTTTTGCATTTCCCACGACCATTTGAATGGTTCAGATTTAAACAGCCAATATGCCACAATTTTCTCCGGATTTATTCAGCAGGCCAAATTTATTAAGCAGGTTTGTTGATGACCCAGTTCCAAGGGCGCACAGTGACATTTTCAAACAGACCTGCCAATGCGTAAGGATCAGCAGCGGCAATGGCTTTGGCATCTTCAATGGTTTCTGCTTCAACCATCAACATGCTACCGGTCGGCTTCTGGTCTGCTTCGCTCAGGAAAGGGCCGCCGAATTTGATCTTGTCGCCGAGGCTTTTCAGATAATCGAGATGGGCAGGGCGGGTATCAAGACGCAGTTGCAGATGATCGGCTTTGTCATTGCAGAGAATAGCGAATAGCATGAGGTCAGGTTCCTAATCTTCGTTTTTCAAAGGGCGGGACAGCAATCCGGTCACAGCCGCATCAATGGTGATGCTGCCATTGAGCAGGGCTGCAATGGTGCTGATAACCGGTGCGTAAATCTGGCGTTGGGCGCAAAGTTCGGCGATTACCGGCGCAGTTGCCACACCTTCGGCCAGTAGCAGACCTTCCAGTGGTTCACCGCGTCCAAGTGCCAGTCCGTAGGAGTAATTGCGTGATTGCGGTGAGGAGCAGGACAGCATCAGATCGCCCAGACCGGATAATCCCATCAGGGTTTCAGGCCGTCCGCCAAAGGCTAGCGCAATACGGCGTAGTTCTGCAAATGCGCGGGTGACCAGTGCGGCTTGTGCAGAAGCACCTAAACCTTTGCCGATCGTGGCACCGGCTGCCACGGCAATCACATTTTTCAACGCGCCGCCGATTTCTACACCGGTCAGATCGTCGGAGGAATAGCAACGGAAGGTGCTGCCGGAAAACTGGGCGGCGAGATCATCAGCAATAGCAATATTTTCACAGGCAATCGTCACAGCAGTCGGAAAGCCTCGGGCAACATCGCTGGCGAAGCTTGGGCCCGAAAGCGCTGCAATCGGATGATCCGGCAAAATATCCGCAATGATCTGCGACATCAGTCGTCCGGTGGAGCGTTCTATGCCTTTTGCGCAAAGCACAACGGGGCAATCATCCGGAATGAGCGGTTTCAGCTCTTGCAGCGCGGCAGCCATGGATTGCGCAGGGATAACGGCCAGAACCGTATCGGCATTGTTCAGCGCGGCGGCTGCATCACTGGTGGCACGCAGATTATCATGCAAGATGATATCGCCAAGATAGCGGCTGTTGCGATGCTTGTGGTTGATCTCGTCGACTGTTGCCTGATCGCGGGCATAGAGCATGACCTCATGGCCGTTTTGTGCGGCCATGCAGCCCAAAGCTGTTCCCCATGCGCCGCCACCGAGAATAACGATCTTCTTGCTCATGCCTTTGCCCCTCTGCGGCCAAAACCGATCAATGGCGCTGCTGTACTGTCCAGCGGCCAGCGCGAGCGCGGTGCAAAATCCAGATTATCCGGCTCTGTGCGCGCAGCATGTTCTGCGCCTGCCCATGCGATCATGGCTGCATTGTCTGTGCACAGAATATGCGGCGGTGCGAGGAAGTCGAAGCCGTGTTTCTCACACAGTGTTTCAAGGCCTTTGCGCAGCACTTTATTGGCGGCAACACCACCGGCAACGACGAGTGTCGGCTTTTCTTTATCCGGATAGGTTTCAAGAAATTTATTCAGGGAGCGCTTCACGCGGTCATTCAGCGTATCGGCAACAGCCGTCTGAAATGAGGCGCAAATATCCGCGACATCCTGATCACTCAGCGGTACAAGCTGGGTTGCGGTCTGGCGTACAGCGGTCTTGAGACCGGAGAAAGAGAAATCCAGCCGCGCTTCACCCTTCAGCGGGCGGGGCAGTTCAAAGCGTGAGGCATCGCCGTTCAAGGCTGCCTGTTCAACGGCAGGGCCGCCGGGATAAGGCAAACCCAGCAGTTTGGCGGTTTTGTCAAAAGCCTCGCCCAGCGCATCGTCAATTGTGGTACCGAGACGCTCATAGTGGCCGAGGCCGTGCACGAGAATAACCTGCGTATGACCGCCGGATACAAGCAGCAGCAGATAAGGGAAAGGCAGTCCGTCGGTCAGTCGCGCTGTCAGAGCATGGCCTTCGAGATGATTGACGGCATAGAAAGGTTTGTCTGCGGCAAAGGCCATGGCTTTTGCGGTCATCAGGCCGACAATCAACCCGCCGATCAGACCGGGGCCAGCGGTGGCGGCGATAGCATCCACATCGTTAATGCTCATATCCGCATCGGCGAGCGCTTTGGCGATCAGTCCGTCGAGGGCTTCAACATGGGCGCGTGCAGCAATTTCCGGCACCACGCCGCCATAGGGTTCGTGCTCGGCAATCTGGCTCAGAACAACATTGGACAGGATGCGCGAAGACACCTCGCCTTGTTCATTCTCAAAGCGTTCAATGATAGCTGCGGCTGTTTCGTCGCAACTTGTCTCTATTCCAAGCACGCGCATAAGCGATTAGACCCGTATTCATAAAGCAGTTCAGGCAAGATTGCAGTGCGGTTTTACCTGAGAACAATGCGTTTAATAACCAAATTTTGCTGATCTTTCTGTCTTGTACCGGATATAGGCATTATATTCATGATATTACAGTCACGAATTTGCTCCTGAGGCGAAAGGCAGTTAGAGAAGCTTATGAATTCGCGTATCACGGACAGAGCCAGATGCAAACACCACGTTTAAAAATCGGAACACGTTCCAGTGCTTTGGCACTGGCACAAGCAGAAGAAACACGCACACGCCTGATGGCTGCGCATGGTTTAAGCGAAGCGGATGTTGAAATCGTACCGATGTCCACGCAGGGTGATCGCATTCAGGACCGGTCTTTGTCGGAAATTGGCGGCAAAGGCTTGTTTACGCAAGAGATTGAAGATGCGCTGTTGCAGGGACGCATTGATATTGCTGTGCATTCCACCAAAGATATGCCGACCGTGCTGCCTGAAGGCCTGCATCTTTCCACCTATCTGGAGCGTGAAGATCCGCGTGATGCTTTTGTCGGTAAGACCAGTGCAAAACTGACCGATCTGCCGCAGGGCGCAACAGTTGGCTCATCCAGCCTGCGCCGTCAGGCACAAATCCGCCATATCCGCCCGGATCTGAATGTCATTACTTTTCGCGGCAATGTAAATTCCCGTTTGCGCAAACTTGAAGAGGGGCAGGTCGATGGCACCTTCCTTGCTTTTGCAGGATTGAAGCGCCTTGGTCTTGAGCATGTGGTGACTGAGCTGATGGATACGGAGCGGTTTTTACCGGCTCCGGGGCAGGGCGCAATCACTATTGAGAGCCGTGTGAACGATGCGCTTATTGATGCGCTGCTCAAGCCTTTGAACCATGAAGAGACATTTGTGCGTCTGGCCTGTGAACGGGCGTTTCTGGCGCGTCTTGATGGTTCCTGCCGCACGCCGATTGCCGGACTGGCTGAGGTCAAGGATGGTCGTGTTTCTTTCGCCGGTATGATTCTGACACCGGATGGTTCACGCCTGCATCGTGTGGCGATTGAAGGCGCGGCTGCGGATGCCAGCGCTCTGGGAACCGAGGCTGCCGAGCGTATCCGTGCAGAGGCCGGTTCTGATTTCTTCACCAGCTGGGCTTAAACAATGCGCAGGGTTCTGGTCACACGCCCGCAACCGGATGCCGCTCTGACCGCAGCAAAGCTTGAAGCTGCCGGTTATCAGCCGGTTTGTCTGCCGGTGAGTGAGACTGTGGCAACGGGTATATCATTACCACAGCGTAATTTTGATGCCGTTGCCGTGACCAGTGCCAACGCCTTGCGCCATATTGAACCAAACCTGTTGAAGCCGTACCGGCATTTGCAGGTTTATGCGGTTGGCGAGAAAACCGCTTCTGTCGCGAAACAATGTGGTTTTGAGGCGATTTATGCCGGTGATGGCTGGGGGCTGCATCTGGGGCGCCATGTGGCTGCTGCGATGCCGGCGGGCAGCCATGTACTGTATTTAACCGGAAAAATCAGGCGTCCAGATTTTGAAGCGCAACTGAGCGCCGCTGATATTCAGCTGACAGTGGCTGAAACCTATGACACCCGCCCTGTAACCTATAGTGACGCTGAGTTAAGCCGGATTTCAGACGCAGGGCATAGCGATGTCATTTTGCTCTATTCTGCGGTTGCCGCTAAGCAGTTTGTGGCATTAAATGAGCAGGCACAGGGCGCGTTTATCCGGAGCGCAAAATATATTTTTTGTCTTTCGCAGCGGATTGCTGCAGAATTACCAGCGGATTGCAGCGCGCGCGTGCAGATCAGCGAAACGCCGGATGAAGATGCTTTATTGCACCTGCTGGCATTGATTTGACAAAATTATGCAACCATTTGTTTAATACAGTCATTTAGGTTGCAGCAGCGTGTAAGAGAAATAAATTACTGCGAGAGGGCTTATGGCTAAATCCACAGTGTCGCGTCACAGCAAGACAACCCGCAAACCGGTAGTGATCGATCTTGATCCGTCTGATGTGAAACCTGTCGGGAAGTCTGCCTCTAAAACTGCAGATAAAATTGTGCCAGATGCAGAGCCGGTAGGTGATCCGAAACCAGCTGCACAGACAGCTGCAAAATCTTCCGCACCGCCATCGTCCAAGCCGCAAGCTGAAACAAAAACCGCCTCGCCGGTACACTCTCAGTCGGCACAGGCAACATCACGTCCGGCTTCTTCTGCCGGTGTTACCGGCCCCAATCCATATGCATCGGGAAAAACCATGAATAATGCCGCCAGTTCCGCTCCGCAGACGAAAAAAACGGCTTCGCCATGGCTCGCAGGACTGACCGGTGGTGTGATTGCGCTTGCAGGTGTTGCTGCGCTGCAATGGACAGGTTTGATGCCGCTTGCAGGGCAAAACAATGGAGCGGATGTTGCAGCGCAGGATGTGAATGCGCAAATTGCTGATCTCAAACAACAGCTCGCTGCCATGCAGGCGGATGCCAAACCGGATGCTGACTTATTGGCGCGTCTGGAAGTGGCGGAGAAAAATGCAGCAGAAGCTCAAAAACATTTGAATGAGATGATGAGAGCCAGTCCGGTGCCCGCAGCGGATGATGAGGCCATTCGGGCAGATGTGGCAGCCTTGCAGGAACAGTTGAAAGCACTGGCAGGGCGGGCACAACCGGCAGATGATGCGCTGGTCAATAGCCTGACGGAACGTCTGAATACGATGGAAGCTAAGCTTAATACCATTGGTTCGCAGGCCGAGCAGGCGAATGCCGCTCTGAACACCGATGGTGATGCGGTCAATGCGCTGAAAGAGCAGCTGGCTGCCTTGCAGACAAAAATTGACGGACAGGCTTCGCAGCCGGATATGGCCGTTATCATTGCCGCTAATGCATTGAAAACCGCGATTGATCGTGGCGGTTCTTATGCCAATGAATTGCAGACCTATAAATCCTTGTTGCCTGCACAGGCGGGCTCTGCCGCAGGACTGGATGCACTCGCAGAAAGCGGCATTCCGACATTAAGCCAGCTGAATACGCAGTTCTCAGCACTCGCGGATGATATGGTTGCCGCAGTGAATAAACCTGCAACAGATGCAGGTGTTTGGGATCAGCTGGTGGGCAGTGCCAAAAATCTGGTGCGTTCGCGGCCGATCGGTGATGTAGCTGGTTCCGGTGTCGGACCGGTGACTGCACGGATTGAATTTGCTTTGCAAAATGGTGATGTGCAGCGCGCAATCACCGAATGGGCACAATTACCGGAAGCTGCCAAGCAGGTTGGTCAGGATTTTTATAATGCGTTGAGTGCGCGGCGTGATGCGGATGCACTGCTTGCGCAGCTGATTGCTGCTTCGACGCAAGTCTCTGAGACAAAACCGGCTGCGCAATAAGCGAAACAAGAAAAGGAGAACGGTATGATACGGGTAATCCTGTTTCTTGTTGTTGTGGCAGCGCTGGGGCTGGGGTTTGGCTGGCTCGCAGATCGTCCGGGTGATCTGGTCTTCACCTTTGCCGGAGAGCGGCACAATATTTCTCTGATGACGGCTGCCAGTATGGTTGTTGCAGCGATTGCCTGCGCCATGCTGCTGTGGTGGATCGTCAAAAATCTGGTGCGTTCGCCGTATATTTTGCAGCGCCATTTCCGTGCACGCAAACGCGATCGTGGTTATCAGTCGCTTTCAACAGGTTTGATTGCAGCCGGTGCAGGTGATGCAGAGGCCGCGCGGCGTATGAGCAAACAAGCTTCCAAATTGCTCAGCGTTGATCAGGAGCCGTTGATCCGTCTGCTCGATGCCCAGACTGCTTTGCTGGAAGGGCGCAAGGAAGATTTGCGTCGTTATTTTGAGGAAATGATTGCCGATCCGGAAACCAAGTTATTGGGTTTGCGCGGTCTTTACCTTGAGGCCAGTCGTGAAGGTGTGCAGGAAGCCGCATTCCAATATGCACAGGAAGCCAGCACGATGGCGCCGCAACTGGAATGGGCAAGCAATGCCGTTCTGGGACATAAGGTGTTGCAGGGCGATGTTCAGGGGGCTTTGCGGGTATTGGAGGCACGAAAAGCTACGATCCCTTATGGCAAAGACGGCAAAACAGCCCGTGATATGCTCAAACGTAACCGTGCGGTGTTGCTGACGGCACAGGCGATGAAGAGTTTCGATACGGATGCCGCTGCATCCCGTGAGGCGGCGACAGAAGCCTATAAGCTGGAGCCAGAACTGATACCGGCTGCTTTGATCGCTGCGCGTTGCTATCTGCGCGACGGTCATATCCGCAAAGGCAACCGCTTGCTGGAAACTGTGTGGAAGCGCGAACCGCATCCGGAAATCGCGGATGCTTATATTCACGGCCGTTCCGGAGACACGGCGCTGGATCGTCTGAAAAAAGCCCGTCATCTTGCCAGTCTGCGCAATCATCATGTGGAATCTGCGCTGGTTGTTGCCCGCGCAGCACTGGATGCCGGAGAGCTGACACTGGCACGGGAAAGTGCTGAAGCGGCATTGAAGTCTGCCCCGCGTGAAAGCGCCTATTTGCTGATGGCTGATATTGAAGAAGCACAGACCGGAGATCAGGGGCGTGTGCGGGAATGGCTGGCTCAGGCTGTTAAAGCACCGCGTGATCCGGCATGGACTGCTGATGGCGTGGTATCTGCACAATGGGCTCCGGCTTCTCCGGTAACAGGACGGTTGAATGCTTTTGAGTGGAAGGTGCCGCTGACAGCAATGAGCGGCGATGCAGCGCCGGTTCTGGATGGGAATGATCTGGAGGGAGAGTTCCTGCCCGTCAGTTATGTTCGCAATGAGGCTGAGGATTATAGTACGGATGAACCGGCATTCCGTTTGGATACGGATGATGCCGAGGTTATATCTGTCGAACCAGAGCCAGAAAAACCGGTTGCACCAAAAGCCGAACCACAAAAAGCAAAGAGTGATTTACTAAAAGCTAAAGTGACAATCCTGGATGAAGTGACAGATAATCCTGCACTGCAGGCTGTACAGAAAAGCCAGCCGGACAAGGCTAAAAAGCAAGATATTCAGCATAATCTGATCGTCGATGATCCGGGTGTGCCTGCGGATACAAAGGAACAGCCTCGCAAGGATGAGAAATTCCGTCTCTTCTGATCGGTATTTTATCTGGAATACAGGCCAAAAACCGGCTTTTTGTTGCTGCTTGGTGACTCTGCGAAAGTTTAGTACCTGCGAAGACTGCAAAACACGGCTCTGCGCTTGGCTCTCCACTATGTGTACACTATGGTCAGGCCTGTTACGGGCTGGGTATAGGCACTGGAGTATGTATGTTTGAGCGTCTGATCAGTTTTTTCAAAGAATTACCGGGCTTGGATTCCGCTAAGAAAAAGCAAACATTCTCTGATGAAGATCCGCGTCTGGCTGCAGCAGCCCTGATGTTTCATGTGATTGAAGCGGATGGCGAGCAGCATGAAAAAGAGCGCAAACGCCTGTCTGATTTGCTTTCGCAAGCCTATGATCTGCAAGGTGATGATTTGCAGGCACTGATTAAGGCCGCAGAAGCAGCTGATCAGGAATCAATTGATCTCTACCGTTTTACCAGTGTTTTGAAGC
Source organism: Pseudochrobactrum asaccharolyticum (assembly GCF_003314995.1). GTDB lineage: Bacteria > Pseudomonadota > Alphaproteobacteria > Rhizobiales > Rhizobiaceae > Pseudochrobactrum > Pseudochrobactrum asaccharolyticum. Next base: position 800,492 of record NZ_QNRH01000002.1, read on the forward strand.
GGCATCTGGATGTGCCTGCACGCTTGCACTTTATCGAAGTGCTGTGGGAAATGGTCTATGCTGACGGGGATGTCGGTGAGATTGAAGATAATATTATGTGGCGGATCGCGGAGCTGATCGGCGTTGATCAGCAACAACGTATCGGCTTGAAATTACGCGTCGCTGAACGCGCACAATCAATGCGCGACGCATTGGCATCTTTGCCAAAAGCTGAGGCGCAAAATAGCACTGAGGTTGAAAAAGCTGAATGATGGCTGTCAGAATCTTTGATGCGTAAATGTTAAAGGCCGTCAAAGACGGCCTTTTTTATTAGTTGTATCTCAATCCTTGTTGAGCAGGCTCTTCCAGATGATGGCGCCAAGTGCTGCGCCGATCAGCGGAGCAACCCAGAACAACCAGAGCTGGCTGATTGCAGCAGTATCTGCAAACAGGGCTGCTGCCGTGGAGCGCGCCGGATTAACGGAAGTATTGGTCACCGGAATTGAGATCAGGTGGATCAATGTCAGTCCGAGGCCGATGGCAATCGGTGCAAAACCGGCGGGTGCCCGTGACGAGGTGGAGCCGAGAATAATAATCAGGAAGAAGGCTGTCAGCACCACTTCAATGGCAAGAGCTGCGCCAAGGCTGTATTTGCCCGGAGACAGGTCTCCGTAGCCGTTTGAGGCGAAGCCGCCTGCAGTGAAATCGGCCTTGCCGCTGGCAATGAAAAACAGAATGGCTGCGGCGAGAATGCCGCCGACCAGTTGCGCGATCCAGTATGGAATGAGGTCTTTCGCTTCGAAGCGCCCGCCCAGAGTGAGGCCGAGCGTAACGGCGGGATTGAAATGCCCGCCGGAAATGCCGCCTACGGCATAAGCCATTGTCAGCACTGTTAGACCGAAGGCGAGAGCAACACCGGCAAAGCCGATGCCCAGTTCAGGAAAAGCAGCTGCAAGAACGGCACTGCCGCAGCCACCGAAGACCAGCCAGAAAGTTCCGAAACATTCTGCTGATAATTTATTCATCATAGAGGGAGTGTTTTGCATGTGCATTCCCGTAAGTGTTGATGGAAATAAATGTATAAAATCAGTATGCAACTTAACTATGCTGCTTTTTTATTTTTATTTAAAGACATTTTTTGAATATATATTTTGTAATTATATTATTTAATTTTCTATATTATGTATTAAGTAATATTATTTATAAAATGCATGAATTTATTTTAATTTATGCTTATTTAGATTTTACTTTGATATCAATTTTGCAATATGCGGATAATGTGATTATCATCAGGATTGTTGTTTTCGCACTGTTACCGTGTTTTAAAGTGTTGTACCGTCAGGCTTGGATAAAGAGCGTAGTCTGACGTTCTTTGAAATCCCGGTATAAAATTGCAACGGTTTCCGGAGTGCCGGTTTTGATGTTTATGTTTGAGCGCCGACAGGGTTTTAATGTCAGGTTGTTGTGTCTGCCTCTGATCGCTTTGCTGGCGGGCTGCACAGGAACAGCGACCGCATGGACTGAAAAAGTCACGATTGAACAAGTGGAATTGCCGAAAGAATGCGCCGGCTGGCAGAAAATCAATCTGAAGCAGCGCGCTTATTATTCGCTGATGCGTCAGGATCCGGCGCTGATTATGGAAATCGACTCCCATAATCTCAAAGGCAAAAATCTCGGCTGCTGGCAATAGCGAAGGCCGGAATGCCGGTATTCACGCCAGTGAAGTGCATTTGAGATTGCTTTTATTGTTTCAGGATAAATGATGCATCTGGATATTATTGAGCTGCAATCATTTTACGCAACGGCTCTGGGTAAATTAGCGGCTTCGGTCATTACTTCTGCACTGGATCCTTTATGGTTGCCGATGCCGCAGGAGCGGCTTGTCGGCATTGGTTATACGCTGCCTTATCTCAATCATTTCGCATCCCGTGCGGAACGTGCTTTTGCTTTTATGCCTGCAAGGCAGGGCGCAACCGGCTGGCCGCATGATCAGGCATTGAGCACTGCATTGGTATATGATGAGGAACTGCCTTTGCCGGACAGTTCTGTTGACCGTATTCTGCTGGTGCATACGCTTGAATTTTCAGAAAGCAGCTCGGAGACCCTGAAAGAAATTTGGCGTGTTTTGTCGCCGAATGGCCAGCTGATTGTCGTTGTACCGAACCGCCGTGGCGTCTGGGCACGGATGGAGCACACACCTTTCGGCAGCGGTCGCCCCTTCAGCCGAGGACAATTGCTGCAGGCTTTTAGGGAAGCGAATTTCACACCGGGCAAACTTGTTAATGCATTGCATGTGCCGCCTACACGCTGGCGTTGGCTGCAACAATCGTCCGGCTTGATTGAGAGTGTGGGCACCCGTCTTTGGCCGCTCTTTGGTGGCGTGATGATCGGAGAGGCGCATAAGCGTCTTTATCAGGGGCTACCCGTACTCAAGCGCTCGTCACGACGCGTTTTCGTGCCGGTGCTGACGCCGCAGGGAACGGCACGCCAGCAACCGGTAAAGGTGACAATTCACGACCCTCGTGAGCGCTCCGCCAAATAATTCGGAGCAGGAAGCCTGTTTAGCGCTTCAGCAGAAACACAGCCTGCTGGCCGAGCAGGTTCCACATGCCCCATGGCAGGTTAAATGGCATGCGCTCGCCGTTACGGTTCAATGCCACGGCATCTTCCACAGTCGCACCGACTTCTTCCGTCATGTCCACAAAATCGCGGATTGTGCAAAAGTGAATATTCGGCGTGTCATACCAGCTGAACGGCAGTTCTTTGGTCACCGGCATGCGACCGCGAAACAGCAATGAGCCGCGTACACGCCAATAACCGAAATTCGGGATGGAGACGATGGCGCGCTCACCAATACGTAGCAATTCGCTTAGTACTTTTTTCGGATTGAGCGTGGCCTGCAAAGTCTGTGACAGCACCACATAGTCAAAACTGGAATCCGGATAATAGACCAGATCACGATCGGCATCGCCTTGGATCACCGACAGGCCGCGCATCAGACACTGGTTCACACCGCTTTGCGACAGTTCAACACCGCGCCCGTCGACATTTCGTGTATCACGCAGCAATTGCAGCAATTCGCCATCGCTGCAACCGACATCCAGTACGCGTGTGCCCGGACGCACCAGCGATGCGATAATGTCGAAATCGACGCGGTTATGGATATGCAGGTTTTCCGTGGCATTCTGCGCGAAAAGTGTCGTATCGCCGGTTCCGGCTTTCGTATCAGTCATGGGATTACAGACCTTTCGCGCGGGCTGCGGAGCGGATGAAACCGTCTACTGTTGAGAACAGGACAGGCTCATCAAGCAGAAAGGCATCATGGCCGCGATCGGTTTCAATCTCGACAAAGGATACGGAAGCACCGGCTGCATTGAGCGCATGGACGACCAAGCGGCTCTCAGAGGTCGGGAACAACCAGTCACTGGAGAAAGAGGCGACAAAGAAGCGGGTTTTGGTGCCGGTAAATGCAGAGGCGAGCAAACCGTTATGCTCTGCTGCCATGTCAAAATAGTCCATGGCACGGGTCAGATAGAGGTATGAATTGGCGTCAAAACGGTCAACGAAACTATTGCCCTGATGGCGCAGATAGCTCTCAATCTGGAAGTCAGCTTCAAACCCGAAAGTAATATTCGGACGATCCTGCAGATTACGACCGAATTTGCGGTGTAAGGCTGCTTCTGACAAATAGGTGATATGCGCCGCCATACGGGCAACAGACAGGCCTTTGCGCGGCACGGTATCGGATTGGGTCAGATATTGTCCGTTGAGCCAGAGCGGATCAGCCATCACAGCTTGACGGCCGACTTCATTAAAGGCGATATTCTGCGCAGACAAGCGTGCCCCGCTGGCCAGTACCACAGCAGAGAAAACCTTGTCCGGATAGCTCGATGCCCATTGCAGAACCTGCATGCCGCCGACAGAACCGCCGACTACGGCCAGCAATTGTTCAATACCGAAATGTTCCACCAGCATCGCCTGTGCCCGCACCATATCACCGATGGTGATAATTGGCAGATCAAGCGCATAGGGTTTTCCGGTTGCCGGATTGACGGATGCAGGACCAGTTGAACCCATGCAGCTGCCGATCACATTGGAGCAGAGCACGAAATAGCGGTCAGTATCAATTGGTTTGCCGGGGCCGACAAGCGACGTCCACCAGCCTTCTTTGCCGGTGAGCGGATTGGTGTTGGCCACATGCTGATCGCCGGTCAGGGCATGACAGATCAGAATTGCGTTGCTTTTATCGGCATTGAGTGTGCCATAGGACTGATAGGCGAGCTGAAACGGGCTCAGAACAGAGCCGCTATCGAGTTGCAGAGGCTTGTCCTCACCAAAATAAACCACAGGGCTGTTCGGCTGAACGGCTTCCTGATTACGGCTATCTGACGGGGCGGTGGTTTCAGCGGATAGGGTCATAAAATACGCATGCTTTTGAATCTGTGGCGCTGCCGGAACATAGCACCATGAAGTCGGATCAACTTAATGGGCATGATATGGTTATAAAGTAAAGAATCTAGTGCAATTTTAAAACTGAAATCGCCGCAACTTCAGCTCAGCGCTCCTTAAAGCTAAGGTTTCTCTCGACTTGTTCTGCGATGCGGTTTATGCCGCTAGGGTCAAATCGCATATCGGAGATATTACCGGATTTTTCTTGCCGGTATTTATGATCCGGTATGTTGTTTCAAGAATACTCACTTTCAACAATACAGGCTCTTAATATTGGATAAGAATGATGAACGATTTCGCGAAAGCTCAACGCCCGACACCTAAAGCCGGCGTCATGGATATTGCTGCTTATGTTCCTGGTAAAGCCACCGTTCAGGGTGTTGCCAAGATCCACAAGCTGTCTGCCAATGAAAGCCCGCTGGGTGCAAGCCCTCATGCCGTTGAAGCCTATCGTGCAACCGATCATTATCTAAGCTCTTATCCGGACGGTGAAGTTACCGCTTTGCGTCAGGCGATTGCGGAAACGCAGGGTCTGAATATTGAGAACATTCTTTGCGGTAACGGCTCTGATGAGCTGCTCGGCCTGTTGTGCCAGACCTATCTGGCACCGGGTGACGAGGCGATTTTCACCGATCACGGCTTTCTGGTTTATAAAATCCAGACACTTGCTGCCGGTGCAAAGCCGGTTATCGTAAAAGAAAACGACACAGTGATTGATGTGGATGCGGTGCTTGCCGCCGTCACAGACAAGACCAAAGTTGTTTTCATCACCAATCCGGGCAATCCGACCGGTACTTATGTGCCGTTTGAGGAAGTGAAGCGCCTGCATGCCGGTTTGCCGCCGCATGTTCTGCTGGTGCTGGATGCGGCCTATGCGGAATATGTGCGTAAGAACGATTATGAAGCCGGTGTGGCGCTGGTCTCTGCGAGCGATAATGTGGTGATGACCCGCACATTCTCGAAGATCCACGGGCTGCCTGCTTTGCGTATCGGCTGGATGTATGCACCTTTGCACGTCACTGATGCGGTGAACCGTATTCGCGGACCTTTCAACATGAACAGCGCGGCGATTGCTGCCGGTACTGCGGCGATCCGTGACCGCGAGCATGTGCAGAAGGCGTGTGCTTACAACGCAGAATGGGCGCAGTGGCTGACAGACGAGTTCACCAAACTCGGTCTGAAGGTGACGCCATCGGTTACCAACTTCCTGCTGGTGCATTTCCCTGACACACAGAACAAGTCTGCTGCCAAAGCCGACGAGTATCTGCAGTCCAAAGGATATATTCTGCGTCGTGTGACATCCTATGGCTTTCCTGAAGCCCTGCGGATGAGCATCGGCTCGGAAGAAGCGAATCGCGGCGTGATTGCCGCTCTTACAGAATTTTTGAAGTCCTGATATGTCTGATATTCATTTTAATAAAATTGCGCTGATCGGTATTGGTCTGATCGGTTCGTCGCTGGCTCGTGTCATTCGCCGTGAGGGTCTGGCCGGTCATATTGCTATTGCCACACGCAGTCCGGAAACGCTGAAACGCGCTGAAGAACTGGGGCTGGGCGACAGCTACACCACGGATAATGCCGTTGCGGTGCAGGATGCCGACCTGGTGATCGTGTCTGTGCCTGTCGGCTCGTCCGGTCTGGTTGCCCGTCAGATTGCGGGCAGCCTGAAACCCGGTGCAATTGTCACCGATGTGGGCTCTACCAAAGGCTCAGTGATTACGCAGATGCAGCCGGAATTGCCGGCGAATGTGCATTTCATTCCGGGGCACCCGATTGCCGGTACAGAATATTCAGGGCCGGATGCGGGTTTTGCTGATCTGTTTATCAATCGCTGGTGTATTCTCACACCGCTGCCAGACACAGATGCCACTGAGCTGGCAAAGCTCAATGCGTTCTGGGAAGCCTGTGGCTCCAAAACAGACCAGATGGACCCGCAGCATCATGATCTGGTGCTGGCAATCGTTTCGCATCTGCCACATATCATTGCCTATAACATTGTTGGTACGGCCAATGATCTGGAGAAGGTAACGGAGTCGGAAGTCATCAAATATTCCGCTTCCGGTTTCCGTGACTTTACCCGTCTGGCGGCATCCGATCCGACGATGTGGCGTGACGTCTGCCTGCATAATAAGGATGCTATTCTGGAAATGCTGGGGCGTTTCTCGGAAGATCTGGCTTCCTTGCAGAGGGCAATCCGCTGGAGTGACGGCGATGCTTTGTTTGACCTGTTTACACGTACCCGTGCCATCCGCCGTGGTATTATTGATGCCGGTCAGGAAGTGGATGCGCCGAACTTTGGCCGTGAAGCTGCAAGCAAGCCAACAAAATAAGCGAAGCTGCAAGCAAGCCTAAAATCTGATCTAAAAGACGCTATACCTGGCTGCAAATGGCAATTTCTGCGCTTCCGGTGCTCATGTACATTTAAGTACACTGCGCTCCGGTTCTCGAAATTACCAATTTCGCTGCGGTCTATCGCTTTTTGATTCAGATTTTGTGTTGCACTATATGAAAATGAAAAACCCGCCATTTCGGCGGGTTTTTTGCATTAAAGGCGCGGTACACGTCCCAGCGGGATAAAGCCTGCGCTTATCTTACCTTCTTTGATCAGAACAGGAACGATCGTGGCGCCGGACTCATCTTTAGGCATGGAACCGAGAGCAAAAATCACAGTGTTGATATTTTTAACCTGATCCGGAAAAGCTGCCTGCAAACTTTGACCCAGTGCCGGCATATTGGTCAGGCGGATTTTCAGGTCGGCATTGGTCAGGCCTTCATCATCAACGGTTACAGGGCCATTGAGGCTGATACTTGCGCCGGAGGGCAGCAGAAACAGCACCTGATTGAGTTGCAGGGCTTTGCCGCGCAAGACGCTGCCATTTTCATCCGGCTCTTTGAATGATGCCAGACTTGCCGGAGAGCTGATATCAATCAGGCCGTCCAGTTCAGGGAGCGCTGCCAGCGGTGTCTTGCCGGTGAGGCGCAGATCATCAAATGTCATCTTAAGCTTCAACGGCTCTTCGAGACTATTCAGATCAAATTGCAGTTCCAGCAGGGAGATCGCCGGAGCGTCAGCATCTGCATCTGGCTTAACGCTTTGCAGGCGCAGCTCTTCAGCGCTGAGGCTGATATCCTGTGCAGAGCGGCCGTCTAATTGTGCTGAGGCTTGCAGTCTGTTCCAGTTTGCTTTGATCGGGTCAGCACCGGACAGAGCAATGGCGGCAGGTCCTGTGAGCTGCGTCTTAACGGTACGGAAAGAGAAGAGAGACACACCAACATCAACTGCGCTGGTTGCTGCATTCAGTGTCTGGTTCTGATCGCGGTAATTAAAGCCGGCGCAGCTGACATACATCGAGAACGGATAGCCGCGCGCTGAAAGCGACTGACATTCCAGAATCTCTTCCTGTCGTGCTATCTTCGCCAATTCCGCACTGACGCGGTCTTTGGCCAAAGATGCCAGATAGAACCAGCCCGCTGTGTATAAAACGACGACAGACAAGGCAATCAGGATGCCCTTGGTCATACGTTTTGAGCTTTGCGGGGATGGACGCGATTTCGCTACCATAACCATGCCTCTCGGATTTCAAAGGGCACTCTGCTGACAGGGCAGAAGAACTCTTTTATAATCATTTTTATCACAATTCCGCTCTGCCATGATGCTGCGCGGTATTGTTTGCAGATATCAGCCCTAAAGCAGTACATTTTTCTAATTAAAATTTGATCCGAAAAGTGTTTGCCTGTTGGGAAAGACAGGGTGCAGCGTGTACACTGTTCCCCGATATTCATTCATGCATTATATGAATTTGAAGAGACAAGCAAAAGCAAACAAATGACCTTAGAGCAGAGATTTCAAGCGGATACTGTGTTGCAGAATACAATGGCCGACAGCAGCACGGATCTTTGGGTTTTTGGCTATGGGTCGCTGATGTGGCGGCCGGGTTTTGACAGTGCGGAAAATCTGCCGGCACTGTTGCACGGGTTCAGCCGCTCGCTTTGTATTTATTCACATGTCTATCGCGGCACACCGGAAGCACCAGGGCTGGTGCTGGGGCTGAACAGCGGAGGTTTTTGTCATGGGCAGGCTTTCCGGGTTGCTGCCGGTCATAAGGCGCCGGTGCTGGATTATTTGCGCGAACGTGAACAGGTCAGCGGCGTTTATGTTGAAAAATATTTACCGGTAGAACTCGCAGACGGCCGCCGGATTGAAGCCTTGGTCTATGTGGCAGACCCGCTGCATGTGCAATATGCTGGTGGATTGAGCGCACAGGCTATGGCCTCTGTGGTCGGACAGGCAAAGGGGCAGGCGGGGCCGAATTGTGATTATGTCATCAATACTGTGCAGCATTTGCAGATGATGGATATCCGCGATGAATTGTTAGAAGCTGTGCTGGAACTGCTATAAGACTGACTTTTTCCGGTCTGTGATCTTGTGATTGACATGGTCGCTGTTTAAATGTGTCTTACCCTGTGCTGTATTGACGGCACCGAATAAGCCCGATTAAGTAGGAGACATTTATGCTCGCAGTTTTGCGCACCGTTGATCTGGCGCTGGATATTTATACCTGGATCATCATTGCCAGTGCGGTGTTTTCCTGGTTGTATGCTTTCAATGTGGTCAATTCCCGCAACCGTTTTGTCGCTTCAATCGGGGAGTTTCTCTACAAAGTGACAGAACCGGTATTACGTCCGATCCGTAAAATCCTGCCGGATCTCGGTGGCATTGATATTTCGCCGATCGTGTTGCTGCTGGCGATCTATTTCATTCGCCAGTTCATGTGGACGACACTGGCGCCGGTTTTGCTCAGCTAATCCCTGTGTGTAACAGCGGTTATCCGTCGTTCGGAACAAACCCCTGTAATTGATAATAAAAAACCCGCTGAAAAGCGGGTTTTTTATTCGCTGCTTGAATATGGCCACTTGGGAGACTGGCCATATAGCAATTATTTAGCGTTTTTAGCGCGTTCGATCGCTTCAACGATGAATTTACGTGCGTAATCTTCATCGCCCCAGTCACCGATTTTCACCCATTTGCCTGGCTCCAGATCTTTATAATGTTCAAAGAAGTGAGCAATCTGCTGCAGGGTGATTTCCGGCAGATCAGTGTAGTTATGAACTTTTTCATAACGACGGGTCAGCTTTGGAGTCGGAACGGCAATGATTTTCTCGTCTTTACCGGCATTGTCTTCCATGATCAGCACGCCGATCGGGCGAACATTGATCACGCAGCCCGGGATCAGCGGACGAGTATTGCAAACCAGAACGTCAATCGGATCGCCGTCCTCGGACAATGTGTGCGGTACGAAACCGTAATTGCCCGGATAGGTCATCGGAGTATAGAGGAAGCGGTCAACCATAAGAGCGCCGGATTCTTTGTCCATCTCATATTTAATCGGATGGCCGCCGACCGGTACTTCGATGATGACGTTAACGTCTTCAGGAGGGTTGGAGCCGATGGAAATGGCATCAATATTCATAGGCGTGTCCTTTCATTTGGCGTTCTGATATCGGTTTTCGTGGAACCGTGCAACAAAAACGCAATTTCATATAAAGCGGCTTATTGTCATGTCCGTGAAATTTGCAACATGATCAGGCTCTGGGTGTCGTTTCGGCTACCGTCTCAGTGGTGTTGCTCTGCTGTGCTTTCAACTCGGCAAGGCGAGCTTTGGCGGTGGCGGGCATCGGTGGCGGATTTTTATCTTGCGAGGCCTGTACGAGAAACTCATCGCAAGCGGTTTCTGTGGCTTCAATCAAACGCTGTAAAAAGGTCTCTTTATCCAGCCCCGGTTCAATCGGCGGCAGAATGCGGCAACGTACCGTGCCCGGATAGCGCATGAATTTGCGGCGCGGCCAGTACAGACCGGCATTATGCGCAATAGGCACAACCGGCAGGCCGAGATTCATATAGAGATGAACTATGCCGTATTTATAGGCTGGTGGTGCACCCGGTGCACGGCGCGTACCTTCCGGATAGATCATGATCTGGCGACCGTCTGCGATTGCTTCCTGCGTGCCTCCGGAAATGGAATGCAGGGCTTTGATCCCTGTTCCGCGATCAACCGGAATCATTTTCATCTTTTTCAGATACCAGCCGAACAGCGGAATGCGCATCAGATCGCGCTTCAGGATATAAACCGGATCCGGTATGTAGGATAAGAAGGCATAGACATCCCAGAAAGACTGGTGCTTTGGTGCGCAAATATAAGCGCCCTCCGGCAGGTTTTCTGCGCCTTCGACCACAAAATCGGTGCCTGCAATATATTTTTGCAGGAAAAGATTGGAGCGCGCCCAGAATTTAGGAACGATCCATGCTTTTTTGCGCGGTAGCAGCAATGTGAGCGGGAGAAACAGAATCATCTGGATGATCAGGCTGATATAGAATGCCAGATTAAACAGCACTGACCGGATGGCTATGATCATATCTTGTATCAGCCTTTTATGGGTGCATGACAGGTAAATCACTCTGTTTTAAACGGAGCGGTACTTCAAATAGAAGAAAACCGGACGCTTATCAATTCCGGACATGCGCGGTGTGAACCTGCGCTTTGATTTTAGCTGCCCTGAACAAGGCTGATATGGGCAAGAGCGCCGGTATATTTGATATATTCGGTGAAGAGTACGCGCAGCGTATCGCCCTGATGCATCCAGTTATTTTTCAGATCACTGTTTATGACCGGATAGGGGATCAGTTCAACATCCGGAATATGGCGTGACAATTCCAGAATAGAGCGTGGCATGTGATAATTATTGGTCACAATGAAAATGCGCTTGTAATTATGCTGCCTGATCCATTTGGCGCTCTCAACCGCATTGCCGATAGTATTGAGTGCAGAACGGTCAAGATCAACGCAGCAGGCAAAGAGCGCGGCATCAGCGCCGGTAATCCGCTGCAGGGCTTCGCGCTTTGTTGAAGGATGTACGCCGCTGATCAGCAGACGTTCACCGCGCTTTTCAGCCAGCAGTTCTAATGCGACTTCAATACGAGCCTTACCGCCGGTGAGGACAATAATCGCATCGGCTCTCTGATCAGAAGCCGGTGCTTCTAAATTACTGACATGTTCACTGAAAATGATAAAGCCGATGCCCAGAGCGACGATCAATGCAAACATCACGACGGCTACGGGCGGAATACGGCGACGCAGGCGTTTCAGCCAATGTCGGATAGTACCCTTTTCTGAACGCTGCTCACGGGCATTCTGACCGGCAGTTTCTGCCGGTTGTGCAGCATCCTGCCGGATGTGATCTGCAGGGTCAGAAGCTTTGTGTTGCACATGCATTGCCGTCGGGCCTGTTTATAAATTCGTATCAACTCAGATTAGCATAGTCAGCGCAAATCAGTCTTTCAGTATAGAGTAGTTCGGGCGGCAGAGGGAACCGTCTGAGCTTGCTTTTTTAGAAAACACAGCAGGTTAGGTCGAGCAGATTTTAATCCTTACTGCCGCTGATACTGTCCATGTCTTTGAGCTGCCGGATAACTGTGAGGCGACTTGTAAGCATAGTGAGAATGCTGACAATGATAATGGTGGCAGCGATGCCGATATAGCCTTCACGCGTAATCGCGAAACTGCCAAACATTGCTGCTGCCTGATCACCTTCCGGTGTTGCCAGATTGTGCGATGTCCACCATGAAATCATCAGGAACACCAGCAAGGCCGCAGCCCCGCCAAAACATGCACCTTTGAGCGCCGTACGAAAGAAGTGCCATTCAAATTCACGGGCAACAAAACGGGCTTCAGCACCGATAAAATGCAGTACTTCAATAATATGGCTGTTACCGGCCATCGCACCGCGTGTGGCGAAAATAACCGTCAGTACGGTTGCGGACAGCATCAGGAACAAAACGCCCATGCCAATCAGCACTGTTGTATGAGCCATAGAGACCAGACGATCGACCCATGTACGGTGATCATCAAAGCTCGCGCCCGGAATGTTTTTTTGCAACTCAGAGCGCAGTGTTTCAAAATCCGGCGGGTTTTGCTCGTCAATGGTGACGACGACAAGGCGCGGCACCGGCAATTCGTCAATATCCAGACCGGTGCCAAGCCACGGTTCAAGCAGACGGGCTGTGGCGGCACGGTCAACAATGCTTGTACCGGTCACACCGGCAAAACCGGATGCGATCCGGCCTGCCTGTGCAAGAGCCGCCTCCATGTCCTGCCCCTCTACAGGGCGGATCTGGATTGTTGCCTCACGTGAAATCTGGCTTTGCCATTGGGCAGCGGAGGTGCGCACCAGACTGACCCCGCCAATCGTGAGACAGGCGAGAAAGGTCATGATGGCGATCACCGTGATCAGCGTCGTACCGGAAACACTGACCGGAGGCACAATCGGCGTCGGCCCGCGCTTTTCACGTTTGCGCTTGCCGAGCAGCTCCAGAAAAATTCCGTAATAATGATCAATCGTTGCGCGCAGGTCAGCCATAAATATCCAGCCTTCCCTGATCCAGAATCATGCGGCGTGCATCAACCTGATCCATCAGAGTCAGATCGTGAGTGGCGATGATAACGGCGGTACCGGAGCGGTTAAGCTCAGCAAACAGGCGCAGCAAACGGCGCGCCAGCGGCGGGTCAACGTTACCGGTCGGCTCATCTGCCAGCAGAATTTCCGGCTGATCAATCAGCGCGCGTGCAATTGCTGCACGCTGCTTTTCACCGCCGGACAATACCGGCGGCAGAACATGCATACGATCACCCAGCCCGACCCACTGCATCAGTTCCTGCACTTCGTGGCGATAGGTTGCTTCTTCCTTGCCGCGCACGCGTAGAGGCAGTGCTACATTTTCATAGGTGGTCATGTGGTCGAGCAGGCGAAAATCCTGAAAGACGATGCCGATACGGCGGCGCAGCAGCGGAATTTCGCTGCGGTCCATTGTGGAGATATCTTTGCCAAAAATGCTGATCAGGCCGCGTGTCGGTTTCAGTGCCATAAACAGCAGGCGCATCAGCGATGTTTTACCTGCACCGGACGGGCCGGTGAGAAACTGAAAGGAGCGCGGCGGAATATGAAAGGAAACATCCCGCAGGATTTCCGATCCCATACCGTAGCGTAACCCTACATTTTCAAAACGAATCACTGTCCAGTTTCCCGATTGTTTTTGCTCAGCGTCTTATGATTGCCGACCATTGACTGATGTGGTTAATCTCGCGTTAATCTGCATGCAAGTTTGGCATTTTGAGGTTGAAAAAAGAATAGAAATTTTGTGATGCCATCTCTGCAGGCCGGTTGTGTATAACCATCAAAAACGCAGATTTGATACGCAACAAAGGCAAATAATGTAAAACTGCCCTTTCAGCCAAGGGCGTAGTGCTGTAACAGCTACTTTTTTCTTGCCGGAACTATTTCGGTATAATCGGATAAAGACCGGAGACGTGTTTATGCCTAATGTAGGTGGCAGAAATATTGAAGTCCTTTTCAGTGCGGAGCAGATTGCTGAGCGCAATCGTGAACTGGCACAAAAAATTGCTGAGCGTAAGCTGGAGCGACCGCTGGCGGTTTCAATTCTCAAAGGCTCATTTATTTTTGCAGCGGATTTGATCCGCGCTATGCACGATGCCGGTGTTGAGCCGGATGTGGAATTCATCACCGTATCCAGCTATGGCGCAGGCACGAAGGGCGGCGATATTCGCCTCGTTCGCGATATCGACAGTGAAGTTGAAGGCCGTGATGTTCTGCTGATTGATGATATTCTTGAATCCGGCAAGACGCTGAACTTTGTCCGCGAACTGATGATGTCGCGTGGTGCGCGCAGCGTCAGTATTGCCGTACTTCTGGACAAGCCGGGACACCGTAAGCTTGATCTCTATGCGGATTTCACCGCTTTCGAATGCCCTGATTATTTCGTTGTCGGTTACGGCATGGATGTCGCGCATTCTTTCCGTCAGCTGCCTTATGTCGGTCGCGTCATGGATGAGCCGAAATAATCCGCATCGGATATATGTTTTTAAAAAAAGCCGCTCATGCAGATGAGCGGCTTTTTTATTATTCATCATTGATCGCGCTGCAGCAAACGTTCCAGATACTCTTTTTCCTGCTGCGGGCTTAAAGCATCGCCAAGCTTTTTGCGGATTGCGTCGAGAATGCGCCGCGCTTTCTGAATATCAATCTGGTTCGGCAGCTGCGTGCCTTTACCATCGGAACTACCCTGACCGGTTTCGCGCCCAAGCGGGTCGCGGGCTTCACCATTTTGCTGTCCCTGACCATCGCCTTGCCCCTGTGCCTCTTGCAATTGCTGCATCATGGAACGGGCACCGCGGCGTAGGGCATCCAGTGCTTCGGCCTGCTGATCTGTAGCCTTTCCGCTTTCAGCATTACCAAGAGAGCGACCGGCACGATCCATGGAGTTTTGTGCCTGATCCATTTCCTTGGAGGATTCCAGACCTTGCTTTTTCAGCTCGTCAGTCAGCTTGTTCAGCTCACTTTGCAAATCGCGCTGCTGTTGTTGCAAGTCTTTGAGCGCCTGTTCGGTCTCTTGTTGTGAGCTGCCGTTTTTCTGGCTCTGTTCGCCTTCACCGTCATAATTATAATCGTCGGTTTCCGTCAGTTGCTGGTCGAGCTTGAAAGTCTCGTTCATCAGCTCCTGCTGACGGCGCATCAGGTCGCCCAGCTTATTAAGCTGCTCTTGCGCACCATTGCCCTGTCCCTGACCTTGGCCTTGGCCTTGTCCCTGACCTTGTTGGGCGCTTTGCCCCGGTTGCAGATTGTTCAGCATTTCCTGCAACTGCTGTAGCATTCGCTGTGCTTCTGCATGATTGCCGGAACGTGCCAGATCTTCAATCTGCTGCATCATCCGGTCAATGTCACGCTGGCTGAGCACACGGACATTCGGATTATTTTGCGCATTCTGGTTTGGATTGTTTTGCTGACGGCGTGCCATTTCGTTTAAGTACCGGTTCATGGCTTCGCGCAGTTCTTGCGTCAGACGGGCGATTTCCTCAGGACCGGCATTGTTCTGCAAAGCCTGACTGAGTGCTTCCTGTGCCGCACGCAGCGCTTTTTCCGCATCGGAAAGCTGACCGTCTTCGATCCCACGCGCCACATTCCACATATAATCAATAATCTCATGCAAATCCGCATCATTGCGTGCCAGTTTCAGGCGCTCCCGCACTGAGCGCAGACCCAGATAGTGGCTGATATTGGCAATGGTGGTTTGCGGATGCATGGTCAGCGCATCCAGCATCTGGATAACAGAGGTTTTCTGATTGCTGTCCAGTGCCAGTGTCTGACGCTGCTCGGCAACGGCACGCGCAAGCGGATTAACAAACGGGCGCTGTGGCAGCACAAAGCGGATTTCTTTACTTGTGCCTGTCTGTCCGGCGTCATCTGTCGCCTGAATTTGCAGGGAGACATATTTGCCCGCCCACGGATGCATGGTCAGATCCTGAAGCGCGGTGATTTCATCCGTATTGTTTCTACCGCGTTTCGGCAATGTCAGCCGTAATTCCGGCGCACCGGTCAGTGACTGACCGGCTGCTTCCGGCTGCTCCAGCAGCCTGATGTCAGACTGTAACTTGGTGACACCGTAATCATCACTCACTTTATAGTGGAGCTCCAGCGTACCATTGAGCGCATAGGTCGGATGACGGGTAAATTCGACGACAGGGGCTGTGTCCGGCGTGATATTAAACTGCCATGCCTGTTGACGCGATCCTGCCTGCAACTGTGCGGTAACGGATTTGCTCAGCGGTAATTCAAAATTCGCACTATTGGCTGTCGCACCAGATTCGGGTTTGGCCTCAACCGGATAGGATTTGCCGTCCTGACCGGTCAGGGTCAGCTGATTGCGGGAACTGCCGCTGATTTGCACACTGAGAATGCTGCCTTGCGGTACATCGAGAGGTTTGCTCTCTGTTGTGACGGCACTTAAAAAGACGGGCGCTTTGCCGGTATAAGCGGGCGGAGTGATCCATGCATCAATGCGGCCTTCCGGCCCTGCAAAGCCTGCCGGTGGCGTCCATAAATCGCTGACTTTTCCTGAAAGCGGACTGACAGAATAAGCCGCAGTTGCAGCAAACAGCAAAATGACCACGGCGCGAAGAGCATAGGGGTCGCGTTGCGGAATAGCCGGATGGGGCAGAAAACCGTGCAAACGCCCGGTGAGAGCCGCCATGCGCTTGCGATGTTCCAGCCAGAGCGCCTGTGCCAGCGGATCGTCGCTTTGTCCGGCAAGCTGGTCATCATTGATTTGCAGCGGGCTGTGCTGCAGACCGTTTTCACGTTCAATCCGGCTGTTGATCGTCTGATCATCCGGCAAACGAAAGCGGTGAAAACGAAACAGGCTGTAGAGAAACGCGAGAGCAAAAACTGTGAGAACCGTGAGATGTAGCCAGCGCGGCATCATCTGGAACAGGCCAAGCCATGCCAGGCTTGCCGACAGCGCAAGTAACAGCAAAACAGGTAGCAGAAGCGGCCACAGGCGCTCAAAGCATAAGACCAGCGCCGCTTTGACCCGCAGGCGATAGAGCTTGCTGTCAGCTTTAAGAACAGGTCTTGTATCGGACTCTGGCATTAAAAATCCGGTTCCCACTTTTCTGGCAATGCGTTTAAATCAGCTTATCCAGAATAAATGGTTTTTCTTCGACAGCTTTTTGATCTTGTTTGCGCCAGTCGTCATGCACAGTAGCATTAGCAGGCGCTTCCAGCGCGCCGCGACGTCCGCAGCCGGTTACAATGCTGCCAACGGCAACAAGCATAATCACAGAGGTCATGAATACGCGGCTATTCATCAAATATATCCTGAAATTGGTGTTTGGCCGGAAAGCCGTATGTATGAGCGCACAGTTTTAACTGAATTGCAGACTAACGCAAACTGTTCAGATGCGAACACAAATCTTTGAAGAAATGGAAAACGGAACCGTATTACGGTTCCGTTTATTCTCAGCCGGACAGATCAGGCCTTAATCAGGCGTTTTTTCCAGTATTTGATCTGACGACGCACTTCCTGCGGTGCAGTGCCACCGAAAGACTGGCGGCTTTTCACAGATTTATCCACAGTGAGGAAACCGAAGACGGCTTCAGTAATCTGCGGATGGATCGACTGCATGTCTTCCAGTGTCAGTTTGGACAGGTCAACCTTCTTCGATTCTGCCAGTGCAACGGCACGGCCGGTCACGTGATGCGCTTCACGGAATGGCAGGCCAAGCTCACGCACCAGCCAGTCGGCGAGGTCAGTCGCAGTGGAATAACCGGAACCGGCAGCCTTTTTCATCGAGGCTTCAATCACGGTGAGGTCGGAAACCATACCGCTCATGGCTGCAAGTGCCAGCTCAATGGATTCGGCTGCATCAAAAACAGCTTCTTTGTCTTCCTGCATATCTTTGGAATAGGCCAGAGGCAGGCCTTTCATCACCATCAGCAGGCCGACCAGTGAGCCGGTGATACGGCCGGTTTTGGCGCGTACCAGTTCAGCTGCGTCCGGATTCTTCTTCTGCGGCATAATGGAAGAGCCGGTGGAGAAAGCATCAGATAAACGGATGAAATTGAACTGCGAGGTTGACCAGATCACGATTTCTTCTGCTAAGCGCGACAGATGCGTTGCGCAGATCGAAGCGATCGACAGGAATTCCAGCGCATAGTCGCGGTCGGAAACGCTGTCGATAGAATTACGGGTCGGTTCGCGGAAGCCAAGCGCTTCGGCAGTCATGTGGCGGTCGATCGGGAAACCGGTACCGGCCAGTGCTGCCGCGCCGAGCGGGCTTTCATTCATACGTTCAATCGCATCGCGCACGCGGGACAGATCACGGCCGAACATTTCCACATAGGCCATGCAATGATGACCGAAGGTTACCGGCTGTGCGGTCTGCAAATGGGTGAAGCCCGGCATAACTGTTGCCGCGTGCTCTTCTGCGCGGATCAGAAAGGCTTCGATCAGGATTTTCAGCGAGGCAGCGGTTTTTTCCAGCTCATTCTTGACCCAGAGACGGAAATCGAGAGCGACCTGATCATTACGCGAGCGTGCGGTATGCAAACGACCGGCCGGAGCGCCAATCAGATCAGCCAGACGGGCTTCCACATTCATATGGATGTCTTCAAGCTTACGCGAGAAGGTAAATTTGCCATTTTCGATCTCGGCTAATATGGTATTGAGACCATCGGAGATCTGTTTGTGATCATCTGCAGAGATGATGCCGGTCTTGGCAAGCATGGCAGCATGCGCCAGCGATCCGGCAATGTCCTGTGCATAGAGCTTGCGGTCATAACCGATCGAAGCATTAATCTCTTCCATAATGGCAGAGGGACCTGAGGCGAAGCGGCCACCCCACATTTGGTTGCTGGATTTTTCTGTCGTCATGCGCTTATGCCCTGAGCCGGAACTATGAGTAAAAAGAACGATACAATGGCCGAAGACAATAAAAAGACGAAACCGAAAAGCGCAATCAGTCCGAAGATGATTTTGTTTGCCGGTATCGCCGGACTTCTGGCCGGTGCCATAGCGGTATACGTGATGGAACCGCCTTCTGGCAATGTTGTTCCGACACAGAATACGGCGAGTAATGCCGCAGCAAGCACCGGAGATGATGCAAAATGTGCATTAAATCAGGAGCAGTTAGCTAAATTGTCGGCTGCTGCAACCGGTGACGTTGCCGCAATGCAGCCATCGGATAAACCTGCTTTGCTGACGCATTTACAATTTGATGCCCCTGACGGTGCTAAAACCACCATCGGTGATATGAAGGGCAAAACGCTGCTGGTTAACCTCTGGGCAAGCTGGTGTGCACCTTGCCGTGAGGAAATGCCTGCGCTGGATAAGTTGCAGACTGAGCAGGGCAGTGACGACTTTGAAGTGGTGGCACTGAATATCGATACCGGTGATATCTCCAAGCCTAAGAACTTTCTCAATGAAATCGGCGTTGAAAAGCTCGGCTTCTATCGCGATGCCAGTCTGACAGTTTTTAATGATCTGAAACGCAGAGGTTTGGCTTTTGGTCTGCCTGTAACTTTGCTGATTGATGAAACCGGTTGTCAGATTGCGGCAATGAACGGCCCTGCACATTGGGCAGGGCAGGATGCGGTTAATCTGGTGAATGTTGCAAAGAATTTGCGCCGCTAAGGACGAATCTACTTTTCCGGAAAAGTGATTTTACACAGGGGCACTATTCTGCTCAGATCACTTTTTCGGGGGAGTTTTCCAATGGAGCTGGATGTCTGGTTTGCCTTTACGGCTGCATCAATTGTTTTGCTGGTGATACCGGGGCCGACAATTTTATTGGTGGTTTCCTATGCCTTAGGGCAGGGCTGGCGCACAGCTGTGCCGATGGCTGCCGGTGTGGCACTGGGTGATTTTACCGCCATGACGCTGTCCATGCTTGGCATTGGAGCACTGCTGGCCACATCTGCTATCGTGTTTACAATCGTGAAATGGTTGGGTGCGGCCTATCTGATCTGGCTTGGTATCAAATTATTCCGCTCCGGTGCCACTATGCAGGCGGAAGCGCGAACAGCAGATGTGTCACCATTGAAAATGCTGACACATGCGTGGCTGGTGACTTCGCTTAATCCGAAAAGCATTACATTTTTCGTGGCGTTTCTGCCGCAATTTCTCAACCGGCACGGCGATTTCTGGACGCAGATGCTGATTTTTGAAGCAACTTTTTTGGTGCTGTCTTTCAGCAATGCATTTCTCTACGCTTTTGCAGCGCATCGTGCACGATCACTGTTTAAGAGCTCGCGGATTTTGCGTGCCTTCAACCGTACCGGCGGCACATTGCTGATCGGTGCCGGTGTGGCAACAGCAACGATGCGTGCCAGTTAATCCGCTTATGCAGTGAAGCCGTCGCGTTTCAGACGCACAATTGCGAGATCAAGTGCTGAGAGAAATGCGGAACGGTCGCGGGCTGAAAATGGTTTTGCGCCCCCAAACTGACCGGCAGACACCGGATTGGCGGAACGCAGCTCATCCATCAGATTGCGGGTTGCAAGAATATTGCCGATATTGGCGGCGCTGAATAGGCGGCCATCCGGTGCGATAACCACCGCACCGGCGGTGACTCCACGATGCGCCAAAGGAATATCCGCTGTGATAACAATGCAACCGGCACGTGACCGCTCGGCAATCCAGTCATCGGCAACATCCAGACCGGCAGGGACGATCACACGTTCAATCAGCGGTTCATCACGGGGAATGGCGATATAGCTGTTGGCAACGACAAATGTTCTGATGCTGTGGCGCTCAGCAACTTTGTAGATCTCGTTTTTAACCGGACAGGCATCGGCATCGACATAAATGCAGATGGTTTTGTTTTCATCGGAGTGTGTCATTCATGCTTCATGGCAAAGCCAAAAGTGATTGGCAAGCGTTTAACGCTTGGCGCGGCGCGGCAGTAGAGATAAGCCGAGTAGATTGTTTCGAAACAGATACAGATCATGCCAGTCAAATATTTCCCCGCTCTATTCGTCTTTCTCTGGGCAACCGGTTTTATCGGTGCCGGTTTTGCCATGCCCTATGCCGAGCCTTTCTGGTTCATGACGGCACGGTTTTTCATTGCTGCGATTATTCTGGCGGTCTGGGCACTGGCAACCGGCGCCCGCTGGCCGGACAGGCGCGGGCTTGTGAATGCGGCAATTGTCGGCTGTCTCATTCACGGGATTTATCTCTCCGGCGTGTTCTGGGCGGTGCGTCACGGTTTGCCTGCGGGGATGACAGCGCTGGTGTCCGGCTTGCAGCCGCTGATTACCACTTTGATTGCCGCACTCTTCTTGCGTGAGACAGTCTTGCCGAGCCAATGGCTGGGGTTGTTGATCGGTTTTTGCGGTGTGGCGCTGGTGGTTGCGCCGAAATTTTCGCTCAGTTCCGGCGGTATTAATCCGGCGACTTTGAGTGCGGCGCTGGCTGCGGTTATGGCGATCAGTATAGGTACGGTATGGCAAAAACGCTTTGCGGTGAAAATTGATCTGAAAACCGGTACGACCGTGCAATATATCGCAGCGGGTATTCTGACCGGCCTGTTGTCACTCGGCTTTGAAACACAGACCGTGATCTGGTCCGGTGAGCTACTGTTTGCGATGGTCTGGCTGGTGCTGGTTTTGTCGATCGGTGCAATTTTGCTGCTGCTGATTCTGATCGGGCAGGGCGAAGTCTCAAAAGTCGCGTCGTTCTTTTATCTGGTGCCGGGAACAGCGGCGATTATGGCCTATCTGCTGTTCGGTGAAACGCTGACGCTGGTGCAGATCATCGGCATGGTGCTGACCACTTTCGGTGTGGCTCTGGCGACATTACAGCGTACAGGGCAAAAGAAAAAACCGGCAGTTTAAAACTGCCGGTTTCAGACTTTTCAGGTGTCATTAGCGGCGTGGCAGCAGCTTTTTCACTTCATCGGCCGTATCTGCCAGTGCTTCTTCCGGTGTTGTTTTCTGTTCGACAACGCGGGACAGGTTATCAACGATGGTCTGGGTGACTTTCACGCCGTTCGAACCCGGGAAAGCATACCAAGGGATCATGATGTTCATTTGGCTCAGGCCGGCTTTAAACAGCGGGTTTTCGTCATAGAATTTTCCGAGATATTCATCGGACTTGGCGGCCAGCTCATTATTCGGCACATAGCCGGTACCCGGTACAACGACCGATGCGCCGTAAGGACCGGCAGCAAATTTGGCAAATTTCCATGCGGCTTCAATTTTCGCGTCGTCCGATGTCAGGATAACAACCGCATTACCGCCGGTTGGCAGGCGGCCTTTTTCCGGATTGAGCAGTGGAATCTTGGCTGTGCGCATGTCGAATTTGTCGCCGACATTTTTGATTGTATTGCGCAGGCCACCGGTTGTCTGGAAAGCAAAGCCGACATTACCGGCCGCAAAGGCCTGTTCACCGGCTTCTTTGGTGAAGACCGGCAGACCGCCTTCTTTCACCATGCGATCCAGAGTTTTAAATGCGGCTTCACCCTCAGCGCCGTTAAAGGCGACCTGTTTTTCGTCATCCGAAAGCATCTGACCACCGGCACCGAATAACAGCGCAGAGAACATCCAGTCATCGCCCTGCCAGCGGAAATCGATGCCCTGAACGCCGTTGCCCAGCGCTTTGATTTTACCGCCGATGCGGATGACATCATCCCATGACGTTGGCGGAGTATCCGGATTTTCGCCGACTTTTTTAAACAGGTCCGCATTATAATACATGATCGGATTGGAGGTGGCGAAAGCCAGACCAACCTGACGGTCGCCGACCTTGGCAAGGTTCAGAATAGTTTGCGTGAAACCCTGCTTGTCAAAATCGGCTTCTTTCTCAATCAGAGGCTTCAGATCAAGGCCGATATTGCGTTCACTCAAAATGCGCAGACGGTTCAGACCGGTAAAGGTGACATCCGGCAGTTCAGCGGTGCCGTTCTGGCGCATAATCAGCTGAATGCCGTCTTCATAGGTCGCGGACGGATTGACGAAGTGGATTTTGATGTCCGGATTTTCTTCCATGAATTTCTTGGAAATATTGGCCATCACATCCTGAAAGAAACCCGGCATCGGATAATGCACATTGAGCGTGGTTTCTGCGAGAGCTGTGCTGCACAGGCCGGTCAGAAGGGCGGCGGCAGTCAGAGTGCGGGAGAAAAATGTCATTACGGGCTCCGTAAATGCGGGGAGGAAGAGCGTTGCAGGGGAGAGGGATCAGCCTTTGAGGCCGGTCATGGTGATGCCTTCAATGAAGCGGCGCTGCGCGGCAAGAAAGGCAAGAACAAGGGGCAGCGTGATAATCAGCGTGGCGGCCATCAGCGCGCCATAGTCATCACCGGCTTCAGCCGCACGGAAATAGAGCAGACCCAGCGGCGGCGTGGCTTTTTCCATACCGGTCACTACGATCAGGGGCCAGAACAGATCGTTCCAGTGGGCAACCACTGAGAAAATCGCGAAGGCAGTAATTGCAGGCCATGCATTCGGCACAATAACGCGGGCAACAATGCCGGTTTCCGACATGCCGTCGAGGCGGGCGGCATTGATCAGATCATCGGGCATTGAGCGGAAGAATTGCAGGAACAGGAAGATGCCGAACACCGAGATGAAGAAGGGGGCGCTGATGGCGAAATAGCTGTTCAGCAGGCCGGTGCGTTCAAAACCAAGATAAAAAGGCAGGGCTGTGGCATGGATTGGCACCAGCAGACCGAGCATTACTGCGCTCATCATCACCTGTGCTGCACGAAAGCGCAGCTTGGCCATGGCATAGGCGCAAGGGATAGCGATAATGACCTGAACCACCAGAATAATACCGCAGACCAGCACACCATTGAACAATAGCAGCCCCATTGGCACACGGGAAAAGGCTTTGGTGATATTCTCAATCAGAGCCCAGTTTTGAGGGATAAGACTGAGCGAGGACGAGAAAATATCCGATTGCGATTTGGCTGCGGTGGAGAGCATCCAGATATAGGGTGCGAGAAACAGCAGCGCACCGAGAGACAGAATACCGAGGCGGACAAAGCGTAAGGCTGACATGATTTTCGCCTTTTAATAATGCACGCGGCGGTCAAGCACGCGATATTGCAGCAACATCATCACGATCAGCACCATGAGGAAAATAACGGTCATGGCTGAGGCATAGCCGACACGCAGGAACACGAAGCCTTCCTGATAGATCGTATGCAGCAGCACTTCAGAAGCCTTGTTCGGCCCGCCCTGTGTGAGGGTTTTGACCGATTCAAAAACTTTGACGGAATTGATGACGCTGATGGTCAGGACAAAAAGTGTGGTGGGGCCGAGCAGCGGCCAGGTGACTAAACGGAAACGCTCCCATGCACTTTTGGCGCCATCCATCTCAGCGGCAGAATACAGCTCGCGGGGAATGGCGGTCAGACCAGCCAGAAACAGTACCATATTGAAACCGACCGATTGCCAGATGCCGATCATGGCAAGGCTTGGCAGCACGGTTGAGGAACTGCCGAGCCAGTTTGGCCCGTCAATCCCTAACAGGCCGAGCATGGCATTGACCGGCCCCATTGTCGGGTGCAGCAGATATTGCCAGACGGTGGCCATGGCAACCAGCAGCGATGCGACAGGCAGAAAATAGACTGTTCGGAAAAACGCTTTGCCGCGTGTTTCACTCTCAATCAGCAAGGCTGCGCCTAATCCGAGAAAAACGGAAACCGGTGTAACAATCAGCGTATAAACAGCAGTATTTTGCAGGGAAATACGGAAGGTGCGGTCTTTGAAAAGCTCAATATAATTTTCCAGACCGATAAATTCATAATCCGTATAGCCGAGTTCAAAATTGGTGAAGCTGAGATAGAGTACAGCCAGTGTCGGCAGCAGAATAAACAACACCACCAGCGAGACAGCAGGCGCCATTAGTTTCCATGCCAGCCGCTCTTCACGTTTGCGTGCCGCATTGGCTGCCTCACGCGCTGTCATAACAGGGGCGAAGGTTTGTGCAATGTCAGACATGGCTGTCTGCCTTGATGCGACCGGTCACTGTATGAGTAAGTTTACGCAGGCGCTGGCCTTCCGTATCAAACAGCAAGGCTTTATTCGGCTCAAAGGTCAGATGCACCGGCATATCCGGTTGCAGTTCTGCGACTGAAGCAGGTGTGCTGCGGGCGGTGAGTAGTTCCTGTGTGCCTGGAGCATGGAGATAGACCAGTGCTTCGGAGCCGAGAAATTCGATACGCGCCACAGTAGCCGAGATTGTTCTTTCTGTAGGCTTGTCATTAGAGCGGCGGATTTGCAAATCCTCAGGGCGGATAGCCACGCTGAGTGCAGAACCGGCGTGAATATCGACCTGATTTAAAATCGGCTTTCCGGCAAAATGGATAATACCCTGATCGCTGGCACGGGCATTGAGCACATTGATTTTCGGACTGCCGATGAAGCGGGCAACCTCGATATGGCGCGGATTATTATAAATCTCTGCCGGTGTATCGATTTGCAGCAGATGGCCGCCGATCATCACAGCAACACGGTCGGCCATGCTCAGTGCTTCGGACTGGTCATGGGTCACATAAAGACTTGGCACACCGGCGCGGCGATGCAGTTCGACAATCTCGGCACGGGTATGCACGCGCAAATTGGCATCGAGGTTGGAGAGCGGCTCATCCATCAGGAAGACTTGTGGCTGACGCACCATGGCGCGCGCCAGTGCCACACGCTGGCGCTGACCGCCGGACATTTGTGCAGGCTTGCGGTCGAGCAGATGGTCGATTTTCAGGCTCTGTGCCGTTGCCAGTACTTGTTGCTGAATGGCGGCACGTTTAGCTGCCTGCCCCGGTATCCGGTTGCCGATCAGTGGCAGGCGTTCCATCGTGCTCAGATCGCGCATGGCGAGAGGCACTGCAATATTCTCACGCGTGGTCAGATGCGGATAGAGTGCATAGGACTGAAATACCATTGCGATATTGCGGTCGGAGGGATGAGCAGCGGTGATGTTACGCTCACCCAGCCAGATATGCCCCTCATCTGCGTGTTCTAACCCTGCGGCGATACGCAGGATGGTGCTTTTTCCGCAACCGGAAGGCCCGACCAGTGCAATGAACTCACCGTCTTCGGCTTCAATCGTCACATCTTTAAGAATGTGCTGATCGCCAAAGGATTTGGAAATATTCTTCAGCGCGAAATGAGCCATTATGCCTGCTCCGTTGCATCGGCGCTGGTAATGGCGGCAGTATGGCTCGAAGGATAAACTTCATGCACCACATCATCGAGCAGATACGGGCGCAGCTGTGTCAGTTCGGTGATCTCACTGTGGACTGTATCACTCAGCGTATGGATCACTGCGCCGACAATACGCTCGCCCGGCAGGTCGCGTTCCATCGGGCCGACGATAAAGCCGGAGGAAGGCCCCCAGATCAGGGAAATACCCTGATGATGGCCGGCCCATGCGCGGTGCAGGTGACCACTGGCATAAAGGCGGACATTATACGCGTCGAACAGATCGAGAAGGCGTTTACGATCTTTCGGAGAGGCACCCCAATAGCCGCTGTCACCTTCATCAGGACTATCGACGAAAAGCGGCTTATGGGCAAAGATAGCTACAGGTTTGCCATAGGCACCGTTCAGCGCCTCTTCCAGCCATTGAAATTGTTCTTCTTCTTCCACATGGCCGCTGCCGATCAGCAGGCTGTTGAGGCCGATCAGGCGCCAGCCGGACTGGTCATGCAGCCAGCGGTCCGGGCCGACGAGATCGCGCCAGCGCTCCAGACGTTCATCATTAACCGGCTGAAGGGAGGAGGGCAGATGGCCGACATCATGATTACCGGGCACACAGAGCACCGGCATATTCAGCTCACCGAGCAAGTCAGCACAGAAGGTCAGATCATCGTCAAAATCTGCGCCATCAACAGCCAGATCACCGGTATGGATGACGAGATCCGGTTGAACATCTTCCAGCCATTCGACAAGCGGGCGCCAGTTTTTTGTGAAATGGGCTTTGGACGGGCTGAGATGAGTATCGGTAATCTGAACAATCCGCATGGATCTGCTCCTTCACAGAGTTTGAAGAGAAGATGCGGATGTGTATTTCTAACGGGGGACACAGACCGCCACTGCGCGTTCACTACACTGCGTTGGTGACAGACAGACATCAGACCGGTGACACAATTGTAACATTCACAATTGCTTATTTTCCACTTTCTTCAGGCTGACCAGAATATCGATTTTGGTAATTGTATAGCCCTCCGGCGCCTGTGGCGCTGGTGAAAGCATGAGCGGGGCACCGCCGATATCAATCATGCGATCTTCATCCTCGAAATAAAAATGCTGATGGTTACGGGCATTGGTATCAAAGAATGTGCGTTGACCGCTGACTGAGATTTTGCGGATCAGACCGGCCTCAGCAAACTGGTTGAGCGTATTATAGACAGTCGCCAGCGACATACTGAAACCATTATGCAGCACGAGCAGATGCAGATCATCGGCAGAAATATGCTGATGATGTCCGCTGAGCAGAAACTGACCGAGAATGAGGCGTTGTTTGGTCGGGCGCAGGCCGGCTTTCTGTAAAATCGGCCGGATACGGGACGTATCCTGCATTTGCATCAGGCGTTGTGACCGCAATTGCGCGCGTAAATTTTCAGGCACTTCCAGCATGGCACGCTCCGTTATTCTAGTTGCGAATGATTTGCACTTGCAAAATTATTACAGATTCTTTACGAAGGGTGCAATTGACAATCATTTGCAACTAGGATTTTCTATTTGCAAGAACGAAATCTGGTATGGATTGAGGAGTTGAGAATGTTCAGCAAAATGAGGCGCGTGCTGCTGGCCGGTATTATTGGTACGGCTTTTTCTGCCGCGCTTGTCGTGGTGCCTGCTGCGGCTAAGGAAAAATTCAAGGCAGTGACAACCTTTACGGTGATTGCCGATATTGCACGCAATGTTGCAGGTGATGCCGCGATTGTTGAATCCATCACCAAGCCGGACGCGGAAATTCACGATTATCAGCCGACCCCTGGCGATATTATGAAGGCGCAAGGTGCACAGCTGATCTTCTGGAACGGTCTTAATCTTGAGCGCTGGTTTGAAAAATTCTTCCAGCACCTGAAAGATGTGCCAAGTGTTGTTGTGTCTGAAGGTGTTGAGCCAATGGGCATTACCGAAGGTCCGTATAGCGGTAAGCCGAACCCGCATGCCTGGATGTCCCCGTCTGCAGGTATGATTTATGTCGATAATATCCGCGATGCTTTCGTGAAACATGATCCGGAAAACGCGGAAATCTATAAAGCCAATGCCGAAGCCTATAAGGCTAAGCTCAAGGCACTGATTGATCCGATCAAGGATGAGCTGAAAGATATTCCGGAAGACAAGCGCTGGCTGGTTACCAGTGAAGGTGCCTTCAGCTACCTGGCGCGTGATCTCAACCTGAAAGAACTTTATCTCTGGCCGATCAATGCTGACCAGCAGGGTACACCGCAGCAGGTTCGCAAAGTGATTGATGCCGTTCGCAAGAACAATATCACTGTGGTTTTCTCTGAATCCACGATCTCTCCCGCTCCGGCCAAGCAGGTGGCGTCTGAAACCGGCGCGAATTACGGCGGTGTTCTGTATGTGGATTCACTGTCCGAGCCGGACGGTGCCGTGCCGACCTATCTCGACCTGCTTCGTGTGACGACTGACACGATTGCGAAGGGTCTTAAATCCGGAGATGCGAAATAATGAATGCCCCGCTTAATGCCCGCCCAACGACAGTCCGGTCTCCCGCATCATCCGATGCGGGAGCAGGGCTTATGGTGAGTGGCGCGACAGTGACCTATCGCAACGGTCATACGGCCCTGCGTGATGCCAGCTTTGAAATTCCGACCGGTACAATCACAGCCCTTGTGGGGGTGAACGGTTCCGGTAAATCCACCTTGTTCAAAGCGCTGATGGGCTTTGTGCGGCTGGCAAAAGGCGATATCCGGATTCTCGGACTTCCGGTCAAACAGGCACTTAAGAGCAATCTCGTAGCCTATGTTCCGCAGTCGGAAGATGTGGACTGGAATTTTCCGGTTCTCGTTGAAGATGTGGTGATGATGGGACGCTATGGCCATATGGGTATGATGCGCCGTGCCAAACAGGCCGATCATCAGGCGGTTACTGATGCGCTGGCGCGCGTGAATATGACGGAGTATCGCAAACGCCAGATCGGTGAATTATCCGGCGGTCAGAAAAAACGTGTTTTTCTGGCGCGTGCTTTGGCACAGGACAGTCGGGTCATTCTGCTGGATGAGCCTTTTACCGGTGTGGACGTTAAAACCGAAGAAGCAATCATCAAGCTGCTGCGTGATCTGCGCGATGAGGGGCGGGTGATGTTTGTCTCGACCCATAATCTGGGCAGTGTACCGGAATTCTGTGACCGCACAGTGCTGCTGAACCGCACGGTTCTGGCCTATGGCGACACGGAAACCATCTTTACGCAGGCTAATCTTGAGAAAACCTTTGGCGGTGTTCTGCGCCATTTCGTGCTCAATGATGCCGATAAAGGCAAAGCGCATCCGGTGAATATTCTGACCGATGATGAGCGGCCGCTGGTGCTCTATCAGGACAATCACGGTAAGGGAGCAGAGTAATGGAACTGCTGCTTGAGCCGTTCTCCTATCAATATATGATCAATGCCATGTGGGTTTCGGCGCTGGTCGGCGGCGTGTGCGCATTCCTGTCCGGCTATCTGATGCTCAAAGGCTGGTCACTGATCGGCGATGCTCTGTCTCACTCCATCGTACCGGGTGTGGCGGGCGCTTATATGCTCGGTCTGCCTTTTGCGATCGGTGCTTTCTTCTCCGGCGGTCTGGCTGCGGCAGCGATGCTGTTTCTCAATGAGCGTACCAAGCTGAAAGAAGATGCGATTATCGGTCTGATTTTCACATCCTTCTTTGGTCTTGGCCTGTTTATGGTGTCGCTGAAACCAACCGCAGTCAGCATTCAGACCATTGTACTGGGTAATATTCTGGCGATTACACCGGCGGATACGCTGCAACTGGCGATTATCGGTTTTGTATCGCTGGTCGTGCTGCTGTTCATCTGGAAAGACCTGATGGTGACTTTCTTTGATGAGAGCCATGCTCGTTCGATCGGCCTGAACCCGACCGTGCTGAAAGTCATTTTCTTCACGCTGCTGTCCGCCTGTACTGTTGCGGCGATGCAGACAGTGGGCGCGTTTCTGGTGATTTCTATGGTGGTGACACCCGGTGCAACAGCCTATTTGCTGACAGATCGTTTTCCGCGTTTGCTGACGATTGCTGTGATCATCGGAACGCTCACCAGCTTTACCGGCGCTTATATCAGCTATTTTCTCGATGGCGCGACCGGCGGGATTATTGTTGTGATGCAGACGCTGATCTTTCTGGCAGCATTTTTCTTCGCACCGAAGCACGGTATGCTGGCCGCAAGACGTCGGGCAGCTGAAACTCTCAAAGCAGAGGTGCAGTCATGAGCCTGTTTGAAACTCTGATGATGCCGTTCCGCTTTGAATTCATGGTCAATGCTATGGTCATTGCCATGCTGATCGCGATACCGGCCGCATTATTATCGTGTTTTCTGGTGCTTAAGGGCTGGTCGCTGATGGGAGATGCTGTTTCCCATGCGGTGCTGCCGGGTGTGGTGCTGGCCTATATCATCAATATTCCGCTTGCTATCGGCGCTTTCGTGGCAGGGATGTTCTGTGCACTGGCAACCGGTTTTCTGAAAGAAAACAGCCGGATCAAACAAGATACCATTATGGGCGTTGTCTTCTCCGGTATGTTTGGCCTCGGATTGGTGATGTATGTGAAGGTGCAGTCTGATGTGCATCTGGATCACATTCTGTTCGGTGACATTCTTGGTATCGGCAAACAGGATATGATTGAAACAGCAATCATTGCTGTGATTGTGACTGCACTGCTGGTGCTGAAATGGCGGGATCTGCTGCTACATGCTTTTGATCCCGCGCAGGCGCGTGCTGTGGGGTTGCCGGTCAGATTGCTGCATTATGGCCTGCTGGCTATCCTCTCGCTGACCATTGTCGGTGCTTTGAAAGCGGTGGGTATCATTCTGGCAATTGCAATTCTGATTGCACCGGGGGCAATTGCCTTCCTGCTGACGCGTAATTTCAGCTCCATGCTGATTGTTGCGGTGATTGTGGCTGTCGCTTCGTCGGGACTTGGCGTTTATGTCTCGTTCTTTATCGACAGTGCACCTGCACCAACCATCGTTTTGCTGATGACCTTGGTGTTTATTGCGGCGTTTATTATTGCGCGCCGTCGTGTTGCCCGTACAGAGAGACAGGTTTTCTCCTCTTAACTTCATGCCCGAAAACGATTCTCTGTAAGCAAGGCGTCGCGCTGAGAGCATTTCTGATCACAGATCGGAAATGCTCTTTTTTTGTGTCATGTTGATTTGCACGAGCATTCAATGCGCCGCGAAATACGGGGCTGACATCGGGAGAAATGAAAGCTGAAACCAGAAAAGCAAAAAGCCGCGCAGTGCGCGGCTTTTGAAGGCTTAACCAAACTGGAGCGGGCGAAGGGATTCGAACCCTCGACCCCAACCTTGGCAAGGTTGTGCTCTACCCCTGAGCTACACCCGCTCGCGCCAGTTTGTTGGTTAGGCCTGCGCTATATGTCAAAATCCCAAGTGATTTGCAATAGGGAAAATTCAAAATCTGTAATTTTTTTGAAGGCTTTACGACAAAACAGCAACCGGGTTTTGAGGATGTGTCAGTTAAGGGGAAATACAATCAGAAAAGCAAAAAGCCGCGCTGTTGCGCGGCTTTTGAAGTCTAACCAAACTGGAGCGGGCGAAGGGATTCGAACCCTCGACCCCAACCTTGGCAAGGTTGTGCTCTACCCCTGAGCTACACCCGCTCGCGCCAGTTTGTTGGTTAGGCCTGCGCTATATGGCAAAAGCTCAGGTGATTTGCAACAGGGAATTTGCAAAAACATCAAACAGTTTTGTGTATAATTATAAAAATGCACATTACAGGCCGAATTTGTGGTTCTCGGCGCTCTGATATATCGGATCAAGCGGGAGTGAAGACATAAATCCTTGTTATGATTCGGATTTAAGCGGGCAGTTTTTTCAAGGATTTTGCATTTAGGGTGGCAGTTTTATAAGAGTGGTATAGTTTTTCATGGAGGAGAAATAAAATAATGCCGAAAACTGCTGCCGAATTGCATGATTATCTCGCATCATTGGGGATCGAGGTCAAAACAGTGACTCATCCGCCTTTGTTTACCGTTGCTGATTCTCAAAATCTGCGTGGGGAGATCGCAGGCGGCCACACCAAAAATCTTTTTCTGAAAGATAAGAAAGACAATTTCTTTCTGGTGACTGTTGAGGAAGATGCAATTGTTGATCTGAAAACGATTCACACGGTGATTGGCGCGGCCAGCAAAGTTTCTTTCGGTAAGCCGGAAAAGCTGATGGAATATCTGGGGCTGATACCGGGATCGGTTTCCGTCTTGGGTGCGATTAATGACAGCGAGCATAAAGTCAGCATTATTCTCGATGAGGCTTTGATGCGTCATGAGATTATCAATGCGCATCCGCTGACCAATGAAGCGACGACCTCCATTCATTGTGATGATCTGATGCGTTTTCTGAAAGCAACAGGCCATGATGTGCGTATATTGTCTGTCAGCACGGCAGAAGTGGCTTCTGCCTGATGCGAGCCTCGAAAGAGGGGTTGAAAGCGTGCATTAAAATGCCGAATTAACATGGCAGAGATATTATATTCTGCCATAATCAATGGCAGGTGACAGCAGAAGCTTTACAATGTCTGTCATGACAAGACGAGCGGATTAAGGGACGAGAATGAACAGCGGTAACAATCCTTATGGCGGCAATCCTTACGGGGCCTCTTATGGTCAGGCAGGCGCGCAGGGTAATACCAGCGTAACCTATAATAATGCGGCGTCTGCACCTGAGAGTGCGCCGGCGCAGGATGATGACAATTCCGGCTCGCTGTCCGCTTTAGCAGGTTTTGGCAGTTCCGGTGCTGCGGTTGCCGGATTGATTAAAGATACTACGACAGCGGATTTCGCTGCCGATGTTATCAATGAATCCCGTAATCAGCCGGTGCTGGTGGATTTTTGGGCGCCGTGGTGCGGCCCGTGCCGTCAGCTGACACCGGTGATTGAAAGCGCTGTGAATGCAGCGCAGGGCACTGTTAAACTTGTGAAGATGAATATTGACGATCATCCGGTGATTGCCGGACAATTGGGTATTCAGTCTATTCCGGCCGTGATTGCTTTCGTCAACGGACAGCCTGTTGATGGTTTCATGGGCGCCTTGCCGGAAAGCAAGATCAAAGAATTTATTGATAAGGTTGCCAAAAGCGCCGGTTCGGTCAGTGGCCCGCAGGCAGCCATTGAAGAAGCTTTGGCGGCTGCACAGGAAATGCAGGCGCATGGCGAGCCGGATCAGGCTGCACAGATTTATGCTGCGGTTTTGCAAAATGTGCCGGATAATATGACGGCCCTTGCCGGTCTGGCGGGATGCCTGTTTGATCTTGGTGATCTGGAAAAAGCCCGCGAAGTGCTGGCGCGTGTACCGGAAAAACAGAAAGAAGATCCGGCTATCCGTGCAGTTGAAGCGCGTCTGGCTTTGGCGGAGCAGGTTGCGCATCTCGGTAATCCTGCTGAATTGCAGGCACGTTTGAATGCAGATCCGAATGATCATCAGGCGCGCTTTGATCTGGCAATGATTGCCAATGCGCTGGATAAGCGTGAAGAGGCTGCCGACGGGCTGCTGGCGATTATGAAAGCAGACCGTACATGGAATGACGATGGTGCACGCAAGCAGTTGCTGCAGTTCTTTGAGGCCTGGGGCTTTAAAGATCCGGCCACATTGAGCGGACGCCGCAAATTGTCGTCGCTCTTGTTTGCTTGAGAATGACAGGAGCGATCTCTGACCAGAAAGATCGCTCCGTTTTGATGATATAATGAAGCCGGTCGGGAAGTCCGGTGTGGATGTGAGGTGAATTTATGCAGGCGGGCAATGTCCATTACCGAAAAGCGTCAGACTTGCCGGAAGTGATTCCGGTGTTTCCGCTGGTGGCCGGCCTGTTATTGCCTCGCGGACAAATGCCGCTGAATATTTTCGAGCCGCGCTATTTGGTGATGGTGGATGAAGCTTTGGCCGGTGACCGGATCATTGGTATTATTCAGCCGAAAATCGTCAACGGTGTTGCGGTGGAAGATAAAGAAGGTGCGGCCAAAGGTACGGATAAACCGGAACTGAGTGCCGTTGGCTGTCTTGGACGGATCACCTCCTATACTGAAACCGGTGACGGACGTGTGCTGATCACCGTGCAGGGCATTTGCCGGTTCCGGCTGGAAGAGGAGCTCTCTGTAGCACATCCGTTCCGTATGGCACGGGTAACGCCTTACTTGCAGGATCTGGAAGAAGAGCAGGGCGAGAAAGACGTTGACCGCGAAGCATTGTTGCAGGCTTTCCGCGACTATCTCGAAGTCAATGGTCTTGAAGCCGACTGGGAAAGCATTGCTAAGGCCGGGAATGAGACACTGGTCAATGCATTGTCGATGATGTCGCCATTTGGCGAAGCTGAAAAGCAAGCACTGCTGGAAGCGCCTGATCTGAAAACCCGTGCAGAAACGCTGGTGGCGATTACAGAAATTGCGCTGGCACGTAACGGCGATGATTATGGCTCAGGTCTGCAGTAATATGCTGCGATAAAGGGTGATCGGATATGAGTTCTGAAGGCTTTGAAAAGAAAATCGATCCGAAAATGCTGGAATTGCTGGTCTGCCCTTTGACCAAAGGCGTGCTGGTCTATGACCGTGAGCATAGTGAGCTGATTTCTAAAAAAGCAAAACTGGCCTATCCGGTGCGGGAGGGGGTACCTATCCTGCTGGCATCCGAAGCCCGTAGTTTAGAATAGATTATATTCGAAGAGCCGCTTTTATACAGGCAATGTATCCGGTTTAGGATTATTGCGAAATTTGCAAAAATATGAGTCAAATCTTGCGTTTGACACTTTCCCCCCTTTGAGCTTTTGGGCTATGAATAGCGTGAATTTTTCGCGTGAGCGCTTTGCCTTTGAAACAAGTTGCAGAGGAAGAGTGCTCTGAGTTTAAAGAAGTTCATTTGTACGGCTGTCCGGCAGATGATCTGAACAAAGGCATGGCATAATGGCGACCAGAAAACTGTTTCTTCTGCCGGGCGACGGCATCGGCCCTGAGTCAATGGCGGAAGTCCGCAAAATCATTACCTATCTGAATGAAGAAAAAGGCCTTGGCTTTGAGACAGATGAAGGCCTCGTCGGCGGTTCTGCTTATGATGCCCATGGTCAGGCGATTTCAGAAGGCGATATGGAAAAAGCGCTGGCTGCTGATGCCGTCTTGTTTGGTGCTGTCGGTGGCCCGAAATGGGACAGCGTGCCTTATGAAGTACGTCCGGAAGCTGGCCTCTTGCGTCTGCGTAAAGATCTGGCGCTGTTTGCAAACCTGCGTCCTGCAATCTGCTATCCGGCGCTGGCTGATGCCTCATCGCTGCGCCCTGAAGTCGTTGAAGGTCTCGATATTCTGATCGTTCGCGAACTGACCGGCGGTGTCTATTTCGGTGAGCCGAAAGAAATTATCGATCTGGGCAATGGTCAGAAGCGCGGTATCGATACACAGGTTTATGAAACCTACGAAATCGAGCGTATTGCCGGTGTGGCTTTTGAACTGGCGCGCACACGCGGCAACAAAGTCACCTCGATGGAAAAACGCAACGTGATGAAGTCCGGCGTGTTGTGGAACGAAGTTGTAACCGCAACCCATAAAGCCCAATATGCTGATGTACAGCTGGAACATATGCTGGCCGATGCCGGTGGTATGCAGCTGGTGCGCTGGCCGAAGCAGTTCGACGTGATTGTAACGGATAACCTGTTCGGCGATATGCTGTCTGACGTTGCTGCTATGCTTACCGGCTCGCTCGGTATGCTGCCATCCGCATCGCTGGGTGCACCGGATGCAACAACCGGCAAGCGTAAGGCGCTGTATGAGCCTGTACATGGTTCGGCACCGGATATTGCAGGGCAGGGTATTGCCAACCCGATTGCAATGATTGCTTCTTTCGCAATGTGCCTGCGCTACTCCTTCAACCTGATTGAAGAAGCTGACCGTCTGGAAGCGGCAATTGCTGCTGTTCTGGATGATGGTATCCGTACCGGTGATATCTGGTCGGAAGGCTCGAAGAAAGTCGGCACTGTTGAAATGGGTGACGCAATTCTCGCCAAGTTCAAAGCATTGTCTGCTTAAAGATTCTGGTAGCCAGATAATGGCTGCTGATCGTTTCCAATAAAAAACCGTCGGAGCATTGCTGCTCCGGCGGTTTTGTTTTGCTGCAGAGTTTTTACTCTACGTGATCAAGGTCACGGTCTTTGGTTTCACGTACAAAGATCAGACCGATAATCAGTGTCATCACTGCAATGATGATCGGGTACCAGAGGCCATAATAAATATCACCCTTTGCCGCACTCATCGCAAACACGGTTGCCGGAAGCAGACCACCGAACCAGCCGTTACCAATGTGATAAGGCAGAGACATACCGGTATACCGGATGCGGGTCGGGAACATTTCCACCAGAATAGCGGCAATCGGGCCATAGACCATGGTTACATAGATCACCAGAATGGTCAGGATCAGCACCGTCAGCGGCCAGTTTACTTCATCCGGATTAGCCACCATTTTAAAGGTGCCTGCATCCGCAATGGTATAAACTTTTTGCTCGCCGATTGTTGCCGCATCAGCAGCGGTAATCAGCTTGGCAGCGACCATCTGATCCGCAGTCATCGTGGCAGCTTCACCGGCACGAATAGTATCTGCATTCAGCGACAGTTCCGGATTGGCAGTCACAAATGCATCCAGTTTGGCATCCGGCACTTTGGCTGGATTACGCACCAGAGGGAAACCGGCTTTTTGCAGAGCCAGATTAACGTCATGGACGAATGCAGGTCCACGTGCAGCTGCATCAGCACCGGTTGCATCATAGGATGTTACAGTGCTGTCGCCGATTTTAACACTTGCTGGCGTGCCTGCTGCGCCGGTCTCAATCGTATATGGTACGGAAGAGCGGGACAGGAAGGCTGTGGCTACGTCACAGGACGTAGTGAATTTTGCAGTGCCCACCGGATTGAACTGGAAAGTACAATCGCCCGGTGCTGCGGTAATGGTTGCGCTGATTGTAGCTTCTGCACGGGCAAGTGCCGGATTGGCAGCAGCTGTGAGGGCTTTAAACAGCGGGAAATAGGTGAAGATTGCCAGAGCCAGACCAGCCATGATGATTGGCTTACGACCCACTTTATCCGACAACCAGCCCCAGAACAGGAAGAATGGTGTGGCAATCAGCAGGGCGATCGCAATCATGATATTGGCTGAAATGCTTTCAACCTTCAGCACGTTTTGCAGGAAGAACAGCGTGTAGAACTGACCGGAATACCAGACAACAGCCTGACCTGCTGTCAGACCGAACAGCGCAATCAGAGCGATCTTGGCATTTTTCCACTGACCAAAAGCTTCTTTCAAAGGTGCTTTGGACTGTTTGCCTTCTTCTTTCATTTTCTTGAAAGCAGGTGATTCACTCATCTGCATACGGATCCAGACGGAAATACCGAGCAGTACAACTGAAATCAGGAACGGAATACGCCAGCCCCATGCTGCAAATTCTTCTGCGGTCATGGAATTCTGGATCAGAAGAATCACGATCAGCGACAGGAACAGACCGAAAGTCGCTGTGGTTTGAATCCATGACGTGTAGAAACCACGACGGCCATTTGGCGCATGTTCAGCCACATAGGTCGCCGCACCGCCATATTCTCCGCCCAGCGCCAGGCCCTGCAGCATACGCAGACCAATCAGGATGATTGGCGCGATGATGCCGATGGATGCTGAACCCGGCAGCAAACCGACGAGGAAGGTTGAAAGCCCCATCACCACGATGGTGACAAGGAATGTATATTTACGGCCTACGAGATCACCGATACGGCCGAAGAACAATGCACCGAACGGGCGCACCAGAAAGCCTGCCGCAAAAGCCAGCAGCGCGAAAATATTACGGGTTGTTTCAGGATATTCACTAAAGAAGGCGGCCCCGATATAAATTGCCAGTGAGCCGTAGAGATAGAAATCATACCATTCAAAGACTGTTCCAAGCGATGAGGCAAAAATAACTTTGCGCTCTTCCTTGGTCATTTTAGGGGCGCGTTCGCGCGCACCATCAATTGCTGCCATTCTTTTTCCTCCCGGATAAACCCTGTGACCGTTCCCTTATTGTCACCGGGTGTTGATTGTTTTCTGCCTTTCAGTAATTCCGAATATGCTCATTTTGAGTCTGGGCCGTTCAGGCCGGAGGTGTCTGCAATCGTGCGGCTTGTTGTGCCGCTTGGCAAAGCAGTCACAGACAGAATGAACTGAAAACGGGATTTGCGTCAGTATTCTTTAGTATAATAATCGCGAAATATTTTTCTCTGATGCGTGTATGCCGGACGAACGCAGCCCTGCGAAATTGAAAATTTGTTATTTTCCTAAAGAAACTGAGGCTTTCGGGATATAAACGGCAATTGACTCTTGCCAAAATCGCGGTACAAGCAACGGTGAATTAGGAGAGATCGCGTGGAATCCCTCGCTTCGCCATCAGTATTGCCAGCATTTTCCGGAGACATTTCCGGCGGCGAAGCTATGGTCTTATCTTCTCCTGCATTCGGTATTACCAAAACGGCCATGATTGCCCTGAAGACAATCACCTCGAAAACGACCACCAAAACGGTCTGATCCCTTGGCCTGCTCACCCTCTCCCGGGTTAGGCCCGGGGCAGAGAACCTGCGTGGCCAACGGGTTTTCTGGTGTGAAAGCGGAGAGGGACAGGAGATTTCATATGGGTTTCAAAGTAGCGATTGTCGGTGCCACAGGTAATGTGGGCCGTGAAATGCTCAATATTCTTGAAGAGCGTGGTTTTCCGGCTGATGAAGTGGTGGCGCTTGCGTCCCGTCGCAGCCTCAATACTGAAGTGTCTTATGGCGATAAAACCTTGAAAACCAAGGTTCTCGACACCTATGATTTTTCCGATGTCGATATTTGCCTGATGTCTGCCGGTGGTTCGGTTTCTAAAGAATGGTCGCCGAAAATCGGTGCGCAGGGTTGCGTTGTTATCGATAACTCATCCGCATGGCGCTATGATGCTGATGTGCCGCTGATCGTTCCGGAAGTAAACCCTGAAGCAATCGACGGTTTCCGCAAGCGCAATATCATTGCCAATCCGAATTGCTCGACAGCGCAGCTCGTTGTTGCTCTGAAGCCTCTGCATGATGCGGCCACCATCAAGCGTATCGTTGTTGCGACTTACCAGTCGGTTTCCGGCGCCGGTAAAGAAGGTATGGACGAATTGTTCCAGCAGTCGCGTGCGGTTTTTGTTGCTGATCCTGTCTCTGCTCAGAAATTCACAAAGCGTATTGCCTTCAACGTCATTCCGCACATTGATTCCTTCATGGAAGACGGTTCCACTAAAGAAGAGTGGAAGGTCATGGCTGAAACCAAGAAAATGCTGGATCCGAAGATCAAGGTTTCTTGCACCGCTGTGCGCGTTCCGGTGTTTATCGGTCACTCCGAAGCTGTGAATATCGAATTCGATAAGCCGATCAGCGCCGATGAAGCCCGCGAAATCCTGCGTGAAGCACCGGGTTGTCAGGTTGTCGATAAGCCTGAAGACGGCGGTTATATCACCCCGTATGAAAGCGCTGGCGAAGACGCGACATTCATCTCGCGTATCCGTGAAGATATCACCCTCGAAAACGGTCTTTCCATGTGGATCGTTGCCGATAACCTGCGCAAAGGTGCGGCTCTGAACACAATTCAGATCGCTGAACTGCTGCTGGAGCGCAATCTGATCAAGCCTAAATCAGCTGCCTGATTTTGAGTGAAGTATGAATTAAAAGGCGCGGGAAACCGCGCCTTTTTTGTGTTTCTTATTGTTGTTCGCGGTTACGATATTGCATGATCGCGGCATTGACTTCCGCACCGATAATGAAGATCGCGGCGATAATATAGAGAAACACAATCGCCACCATGATCGAGGCCAGACCGGCATAGGTTGTAACGTAACTGGCAAAACTTTCCAGATAACGCGCAAAAGCGGTGGCTCCAGCCAGCCATGCGAGCAATGTCAGCACAATGCCCGGCAGAATATCAACCAGTGAGCGTTTGCCCGCCGGTAGCCAGATGTGCACGACAAACAGACCGAAAATCAGAACGGAAAGCGCAATTGCATAGCGCCAGAAACTGAAAGACACCGACATGGTTTCCAGTGCCGGTACCCATTGTTCGGCTAGGCGAATGGCCAAAGGCGCTAGAATCAGCAGAAAACTGATCGCCATAATGCTGAGGGTCGCCACGATGACGAAGCCCAGGCTTTGCGCTCGGCAAAACAGGATAGAGCGGGTATCGGTGACACGATAGGCGCGGTTGAGTGCAACACGCAGCGCCTCAACACCATTGGAGGCAAAATAGGCCGCGGCGATCACACTGAGGGTCAGGAGGTCACCGCGCTGAATGGTCAGAACATTCTGCACTTCACGGGCAATCGGTGCCGCAATTGCAGGCGGCCAGGTGTCAAAAATGACATGCACAGCCGTATCGGCAAACGCATCTGCGCCGAGAAAACTGGCAAGGGCTGTTGCGAAAATCAAGAACGGAAACAGCGCCATTAGGCTGGAGAGGGCGATATGGGATGCAAAAGCCCAGCCGTCATCGGAGATAAAATGGCCGATCGCATCAGTAACAGTCTGTCTGAGGAAACGGATTATTTTTCGCATAGACAGAAAATTCCTTTAGTTCAGCTTGTGATATCAAATCTGTTACGGGGCTGATGTCATGTTTGTGTGGTATAACTGACGATAAGTCAAAAACTCAACGTGTATAAAACTTTGCGGACAGGAATTGCAATTATGTCAGCCCGTAACCCAACGGATAAAGAGCAACCGATGACACCAAATACGCAAACTTCACCTGCTCCACAAAAAACTATTCTGATTACCGGTTGTTCCAGCGGTATCGGCGCTTTTTGTGCGCAGGCACTGAAACAGCGTGGCTGGAGAGTGTTTGCGACCGCTCGTAAGGCTGAAGATTTGGCCTATTTGCGGGAGCAGGGCTTTGAAGCATTTTATCTGGATTATTGTGAGCCGGAGACAATTGCAGCTGTTGCTGAAGCGGTTCTGAACGCTTGTCATCACCAGCTTGATGCCTTGTTTAATAATGGCGCTTATGCGCAGCCCGGAGCGGTAGAAGACTTGCCTATGGAAGCTTTGCGCCTGCAATTTGAGGCTAATTTCTTTGGTTGGCAGGATTTAACACAAAGGCTGATCCCTGCAATGCGTGCCCGCAAGCAAGGACGGCTGGTGCATTGCTCATCCATTCTCGGGTTAGTGCCGATGAAATGGCGCGGCGCTTATGTGTCTTCAAAATTTGCACTGGAAGGGCTGATGCTGGTGCAGCGTATGGAGTTGGAAGGTTCCGGTCTTACCGTCTCGATGATTGAACCGGGGCCGATTACCAGCAAATTTGCGATTAATGCAGCTGCTTTTGCGCAGAAATATATTGATATGGAAGCGTCTGTTCACCGGCAGGATTATCAGCGGCAATTTGCAAAATTGCAGGGTGGCGGGACAAAGTCCTCAGTAAAGCTCGGCCCTGATGCGGTATTTGAGGTTTTACTGCATGCATTGGAAAGTGACCGGCCACGCCCGCATTATCCGGTGACGCGTCCGGCAAAGCTGGGCATTCTTGCCAAGCGTCTGTTGCCCTCTCGCTGGCTTTATAAAATGCTGTCCGATCAATCATAACGAACAAGCGGCCTTCGCATTGTCCGCGCAAAACCGCTGCGCACTTTTGCTGGAAATGCCGGTTTGTTTGGTCGCATTATCCAGACGCAAAACCACTACACACTTTTGCGGGAAATGCTGGTTTGCTTGGTCGCATTGTCCTGACGCAAAACCGCTACACACTTTTGCGGGAAATGCTCTATCAGCCGCAAAAAGCATCTGTTACACATTGTGAGGGGAAGACAGAGGATGGCTGAAAAGCAGTCGGGAGGAATAAGATGGACAGCGGTTTCAAATTTTTAGCGATCATTGCAATGATCGCTGTGGCAGTGGTTTTGCTGCTGGGCTTGCGCAATATGGTGCGAAACGGTGATGGCAACACTTCCAATAAGCTGATGCGGTTGCGTATTATGTTTCAGTTTATCGCCGTGCTGCTAATGGTCGGCGCATTATACTTTGCCCGACGTTAATTCGTCTGTGAAACAGTCCGTTGTGAGGCAATTTGGTCAAGCTGAATAAAATTTACACGCGTACCGGTGATGATGGCACAACAGGTCTGGCCTGTGGCCCCAGACGGCGCAAAGATGATCTGCGTATTGTTGCCTGCGGTGATATTGATGAGCTGAATGCATCAATTGGCCTCGCCCGGCTTTATACGGCTCTGATCCTGCCGGAAGTTGATGCAATACTGACAAGGATACAGAATGATCTCTTTGACCTCGGCGCTGATATTGCCACTCCCGATGCTGTTTCAGATTCTGCCAGCGCTGCTGCTGCAAATCTCGGTTATGAGCCATTAAGAATTATCAGTACGCAGGTTGATCGTCTGGAGCAGGAGATTGATGCGCTGAATGTGCAGCTTGAACCGCTGCGTTCATTCATTTTGCCCGGAGGATCACCGGCGGCAGCAAATTTGCATATGGCCAGAACGATTGCACGCCGAGCCGAGCGTTCCATGGTAGCTCTGGCGGCACAGGATGGCGAGATCGTTTCTGATCCGGCGCTGCGCTACATCAACCGCCTGTCAGACTTGTTGTTTGTGGCAGCCCGTATCGGGAATAATCAGGGGCAGGATGATATTTTGTGGGTTCCGGCGCTGACGCGCTAGAAGGTATCTGCAAAAATTCGAGGCGTTTTGATAACCAAATAGGTATCCGGCGCTCTGGCATGTTTATTTTGCGACATGCTTGTTCAGGTTTCGAAGATGGTTATGACGAGATTTCATAGCCTTGGTCTTGCAGGCGATTGACCTGCTTCCCGTTCAGAATTACGGTCTTATGAAATTTCTGAAATTCCGGTCAATATTGTTCGCACAATATGGGTCGGGCATCAGGCAGGTTTGCGATACGATATTAGAATGTCGGCATCAGGCAAGTTGTTGCTTATGTCATAGTTTAAAATTGTATCTGACTAAGAGGCAGGCGGATATCAGTGGGTAAAGAGCTGATATCTTGTCGAAGAGAGCAGCACATGCTGTTCCAATGGAGAGGATCTTAACCGAATGAAAGTTCTGGTCGCAGTTAAACGGGTTGTTGATTACAACGTCAAAATCCGGGTCAAGAGTGACGGTTCAGGCGTTGAGCTGACCAATGTCAAAATGTCGATGAACCCGTTTGATGAAATCGCGGTTGAAGAAGCTCTGAAACTGAAAGAAGCCGGTAAGGTTTCTGAAGTGGTGGTTGTTTCGATCGGCCCTGCACAGGCGCAGGAAACCCTTCGTACCGCTTTGGCCATGGGTGCTGACCGCGCGATTCTCATTAAAAACGACGATGTTGTTGAGCCGCTTGCTGTTGCTAAAATTCTCAAAGGTGTGGTTGAAGCTGAACAGCCGCAGCTGGTTATTCTTGGCAAACAGGCCATCGATGATGATGCGAACCAGACCGGTCAGATGCTTTCCGCATTGCTGGGCTGGGCACAGGCAACATTTGCTTCTGAAGTACAGCTCTCAGATGCTTCGGCCAATGTGACCCGTGAAGTTGACGGCGGTTTGCAGACCATTGAAATCAAGCTGCCTGCAATCATCACCACAGACCTGCGTCTAAACCAGCCGCGCTATGCTTCTCTCCCGAATATTATGAAGGCCAAAAAGAAGCCTCTCGATGAGAAGAC
Organism: Pseudochrobactrum asaccharolyticum; assembly: GCF_003314995.1. Classification (GTDB taxonomy): domain Bacteria; phylum Pseudomonadota; class Alphaproteobacteria; order Rhizobiales; family Rhizobiaceae; genus Pseudochrobactrum; species Pseudochrobactrum asaccharolyticum. The sequence continues at coordinate 844,201 of NZ_QNRH01000002.1, forward strand.
ACCGGCTGATTACGGCGTTGATACTGCACCACGCCTGAAAATTCTGAAAACCGAAGAGCCTTCCGGCCGTAAAGCCGGTGTGAAAGTGGCTTCTGTTGCTGAGCTTGTTGATAAGCTCAAAAACGAAGCAGGCGTATTGTAAGCGGGTCAGGACAGGAAAACGATTATGGCTATTCTTCTTTTTGCAGAACACGATAATGCAACCCTTTCCGACCAGACTGCCAAGGCTCTGACCGCAGCGCTCGCTATTGGCGGTGATGTGGATGTGCTGGTTGCGGGTAAAGGCGCGAAAGCTGCCGCAGATGCTGCTGCGAAACTCAAAGGCGTGCGTAAAGTCCTGCTGGCTGAGAGCGATGCTCTGGAAAACCGTCTGGCAGAACCAACCGCCGCATTGCTGACCGGTCTGGCCGGTTCTTATGACACCGTGATTGCACCTGCCACAACATCCGGCAAAAACGTGCTGCCGCGCGTTGCTGCTCTTCTCGATGTGGCACAGGTATCCGAGATCATTGAAGTTGTATCTCCGACCGTGTTCAAGCGTCCGATTTATGCGGGTAACGCGATTCAGACTGTTGAAACGACTGATGCTAAAAAAGTCATCACTGTGCGTACAGCATCTTTCGCTGCTGCCGGTGAAGGTGGTTCCGCCGCAGTTGAGAGCGTTGATGCCGGTAATGATCCTGCAGTATCGAAATTTGTTGAAGCCAAGATTTCAGGCGGCGATCGTCCGGAACTGACTTCGGCAAAAATCATTATTTCCGGTGGCCGTGCACTTGGTTCTGCTGAGAAATTCAATGAAGTGATCACACCGGTTGCAGACAAGCTCGGTGCTGCTATTGGTGCCAGCCGTGCTGCGGTTGATGCCGGTTATGCACCAAATGACTGGCAGGTTGGTCAGACCGGTAAAGTCGTTGCGCCGCAACTCTATATCGCTTGCGGTATCTCCGGTGCGATCCAGCATCTGGCCGGTATGAAGGATTCCAAAGTGATCGTTGCGATCAACAAGGATGAAGAAGCACCGATTTTCCAGGTTGCTGATTATGGTCTGGTTGGTGATCTGTTCACCATTCTGCCTGAGCTTGAAAAAGCGCTTTAATCAGGATCATGACAATCAGACATGATTGTCTTTGATATTATAACGCGTCCGGATATTTAATCCGGGCGCGTTTTGCTTTAATCATGGGCGGAGCATTTCACAGTCAAATTGAATCAATTTGACGCCCGTGATAATGCGACCCAAAAAGAAACCAGAGCGCGCTATCATCTCATTTGAACGTAATCCGCTCTAGACTTATTTGCATGAGGCTGCTCATGTAGGCAGAACAGAGATAACTCTCTAGCTGTAAATTTATTGATACGAAGGGACCGGAGCGCATCATGAGTTTTACAATCAAGACAGTGGGTATTATCGGCGCGGGGCAGATGGGCAATGGTATTGCTCATGTTTGCGCACTGGCGGGCTTTGACGTGCTGTTGCATGATGCTTCGCTTGAGCGGCTGGAAAACGGTATTGCTACCATCAGCGGAAATATGGCGCGACAGGTTGCTTCCGGCAAACTGGCTGAAGATGCGCGTATTGCCGGTCTGGCACTGATTAAACCGGCCAAAACCATGGCTGATCTGGCGCCTTGCGATCTGGTAATTGAAGCGGCAACGGAAAACGAAGCTATCAAGAAGCAGATCTTTGCGCAGGTCTGCCCGCATCTTCATAGCAATGCTATTCTGGCAACCAACACATCATCGATTTCGATCACCCGTTTGGCGGCAACCACGGATCGCCCTGAGCGCTTTATCGGTATTCATTTCATGAATCCGGTGCCGGTGATGAAGCTGGTTGAACTGATCCGGGGTATTGCGACGGAAGAGCCGACCTTTGCCGCTTCGACCGATTTCGTGCAGAAGCTGGGCAAGACGATTACGGTTTCTGCCGACTTTCCTGCCTTTATCGTCAATCGCATCCTGCTGCCGATGATCAATGAAGCGATCTATACGCTTTATGAGGGGGTCGGTACTGTGGATGCAATCGATACTGCGATGAAGCTTGGTGCCAATCACCCGATGGGGCCGCTGCAACTTGCCGACTTTATCGGTCTGGATACCTGCCTGTCGATTATGCAGGTTCTTTATGAAGGCCTGTCGGATTCTAAATATCGTCCGTGCCCGCTGCTGGTTAAATATGTCGAAGCAGGCTGGCTGGGACGCAAAACCGGCCGTGGTTTCTACGACTACCGTGGTGATGAGCCGGTACCAACCCGTTAAGAATTAATACTGCCTCAGAGGCAAAACGGATCAAAACCCCGTATTTCGTCAAGAAATGCGGGGTTTTTTATCAAGTTAATAAATAAAAGGTTATCTTTAACGGGTCGTTAAGTATGTGAATTCATATGATGTTCACCTTTATTGGCTAATATTTACCTTAAATTCACTGTTGCGATTTGCGCTTCAGAAAAAATAATAATTCTAAATTAATCAGGGTGTAGGATGATGGGTCTGATCGTTCAGTTTCGTCAAGTTGTTAAAGTTATTCGTGAGTTTCTGGCACCAAGCTATCGTCCGGAACGCCATTATATGCGTGGACCCGGTCCTGCTTGTGCAGCCCGTCATTCACACTAAACTGACTTTTGGGCGCCTGTCGGGCGCACCGCATGTTAAAAAATACCTTGCGCCGGATAGCTCCCAGATCCGGTTGTAAAGAGAATGAAAAAGCCGGCTCATGAGCCGGCTTTTATGTTTAGAACTGTTTGCCAAGCAGGCGGTCTAGGGATAAGCGGCCACTACCGGCGACGCTCAGATACATAAAGACGCCGAACCAGACAGTTGAGAGCTGGAAGCCGCTGCCGCGCGGGATCATCACCAGCAGCAGAATGACAATCATCTGGATAAACAGCATGAAAGCGAGCGGGCGTGTAAACAGGCCGATTGCAATGGCGATGCCACCGGCAAATTCGAGAATACTGGTAAAATAGGCAAGCGGCACAGCAGGTTCGAGCCCTAATTGCTGGAACAGTTCAATATCGCGGGGCATATCGCCGTTAAATAATTTTTCCCAGCCAAAGAATGCCATGATGCCACCGCTGGCGGCACGCATAACGGCATAGGCTAAATCGTGAAAACGGGCATAAAGAGGCGCCAGAAATGGCAGAATTAAAGACGGTTGAGAGTGTTTATCTGTCATGGATGAAGGGTCTCTGCGCGAAAGCGGGTTGATAAAGACAATAAGTTTCAGTTGTTTTCTGCGATATGCGGAATCAAATTACGCTTTAAAAGTATTAAACCGTACGGTTCGATTTTTGAGTTGAGATGTAGCAGACCTGTCATTATTTTCTTTATGAACTTTACGTGATGATGAATACTAAAGCGGTTTCCGTTCATGTTGAATCGCAGTGCTCGCTTTAGATTTTTAGTTTGTCGCATTATCCCGGACTGTCCAAGTTGAACCAACTTGACTGTGAAATGCTCTAAGGCGCAGAGCCGTAGTGGGGTAGGAGTGACGCGTGTATGCTGCAAGTCGTCACCTGCGCCGTATAGTTTCTCTGGTTACAGGTACAAAAAACCGGCACAGAGGCCGGTTTTTAAGAACTCAGATGTCATAGCAATCTTTGGTGTGCCAAGTCGGCACATGGCATTTTATCAGGCATCCAGACCGTCAAACAGAGCGGTGGAGAGGTAGCGCTCGGCAAAGGATGGAATGATAACGACAATGTTTTTGCCTTTGTTTTCCGGACGCTTACCGACTTCCACTGCAGCTTTAAGCGCTGCTCCGGAAGAAATACCGACCGGAATACCTTCTACACGGGCAATCTGGCGTGCATAGGCGAAAGCATCTTCGTTCGCGACCTGAATGATTTCATCATAAATGCCGGTATCTAGCGTTTTAGGTGCAAAACCCGCGCCAATGCCCTGAATTTTATGCGGGCCCGGATTGCCACCGGAAAGCACAGGCGAATCTTTCGGTTCAACCGCAACCACTTTGAAAGACGGTTTACGGGCTTTCAGAACTTGTCCGATGCCGGTGATGGTGCCGCCGGTGCCGATACCGGAAACCAGAATATCAGCTTCACCATTGGTATCATTCCAGATTTCTTCTGCCGTTGTTTTGCGGTGAATTTCCGGATTGGCGGCATTTTCGAACTGTTGCGGGATGATAGCATCCGGATTACCGGCGGCGAGTTCCTCAGCCTTGGCAATCGCCCCCTTCATACCTTTGGCACCCTCTGTCAGCACCAGTTCTGCGCCAAGCAGCTTCAGGAGCTTGCGGCGTTCAACCGACATGGTCTCAGGCATAGTAAGAATCAGGCTGTAGCCTTTGGCAGCAGCAGCAAAAGCCAATGCGATACCGGTATTGCCGGAGGTTGGCTCAATGAAAACGGTTTTGCCCGGAACAGCTTTGCCTTCTGCCTCGAGGCTTTCAATCATGGCCAGACCAATACGGTCTTTGACGCTTGCCAGCGGATTGAAGAATTCAAGCTTAACGAGAAGATTAGCGACAACGCCGTTTTCACGGGCGAATTTATCCGCGCGGACAAGCGGAGTATTGCCGATTGTTTCAACAATAGAAGAATAAATACGGCCGCGGCCTGGCTTGTTAGAATCGCTCATACCAAATCTCCTGATCTTTTCGCAAATCATAGGGCCTGATGGCTCAGGATTATAGAAGCAGGCTTCCAGATTATGCGGTCAAATTAGAATAATATTCTATCAAATTGAAAATTTAGAATTATTTTATAGCCAAATGATGACGGTCATCGTTTGCCACGCATTACCGGTTCCAAAATTTACAATGAAACTGAGGAATTGGATCACAAACATTTTTGATTGCAATCAATGTAATTTCTACTGTCAATTCTTAGATAAATAATATGAAGTGCTGCTCAGCTATTGTTTAGCAGACACTGTAAGAAGGAAGGGCGAAAAATGTATAAGCATATTTTAGTGGCAACAGATGGTTCAGATCTTGCCAATAAAGGTCTGGAGCAGGCGATTGGTCTGGCCAAGGAGCTTTCCGCTAAAATCACAATTCTGACGGTGACAGATCTGTTCCCAAGCTATGGCATTGTCGTAGCGCCGGGTCTGAGCACATCGCCGGAAATTTTTGAAGAATACCGTACTTCCATGGCAGAACAGGCAAAAGCCATTGTGCAGCAGGCGATTGGCAAAGCCCGTGATGCGGGTGTGATTGTTGAAGGTCTGCATATTGAAAACCAGTCACCGGCTGTCGGTATTGTTGAAGCTGCAGAGACCCATCAGGCTGAACTGATTGTTATCGCTTCGCACGGCCGTCGCGGTGTAAACAAGCTGCTGCTCGGCAGTCAGGCTGCAGAAGTTTTGTCTTTGAGCAAAGTGCCGGTGCTGGTTGTAAAGTAACCGTTCCGTATCTTTGTTGAAGGTATAAAAAAACGGCGCTTACTAGAGCGTGTTGCGTTTAATCGTACCCACTGCGCTCGCTCTAGATTCTTTTAATTATCGCATGTTCGCGGTAGCTCAAATGAATACATTTGAGCGCGACATGCTTTAGCAGTTTCAGAAAAAGTGGAAGCCGGTTTTTCGTTTGAAACTGCGTTTATATATTGAAAAAGGCGGCTTTCTGAAGAAAGCCGCCTTTGCCGTTTTCTTTTTAAGTATGATTACATACCTTTGGACTTCGAAAAACGCTTACGGTCATTCGGGTCCAGATAGAGTTTACGCAGACGGATGGATTTCGGTGTTACTTCCATCAGTTCGTCATCCTGAATCCAGGACAGAGCGCGTTCCAGAGTCATGCGGATCGGCGGAGTCAGCTTAACAGCTTCATCCTTACCGGATGCGCGCATGTTGGTCAGCTTCTTGCCTTTCAGCACGTTGACTTCCAGATCATTGTCGCGGGTATGAATACCAACGATCATGCCCTGATAAACTTTGGTACCGGCATCGATAATCATCGGACCGCGGTCTTCAAGGTTGAACATTGCATAAGCAACCGATTCGCCCTGATCATTGGAGATCAGCACGCCGTTGTTGCGTCCGCCGATTTCACCTTTGTGCGGCTGATATTCGTGGAACAGACGGTTCATGATCGCTGTGCCGCGTGTATCAGTCATCAGTTCAGACTGGTAACCGATCAGACCGCGGGTTGGTGCGAAGAACACCAGACGAACGCGGTTACCGCCGGATGGGCGCAGCTCAACCATTTCCGCTTTGCGTTCAGACATTTTCTGAACAACAGTACCGGAATATTCTTCATCAACGTCGATAACAACTTCTTCTACCGGTTCCAGCAGGTTGCCGTCTTCGTCTTTGTGCATCACAACGCGCGGACGCGAAATGCTCAGCTCAAAACCTTCACGACGCATGTTTTCGATGAGAACAGCAAGCTGCAATTCACCGCGGCCGGAAACGTAGAACGAGTCTTTGTCTTCGGATTCTTCAATGCGCAGGGCAACCGAACCTTCAGCTTCTTTGAGCAGACGGTCGCGGATAACACGGCTGGTAACTTTGTCACCTTCAGTACCGGCCAGCGGGCTGTCGTTCACGATGAAGGACATGGTAACGGTTGGCGGATCAATCGGCTGAGCCTTCATGGCTTCATTGATTGACGGGTCGCAGAATGTGTCTGCCACAGTACCTTTGGAAAGACCGGCAATCGCAACGATATCGCCTGCAACGCCTTCTTCAATTGCTGTACGTTCCAGACCACGGAAAGCGAGAATCTTGGAAATACGGCCGTTTTCCAGCAGTTTACCGTCCTGACCGAGTACTTTTACAGCCTGGTTCGGCTTCAATGTACCGGAATGAATACGACCGGTGATGATGCGGCCGAGGAACGGATCAGCTTCCAGAATGGTACCGATCATCGAGAACGGACCTTCGGCAACCTTAGGTGCAGGAACGTGCTTAACGATCAGATCGTAAAGCGGAGCCAGACCCTGATCGCTTGGACCTTCCGGATTTTCTGCCATCCAACCGTTACGGCCTGAACCGTAAAGGATCGGGAAGTCGAGCTGTTCGTCAGTCGCATCCAGTGCTGCAAACATGTCGAAAACTTCGTTGATCACTTCTTCATGACGGCCATCCGGACGGTCGATCTTGTTGATCGCAACGATAGGACGTAAGCCCAGCTTGAGAGCTTTACCAACAACGAACTTGGTCTGAGGCATCGGGCCTTCAGCGGAGTCAACGAGAACGACAACGCCGTCAACCATCGAGAGGATACGCTCAACCTCGCCACCGAAGTCGGCGTGGCCCGGAGTATCGACGATATTGATGCGGGTATCTTTCCAGACAGCGGAAGTTGCCTTGGCAAGAATGGTGATGCCGCGCTCGCGCTCGATATCACCGGAGTCCATCATGCGTTCTGTGACGCGCTGATTGTCACGGAATACACCGGACTGTTTCAGAAGTTCGTCAACCAGGGTCGTTTTGCCGTGGTCAACGTGTGCGATGATCGCGATGTTACGCAATTGCATTGATTATCACTCTGAATAGGGGGTTGGGACGCCCAGGACAAAACCGAGTGAACGCCGCAGATAATGGGGCGCTCTTACAGGTTTTTCGTCAATTTTAAAAGGGGGAGGGCTGATTTTAGCATATCGCATATCTCAAACCTGCTGTGCACTGACTGCATAAAAACCTGTAAGCGCCGTTTTTGAAGAATAAAACGGCCGGAAAACACCGGCCGTTTGGGGTGTTAGAGCGCATTCCGAAAAGTGTGAAGTGGTTTTCGGATAGAATGCGCGTAAAAACAAAAGCTAGAGCGGTTTCAACGATTCAACATTAACTGAAACCGCTCTAAAGCAGGGTTCCGGTGAGGAAAATCACCGCAACGCTGAAATAGATGATCAGTCCCATGACATCGACGAGCGTGGCGACAAAGGGAGCCGAAGCGCTGGCCGGATCGAGCCCGAGGCGCTGGAGAATGAATGGCAGCATGGAGCCGGAGACCGAACCGAACAGCACAATGCCGATCAGCGCGACGCCGATAGTAATGCCGATCAGCACCCAATGCTCGCCGTAATCATAGAGACCGGTTTTTTGCCAGATAGCGATGCGGACAAAGCCGATCAGACCGAGCATTGAGCCCAGTGCCAGACCGGTTGGTATTTCGCGCAGTGCGACGCGCCACCAGTCGCCGAGTTTGAGGTCTTGCAGCGCAAGTGCGCGGATCAGCAAAGAGGTAGCCTGCGAGCCGGAGTTGCCGCCCGAGCTCATGATCAGCGGAATGAACAGCGCCAGCACGATGGCTTTTTCCAGTTCGACTTCAAAATGCTGCATTGCACTGGCGGTCAGCATTTCACTCAGGAACAAGATACAGAGCCAGCCGCCGCGTTTGCGCAGCATTTCAAAGAAGCCGATCTGCATATAAGGCTTGGTGAAAGCTTCCATACCACCGAATTTATAGGCGTCTTCTGAGGTCTCCTCGGTCATGGCATCGAGCACGTCATCCACGGTAACAATACCGAGCAGATGATGCTGTTCGTCGACGACAGGGATAGCCAGAAGGTCGTGTTTGCGGAACAGGCGGGAAACTTCTTCCTGATCCATCAATGGTGGTACGGTTAGCGGTGTCTGGTCACGCCCGACTTCCGCAATGCTGGCCTTCGGGTCTGCAATGATGAGACGACGCAGTGAAACCACATATTTCAGGATGCGGGTTGCCGGATCTTCCACATAAATGGCGTAGACTGTTTCACGCGAGCGCTCGACCTGACGGATATGCGCCAGTGTCTGCTCTACAGTCCAGGTGGTTGGCACTGAGATAAATTCAGTGGTCATCAGACCACCGGCTGTATCTGTCGGATAGCCCATCAGTTTTTTCAGATTGGCTTTGGTTTCCGCAGACAGGATTGCAAACAGCCGGTTGCGCGACGGCCAGTCCATATCATGGAAGATATCGGTGGCGCGGTCAGCGGACATGCCGTTCAGGATTTCTCCGGCATGGGCAGTGTCGAGGCTGTCGATAATCTGTTCGGCATAATGCAGTTCCGGCTGATCAAGCAGCAAGACGGCCTGATCTGTGGACACTGCGCGGAATAAAGCCACCTGATCGTCGAGGTCGAGTTCGTTAATCAGCTCAACGGCATCGCCGGTGTGCAGCTGGCCAACCTGCTCAAGCAGGGCGGATATTGCTAGATTGGTTGTATCGAGGGCTGCACCATAGGTGCCGGTATTGTTGTTCATTGGTTTGCCTCTCTGTCGATCCGCCGTCATGACAGACCGTGACAAACCAACCGCCTTCTGCGATCAGGTCAGGGCTGCCGATGACGGCATAAACAATCGACTGTGACTGTCGCAGGGCATAAGAGTAAAACTCCGGTTAAAATCAGACCAACGGGTCTTCCCGTGCTTTTTGTGCTGTTGAGCGGGGGATGTCAACCCTGCCGGAGCGTATCCCGAAAAGTGGGAACCGGTTTTCGGAATAAGATGCGCGTAAATAAAAGTATAGAGCATTTCCAATAATCCAATCTAAACGGGAAATGCTTTAGTGGATTGAATTTGACGTTTGACTTCCGACCGACACCCACGGGATGCAAATGTCGGAATAAGACCACTCGGATCGCTTCTGTTTTCAAAAAGACCTGTCTGATTTTATCGTTGTTCAGAAATTTTAGGCGTAACCGGATGTTCTATCGTCTGGCTCAGAGGCAGTTTGAACCTGTTCCACATGATATAGCTGATTAATGACAGTAATCCCATCAGCGGCAACAAAGTTGACATAGCAATCACGGGATCGCCCATTGAGGCGGAGAGTATGCCGCCGACCAGACCGCCGCCCATCTGGAAAAAGCCCATTAAGGCCGAGGCCGAGCCTGCAATCTGCGGAAACGGTGCCATGGCCGCTGTGGTCATTTGTGGCGTGAGGAACGCGATACCCATCACATAGAGCCCCATTGGCAACATGACCCGCAAATAGCTTGGTTCATAAATGCGCAGCATGACAGCAAGCAGGATACTGGCCGAACAGGTGCAGAGCAGGCCGATACAGGACATTTGAAACACGCTCAGCCGGTGCATCATCAAGCGGTAGATAATCCCGCCTGAAATATAGAAGGCGGTTTGCAGCAGCATTCCCATGCCAAACTGACTTGGCGATAAGCCAACGCGGGACATCAGAATAAAAGGCATGATGGTTGCGGACGTATAAAGGGCACCGGTGGCACCGGTCAGTACCAGACTGGCCAGCAGGAAATGCGGGGTTTTCAGCAGGCTGAAATAGGATTTGATCAGGGTTTTCGGACGGATGCGGGACGGATCAGGATTGCCTGTTTCCTGTACAAAGAGCAGCATGATGGTAATAACCACGATACCTTGCAGGATCATGACCATAAAAATCGCATGCCAGCCGAAGAATTCCAGTGTCAGTCCACCGAGTGTCGGGCCGATAGCAGGGCCGACAGACAGGACAATGCCGATCAGATTCATAACCCTTGCCGACTTGTCGCTGGTAAACAGATCGCGGACAATCGCGCGGGACATGGTGACGCCGACCGCTGCGCCCACACCCTGTAGTAGCCGTGCCAGCACCATAATCTCAATTGTCGGTGCCAGTAGTGCCAGCACACTTGCCGCCAGATAGACGGACATGAACAGGATCGTAATCGGCTTGCGTCCGTAGCCGTCGGAGAGGGGGCCGCAAATCAGCTGGGCAAAGCAGAAACCACCGAAATAGGCAGTGAGTGTGAGTTTGACTGCAGATTCCGTGGTGCCGAAAGCGGTCACAATGTCCGGCATTGCCGGTGTGTAGAGTGACATGGCCAGCGGCCCGATCGCCGAGAGAAAACCACCGATAATACCGACGCGGCGTTCGGACATGATGACCAGAGGAGAGGCTTTTTCGCGAGGCGATGAATCGGGCATAGCGGCATGCTTTATGGTTGGATTGTAATCGAGCGGGAAAGCAGATCAGCTTTTCCGGTTTTCCTGATTGATTTCTCTTAAATGTGCGCGGATTGTCATCAGATTGCCCATGAATTTTTCCCATTCCTCAGGCGGCAATGCGCGTGAGACTTCAGCAATGGTTTCAAGAGCAATGTGCTTTAAAGCATCGAGTACGGGTACAGCGGACTCATTGAGAAAAATCAGCTTGGCACGGCGATCATCGGGATCAGGCTCACGGCGCAAAAGCTGACGGTTCTCCAGCCTGTCGAGATAACCGGACAGGGTCATCGCTTCAATATTCATACTTTCAGCCAGTGCAACCTGACGGGCAGGCTGATAGCGCGCCACATGCACCAATGTCCGTGACTCAAAAGCCGTGAGCTCAAGACCTGCAGCAACGATCTTGCGTTCGCGCTCAAGACTGAAGAGGCGGCTGATATCATAGACCAAAAAACCGAAACTATCGGGATTATAGGATTTTCCGGAAAACATAGTAAGGTTTCCTTATAATAAGTTCTATTTACTATTTATGTTTCGCGCGGTCAATTATCCTTATAAATCACTTGTGGCGGATAAGCGGGCTGCTTAAATGTTTGAAATGTAATTTTGCAAACCGGAGATCGTGAGACATGCCGCAGGACAATCAGATGACGCCAGCAAATGAAGCACTCAGCCAGTGGAGCGGCCCGCTTGGTCTGCCGGATTTCAGCAAGTTCACTGATGCTGATTTTAAAGCAGCTTTTGATATTGCTCTGGAAAAAGACTGGGCAGATGTGGAAGCGGTTCTGCAAAACCCGGATGCGCCGACAATTGAAAATACTTTGAAAGCTTTGCAGCTTTCCGGTCGCGAGCTTTCGCATATTGCTGCAATTTTCTGGATGCGTGCCGGTGCGCATACCAACGAGGTTATTCAGGCGCTGGAACGTGAGGTTGCGCCGAAAATGTCCCGCCATCACTCGCGCATCATGATGAATGAAGTGCTGTTCGCCCGCCTTGATGCGCTTTATCAGAACCGTGCCAGCCTCGGGCTGGATACGGAAACACTGCGGGTGCTGGAAAAAAGCTGGAAAGGTTTTGTGCGCAATGGTGCCAAGCTGAATGCACAGGACAAGGCACGGCTGGCTGATATTAATGAAAAGCTTGCCGGTCTCGGTGCGGGTTTCGGCCAGAATGTGCTGAAGGACGAGGCATCATGGGCGTTGTTTATCACGGATGAGGCCGAGCTTGCCGGTTTGCCGGAGCAGTTGCGGGCTGCGATGAAAGCGGCAGCTGAAGAGCGCGGTCGTGAAGATGCCTGGGCGGTTACACTGTCCCGTGCAATTGTGGAGCCGTTCCTGACATTCTCCTCTGTTCGCCATTTGCGTGAAAAAGCCTATCAAGCATGGGCAAAGCGTGGTGAAAATGGCGGAGAGACTGACAATCGTGCCTTGGTAACAGAGATTGTCAGTTTGCGAGATGAAAAGGCAAAACTGCTGGGCTATGCAAATTTCGCTGCGTTCAAGCTTGATGACACAATGGCCAAAACGCCGGATGCGGTGATGGAATTACTGCTGCCGGTTTGGGAAAAAGCCAAACAGCGCGCATCGGAAGAACAGGCTGATCTGGAAAAGCTGATTGCCGGTGAGGGGCAGAACCATCCTGTCGCCGGTTGGGACTGGCGCTATTATGCAGAAAAACTGCGTGCCGAGCGTTTCGCTTTTGATGAAGGCGATCTCAAACCTTATCTGCAGCTCAATAAAATTATCGAAGCGGCTTTTGAAGTTGCAACCCGTCTGTTCGGCCTGACATTTAAAGAGCATCAGGGCATTCAGACATGGCATCCGGATGTGCGTGTGTGGGAAGTGTTCAATGCGGATGGTTCACGACGCGGCCTGTTCTTAGGTGATTATTTTGCCCGTCAGAGCAAACGCTCGGGCGCATGGATGAGTGCATTGCAGTCGTCACATCGTCTGGATGCTGGCCAGCAGCCGATTATTTATAATGTGATGAATTTAGCCAAGCCGCCTAAAGGCGAGGTGGCGCTGTTGTCGCTCGATGATGCACATACGCTGTTCCACGAGTTTGGCCATGCCCTGCACGGATTGCTGAGTGATGTGACATGGCCTGCGATTTCCGGCACTGCCGTCTCGCGTGATTTTGTCGAGCTGCCATCCCAGCTCTATGAACATTGGCTGACAGAGCGTCCGGTGCTGGAGAAATTCGCCACACATTATAAAACCGGTGAGACAATCCCGCAGGATCTGATTGATAAGGTGCTGAAAGCTGCCACGTTCAATGCCGGTTTCAACACTGTGGAATTCACCTCATCGGCGCTGGTGGATATGGCTTTCCATACCAGTGACAAGCCTGTGACTGATCCGCTGACTTTTGAGGCAGAGGTTTTGAAAAAGCTGGATATGCCGGAAGCGATTATTATGCGCCATCGTACACCGCATTTCCTGCATGTGTTCAGTGGTGACGGATATTCTGCCGGTTACTATTCTTATATGTGGTCGGAAGTACTGGATGCCGATGCGTTTGCGGCTTTTGAAGAAAGCGGCGATGTCTTCAATGCTGATCTGGCAGAAAAGCTGAAGACACATATTTACGCGGCGGGTGGTTCCAAAGATCCGGAGGAGTTGTACAAAACATTCCGTGGCCGGATGCCAAGTCCGCAGGCGATGATCGAAAAGCGCGGCCTTTAGAGCGCCGTGTGCCAGACCTGGCACACAAAGGTCGCTCTAACACTTTAAAATTAGAGCATAATTTTACCTTAAACTGTTTCAAGTTTAAGGAATTATGCTCTCGTAAATAGAAAAAGCCCCTGCAAATTATGCAGGGGCTTTTATTTTTAGAAACTGCCGAGCTTGATATCCGGCGAATATTCATGACCTTCAACGGTCTTGGTTACGGCCTGACCGCAATACATTTTCTTCTCTTCAGCATTGTAGCTGTGGCTTGGTGAACCATAGAGCATCCAGCCTTTGTTCAGGGCTTCGGTAACGCGATGACAAAAAGAAGAATCATCTGGTCCGGTCAGAAAACGATAAAGCTGCATGGAAAACTCCTGTAGTTTGCAGAAAGAAGAATCAGCGCACACGCGCTAGAGCGGTTCCCGTAAGATTGAATCATTGGAACCGCTCTATCTATTTGTTGTTACGCACATCTTAGTCCGAAAACCGCTTCACACTTTTCGGGATGCGCTTTAGAATACGTTCGGCCTGACGAATATGTAATTGCTCGACCATCGTGCCATTCAGAGAAATGGCACCTTTGCCAGCATTTTCCGGCAGATTAAAAGCAGCAATTACCTGATTTGCCCATGCGGCTTCTTCGGCAGTTGAGGAATAGCTGTTTAAAGCTGTTTCAATCTGGGAGGGATGGATCAGAGTTTTTCCGTCAAAACCCAGTATGGCACCTTGTTCACACTCGGCAGCAAAACCGGCCTGATCCTGAAAATTATTATAAACACCGTCCAGCACATCAATACCGCCCGCACGGGCTGCGAGGATAACCTGCATCATCCATGGCAGTAATGCACTACGCTGGTTGGTGGTTTTTACACCGGTGCTCAGGGCAATATCATTCGTGCCGATAATGAAGCATTTGAGGCGCGCCGCGGATTTTTGTGCCAGTCGGGCAATTTCATCCGCATTGAGAATACCGCGCGGGGTTTCAATCATTGCCCAGATTTCTAAGTTCTCCGGCGCATCATCATGGTCGAGCTGGCGGGCAACATCGATAATCTGCTGTGGAGTCTCTGCCTTTGGCAGAACAACAGCCTGTACACGAAGTCTAGCAGCCAAACGCAGATCATCCTGCCCCCATTCTGTGCTGAGACTATTGATACGGATGGCCTGAGTGATTGTGACTTGTCCCTGTTCCTGAAAGTGACGGCGCAGATTTTCACGCGCCTGCTGTTTTATTTCCGGAGCAACGGAATCTTCAAGATCATAGATAATGGCATCAGGATGCAGTGTTGTGCTTTTGGCGAGCGCTTTCTGATGACTGGCCGGTACATAAAGAACAGCACGGCGTGGCTTATAAAGTGACATTCAAAATTTTTCCTTGCACAAAAAGGTTCGCGTATTTTTTAGTCGTCGGAGGCTGCCCAAAAGTACAGAATATTGTTTGTATTGAATGCCATAAGCAATCAATGAAATATTGCTGGTTATCGGCACCGATAAGGCGATTTTCGGCATGGTGCGGCACTTCGCTTGGATTTTACCTCTTCTCAGGCCTTTGACTCTGCAAAAAGCTGGTGTAAAGCACAATGAGAAAACGCATTTTGACTTATAGGTTTGTAGACCGATGGAAAAATTCACCAAGCTTACCGGCGTTGCCGCTCCGTTGCCGATCATCAATATCGATACGGATATGATTATCCCTAAGGATTATCTGAAGACAATCAAGCGTACAGGTCTTGGTAAAGGTCTTTTCGCGGAAATGCGCTTCAATGAAGACGGTTCGGAAAATCCGGATTTCGTTCTGAACAAGCCTGCTTATCGCAATGCACAGATTCTGGTTGCCGGCGATAACTTCGGTTGCGGCTCCTCACGTGAGCATGCGCCTTGGGCTTTGCTGGATTTCGGTATCCGCTGCGTGATCTCAACCTCTTTTGCAGATATCTTCTATAATAACTGCTTCAAGAACGGTATTCTGCCGATCAAAGTTTCTCAGGAAGATCTTGATAAGCTGATGGATGACGCCTCCCGTGGTGCCAATGCCACTTTAAGCATTGATCTGGAAAGCATGACAATTTCCGGCCCTGACGGTGGTTCGATCGGTTTTGAACTGGATGAGTTCAAACGTCATTGTATGCTGAATGGTTTGGACGATATCGGTCTGACAATGGAAAAATCGGACAATATTTCAGTTTTCGAAAAGAAAGCTTCTGCTAACCGTCCATGGGCTTGAGCCGTTTAAAACCGGTCTCTCTTGGCATTTATTCTTTAAATGCCTATATAATGTCAGAAACCACGCTGCAGATGGCTGTTAGCGTGGTTTTTTTATGGGATACTTTTAGATCACCTGCTGGGTTATCAGCAGGACAGAAAGACAGGAACAATGGTTCAGACTGATCTGAGCGGAGACTGGGCAACACGGCTTGCCCCGTCTATCGATGAATTACAATCACTGGCACTGAATGCTTATGCGCATATGCCAGATGATTTTCGCGCGCTCAGCCCGCAGATCCGTATTGAAGTTGCAGATTTTCCTGATGAGCAAGTCATGGAAGATCTGGATCTTGATACGCCTTATGACATTCTCTGTCTTTTTGAAGGATGGGGTATTGGTGAACGCTTTCATTTGCGCGCTCAGGAAGGTCCGGAACTGCTGACTCTCTATAGACGGGCGATTCTGGATTATTGGAGTGAGCATACTGAAACACTTGGTGAGATTATTAGCCATATCCTGCTTCATGAAATCGGACAGAGTTTAGGCTTGTCGGAACTTGAGATGGAGCGTTTCGGCAGCGAACATTAAAATACAGTCTGCATACTCTATATATAGGGCATATAATACCGTGCTACGGCACATATAGAGAAGTCGGCTAAATGAATGTGCTTGGCATTTTTGCCTGTGGAAAGAATCTTTTCGATTTAGGCATTTTTCTTAGTTTCCCGTGTTGACAGTTTGGCTTGGTGGGGTCTATATGAGCTCAACAACGAGGGCGGCGGCGCTGCTAGCGGCAGAGAGTTTCGCCCTTGAGATTGGTTGATTGAGAGATTGGCTAATCGCTAAAGCACTGAAAAGATTGAGAGATTGATTTAGTGTTTACGAGATTTTAAGGTT
>NZ_QNRH01000003.1:0-196455 GCF_003314995.1 Pseudochrobactrum asaccharolyticum
GACTTACTCCGTAAGTCACGAAGATTCCCCATGACCAACATCACCTCTTACGGCCAAAAACATCAAAATAGGGCTGGACTGTCAGGATATGTTGCGGAACTTGGCGCTGCCTTCCTTTGCAGCCAGTTAGGCGTTGCACTTGATCCACGCGCGGATCACGCAGCTTATATTGATCACTGGCTGAAAATCCTGAAGGCCGATAGCAAGGCAATATTCCAAGCATCAAGCTTGGCAACCAAGGCCGTTGAATACCTCAAGGGGCTACAAATGTAGCCCTTAGAATAAGCTTTAATTCGCATTGCAGTGGAAACAGATTTCTTTCTGAATGATGCGTTCAGAAAGGGTTCATCTGAATAATTCTAGATTAATATTACTGCTTAGAATTAGTTTATACATCAATTGCAGTTCCATGTGATTGTTGAGGCAAATTGATTTATTGCAGCAAAAAATCAAAATGGGAGGAAACATCATGAATATGAAGATAATTATGGGAGCGGCAGGTCTTCTTGCATTAACCGCTACAAATGCTTTCGCTCTATGCCAGAGCAATATTAATGGCGGCACAACTATGAATGAAGGGGACTGTTATATGCATTCAGCAGGTGTCGCTGTTGGTTGCCATGGTGGGGTCCTGAATCCAGTCGGGGGAACAACCAATAAATGCAAAGCTTGGATCAAGGTTGAGCGATTGCCTAATACCAATCAGAGTGGAAAAACTGCTGACCCGATCAAGGCAGGCAAAGGCTCTGCGCTATCATCATCAATAGGAATTGATGGTAAGCCTATACAGAAAAAGGCGGTTAAAAATTAAGTGATAGTTTCAGTTTATGTAAATGAAACAGCCCCGCAATTACGCGAGGCTGTTTCGTGTTAGAAACCAGATTTTCAACGTCTCGTCAGTTGTGTGGCTGTAAGCGGTAGCTTTCAAGCCAAGCCTGAAATGCCACGCGATCAATATAGACCCGATTGGAAATCTTAATAATCGCACTGGCAAGCCCATTCGTCTTCGCATTGAAGATATACCAACGGAGCGATTGCTCGGTTAGGAAGGGTGCTTCTTTGACAAGCTGTTTGACGGTTCTTAGATCCTCGTAATTTACCAACACGGTTTGTTCCTGATAGAATTTCTCCTTAAGGGTGACAAACTGGGTTTATTGTAGGTCAAATAGCTGAAAGGGCAAGAATGATAGGCTTTTAGGGTTTTGATCTATCAATCAAAACATTTTGTCATTCAGCTTTTCTGCTAAGCCTCTTTTGTGATCCCCCGACAAGTGGGCATAACGCTTTACCATTTGTAGCGTTTTATGGCCGAGCATATCGGCTATCTCTAAAAGGCCAGCACCTTGCATGGCTAGGTAACTCGCAGTGCTATGCCGTAAATCGTGGAAACGAAAGTCACGAACACCAGAAGTGGCGAGTGCATTTTCCCATGATGTGCGAATATCAATGGCAGCGCGTAAATCGCGGCGGGGAAAGAGCCAGCGACTATCCGCATTTGGCGCATATTGATCGTAGCTTTCATTGACCCATTGTATTTGCTCTGTGAGCAGTTCGTGTAAATGGCCGACGATGGGAACTGAACGCGTTTCACCGTTTTTGGTGTCACGCAAAATGGCAAGGCCGCGCGCCATATCAAGATCGCGCAATGTTAAGCCCAAAATTTCACTACGCCTTGCACCAGTTGAAAGGGCAAAAATAACGATTGGATAGAGTTGCAGGTTTGGGCTGTTTCGGCAGGCTTCAAATAACACCTTGCGTTCACTATCTTCAAGATAGCGATCACGCTGATCACGGATGCCTGTTATTTTGTTAACACCATCAAGTGGATTGCTTCCAATCCACCCCCATTGTTGCGCATACTTAAACAAAACCGCCAATGTATCGCGATAATGTTTTAAGGTTTTTCTGGATTTTGGTTTGATGGCGACCTGTTCATCGGCATTCTTTATAAATTTAGGATTAGAGCGGCCATCGGGTGTGGCTGCCAATTTATTCATTTGGTCTGAAATTAACTCAGGGGTGACAAATGATAAAGCGTGAGCACCTAGTTCCCGCTGCCAATATCCTAAATACGTCTGGGCGGCGCGCTGTGTCGTTTTTGCGAGGTTGGGCAGGACTTCTTCCTCATAGCGGGTAATAACGTCTGAAAGTGTTTTACGTTTCGCTGTGCGGACGATATTTTTAATTTCTCCGTTGCGAATTGCCGTTTCAGTCTTTGCTGCCCATATTTTGGCGTCTGTTAAACGCTGGAATGTTTTCTTTTGGCGAGGAAAACCCGCAATACGAATATCAACTAAATAAACGGTGCCGCTTTTGCGCGTTCGTTTTTCTATTGTAGCCATACCACCTCCGCGATGCCCCCGCGTTTCATTAGGATTCGATGACCTGAAGTTGTAAAAAATACTAAACAGGGGCACTTTAGGGGCATATAGACACATGGAATGGTCGCATATGTCAATAGAAGGCAACAAGTGATTGTTTTATAACTATCTGAAAATATTGATTTTTATATTGATGTTTATTGGCTGTAATTGAATTCCGTCAGGCTCATAACCTGAAGGGTAAGGAGGAAATGCAAACGATTAAGTATCGTTTGCCCGACGAACGGTTCAAAGTCTGCCCCGTAACCAAAAAAACGACACTAAGATGAGATCATTTCTTCTTGCGATTTCAGGAGATTATGGCCGAATGTGGGGTAGATGCTGAACATGCTACATTGTACAGGTGGGTGGTTCGCTGCTCGTTACAGATTACTGCTCAAGCCTAATGACGTAAAAGCAATCGTCAGTTCTTGGCGTGTTGTCGGGGGTTAAATAAAGGCACAAAGGCTCGGCTTTATCTGACAGTTGAGTGTAACTGTCAGGCTCTTGATCACATGATATCTAAGCGCAGAAATATCAGTGCTGTAAGATGTTTCTTTTAGAAAGCAAAGGCAAGTAATGATGTCCCGAACAAAACAGTCATAGGTTTCTTATTATGTTTTTGTACCATTCATTAATCTGCTCTCTCACCTGTTCAGGTGTAAGGCTGTAACGTTCTTGTATCTTCTTTTCTAAGGCGTGCTTTTCTCCGGCTATTTCGTCTATTTCTTCAGTAGTTAAATTGCCCCACTGTTCACGGATATTAACTTTATAACGCCGCCAGTCCGCTTTGATTTCATTCCAGTCCATTCTTCTCTCCCAAGCTGTTTTGCAAAAAGTGCTGAACAAGACATATGGCTGCTCCCGAAACTTTAATCGGGCATGCTTTGTTTAGTGTTTGTATTTGAATCCATGATGTTTTCACTTTCAGAAATATGGCTTCCATAAATTTCTGCACCAAGCCAAACCAAAGCAACAATAATCAGGCTTGAGATTAAGACGATGAGAACAGGCCGACCTTTTTTACCCTGACGGGCTTTTTGCGGTGGAATTTCTTTCACTGCACACTCCTTTCGTTCGTTCCTTTGATGAGTTAACTAACGTGAGGAGGGTTCTGTTCCCAAAAAAGATAACTGGAAACTACTATTATGAAGCATTCTGCTGCATATAATTGTTAAAGCAGCTTAAGTTGGCCGCATAACCCGAGTATGAAAATTGCGAAGAGTTAAGCCTAGGCACATCGCAATTCGTCAAGATAATTCGCGCACCAATGATTGATATCATTTTCGTGCAAGTGCTTGATCATAGAAGAATAACGATATTGTCGTTCGTTCAGCGGCATGTTCAATGCATGACGAATAGCCTGCGAAACGGACTCTTTGTCGTAAGGGTTGACCAGCAGAGCGCCGTCCAGTTCGCGTGATGCGCCTGCAAATCGAGAAAGCACTAATACACCAGGGTCGTTTTTATCTTGTGCTGCAACATATTCTTTCGCAACCAAATTCATACCATCCCGAAGCGGTGTTACTAATCCGACCTTTGCGTGACGATAGAGGCCTGCGAGAATATTGCGATTTAATGAGCGGGTAATGTAACGGATAGGCGTCCAATCTACAGAAGCAAGTGCGCCATTGACGCGACCCGCATGTTCAGCCACCATACTTTGCATTTCAGCATATTCCGGCACTTCTGAACGTGATTTTGGTGTCACCTGCAGAAAAGTTACTTTGCTCTTATACTCCGGATTGTTCTGTACGAAATGCTCAAATGCTTCTATTCGGTTCGTGATGCCCTTTGAATAATCAAGGCGGTCGACCCCGATAATGAGGTCTCGTCCTGTCATGCTTTCGCGCATACGCCGGACGAGGGCACTCTTTTCTGACCGTTGGGCAGTGTCGGTGAATTTATCTGTTTCAATACCAATCCCGAATTTTCCGGTTTTAAACTCATGACTGCCGGTTTTGAACCGGTTTTCGCCTAAGGGAATAGCAATATTTTCCCGCGAGATGCAGCCAGTGAAGTTTTCAAGGTCATAATCTGTTTGAAAGCCAATCAAATCGTAGGACACTAACCCACGCATAATGGTTTCATGAACAGGGAGTGTGAAGACGATATCTGCCGAAGGCCAAGGGATATGGAGGAAAAAACCGATCCGGTTTTTAACACCTAAACGGCGTAGTTCCGCAGCCAGAGGGATGAGATGGTAGTCGTGAACCCAAATGATATCATCAGGCTGAATAAGTGATTGTAACTGTTCAGCAAAAAGACGATTAACGCGGAAATAACCAGCCATATCTTTTCGCTCATAATCAATGAGATCCAGCCGGTAATGACACAGAGGCCATAGCATACGGTTAGCGAAACCGGCATAATACTCATCAACATCGGTGCTGGCTAAATCCAACAGCGCATATTCAATATTATCGTGTTTTTGAATGTTTAGATGAGGTTGCTGTAGGTTGTCGGATATTACCTTCCCGGACCACCCCATCCAGAGGCCGCCCTTTTCCTCCAGTGCAGCTTGCAGAGCAACAGCAAGACCTCCGGCCGGCACATTCCCATGTTTATCCGGCAAAGGAACCCGGTTGGATATGATAATTAGTTTTCCCATTTTAATGGCCCTGACTGTTTATACTTTATTTGTAGGATGATTTATGGCGGGGTCGGGAACTCTCAAGGTTCCTTGTGCTGCAATGACTTCGGTGAGCCAGTTTCTGAGCGCGGAAGGCGACGATATAAGGCTCATTGCGCAACTTTGTTGGAGTGAGGCGCCGATTTTCGCAGATGCGCCTGAATATTTGTGCGCTGCAGCAAACATAGCTTCATCGGTTAAATCATCACCAAAAGCGATTGGTATGCGAGACTGGAAAGCCGGTTTAGCCATGAAGTGATCTAAAGCTGAACCCTTGTCAGAACCGGCAGGCCGTAATTCAGCAACCATTTTTCCATGTTGCACAGTCCAGTTGTCGCCTGTTATTGAAGCTGCTTTATTGATTATATCCTTGGTCGTTTTCTGCAGACGGGGATTGCTTCGATAATGCAACGCCAGAGCGACTTCTTTATCTTCCAGTTTTATATCCGGATAATCAGTAAGCGTATCTTCGATATAGCGTTTCGCCGCGCGAAAACGATCGTCTATTTTAAGCGCTCTTATACTCCCGTCGCTGTTACGAATTTGAGCGCCATGCAGGCCTGCAATTTCAAAGCTATGGGAGGGAAATATTGTATCAACAAAGCTGACCGGACGTCCCGTTATGAGTGCTAACGCGCCGTCCAGATGCCAGTGCAAGTGAGATAGAATGTCATATAATTGTTGCGGAAGTTGTATTTTATCCGGTGCTGAGGCGATATCCAGCAGCGTTCCGTCTAAGTCAAAGAAAAATGCATGTTTTGATAGTGAGCCTTTATCATTTTTCAAATGGCTTAACTCAGGGATTAAACCTTGATTGTATTCAATGTTTTCCCTTGTCAGGGTGGTACTCATTGTCTGTGTTACCTTACTAAAAAAGAAACAGCGGCCAATTTTATAAATAGATCAGTTTTTGCTCATCCAAAGGACGATGGAGCAGCTTGGCAGTGTCCCAAGGAGCCGTCATCCAGACATCCAGCTCATCTGTGTTAGTCAGTATAACCGGTAGCGAAACGGGAGTGTCTTGATCTCTGAGAGAAGATGCCTCTGTCGTAAGAAAAGCAAACAAACTATGGCTTTTCTCACCCTCTTGCGGGTCGCGGGTGCCAATCCATTCTGTCCATATGCCGGCAAAGAAAAGCAGGTTTCCGGTCGTGTGTAGTGACAGCCATCGGGCATTATTGCCGGATAAAGGGGCGGGTTTATGTGTTTGTATGCCAAAGGCTATGGCCGGTATCAGGCAGCGATGGGCAACGGTCTGCCATTCCTGCCAGTGAGCTGCGTTACTATGCCGGATGTGTGTGATCCCTTTATCATTTTTATGTTTTACGGCTTTGTCGGGAGAGGGCATGCCCCAGCGACTAATTCCGAGTTCAGGACCGTCTAAATTATTACGCAAAACAGGGGCAGGAAAATCCGGATAAATAACTTCGTTAAAGGATCTTCCGTCTGTCAGATCAATATAAAAGCCTACAGACTTTTTTAAATCTGCAGGAATGAACCGGGTAGCATAAATATCAGACATAACTCCTCCTCTCAGAGATGTTTGATGATATGTTGCGATGCAGGAGAAAAAGCTTCGGCATAAATGAAAAAGCTCCCTGACGGGAGCTTTTGCGAGTTACCACGTCTGTCGGTTGTACCAATCATCAATATCTTTTTTGACGCGGTCTTTCTCAATGCCATATCGTTCCTGAATTTTCCCTTCAAGCTGATCACGGCGACCGTTCACTTGATCCAGATCATCGTCTGTGAGTTTACCCCACTGCTCTTTGACCTTTCCTTTGAACTGTTTCCAATTACCTTCAACTCTGTTCCAATCCATGGGATTTCTCCTTCGTTTATGGTTCTTGTACAGTTAGCTAACGATACAAAATCAAAATAGTTCAAAAATAATTTGAAACATTTCTCTGATCTTTTACCGTGGACTTTTCTGCGTGCCCTTGTCGGTTGACTGAAAGAAGTCAGAACAATTCGCGGAACAAAGGGCTTTCTCTGCCATTCCTTTAAGGAGCGGTGATCGTGTCAACCGAACGTGATGGCAGCGGAAAACACTATGATTTTTTCGGTTTCTCATAGTGGCCAACGAAATGGCAGACGAGTTTCTACCCCATTCGGTCACTGCTCACTCCACCACACCATAGATACTTTTGGGAGAAAGCCGTGACACAGTTCTTTGATAAATTACAACAAGCAAATGATACTGCTGAAAGACAACGAAAGCTGCAGAAAGAAAACCCGGATTCTGCAAATGATCGGTCATATGCCTCACAAACAGGAGCGCGAGATTATCCTGTTCCGCCATTTCCGAAGCAACATATTCCCAAACCCGGTGAGGAGACCGCCCTCACACCGGCACCAATGTATGATGCGCCTTACTATAAAGGCTCAGAGAAACTGAAAGATAAGGTTGCACTGATTACCGGTGGGGATTCTGGTATCGGCAGAGCTGTTGCAGTTCTCTACGCCCGTGAAGGGGCTTCCGTAATTGTGCTCTATCTTGAAGAAGAAAATGATGCTGCTTACACGCAAAAACTGGTTGAGCAGGAAGGGCGCAAATGTCTGCTTATCAAAGGAGATGTTCGTGATCTGCAATTTTGCAAGGACGCAATCGAGCAGGCTATGACAAGTTTTGGGCAGCTGGATATTCTCGTTAATAATGCCGCGTTTCAGCTCCATACGGATCATTTCAGAGATCTGTCTGCAGAGCATTTCGATGAGACCATCAAAACCAACCTTTATGGCTACTTCAATATGACAATGGCTGTTCTGCCTCATCTGAAAAAAGGCGCATCTATTATCAATACCGGATCTGTAACCGGTTTAAGAGGTAGCAAAAATCTGGTTGATTACTCAATGACAAAGGGCGGGATCCATGCTTATACGCGGGCTTTAGCCGGTAACCTGTTGCCTGAGGGCATTAGGGTAAATGCTGTGGCACCAGGGCCTGTCTGGACGCCGCTCAATCCTGCAGATCAGGCAGCTTCGGATGTTGCACATTTTGGGTCCGACACGCCGATGAAACGGCCTGCGCAACCAGAAGAACTTGCCCCTGCTTATGTATTTTTGGCCTCTGAGCAAACCGCAAGTTATATCACGGGTGAAATTCTCCCCGTTATTGGCGGCTACTGAATATGAATATCAATGGTCACAAGCCGCATATGCAGCCGGAAATTATCAATTTTTCGGCTGTGTTTGTAGTGAATGTGGCGCTTCTTGTGGTGATGGGTTTTGCGAAGTGGGGCTGTTATTCATCCAAACCAGAAACAAAATCAGCAAGATTACTAAAATCAGATAAGCACTTTTCATATCCTTCACTCCTTGGGTTGAGTTGCGCTCACTGCATTCGGTTAGCGCATGCAAACGTATAGCTGTAAACGCAGCCGGAGCGGACGGAACAATTGCTTATTAAACACGCCGTATCCGGCAAGCCGTATAATTTTCTAACTAATGGAAGTCAGAATGGTTCCGTAAGCTGTTTTAATGCTCTCCGGAGTGCGCTTTATGGGCAGCATGTTCTTCAATTTTTTCTTTCAACTTCTGTAGTTTTTCTAAAGGCATATGCTCAATGCCTATGAAATCTTTATCTGCATTTTTCACAACATCGATGAGTTCATCTATTTTTGTGTGTAGCGCGCAGGAATCTCTGTTCTGAGAGTTTTGAATAATAAACACCATCAAAAATGTAATAATAGTTGTGCTGGTATTAATAACCAATTGCCAAGTATCTGAAAATTGGAATATAGGACCTGATAAAGCCCATATAATAATAAATAAAAATGCTATTATAAATGCTGAGTAATGGCCTGTTATTTCAGAAAATTTTTCGCTTAATTTTGAAAAATAGGTTCCCATGATTTTCTCCCTTTAGATACACAATGTTTTAAATTCGTAATTGTTCGTTACCTCGGAAAATATTTGGAACAATCCAATTTTCCCTCCGTTAGTTAAGTACCAACAGGAGGAAATATGATGAAAACGAAACTCTTAATTTTGATCTCTGCGGGTATGTTTGCAACGGCAGGTGCCTATGCACAAACAACCCCACCAGCCCAAAATCCACCGGAAACCACTGGCGAAACACCGATGGTTGCGCCGCCGGCTGCTCCAAGCCCACAGGCACCGGTAGAGGGTGAAAATAGTTTTACTGAATCTCAGACGAAAGAGCGAATTGAAGCTGCAGGCTATGCTGATGTTCAGGCTTTGAACCTTGGTTCTGATGGAATTTGGCAAGCCAAAGCTAAAAAAGATGGTGCCGATGTGAAGGTCCGCATGGACTACCAGGGCAACATTACCAGTGAACTGCAGTAATTGAAAAAGGAGATGACAATGAAAAATGTAACAGGACTTTTTGATAATTACTCTACGGCAAAACAGGTGGTCACAGATTTAGAGGCTATTGGAATTCCGTCCGACGACATCAGTATTGTTACACATGATGCTAATCGGGAAACGGATGCTGCGGGCGGTGCAACTGCCGGTGCGGGCATCGGTGCTATGATTGGTGGTGCAGGCGGCTTGCTTGCAGGTTTGGGTATTCTTGCTATTCCGGGCGTTGGTCCGGTTGTTGCAGCTGGCTGGCTGGCGGCAACTGCTGCCGGTGCGGCTGGTGGTGCTGTTGTCGGTGCCGCGACGGGTGGCTTGATCGGCGCACTGATGAATGAAGGCGTATCTGAAGAAGATGCTCATCTTTATGCCGAAGGTGTGCGCCGCGGCGGAACATTGGTCAGCGCGAAAGTCCCAGACAATAAACATGCACAAGCGCAGCAGATTCTGACACGTGCAAGTATGGTCAATGTTGATGACCGGCGTCGCCGTTATACTGATGAAGGCTGGCAGCGATTTGATCCGGACGCAAAACCCTACAGTGTAGATGAGATTGAAAGCGAACGGTTACGCTATCGCTAAATAAAATACCCAATTAAAGGCAGATTATTCTGCCTTTAATTTTGCATGATTTAGAGACTAATGCAGGGAGTTATGCTTTGAAAACTTTAGCGGATATTTTTAAGCACAGTTTGAAGGAAATGTACTACGCGGAGAATATGCTGGTGCCGGCTTTGCGAAGGATTGCGGATGCTGCAACAAATGATCAGTTAAAGGTTGTGATAGAGGAACATATTGAGGAAACCACCGAGCATATTGAGCTGCTGAGGCGTATTTTCCCTTTAATAGGAACCATCGCAGATGGTGAGAAGTGCTTGGCGATCGAAGGATTGATCGAGCAAGCAGACGTTCTGTTCAAAGATGCAAGTGAAGTCGCTTTGAATGCTGGTTTGTTAGCCGCATGCCAATCAATTGAGCATTATGAAATTTCCCGTTACGGAACTTTGCGCGAATGGGCGCGGATACTCGGTTATGAAGAAGCGCATTCTGTGCTTACTAGAATTTTAGACGAGGAAAGAGCGGCAAACAGTAAACTAACAAACTTAGCAATCCGAACGATCAATATGCTTTGACGTGCTTTATGCTGATTGAGTGCCACCGATATCTGGCGTCTCATGTGTCAAAAAGCTATGTGCTCTGATCATTTTGTCAGATATTTTTCAGCCTGTATAATGTTGCCGGCCATATATTTGGGATCTGTATTCCCTTGTTCAAACATACTGATTATTGCGCGTGCAAGCTGTTCTTTATTCGTGTCTGTTGTCGGGCAACGACCTAATATTCTGCAAACTTCATCATATGTTGATTGCAGAATGGTGACTTGCCCGGGCGTAAATGTTCCGCTGTACTTATTGCCTGAAAATGCCATGATTTTACCTCGCTGACTTGAAATTTATTCTGTCAGTCTGGCCATGCAAACCGGATAAGTCATATCAAGTTTTATATCTGGTCAATACTATTCTTTGATTTAATTATTTGATTTTTCTTTATTTTTCCCGCGTGTTTCAGCAGCTTTTTTCGCAGAGGCAGAGCGTTGCTCGGGTGTTCTGGAGGCACTTGCCTGTCCGCCCTTTTCACCGCCTTTATGCGCAGCGGGATTTCCGGTCTTTTTACCGTATCCTGAGCCGCCTGGCTTGTTTCCACCACCATCGTCTTTATTCACCGTTGCCCAGGCGAGTGCTTCCGCTTCTTTTTCAGGGACGCCGCGTTTTTCGTAGCTCTCAGCAATATGCTCAGCTTTGCGTTTTTGTTTGTCCGTATATTTTGATTTATCTCCTTGGGACATAGCACTCTCCGTTGATGTGTAATTAAAGCAGGAAGTTTCTATTCATGCGATTTTCATGATCTTTAACCTTCCGCTTTGAATTTTAGTGCTTCTTTTAGAAGAACTTCTCTGTCACGGCCGTATTTCTTGATAAGTTCCAATGCTTGTAATGGAGAAATGTCTGAATTTTCGGCCAGGAATTTGACGTCTTCATCTTCCGTAAGTGGCTCAGTACTATTGTCTTTTGTCATGTCGGATCCGTTTCTAAATTTCTGAGATTGCCTGCCTGTAAAATGAGTTCTGATAATGAAAAAAGACTGCCCGCATATTTTGCAGGCAGTCGATTTCTGTTTCCTGAAACTATGGTGTTGTATTTGTTTGAGGAGCAGCCGGGGGTGTTGATGCAGGCATTTCAGGATTGGCTTCTTTCGCTGCTGCTGCTGGATCAGCGACACCTTCCGAGAAAAGTGATGACCGGTCAAAAGAAGGGGCAGCGCTCAACTCGTCTTTGGTTGCTTTGATAACGAGCCATTTCTTCCCATCACTACGCATTGCGAGTTGCAGCTGATCAGGGCTAACCGCCACATCTTTTTCACCAACCCCCAGAAAACCACCGACGCCAATAACCGCGGCATCAATCTGGCCATCTGGGCTTGTAATGAGATCATTTAGTTTGCCAACGGATTTAGCGTCGTTTGCATCGCTCTCATAAACACTTTGCCCAATAAAGGATGATACCAGCAGCTGCCCGGGTTTTGCTTCTAAAAAACCGACCTTATTGGTTTCCGTTGCAGTGTCTGATGACTGGCTTCCGAACATATTTTCGGTTTTAACGGAAGTCTGTGGTTGTTGTTCCATGGGCGCACTTGGTGCGGTAGTGGTGTCGCTTGTCTGAGCATAGGCCGCACTACCAATAAATAAGGCACACGACGTTGCCAGAAGTGTAGCTTTCAACATAACTATCTCCTTTGCACGTATGTTACATATTGCTAACATTCTTGCGCCGGAATGGTTCCTTAAAAATATGTCAGCTAAAGCGCAGTCGGAAGGGATATTGTCAGTCTCATGCCCGCTTTTAATGGAGCTGTTTTAAGAAAAGAAGCTTCTCGTTTTTCAATGGTCGCTGCAGCCATTTGGATATTTTCCAAGCTGTGGTGTCCATATATTGAACTTCTCTGTGCTGGCAGGATTCTCAGTGTTGCTTTTAGATGTACAGGCTCAATACAGGCCGGATTTTATAAGGCGTCTTTAGTGGATGAAGGCGATCTCAAAGCGCCTTCATCCTAGATGGCAGTATATTATTTCGTCGTATATCCGCCATTTACAAGGATCGTCTGGCCGGTCATCCACCAGCCCTCCGTCACTAAAAAGCGAATGTAGGGTACAATATCCTCAATATCGGTCAAACCTGTTTTGGAGAAGCTTGACAGGGCTGCCGCTGTTTTGTGGTAGGCTTGAGCGGCTTCGGTTTCTTGACCATAAAAGAAGGGAGTATCCATTGGTCCCGGGCCGATTGCTGTCACAGAAATACCCCGTTCACCGAATTCTTTTGAGGCTGCGCGGGTAAAATGCTCGACTGGTGCCTTCGTTCCTGCATAGCTCGAGTAGAAAGGTGTGAATGCACCGAGTAACGAGGTTACAAGCGTTACGATTGCTCCGTTTTCATTCAAATGTTTGCCGGCTTCTTTCAGAAAAAAGAAGGCGGACTTGGCATTTACCGCACTCATTTCATCATAGTCAGCTTCAGAAATATCTAGAATTGGTTTCTTGAGCACTTTGCCAACAGTATTAATGGCGAAATCTGGTTTGCCTATAGCAGCAACCACATTGTTAAATAACTGCTCTACCGCTCCGGCGGTTGTGAGATCCGCTTGAAAGGCGACGGCCTCGGCGCCGGCAGATTTAATCGCCGCGACCGTTGCGTCTGCTTCGGCCTTTGAGGCGGCGCTATTATAATGGATGGCGATCGCCTTTGCGCCTTGATTGGCGAAGTCGCGGGCAATTAATCCGCCCAGGTTCTTCCCGCCGCCGGCGATGATTACTGTTTTACCGGTGATTGTACGACTTGTCATAGATCGGGTGTCCTTTGAAAGCGTTTACAGCGTTGTAGCGTTCTGCTTTCAAATAATTTATCGTCTGGAACCCGCCTATAAAGAGTGTTATTTTGCCATCATATGTCAGAAATCACGAACAATAGGTTGAACTAAGCTTGGACCGTATCGATCTGTTCCGCATATTTACCCGTGTAGTCGATGCGGCAAGTTTCACTCGTGCTGCCGATCTGCTGGGCTTGCCACGTTCTTCTGTGTCGGCTGCAATTGCTGAGTTGGAGGGCAGGGTTGGTGCCCGTCTTCTGTATCGCACAACAAGAAGGGTTTCTCCTACACACGACGGGCTTGCTTTTTACGATCGTTGTCTGCGTATCATCGCTGATGTTGAGGAGACTGAGGGTATCTTCCGGCAGAATGTCAGGCCGACAGGATCTCTGCGGGTCGATGTGCCGGGGCGGATTGGACGCCTGATTGTTTCGCCGGCTTTGCCGTGTTTTTTTGAAGAATATCCGGGTATTGATGTGACACTTGGTGTGACGGATCGTGCCGTGGATCTTATTGGTGAGGGCGTTGATTGTGTGCTGCGCGTCGGGCCTTTGTCCGATTCCGGTTTAATCGCACGTAATGTTGGCAAGCTGCCCCTTATTAATGTTGCTGGTTCTGGCTATCTGTCCCGACATGGTACCCCGAATACTGTGGAGGACTTAAAAGAGCACTGGGCAGTGAATTATGCTTCGCCATCCACTGGACGGGTTGAGCAGTGGGAGTGGATGGACGGCGATGTCTTACGTAATCTGCCGATGCGTAGTCGTGTAACGGTTAATGGAGCTGAAGCATATATTGCGTGTTGTCTTGCAGATCTCGGCCTTATTCAGATACCGGCTTATGATGTTCGCGATCATATCAGGGCAGGTGAGCTGATTGAAGTTTTGCCGAACCATCGTGCGGAACCGCTGCCAATGACACTACTTTATTCACATCGCCGGCATCTCCCGCGTCGTGTTCAAGTTTTTGCAGATTGGCTGATAGCACTGCTTGAGCGTGAAATACTATAGAGGGTGTTGTTGCGTTAAGTGTGAATGGTGAGCCTGATGCGGGCTTCTGCCTTTTCAGACGATACAAGCTGCAATTCTCAATACCTCGAACGCTGCGGAAGATCGGTAACCTTGTATGGTTCGCTCCCGTTTACGAAACGCCAGGGGGCTATTCTCAGTTCTGTTATTGAGGCGTTTGTGAGGCCAATGTACGAGGCGGAAGTGAATAGCCCCTAGATTTGTAGACACCTTGTGACTTAAAAAACAGGCAGGGAGCTTACGATGGCTAAAGCTAATTTCACCGACAAATTCAAACTTGATGCTATTCAACAAATTACTGAGCGGGGCTATTCAGGGATAGCGATGCTGTCGCGGCGGCATCCAAGTGGTTGACGAAGAACATATCGCCCCACGCTTTTTCCTATCGTACCAGCAGTCTCATACCAGCTCATGGCGGTGAAAGCGGGTTTGGGGGGGGGCGTGCTTCCGCCTTGCTATCTTGGCGATCAGGAATTCGATATCGAGCGAATTCTGAAGACGCTTAATGAGCTGACCAGAGAATTGTGGCTAATTACACATAAGGATTTGCGTAACACGTCACGCGTGCGGGCTTTCTTTCTGATCGTGTCGGCGGTGGGTTGCTGGCACAGCGGTCGCTCTGCTGAAAGAAAAACTCAACTGTATCGCCATTACTATTAATGGCATAGTAGAGATAAAACTATTTGCCTTTGACCTTCATATAGGTCTCGTCCGGGTTCCATTTGCTAGCGACCGATCTGCTTTTTCTGATCTGGTTAGAACTATGGTGGTGGCTAATACATATGTATAAAATGCGTATGTAGGTCAGATAGAATTGAAGATAGATGCAGTAATTTTGGTGTAAGCCGCTGTTGATACTAAAGGCTACAAATCAAGATTACGCAGCCAGTTTTCGAAACTGATCTGTTTATTGTCCGAGGTCGTTGCCACTGTATTTTCTGAAGGGAAACACGCTAAGCTTTTGCGCACTTTGCTTGGGCTTATGCCGAATTCACTGGTGAAGGCGCGGGTGAAATTTGCTGCAACTTCAAATCCGGCTGTTTGAGCAATGTCGAGTACCCTGTCCTGATTGGCAGGATCTTGCAGCTTTTCATATGCGGCTTGCAAACGCTGTTTACGGATATAATTCAAGACGCCTCCACGACCCTCAAAAAGCTGATAAAGACGGGTACGGGACATTCCCACAGACCGGCAGATTTTATCTGCTGTCAGCTGCGGATCGTGCAGATTATGATGAATGTAGTGATGCACCCGTTCCATCGTGCCAAAGGCGGAGTGTTCTGTATGCTCGGGGTCTGAGCGGAGGCAGGGTTCAAGACCGTTTGCAATCATATTTCTGATGGTTTGCACAATACCAGGTAAGTCATTCAGCGTCAGAGACGATAAATGTGCTTCTACTTGCCCCAGATAACTGGCCAGTAATTCTGCGAGTGTTCCCGAAAGAATGCAATTATTGACTGATTTAAAGAGGCCTGCTTCGCTGGAAAACAGGCTATAGGGCATATAAAGTAATATGATCTCAGACTGGGTACAGCGCCCCCTGTATGGATGACCGAGTGTGCGGAAGGCAACGCGCCCGTAACCGGTTTTAATGACTTTGCCGTCAACCTCTGTCCATGCCTCACCACTGCGGCGAAGTCCCAGATACCAATGATCAATCGGACTATAGCGCAATTGAGCTGTTGTACGGGCATAGCTATAAGCGTCGCTCTGTTGCCGGACAAGTAACATTCGGCCTAAATGCCATACTGTATGTGACACGATGAAACCGTCTTCAAGGGTAACATTGTCGGGCAGCTGCACATCAATAATCGGCTGCATATAGGCACGCCAGGCTTTAAATTGTTCTGCTGGCGGCAGGCCTTGGGTGGAAAAATGTAAAGATGGCACGGGTGGTGCTGCAGAGGGAAGGGCAACCGGTTTCGTGATGCCGTCACCATTGCGCGGATAACGGCGGCGCTCAATCTGCGGCCATGTTGCTTCTGCGGACAGTGAGCCGTTGGTTTCTGTCGGAGTGTCAGACTGCTTATGCATCCGGTTTCTCCTGTTCACTGTCGATCAGGCAGTGAGAACCTGTGAAGTCTTTTCACAGGATGATCAGCTATTATTTTATCATATTATATAAGAAATGCACAAAATGATAATTTTCAGGATGCTGTGATAACGACATCCCAATGTTGCACCGTTATATAGTATATAAAATTATTACTCTTAAAATACAGTTTATAACTTGAGTAATTTGATTAAATTTTTCTGAATTTATGAATATCTGATTTTCACATAAGCAAACATAGAACATTATCTTGACGGAGATGAAGATGGGTGAGGTTAATTCTCTCGTCTGCAGTCTGTCCGAGAGAGCATCTGCACGGATGTTGTATGCTGTTCATCGGGATATATTGCAGAGAAAAATTATCGTTACAGGCGGAGCCGGTTTCCTCGGTTCGCACCTCTGTGAACGTCTGCTCCGCTCAGGGCATCGGGTTGTCTGTATTGATAACTTCTCGACCGGAAATATGCAGAATATTCTGCATCTGCTGAGCTTTGATACGTTTCGTGTTATCTCGCATGACATTGTCACGCCATTCGATCTGGAAGCGGATGAGATCTATAATCTGGCCTGTCCGGCATCACCGCCGCATTATCAGGCTGATCCGGTTCACACCACGCTAACGAGCGTTTTGGGCGCACATGGTCTGCTGACACTGGCCAGAAAATACAACGCCCGTATTTTTCAGGCCTCTACATCGGAGGTCTATGGCGACCCGTATGTCCATCCTCAGGTCGAAACCTATTGGGGGAATGTTAATCCGTTTGGCCCGCGCTCTTGTTATGACGAGGGTAAGCGTTGTGCGGAAACCTTATTTTTTGATTTTCATAAGGCCTATGGCACAGAAATCAAAATCGTTCGTATTTTCAATACTTATGGTCCGCGTATGCGACCGGATGACGGACGGGTGGTTTCCAACTTCATTGTGCAGGCGTTGAAGGGTGAAGACATCACGATTTACGGGGATGGTACGCAGACCCGCTCTTTTTGCTATGTAGATGATCTGATTGACGGTTTTGTCCGTATGATGGCTGCAGATACATCCGTGACAGGGCCGGTTAATCTGGGTAATCCGGCGGAATTTATGATCGGTGATCTGGCAAAAACGGTGATAGAACTGACTGGCTCGCGCTCCCGTATTGTTCATCACCCGCTTCCCATTGATGATCCGCGTCAGCGTCGCCCTGATATTGCGCTTGCAAAACACGAGCTGGATTGGCAGCCACAGGTTCAGTTGACCGAAGGTTTGAGGAAGACGATTGCTTATTTTGAAAGCCGCCTCAGTCTTTCTGCTCCCGAATTACGGGAGATGGTCAAATGACAGCAAAGCGCATTTTGATTACAGGCGGAGCCGGATATATCGGCAGTCATACAGCAAAGCTTCTGAAGGCGCGGGGTATTGAGCCGGTTGTCTATGATAATCTGTCAACAGGACATCGGTCTTCTGTGCGCTATGGGCCACTCGTTCAGGCGGATATTCTGGACACGATGTTACTGACGGAAACAATCCTGCGTTATATGCCGGTTGCGGTTATTCATTTTGCTGCTTCCGCCTATGTCGGGGAATCCGTTGAAGATCCGGCAAAATATTATCGTAACAATGTTTGCGGGACTTTATCCTTACTGGATGCTTGTCGTGAGACGGGGCTGGATAAAGTCATATTCTCTTCGAGTTGTGCCACCTATGGAGTGCCGGTCACGCTTCCGGTTGCGGAAACTGCGATCCAATTACCTGTCAGCCCCTATGGTCAGACCAAGCTGACTGCCGAGCATATGCTGGCAGATTATGCTGTTGCCTATGGCCTGCATTATGTGGCTCTGCGTTATTTTAATGCGGCCGGAGCGGATCCGGAGGGAGAGCTGGGAGAATGGCATGATCCGGAGACCCATCTCATTCCCCGTGCGCTGCTGGCAGCTGCAGGAAAAATCAGAGAGCTTGAGATTTTCGGAGATGATTACGATACGCAAGACGGTACTTGTGTGCGGGACTATATCCACGTCACCGACCTCGCACAGGCGCATGTGCTGGCTTATGACTATCTTGCCGGAGGTGGTGATAATCTTGCCGTCAATCTCGGAACAGGGCATGGCTCATCTGTTCTTGAGATACTGAGTGTCATTGACAAAGTAACCGGTCATAAAGTGCCTGTTATTATTCGTCCACGCCGCGCAGGCGATCCGCCGGCTCTTTATGCCGATCCCGCTCTTGCACGCCATATGCTTGATTTTGAGCCGCATTATTCGGATATGGCTACGATTGTCCGTACCGCGGCGCCTTTCTTCGGACTGGAGGCACGATTATGAACCCTCCTGTCAGAAACGGAAAAAAATCTTTCATACTCAATGGTGAGCCGCTGCTGGTATCCGTTTTTCAGGGATATATGCGGGTAGAATACATTATCGGCGTTATTCTCTGGCTGGCTGCTTTTATCTATTTCTGGGTTTGGTGGCTGCAACCGGCACATCATGTCAGTGTTTTCGGCAGTATCATAGCAACCTCTGTTCTGGCATGGCTCACATTACTGCCGGCCTATTTTCTGGGGATGTTTTACTATGCAGTAAGGCCTGTCGGGGCTTTGCGCATACCGGAGAACAGCCGGATTGCGATGGTTGTCACGAAAGCACCGTCAGAGCCGTTTTCCATTGTCGCTGAAACTTTGCTGGCGATGCTTGCGCAGACACAGGCGCATGATACTTGGCTTGCGGATGAGGACCCATCACCAGAAACACTGGCATGGTGCCGCACGCACGGGGTTTTCGTGTCGACACGCAAAGGCCGCGCTGATTATCACCGGCAGACATGGCCACGCCGTACGCGTTGTAAAGAAGGCAATCTCGCATTTTTCTATGATCATTACGGTTATGCGCGCTATGATTTTGTTGCGCAGCTTGATGCCGATCATGTGCCTGAACCGGATTATCTCTGGCAGATGTTACGACCATTCGCCGATCCGGCTGTGGGTTATGTTTCCGCACCCAGTATCTGCGACCGCAATGCTGCGGAAAGCTGGTCGGCACGGGGCAGGCTCTATGCCGAAGCCAATGTTCACGGCTCTTTGCAGGCAGGCTATAGCGGTGGCTTTGCACCAATGTGTATCGGTTCCCATTACGCTGTGCGCACGATAGCGCTCAGGGAAATTGGCGGGCTTGGGCCCGAACTGGCTGAAGATCATTCCACAACGCTGATGATGAATGCTTTTGGCTGGCGCGGTGTTCACGCGATTGATGCCATTGCACATGGTGATGGCCCCCGCACTTTCGGCGATCTGATTACGCAGGAATTTCAATGGGCACGCAGCATTGTAATGATCCTGCTGCAGTATTCTCCGGATCTGATCCCGCGTCTGCCAGCACGACTGCGTTTTCAGTTTTTGTTTTCGCAACTCTGGTATCCGCTGTTTTCTCTGCTTACAGCAACACTTTTTGCGATGCCGGTTATTGCACTTATTCGCGGCGAGAATTTCGTGGCTGTTACATATCCTGATTTTCTCTCGCATTTTGTGCCGCTGTCGCTGATCCTGCTGGTCTTCGCCTATCGCTGGCGGGCAACCGGAACATTCCGGCCTGAGAATGGTAAAATTTTGAGCTGGGAAAGCGCGCTCTTTTTGCTCGCCCGCTGGCCTTGGGCACTGGCCGGATCGGTTGCGGCATTGCGTGACTGGATGACCGGATCTTTCGTGGATTTCCGCGTGACCCCGAAGGGTACATCCGAGGTTGATCCGCTGCCGTTCAGAGTTCTGGTTCCCTATGCCTTTGTTGCGCTCGGTTCCGTATTAGCGGTGTTTCTTGTGCCGGATGCCGGAGAAAGCCGTGGCTTCTACCTGTTCGCCATTCTCAACAGCGTGACCTATGCGGTGCTGCTGATTGTGGTGCTGGTGCGGCACAGTATGGAAAACAAAGTGCGTATGACCACGCGCTATTACCGTCCGGCGGTGTTGGCGACCGTTTTGTCTCTCATCCTTCTGCCCGGAATTGCGACTTTTGAACGGGGAGGTGAAAGCCTCGAAGTGCTTGCCTGGGGGGCAAAACATGTCCGGCTTTTTGATGAGCGCTATTCGGCAGCCGGTGCCGGTGTCGGCGGACAATCGCTGCGCATAACCACATTCAGACCGCATTGGCGCTCCGGCGCATCAACAAACATATCGGAAGATTAGAGCGTATTCCGAAAAGTGGGAACCGGTTTTCGGATAAGATATGCGCAAAAACAAAGAGATAGAGCATTTCATCGGATTTAATAAAAACTGAAATGCTCTAGGAAATTATAACA
The DNA here is from genome assembly GCF_003314995.1 of Pseudochrobactrum asaccharolyticum. Lineage (GTDB taxonomy): Bacteria > Pseudomonadota > Alphaproteobacteria > Rhizobiales > Rhizobiaceae > Pseudochrobactrum > Pseudochrobactrum asaccharolyticum. The sequence goes on from NZ_QNRH01000003.1 coordinate 20,582, forward strand.
GGGAGGCGCCTCAGGGCGTTGCAGATCATGAAAATCACGATGATAGGAACCGGATATGTCGGCCTCGTCAGCGGCACCTGTTTTGCACATTGGGGCAATGACGTTATCTGTGTCGATAAGAACGCTGCAAAAATAGCCGGACTTAATCAGGGCATCCTGCCGATCTATGAACCGGAACTGGACGGGCTGGTCAGTAAATATCATCAGGCGGGACGTTTGTCTTTCACCTGTGATCTGGCCGCAGCAGTCAAAGATGCGGATATTGTGTTTATCGCTGTCGGCACACCGGCGCGTGCAGGACACGGCGATGCGGACCTGTCATTCGTCTATATGGCAGCTAAAGAGATTGCGCCGCATCTTGCCGAGGGAGCTGTGGTTGTCGTTAAGTCGACTGTGCCGGTCGGCACCGGTGATGCTGTTGATAAGATTATCGGCTCGGTGCGCCGCCGCGGCAGTTATTCGGTTGCTTCCAATCCGGAATTCCTGCGTGAAGGCGCAGCTATTCCGGATTTTCTGAAGCCGGATCGCGTGGTGATCGGTGTTGAGGATATGCATGCACAGACCGTGCTGATGCAGCTTTATCGCGATGTCTTTGCACCGCATGATGTACCGGTTGTGGTTACCAGACGGCGTACATCCGAGCTGATTAAATATGCAGCCAATGCATTTCTCGCGACCAAGATTACCTTCATGAATGAACTGGCCGACCTGTGCGAACTGGCAGGCAGTGATATCAGCGATCTGGCACTGGGCATCGGTCTTGACCGGCGTATCGGTTCCTGCTTCCTGAATGCAGGACCCGGTTATGGCGGTTCCTGCTTCCCGAAAGATACGCTGGCTTTGTTGCGTACCGCTCAGGATTACGGGGTTGCCCTGCGGGTAGTCGAGGAAACCGTGACAGCGAATGAAGCACGCAAGCGCAAAATGGCGCTGAAGGTGCTTGATGCTGTCGGCGGTGATGTGGACGGGCTGACCATTGCGGTTCTTGGCCTGACATTCAAGCCGGATACGGATGATATGCGTGAGGCACCGTCCGTTCCTCTGATTGAGACTTTGCAGCGTTTCGGGGCAACGATACGCGCTTTTGATCCGGTGGGAATGCCGAATGCCGCGCAGATGCTGGATGATGTGGCTTTGATTGATGATCCTTATGAATGTGCACGCAATGCGGATGCCGTTGTTATCGTGACAGAATGGGATTGTATCCGCAGGCTGGATCTGACCCGCTTAAGAAAACGCATGAATGCACCCGTTCTTGTTGATCTGCGTAATGCTGTTTCTCAGGAGAGTGCAGAGGCAGCGGGCTTCCGTATCACGATGATTGGTAAACCTACCCGAAATCACAAGGAAACACAGCCTGTCCTTCAGGGACGGGGCGCAAGAGGCAGGCTTCACACCGGCAATGATGAAAAAGCCGGAACAGCAGGGAGAAGCAGGCTATGAGCAGAGATAACAACAAGATCAGAATTCAGAAATATGGTGCAGGCGTACACCGGTTTGGTGTTGTGCTGGCCGCACTGACAATGTTGGGTGTGCCCGTAATACCGGCCGGTGCCGCAGAACCGGTCAAAGTGCCCGCGCAGGCAAGAGCAATGACCGCTGTAGAGCTCTATGTGCTTTACCGGGATAAAACCTGGCAATGGCCGGACGGCGCAGGCCGCATGCAGGATAAAGGCCGTGCCTTTATCGGCTGGTCGGGTTCAGGGGATGATACCCGCTGGGCTGAAGGGCGCTGGGTACTCAGTGATACAGGGCTGATGTGCCTGAAAGCCGACTGGTATGGCATTCAGGCAAAGCAGGGCAAAGAAGCCGGTAAAAGCTGCTTCCGCCACCGCATTTATGAAAACACGATTTATCAGAAGAAAGAACCTTCCGGCAGTTGGTATGTTTTTAAACATGCCAAAGCCGCAGACAGTGATGAGTTCAAAAAACTTGTTGCTGAGGACACTGTGAGCGCACAGCTGGCAAAGCTGCAGCCGCTCACACAACAGGCAGATGCCAAACAGCAACCGTTCTCTGCACAGGCTTCGAACGGTGCAAATTAAGGCAGGAGAAAGGCAATGGGTAAGATATCCAAAATCGTTGCATTGTCATTCGTCGGGGTCATGTTATCCGGTACTGCTTACGCCGCAAGCAGCACTCCGCTCGGTATCCCTAACGAGATGTCAGCAACCAAAGATCAGCCATCCACGAAGCGTCCGGTGATTACGCAGGCATCGGTCGGTTTCGGTGCGTATGATCCGCACGGGGACTTCGGGGATGATAAAAATTCAAAAATCGAACATCTGTTTCTGCCGTGGGAAGATGTCGAGCTGGGATCATTGACGCTTGCTGATGATTACGCGCTCAAACGCGGCCGCACGCTGCTGATTTCGGTCGAGCCATGGTCGTGGTCGCCGGACTGGCGTATTTCCTCACCGCAACTTTTGCAGAGTATTCTGAACGGGGAGCGGGATGTCTATATGGCTAAAGTCTGCACGGAAGCTGCAAAACTGAAAAGTCCGGTCATCATCCGTTGGGCGCAGGAAATGGATGAAACAGACAACCAGTTTACCTGGGCGCATTGGCAGCCTGACGAATATGTAAAGGCGTATCAGCGTATGGTGCGTGTGTGCAGGGAAAGCCTGCCAAATGCCAAATATATGTGGTCACCAAAAGGCAATGAGGGGCTTCAGGCCTTTTATCCCGGCGATGACTATGTTGATATTATTGGTCTTTCCGTCTTCGGTTACCAAAAATATGATCGTGCAACCAAGGGCGGGGATCAGACTTTCTCGGAACGTCTGGCACCGGGCTATGACCGTGTAAAAGGTTTTGGCAAACCGATCTGGGTCGCTGAGCTGGGTTATGACGGTGACGCCTCATATATCCGGAATTGGGCTGAGAATGTTGCCAGGACCCATCCGGAATTTCCTGAACTAAAAACCGTGGTCTATTTCAATGACCGTGAAGTTTATCCGTGGCCGGACGGTTTCGGAAAGCCTGAATGGCGCGTTGTGAACACACCCACGAATTGAGCCACGCCGTCTGAGCGTGATGGAGGCAATTATGTCAGTGTTTCGTTCAATAACACTTATAACAGCGATAATTTGCGGGGTGGGGTTGAGCACGTCTGCGGGTGTGACAGCTCAGGCAGCATCTGGTGCAGATACGGCTAAACCGCTCAGCAATTCTGAGATCTACCGGATTTACAGCCATAATTCATGGATATGGAAAGATGGTGCCGGTTATTTTGCCGTATCAAAACGGCAATTCAAGGCATGGTCCGGCAAAGGCCGCAATGCTTCTGTGGGGCAGGGCATCTGGTTTATCACGGATCCCGGAAAATTATGTTTCCGTGCGACATGGTATGAAAAAGGTACCAGTTTTCCGGCAACAACCTGTTTCAGCCATCGCGAAAAGAACGGCGTGATTTATCAGCGAAAAGAGCCGGACGGTGACTGGTATATTTTCAAACACGCACCGGCGAGAAAAGGTGATGAAATTACTAAATTCCGCCGGGGTGATTATGTGAGCCGACAGTTGGAGCGTATGATGCCGGCTATGGCCTCTAACTGACTATGAGCTGACGCCAGAGAGTTCTTCTGGCGTCAGCTTCTGTTAAAGCAGCGGGTTTTGCTGCCAAAACCGCTTGGTGTGCAGATATAAGGTGCACGTCCCAGATAATTTTCTGAAGCAACTTTGGCTGGCTTCGGAGCGGTTACAGTTTTGGAAACTGCAGGACGTGTCGTTGGTTGCCTACGCGGCGTTTTAATATCATCCGCCTTTGTAATAATTGCGGTTTGGGTCGGCACACCATAACCGACTTTAGTCACTGAGGTGGCTGTGGTCTGAGCAGTGTTATAACCTGTACTACAGCCACTCATTGCGAGGCTGCCAGCAAGTACTGCTGTAATTGTGAAAGTCGTTGATTTGATAGGCATGCGATACAACAGACCTGTAACGGTCTTTACGGAGAAGAGCTGCATTCTGTGAACCTTTGTTCCGATGCCGTGACGCGGAACTTATAAACTGAATAAATTAATACGAAATGATAGTGATCGGAAACAATTAGCAATTGAAGCAATATCTAATTGAGCTAGATCAAAAGTTGTAGGGGTTTCTATAGCACCAGCCATAAAAATCCAACTTTATTTAACGCGTCTTTCAATGGATTCAGGCTGGAGCGGTTTACGTTCAGATTGGATCATGGCGCTCGTTCTAGCTTTTTAGTTGTCGCATTATTACGACGTCAAGTTAATCCAGCTTGAGGGTAAAATGCTCTAAGATTGCAGCGCTGTGTCTGCATAAGCCGCTATTGTAGTTTTTGAAATTTCAGCGGAACAACGTGTTTGCTAAGGTTGGCTCTTCCTTGGCATTCGTGCAGCAGCAGATCTTGAGATCTGCGAATTCATGATCTGTGGTTCAATTTTTGGGCTTGGCAGGTTCCTCCGGGTAAAGTCTGTACTTGGCTCCAGAAATTCTCAATCCCATTGATGTAATTAATGTCCTCGGCGAACAGTTCCGAATGGTTAATCCGGACGTGATGAAACTCGGAAAAATCAAGAATGTCATAGGCACTGAAACTGTCGGTGTAGACAATGGAGTCCGGTCTTACCTTGTCCCTGATGATTGGAAAAGCGTGTCTGTGCGGGCATTTGGGATGATAACGACATGAACCTTACCACCTCGCTTCAAAAGCCGAAGGCCGGAACCTTGTCCGCTGCGCCACGCCCGCGCTTACCTTTCCTGCGTCCGCCGAAATAGTTTTCATCGACTTCGATCTCGCCGCCCATCAAACCCTGTTCTGATGCAGTCAATTTCTCGAAATTTACTTCGCGCAGCTTATGGAAGAACAGGATCGTCGTATTGCGATTGACGCCTGTCAATTCCACGGCTGAGCGGGCCGTGATGCTTGCGCAAAATACTTTAAAAGCTCAAGTTGAATACTTTTCCGAATCTTGCTTCGCCGCCTTGCTCTAATCATCTGACAAAAATAACCTTTCTCAGCTATCTATGTCAGCCCCATTTTATATTAAGACGCGTAGAAGAGCACGTTCGGTAAATGAAATTCTATTTTATTTTTAATAAATATGGATGTAATTGTTGATAGTTACATTTTTAAAGAAGGATAACTCATGGCAAATCGCTATTTTGCCATGAGTTATTTCGTGGTATATTTTATTATATTAATGAATGTTTATAATTCGATGAATAATATTTATGGTCATAACCTATAATATTGCAATAAGCTATTTCATTAGAATTTTGCAGTCATATTGAAACGGAAAGTTCTGCCAGGCGCTGGCATAAGCGATGCATTGAGTGCGTCCATATAATAACGGTCAGTCAAGTTATCGATACCAGCATTGAATTCCAGATTTTCTGCGTGCTTATAGTTCATATATAAGTCGACAATTGTGTGTGGGTTCCATTTAGATGCATGGAGTTGTCCACCCATATAGGTATCTTCGCTGCCATCTCCGATACCCTCAACCATGCGTTTGCCGACATGTATGATACGACTGCCAACGGTCAGTTTTTCATCGAAGAAACGTGCTCCCAGATGTACCGTTACCGTATCTTTGGGCGGCACCTGCTGCAGCGTGTAACTATTATATAAACCGCCTTCAGCACATTGAGTGCGCTTGGCCAGCAATGTGCCGTCTTTGGCGCAATACATGGTTTTTAGATAATGGTTCCATGAAATACCGCCAAAGTATTTTCCGGTATCATAATCCGCTGTCATTTCGATGCCGCTCATTTTAGCATAATCGAGATTAACAAGCGTCAGATATTCATAATAGAAACCAGGGAACATTTCTTTTGGTACGCCGGTGCGTGTCAGGAAATTTTTGACATTGTTATTGAAATAGGCCCCATGAAGACGCAGCGTATCCTCCGGTAGAAAGATGCCGTTGGTTAGATAGCTTGTACCGATTTCGTAGGATTTGTTGCGTTCGGGAGAAACGTTCACAGTGTCACCAAAATCGGCAAAAGAGAAACCTTTCAACGCTTCAAAGGCGCTCGGAGAGCGTAAAGCACTGCCTGCTTTGCCATAAATGCGCCAGCCGTCAAGCGGCTCCACAGTCAAGGTTGCCATAGGTGACCAGCCGCCGTCAGAATTTCTGATCGGATCGCCATGAGTATAAGCCAGACCGGACGGGGAATTTGTCAGTCCCGGATTAAAGTCGAGTGATTTATAATGAGAATAGCGTATGCTCGGGCTGAAGGTCAGCCAGTCCGTCGGTTTCCATTCTGCAGAGGTAACGGCATTCCATTCATCGCGATGTCCTTCGCGGCCGGGCCCAAGGTCCATATTATCGGAAGGCTTATAGGTATAACCATCTGGATAGCCGAGATCTTCGCGCGAGAAGCCGATGCCGTAGCTCAGTGACAAGTCACCAAAAGCGGTTTCAAAACGGGATGTATTATCTGCGTTAATGCCTTTACGTTTGGTTGCATTATACCAGAGTACCGGCGTGATTTGGGTTCCGTTATTCATAGCCGAATTAATTTTCAGCTGCATATCTGTGTAATAAGCATTGATCTTCAGATCAATAAGATCATTGTCATCGGGTTTCCAGTTGTAGCGCGCTGTATAAGTATCAAGTTCAACATCATTCAGATAGCCTTGATATGGGCCGCTTCCGAAAGTGTTCCAGATTTGCGATGGCATGATCTCGCCATAGGTACTGGAATATTTCATGTAACCAAGCTCAAGCGCATGGCCGTTATCGGATATATATTTGCCCTTAAGCAACCAGCTTTCATTGTCGAGAGATGTGTTGAGAACTTCTTCTCCGGCGCGGTACTGGCTTAGCCCACCATAGCTGACAGATGTTCTGTTGTTCGTGTCAGTAATAATTGGATAGGCGGCATCATCTCCCTGTTTGCCGGCATAGTAATTGCCGTTTTTACGCCGTGCATAGGCGCCGATAACTTCAAAATTATCAGTTCTGCCGGCAATGGCCACACTGCCGGAGCCACCACTTGGCGTGAGAAAGGCCGGACGATCCATACCCTGCTGACTGCCGAATTCATCCGGCACTGGGGAACCGCCATAATTACCTGCACCGCGAATACCGCCAGGCGTGCCGAGTGCAGGCGCTGAAGTGCTGTTTGTGTTGAAGCCGCCTTTGAGCCGGATACCGATATTGTTTTCCGGCAGCAAAATATCTTTTGCGCCGATCGTATCCATACGCACAATGCCGCCAACGGCACCATTGGCATCCAGACCTGTGCTTTGGCCTTTTTCAATGGACACAGAGCCAATAAAGTCCGGATCAATATAAGAGCGGGACTGAGCGCCATTATAGCCGCGATAGACGGTGGTTTCCTGCATGGAGCCGTCAACAACTACAGGCGCACGGCCTTGCCCCTGAAGGCCGCGGATATTCACATCAACCGAACCGGAATTGCGGTTTTCGCCATTCATTACACCGGCAATACCTGTGAAAAGATCACCGGGGGAGGTGCCTTTGACATTTTCAATCTGTTCGGCTGACAGGTAAACACTTGAACCGGATGTTTCAAAAGGGACATTGGCCGGATTGATGCCGATACCAATGGTGATTGTATTCAGTTGTATTGAACCTGCAGGTGTTGCTCCGCCGCTAGCGGAAATATCTTGTTTTTCCAAGATAATAGAACGCGCGCCGGTCACGCGATAGCGTATATCCGTGCCACTCAGCAAACGGTCAATAGCCTGTTCCGCGGTCATAGTACCGGATAAAGATATCGATTTGACCGTGGAAGGCAGGCTGAAAGCATAAGCAATGCGCCAGCCACTGACGGCGCCGATCTCTGCTAGCGCCACAGACATGGATTTGGCAGGAATATTGAACTGATAGCTTTGCGGTGCAGCCGTTGTTTGTGCCTGTGCAGTTCCGGCCATGAAGGGAAGCTGACTGAATAATGCTGTGCTGCACAACAGGGTGATAAACAGAGTGTTGTTGCGTTTTCTATGCAATGGCCGCGCCATAAACTCATTCTCCGAACTGAACGGGATGATACTTGTCCCTATTCATGAAACGAATGAGCGGTAGTCAAACCTCAGCACCGCCTTTAAAAATATGATAAAAACATGCAAGTTTAATAAAGAATAGTCAAAAACGGGATATTACGGTTAATTTTTGCATTCAGTGCCGCTGCAATTGTCTCGAGCGAACCGTCAATATCTTCAAGTGAGAAAGTACCGGAAATCATTTGTTCCTTAAGCTTGCCCCTGACATATAATTTTGCAGAAGTGTGACGTGCCAATGTGGCAATCACATCGCCTACTGGTGTTTGGTCCACCACTAAGCGACCTGACATCCATGCCATGGAACTGTCAATGTTACCGCTGCGGATTGCACCGGCTGTGCCGGAGGCCAGTGTAATTTCCTGACCTTGGGTAATTTTTTCAGGCGCGGTATCTTGTGCACCTTGAACCGATACAATGCCTTCAGATACCAGGACGGTGGTTTTGTCAGCAATACGATCGACATTAAAATGTGTACCGATCACCCGAACCGTATCACCGTCAATATCAATGCTAAAATCTGGTGCACTGCCGGGTGTTACTTCAAAAAAAGCCTCGCCGCGCAGTAGCCGGACATGACGTTGTCGCTGGTTAAATTCGAAAGCAATGGCAGTGTTTGCCGCGAGTTGCACACGGGAGCCGTCGGGCAGGATGACGGGAGTAACAATCTCACGCCCTGACACAATATCAGCCTGAATATCGTTAATAAAGTGCGGATTGATTATCAGCACGATTAGCGTGGTGGCAACTAGACCTCCGGTCAGCTTTAACCAGCTGTGCCATCTTGAAAAATACTGGGTCAGGCCGCTGCGGGGTGGTGTTGCCTGCGCTATTCGCTCTGCCGGTTGTTCCAGATGAGCCCAGAGAACCCTCATTTCATCCCAAGCAAGACGGTTGAGACGGTTTTCATTCAGCCATGTCTCAAATTCAAGTTCTTCTACCGGGGACAAGGCGCTGCCGGTACGTTTGGCGAACCAAAGCGCTGCGGCCTCCCGCTGTTCTTCCGATGGCAGATGATTATGTGACATTGGTCCCCGATGAATGGCTGACAGAACTGCCGGACAGTGGCAAATGAGAAGAAGGCACCGCTCCGGCTGTTGGCCGGAAGTTACGGCTCATGCTGTTACTTTATATTCTTCACTCGGACAAATCAGACATTCTTTTCTGACAATGCCTCATCGCACGGGCAATATGTTTTTCGACCGCGCTGACCGATATGCCATATCTTTTGGCAATATCTGCATTGGGCATGTCATGCACACGCCGCAGCAGAAAAATGTCGCGTGTCATTTTACCGAGTTCCAGTAATATGTCTTCAAAACTCTGCAGTGATTGTCTGCCTTCAACAATTGTCTCAGGTGATAGAACATTTCCCACTATCTGCTCAGGTGCCATGCATTCCAGAAGTTCCTGCTGCCTGCGGGATCTCCGTACATGGTCGATCGCTGCATTGCGTGTGGCGGTATAGAGGATTTTCACCGTTTCATCGTTGCTACGCTCGGCTCCGCTATTCAGCACCCGCGAAAAAACATCCTGCACAATATCTGCAGCTATCTCTTTATCATGGACACTGCGTATGGCTCTATTTTCCAGGCGTTTGCGGTGATTATAAAACATAAGCGCTAGACGTTGGCCCCAGTCACTCATGATAAAACTCTCCAAAAATCAACGCGAAGCGAGGAATATTATATGTTCAACGGATATATGATTTAAACTTGCTCTTTTAAATCATATTTAAGGTGCCTGAGCAAGTTTATAGCTTTAATTTCCAGAATACCGAATTTGTGGAGGTTAAAAATTATTGGTGGAGCTGGGTTGTGTAAGAGATGTAATAATCCCTTTTGATGACAACGTAAATAACGTTGTTATTCAATTATTCAATATAGATTTTATTTATTTTCCATTATTCCAATTAGTACATTAATTTTATAGTCGTATATCCATATATATTTTAAACCATCAACGTGGTGAAAGGAAATATTGTTCATGTAAATAAAATCGAAAAAAGATTTCATTTTGTTTCTGTGTGGTTGAGGAAGATCGCAATCCTCATCTGCATTTTTCATTATAAGGCCAACCGTCGATGTAGAGATGTCTATATAATTAATTATGGGGCCTCTTTGGAAGTTAATACTCCTAATTTGATCGGGGAAAATTCAAATGTTGCAACAATACAGGTAAAATACTGAAGACATATGGAGTAAATTTGTTTCAGAGGTGTTATATGGGATTATATTTTTTGCGGTTTCTATATCCGTACAACCTGTTAATGATATTATTATTAATTTTAATTAATTAATTTATTTTATTAAATATAAATCTTATGGCATGATAGTTAAAAATATGATTAAAATAATCAAATTATTTTTTTGATACAAAATATACACTCTATGTGAATTTCAATTTCAACTTTAAGAAAGTACGGAGATTTATAACCCGATTGTAAAAGGGGATAGAATTTCGGATAAGTGAACAATCTTCAGGCACATAGAATTGGTTTGTAAGGCAGGGTGATCTCAGTCTGACCATTGTAACCTGGATGTGCGGCTATATGAATAGCCCCTAGATTTGTAAACACCTTGTGACTTAAAAAGAGGCAGGGAGCTTACGATGGGTAAAGCTAATTTCACCGACGAATTCAAACTCGATGCTATTCAACAAATTACTGAGCGGGGTTATTCCGTAGCAGATGTTTCACGTCGCTTGGGCGTAAGCACACATTCACTTTATAGCTGGATGAAGCGTTATAACGCCCCTGAAAAAGCAGCAGCGCAGGATGATCAGTTGTCAGAGATCAGGCGCTTGAAGCAAGAGCTTGCTCGTGTCACGGAGGAGCGTGACATACTAAATTGAAGCCGGATTAGTAATCGATCCAGTGAATCGATTACCCGGCGGAACGCCACCGCGTACTTCGCCCAGGATGCAAAATGAAGTACGCGTTTATCAAGGCGCATCGTGTTCGTTTCAATGTGGTGCCATGTGCCGTATGCTTTGTGTCCATCCAAGCGGATTTTACGCATGGATGAAGCAGCCTTTCAGTCACCGAGCAAGTGAAGATATCCGGCAGATAGAACTGCTCAAAGATGCATGGCATGACAGTGGCAAGGTCTATGGATACCGCAAGTTACACGATGATCTGCGAGATCATGGTGAAACCTGCTGTCCAAACCGTGTGGCGAGACTGGCCAAGCTGGCAGGTATCAAAGCTCAGATTGGTTATAAGCGCCGCTCAGGTAAATATGGTGGCAAGCCTTCTATCGTCATAGACAATACCCTGGATCGCCAGTTCGACGTGGACATGCCTGATAAGGTTTGGGTCCCAGATATTACCTATATCAAGACATATGAAGGGTTTTCTTATCTGACTGTTGTCATAGACCTGTTTTCTCGACGCGTTGTCGGATGGTCAATGCAATCGCGCCAAACCACAGACCTGGTCTTACAGGCTTTGTTGATGGCTGTGTGGCGACGAAAACCAAAAGAGTAGGTAATGATACGTTCAGATCAGGGCTCCCAGTTTACAAGTATGGACTGGGCTTCATTCCTGAAACAGCACAATCTTGAGCACAGCATGGGCCGCCGTGGGAATTGTCATGATAACGCTGTGGCTGAGAGCTTTTATAATCTGCTGAAGCGAAAGCGTGTTCGGCGCAAAACATACAGAACTCGAGCTGAAGCAAGGCAAGACGTATTTGATTATATTGAGATGTTTTATAACCCGCAACGCAAACACGTTAGAAATGGTATGTTGTCACCAGTATACTTTGAACAGAACCACAAAATGAAGACAAAGAGTGTCTAATAAAATCGGGGCTATTTAAAAGGATTAAGCAGAGTTTTCAGTCCAGTGACCGTACTTATGGTGCCAGACGAGTCCGGCACGATGTTCTGGTGGAAGGGGTGTGCTGTGGTCTTCATCGTATCGAGCGGCTGTTGCGCTTGAATGCGCTGAGAGCCAGGCCGAGGCGGCGTGGTTGCCAAAAGATATCGGTGAATCATGTTTTCATCATACCAAATGTGCTGAACCACCAGTTCACGGCAAATCGTCCGAACCAGAAATGGGTAGCCGACTTCACCTATATTTGGACAGCAGAGGGCTGGCTGTATGTCGCAGCAGTCATCGATCTGTTCTCACGTCGTTTTGTTGGCTGATCAATGAATGCCAGTATGACGGCTCAGCTCGTCACAGATGCACTGATTATGGCGATCTGGCGTCGGGGAAAACCAGATGCGCTCCTGCATCATTCTGATCAAGGAAGCCAATATACGAGGGAGTAGTTCCAGCGTCTCATAGAAGATCCCGGAATTATATGCTCAATGAGTCGATCTGGAAATGTCTGGGACAACGCCGCAATGGAGAGCTTCTTCTCATCATTAAAAATGGAAAGAACAGCACGGAAGGTATATAGGACGAGGAATGATGCCAAAGCGGATGTGTTCGATTACATTGAGCGCTTCTGCAATCCTAAGCCTCGCCACTCGACACTGGGTCATCTAAGCCCCAATGACTTTGAAGCCAAGGTGGGATTAGCTTAACCTAGTGTCCGAAAAACCGGCAGCAGGCCGGATGCCTGTAACCTGACATGAAGCTTTTTTATTGTGATACCAGTAAGAAATTGTTCGGTCAGGTTGTCTTCAGAAAATCGTGTGTTGCATGTGTCTGGATATTGAATAACGAAAATTCAGTTGCCGGCACTAGACGGTACAGGAATTTTATCGGTTATCGGAAATCCGTGCGCATAGAAAAAATCCCTTACAACCTGAATGAAATAGTGGGTATATTCTGGCTTTTTCGCGCTCAAATCCTCCACTACAATAAGTGCTGGTTGTGGCAGGGTATCGATCAACGGGCGGCGTATTACACTGTTATGATCACTCTTGGTTCCTAATAGTGGGCGCATATTCAGAACTGAGACACCGAAACCGGCTGCAACAGCCCGGCACAAAGTAGAGTAAGAACGCGTGCGGAAACCGACTTTAGGGCGCAGCGCCAATGTGTCGAACAACGCAAGAAGATAAGTTACCGTATGTGGAAGATCCAGCAGAACCAACGGGCGATCTGCCACTTCGCTGAGTGACAATATATCCCGCTTCTCCAAGTCATCGCCGCAAGCAATCATAACATGTGGCGGTACCTGGCAGATTTGCGTGACATTGCCATTGAAGCTTGGGCCCAAGTCATAAGTAATGACAAAATCGACCATTTTTGAGCTTAGCCAACGTTGCAATTGGATTTGATCGCCCTCGAAAAGAGAAACGTTAATTGTACCCACACGATTAGAGAAGGCACGGATCAAATCTGGCATGAACAGAGAGCCAAATGGTTCAAAACAGCCGATTTTAATCTCTGGAAGTTGTTTACCACTGAGTGATAATAGCGACTGGTCGAAGTTTTCCTCGGCAACAAGCAGTGTTTGAGCCGCACTGATAAAGCGGTCACCGACGGACGTCGTTGTCACGTCACGCGACGGCCGCCGTTCGAACAATAGTGCATTCATATCTCCTTCAGCCAGCTTAATAGCAGCAATGATCGAAGACTGAGAAACGTTAAGAGTTTGTCCCGCTGCCAGAATACTACCTAATCGAGCTACTTCGGTGATGTATCTTACTTGTCGCAAAGAGAGTTTCATCGGAAGCCCGCTTTCAGGAAATGAACAAACCAATGACAAAAAATGTATTATGTGACCCGCACCTGCACAATGTAAACATTGGGGTGAGATTTCAAATGATTGGGATATTCGTTTCCTGGGCTTCGCCGACGGAGTATTTTTATCCTGCCGGTGTTTATACCGCATAATCCAGACAGCGCTTTGCCCTTGAGCAACAATGTCTGTAAATCAAGGAGATTAACGGCTCATGTCATCCGGGACTACTGTTTCGGGATGTGCGCCTACGGACGTCTTTTCTCAAAGACCTGGTTTCGTTCGCCGATCCGCAAAGCCCGCATTTATATGTGAGTTTTCTGAATATTTATCATGGGTTGCTCGGCGGTTTCCTAATCTCTGTTTTGGTCGGCACGTTGAGGATATGCACTATCGCGAGGGACAATTGATCGTGCGTATTCAGCTCAATTTTGAGATCTGCAGCAAACATATTGTGGTTGGTTTCGGGCGTCGTCACTGCGGCCTACATAAATCCAAATTTCGCGCGGAGAAATAATCGCGGCTATTGCTGCATAAAGGAGCATAAAACATGAGTTTTTCAGTTCATACTGCTTCGCCTTCCCATACGACCTCGCGCATACTCGTTTATCTTGCATGCCTATGCATTGCGACTGCTTATGGCTTGTTCTTTACGTTACCGCTTTATGTCAAAGCGCTCGGGGGCAACGAAGCAATTATTGGTAACATTTTGTTTTCTGGTGCTTTCGGTACTCTGCTTTGTGTTGGTTTTGCTAATCAGATCATGGAGTTGTGTAAGCCGCATATTGTCGTTACAGGCGGTTCACTGTTTTACGCGCTCGGCGCCGCAGTCTTTGCTTTCAGTCAGGATATGTCAGCGCTGTATTATGTTGCCGGTTTTCTGCTAGGTGCAGGATGGGGACTGACATTCACGATCGGTCCGATTATGCTGTCGGAGTTGGTTACCGATGCCAATCGTGCAGTGTTATTCAGCGTTTTATCAGCATTCAATGCACTTGGTATGGGTCTTGCTCCGGTCGCAGCGCGTGAGTTTCTAGCGTATGGGGTACCACATTGGCTTGTCTTTACGGCTGCTGTGGTTTTGGCACTTATAAGCGCGATGCTTTTCTATAGTGCCGGACGAACACTCCCCCATATGGTCGCACTGCAACGCAGATCATTGCCTGGCGGAGAAACTGATGCGTTACATCGCATTACTCGCTCGCCTGCCAAATACCCATTGATCATGGTCTTTCTCGGAGCATGTATTTTCAGCTCGATGGTCAATTTTCAGACGACATTTGCAGCTTCTAAAGAGTTAAATTATTCGATTTTCTACGTCTCCTATACTGCTGCAGTAATAGGCGCTCGTTTCCTGATTAGTGGCTTCGTTAATCGAAAAGAGCCGATGAAAACGACGGTCGTCCTATTGGGATTAATGTGCGTGTCATTGATCATGTTCGCAACAATGTCCGCAAGTCCTGCGCTCTATGCTGCGAGCTCTATGCTCCTTGGTCTCAGCTATGGCTTGGCCTATCCGCTTATCCAGGCTCAGGCGGTTAACGCCACGCATGAAAGTTTGCGCTCCCGCGTATTGGTATATTTTTCACTCTGTTATTTTGTTGGTGTTTTTGGTTTCCCGTTGCTCGGGGGGCAAATTATCGTCGAAGGCGGTTATCGGGCGCTGCTATATACTTTGCTGATTATGGGAGTAATGGAGCTGCTGGTGGCGGTATGGCGCTATTTGGTAGCTCCGCGAGCAGATGCTGTGTCGGATAATTCAGCGTAAAACGGGGAACATTGAGCTGTAAGAATATGAAAATTGATAAATCTAAACAGGACACTTTACGGGGAATAACTTTTAGGCGCCCCCCCTTTAAAGTAGGGAGGAACAAATGAGCAATCCAACTGTTCTGGTGCCGGAAGTTCAAATTTCAACTTCAGTTATTGGAAGTCGGCGAGCACCAATTGTAGCAGCAACCATAGGTAATATGTTTGAGTGCTTTGATATTTATATTTTTGGCATTATGGCGGGTACAATCGCCAGACTGTATTTTCCTGCAAAGAATGATGCCGTGTCACTGCTGTTATTCTTCGGTACTTTCGGTGTAACATACTTCGCTCGCCCACTTGGCGAAATTATACTTGGAAATCTTGGTGATAAGATCGGCCGCAAGAGAGTGACGAGTCTTTCGTTACCTTAATCAAATTATGAAATGGCGCGGCCTACCGTGAGTAAGTCATGTGGATAATGGACCTGAATACGTCAGTGGTAAACTGTTGGAATGGGCGGGCAAATCAGGCGTTACGATCAATCACATCTAAGCTGAAAAGCCGCAGTAAAACGTATAGGATGAACGCTATAACCGAACGGTTCGACACGAATGGCTCGACCAGCACATCATTGAAACTATCGAAGAAGCCCAGGAATTTTCTACGCAGTGGTTCCGGGCGTATGGAACAGATGGGCATCGGCGGCATAATACCCGCACAGAAACTGAAAACGGCTGCTTAAATTCCACCCCAAAGTCCCGTTGAAAAACGCAGGATTACTTAACTGGGCGCGTCCAATTAGTCTTCAAAGTCGCATTGAGTGTGTAGCAGTTGCAGCCAAAAGAGTGAGTTGCACCTCAAGCTCCCTGATTGCAGAATTAATTGTCACAAGCGGTTGGAGGCTTGGAACTGCTGTTATTTATGAGCATAGGGATTACCTGAGACTAATAACTAGCATCGCCAGCTATTCTGGCTCGGAAGGCATTTTAAAACAATATATTTATGAAGCAAAAACGTCTGAACTTCCAAATTAGCATAATAAATACGCTCGACTATACAAAGCGCCGTGGATTAAGCGAAATATAAAGAAAACGCCAATGCAGAGTGCCTTGAAGCACTAGATACTGCTCCAATACATTTCATTCTATAGGGCTTTAATCTGGGTGTATAATGGCACCGTACACAGGAATGATGTCGGTAGTAAAGTATAAGGGATGATAACACTGAGCGAGATTCAATCATAGCTCATAACCGCAGATACTTGCTTCAAAGTTTTGAACACAATGTCTTCTTGGCTATACGGTGATTGCAGATTTCAACCTTGCTATAAAATAATTCGTATGTGAATATTACATTCAAATACGAATTATATGGGAGGGTATAATAAAATGACAGAGAGTGAGCTGCCACTTAGCGGGCTTGTGGTTCTGGATATGAGCCAGTTTTTATCTGGGCCTTATTGCTCACTGAGACTGATGGATCTGGGAGCCCGTGTTATCAAAATTGAGCGCCCTGACGGTGGAGATCTGTCTCGCGGCCTTTATTTGAGCGATACGGAAATTGGCGGAGACTCCACGATCTTCCACGCCATTAATCGCGGCAAAGAGAGCATTGCTCTTGATCTAAAAAGCCCTGACGATCTGGCCTCATTGCGGAAACTGATTGCTCAGGCGGATGTCGTTATTCAAAACTTCAGACCCGGTGTTATCCAGCGGTTGAACCTCGATTACGAAGCGGTAAAAGCGCTCAATCCGTGCATCGTCTATGCGTCCATCAGCGGTTATGGCGAAGAAGGCCCGTGGGTCTCACGACCGGGGCAGGACTTGCTGGCACAGGCACGTTCAGGTTTAATGTGGCTCAATGGCGATGAGGGACAGGGACCAGTGCCTTTTGGTCTTGCCGTTGCCGATATGCTGGCCGGCGCTGCAGCGGCACAGGGTATCCTCGCAGCACTTGTGCGTCGCGGCATTACCAATAAAGGCTCGCATGTCGAAACCAGTCTTCTGGAAGCGCTGGTCGATTTTCAGTTCGAAGTTCTGACAACCTATCTCAATGATGGCCGCCGCCTGCCGAAACGGTCAGATTTCCGCAGTGCCCATGCTTATTTGTCTGCACCTTATGGGGTTTATCAGGCTGCAGACGGTTTTCTCGCAATTGCCATGATGCCGATACCCAAGCTCGCCGCGCATCTGGACATGCCCGAACTGGCACCATTTGCAGAGGACAGCGCGAGTTGGTTCACAAAGCGCGATACCATCAAACGACTGATTGCCACCCGAATTGCACAAAAAACGGTCGGTGAATGGCTCGCAATTTTGGAACCTGCCGATATCTGGTGCGCCCATGTGCTGAACTGGGAAGAGCTTCTCGCAAGCGAAGGTTTTTCTGTGCTTGATATGCTGCAAACCGTCACCCGTGAGGATGATGTTGCAATTACAACCACACGTTCACCACTGCGTATCAACGGATATCGGGCAAAAGCAGCCCACGCCGCGCCCCGTATCGGTCAGCATAGCCAAAACATCAGAGAGGAGTTCGGCCTGTGAGTTCTGTCCGTCTGAGAGGTATGACATGGAGCCATCCCCGCGGGTTTGATCCTTTAGTTGCCGGTGCTGCACAATGGTGCAAGGATCAGGGTGTCGAGGTCACATGGGAAAAACGCTCATTACAGGATTTCGAGACATTTCCGGTCGAGGAACTGGCGCGTAATTTCGATTTGATCGTCATTGATCATCCGCATGTCGGGCAAATTACTAAAGAAAAATGCCTGCTCCCGCTTGATATTGCCGGTCGAGAGACGGAACTGCGTGCGCTTGCTGACGGTTCTGTCGGGCAGTCTTTTCCGAGTTATCACTGGCAAGGGCACCAATGGGCTTTTCCGCTGGATGCGGCAACGCAGGTACAGGCATGGCGCCCCGATTTAATAACGCATGCGGCAGCTTCGTGGGATGAGGTTCTGCACCTTGCCCGCGCAGGCAAAGTATTATTACCGTTACTCCCGCCGCACTCCCTTATGAGTTTTTATACGCTGGCGGCCAATAATGGCACCCCATGCGCGGCACAGGGCGAGCTGATTGCTTTGCAAGACGGTTGCGAAGCCTTTGAAAAATTAAGAGCACTCGCAGCTTTGGTAAAACCGGAATGTTTCCTGATGGACCCGATTGCCGTGTTTGAGGCAATGGCTGAGCCGCAATCCGGTATCGCCTGTTCACCACTGATCTATGGCTATGTGAATTACGCGATGCCAGAGTTTCGGGAACATCTGATCCACTTTGCCGATATTCCGGCAGGTGCGGCGGGCGTCGCAGGGTCTGCTCTCGGCGGCACCGGCATTGCTGTTTCCGCATTCACGCAGTATCCTCAAGCCGCCATTGATTTTGCCTATTGGATCGCAAGCGGGGACATACAAAAAGGACTCTACGCAGGTTCTAACGGGCAGCCCGGCCACGCAGCGGCATGGGCTGACGAGAGCGTTAATCAGGCTGCATCTGATTTTTATCGCCAGACACGGGCAACGCTGGAAGGTGCATGGGTGCGACCAAGGCACGACGGATATATGCCGTTTCAGGATGCTGCATCTAAGCGAATTAACAAGGCTTTGCAGGATAATGAGGCTTCAAAAACGGTCATAACCGATCTTAACCGCCTCTTTCGGGAAAGCTTTTAATAAGATCAAAGAGACAATCGACAGGGCGTTTCTGCTTTGAAAGAAACGCTCTGTCGCTGTTGTCGCATGTCTTTTCAGACTGCAACTGAGATTTACAGTTTCCAGATCCGGCGTGCATTCTCTGACAAAAGCCGCGCTTTTTCAGTTTCGCTGCACCCTTCGAGCAAAGCATGAGTTGCGGCAACCCATGCGGATAATCCGCCACCAGCCGGACTTGCCAAAGTACAAACCGGCCAGTCACTTCCCCACACGACGCGATCCCAGCCGAATGCCGCAATAACATGTTCAACATAAGGACGCAGGGTCCCGACATTCCAGCTGTCGGCATCACAATAAGCGACAACACCGGAAATTTTTGCCACAACATTGCTACGCTTTGACAGTTCGGTAATTCCCTCTTTCCAGCTCTCCGGCGCTCCGGATTTAATATCCGGTATGCCACAATGATCCAGAATAAAAGTTACATCAGGCGCGACATCTGCAAGGGCTGCCGCCTTGCTGGTCTGATGTGGTAAGATACAGAGGTCAAATGTCAGTCCTGTGCCCTGGATTCGCTTGATGTTCTCTCTGAAGAGAGGATTTTCCGACAGGTCATCGGGCATAACATGCAGAACGCGGCGGAATCCTTTTACAAACCCGTTCTTTTGCTGCTGTTGCAGATAATCCGGAAAATCCTCATCCTCAGGGCGGCAGGAAACCATCGCCCCCTTGATAAAGTGACCGGATTGCTGTGCTGTTTTTTGGATATAATCCGTTTCTGCGTGCATCAGATCAGGCGCAGCATCGGCTTCCATATGCAGGGCAGCGCTTATTCCGCAGCGCTCGGCCTCCTGCCTGTAAGTGGCAAATAAATAATCCCTGTCCAATGGGGGGAAGCTGGCAAGCCACGGATAGTTTAGTGCCTTTTTATCAATGAGATGCAGGTGGGTATCGATCAACATGACAGTTCCTCCTCCGGCCAGTTTTTCTCTGAATTTATTCTGTGCCCGCGATATCTGCACCAACGAGTTTCGAAAGATCTTTAACTGTCTTTTGCAACAGAGTGATCGTCTGAGTAATATCGGGTCCTGATGATGAATTAACCAGCGTCACATATGGAATAGTCAGAGCTGCGATGCAGGTACCGTCAGAGCCGAGAATGGGTGCGGAAAGATTATAAACACCGGCCATTTGTGCGCTCGGCATCATTTCATAGCCGCGCTCGCGTATCTGATCGAGACGGTCATAAAAACTCTGCCCCAGCTGCACTTTTTCATCATTTTTTATATGGGCGGCAATCATCATTTCGCGCTCTTCCGGTGAACTGAAGGCCAGAAGAATATGGCCGGAGCCGGTATCAAACATACTGATATGTGAGCCCACCCGAATAGAGATGCCCCAATAATCCGGCGCTTCCTGCTGGGCAATCACCACGACAGAACCACGATCAAACACTGCAAGCTGGTTCGCCTGTTTTGATCCCTGCGCAAGATCCCGCATATAGGGCATGGCAAATGATGCAAGACGCCGGACGGGCGCATGCAGCTGCCCCAGCCCGAACAGTTTTAGCGTTAAACTATAGCGGTCGCCATCGAGCTTGGTCACATAACCGCGTTTCACCAGACGATCGAGCATCCGGTAAAAAGAATTCGGATTACGGTCTAAATGCTTTGAGATTTCTGCCTGCGTCAGACCGCCGTCAACCGTGGCGAGCAGCTCTAAAATATCAAGCCCTTTATCGAGTGCGGGGGCACGGTAACGATCGTCAATATCCATAACAATCTCCTCAATGAAATCCGGCTTTCATATATGAAGGCGAAAACTTGTTAAAGTTAGTATTACACTTAAACCAGCTTGACCACTGCTGAATATTATGTTTGCATATAAATATTAACTTCACAAATGGGGAATGGCAGAAAACTGCCGGAAGTTAGGAGGAAACGAAATGAGAAAAGCATCATGGATGCTGGCAGGCACCGCTATACTTGCCCTATTGGCTACCCAGACATCTGCAGCGGAACTTCCGGGGAAATTTGAAGGCGTCACCATCAATGCCAAGCTCATTGGCGGTCAGCAGTATGAAGCGCTGTATTCGCGCATTGCTGAATGGGAAAAGGCGACCGGTGCCAAGGTCAACATCCTGTCCAAGAAGAACCACTTTGAACTGGACAAGGAAATTAAGTCGGACATCGCTTCGGGTTCGATCAACTGGTGTGTCGGCTCCAACCACTCGTCTTTTTCGCCGCAATATCCTGACCTTTATGCCGATCTGAATGGTTTGCTTCCTGCAGGTGAAATCGAAGGTTTCGTGCCATCGGTGATCAAGGCTTCGACGCTTAACGATAAACTGGTCATGCTGCCACGCGCGCAGTTCGACGTCTCAGCGCTCTACTATCAGAAGAGCCTTTACGAAGACGACGCCAAGAAGACCGCATTCAAGGAAAAATACGGTTACGATCTGGCACCGCCTAGGACATGGAAAGAAGTTTCCGATCAGGCTGTGTTCTTTGCCGATCCGCCGAATTTCTACGGCACGCAGTTTGCGGGCAAGGAAGAAGCCATCAACGGCCGCTTCTACGAAATGCTGGTCGCAGAGGGCGGCGAATATCTCAAGGACGGCAAGCCAGCTTTCAATTCTGAAGCCGGTGTCCGTGCGCTTGATTGGTTCGTCAATCTTTACAAGGCCAAGGCCGTTCCTGCAGGCACCACCAATTATCTCTGGGATGAGCTGGGCGCTGGCTTTGCATCCGGCACCATTGCACTCAATCTGGATTGGCCAGGCTGGGCGACCTATTTCAACGATCCAAAGTCGTCGAAGGTCGCAGGCAATGTCGGTATCGTTCCTCCGCCGGCAGGTTCTTCCGGCAAGCGCACCGGCTGGTCGGGTCATCACGGCTTCTCGGTCACTGAATCCTGCGGCACCAAGGAAGCTGCTGCTTCGCTCGTCTGGTTCCTGACCAACGAGGATTCGCAGAAGCAGGAATCGGCTGCCGGCACGCTGCCAACCCGTACCGCTGTCTGGGATTATGTCATCGAACAGGCTGCTTCCGATCCGTACAAGAAGGAAGTGCTCTCGGTGTTCCAGGAAACAGCAAAGACCGCTTTCCCGGTCCCGCAGACCCCGTCATGGATCGAAATTTCCAATGCTGTCTATCCTGAGCTTCAGGCTGCAATCCTTGGCGACAAGACCTCGCAGCAGGCGCTTGACGATGCAGCCAAGAAGGCAACGCAGATCCTTGAGGATGCTGGCGAACTCTAATTTTGCCTTGTGATTTAAACCTGTGACTTCATGGCCCGCTCTGAACAGGGGCGGGCCATTCCAAACGCATCCCAAAAAGTGTGTAGCGGTTTTGGGACAAGATGCGCGCGCTTTGATGCTGGCTTAATCACTTCGGAAGAACAATGTTTAAACGAATTTCCCCGCCGGTTTTGCTTTTGCTTCCGGCCTTCATCATCCTCGCTGCGGTGGTTCTGTTTCCCCTCGCGCTTTCGCTTTATTCAAGCTTCACGCCATTCCGGCTGACGCGTCCCGACAGCCTGTTCAACTTCATCGGTCTGCGAAATTATCAGCGCATCATGGGTGATTGGGTGTTCT
This sequence comes from Pseudochrobactrum asaccharolyticum, assembly GCF_003314995.1. Taxonomy (GTDB): domain Bacteria; phylum Pseudomonadota; class Alphaproteobacteria; order Rhizobiales; family Rhizobiaceae; genus Pseudochrobactrum; species Pseudochrobactrum asaccharolyticum. The sequence goes on from NZ_QNRH01000003.1 coordinate 43,219, forward strand.
GGGCTGCATTCATTCGCACGGTGATCTTCCTTACCATCGCGCTCAATCTGGAAATGCTGCTCGGGCTTGGTCTGGCGCTGCTCATCAATAAGGCCACCCACGGCCAGCGCGTTTTGCGCACGCTGATGATGTTCCCGATGATGTTTTCGCCGGTTTTGGTTGGCTTCCAGTTCAAATTCATGTTCAACGACAATATCGGTCTTGTGAACAATGCGCTGCAATCGCTGGGTATCACCGACACCGCCATTCCATGGCTGATCGACGGCAATCTGGCGCTGTTTGCCATTCTGATGGCAGAAGTCTGGATGTCGACCTCGGTGTTTGCAATCCTCATTCTGGGTGGTCTTCTGTCCATGCCGCAGGATCCGGTTGAAGCCGCGCGCGTTGATGGTTGCACGCCATGGCAGACATTCCGCTATGTCATCTGGCCTTATCTGATGCCATTTGCCTTCATCGCGATGACCATTCGTTCGCTCGATGTGGCGCGTGCCTATGACATTGTGAAGATCATGACCGATGGTGGTCCGGCACGGCGAACCGAGCTGATCTGGACGCTGGTCGGGCGCACCGCCTATTCGGATGCGCAGATGGGACTGGCCAATGCAATGGCCTATATCGCGATCCTGCTCTCGATCCTCTTCACCGTAATGTTCTTCCGTAAGCTTGCAGCCGCACGCGCGCAAATCGGAGCGGAGTGGTAATCATGGCTTCCAAAACCCTCTCTAATGATCAGCATCGCCTGCTGCGCCGCGTCAAGAAAGTCGCCTACCTCATCGGCCTGTTTCTTGCGATGACGATCATCTGCCTGCCCGGTCTGTGGATCGTGCTGTCCTCGCTGCGTCCGCCGGTTGAAATCATGGCAAAGCCGCCGGTCTGGATACCGCAGGAAATCACGCTCGACGCTTATTATGCAATGTTCTCTGGTGCTGGCGGCGGCGGCATTCCGGTCTGGGATTATTTCCGCAACTCGCTGATTATTTCGGTCACATCCACCATCATCGCGCTGATCGTCGGCATTTCAGGTGGCTATGCCTTTGCGCGCTTCCGTTTCTGGGGCAAGTCGACGACATTCCTCGGCCTCATGCTGACACGTTCGGTGCCGGGCATTGCCTTGTCGCTGCCGCTCTTCATGCTCTATTCGCGCATTGGCATTATCGACACGCATTTCGGTCTGATTGTCACTTATGTGGCGCTCAATGTGCCATTCACGATCTGGCTGATCGACGGCTTCTTCCGTCAGGTGCCGAAGGATCTGGCTGAAGCAGCCCAGATTGACGGCTGCACGCGCTGGCAGGCTTTCTGGCAGGTGGAATTTCCGCTGGCTGGTCCCGGTATTGCGACTGCTGGCATCTTCGCCTTCCTCACCTCATGGAACGAATATGCGCTGGCTTCCCAGCTCACCCGTTCGGTCAATTCCAAGACCCTTCCTGTCGGTCTTCTCGATTACACCGCTGAATTCACCATCGACTGGCGTGGCATGTGCGCGCTGGCGGTCGTGATGATTATTCCGGCGCTGACCCTCACATTCATCGTTCAGAAGCATCTTGTTGCTGGTCTGACGTTCGGCGCGGTTAAAGGTTGATATTACAATGGCTCAGCTTTCCATTAAAAATCTCGTCAAGCGCTATGGCACAATCGAAGTGGTGCATGGCATCAATCTCGAAATCGCCGACAAGGAATTTGTAGCGCTTGTTGGCCCGTCCGGCTGTGGCAAGTCCACAACGCTGCGCATGATCGCAGGTCTTGAAAGCATTTCCGACGGCGCGCTGGAAATCGGCGGCAAGGTGGTCAACGATCTCCCGCCGCGTGATCGCAATATCTCCATGGTGTTCCAGTCCTATGCGCTTTATCCGCATATGTCGGTGCGCGAAAACATGGGTTTCTCGCTCAAAATCGCCAAACAGCCACAGGCGGAAATTGACCGTCGCGTCAATGAAGCATCAGCTATTCTTGGCCTTGAAGCGCTGATGGAACGCCGTCCGGCACAGCTTTCAGGCGGCCAGCGCCAGCGCGTTGCTATGGGCCGCGCCATCGTGCGCAATCCGGAAGTGTTTCTGTTCGACGAACCACTGTCCAACCTCGATGCGAAACTGCGTACGCAGATGCGCACGGAGATCAAGAAGCTCCACGCCAAAGTGCAGTCCACCGTCGTGTATGTGACGCATGATCAGGTTGAGGCCATGACGCTGGCCGACCGCATTGTCATCATGCGCGATGGCCATATTGAACAGGTCGGAACACCGGATGAAGTGTTCAAGCGTCCGGCCACCCAGTTCGTTGCGGGTTTTATCGGCTCACCGCCGATGAATATGGCAGAGGCTACCGTGCAGGGTTCGGAACTGGTCTTCGCCAGCGGCGACCGTCTGCCAGTGCCTGCACAGTTCAAGGCCAAGGTTACGGATGGAGCCAAGGTGACGTTCGGTCTGCGTCCGGATGATCTTTTCCCGACCGGCCACGGTCTGTCGTCGGGTGGTGCCAGTACATCGCATGAGCAGGATCTGCGCGTTTCGATCACCGAGCCGCTTGGCAATGAAACGCTGGTTTTTGTCGAGTTCGCGGCTAAGGAATGGGTGGCGCGTATGCTCAACCCGCGCCTTCTCAATTCCGGTGAAGCAATCTCCATGCATTTTGATCTGTCGCAGGCGCATCTGTTTGATGCGGCAAGCGGCAAGAGTTTGGCGGTATAGATATGGCACGCATTGAAAAAGTTGAACTGCGCATGGTCGACCTTCCGCCGAAGGTCAAGCGCACCGATGCGATCCAGAGCTTCGTCAGTCAGGAAACACCAATCGTTACCATCACCGACAGTGATGGGGCGGTGGGGACGGGCTACAGCTACACCATCGGCACCGGCGGCTCGTCCGTCATGCGGCTGTTGAACGACCATTTGGTGCCGCTTATCCTGAATGAGGATGCGGATTGCATTGAGGCGATCTGGCGTAAGCTCGAATTTGCGACCCACGCCACAACCATCGGCGCGATTACCGCTTTGGCGCTTGCTGCCATTGACACGGCCCTCTGGGATTTGCGTGCAAAGAAACAGAACCTGCCGCTGTGGAAGCTTGCAGGCGGTGCCAAGGATCGCTGTCCGCTTTACACGACTGAAGGCGGTTGGCTGCATATCGAGAAAGAAGCACTGGTTGAGGATGCACTCGCCGCCAAAGCGAAGGGGTTCTCTGGTTCCAAAGTGAAAATCGGCAAGCCGCATGGTTCGGAAGACTATGCGCGTCTTTCTGCTGTTCGCGCAGCCGTGGGCGATGGCTTTGAAATCATGACCGATTGCAATCAGGGTTTTACGGTGGACGAAGCGATCCGTCGTGCCGAGCGGCTGAAAGAGCTTGATCTGGCGTGGATCGAAGAACCGCTTCCGGCTGATGATCTTGACGGCCATATTCGCCTGACCCGCTCCACCCCGACACCGATTGCAGTTGGTGAATCGATCTATTCGATCCGCCATTTCCGTGAATATATGCAGAAGGGCGCTTGCTCTATCGTGCAGGTGGATGTGGCGCGTATCGGCGGTATCACACCGTGGCTGAAAGTGGCACATGCCGCAGAAGCCTTCGACATTCCGGTTTGCCCGCACTTCCTGATGGAACTGCATGTCAGCCTCACCTGTGCCGTGCAGAACGGACGCTATGTCGAATATATTCCGCAGCTTGATGAACTGACCACCAAGGGTATGGAAATTCGTGATGGCCACGCCATTGCGCCATCGGAAGCTGGTATTGGCATTTCGTGGGATTGGGATGCCGTCCGCAGTCGGTCGGTTTCCGAATTCACCCGCGAGATTGTGAGGTCGTAATGGCGCAGCGCCAGAAACAAAGAATGGGCATGGTGATCGGGCTGAAGCCTGAAAAGATCACAGAATACAAGAAGCTGCACGCGAGCGTGTGGCCGGAAATTCTGGCGCTCATTTCCGAGTGCAACATCACCAATTATACGATTTTTCTCAAAGAGCCGGAAAACCTGCTGTTTGGCACATGGGACTATGTCGGCACCGACTTTGAAGCTGACATGAAGAAGATGGCCGATAACCCGAAAAATCAGGAATGGTGGTCGGTCTGTATGCCATGTCAGAAGCCGTTGGAAACCCGAAAAGAGGGTGAATGGTGGGCGATGATGGAGGAGGTTTTTCATCATGACTGAGGCTTTTGATCCGAAAAGCCTGCGCCAGTGGTGTGCGAAGCCCACGCAGCCAAAGCCGATTGTCATTTTCGGTGCGGGCAGCATTGTCGGCGACGCACATCTGCCTGCCTACAAGAAGGGCGGTTTTCCTGTTGCAGGTATTTTCGATCCTAATCTGGAAAAAGCATCGGCACTTGCCAACCAATGGGGCGTGAAGGCTTTTGCCAGCATTGAAGAGGCGCTAGCCGTTGGAAGTGCGATCTTCGATCTGGCCACGCCGCCCTCAGCCCATGTTTCGATCCTTGCGCAATTGCCCGAAAGCGCTGCGGTTCTGATCCAGAAGCCGATGGGCAGTGACTTGGATAGCGCAACGGAAATTCTGAAAACCTGCCGCGCGCGCAATCTCAAAGCCGCGGTGAATTTCCAGCTGCGTTTCGCACCGATGATGCTCGCTCTTTACGATGCGGTCGATAAGGGCTTGCTTGGTGAAGTCGTGGATTTTGACGCATGGCTGGCGCTTGCAACCCCTTGGGGTCTGTGGCCGTTCCTCAAAGGCCTGCCGCGCATCGAGATCGCCATGCATTCGATCCATTATCTGGATTTCGTGCGCGGTCTGCTCGGCAATCCGCAAGGCGTTCACGCCAAGACGCTTGGGCATCCAAACCACGAAGTCGCACAGACCCGCACCGCTGCAATCCTCGACTATGGCAACCGCGTGCGCTGTGCGCTGTCGATCAATCACGATCATGACTTTGGCCGCAAGTTTCAGGCCTGCGAGTTCCGTATTTGCGGGACTGAGGGTGCTGCTTACGTGAAACTCGGCGTCAATCTCGACTATCCGCGCGGCGAACCGGACGAGCTTTGGATTAAGCCAAAGGGTGGCGACGACTGGGTGCAGGTCGCGCTTGAAGGTGCATGGTTTCCGGATGCGTTCCTCAATCGTATGGCGCAGTTACAGCGTTTCGCCTGTGGCGAAGACGCTGAATTGATCGGCTCGGTTGAAGATGCATGGCACACCATTGCGCTGGTCGAAGCGGCCTATCAGTCAAGCGCTGCGCCCGCCACGCCGCTTGCCGCAAAACCGGAGTTTTGATCATGTCTGAACAGGTAATCTATTTTGAAGATTATGAACTTGAGGCTCAGCGCATAACCTATGGCCGCACGATCACCGAAACGGATTTTGTGGTTCACGCTGGTCATACGGGCGATTTCTTTCCGCACCATATGGATGCGGAATTTGCAAAAACCCTGCCGGGTGGTCAGCGCATTGCACATGGCACGATGATCTTTGCAATCGGTGTCGGCCTGACTGCGACGCTGATTAACCCTGTAGCGTTTTCCTATGGCTATGACCGTCTTCGGTTCGTGCGTCCGGTGCATATCGGCGATACGATCCGCACGCACGTGACGATCAGCGCAAAAGAAGACGACCCGAAACGGAAAAATCTGGGCCGCGTTACCGAGCGGTGTGAAGTGCTTAATCAGCGGAACGAAGTGGTGCTTGCTTGTGACCACATCCTGCTTGTTGAACGGAAGGCATGACTATGACGATACGATTTGATGGAAAAACCGCATTGGTGACAGCTGCCGCTCAAGGCATTGGCCGTGCGAGTGCGCTGGCTTTTGCGGAAGCAGGCGCCAAGGTTTATGCGACCGATATCAACGAAGCAGCGCTGAAGGAACTCAACGGTGTTTCGGGTATCATCACCCGCAAACTCAACGTGCTTGACGAGGCGGCAGTGAAGGCACTCGTTGCCGAGATCGGTCAGGTCGATATCCTGTTCAACTGCGCGGGCGTTGTCCATGGCGGTTCGATTTTGGAAATGAAGGACGAAGACCTCGACTTCGCCGTCAATCTCAACGTCAAGGCGATGATCCGCACCATTCAGGCTGTGCTGCCGGGTATGCTGGAGCGCAAGGATGGTGCCATCGTCAACATGGCATCCGTCGCTTCAAGCGTCAAAGGCGTACCGAACCGCTTTGCTTATGGCGTCACCAAGGCGGCTGTCATCGGTCTGACCAAGGCTGTTGCTGCCGACTATGTTGCCAAGGGCATCCGCTGTAATGCCATCTGCCCGGGGACTGTTGAAAGCCCGTCGCTGCAGGACCGTCTGCGCGCACAGGGCGATTATGAAGAGCAGCGTGCAGCCTTCATCGCGCGCCAGCCAATTGGCCGCATCGGCCAGCCGGAAGAAATTGCCGATCTCGCGGTCTATCTCGCGGGTGCAACTTACACGACCGGTCAGGCATATAACATCGACGGCGGCTGGACCATATAAGTTCGCCACTTCAAATCCCCAAAAGGAGTAATCTCATGAAATTTCTTCGCTATGGCGAAACCGGTCAGGAAAAGCCGGGCCTTCTCGATGCCGACGGCAATATCCGTGATCTCTCTGCCCATGTCAGTGATCTGTCGGGTGCCGTTCTCAACCCTGAAGCACTCGCCAAGCTCGGTTCGCTGGACGTCAATGCGCTGCCAAAGGTCGAAGGCAACCCACGCCTTGGCCCATGCGTTGCAGGCACCGGCAAGTTCATCTGCATCGGTCTCAACTATGCCGATCACGCAGCAGAATCCGGCATGGCTGTACCACCAGAGCCAGTTATCTTCATGAAGGCAACCTCGGCTATCGTAGGTCCGAATGATGATCTGCTGATCCCGCGCGGTTCGGAAAAGACCGACTGGGAAGTCGAACTCGGCATCGTCATCGGCAAGACAGCGAAATACGTTTCGGAAGAGGATGCGCTTGATTATGTTGCTGGCTACTGCACGCTGCATGACGTCTCGGAACGCGCTTTCCAGATCGAACGTGCCGGCCAGTGGACCAAGGGCAAATCTTGCGACACATTCGGCCCGACCGGACCATGGCTGGTGACGAAGGACGAAGTTGCTGATCCGCAGGATCTCACAATGTGGCTCACCGTTAATGGCGAAACCATGCAGGACGGCTCGACCAAGACCATGGTCTATGGCGTGCGTCATCTGGTTTCCTATCTCTCGCAGTTCATGTCTCTGCAGCCGGGCGATATCATCTCCACCGGCACGCCTCCGGGCGTTGGCATGGGCATGAAACCACCGCGCTACCTCAAGGCTGGCGATGTTGTCGAGCTCGGCATTGAAGGTCTCGGTTCGCAGAAGCAGAACGTGCGCGCGGACGTTTAATTTTCTTGAGCATGATCTCTAAAACCGATCTCCATTTTTGGGGATCATGCTCAGATCACGGAATCAATCATGACGAAAATTACTGATCTGCGCGTCTTCGATCTGCGCTTCCCGACTTCACAAAGTCTGGACGGTTCCGACGCGATGAATCCGGACCCGGACTACTCGGCAGCTTATGTCATTCTCGATACGGATGACGAAGCGCTGAAGGGCCATGGCCTCACCTTCACCATTGGTCGCGGTAACAATATTTGCTGTCAGGCCATTCTCGCCATGCGCCATCTGGTTGTCGGCTCCTCGATGGATGATTTCCTCGCGGCTCCCGGCAAGTTCTGGCGTTACCTGACCGGCGACAGCCAGCTGCGCTGGATCGGCCCGGACAAGGGCGCGATGCATCTCGCCACCGGTGCGGTCGTCAACGCCTTCTGGGACCTGGCTGCAAAGCAGGCGGGCAAGCCGGTATGGCGGCTCGTGGCCGATATGTCGCCGGAAGAAATCGCGGACATCGTCGATTACCGCTATCTGTCCGATGTGCTGACCCGCGATGAAGCTTTAGAAATTCTGCGTAAAGCGGAAAACGGCAAAGCCGAGCGTATAGCTTCGCTCGAAGCCACCGGCTATCCTTGCTACACGACTTCGGCTGGCTGGCTCGGCTATGGCGACGACAAGCTGCGTCGTCTTTGTCAGGAAGCGATTGATGAAGGCTTCAATCACATCAAGATGAAGGTTGGTCGTGATCTTGAAGACGATATTCGTCGTCTCACTATCGCGCGAGAAGTGATCGGTCCGGATCGTTATCTGATGATCGACGCCAATCAGGTGTGGGAAGTCGATCAGGCGATCGAGTGGGTCAACAAGCTTGCTTTCTCCAAGCCGTTCTTCATCGAAGAACCGACCAGCCCGGATGATGTTGCAGGTCATCGCAAAATTCGCGAAGCCATTGGCGACGTGAAGGTTGCGACCGGCGAAATGTGCCAGAACCGCATCATGTTCAAGCAGTTCATCGCGGAAGGCGCTATCGACATTGTTCAGATCGACAGCTGCCGTATGGGTGGCCTGAATGAAGTTCTGGCCGTGCTGCTGATTGCTGCGAAATACAACAAGCCGGTCTGGCCACATGCAGGCGGCGTTGGCCTTTGTGAATATGTGCAGCATCTTTCAATGATCGATTATGTTGCTGTTTCTGGCACCATGGACGGTCGTGTGATCGAATATGTCGATCATCTGCACGAGCATTTCATCGAGCCATGCATCATCAAAGATGCGGCCTATATGCCGCCATCGCTGCCGGGCTTCTCGATTGAAATGAAGCCACAGTCGATTGCGGACTATATTTTCCGCGGCTGAGAATAGAACACTCTCATTCCGTTAGCTGACCGCTGCATTTTACGATGCAGCGGTTGACTCATGGTAATGAGGAAGTGCCAGCGAGTTTATGGCGGCGCACACGCAAAAGCAGACTTACCTGATTATAAACAACAAGGAACCTTTGCGTTGGACTATGTCCGTCTTCAAACCAATGTTCAGTCATTTATGGGATGTTGGTGTGCTTCTGATATAGGCGCCCGAAATGGTTAATAGCTGCACAGTTTGTCTGTTATAAAAAAACGTGGCCTGCCATAGCGTGCCATCAGAGCGCGTAAGAAATGTCTGATTTGAGTAACTTTAGCACAGATATGCGAATTGATGACTAGTATTATCAAGTGCACAATGATGCGCTATTTTATTTTGAAACGATATTTTCAATCATAATAAAAAAGGCCAGACGAATAGTCTGACCTTCATCGGTATTAAGCTCTCCAAAGTGCCAGTACATCCGTGGTCACTGAAGAAGTTATACCTAATTAGAGAGCCTGCAGGTTTGTAGCAGACATTTTGCCCGAGCGGTTGTCACGCTCCAGATCGTAACCGATCTTCTGATTGTCAGCGAGGTCACGCATACCTGCGCGTTCAACTGCGGAGATGTGTACAAACACGTCTGCGCCGCCTTCATCAGGCTGAATGAAGCCGAAACCTTTTGTGGAATTAAACCATTTAACTGTGCCAGTGGCCATAACGAACCCTTTCATAGCAATAAGAGAATACCCACAACTTAAATACGTTGTGAAAGTGATAGCGATTTTTTGAAAGGAAGGTTCGTCAAAGGCGCGTTGTGCGCACTGAAAGCAAAGCTAAACAAGCAAATATCGATTTCAAAAAATATAGGTTGCAACTTACGCTATGTCAACTCATGGTTTGACTGGTGTTGATGGACTACTTTTAATTGAGGTTATACTGGTACCTGAAATTATAATTCACGGTGGCATGGATGGTTTGTAAAAGCGTTGTAATCAAAAGTATTTCGGGCACATGGCTAGGCACCATGCGCCCGTAAAAATGCTGTCTCTCTAAGCTAAGGTCGTGCGACTGCCTATCGTGTCATCATCATGGCTGCGATTAAACCTGTTGCTGCGGTGATCAATAAATACTGGTCATCGACTTTTACCCAATGCTGTCCACGCCCCGGCTTGCGCAATCCATACCGTTTGTAATCACGTACTTCCTGATGGCGGCGCCAGTCATTATATCGCTGACCTTTAGCCCAGCGTTTATTGTAGTGGCTGTTCTTAGGTGTGTTGTAATGCTTGCCATAACTAGGACGGTTTGGCTCATAGCGATGCTGTTCGGCTTTATGAGGAGAATGGAAATCGCGGGCTTGGGCTAATGGTGCACCAAAAAAAGTAAGCGCTATAGCTACTAGGATAGATTTCTTAAACATATTGCTCTCCTGTGTTATTGCTCACAGGTTAGAAGCTTGCGGATGAACCATAGATGAATGAATTCAAAGCATTGTATTACATATTCTTAATGTTGTATTTTCCATCGCCACAGTTGCTGTATTCGTTGAGATGAGTACGTTTCACTTTTAGATTACAGATATTGCACTAAGTTCTGCCATTTTAGATAAAGACATTATTGATTTAAAATGCGTTCGATCTTTTTCTTAGTGCAGGTCGAAATACCATGTTTGCCACGGTTGGTTTGTTCTGCAGTTCAATATGCGCGTGGGATCAGTCAAGAAAGAGCTATCTCCCGATGATCTGTTTGGTCAGGTATTGGATTTATAATCAGAACTCATCTTTGAGGCAGTCTTTGAGCAAATCAATATGATGTTGAATGATGTCACCTTTCATATTTTCCAGTGGAATATTGAAAGAAATAGCAACATTGACACGAAACGGATTGGGGCTTGGCAATGGTAAACCTAATCCGCCTACGCCTGGCAGATAATAACCCATATTAACGGCATAACCACGTTCAATGGTTTCATCAACTTGTTGTTTAACCACATCAACATCTACGTGACGCACTGCAGGATATTGACTGTAACGTTCTGAATTAGCCTGTAAAATTGCGTCGCGCTCATTCTCTGGCAAAGTGGCCATGAGTGCAACGCTGCCTGCGGCAATTCCTAATGGCATTCTTTCGCCGATACCGAATTGCTGTTGTGGCAGAATTGAGCGGCTTATCATTTCAGCACAAACTGCATCAAAGCCCGATTGTGCAATGATATAGGTCGTATATCCGGTTTTTTTTGTGAATTCTGTCATACCGGGCTGCAGCTTTTGAATTTGCGGTGTGAGGCGTTGCTGACGTTGTGCCAGCAGAAAAATGGCAGAACCCAGCCGGTAATGACCATAGCGTTCAGCAGGTTCCGCAAAGCCCTGTTCTGTCAGTGCCATCAGGGTTCTGTGGGCTGCCGATTTGGCGACATCCAGCGTTCTGGCAATATCTGCCAGCGCAGCACCATCTTCACCATAATCGCCTAGCAACAGCAAAATGTCCAAAGCCCGTGAGGCATTTGAGGATGAATTATTTGTTGTCATAAAGAATCTCATATTCCAATAATCAGAATAATTATAAATAATAATTCCATTAAAAGAAATATATTGACACAAACAAATTTTTTAGCTGTCATTAGAGACAGGAGAACACATAAATCGTGACCATGAATTGACAGGCATAACCCGCGGCTGAAACAGCCGGATGGGAACAGAAAAATATTGCTGCTTTCACGGTGACGGGAATCTCGGAGGGGAGATGCTGTCTTTTGTGATGAGGAGACTTGGCTTTGCCGCCATAACTCTTTTCAGCGTTTTAACGCTGGTATTTTTACTTGTAAGGATATTGCCCGGAGATCCTGCCCTGGTGCTGCTCGGAGATCAGGCGAGCCCTGCCAGTATTGCAGCGGTACATCAGAAGCTCGGACTGGATAAGCCGGTTCTGGTGCAATATGGAAGTTTTCTCCGGGATGCTTTGCAAGGCGATCTGGGGAATTCCATGATTACCGGCAGACCGGTCTCAGCGGAAATTCTCAATGTTTTGCCTTACACGTTGGAACTGACCATTGCGGCATTGGCACTGGGTCTCATCCTCGGGGTTCCGGCCGGTGTATGGGCGGCTGTAAAGCGCAATAAAATGCCGGATTACATTATCCGGTTCATCTCGCTACTTGGCCTGTCCCTGCCTGCTTTTGTGGCCGCCATTTTGCTGCTTATGGTGTTTGCTATTCAGCTGAAATGGTTTCCGGTTATCAGTGCCGGCGGCTCAGGAGATGTTCTGGAGCGCTTGCGTCAGATGGCACTGCCGACATTATCTCTTGCCCTGATTATGATGACTTACATAACCCGTGTGACACGTTCTGCCATGCTGGAAGTCCTGAGTCAGGACTATGTGCGTACCGCCCGCGCTAAAGGTGCATCGCAATATAGCGTGGTCTGGAAACATGCGCTTGGTAATTGCCTTGTGCCGATTGCAACGGTTGTGGGGCTATATCTCGGCATTCTGATTGGCAATTCAGTTCTGACAGAAATCGTGTTTTCCCGTCCGGGGCTGGGCAAGCTGATTTTGTCTGCCCTGACCCAGCGAGACTACACACTGCTGCAGGGCATGATTGTGGTCTACACCTTTATGGTTGTCATCGTGAACCTTCTGACAGACCTGACCTATGGCCTGCTTGATCCGAGGATTCAGTACAAATGAGCACGATTTCCACATCTTACGAAAAAAGAGCTTTCAGCTCAGTCATGCCGTTTCTGTGCAGGCTGGGGATATCAACATGGATTGGGATTCTTGTCGTTGTGCTGCTGATCAGTGCCGCAATATTTGCGCTGTTTCTTGCACCTTACGATCCGGCTGAGCAGGATATCTTCAAACAGTTGATGCCGCCGAGTTCTGAAAACTGGTTTGGCACAGATAATTTCGGACGGGATATTTTCTCCCGTTTGCTTTGGGGTGCCCGTTACAGCCTGACCATCGGCCTGCTGGCAATTGCTGCGGCAACGATAATCGGCTCGTTGATCGGTATGCTTGCAGGATATCTTGGCGGACGTACAGATATTATTTGCATGCAGATTATGGATGTAGTGCTGGCCTTTCCTTCACTTATTCTTGGGTTGGCGCTGGTGGCACTGATGGGGGCCACACTGACCAATATTATTATTGCGATTGCGTTTACTGCCATCCCCGCCTTTGCTCGAATTGCACGCGCTGCGGTGCTGACACAGCGCGACCGTGAATATGTGCAGGCCGGTCGTTCGATGGGGTTTTCAGGGCCGCGCATTCTGTTCCGGCATATTCTTCCGGCCATTCTTCCCGAAGTGATGGTGATGACATCACTCTGGATGGCAACGGCTGTGCGTACGGAAGCATCGCTGGCTTTTATTGGGTTGGGGCTTGCCCCGCCAACGCCGACATGGGGTGGCATGGTGCGTGAAGGTTTCGACAATATTCTTAATGCTTTCCATCTGGCTTTGTTTCCAAGTCTGGCAATTCTGCTGCTGGTACTTGCGTTTAATTTGATCGGTGACGGGCTGCGTGATGCGATTGATCCCCGTTTGAAGGATGCATCGTGATGAAGAATAATTCCATTCTGTCTATCAGGGATTTGCATATCTCTTTTGGTGCTGTTCCCGTTGTCCATGGCCTTAATCTTGAGATTGAAGCAGGAAAAACACTGGCGCTTGTCGGTGAATCCGGCTCCGGCAAGAGCGTGACCTCGCTTGCGGTTATGGGGCTTTTGCCGGAAGCAACCGGTCACGCAACCGGTTCGGTCCGGCTCGGGGATACGGAATTGCTTGGTCTTTCAGAAAACCGGATGCGCAGTATTCGCGGCAGTCAGATCAGCATGATTTTTCAGGAGCCGATGACATCGCTTAATCCGGTGCAAAGGATCGGTGATCAGCTGGCAGAGGTTATCCGGTTGCATCGTGGGCTGAAAGGAACAGCTTTGCGTGAAGCTGTGCTGGAGATGCTGCGTAAGGTGCGCATACCTGACCCCGAAACACGGATGAAACAATATCCGCATACTTTCTCCGGCGGCATGCGCCAGCGTGTTATGATTGCCATGGCACTGGCCTGCAATCCGAAACTGATTATTGCTGACGAGCCGACAACGGCTCTGGACGTGACCGTTCAGGCGCAAATTCTGGATTTATTACGTGAATTGCAGCGTGAAACAGGCACAGCCATTTTGTTCATTACCCATGACATGGGTGTGGTGGCCGAAATGGCGGATCATGTGCTGGTGATGCAAAAGGGGCGCGAGATTGAACGGGGCGAAGTTCACGAGATATTTTCGAATCCGAAAGATGACTATACCCGCACGCTGATTGCAGCAGCGCCAAGCCTTGTTGGACTATCGGTGAAACGTGTCGTGCCGCTGGAAGTTTTGCAGGAACTGCCGCTGACTGAAGGCTCAAGCGACACAAAAGATGCTCCGGTGATTACGGTCAATGATCTTTGCGTGCGCTTTCCGGTGCGCTCGGGGTTGCTCAGCAGACTGACCGGCAATGTCCATGCGGTGGAAAATGTTTCCTTCGCAATCGGCAAAGGCGAGACACTTGGACTGGTCGGGGAATCCGGTTCCGGAAAATCGACGATCGGGAAAGCGATTATTGATCTGGCACCTGTTCATGCAGGCCGGATTCAGCTTTCCGGACAAGAAATCGATTATAAAGATCCCAAAAGTCTTTCGGCTCTGCGCCGTGATGTGCAGATGATTTTTCAGGATCCGTTCGGTTCCCTGAATGCCAGACAAACCATCGGTTCCGCAATCATGGAACCGATGACTGTGCATGGTCTGGCGCAGGGCAAAGAGGCGCGGGAGAAAATGCACTGGCTCTTGGAAAGAGTGGGGCTTGATCCGCGCCGTGCTGCCAGCCTGCCGCACGAATTTTCCGGCGGACAGAGGCAGCGTATCTGTATTGCCCGCGCGCTTGCGATGTCACCGAAACTCATTATCGCGGATGAGGCCGTTTCTGCACTCGATGTGGCGATCAAAGGACAGATCATTGATCTGATGATTGATTTGCAAAAAGAATTCGGCGTTTCGTATCTTTTTATCAGCCATGACATGGCAGCGGTCGAGAAAATCTGTGATCGCGTTGCAGTCATGTATTTCGGCGAGATTGTAGAGATCGGCGCCAAGAAAGACGTCATTGCCAATCCGGTTCATCCTTATACGCAGCGCTTGCTGTCCGCGATTCCGGTCACGCATCCGGCACAGAGAAAAGCGCGCATTATAACCGCTGCCGATAAGGAAAAACCACGCAGTCCGCTGAAATCACTTGATTACAGCCCGCCGGTCAGCCGGTGGGCGAGGGCATCCGACGGGCACTATATCCGGCAATCCGCATAACGAAATGCAATGAGAACGGGGCATTTATTCAATGCATATCATCAATAAACTTGCTGCTTTTGCTGCGGAATACCCGCAGGGGCAATTGCCTGCAGATGTAAAGGAACGCATCAGGTTACTGGTTCTCGATCTGATTGCAGCAACCGGTGCAGGCTTTACATCTGATCTGGCAAAGGCGGCTCGCTACACAGCAATTCATGCTTATGGGGGAAATGCAGCGACACTCTGGCTCTCCGGAGAAAAATCTTCCGTTACCGGTGCTGCTCAGGCGAATAGTGCGGCGGCCAGTGCACTGGATATAGATGACGGTCATCGCGGAGCTGCTGGTCATTCCGGTGCCGGTGTTATTCCGGCAGCTTTGGCGGTGGCTGAAGCTTTGGGCAGTGCTGATGAAGAGATTTATGATGCGATTGCCCTTGGTTATGACATTGCGCTACGCATTGCCACCTCTAGACCAACGACTACGATTGACAGCTATAATAGTGGACGTTGGGTTGGGTATGGTGCCGCTGCGGCCGCAGGTCGGCTTTTAAAGCTCGATGCAGAGACAATGGCTCATGCATTAGCAATTGCCGGTGCTGAAGGGCCAATTGGTTATCCGTCCGGGACATCACGCTATCAGGGCACGACGGTGAAAGAAATGATCCCGCCTGCGGTTGTAGCAGGTATTACCGCTGCCTATCGCGCTGCCGCCGATGCTACCGGCCCCCGCGATTTGCTGGATAATGCAGAAAAATATGACCCTGCAATATTGCTGGCTGACCATGGTCAGCAATGGTGGCTGATGCAATGCTATCTCAAACCTTATGCCTGCTGCCGGTATATGCATGCAGCGGTCGA
This sequence comes from Pseudochrobactrum asaccharolyticum, assembly GCF_003314995.1. Taxonomy (GTDB): domain Bacteria; phylum Pseudomonadota; class Alphaproteobacteria; order Rhizobiales; family Rhizobiaceae; genus Pseudochrobactrum; species Pseudochrobactrum asaccharolyticum. The sequence continues at coordinate 59,025 of NZ_QNRH01000003.1, forward strand.
TGCTATTCTGGCAATGCGTAAGCCGGAATTGCCGGTGCTTTCACTTAAAATCGAAACATTTCCGCAGGGGCTGCGCCTGTCCAATGAGCGCGCGCCGCAAGCACTCGAAGGCGGGCAATATAGTTTTTACTTCAGTTGTGCTCTGGCGGCTCTCAGGGGCGAGGCGGCACTACAACCGGTCAATCCGGATATGCTGGCTGACCCGGAAGTATTGGCACTGGCAGAACGAATTACGCTTGAGGCCACCTCTGACTTTGCTTTGGCTTTTCCAAAGTCAACACCGGCACGTGTGTCATTAGATCAGGGGCAGGGTATTCAGATTATGGAAGTACTGCACCCGCGTGGAGATGTGGCTAATCCGCTTGGTTATGCAGATATTGTCACGAAATTCCGGCGGATTACTGCAACCTATATTACTCCGGAAGATCAGCAGTTTTTACTTCAAGCTTTTGCGGACTTTCCGCAAGCAGGATTTACCCCCGTGCATGCTGCTTTAAGCAGACAAATTATAAAATAAAAGAGGAGGAGCATCATATGTACAAAACAGTTTTAAAAACCGGAGCGCTGGCAGCTTTTATGGCTTGCTCGGCACTGGTAACGGTACCGGCTTTTGCGGCTAAAACCGATCTCGTTTTAGGCGCTGCCGCAGCAGATGTCGGTAAGCTTGATCCGCATTTTGCCAATTCGACATCGGATCGCACACTGGTTGCATGGATTTTTGGCGGATTGGTGCGTTTTGCTCCGGGGAGTACCGACCCTTCAACGATTGAGCCTGATCTTGCTGAAAAATGGGAACATTCAGCAGATAAAATGGAATGGACGTTCCATTTACGCAAAGGCGTGCAGTTTCAGCAGGGATATGGCGAGGTTACAGCAGATGATGTCGTTTTCTCGCTCAATAAAGCAGGCAAGCCAGAAACATCAGCTTTTGCAACCGATTATGTTGCACTGAAATCGGTCGAAGCGGTTGATCCCTATACGGTGAAGATCACGCTTGCGAAAGCGGTGCCAAGTCTGCTCGGTCTGGTATCAAACTATTCCGGCGGTTTTATCCTGAGTAAAAAAGCCTATGAGGAACGTGGCGATGAGTTTCAACGCCGTCCGGTCGGTTTCGGGCCTTTCTCGCTGGAAAAAATCGAACCGAGTGTTTCAATCGAGTTCAAAGCCCATGATGCATATTTCCGCGGTAAGCCGAAGCTTGAGAAAATCATCTATCGCTTTTTGAATGCTGCTTCTGCACGCGATCTGGCCTTTATCTCCGGTGAGATTGATGTCTCCGCAGGTACTACAGATCAGAAATGGCTGGCGCGGACACGGGAAGTTCCGGATTCCGTCGTGGATATTTTTGATCCGGCTGAACTGACGCTGCTTCATGTCAACCGCACCAAAAAACCCTTTGACGATATCCGTGTCAGACAGGCGCTTGCTTATGCGGTTAATGCCGGGCAGATGGCACAGTTCCGCGGCAAGGAATTTACCCGTGAAGTGAAATCTGTCATTCCGAGTAATAATCTTGGTTATACGGATGAGGCAGGTGTTGTCTCCAACGATACTGCTAAGGCTAAGGCACTGCTGGCCGAAGCGGGTTATCCGGACGGCGTAACGATTAAAATGCTCTCCAGTCAGCTGCCAAGTCTGGAACAGTCAGCACAAATGCTGCAGGCTCAGGTTGCCAAAGCGGGCATTAAACTGGAACTGGAACCGGTTGAACACGCGACCTGGCATCAGATGATCCGGAAAGATCTGAGTTCTATCGTGATGTATGGTGCAGCCCGTTTTCCGGTTGCAGATTACTATCTCACACAGTTCTATCATTCAGACAGTATTGTCGGCAAACCAACGGCAGTAACCAATTTCAGCCATTGTGCTGTTGCTGATGAGCAGATTGTTGCTGCACGTTCAGAGGTTGATGCTGATAAACAGTTGCAGCTTTGGCACGAAGCACAAAAGCTGATTGTTGCAGATGTCTGCGCAATTCCGCTGAATGAAACTGCACAGGTTTGGGCGCGTAAGAAAAGCCTCGATTGGGGCTTCGAGCTGAAAGGCTCTTTGTCGCTCGGACCGCTTGTAACTGAACAAACACATTTCACAGATTGAAACCCTTCGTGGCTGGCGTCATGCCAGCCGCATTTCTCGTGGTTTGAACATGTCAAAACTGACTTATCCTGATTATTCTAATATTTGTGGCTGGAACGCGATGCTCTCGCCGCGTACGCCGCGAGCTGCACTTGATGGCGATATTCATGCGGATTATGCCGTTATCGGCGCAGGTTATACCGGACTTGCCGTTGCCCGACGTTTGCGTGAACTCCGCCCCGATGCCCGTATTGTTGTTGTTGAAGCGACGACAGTGGGAGAAGGCTCTTCCGCCCGTAATTCCGGTTTCACCGGTACTGATGTGCTGCCACGTAATATTACCGTGGAAATGTCTGAGAAGGCACGTTTGCAATCAAAGCTTTTCTCTGAATCTTTTGAATGGCTGACAGATGTTATCCGTAAAAACGATATTCAATGTGACATGCAGCAGGTTGGAGCAATTCGCGGTGCCGCCACAGAGCGTGGTGAAGCCTCCGTCCGTTCCGTTCTTGAGGTCGCTAAAAAGCTGGGTCTTCCTCATCAGGAACTGTCGCGCAACGACATTGCTGACAAAATCGGTACAGATTATTACCGATTTGGACTATATCTTCCTGATACGTGGTTACTACAGCCCGCAGCATTAATCCGCGGGCTGGCGGATGCTCTGCCTTCCGATGTTGAACTTTACGAAAATACACCGGTTGAGCGGATTGAACATCAGGGCAACTGGATATTGTCCACACGGTCGGGACAGATCAGAGCTAAAAACATTGCTTTGGCGAATAATGGTTTTATCCGGCGGTTTGGTTATCTGAATAGTAAAATGACGACCATCTATACCTATGCAGCTGTAACACAATCCGTAGCTGTGGCAGACAGAGCGCTGCTGGGCCACGACCAGTCATGGGGGTTGCTGCCGTCTCACCGGCTTGGCACAACATTGCGACGCATTGGTTCTGACAGGTTGATGGTGCGCAGTCTTTATGCACATGAGAAAGAGCTGTCACAGACTTATGTGGAAGCAGAATTGCGAAATCGTTTTGAACGCCGCTGGCCGGGTCTACGTCATGTCCAGTTTGAATATGTCTGGGGCGGAACCACAGCGCTGACGATGAATGGCTCCCCGTGGTGGGGCAAACTGGAAAACGGACTTTATGCTTCAGGCGGCTGCAATGGCAGCGGGATTGCCAAAGGCACGATGCTGGGGCGGCATCTGGCTGAACTGATGTGCGGTTTTGGCGATCATTCCATTCTTGAGCAAGTTATGGGGCAGGCTAATTTTATTGCACCAGAACCGTTCCGCAGTATTGGTTTTCGTGTGATCTCTGCTCTTGAAAGCCGCAAAGCCGGTCTTGAAATTTGATAATCGTGAGGATGAAATGAAACTTGAACGCAGTGATATTAATGCGCGGCGCAGCCGCTTAGTAAAATATAACGGTGTCTGTTATTTGTCCGGCCAATTTTCTGATAATGGCGGCACGATTGAAGAGCAGACGAAAGAAACGCTTGGAAAAATTGATGACCTGTTACAACGTGCAGGCAGTGATAAATCCCGTCTTTTAACCACGGAAATCTGGATTACATCCATGGCCGATTTTGAAGGCATGGATCAGGTCTGGAAAGACTGGATTGCTCCCTATGCACCACCGGTCAGATGTTGCTGTGCTGTTGAGCTGGGTGATCCGTCGATGCGCGTTGAGATTATGGTGAGTGCAGCAACGGGCGATGTTGAGCATATTGAGTTTTGACGAACCAAAATACCCCTGATCTGTCTGAAGCAGATCAGGGGGCACATTTCTCTTTGATACAATTTTGGTTTTGGTGCGCAGGCTTGATTAAAATCTTTGCAACTCAATAACTTTGCGACTGACACGTGCTTGTTCGGCAGCCAGCGCCATTAAATGACTTGTGACTGATTTATGTGCAGCGGTTCTGATCTCGTGACCGAGTGGTGCACGCAGCGCAGCAGCAAAGTCTTCCATCAACCGCAGATCGCCGCCCATATGATCACCGGCAAGTGTTTCAATTTGAATTGTGACATCCGGCCGGTCGTCAAAGAATTTAATCACCAGGCTGTCGTCTTCAAAACAGCCGGTCAGCTCTCCCTCGCTGCCGCCGATGTGGATATGGCGTTCGGTGCGCTTGTTGAAGGCGTGCACTTCAAAACTGGCGGTAATATTATTGGTAAATTCGATGCCGACAATCTGCCGGTCAACCACCGTATTGTCACTGTGATACACGCAGCGGCCATAAGGTCCGCTAAGGATCGCCTTTGTGCGTGCTTCAATGCTGGTATCAACTGAAATCATTGATACCGGCCAGCCGGTATGGTCTCCCAGATAAATCCGGCGTGCGGAATAGGGGCATGTCATTTCCAGCAGACAACCATCGAGACAGCGCTCAGCAGCGCCTTGCGGGGCATTTTCCGGTGTAAATTGTTTGAGGCTGCCGAAACTGGAAATACGTAAAGGCGTTTCATCGGTCAACCAGTGCAGAATATCCATATCATGGCTGCATTTTGCCAGTATTAGCGGACTGCCGTCTTCTAAGCGCCGGAAATTGCCGCGCACATAACTGTGCGAGTGATGATAATAGCCAATATTTTCGGAAGCGCGGATACTTTGAACAGTCCCGAAAGTCCGGTTCTCAATCAGCTCTTTGATTTTGGCAAAAAACGGTGTGTAGCGCAGCACGTGGCAGATCATCAAAAAGCGCTGGTTGCGTTCCGAGGCTTCTGCCATACGTTGACAGGCTTCAACCGTGGAAGCCATCGGCTTTTCCAGCAGCACGTTGAATTTTCGATCAAGGGCGGCAACGGCAACAGTTTCATGATCCTTGTCGAGATTGGCCACGACAACTGCATCAATATTTTTGAGTGTATTGAGCAGGGTGATGCTGTCTGAAAAGCAGTTTTCCGGCGCGATACCGTGTTTTCTAGCGAAAGCAGCAACTGCATCCGGTTTGATGTCGCAAACGGCGACAAATTTCATGAGATGCGGGTTTTTCAGGGCAATATCGCCATAGGCATTGCCGCGATAACCGGCACCGATAAGAGCAACCTGCGGGATCTGTGTCATACTGCTATCCGCTGTAACGGGAAAAAATGCGGAGCTTTAGAGCGCTGTATATCTGATAGACACAAGGCTGCAGGCTCCGCAGTCTGGGGGTGAAGGTGTAATGGTTATGATTTGCGTGCGCCGACCAGTTCATCCCACTTGCGGAAAGCCTGCACCATTTTTTCCGGTTTCAGCGGTAGCTCAATCGGATTATTGGCGATCAGGTCATCATATTCAGGGCGTCCGAATTGCTTGATAATGTCTTGACTATGCTGTGGCGCCATCGAAAGCGGTACATTTTTCACTGCAGGGCCCGGATAGAGCGAGCCTTCATTATAGGCAAAGGCCTGTGCTTCCGGTGTGAGCAGGAACGCCATGATATCCAGCGTCACCGCCAGAACATCCTCTTTCACGCCTTTTGGAATGCACATGAAGAAGGCATCGGAAACCCAGTGGAAGCCTTTCAGTGTAGAGATTTTGGCTGTCTCCGGCACAATGCCGACTGCGCGCGGATTAATATCCCAACCGGTGGTGGTCACGATAATATCGCGTGAACCTTCGCCGAATTCTTTCATCGTTGCGCCGGTACCCGCCGGATAATAATCAATATAATCGCCGAGTTCCGCGAGATAGTTCCATGTTTTCTCCCAGCCGTTGATCGGATCGGTCGGGTCTTTGTCGCCGAGAATATAAGGCAGCCCCATCATGAAAGTGCGGGCAGGGCCTGAATTTGTCGGGCGGGCATAGAGGAAGCGCCCCGGATTTTCTTTTGCCCAGGCCAGCAGTTCTTCAGCACTTTCCGGTGCTTTTGCCACACGCTCCGGTGCATATTCAAGCAGCGGGCCCGAAGGGTAATAGGTGACAACCACACCGTAACCGGCACCCTGAATTTTATGCAGGTTCAGGGCTGCAGGCTCGTAATTGGTCTCAATATCAGGGAAAGTTTCGTTAAATTCCGGCAGGATTTGCATCCATGTATCTTCGACAAGACCGGCTGCCAGTCCGTCACTGCCGGTCAGCACAAGATCAATATCAACGCGGTTGCTTTTTTGCTGCACTTTGAGCTTACCGGCGAGTTCCGTCACCGGTGCTTTCAGAAACACAATACGAGAAACCTTATCCGGATTGCGCTCGGCATAAAGCTCAAGGGCAGGCTGGACGAGCGACAAAGCTCCGCCGACATCCATCAGCTTCACTTCGACCGGTTTGGCAGGCAGCGGCATTTTGCGGGCAAAACTTAAGCCGCTCCCAGCCAGAAATGCGGTGGCGGATGCACCTGTAATCAGCACGCGCCGGTTCATTCTCAGATCATTGACTTTCATCCTGTTCCCCTTTTTATTTTTATAGGTTGAGCGGTTTTGATGCTTATGCGTCATGCTCCGGAAAGGTTGCTTTCCGTATAAACAGATCAGATGTCCATTCGATGAAACTCACAGGCTGCTTAATGCTTCGGGCAGTGAGGGCAGGTGCAAGAAGTGCCTCAACATTCTCGGATGCCATGCGCACTGCTTCATCAAAGGAGGCAATGCCCCATGTCACAAGATTGCGTACAGCCTGATCGAGACATAGCGTTGAACCGGCGAGACCGGCACCATTCGGGTTTTTGACCATGCCATTGTCATAGCGCTCAATCCGCATATCCGCGAAATGATAAAAGCCTGTCTCCGCCGCTGCTGCGGAAACCGCATCGGTTACCAAAACGGAGCGTGAAATCCCCTTCGCCCGTATCATGACTTTGAGCGCTTGCGGCGGAATATGGAACCCGTCGGCAATGAAGCAGGCGGTGAGGCGGTCTTCAGCTAACTGGGCAAACAGCGGATTATCCAGCTTTGGCATATGCTGCGGCAGGCCATTGCCGAGATGGGTGGAAAAACTGGCTCCGGCCGAGGCCGCTTGTGTTGCAGTTTCAAAGTTACAATCGGAATGACCGATGGCTGTGAGAATATTGCGGGCCTTCATCGCTGCAATGAATTCTTCAGAACCGGACAGTTCCGGCGCCAGTGTCACCAGCAGGATCGGTGTGGTGATCCGCGCCTGCAACTCATCAATCAGGCTGGCATATGGTGGTGTCATAACGCCAGCAGGATGGCATCCGGCAAAACCCTGTCGCGGATTAAGAAACGGCCCTTCAATATGCAGGCCTAAGCACATCAGGCGGCCAAGTCTGCTATGCTGAATGGCATTATCCAGCATTTGAATACGCTGCAGCAACACATCCGGTGCGGCAGTGATCAGCGTCGGCAAACAGGCGGTAACACCTGTCGCGAGCATGGCTTCTAATGCATGGTCGAGTTCAGATGCGGTAAGCATGCCGGAGTTGAAATCAACACCGGCAAAGCCGTTGACCTGAAGATCAGTTAAGCCTTTGGTGCGCATGACAAAAGCGACGCTGATTGTGTGTCGAGCAAAGCCACTGTGTTGTTGTGGTTTTGCAAAATGGATGCCGGATGAAGCGGCGTTACTGATCCCTCAAGGGCGTTTTTAACGGCTTGCGCCTTGCGTTGATCCGGCACGGAAAGAATGATCAGGGACGATTTCATAATCTGTTTAATGCTCATGGAGATGGCCTGAGCAGGCACATCTTCCAGCGTGGCAAACCAGCCTTCACCCATTTGCTGGCGGCGGCAGGCTTCGTCCAGATCAACAATAATATAAGGTTTGTCGGTCTCAAAATCGGCCGGCGGGTCATTAAAAGCCAGATGGCAATTTTCCCCGATGCCGGCAAAGCAAACATCAATGGTTTCATCCATGATCAGCTTGCTGAGCCTGCCGGCTTCTGCTTCCGGATTATCTTCGGCATTGATTTCATGGAGTGTGACTTTACCGCCGAGCGGTTCAACAAAACGCTCAATCAGATAGCGACGGAAGCTTGCCGGATGGCTCTTTTTCATGCCGACATATTCATCCAGATGGAAAGCGGTGACTTTGGACCAGTCAATATCCGGCTCACGGATCAGCACTTCCAGCATTTCAAACTGGCTGGCACCGGTCGCAACAATAATTGAGGCTTTCCCCTTGTTGCGCAGAGCCGATCTGATGGCTTGCGCACCACGTTTTGCCGCAGCCTCTCCCAATTGTTGTTTCGTGTCGAAAACACGTATTTCCACGCCACTCTCCCCGTTTAAAAAGGCAAAGCATCAGCATTCCCGCGCGTGACGCAGGCTGCTAAGCTCTGATTGTAAGGCTGATCGGTAATGTCGCTTTTTTAAGCTGACAATGACCTCTGCCTCCTCCTGATTAAAAGAATACACCTTCATTTTAGGCTTGCAAGTTATTTTTGAATAATATTATTCAAAATAATAATATGGGATGAGTTGCTATGCAGAATTTTCAGAATCTCCGCTTTTCCGATGCGCATCAGCGTGATTGTGCCCGTGTTGTCAGCAGTCTGCTGGAGGCGGACGGGCAGTCCCGCGCCAGCCTTGCGGCTGCCCTTGAACTCACGTCCATGACAACCTCCCGCATTATAGCGGATTTGCTGGATAATGGTTTTGTAACGGAAGACGTGGCGGAAAGGCGCGGACGCGGGCGCCCCGGAACACTTGTACGATTGAATGCAAAGCGGATCGGTTTCACTGTTATTAAAATGACCAGCTATCTGGTGGAAGGCGCTTTGCTGGATTTGCAGGGGAATATTATTGCCTCGCAGACAAAGCGTTTGAATGATGCTGCTGATAATCAGCAGATGACGGTTTTTCTGCAACAAATGATACAGACATTGCGGGCTTCACAACCGGATATGATGGTGCATGTCGGCACGACAATTCTCGTGGCCGGTATTGTCGATGTTAAAAAACGGGTCTGGCTGATTACATCCCGCTGGCCGCAGGTGCGGGACTTTAATCTCGCTGAAGCCTTGAACCCTGTTACGCCGATTGTCTGTTTGTTCCGCCAGCTGGATATCGAGCTGGATGTGCATTTCAAAGCAGAGACTGCGCCGGTCAATACAGCCGCATTATTGCATTGGGGCTGGGGGATCGGACTTGCCTATTGTTCCCGCGATGTCACCAGCATTGCCCATCAGGGGCCTTTTGGTGAGATCGGCCATTGGCGTTTTGATACATTACAGGATCGCCCTTGCGGTTGCGGAAACCGAGGTTGTCTGGAAACAGCCGTTGCCCTGCCGGTCTTGTTGCAGCAATTGGGGCTGGATGAACTGATCAGCTTGGGTCAAGAGCAGGATATCGGCGGATATTTGCAGGATGCATCATTTGCAGATCATGCTGATATGCAGCTGGCAACGCGTCTTGTGGCACGGGCGCTGGGCAATATGTGCCGCATTCTGTTTCCTGACAGAGTGTATCTGACAGGGCCGTTTACTTCTAATCAGGCTGTTTTTACTCAGTTATGCAGTCAGTTTCAGGCGGAAGGGCTGGTTGGTGCTTTAAAACTGCCCGATGTGATTATGGTACAAACCGAAAATCAGGACATTTTGCACAGCGCTATTCGTCCGCTGATTGAGAGTGCTCTCGGAAACTTACCCGCTATTGCAGCGGGGAATTATAGCGTATCCCGAAAAGTGTGAAGCGCCTTCGCGGGGAAATCAGTCCACCGGACTGATTTCTAAATCCCGCTTCGATCAGATAAGATACGCGTTGAAACAAATATTTAGAGCGATTTTACCGATTTAATTTTAACGGGAACCGCTCTAAACCCGCCGTCAGATCATATGCTCTGACGGCGGGTTTATTTTTAATTGTTAGACTGTTTGGCGCGAGCGACAATCTGTGTCGGATTAACAAAGCGCAGTGCCAGCAGCAGCCATACCAGAGTTGTAATCATATAGATCACTGCCATGGCATCAATAGACTGGACTGAGCGTACGCCCGAGGCAAAGACAGAATAATAGAGCGCCACAACAAGGGTTTGACTGGTTGGTCCTGCGGTGAGGAATGTCAGCTCAAACATGGCAACTGTGCGGACAAGCACCAGCAGCAATGCAGCCAGAATGCCGGGCAGCAGCATCGGCATCAGCACATAGCGGAACAGCTGGAATTTATTCGCACCAAAGACATGGGCAGCTGCTTCCACTTTCGGATCAATCTGTTCGATGAACGGGATCATCACCAGAATAACAAAAGGAACGGTCGGCACAAGATTGGCCAGTACCACACCCCAGAATGTCCCCCCGACACCCGCCTGATAGAGCACGGTTGCCAGCGGAATACCAAAGGTGATCGGCGGCACCAGCAATGGCAGCAGAAACAGCAGCATCACCAGATTGCGGCCGGGGAAATTGCGGCGCGCCATGGCATAGGCTGCCGTAACACCGAGCAGACCGGACAGAGCCACAACCGTGAAGACGATCTGGAAGGTGACAATCAGCACATCACCGAGCTGGAATTCCCGCCATGCGGTGAAGTACCAGCGCGTTGTCAGTGCCTGCGGCAACCATGTGCCGAGCCAGCGCGTTGAAAAGGACGAGAGCACGACTGTCGCGATCATTGCCAGCAGGTTGATGACAAAAAAGGCAACAATGACCCAGACGGCGGTGATCCACAATTTGGATCCGATAGAGGTATCTCTGATCATATTAGCCTTTACCTCCGCTGGTCGCGCCGCGATAAAACAGACTGCGTATGCCAAGGACTGCCGCGACAATAGCGAGCTGCACAGTGGCCATAATCATGGCAACGGAGGATGCCATTGAATAATCATATTGCTCAAAGGCTGCCTGATAGGCGGCAATGGAAATGACGCGTGTCGGCCCTGCCGGAGCACCAAGCAGCACGGCGGAGGGGAAGACAGCGAAAGCCAGCACAAAAGACAGGCAGAAGGTAATTGCCAATCCCGGCATCAACAGCGGCAGAAGGACGTGGCGGAAACGCTGCCAGCTTTTGGCGCCGTGAGTTGCTGCCGCCTGTTCCAGCGCCGGATCAATACCGGTGACATAGGACAAAGTGAGCAAAAAGGTGAATGGAAAACCGGTAATAATCAGCGATGCGAAGACGCCCCAGTAATTATTGGTCAGCTTTAAAGGGCTGTCGACAAGACCGATAAACATCAGCGTACGGCTGAACCAGCCCTGCGGTCCCAGATAATTCAGCAAGCCTTCGGCCACCAGCACCGTGCCTAATGTGACCGGCAGAACAAGAATGGTAGTGAGCAGGCGCTGACGGCGCATCAGCCGGACACGAAATGCCACGGGCACAGCAATCAGCAGGCTGATCAGCGTGACAGGAATGGCCAGCCACAATGTCGTTCCGATGGTTTTATATAAAAACGGATCGGAGAAAAATTTGATATAATTGGCAAACATACCTTCGCCCTCTTGCGGGGTGAAGGAGAGCAGCAAGCCATAGATGAAGGGATAGATAAAGACCCCCAGCAGGAAGATAACCGCAGGCAGAACCAGCATGGTTGTGCCGTCGATCCCTTTGACGGCGAGCCTTTGTCGTAATGACAGTTTTTCAAGATCGGAAGAGGTGTTCATGTGTCACCTCACGCCGGAAACACAAGAGCACGGGCAGGGTCGATAGCCAGCGCGATAGCGCTGCCCGGTGCTGCATTCGCTGAAGCGTGAAACACCAGCTCATGTGCATTATCGGTGCTGGCAGTGCCGACAAAATCGCGGCCGCGATATTCAATTGTCTCAACTTTAGCCAGAATATTTGATTGGGTGGTTGATGCATTTGCAGCTGTGGTGCTCACATCATCCGGTCGCACTGCAAGAACAGCATTTTGCCCGACGGTCAGCGGCACCCTTGCGGTACCGGAAATATGGGCATTGCCGATATCGAGTGTGACCTTGCCGTTCTGTTCGGCGATAACTTTACCGGAAAGGCGGTTGCGGTAGCCCATGAACTCGGCCACATCCAGATGATCCGGATGTTCATAAAGTTCGACCGGTGAACCGACCTGCCGGATTTCACCATCGCGGAGCACCACAATCCTGTCGGCCAGCGACAGCGCTTCATCCTGATCGTGGGTCACATAAATCGTTGTGGCACCAAGCTGATTATGAATGCGGCGGATTTCAGCACGCATTTCCAAGCGCAGCTTGGCATCAAGATTGGACAATGGTTCGTCCATCAGAACCAGAGGCGGTTCAATCACGATGGCGCGGGCAATGGCAACACGCTGCTGCTGGCCGCCCGATAGCTGCCCCGGCAGTTTGTCTTCCTGACCGTGTAAGCGTACCATGGCAATGGCGGCTTCCACACGGCTTTTCATTTCCGCTTTGGGGGTGCCGCGCATTTTCAGACCGAAGCCGACATTCTGGCGTACAGTCATATGCGGAAACAGCGCATAATTCTGAAACACCATGCCGAAACCACGATCTTCCGGCTTCAGGGTGTCGATACGGGTTTTATCGATATAAATACCACCACCCGTTGTTGCGAGCAGTCCGGCGATACAGTTCAATGCTGTGGATTTTCCGCAGCCGGACGGGCCGAGCAGAGCAATAAATTCGCCTTTCCTGATCGAAAGGGAGATGCCTTTTAATGCCTGATGAGCTCCGAAAGACCGGCTGAGCTTTTCAAGCCGGATTTCCTCAAAGGGTAGTGACGCAAGTTGCATGAAATACCTCATTGCCGGATGTCACCTGAAAGGCAGATGACATCCGTCGTTTACCGGTTTTATTTTGGCTGGCTGGCGACTTCTTCGTCCCAGCGGCGGAACGCGACGACCATGGCATCCGGATCAAGCGGCAGCTCCACCGGATTATTGGCGATCCAGTCGGCATATTCTGCGCGGCCATATTCTGCGATGGCATCCTGACTGGATTGCGGTGCCATGGAAAGCGGCACGTCTTTGACCGCAGGACCCGGATAGAAATAGCCTTCATCATAGGTATAGGCCTGCTGCTCAGGGGTGAGCAGGAAGCTCATCAGATCGAGCAGAACAGCGAGTTTTTCATCGCTGACACCCTTCGGCACGCTCATAAACTGCGCATCGGCAACCCAATGGAAGCCATCCAGTTTGGCAACAGCTGCCTCTTTTGGCACCACGCCGAGCACGCGCGGATTGATATCCCAGCCGGTTGTGGTCACAGTCATATGACGGGTGCCTTCGCCGAGCTCTTTCATCAGAGCGCCGGTGCCGGTCGGGTAATATTCAACATATTTATGCAGCTCTTTCAGATAAGCCCATGTCTTATCCCAGCCTTTGACCGGATCGCGCGGGTCTGCATCACCGAGCAGATATGGCAGTCCCATCAGGAATGTGCGGCCGGGGCCGGAATTAGCCGGACGGGCATAGGCAAATTTATTCGGATTTTCTTTTGCCCATGCGAGCAGTTCTTCCGCATTGCTTGGCACTTTTTTCACATGCTCAGGCATATATTCGAGCAGCGGGCCCGACGGATAATAGACAACTGCAACGCCGTGATCTTTGGCAAAGGCCTGCATGCGCCATGCCGGTTCCAGATAAATAGATTGCAGGTCGGGCAGCGCACTTGCGTGATCCGGAAACAGTTTGACCCACAGGTCCATTTCCAGTCCGGCAGCCAGCGCATCTGCGCCGGTTAAAACCAGATCAATATCGAGACGTTTGGCAGCCTGCTGCGCTTTCAGCTTGCCCGGAAGTTCCGGTGCCGGTGCTTTGGTGAAAGTGATTTTTGAAACCAGTTCCGGTTTAGCCGCAGCATAATTTTCAATGGCTTTCTGGGTCAGTGCCAGATTACCGGCAACATCAACAATGTTGATTGCGACCGGCGATGTCGGCAGTGCCAGTTTGCTCTGCGCCCAGAGTTTTGTTGCCGGAAGTGTAGCAAGAGCTGCCAGACCACCCAATGTCTGTCTGCGTGTGAAATGCATGACTGTTCCTCCCCGTTGATTTTTATTGGTCGTACGGCCTGCCTCCTCAGAAAGGCCGCTCTTTTATTTTAATATATTAGTCTATCAATTTTGCAGGGCAAGCAAAAAATATTCCGTTTTTACGTCTTGGTGCTTGCTGGTTTGAAATTCTGAACTGTTTTAGCTGCGCCATTTGTCAGTAATGTTTCAAGCTGCTGTAAAATGACGGATTTGAAATGTGCATTTTGAGTAAATTCAGGCGCGAAAATACTGTCAAAAGCCAGCAATGCACTCAGTATATCCTGTGTAGTAGTGAGCCCCGCCGTTGCTCGTAAGAGTTGATCACGCAGCGGATCACGAATGTCGATAACCTGCCCGTGTTCATCTTTACCGGTTACAAAGCGCATCCATGCGGCGACTCCCAATGCCAGACGATCAAAAGACTGACCGGCCAGAAGACGGTTATGGATTGTATTCAGCAGACGCTGCGGCAGTTTCTGCGAGCCGTCCATAGCAATCTGCGCAGTCCGGTGATGCAGAGCCGGATTACAAAACCGTTCAATCAGCTGATCTTTATAGGTTGAAAGATCAAAATCCGGCAGAGCGGGCAGTGTCGGCGTAATTTCTTCATCCATCATGGCGCGGATGAATGTTTTGAAACCGGCGGCGGCCATGGTTGCGGATACGGTTTCATGACCGGCGAGAAAGCCGAGATAGGCAAGTGTGGAGTGACTGCCGTTGAGCAGACGCAGCTTCATCAGCTCAAAAGCGGCGACATCGCGGACAAAACTTGCGCCGGATTTTTCCCATGAAGGGCGACCGGAAGGGAAGTGATCTTCAATCACCCATTGGCTGAACGGTTCTGTGCAGACCGGCCATTGATCTTTCACGTTCAAAGCACGGCTGACACTTGCGCGATCCTGATCGGTGGTCGCGGGTACAATGCGGTCGATCATACTGGACGGGAATGCAACATGTTCAGCGATAAAGCGGCCAAGTTCCGGATTTGTCAGCGCGGCAAGCCGGACGGTCACACGCTTCAGTGTTTCTCCGTTGGCTGGCAAATTATCACAGGAGAGAACTGTGAAAGGCTGTAGTCCTGATGCGTGTCTTCTCCTGATAGCCTCTACCAGAAAGCCGGGGGCAGAGCGCGGCGCATGCGGGTGTTTCAGGTCATGGATAATATCGCTGTTGCTCTCATCCAGCGTGCGGCTGGAGGGGGCGTAGCAATAGCCTTTTTCGGTCACAGTCAGCGTGACAATGCGGATATCTGGCTGGCACATGGCTTGCAGCACGGCTTCCGGATTTTCCGGTGCAACCAGTATATCGGTCAGGCAGCCGATAACATGCAGTTTTTCACCGGCACCATCACGCACGGCAACACTATAGAGATAATCTTGCGGGGCGAGCGCATCTCTGGTGTCGGGGCTGCGCAGAGAAACACCGGTAATGCCCCAGCTCGGGTCATCCTGCAGAATATTTTCTGTATACACTGCCTGATGCGCACGGTGAAATGCACCGATACCTAAATGGATAATCCCTGTTTTCAATTGAGAGCGATCATAGGCAGGCTTGCCCACAGTTGCAGGCACATCGGTCAAGGTTCTGTCAGATAGAGAATTGAGTGTTCCGGTCATAGTTTATAAGCCTGTTTAGCCAGCCGGTAGCTGAGGTCATGAGCGACTTCATAGGCTTCTTCCTCATCAAGGCGGTGCTCTGCAACAAGACGGGCAAGGAAGGCACAATCCACACGGCGCGCCATATCATGACGGGCGGGAATGGAGAGATAAGCGCGGGTGTCGTCATTGAAGCCGACAGTATTGTAGAAACCGGCACTTTCCGTTGTCAGCTCACGATAGCGTCTGATCCCCTCCGGGCTGTCATGGAACCACCATGCGGGGCCGAGCTTGAGGGCAGGGTAATGCCCTGCCAGCGGTGCGAGTTCGCGGCTGTAAGCCGTCTCATCCAGCGTGAACAGAATAAGCGTCAGGCGCGGATCATTACCATGTGCATCCAGCAGAGGCTTGAGTTCTTTCACATAGCCGGTCTGGTTCGGGATATCCGCACCTTTGTCAAAGCCGAAAGCGGAGAAAACTTGCGGATTATGATTGCGGTATGAGCCCGGATGGATCTGCATCACCAACCCGTCATCAATGCTCATGCGTGCCATTTCAGTCAGCATCTGTGCACGGAATAATTCCGCATCTTCCGGTTTGACCGGCTGTTTGATGATGCGTTCAAACAGAGCTTGCGCTTCCCCTGCCGAGAGATTGGCTGTCTGTGCAGTCGGGTGACCGTGATCAGTGGATGTTGCGCCGCGTGCCTTGAAATAGGCGCGGCGGTTGCGGTGCGCCTGCAAATAACCCTGATAGGTCATCGGATTATTTGTCAGTGCGATAAATTTTTCCAGTTCTCTATGAAAATCAGGGCGGGATGCATCAACCACCGCATCCGGCCGGTAGGCGGGAACAACGCGGCCATGCCAGCCTGAGCTAAGGATCGCATCATGATGTGTTAAAGGATCATTGGCGGAATCCGTAGTGGAGATCACCTCAATATTGAAGCGGTCATATAGCGCACGCGGACGCATTTCCGGCGTCGCCAGCTTTTCGGAAATCAGGTCATAAAGCCGGTCGGCATTGTTCTCGCTGAGACGTTCCGTAATACCGAAAACGCTCTCCAGAGAATGTTCAAACCAGAGGCGGGACGGTGTGCCGCGAAACAGAGGCCAGTGTTTTGCAAATAATCGCCAGATGGTGCGGCTGTCGGTTTCCACCGCTGCGCCATCCAGACGGGCAATGCCTAATTGCTCCAGCGAAATGCCCTGTGAGTAGAGCATACGGCAGATATAATGATCGGGTTTGACAAACAGGGTTGCCGGATCGGGAAAAGCGGCATCTGTCGCATACCATGACGGTTCGGTATGTCCGTGCGGGGAGATGATCGGCAGTTTTTCGACCGATGCGAACAAGCGTCGCGCTATGGCGCGGCTGTCTGCCTCCGCAGGCAGAAGGCGATCCGGATTGAGTGCCATTGCTGGTCTTTTCCTCCCTGACAGACTTTGAGGTCTGTTTCCCGTCATTGCTGTCCGGCTTGTCCTGTCCGCGGTTTTGATCCGTCTTGTACAGAATTTGCATCCGGCGCTTGGCGAACAGTAAATAATAATATATTAGTATGTCAACAGCGCATGGATTTTTTGTTTCGGATCGCAGTTGCGAGCGGATAAACAAGACCTGAAGATTTGAGATTCAGGCAGGAGAACAAGATTGAATACGCAGGCGACATTCGGGCAGATATCCTCAGTAAGGCGGCCTGCCGCAGGGCGTGAAACCGCAGCAAAGCTGATTTATCGCGCATTGCAGGCCGATATTGTTGCAATGAAGCTGCTGCCTGGCACGGCGCTGAACGAGAAAACATTTATTGAGCAATTCGGTGTGAGTCGCACGCCGGTGCGTGAGGCGCTTATTCGTCTGGCTGAGGAAGGACTGGTCGATATTTTCCCGCAGTCCGGCACTTTCGTGGCGCGCATTCCGGTTGATCTGATACCGGAATCTGTGGTGATCCGTCAGGCGCTGGAAGGAGCGACGGCGGAACATGCGGCATTATCATCAACACCGGATGCCGTCGCTAAGCTGGATGAGCTGATTGATATGCAGCAATTCCATGCCAGCCGTGAAAAGCTCGGACTGTTTCATGAAGCAGACGATGCTTTTCATGAGACAGTTGCGGAAATCGCCGGTTATCCCGGTATCTGGCAGCATCTGAAACTTGTGAAAATCCAGATCGACCGTGCACGACGTATGACCGTTCCGGTGCTGGGGCGTATGGATCAGGTTTTGCGCGAACATAAACTCATCAGGGATGCCATTGCCGCTAAAGATGCACCGGAAGCGATAAAGGCGATGAAGCATCATCTCAGCGCGGTTTTGCCGGATATTGACGAGTTGCGGAAAAGCCATCCGGATTTCTTTGTCTGATCAGGCGTTCGTCCGCTGTCGCAGATTTTCAAAATCATAAAATATAAAAACTTATTCGGAGGAGGGGTTAATGCGTCAAGCGTGGAGATGGTTCGGGCCGGATGCCGGTGTGTCTTTGGATGCTGTACGTCAGGCCGGAGCGACAGATATTGTATCTGCTTTGCATGATGTGCCGATCGGACAGGCATGGACGCCTAGTCAGATTGCAGAACGCAAGACGTTGATTGAAAATACCCCTGCTGACCGCACGCCGCTTGTCTGGTCTGTGGTGGAAAGCATCCCGATTTCAGATGCGATCAAGCGTGAAGGCGGTGCCGCAAAACAGGATATCGCCGCATGGATTGCCTCAATGGAGGCATTGGCGGCACATGATATTAAAGTCATTTGCTATAATTTTATGCCGGTTGTGGACTGGTGCCGCACCGATCTGGACTATGTCACGCCAAGCGGCGCGACAGCCATGCGTTTTGATCAGGATCGTTTTGCTGCTTTTGATCTGCATATTTTGCAGCGTAAAAACGCGGAACGGGATTATTCCGAAGCTGATCGTCTTGCTGCCCGCGCAACCTATGAGGCAATGAGCGAGACTGAGATTAATCAGCTGATTTTCAATATTGCCAGTGCTTTGCCAGGTTCAACAACCGAACCGCTGACGATACCGGCTTTCCGAGACAAGCTGGAAACTTATACGCATGTGGATGCCAATAAGCTAAGACAAAATCTGATTGCGTTCTTAGAGGAAGTAACCCCCGTTGCGGACGAGCTGGGTGTGCGGCTGACCCTGCATCCGGATGATCCGCCGCGCTCCCTGTTCGGACTGCCGCGCATTGCTTCAAATGAAGCCGATTATGCAGCGATTTTTGATGCAGTGCCGTCTCCGGCCAATGGTATGTGTTTCTGTTCCGGCAGTCTTGGTGTGCGGGCGGATAATGATCTGCCTGCAATGGCGCGCCGCTTTGCATCACGTATCTATTTCTCGCATTTACGGGCAACCACGCGACAGGGTGACGGACGCAGCTTCTATGAAGCCGCCCATCTTGAAGGCGACGTGGATATGGTTGCATTGCTGCGGGCGCTGGTTGAGGAAGACCGCAAGCGGGATAGCGGATCAAAGATTATTTTCCGCTCTGATCATGGTCACCGTATGCTGGATGATCTGGCAAAACAGGTGACACCGGGCTATCCGGTTATCGGCCGGTTGCGCGGCCTTGCAGAATTGCGCGGCGTAATCACTGTATTGGATGCCGGTGCTTTATGTTCGGCAAAGGCGGGCGGGTGAGCTATGACCCGTCAGAACAGCCCGGTTATTGTCCTTCATCCGTCTGACCATGTGGCGGTTGCGCGGGTGACAATCCGTGCCGGAGAACCTGTCGGCAGTGGTGAACTTGTAGCCGCTAATCTGATCGGCAAGGGGCATAAAGTTGCACTTGTGCCCATCACAAAAGGACAGGAAATTCGCAAATACGGCAATGTGATTGGTGTTGCGACAGAGGATATTGCTGCGGGTGCGCATGTGCATCTGCATAATCTGGCAATGCTGCCGTCACAGCACGAGCATGAATTCTGTGTTGATTATGCGGAGCCGGAACTGTTTCCTGACGCGGAAAGGCGCAGCTTTTTGGGCTTTGATCGCGGCGCGGGCGGGGTTGGTACGCGCAATTATATTGGTGTGATTGCGACGGTGAATTGTTCCGCCACTGTTTCACAATATGTGGCGGATCATTTCAACCGCATGGGCGGGCTGAAAGACTATGACAATATTGACGGTGTTGTGGTGCTTGGTCATGCGGGCGGCTGCGGGATCAATACGCAGTCGGAAGCCTATAGGGTTCTCACCCGCACGATACAGGGCTATGCCCGTCATCCCAATTTCGGCGGTGTGTTGCTGATCGGGCTTGGTTGTGAAACCAATCAGATTGCTCCGATCCTTGAGCATTATAAGCTGGAAGAAGGTGCGCGCTTGCAGACGCTGACCATCCAGCAATATGGCGGCACACGGAAGACAATTGAAGCGGCGATTGCAGCGATTGAAACTATGTTGCCGGTTGTGAATGCGGCACAGCGCACGCAACAACCTCTGTCGCAGCTGAAATTGGGTTTGCAATGCGGCGGCTCGGATGGTTATTCGGGCATTTCCGCAAATCCGGCACTGGGCTATGCATCGGATTTACTTGTGCGGCATGGTGGCACCAGTGTTTTATCGGAAACGCCGGAGATTTACGGTGCTGAACATTTGCTGACCCGCAGGGCGGCGCGACCGGACATTGCTGAAAAGCTGTTGTCACGGATTGACTGGTGGCGTGACTACACGCAGCGCAACGGCGATGAGTTGAATAATAATCCGTCTCATGGCAACAAATTGGGCGGGTTGACCACAATCCTCGAAAAATCGCTCGGTGCCGTAGCGAAAGGCGGCTCTATGCCGTTGCGTCAGGTCTATGAATATGCGCAGACGATTGATGAAGCGGGTTTCGTATTTATGGATACGCCGGGTTATGATCCGGTTTCTGTGACCGGACAGGTGGCAGGGGGGTGCAATCTCATCTGTTTCACCACAGGACGCGGCTCGGTCTCGGGTTTCAAGCCGGCACCGAGTATTAAAATCGCAACCAATTCAGATATGTACGAGCATATGAAGGAAGACATGGATCTGAATTGCGGTGAGATCGTTACCGGTGAAGAGAGTATTCAGCAGGCAGGGGAACGTATCTTTGAGGAGATTATCGCTGTTGCTTCCGGCCGCAAGACAGTGAGTGAAATTTACGGCTATGGCGATAATGAATTTGTGCCATGGCAGCTCGGGGCAACGACCTGACAAACAAATAGCATGACGGGGGAATAGTGAGGAAAAAGCTCTTTTTGTCTGCCGGTGAATGTATGATTGAAATGTCCTCACTGGGAGGCAGTGAGTTTCATCTTGGCTTTGCAGGCGATACTTTAAACACCGCATGGTATGCACGCGCTTGCCTGCCTGCGCAGAACTGGGATGTGTCATATTTTACCCGTATTGGTACGGATAGTTTTTCTGCAAAAATGAAAGATTTTCTGAACCGGAACGGGATCGAAACGGGCTACATTGAGGAAGATGCGCAGCGTCAGGCTGGACTTTATTTGATCGAAGTTGAGAACGGCGAGCGGCATTTCACCTATTGGCGCAACCAGTCGGCAGCACGTCTGCTGGCGGTCAATCAGACATTGCTCGCCAAGGCTTTTTCTGATGCCGATATCATCTATTTTTCTGCGATTACGCTGGCTATTCTTTGTCCTGAACAGCGGGCAGTATTTATCTCTCATTTGCGAGATGCTGCTTGTGCCGGAAAAACGGTGGTGTTTGACACCAATATCAGACCGCGTTTGTGGGAGAGCCACGATATTTTGCGCGAAACAATTATGCAGGCAGCAGCGGTTTCACAGATTATTTTGCCGAGTTTTGATGATGAAGCGGCAATGTTTGGCGATCGCAGTTTGGAGGATTGCGCTGCTCGCTATCGCACTGCCGGTGCGCAAGCTGTTGTGGTTAAAAACGGCGGCGGCATAATGCTGGTTGCCGATGATAATGGTATGCGCCAGATCACGGATATTGAACCGCTCATGCCGGTGGACACAACCGGTGCCGGAGATTCATTCAACGGTGGTTTTCTCGCGGCACTGTTGAGTGGCAAAAATCTTGAGACTGCTGTCAAGGCCGGACATGCTGTAGCCGCACAGGTCGTGATGCAACGCGGTGCGTTAATGCCGATGGAACAGCTGACTCTCTAGCGGTTGTCTTGCAGGACTTGGTACGGATTGCCGGAGAAGGATCGGGCAAAGACAGCAGATCATCGCCTGATCATTTCTCCGGTCATGCCAATGCTAATGGTCTATTGATTGCAAACATCATCCGCCGTCAGACTGGACGGAGGGATAGTTTCAGGGCCGAAACCAAAAGGTTCTGTAATTTTGGTGACGGTTCCGTTGGCCAAATTTTGCGCGAGCCAGCTATTCCATGCTTCACGCAGATCTGTGTCATCCTGACGAAACGCCATTGCACCATAGCGGGTTGCGGGCGTGCCAGACTTGGTTTTGGGTTGTTCGGTGAGGCTTGCGTATTCAATCGCCGGATTGGCGGCACGGGTAATGGCATTGTTAATTGTGATTGTTGAGGCAACAACTGCATCCACACGATCTGCCTGAAGGCCTGCCATAGCGGTGGCCAGATCCGGAAACAGTACCTGACGGTCTTTAGGAATATTGGCGTTTGCGGCCAAAGCAATCTCACCGGAGCCGGAAATCATGCCCAACCGTGCCGCAGGCGACTCCATAACTGACTGATAACTTGTCAGTCCAAGCGGGTTGCCTTGTTTAACGGCAAAAGCGTTATCTGACCGGTACTCGGGATTGCCGAAAGCAACGACACTGCACCGGTCATGCTGGATCAGCATACCTGTGCTGACAATGTCAAAATGTCCGGCACGTAAACCGCCGATTAACGCGCCGAACTCAGTGACAACAGGTGTGACCCCAACATTTTGTTCTGCAAAAAAGGCTCGTAATAATTCTGCTGACTGTCCGGTAACGCGTCCTTCGCCATCGACATAACCATAGGGATTGATATTGGCGATACCAACTTTGACTTTGCCTGAAGCGCGAATGCGTTCCAGAGTTGTCTCGGCTGCGGCCATTGAAACCGTGCCGAGTGTGAGTGCCGCGATGAGCGGCAGCCATAACAGCTGCACGCCCCGATTTTGTCGCTTATAGCGTTGTTTCATTGAGTTCCTCCCAAAACCATGATGTCTTTATTCTATATCTGAGTCCCGATTAATCTGGTCGTACGCAGTTAATGCGAGTGCTTCAATCGTTGGTAGCAGCAAACTTGCATCGAAGACGTCATCTTCCGGCTCTACAACAACTTTGTTATGGCCGATGGCGCCCGGATTATAGGAAATAACCTGACTGTCCCAAGCCTCAGTAAAGTAATGCATGCCTAAATAATGCGACCAAACCACGGGCTCTGCCGGTTTGCCGCTTACATCATGCAGATTATTTGCAAGTGTCTGGTAGAGTGTGCTCTCAGGCGATGTGTAGGAAGGCTCTACTGTGTGCGGCATAGAAAGCGAGATTTCAAATCCGGTCTGCTGCCGTACTTCCGCAGCCAGTGTTTCAAGCTCTTGTCTGACTTGAGCGACAGTTTCACCCGGATTAAGCCGGCGATCAATGAACAGTGCACAATCAGGTGCTACAAATCCGCTATCCAGATTGCCGGCGATACGGCACATCGTGATGGAAGGGGCAGATGCTTCAACGGGCCTGATCGGTACGGCGCTTAAGCGGGTCGCATATTGTTTGCTCATCTCAAGGATGCGGTTTTGCACCCACATCATAGCTTCAATAGCATTGCGGCCTTCATGTGCCCGTGCGCCATGGGCAGCTTTGCCACGGATTGCCAGTTTAGCCCAGATCATCCCTTTATAGCCGACTGTAATCAGATTAGGTCCGCTCAAGCCGCCTGCAATAACATATTTGGAGCGGCCAATATCAGCGGCGGCAACATAACCGGCACCGGATTCTCCTCCGATATAGGCATCCGGTGTGGCTGATAAAAAGACAGATTTTTTGAGAGAAACGCCGCTCTTTTTGAGTGCCCTCATGGCCATGATTTGTGCGACTGTGCCTGCACGTTCTTTTTTCGGGCCCCAGTAAAGATCGTAATTATTAGTAAAATGCAGGCCAATCTCTGCAGAGGCGCCGTTGAGCTGAGCGGTTGCAATGCGTCGCGGGGCAAACTCCTCCACATTCAAATAATCTTTTGCATTCTCCAGATTTTCTCCCCAGCATTCATGCAGATATGAATTGGGTACATCAATTTTCGCAACTGTATCCGCAGTGTCGCTCAGGGCGGCGGCGATATAATCGACCGTTTCAGTATAGCCCTCTGTGGTTTGCGGATTGGCCGGAATTGCAACCAGATCAGCATGAAGCCTGAGTGCCTCGTTTTCCAGATTTTTTACAATTTCACGGATGTTTTGACGTTCAGAATGGTGCATTTTAATCTCCTCACGCGTTACGTGTAACATATTAGTTGGTGGACGCAAGTTGAATAATATGATTTTGCAAAATTGGAAAAATCGGCTGAACGGCAAAAGCAATAGGCAGAAAACGTGAAATATGGAATTGACAGGCTAATATGTAATATATTACACATTACAAATCGCTTGAGATTTTGGGAGGAATTCAAGATGCGCGAAGTTATGTCTCATAAAAACGGTCCGGTTAAATTCTACTCGGATGTCGTTAAGGCAAAGGGGACGTTTCTGTTTCTGGCGGGGCAGGTTGCCCAGCATGCGGATGGCAGCTGGGCTGAGGGATTTGAGGCGCAGACAGAACTTGCACTGACCAATCTGAAAAAGACGCTCGACCTGGCCGGTGCTACTATTGATGATATCGTCAAAGTATCCGTGTTTATGTCAGATACCCGTTACGGTGACATATTCAACCGTATTTACGGGCGTGTATTCACGGAGAATAAGCCGGTGCGCACACGTATCCAGTGCGGGCTTCTGGCACCGGAATGCCTCATCGAAATCGATGTTATTGCTGTCGTAGATAGCGAATGAGGTCGATATTATGGGCAATAAACTTCACTATGTCGTGCCCGTTATCGCAGCGCTGATTGCCGGTTCCGGAGTGTGTGCTGCACATTCCGGAACATTAGAGGATATCAAAGCCTCCGGAAAAGTGCGCATCGGTATTCCGAACATAAATCCTTACGGATATATTGACGGCGATGGTCACGTTACAGGACAGGCTCCTGAATTAACACGGGCTTTCTTTGCTGATATGGGCGTAAAAGAGGTCGATCCTGTTGTTACTGAATGGGGTGCGCTGATCGGCGGCCTTATGGCGGGGCGTTTCGATATTATTGCAACGGGTATGCTCATTCAGCCGGAGCGTTGCCGGCAAATATCTTTCGGCAATCCGGAATATAAAATCGTGAGCGCTTTCGCTGTCCGAAAAGGCAATCCGCTGGCATTGACGAGTTATCAGACTGTCGCAAAACATGATGCGGCAAAGATCGGAATGCTGACTGGTGCGGGTGATATTCGTTATGCGGAACTGGCTGGAGTTCCTGCTGCACGGCGAATTCTGTTTCCGGATTTTACGGCTGCTTTGGCCGGATTGCAGGCCGGACGTGTGGATGCGGTGGTTGCTTCCACTGTTACAATCCGAAATGCGCTGACACGGCTGGCTGATCCCGAACTTGAATATGCGGAACTGACGGAACAGCCCTTGGGAGAAAATGGCAAACCTGTTGTCAGTTACGGGGGGATGGGCTTTCGTAAAGAAGATGTCGCGTTGCGCGAGGCTTGGAATAGCTGGCTGACTACACAACTGCAATCAGGGAAGGCGACACAGATTATGGCGCCTTTTGGCTTCGGGCCGGAAACGCAACCATCAGCAGATATCACAGCAGATCAGATCTGCAGTGAAACGAAATAATCGGGGAAGCAATGATTGATGAGAAAATATCGCAGATCTGTCAGGCTGGCTGCATTGTCAGTATTACTCTCTGTCTTTGCACATGGTGCTGAGGCGGATACTCTGAGCAAAATCAAAGAGCAGGGATTTGCTCAGGTCGGTTTTTCTAACCTGACTCCGTGGGGATTTGTTGCTGAAAACGGTGAGCTGGATGGTGTCGAGGCGGTGTTGATCCGTGCCTTTTTGGCATCGCAGGGCGTTGAAGGAATGGACGGCGTTTTAACGCAATATGTTTCGCTTATTCCGGCATTACAGGCGGGGCGTTTTGATCTGATCGGTGCGGGTATGCAAATACGTCCCGAGCGTTGCAAGCAGGTTGCTTTCGGTGATCCGGAGTGGATCAGTCAGCAGGCCTTTGCAACATTGTCCGGGAATCCGAAAGACCTGCGCAGTCTTGAAGATATCACCCGAAAGAAAGCCCGTCTTGCTGTCGTCAGCGGCGGTGCAGAGCGTGAATATGCTGTTTTGAACGGCGTTCCGGAAGAACAGATTGTTGTCTTTCCTGATCTGGCAACAGTTGCAGCCGGATTACGGGCAGAGCGTATTGATGCTGTCATGTTTGCGGCTGTTTCAACCCGTGGTTTTGTAAAAACACAAGGTCAGGGAGATATTGAAATGGTGACGTTGACGAAACAACCTGTTGGTAAAGACGGCAAACCGGCCATCGGTTACGGAGCTATTGGCTTTCGCAAGGGCGATGATGCGCTGATTACTGCATGGAATGACTGGTTGCGGAAAGCCAAACAGTCAGGTGAATTGCTGCGCCTTGTGGAGCCTTACGGGCTGGAGGCGACGGATATTCCCGCTGAAGATATCACTGCTGAAAGTCTGTGTGCTTCCAAATGAATGATTATAGTCTCGCAGAGTTTTTGATACGGATTGCGCCGACCCTTGGTCGGGGCGCTCTGGTTTCAATTCAAATCGCGCTGGTTGCAGCGGTTGGCGCAATGGTGATTGGCTTCATCACAGGGCTGGCCCGTTTGTCTCCGCACTGGTATGTGCGGCTGCCTTTTGTTGTTTATGTCGAGCTGTTCCGTTCCACATCATCACTGGTTCAGATTTTCTACTTTTTCTATGTTTTGCCTTTGGTCGGCATCAAGCTTGACGCATTTTTGACGGGTACTTTGGTACTGTCGCTGAACTTTGGCGCCTATGTATCGGAAGTGGTGCGCTCAGCTGTGCAGTCTGTCAGTCCGGGGCAGTGGCAGGCAGGTATTGCATTGAATATGGAGCGCGGACAGATATTCCGCCGTATTATATTCCCGCAGGCTGTTCCGGTTATGCTGCCAGCCTTGGGAAATTATGCCCTTGAGCTGCTCAAGGCAACGTCTCTGGTTTCCCTGATTACCATTACAGAGCTGACCTTTGCGGGGTCGCAATTGGTGCAGTTCTATGGACGGCCGACAACAATCTACTTAGCTGTTTTTGTCATTTATCTCATTATGGCGATGCCGCTTGTCGCCCTGAACAATCATCTTGAGAAACGTGCCGGTGGTATCTGGCAAGGAAAGGTTCGGAACAAATGAATTTCGACCTTAACAGTATTCCTGTGATTTTACCGTTGCTATTGCAAGGTTTGAAAGTCACGGTCATTGCCTCTGCCGGTGCTGCGGTAGTGGCAATTGTACTCGGCTTTGTGATTGCAATGTTGCGCCGTTCAGCCCGCCGAAGTCTGTGTCTGGTGATCGACACTGTTGTGACAGTGATACGCAGTACCCCGCTTTTGGTGCAGCTTTATCTTCTGTTTTATGTGCTGCCTTTATATGGTCCGGCGTTGTCGCCGATGACGACAGGTATTCTCGGGCTTGGCATCCACTACAGCGCATATCTCTCAGAAGTGTTCCGTGCCGGTATTGATGCGGTTCCGAAAGGGCAGTGGGAAGCTGCGATTGCTTTGCAATTTAAACGCTTTCAGACCTGGAAGCGCCTCATTATCCCTCAGGTCTTCCGGATCGTATTACCACAGGTCGGCAACTATTTTATCTCCATCTACAAACACAGCTCCCTTCTTGCCACAATCACAGTTGTGGAAGTGCTTGGCGCGACCCTGAATTATGCCGGAGAGACTTTCCGTTATCTGGAAGCCTTTACCATCCTCGGGATACTCTACTTTATCGTCGGATTTAGCTTGTCGCAGACAGTTGGATATCTGGAACGCCGTCTGGCCTGAGCGAAAGGAAACTCACATGCATAACAGCTCTACACCAGCCGCAGAATTTGTTGGCGTTACAAAGAGTTATGGTTCTCTCGAAGTTTTGAAAAAGCTTTGTTTCAAAATTGCGCCGGGTGAGCGCGTCTCATTAATCGGGCCGAGCGGTTCAGGCAAAACCACGATTTTGAGAATGTTGATGACATTGGAGCAGCCAACTTCAGGTGAAATCCGCGTTTTCGGTAAAACCATGAGCTCAGCTGATGGTACACCGGTAAAAGAACAGGCGATGCGTGCTGCGCGTGC
Organism: Pseudochrobactrum asaccharolyticum; assembly: GCF_003314995.1. GTDB lineage: Bacteria > Pseudomonadota > Alphaproteobacteria > Rhizobiales > Rhizobiaceae > Pseudochrobactrum > Pseudochrobactrum asaccharolyticum. Next base: position 86,842 of record NZ_QNRH01000003.1, read on the forward strand.
TCATATTGGTATGGTGTTTCAGCAGTTCAATCTGTTTCCGCATATGACTGCGCTTGAGAATGTCATGGAAGCACCGGTTCATGTGCTGAAAATGCCGAAAAATGAAGCGCGTGATATGGCGCAGGCTTTGCTGGATCGTGTCGGATTGGGGAATAAAGCCGGTTCATATCCGTCTCAGCTGTCCGGCGGTCAGCAGCAGCGTGTTGCGATTGCCCGTGCACTCGCCATGAAACCGCAAATTATGCTGCTCGATGAAATCACGTCAGCGCTTGATCCTGAATTGATTGGCGAGGTACTTGATCTGGTCCATGCCCTTGCCAGTGAAACACGTATGGCAATGCTGGTTGTGACGCATGAAATGGGATTTGCACGCGATATTGCTGACCGTGTTATCTTCATGGAAAAGGGGCATATCGTAGAGGAAGGTTTGCCGGATCAGGTATTCGGGGCTCCCGATAATGAACGAACCCGTGCATTTTTACGGTCAGTTCGCCGGTAATATGCAGCATAATCTTGGAAGCCTGTTCAATAGTCTTTCCAGGTCTTCAGTGATAAGAGAGACAGAGGTTTTTGAAAAACAATGACGGAATCTATGTTTAAACCAGGCGCTATCCCGAAACAGGTCACACTGCGTGAATCTGCAGCCAGAATTCTGCTGGCGCAGATTATGTCCGGCGAATTAAATGAAGGTGAGATTTATTCGGTTGCAATGGTTGCGACCAATCTCGGAATTTCGCCGACGCCGGTGCGGGAAGCTGTATTGGAGCTTGCAGATAAAGGCTTGCTGACAGTTCATAAAAACCGTGGCTTTACAATTCCGGTGCTGACCAAGCCCATGATGCAGGAGATCCATCATATCCGGTTTTTACTGGAGGCACCTTCCACAGTGCGTGCCGGTATGCAGCTGAGCGATGCAGATGCCGCAGAATTGCGGGATCTTGCGGAAATGACGGTTGAAGCGGCAAAAAGCGGTGACCTCGTCAATTATGTAGAGCTTGACCGTGAGTTTCATGGTCGTTTTCTGAGTGTGCTGGAGATGCCGCTGCTTGTGCGCTTGATCATGGATTATCGGGATCGTGCGCGTCTGATTGGCTTACGTGCGCGCCTTGGCAGCGATGAGATTATCGAGGCAGCAAAAGAACATATCGCACTCGTTGATGCAGCCGTTGCCAGAGATGAAGCGGCGTTGGCACGGATTATCGCTAACCATCTTGAGATGACGCTGAAGCGCTCTCTCGAAGGTTGCTAATTTCCCGGACTTGTATCGCCTGCGTATAGCGCGGCAATATCAGATATAAAAGGATAACAACCATGTCTTCGTTAGGGACACCAATATCAATTGGTGCGGCTGATGCTGCACGTCTTCTTTCCATGAAAGAACTCATTGAAGCTTTGCGTACCGCTTTTATCAATGGCTGTACTGTGCCGGAGCGCCATCATCACACAATTCCTGTGCCGGGTGAGGAAGCTGCTACATTGCTTCTGATGCCTGCATGGCAGGAAAAACACGGAGATGATGGCTTTATTGGTGTTAAGCTGGTCAATGTTTTTCCGGGCAATGCTAAAAAAGGATTGCCGGGGCTGACATCAAGCTATTTGTTATATGACAGCGGTACCGGTGCGCATCTCGCTACAATTGATGGTGGTACAATTACAAGCCGTCGCACTGTTGCAGTATCTGCTTTGGCAGCTTCTTTCCTTGCCCGGGAAGATGCGAATAAGCTTTTTGTTGTTGGCGCTGGTCGCGTGGCTTCATTGATACCGGATGCTTACAGAGCTGTCCGTAATATTCAGCAGATTAAGGTCTGGGATATTCATCAGGATAGTGCGATTAAACTTGTTGAGCAGCTGCGCGGGCAGGGAATTGATGCTTCTGTAGAAACTGATCTAGAGGCAGGGACACGCTGGGCGGATATTATTTCATGTGCAACGCTCTCAACGGCTCCTTTAATTCGCGGAGACTGGTTGCAGGCAGGTGTGCATCTTGATTTGATCGGCGCTTTCACACCGGAAATGCGTGAGGCTGATGATGCAGCAGTTGCGAAATCTGCTGTCTTCATTGATGCAGATGAGGCGTTTCATGAGGCCGGAGATCTTGTACAACCAATCGTTTCGGGCGTGTTTAAACAGGAAGACTGTCAGGCAAAATTGAGTGAATTGTGCAATGGCACAGCAAGCGGACGAGACAGCGCAGAGCAGATAACGCTCTTTAAGGCTGTCGGAACGGCACTGTCTGATCTGGCGGCGGGTTCATTGGTTTATAAACTCTATGGTCGCTCCGGCTGAGGCTGTGAGCTTACCGTTTCGATTTACGAGAATGTTATCCCTTTCCTACAGTTGATGGTGAAGAAAGGGATAATGTACCTAAAATTGGCATCTATTTTACGTCAGACGGTGATTGAGCGGTTCAAGCATCATGACGCCTTCGGTTTTTTCTGCCTTGTGTCTTTTTTCAGTTTATACACCGGCTTCAGCGCAGCGCTTCAACTGTATCAATATTGGCAAGCTTATGCATTTTTTGCAGCAAGGCCTGCGCAACTGCCTCATAATTGCCGTCAAAATGGTGCCCGCCGCTGAGTTTCATAATATCAGCACCTTTTAAGGCATCTGCCGTGCAGGCCGTATCGTCCTCGTCCTCTCCGTAAGCACAAACAACACGATCCAACGGCATGGAAAGAATAGCCGGCAGCGTTTTCTGGTCTCCCTCAGCACCAAACCAGCCCTCGACGGAAACCTGAAAAGATGTGGTGGTTGAACTCCCTAAAAGACCTATCATTCTGATGCGCTTCTGTAATTCAGGATCAAGATATTTCCATGCGAAAGGAAATGTATCCGCGCCAAATGAATAGCCGAGTACGGCGACCGGCAATTTTCCGCCAGGGTCTGCTTTTTTGATCAATGCCGCAGTGTCACGGGCAATTTCCTCCGGTTTACGCTCATTCCAGAAGTAGCGCAGGGAATCCACGCCGATGACATGCACGCCTTGCGTTTGCAGCCATTCACCGATTGATTTATCAATATCGCGCCAGCCACCGTCACCGGAATAGAATATCGCCACATAATTGGCTTTGCCGCCGCTGGCCGGCAGATCAATAACCGGCAAAGCAGCATTCTGTGTGTCCTGAGCGCCCATCGACAACACTTCATCAGCCGCTACTCGCAGACGCGCGTTCAGATCAGGCACATTTTGCAACATCGCAATATTCTGCTGGCGCGCTGTGTCCGGTTGATTGGCCTGCAGGCCATCGGCAGCAACAAGCAGAGCAGATACGGGCAATGTCTTTCCATATTCATAAGTAAAGCCGCCTCCCGTCGCTTTGACCGCCTGTGCCTGCTCGGTACAGGATGGCAGGCGGGTGCGGGCGGTTACAGGATCAATACCAACAGCTCCCGCAATGGTCGCATCCGGTGAATCCGATGCCGCGGCATAAGCAATCATTGCCCCTTCTCCGATACCGGTCACAACCGGATGAAAGTAGACATCAAGATCCAGAGCACGCAGGGCTTCTTTGGTAATCGCCTCAAAGTCGGAATCCAGATAATTGCATTCGCCGTCCTCTTTATCGAGTGCTGCACGCCATATTCTGAGATCAACCGGCAGAACAATCAGGTTTCGTGCCAGTAAGGCATCTGTGAACCGCCGTTCACGCTCCCCGATGCCGCCCTGATCACTGATAACAATCGCTAGACCAGCCGGATCGCTCTTCGGCATATACACCGGAATATCCGACAAGCGCTCGGCACTGACCTGCGTTACCGGTTTTTCCGGCGCAGTCAGACTTGCCCAGAAACGGGTCACCTTGCCTGGGTGCAGGGTGAAATAAGTGCCCGCGATAACCACAAACAATCCAAAGATACCCAAAAGCAGTTTTGTCTTCATTTGCGTATGAACTCCAGAGGACTGCCGTTAATCAGCCTTGTTACATCCAGAAGTGCGCGCGGCGTTTCAAATCCGCCGGGGCAAACCATGTAATGCGGTGTCCAGACGGGATCAAACTTTTCTTTAAATGCCTTCAGCCCGTCAAAATGATAGAGATCAGCACCGCGCCTGTAGATAAAGGAGCCGAAGCGGTTCCAACGTGAGGCAAGCCTGCTGCCGCTCAACCCTGACAGAGGCGCGGCACCAAGGTTGAACCATTTATAGCCCTGCTCCTTGCTATACATTAACAGCTTTGCGAACAGCGCATCCATCAGCAATTTATGCACGTTGGGCATATAGCGCATCAGATCAACGGTAATTTCATAGTTGTCACCACCGCGCCACAGATTGGCGAAAGCAACAATTTCACCGTCCTTGCGTAAGACTGCAAGATCAAACCGGCGGAGATAATCCTCATCGAAATAACCGAGTGAGAAACCTTTCTCACTGCCGGATTTAAAGTCGAGCCATGCATCAGAAATCTCCCGCAAACGCGGCAATAAAGGTGGCACATCGATTGCCGGAATGATTTCAAAGACAAGGCCGTCTTTCGTAACCTTGCGATCCGCATAGCGGAAAGGCTGACGGCTTGGCCCTTCCAGAGAGAAATCTGTCAGTTCAACCCGAGCAACTTCTCCAAGTTTAAGCGCCACCAGCCCCATATCAAGAAACAGCGGCAGGCTTTGTGGTCCGACACCGTAAAACACTGTGCGCAAAGCCAGCTTGTCTGCCAGAGCATGAAACGACCATGCCAGCTCTTTTGCCGTTGCCGGATGCCCGATCGGCTCACCCAGTGTAATCAGGCTACCCCCCGATTGCGCATACATGATGAAAGCACTGTCATCCGGTGCAACCAGAAACTGTTTATCGCCGACCATAGCCAGCGCCGCATCCGTATGCGGCCAGGCAGCAACAAGCGGCGGTACAGCAGCGGGTATAGAATAATCAATGTGCCGTTTGCGCTGGCTGTGATTGTTAATCAGTATATGCAACCCGAAGGCCGCCACGGCAACAAAAACCAGTACTGTGGCACGCAAAAATCGCGGAGCATTACCGTTCCATGCAAAGTCCCACCACAGATCGCCGGAATATTCGACATGACGGTAAACGAACAAGCCGAGCCATGTGGAGACCAGCAGTGTTGTGCCGACCGTCAACAGCCAGTTCCAGTTGAGTTCAAAATTGCCTGAGATCGGGCGACGATAGAATGAACCGCGAAAGCCTGAGAGCAGGACAGCAAAGAGGCACAGAATAACGGCTTCTTCCCAATCCAGCCCTTTCGCAAGGGAAAAGACCGCGCCGCTCAGCAGCAGGATCATCGCAGCCAGCCATGCACGCTCCAGCCGTTTTGCCAGTCCGCGCGCCACAACAAGCAAAGTAACACCGACCAGACTGGCCGCCAGATGGGACATTTCAACCAGAAACTCCGGAACAATGTCAGACAGCAACTCGACACGATAGCGTTTATCCGGTGTCGCACCGGAAACCAGCAGAATAATTCCGCCCAGAAAAATAATGCTGGCCGTCAGCGTCGGAATGAGCGGTTCAACCAGACGTTTGGCAATACGCGCCTGCTTGCCGAGCATATGGCGCCGACGCATAATTTCCCAGAACAAAAGCCCTGCAGCGGCCGTAACCAGTGGCAAAACCGTATAGATCACACGATAAGCAAGCAATCCAGCAATCGCCTGCGGATTGCCGCCAAGGCCGAGACCGGCGATGATCGTTGCTTCAAAAGCCCCGATACCGCCCGGTGCATGACTGGCAATACCCAGCACGACAGCAACCACATAAACAATTGCAAAAACTGCGAAACTCGGCACCGCACTGTCCGGCATCAGTACATAGAGCGTGGCAGCAGCAGCAGCGACATCAACCAGACCGGCAAAAATCTGCAGCATTGCCCCTTTGGAATCCGGCAGACGCAAGCTGAAAGAACCAATCCGGATATGGCGCTCACTATGAGAGAGCCAATAGATGAGCCAGCCAATCGCACCAAGAACGACGAGGCCAACCAGAATATCAATGCGCCGATCGACAGAAGACAACCACGGCACATCCTGCGGATCGATCAGCATTGCCGCGCTGAGCATGATGATCAGAGCAAACCAGATAGCAAACCATGATGTGCCGACAATTTTTCCGATATCGGCAAGGCTTATACCTTCGGCTGCATAAATACGGTAGCGAAGCGCGCCGCCTGTGAGCAATGAAAAGCCAAGAGCATTGGAAATTGCATAGCCTGCAGCACCGGCAACAGCAGCCAGCCTCTTCGGTATCTGATTAGGAGCAATCGTCTCTACAGCAACCACGTCATAAAGCGCGACCGCCGCGTAGCTCAGCATTGTAAAAAATATCGCAAGCCCGATTGTCTGCCATGAAATCGCATGAAATGCTGCCATCGTCTGTGATCGGGATGTATTTTGCAGCATCGTTTCCAGCACATAGATGGCCAGCAGAACGATAATGAAACCCGCCAAAGGTAATAATAAATGCTGAAAACGCTTCAGCCATCCATATCGCTGGACGGATGTTTGCGGCATGTCAGAATATTGTTGTGAGTTAATCGGATTAATTTGAGTTTCATGATCCGGGATTGTCATTCATTACGGCCTACGAGATGTGAACCCGTGAATACTACGTCTCAGATTATGATCAATTTGTGGTGTTGTAACAGCAGCCAATCAGAAAAATGAATGTGCGCATGGAATTAAAAAATCTATGGTTGTTGATAGGTGATGTGCAATATTAATTTTGTATAATTTGATGATAAGGGCACTAAATATTGTTCGCAACAGGCGGAATTTTGGCTCTGTCTTTATTCAATGGCAGATCGGGGGCATTTAATCTAAGTTGCCCCATGAATAATATAATCCAACGCCATTAATATGTGGTGTGAAATCGTATGTTTGAGCGACGATTGATTGATGATCGTTACTGTTGCATCTTCTTTTTCAGCGATAGCCAACGTGTTGCATGTACATTCATCACATTGTCGCTGTAACCTTCAATCGTGTCTGATACAAGCGCTTGTGATGACGGTGCAAGCAAGGGGATGACAGGAACTTCTCTCAATAAAATCCGTTCCGCATCCGCCAATATTTCGGCACGCAGTTTGGCATCGGTTATGGTTGCAGACCTGGCAATCAGTGCGTCATATTCTTTGTTTGACCAGTCAGAATAATTGAAATAGCTGTCGGACGTAAACAGGCTCAGGAATGAATAAGGATCATTGAAGTCGCCGATCCATGCCTGATATGCGAGATCATACATGCCTTTTTCCTGTAAATAGTTGAAATAAGTCACGCCTTCCACTTCATCCTGTTCAGCATTAATACCGATATTTTTAAGCATATCGGCAATGGCAACCATTGTGTTTTTATTGTTAACGGTCGTTGCGTAGCGCAACTTTACAGACAGGCTGCCAGGTGCAACACCTGCCTCCTCAAGCAGCGTCTTGGCTGTATCTTCACGATCAAGAATATCCTGATTTGCATAAGGTAATTGGGGAGAGTCTGTGACATAATTTTTGGTGCCGGATGGTACGATTGCATAACTAGGCAGCATCATACCCCGCCGAATTTGTTCGGCTAAAAATTTGCGGTCAATTACCATGGAAATAGCTTGGCGCACACGTTGGTCACGTAATTTACTGTTCGGCTCTCCTTTAATGCTGAGATAGAAGATGCCAAAGTAAGGGGCAATGCGCAAATATGGTTTCAAGTTGGCATTAATATAATCCATCTGTTCTGCGGCAACAGTACCGCAGATATCCATTTCTTTAGCCTCAAAACGACGCATACAGGAAGCTGGCTGCTCAAATGGCACCCAATTCACAACATCAATTTTTACCGTTGCGGCATCCCAATAATAAGGATTTTTCTTTAAGGTAATTTTGTCATTCGGGGTAAAGCTAGAAAGTTTGTAGGCGCCATTTGTAACTATATTCACAGGCAGAGTGAATTTATCGCCATATTTTTCGATAGCCTTTGGGTTTACCGGATAACCGGTTTGATGCGTTAAAAGTGACAAGAAATACGGAGTAGGTGAGGTCAGCGTAATTTTTAGGGTGAGATCACCCATGGCTTCAACACCAAGCTGATCAAGTGGTAGTTTTCCGGTGTTGACCTGTGGCGCATTTTTAATCGGATAAAGAACACTGGCATATCCGGCGGCAGTCTTTGGATTCATGATGCGGCGGAATGAATAGACAAAATCGCTGGCAGTGACCGGATCGCCATTTGACCATTTTGCATTATCCCGTAAATGAAAAATGTAGGTCAAACCATCAGGTGATGTCTCCCATGATTTCGCAACACCGGCAATCACTCTGCCCTGACCATCAAAACTAACAAGCCCTTCATAGAGATCCCGTAATATGTAACCTTCATTCACAGTTGTTGTATGATGTTGATCCAGTGAGGCCGGATCAGTGCCACTATCACGGTTGAGAACAGTATCCGCTAGAGCATTTGCAGCGAGTGAGAACAAGCAGGTGCATGCAAGTAATAAGCGGCGATACATGGAATCCTCCTCTATATGATGTGGCTTTTTTGAAAAAGCCGTAGGATGATTTCAGTGTAGATCTTTCAAAGAGGGTTTACTATTTTAGGTAATTGCCCCTGATTTATTGCTTCCCACACTTAAATATATCGTCAATTTTCTGAGGCAGCTAACTTGATCGTTAAGCCACCAATCAGACCGTAAATTACTAAAATCTTTATTTGCTTACCAATAAAGAATATGCGGGCGGTTACGATGACATCAATTCTTTACGTGTTCATCAATCGTCACCATGACATTTGTCCAGTCATCGATGAATCTTTTGCGTTGTGCTGCGTCCTGTGTTGCAAGGAGGGCAGGGCCAATCTTTACCGGCCTGCCTACGCCGCTTTCAATCAATGATGGCGGGCCATCGACCCCTGCGGGCAGGGCGCCATCTTGTGAGAAGAAAAAGGCTTTTTCTCTGGCAACACGCCGACCGCGCTCGGACAGAAGATAGTCGATAAAGCGTGCTGCAAGTTCAGGATGTTTCGCTTTTCGGGGAATGAAGGTCGCACGGCTCAACACAAGTGTGTAATCGCGTGGCAATACGATTTTCAGCTTAGGATTTCTCAGGCTTGCAGCATAGGCATATGATCCTATGATGTTGTATCCTATGTATATTTTTCTATCCTCTATGTCTTCGAGAATAGAATTATTACAGCAGCGCAATTGTGTATCAACACGGCTCATACTCTCAAGCAATCGTCCGTAAGCCGTGGAGTTTTGTTTAGCGTCGAGGAAGGCAAGAAGATAGCCTACGCCGGACTGACGCAGGTCATATGTTGCCACATGTTCTTTGTAATAGTCTTGTTTGCGACGCAGGAGATCGGCAAGTTCACCGCGTGTCCGGGGTACGTCCTGCGGTAAAACATAATCACTGTGATATACGATGACAGATGGTTCAAAAGTAAAGCCATATACTTCATTGCGCCAGTTATTCGTCTGGTTTGCGGTCGCCCGTGTTTGAGAAGAAACATGCGGTAAAGCACATCCGTCATTGGCGAGTTTCACCATCTGATCAACAGAGGATGACATGAGCAAGTCGCCGAAATTACTTTCACCGCGGCAAGCTAAATCAGCTTCACGATAGAGATCATTGGTAACAAAATCAGTGTATTCGACTGCAATATTCGGCTCAGTTTCCTGAAAATCCAGCACCAATGGTTTCAAGGCCGAAGTGTCGGCAGCGCCGTTGATCACAAGTCGTCCGGTCTCCTGTTTTAATGCCGGAAATTGCGTTGTCATACCTTCATTTGATTGGGCGTGAGCGATACTGACAGTGGCACTGAGCAAGGCAAATAAGAAATATGATCTCAAGACGGGTTCTCCCCAGCACACGGGATATCGAGTATCACTGTAAAACCGGTCGCGCCCTTTTCTTTGAAGCGAAGCAACCCGTTATGGGCAAGCGCAACTTCTGCAGCTATTGCAAAACCGAGACCTGATGCAGCGCCGGCTTTAGGAGACATTGCATTAAAACGGCGTGACATCTGATCCCATTTCTCCGGAGGAATGCCAGGCCCGTCGTCTTCAACTTCCAGACAGATGCGTTGTCCGGCTTGAATGACGCGGACATCAAGCCGCGATATTGCGCCGTGGCGCAACGCATTGCTGATAATGTTGGCGATGGCTTCCCGCAGACTGATGGGGTCACCGTTAACAATCAAACTGGGGTCGGCTGCTTCAAAAGAAATAACCATGTCAGGATCCACAGTCAGTGGGATTGTATGATGAAATGCTATTCGTGCTACGTCGACAAGATTAACTTTCTCAAGTTTGATAACACCTGAGCGGTGAATGACCATGGCGTGGCTGAGCAACTGGTTGGTTAGTTGCACTAACTCTCCGGTGCGTATTTTTATGCGTTCAGTGCGTTCCCTGTCTGTTTGGCTCATCCGGTTTTCATCGAGCATGGAGACCTGAGCCGAAAGCGCAGTTAACGGCGTTCTTATTTGGTGGGCGGCATCAGCAATGAACTGTTGAAGGCGTATGACCCGTTGATCCAATCGCGTCATGAAATGATTGATGGCCTCGACAAAGGGTTGCAATTCTTGTGGTGCCACTGTTTGCATCGGGGTTAAATCTTCAGGATTACGCAACCGAAGTGCATATGCCAGTTTCGTTACAGGCTGTAATGCGTAGCGAACCGCCAAATAGGTTCCGACTAATCCGAGGAAGACCATGATGCCGACAATGAGCATCGCGCCTTGTGTTACCTCGCTGGCAAGGGTTCGGCGTGCCTCAGTTGTCTGCGCTAAAATAACATAGGCCCAGCCGCTATGCGCCTGATCTGAAAGCGCACGAGCGACCGTAATCACGCGGACTTCCGCGCCGCGATATTCAGTCGTTTCCAATTCGGGGCTATGACGTGCAGCAAGAAGGTCATCGTTCAGATGAAGATCAGGATAACCGCTGATGGCTTTGCCATCGAGACCAACGATCCGATAGAAAATGCGGTCTCTTTCAGCGAAACCAAGAAGTTCAAAAGCTGACGGGGGGAGGTTGACGATCAGCTCACCATTGGTCTGGGTGATGCCGTCGGCGATCTGGAGAGCTGCTCCGCGCAAGAGCTGATCATAAGTTTTATTGGCAGCAGTCTGCCCGTAATACCATGCAGCCGTAATCAGGATGCTCGCGCCGATGAGCAAAACCAGACCGACCCGAATAACAAGGCGCGAAAAGAGTGAGGGTTCACGTACTCTCATCAATCACCAACTGATAGCCAATCCCGCGTTGCGTGATGATCGATACGCCTGATCCGTCTATTTTCTTACGTATTCTGGAAATATAGAGTTCAACAGCATTATGATTCACACCTTCATCGAAGCCGAAAAGCGTGTCCATCAGCTCATCTTTGCTAAAAAACCGGCCGGGACGTGTGGCAAAGACCTCAAGAATAGCAATTTCACGACGCTTCAGCTGAACCTCACGATTGCCTATGCGCACATTACGGCTTTGCCGGTCCAGCTGCAGATTACCGCAAACGATGATATTGGTCGTTTCTCCGGTATTGCGCCGTAATAAAACCCGCACCCGCGCTTCAAGTTCGCGAAAATCAAAGGGTTTGACCAGATAGTCATCTGCACCGAGGTCGAGAGCGCTAACCCGATCTTCAATTTCCGAGCGAGCCGTTAACACCAGTACCGGAACAGTTTTTTTCGCGGCACGGATACGGCGCAATATCTCGAAACCGTCAAGCCCGGGCAGCATGACGTCAAGAATAATGAGATCATAATCGGTAAAGTCGAGAATTTCAGCTGCGGATAACCCGTCTGTCTCCCAATCAACGGAGTGCCCCACCCGCTCCAATTGTTGATTGATTGCCTCCCCGACATCCCGTGTGTCTTCGACCAATAAGATGCGCATAGAAAATAGATTGCATGAAAAATAAAGGCTAGCAACAAAATACTTTCTGATTTTGACAGGTTGCTGACAGTTTGAGCGATTAGTCTATATATCATGGCGGCTTTTCGTGGGAGCGAAGAGTTTTCCTGTGTCCTTGGGAGGATATCCATTTGTTAAAAACTTTAATCTGCTTCTAATTGAAGCGGAAATACTAGAGCTATGTCTGGTATTGTAAATATTTAGCAAATTTAAATAAGTATAATAATTATTATATTATGCGGAACATCCTTCCTCGGAAATGAAAAATGATTTTGGGAGGATTATGGAAGTGAAGCATTCTTTTTCTTATGCCCTGATTACGAGTACAGCAGTTCTCGGTCTCGCCATGCCAGCCTTGGCGGCAGGTGAAGAGCTTGCAGAAGCAGCCCGCAAAGAAGGCTCCGTCACAATTTATGCGGCGACCGATCAGGCGCAAGCACAAGCTGCCCTGGACGCATTTACCAAAAAGTACCCTGGCATCCGTATCGACTATAATGATATCGGCACAAACGGTGTTTACAACCGTGTGATCTCTGAAGCTGCCGCAAAGCAGGTCGGTGGTGATGTATTCTGGACCTCGGCGATGGATCAGGGCGTGAAGCTTGCAGTCGACGGTTATCTGGAAGCCTATAAATCATCTGAGGCTGCATCACTGCCAAGCTGGGCAATCTATAAAGATATCGTTTATGCGACGTCTGTCGAGCCAATCGGGATGATTTACAACAAGACGGCACTATCGGAAGATAAGGTGCCGCAAACACGCGAAGATCTGATCAAATTCATTTCCAGTGGTGAATATAATGGCCGGATCGCGACTTTCGACCCTGAAAAATCAGGGGTTGGCTTCCTTATTCAGACCAATGATCTGGATAATACCAGCAATTTCTGGGAGCTCACTAAAGCGCTCGGCACGGCTAAGGGAAAATCTTATTCTTCTACAGGCTCTATGCGTGAAACCGTGGTTTCCGGTGAAAATGTGCTCGCCTATAATCTGATCGGCTCCTATGCGCTGGATTGGGTCAAGAGTGCGCCAAATCTGGGTGTTGCTTTTGGTAAAGATTACACGCCGGCTTTCTCACGAGTGGCAGGTGTGCTGAAAGATGCACCGCATCCAAATGCCGGAAAGCTTTTCATTGATTTCCTGCTTTCTCAGGAAGGTCAGTCAGCTCTTGCATCCAAAGGTATGCCTGCACTGCGTAAGGATACGACAGAAGGTTACAATATGGACACGCTGAATGAGCTGGTTGGTGGCAACCTCAAGCCAATCGCTCTTGATGAAACACTTTTGAATTTCATGGATCCTACGAAACGCATGAAATTCCTCAATGAATGGCGCTCAGCTCTGAAAGGGTAATCCTTTACCAGCCTATGTTGGTCAGGCAGGGCATCTTCTGATGCCTGCCTGCCTCAAGGCAATATCGCGCCTACCTCGTCAGTTTTTTCTAAATCGCTTGTTTCCCGGAGGTTACAACCCATGCCGGCGGATACCTATACCCAAAAATTAGTTGATCAGGCACCTAGTCAAGGGCGTCTGAGGACACCTCGAGCGCCCGGTGAGGCATTGCTGTTCCGGCGTCTTGTGATCGGTGTGCTGACACTTTGCGTACTGACACCAATCTGCCTGATTGTTTATCAAAGCTTTCTTGACGGCCCGTTTTTTAGTGCCAATGCCCAATTAGGGCTAAGCGCCTATGAATATATCCTCGTCGATCCGATGTTTTATGATGCCTTGTGGAACACTGTCATCATGGCGGTGGGGATGGTGATGATCGCGGTGCCTCTTGGTGCAGCACTTTCTTTCCTACTCACACGCACAGATGTTCGTTTTCGTAAGGCGCTCGAGGTCATCGTTTTGGTGCCGATGTTCATTTCGGCACTGGTTCTTGCATTCGGATATACTGTTGCTATCGGCCCGTCAGGATTTGTGTCGATCTTGGCGCGGGACATTTTTGGTTTCGTGCCGTGGAATATCTACTCTTTAGGCGGCATTGTCCTCGTGACCGGCCTTGCCCATGTGCCGCATGTTTATCTGTATGTTTCGGCGGCAATGCGCAATCTGCCGTCAGATCTCGAAGAGGCAGCGCGTATTACCGGCGCACCTATTTGGCGCGTGTGCTGGGATGTGACCGTACCGATGGTGCTGCCTGCGCTGATTTTTGCAACTGCGCTTAATCTGCTGATCGGTTTTGAGATGTTCGGCGTGCCTTTGGTGTTGGGCGATCCGAGCGGCATCAACGTTCTGACGACTTATATTTATAAACTCACCACGCTTTTTGGTGTCCCGACCTATCAGCTGATGGCTGTTGTGGTGGTGCTGCTGGTGCTTCTGACCTTGCCTTTGGTTTGGTATCAGCGCCGTCTGTTGCGCCATAGCCGCCGTTATGCGGCGCTCGGAGGCAAAGGAGCACGCACGACTGTGATGCGGTTAGGGCGGACGGGACAGATTATAGCGCTTTCCCTGATTGGTTTCTGGCTCTTCCTGTCGGTCATTCTGCCAATCGGCGGTATCATATTGCGTGCTTTCGTTGATGCATGGGGGCAGGGTGTTAATCCCTTTGCTCATCTCACAACCAAGCATTTCAATGCATTGTTTGAAGTTCCGAGCCTTTATCGTGGTGTTCTGAACACGATTATTCTGGCCGTCGTAGGCGGAGCCATAGCCGTAGCCTTCTATCTGATCGTTGGTCTTGCCGGTCATCGCAACCGTGATGTCTCCAATACGGTGCTTGACTATATGGTTTTGTTACCGCGTTCGATGCCAAGTCTGATTATTGGTCTCGCATTCTTCTGGCTCTTCCTGTTCATTCCTTTCCTCGTGCCGTTGCGTACAACACTGATAAGCTTGTTTATTGCCTACTTGATTGTCGGTCTTTCTTACGGGCTTCGGCTTTTGCAAGGCACGCTTATTCAGGTTAGCCCTGAACTGGAAGAGGCTGCACGCACAACCGGTGCAACCATCGGGCAGACCTGGCGTGATGTTGTCATTCCGATCGTGCGTCCGGGTCTCGTCGGCGCATGGGCACTGATCATGATCGTCTTCTTACGTGACTACGCAACCGGTATTTATCTCATGAGCGCCGGAACTGAAGTCATTGGTTCGCTGATGGTGTCGATGATCCAATCCGGTGCAATGGATACGATTGCAGCACTCGCCTTTGTTAGTATCGTTCTTACCGGCGCAGGCCTTGGTCTCGCCCTTCGTCTGGGAGCAAAAATCCATGACTGAACTTATTGTACGTGACGTTCATAAATATCTCGGTGGCTTGCATATTTTGCAAGGTGCGTCTTTCACTGCGGAACGTGGCTCTATTGTCTCCCTGCTTGGCGCATCGGGCAGCGGAAAAACAACCCTGTTGCGCTGTATTGCTGGTTTGGAACAGCCCGAAGAAGGCTTAATCAGTATCGGCGGTAAACCGGTGCTTGACGGCAGTAAAGGCATGAGCGTCGCTCCGGAAAACCGTAACATCGGTCTTGTGTTTCAATCCTATGCGCTTTGGCCTCACCGTACGGTTATGGAAAATGTTGCTTATGGTTTGAAGTTGCGTGGCGTCAACAAGGTGGAAGCTGGCAAGCGGGTACAAGCAACTTTGGAAAAGATTGGTCTTGGCCATCTTGCAGAGCGTTATCCGGATCAGCTTTCCGGCGGGCAGCAGCAGCGCGTCGCTATTTGCCGTGCTTTGGTCTATGAGCCGCGTGTATTGCTGATGGACGAACCGCTTTCAAACCTTGATGCGAAACTCCGCGAAGAAGCACGCTACTGGATACGTAAGCTGATCCTCGATCTCGAAATCTGCGGTGTCCTTGTTACCCATGATCAATCCGAAGCGCTCGCCGCGTCGGACAATATCCTGCTGTTGCGTAACGGAGCCATTGTGCAGGAAGGAACGCCGCAGGATATTTATACCAAGCCAAAGAGCTTCTATGCAGCTGATTTCCTTGGTGCCAATAATGTCGCCAATGGCGAGATCCGCCAGACAGGAGAAGAGGCCAGTATTCACGGAAGTAACTGGCAGCTGGATGGTGTGCTTGTCGGAAACAGTGACGAGAACAATGATAAGGCCGTAATCCGTGTTGAGCAGATCGCTGTTCATGACACGCCTGCCCAGCATCGCAAAGAGATGCATCTCGATGCATGCCTGTATCTTGGGGATCGCTGGGAGTATCGTTTACGCGCCGGAGACTTTGCCGCCAAAGCATTTGGCCCTAAGGCGTTGCCGGAAGGACCTGTCTGGGTCGATATCCCGCGCGAAAGTGTCTGGCTTTTCGCAAAGGCTGCCTAAGATCGAGAAACTGCCCGCCAGCCAGTACATTGTCTGGTCTGGCGGGCAGGTGAAATCCGGCGCTGGCAGATCACGGGTATAATTTAGACCTGAAAAATTGCACAAGAGCGGCCTGAGGCTGGTGAATATTTTCGGCTGCGGAACGGCCGGATTTTCATACCTAACTGATTGACCCATGTTTGGGTTGATTTGCGCCCCTGATCAGGCGCGATATTAGACCTGCAGATTTTTTATTGCATTTTGCAAAGGGCTTTCGAAACGTCAAGATTCATTACTATTTTCAATAATGTAGTCATGATGAGTGAGACGATCCTGCAGTGTTGTGATGATTTTTAGATCACCAAGGTCAGCGTGTTTTCAGATTGGTTGGTGAGTGAACTTTCTGGTGGTCAGCACCAGTGTGTCCAGATTGCACGGTGTTGGCACAAGAAACACCAATCTTGTTGTTGGACAAACCAACTATGTTTCTAGATCTTGCCTATCAGATTGAACTGATGGAGCGACTGAAGAGCGTGAACGCAGAACGGCGTACGCTCATGGCCATGGTGCATAAATCATAATCAAGCTGTCGCTATGCTTCACATTTGATTGCGATGAAAGATGGTACAATTATCGTCGAGGGTGCTCAATCAACCTTAAGTCACGCATCATCAAAACCTAATCACAAATATTTCTTTGACACTGTCCAGGTGGATATAATGAGATTTCCTAGTCTTACACATAGGATATTCCAGACAGATACTGTCCTGTATCTATCTGGATTTTTGATAATCTGTTTACCAGTGGCCTGCGCAGCCTTTATAAGCACAAGCCAATTGTTTTATTTAGCAGCCAGAAAATCGGCTACTTCCAGCAAGATAAACTCATTATTCGCTGCTTCACCGATCTGACGTCCGGCGGAGAATGGCAAATTATTGTCATTGCCAACCAGAATATGGTTCTCGTCGACACGCATCACATCTTCAATGGTGAAAAACGGGAAGGTGAATTTACCTTTGAGATCACGGGCGGCACCGGTTTTCAGGATTGCCTTATTATCCGGATCCTGAATATCCATCAAATTGATATGACCGATACGGTGAATATAGCCGTCCGCATCAATTTTAGCTGTATCAACCAGAACGATATTCTTCACTTTGGCCGGCAGCGGATAGCAGGCTGAAAGATCGTCTGTCTTACATGCAAGGCTCGGATCGCCTTCACCATTATCGCGTTCAATCACCAATGCGCGGGTATCATCAATGAAATTGAAATCACCGATGGCTGTTGCACCTTCAGCAAGGCGGAAACGGTAATTATTGCCTGTCCATTCGCCTTTGCCGGTGTCAAAAGTCATGACACGGAGGAAATCGCCTTCCGGCTTGCCGCTCTCATCGTAAAGTGGTTTTTCCAGCATTGCCCAAAGCTGATTGGTTTTTGGCTGCAAGGCCATGCCTTCATAACCACCGGAACGCTGAACACGATAATCTTTACCGGCAACGGCCGGTACAACTGTCCCCGGTGTATCAGGACCGGTCAGTTGTTTGCCATCGAGCATGGTCGGATAGACAGCTTTCACGCGGCCATCAAGACCCGCGCGGATGATATAAGGTCCGAACTCATCACCGATCCAAATCTCATCATTAAGATATTGAATGCTTTCCGGATCGAAATCAGCACCGGTCAGATAGCGGCTGTCTGTACCTTCATAGGCGATACGAAATGGCACTTTCTTATCCGGATCGTGCAGGAAGACGGAGTCTACACGCTCAACTTTGCCGCTCTCAAAATCCGGTTTCATGCGATGGAAAAACAGCAAAGCATCAGGGCTGTTCGCCTTGGTGCCAAATCCATTATCCGTCAGGGTGAAGATGCTGCCATCAGCTGCACGGTTCATCGCAAAGCCGGACATGCCCTGCACAGGCTGTCCAATAAAAGGCAGAGAAATGCCGGTGGTATGGCTGCCATAGGCTTTACCAACATCACCCATGACAGTCATCGGCTTGTCATTGCGTGTTTTGCCGGTGAATTTGCCGGAAACCCATGCATCGCGAGGCGCATCTGCCGGTGGTGTAATCAGTGTTAAGGCCGGCAGATATGCATGGCCTGCCAGTTTGGCAGAAAAGACTTCTTCGGCCAGACTTGGTGTGGATAAGGTAATTGCAGCAATGGAAGCGAGCAGATGGCTAAGGCGCATAGGGTTTCCTTAAGTTACGAAAACGAACACGCTGATCCTTAGCTCTGGAGTATGACGTCTGATTATCATTTGAATAAAATTATTTGCGCGTGGATGTGAAATAATCATTGCAGTTTTATGTCGTCTCCATGTCTGCAATGGCATGATTTAAGCATCAGGATTGTCATTTTAATGTAAAATCCGTCTGATTTCCGGTGATAGCTGAGCCGGATTGCTGAATTTCACAAATCTGTCGGCGGACTGTTATATAACTGTCATCCGAAATTCTTATTCGGGTTCTGTATGGGACTCACTGTAGGAATTTCTGATATGCGCAAATTGCTTCTCGCTCTCGCTTCGGCGACTATGCTTACGACAACAGCCGGTGCTGCAACCGTCTATCCGCTGGACAGGGCAACAATCCTCGTCAATTCACCATTTGATTTCAAAGTTGAGTTCGACAAAGTTGTCAAACCGGAAGACATCAAAGTCACTGTGAATGGTCAGAACTACGAAGCAGTGTTCGGCAGCAACGCCGAGTTCGTTGCTGAAGAAAAGGGCGCTGAAGATAAAGTTCTGGGCTCAGCTCTCATCCTGCGCGGTCTTAAAATCGGTAAAGCCGGTGATTACAAGGTTGAAGTTTCTGCAGGCGAAGAAACCAAATCTGTAAACTGGGATGTTTATGCAACCGGTTCAGAAGCCAAAGCCAAGAATGTGATTTTCCTGATCGCCGATGGTTTGTCGGTTGCTCACCGCACCGGTGCCCGCATCATGTCCAAAGGCATGACAGAGGGGAAGGCCAATGGCCGTCTCAATATGGATGACATTCCTCCGGTTGCTTTCATCGGTACATCCTCAACCCATTCGATCGCAACCGATAGTGCCAATACAATGTCGGCTTATATGACCGGCCATAAATCGCGCGTGAATGCATTGGGTGTTTATGCTGATCGTACACCGGACAGTCTGGATGACCCTAAGGTTGAAACAATCGCCGAAGCAATGCGCCGCGAGACTAAAAAATCCATCGGCATTGTGACAAATTCTGAGCTTCAGGATGCAACGCCTGCGGCACTGGTTGCACATACACGCAAACGCGCCGATAAAGCTGATATTGTCGGTATGATTTATGATGTAAAACCTGATGTATTGCTCGGCGGCGGTTCGGCCTATTTCCTTGCCAAGGATGTGCCGGGTTCCAAGCGTAAAGATGACAAAGATTACATCCAGCTTTTCAAAGATGCAGGTTATGCGCTGGCGACCAGCAAAGATGAGCTTGCTGCAGCCAATACCTCTAATCAGGATAAACTGCTTGGTCTTTTCCACACCGGCAATCTTGATGTGACACTTGATCGTGAGTTCCTCAAGAAAGGCACTGTTGAGAAGTTCCCAAACCAGCCGGGTCTGGTTGATATGACCAAAACCGCTCTGGAAAAACTGTCCAAGAATCCGGAAGGCTTCTTCCTGATGGTTGAAGGCGCATCGGTCGACAAAATGAGCCACCCGCTCGACTGGGACCGTGCTTTGATTGAAACCATCGAGTTCGACAAAGCTGTCGGTGTTGCCCGTGAATTTGCTGCGAAAAATCCGGATACACTGATCATCGTGACCGGTGACCATACACATGGTGTTTCGATTATCGGTACCGTTGATGATGAAAAACCGGGCGATGATATGCGTGAAAAAGTCGGCACCTATGACAATGCCGGTTTCCCGAATTACGTAGACAGCAATGGCGATGGCTATCCGGACACTGTTGATGTATCCCGCCGCCTGTTCCTCTCGGCCAATAATGGTCCGGACCATTATGAAACGTTCCGTCCGAAAATGGATGGTGCTTTCGTACCGGCACTGAAGAACGAGAAAGGCGAATATGTAGCCAACGAGGCTTACAAAGATGTTCCGGGTGCGGTTTTCGTGCAGGGTAACATCCCGCGCGAAGATGACACCGGCGTTCACTCTGTGGATGATGTTGTGCTGCAGGCAACAGGACCGGGTTCTGAAGGTCTGCGTGGTTATATGGAACAGAGCGATGTCTATCGTGTGCTGGCTGACGTCTTGGCACTTGGCAAAGCAAAATCTGAATAATCATTCTTTGAACAGGGGCAGGCGGGGCTACCCGCCTGTCCGGTTTTTCTGCGGAGAGTAAAATGCGCACAGGACAATATCTCAACCGCAGGCAGCTTATGCTTGCTGCATTGGCAAGTGCACCTTTGCTGAGCTTGACTAACCGGACATCTGCCAGCGAGCAGCTTGGCTTTGACAAACTCTATAAAAGCTTTGGTGTTCTGGGGCTGGAGTTTTCGGATCAGGTAAAAAATTCTGCGGGAAAACAAGTCGAAATTAGTGGTTTTATGGCGCCGCCGCTGAAGGCTGAGGCCAATTTCTTTGTTCTGACCGAAATTCCGATGTCGATTTGTCCGTTTTGTTCATCGGATTCCGATTGGCCGGATAATATTATGGTGGTTTACCTCGCTTCCAAACAGACATTTGTACAGTTTAATGCGCCGATCCTGACGCGCGGTACTTTGGAATATGGCTCATGGACGGATCCGGAAACCGGCTTTGTTAGCCAGCTCCGCCTGCGTGACGCTTCTTTCAAAACGGTCTGATGATGATACCTGCCAAAGTCTCTGGCCTGCCGCTTGATATTACACAGCTGGAAGTTCGTTTTGCCGGACTTCAGCTTCCGGTTTTATCCATTGAAAAATTTAGCCTTGCTGCCGGAGAGCATTTAGCCATTACCGGTGCATCAGGCTCGGGCAAAAGTACCCTCGTTAATGCGATAACTGGTCTTGAAGCAGTTAAGACCGGAAAAGTTATCTGGGGCGATACGGAAACCAGTAGCCTTTCCGCTTTCAAACGCGATGCGTTTCGTGCCCGCAATATCGGCTTAGTCATGCAGGACTTTCATCTGTTCGCCGGTCTTTCAGCGCTCGCCAATGTGCTTTTGCCGCTCAAGCTGAACCGTGGTGTAAAAGCTGCCGATCGTGAGCGTGCACTTGGCCTGCTTGAAACTGTTGGCATTAGCCGCCCTTCACAACATATCGAAACTCTGTCGCGCGGAGAGATGCAGCGTGTGGCGATTGCGCGTGCCTTGCTGGCAAAGCCCGGCGTGATTGTGGCAGATGAACCGACGGCAAGTCTTGATCAGAAAACCGGTGCGGATGTTGCGGAACTGCTGGTACGTCTTGCAACAGAGGAGCAGGCAACACTGATTGTTGTCACGCATGATCCGCAACTGATGCAATATTTGCAGCGGCACATCCGGCTGGAAGGCGGCAAAATCAGCAGCGACAGTACGAAGGCAGAATTACCATGATCGCATTTATCTTTGCCGATCTGCGTCGATTTTGGGGCGGTGCTGTTGCTATTATCGTGCTGCTGGCATTGTCGGTGGCATTAAGCTCTGTCGTCACATTGCAGGAGAGGGCGGTACGTCTTGGCACTGCACGCGCATCAGACAAGTTCGATCTGGTCATCGGTGCGGCCGGTAGTGATACACAGCTGACATTATCATCTGTTTTTCTGCAGCCTTCACCATTACCGCTTATATCCGGCGCAATGCTGGACAAACTCAGCAAAGACACTCGCGTCGCTTTTGCTGCGCCGATCGGTTTTGGTGACAGTGCGATGGGGTTCCCGATTGTCGGCACAACCACCGATCTGATTTCAGCTCTGTCACTGGAGCTTGAGGAGGGGAAATTGTTCTCGCGCTTGGGAGAAGCGGTGATTGGCTCGGCCGTTGATCTGGATGTGGGCGGCAGGGTAAGCCCGATGCATGGGACAGTGGAAGCCGGTGGTCATGCCCATACCGAAATCAGATATCAGATATCAGGCAGAATGGCGCCGACCGGTACGGCATGGGATCGTGCTATTCTTGTGCCAATGCGAACGGTCTGGCAGTTGCACGGCATGGAAGCGCATGAAGAGCATGACCATAGTGAGCACGCCGATACGCCGCACGATCATGATCACGAGATTGATGTTGATGCGCCTCTTGATGAAGTTTTTGATGCGAAAAGCCCAGGCATTCCGGCAATTCTGGTGAAGCCTAAAACCATTGCCGATGCTTACCGGTTGCGTCAGGAATATCGCTCTGAAAATACATTAGCCGTTTTTCCGGCAGAAGTGCTCACACGATTATATTCGACACTTGGTGATGCGCGCAGTCTGCTGCTTGGTATTGCTGTCGGGACACAAATTATTGTTGTCTTCGCGCTCTTACTCGTAGCCATTATGCATATCGGCGCGCGCAAACGCCAGATCGGTGCATTACGGGCATTTGGTGCTCCCGTCCGCTCTATTATTGCAATTGTCTGGGGCGAGTTGTTCCTGTTGCTATTGCTCGGAATTTTTCTCGGCCTCGCAATCGGCTATGCGGTGGCACATGCGATTACATCATGGCTCACGGCGACAACTGCAGTGCGAATGCCGGTTGAATTCGCGATGAATGATGTTTGGCTGATTGCTGGTTTTATCGCGGTTGCTGCTGTTGTTTCTCTGGTGCCGGCTCTGCTGGCTCTGCGTGTGAGTGCAGCAACAGCTTTGCGTTCTTAAGAGCGAGCCTGTGATATTTCAATCAGCTTTTATAGCTGTAGAAGTCATTCTTCTGAATGTGTCTTCCCGCTCATATTTGTTGAGCTGTAAGACAAATATAAAGCTTTGGCTTTAGCTCGGGAGAGTTTACCGGAGGATGTGTATTCAAGGCTTTTGGGCGCAACCAGTGTTACCCTAATGCTGGTGCCTTCACTGGTATGAATGGCTGTTTTGATTTTCCGTATCAGATCTTCCCGTTCCTCATCATTACGCAGAGTGGTCTCGATCAGAATGATAATGCTCTCAGAGTTATCTTCTTTCACTGAAAATGCTGCGCTGCGTGCAGCAGACATGCTTGGAAGGCTTGCGATAGTATTTTCAATATCTTGCGGCCAGATATTCCGGCCATTCACAGTCATCATATCCTTATAACGACCGGTGATAATGATCTCTCCGTCACACAGATATCCCATATCTCCTGTATCCAGATACGTGTTTTCTTGTTGATCTGGTTTTGGACCGGTGCATGGATGACTATAGCCGGACATCAGGCTTGGTCCGTTTATATAAATATGTCCGATATGACGTGGAGCTAATACTTTGCCATCAATATCGCCGACATATACATTGTGACTGGTCAGAGGTTTTCCACAAACTGTGAAAGTCAGGACGGGGCTGTCTGGATTAACGCACGGGACAGCAATACCGTCTCTTTCCAGTTTGGTTTTATCGACGAGGTCGGTTTTAAGGCCATGCCGGTAGCTTACCAATAGCGTGGATTCTGCCATGCCATAGCTCGGAGTTAAACTACCGGGATTGAAGTTGCTATCAGCAAAAACTGTACAGAAATGATGTAATTGTCCGGCATGGATCATATCGCCGCCGATGCCCGCGATTTTTATAGCTGAAAGGTCAAGGTTAGTATCTTCTGGCTTGAAGCGGTTTGCTGCAAGATGATAGCCGAATATCGGGGCATAAGTAATTGTCGAGCGAAGCCCGGACATGAGTTGCAGCCATAATAAAGGTCTGCGTGCAAAGGCAGAAGGACTAATGTAGTCAACATTCGTTTGGGCAAAAAGCGGCGCTATTGAAAAACCAACCAGTCCCATATCATGATAAAGCGGAAGCCACGAAAATGCGCGATCTTCAGGCGTAATACGAATACATTCACGCAATATGCCCCGCGCATTGTATGACACCGCCTGCTGAGAAATGACGATACCTTTCGGCTCTGACGTGGAGCCGGACGAAAACTGAATATAGGCAGTTTCATCCGGCTGCAGTGCGGTGCTGTGTTCTACAGACGAAAGATGGGCAAGATCGGAGAAACCAAAAGCCTGAACGCAGGTGGAATGAATAAATTGCTCTGACAGATCTTTTAAGTTGTCAGGATACCATAATGCTTTGGCATTGGCAGCTTTAAGCAGGTTGTTGATACGTTGAATATAGGCAGACTTTCCTCCGAGATAGAGTGCATGCGGGAGAGGGCATGCGATAAGCCCTGCATATTGACAGCCATAAAAGAGCGTAAAAAACTCTGCGCTCGTATCGGCGATAATCGCAACGATGTCGCCACGTCTGAGACCTGATGCAAGTAGTTTTCTTCCCGTCCGGACAGCCGTTTCTTGTAAATGTTTATAGGAAAGCTTCTGTTGAACTTCCCCTTTTGCATTGTAAATACGGATGCCATTGGTACCTTGAGCGGCATAATCCAGCGCCTGACTGATCGTGTCAAAATCACCGGTACGCTGTGCAAGCGAAATTGTTTGCATTGTTTTTTCTTCAGGTTGAGAAAACATTATAACATTGTTGTACTGACATTCTCAGTATCCAAAATTGTATTATGAGCTGTAAGTATAGCGGTTTCAAATTCTTGATTGTTATATATATTTTGTGTGTAGGTGTAATCTATTGCACCTTTAGCAATAGCCAGAGAAAGAATGATCATGTTTCTGCTTAATCTTTCAAGCAGTGGCATAATTTCAATTTCTTTGCCGCCGGGAGCCTGTAGTCTGATGAGCTTTGCATCATGTGCCGCTTGAAACATTTTCTGAACATGCGCTCTGGATACTCCGAAATTGCGGGACAGTTGGGAAAACGATAGTGCAATAGCTTGTTTATGATGACAGTGACGGGCAGTTTGCAGGATTTTCAATAAGATAGGATATCCGGCCTCTCGTTTAAGAAAAATATTTATTGCCGAATTGTTTTTAAAACAAAGACTCGATCCAAAATATATTTCCAAGAATTTTTCAGGTATAGATGAGTTATTTGTATTTGATTCAACTTTAATGCTCGGGAATATTAAATTTAAAGATTTCTTATTGATATTAATTTGATCATTTTTAATTTTATAAAATTTTTCTGTTGCTGCAAGGGAGTTATATCGTCTGTCAGTAACCGATGGTTTTGATGTTAAAAAACCAAGATGGACAGCAGTATCAATAATCGCTGAAGTTCGGTTCGGCGTGGCGAGTTGTTTGTCGCTTGTAAAAAATTGTAGCCGTGTTTTTGTGAATGAAGCTGAGGAATCTTTCAGTAGTTCTGCAATTTTTATTGATATTAAGTATTTTTTATATTCAGATATTAATTTTGATAAAAGTTTATTTTTTTCAAAAAAATCTATTTGATTATCTATGTGATTGTATATCGCATAGTTAACATTAGCCGAAAATTTTATTTTTCTTATATCTTGATGCAATTTTTCGTAAATCAATAAAATCATCCCGATTTTATTTGTGATATCATAAAAAAAACTTTAAATGATTATTAATCATCGTCAATAAAATTCATATCTGTATTTTTTGAAGATTGTTGCTGCAATTTTGCAGTCTGCAAACGTTTTTCAGTTTCACGGATTATATTTTTGTAGCTATCACTGCCCAGAATAAGTCGTAGTGGCGAATTTTTATCTGTAGTGATCTTAATAATCATTTGTGCGACTTTGTCAGGATCTCCGATCATAGGAAACCGCCCCATCGTTAAAAGCCGCAAATATGTGCCAACAGTTGTTTTACGATAATCGTCAAGCAGAGGCTCTATAATAACAGCATTATTATCAAATTCCGTTTTAATTCGCCCGGGCTCTATGAGTGTAACTTGGATGCCCAAATTTTGTACTTCTTTTGCGAGTGCGTCAAAGAACCCTTCAGCACCCCATTTGCTGGCATGATAAATACTTGCAGATGGATAAGTGATCTGACCGCCTTCACTGGAGATATGCAGAATATGTCCGGATTTTTGTTTTCTGAAATACGGTAAAACTGCTTTTGCCAGATAGATCGGTGCCAGCAGATTGGTTGTGATATGAGCGCGAATGGCCGTATCATCCAACTCTTCTGCGGCGCCGACCAGTGCGTAGCCAGCACAACTGAGTAAGATGTCTATGCCACCTGCGAGTTGAAAAGCATGGTGTATTGCAGGCGCGATTTTGTCTGACTGTCTCAAGTCAAGTTTGAGCACGAAGAGTGTTGTTGGGTATTGGTCAGATAATGCTTTGAGCTTATGAGGACTGCGAACCAAAGCAACAACTTTATGGCCACGCTGTAACAGCTGATTTGTCACGCTGAAGCCGATGCCGCTGCTTGCGCCGGTAATGAGCCATGTTTTTAAAAGAGGCGCACCCGCGGTCATCTCATAGCTCCACTACACGGACAGGCTGGCCGCCTTGACGCAGCATTTGGGATTTCCAGAGATAGGCAGGTGGCTCATCAGAAGTCAGTTCAAATCGTGCGCGTGTCAAGAATATACTTAAAAAAGTGATCATTTCCAACAGCGCGAATTGTTTCCCACCACAAACGCGCGGACCAATACTGAATGCCGTGGTGTCGCCAGAAGCAATTTGTGCACGGCTATCTGTAATATCGGGCTGCCATGGATTATCACGCAGACGCTTGTCATGCTGAATACCGATAAAGGACACCATGATATTCTGTCCGGCCGGTACAGAATTGTCGCTGAGATTGTCATCTTCAATCGCATAGCGTGCAACGATCGGGGTCGGCGGAAACAAGCGCAAGGTTTCTGAAATGAAACGGGCTAAAGGTGCGATTGAAGCAAGGGTTTTCCAGCTCGGATGAGAAGACTGCCAGAACGCCTGAGACAGGCTGCGTAACCGATCCTGAATTTCGGGATAAAGTGCCAGAAGATAGCAGGCCCAACTCATTGTTGCAGCTGATGTTTCCGCACCTGCCGCCATGAATGTCATCAGTTCATGTTCTAGAACGATACGGTCTGCCTCGCGCTGGTCAGCTGCCAGCAAATCATGCAACAAAGGCGATTGAGGCAGCTCAGGATCGCGGAAATATCCGAGCTGACGGAGAACTGTTCTGCGCAAATCGGGGAGTTGTTGTAATCTGTTGCGATAGAGGTCGGTGGTTTTGCCGTGCGGCACAAAGGAATAGTCTGAACCGGCTTCCATGAATGTTGCCAGTATTGATAAATCAATACCGGTAGCCTCCAGTTTGATATCGAAAAAATTCTCAACAAGAACACTTGCTGTCATTGTGCGCAATATAGCATCATCAATACGATCGCTGGCTGTAGCTGTTTTTGTGAGGGATGATATGGCCTGTGTGGCGTAATGACTGGCAAGCTGAAAAGTTTTCTCGCGGTCAAACTTATTGAAATAAGACTGGGTCAGCTCCCGTCTTATTTGCCATGCATGACCGTCTTCTGAGAACCGTGATGGGCCGAATACCAGGCGGAACCATGCCATGTTTTTACGATAATTGGCCGCATTAAGACGCAGAATGTGATCAGCATCTTCATGCCGCTGGATAATGCGAACATCCACACCATTCAGTGTTGTTGAGATATTCTGACCATTATGGGTACGCGCAAAATCATAGAGCTGTGCACATATACCGGAAGAAAGGCTCATTGGTGTGCTTGTTTCAAAAGCTCAGCCATATCTTTGACTGTGCGCATATCAAGAAGGGCAATCGGATCGACTTCCTGCCCGATAAATTTCTCAGTTTCCAGAACGATGAGTTCAAATGTAAGGCTGTCGATATCGCTGAGTGAGTTGATATCAGCATCTTCAGGAATTGTATCTGCCGGAATAAACAGGCAGCCAGCAAGAATTTCACGGGTTGTTTGCAGATAGTCAATTTTATCAGTCATCGTTTTGGTGTTCCTGATGGGACAGGGCATGGTGGGAAATGATTTGAGGTGGTGTGTCTTTAAAGGATGCAAACACCAGCAAATCAACGCGTTTACCATCGGGGGCGATACATTCCCTTTTAAGATGTGCCTCCAATGTAAAACGGGTATTGTTTTTAAAATTAAACAGCATGGCATAATTACGTGCCAGAATACGGGCTGTAAATTTCTCAATGTCACGTTCGGCGTAAAAATGATCAAGAATAGCGTCTATTGTCGACCATAATGTTCGTTTTCCGCGTTCTGAGGTGTCGCCTATACCGGTTGTCAGGCTGCCGGTTTTGTGCGTGCGATTAACATCAATCGTGTAAAATCCAACCAGTCTGTCGTCAGCACTGTCAAAAATTCCGAGAATGTAATGATAGTAATTATCAAATCCGGCAATGAAACTGCTTAGTTGAGCCAGATCAAAATCTACTTTACTGAGATTAAGACCACGTAGCATATCAGCACGATTCAACCAGGATAACAGTTCTTCGCTTGCATCTGCGGCAATCAAATTGCGAACAATATAAACGCCGCTTTTAATATAAACGCTATGATATGCTGAAGTGACGGTTGTGTCTTCTTGCTGGGCAGGAAGCGACACCATAACCGGTCGTTTAGCAAGTGAAATGACGGACATTTTTATACCTGTTCCGCAAATTGTGCGGCTTTTAAATGCCGATACCAATGTAGATGTGAAAGAATGATCAGACCGGCAGCATCGAGCCAGCCTCTCTGATGCCAGTTATGCACAATATGAGCTGGCAGGCGACGATAAGCTTGCTCATCAATCATGTAAAAACGGTAGATTTTTTGTACGCCGTCTTCCACCACTTTAAATTCAAGCTGGCTTGGTGTGAGTATGGCAGCATTTTTCAGAACCATAGCCAGCTTTTTTGCCTGCATATGGCCGGTATAAAACTGCGCGGCAGCAGTGCCTATCTGCTGTAATATATCGGTAGGATTCCCGTGCGTATCAAACAGAGCCAGAGCGCCGCTATCATTGACAGACGGTATGACTTGTTTGCTGTTTTCATCAAATAGCAGTACGCCTGCTGCCTGATCAGGTAGTTTGTGTAAAGCGAACGGATAGAGCTGCCTGAGTGCCGGCTGATAAAGAGCGACAGGCGCATCGGATTGGGGGGGGGGAGGTGGCTGAATACCGGTAATCGCAACAGGAAAAATGTCATCCTCACCCATAAAAAAGATCGGATAATGGCTCGCTACCTGGATGAATTCAAATAAAGCGATCGGAGTATATAGATTTTTTAAAGAGGATAACTGGTTTTTCTTTTGGATCAAACCGTAATTTTTATGATTTTCAGCACATAGAGAGACAGGAGATTGCAGTATCGAGGAATAAGAAATCTGCATTATTCATAATTCCTATTTCAGGCAGTGCACTATTACATAAAAGATAAATCATAAATAAAAACAATGATGATCATATTCATGTCGCTAAGTGAATCGTAAACATCATTCAATAAAAATAAAGAATTTCATAGATGTTTTATGTGTTAAATTATTAAATAATAAAATTACCACCAAATTTTATCAAAAAAGATGAGTTGCAAAGATTCCAATTCTGATTCTATCCGGTATTTTTTTGATTCTGTAAGTAACTACTGAATTATGAACCGCGATGGACGCAGGGGGCAGTTATGGCAATATCGGTGACACGCCATCAGGGTGCAACACGATACACCTTGATTAGAGGTAAAGTGCGACTGCATCTGCTTACATCAGCTGCTATTGCGATAATCGTTGTCAGTTCACCATCCGTCGCCATGGCGAATGAGTGGCTGGGGTCGGTTGATAATGACTTTTTTAAAAAAGAGAACTGGGATGATCTCCGCGGACCGCTGGGAGCAGGCTCTTCCGTCAATAACGGGCATGCTGTTGGCGTTATGGATTTAACAGTACGCCCGAGATCTTCTATTGCTGAGGAGATCGGTACTGTTGCGAACGAGAATGCGAGTCTGAAACTGCAAATTTTGACCGATCCTGATGATATTATGAACGATGTCGGGCTGGATTTTGGGGAGAATTTGCGTGTCGGAGCGAATGGCGGGCAAGGATTGCTTCAAATTGCATTAGATGGCCCTGCAATAGTTGATATGAGCCCGAGGAGTGTTGAGGTTGGCACCGGCGCAGGCAGTGTTGGTACTCTTAATTTGATAGGAACCGGAAAAGATACGAGCAGTGGTCCTGGTACAGCCTTTAAAATCAGGAATGAATATCGGGATAAAACAATTGAAGAATTGCTTGCCATGCCCAGCAATGGCCAGGAATGCTTGGTGTGTTCCTCAGTTTATCATTTTAATAATGATGAAGGTATTTTTATTGGCAAAGATCAGGGAAGTGGTACGCTCAATATTGATAAAAGTGCGTTCACTATAGGCCAGCGCAGTAATTTTATTATTGGTGTGGTGCGGGCAGTCAGGGGGTCGTTAATGTTCTCGCAGGCGGGAAACTGAATGATTTCGGTTATGGACATTATAGTCAGAATAGTATGCGTATCGGCAATGCAGGCGGGCAGGGTATTCTGAATGTAGGCGCGGGAGCAGCAAGTAGCTCTGGCTCTGCACCGGTGGCAATTTTTTCGACAGGACTGGATATTGGGAATGGAGCCGGCAGCCGCGGTGAGGTCAATATTCTGGCCGGCGGCAAAGCGCACAGTTTCCTTAACAAAGGTGTTGCAAACGGTGCGCTTGACCCTGATGCCTCAGCAGAAGAATACGCTGATTACCGAACACGTATTGGTGTGGATTCCGGCATAGGTGCAGTGACAGTGTCGGGACAAAACTCTGTATGGTATCAGTCTGGTTTCCTTGATGACTCCCTGATGAAATGGACAGCGAATATCACAACGACAGCAGGGTATCTCTATGTTGGTGAGAGTGGCGAAGGGACGCTGACTATTGCAGATGGCGGGGTTGTGCGGGCTGGAACTGCACACTGGACTTATGATGAGGATAGTTATTATACTTATCGTAAACTGACCGACCACGTGGCTGACGGAACTGTTTTTGTTGGAGAAAAAGCCGGAGGTAGCGGAACCATCAATATTGGTGGGAAAGTCGGTGAAGCACCGACCGCAGCTGGCAGGCTCATGGCAAAAACGCTCGAATTCGGTGAAGGTTCAGGCCTCGTTCGGTTTAATCATACCTCTTCGGATTATGTTTTTGACGAATTTGATGCCAAGTATCGTGATGGGCCATCGCGGCCTAGCAAGCTTGAGATTAAAGGCAAGGGCATACTTGAAGCTGCTGCCGGACGCACTATTCTGCAGAATGATCAGCTCGGCTTTAATGGTGTTCTTCGGTCTGCTGGCGGCATTTTGCAGGTGAACAGCGATATTTCAGCTGCGGAAGCACAGGTTCAGCTTGACGGTGTTTTGGAAGGCATTGGCTTCGTCGGGAATACAAAAAACGCGGGTATTATTGCTCCGGGAAAAACGCCGGACGGCGCACAGGGGTATTTGAGTTCAATCGGGACATTGACGGTCAAAGGTAATTATACCGGGGATAATGGTGTGCTGTCTCTGGATACTGTGCTGGGCGGCGACAATTCCAATACAGACCGGTTGGTTGTAACCGGCGATACTTCGGGGCAAACAAAAGTTATTGTCAAGAATATCGGCGGTGAAGGCGCCCAGACAATCAACGGTATTGAAGTGATCAATGTCGGTGGCAAATCCGAAGGTGAATTTACCTTACTGGGCAATTATAATTTCAACGGCAAGCAGGCGGTTGTCGGCGGTGCTTATGCCTATCAGTTGTATCAGGGTGGTGTCGCAAATCCTGCTGATGGTAATTGGTATCTGCGCTCTGAGCCTATCCCGGAAAAACCTCTGTATCAGGCGGGTGTGCCGGTTTATGAAGTTTATCCGCAATTCCTGCTGGGCTTAAACGGGTTGCCGACATTGCAGCGGCGTGTTGGCCGTCGTTATTGGAATAATGATGGTAACCGTGTAGTGACTGAAGGTGCAGACAGTATCGGATCACCTTATGCTGAAGCGGGAGAAGCCGGTAGTGTTATCGATCATAACGGTGTTTGGGGGCGTATAGAGGGCTCTTACAGTAAAGTTAAACCGCAGACTTCTACTTCGAATGCAGATAATACATTTGATAGTTTCCGCATGCAGGCCGGTATTGACGGTATGCTGACCGAGACAGAAGCAGGGAAACTGATCAGCGGGATTACAGCGCATTATGTGCATGGCTCGGCAAGAATCCGTGCGACCTATGAAGGTAGTAATATTTCGGAGACATATGGCGGCGGCGATATTTCAACGGATGGTTATGGTTTTGGCGGAGCACTGAGCTGGTATGGCGAAAATGGCTTCTATGCTGACGGACAGGCACAAGCGACCTGGTATAACAGCGATTTGAGCTCAAAGCTGGCGGGTACCAGTCTTACGCATGGTAATAAAGGTTTTGGCTATGCCTTGTCACTCGAAGGCGGCCGGCGTTTTGCTTTGGATCAGAACTGGACGATTACACCGCAGGGTCAGTTAATTTACTCGCACGTGTCTTTTGACAGCTTTGATGATGTTTTTGGTGCGCATGTACGTCTTGATCGGGCCGCAAGCCTGCAGGGGCGCATGGGTCTTGCCGTTGAGCGACAAAATTCATGGCAAGGAGCTGATGGTATGATTGCCCGCAGTAATATTTACGGTGTTGGCAACCTCTATTACGAGTTTTTGAATGGTACGAAAGTGGAAACTGCCGATGTTATGTTTGCTAACCGTACTGAAAGACTATGGGGCGGAATAGGCCTTGGCGGCAGTTATAACTGGAGTGGCGATAAATACGCTATTTACGGTGAGAATTCAGTGAATACCAGCCTGAGCAATTTCGGAGACAGTTATGCTTATAAAGGGAATGTCGGCTTCCGGATGAAGTGGTAAAAAGGGGCAGAGATTGGTCTTTATATAATAAAGCTGTGATGTTCTGTTTCATCTGAAGCCGGCGGGAGTACGGCGAGGTCATGAAACATAAAATGTTCAAATAGTTTTAAAAAAATCACAAGAAACCGTCACTGAACTGTTATCTGCTGCTGTTAGGTGCCTGCTCAAAGAACTTGATGAAATCAGTTTCATCTTGAACAGGAGAGCACCTGATGGCCTTTGATCATAAGACATCCACCCGCCCTGCATTTCCGCTCAGCCGCCGCACATTTCTGCGTGGTGCAGCCGCCACTGCGCTTAGTATGCCGCTTGTTATGCGTGCCGGTGATGCTTTATCTTCTTCCGGTAACCTGCGCATTGCTGCCTGGGCCGGTTATGTTTCACCGGAAATGCTCGCGGCTTTTGAAAAAGCCACCGGCATCAAAGCAACTTACACTGCATATGGCACCAATGATGAAATCCTCAATCTGATGAAAGTTAATCAGGGGCAGGGTTTTGACGTTATCTGGCCAGCGCTCGACCGTGTACCAAATTATGTTGAAGCCTCACTCATCGCACCGATTGATGAGAGCAAGGTTGAATGGGATCGTTGCATCGACAGTGCTTTGAAGAGCTCTGAAAAACTCGGCGCGGTTGTTGATGGCAAGCGTTATCAGGTACCGACAGACTGGGGCACGGAAGCAATTGCTTTCAACACGGAAAAATCGCCGCTTGTTTATGCTGATGCATCTTATAGCGACCTGTGGAAGCCGGAAATGGCGGGTAAAGCCACTGTTCGTGGCCATTCGGCGCTTGTTGGCCTAGGCCTGTGGCTGGAAGCGGAAGGTAAATTGCCTCGTCCGCTGCTGGAAAGCTTTGCCAGCGAAGAAGCGATGCGCGTCAATTATGATGTGATACTTAAAGAAGCGATTGCCCGCAAAGGTAATATTGCTCAGTTCTGGGCGAACCAGAATGAAGCGCAAGGCGCTTTTCTCACCAATGGGTGCATTATCGGCCAGACATGGGATTCAACGGCTGCCGGTTTGAAAGAACAGGGCCAGCCGATCAGCTATATCTCACCGAAAGAAGGCGCACTGGCATGGATGGAAGGTGTGTCACTTCCGGTTGGTGCCGAAAATATTGATCAGGCCTATGCCTTTATGAACTGGATGCTCACACCGGAAGCCGGTGCGATGTATGCAAGCCATGCCAAGGTCAATACCACCGCTAAGGGTGCCGAAGCGCTGCTGCCGGAAGCTGACAAAGTCTTCTTTGCTGCTGCTTATCCTAAGGATGCACTGGACAAACTGTGGTGGTGGCCAATTCAGGAAAGCTGGTTTGTTGAACTGCGATCTGAATATCAGGATCAATTCCTCGGCGCATGAACCGGATAACAGATACGTTTGCCTGTATCTGTGAAAAACTCCCCGCCTTTCTGCCAAACGCCGGTTTGCACATAAAACTGCAAACCGGCGTCATTTAAAAATGAGAATTCCCTATGACAAACGCAGTCAGTCTTCAGAGTGTTGAGATGCGATTTGGCGCAACAACAGCCGTAAAATCGATGTCTCTGGATGTTCGCTCCGGCGAATTTTTCTCCATTCTGGGGCCTTCCGGCTGCGGAAAAACGACTCTGCTGCGTATGGTTTCGGGGTTTTTACAGCCGAGTTCCGGAAAAATCCTGATTAATGGTCAGGATATGACCCATGTTCCGGCCAATCGTCGCCCGACTGCGATGATTTTTCAGTCTTTGGCGCTGTTTCCGCTGATGCCGGTATGGGAGAATATTGCATTTGGTCTTGAAGTGCGCGGCGTCAGCAAAGCACAGCGCCGTCGTGAGGCAGACCGATTGCTGGAACTCATTGCCCTGCCGGGCTACGGCGATCGCATGCCCCATGAATTATCGGGCGGGCAGCGCCAGCGTGTTGCTATTGCCCGAGCCTTAGCCATTGAACCGCAGGTTTTGCTGCTGGATGAGCCGTTGTCGGCGCTTGATCTGAAACTGCGCCAGCATATGCGTGCCGAGCTTCGTGAATTACAAAAACGTACCGGCGTGACTTTCATTTATATCACCCATGATCAGTCTGAAGCCCTCGCCATGTCCGACCGCATTGCGGTGATGAATGCCGGTCGCTTGCAGCAAGTCGGCGCGCCAATTGACCTTTACACCAAGCCTGCGACTTCATTCGTTGCTGAATTTGTCGGTGAGAATAATATTGTCTCCGGTACGGTCGTTGATACTTTTGACGATTATGTTGTGCTGGAGGGCATCCACGGTCGTTTTATTGGTCGTCGTGGCGCAGTCTTACAGCGTAACCAGAAAGCGCGTCTCTATGTGCGCCCTGAAGCACTGACACTGGATGCAGAAGGTGAAGACAACAAGCTTACGGTTGTCTCAAAACGCTTTGATTTTGAAGGCTCTTTTGCCACTGCCCATACGGTTCTGCATCATGAACAATCCCCGTTGAATATGCAGGTCACCATACCGCATAAGAAACTGCATCAGGTACCTGAAATCGGTAGCAGCTTTACAACCGGCTTCTCCAAACAGGATGCGGTGGTGCTGGCACATGACTGAGATCTATCAACGCTTCGGCAAAATACTCGGTACAATTTTCATCGCCATTGTCACCTTCTGGCTGCTGTGTCTGGTGCTGATCCCCAATCTGACGATGCTGGATTTTGCACTGCGCCCGAACCTGCCGCCTTCACAACTGGGCGGTGAAAAAGACGTCTATTCCGCTGATAATTTTCTCTATTTGTGGAACCACCGCAGTCACAGCGCGATCTTTCTGAAAACAATCTGGTCGAGCGCTTTTGTGACGCTGACCACTTTTGTGCTGTGCTATCCGCTGGCCTATTGGCTGGCGCAGGTTGCCAGCATGCGCAAAACCGCGTTTGTGCTTGTGGTTCTCATGATCCCTTACATGATGAACGAAGTGCTGCGCGGGCTGGCATGGTTTATTATTCTGGCTTTTGAAGGCCCGCTGAACGCCATCCTGCTTGGCCTCGGTCTGCTTGATGAGCCGGTGCGTTGGTATGGTGACGGCGGTGTTCTGGCCGGTATGGCTTATGCCTATCTGCTGTTCATGCTGTTCCCGATGTATAATTTGATCAGCACGCTCGACCATGCCCAGATTGATGCTGCACATGATATGGGCGCCAGTGCATGGCGTATTCACCGGCGCATTGTGTTGCCCCATGCCAAAGTTGGTATTGCAACAGGCTGTGTCTTCACCTTCATGCTGTCCGCAGGCAGCTATATGGCTCCTGCGCTTCTCGGTGCTCCGGGCAGCCGTTGGTTTACCCAACTGATCTATGACTGGTTCTTTGAAAGCGGTAACTGGAACCGCGGTGCGGCCTATGCTGTCACTTTGCTCGTCTTATGTATGTTTGTGGTGCTGGGCACGCTGCGTCTGTTCCGCGTTAATCTTGCGAGTGCCGTGAAATGAGTCAAATTCAGTCTTTTGCCAATCAACCGGCAAGTCACAATCAACGCTTTTATCAGCCGACATGGTTGCAACGTCTCAGCGACAGGCTACCTCGCATTGGTTTTGCGCTCTATATGCTGCTGTTTTTTACCTATCTGATGTTGCCGCTTGGTATTCTTGCCGCAGCTACATTTAACAGCAGCAGCTTTCCCACGATTACGCCATGGCTCGGCACCACCCTGCAATGGGTTGATGCCATGTTCAAGGACACTCAAATGTGGGCTGCATTGGGCAAATCCCTGTTGATTGCCGCAGGGGTGATCGCGCTTTCCCTGCCGGTTGGCACTGCGGCGGCTCTTATTCTGACCAGTTTGCACGGGCGGTCACGTAATTTCCTTTATGCACTGATGGTCTCGCCACTGCTCACACCGGGTGTAGTAATCGGTATTGCCACATTGCTGTTCTGGCGCAAAACCGGGATCAGCGGGGGGCTTTTTCTGACCATTCTGGCGCAATCCAGCTTTATTATTTCTTTTGTGATGCTGATGATCGCGGCACGGTTGCAGCGTTTTGACCGTACAATGGAAGATGCGGCACTCAGTCTTGGTGCTTCCCGTGCCTATGTGTTCCGTCGCATTCTGCTGCCCTATCTGCGTCCCTCCTTGCTCGCAGCGTCATGTATCGCGTTTCTGCAATCCTTTGAGAATTACAACACGACTTTGTTCGTCCGCGGCACGGAAACGCCGCTGACAATTTTCATTGCAGCCAAAGTTCGTGCAGGCCTTACGCCTGCTGTTAATGCGCTGGGATTGACAATGATGGTACTAACAATTGGTGGTGCAATCGTTTGGGAAATTTCCCGTCGCAGAAAATACATGGCGCAAAATAATTGATAGCTGATCTTTTTGATGAGCGCTACGGAAGCTTGTGCGCAGCTGGTGGATGCATTTGCGGATACGCAAACGGGCTATAATGCCTGTATAAAAGACCCTGCCGGTGTCTTCCGTAACAGAATAAAGTTTTGTATCTCCGGCAGCGCTGATTTTAACTAATTTTTCTTGCCATTCGCAAGGACACTTATACTCTGTTTCAGTATGAGTGACATATGGGGAATGAAATGACGCCGGAAGAAATTTTTGTATCGCCGCAATGGGTGAAAGACCGCCAGAAAACAACTGGTTTGAAGATCGTTGATGGCTCGTGGTATATGCCAGCGACGAAGCGTAATTGCGCTGAGGAATTCGAACAGGTTCATATTCCGGGGGCAGTGTTTTTCGATCAGGACAAAATTGTCGACCCGAGTTCTTCATTTCCGCATACTGTCCCGTCACCGGAAGTCTTTGCTGAGGCTGTCGGTAAACTCGGCATCAGTGCCAATGATGAGATTGTGATTTACGAAACCGGTGATCTCTTCGCGGCTCCCCGCGTCTGGTGGCTTTTTCATATCATGGGCGCTAAAAAACTGCATATTTTACGCGGCGGTATTGCTGCATGGCAGGCGGAGCGTTTTGAAACGGAAAGTGGCAAAGCTGCACCGGCAGCGGTTGAGTTCAAACCTGATTATGCCGTTGACAAAGTGGTCTTTATCGAGGAAATGGTGCTGATCGCCAAACATGCGAAAGCACATATCGTTGATGCACGTTCTGCAGAGCGCTTTACCGGTGCCGTGCCTGAGCCGCGTGTCAATGTGCGTTCCGGTTCAATTCCTGGCTCGAAGAATATGCCTTTCGGCTCGTTGGTTGAGAATGGTGGCTTTAAGTCACTCGATACCATGAAGCTGCTGTTTGACGCACAGGGTGTGAAAAAAGATAAGCCGGTGGTGACAACCTGCGGTTCCGGTGTGACTGCAGCCGTCTTGTTTCTTGCTTTGAATATGCTGGGTTATGAAAATGTCCGTCTGTATGACGGCTCATGGACAGAGTGGGGCACAGTCACCTGATAGGTGACTGTAAAATACCAGTTTTTGAGTATAATTTTCTTTGAATTTGCGCTCATAAAAACTAACATTCTTCTATTTCTGGCGTTTTAGAACATAAATATCGTGAATGGCGATAAACATTGATCTGAATCAATGAGAAAGACTCCTGAGAATCTCACATTGAAATAAAGAGACGACTCAGGAGTTCAACATGAAGCTTGTTAAGACGCTTGCCCTTTGCGGTCTGGGCTTGTTTGGCGCAAGCTATGCAATTGCGGTTACATCGCATCATTGGTATGCGCCAAAGCAGGAAGCTACAGTCAATATTCAGGATCCGGTACTGATTAAGCAGGGTGAATATCTTGCCCGTGCCGGTGACTGTATTGCGTGTCATACTGCACCGGGCGGCAAGGAATTTGCCGGCGGTCTGGGTATGCAGACACCGCTTGGCACTATTTATTCAACAAATATCACGCCGGATAAGAAAACCGGTATTGGTAATTATAGCTACGGCGATTTCGAGCGTGCTGTCCGTCGTGGCGTACGCCCCGACGGTGTGGCGCTCTATCCGGCTATGCCTTACGTTTCCTATGTTGTCGTGAAAGACGATGATATTAAAGCGCTCTATGCCTATTTCATGTCGCGCGTGGAAAATGTCGAGCAGGAAAATCAGGCTTCCACTTTGCCATGGCCGATGAATATGCGCTGGCCGCTAGCCTATTGGCAGCTGGCTTTTGCGCAGCCGCGGGAATTTACATCGGCAACCGGCATGGATGCGATGGTTGATCGCGGTGCTTATCTGGTTGAAGGTCTGGCGCATTGCGGCGCCTGCCATACACCGCGCGGTATCGGTTATCAGGAAACAGCACTCAGTGATGACAAGAAGGGCAATTATCTGTCCGGTTCTGTTCTTGAAGGCTGGTATGCGAAGAACCTGCGTGATGAAGGCACCGGTCTTTCCACATGGGCTGAAGCAGAAATTACCGACTTCCTGAAAACCGGACGTAACGACCGTACAGCTGCCTTTGGTGGTATGTCCGATGTTGTTGCTCACAGTACTCAATATCTGACTGATGACGATCTGACATCGATTGCCCGTTATCTGAAGAGCCTGCCTGCGCGTGCCAGTCATCCGCAGCAATGGACACCGAAAGAAGATGTAACAACTGCGGCACTGCGTGCCGGTGACTTCTCCGCTCCGGGTGCTGTTGGTTACGTCGATAATTGTGCAGCCTGTCACCGTCTGGACGGTCGCGGTGCAGCCCGTATCTTCCCTGCATTGGCCGGAAACTCGATCGTCTTTGCCGAAGATCCGAGTTCGCTGATCCAGCTGACACTGGATGGCGCTGCAATGGCAGATACGCCGCATGATCCGATGGTCTTCAAGATGCCGGGCTTTGCTCAGCTCACCAACAAAGAAATCGCGGATATTCTGAACTTTATCCGTAATGGCTGGGGCAATCACGGCTCGCATATCAAAGACAGCGATATTGCGCGGATGCGGCATCTGATTGAGCACAAACCTGTGCATTATGTTCCGGAGGCAAAATAATGAGTAAGCAATTCTGGATCGGAACAGCTGCGGCTCTGGTGGTAACAATTGCGGCTGCGGGCGCAGGCTGGACCTTCATCGTCAAGCCGTCCCGTGTGGATGCTCCCCCGCTGCCGACCTATGATGTGGTGGATGCAGATGGCAAAGTCGTCGGAAAATACACCATTCCGAGCGATGATCTGATCGCCAAAGAGCCGGACGCTGAAGCCATTATGTATGGCAAACGTCTGCTCAATGAAACGGCGCGTCTGATGCCGGATAATGTCGGCGCAGGTCTGAACTGTAACTCCTGCCATCTGGCACAGGGCAAGCTGGATAAGGGCGCACCTTATATTAACTCCTATAATTTCTATCCGCGGGTTATGCCGCGGGCAGGTAAGGAAGTTAATCTGGTCATGCGTATCAATGGTTGTTTCCAGCGTTCGATGAACGGGAAACCGGTTGATCCGAAGTCCAAAGAAATGAATGCCATGATCGCCTATATGAAGTGGCTTGGTCAGGGCTTGCCGAAAGAGCACATGGTGAAAGTTGCCGGTGCGGGGCCAATTGATGAAACACTGGTGCCTGATCCGGTTAAGGGTAAAGGCATCTATGCAACCCAATGTGCGGTCTGCCACGGCAATGACGGTGAAGGTAAGAAAGACCAGTTCGGCGATTATATTTTCCCGCCGCTCTGGGGTGATGACAGCTTTAATATTGGAGCGGGCATGGCACGTACCTATAAAGCAGCGGCATTCGTCAAATATAATATGCCTGTCAGTGTGAACCTGAATACACCGGTTGGGCAGGGCGATATGCTGACAGATCAGGAAGCAGTGGACGTGTCTGAATATTTCACTCATATGCCGCGTCCGGACTTTGCCGGTAAGGTCAATGACTGGCCGAATGGCAAAAAGCCGAAAGACGCCCGTTATTAAGATCGGGTGAAGTTTGAATGAAAAAGCCGGTAGCAAAATTTGCTACCGGCTTTTTGCAGTTGAAGATGCGGCCTATCACTGTCACAAGGTTCTTTTTAGACTTTTGTGTTTGTCTGAAGCATGTTGCAGCTAAATGGAGCATTTAGGCTATTTCACAGTCAAGTTGGATCAACTTGGACAGTCTGGGATAATGCGACAAACTAAGGAATCTAGAGCGACACTGCGATCCAACATGGACGTAAATCGCTCTGGCGTCCGCGAACAGGGCTGCACAAAGAAAATAAGGGCTGAAATTTCGTGAAAAAGTTACTGCGGATAGTATTGATTGTTGTGATTGCTGTTGTCGCCATCATGGGGCAGCGTTGGTACAGCTATGTGACCAATACGACTGATCCGTTTGATGAGGTTGGTATCAGCTTGCAGTCTTATATGCCTGCACCATTGCGTCATTGGGGCTGTATGCAGCTGAAACAGAATTTCGGGCAAAAGACCTTGCCGCCTTATGGTTGCCAGTCAGCGGACAGCGGTACCAAATGGGTTGATTAAAGGTCGTTTTCCAATCGTATAAAAAAGCGCGGATAACTGAAGTTATCCGCGCTTTTTTATGAGTATGAAGTCAGCGCCAGCTGAGGAAATAATGCTCAATCCGGCCGATGAGCCAGCTGGTAATCAGCCCCATCACGGAAAGAATGGTGACCCCGGCAAACAGGCGCTCGAGATCGTAAAGCGAACCGGCTTCCAGAATATAAGCACCGACACCATATTCTGCGCCAAGCATTTCAGCGGCAACCAGCAGAATAATGGCAATCGCAATAGAGACGCGTAAACCCGACAGAATGCCAGGCAGCGCACCCGGCAAGACGATCTTGCGAATAATCGACCACCATTTCAGATTGAAACTCTGTCCCATGCGGATCAGGCTGCGATCCACATTATCAACCGCGCCATAGGTCGCGACCACTGTTGGTGTGAAAGTGCCGAAAGCGATCAGCGCATATTTCGACATTTCATCAATACCGAACCAGATCACAAATAATGGTAGCAGGGCAATTTTCGGGATCGGAAAAATGGCAGCAACCAGTGGCACGAGACCGGCACGCACATAGGAAAACAACCCGATCATGGTGCCGAGCAAGACGCCGACAGCAATTCCCATAGATGCACCGATAAACAGGCGTTGCAGGGATGGCAGCAAATGCTTCCAGAGCAGGCCGGTATCATAGAGCTGATAGAAGGTGTTGAAGACTGCGGAAGGGCGCGGCAAAGTGAGATTGGAAATGAACCCTGTGCGGGTGCCGATCTCGGCAAGGACGATCAGGACGACAAACAGGATCGGCGCAATGAAGCGTACTTTAACCGGTGCAAAACCACCGCCGCGAAACGGAACCGGACGGGTGACGACTGCCTGTTGCTGGTTGTCTGATGGTTTTGTCATTTCAGCAGCTCCTGATCCGCAGCCATTGCTTCATCGCGCATGAGAGCCCATAGTTCTTGCTGTTTGGCATCCAGTACCGGATCAGCGAGGTGACGCTGGTCAAGCGGTGTGTCGATTGTCACAACCTGATTGATGCGTCCCGGACGGCGTGACAGCACCACAATCTTATGGCCGAGGCGGACGGCTTCAGCCAGATTATGCGTTACATAAACGGCGGTGAAAGGCTGGCGTGTCCAGAGCGATACCAGATCATCCATCAGCAATTCACGGGTCTGGCTGTCGAGCGCGGAGAGCGGCTCATCCATCAACATCACATCAGGGCGCACAGCCAGTGCGCGGGCAATAGCCACACGCTGTTTCATGCCGCCGGAAAGCTGTTTGGGATAGGCATTGGCGAAGTCAGACAGGCGGGTGCGTGCCAGCACATCAGAGATGATGGTATCCATTTCTGATGAGGATAATTTATGATCTTCCAGCACCAGCCGGATATTACCGGCAACGGTACGCCAAGGCAGCAAGGCAAAATGCTGAAAAACATAGGTCAGCGGATTGAGCGATGAAGGCGAAGGCTCTCCGACCTGTAAAACTTGACCTGAGGTTGGTTGCTCAAGGCCGCCGATAAATCGGAGCAATGTGGATTTGCCGCAACCGGAGGGGCCGATCAGACAGACAATCTGCCCCTGATTGATCTCTAGCGTGATATCACGCAAAACTTCGACCTTGCCATAATGGTGGCCGACATTTTTTAACAGCAAATCCATGCAGTTTATACTTCTTCTTGTCAGGGCGGCAGGGTTAAAGTGTATCCCGAAAAGTGAAAACGGTTTTCGGATAAGATACACGGTATAACAAAAAGACAGAGCATTTCGTCTGAATTAAAAAACTGGAAATGCTCTATCGCTACGGGCCCTGATCATTCGCGGGAAACAGCCGGCAGGATAAACCGTACCGGCTGAAAAGACTTCAGATCAGATGGTTTTGACGTAGCTGGTGTCAAACAGCATTTCAGACGTAATGGTATCTTTCACCATTTTCTCGTCTTTAAACCAGTTCAGCTGTTCGGTCACAGAACCGAGCGATAGTGCAAGACCTTTGTTGATACGCATCGCGCCATTGACCAGATTGGCTTTAGCCTGTTCAAACGGCAAATCCATTTCCACATATTTGTGGACGAATTTTGCAATCGCATCGACTTCTTCAGCAGAGGCGGTTTTGTCAACCAGTGCCGCATTATAGTCATCAATGGCTTTGGAATAAGCGCGGATGAAGGCTTCTGTTTTCACACGTTCTTCGGCAGCATTCTTGGTCGAAGTGAAAACAGTTGTCACCTGATAGTCAGGAGCAACATCAGATACCAGACCGATCTGCTTGGCCGCGCCTTCTGCAATCATTTTCTTGGCAATGCTCGGCTGGATAGCCCAAGCATCAATCTGGCCGGAGGTCAGAGCGCCGACAACAGCACCGACCTTCTGCAGTGGACGCAGAGTGATTTCAGACAGTGGAATATTATTCGCCTTGGCAATTTTATAAGCCATGAAATGGAAGGACGAACCGGCGGTGGTGATGCCGAAGCTCTTACCTGCCAGATGTTTCGGCTCGGTGAGACCTGCTTCATAGGCTTTATTCGAGGCAAGAA
The DNA here is from genome assembly GCF_003314995.1 of Pseudochrobactrum asaccharolyticum. Classification (GTDB taxonomy): domain Bacteria; phylum Pseudomonadota; class Alphaproteobacteria; order Rhizobiales; family Rhizobiaceae; genus Pseudochrobactrum; species Pseudochrobactrum asaccharolyticum. The sequence goes on from NZ_QNRH01000003.1 coordinate 130,592, forward strand.
TGATCTGGCCTGCGAGGCCTTTTTCTTCCTGCAAAGAGCCGCCGATTACTTTAACAGCATTCTTTTCAGCCAGATTGATCAGGCCGCCGCTCATGGCTGTGACACCATAGTCGACATCGCCACCGGCAATAGCAACGGCCATCGGCTGTGCAGCTTCAAAATATTTGAATTCCATGTCGAGGTTTTCAGCTTTGAAATAGCCACGTTCCATCGCGATGAAGCTCGGTGCCTGACTGGCAAGGCGGATAATGCCGAGAACAGCTTTAATTTGCGCGTCTTGCGCTCTGGCGCTTAAGGAAAACGGAGCGCCGAATACAGACATAGCACCGGCTGCACTGAGCCCTGCAAGAGTTTGGCGGCGGGAGAGCTGAAATTTAGACATCTGTTTTTCCTTACCAAAAGCAGGGAAGGCAGATGTTGCTGCGCAACTTATGCCTCTTTGCCCGCTGTCCCTATCTTGTCACTTTGTTGCGAAAAGGCAGAGATTTTTTTGCAATGATTTCGTGCGTTCTTGTAAAGCAAACTTCGCCGGATTTGAAGCTAAAAGGCACCTCATGCCGGTCTGTCCCGCGCAATTGTGATGGGAAAACGAAAATAAAAAGCATTTTCGGAAAAGCGGGGGGGAGTTTTGAGTAAGGTCAATGGTTGAAACAAATCATCAGCGTGGTTTTCGGATCAGTGTGAGGCATAATACCCCGCTGATAATCAGGAGTGTTGCAATAAGTTCTGTGAGTGACGGCATTTCTTGCAGAAAGATGATGCCTAAAATCATGGTGACAACGGGGATCAGCGATGACAATGCAGATCCTGCCGCAGCGCCAAGCCCTGCGACCGCACGATTAAAGGCAACCAGTCCGATGATTGTAGTGAATATGCCCTGATAAATGGCCTGTGTCAGAATGTCATTCAACGGGGCGGTGGTGATGTTTTTGTCGAAAAAGACGAGATAAAGCGGCATATAGAAAATTGCAGAAATAACCGCTGCAATAGCGGTGGCGTGAAGGGCAGAAATGCCGCTGCGCCGCACGGCAATCACAAAAGCTGCCCAGAGAATTGCAGCGGTTAAAAATGCCAGATGCCCGTAAGATTGTCCGCTTTCAAAAGATTGACTTGCAACCGCAAATGCACCGGTAAGGATCAGCGCAATACCGAACCATCCACGTTTTGGCAGCATTTCCTTGAGCAGAAATATACCGAACAAGGCTACCAATACGGTCATCAGTCCGGGAGTGAGAGCGGCAGCCTGTGAGGCTGGCGCAAAACGCAGGCCGATTGCTGTGAGCAGGGCATAGGGAGCACCGGCACCGCAGACCAGTAGAATAAAGCCGCTGCGCCCCAGCCGGTCGAGACCTAAGCCTGTTTTGAACAGCACCGGTAATAACAGCAAACCGCCGGTACTGAACCGTAAAGCGATAATGTCATAGGCGGTGAGGTTGGATTTAACCCCGAAGCGGGTGAGGACGAAAGAGCCGGACCAGATGCACAGGCCGAGCAACCCCCATAAAAGCGCCGTAAAACGTGAGGGCGCGGCTTGCTGTGACAAGGAAAGATGATCGGAACGTGTTGTACCCGCTGACATTGTGGTCTCCTGTTATGAAGACCTGCCTGTGGCATGATTAAAGATTAGAGCGGTCATTAAAACCGATCAGATTGCACATAAGTTCGGCTTATGACTGGTTGCTCTTGGCCATAATTATTGTTGCCAGCGCTTCATAAATTGCCGGATGCGGATTGTTCTTCTGGGCAATCAGCTGCAATGTTCGGAATAAAGCAGGTTCCAGTGAGCGCAACCGCAGATCACGATAATCTGCCTGCGGAAAGGTTTCGCGTGCGAGAATGGTGATGCCCAGTCCCTGCCGCACCATATTCAGCGCAGTCGGCACATCCTGTGTGATGATAGTCTGCGGTTCAGCCAGATTGGCTTCCTGAAACAGCGGCAGCATAATATGTTCGGAGCCTGCGGCCATGATGATGGTTTGCTGTGCAGCATCGCTTAATGTCAGTTTGTTCTGGCGCATAAGCGGTGCATCGCGGCGGATAACAGCGAGCAATTCTTGCTGTTGCAATGGCTGGTGTATGAGATCATCCGCCAAATGCTGCGCCAGAGCGGTGATGCCGCTATCGGTAATCCCTTGTTTGACCCAATCGCGCACTTCCAGATGAGTGCCCTGATAGAGCGAAATTTCCAGCCCGGGAAACAGACGCTGCAATTGCTTGCTCCATTGCGGCAGTAACGTTTCGGCAATGCTTGGAATAGCAGCGATGCTGAAGCGGTGCGGGTGACGGCGCTGGTGTTGCTCTGCTGTTTCTGCCGATTTCACAATCCGTTGTGCCGCATCAATCGCATTGCGGGCATCGGGCAGAATGCTTTGCGCAAAGGCTGTCGGGCTGACACCTGCTGCGGTTCGGGTAAAAAGCGGCAGTCCGAGCACCTTTTCGAGCGAGGCGAGCGACTGGCTGGCGGCAGATTGTGTGAGATGCAGCTGACGCGCCGCTTTGCCGATTGAACCGCAACCGGCAATGGCAAGCAGCAGCTCCAGCTGGGATAAAGTTAGTTTTCGCTGCATGACAGCCTGTCTGTGTTTATGCGGGAATGCGAGGTAATATCCGTTAACTCTGTACGGATATATTTGTATTTACGGCAAGGTTTTTTGAAATCCTGTTTGGCTATAAGCCGGTCTCTGCGGTACAAGATTATGTCAGGCGGGGTTTTTCTGGCAAGCACGGATTGTGATTTCTTTGGCTTGTTCTCGTCTTCTGTAGCTGGTGAGGGCGTTGCTGTGTGCGGTTTAGCGGGTTATGTCGGGCGGATAACAGATCAGGCGCCGGATGTTTTATTGCGGCAGATGACTGATATGATTGCCCATCGCGGACCTGATGAAGAGGGTGCGGTGGTCCTACAAGGTGCAGGACTCGGCCATAAACGCCTCTCCATTGTCGGGATCAGCGATGGTCAGCAGCCGATGCACAGCCATGACCGCCAGCATAGTCTTGTTTTCAACGGCCAGATTTTCAATCATGCAGAATTGCGCCGTGATCTCGAAGCGCAAGGCGCACGGTTTCGAACCCATAGTGATACAGAGGTCATCCTGCAGCTCTATGCGCGTTATGGCACGGACTGTCTGCGCCATATGAACGGCGATTTTGCTTTTGCTTTATGGGATGCACAGCAGCAGCGGATGTTTATTGCGCGTGATCGCCTTGGTGTACGCCCGCTATTCTATACGCATGTTGACGATGTGTTGTATTTCGCCTCGGAAATCAAAGCATTGTTGCGTGTGCCTGCTGTGCAGGCGGAGCTTGACCCACTGGCGCTTGATCAGATTTTCACGCTTTGGGCGCCGGTTGCACCGCGCACGGCATTCCGCAATATTTCTGAACTTGAACCCGCACATATGATGATCTGTGATGCCAATGGCATCAGGATCAGCCGTTATTGGGAGCTGGACTATCCGGATCGCCATGATGCCATGATCACCAATGCTGATGCAGCTGCAGAAGAACTGGAAGCCCTGTTGCAGGATGCAACAGGCTTGCGGCTGCAAGCCGATGTGCCGGTTGGCACCTATCTTTCCGGCGGGCTGGATTCATCGCTGATCGCGGCCTTTGCGCAACCGCTGGCAAAAGGTGCATTGCACAGTTTTTCTGTTGGTTTTGCCGATGCGGATTATGATGAAAGCCGCTATCAGCAAATGGTGGCGCAGGCACTGCACACGCAACATCATTCGATCTCTATTGCGGATGATGATATTGCCACGATTTTTCCCGATGTGATTGCAGCAGCAGAAGCGCCGCTGGTACGCACCGCACCGGCACCGCTTTACCGGCTGGCACAACTGGTGCGCGATAGCGGGATGAAAGCTGTGCTCACCGGAGAGGGCGCGGATGAGGTCTTTGCGGGCTATGATATTTTCCGCGAAGCCAAAGTCCGACGTTTTTGTGCGCGGCAACCGCAGTCACAGATCAGGCCGCAATTGTTCCGCAGGCTCTATCCCTATTTGCCGGGGTTGCAGGCGCAAACGCCGGAGACGCTGGCGGCATTTTTTGGCGTTCACGGCAATGATCTGGCCGATCCGCTCTATTCGCACCGGCCGCGCATGAAAGCGACGGGAGCGGCGAAACTATTTTTCTCAGCCGATCTGAAGCGTGAAATCGGCGATTATGATGTGGGCGAAGAACTGGCTGCAAAATTGCCGGAACGCTTTGGCCATTGGCATGAATTGCATCAGGCGCAATATCTGGAATGTCGGTTTTTGCTGCCATCCTATATTCTCTCCAGTCAGGGAGACCGGATGGCCATGGCGCATGGTGTGGAAACACGGTTTCCGTTTCTGGATTATCGCCTGTCGGAATTTGCCGCTAAACTCCACCCTTCATTGAAACTGCATGGTCTTACCGAGAAATATTTACTGCGTCGTGTGGCGAAAACGCGGATTCCGGCTGAGGTGTTGCAGCGTCAGAAACAGCCTTATCGTGCGCCGGATAGCCAGTCTTTTACCGGCAAAGGTGAGAAGGATTATGTCCGTGAACTGATGGGCGAGAGTCGCATTCAGGAAAGCGGATATTTTAACGCGAAAGCTGTGTCTAAATTATATGAAAAGAATAAAGGGCAGGGATTGAGTGGTTTCCGCGACAATACGGCCTATATAGGTATTCTTTCAACGCAGTTGTGGCTGCAAAAATTTACTAATTTCTTCAAATAATGCAGATAATGTTAAATCTATAGGTCTCTTTGTTAAATAAATAAGCTAAGAGAGAAAGCAGAGAATTTTATTTTACAGACTTACTTTAGAGAACCCTCGGGCTGTTGCTTGATGCGGCATCTGCGGGTGATTGAAACAGGATATGACTATGAGTGATACAATCAAAATTCGTCTGCGTGATTTCATTGTTGAGAACTTCCTTTTTGGCGACACGGATTATGTGCTGGAAGATGATGCCTCGCTGATTGATAATGATATTATGGATTCCACCGGTGTGCTGGAACTGATTGCTTTTATTGATGAGGCCTTCGGTGTGAAAATGGCGGATGCCGACATTGTTCCGGCCAATCTCGATAGCGTGGCAAAGATCGTCAGTTTTGTGACTGCCCGCCAGGCTGCCTGATAAAAGGCATTCACGATGCGTATTGAGAACTACCTTAGAGCGCATGCACAAAACACCGGTGAAAAAACCGCGCTGGTCACAGGACAAGTGCGTCTGACTTATGCGGAGTTTGATGCAAAGACCGAAGCTCTGGCGCAATATCTGCTGGCACAGAACGTGCAGCGCGGCGACCGTGTTGTTATCTTCATGGATAATTGCTGGCAGGCGGCGATTTCGGTTTTTGCCATTCTCAAGGCTGGTGCGGTTTTCACATTGGTAAACCCATCAACCAAAGCGGATAAGCTTGGTTATATTCTCAATGATTGTACGCCATCGCTTTTGTTGACACAGGCGAAATTATTGCCGGTGATTGATGAGGCTGAGGCTTTTTCAAAGATTCCTTCGGTCATTGCAGTGCAGGGGCCGAGCCGCTCAAAGCGCGCCTGCCTGTCGTTTGAGGAGGCCGTTACGCCTCAGCCTGATAGCACACGGCTTGTAAACGGCGGTATCGATATTGATCTGGCGATGCTGATCTATACATCCGGTTCAACCGGCCGCCCGAAGGGCGTGATGATGACACACCGCAATATTGATGCGGCTGCGACCTCGCTGACAGGTCTTTTGAAGAACACAGCGGATGATATTATTCTTTCGGTATTGCCGCTGTCATTCAATTACGGGCTTTATCAGTTGCTGATGGCCATCAAGCTTGGCGCAACGCTGATTTTGGAGAAGTCCTTCGCCTTTCCGCAGGCGGTCTTTGATCTGATGCGGGCGGAGAAGGTAACAGGTTTTCCGATTGTGCCGACAATGTCGGCAATCATGATGCAAATGAAAGATCTGACGGCTGGTTTTTTGCCGGATCTGCGCTTCATTACCAATACGGCGGCGCAACTGCCGGTGCCGCATATTGCGTTTTTGCAGCGGGTTACTCCTGATGCGGAAATTTACTCCATGTACGGGCTGACTGAGTGCAAGCGCTGCACATGGCTGCCGCCGCAGATGATCAGCCAAAAGCCTGAATCTGTTGGTCTCGCACTGCCGAATAGTGAAGTTTATCTGGTGGATGAACAAGGCCAACCGGTGGCTGTTGGTGAAGCGGGTGAAATGGTTGTGCGCGGCCCTAATGTGATGCAGGGCTATTGGAATAATCCGGAGGCCAGTGCAGAAGTGCTGCGTACAGGACGCAACCCTTGGGAAAAGGTACTGCATACCGGCGATCTGCTGCGGATGGATGTGGACGGATATTATTATTTTGTTGGCCGCAAAGATGATATTATCAAATCGCGCGGCGAAAAAGTGCCGCCCAAAGAGGTCGAGACAGTGCTTTACAGCCATCCCGCGATCCGTGAGGCCGTTGTGGCAGGTGTGCCGGATGTGATGCTGGGGCAGGCGATTACAGCACTTGTGACCACGAATGATACGGCATTGAATGATAAGGATATTATCCGCTTCTGCCGTCAAAATCTGGAAGATTATATGGTGCCGGTCTTTGTGCTGATTGCAGATGAACTGCCGCGCACGGATACAGGTAAAGTCAGTCGTCGTCTTGCGGCGGAAATATTGGCCAAACAATACAGGCAGTTTCAGGATGAGTAAGATGCAAGAATTTTCTGCACAGACACTGGTAATTGATGCGGAAGCGGAAGTGGCAAAAATTACGGTTGCCTTGCGCAGTCAGTTGCGCGGCCTGCGCCGTCGCGGTCTGGTCGTCGGCATTTCCGGCGGCATTGACTCCAGTGTCAGCACAGCATTGGCGGTGCGGGCTGTAGGCGCGGATAAGGTGTTCGGAATTTTTATGCCGGAGAATGACTCCGATCCGCTGAGCCTTGCGCTCGGGCAGAAACTGGCAGCGACTTACGGCGTGCAGACAGTGATTGAGGATATCGGGCCTGCATTGGCTGCGATGGGTTGTTATCGTCGTCGTGATGACTTTATCCGCTCGGTGGTGCCTTCTTATGGCGAGGGCTGGGCCTCCAAGCTGGTGATCAACAATGCGGCGGAAAATGGCGGCTATAATATTTCGTCACTGGTTGTGCAGTCGCCGGATGGTCAGCAGGAGAAAATCCGTCTGACACCGGAGGCTTATCTGGGCATTGTGGCCGCGACCAATATGAAGCAGCGTACCCGCAAGCAGTTTGAATATTATCATGCTGACCGCCTGAATTTTGCGGTTGTGGGCACACCAAACCGGTTGGAATATGATCAGGGCTTTTTCGTAAAGAATGGCGACGGTGCGGCAGATGTGAAGCCGATTGCGCATCTTTACAAGACGCAGGTTTATCAACTGGCGGAATATCTCGGTGTACCGGAAGATATTCGCAAGCGTCCGCCGACGACGGATACTTTCTCACTGGCACAGACGCAGGAAGAGTTCTATTTCTCGCTACCATATTATCTGATGGATTTGTGTCTCTATGCACTGAACCATGGCATCAGCGTTGCGGACACTGCAAAGGCTGCCAATTTGAGTGAGGCACAGGTACAGCATGTCTGGGCGGATATTACTGCCAAGCGTAAAACCACCAAGGCACTGCATGAGCCGCCGCTGCTGGTTGAACCGGTGGCAGATTTTCTGAAATAATAAAAGAACCGCCTTATACTAAAACTCCATGAGTATGGCTCATGGAGTTTTAGTTAAGCCTGAGTGGCGATTGAACTTTTTCAATGCGTGATGCGTCAGCATCTAGAGCCGCCTTGGTATTACAGCGGTTCCAGTTAAGACTGAATCGTTGGAACCGCTGTAACTATTTGTTTTTACGCATTATCCGACGCAAAACCGCTTCGCACTTTTGCTGGAAATGCTCTAAAGGTGGTTTCTTGTTATTTAAAGCGGATGCCCGCTGAGGCAACTCCAATGCTCTCCGGCAATGCCGTTGAGTTGGGCGCGGCCTGTTTCAAAGTGTTCCAGCATGGCAGGATCTTTTGCCCAGACCATGGTGGAGGCGAGATGCGTAAAGGCAATGCGTTTGCCGAGCATGGCTTCCATCATCAGCGGTTGGGTACGTCCACGAATGGCTGCGGCGCCGTTTTGGGCTGCGTGATGGATCAGTGCATCAATGGTCTGGCTTGCAGCCTTGGGGTGGCTGAGAAGCTCCAGCACTCTTGCAGTGCCGCCGCTCTGTAAATGGTAGAGAAACAGACCGATAGTCTTGCCGGTTTTAGTTGCTGCTTTCACCATAAAGGGCTGGCCATAATCCGGCTTCTGCAACGCATCCTGTAACCGTGCAGCGAATTGAGCTTCCTGCCATTGCGGACGGCTGGCAAAATCTGCGCTGAACTGATGATAAAGCGCTGTGAATTCTGCCGTATCAATTTGCTGGCATTGCAGTGCCTGTCCGGCAGTCCAGTTGTGCGGTGTGCCTGACCATCGCAAACTATTATGCGACATGGCATTGCGCTTGCGCTGGTCGATCAAGCCGGCAACAGGACGAAAGAGCTTCAGCAGCCCCAGTTTTGAACCGGCGGTCTCAACGGCAAATTTAAGCGGGCTGATAATCCGCAGCCAGTCGAGGCTATAATCGGTGAGCTGAACAGCATTGAGTTTCTTCCACATTGCGGCTGTGGTTTCACTCGCTGTTTCGGTGAGGATCAGATCGTAATGATCATCAAGAAGGCTGCGCATCAGCTTGGCACCGCCCAGCGGATCCTGTTCATGATTGTCGACCATCAGCGAGCCGACCATTGCGGCTTTGAGAAGCTGCCCATCTTGCAAATAGTCAAAATAATTGACCCCGATGAAGCCGCAAATGACGCCCTGATCATTCAGCAGAATCTTTGAGGCAGGCTCTGTCTCACCGGCAAAGCCGATATAGAGACGCTGCAGATATTTGCTCAAAGCTGCAGAAGGCTGGTTGCTACTGTTTTGAAAAATCTTTTGGAATAGTCGGGTGACATCCGGCATATCCGCCTGCTGTAAAAATCTGATTTCACTCATGGCAAATATTGTCCCGCTTTTTTAAAATATCCCCGACTGCGCCCCACATAAGTGGCCACTCAATAAGACCTTTCAGATGTACAAAGACTTGGCTGAAGCGGATTCTTACCGGATGAAATAGCTGTAACTTCGTTTCCGGCTTTTGACCAGCCTCAGTGCCAGACGGAATGATTTTGACGGGAATTTATCAGTCCGGCCAGAGAACAAATGCGCGATAAAATTGCGGGCAATATAAACTTGACTCTTTTTATCATGTTTATTATTTCCGGTCATAAGAGTGAAAATCATCCTCTTATCGCTGTCTTTCAAAAATTGTCATGAATGTCATGGCAGGATGGATGCTGTCCGCCTGCCAAAGGGGGTACTATGTCTGTTGTCAGGCGCTGTCTGCATGCATCTCTTGCGGGTACGATTTTAAGTGTTTCCGGTTTCTCTTTGGTGTCTCCCGCTCAGGCCGAGGAACAAAAAACAGTCAAAGACAAGACGGCCGCACAAACCGAACTGACTGCCACACAATTGCAGACCATTACGATCAGTGGTGGTCAGAATGGTGCTTTTGTACAAGGTGATGGTGTTTACCGCACACCTGCGCCGGTCAGTTCTGTGAGCAGTGATGCATTGCAGGAGCGGTTTGGCGGCGATGCGCAGGCTGCATTGCGCTCGACACCGGGTGTCTTTACGCGCCAGCAAAGCAGCCAGCCCGGTATTGAGGTGAATATTCGCGGTATGAGTGGTTTCGGTCGTGTGAATGCGATGATCGATGGTGTGCCGCAGACATTCCGCAATGTGGCAGGGCATGCGTCTTCCGGCGGGACATTGTTGTATGTCCAGCCGGAATTGCTGGGCGGTATTGACGTACGCAAAGGCGCCGTCGGTGGCGCTGCCGGTATGGGTACGCTAAGCGGTGCCGCAAATTTCCGCACGCTTGACTTTGATGATATTGTTTTGCCCGGTCATGATGTTGGCGTGCTCACGCGCTGGAAAGCCGGAACTAATGGTTTTGGTGGCTCCGGTATGCTGGCAGGAGCGGCGCGCGCAAATCTGAACAGTGATCCGTCCAGTAATGTCAGTATGCTTGGTGCTTTTGCCCGTACGTCTTATGGCACATTTAAAAACGGCGACGGTGTTTATGTGGATGGTGGACGCGATGCCACCAATCGTCCGGGCGGCGGATTGCTCAAACTGGAATTTGCGCCATCCTCAGAGCATAATCTTAAGCTTGGTGCCCGCTGGTATGAAAACCGCTTTGTCTATGCGAATTACGAGCAGGATCTGAAAAACGCATCCTATACTGCTAATTATGCCTACACACCGGATGATAATGACTGGATCGATCTGAAGGTGAATGCCTATTACAACCGCACCAATATGGACTATGCGGCAACCGGCGGCAGTTATCGTGGCCGTAAGACAGATGATCGCGGTTATGGTTTTGATATTTCCAACACCAGTAAAGCCGTGCTGGCGGAAGATGTGCAACTCAGCCTGTTCTATGGCGGTTCTCTGAGCAGCGACGAATATCTGATCAATAATTATCGCGGTGCCAATCCTCCCGGAACATTGAAGAAAACCAGTGGTTTCACCGATGCGACCCTGTCGTGGAACATGTTCACATTCACAGGTGGTCTGCGTTACGATCATTGGAATGTTGAGGGTTTCCAGCCAGCCTATGCGGCGGGTACGGGCGATTGCCCTGCAGGCGGGCCTGTTTGTGGTAACAAGGATATAGAGCGCAGCAGCGGTAAATGGCTGCCGAAGGTTTCTGTAACAGCGCAGCCTTATCAGGGCGTGGAGCTTTATGCGACCTATGCCCATACATTCCGTCCGCCGACTGTGCAGGAAATGTTCTTCTCGCTGATCCCGATCGGTGCGGGGCTGGGTAGCGGTATTGCCAATAATCTCAATCTTGAGCCGGAATATAGCAAAGGCTGGGATATCGGTGTGAACCTGACCGAAAACGGCTTGTTGCGCAGCGGTGATAAGTTCCGTCTGAAAACCGGCTTCTTCCATAATAGTATCGAAAACTTTGTCGTTAATGACTTTGTGGATGTGCCGAACCGTGGCCCGACAGCGATGTGGATTAACCGTCCGGGTAAGACCAAGATGTATGGCTGGGAAGTGGAGGGCAGCTACGATCTCGGCTTCTTCTACACCAATGTTTCTTACACCCATGCCAAGACTGATCAGCCGATCGGGGAAGGTGCCGGTGCAGGGAACGGCGATGCCTTTATGATACCGGATCAGTATGGCACGCTTGATGCCGGTTTCCGTCTGTTTGACGAGACGCTCACTTTAGGCGCGCAGGCACGTTATTTCGGCAAAAGCAGCTATGCCGGTTTTGGTACAGATTTTGGGCAGAAATTCGCCCTGCCAAGCTATGTTCTCTACGATCTTTACGGTTCCTACAAACTGAAAGAAAATGCGGAATTGTTCTTCTCGGTTGAGAATGTGGCGAATAAAAATTATCGCGTCGCCGTTTCAGGCCCGCTGGGTGAGAACGAATATTCAGGCAAAGGCCGCAGTTTCATTTTTGGTGCAAGCGCCAAGTTTTGAGAATTGCTGGTCAGTGTCGGACACATCAGCCTGCCGGATTAGTCCGGCAGGTTTTTTATTGTCATAAAGAAAATCACAGTTGCGTCAAAATAGCCAGTACGTCTTTTTTCAATGTTGCCTATGTTAGACGCAGAGGGGATATTTGCGGCTTGCACATTGATTTTACAGGCTGTTTAAATTTTTCAGTTTAATATTATACCGAACCATGCATGATGGAGCTTCTGCTTCGGATAGGAAATTCTGCGGTGTCGCAAAGTGTATCGCCTTTAGCCCCGTTTAAACATAAAGCTTTTCGTTCTTTATGGACTGCAACGCTTGCATCCAATTTAGGCGGACTGATCCAGACGGTGGGCGCGGGCTGGATGATGACCACCATCGCGCAATCCTCCAATATGGTGGCGCTGGTGCAGGCTTCCACTACTTTGCCGGTGATGTTTTTCTCGCTGTTTGCCGGTGCTTTGGCCGATAATTTTGACCGCCGCCGTATCATGCTGATCGCGCAGTTTATGATGTTGCTGGTGTCGCTGATGCTGGCGATTTTCGGCTATATGGGCTGGCTCACGCCATGGTTGCTGCTGAGCTTCACCTTTCTGATCGGTTGCGGTGGTGCTTTGCACAATCCGTCATGGCAGGCCTCAATGGGCGATATTGTACCGCGCTCTGATTTGCCGGGGGCTGTGGCGCTCAACAGCATGAGCTTTAATGCTATGCGCAGTATCGGCCCGGCTATTGGTGGTTTTATCGTTGCTGTTGCCGGTGCTGCTTTTGCGTTTATTATCAATGCTGTCAGCTATATTCCGCTGATTATTGCATTGCTGCGCTGGAAGCCGCAGGTTGCAAAATCCACGCTGCCACGTGAGACCTTTGGTCGTGCCGTTTCTGCCGGTCTGCGCTATGTTTCGATGTCGCCGAACCTGATCAAAGTAATGTTTCGCGGCTTCCTGTTCGGCCTGTCAGCCATTGTTGTGCTGGCTCTGCTGCCGCTGGTCGCCCGCGATCTGGTGCAAGGTACAGCATTGACCTATGGTATTATGCTCGGTGCTTTTGGTCTTGGTGCGATCGCCGGTGCTTTCACCTCCGGTGAGCTGCGCGAAAAATTTGCCAATGAAACAATTGTCCGCGGTGCATTTATCGCCTTTGGTATCAGTGTTTATCTGCTGTCCTACAGCCACTCGGTTATTTTAAGCTGTCTTTTGCTGTTGCCTGCCGGTGCTTCATGGGTGCTGGCTTTGTCGCTGTTCAACGTCACCGTGCAATTGTCTACGCCGCGTTGGGTGGTGGGACGTGCCTTGGCGCTGTACCAGACCGCCACATTCGGCGGCATGGCAGCCGGTAGCTGGCTCTGGGGTTCGGTGGCTGATGGCTATGGCCCTGAAACAGCACTGAGTGTTGCCGCTTTCACGCTGGTTGGTGGGGCGCTGATCGGTCTGGTCTTTAAGCTGCCGGAATTTGACAAACTCAATCTTGACCCGCTCAACTCATTTGCCGAGCCGGAACTGCGTCTGGACATTCGTCCGCGTAGTGGTCCGATTATGGTGATGGTCGATTATCATATCGAGCAGCATAATGTTCATGCATTTCTGGAGGCGATGGTTGCGCGTCGTCGTATCCGTATTCGTGATGGTGCCCAACAATGGGCCTTGCTGCGCGATCTGGAAAATCCGGATATCTGGACGGAAACCTATCATGTGCCGACATGGGTGGAATATGTCCGCCATAATCAGCGCCGGACCTATGCGGATGCGGCTGTTTCAGAGAAATTGCTGTCGCTGCATAAGGGGCCGGAAAAGCCGCGTGTCCATCGCATGATTGAGCGCCAGACTGTGCCTTTACACGATGATATGCCGTTGAAACCGCATATTGAAATCACCTGATTTTTCTCTTCAGAGAAAAACTTTCAACGCCGGTTTGATTATTACAGACCGGCGTTTTGTATTTCAGGTGCATTTATGTGGCCTGAATGAAATATTTTATGGCCTCATGACAGAATGACGCCAGTATGATAAAACTATACAAAGTAACTCATGTTTTTGAATGCCAGACTATTCTTAGTTTCGAATAGAAGCGGAAATACATGCTGGCATCACGATCGATGAGGCAGAATATGCAGATTGATATTCAGGATTTTCCGTTGGTAAAGATGGATTATTCCGGTGAAGGTAAGCAGACCATTGAAGAGACATTGCAGATTTTTGAGCAATGCCTGCAACGCAAACAAGCCTTTGTGTTTCTCGCAGGCGGTGCGGATTTCGACAAGGATCCGGGCGAAAGTGTTGCCGATCGTCGTGCTGTCTCTTTGTGGATGAAGCAGCACAAAGTTGATTTACGCGATTACGTGAAGGCGATGTATTATGTGGAGCAGAGTTCGGTCAAACGGCTCGCTGCAAAAGCTTTCTCCGTCATTTATGGTAAGTTCTGGGGTCACCCGATGATCGTCACGGATAACCGCGATGATGCCGTGCGTCAGGCCTATGAACTTTTAGGATTATCATCAGAGTAACGGTGATTTCATGTTTTTTACAACGAGTTTTCCTGATTATGCATTGCCGGATCAGATTAACCGTCCGGTGGTTGTTATGGGCTTGTCGATGGTGGTGGACGGCTGGGAGTTCCCGCGCCACTCGCATCGTAAAGCACAGCTTTTATTCAGTGCCAGCGGCGTGGTGACGGTTGAAACGGATAGCGGTGTCTGGGTTGTGCCGCCGCAATGTGCGGTCTGGATACCGGGCGGCCTGCCGCATAAAGCCAGAAGTACCGGCGAAGTGCGTGGTTTCGGCCTGTTTGTCGAACCGGATATTATGGATGGCTTGCCGGATATATGTTGCAGTGTGTCTGTGTCGCCTTTGTTGCAAAGCTTGCTGGAAAAGGCGGCAGGTTTCGACGAATATTATGATGAAGACGGCGCTGAAGGCAGGCTCATTCGTGTGCTGCTGGACGAGTTGGTGGCTGCACCATTGGAGCAGTTGCATCTGCCGATACCGGCGGACAATCGCTTACGCAAGCTGACTGATATGTTGCTGGATGATCCTGCAAGCCACGCAACACTGGAGGTTTGGGCGCATCGTATCGGTATGAGCGAGCGTTCTCTGAGCCGGTTGTTCAGCCATGAAACCGGCATGAGTGTCGGGCGATGGCGCAGACAGTTGCATGTGATTACCGGTGTGCAATTGCTCACACAGGGGCGGTCTATTCAATCGGTCGCATTTGATCTGGGCTATGAAAGCGCAGGCGCATTTGTGACAATGTTCCGTAAAGCTGTCGGCACACCGCCGGGGCGTTTTTTGGCTGAGCGCCGTGCTTCCTGGAATCTGTTTCGCGGAGCGGTTTTGCAATAAAGTGAGGGCATTTCCAATAGCGTTAAATATTGGAAATGCCCTGATTTTTGGTATTTATGTCCAGAAATAACGGATCAGATGGAAGAACACAGGGGCAGCAAAAACCAGACTGTCAGCACGATCCATCATGCCGCCATGGCCTTCAATCATATGGCCCCAGTCTTTAACGCCGCGGTCACGTTTGATTGCGGAAGCAACCAGTCCACCGAAAAAGCCCATAATACAGGCAATAGCTGCTAGGCCACCTGCCTGTAGTGGCGAGAAGGGAGTGAGCCATGACAGCGCTGCCCCCAGTAAAGACGCGCTTGCTACGCCACCGATCAGACCTTCCCATGTTTTGGATGGTGATACTTTTGGCGAGATGCGGTGTTTGCCGAATAATTTACCGAAAATGAATTGCAGCACATCGCAGCCCTGCACTACAGCGATCAGAAAGGCGATCAGCAGCATTTGCCGGCCTTCAAAGCCTTCAATATGCAATGTTGCCAGTGCAGGCACATGACTGATGCAATAGACCGAGAGCATGATGCCCCATTGCTGCTCGGAAATACGCTCGAGAAACCGGCTGGTATTGCCCCAAAGTGCTGTCAGCACCGACATGGCGAGAAACACATAAACGGGAATGAAAATGGAATAGAGCCCGTACCATTCCACCCAGACCAGATAATATTGCACCGGAATGACAATGAGAAAGGCACCGAGCAGCAGCCAGTGGTCGCTGCGATGCGTATGGGTCAGGGTCACATATTCCCGAAGCGCTGCAAACGAAACCAGTCCGAACAGAATAACCACACCGGCTTTGCCAAACAGAAAAGCAATGGTGATCGCGGCGATCATGATCCACCATGCACGGATACGCGCATTGATATTGCTGAGCGTGGATGGCAGCGGCTTCGCGCTGCGCCAGCTGATCAGGGCGGCAGCAAGGCTTGCCACAGACAATAATGCGATAAGCCCGATCAGGAGAAGATTGGTTTCTTCGCTCACTTCATTCTCCCTGAGATTGCGGACTGAGGGTCAGCAAGGCGGATTGAGCGCGGTGTAAAAATACCTTGCGCTCCTCACTCGGTTGCAATTGCAGCGGGGTGCCGAAAATCACACGGCATAATAATGGCACCGGTAGAAATGTGCCTTTTGGCAAGACACGGGACATATTCTCGATCCAGCAGGGCACCAGTTCCACATCCGGTCGCGCTTTGGCAAGGTGATAAAGACCGGCGCGAAAACGCAGCAGCGGCTCTTCTGTCATATTGCGGGTGCCTTCAGGGAAGAAGATCAGCGACTGGCCGCTGTCGATTGCGCGCAACATCACCAGCAACGGGTCTTCATTGCGCTCAATCCAATTGCGTTCCACCAGCACTGTTCCAAGCAGGCGTGTCGCAATGAAACGGCGCAGGCGATTGCTGTTCCAGTAATCTGCTCCGGCAACGGCGCGGGTTCGCGCCCGCTCGCCCATTGGCAGCGATGAGGACAGCAAAATGAAATCGCCGTGGCTGGTGTGATTGGCAAAATAAATACGCTGTTTGCGCGAGGGGACAGTGCCGCTCCAAATTGGCCGGACACCGGTAATGGCGCGGGAAAAGAAAGCCAGAACCATGCCGGAGAAAATTTGTAATATTGAATGTGAGTCCGGATCGGCCATGAGTGAAGTGTCGTTTTATTTTTGCTACCTAATAATTAGGCAAGTAACAGAATAAAACCTGTTTCGGCAATCCTTCGTTATATGACGGGCAATCCGGTAGATTTATTGATGATCGGGATAAAGGCGCACCGGCCTGCCGGTTTGACGGATCAGTTCTTCCGCTTTTTGACGATCCGCGACCTCACCGCTTTCAACAAGCCAGCGGGCAATGAGATTGGCACTACGCTGATAGCCCAATGCACAACAGATCAATGTCGGGCGTGGTGCATCATGAATGGCTGTTGTGGCAGCGTGTAAAGTGGCCAAATCCGGCTTGGCGAGATCCATCAGAGGGAATGCCTGCCAGTGCGATCTGCTATTGCGCGGAGCAATACATTCCGCTGTCATATCAATGATACGGGCATAGTTCTGTGTTTCTGAGCATTTCGGGAAACGCCCGAGATAGAGACCTTCAGTGATTTTAACCGCAGGCGGTTCGCGCCATGTCCATGCGATACGATTGAGCCTGAAAAATAAACGCAGCGGTAAGAACAGCCAGAAAGACGCGAGGCTGACAGAGCCGTCAGGGCGCTTCTGAAAGAATTTTGCGCCACCACCGCTATAGGCCAATCCCAAGAGTAACAATGCCAAGGCTGGCCAGAGCACCAGCAAGGCAACCGGATGTTGTGCTGTAAAGGTGAGGGAAAAAAGCAGCAGACCTGCTCCGCCGTAAATAGCGGCAAGCTGCAAGGCTTTGCGGTCGCGTGTGAGGCGATAATCCTGCCACGGAGTAACCCCTTCACGGGGAAACAGCCACAAAGCGAACAATCCGAGCAAAGCACCGGCTGGAATGTCGATAAAATGATGCTGCCATGTGGTGAGAACGGACAGAGCAATCAGCAAACACCAGCCATGCCAGATCATACGCCAAAATACGGGTAATCTGCCGCGCAGATGATCCCAGATGATAATTGCTAAGGCGATATGCAGCGAAGGTGCCTGATTGAACGGTTGGTCGAAATTGCCGAGCATGGTAAACAGCCCGCCGGAAAGGCCGGTTGTTACAGGCTTTTGCCATGTGATGGTCAGCGGAAAAGCGATGAAACAGACAAAGGCAATGCATTGTGCTGTGAGATAGCGGCCGATCAGCCGGTCTTGTGCTTGTTTGCTGGTAGCGGCCAAAACCGCGACAGCATAAAACAGATTGAGCGACCAATAGGGGATGATCGTCCAAGCCCAGAACGGGATTTGCTTTTCCCAATCAAAGACAATCTCCGGCACTGCAACGCGCCGCGATGCCAGCCAGTTCGCCAGCCCGTAAGTAGCATAAAACAGCGGGGCAAGAAGCAGCAGCCATAATATGCCCCGCCGGATCAATGCCGGATCTGTTTTATGCACTTCGGATTTAAGCTGCATTATTGCTCAATACGTTGCGCCAGTGACACGGTGAAAATGCCCCATTGGTCGATACGCTGTTCAATCTTGCGGAACCCTGCGGCCTCGACCAGCTGATCCATCTCATTTTGTGTACGGCGGCGCATCACCCATGCCTGACCGCCACGATGAGAGGTGAGTGCGCGGGCGATCATTTCCAGTTGCGGATGCCAAGGCTGATTGGTGTAAATCAGATAGCCACCACTTTGTACTGCTTGTGCCAGTCCTTGCAGCGATTTCGTGATCTGATCATTGTCGGCAAATAATTCATACAGGCCGGAGACAATAGCCAGATTAGGGGCTGTTTCTTCGTCTTTGCCGAGTGCCGCCAGTGCCTGTCCGTCGAAAGCATCACCTTCATGGAATTCGGCTTTACCTGAGAGATTGCGTTCCGCGATCAGCTGACGACCGGCCAGCACATTGATCGGGGAATAATCCTGTAAGCGCACTGAGGCAATTTCATCATCCTTAGTGGTGAGTGCATCCAGCACATAGCGACCGTGACCGGCGGCGATATCAAGAATACGCGCTGGCTTGCCGTCATCCTGCAAACGGGTAACAGCCTGCCGGATCAGCTCTTCCAGATGAATTTTGCGCTGGCGGATGCCGCGCCAGCCAATGGCGTTGAGGAAGGTTTTGTCGGTATAGCGGCCACCAGGGCCTAAGCCCTTCACCTCATTGCGATAAACGTAATCGAGCGTGGAACCGGAATCAAAACCGGTACGGACACCGGTTTTCAGCCCTTCCGAGAACAATGCGCCGATGCGGATAGATGCACGGGTCATGCCCCAATAGAAGCCGCGCGGACTGGTAATCGGCAATGGGGTAGCCAGCTGATCGGCCTCATCACGGGTATAGCCCTGAATATGGGCATTGAGCAGCGCGCTTTGTTGCGGTGCTTTGGCGAATTGCTGCTCAATGAAAGGCCGGATTTTGGTAAAAGCCAATGCGCGATCACGCTCGCCCAATGTGTCGTGATAGAAGCCTTTAAGCACATGACGCTCTTTAACAGGGCCTGCGAGATTTTCATAGAAACGATGCTGCGGTGCATCACGTACTACCCAGTCACGACCGGAAATCAGCACCTGTGTTGGCGTAGTAATCGCACGGGCATCGCGGACAATGCGGTTTGCATTCTCGTAAAGCTCCAGCAGAATATTGGAGGCAATCGGGCGGGTGATCAGCGGGTCATTTTCAAAGGATTCAATCCGCTCTTTGTCATGGGTCAGAAAACGGGCTTTGACATAGGAATTGACGAAGAATGTGCCTTTGAGCTTCTGCCAGAGCCAGATGCCTTCTTTGGCCAGCGGTACATAGAGTTTAACGTCAAAAGCCGGTGCAGCGAGTACCATGGCACGGATCGGCGGTGCATAATCATGCACCCATGTGGCACCGATAACCGCGCCGACACTCTGCGCAATCAGCGCCATGTCTTGTAATGCAAAGCCGTCAGTCTCGGTAATATGACGGGTAAAGCAATCAAGGTCGCGCACCGTGGTTGCAAAGGATGGCGAATAACCGCGCTGTCCTTGGGTGAGGCCGTGCCCACGCGCGTCCCATGCGTAGAAGCTGTAATTATCCAGCCCCAGCTCATCCACAATATGTGCAACACGACCGCTATGTTCATGCCCGCGATGCAGCAGAATGATTGCGCCTTCCGGTTTTTCACTTAAAGCAGGCCAGTGGCGAAAAAAGATTTCCTGCCGGTCATGGCTGATAAAATGCCGCTCAGTGCAATTGCGTTTTACCGAAGTCATAGGCCTGTCTTTCTTAAGGTGGCGTAGGAACAAATGATGTTTCGCTATTTATTGTAAGTCATTTAGACTAAACGATGTTTAAGAAAAATGATTTTGCAGTGAGATATAGCGTGTCTGTTTATCAGCTTAAGAGCCGCTTTCAGAATTTATTGCGCCCGCTAACCGGCCGATTGGCGCGCTGTGGTGTGACCGCTAATCAGGTGACGGTTACAGCAATGCTGATCTCTGTCGCTGTCGGCGCATGGCTGATGATCACGGATAATAAGACATGGTTCTGGCTCATTCCCGTATGGCTGTTTATCCGCATGGCAATGAATGCCATCGACGGGATGCTGGCGCGGGAATTCAATCAGAAAAGCACGCTGGGCGCATATCTCAACGAGATTGGCGATCTGGTTTCTGATACGGCACTTATCCTGCCGTTTCTCTGGATTGCACCGTTTCAGTCACAATGGATTGTGGTGATTATTGCGCTGGCCTTGCTCACGGAAATTGCCGGATTGCTGGCTCTGAGTGTCGGCGCGTCAAGGCGTTATGACGGGCCGATGGGCAAGAGCGATCGCGCATTATTGTTCGGCATCCTCGGTGGCTGGTTGGCCGTTGACGGCTTCCTGCCACAGTGGATGGTCTGGCTGCAACCACTGCTGATCGCGCTGTTATTATTGACGATTTTCAATCGCATCCGCAGAGGTTTCGTAGAAGTTGCAAAGGGCTGACTTTCAGCCCTGTTTTTCGCGCCAGTCACGCAGCCGGTTAATGGCACTCTCCAGCGTGTCGAGTTTTTTGGCGAAGCAAAAACGCACATGGCTGGTGATATTGCGCTCTGAATAGAAAGACGAAACCGGCACCGGTGTGACACCAGCCTCGCGGGTGAGGCGCTGACTGAAGGCGAGATCATCGCCGTTCTTGTCGAGAGTGCTGATATCAGCGATTGCGAAATATGTGGCGGGTGCAGTGGCTATGCTAAAACCGGCCTCACGCAGACCCGCATCAAGATAATCGCGACGTTTGGCCAGTTCCTCTCGCAAGCCGGTGAAATAGCTGTCCGGCAGATTGAGGCCAACCGCTACTGCGGCTTGCAATGCCGGCGGCGTGGTGAAGGTCATATATTGATGGACGCGGGAGATCACTTTCAGCAATTGCGCATCGGCAGTGATATAGCCAACCTTCCAGCCGGTGAGTGAAAAGCTTTTGCCTGCCGAGCCGATCCGCACCACACGATCGCGAATTTCCGGCAATGAAAACAGCGAGATATGTTTGTTGTCATCAAAGGTCAGATGTTCATAGACCTCATCAGCGATGATCGTGAGATTATGTTTCACCGCCACTTCCGCAATGAAACTCAGTTCCTCACGGGTAAAGACCTTACCGATCGGGTTCATCGGGTTGTTGACGACAATCAGGCGCGTGCGCGGAGTGATTGCATCGCTCAGTGCCTGCAAGGGTAATTCCCAATGGGGTGGTGACAGGCGCACCGGCACAACCACTCCACCGGCACGGCGGATTACCGGACTGTAGGAATCGTAAGCCGGTTCCAGCACAATCACTTCATCTCCGGAGTTAATCAGTGCGAAGAAACTGTCGGCCAGCGCCTCCGTTGCGCCGGAAGTGACAAGCACTTCTGTTTCCCAATCGGCTTCAATATTGAAGAACCGGCGGGCATTATCGGCCACGGCCTGACGCAGGGCAGGAAGACCGAGCATCGGCGGATATTGGTGCGAACCACTATGCAAGGCATCAGTTGCAGCCGCAATCAGTTCCTGTGGTTCCAGTCCCTCCGGAAAGCCCTGACCGAGATTAATGGCACCGGTTTCTGCGGCCAGTCGCGACATGATTTCAAACACAGATATGCCGGATGATGCGAAAACCGGATTGACCATGATAATCCCCTTAGAGCATCGGACCGATAAGTATTTTCGGTTTTCGGACGATTCCGATGCTAATCAAAGTTAGTTTTCCGCACTATAGAGCTCTGTTTTTAAACAAGAAAGCGGCCAGCAGCAGGAAAAACACAACTGTCCGGCTTTGTTTTCTCTAAGATGCGCTTTTCTGAGAATATTTTTTCAATGCTGAATCGTCAGGCGCAGAGATTACGGTTTTTGAGCTTTACCACATGCTCGTCCACGGCGCTGACGATGGATTGTACGAATTCTGCGCCCAATGCACCGCGGCGCAAATCTTCCGGTTGCCAGACATTCACATAATAGGGGATGGAATGACGGATTGGCCGGATCAGCAGGTTTTCGCTCTCAAACGCCAATGCACTCAGCGGGTTGATCACGGATATGCCGATGCCTGCGGCTACCAGCGAGCTGATGGAGGAGGCAGTCGTTGCCTCAATCGTCAGCTTGCGGTTGATGCCGGCATTGTTAAACCACTGATCAACCTGACGGCGGTAGTAATCTTCATCGGCATAATAAATGAAATTATGACCGGAGAATTGCTCAATATCGAGCCTGTCATAATCTGCCAGCGGATGCCCCGCAGGCATGATGCATAACAGATCACCGGTATAGATTTCCCGTGTGGCTGAAGCACTGAGATTGATATTGCCCTCAACCATACCGACATCAAAAAACTTGCTGAGCAGGTCGCGAGTCAGCGCACTTTCTTCCAGCGAGTGGATTTTAACGGAAGCCTGCGGATGTTCATTGAGAAATAGTTTGGTTGCCTGCGGAATAATCGCATGGGCATAGGCCGGCAGACAGGCAACGGACACACGTTGTAAATTATCGCCGCGAATAGCGCGCGCGGTGCGGGCAATTTCTTCAATACTCACAAATGAGCGCTGCACAATCACATTGAGTGCTGCTGCCTGCTGGGTCGGCTTCAGGCGGCGGTTGTCACGATGGAACAGTGTGAAACCGAGCGTCGCTTCCAGATCTTTCAGCTCACGGCTGATGGTCGGCTGGGAGGAGCCGAGATGATCCGCAGTTTCGGTGACATTCAGGGTCTGCATCAGCGATTGAAAAATTTCCAGCTGGCGATGGGTCAGACGCATGATTTTCCCCTTTCAGAATGACGGCCTTACGATACGCATTAAGCATATCAAAAATGAATATTAAAGGTATTATTATGAATTTGACCACAGGTGGGCGTCTGATAGTTTGAAATCAGTAATGATAGAGCGGTCTGCCAGCAGGATTCCGCTTTGAATGTTTGAGGGTAGAATGACCACTGAGTTCTCACGTCCGCATGTTGCACATTTCGGTTATAAAAACGGCACTTTAAGCGTTGAAAATGTTGCTGTTTCCGCAATTGCTGAAAAATATGGCACACCGTTTTATGTCTATTCGGCCACAGCGGTGCGTGAGCGTGTTGCAAAGCTGCGTGCGGCGCTTGAAGGTCTCAATGTTCAGATCTGCTATGCGGTGAAAGCGAATAATAACCTGTCACTGTTGTCTCTTCTGGTTGAAGAAGGCTGCGGCATGGATATCGTGTCGGGTGGTGAAATGCACCGTGCGCTGGCCGCCGGTTCGCCTGCAGACAAAATCGTATTCTCCGGCGTCGGCAAAACCGATGAGGAAATTGCTGCCGCTTTGACGGCCGGTGTGCATCAGCTAAACATTGAATCCATTGAAGAACTGGATGCGATTTCCCGCGTTGCGCTTAAGCTGAAAAAAGTGGCGACTGTTGTGCTGCGCATCAATCCTGATGTGGATGCGCTGACTCATCCGAAAATCACCACCGGCACCAGCAAGAACAAATTCGGTATTGCCTATGCTGATGCGCTGAACACTTATGCAGCCGCTTCTGCGCGCAAAGAAATCAATGTTGTTGGTATTGCCGTTCATATCGGCTCGCAGATTACCGATGTTACGCCGTTCCGTCAGACTTTTGAACGTCTGGCACAGCTGACGAAAGCAATCCGCGCCAAAGGCCTGACGATTTCCCGACTTGATCTCGGTGGTGGTCTTGGTGTGTCCTATGATGGCTCCGCCGGTATGGATGTCGATGCCTATGCTCAGACATTGCGTGAAACGCTTGGCGATATTGATTGCGAGCTGACCATGGAACCGGGTCGCTTCATTATTGCGGAAGCCGGTGCGCTGGTAACCAAAGTGCTCTATGGCAAAAATCAGGGCAATGCGAAATTCTCAATCGTTGATGCAGCAATGAATGATCTGATGCGTCCGGCACTTTATGATGCTGTGCATCCGGTCTGGCCGGTGCGTGAACCGGCAGCAGATGCAGAGACCCTGCCGGTTAATCTGGTTGGCCCTGTTTGCGAAAGCTCAGATACATTTGGTGAGTTTGACCGTTTGCCAGCACTGGAGCGTGGTGATCTGGTGATGCTCGGTGTGGCTGGTGCCTATGGTGCAACAATGTCGTCCACCTATAATGCGCGTCCGCTTGTTCAGGAAGTGCTGGTTCAGGGTGATACATTCAAGCTGGTACGCCGTCAGTGGACGGTGGAAGATGCATTGATGCTTGAGCGTGATCTTTGATCACGCCAGAACGCAAATGATGAGCGTGATCTTTAAGATACGCTCTTAAACCAAGGGAACGGTTGGGAGGCCGTTTCCTGAGGTTATCGTTAAGATAACCCGAAGGGAGGGGGAAATATGGGGCCATATTCCGCAGCGGTGCAGGGAGATGCCGCAGGAATTTTTTTCATCAAAACCCACGGGCTGGGTAATGATTTTGTGCTGATTGACGGACGGAAGCAAGTTTTCCGGCCGCAAGCGGCATATATTGCGCAAATTTGCGACCGGCACCTCGGTGTCGGCGGCGATCAGCTTCTGGTGCTGGAAGCACCGCAAACTGCCGGTGCCGATGTGCGGATGCGCATTTATAATGTGGATGGCGCTGAGGCGCAGACCTGTTTTAATGCCACGCGCTGCGCTGCATTTCTGTGGATGCAGGAAGCCGGCAAAACTTCTGTTACCTTAGAAACACTTGGCGGGCTGATTGAAGCCCGTATGGCCGATGCTGAAAATGGCGTGCCGCGTGTCAGCCTGTATCTGGCGCCTGCGATCACGGACTGGCAGGCTATTCCCTTGGCAGGGCCGTTAAAAAACCATGCAGGCAGCCTCAATCACGGGCCGTTGTCGGAGCCTTTTGCCGTCAATATGGGCAATCCGCATCTGGTCTATTTTGTGCCGGATTATGATGCGGTGGATGTCCCGCGTGAAGCCGCTGTGGTGCAGAACAGCAGCTATCTTCCGGAGCAGGCGAATATCGGGGTAGCTGAGTTGTTGCCTTCTGAAGGGGAC
This sequence comes from Pseudochrobactrum asaccharolyticum, assembly GCF_003314995.1. Classification (GTDB taxonomy): domain Bacteria; phylum Pseudomonadota; class Alphaproteobacteria; order Rhizobiales; family Rhizobiaceae; genus Pseudochrobactrum; species Pseudochrobactrum asaccharolyticum. The sequence continues at coordinate 155,530 of NZ_QNRH01000003.1, forward strand.
GAGGCACAGCTGAAACTGGTGGTTTATGAGCGGCCAGGTATCCTCACTGAGGCTTGTGGCAGCGGTGCCTGTGCCGCGGCTGTTGCGGCTGTGCGCAGTGGGCGGACAAATCAGAAAAATTTCCGTGTGTTCATGCCGGGCGGGGCTTTACAGGTCAAGTTATGTGCTGATGATAGGATCATCCTGACGGGGGATGTCGCTGTCGCATTTTATGGATTTCTGCCAGACGGAAGATAGAGCAATTTTATAAGTTTTATAGCATTTCCAGCAAAAGTGGGAACCGGTTTTGCGTTGGATAATGCGTAAAAACAAATAGTTACAGCGGTTCCAACGATTCAGCCTTAACTGGAGCCGCTGTAAGGTCTGATTATTACGCAGTTTCGGACGGATCGAAGCGGGATTAGAAATCAATTCGGTGAATTGATTTCCCCGCGAAGGCGGTATCCACTTTTCCTGAAACTGCTTGAGAGGGGGAATAATGGCTTTTATATCGGTTGACCATGTCAGCAAGACCTATCCTGCGACCAGCAATGGCAAGGCGCATCGTGCGCTCGGTGACGTGTCTTTCTCGGTAGAGAAAGGCGAAGTTTTGGTAATTATCGGTCCGTCTGGTTCCGGAAAAAGCACTTTGCTGCGTACGCTCAATGCACTGGAAGTGATTGATAGCGGAACCATCAGTGTCAATAATCTGCTGATCTCTGACCCGAAAACCGATCTCAATCATGCCCGTTCGGAAATCGGCATGGTGTTCCAGCATTTCAATCTGTTTCAGCATAAGACCGCATTAGAAAATGTGGTTTTACCACAAACGGTTGTACTGAAACGCTCGAAAGCAGAAGCGGTGAAAGTCGCACAGGATATGCTGGCACGTGTGGGTATTGCCGAACGTGCAGGCCATTATCCGAGCCAGCTTTCCGGCGGGCAGCAGCAGCGCGTGGCGATTGCCCGTGCTTTAGCGATGAACCCGAAAGTCATGTTGTTTGATGAAGCAACATCGGCGCTTGATCCGGAAATGGTTGGCGGCATTCTCGATCTGATGAAAGAACTGGCAAAATCCGGCATGACCATGGTTGTAGTAACCCATGAGATGGGCTTCGCCCGTGAAGTGGCTGATCGTGTGATCTTCATGGATGAAGGGCAGATTGTCGAAACCGGCACGCCGGATGTGCTGTTTTCCAAGCCCGAGCATCAACGCACGCGGCATTTTCTCGAACAGGTTCTGTAAAAAGGGATACAGGCAGGGGGATGCCTGTTGGAATATAACGGAAATAAATGCCCGATAAACAAGGGTAATCCATATAATAACGAGGAGAACATCATGAAATTTCTGAAGAAAATTGCATTATCCATCGGAATGCTTGCAGGTGTTGCAGCATTGTCCGCCGCTACTGCGAATACTGCCAGCGCCGGTGCGATGGAAGATATTCTGAAGCGCGGTGAGCTGCGTGTTGCTGTGCAGACGCAAGGTGCACCGGTTAGCTTTATCAATAAAGACGGCAAACAGACCGGTCTGGCTGTGGAACTTGCCCGTATGATGGGTGAAGATCTCGGCGTTAAAGTTGTGTTTCAGGATTATGACTGGAAGGGCCTTATTCCGGCATTGCTGGCAGGCAAAGTGGATATGATTGCCGCCGATATGACACCGACCCCGCAGCGCGCGGCACAGCTGCTGTTCTCGCGCCCGATGTTCTACGAAGAAACGGTTGCGGTGGTGAAGAATGATTCACCACTGGCCAAATGGGAAGACCTCAATCAGGAAGGGCTGAATATCGGCTCCACACAGGCCAGCTCCTATAGTGAAGCCATCAAGAAGTTCATGCCGAAAGCAACCCTGAAAGAGTTTACCGGTGGTACCGCTGCAGTTGCGCAGGCACTGTCGGCCGGTCGTATTGATGCAACGGTTTCCGACCTCGGTAATGTGACCAACTTCGTCAATGAATTCGGTAATCTGAAAATTCTTGACGGTATCATTGTCAAAAACCCGCTTGCTTTTGCCGTGCGTCCGGATGAAGTGCATCTGAAACTCTGGCTCGACAATTATGTGGAGCTGATCACCTCTGACAAGCGTCTCGATCAGATGGTCAATTACTGGTGGAACACCACTGACTGGGAAAAAGACCACAAATAACAATGCGTTATTCTCTGCCTGCTCAACAGGCAGGCAGAGGATTTTTGTCTGAGGCACGATTGCTGTTTTCAGAATGGCTTGAAACTATTTTGCGGCATCGCACTGAAACAAATGCGGCTGCAAAATATTCGGGATCGCATAATGTCATCATTTATTCTCGACTATTTTAATTACCGCATTGTTGCACAATATCTGGATCGTTTTGCCGAAGGTTTGGGTAATACGCTCATTGCAACAGGCGTGAGTTTTGTGCTGTCTTTTGTGCTCGGCACGATCATGGCGATTATTATGTTCACGCAGTGGAAAGTGCTGCGGAGCCTGATACAGGGCTATGTGACATTCATCCGCTCCACACCGCTGCTGGTGCAGATCTATCTGGTTTATTTCGGTCTGCCGGTCTTGCTGCCTTTTACCGCCAAATGGCCGGAGATGTGGCTTGGCATTGCGGCACTGGTGATTAACTGTACGCCTTATATGTCCGAGATTATCCGCACGGGTATCGGCTCTGTGCCGCGCGGGCAGGTAGAGGCAGCCAAAGCTGTCGGCATGAGCTACGGGCAGCGTCTTATCCATATCGTGCTGCCGCAGGCTTTTGCCAATGTTATCCCGCCGGTTCTCGGGCAAACGGCAGTGCTGATTAAAGATACTTCATTGTTATCCCTGATCACTGTCTTCGAATTTACCAGTGCCGGTTTGTTGCTCAACAGCGAGCGGGTGCGGCCGAATGAGAGCTTTCTGACAATCGCTGCCGGATATCTCGCCATCTATTGTGTGATGCTGTTCCTTTCGCATCAGGTGAAAAAGAAACTGGCAGGTCCTGCCTGGGCGGCGAAAGGCTGATATGATGATTGAATATTATTGGAAGCTGACAGTCTCGGTGATGCCGTTCCTCTGGCAGGGATTTAAAGAGACTTTTACGGTCTCGCTGGTGGCTATTCTGGCAGGTTCTCTGATCGGCACGGTTATCGGCATTATTCGTAGCTACCGTATTCCGGTGCTGACGCAAATTTTCGGCGCTTATGTGCATGTTTTACGTGGCACGCCGTTTCTGGTGCAGCTCTATGTGTTTTACTTCGTGCTGCCCAATACCGGTATTGAATGGCTGAGCTGGGATTCCAGCACAGCCGCTTTCGTGGCGCTGTCGCTCTATACTTCCTGTTATGTGTCGGAGATTGTCAGCAGTGCGATTGATGCAGTACCGCGCGGGCAATGGGAAGCAGCAACAGCGGTGGGCATGAACCAGTTGCAGAAATTGTGGCATGTGATTTTACCGCAGGCCCTGAAGCTGACCATTGCACCGATGAGCAGTGTCTATGTGATCATCATCAAAAGTACCGCTATTCTCTCGGTGATCGGCATTGCAGAACTGACCCGTCAGGGAGAGGTGTCGATGCTGCGTTTCCCTCGTGATGTGTTGTTTATCTACGGGCTGATTGCACTGGTCTATTTCATCTATTGTTATCCGATCCTCAAATTTTCCAAATGGGCGGAGAACAAGATCAGCGGCTCACAGCGTCTGTCGTTAGACTAAAAATAAAAAACGCAGCATCAGAAGATGCTGCGTTTTTAAAGCATTTCACAGTCAAGTTGCATCAACTTGACGGCAGGGATAATGCGACCAACAAAGAGCTAGAGCAAGCACCATGATCTAATCTGGATGTAAACCGCTCTAGCTTATGCATTGCGGGCAATTTGCAAGCTCGCAATACCGTGTTTGGAGATGCGGTAAGCGCTGCCGTTGAATGAGGCAATCAGCTTTTTGGCGCGCAGTCTTTTGAAGGTCTGCAAATCCGTACCATCAAGAAACCAGCCCTCACGGGAGATGAAATCGACATCAATAATTTTGCCCTTGTCATCTTTTTCCGGTTCGATCCGACCACCTTTTGCCAGCATATCGAGGATACGGCGCTCAAAACGGGAGATATTCATGGCTGTCTCCGTGATTTGAAACGGCAAAACAGCGCACACAAGCCACGTCTGCGTGGCAGCATGCTTTGGAAAGTCATGGGAATTGTCCTGAAAAGGAGAGAAATTTTGGCGCAAGCCGTTGGAGCCTGTTTTGTTACAGGCGGCTCTGCTTCTGCAGAGGATCAACGATGAACAATGCTGCGCATAAAACTCCTTTGAAGAACTACCGAAAATATAGATGCGAAATATGGTAAAAACAAGGGCACAAATATGCAGTAACAAACGACAATTGTTGATCGCAAAATTGCATCATCCCAGATGATAATAGCGCTTGTTTTTCACCCGCAGAGCCTGTTCATTCAGAACTCTGATTTCTTGTTTCATAATAAAAGCACGGCACAATGACACAGCATAAACTCTTCCGTCCGATCATCGGTGTGACACTCGACAGTGAGGAAGGCGGCGGCTTTTCGGATTCCCCATGGTATGCAATCCGTCAGAATTATCTGTCCTGCCTTGAAGAGGTGGGCGCTGTGCCGATTGCGCTGCCGCATCTGGCCGAACTGGCAGAACATTATCTGAATATGATTGACGGGCTGGTTGTAACCGGTGGTGCTTTTGACGTGCCGCCTGCCATGTTCGGTGAGGAAGCCCGTACTGACACCATTCGTCTGAAACCGGCACGGACAAAATTCGAGGCTGCTGTTTTGCGCGGTGCGCTTGAACGTGACATGCCGGTGCTGGGCATTTGCGGCGGACATCAGCTTCTGGCTGTGATCGCCGGTGGTACTCTTGTGCAGCATATTCCGGATGAGGTTGCGGGAGCGCTTGAACATTCCGTTTCCAAGGATACGGAAAATGCCGGTGGCAAGGAACGTGCAGGGCATAGTATTGCAATTGAACAAGACAGCCTGCTGGCCAAGCTGATTGGGACAACCGGTCAGCATGTGAACAGCTCGCATCACCAGTCAGTACGCACGGTTAAAGCGCCGATGCGTGTGACAGCAACGGCTGAAGACGGTGTGATCGAAGCAATTGAGCATACCGGCAAGAGCTTTGCCATTGGGGTGCAATGGCATCCGGAGTATAAGCAAATGGAAGGCGATGTGCATTTGCTCGCGGCTTTTTGTGCTGCCGCCGAAGCCTATCATAATCGCTGATTATAATTCGGCCTGTTAAAACAAAACGCCCCGTATAAAATACGGGGCGTTTTGTTTAGAGCATAATTCCTTAAACTTAGAGCAGTTTAAGGTAAAATTATGCTCTGATTTTAAAGTATTAGAGCGACCTTTGGGCATCCAAGAGAACGCCCGGCGCTCTAATTGCTATTTTTCAGGAGTATTGATGTGCCGCCTGCCGCTTGCACGGCAAGACTGCCGGACTGAATACCGGCATTGAGTGCTGTTTGTGCATCTGCGCCTGAAAGCCATGCATTGATGAAGCCGGCATTGAACGCATCTCCTGCGCCTGTGGTATCAATAACCGGCACATTCTCAGCTTTGGCGTGAAGATTATGCTCTTTTGAACGCAGCCATGCGCCTTCCGCGCCGCCTTTAAGGACGGTTACCGGAAAGGTCTCCGCGAGCTTATTCAGCGCATCTTGCGGGTTTGCAAATCCGGTTATGGCTAATGCTTCTTCATTATTCGGCAGGAAAATATCGACACCTGCGCAAGCCTTGAGTAGTGCGGGATCATAGATCAGGGTTTCATCCCAGCTCGGATCAAGCGAGACTGTGAGACCTTTGGCTTTCGCGCGGCTGACAAGATCAGGGATCTCATGCAATGTCGCATATTCTGCAATATGTAAGTGTCCGGCCTGTGCCCAGTCGAGGGCAGCATCAAGCGTGGCAGGAAGTGCAGTGCCTGCACGGCGTGACAAGAAGGCACGGTCGTTGCCGATAATACTGGCGACTGTTACCTGCGGCCCTGCATCGGCTGAGCGCTCCAAAAACTGCAAATCAATGCCGGTTGCCTCCAGCTCCGGTGCCAGACCTGCGGATAGTGCATCCAGTCCGAGCCGTGCCACAAGTGCGGTTGCACGGCCGGTATGCGCCAGATGCGCAGCAGTGATATAGGCACCGCCACCGGCGGCCATTTTCATGTCATCAGCAAAGACTTCACGTCCCGGTTCCGGCAAGGCTGCCAGACCGGTAAAAATCAGATCGCAATAAATCCGTCCGATGCTGAGAACAGCCGGATGCTGATTGTCTTTCAAATTCATAGACGTCCCAGACTTTTCTCTGTCGCCTTGTCAAACAGATAGAGGCTGCCTGCTGCCGCACGTGCAGTAAGAGTGCTGCCAGTGGCCGGAATGAATTTCCCCGATGCGGTGGCTATGACCGATGTTCCTTGTACATCAAAATGCACCAGTGTTTCAGGTCCCAGCGGTTCAGCGGCGGTGACTGTGCCGGTTAGTTCAATACCGGTCGTCATTTTGCTTTCATCGCCGGTGACAACCATCAGATCATGCGGGCGGATGCCGACCAGAATGTCGCCATCCGGTTTGAATTCGATGCTGTTACCGTTTTTGCGGCCTGCAATGAGGTTCATTGACGGGCTGCCGATAAAGCGGGCAGTGAAGACATCAATTGGATTTTCGTAGAGCTCGGTTGGTGTGCCGGTCTGCAAAATATTACCATCTCGCATCACCACAATCCGGTCTGCCATAGTCATGGCTTCTACCTGATCGTGGGTCACATAGACGGTTGTGGTCTTTAGGCGCTGATGCAGACGTTTGATCTCAATACGCATCTGGGCGCGCAATTGCGCGTCAAGATTGGACAGTGGCTCATCAAAGAGGAACGCCGACGGATTGCGTACCATTGCGCGGCCGATAGCAACACGCTGACGCTGACCGCCGGAGAGTGCGGCAGGACGACGATCCAGATATGGCTCAAGGCCGAGAATTTTTGCAGTTTCTTCAATGCGGGCATTTTTATCCGCATTGGAGACTTTGGAGGTATAGAGGCCGAAACCGATATTCTGACGCACAGTCATATGCGGATAGATCGCATAATTCTGGAACACCATCGCAATATTACGCTGTTTCGGGTCACGTTCATTGACGAGTTCGCCACCGATTTTCAGCTCGCCGCCAGAAATATCTTCCAGACCGGCAATCATGCGCAGGGTCGTGGATTTACCGCAGCCGGACGGTCCGACGAAAACGACAAATTCGCCATCGGCAATTTGCAGATCAATGCCGCGCACGGCTTCCACTTTGCCATAGCGCTTAACCAGCTTGTTCAGTTCAATCGTTGCCATCAGCGTTTCTCCACCAAGGCCTGAAATTTATCATTGAGCTCGCGTGCGGCTTTGGCCTCGTCTGCGGCTTGTGTGTCTGCAAGGCTTGCAAAGGCATTGGCCTGATCGCGATATGCTGTCAGTGCCTGTGTCATCGGCTCAGGGGCAGGGCCGCCGAAACGATCCCGCACGGTGATGAAATGCTCCGGCGATACCAGCTCTTCAAACTTTGTGCGGTCAAAAGACGGGTCTCGGCCTGCTGCATGTTTAAAGGCTTCCAGAAACGGCTCATAACCGTCTTGTGCGAGGCCACCACCTTTGGCAACAACGGCTTTTGCCACAGTTGCCGCAATCTCATGCGCCTGACGGAAGGACAGATCTTCAATCCGTACCAGTGAATCAGCCAGCTCGGTAATAGTGATGCAGGAGCGGCGGATATTATCGGCAACACGTGCCGGATCAATACGGATGGCCTGCACAAAGGCTGCCAGCAGATCGAGAACACGACCGGCAGACGCAAAGGCCTCATAGCCCATCTGTTGGGTTTCACCCTCACTGTCATTCATATCGGTGAAAGGCGTATTATGGATCACATCCAGCACCGTGCGGGCGCGTCCCATGGTCTGGCTTGCCAGATGGCGCATATGCTCAATCGGCACCGGATTGCGCTTCTGCGGCATAATCGAGGAGATCTGTACAAAAGCATTCGGCACATAGATCTGGCCAACCTCGAAGCTCGTCCAGAACTGGAAATCCTGAATGAGACGGCCGAGATGGATAAACATCAGCTCAATCGCGGAATAGGTTGAGGTGATGTAATCCGAAGCGGCAATACAGCTGTAAGAATTGCGTAAAGGCGCGGCAAAGCCCAACAGGTCGGCCACGCGTGCGCGGTCGATGGGAAAACCTGAGGTGGTGATGGCTGCCGCGCCCATAGGTGACAGGTTGACGATTTCACGCGCTGTTGCAAAACGCTGCATATCACGGATCAGCACTTCAATCGCTGCGGACAGATAATGGCCGAAGGTTGACGGTTGTGCAGGCTGACCATGCGTATAGGCAACGATTAGTGTTGTCTGTTCACGGTTTGCAGTTTCAATCATCGCATCGAGCAGATGACGGGACTTGGCCAGCAGCACATCAATATGTTCTTTAAGGCCGAGTTTGAACAGCGTGTGGTCGATATCATTGCGTGAACGTGCGGTATGCAGGCGACCGGCAATATCCGCACCGAGGCGGGACTTCAGTTCTTTCTCGATCAGGAAGAAGAAGTCCTCAACTTCACCGGTATAGATGAGGGATACTGGATCAATATCACGGTCGATCTGTTCCAGCGCACCGGCGATTGCCGATGCCTGTTTTTCGTCGAGAATGCCGGTTTCCGTCAGCATGACCAGATGGGCGCGATCAATACGGCGGAAGCTTTCGACATGATGGGTTTTAGCGCCGTCAAAAAGCGGTTTCAGCACAGTCTCTTTGTAGACCGGATCAGGGAAAACGCTTTTATCGGCAAGGCGCGGATCGTTTACAGACATAATAGTATCCTTATCCCTTCAGACCGGCCAGCATGACGCCGCGCACGATATAGCGCTGTAGCAGCAGGAACACGAGCAGGGTTGGCAGGGTGGCGATAGCGGCGCCGGTCATAATCATTTCCCACTGGATCGATTGCTCAACCGCGAAACTCGAAAGCCCGACAGGCAATGTGTAGAGTTCCTTGCTGGTGGTGACGATCAGCGGCCAGAAGAAGGCTGTCCAATTGCCTAGGAAGGTGAAGATTGCCAGAGCCGACAGTGCCGGTGTGACCAGCGGCATAGCCACTTTCCACCAGATCTGGAATTCGTTCAGACCATCCACACGGGCAGCTTCGAGGAAGTCATTTGGCACACCTTCAAAGAACTGTTTCATCAGAAAGGTGCCGAATGCTGTCATCATACCCGGGAACATGATGCCCCAATAGCTGTCGAGCCAGCCGAGTTTGCTCGACATCAGATACCATGGGATCACCAGCATTTCAGTCGGGATCATCAGTGTTGAGAGGATCGCAAGAAAGATGAAGTGGCGACCACGGAACTGGAACTTTGCCAGCGTATAGCCAACCAGACTGTCGAAAAACACATTGGATAATGTGACGACAACCGCGACGAACATCGAGTTGAAGAACCAGCGCAGGAAGCGGCCGTCTGCCAGAATGGTGACATAGTTCTGCACGGTCGGTTCAGCCGGTATCAGACGCAGATCATAAACTTGGGCCGCGGTTTTGAACGAGGTTGAGAACATATAGGCCAGCGGCGTGACCATGATGATGCCGCCGATAAACAGCAGCGTCCATGTGAGAACGCGGCCTGGCCGGATATTCGCAAACGGGAGTGCCGGTGTTTTGGTTTCAGCGGTCATTTCTTTTCCCTCAAAACCCACAGCTGCAACAGTGAGACAACCAGCAGAATGGAGAACAGCACGACTGTCTGTGCAGCGGCATAGCCCATGGCATAAGACGAGAAGGCGGTTTGATAGATCATCATTACCAATGGCTTGGTGGAGCCAAGCGGGCCGCCCGGATCATAGGTGGTCATGTTATAGACCTGATCGAAAATACGCAGGAAGCCGATGGACGAGAAGACGACCAGAAACACGGTTGTCGGTTTCAGTAATGGTATGGTGATTTTGCGCAAAATTGCCCAGTCACCCAAGCCGTCAATGCGGGCGGCTTCATAATAGGTGTTAGGGATAGCGCGCAGACCAGCCATGAAAATAATGATCTGGAAGCCAAGACCAGCCCAGATGGAGGTCGCCATAATGGAATAGAGCGCCTGATCGACAGACCGTAAGAATGTCTGCTGTGGCAGGCCGAGGCTGCTGAGCATATTATTGATCACGCCGATTGGTGCCGGCTGATAGAACCAGCGCCACACCCAGCCCATTGCCGCCGCAGTGGTAAGAAAGGGTAGGAAATACAGACCACGGATCAGCCCGTGCATGAAACGAACACGATCCAGATAATAGGCGATGACAAAAGCAATAAACAGGCTCACGGGCGTGCCGATAAGCAGGTAAGTGAACGTGTTTTTGAACACTTTCCAGAATTGCGGATCAGCGAACAGTTTTTCATAATTCGCGAGGCCGATAAATTTTGGCGGTTTCATCAGATCCCAGTTAGTCAGCGATAACCAGAATGCTTCAACGGTAGGATAAAACCGGATGACCGTATAAAACAGGATAGGGATACTCAGAAAGCTCCATACCCAGATCAGCCGCCTTGTGCGCATAGGCAGGCGGTTCCAGAAAGTATCACCGGAGCGGGCAGCCGTCACAGTCATGGTTCGAAATACCTTATGGTACGGGAGCATATCCGGCGAAACGGCATTGCAGCTCTGTCCGGAAATATGCCTCAACAAATATCAAAGGCCATAGCCGGTTCCGGCTTTATGCGGTGGCATCCGCAGTTTCATGGCTTGGCGATGAAACGAAATCCGCTGTGCCGATATGATGATGGCACAGCGGATAATCAGATTTTACTGAGCGTCGTCGATAATAGTCTGCTCAGCCTTGGCAGCTTGTGCAAGGGACTCTTTCACAGGCTGTTTTTCAAGAATGACACGGTTCACCATATCCATTGCTGTCTGGCGCTGGGCAGCTTCATCCACAAACATGGTGGTGTGAGCATAATCCAGACCTTTCAGGAACGGGCCGTAGATCGGGTCTGCCAGATTAGCTTCGGTTTGGGCAACCGCACGACGGGCAGGCAGCTCGCCAACTTCCTTGAGCCAGATTTCCATCGCTTCCGGCGAGGAAATATAGTTCAGGAACTTCTTGGCGGCTTCAAGCTTTTCGCCCTTAGCGTTAGCACCGATACCATTAGCAAAATAGCTGGCATAGTTGGAACGCACGCCGTCGGCATTGGCCGGCAGTTCGGTTACACCCCATTCAAAGTCTTTAATGGTGCGGAATGCGCCAAGACGGAATGTGCCATCCACAGTCATAGCGGCCATACCTGCGCGGAATGCAGCCTGACCTTCATCCATGAATTTCGGCTCGCCGACTTTCTTTTCGGTTTGCAGATCGGTGTAGAATTTCAGCGCCTTTTCACCGGCTTCGGAATCATAGGCGACTTTGCGGTCATTATCAGTGTAAGGCACGCCGCCATATTGACGGATCAGAACTTCACGCCACCAATGGTGATCCTGACCAGCCATATCCATGGTGATACCGGCAGTGGTCAGATTGCCGTTTGCATCGCGTTTTGCGGTTTTTTCCGCAGCGGCAACCAGTTCATCCAGTGTTTTTGGCGGGTTTTTCGGGTCAAGACCGGCTTCTTCAAAGAGCTTCTTGTTGTAGAACAGTGCCAGCGAGCGCACAGCGGTTGGCAGGCCATAATAATCATCGCCGCGCTTCATCGCGCTGGTGATCGGGAAGAAATCGCTCTCGATCTTATCATGCGGGAATGTATCGGTTGGCAGCGGCTGCAAAATGCCACCGGCAACGAATTTATCGAGCCAGCCGTAGAAAAGCTGCATCACATCAGGGCTGTTGCCGGCCATTTTGGCCGCAATTACGCGGGTCTGATAGTCATCATAAGGGAATGTGGTATGCTTGACCTTGATGTCCGGATTGGCTTTTTCGAAATTCTCGATCAGCTTATCCATCGCTTTGACGCGGGACTCAAAAACATATTGCCAATATTCAATTTCAACAGCCTGTGCAGCGTTAAACGCCATGGTGCTGAAACCTGCGATCAGTCCCGCAAATAACAATTTACGCATGTAAACCTCCCCTTATGGCCTCCGGCTTTTGCCGGTCTCAGGCTAAAAACAGTTATGATCCATACCTTTATCCAAAACCGGTGCACGTTTTTGGGGCATGCCGTTCTGCGAGACTTTCAAAAAATATCGTTCGTTTGAATGTCCTTGCAGTGCCGGCTGCGTTTTCCTCCGCAGATCTGTTGTTTACGGTCACTATTTTACGGGGTTTTGTCAATAAGATAATTTACTTGAGTTAATATATTGCGGTTATGAAAGCTCTCGCTTATCATTTTTGAGACGGGCAGGACGGAGCAGCATGGGCGAACAGCCGACATATTCACAATCAGGGACACAACTGATCACTTTGGGCAAAAACCCTGAGCGAATCCGCGATCATAACCGTCGCGTGGTGTTGGATATTGTGCGCCAGCACGGCTCGCTGGGGCGTATGCATATTGCGCGTCTGACCCATCTGACCGCTCAGGCGATTGCCAATATTGTCGATGAGCTGGTTTGTGAAAATCTGTTGATGGAGACCGGACGACTCAAATCCGGCCGTGGGCAGCCGCCGAAACAGTTCGCGGTGAACCCCGATGGTGCTGTGACTGTTGGGGTGGAAATGGCATCTGATCATATGGTGACAACGGTGCTTGATCTGACAGGGCAGCCCCGTTCGCGCTATATCAAGCCGGTGCAGGATACCAGTCCTGCCGCGCTGTCAAACTTGCTGCGCATCGAGGTGGATGCCGTCAAAGCGGAATTCTCTGCGCCGCTGTTGGGCGTCGGTGTGGTGATGCCGGGGCCGTTTGATATTGAGGGCATGACCTCCGTTGGCCCGACAACGCTGCTCGGCTGGTCCGGTGTGGATGCGGCGGCGCTGTTGAGTGAAGCCTGTGGTGAGCCGGTCACCGTTGAGAATGACGCCAATGCCGCAGCCGTCGGCGAGCGTCTGTTCGGTGCAGGCCATGCGATTTCGTCATTCGCGATGATTTATTTTGGTGCCGGTGTTGGCCTGGGGCTGATACAGGACGGCGTGCCGTTTCGCGGTGCTTTCGGCAATGCCGGTGAAATCGGGCATATTGTCGTGGCGCCGAATGGCAGGACTTGTCCTTGCGGGCAGGCCGGTTGTCTGGAGCGCTATGCTTCTTTGCATGTTTTGCGTGAAAAACTGGCTGTAGCTGGTGTTACAACAACGGATTTCGACGATCTGCAGACGTTGTATGACAATCATCATCCGGTGCTGATCAGCTGGATGGACGAGGCCGCGCTTTATCTCGCACCGATGATTGCCATGATTGAAAATATTCTCGATCCGGAAACCGTTATTCTGAGCGGTATGCTGCCCGACGCACTTATTGACGGATTGATTGCCCGTATGGGGCAATTGCCGATTTCTGTCGCCAGCCGCCGCAGCCGTGCTTTACCGCGTGTGGTTCGCGGCGCGACCGGCCAATACACAGCGGCGCTGGGTGCGGCCGCTCTGCCTTTGTTTGAGGCAATGACACCAAAACTGGATACACTGACTGATTAATCACCTGTGCAGACAGGGGAGGAGGAACCGTGCTGAGTGACCGTCAAAGAATAGAAAAGCAAAAATCAGCACCGGCTCTGATCCGTCTGCATCATGCATTAAGCCGGTTACGCTCGGTTGTGACTGTGATGAATACCGGCGCGCATCCTGATGATGAGCAAAGCGGATTACTGGCCTTCTTCCGGTTTGGTGCCGGTATGCGGGTGATTGTCGGTTGTTCTACCCGTGGCGAGGGCGGACAGAATGCTTTGGGACCGGAGCGCGGCGGTGCGCTGGGACTGATGCGCTCGCGGGAAATGGAAGAGGCTGCACGGGAACTGGACTGCGATATTGTCTGGCTTGGTCATGGGCCTGATGATGCAGTGCATGATTTCGGTTTCTCTAAAGACGGCGACCGTACTTTTGATCGCTGGGGTGAGGATCGCATTGTCGAACGTCTCGTGCGGGCTTATCGCAGCGAGCGGCCTGATATTGTTATTCCGACTTTTCTGGATGTACCGGGGCAGCACGGTCATCACCGTGCGATGACGCGAGCGGCGGAACGAGCGTTTACGCTGGCCGCAAATAATCAGGCTTTTCCGGAGCATTTTGCGCAAGGATTGAAGCCATGGCAGGTTGCAAAATATTATCTTCCTGCATGGTCGGGGGGTGGTGATACCTATGATGATGAGGTGCCGCCGCCGGAAACAACGCTGACTGTGCGGGCTGAGGGGCGTGAACCGGCAACGGGTGCGGATTATGACCGGATCGGTGAATGGTCGCGCTATTATCATGCATCTCAGGGGATGGGGTATTGGAAAGAGCAGCCAAAAACCGAATGGCCGCTGCATTTGTTACTGGCTGAGCAGACTGGCAAAGAGAGTTCTATTTTTGAGAACCTGCCTGTCAATTTAAGTGATCTGGCTACGGAAGCAGATTTGCCTGCCGTTATGGCACAGGCTTTGCAGGATGCACAAAAAGCCATTGATATGGCTATTGCTGCTTTCCCTGCACGGGAAGCAATCATTGCTCATCTGGTGACAGCGGCGCAAAAGATTGAGGATATTCGTGCTCATGCATCGGCTGCTTTTCTGGAAGAACATGCGCATCGTTTACAGCGCAAAAAAGCAGAAATTGATCATGTTCTGATCGAAGCCGCCGCGATCTTTGACGGGGCTGAGCTGATACCGCCTGTTTTATCGCCGACCAGTGAAGCCTTGCTGAAGGTTGGTTTATCACAACAGAGTGCACATTATCAGACAAAGGCTGAGCCGGTTTTGCCAGAGCATTGTACGGCCTATCTGGCGGCGCCGTCCGCTTCTGGACGATCTTTTGATGTCAAGGCAGGTGCAGATGCGGCTTTCAGCCCGCTCTATCGGCCTTTTTGGTCTGCGCTCGGCGGTAATGGTGATTTTTATGTGCGTGTAACGGCACAATTCTCCGGCTATCAGGCTCAGGCGCATTTTGATCTGGCTGAACAATTTGCGCTGGTTCCTGCCCAGTCTGTGCGGATTGAGCCGGAAGCCCTGATTGTGCCGCTTGATCAGGCGGATCAAATGCAGTGGCCGGTGCATGTGACTGTGAGCGGGGATCAGCAGCCTGTGCGGTTTATCAGCGATGGCGGTTGGTCAGTCGCGCAGAAAGAAGGGGATGCAACACTTTGCGCGCCGGAAAAACCGGCAGCAGGGTTGTTCCAGTTGAAAACACAAATTGCCGGTCGTGATGCTGTGCGGCTGACCCCGATTACCTATCCGCATATCGGACAGGTGATCTATCGCGAGCCGGAAATACTCAATATTCTGGCACTGGATCTGAAGCTGCCGCAGGGTGCCAAGATCGGTTATATCGGGGGTGGTGCTGATCGCGCCGGCCTGTGGCTGAGCCGTATGGGGCTTGATGTAACAGAGCTGGAGCCGAAACATCTGGCCGGTGACTTGCAGCACTTCACCGCCATTGTTGTCGGGATATTTGCCTTCGGCATAAGGCCGGATCTGGCTGAGGCAACTGCGCGCTTACATGCCTATGTTGAAAACGGCGGGCATCTGGTGACGCTGTATCACCGCCCAACGGATGGCTGGAAACCTGCTGCTACTCCGCCACGGCATATAAAGATTGGCTCGCCGTCTTTGCGCTGGCGGGTGACCGACCCCGCAGCGCCAGTAACTGTGCTGGAACCGGAACATAAATTGCTCAACTGGCCGAACCGGATCACAGCTCAGGATTGGGAAGGCTGGAATAAAGAGCGCGGCTTGTATTTTGCCTCGCAGTGGGATGAAGCCTATCAACCGCTCTTGTCTATGCATGATGCCAATGAACAGCCTTTAACCGGCGCTTTGCTTTCTGCCCGTATCGGAAAAGGGCGGCACACGCATACCAGTCTTGTGCTGCATCACCAGATGGACAAGCTGGTTGCAGGAGCATTCTGCCTGATGGCTAATCTGGTGAGCGGGGAAGCTGAATAAAGTATTGGTCTGATATTTAGGACAGTCTAGTGCAGATCCGGTGACTACAATAAAACCATTGCATGATTATGTTTCTGTCAACGAACTGTTGTTGAGAATCTCACAGCAGACAATTAACGGACAGGTGTACTCATGCAATTTGGAATTTTTACCGTCGGTGACGTAACAACTGATCCGACAACCGGCAAAACCCCGAGCGAACATCAGCGGCTGAAGTCGATGATGAAATATGCACTGAAAGCGGAAGAAGTCGGTCTCGACGTTTTTGCTACCGGCGAACATCATAATCCGCCATTCGTGCCGTCTTCCCCGACGACCATGCTTGGCTGGATTGCTGCCAAAACCAGCAAGATTCAGCTGACGACCTCGACAACCCTGATCACTACAAATGATCCGGTGAAGATTGCTGAGGATTTCTCTATCCTGCAGCATCTGGCTGATGGTCGCGTTGATCTGATGATGGGGCGCGGCAATACAGGGCCGGTTTATCCGTGGTTCGGCAAGGAT
Source organism: Pseudochrobactrum asaccharolyticum (assembly GCF_003314995.1). GTDB lineage: Bacteria > Pseudomonadota > Alphaproteobacteria > Rhizobiales > Rhizobiaceae > Pseudochrobactrum > Pseudochrobactrum asaccharolyticum. The sequence continues at coordinate 172,027 of NZ_QNRH01000003.1, forward strand.
ATCCGTGAGGGTATTCCGCTGGCAATTGAGAATTATCATCTGCTGCGCCGCTTGTGGCGTGAAAAGACTGTGGATTGGCAGGGTCAGTTCCGTACGCCTCTGCGCGGTTTTACACTGGCACCGGCACCGCTGGACGATACGCCGCCATTTGTATGGCACGGTTCGATCCGCAGTACGGAAATTGCTGAACAGGCTGCGTTCTACGGGGATGGTTTCTTTGCAAACCACATCTTCTGGAACAAAGAGCACACACAGCAGATGATCGATCTGTATCGTTCGCGTTTTGAACATTACGGTCACGGCAGTGCGGATCAGGCAATTGTCGGTCTCGGTGGTCAGATTTTCATGCGTAAAAACAGTCAGGATGCCATTCGTGATTTCCGGCCTTACTTCAATAATGCGCCGGTTTATGGTCACGGGCCTTCGCTGGAGGACTTTATGGAAATGACCCCGCTGACTGTCGGTTCGCCGGAACAGGTGATTGAGAAAACACTGAGTTTTGCTGATTATGCCGGTCATTATCAGCGCCAGTTGTTCCTTGTCGATCATGCCGGGCTGCCGGAAGAGATGGTGCTTGAACAGATCGAGTTGCTCGGCACGGAAGTGGTGCCGGTGCTGCGCAAAGAATTTGAAGCGCGTCGCCCGTCCCATATTCCGAGTGACCCGCCAAGCCATGCAAGTCTGCGTGAACAGGGGCCGGATGGCAAACACCGTAAGGTGATGCCGGCTGAAACAACGAATCAGCCAGCCTGAGTTGCGTAAAGGGCGGGGAATTCTCCGCCCTTGATCCAAGTCCGCTTGGCAAAGGAGATATTTATGACACGTCATATTATTGTTTTGACCGCTGGTCTGTCGCAGCCATCATCAACCCGTATGCTGGCTGATCAGATTGCACAGGCAACTGCCGCACAAATCGGTGCGCGTGGTGAAGACGCGCAGATTGAGGTGATCGAACTGCGTGAACTGGCAGTGGAACTGGCAACAACCATGGCTACGGGTGGTATTCCGACCCCGCGTCTCTCTGAGGTGAAAGAGAAGATCTCTGCTGCTGACGGATTGATTGCAGTAACACCGGTTTTTACAGCCAGCTACAGCGGCTTGTTCAAAATGCTGTTTGATGCTCTGGATACCAATGCATTAAACGGCATGCCGGTGATTATTGCGGCAACTGCCGGAACAGCCCGACATTCTCTGGTGCTGGATCATGCCTTAAGGCCGCTGTTTTCTTACCTGCGGGCAACCGTGGTTCCGACCGGTGTTTTCGCGGCGACTGAAGATTTTGGCAATGGTGAAGCCGGACACGATCTGACTGCCCGTATTCAACGCGCAGCGACTGAATTTGCTGCGCTTGTGGTTGCAGAAAAATCAGGCGTCGGCGGTTTTGTGCCGAATATCAATGATCAGCGCAAACGGGATTCCGGTGTGCAGCTCAGCCAGACGGTTACACCTTTTGCACAATTGCTCAAAGGGCGTACGGGTACAAGCTGAGTGATTTTTCCTGTAGGATAGCTTTAAAAGGAGAGGCCTGATGACTGATCTTAAAATTACCATTGAGGAAATTGATGCCCGTCACGGGCGTTATGTTGCGCGTGCGGATGGTATCGAGGGGGAAGCGGAAATTACGTTTACACGCCGTGCTCACGGCGTGATCAGTGCTGACCATACCGGTGTGCCGGATAGTATGCGTAGCACCGGTGCGGGTTTGGCTCTTGTGACTTATATGGTTGAAGATGCGCGTAAAAACGCTTTTCGTATCCTGCCGCTCTGTCCTTATGTGCGTGCCCAGTATCGCCGACATCCGGATTGGGTTGATGTTATGACCTTGGCACCGGGTGAAGAACCTGTTGTTTAAAATAATACATGACAGTTTTAATCAAGTATATTGAGCAGGTGCTTTTAAGTGCCTGCTTTTTTATTGATTTGAGATTCGAATGTCAGAAATAGCTTTATATTTTGCCAAATATAAAGCTATTTTATCATGAATAATTATTTAATATCAATAAGATAGATGTTCTCATTTTCGTGATCTTGAAACTGTTCTAAAATGTGTTAGCCCTATTCTATTAGCTGAATATTGGTCGGGTTTGCGCAGATTTCACTCATTCTCGTCGACGGTATAGTCCTGAAACGCAGAGCAGGTGAGTAAAACTGACAATAGACCAAACTTGTATCCGTAATAAAATATGTCCCGATGTTGATTTAATCTGTCCGTGTCATAATTTTGGGTATTATATACTACATATTTTTGAGTAGTTTCAGTCAATCAGAAGGCCTGATATCGCCGTGTCTTTATAAATGACCAGTTCGTTTGAAGGTTTTCTTTGTCTCAATATCAGGGCTTTGTCCTGACAATCAGAATGAACGCGCATTTTATCTGAGAATTATTCAGTCACTTTTGAAATGCGCTCCGGTAACTCTGGGAGTAATCATATGACACCGACACGCAGGGACTTTCTCAAGTTTACAGCGTCCGGAATAGCGGTCACTATTCTTCCGATCCGCGCAGCCCGCGCGGCATTGTTTGAAAACAAAATTCTCGACTTGCCGCTCCCGCAAGGCACAACCAAGCTGAAGCGCCGCGTTGACGGCGTGGCAAAGGTCACAGGTTCCAAGGTTTTTGCCCGTGATATCCGTGCCAAAGATATGGCAGGCTGGCCGAAAGATCAGGCACATGCTTTTGTGGTCTGGTCGACCCGCGCCGATGCACCGTTTCTTGATCTGGATTTGTCCTTGCTGGGCGAGGATTTGCAGCCGGATTATCTGGTAACGGCAGAAGACACGGTTAAGGCCGGTCTCGATTTCTACGATCCGTTTACCTATGGCCAGAAAATGCTGGCGCCTAAAGGCGAAGTGCCTTTGTTTCTCGGCCATCCGCTGGCAATCCTGATCTATAATGATTTTGCCCGCTTCTCCGTTGCCAAACGTATTTATAAAACCAAACGTGATGAGATCATTCGTTATGGTGAAACCACTGCGCCTGTGGAGCAGGGTCCGCTGGCCAATTTCCGCTTTGTGCGTGTTGAGGGTGAAGGCGGCGCGAAAGCCAAGAAAGACCTGTTTAATCCGGTTGATGACGGCTATGTTTTCGCAAGTTATGACAAGAATGATGTCAACTGGCCGAAGGCTGATGCATCCGGCGATGCAATGGGACGCGGCATGGCCTATGCCGAGGGTATCCGCGCAGAGCTGAATACACCGCCGGAAGACTGGCATGTGATCGAACGCGAATATTATTCGCCGTTCATTGATGCGGCAGCGCTTGAGCCGGACAATTGCAATTGCTGGTATGATGCAAAATCCGGCAAGCTTGAAATTGTTATGGCCAGCCAGAGCCCGCATGAAGTGATGACCGGCACCGCTGCCATGCTCAAGAAAAGCACCTTCGAAGTGCATGAGCTGAAGGGCCATCCGGCCTATACGGTTGGTTATGGCACTAAAGAGCACAGCCCGTTCCCGTATTATGGTATTGTTGCTGCGCTCTTTGCAGAAGGTCGCCCTGTGCGTCTGGCGCTAGATCGTGAAGAACATTTCCAGACAGCGATCAAGCGTCACCCGCTGCGCATGAAATACCGTCTCGGTATCAACCGCAAAACGCTGAAGATGCAGGCTCTCGCTGCTGATCTCGAACTGGATGGCGGCGGACGCCAGAACTATACCACGCCGGTGACGCAGGTTGCTGCCGGTGCTGCGCAGGGGATTTATTATTTCCCTAAGAACGATATCGCGGCGATTGCACATTCATCGCGTGCGCCAATGTCCGGTTCTGTTCGTGGTTTTGGTTCGCTGGAAGCACAGATCGGCACGGAAATGCTGGTTGAAGAACTGGCTGAAGAGCTCGGCGTGGATGTGATGGAGCTGCGTTTGATCAACGCGTTGCAGGACGGCGAACGCAGCTCTGCCGGTGCATTCCCGCTGAGCCTGTGCCGTATGCGCGAGATGATCGAAGCTGACCGTGCGCATCCGGTCTGGGCAAACCGTACGAAGCGTAAAGCCGAATTCGAAGCAGAAAACCCTGCGCTGAAATATGGGGTAGGCTATGCGATTGCCAAAAAAGGTTTCGGTAACTCAAACGAAGCTGTTGCGGCTGCGGTTACACTGACACCGGAAGGTAAAATCCGTCTGCACCATATTGCGGTGGAAATTGGTACCGGTGCGGTCAGTACACAGGCGCTGATGTGCTCCCGTTGGTTGGGTAAACCTGCCGATGAGATTGAAAGTGCCGCCCTTGACTGGTCGCCGCTGGAAATGTTCGCCACACTCAGCCCGTTTGTGATGGACAAAGCTCATCAGGATGAGATGTCACAGGATCCGCGCTGGACACCGGCAATGGCTTCGGCATCGAGTGCAACCAACAGCGCTTTCTACTTTACCCATGGTACGCATGAAGCAGGACGTCTCATTTATGAGCGTGGTATCGTCCCTGCTGCTGCTGCCCTGTGGGATGTGAGCGTTGAGACAGCGGCCGGTGCATCGTGGAAAGACGAGAAATTCACACTTTCCGATGGTCGTTCACTAAGCCTCGCAGAACTGGCTGCCAAAGCGCATGAGCTTAAGGGCATTACCGGCGCAATGGTTCATGCTTTTGACCGCTGGGGCTGGGGTGAAGCCGATTATGATATTCTCGGTGAAACCAGCCGACGTCCAATCGATGGTCTGGCCATTCAGATCGGTTCTGACCAGTGGCAGCGCATTGAGCGCAGTAATGTGACTTATATGGATCCGCAGGCAGATAATGCCAGCTGGTCACGTTTTGCACCGGCATCGGCACTGATCGAAGTGAGCGTTAATCGCGGTACCGGTGAGGTAAAAATCCTGTCCCATCACACGTCGATGGATTGCGGCCGTGTACTGGTACCAGAATTTGTGTCCGGTCAGTTGCAGGGTGGTATCGGGATGTCTGTTGGTCATGCGCTTTATGAGGGCATGCCGCTCTATGAAGACGGTCCCGGCAGCGGTGACTGGAACTTCAACCGCTATCGTCTGCCGCGCGGTAAAGATGTGGCTGTCTGGAACCAGACAGCGAATATTTTGCCGGTTACAGCACAGGAAGATCATCCGAAAGGCATTGCAGAGGTCGTGCAGATTCCGACCATTCCTGCGGTTGCCAATGCGGTTGCGCATGCCGTTGGCAAATATCTGCGCGAACTCCCGCTGACGGAAGAAAAGATTAAAGAGGCATTGTCATGAGTATCCCGACACGCGAAATTACATTGAACATCAACGGCCAGCAGGTAGGGCCGATGACAGTTCCTGAAGAATTGTCGATGGTGGATTTCCTGCACGAATATGCAGACCTGACCGGCAGCCGTTTTGGCTGCGGGCAGGGACTTTGCCGGGCCTGTACCGTGATTATCGATGAGGCGGATGGCACCAGCCGTGAGATGCGCACCTGTATTACCGGTGCTCATTATTTCAATGGCCGTTCTATCCGTACCATTGAAGGTCACGCCACCAAAGGCGAAGACGGACAGCTGAAGCTTTCTGCTATTCAGGAAGCTTTCCTCGACCATTTCTCCTTCCAGTGCTCCTATTGCGCACCGGGTTTTGTGAATGCGGCGACCGTATTGGTTGAACGTTTGCAGAAAGAACCGGTGGCAAAAGAAGACGTGAAGCAGGTGATTGAAGATTCACTCAATGACCATATCTGCCGCTGCACCGGTTATGTGCGCTATTACAGTGCGGTGCATGATGTTGTCATGAATACGCCGGGGCTTGTTAAATGAAACCAGCAGTAAAATGGATTCTCAGGCTTGGTGTTTTGGGTGCTGTCGTTGCAGCTTCCGTACCGTTCTGGCCTGTTAAATCAGCCTATGATGATAAAGCATCTGCACAGCGTCTGGCTGCGACCGGTGAGGAAAAAACCAAACTGGTGGCACGCGGTAAATATCTCGCGGCTGTTGCAGACTGCGCGGCTTGTCACCAGTCGCCGGATGGTGCGCCTTATGCGGGTGGTCTGGCGATTGATACGCCGTTTGGTGTGCTCTATGGCACCAATATTACACCGGATAAAGAAACCGGTATTGGCAATTACACCGCCGCTGAATTTTATCATGCAGTGGCGGATGGTGTTCGCGCAGACGGCAAATGGCTTTATCCGGCTATGCCTTATGTGTCGTATCATACAATCCGTCCGGAAGATTCCGATGCGATTTATGCCTATCTGATGGAGCAGCAGCCGGTTAAGCGCGCTAATCCTGAAGTGGGACTGCCTTTTCCGTTTAATCAGCGCTGGGCATTGTCTTACTGGAATTTGGTCAATCCGAAGCTGCAAATGCCTGCCAATGCCTCTGCACAGGTGGCAAATGGTGCTTATCTGACGGATGTTCTCGGCCATTGTCAGGAATGTCATACACCGCGTAATGCCATTGGCGGCTTGCAGATGGCATCAGCCTATGAGGGCGGCATTCTTGGTAAGATCACCGCACCAAGCCTGAAGCCTGAAGCGCTGGCAGCACGTGGCTGGACGGCTGAGGATATGCGCAAATTCCTCAAGACAGGTATGTCGCCTCAGGGCACAATGACACTGGAAATGTATCCGGTGCTGCTGCATTCGTCCCAGTATATGACGGATGAGGATATTGCAGCCATTCAGACATATCTGACCGGTGACAAGCTGCCGGAAGCACCACAGCAAACACCGGTGGCGATTGATGCCGCAGTGCGCCAAAGCGGTCGTGATGCCTATATGGCGGTCTGTGCCGGTTGTCATGGTGTGGATGGTGAAGGCAAGCCGCATATTGCGCCGGCAATGACCACCAATACCAGTGCAATGCTGGCGGATCCGAGCAATCTGATCCATGTCATTCTGGATGGTATTGCCGAGCAGCGTCTTGCCAATGGCGAAGTAATGCAGGCAATGCCTGGCTTTAAAGGTACGCTGACCAATGAGCAGATTGCTGATCTGGTCAATTATATGCGTGCCGAATGGGGCGGTCAGCCTGCCAATATCACCGTGAAAGATATTGAAAAAGCAGGCAGTTAATTCTGCGTGCCACAGATACCGGCGGGTGAAAATCCGCCGGTATGTTTTGAGATAATTTGAATAAGGCATATTCCCGATGACCGATGATATCGCGCCTGAGACAGTCGATGTGCATCGCTTATTTCATACAGATCAGACACTTGATGTCCTGCGCTTTGCCCATGATACCATCCGGCAGGGGCAGGCTTGCGCATTGGTCACACTGGTTGAAATCAATGGCGGCTCGTCCCGTGCGCTAGGCTCGATGATGGCGGTAACAGCGACTGGCGGTTATTGCGGCATGGTTTCCGGTGGTTGTGTTGAGGGTGTTGTTGCGCACGAGGCTGTACAGGCACTGGCAGAAAACCGCGACAGAACAGTGAGGCTCGGCAAAGGATCGTCCTATTTTGACGTGGTTTTGCCTTGCGGCGGTGGCATTACGCTGGCTGTCCATGTGCTAAAAAATGCTGATGCACTGGATGCTGCGCTTAAAGCCCATGCTCAACGCCGCACAATCGCGCTGGCATATCATCCCGAAAAGCAGATGCTAAGCTGTTCTGAAGCGCCGAAAACCGGCTGGCAGGGTGGTGTTTTTGCTGTTGTGCTGCCACCTGCTCTACGCATCGTGCTGTTAGGGCAAGGGTTGGAAAGCGAAGTCCTGCAACAGGCGGCTTCGGCTCTGAATGTTGAGATCATGCGCGATGCATTGCCTGCGGATATTGATGAGGCAACGGCTGTGGTGTTTCTTCAGCATGATCTCGATAAAGAGCTGCCATTGTTGAAGCAGGCATTGAGCAGCACTGCCTTTTATATCGGTTGTCTCGGTAGCAGACGCACCCATGAAGCGCGACGTATGCAGCTTCTGCAAGATGATTTCACTGAAGAGCAGATTGCGCGGCTTTCAGCGCCGATTGGCCTGTTTGGCCCTGTGCGGGATGCACGCTCTTTAGCTGTATCGGTTCTCGCAGAGATCATGGCGCGCAAGACAGAGCAAGCCAAGGATGCGCGTCATGTCTGATGCATCTGCCACTGCAGTTCTGGTGCTGGGCGCGGGTGCCGGTTCACGTTATGCCGATGGCGATAAGTTGAGCGCCATGCTGGACAGGAAGCCTGTTGCACATCACATTTTGCAGGTTGTGGATGGTTTTCCGTGGGCGCAACGCATTGTCACCTGCCGTGATTATGCGCCATGGACGCAAGCCTACACGGAGGCTGGGTTTACACTGGCGCTGACAGAGGATGTGGAGACCGGCATGCTCGGTTCCTTGCATAGGGGCTTGCGCGAAATCAGTCAGGAGCGCGTTTTGATTTGCCTTGCGGATATGCCCTTGGTGCCGCGCTTGCATATTGAGCAGTTGCTGCAATCGGCTCAGTTTTGTGCCGCACCGGTTATCGCATCTGCTTCCAATGACTATCGCGGTCCGCCTGCCTTATGTCGTACAGAATATCTGAGGGCTTTACCGCTTGCCGGTGAGGGCGGGGCGCGTAGCCTGCTGCCACAGGCGGATTTTGTGGAGCAGTCTGCTCCTGCCTTTGCAGATATTGATACTGTGAATGATTTTGAGACTATCCGGCAGCATTTTAATGCTTTCTCTGTCTGATTTTGGTGCGCTCAGCTCTGCGTCACTGCTTTTCTCTTTATAAAGTCACTTAATTGTCCTGTTTTTGGAACAGAGCTTATTAAAATCCGATCTACCCGATAGCGGGAACCTGTCTTATTCTCTGGTCATAACAACAGCACAACTTCCTCCAGTCTTTTGTGTTGTTCGTATCTAACCAAAAGATAACTCTGTTGCATGCAGAATATGTCTTGATGCTTTTTAGCATACTCAGAATAGGAATTCTTCAATGAAGAAAATTATATTGCCTCTGCTCGCTTCACTTCTTTCAGCAACTGCGGCTCAGGCAGCTGATTACAAGCTTGATCCTGATCATACAAAAGCAATGTTCTATATTGATCATTTTAACACCTCTACAAATAGTGGCGGTTTCTACGGCATTAAAGGCGATATCAGCTATTCACCGGAAACGCAGACCGGCTCTGTAAAAGTCTCTATTCCTGTTGATACTCTGAATACCGGTATCAAAGGTTTTGATGCGCATTTGAAAAGTGCAGATTTGCTGGATGCAGCAAAATATCCAACGATTGATTTCGCCTCCACCAAATGGAATGTGGCTGATAATAAACTCGTTTCCGTGGACGGTAACCTGACAATCAAAGGCCAGACCCATCCGGTACGGCTCAAAGCAACCAAATTCAGTTGCTATCAGAACCCGATGTTCAATGCCGAAGTGTGTGGCGGTGATTTTGAAGTCACGATTGACCGCACCCAATGGGGCGTCGATTTCCTTGTCAAAGAAGGCATGGAAAAAATGGTTACTCTGAAAATTCAGGCAGAAGCTGTCAAACAGTAAGCTGACAGCTAATCGGCGCAAAGCCGGGAGTTTGTAATATGACTAAATTTATGAGCAAAAAATCTGTACTATCACTGAGTGCAATTGCGCTTGCTTTGTCGCTCGGTGTTGCACATGCGGCAGATTATAAAGCCAGCACTGCAGAAGGCCCTGTTAAGATCACCAATCTGAACGAGCTGGAAGGTCAGGTTAAAGCCAATATGGATAAAGGCGCTTTCGGCTATATCCGTGGCGGTGCTGAAAACGAGCAGAACCTGCGCTCCAACACCTCAGTGTTCGACAAGAAATATATTATGCCACGCGTTATGCAGGGCATTGAATTGTCGGAGATTGATCTGAAGACCAATTATCTTGGCATTGATCTGAAAACCCCGATCATTCAGGCACCGATGGCGGCACAGGGGCTGGCACATCAGGACGGTGAAATTGCAACCGCCAAAGGCATGGCAAAAGCGGGCTCGATCTTCTCGCTGAGCACCTATGGTAATAAAACCATTGAAGAAGTGGCCGCAGTTTCTGACGGCAATCCGTTCTTTTTCCAGCTCTATATGAGCAAGAATGAAGCGTTCAACGAGTTTACGCTGAAGCGTGCCAAAGACAGCGGTGCCAAGGCAATTATTCTCACGGTTGACTCACCGGTCGGTGGTTATCGTGAAGATGACATCAAGAATGATTTCCAGTTTCCGTTAGGCTTTGCCAATCTGGAGTTGTTTGCCAAGCAGAATGATGATGGCTCAAAAACCGGTAAAGGCGCTGGCATCAGCGAAATTTATGCGCAGGCTAAACAGGCATTCACGCCATCTGATATCAAATATGTGAAAGACATGACCGGTCTGCCGGTGATCGTGAAGGGTATCCAGTCGCCGGAAGATGCTGATGTGGTGATTAAAGCCGGTGCGGACAGTATCTGGGTTTCCAACCACGGTGGCCGTCAGCTCGATAGTGGTCCTGCATCCTTTGATGTGTTGCCGTCAATTGCCAAGGTCGTCAACAAGCGTGTTCCGATTGTTTTTGACAGCGGTGTGCGTCGCGGTTCGCATGTATTTAAAGCACTGGCCAGCGGTGCAGATGTGGTCGCAGTCGGCCGCCCGATCCTCTATGGTCTTAATCTTGGCGGTGCGGAAGGTGTGAACTCCGTTATCCAGCAGCTGAACAAAGAGCTGACCATCAATATGATGCTTGGTGGTGCGAAAAACATCGAAGCTGTGAAGAAAACAAAGCTTTATAGCGATAAAGATTTCGAATAATTTCTTCACTGAGACAATGAAAGAAAGCGACCGGTCACTCCGGTCGTTTTTTATATTTGATTGTGAAATTGTATATTTAATCTATATGTCTAATGTTTTTTATAATAATTTAGAGTTTTACTAAAGATTAACCATAAAATTATAGCGTTTATTCACTTTCTGAATTCCGGAAATGTGAACTGAAAGTATTTCCCGGAATTTTTGATACGGTTTTATGGCAGGAACGGGAGCCTGCCTGTTGTGTATTGCGTTTGCCGGAAGGTGAAAAGGGCTGCTGAAACAGGGCAGTTTTTCTCCTTGTGATCCCACAAAATTATGAGAACCCCAACGCATTTTCTGCAGTGAAAATGTGATGTGAGCAACTTTGCCCGAATTCTGCCGGAGAATGCCATGTGTAAATATCGCAGTAACAATAAAAGCGTTTTAAAACGCCGTATAGCACAGTATTCGCTGTTTATTTTTACGCCTATGCTTTTGGGAGCCTCCGCAGTACAGGCGCAGGTCGTCTGGACCGGTAGTGGTTCTGAGAATTGGGGCGACACTGTCAATTGGAGCGGCGGTCAGATCCCGACCGGTACTGATAATATCGTTATCAATGCGGGGTCAGGCAAAACTGCGATTGTTGACGGTCAAAGCTTTAGTGTTCATAAGCTTGTGACGGGAGCGGCTTTCTCAGGCAATGCGAATGATGGGGAATTCCGCGTTATTAATGGCGGCAGTTTAACCGCAGAAGGTTTTGTTATTCTGGGCGAGGGAGCCGGAACCGTAGGGCGGGCTGTTGTCTCAGGTGAAAATTCTAAATTCGAGATTAATTCAGATCAGTTCTTTCTGGGAGAAGCCGGTGAAGGACATCTGACGATCCAAGATGGTGGCCAATTTAAGACTGCGACAGATACGACTATTTTTGCAGGTGAAAAAGGCAACCTTGGTACCAGCAGCTTTACTGTGACGGGTGCAGGAACACAGGCTGATATAGGCACACTGCTTTTATCATATACCCAAAATAATGTTCCGAGTGAGCATACAACTCTTTTCAGCGTGACAGATGGTGCGGTGGTCAATGCCGTGCAGATGAACTGGGCATATAGTGGCAAAGGCATCGTCAATATCGATAATGCCACAGTGAATATGAATAGTATTCTTTCAGGTTATCGGGAAGGTTCAGAGGGCATTGCACTTGTCAGTGGAGAAAATGCTTCGTTGAATATTGTTGGCCTTATGCAATTTGGCAGCAGCGGCAAGAGTACAACACGGATTGAAAAAGGTGCTTATTTTAAAACCGGCGGCAGTGCCAATCTTGGAGTGGCCAGCACCGGAGAAGGAGTGGTTGTCGTTAGTGGTGCCGGTTCGCGATGGGATGCTCTGACCAATATTTATGTAGGCGCAGCAGGTAAAGGTGCTATTTCGATTGAAGATGGTGGCATTCTCGACAGTAAAAATGTTGCCATGGCTTATGAAGGGGGCTCAGAGGCGCTGATTAACGTTATCGGAGCCGGTTCTTTATGGACAAGCACGGGTACAACATTCAATGCCTATGATGGTAAATCCCATATTGGCATAACTGCTGGCGGTAAGGCGCATCTGGAAGAGGTTTATGCGGCTAATGGTGCGGACGCATATAGCACCACACTTGTATCCGGTGCGCAAAGTGAACTGACGGTTGACGGTGTTTTACTGGTGGGATCGGGCGGGACATCTCACTTGCTGGCTGAAAAAGGTGCAAAAGTAACTGCCGGATATGGTGCGGCAGCTAATGAAGCAACTGCGGTGGGCTCGATTACTGTAACGGGTGAAGGCACAAAGTTTACCAATACCGGTGAAATGGCCATTGGTATTGAAGGTAAAGGCAATTTAACGGTTACGGATAAAGCTTCTCTCTCATCTGCAGATAAAATCGGACTTGCAGAAGAGGCGGGGAGTGAAGGTGTTTTAAATATCGGTACCGGCGGTCATGCGGGTGTTGTTGAAGCGCCTGAAATCACCGGCGGCGCCGGTGATGCGACAGTCAATTTTAATCATATTGACCGCATTGATTTTGATGTTGCGATGATAGGCCGCCTCAATGTCAACCACATCAATCGGGGGGTAACAACACTCTTCGGCGATAGTGATTACACCGGTACAACCAAGGTGTCTGCCGGTACTTACAGGGCCGGTAAAGAAGGTGTATTCAGCGAGAACTCCCACTATATTGCTGCCAATGGCGGTATCATTGATCTCAATAATTTTGATCAGTCTATGGAAGCGCTGACCAATCAGGGACGTGTGTATTTCGGCGGAGTTCCGGGGACTGAGCTGCATGTCGGGAATAATTATACCGGCGAAGGCGGCACGCTCTATCTCTCAACGGTGCTCGGCAAAGACGATTCATTAACCGACCGTATGTATGTCGGTGCGGATACGTCCGGCCATTCCTATGTGAAAGTCACTAACGTTGGCGGTCTGGGCGCGCAAACCAAAGAAGGCATCAAGATTATTGATGTTACGGGTCAGTCTGACGGTAAATTTTCGCTGCTCGGCGACTATGTTTATAAAGGTGAGCAAGTCGTTGTCGGCGGTGCCTATCGCTACAAACTTAATCAGGGCGCTACATCAACACCGGATGACGGCAACTGGTATCTGCAGTCAGAAGGTTATCAGAAAGGCGTTGTGCCTTATGAGGTCTATCCGCAACTTCTGCTCAATCATCTGCCAACGCTGCAACAGCGTGTGGGGAACCGTTTCTGGAACAATGCCGGTAATAAGCAATTGGCGCAGGGCGCGGATATTCCGGCCGGATTTGCACCACCCGATGAAACCGGTGTTCTGATCGAGGAAAATGCTGTCTGGGGTCGCATGGAAGGCTCACACACATCAATCAAATCCAGATACTCGACCTCCGGTGCGGATTATGATTACAACCATTTCCGTATGCAGGCCGGTATTGACGGTATGCTGAGAGAAAGCGACAACGGCAAGCTGATCGGTGGACTGACAGCGCATTATGATCGCAAGAATGCAGATATTTATGCCCGCGATATCGACAGTGATATTGCCGTTAACGGTTATGGTTTTGGCGGTACGCTGACGTGGTATGGCGAAAACGGCTTCTATATTGATAATCAGGCGGAAGTCACATGGTATAAAAGCGATATCGGTGCGGATGGTACATTAGTCAATGGCAATAAAGGTTTTGGCTATTCGCTGTCGGTTGAAACCGGTAAGCGCGTCACTTTAAACGAATACTGGTCAATGACCCCGCAGGGACAACTGATCTATGCTAATGCCAGCTTTGACAGTTTCACTGATCGTTTCGGCGCTGACGTATCACGTAAGAAAGCTGACAGTCTCGAAGGCCGTCTTGGCCTGACACTGGATCATCAGGATTCATGGCTGAATGATCGCGGAATGATGAACCGTCGCTATGTCTATGGTATCGCTAATCTCTATACCGAGTTTCTCGGCGGTACAGAGGTTGATGTCAGCGGTATTCGCTTTGCCAACAAGCGTGACCGTGTATGGGGTGGCTTAGGTCTCGGTGGTTCCTATAACTGGAATGATGACAAGTATTCCATCTATGGTGAGGGTTTGGTGCTGACGAGCTTCAATCATTTCGCTGACAGCTACGGTTATAAAGGTACAATCGGTCTGCGTGTGAAGTGGTAAGACCAATTCGATGAAAACAGTATAAAAACGCCGGTTATTCCGGCGTTTTTTATTGGCGTGTCACGATACACTCAGCCCCACGGCAATTGGCTTGCCCATTGTTTGCGGATATGTTCGATAAACATCCGCACTTTCGGAGAAACATGACGCCGTGTGGGATAGACGGCGCAGATGGGCGGTTCTTCACGGCTGTAATTTTCAAGAACGGCTGTGAGTTTGCCTTGTTTTATATCTTCACCGACAAGAAACGCCCCGAGTTGTACCAGACCTGCACCGGCCAAGGCGGCATCGCGGATAGCTTCTGTATTCCCCAGTCTTAAATTGCCCTGAACATCAATCTGACGCTCAACATCTCCGATGCAAAACTGCCAGGGAACCGGGCTGTTGGCATGTGTGAATATAATTGTTTGATGTCTGGCAAGATCATCCGGTGTTGTGGGCATACCGTGTTGTTTCAGATAGGCAGGCGATGCGCAGGTGATAAAACGGTGCGGTGCTAGCACCTGTCGGATCAGGCCGCTATCGGCTGGCCCGCCGATCCGTATCGCTGTATCAATGCCATCAGTTACCAGATCGCGGTAGTGATCAGAAAAGGTCACATCGGCTTCCAGCTCCGGCCATTGTTCAAGAAAACTCTGTAACAAAGGCAGAATGTGCAAGCGTCCGAAAGCGATAGGCAGATCAATACGCAAGCGGCCTTTCGGCGTTTGGTTGCGCTGCGCTAATGCGGCTTCTGCATCATCCACCTCGCAGATAATGCGCATGGCATGATCGTAAAATAATTTGCCTTCTTCAGTCAGCCGCACAGAACGGGTGGTGCGATGCACCAGACGGGTTGCCAGATTTTCTTCCAGTCGTGCAATGCATTTTCCAACCGCTGAACGGGACATGCCAAGCCGTTCCGCCGTTTGGGTAAAGCTTTGGCTGTCTGCGACTTTTACAAAGGCCAGCAGATCTCCGAAGTGGTTGATCATGATGATTATCCGTCACATTGAGCACGATTTGTCGCCAGTGTTTCCACGATGACCATGTTTATCTTATTTTCAGATACAGTAAAGCATGCAACCCGCATTGCACAATGCACTTCTGAAGAAAGGACGGGTTGTGGAACAGGCAATCAAACAATCAAAACGGATAACTGAAAGCAGGATTGACCGAGGGAACTGGCCGGCGGTTTATGCGGTTGCACTGTCAACATTTGCGGTTGTCACAACCGAAATGCTACCGGTCGGACTGATGACGCCAATCGCACGGGCTTATGATATTTCGGTTGGTATTGCAGGGCTAAT
Source organism: Pseudochrobactrum asaccharolyticum (assembly GCF_003314995.1). Classification (GTDB taxonomy): domain Bacteria; phylum Pseudomonadota; class Alphaproteobacteria; order Rhizobiales; family Rhizobiaceae; genus Pseudochrobactrum; species Pseudochrobactrum asaccharolyticum. The sequence goes on from NZ_QNRH01000003.1 coordinate 187,584, forward strand.
GATTTCCGTTCCGGCTATTCTCGCGGCTTTGTTTGCACCTGTTGTCGTGCTGGCAGCGGGACGTATCGACCGGCGTATTATTCTCAGCGGCTTGATGATCTTGCTGATGTGCGCCAATGCAATATCCGCGCTGGCACCAAGTTTTGAATGGCTGCTGGCAGCCCGTGTGATTGTTGGTTTTTGTATGGGTGGTATCTGGTCTGTGGCTGGCGGGCTTGCTGGCCGGTTGGTACCACCACAATCCGCTGCCCCCGCCACGGCGCTTATTTTCGGCGGGGTTGCTGTTGCATCTGTTCTGGGGGTGCCGCTTGGCGCATTTGCCGGTGAACTGGCCGGATGGCGTACCGCTTTTGCCGGTATGGCACTGTTTAGTCTGGTTGTATTAATCACGCAGCTGATTGTTCTGCCCGCTTTGCCGGTCGATGCTTCCGTGCGATGGCCGCAATTTACTGCGCAGTTTGGCAGACGTCCGGTACAGCTGGGTTTGGCTCTGACCCTGCTGCTCGTGGCCGGTCATTTCATGGCCTATACCTTTGTGAATCCTTTACTGCAAAACCTGTCCGGTTTTGGCTCTGAATGGATCGGCTTGTTATTGTTTGGTTACGGCATTGCAGGGATCAGCGGCAATTTCCTTGCAGGGATGATTGCGGGACGCAAAACGACACAAACATTGCTTGCTATAGCTGCGGGGCTGACCATCACCATTGCCGGTTTTGCCATCATTGGCGGCAGTCAGATCAGTGGTGCAATTATGCTAGTGCTATGGGGAGTTGCCTATGGCGGTGTTTCTGTCTCTTTGCAGACATGGATGATGAAATCCGCGCCGGATGCGATTGAAATCGTTACCTCGCTCTTTGTTGCTGTTTTCAATATCGGCATTGCACTTGGCTCTTTTGCCGGTGGCCGTGTTGTTGATGGTTTCGGGCTGCATACAACCTTGCTGATTGCCGCGGCACTGCCTGCAATCGCGTTCTTGCTCACAGTGTTCATACGCCCAGCGCAGCATGGAGAGGTGAAGCCATGACCTATGATATTTTTGAACTCGGCGATATTCAGCTCCAGTCGAAGCGCTGTATCCGGCAGGCAAAACTGGCTTATAAAACCTATGGCACCCTCAATGCCGCGAAAGACAATGTGATCCTTTACCCAACCTCTTTTGCGGGGACGCATGAGGATGCGGCATGGTTGATCGGTGCGGGAAGAGCGCTGGACCCTGAAAAATACTTCATCATCATTCCTGATGCTTTTGGTAACGGTTTGTCCAGCTCGCCGAACAATACTATAGCTCCGAATAATGGCAGTCGTTTTCCGCAAGTCACTTTGCATGACAATGTGCAGCAGCAATATCGTCTGTTGACGGAAAAATTTGGTATCGGGAAAATCCGGCTGGCCATTGGCTGGTCACTCGGCGGGGCACAGGCGTTTGAATGGGCTGCGGCTTTTCCCAATAAAGTGGAACGCTTATTTACGTTTCAGAGTGCAGCGCGGACATCCCGTCATTTCAGCCTGTTTTTCGACAGTGTGCGAGCGGCAATTGAGCTGGATGCGGCGTTTAAACAAGGATTTTATACGCAGCCGCCACATCAGGGTTTGCGGGTTGCAGCCCGTATCTATGCGGCATGGGGTTTCTCGCAAAGCTTTTTCAGAGAGCGTCTGGATGAAACAGCACTCGGCTATTCGTCATTAGAGGACTTTCTCATCGACTTTTGGGAGGGCTGGTTCTTAAAACGTGATGCCAATAATCTGATTGCGCAGCTTTGGGCAGGGCGTCATGCGGATATCAGCGCCAATGCAACATATCAGGGTGATCTGGACAAAGCGCTGGCGGCCATTCAGGCGGATACGATCATCATGCCGTCTTCGACGGATCTGTATTTCACCGTAGAAGATGCTGCAGCGGAAGCGGCAAAAATTCCGCGGGCGGAATTGCGAGTGTTGCACTCCCATTGGGGACATGTGGCTGGTGAGGGGCTGAATGATGCGGATACGCAAATCATCGAGCAGGCAATTACGGAGCTGCTGGCGCGATGAGCGCGGTTAGTTTCCGCTGTTGAAATGCATAAGGCGCCTCTTTTCAGAGGCGCCTTATTATTTTGCTCAAATCCGGTCAGATCAGAACTGGGCTGCTGACTGCTGGAGCAGACGTTCCAGCTCAAGATCAGCTGTGCTTGGCGGTGTGTAAACATCGCCCGCGACGGTCGGAACTTCGCTTGCCGGAGTTACATCAGCAGAGGATGCAACAGGCTCGGCAGGCGTTTCCGGCAGTGCAGAGAGATCAATCTCTTCTGCCTCTGTCTGATCCGGCTGCTCAAAGACCTCATTGGCAAGAGCAGTCATATCAAGACCTGCAAGTTCCTCAGTCATGTCATCAGACTGTTCAGTCTGAGCGGACATATCCGAACTTGCATCAGCCAGATTAATCAGGCCAGCCAAGATGGACTGGTCGTCATAATCATTGGCAGCATAATTGCTGTCGTCGAAGTCCTGCCCATCCTGCACGTCGAGTTCAGCAAGAACACCAGACATATCCAGAGACATCGGAGCGGCATGAGTTTCGGTTTCATGCTGTTCTTCTGCCTGCGGTTCATCCGTGACCGAGCGGGCTGCGAAGCTGTGGGCATCACCGGCATCTGCTCCTGCACTGAAGGCATCCATACCGTCACCGTCCGGATTAACCTCACCACCGGCTGGCCGGACAACAGTGATCTTCCATGGATCAGAAGCCGCACTCACGTTACCGGCAGCATCAGCTACTGTGATGGTAATCGTGTGTGCTTCTGCGGTCATGGCAGCCGTTGGTCTGAACGTCCATGTCCCATCCTCACCCACGGTGGTAGTGCCCAGAACCTTGCCATTATCCATAATGGTCACCAGACCACCCGCTTCGCCTTTACCTTTAAAGGTTGGGCGAGAGTCATCTGTTGTACCATTATTGCTGACCGGACCGGTTTCAGCACCAACAGCGTCAATGATCTGATCCAATACCGGCTTGGCAGGCGGCGTTACGTCTACAACCACTTTAAAGGTTGTTTCCGTCGTGCTGAGATTGCCCGCTTTATCCATCGCCTTAAAGGTCAGGTTATGGGTTCCCTCAGCAAAGGCCTTGTCCGCTGCCGGACGGAAAGTCCATGCACCCGAGGCATTGACGTCAGCACTGCCGATTTCAACACCATTGAGGTAGACCTTCACCTTGCCGTTTGCTTCAGCCGTACCGGAGAAGGACGGACGGGTATCGTTCGTCGCATCACCGCTGTTGATATCGCCGACTTTCGGCGGCACTGTATCCTGCACACGGCTGATAACCGGTGCGACAGGTGGCGTTGTGTCGATCTCGATGGCAAAGCCTGTTGAGGCGTTGCCAATGTTACCGGCACGGTCAATTGCAATGGCCGTGAAGGTATATTTACCGTCCGCCAGAGCTGCCGGCAGTTTGAACGACCAGTTACCGCTTGCATCGGTGACGGCAGTACCAAGAATGGTTTTGCCGTCCGGCGCCATGATCCGCACCGTACTGAGCGGTTCTGCTTTACCGTTCAGGGTTGGCTGTTTGTCATCGGTAATACTGTTATTCGGTATATCACCTTTATAAGGGCCAACCGCATCAGTAGCCGTATTGATAATAGGCGGTGCAGGTGGCGCTGTATCGACAGTCACCACATAACCCGGTGTTGTCAGATCCAGTGTTCCCATATTTCCGGCTTTGTCGATGCCAAGTGTACGGAATGTATGCGTACCGTCAGGCAGGTTACCGGTTGTGTAGGTCCACTTGCCATCCGCATCCGCTTTGGCTTCACCAATCTTGGTCGAGCCATTATAAATATGGATGGTCGCAAATGGCTCTGTTGTCCCTTTCAGTTCCAATGTTTTGTCATTGGTGAAACCGTTTTTAGCAATAACGCCCGCATAAATACCCTCATCAGCCACCACTTGATCAATGATTGGTGCCTCTGGTGGTACGGTATCAATTGCTACATTGAACGCTTCCGATGCCGCACTTGTTTGTCCACCTGTCGTAACTGTTGACGTAAAGACGTGAGCTCCTTCCGGAATGTTTTTTACAACAAGTGACCATTTACCATCACTGTACATGGTAGTCGTACCCACGACCACCCCATCCATATAAACAGTAATAGTACTTCCAGAAACATACTTAGCAACACCATTCAGGGTCATTTCTGTGGCATCAGTAATAGCATTATTATAATCAAATCCCTGTACAGCACCCATACCGTCAGTCAGGAACATAATTTTGGGCGCAACCAATCCCTTATCAGAGTTGATAAAGAACGTGTTTGCTAACTCTGATGCGTGATATCTGAATGTACCGTTTACTTGAGTGGCATCAAAATATCTATTTTTGAAGTCGAATACGTTACCTGCAGGAGTATAAATTTTTATTTGGTAGCTAGCCCAACCTCCATCAGGATCTCGCGGTATTTTTAATGTGTACTTTCCATCTGTCCCTATTTCTTGTGTAGAGATAGGGACGCCATTGCGCAAAAGTACTGCTTTTACGCCTATTTGACCTGCAACAATACTTTCATTGAGTACTATTTCGTTTGAGTTCTCATCAAAGAAGTAAGATATAACTCTTGAAGAGTTACTTGTTGGAACAGGCGATGATGTATCAAGAGATAACTGCCAAGAAGTTGACGATGGGCTAGTGTTTCCCGCCAGATCAACAGCTTTCGCTGTCAACTGAACCACTTCGCTGTAAAATGAAATATCTCTTGTAGGCGTAATCGTCCACTTACCGTTTGCATCGACAACCGCGCTGCCAAGGAAGCTGGTATTGTATGACGAATAAAGGTTAATAGTTGTGCCAGGAACACCTTCACCAGATACAACAGGCCGTTTATCATTGGTCAGACCACCATTCGCTATCGGGCCAGTGAACATGTCAACATTGTCAACAACTTGAGTAATTTTTGGTGCCGGTGGCGGGTTGAGAATAACAGTGATATCCCATGGTTCCGAGATTTCACTCTCGAGACCGGCACGATCAACCTGCTTCACCGTATAGGTGTGTTTACCTTCCGGAATATTGGACGATGGTGACCATGTGGCTGTCCCGCTTGAATTGAGCGTGACTGTGCCTACCTGCAGACCATTATCATAAATGATCACAGTCGCATTCGGCTCACCGGTAATAGTCAGGCGCGCCTTCGGATCATTGGTATAGCCACCATTCGTCAGTTCTCCTGTTACCGGTGATGTGCCGTCATAGATCGAAGTGATCAGCGGTTTTGTCGGTGCAACAGTATCCACATTCATGGTGAAGGTTGAGCTGTTCGAGCTGGTATTGCCCGCAGCATCCGTCGCCTTGAAGGTGAAGTCATATTTACCGTCGACCAGTGCTGTATCTGGTTTCCATGTCCATTTACCGTCAGCGCCAACTGTGATTTTGGTCACTTCCTGACCATTCATCATTATAGTCAAAACGCTGTTGGCTTCAGCAGTTCCTGAGAACAATGGCTTGGTTTCGTTTGTGTAACCACCATTAGTGATATTACCAACAGCCGGTTCGGTCGCATCATAGACCGTTGTAACCGACGGAGCATTTGGTGGTGTCGTATCCACCAAAATGACCCACGGCGTAGATGATGTGGCATTGCCTGCAAGGTCTGTCGACTTGACGACCAGCTGGTTGGTGCCGTTGGACAGGGCATTTGGCACAGTCCATGTCCAGTTGCCGCTTGCTGGTACCACCATTGTGCCAAGCACAGTTGTACCGTTGCTGCCACCATAGAAGGTCAGTGTCGTACCGGCTTCCGCTGTTCCTTTCAACACCGGACGGGCGTCATTGGTCAAACCATTGCTCGGAATAGTGCCGACAATGCCGCCTTGAACGGCATCTGCAACATCATCAATTGTTGGATTGACCGGTGGCACAGTATCAACAGTAATGCGATAGCCGGAACCTGAGGATACAACACTGGTGTTGCCCGCCGGATCTGTGGCTGTCGCTTTAAAGTTATACACGCCATTCGGCAGTTCCGGCACACGGAATTGCCAGTTGCCGGATGTATCAACTGTGACTTTACCAACAACACCAAAGACGGCATCAACAATCTCAACCGTGCTGTTTGGTTCTGCCTTACCACGCAGGGTCGGGCGGGTATCACGTGTATGACCACCACTTGCCAGATCAGAGCTCGTCACATTGTCACGAGCCGTGTCAAATGTCGGGGCATTCGGCACAACCGTATCAATGGTAACCTCGAAGACGCTGGACGCAACTGTGGTGTTACCGGCAGGGTCGGTCGCTGTTGCAGTAAATTTATGCGTACCATCGCCCAGTGTGCGGGTGACCTGGAAGCTCCATTTACCGTCATCACCAACTACAGTCGTACCCAGATAAGTACTGCCGTTGTAGATAGTGATGGTTGTGCCTTTTTCACCGCGACCGACGATTTCCGGCAGATTGTCGTTAATCGTTGCACGATTACCAAACTCACCTGTATTGCCCGGAACATCATCAATCACACCGGTAATTGTTGGTACGTTCGGAGCAATCGTGTCGACTACAATCGTATAGCCTTCCGATGCCGGACCTGTATTGCCGGCAGCATCTGTTGCTGTCGCGGTAATCGTATGGCTGCCATCCGGCAGACCTTCCGGCAGTTTCAGAGACCATGCACCGCTGGAGTTGGCTCTGACCGTACCGACCAGCAAACCGCCTGCATAGATCTTGATCGTAGCATTTGCCTCGCTCGTACCTTCCACACGCGGTGCCGGATCGTTGGTCAGTCCGTCCTTGTCAATATTGCCGGTATGATCCGGAACATTGTCCACAATACGGGTGATAACCGGCGCATCCGGTGCAATCGCATCCACTGTCAGCGTAAAGATGCTCGAATTGCTGGTGCTGACGTTGCCTGCAGGGTCAGTCGCAGTCGCATAGAAATTATGCGTTTTGCTGTCGAGCGGTTCTGTCAGCTGGATTTGCCAGTTACCGCTACCATCAGCGGTGGCCTGTCCAACCAGAATTCCACCGTCACGATAGAGCTTGATGACATGATATGCGTCCGTTGTTCCGCGGAACGACGGCAAGGTATCATCGGTCAAAGAGCCGCTCGGCATGGCTGGATTGATAATGGTACCCACATCGTCAGCTGCGCTGACAATGACCGGCGGAGGCGGAGGTGTGATGTCGATCGTCACGATACGCGGGAACGATTGTGAACCTTCAAAACCAAGTTCATTCACGGCCGCTGCCGACAGGCTGTGATAGCCTTCGCTCAGCTTGACATTGGCATCCTTGAAGTTGAACGACCACTTACCATCGGCATCCGCAGTTGTAGAGCCGACAAGCGCACCATTGTCATAAATACGAATGACAAGGTTTGGCTGCGCAGTACCGGTCAGCAATGGATCCTGATCATTGGTCACACTCGTATTCGGAACGCTGACATTCTCGGAGCCATTATTATTATACAGGTTTTCAATCTTCGGGATTTCCGGCGGAATGGTCGAGATCACTACAGACCAGCTGTCAGAAGGTGCAGACACATTGCCTGCCTCATCCACAGAGGTCACAGTGAACACACGCAAACCGTCTTCCTGCAACGGCGTGGTAAATGACCATGTACCATTCGCACGCACAGTAGTTTCACCGAGCAACACTGTTCCTTCGTAAATGCGGATCGTCGAACCGACTTCACCCTTACCGTTCAAAGTTGGTGTCGGGTCATTGGTCGGTTGACCATCCGGAACATTACCGATGCCCGGAGCCACATCGTCATAGACGGCGGTGATTTCCGGTTTAACCGGTGGTGTCAGATCAACAGTGATAGCCCATGCGATGGATTCACCGCTTTCGTTGCCAGCCTTATCTGTGGCGGTCACGGTAAAGCTATGCGCACCTTCTGCCAGATCGGTCGTTGGTGTGAACGCCCAAGTGCCGTTGGCATTGGCAATGGTTTCACCGATATAAGTACCATTGTCGTAGATTTTAACAATGGAACCGCTTTCCGCACCGGAGCCGGAGAGGCGTGGCTTGGTATCATCGGTAGTCTTGCCATTGGCAACTGTACCCAGAACGGCACCGACATCATCCAAGACGTTGGTGATAGAAGGTGACGATGGAGCCAGTGTATCGACAGTGATCTTATAGGCCTCAGACTTAGCGGAAACGTTACCCGCACCGTCCACACTCGCAACCGTAAAGGTGTGAGGGCCGTTGCTCAGCGGATTAACCGGCACATAACTCCAGTTACCGTCTGCATCGGCATTGACCTCACCGATCATTGTCGCACCGTCATAGATACGGACAATACTGTTGGCCTCCGCACCGGAACCTTTCAGGGTTGGTGTGGTGTCGTTGGTAAAGCCGTCTTTCGAAACGTTGCCGGTAATCGGTTCCTGAGCATCTGTAATGCTGTCGATCTTCGGTGCATCCGGTGCAACCGTGTCCACAGTGATGGTGAAGGCTTCGGAAGCCGCACTCACATTGCCTGCGATATCGGTTGTTTTTGCCGTGAATGTATAAGTACCGTCAGCAAGTGTGTCTGTGGCTTTCCAGCTCCACTGGCCACCGGCATCGGCGGTGACAGTGGCAACGAGAGTGCCGTTTTGGTAGATACTTACTTTCGTATTTGGCTCAGCACCGGCACCCGACAGTTTCGGACGATTATCATTGATAATCGCACCATCTCCGAATTCGCCAATCACAGGGCCAACACCGTCATAGCCAATCGTAAAGCGTGGCGCATCCGGTGGGGTGGTATCAACAACGATGGTATATGGTGCTGAAGGCTGACCCTCAACGCCTGCACCGTCAACGATCTTGGCTGTGAAGGAGTGATTACCCTCTGTCAGATCGGTCGCAGGTGTGAATGTCCAGTTGCCATCAGCATCTGCGGTTGCCTGA
>NZ_QNRH01000003.1:196552-641676 GCF_003314995.1 Pseudochrobactrum asaccharolyticum
CACCGTCAACGATCTTGGCTGTGAAGGAGTGATTACCCTCTGTCAGATCGGTCGCAGGTGTGAATGTCCAGTTGCCATCAGCATCTGCGGTTGCCTGACCAATGATTGTACCACTGTCATAGATATTGACCTTTGCATTGGCATCGGCCTTACCCTTGATCTCAGGGCGGGTATCATCGGTTGGCTTGCCGTTGCCGACAGTACCGGTGATGGAGCCGACATCATCAATCACTTCTGTGATCGATGGTGTGCCAGGCACAGCTGTCGAGACGATGATCGTGAACGGATCGGACATCGCACTGGATGTACCAACCTCATTGACCGACTGAACCGTGAAGGTATGGCTGCCGTCATTGACAAAGCCGGTATAGTTCCACTGACCTGTGACCTGTACGGTGGTCTCACCAACATATTCGCCATTGACGAAAATCTTGAGGATGGTTCCCGGTGCAGCCGTACCCGACAGGGTCGGCGTGGTATCATTGGTGGTGCCGCCTTTCGGTACAGCACCGATACCCGGCTGGGCATCATCCCAGATCTGATCAATCGTCGGTGTTTTTGGCACAGACAGATCAATGGTAACCCGCCAGCTGCCGGACTGGGCACTTTCGTTGCCCGCAGTATCTGTTGCCGTCACAGTAAAGCTGTGCGCACCTGTTGCCAGATCGGTGGTTGGTGTGAAGCTCCATGTGCCATTGGCATTGGCTGTGGTCTGACCAATCAGTGTGCCATTGTCATAAATCTTAACAACGGAACCGGCTTCTGCACCGCCACCGGAGATGGTCGGGCGCAGATCGTCTGTGGATTTACCGTCAGCAACATTACCCTGAACAGAACCGACATCATCATAGACCGATGTGATCGACGGGGCATTTGGTGCCAATGTGTCAACATTGATACGCCATGTGGTTGAATAGGCGCCTTCATTGCCGGCCGCATCCACTGCTTTAACGCGGAAGGTATGCGAGCCATTGGCCAGATCACTATCCGGTGCAAATGACCATTTGCCGTCTGTTACAGTCACTTCACCAAGCAGGGTTGTGCCGTCATAGATACGCACTAATGTAATGTCATCTGAGGCTGTGCCGGAGATAACAGGGCGCGGATCATTGGTAATGCCGCCATTGGTGATCTCACCGACAATCGGCTCTGCGGCATCGACAACAGACGTGATCGCCGCATCGGTGCTGCTTGGGGCCGTTGTATCAACATTCAGCGTAAAGGCATCAGAGCTTGAACCTTCATTACCCGCCGCATCAACAGTGGTGGCGATGAAGTCATGTTTGCCTTCCGACAGGGTCGGAACGTCAAAGGCCCAGTTGCCGGAAGCATCTGCCTGTATCTGACCCAGCAGCTTGCCGCCGGAATAGATGCGGATAAAGCCGTTCGGCTCCGCACCATTACCATTGAGGCGTGGTGTGGTGTCATTGGTAAAGCCGCCATGGACCACTTCACCGGTATTCGGCAGTACGTCATCGCTGGCGCTGCTGATCTCAGGCTTATATTTGGCATCAGGTGGAGTGAGGTCGACCTCAATCGTCCAAGGCATCGAGGCATTGCCTTCGTTACCGGCCGCATCTGTCGAGGTGGCTGTGAAGATATGCACACCCTCATCCAGATCAGTGGTTGGTGTGAACACCCATGTGCCATTGGCCGCAGCTTTGGTCTCACCCAACAGCACGCCATTGTCATAAATCTTGACGGTGGAGCCGCCCTCAGCACCCGAACCCGAGATCGTAGGCTTGGTATCATCGGTGGTTTTGCCCGAAGCAACCGCACCCGTGACAGAACCAACATCATCGAGAACCTGTGTGATGGTTGGTGCATTTGGTGCTGTCGTATCAATGGTCACACGCCATGCGGTCGTGAACGGACCTTCGTTACCGGCGCCATCAACCGCTTTGACGCGGAAGTTATGCACGCCATTGGCCAGATCGCTATCCGGTGTGAATGACCAGATTCCGCCTGTCACCGATACTTCACCGAGCAGGGTTGTACCATCATAGATACGCACCAATGCGATATCGTCTTTGGCTGTACCGGAGATGGCAGGACGGGCATCATTGGTCAGACCGTCTTTGGCGATCTCACCGACATGTGCCGGTACATCATCATAAACGGAAGTGATCTCCGCATCGGTAACTTTCGGTGCGGTTGTATCGACAGTCAGTGTGAATGGTTCAGAGCTTGAACCCTCATTACCGGCCGCATCTGTGGTCTTGGCAATGAAGACATGTTTGCCTTCAGAACGGGTCGGAACATCAAAGCTCCAGTTACCATTCGCATCGGCCTGTACCTGACCCAGCAGTTTGCCTTCGGAGTAGATACGGATGAAGCCATCCGGTTCTGCCCCGTTACCATTGAGGCGTGGCGTTGTATCATTGGTAAAGCCGTTATCGATAACCTCGCCGGTATCCGGCAACACATCATCGCTGGCACTGGTGATCACAGGCTTAAACTTTGCCTCTGGCGGTGTGATGTCAACCTCGATCGTCCAAGGCATGGAAGCAGAACTTTCATTGCCTGCAGCATCGGTTGCAGTCACGGTGAAGGCGTGAACGCCTTCCGCCAGATCAGTGGTCGGTGTGAAGCTCCATGTCCCATTGGCATTAGCATTGGTCTGGCCAATCAAGACGCCATTATCATAGATCTTAACAACGGAACCGGCTTCTGCGCCATTACCCGACAGGGTTGGCTTGGTATCATCGGTGGTTTTGCCAGAAGCAACCGCACCGGTGACTGTGCCCACATCATCGAGAACCTGAGTGATCGCAGGCGTGTTTGGCGCCAATGTATCAACAGTGATCTTGAACTCAGCGGATTTAACAGAAGTATTACCGGCAGCATCTACACCGGTCACGGTGAAGGTGTGCAGGCCGTTGCCCAGTGCATTGACCGGTGTATATTCCCAGTTGCCGTCTGCATCGGCTTTAACTTCGCCAAGCAGGGTTGCACCATCATAGATGCGCACTGTGCCGTTAGCTTCAGCACCCGAACCCTTCAGCGTTGGTGTAGTGTCATTGGTAAAGCCGTTCTGTGCAACATTACCGGTAATCGGTTCCTGATCATCTGTAATGCTGTCGATCTTCGGCGCATCAGGTGCAACCGTATCCACAGTGATGGTGAAGGCTTCAGAAGCCGCACTCACATTACCGGCCGCATCTTCGACCTTGGCGGTGAAGCTGTAATTGCCATCGGCAAGAGCAGTCGGGGTCTTCCAGTTCCACTGGCCACCGGCATCGGCGGTAACAGTCGCGACCAGAACACCATCCTGATAGATGTGAACTTTAGAGTTTGCTTCCGCACCCGCACCAGACAGGCGCGGACGATTGTCATTGATGAAGGAACCATCGGTGAACTCACCGGTGATCGGACCAACGGCATCATAACCCGATGTAAAGCGTGGCGCATCCGGTGGGGTGGTATCAACAACGATGGTATATGGTGCTGAAGGCTGACCCTCAACGCCTGCTCCGTCAACGATCTTGGCTGTGAAGGAGTGATTACCCTCTGTCAGATCGGTCGCAGGTGTGAATGTCCAGTTGCCATCAGCATCTGCGGTTGCCTGACCAATGATTGTACCACTGTCATAGATATTGACCTTTGCATTGGCATCGGCCTTACCCTTGATCTCAGGGCGGGTATCATCGGTTGGCTTGCCGTTGCCGACAGTACCGGTGATGGAGCCGACATCATCAATCACTTCTGTGATCGATGGTGTGCCAGGCACAGCTGTCGAGACGATGATCGTGAACGGATCGGACATCGCACTGGATGTACCAACCTCATTGACCGACTGAACCGTGAAGGTATGGCTGCCGTCATTGACAAAGCCGGTATAGTTCCACTGACCTGTGACCTGTACGGTGGTCTCACCAACATATTCGCCATTGACGAAAATCTTGAGGATGGTTCCCGGTGCAGCCGTACCCGACAGGGTCGGCGTGGTATCATTGGTGGTGCCGCCTTTCGGTACAGCACCGATACCCGGCTGGGCATCATCCCAGATCTGATCAATCGTCGGTGTTTTTGGCACAGACAGATCAATGGTAACCCGCCAGCTGCCGGACTGGGCACTTTCGTTGCCCGCAGTATCTGTTGCCGTCACAGTAAAGCTGTGCGCACCTGTTGCCAGATCGGTGGTTGGTGTGAAGCTCCATGTGCCATTGGCATTGGCTGTGGTCTGACCAATCAGTGTGCCATTGTCATAAATCTTAACAACGGAACCGGCTTCTGCACCGCCACCGGAGATGGTCGGGCGCAGATCGTCTGTGGATTTACCGTCAGCAACATTACCCTGAACAGAACCGACATCATCATAGACCGATGTGATCGACGGGGCATTTGGTGCCAATGTGTCAACATTGATACGCCATGTGGTTGAATAGGCGCCTTCATTGCCGGCCGCATCCACTGCTTTAACGCGGAAGGTATGCGAGCCATTGGCCAGATCACTATCCGGTGCAAATGACCATTTGCCGTCTGTTACAGTCACTTCACCAAGCAGGGTTGTGCCGTCATAGATACGCACTAATGTAATGTCATCTGAGGCTGTGCCGGAGATAACAGGGCGCGGATCATTGGTAATGCCGCCATTGGTGATCTCACCGACAATCGGCTCTGCGGCATCGACAACAGACGTGATCGCCGCATCGGTGCTGCTTGGGGCCGTTGTATCAACATTCAGCGTAAAGGCATCAGAGCTTGAACCTTCATTACCCGCCGCATCAACAGTGGTGGCGATGAAGTCATGTTTGCCTTCCGACAGGGTCGGAACGTCAAAGGCCCAGTTGCCGGAAGCATCTGCCTGTATCTGACCCAGCAGCTTGCCGCCGGAATAGATGCGGATAAAGCCGTTCGGCTCCGCACCATTACCATTGAGGCGTGGTGTGGTGTCATTGGTAAAGCCGCCATGGACCACTTCACCGGTATTCGGCAGTACGTCATCGCTGGCGCTGCTGATCTCAGGCTTATATTTGGCATCAGGTGGAGTGAGGTCGACCTCAATCGTCCAAGGCATCGAGGCATTGCCTTCGTTACCGGCCGCATCTGTCGAGGTGGCTGTGAAGATATGCACACCCTCATCCAGATCAGTGGTTGGTGTGAACACCCATGTGCCATTGGCCGCAGCTTTGGTCTCACCCAACAGCACGCCATTGTCATAAATCTTGACGGTGGAGCCGCCCTCAGCACCCGAACCCGAGATCGTAGGCTTGGTATCATCGGTGGTTTTGCCCGAAGCAACCGCACCCGTGACAGAACCAACATCATCGAGAACCTGTGTGATGGTTGGTGCATTTGGTGCTGTCGTATCAATGGTCACACGCCATGCGGTCGTGAACGGACCTTCGTTACCGGCGCCATCAACCGCTTTGACGCGGAAGTTATGCACGCCATTGGCCAGATCGCTATCCGGTGTGAATGACCAGATTCCGCCTGTCACCGATACTTCACCGAGCAGGGTTGTACCATCATAGATACGCACCAATGCGATATCGTCTTTGGCTGTACCGGAGATGGCAGGACGGGCATCATTGGTCAGACCGTCTTTGGCGATCTCACCGACATGTGCCGGTACATCATCATAAACGGAAGTGATCTCCGCATCGGTAACTTTCGGTGCGGTTGTATCGACAGTCAGTGTGAATGGTTCAGAGCTTGAACCCTCATTACCGGCCGCATCTGTGGTCTTGGCAATGAAGACATGTTTGCCTTCAGAACGGGTCGGAACATCAAAGCTCCAGTTACCATTCGCATCGGCCTGTACCTGACCCAGCAGTTTGCCTTCGGAGTAGATACGGATGAAGCCATCCGGTTCTGCCCCGTTACCATTGAGGCGTGGCGTTGTATCATTGGTAAAGCCGTTATCGATAACCTCGCCGGTATCCGGCAACACATCATCGCTGGCACTGGTGATCACAGGCTTAAACTTTGCCTCTGGCGGTGTGATGTCAACCTCGATCGTCCAAGGCATGGAAGCAGAACTTTCATTGCCTGCAGCATCGGTTGCAGTCACGGTGAAGGCGTGAACGCCTTCCGCCAGATCAGTGGTCGGTGTGAAGCTCCATGTCCCATTGGCATTAGCATTGGTCTGGCCAATCAAGACGCCATTATCATAGATCTTAACAACGGAACCGGCTTCTGCGCCATTACCCGACAGGGTTGGCTTGGTATCATCGGTGGTTTTGCCAGAAGCAACCGCACCGGTGACTGTGCCCACATCATCGAGAACCTGAGTGATCGCAGGCGTGTTTGGCGCCAATGTATCAACAGTGATCTTGAACTCAGCGGATTTAACAGAAGTATTACCGGCAGCATCTACACCGGTCACGGTGAAGGTGTGCAGGCCGTTGCCCAGTGCATTGACCGGTGTATATTCCCAGTTGCCGTCTGCATCGGCTTTAATTTCGCCAAGCAGGGTTGCACCATCATAGATGCGCACTGTGCCGTTAGCTTCAGCACCCGAACCCTTCAGCGTTGGTGTAGTGTCATTGGTAAAGCCGTTCTGTGCAACATTACCGGTAATCGGTTCCTGATCATCTGTAATGCTGTCGATCTTCGGCGCATCAGGTGCAACCGTATCCACAGTGATGGTGAAGGCTTCAGAAGCCGCACTCACATTACCGGCCGCATCTTCGACCTTGGCGGTGAAGCTGTAATTGCCATCGGCAAGAGCAGTCGGGGTCTTCCAGTTCCACTGGCCACCGGCATCGGCGGTAACAGTCGCGACCAGAACACCATCCTGATAGATGTGAACTTTAGAGTTTGCTTCCGCACCCGCACCAGACAGGCGCGGACGATTGTCATTGATGAAGGAACCATCGGTGAACTCACCGGTGATCGGACCAACGGCATCATAACCAGACGTAAAGTGTGGTGCATCAGGTGCCGTCGTGTCGACAGTAATTGCGAAAGCTTTGGAGGATCCGCTGACATTACCGGCAGCATCAGTTGCCGTCACGCTAAAGCTGTGCGGGCCGTCTGCCAGATCGGTGTCCGGTGTAAAGGTCCATACGCCGTTGGCATCAGCAGTGACAAAGCCAATTTCTTCGCCCTGATCATAAATTGTGACGCGTGATCCGGCTTCCGCCTTGCCGCTCAATGTCGGACGGGCGTCATCGGTAATTCCATTGGCTTTAACAAGGCCTGTGATAGAGCCGACATCATCTGTAACAGAGGAAATTTCCGGACGATCCGGTGCAATTGTATCAACTGTCAGCGCAAACGGATCAGATGCTTCACTCTCATTGCCTGCAGCGTCAGTCGCTTTGACCGTGAATTTATGTTCGCCCTGAGCAAGGTTGGTTTTAGGCTCAAAGCTCCATGTGCCATCATCTTCGGCAATGACAGTGCCGATTTTACGCCCATTATCGTAGATTGTAACCGTAGTGCCGGCTTCCGCTTCCCCTGTCAGGGTCGGGCGACGTTCGTCCGTGATAATGTCAAGCGAGAGTTCTTTACCGGTAGCGTCTGCCACACCGGTAATGGTCGGCTTCACGGGTGCTGTGACATCAACATGGATTGTCCAGCTTGCTGACGGAACCCCTTCATTACCGGCTTTATCGGTTGCGGTTACCGTGAAGATGTGTTCGCCTTCAGCCAGATCTGTTGCTGGTGTGAAACTCCATGTGCCGTTTGCATTGGCTGTTGTTTCGCCAATCAGTACGCCTTTGTCATAAATCTTAACAACGGAACCGGCTTCTGCACCGGAACCGGAAATAACCGGTTTGACGTCGTCTGTGGCTTTGCCGCTGGCAACGTTGCCCTGAATGGAGCCGACATCATCAAGAACCTGTGTGATGGATGGTGCGTTCGGAGCGATGGTATCAATCGTGACATTATAGGCGTCAGAGCGCGGCGAGACATTGCCTGCTTTATCTACGGATACAACTGTGAAACTGTGTTGTCCGTTGCCCAGAGCATCAGCCGGCGTAAAGCTCCACAGGCCGGATGCGTCTGCGGTCACTTCGCCAAGCAGATTACTGCCGTCATAGATGCGTATAATGCCGTTGGCTTCCGCGCCGGAACCGGACAGGGTTGGTGTGTTGTCGTTCGTAAAACCGCCTTTGACGACAGAGCCTTCGACAGGCGCTACATCGTCTGTAATATTGTCAATAACCGGCTTCTCTGGTGCTACAGTATCAATGGTGACACTGAAAGCGCTTGATGTCTGGCTGACATTGCCAGCTGTATCTGTAACAGTTGCGGTAAATTCATAAGAACCGTCGCTCAGGGCTGTTGCGCTTTTCCAGCTCCACTGGCCGGTTACATCGGCGCGTACTGTCGCAACTAAAGCGCCGTCCTGATAGATTTTTACCTGTGCATTGGCTTCTGCACCGGAACCGGACAGTTTCGGACGATTGTCATTGATGATCGCGCCACTCGCAAAGTCACCAACAACCGGACCGACAGCATCATAGCCGATTGTAAACTCCGGTGCTTCCGGCGCAATTGTGTCGACTGTAATTGTGAAGGCTTTAGAAGTGG
Source organism: Pseudochrobactrum asaccharolyticum (assembly GCF_003314995.1). GTDB lineage: Bacteria > Pseudomonadota > Alphaproteobacteria > Rhizobiales > Rhizobiaceae > Pseudochrobactrum > Pseudochrobactrum asaccharolyticum. The sequence goes on from NZ_QNRH01000003.1 coordinate 205,040, forward strand.
TACTAACATTGCCTGCAATATCAGTTGCAGTCACTGTGAAGCTGTGAGTACCTTCCGACAGGTTGCTGTCAGGCACATATGTCCAAAGGCCGTTGGCATCAGCCGTAACAAAGCCGATTTCTTCGCCCTGATCATAGATTGTGACGCGGGATCCGGCTTCAGCCTTGCCGCTCAGTGTCGGGCGGGCATCATCGGTCATGGCATTCGGTGCCAGAGTGCCTGTAATCTCGCCGACAGCGTCGGTGATGGATGAAATTTCCGGACGGTTAGGTGCGATTGTGTCGACTGTCAGTGTGAAAGGATCAGTGCCAGCGGTTTCGTTGCCTGCGGCATCGGTCGCTTTGATCGTAAATTTATGTTCACCCTGTGTCAGATTGTGAGAAAGCTCTAAGCTCCATGTGCCGTCAGCTGCCGCTGTAACAGTGCCGATCAGGCGGCCGTTGTCGTAGACGGTAACGGTTGCGCCTTTTTCTGCCTCACCGCTCAGTGTCGGGCGGCGCTCATTGGTAACAACATCAAGTGCCAGTTCATCACCGGCAGCATTAACCACCTTGGCAATAGTCGGTACATCAGGCGCTGTCGTGTCGACATTGATTGTCCAGCTTGCAGAGGAAATACCCTCATTGCCCGCTTTGTCTGTCGCGGTTACGGTGAAGATGTGCTCGCCTTCAGCCAGATCGGTTGTTGGTGTGAAGCTCCATGTGCCATTGGCATTAGCAGTTGTTTCACCCAGCAGAGTGCCGTTGTCGTAAATTTTAACAATAGAACCGGCTTCCGCGCCGGAACCGGAAAGCACAGGTTTGGTTTCGTCCGTGGTTTTGCCATTGGTGACATTGCCGGTGAACTGGCCGGTATTGTCCCGAATTTCTGTGATAGATGGTGCTGTCGGAGGTGTTGTATCCACCTCAAACTGGAATGTTTCTGATTTTTCGCTTTTGTTTCCGGCGGTATCCTGCGCCTGCATGGTAATGCGATGGACGCCTTGTTGCAGGCCGATTTCCGGTGTGAAACTCCATGTGCCGTCAGCGGCAACGACTGTTGAGCCGATTTCGGAGCCATTGTCGAAGAAGCGAATTGTTGTGCCTGCTTCTGCATTTTCACCCTTAAATTCCGGACGGGTATCATCCGTTACGCCGGAAGCAGCAATGGCGCCTTTGATAGATCCTTCGCTATCAATAGCTTCTTTTAAAACCGGTACTGGTGGCGCAACCGTATCGACTTTGAAGACGAGCGCTTCTGTTGCCGGGCTCGTATTGCCTGCCTTATCAGTCGCGGTGAAAGTGATTTTATGTTCACCTTCAGCGAGCGCTGTTTCCGGACGGAATGTCCAGTTGCCGGCGGAATCTGTTACAGCAGTGCCAAGTTTAGTCGTGCCATCATATATAGTAACGGTTGAACCTGGCTCCGCCTTGCCGCTCATAACCGGACGTGCATCGTCCGTCAGGTCGTTTTCTTTAATTTTGCCGGTTACCGCGCCGACTTCGTCCATGACGCTGATGGCTTCAGGGCTCTTTGGAGCGACATCATCGACATAGTCTTTAACGGCGGGAACACTTGTCTTACCATTATTATCGGTGACAACCGCATTGACCTGACCGGAGTTCTGAGAGGTTTCAGAAGTGGCTGTATATTTGCCGTCTGCACCGGCGGTCACGATTTTGCTGGTGCCGTCAGGGAAAGTAACGGTCACGCGGGTGCCCGCAGGGGCTACACCTGTCGCAGTCACTGTACCATCCGGATTGGATTTTGTGTCAAGGGTTGGGGCTGCCGGAGGAGGGGCTTCTTTGCTGCCGCCGCCGCCATTGCCGCCGCCGCCGGAAGCAGCTGCCGCGATACCGCCGGCTGCAAGAGCGGCAAGCAGAAGGGGGTTAATTTCACTATTTGAACCACCACCCGGAACAAATTCAACTTCGCTGCCTGTTGCTGCATCATCAACAGGGATTGTGGCTTTAACGGCCTTTACCGGCCATTCCTCACCATTATGTCTGAAGACCAGTTCAAGCTTCTGTGCGTTATCCGTGGTGAAGAAGCCACTGATACGAATGGTTTTGCCGTTATTCTGGTGGATAACCAGATCATTTCCTGCACGTACATATTTAACAACACTGGCAGGATCGATAGAAACGTAGGCAGTATTACCGTGCTTCGTAACGAGATTCTGAGAATTCTTTGCGGATGATGCTTTAACTTGCTTGGCCATAAACGGGCACTCCGGTTCCTAATCCATCCAAGACTTGATGGATGATCTTGCCCGATAATATATGGCGATAAATCTATTTCACTGTTTTAGAAATGTGTGACCCTTTGTATTAGAGGGTATATATTACAGTTAATGCTGATATTGACGGAAAAGAACTGTTAACAATAATTAATAAAGTATTAATATAAAGGGTTACTTGGTGGTTTTTCCGTTAACTGATTCTATTTACTGTATGTTTTTATGAGGTTTTATTGCTGAGGTCTTTTCATCGCAAAAAAGCCGTATATTTCATGAAGGCATTTAGAATAGAGCGCTACAGTATCGCTATGTTTGCTGTAAATTTCCGTTATATTCATTTGCCTATTTGTACGTAATAAAGATACACATCGTCACCAACCCGACTGCTTAAAGCTTAGGTTTATGGCTGAAAATTTTTCACTGAAGGTATTTTAGCTCGATGCTGCAAAAACTGACGGGGTATATCAGTGTCATATTATATTGCTGCTATCAGCGGTTTATCAAGATGAACGAAGTCGAATGTTGTATCTTTATAGTAAGGCCAGGAGCTTAAACCAAGAAATATAAAATTACGCTTTTGCTCTCCCGTAAGAAAGCCTAAGCGTAAAATTAAAATTTAGCGGGTTTAATTTATTGGTTGCGTGTGAGTGCTACGTGACATCGCACCTTAACCTGCAAGCTATCAGGTATAGAAAGTAAATTTTGCACCTTTGCACAATCAGGAATACTCATACTGCAGCGCTCGCGATAATAACAACCGGCTGGCAGGATACGATTGTTCGGTAATTCGCCAATTCTTACTTCGGAGAGTTCCGGTAGCGGGTTTTCAAGGCTTGGTGCGGCTGCGAGCAGTGTTTGAGTATAGGGATGTTTCGGATTGTTCAGGACTTCGCTTGCAGGGCCTGCCTCAACAATCTGCCCCAGATACATCACGGCGACCTCATCGCAAAAGTGACGCACAAGTGCCACATCATGGGATATAAGTAAGTAAGATAAGCCAAGTTCGCGCTGTAATTTCAGCAGCAAATTGATGATCTGTGCCTGCACAGATACATCGAGCGCGGAAGTCGGCTCATCCAGAACCAATAAGTCAGGGTCGGTGCTGATCGCACGGGCAATAGCAATACGTTGACGCTGTCCGCCTGAAAATTCATGCGGCAGGCGATCTAAATGCTCCGGTCGCAGGCCAACTGCTGTTGCCAATTCCGCAGCTTTTGTTCGCAACTGGTTTTTAGTATAGCCGCCGCGTATATGCAGCGGTTCACTGATCAGGCGCCAGACCGGTAAACGCCTGTCGAGCGAGGATTGCGGATCCTGAAACACGATTTGCATTTTTTGGCGGATATCGCGTTTTGCCTTACCCTGAGCACTGTGAAAATCCTGCCCGTCGATTGCAACCGTCCCGTTATTATAATCAACAAGACCGATAATCGCTTGTGCCAGAGTGCTTTTTCCGCAGCCGGATTCTCCGACAATACCAACGCTTTTCCCCGGTTTTACCTGTAGATCGACACCGTTAACAGCATGGACAAATGAGGTCGGACGTCCGAGCCAGTTGCGGGAAACAGCAAAGCGAACAGAAAGATTGGCAACATCAAGAACGGGAAGAGATTGGTTCATTGCAGTTCCCCTTTATGAAACGCTGCCGTAAAAGTCTCACGTTGCCAGCATGCAACCTGCTGTGTTTTACTGCCTAGCAAAGCCGGTGACTGGATTTTACATTTCTCGGTCGTTTCTTTGCAGCGCGGCTCGAAAAAGCATCCTGCAGGCGGATGCAGCAAATTGGGAACTGTGCCCGGAATAGCTTCCAGCTCCTGCTTTGGTTCTGCCCGTTCCGGAAGGCAACGCAGCAATGCCTGCGTATAAGGATGTTGCGGTGCCTCAAGAACCTGACGTGTGATGCCTTTTTCGACAATTCTGCCTGCATACATCACGTAAAGCCGGTCGCAAAGCTGCGAAACCACGGCAATATTATGCGAGATGAAAACGACTGAGGTGCCGGTGCGCCGTGCGCGGTTCTGGATGAGTCGTAAGATTACAGCCTGCACGGTCACATCAAGTGCAGTTGTCGGTTCATCAGCAATGATCAGACCCGGATTGCAGGAAAAAGCCATGGCAATCAGAACACGCTGACGCATGCCGCCGGATAATTCAAACGGATAGGCCTTCATCACCCGTTCCGGTTCACCGATCAGCATATCGGCAAGGATATCGCGGGCAACCTTTGTGGCCTCCGCCAGGCTGATTTTTTCATGGCGCTGAATCGTATCGGTAAGCTGCTTGCCAATGCGGATGGTCGGATTAAGCGCATTCATGGGTTCCTGAAAAATGGTTGAAACCAGCTTGCCACGCACATCCTGCAGCTGTTTTTCTTCCATCGCCAGTGTATCGCGGCCAAATAATCGCACGGAGCCATTGGTAATTTTGTAACGGCCTTCTGGCAGTAATCGTGTTGCTGCCATTGTCGTGACGGACTTGCCACAGCCGGATTCTCCGACAATACCGATAATTTCAGCCTTTCCGACCTCAATCGAGATATTATCGAGCGCTTTAACCGCCCCGCTATAGGTGGGGAATTCCAGCGTTAATCCGTTAATGGCCAATGCAGGTTCATCTGATTTCGTCAATGTTGTTGTCATCATCTCGTCCTCAGACGCGGGTCAAGCATATCGCGGATACCGTCACCAAGCAGGTTACAGCCCATGGCCGTGATCAAAATCGCCAGACCCGGAAATGTTGCATACCACCATTGATCCAGCATGAAGCTACGGCCGCTACTGACCAAAGCTCCCCATTCGGCAGTAGGCGGCTGTGCTCCAAGGCCAATGAAACTCAGGGCAGCGGCAATCAGAACAACACCGCCCAGATCAAGCGTTGCCTGAACGATAATCGGCGACATGGCATTTGGCAGAATATGCCAGCGTAGAATATAGAAAGGGGAGGCGCCATAAGTGCGGGACGCTTTAACATAAACCTGCTCGCGCAAAGACAGTGTTTGTCCACGGGCGAGGCGCACATAAGCGGGGATGCGAACCACCGCTACAGCAAGCATTGAGTTGAAAAGGCTTGGCCCCAGAGCCGCGGCCAAGGCCATAGCAAGCACCAGAGCCGGCAAAGCCATTACCACATCCATCAGACGCATAATGCTGGTATCAATACGACCACCGAGTACACCGGACAGACATCCGATCAGCACGCCAATGCTCATCGAGATCAGCACGATCATAAAGGCAGCGCCGCATGATGCGCGTGCACCATAAATCACGCGTGAAAACAGATCACGTCCGACTTCATCTGTGCCGAACCAATGGGCAGCACTCGGTGGTGCCAGCCGTGCAGTGAGAGAAATCTTGTCGGGATTATAGGGTGCAATCCATGGGGCAAATATAATCATCACCATCACAAGAACGATGATGGCGGCACCCAGTAAGGTGAGGGGACTGCGGCGGCTCAGATACCAGAGAAAATGCAAGCGATCGGCTATGCTCTTTTTCTTAGGCAGAGATGCAGTTGCAGGTTGATCTGTTGGCAGAGTTATCGACATGCTTAAACTTCCCTGATCTGCGGATCGGCCAGCATATAAGCAAGATCAACCAGCAGATTGATCAGCACGTAGCCGATAGATGCAACAATGGTGAAACCCATGATCGCCGGAAAATCGAGTGTCTGAATTGAGGTCACCACATAGGTTCCCATACCGGGCCATGCGAAAATTGTTTCAGTTAAAACAGCACCATAAAGCAGATCGCCCAGTGCCAGCCCGAGCAAGGTGATGGAAGGGATCAGGGCATTCCTCAGGGCATAATTGAAAATGATGATACGTCTGCGCAGACCACTGGCTTTCGCCGTTCGGATATAATCCTCTTGCAACACATCCAGCATTGAAGCGCGGATCTGGCGTGTAATTACCCCCATATTGGCAAAAGCCAGCACAAAACCGGGCAAAATAATATGGTATAAAGCACTGCGAAAAGCATCGAACCGCCCTTGCAGCAATGAGTCAATCAGCAGAAAGCCGGTTATGCGTTCCGGCGCGACAATGCCCATTGCGAGGCGCCCGCTGCCGGGCAAAATCTGAAATTTGGCATAAAAGAGATAAATCAGAACCAGTCCGAACCAGAACACGGGCATAGAAATACCGCATACGGAAACAGTGCGTGCCACCTGATCAATCGGGCCGTCTTTATAAACCGCGGACAACACGCCGAGCGGTACACCAATGAGAATGGAGATCAGCAAAGCCACCGTGCCAAGTTCGAGTGTCGCCGGCAGAAAAGTACGGATGTCGGAGGCAACCGGACGATTGGTGCGCAAAGATGTGCCCAGATCGCCGTGCAAAAGATTGCCGATATAGATGGTGAATTGCTCGATGACCGGCCGGTCAAGCCCGAGACTACGCCGGACATTTTCCAGAGTTTCTGCGCTTGCGCGGTCGCCTGCGATCATTCGCGCCGGATCACCCGGAATAAGATGCGAAATCGTAAATGTGATAACCGCAACGCCAAAGACCACAAAAAACAACAAGATGAGGCGAGGAATTATAATTCGGGTGATTGCCATCGGTCGATGCCCTCTTGGACAGAAACGTGTGATCGCCATGCGAAGGCCGGTTCTGCCTCAGATATGAAGGGATGTGACCGGCAGAGGATCGCGGTTAAGGCGATTTGTCGGCCGGTTAATATCTGCGATAGGAGCGGTTCCGGTTAATATTTTATCGTTGAAACCGCTCTGTCTTTTCGTTTTTAGGCATTATCCTTACGCAAAACCGCTTCGCACTTTTGCTGGAAATGCTTTAAACGCCACGGCGGATTGTGATTTTATCCGCCGTGATATGCAGAGTTTCGCTATTCCGATTTCGACATTGTTGCGAAATTATAGACCTGAATAAGCATTGGGTTATAAACATAACCCTTCACCACAGCGCGGCGTGCAAAGATGTCGTTCTTTTCCATAATATAGAGATATGGCGCATCCTGCGTAGAGATTTTCTGCGCTTCAATATAAAGCGCTTTGCGCTTATCTTCATCTACAATACTGGCCGCTTCTTTAACGAGTTTGCCGACTTCCGGATTATTGTAGAATGAACGGTTGCCGGGTCCGCCCATGCGATCCGGATCAAACCAGTAATTCATAAACATATAAGGATCAGCGAAATCCGGTGTCCATGCGCCCGGTGACATGTCGTATTTACCGGTCGCCGCAAGCTCACGCTTGGTCGTATCTGCGACGGATTTCAGCTCAAGTTTGATGCCGATCTCTGCGAGATAGGCTTGCAGGGCAAGGCCGAACGGCTCCCATGCGGGATCAGCCTGTGAGAATGTATAGGTCAGGCTGATATTTTTCTCACCGGATTCCTCCAGCAGCGCTTTCGCTTTTTCAACATCATAGGTGTATTGGAAACCGTCAGGATCATGACCCCACATGCCGCTTGGCACAGGGCCGCGCATTTGCTTGGCCTGACCCAGCATAATGCCGTCAATAATGCCCTGATAATCAATCGCATAGGAGATAGCCTGACGGACTTTTACATTATCAAGCGGCGCCTGTTTATTGTTCATATAGATATAATTGACATACATGCTCGGGTTGCTTTCAACCACGACAGATGTATCTTTTGCTAAGGCTTCGGCCTGATCGAGCGGGATTTGCTCAATAATATCAGCATCGCCGCTGACCAGCTTCAGGCGGCGGCCGGATACGTCTCCGACAATCTGCATGACAATCTGTTTCAGCGCCGGTTCAGCGCCATTATAATGGGCGTTGCGCTCAAGCACGATGCTTTGATTGCGCTCCCAACTGGCGATGCGGTAGGCACCGCTCCCAGCCGAGTGCTCGGCGAGCCAGCCTTTGGCCATATCGCCGTCTTTCTCATGCTCCATCACCTTGGGATTGATAATGGCTGCACCGGATACGGCAAGTGTTGAAATAAAAGGCGCAAACTGAGCGCTCAGAGTAAATTTGACGGTCTGAGGATCAATAACCTCAACCTCTTTAAGAACCGGAAACGCGTCCGACGGACCGGCTTTGAGCTTCATCAACCGGTCAAAACTGAATTTAACCGCAGCAGCGTCTACGGGCGAACCGTCATCAAATTTGTGCCCGCTGGCGAGTTTGAAAGTCCAGACAAGACCCGCATCATCTGATGTCCAACTCTCTGCAAGCTGGGGTCCGACTTCAGTGGTCTCGCCTTTATAGGCAACCAGTCTCTCATAGGCGGCATAGGTCAGCGTATAACCGCTATTGCTGATTTCAATGCCCGGATCGGCAGTCGGCGGATCTTCCGCACGTGCAAGAACCAGCACATCCTGCGCAGCGAATGCACCTGAAAGCGTGGTTGAAGTCAATAAAACAGCAAGACAGACGGATTTCCACTTTGAGATTATCATTATTGTTCCCCTCCGGAGTTCGGCGGCGTCGAACAGCGCCTTTTTGGCAATTATACCGCAGCTCCAGACTAGGTAACGATTTTACGAAGCGCAACTATTTTTCTTATCGTATGCTAATTTTACGCAGGAGCGCTCAGTCGCGGATATTTGTCTCTTTGTGGATAGAGGCTGCCAGCTCGCTTTCCGATGTTGAGCAAACGCAAAGAATTTGCGCCGGTTCCTCACTCACACTGAGGTACGCATGGCCAGTTGTGGCGTCAAAATATGCGGAATCGCCTTTTTTGAGGCGTAGCGGAGCATAATGCTCGGTATGCAGATCCAGCTCACCTTCAAGAACATAAAAGTATTCCTCGCCGGTATGGCGAATGAGCGGGCCGAATTCTTCCAGTGTTCGCGCATGAGCGACAGCAAAAATCGGCACCATCGATTTTTTGGATATCTCGGTGCAGAGATAGAGATAATCATAGTTCTTTGTTTTGATTGAGCGGCCTTGCCCTGCGAGTGTGAAAGTACGCCTTCCAAGCAGATTAGGCGTATCGCTCTCTGATGAGGTGCCAAAAAGCTCAACAATATCAATTTTCAAGCCATGCGCGAGTTGTACCAGACGATCATAGGTCAATGACATCTGATTGTTTTCAACCTTGGATAAGGTCGAGACCGCAAGACCGGTCATGGTGCTTACCTGTGATAATGTCCAATGATTACGAAGACGAATATCTTTAAGATAGTCACCAAGAACGGCTTTTTGATCGCTCATTATTTTTTACATCCTGCGCTTCAGATATGTCTGAATACTGCGTTTTAATTTCGTTGACGATAATAAAATTTGACAGATATGATAGGAAAATTATTTTCCGGCCTTGTCTTCTAAAACTTAGTGCGAATGCGAATTAGGAAGAGCATCCATGACCTTCAATCTTGAACCACTCAAATCGATTGTAGTGGATGATACGTCGAAAGCTATCCCGTCATGTGTAAAACTTAGCCTGAGTGAAATTGGTGGGCAGGGCTGGAATGTACTTGCTGGCGATGTGCCTTTGCCTGTGGCGGTTATCCGTGCGCAAGCATTGCAGCATAATTCCCGCTGGATGCAGAAATTTGTGGCGGAGCGCGGCGCCTTGATTGCCCCGCATGTTAAGACCACGATGTGTCCGCAGATTATGGCGCAGCAGCTTGCCGATGGTGCATGGGCACTGACTGTTGCAACTATTCAGCAATTGCAGGTTTGTGCCGCGTTTGGTGCGACCCGTATTATCCTTGCTAATCAGGCTGTTGGCCGTGCCGAACTGGATACAATCGCCGGTATTGTCAAGGCTGGCAAGATTGATTTTATAATGCTGATTGACAGTGAAGCAGGCATTGCGGCAGCAACAGCCGCGATGAAACGTCATCAGGTGACGGTACCATTGCAGGTCTTGGTCGAGCGTGGCTATGAGGGCGGGCGCACCGGTTGCCGCACCAATCAGGAAGCTTTGGAACTGGCTAGAAAAATCAGTGCTGCGCCTGAGCTGTCTTTGGTTGGCGTAGAGGCTTTTGAAGGACTGATTAAAGCACCGGCAGAGTTCAAAGAGCAGGTTGTTGCTGCATTTATGGATGATATTGCAGCATTGTATCAGGCGTGTAAGGATGAAGGCCTGTTCGGCTGTGAAAACCCGCTCGTGACCGCCGGTGGTTCTTCCTATTATGATATTGTACTGGAAAGACTGGCCGGATGCGGGGCGCGTGTGGTTACACGTAGCGGTTGTTATGTCACGCATGACTCAGCCTTGTATCATGCACAACATCAGCGGCTGGCTGCGCATACGGGTGAAACTGATGGTTTGCGCCGTGCCTTGGAAGTCTGGGCCTATGTACAGTCAATTCCGGAAAAAGGATTGGCACTGGTTTCAGCCGGACGGCGCGATTGCGGTACGGATGCTGGCTTTCCGGTGCCGCATCTGGTGTCAAAACAAGGTGGCAAGCCACAGGATTTGCCTGAGGCATGTGAGATCATTGATATGAATGATCAGCACGGTTTTATGCGTTTTCCCGAAGAGCTTGAACTGTCAGTCGGGGATATGATCGGCATGGGAATTTCGCACCCGTGCACAACATTTGACAAGTGGGACATCCTCTCCCTAGTGGATGAGGATTATAATATCACCGACGCATTGAAGACCTATTTTTAAAAAAGTGGTTCCCTTCCGGTCTTTTGAATGGCCGGAAGGGAACACTGTTTCTAAACTGCGAAAGGGTTATCCACCCGTGGCCAGTAAGGCTTTTTCAGCTTGGTAAAAGGTACTTTATCAAAATGCGGCTGCAGAGCACCGGGTGCCGCAACATAATGAATCTCATGTGCAATCGGTTCAAAACCGGCACGGAAATGATTGCTTGATTTAACAATAACGATTTTCTTCTTCGTCGGATCAAGTCCAAGTGCGCTCATGCATTCCGGATGAAAAACCTGTGTACGTGCGCTGTTCAAAACAATATCCACGCTGCCCGCACTAACCCATACAGCATCGCCGATGGAAAGCGGTACGATGCCAAAGCGTTGGGTTATGCCGGAACTGATACGGCGCACAGTCACCACCAGATCAAGCGGATCGCCTGAAGGCTCTCCAATTTTACCGCCGATACGCAAAGGCAATGTTGCACCTTCTCCGGCTTCCTTGCACATACGGACTGCAATCGGATCCCAGTAAAGACAGCTGGCAACATCTTCAATCCCGCGCTCGATAATGCGACGCAAAATGAAGGTGGAATCCCCCGGCGCACCGCCACCGGCATTATCCGAGACATCAGCCAGAATAATTGGACCCTGCGGTGCCGCAACGGCATGATCAAGCGCTTCATCAATGGTCAGGTAGTCGCCCAGAAGGGTATCACGGGCATTGAAGATTTCCTCACCGAATTCCTGCGCAATTCTGACTGCCTGTGCTTTGTCATTATCTGTGACGACGAGCATTTTCGCGCCGACATCTTCAACATCGCCCCAAGGAAAACCATGCCCGAAAGACAGGAACAGAATACCATCGTGCCCTTCCATGGCTTTCATCCTGTCAACAAGTCCGCGTAATGGTGCCTGATGCACGCGAAATGTGCTGATCATCCGGCAATCATATAATGCCATAACCGGCTGTACGTCGCCGTTCAGTGTCTTGACCATCAATGCAAAGAGCTGCGCTGCGACTTCCTCAATATCCGTATGCGGGTATTCTTTATAAGTTGCGATTATTGTTGCATTATTGATCATACGATCTGTGAGATGGCAGTGCAGATCCAGCTCAACAGCAATCGCAATATCGGGGCCGACTATCTGGCGGATATGCTCGATCAGATCGCCTTCAACATCATCATAGCCATCGGCTACACAGGCGCCATGCAATGCAAGCATAACACCGCTAACCGGCATGGCAGCTTTGAGATCATGCAAAATTGTCGCGCGAAAACTTTCATAAACGGCACGGGTGGTTTTGCCGCCAGGTTCAGCTACAGCGCACAGACTTTCAACAACATCCCAGCCTTTTTCTTCGGCAGCATTACGCCAGACATACAGTTGTGAAGAACAGCAATTCAAAGGTTTCGTCGTCGCATCACCATAGGCAATCTGGTTTTCGCTGAAAGCCTCGTGACCGGTTTGCATTGGTGAGAATGTATTTGTCTCGGTATCCAGCCCTGCAATGAACAGTTTCATTCGCTATTCCCCATTTTAAGAAAGTTATTTTCTTAAAATGAAAATATGTTTACCATTCGAAAGTCAAACATAATTCCGCGTCGGGAGCGCGGTAAAGGGGAAACAAATGCGTTTGTATATTTCTGCTGATATTGAAGGCATTGTCGGCGTTGTCAGTCGTGATCATCTGGGACCGGAGGGTTTCGAATATGAAAATGCTCGCAGGTGGATGACAGATACTGTTGTACACGCCTGTGAATCCGCCCGTGAAGAAGGCGTGGATGAGATTGTTCTCAGTGACTCCCACGGTAACGGGGAAAGCATTCTGATTGATCGTCTGCCGGATTATGTACAGATCGTTCGTAGCTGGCCGCGCCCGCTGATGATGATGCAAGGTGTGGAAATCGGCTCTTATGCAGGCGCTATGCTGCTTGGTTACCATGCCGGTGCAAGCCATATGGGCGGGGTGCTCTCTCATACGATTGGCGGCACAGCTTTTGCTGAGGTCAGGATTAATGGTGAGATCATGCCGGAGGCCGGTATTAATGCAGCCATCGCCGGACATTATGATGTGCCGGTTATTTTAGCTTCCGGTGATGATGTAGCATTATCCGAGATCAGTGAGAAGATCGGTGATATTGTTCAGGTCGAAGTAAAAAAGGCCTACAGCACACAATCAGCACTGATGCTCACACCGGCCGTTGCTCATAAAAAATTGCGTGAGGGTGTAAAAACCGCGCTCGCCAAAATTGGTTCAGCCAAGCCGTTTAAACTCGAAAACCCGGTGCTGGAAATTGTGTTCCGTAATCGTCTGCCGGCAGAGTATTTATCTTATCTCAAATGTGTCGAACGCACTGATGGGTATACAATCCGTTATCATGCAGACGACATTGTTGATTTGTCGCGCTTCATCCAATTTGTGGTGGGTTATAATTCGCGCCTGACATTCTAAAAAATATAGCGCCTCTCTTTGAATATCTGACTACGATTATGCTTGAGTTTGTTTTTAGACAAGCAACGCAAGCATAATCATTGGTGGGTTGTTTCCAGATATTCTTGTCGGTGGTGACGTAGCGCCATTGAAGCCTCAAATCACTCATCTAAAGTTGCATAGACGAGATAACGCAGCGGGCCTTGCGTAACTGCATCAAAGGGGTAGCAGGTCGCCAGCACCAGATGAGAGCCTGCTGCGTGAACATCAATCTGCGCCTCATCCCAACGCGCGACGGTCATTTGAGTGGCACGATAGGTGTATGTTTTTCCGTCGTTGCGGGTAATCCGAATAAGGTCACCTTGTCGGACATCTTTGAGAAAAGCAAAATGCGTATCGCGATGCGCTGCATAAACCGCCGTTCCTGCTTCACCGGCTTTTGGTGTGTTCTGCAAATGGCCGGGGCCAAAAGCCAATGCCTGTCCGCTTGCGCCATTCAGCGCAATTGCTGATGCCGCCAAACGCGGTGCTTCAATCCGCGCTACTGGCCAGATGTCGGCCCATGCCCACGGTTTAACCTGTTCGCCTGTGGTAATACTCTGCGTAAAAGCGCGCTCAAGCAGGATTTGAGCTGCATAGGCTTTGGCATGGATCAACAGCCCTTGCCCGAAAAGAACAAGGCCGCAGGTCATAACAGCAACCGACAGCAGGACAAGAGGGGAGCGCACCCGTGTGCGCTCCTTTGCCTTAGTATTTTGGATAATAAGGATACCCATCATGCATTCTCTTTGCGGCGTGCTAACCAGAAGATGAGAAACCCGATGAACATGACGCTTAATCCCTGAAGCATATTCAGCATTGCCGGTGTTGCGGTTTGTGGCAGCGGCATGGTGGCTGCCGGAGTGACAGGTGAGGCGGGGCGGTTTTTGCTTTGAACCACGATCTGCTCTTTGCCTGCATCAGCATGGTCAAGCACACTGCGATCTGCACGAATGCCGAACAATGTCTCAAAGTCCCATCCGGCCGGAAGCTGCAAAGGAATATCAGCGCGTGTGAGCGGGACGTTTACAGGGCGGCTTGGTGTCCGATCGACGGCAACAAGGCTCGTCAGACGTGTTACCAGATGATGTTCCAGTGCGAGGCTGAGGATACGTGTATCGGCTGCCAGTGCTGTAATCTTGCCGAGTTTCATGTCCACTTCAGCATCGTCGATCTTGCGGCGAGCCCAAATTTTGGAAATGCCTTCCGCCGGACTGGCTGCATCAAGCGGCAGGGTTACTGTCCATGGGCGGTTTCCGACTGTGCCTTCAATCGTCATCGTACCGCTCACCTGTTTTGTGCGTGCAGCGAGCACCAATGGTTCACCCTGATAAAGATCAGGAAGCAGCCCCGGTGTCAGACTGATACCCTCCTGCGAGAAGCTGGCTTTTACATTGGTAACAATCGGGCTTTCGAGCTTCTCGAACAGTTCACGCATGCGTTCATTAACTTCTTCCACCGCGCCGATATGGGTGAAGGTGCCACGGCCAAGTTCAGAGGCCTTATTCATCAGATAGGTGTTGGGTGCTGAGCCGATACCAACCATGAAGAGGCGGGAGCGGTCACGGCGTGATGCAATGACATCAAGCATTTGCCGTTCATTGCTGATCTCGCCATCGGTCAGAAACACGATCTGGCGCAAACCATCTTTTTGGTGGCTGTCATCAAGCGCTGCGTGCAGTGCTGGCAGCATTTCTGTTCCACCGACCGCTTCCAGTGTGGCGACATAGTCGCGGGCATTGGTAATATTGAGCGCTGTAGCAGGGACAGAGTCATCAAAAAACTTGGTCAGCGTGTCATCAAAACGAATGACATTGAAGCGGTCAGTGGGTTTCACACGGGAGAGGGCATAATCAAGGCTGGCTTTGGCCTGTCTCATCGAGGTTCCGCCCATCGAGCCGGAATTGTCGATAACAAAAACGATCTCTCGCGACACATTTGCAGAGCTTTTGACAAGCGGCGGGGTCACATAAGCCAGCAGGTAATCATCATTGCCAACACGTTCACGGAACAGGCCGACAGTGGGCATTTCGGATTCAGCCGCTTGCCATTCGAGGACGAAGTCACGATCTGCCGCAGCCTCACCAGCCAGAGTGATCTTTGATGTCTGCTCATTCTGCTGATCAATCTGGACAGGATGATACAGGCTTTTAATATAGGTAGCAGGAAAACCGGCTTTGAGGTTGAGCGTAATTGTCACCGGATTGATACGATCTTCGTCCGGCATCACGAGGGGCGTTTCAATGGCATCATTGTCTGAGCCCTGTGTTGGGTTTGCCTTCTGCTGTCCCCAGCCGCCCTGCATATCTGCTGTTTCAACAATCGGTTCAATGTTTTCAGGGTTGTAGCGCGGTGCAACAACGAGCGGCACACGCAGAGAAAAGCGATTATCACTCAGGCGAACTGCCTGCTGATATTCAATCTGGATGATGACTTTTTCATTCGGACCAAGATTAGCAACCGCGTTGGTAAAAATGTTTGGCCGTTGTTGTTCAATGAGGGCTGTCTTCTTGCCTTCGCTCTTGGCTTTCTCATAGATTTCGCGTGCGGCCTTTTTTTCTTTGATGTCTGCAACGATTACGCGGTCGCCGACAATCATCTTCAGGGAATAGACCGCACTATCGTCAGGCAGCGGAAAGACATAGAGCCCTTCGACCCAATTGTTGGTCGGGTTTTCAAAAATCTGGCTGAGGCGGGCGCGGGCGGTAGGGCCGCTGACATCAATGTTGAAATCTGTGGCAAGGCGTGGCGCTTCCACATATTGACCGGCTTCACCGCTTTGCAGCAGCAGGCTGCCGCTTTGTACGGCATTGGGTGTCATATAGGCCGGTGTTTCAGCGCGGGCTGAAGCCATATTGAGCAGCGAGAGGGCGACGGCCAGAATTGGCAGGATCAGCATATTCACAAACCAGATGAGTTTGCAGAATTGCGAGAGACTGACCGCATTTGCGTTGCTACGGGAATGTCTGATGGCGGGCGACATGATGTTGCTCCTGTATCTGTCGGATAATTGGAGACAATTTCGCCGGAATGCTGGTTTGCTGCCAGCGTAAGCTTTGCCAAGTTTTGTCCGTAGTTTGCCGCAAGCCACCTTGCAGGCTCCGCTTATGTGTGGAATTGTGAAAGAAAGTACGGATTCAGGAAATTTACATGTCTCAACACGATGCGGTTTTGTCCGATCAACTCAATCTCCGTGTCGCTGAACGTGTGCGTGAGGAGATTGCGCGCCGCAGAATTTCCCGCCAGCATCTGGCAGATGAGGCACGTATCAGCCTCTCGACACTTGAAAAAGCGCTGTCAGGGCATCGCCCTTTTACGCTCGCTACCATTATCCGGCTTGAGCAGGCTATGGGGTTTGAACTGCGCGATCAGACGGAAACTGAAAAGCCGAAGCTTGCCATTTCCAACGGACATGCGGCGGAAGAGCTTGGCTCTTATTCACGCGCTGCCGTTTCGTGGCTGGAAGGGACATTTCTCACGTTGCGTCCTTCTTTTGGTAATCACGGCGATATTTTTGCTTACTGCACGGATATTGTCTGGGATGCAGGGAACGCGCATCTCAAATTCGAAGAACGCGAGCGTACTGATGCATCCTTTTCACAGCGTGGTTGCGTTTCAGTCCCGCATCTCTCTGGACATGTCTATCTTGTGACCAATACGTCCGGTCAGTACCGGATGGCTGTTCTTTCGCGTCCAAGCATTGCTGGTGAAATGTATGGTATTCTGACGACCCTGCGTGCAGGGCAGGGGGCGCAATTGACACCGGTATCCGTGCCTTTGGTGCTTGTTCCGATGAAGGTTTTTGAAGCACCGGTTTTTGGACGTATCACACGCTTAGATCAGGCCTATGATCAGTATTCGCGCTTTCTTAACAAAACGATCGGCGATGGTTATGCGAGTTTTGTGATGTCATAATTGTGAGCGCGGCTGCATCGCATGTTAAAGCAGTGCCGATAGTTATGAAACGAATTCTTTATATTCCAACAACCTGCAGGATCTTAAGCGCTGAAAACCTGCCGGAACTGCGAAATTTGTGCAAAAGCGGCCGAGCGCACTCGACCAAGCTTGCTGCTATCCACCACCAGATAAGACTCAATTGCGCGCGTGATTGCCATTTGTTTGAGCGGCACTTCATGGAAATGCGAGCATGTCACACCATGCGTCTCATGCACACCGCCTGCAGAGATAAAAGCCTTATTAATGTTGAGTTTTTTCAGTGTCTCAATTCCCTCTTCACCGGAGAAAGAGGCTGCGGAACGATGAAAGACACCGCCAAGTACGATCAGCCGGACATCTTCACGCACTGAGAGAATTTCAGCAATATTGAGCGAGTAGCACACCACAGTCACCGATTTATTCTCCGGCACCAGACGGGCGAGATGCGGCATGGTCGTGCCGCAATCGATGAAAATTGTATCATGCTCTTCAATCAAAACGGCAGCTTCAGCGCAAGCCTGCGCTTTAGCCGCGGCATGGCAGTCGCTTTCCTGCTCAAGACTATAATCACTGCCGCCCGCACCGTCCTGCGCAGAGATGATATAGCCGCCGAGACAATGAAACCCGCCGATAGCACCATTGGCAGACCCTTGCGGTGCCATATCCCGCCGGATTGTGATCTCTGATACGCCGAGCTGTGCAGCTGCATCACGCAGGCGCATCACACCGTGTTTTGCCATTAATCCGGCGAGCTCTGAAAGACGTTCATCCCTGCGACTGGTTCTGCTCAATGGTTTTCCTCTGATTTAACGACCAAAGATAACTGCTCTGTCTGTTTGTCCGGCCTGGTTTCCAAACAAAAAACCGGCTTCCGCTTTGTCTGGAGGTGTTCATTACCCGTTACAATGAATTTTACACTCTTGACACATTAAACATTTTAGTGAAACGATCAAAACATAATGATCGGATAATAACAAAATAAAAGCGATCATGTTTCGGGAGATGTCCAAAGCTCAAAGCTGAGGAAATTTCCTGATCATCAGAGTTTAACAGACATAGTTTTTCAGGGAGGATCACGTGAAAAAACTTCTGGCTTCTGTCGCAGTCGCAATGTCGATTGCTATGCCGTCCGCTTTCGCGGAAGGTGTCATCGATACATCCAAGGTCAATAAAGACCTCATCACCACCGCTAATGACAAGAAATATACCATTGCGACCGTTGTTAAGGTCGATGGTATTGCCTGGTTCGATCGTATGCGCGACGGTGTCGCTCAGTTTAAAGACGAAACCGGCCATGATGTATGGATGGTTGGACCAAGTCAGGCTGACGCGGCCGCTCAGGTACAGATTGTTGAAAACCTGATCGCACAGGGTGTCGACGCTATCACCATCGTGCCGTTTTCGGTGGAAGCGGTTGAACCGGTTCTGAAAAAAGCGCGCGAACGCGGTATCGTGGTTATCTCTCACGAAGCTTCCAACATCAAAAACGTCGATTATGATATCGAAGCTTTTGACAATAAGGCTTACGGCGCCAATCTGATGAAACAGCTTGGCGAATATATGGGCGGCAAGGGCAAATATGTTGCCACCGTCGGCAGTCTGACTTCAAAGTCCCAGATGGACTGGGTTGATGGCGCGATTGAATATCAAAAAGCCAATTTCCCTGAGATGTCGCAGGCAACAGAGCGTTTGGAAACCTATGACGACGCAAATACCGACTATACCAAGTTAAAAGAAGCGATGACCACCTATCCGGATATTACCGGTATTCTGGGTGCGCCGATGCCAACTTCAGCTGGTGCCGGTCGTCTGATCGCTGAAGGCGGTCTGAAGGGTAAGGTTTTCTTTGCGGGGACAGGTCTGCCGTCGGTTGCCGGTGAGTATCTCAAGAATGACGATATCCAGTATATCCAGTTCTGGGATCCTGCTGTTGCCGGTTATGCAATGAATATGCTGGCCGTTGCCGCTCTGGAAAAGAAGAACGACCAGATCAAAGCCGGTCTTGACCTCGGCCTTGCCGGTTACAATGCGCTGCTCGCACCGGATGCAGCACAGCCAAACCTGCTCTATGGCGCAGGCTGGGTTGGTGTAACCAAAGACAATATGGCTGAATACGACTTCTGATTTGTCATGAGCCGGAGGCGGCTGCAATTTTGTTGCCGCCTCTGTTTCTTTAATGGTCGCATTTCATAGTCGTCAATTTGACTGTGAAATGCTCCGGCTCTGCGGGAACATATCCGTTCTGTCACAGGCAGGAATAATATGACTGAAAATCTGATAGAACTGCGTAATATCGGCATGCGTTTCGGCGGCGTTAAAGCGCTTGATGATGTGTCGCTGACGATCCGTCGCGGTGAAATCCATTGCCTTGCCGGTGAAAACGGCTCCGGAAAATCGACGATCATCAAAGTCATGTCCGGTGTTTATAATCCGCAGGACGGCGAAATTCTGATCGACGGCAAACCGGTCGGCAAACTCAATCCTGTCAAATCCGTCGCCCATGGCGTGCAGGTGATTTATCAGGACTTTTCTCTGTTTGGAAACCTGACTGTCGCCGAAAATCTGGCGCTGAACACATTTCTGATTGAAGGCCGCAAAACCGTTAACTGGAAGCAGGTTCGGGAACTGGCACAAAAGGCGCTTGATCGTCTTGGTGTGAGCATCAATCTGGATGCAACCGTTGATACTTTGCCAACCTCAGGCAAACAAATTGTTGCCATTGCCCGCGCAGTCATGGCCGATGCGCGCCTCATCATTATGGATGAGCCGACAACTGCTTTGACCCGCCATGAAGTGGATGCGCTTTTCAAAATCGTACGCGATATTCAGGCACAGGGCATTGCCGTGCTGTTTGTCAGCCACAAAATGCGCGAAATGCTGGAAATCAGCGAGCGCCTCACCGTATTCCGCAACGGTAAGAAAGTTGCGGAAGGCCCGATTACTGATTTCGACGAGCCCGCTATTACCCGTGCGATGACCGGTCTTGATCTGAAGCCGGACAGCTATGTCTGGCAGGCGCGAGACCAAAATGCGCAACCAGTGCTTCAGGTTGAAGACCTGAAAGCCAAAGACCGTGCAACCGGCAATGTGCTGCTCGACGGAGTAAACCTGTCGCTCCATGCCGGTGAAATTGTCGGTATTTCCGGCCTGATCGGTTCCGGTCGTACAGAGCTTGCCTTGTCGCTGTTTGGCATGCTGCCGCAATGTACCGGAAAAATGCAACTGGACGGCAAAACCATTCACCCGAAATCGGTACGCGAGGCCATTGATCTCGGCATTGCCTATGTGCCTGAAGACCGCCTCACGGAGGGTCTGTTCCTTACCCAGTCGATTGAGCGCAATATTATTGTGACCTCGCTGGACAAGATGGTGAGTGGTTTGTTCATCAACCGCAAAAAGGTTGATCAAGTCACGCAGGAAATGTTCGGTGCCATGCAGATTGCAGCACCGGGTCCGCATACACCGGTCAACCACCTGTCCGGCGGCAATGCACAGCGTGTGGTGCTTGCCCGCTGGCTGCTGACCGGCGCAAAAGTGCTCATTCTCAACGGTCCGACAGTCGGTGTGGATGTCGGTTCCAAGGCACAGATTCATGCGATTATCCGCAAACTCGCCAGAGATAACGGTCTTGCCGTTCTGATGATCTCTGATGACGTGCCGGAGCTGGTGCAGAATTGCAATCGTGTTGTCGTGATGCATCGCGGCAGGCTGGTGGATGAATTGTCCGGCAGCGCCATGACTGAAGATGCCGTCAATGACCGGCTGAAAACACTGAATTGAGGAACCGGTCATGAAATTCTATCAAACAACAGAATTTATCATCGCCTGCGTTCTGCTGCTGGCCATGATCACAATCGGCCTGATCAATCCGGCTTTCTGGTCGTTGGATAATATGTTCGGCCTGCTGCGCTCCAATGTCGTGATCGGCATTATGGCGCTCGGCGTGCTGCTGGTGATGATCTCCGGCGGTATTGACGTGTCCTTCACCGCTTTTGCAATTGCCGCAATGTATCTGACGGTAAAAGCCATGGTGGCCATCGGCTATGACGGTGTGGTCATCCCGTTTATTGCAGCAACGCTGATCGGTCTTGTGCTCGGCGCTTTTAACGCGGCCATCATTTACAAGTTCCGCATGATCCCGCTGATTGTGACACTCGGCACCGGTTCCATCGTGCGCGGCTTGGTGCTGGGTCTCGTCGGCACCAGTATCGTCAATATCAACAAGATGCCGAAAGAGCTGATCGAATTCGGCAAGACTGATATTGTCTCTATGACATCAGCAACCGGAACCAATTTCGGTCTCACTGCGATGGTGCTGGTTTATCTGGGCATTGCGCTGCTCATCCATCTGATGTTGAAATATACTATGACCGGCCGTTCGATCTACGCCTATGGCGGTTCGCCTGAAGCTGCAAAACGCGTTGGTTTCAGCACGGCCAAAACCATTTTCGTTGTCTATTGTGTAGCTGGTGCGCTGGCCGGATTTGCAGGCCTGCTGCATTCCTCAATGATCTGGCTCGCCAATCCGCGTGACTTTACCGGCCTTGAGCTGGAAGTCATTGCAGCAGTTGTGCTGGGCGGCGCATCAATCTTCGGCGGACGCGGTTCGGTGCTTGGTACATTGCTCGGGGTTTTCATGCTGGTGATGGTCAAGAACTCACTGATCATCATGAAAGTCGATACCACATGGCAAAAAGTTGTCGTTGGTCTCATCATTATCATCGCCACTGCAATTACTGCATGGCGTGACCGGAAAAATCTGGTGTGAGCGGGCGGGGATTAAGAGATGAAAAAAGATATTGATACGCGCCGTTTTCTCAGCCCTGCCAGTATGGATCGCAATATCCTGCAGCTGGTGATTATCACTGTGCTGGTTTTTGCGGCGATGAGCTGGCTCAATCCGGATAAATTCCTGCGCTATTATAATTTTGAATCGATCAGCTATATCATGCCGGAACTCGGCATTCTGTCGATTGCCATGATGATCGCCATGCTCACCGGCGGCATTGATTTATCGGTTGTTGGTATCGCCAATCTTTCCGGTATTCTCGCCGGCGTCTATTTCCACTCCACCATGGTGCAGGCTGCCCAATCCTCCGACAGCAATATGCTGCTTTATACGGTGATCGGCGTGGTACTCGCTTTGCTGGTGGGGCTGGTGGCAGGGCTGGTCAATGGTATCTTAATCGCCAAATTACGCATCACGCCAATTCTTGCCACGCTCGGCACCGGTCAGGTGTTTATGGGGCTTGCATTGGTGCTCACCGGCGGCCCTGCAATTGTCGGCTTTCCTGATGCATGGAACATGATCGGCAACGGCAAAATCTTCGGCGTCGCCGCGCCTTTCATTATCTTTGTCGGGGTTTCCGGTCTGGTTGCATTGCTGCTCAGCCGTACCACACTCGGCCTCAATCTGATGCTGATCGGCACCAACCCCAAGGCTGCCGTTTTTGCAGGTCTGAAAAAGGATCGCATGATCCTCTACTCCTATATGCTCACAGGTATGCTCGCCTCGCTGGCCGGTATCATCCTGTCCGGCCGTACCAATGCTGCAAAATCGGATTACGGTGCCTCCTATCTGCTGCAGGCTGTGCTGATTGCCGTGCTCGGCGGCACCAATCCGGCAGGCGGCAAAGGGCGTGTACTCGGTGTGGGTATTGCCCTTGTGGCACTGATGCTACTGTCATCCGGTTTCCAGATGCTGCGTTTCTCCAATCATCTGATTGATTTCATCTGGGGGGCATTCCTCATTCTGGTGATTGCAATCAATGCATTCCGCAATTCAGACAGGTAGTGCCATGCAAGATATTTCCATTCATCTGCGCCGTCAGGATTTTACCGATAAGCCGCATGAAATTGCATCCTCCGACGGTCTGACCGTCACTGCATTCCGCTATACCACCGGCGTTGAAGCGCTGATGATTGAAAATCAGCGCGGTCATCTGATCGTGCTGCCCTATATGGGGCAGATGGTCTGGGGTGCAGAATTTAACGGTGTTGACCTGACAATGGGCAACAGCTTCGCCATGCCGCGCCCTGCCAAAACCATTGCCGAGACCTATGGCTGTTTTGCCTTTCATTCCGGTCTACTCCGCAATGGTGTGCCTTCCGCTCAGGATACCCATGCCGCACATGGTGAAATGCCTTGTGCCACTATGGACAGTGCCGGTCTGATCTTCGGTGAAGACGAACAAGGTACCTATGTCGAAGTGACAGGCGAATATGAATATGTGATGGGCTTCGGCGCGCATTATCTGGCACGGCCATCCGTGCGCCTTTATGCGGATGACACATTATTCGACATCGAAATGGACGTAGAGAACCTCTCCTATGCCCCGATGGAGCTGATGTATATGTGCCATGTCAATTTCGCATATGAAGAAGATGCACGTATTGTTCAGCCAACCTCTTTCTCGCCGGAAGATACCAAAGTGCGCACTGCCGTGCCTGCACATGTAACGCCAAATCCTGATTATCTGGCACTGATTGACGCGCTGGCAAAAGATCCTGCCGTGATGGAAGTTCTGGATGATCCGGATCGTTATGACCCTGAACAGGTATTCTATTTGCGCAATCTGAAGCAGGACGACAACGGCATTATTCACCAGATGATGCGGCTGGAACAGGGGGAGGCTTTTGCCATTTCCTATCCGGCAGCAGATTTCCCGAAATGCGTGCGTTGGGTTCTGGTCAATGGTGATGCACAGGTTGCAGCTTTTGCGCTGCCATCGACCTGCGAACCGGAGGGCTATCTGGCTGAGAAGGCCAAAGGTAATGTTCGCCTGCTGGCTCCGGGCGAACGTGCAAGCTTCCCTGTCCGCCTTGGCTATCTGGCACCGGCAGAAGCTGACGAATTTGAGCAGATGATTACCGCACTTTAAAGCTCTTTCCCCAACGGTTTGTACCAATGGGATTGAGATAAAGAAAAGCAGAGAGATAGAGTATTTCCGATGTCGAAAAAAATCGCTGTTGTCGGTTCCAATATGGTCGATCTGGTTACCTATATGGATCGTATGCCGGTCCTGGGCGAAACGCTGGAAGCCCCTTTGTTTGAAATGGGCTGCGGTGGCAAAGGTGCCAATCAGGCATTTGCGGCAGCGCGCCTTGGTGCCGATGTGATGATGGTGACCAAAGTCGGCGATGATATTTTCGGTGACAATACTATTTTCAATCTGCAAAAAGCGGGTATCGACACCAAACATGTCGGTGTTATCAAAGGCAAATCCAGCGGTGTAGCACCGATTTTTGTCGATAAAAGCGGTGAAAATTCCATTCTCATCGTGAAAGGTGCCAATGCTGATCTACTCCACCAAGATGTGGATGACGCAGCCGAAGATCTGAAACAATGCGGACTGATCCTGATGCAGATGGAAGTGCCGGTCGAGACCGTCTATCACACCATCGCTTTTGCAGCGGCAAATGGCATTGAGACCATTCTCAATCCGGCGCCTGCGGCGGCTGATCTTGATCCCGAGCGCATCCGTCAGGTATCGTTCCTGGTGCCGAATGAGACAGAGCTGGCTCTGCTTTCCGACATGCCCGTTTCAACCGATGAAGAGACTATTGCCGCTGCCCGCTCGCTGATTGCCAAAGGCATCCGCACAGTGATCGTTACACTCGGTGGCCGTGGTGCGCGTCTGGTAACCGCTGATACTGTCATCAACATCGCACCGGTCAAAGTCACTCCGAAAGATACAACCGGCGCAGGCGATGCCTTTATCGGTTCTTTTGCATGTTTTTATGCCAAACACGGCAATGTGGTAGAAGCGCTGAAAAGTGCGAGCCTTTATGCCGCCGACAGTATTACCAAGACAGGCACTCAAAAATCCTATGCGACGGTTCAGGAATTTGAAGAATTCTGTAAAAACCATAGCTGAAACTCAATTTGCTGCACCCACAGATATGGTGGTGCATTAATTTAACCGGTGCAGTCATCGGATTTGACAGGTTTCTGGCTTCCCCCGCAGACGGGAACCTGTCAGAAAAATGGTTTTATGATTAAAACCGCCGATTGCACCCAAACTATACGGATATACGATGAGCACTTCTCATACACGTAACGCCGGAACACCGCTCAAAACCGAATGGTTTGACGATATCAGCGTCAACCGTTCAGCCCTTGAGCGCCGTGCCGTGACACTTCCCGCCCGCCGTTCGGTGAAAAAGGAATATCAGGCCGCGTGGCTGGTACGTGCCGTTCAGTGTATCGACCTGACAACGCTGGCCGGTGATGACACAGCCGGTCGTGTGCGCCGCCTGTGCGCCAAAGCAAAAAAACCGATCCGTGCGGATATTCTGGAAGCACTGGGGCTGAGTGATGCCAATATCACCACTGGTGCAGTCTGCGTTTATCCAACCATGGTGCCGCACGCAGTTAAGGCACTGGAAGGCAGCAATATTCCGGTTGCTTCCGTTGCGACCGGTTTTCCGGCAGGCCTGAGCCCGCTGCCGCTGCGCCTTGCCGAAATCCGCTATGCAGTGGAAGAAGGCGCAAAGGAAATTGATATCGTCATCACCCGCGAGCATGTGCTGACCCAGAACTGGCAGGCACTTTATGATGAAATGGCTGCGATGCGTGAAGCCTGCGGCGAAGCGCATATGAAAGCCATTCTGGCTACCGGCGATCTGCAGACCCTGACCAATGTCTATAAGGCATCTATGGTTGCAATGCAGGCCGGTTCCGATTTCATAAAAACCTCGACAGGCAAAGAAGAAGTCAACGCGACCCTGCCGGTCAGCCTGACCATGGTACGTGCACTGCGCGATTATGGCGAACTTACCGGCCAGATTATCGGCTTCAAGCCTGCCGGTGGTTTGCGCACTGCCAAGGAAGCGCTCGTCTGGCTGTCGATGATGAAAGAAGAACTCGGGCATGACTGGTTGCAGCCGGATCTGTTCCGCATCGGCGCATCCTCATTGCTCGGTGATATTGAGCGCCAGCTCGAACATTATGTGACCGGCCGTTATGCCGACCTCTCCCGTCACGCTGCGGCATAAGGAATTTACGACTATGGCACAGATCAAGGATATTCTGAACACAATGGAATATGGCCCGTCTCCCGAAGCCAATGGCGATGTCGTTGCATGGCTAAAAAATCATTCCGCTCCGTTCGGTCATTTCATCAATGGCCGCTTTACCGATGCAGGCAGCGCGCAGATTATTGACGTGATCAATCCGGCGACTGAACAACGTTTAGCTGGTATTGCCAAAGGTACTGCGGAAGATGTTGATACGGCTGTCAAAGCCGCCCGCGCCGCGTTCGGCAAATGGTCGAAACTCTCCGGCCATGAACGCGCCAAATATCTCTATGCGATTGCCCGTCATTTGCAGAAACGCGAGCGTTTCTTCTCCGTGCTGGAAAGCATGGATAACGGCAAGCCGATCCGCGAAAGCCGCGATATTGATGTGCCGCTGGCTGTCCGTCATTTCTATCATCACGCCGGTTGGGCTGAGATGGTGGAAGACGAATTCCGTGGTTTCTCACCGGTCGGCGTCTGCGGTCAGGTCATCCCGTGGAATTTCCCGCTCTTGATGCTGGCATGGAAAATCGCGCCTGCACTCGCTGCCGGTAATACGGTTGTGCTGAAGCCTGCCGATCTCACGCCATTGACTGCCATTGCCTTTGCGGAAATCTGCCATGAAGTCGGCCTGCCTGCCGGTGTGGTTAATATCGTACATGGCGACGGTGAAACCGGCGCGCTGATCTGCGGCCATGATGACGTCAACAAGGTTGCCTTTACCGGCTCAACTAATGTCGGCCGTATCATCCGTGATCAGATTGCCGGTTCCGGCAAAAAATTATCACTGGAACTTGGCGGCAAATCGCCGTTCATCGTTTTCGAAGATGCCGATCTCGACAGTGCCGTTGAAGGCGTTGTTGATGCCATCTGGTTCAATCAGGGTGAAGTGTGCTGTGCAGGTTCCCGTCTTCTGGTTCAGGAAGGTATTGCCGAGCGCTTCTATACCAAGCTGCGCAAGCGTCTGGAAACGATCCGCGTCGGTGATCCGCTGGATAAATCCACCGATGTCGGTGCCATTGTGTCGCCAACACAGGTCAAGCGTATTTCCGCACTGATTGCCAAAGGCGTGGAAGAAGGCGGTGCGCTCTGGCAGACTGCGAATGCCCTACCGGCAAAAGGCAATTTCATCGCGCCGGGTTTCTTCACCGAAGTTGATCAGGCTTCTACCGTTTGTCAGGTCGAGATTTTCGGCCCGATAGCAGCTGCAACAACTTTCCGTACACCAGCAGAAGCAATAGCGCTGGCCAACAACACCTCTTACGGGCTGGCTGCTTCCATCTGGTCGGAAAATATCAACACTGCACTCGACATTGCGGCCTCCGTTAAAGCCGGTGTTGTCTGGATCAACTGCACCAATATGCTTGATGCCGGTGCCGGTTTCGGCGGTTATCGTGAAAGCGGTTTCGGTCGTGAAGGTGCGCGCGAAGGGCTTTACGAATATCTGGTCAGCGACTGGGAAAAAGTCCTGCCTCTCGTCAAAGAAACCGATGCACCATCTTTCTCCGCTTTGCCTGTAGCCGGTGAAAAAGTAGCAGCTGGCTCCATCGACCGCACGATGAAAAACTATGTCGGCGGCAAGCAGACACGCCCTGACGGTGGTGCAAGCTATGCGGTCTATGGCAAAGGCAATGTTGTCATCGGTGAAGCACCACTCAGCAACCGCAAAGATATCCGCAATGCCGTAGAAGCAGCCGCAAAAGCAGGTTCATGGGGTGGCGCAACCACTCATAATCGTGCGCAGGTGCTGTATTACTTAAGCGAAAATCTCGAGCAGCGCCGTGCTGAATTCATTGACTTACTGGTGAAAAGTACCGGCGTTACGGACAAGAAAGCAGAAGAAGAGTTCGACGCCTCAATCCGTCGTATTTTCTATTACGCTGCGCAGGCCGATAAGTTTGATGGTGCAGTCCATTCGACCAAGTCGCGACATGTCACACTGGCGATGAATGAGCCATGGGGCGTCACCGGTATTGTCTGCCCTGATGAACTGCCATTGCTCTCGATGGTCTCACTGATCCTGCCCGCAATTGCGATGGGCAACCGCACCGTGGTTGTGCCGTCAGGCCGTCATCCGCTGATCGCCGGTGCTTTCTATCAGGTGCTGGATACATCAGATGTACCGGCCGGTGTGGTCAATCTCATCACCGGTGAGCGCGATGTTCTGGCTAAAACGCTGGCTGAACATGATGCCGTGTCCGCCCTCTGGTATGTCGGCTCTCAGGCAGGCAGTGCTATGGTTGAAAAAGCCTCAATCGGCAATCTCAAAGCGACATGGGTGAATAACGGTCGTCAGCGCAACTGGCTGGATACTGCACAGGGTCAGGGGCGTGATTATCTGCGCCGTGCCGTGCAGGTTAAAAATATCTGGGTACCTTATGGTGCATAATCTTAACACGCACTGAAACAAAAAGCCGCCATTTGGCTTCAAATGGCGGCTTTTCTTTATCATATATTTGAGTGTTGTTTAAAATTGAACCTTAAAAAGATCAAGAACTGACAAAAGCGACACTAAGCATCAGAGTAATAACTCAAATGATCGATAATTCATGTCATTGTTTTGGGTACATGATATGGTCTATCCGGTGGTTATCGCCTTAAATGGCAGCATTCACACCGACGGAGCATCATGCATCCATTATTTAAAGTGCCTCTTTTGACAGCGTTACGTTTTCAAGGAAATCATAATCCAGAGTGACACCGATACCCGCACCGTTTGACGGAACCGGCATAATACCGTTTTCGGTTTCCAGCTTCTCACAAACAATATCCCGCTCGAAATAGCGCGAAGACGAGGATGTATCGCCCGGACGTTTGAACTGTTCCAGCGTTGAGAGATGAATATTATGGGCACGTCCGATGCCGGATTCCAGCATGCCGCCACACCAGACCGGCACATCATGTGCCTGACAAATATCGTGAATCTGACGTGCATTGGCATGACCGCCAACACGACCGACCTTGATATTAATCACGCGGCCTGCATCAATGGCCAGTGCTTTGCGGCAGAGTTCCGGTGTGCGGATACATTCGTCCAGACAAATTGCTGTACGCATCATGGATTGTAGTTTTGCATGATCCTGTAAATCATCCCAAGCCAGCGGCTGTTCGATATAATCTAGATCGAAATCATCGAACTGGCGCAGCAAAGCGAGATCAGCCAGCGTATAAGCGCAGTTGGCATCAACGGTCAGGTGAATATCGGGGAAACGGTTACGTACTTTTTCCAGAAGCTTCAGATCATGACCCGGCATGACTTTCAGTTTAATACGACGGTAGCCCTGCTGCACATGACGCTCAACATCCATCAAGGATTCCGGAATTTCCTTGATCCCCAATGATACACCGACTTCAACATCTTTGCGGGTGCCGCCAAGCGCATGAGACAGCGACAGGCCGAGGGTTTTAGACCATAAATCCCAATAGGCCATTTCCACACAGGCTTTGGCCATCTGGTGATCGCGCCAGTGCCGCATCATCTGGGTTAACTCATAAGGTGTCGAGAATTCTTTGCCGATAATCTGCGGCAGGAAAACGTCCCGCATCATCATCATGGATGACACCGTGGTTTCCGGCAGATAATCGGGCAGGGTATCACAGACACCTTCCGCATAGCCTTCAATATTGCCGCTGCGCAGGATCAGAAGCGGGAAGGTTTTTTTAGTAGCCACGCCGGTAGAAATGCGAAACGGGTTGAGGAGTTTCAGCTCTACAATACGTAATTCTGCGCTATCGATCCGGATCTTCGGACGAAGTTGTGACGAGGGCTGGAGTAACATGATTGATCTCTGTAATTTCTGTATGCGGGAAAACGGAAAGTGCCGGTGAGGCCGCAGCACAGGCTGTGACCTCATAAGGCTTAGTTCCAGCTCATGTCGTAGAAACGCACGAACTCATCCGGTGTCGGTGTAAAGTTCAGATCTTTCGCCATCACATAATTGGTTGTGTAGGTCCACAACGGCACCCAATAGGCCTGATCGGCGATCTGGCGCAGAGCCTTGCTGTAAGATTCTTTGCGCTTTTCCGGATCGGTGGTGGTGTCTGCCTGCTTGAGCGTTGCTGTCAGCTCCGCATTTTTGACATCATCAATATCAGAGCCGTCAAAGAATTTGGATGTCGAAGCGGAAGCATCAGCCACAGAACCGGAGCCCCATGTGACAAAGCCCATCGGGATCTCACCCTTGAGCTGTTTGTCGGCAAGCGCTGCATATTTCAGCATCTGAAGATCAACTTTTACGCCGACATTGCCCAGCATCTGTGCCATGGCTTCGGTGGCTGCTTTATCGCGATAGAAATACATCGTGGTGGTAAAGCCGTTTTCATAGCCTGCTTCTTTCAGCAGTTCTTTGGCCTTGGCAGGGTCAAAATTGTAGGATGTCACATCCTGTTCACAACCAAATTGCAACGGGCTGCAGATGGAATTGATGATCTGCGAGGAAGGCGCGAAGAAAGCATCACGCACGGCTTTACGGTCAATCGCATGATTGATTGCCTGACGAACGCGCACATCTTTCAGCGGAGTATCGGCACTGGAACGGCCGGATACATCCATAGAAATGTAACCGAAACGCAATGTTTCGCCCTGAACCACATTGAAACTGTCACGGGTTTTGAGTTTCTGGGTCAGATCTTCCGGCACCTGCCAGATGAAATCTACTGAACCGGACATCATCTCCGCGATCTGCGTATTGGTATCCGGAATGCTGCGCACTTCCACATTTTTGATTTGTGGTTTGTGACGCGGGCCACCGTCATGATAGTCAGGAAAAGCCTTCAGCGTATAGCCGCTGCCTGGCTCGATCTTGTCAACCATATAAGGGCCGGTGCCGATTGGTTGTTTGGAAAAGCCTGCATCGCCGACTTCCTGATAATATTTTGCCGGATAAATCTGAATGGCGCTTTCAAGGAAATCGAGCGCAGCAGGGAATGGTGCGTTCAGATGCACGAGAACGGTCTGATCATCAACTTTCTCGGCATTTTTGATCCATGCCACTGTATTCGGCATAGCAACCGGAGTTTTAGGATCGGAAAAATGGTTCAGCGTGAAAACAACATCATCCGCGCCGAAAGCATCGCCGTTATGGAATTTCACGCCCTGACGCAGTTTGAATTCAAGGGTCAGATCATCAACCCATTTGAAGCTCTCAGCCAGATTGCCAACCCATTCACGGGTTTTAGGATCACGTTCAACCAGTGTGTCCCAGACGGCATAGCCGAAAATGGTGCTTTCGCGGGCGGAACTGAAATAGGTGTTCGGGTTGTCCAGCTCTTTGGCAAAGGCGATATTTACGGTGTCATCTGACTTATCGGCCAGTGCCGCACCGGATACGCCCAGATACAAGCTGGCGGTAAGGGTCGCCAGAATTGCAAAATTCTTATGAAAGCTCATGTGTCGCTCCACTTCGACGCAAGGTTAAAAAAGGTCAGGCAGTTTTTTGTTGTTATCGGGTTGAAGGCTGCGGGCTTTTGCCCTCAGCAATATCGGCAAATATCCCTGCCATGCAGCGCAAGGCATCACGGCAAGTGCTTTTCAGAACATGTTCATCAGGTGCATGCTGTGAACAGGCGCGGTAGGAATGTGGCACCCAGACAGTTGGCAGGCCAAGCGTCTCCGAGAAACACTCATTGGGTAGTGAACCGCCGAGATTAGGCAGAATATGCGGCGGATTACCGGAAGTATCTGTCAGCGATTGTGCGACAAAACGTGCCCACGGATGGTCCGGATCAAGGCGGGTCGCGGTAAAATCATCATCCTCGCGTTGGGCGATCCGGACATCCGCATAACCGTGCTGATCGAGATGACGGCGCAGTGCCGGTATAATGTCGTCCGCATCTGTGCCGACAACATAACGCAGCTGGCAGGTTGCCCGTGCCTTGCCGGAGATGGCATTGACCGGTGCCTCAGGCACGCCGGATGTCATGGCGAGAATGGCAAAACTGTTCCAGCCATAGACCCGCTCGGCGGGTGTTAAACCGGCTTCGCCCCAGTCTTTATCAACGCTCGGGCCGGTTTCCATATCTACCGGCAAATCACGAAGTGCCACGCGGATATTATCGGTCAGACTGGTTGGGCGCCATTCCGGAATACGGATCTGGCCGCGTTCATCGGTGATTGTCGCAAGCGCCTGCACGAGCCGCATCGCCGGATCGGCAAGCAAGCCGCCCCAGTTGCCGGAATGATGCGCGCCATCGCGTTTTTCAACAATCAGATCAACTGTCACGGCGCCGCGTGCGCCCATGAAAACAGTCGCCCTGTCCGGTTGCAGTCGCGGGCCGTCGGAGGCAATCAGCACATCGGCAGCGAGTTCCTGTTTGTGTGATGCGCAGAACGTCTGCAAACCCGGTGAGCCATTTTCCTCGGCCATTTCCAGCAGAATAGTGGCATTAAAGCCGAGTTTGCCATGCACGGCAATCAGGGCTTCAAGAGCAGCGATATTGATCAGATGTTGTACTTTATTATCGGCTGTGCCGCGCCCGTACCAACGATCACCTTCTTCTGTTAAAACGAAGGGTGACAGGCCTTCACGCCATTGTTCGGTCTGCGCATGAATGACATCGCCATGGCCATAGATCAGCACTGTCGGCAGAGCAGCGTTTTCTATGCGGCGGGCGATCATCAGGGGGTCGCCTTCCGCCACCGGATTATCGTAAATTTTGATCTCAAATCCTGCAGCCTGCAAACGCGGCGTAATAGCCGTGTTCAGATAATCTGCCAGTACAGGTTTTCTCTCCGGTACCTGACTTTCTGTCGGATAGCTCACCAAAGCGGCCAGTTCGGATTTCATCGTGCCGCTGTCGAAATAGGTTTCGATCCGGCTAATAACAGTTTCACGTAAAGTCATGGCTGTCCTCCTCGGTCACCGCATCACCCCATGGCGACATAATCTCGGTGCAGCCGGAATTCAGCTCACCTTCACGCATCACGCCGGCCGGGCAGGCAAAGGCAAAAGGCCAAACGGTGCGGCGGGTAGTGACGGTGCGCGCGACTTTATTCAGTTCCGCAATTGTATTCGCTGGCAGGCTGTCATCAGCGATAATGACATCGGCGGCAGACATATCGAGACGCGGCTGATGGAAAGCACCTTCAATATCCATGCCGGAATCGACGATGAAAGAGGAAAGCTGGGCAACGGCCGAGACAATCTTACGCCCGCCCGATGCGCCAATGGCGAAGCGGCGTTCGCCTTGTTCACCAAGGGCAGGGCAGACATTCATCAGACACTGGCGTCCCGGTTGCAGGGAGTTTGGTTTGCCCTGCACAGGGTCGAACCACATAATGCCGTTATTGAGCAAAAAGCCGGTGGAGGGCGAGACAACTTTGGAGCCGAACAATGACAGCAAAGTCTGTGTCATGGAGACCATATTTCCGTGGCGATCTACGACGGAAAAATGGGTTGTGCAGCCCGGTGCTTTTGGTACTTCGCCGTCATCCCCCATATTTTCTAATCGCTGCTGATAGGCATGGCGCAGGGCTTTGGCGTAGCCGGTATAAGCATGAGCGTCCGGCTGGCCTTTGCCGATTTCCGGCAGGGCATCAAAGGCTTGTCTCATGGTCGGGCCGGCGGTCAGATGTGGTGTGACATAAAATGTCGCATCGCCGCGCTTAAAGCTCAGCGGATCGGCAATGGTTGCACGGTAATCACGCAGATCCTGCATGGATAATGAGCCGCCTTTTGCGCGGACATCTTTGACCAGTGCTTGTGCCAGATCACCTTCATAGAATGTGCGATAGCCCTGTTCTGCCAGTTCGGTCAGGGAGGGTGCGTAGCCGGACATATCAACGCGCTTGTCGGACAGGCTTGTCCAGCCATTGATCATCGGCCATTGGCCGTCTTCCAGAAACAGCGCTGCGGCATCCGGATCTTTGGCGAGTTCGCGGGTTGCCCCTGCGATAACAAGCGCTGCATACCAGTCAACTGGCAGGCCTTCTTTTGCGAGTTTAATCGCCGGAGCCAGCAGTTCCGCCCAGGGCATGGTGCCCCAGCGTGCATGTGCCTGACCGATACCGTCGACTACACCCGGTACTGCAACGGCAGTTGCCCCCATGATGTTGCGGTCATCGACCACGGCTTCCCACGGGAAAAGATCAGAGTTTTTACCGGCGCCGGAGAGCGGATAATCGGCAGGATTCAGCTCCACAGGTGCACGCATGGCATAGGTCAGGGCATGGGCTTTACCGGAAGCTGCATCCCAAACCATCATCGCACCGCCACCGGCAGGGCCGGACATCCAAGGCTCAAGCACACCGATAGCGAAAGAAACAGCCGTTGCGGCATCCATCGCATTGCCGCCTGCTGCAAGCACTGCCGCGCCAATTTGTGCTGCACGGCTGTTTTGTGCGGCTACGACACCGCCTTTGGTGCGGATGACATTCTTGCGAGTAACTTGCGTACGGGAAAGACTGGTTTGCATTTCAGTTCCTTAATCAGTTCAGGCAGGCAATGCAGTGGCATTGGTATAAAGGTGGCAGGCGACACAGCCGCTGCCGCTTTCCTGCAAGACAGGGCGGGACTGATCGCAGGGGGTAAAGCGGTCAGGGCAGCGCGGATGAAAGGCGCAACCTGCAGGTGGATTGATCGGATTGGGATATTCTGTGCCGAGCTGTGTGTCCGGCACGCCGAGTTCCGGTTCGGGTGTCAGTACTGAATCCAGCAGAGCGCGTGAATAAGGGTGGCGGGCATTGCGGAAAATGTCTTCAGTTTCGCGCTCTTCAACAATGCGCCCGAGATACATCACCGCAACGCGTGTCGCGAGATATTCAACAACTGCCAGATTGTGGCTGATGAACAGATAGGTCAGACCGAGCTCACGCTGCAGATCGCCCAACAAATTAAGGATTTGGCTCTGCACCGAAACATCGAGTGCCGATGTTGGTTCATCGCAGATAACAATTTCCGGCTTCATAATCAGCGCACGGGCAATAGCGACACGCTGGCGCTGGCCGCCTGACATCTGGTTCGGATAGGCGTTGAGCATACGCGAAGGCAGCCCGACGACATCCATAATTTCCTTCACTTTCTTTTCGCGCGATGCCTGATCGCCGACACTATGCACCACGAGCGGCGCCATAATGATCTGGCGGATAGTTTTGCGCGGATTGAGTGAGGAATAGGGATCCTGAAAGATCGGCTGAATACGGCGCGACAATTCAAAACGGTTTTGCTTGGTGATATCTTCGCCGTTAATTTCGACGCGTCCACTGGTCGGCTTTTCCAGCCCGAGCAGGATTTTGGCAAGCGTTGATTTTCCGCAACCGGATTCACCGACAAGGCCAAGAACCGAGCCACGCTCTACCGTCAACGAGACATCACTAACCGCTGCCAGTGGCTTTTTGCCGGAGAAAAAGCCCTGTCGTACCTGATAGATTTTGGAGACATTATGGAGTTGTAAAACTGGCTGGCTCATAGCAAAGCCTCCGCAGGCTGACGCATGCCGTTTGCATGGACGCACTGTAATGTATGATGAGCGGAGAGATCACGCTGCGGGATAGTTCCGGTGCAGGCTTCAATCGCCTCAGGGCAGCGGTCGCGGAAGATGCAGCCGGTATGACGTCCGACCAGATTTGGCACAATACCCGGAATTGTGCCCAGCCGTTCTCTGCGTTTAATGCGCCCCGGTATTGGAATGCAGTCCAGAAGCCCACGCGTATAAGGATGCGCAGGATTGCGGAAGATTTCTCTGACAGAACCGGCCTCAACCAGTTCACCGGCATACATCACCGCTACCTTGTCAGCGATACGCGCAACAACACCGAGATCATGGGTGATCAGGATCATCGCCATGCCCATTTTCTGCTGCAGATCTTTGAGAAGACGCAAGATCTGTGCCTGAATGGTTACGTCCAGAGCGGTTGTCGGTTCATCGGCGATCAGCAATTCCGGCTCACACATCAGCGCCATTGCAATCATGATACGCTGACGCAAACCACCGGAAAGCTGATGCGGATATTGGTTGAGACGGCTTTCTGCGGCGGTAATCCCAACCATACGCAGAAGATCTGCGGCGCGTTTCAGTGCTTCAGCTTTGCTGACAGATTTATGCAGACGCAATGCTTCCGCCAACTGGCTGCCGATCGTATAGGCAGGGTTCAGGCTGGTCATCGGCTCCTGAAAAATCATCGCCATACGGTTACCGCGCAGCGCACGCATTTCCCGTGCCGTGGCTTTTTGCAGGTCAATGCCGTCAAAGCTCATCTCGGTCGCGTTACGCTGAATGCCCGGTGACAAAAGCCCCATCACTGCAAGCGAGGTCAGCGATTTGCCGGAGCCGCTTTCACCGACAATACAGAGTGTCTCACCCGGTTTAACCTCGAGGTTGATATTGCGCACAGCATGAAGAGTACCTGCGGCGGTGGGGATGTCCAGTGTAAGGCCCTGAACTTTAAGAATAGGAGCAGTCATTGGTTTCCCCTCAGTTTCGTCCGCCCGGCGCGGTAATATCGCGCAGGCCGTCGCCCATGAGATTGATTGCCAGCACCAGCACAAACAGCGCAACACCGGGGATCATCACAAGCCATGGCTCGAACAGCATCATGTCTTTGCCCTCGGAGATCATCAGACCCCAGCTGGCTGTCGGCGGCTGCACACCAAGACCTAAGAAGGACAGAGCAGCTTCCAGCAAAATGGCATGCGCCATTTCCAACGTGGCAACGACAATCAGGTTGTTCATCAGATTAGGCAGGATTTCGGAGATCAGAATGCGCGGTGTGGATGTGCCGATGGCATAGGAGGCAGCAACATATTCCCGCCGTGCGATCTGCAATGTTGAGGCGCGCATGACCACGGCATAGCGATCCCACAGTAACAGGCCGAGAACGGTGGCAACAACAGTCAGCGATCCGCCAAACAAGGCAACAACAGCCAGTGCGACCAGAACCACAGGCATTGCGAGACGCACATTAATCAGGAATGTCACAACCGCATCCACACGGCCGCCGAAATAACCGGCCGCAACGCCCATCGCCGTGCCGATAATGCCGGAGATCAGAGCTGCCGACAGGCCGATAAATAATGAGACGCGTGCACCGTGCAGCAGACGAGCGAGATAATCGCGCCCAAGCTGGTCAGTTCCCAGAACGTGATCGGATTTACCGCCTAAGAATTCCGGCGGCACCATCCGGTTCAGCAGATCCTGCGTATAGGGATCATATTTGAGGAGCATCGGAGCAAAGATTGCAACCAGTGCAATCACTGCCACGATGATCGTGCCGATCATGAAGCCGCTATGACCGAAAATACGGCGGCGCAAAATCGCAGACGGAGATGGTTCCAGAATTTGTTCGGCGGTCGGTATGGAAGAAAAAGTGGTCATGAGGTCCTCATGCGGGGATCAAGCCAGGCATTCATGATGTCGGCGAGCAGTGTGAAGACGATATAAAACATGGAGAAAAGCAGGATTAGCGCCTGAACGGTCGGCAAATCGTTGCGGGTGATCGACTCCCATGCGAGCAGTCCGGCACCCGGCAAAGCGAAGACAGATTCAACCACAATCGAACCACCGAGCATGAAACCCATCTGCACGGCAGACAGCGAAACGACAGGGATAATCGCATTGCGCAACGCATGGGTGAAGAGCACCCGCCATTCCGATGAGCCTTTGGCACGGGCGGTGCGGATATAATCAGATGAGAGAACTTCCAGCATACCGGCGCGGGTGAGGCGCATAATTGCAGGCATGGCATAATAGCCGAGCACAATGGTTGGCAGGATAAAATGCTGCCATGTCTTGGCACCGGAAGCAGGCAGCCAGCCAAGATCAATGGAGAAAACCGAGATCAGCACAAGGGCAAACCAGAAGCTTGGCATTGCCTGTCCGGCGACAGAGATAAACAGCGCCAGCTTGTCGGTCAGTGAGTTCGGGCGTTTGGCGGCAAGTACACCAAGCGGCACAGCAACAAGCAGAGCAAATACAATGGCGGTCAGACCGAGGTGCATAGTGACACCAAGCCGGCTGGAAATGAGGTCTGCAACCGGAAGTTTAAAATAATAACTCTGTCCGAAGTTGAAATGCGCTGCATTCCACAGCCAGTCCGCATATTGGACAAGCATCGGGCGGTCAAAACCGTAGAATTCGCGGATTGTCTGAATGTCCTGCGCACTGGCACCTTCACCCGCGATGGCAGTCGCAGGGTCGCCGCTCAGGTAAAGCAGACAGAAACTGATAAAAGACACGGTCAGCGCAACCAGTAAGGCAAGGCCGAGCCGCTTGAGGATGAAACCAAGCAAGTTTTGCTCCGTCAAAATCGTTTTAGGATATGAAGGTTATGACTGAGATTGGTGATGCTGAGTGCATCAGTCGCTCATTGATGAAGGACACCTGATATTTCCGGATATCTAAAGAAAGCCGCCTCTAATGGCGCTTCCATTGCCACCTACTGCACACAAAACGGGATGGTGCAGTCTAGTCCAGTCCGGAACTATTTCTCAGCCATTCAATATCAAAGCCGGGTTGTCAGATATTTGCCTGTGGCAAATTTGATGTACTGAAATTCTCAGCAGAGATTTTTTGATTTTTCATTGATTTTCCCCATTGTATCGTATTGCAATACTTGTGATCGCATGTTAATATCGAAACATAAATCTCCCTTCTGCGTCAAGAGTTTTTTGCAATTGGAGCGTTTCATTGAGTGAAAGTGATAGAAATCCTTTAATTATCAGCTCGTTAGTAAAGGCGATAACCCTGTTGAAAGCCTTTGATGAAGGCAATGCGGTGTTGGGGATTTCTGATCTCGTGCGCATTACGGGTATGGAAAAGAGCAGCGTGCAACGCATATTGGCAACGCTATATTCCGAAGGCATGCTCAATCGTGACAATCACAGCAGACGCTATCGCTTGTCCAACCAGTGGTTGCACATGGCTTATGCGCATTATATTGCCGAGCCACTGACCTCACAGGTCATGCCGCGCTTGTTTGCGTTGCAGCAGCAGACCGGACAGTCCTTCAATCTGGCAGAGATATGCGGAACATCGATTATTTATTCGGTGCGATTGCCCGTGCAGCGCACGAATTTTGAGGGCACTTTGGTGGGGAGAACCCATCCTGCGCTGAATACCTCCGGTGGTCGTGCTATTGTCTCAACATGGGATGCTGCTGCAAGAGAAGAGGCGGCACAAAACTGGCCGCTGACAGAATATACGCCACGTACCACTGTGGATCGCACGGAGATTGCGGAACTGGTTGAGCAGGCACGTCAGGACGGCTATGCCTTGTCCGTGCAGGAAGTTTTGCTCAATGAAATCGGCATCGCAGCGCCGGTAAAATCAGCCACCGGCAAAGCCCGAGCGGCCATTCATTGCTCTGTTTCTATGGCCGACTGGTCATTGGAGCGGGTACGTAAAGAAATAGCTCCAATATTGGTGGACGCTGCACGTACTTTTTTTGATCCGGGAGAGGAAGATTAGACCATCTTCCGCTGAGTTATAAGTAGGTAACGTGCGAATTCTTATTAAAGACACACGAGTATTGCGCTATACAGTGTGAGTGAAGGTTAAATATTTAAACATTTCCCTTGAATATATTAATTTATATTGGTGAAATAATTACATCGTTGGTTTGATCGAAGTTTGGCAGAGGCATCACAATAGAGGATGGTGCCTCTGTTTTATGGATTGAGCGTTTACAGATCAGAAGTCCCAGTCACTATCTTCGGTCACGACTGCCTTACCAATGACATAGCTTGATCCTGATCCCGAGAAGAAATCGTGGTTTTCATCTGCATTTGGTGAAAGCGAAGATAAAATGATCGGATTGACATCGGTAACTGAGCTTGGGAATAGCGGCTCATAGCCAAGGTTCATCAGGGCTTTATTGGCATTATAATGCAGAAATTTTTTCACATCCTCAGTGAGTGGCGTGCCTGCATACAGCTCTTCAGTAAAACGACATTCCACATCATATAATTCCTGAAGCAGTGCATAGGCGAAATCCTTCAACTCACGTTGGCGCTCTGTGCTCTCATCCTCAAGGCAAACCTGATATTTATAACCGATATAGTATCCGTGTACGGCCTCATCGCGAATGATCAGTCGAATGAGATCAGCTGTGTTGGTTAGTTTTGCTCTGCTGGACCAATACATCGGCAGATAAAACCCCGAATAGAAAAGAAAGCTTTCCAGATAAACGCTGGCTATCTTTTTCTTCATAGGGTCATCGGATTCATATTCATGAATGATGAGCGCTGCTTTTCGGTGTAAATGTTCGTTCTCTTCACTCCACAAATATGCATCATCCACATCCTGAGTTGAGCAAAGCGTGGAGAAGATAGAGGAGTAGGAGCGGGCATGTACGGCTTCCATGAAGCAGATGTTTGAAAGCACAGCTTCTTCATGCGGTGTGCGTGCATCTGGCACCAAGCAGAGCGCGCCTATCGTGTTTTGGATCGTGTCGAGTAGTGTAAGCGTTGTGAAAACTCTGATGGTTAAAGTTTTTTCAGCCGCGGTTAATGTACCCCATGTTGATATGTCGTTTGACAGCGGCACCTTTTCAGGCGGCCAAAAATTACCGGTTAACCGGTTCCAAACTTCCAGATCTTTTTCGTCTTCAATACTGTTCCAGTTGATTGCTTTAAGGGTATCGGGAAGCTGCATTTCGTATTTCATTTTATGCTCTGGATGTTTTGTTTCTTGTGAAGAGTGGTAGGGGGCGTCAGTTGACAGACCACAGCTGCCTTAAGCCGTTTTTGACATTCGCTACGTCGTCATCCGTACCGGCCAGCTCAAAGCGGTATAAGAACGGGACATTGCATTTTTCGGCAATAATGCTGCCAGCCAAACAGTAGGTGGCTCCGAAATTACGATTGCCGCCGGCTATGACGCCCCGGATCAGTTTTCTGTTGGTGGGGGTATTCAGGAACTGGATAACCGGTTTTGGAACGGCACCTTTGCCGTCACCGCCGGCATATGTTGCAGCTATCAAAATATAGGGTTGATCCACTTGCAGAGGCTCACTCTTTTTGCTGCACGGTATTCGCAGAGCCGGAAGGCCAAGCTTGGTTATGAATTTGTGCGTGTTGAGTGTCCCGCTTGAGAAGTACACAAGGAGGCTCATGAATTGATCCGTTCATTATTTGATTAGGCGTCTGTGTTTTCTCGAAAGGAAGAACTATACGACCCTTGAAAAAAAAACGCGCGAGAATACGGTCTCATGTCCGGTGAGGACATAAGTTGACGGTTGCAGCAGATGGTTAGCAGGGGAGTTGAGTAACGACGAGAATTCGTCGTAGCGTTTATGCGCTATACGTTAAATTGGCCGGACGGTTTTTGAGATTGAGCACTCAGCCGCACGGAATGTATTTTCGAGAGTGATGATGATCATTGGTGTGGAGGTGCTGGCACGGCGGGATCCTCATCTGTGTTACTTGACTGGTGACAGGGGTGCTTTTGCAGTTTACGCCTGCATCATGTGTTCATAATTCGTGTTCCACAATAGGAAGACTTTCCTGATCAGATCGCTCTTTTCAAGTTGGTGAAAATCAATATGTGGTGATTGATTGTCAAATCAGTGATTTGATGCACTATATATAGTTGTCATATTTGATTCAGGTCAATAGCTGTAGTTCACGAAAATGTTTTTTTGACAGGTGGCTAAGTCAGGATGCCCCGCATAACCGCTGAGGAGGTCCGTTACAGGCTCAGGCTTTTGCGCTTGTGTTAAAGGGGGTGGTAATGCTATGTACAAATTGTCGCACTTTAAGCGATCGTAAGCGTTAACGTTACTCAACGCGCACGCCTGAGACCAATCTGTTGGCTCTCTGGGAGTGCGCTGATGTATTGTATGACGCTTACCAAAAAAACTTGCCTGATGGTTGATATTCAACCGGCTAAATGGCCTGAAGAATCCGGTAGTTTTTACGATAATACTCCAGCGTATTTTACAGAGCCGCCAACCACAGCGATCATAAAATAAATAATGCCCATCCGTATGTATGTGAGGGCAGTGTATTTAATGATATTTGCTGTGCTGAGCAGTCTTGG
The DNA here is from genome assembly GCF_003314995.1 of Pseudochrobactrum asaccharolyticum. Classification (GTDB taxonomy): domain Bacteria; phylum Pseudomonadota; class Alphaproteobacteria; order Rhizobiales; family Rhizobiaceae; genus Pseudochrobactrum; species Pseudochrobactrum asaccharolyticum. Next base: position 247,195 of record NZ_QNRH01000003.1, read on the forward strand.
GTTCCATTCGTTTTAAGGAGCCTGCAATGACACATTTTACTTCCCCCGAAATATCCTCTCTGCTTAAGCAGCTTTTTGCTGATGCCGATGAAGCAGAAGTATTATATGACCAGCAAATAGCGGGTAGCACATTTGAAGCCGGCAAAATCAACCGTGCTGACTATAGGGGTTTTTATACTTTGCTCAAAGATCAGCCCCTAGCTGTATCTCGTGAAACCGGTGTTCTTCTTTATATGCTCGCTCGTGCTGTCGGTGCACGCACCATCGTCGAATTCGGAACATCTTTCGGTATATCCACGATCCATCTCGCATCAGCACTCCGTGATAACGGTGGAGGTCTCCTGATCGGTAGCGAATTTGAATCTTCAAAGGTTAAACGGGCGCGTCAAAACATTGATGCGGCAGGATTGTCCGATTTGGTTGAAATACGGGAAGGTGATGCGCTGGAAACCTTTGCGCGTGATTTGCCGGAGCAGATTGATTTCGTTTTGATGGATGGCGCTAAAAATCTCTACCCGTCAATCTTGACACTTTTAGAAGGGCATATACGGGCGGGCGCGCTGATTATTGCGGATAATGCAGACGCAAGTCCGGAATATATCGAGCGGGTAAGATCCGTCGAAAATGGTTACCTCTCTGTGCCGTTTTCTGCAGATGTGGAGCTGTCATTTTATTTAAAGGCAGCATTCTGAACAGCGCCTAGGTCTGACAAGACCTGGGCGGACTGCTTGAAAATTCTCCGTAGTAACAACCGATCATTGATATGCGGATACGGTTAAACCGTGTCCGCAGCGTGTAATGGTGTGAGTTATGATTAGGGTGGGCTGTGAAGTGGCATCTAAAGTCCGGCTCTGGTTCAGAGCTGTCGTTTCAGCACGAAAAATGTTGCGCAAAAGCAATCGGTCGGGTGATTTGTCCAGTCATCTGCTACGCGATATTGGCAGGTTAGAATATGATCAGAAGTATAAGCAAACATCAGTACATAAAGCGGAGAGAGGATCCTGAGTACACAATTTTTTGGATGGGCTGGTAGGTGTGCAGGCTGAAACTTTTAAGCATTGATTATAAAAAAACGGTCATGGGTACGGGCAAAATATCAAGCGATGGATATGCCTCACAGCCCGACATACCGAATGGCTGTCTGTTGTGAACGATGCGAGAGCTACACTCTGCAGATATATGGATAAACAGGTTCCGTACGGCAGGTGATGCGGTATAAGCGGGGAAAATCCCCGTTGTTATTTTCGTGTCCAGTTAATAGCACATATGCCTGCAATAACGGCAATTCCGCCTGCAAATATGGACGATGTTATTGTTTCACTAAATAGTAACCAGCCAAAGAAAACGCCGGTAATCGGGTTAAGAGCAATAAATGCCCCTGATCTCATGGCGCCAACACGGCGAATAGCCTCATAATATAGTATGTAAGCCAGAGCTGATCCAAATGCGCCGAGATAGATGAGGCTGATCCATTGTGCTGCTCCGAGCTGTTCGATGCTTGCCGGAATGGTTGCAACAGGCTGGCTGAATAAGGCGCTTACAACCAGCATGGCTGTCCCGAGCCAGATTGAATAGGTAACGGTCGCGAACGGACCAAGGATACGGGAAAGATTCGGCGAGAAAACGCTGTAGATTACCCAGGATGCCACGCAACCGAGAATAAGAATATCGCCTTTGCTGACAGCAAGTGACGATGAAAGTTCGCCACGGGACATGATAACTGTGCCGGCGCCGAAAAGACTAAGAAAAATCCCGAGAATTTTTTGTTTGGAGAGTTGTTCACCCAGAAAAATACTGGCAGCAATTGCGATCATCGCCGGATTAATGGCGATAATCAGCGAAGCCCGTGATGCCTCTGTGGACTGTAATCCGAGAAAGAAGAATATATTATATGTGAATATGCCGAAAAAACCCAAAAATGCCAGTGATGCCCATTGTTTGTAATTTGGCAAAGGCAAACGGGTGCCGGTAATGAGCAGATAAATGGCAAGCGTGATACTGGCCAGTAAAAACCTGAGTGCCGCAATAAGAGGCGGCGGCATTTCGCCAGCCAAAAAGCGCCCTGCTACAAAAGTTCCTCCCCAGATAACCGATACCAGCACCAGCATTGCATAGGTACGCGGGAGGGAAAAAGAGGAACAGGCTTCGGGGGACGGATTACGCATTACAGGCTCCGGAAATATTCCGACCCAGTATACTTATGACGTTTTGCAATCAAATCAGTAAGAGTACTTCGATCGGTACACGAAGTGCTTTTGATATCGCAGTCTGCGTATAATATCAAAGCAAATACACGATTAGTGTATGAGCAATCTGGCCGTGGCCAGCGTGACAGAAAATCAATATATTTTATCGTATAAATTGGCGTACTTCAAAGCAAGAACCAGCAGGTGCTTGACTTTGTCGACAGAAATAAAACTGGTATTGACTGCCCTATTTAAAAATAAGGCCGGTTTGGGTTGTAGAAGTAACCGGTGTTCAAGGTCTTGTTTTCATGGCAATAGTGCTAAATGTTGTCCATTGCGAATGAAGATTTCATCGCAGGAAAAAACAATCAGTGAAGAATAGCAGGCATTTGAATTGCAGGAAGGCTCAGGTTGTTTTTGTCGTCATGACGCCGGCTGCAGCTTTGCCGGTACTCTTACCCATGAAGCGATTGATATTTGAATGATATTATTATTGTTTGTAACATTCCCATAGCTGTCACTATACAATAATAGGGATGCAGAATACATACCGGCCGATACCTGTTACCGCTCCGGCCGGTATTGTCTTTGCTGCGGCACTACACAGTTAGCTGAAGGTCAACCAGAGTTTCGGCCTCATTGGCAAACTCTACAGCATAGGTCAGTTCACCTGGTGCAGCTGCATAGATCGTGAATAAGGACTGTCCTTTGCGCACATGATCGCCAAGCCGCACTTCCATCCGTATACCGGCACCGGTTGAGCGCGGTGCACCGGCAAGTTTGGCCACGCGTGCAAGATTGCGGTTATCAATATTATGCACGATACCGTCAGCAGGAGCTGTCACTGTGTAAAAGTGCGGCGCAATCTCAGGAATTTTCAAACCGCCCTGAGCAATGCAAATATCGCGGAATTTTGCCCAAGCGCGGCCATCAGCGATTGTTGCTAAGGCAAGAGCAGTGCCCTGACCTTTTTCTGCAGCACCACCGATTTCGAGTGCTGCCCCTGCGAGTACGGCAGCACGTTCCCGCAAATCCTGCGGCGCTCCGTCTTCATTACGTAACACGGCCAGCACATCCAATGCTTCAAGTGCAGGGCCAATGCCGTTCCCAACCGGCTGACTGCCATCAGTATAAAGACAGGCGACGGTCAGGCCGAACTCTTTGCCGACAGTGGTGAGCAGCTTAGCCAGTTTATCAGCCGCCTCAATACTTCTGATCTTAGCTGTGGGACCAACAGGAATATCAATCACCACATGGGTGGAACCGGCTGCAACTTTTTTCGACAGGACAGAAGCGACAAGTTGCCCCTCCGTATCAATATCAAGATCGCGTTCTATACGAATGAACACGTCATCTGCAGGGCTGAGCTGGACAGCTCCGCCCCATGCCATGCAGCCGCCTTGCTCTTTGACAACCTGTTTGAGCTTGCCCAGTTCCAGATTAACAGGGGTCATCGTTTCCATTGTATCTGCTGTGCCAGCAGGGGAAGTGATGGCGCGTGAAGATGTCTTGGGCATAGTCAGCCCGTGAGCTGTGACAATTGCCACCACGAGTGGTGTTGTACGATTACCGGGCAGGCCGCCGACACAATGTTTGTCGAGAACAATATCCTTGTTCCAGTTTAAACGCTCACCTGCACCGATCATGGCCTTGGTGAGATAGATCGTTTCTTGTGTATCAAGCGGCGGTGTTGCGCTGGCGGTGAGAAATGCGGCCAGATGCACATCTGTATAACGACGTGCCACCACGTCATCAATAATAGCGCTGAGCCCGTTATAGTCGAAACGGTTGCCGTAAATCCGGCTGCGAATATGGGAGAGCGATGTTAATGCAGGCGGGTGGGTTACTTCCACCGGATCACCTTCCTCAACGCCGAGCAAATCCCATGCCGTTTGCGATAAGCCGATCGTATCCAGAGCGAGCAGATCACTGTCGATCTGTAAGAGCTCGGCATAAACAGACCGGTCACCGGCATAGACCTGTACATGCGAACGCGAGGACAGCCCCGCTGAATGACAGGCCGGACAATCGGTACGCATGATAACAACCGCCTGATCATGGGTAAAAAGCCCTAATCGTTTGGCTTTCAGCGGCGGGTGATCACAGATAACGCTGCTCATAGTTTAAATTCCTGATCCTGCCGGGGTACGATACTATCCCAGCCCAACTCGCGGCCAATCCGGATGCGCAGCCCTTCAGATGCATCTGGCTCACCATGAACGATGAATGTTTTTCTTGGCGGATGTTTAAAGCCGGAGAGCCAGCGGATCAGTTCATTCGCATCCGCATGACCGGAAAGCGTATCAATATGCGCAACCTCGGCATTAACCGGCACCCACATGCCATGAATTTTGAGCTCTTTCGCACCTTCACGCAATGCACGTCCGCGTGTTCCTGCCGCCTGAAAACCTGCCAGCAGGATGGTATTTTTCATATCCGGTGCGTAATTCTTAAGGTGATGGAGAATACGACCGCCTGTCGCCATACCGGAAGCGGAGATAACCACTTTCGGATAAGGATTGTTGTTGATCGCTTTGGAATCCTCGACCTCCTCCGTGTAGCGCGCGATTTTATAAGCTTCGCGGGCATCATCCGGTGAAAGTTTATGATCCTGCATATGACGGCTCATCAATGTTGTTGCATCAATGGCCATCGGACTGTCGAGAAAGATCGGCACTGAACCTAAGCGTCCTGCCTGTTTCAGTTTCCAAAAATAATAAAGCAGCTCCTGCGCACGACCGACAGCAAAAGACGGGATCACTAATGTACCGCCACGCTTGATCGTTTTCTCTGTTATTGCGCCCAGAGCTTCGGCCGGATCGGTATGATCGTGCAGCCTGTTACCATAAGTGGATTCAACAACCACATAATCGGCTTCTTTGACTGAAACCGGATCCGGCATCAGCGGATGATTATAGCGGCCAATATCACCGGAAAATACGATACGTTTTCCGCCCCAGTCTATTTGCACATTGGCGGCGCCGAGAATGTGACCGGCATGACGAAAACGAAAGCGCAAATCGTCAAGAATAGTAATGGTCTGGTCAAAGTCAGCGGTTGAAAAATGTCCCAGCGCAATTTCAGCATCACGTGCCGTATAAAGCGCTAATGCCGGTGCATGTTTTGTCAGTTTGTGCCGGTTGAGAAAATCGGCATCTTTTTCCTGCAAATGGCCGCTGTCTTTCAGGATCAGTTCGGCAACATCACGGGTTGCCGCAGTTGAATAGATTTTGCCGCGAAAGCCCTCTTTGACAAGACGGGGCAGATAACCGCTGTGATCCAGATGAGCATGGGTCAGAATAACAGCATCAATATCACGGGCAGGAATACTGAGACTTTCCCAGTTTAATTCACGCAGGTTTTTCAGCCCCTGAAACAAACCGCAGTCAATCAGTACATTATGCCTGCCATTTGAGAGCAGATGCTTGGAGCCTGTTACCGTTCCGGCAGCGCCTAAGGATTTTAATGTCAGCATATTACGCTCTTTCCTTTTCAGCAGCATTGATGGCTTCGGCCAGCAACTCTGCCACCGAGATATTGTTACTGGTATGCGGAACGCAGTCAGTGGAAACGACTTTTTCCGCAATGGCACTCAGTCTTTCATAGGCATCATCAGCAAAGAGACCATGCACGACAACGCAGACAGGTTTAGCCAGACCTTGCTGTGCCAGTTGCTTGGCTGCTTCCACCATTGTGCGGCCGGATGAAGCAATGTCATCCACCAAAACCGGTGTTCTGCCCTGCCATTGTGAAAGATCGCCCATGTGAATTTCCACATTGCGGTCGCCGTAACGGGTTTTACGCAGCACGGTAAATGGTGCACCTGACAGCGCGCCAATCTGGCTCACCCACTGCTCACTTTCCTCATCGGGACCGATCAGCAGTGGCTTTTCGATGTTGTGGCTGATCCATTTTGCCAGAACCGGTGCTGAAGCCAGACTGGTGGCCGGAATGGTATAAATCTCTGACAGGGCATGGTAGCGATGCAGATGCGGGTCAATGGTCAGCAAACTGTCAAAGGATGACGAGACAAGACGCGCGAATGTACGCGAGGTGATCGCTTCACCGGCATTGAAACGCTTATCCTGCCGCATATAGGCCAGATAAGGTGTTACCAGATTGACAGAACGGGCTTTAAATTCGCGTGCTGCATCCGCCGCAAAAATCACCGGCAGGAAGTTCTCATTGGGATGTGCCAGTGTGCAGATGAGGTCCACATCGCGGCCTTCCACATCATCGAGAAACCGCAGATAACTCTCACCGTCCGGAAAATTGCGGGTTTCCAGCGATCCAAGCTGATAATCACCTGTGGCAGCAATAGCGCGAGCCAGATCTTCATTGCCGGGCAGAGGAATGGTTAGACGTTTCTCAGCAGAATGCAAAGCCATATTAACATATCCGTTCACTGTTCATCAGAATACAAACTGAAAGACCGGAGCGGCATGTACCGCTCCGGTAAATGCCTGCAATCAGGCTTTGGCTCCGTGGCTATGCGGCCATTTCCAGTCACGGATTTCCGGCATATCCTCACCATGCTCACGCACATAGTCATGATGCTGCTGAAGCTTTTCCTGAAGAGACGCGATAATCGGCTCTGCTATACCGGCAGCCAAAGGCAGACGGTTAAGTGCTTCAATCGCCAGATGATAACGATCAAGTTCGTTCATCACAGCCATATCAAACGGCGTTGTAGTGGTGCCTTTTTCGATAAAGCCACGCACATGGAAATTCGGATGATTGGTGCGCTTATAAACCAGACGGTGGATCAGATACGGATAGCCGTGATAGGCGAAAATCACCGGACGGTCAGTGGTGAAAAACGCATCAAACTCACTGTCGGCAATACCATGCGGGTGATGCTGCGGTGACTGCAGCGCCATCAGATCAACAATATTGACAACGCGGATGCGCAAATGCGGCAGCGCTTCACGCAGCATAGCTGTGGCGGCCAATGTTTCCATCGTCGGCACGTCACCGGCGCAGGCCATCACCAGATCAGGCTCCATACCATCTTCGCTACCTGCCCAGTCCCATTTGCCAAGACCGGCCTCACAATGCTTTTCTGCTTCATCCATGGTCAGCCATTGTGGAGATGGCTGCTTACCGGCAACGATCACATTCACGCGGTTCCAAGTTTTGAGGCAGTGGTCACCCACCCAAAGCAGCGTATTGGCATCCGGCGGGAAATAAACGCGGACGATATCGGCGCTCTTATTGGCGACCAGATCGACAAAACCCGGATCCTGATGGGAGAAGCCGTTGTGATCCTGTCGCCAGACATGGGAGGTCAGCAGATAGTTGAGCGATGAAACCGGCTTACGCCATGGCAGTTCGCGCGCGACCTGCAACCATTTGGCATGCTGGTTGAACATGGAATCCACAATATGGATAAAGGCTTCATAGCAGGAGAAGAAACCGTGACGGCCTGTCAGCAAATAGCCTTCCAGCCAGCCCTGACACAAATGCTCACTCAGCACTTCCATAACGCGGCCATCAGCAGCCAGATGATCATCGCTGTTTAGTGTTTCTGCCATCCAGACGCGGTCGGTTGCTTCAAAAACACTGCCAAGCCGATTGGACGCCGTTTCATCGGGCCCGAAGACACGGAAGTTTTTATCCTCATCATTGAGGCGGAGGACATCGCGCAGATAATCACCGAGAATTTTGGTGGTTTGTTCCTGCACCGCTCCCGGTTCGGTAACATTGACCGCATATTTGCGGAAATCCGGTGTTTTCAGGTCTTTGCGCAGCAAACCGCCATTGGAATGCGGAATAGCGCCCATGCGTTTTTCGCCACTTGGCGCGAGCGCGCGCAGTTCCGGTTTCAGCTTGCCGCTTGCGTCAAACAGGTCTTCCGGATCATAGCTGCGCATCCAGTCTTCAAGGATTTTGCGGTGAGAATCATCGGCACGACAATTGGCAACCGGTACCTGATGGGAGCGCCAATGGTTCTCCACCATTTTACCGTCAACCACTTTTGGCCCTGTCCAGCCTTTTGGGCTGCGCAGGATAATCATCGGCCAGCGCGGACGTTCCGGCGATTTAAGATCGGCCTGCTCTTTAATGGCTTTAATACGGTCAAAAGCGCTGTCAAAAGTTGCAGCCATCAACTGATGCATTTTTTCGGATTCATGGCCTTCGACGAAAAACGGCTCATAGCCATAGCCGGTGAAAAGACTGTGCAGGTCTTCATCCGACATACGAGCAAGCAGGGTCGGATTGGCGATTTTATAGCCATTCAGATGCAGGATCGGCAGCACCGCGCCGTCGCGCTTCGGGTTGAGGAATTTGTTGGAATGCCATGCAGCCGCCAAGGGGCCGGTTTCGGCCTCACCATCACCAACAACACAGGCAACGACGAGATCAGGATTATCAAAAGCTGCGCCGTAAGCATGAACGAGTGCATAGCCAAGCTCGCCGCCTTCATGGATGGAGCCCGGAGTTTCCGGAGCCACATGGCTTGGCACACCACCGGGGAACGAGAACTGACGAAACAGCTTTTGCATGCCGCCAACATCTTCGGTGATGTCGGGATAGGTTTCCGTATAGGTGCCTTCCAGATAGGTATTCGCCACCATGCCAGGGCCGCCGTGACCGGGGCCACAGACATAGAGCACATCTTTGTTGCGCTTTTTAATGATGCGGTTGAGGTGCACATAGATGAAGTTCAAACCGGGTGTTGTGCCCCAATGGCCGAGCAAGCGCGGTTTGACATGTTCAGGTTTTAAAGGCTCGCGCAGCATCGGATTTTGCATCAGGTAAATCTGGCCGACGGAGAGGTAATTGGCTGCACGCCAATAGCGGTCGGTCAGTTTCAGCTGATCTGGAGTAAGCGGCTGGGCGCCAGTCTGATTATTCATTCCGGAATTCCTTAACCTATTGGGAGGATTGGTTTAAAACAGTGAGGGTTTCAGCGGCAATCACTTGCTCTTCATCAGTTGCGAGCATGAAAGCGGCGATTTTGCTTGATTGTGTGCTGATGCGGAAAGCATTCTTATTATTGGCCACCTCATCCAGTTCGACGCCCAGCCATTGTAATTTTCTGGCAATGAGGGCGCGGATTTCGGGCTGATGTTCGCCAATACCGGCAGTGAAAATAATGGCATCCAACCCGCCAAGACTGGTCACCTGACGGCTGATTTCACCGGCAATGCGGGTGGTGAAAAGATCAATCGCTTGTTTCGCCTCTGGTGCATCACTGGCCAGCAAGTCGCGGCAATCACCGCTGATGCCGGACACACCGAGCAGGCCGGAGCGATGATAAAGCATATCAGTCAGCTCATCGGTGCTCATATTCTGCTGGCTCAACAGATGCAGCAGCACACCGGCATCAATATTGCCGCAGCGTGTCGCCATCGGAATACCATCGAGCGTGGAGAAACTCATGCTGGTATCAACGCTTTTGCCTTCTCTAAGTGCGCAAAGGCTCGCTCCGCTACCAAGATGAGCAACAACGAGTTTCTTACGACCTAAATCCGGCTCAAGCTGAGTAAAATGTTGTGCAATGGATTGATAAGAAAGCCCGTGAAAACCATAGCGTTTGATGCCCTGATCGTGCATCGCACGCGGTATGGCAAAACGGCGGTTCACATCCGGCATGGTGCGATGGAAGGCTGTATCAAAAGAGGCTGTTTGCAGAATATCAGGGAAAAGCTGGCGGATCGCTTTAATCAGCGCCAAACTTTTGGGTTGGTGGAGCGGCGCATAGGCCGACAACTCGTCAATGGCCTGAATTGAGCGATCATCAATCAATGCAGGGCCTGCAAAAACATCGCCGCCATGCACAACACGGTGACCAATGGCTTTAATGCGGCTCAGGTCAATATGGGTTGAAAGCTTATCGAAAACTTCGCTCAACACACTGACAATATCCGCAGAATCCTCAGACTGCAGTTGCAAATCCAGCCGTTCTTTGCCGCGCTCCATATGAAAACTCAAAGGAGACGCGGCAAAATCAATGCCAGCTTTAGCGGATTTATGCAGAGACAAGCCGTCCCATTCAAAACTGCCGATTTTGACGGTCGATGATCCTGTATTGAATGTGAGAATTAAATCATTCATTCCAAGTCTTTCCATAATCAGCAGCTTTGCAGGCAAAGTGAGGCAGGCTTTATTGTGTCAGATCACCTCAGGAAGTTACGGAAACGTTTGAGCGCGAAGAAGAAGAGCACGGAACCGATAATCATGAGGGCTAGAAATTGCGGCCAGACCACGCTTAATCCTGCCCCACGGAACAGCACCGATTGCGCGAGAATAACAAAATGCGTGTTTGGCGCTGCCAGCATGATATTCTGAATGATTTCCGGCATGCTCTCACGCGGTGTCATCGCACCGGAGAGAACCTGCAACGGCAGCAGGATCAGCACAATCAGCAGCCCGAATTGCGGCATGGAACCGGCAATGGTTGCCAGATAAATGCCAAGACTGGTGGTGGCAAAAAGCTGAAGTGCTACCCCGAGCAGGAACAGGATAATCGAGCCGTTGATCGGTACCGACAGCACGCCTTTGACAATGAACAGCAATGACATTGCCGTGGCAACCAGCACCACAAGCCCCATCGACCAGACCTTACTGATCATGATCTCGATCGGGGTTACCGGCATCACCAGCAGATGCTCAATCGTGCCGTGTTCACGCTCGCGAATGAGTGCCGCACCGGTCAGGATGATTGACAGCATCGTCACCGAGGCAATCACGTTGGTGACCGCCCCGAACCAGCCTTTGTTCAGATCCTGATTGAAGCGGGCACGCAGGTTTTGCTCAACCGGCATTTTGCTGGCACTGCGATAATGATTGAGAAACTCGCTCACTTCATTGGTTACAATGGCCTGCACATAGCGCCCGCCGCTAAAGGCCTGGCTCATACGCGTCGCATCAATATTCAGCTGAATGGTCGGATTGCGTCCGGCCAGAAGATCACGCTGGAAGTTTGGCGGAATATCCAGCGCAAATGTATCCAGACCGGTATCCATGCGCTTGTCCATCTCATAGGTGGAGATAAGTTTCGGCGGCACAAAATAAGGCGGATAAAATGCGGTAGTAATCCGGCCGGAGATCGGGGACTGATCCTCATCAACAATTGCGATTGCCGCATTGTTAAGGTTCTCCGGCATGGCTTTGGAAGCCGTATAGATTGCCAGTGTGAACGCATAGACAATCAGGATCATCAGCATCGGATCGCGGGCAAGACCACGCAGCTCCTTGATGCCGAGACGGAATATATTGGAAATCCTCATCTCAGCGCGCCTGTTTCTTGAGAAGAACAATACCCAGCACCATCAGCACCGGAATGGTTATCAGCAACATCAGGAAAGGCATGCCCAGATCAGAGAAGCTGAGCGCTTTCGAGAAAGTTCCGCGCGAGATGGTGGTGAAGTAGGTTGTCGGATAAATCTGACCGATCAAAGCCCCCGCACCACGCAAAGAAGAAACCGGATCAATGATACCCGAATATTGCACGGCAGGGATCAGCGTCATCAGCGCTGTACCGAAAATAGCGGCGATCTGACTGTTCATGAAAGTAGAGAGCACCAGCCCCATACCTGTCGTGATAATCACATAGAGCAAGGCAGCCGTGGAATAGGTCAGGAAACTGCCGGTAAACCGCACCTGAAAGATGAATACCGCGAAGGCGGTCAGCATCAGGAAGTTGAAGAAGGCAAGGCCGACATAAGGCAATTGCTTGCCGATCAGAAACTCGAATTTCGTGACCGGTGTCACGTAGAAATTGATAATCGAGCCCAGTTCTTTTTCGCGCACAACACTCAGAACCGAGAGCATGGCCGGAATAACCAGCAGCAACAGCGGAATAACTGCAGGCACCATTGCCACCAGACTTTGCACATCCGGATTATAGCGATAGCGGATTTCCATATTGAAGCTAGTGAGGGCTGTGGTGTTGCCATAGAGCTCGCGGGCTTTTTGCGACAGCCAGTTCAGATGCGTGCCTTGCACATAGCCCTGAATGGTTTCAGCACGGGTCGGCATTGCACCGTCAATCCATGCGCCGACTTCAACAGGACGCCCATGCTCAACATCGCGGGCAAAGTTCGGCGGTATCTCAATCGCCAGACTGATCTCGCCGTTACGCATCCGCCTGTCGAGATCGTCATAATCAAGGATCGGATCTTTTTCGATAAAATAGCGCGAGCCGGAGAACTGGCGGATATAATCACGGCTGATCGCTGTGTCGTCGCGGTCAATCACCGCAAAACTTAAGTTATTAACATCGAGATTGATACCGTAACCAATCACAAACATCAGGATAACACTGCCAAGCATAGCCAGTGTGGCGCGGATCGGATCACGCCGCAGTTCCAGCGTTTCGCGTCTGGTATAGGCGAGCATGCGGCGCAGATCAGGCATCCAGCTTGCAGACGGAGCCGGAAGTTCCCGTACCCGTTTTACAGTTTGTGCTGTCTGTTCTGCAGCTGCTGCATTAGCTGGTTGCGGTGCAGGCGCAGTTTCACCAATGGCATCTTCAAGATAGCCGATGAACGCCTCTTCCAGTGTTGCAGCCGAACGGCTGGCAGTGATCGCAGCCGGTGTATCGCTGATTAGCACTTTACCGGCATGCATCAGGGAAATCCGGTCGCAAAGCTCTGCTTCATTCATGAAATGGGTGGAGACGAAGATCGTCACATTATCTTTGCGCGAAAGATCGGCGAGGATTTGCCAGAAGGCATCACGCGCCACCGGATCAACGCCAGAGGTCGGCTCATCGAGAATGAGAATATCCGGCTGATGGATCAGGGCGACCGCGAGCGACAAACGCTGACGAATACCGAGCGGCATATCATCCGGATAGATATCCATCATCTCTGTCAGGTCAAAACGCTGCGACAGTTCTGTAATACGCTGCTTGGTTCTGGCTTCTTCCATGCCAAATAATTTGGCGTGGAGTTCCAGATTTTGATGCACCGTCAGTTCTGAATAGAGTGAGAAAGCTTGTGACATGTAGCCGACGCGACGGCGGATATCGATATCTTTGGTATCAACTTCACGGCCAAACAGGCGGGCAATACCGTCACTTGCAGGCAGCAAACCGGTCAGCACTTTCATGGTCGTGGACTTGCCGCAACCATTGGAGCCGAGAAAGCCGAAAATCTCGCCGCGCGGAATACAGAAGCTGACATTATCAACGGCCGTAAATTTGCCAAAACGCACGGTGACATGCTCGGCTTCGATGGCAATATCGGTGATGCTTTCATCACGCGGCGGGATCACCACCTTATGATGGTCTTGGCGCAATTCCTCCGGTAGCAGGGCGATAAAGGCATCATCCACATTCGGTGTGCCGGTTTGTTGCATCAGCTCTTTAGGCGTACCGCTGGCGAGAATCTGCCCGTCATTCATGGCGACAAGCCAGTCAAAACGCTCGGCTTCTTCCATATAGGCCGTGGCAACAATCACGCTCATACCCGGACGATCTTTGCGGATATCGTCGATCAGCTCCCAGAACTGACGGCGGGACAGAGGATCAACGCCGGTGGTCGGCTCATCAAGAATCAGCAGATCAGGATCATGGATCAGCGAGCAGCAAAGACTGGTTTTTTGCTTCATCCCGCCGGAGAGTTTACCGGCAGGACGATCCGCAAAAGGCGACATGCCGGTGCGCGCCAGCAAATCCGCAATACGGCGCTCGCGTTCATGCTTATTGTGGCCGAACAATCTGCCGAAGAATTCAATATTCTCAAAGACGGACAGGGTCGGATAAAGGTTTTTACCCAGACCTTGCGGCATATAGGCAATACGCGGAAAAGCGGACTGGCGATGGCGCTTGTCAGCAATATCCCCGCCCAGCACATCAATGCGGCCTTGCTGCATAATGCGCGCACCGGCAACCAGTGACAGCAAGCTGGATTTCCCCACACCGTCAGGGCCAATGAGACCGATCATGCGACCAGTCGGAATATCCAGTGTCAGATCACGCAGGGCTTGCTTGGTGCCATAGGTCAGGCTGACATTTTGTATGCGGACGACAGGTTCATCGCCCGCGCTGTTATCGCTCGCCAGATCCATGCTCATTGTACAGGTTCCGCAAGGTTCTGTGGCCATGTGGCTTCAGAGTTCAGCTTCACATAGACCGTACCCGGAAGACCGGTTTTGACCTGCTGAATATATTTCTGCAGCAGTTCCTGCGGGATTTTGGCTTTGACGCGGAACACCAGCTTCTGGCGCTCTTCTTCCGTTTCAACGGATTTTGGCGTGAACTGGGCAACGTCAGCCACAAAGCTGATCTTGGCCGGAATAACAAATTGCGGTGCAGCATCCAGAACAATGCGTGCCTCAGCACCAATTGCGACCTGACCGGCCTGTGCAGTCGGCAGGAAGAAGGTCATGTAAACATCGCTCAGATCAACCAGATTAAGCACACGGCCACCGGCAGAAATCACTTCACCTGGCTGGGCAACACGATATTGAACGCGGCCCGGTTTTGGCGCCTTCAATGTGGCATCATTGATCTCAACGGCAATTGTTGAAATTGCAGCTTTGGCGGCGTCAACGGCGGCTTCCGCATCAACAACCTGCGCTTTGGCGGCGCTGATACCGGCTTCCGTTGCAGCCAGCTGTGCTTTGGCAGCACTCACGGCCGCTTCAACACCACGGGCATTGGCGCGGTCATCATCAAGTATTTGCTGCGAGACAGTGCGGGATTCACTCAGCTGTTGCGAGCGTACCAAGCGGCGTTGTGCGGCATCCAGTTGTGCTTCACGCTGCGCGATGATGGCAGCTGCTGCTTTTTGTTCTGCTTCGCGTTGTGCGACCAGACTACGGGCGGTTTCAATGCTGATTTCTGCGCGGCGCAACTGGGCTTCGGCCTGACGGCGCTGGCTTTCGGCCTGATCTGTATCCATCTGCGCCAGAACATCACCGGCATTCACAAAGTCACCTTCATCCGCCAGAATTTGACGAATGCGGCCGGGGCTTTTGGTGGAAATATCGATCTCAACGGCTTCAATACGACCGTTTCCGGAAGCAATGCCTTCCGGCAAGCTGTCATTGTTCAGCTTTTGCCATGCATAGTAACCACCGGCTGCAATTAATGCCGCCACTACAATAAATATATATTTTTTATTCGGATTTGATTCACTATTTGCCATTACCGCGCCTGACTATTTTAAAATAATTTCCCAACGGACTGGTCTATTAATCAAGCCCCGTCATTGATTATAGTCAATACTAATAATTCTAATTTAGCTTCGCAGAATTTGGCCTGAGGTAATAATTCTTTCTTTTAAATTCCTTGTTGAGCCAAAGTAGAAGTAAAACGGCGGTTTACTCTGTTTAAAACTACTCAAAGCGCGATAACTCTGCTCAGTGAATAAGAAAAATCCGGATTGCTAAGATCATAGCAATCCGGATTCTCACGAGAATTTGAACTGTGTTTGCAATCATTGCTCCTCTTTTGAAACAGAGCAGCCCCCCCTTAGACAAAACTTATTTGATCGGACAGGGGCATCGAATCTGGTCTTATAAGTCGGTTTCGATAACCGTTTTTATCCAGTCCGTGAAAATTTTAAGCGAGGAAAGATTTTCCTGATCAGATGCAGGCGTAAACCAATAGCAACTGGAACTCTTATAATTAAAATTCGGAGGATTGATTAATCTGCCTGAAATGAGGTCATTGATGATCAGGCCTCTGGGTATGAAAACCATCCCCTTTCCTTCAAGTGCTGCACTGATCGCCATTGTATAATAGCCAAACCGAAGAAAACGCGGGACTGGCGTGTTCAGCAGCTTTTTCTCTGTCACAAAATGTTGCCAGTCAATCGGCGTGCCCGGATGTTCAATGAGCACGCCATTTTGCAAATCCGCAACTTTTTCAGGGAGACCGTACTTTTTCCAATATTCAGGAGAAGCGACGAGAATAACGTCATTGCCAAACAGATAAAGACTTTTAGATGAAGACGGAGCTGTTTCACTAAACGAAAAAATACCGTCAGCTTTAACTGTACCAGGCAGCGCACCTAAGTTTGTGAACTGTACTTCTATCTCTGGATGCAGATCCGCAAATTCAAAAAACCTTGGTAAGAGCCATTTGTCACCAAGAATGGGCGGCACTTGCAGACGCAATATTTGCTGGTCAGGTTTCAAACGGGCGGTTAATAAACTTGCATCTTCGATTGCCCTGATGACTGTGGTTGCGCAATCAAGATAAATAGCGCCGGTTTTTGTTAAAACCAATCCGTTGATGGTGCGCGTAAATAATGGTGTACCTATCATATTTTCTAGCGCAATCAATTGCTTGCTGACAGCACTTTGCGACATATTCAGGCTTCGTGCTGCAGCGGTTGTATAGCCGGAACTGGCCAGTTCAATGAGAACTTTTAAGGCTGTCGTCGAAGGAAGAAACCGTCGGGCCACAGGCATAAATACCTCAATATTTTTAGTTCCGGAATGCCTATGAAAACTGTTCCATACGACGACAGGAATGAGACATCTTACAAGATGATTACTGTTTGGTTTCAGAGCTTGCGAGCACTTCAGCACAAATCAGCATAACCTTGTTTATTTTTAATGGCTAGTCGGTTTTGTCATAGGGCCTAAGCATTAATGTCGTTTGTCTCAATAAATTCACTATGGAATACATATGAGACGAACAATGCGAAGAATGACAAGGTGAGGAGCTGTCGTTTCAATGCATGGAGGAGAGGAAACGTTCGTTGAGCAAATAAGATTTTAGTATCTCTGCAGATCAAATGGCATCACCATAACTGATTGGCTGCCGGAATGAGTGCTCATCGTTATCTTGTAAACATCATAAAAATCCGCGCAGGTCTTTAAGAGCCTGACCGAAAAATATTGTCCGATGCAGAGGTGTCTCTGATTTTGAACATAGGAAACCAATAATGCAAACAATTGCCAAAACGACAGATTATGTCGTGGTGAAGCCGGGGAATTGGGGGCGGAAACTCTTAGCAGTTGTCCTGATATTATGTATCGTTTTTATCATTAATGCATTCCGCACAGGCGATATCGCTTGGCAATATGTATCAATGTATTTGTTTTCGGCCCCTGTATTAAAAGGTGTTGTGAATACAATTATCATGACATTTTTTGCCATGATACTGGGTGTTGCATTGGGCATATTGGCCGCTGTTATGCGCCTTTCAGATAATAAAGTGCTGCAGAATGTAGCGCTTGGTTATATCTGGCTATTTCGTGGGCTGCCAACACTGCTTTTATTGCTGTTATGGTTTAATCTTGCGCTGATTTTTCCGAATATCAGCCTGTTCGGATTTTTCCCGATTAAAACCATTGATATTATGACGCCGTTTTTTGCTGCTCTTTGTGGTTTGGGTATTCAGCAGGGTGCTTATACGGCAGAGGTTGTGCGTGCGGGGATTACCTCAATCGATAGCGGTCAGCTGGAAGCTGCGCAGTCGATTGGCATGACAAAGCGTAAAGCCATGCTGCGGATTATCTTGCCGCAGGCGATGCGTGTGATCATTCCGCCGATCGGGAATGAAACAATCGGCATGGTTAAGCTGACCTCACTCGCCAGTGTTATTCAATATGCGGAAGTGCTGCGCAGCGTAGAGAATATCTATTACAATAATTCCCGTGTGATCGAGCTCCTGTTGGTTGCAGCCATTTGGTACATGGTGATTGTCACGATCCTCAGCATCATACAGATTTATGTCGAACGGCATTTTTCTAAAGGCTGGCAAGGTAGCAAGCAAACCAGAACGCAAGACAATCAGACGATTGAGGGAGAGGCGTAATGGATAATGCTATCATTCGTATGCAGAACGTGCAGAAGTTTTACGGTGATTTTCAGGTTCTGAAGAATATCGATTTTCAAATAACAAAGGGCGAAGTTGTTTGCGTTATCGGACCGTCTGGTTCCGGAAAGAGCACTTTTCTTCGTTGTATCAACCAGCTTGAGAGCATTAGCAGCGGTCTGATTACAGTGAATAATGAGATTGCCGGTTATCGTCTGCGCGGTAATAAGCTCTATCCGCTGAGTGACAGTGATGTTGCGCGGCAAAGACGTGCAGTCGGCATGGTGTTTCAGCGGTTCCATCTGTTCCCCCATAAGACCGTTATGGAGAACATTATTGAGGGGCCGGTACATGTACAAAAACGTAATCCGGCAGAATGTAAACAAGAAGCTATTGAACTGCTGAAACGTGTCGGGCTTGTCAATAAAGCGGATTCCTATCCGACAGAGCTGTCCGGTGGTCAGCAGCAGCGCGTTGCAATTGCACGTAGTTTAGCAATGCGGCCTGAGGCTATGCTTTTCGACGAGCCAACATCGGCGCTCGATCCTGAATTGGTCGGAGATGTTCTCTCCACGATGAAAGATCTGGCTAAAAGCGGCACCACAATGATTGTGGTGACCCATGAAATCGGCTTTTGCCGTGAAGTTGCTGATCGTGTGATTTTTATGGATCACGGCTCAATTCTGGCGTCCGGAACGCCGGAAGAGATCCTTGATAATCCGCAAAATGAGCGCATCAAAAATTTTGTCACTGCTGTTCTATAATAAACCTGAGGGGAACTCATGAAATATACAGCATTTATACTCTCTGCCGCATTTTTCCTTGGCGCACCAATGGCCGCCGGCTTGGCACAAACGCCTTTGAAAACAGTAGAGGAAGGAGAAATCCGGTTTTTGAATAATCCGATTTATCCGCCTATGGAGTTTGTGGACGAGAAAACCGGTGAAATTGACGGTTTTGATCCTGACCTGGCTAAAGCAATTGCTGAACGTCTGAAACTTAAGCCGGTATTCGTAAAAGCAGCCTTTAGTGATTTGCAAAGTAGTCTACAAACCGGACGCGGAGATGCGATTATCTCAGGAATGAGTGATACCGTTGCGCGTCAGGATGCAATGGATATGGTTGACTATATTGTCAGTGGTCCGACCTTTTTCACCTTAAAAAGTAATGCCGGTGAAATAAAAGTACAAACAGATGTCTGCGGCCGGACTGCGGCAGCATCCCGTACGGGCACCATTCCGCGCGATGTCGCAAAGTGGAGTGACGAGAACTGTGTTGCTGCAGGTAAGCCGGCAGTCAAGTTTGAAGGTGTTGCAGATTCAAATGCGGCACGTTTAGGCATGAAGCAAGGGCGCTATGATGTTGTTGTGCAGGGAAGTGAAACGCTTGCATGGCTCGTGCAACTGGAGCCTGAAAATTATAGCATTATCGGCGATCCGATCCTGAATAATGATGTTTTTGCGATCGGTTTCAAAAAAGATAATCCGGAATTACGTGACGCTGTTCTGAACGCCGTCAATGAAATGATTGCAGACGGCTCTTATGGAAAACTGCTTGGGAAATGGAACCTGAAAGCCAATGCAATCGACAAAGCCACTGTGAATGGCGTTAAATAAGTATGAGGATGATATAATGAAAATCCGGCATATTCTGGCAACAGCTATTGTTGGTATGCTTTGCTCTGTTTCACTGGCTTCCGCGCAGGAAAAACTGCCGGTGGTCGCTGAGGGCGAATTGCGCATTCTTAATAATCCGATTTATCCGCCGATGGAGTTTGTCAACGACCAGACAGGCGAACCGGATGGTTTTGATATTGATCTGGCAAAAGCAATTGCTGAAAAACTCAACCTGAAGCCGGTTTTTGTAAAAACCTCTTTCAGTGATCTTCAGAGTGGTATTCAAACCGGACGCGGCGATCTTATTCTTTCCGGTGTAACCAATACACCGGCCCGCCGCGATGCCATGGAAATGGTTGATTACATTGTCAGCGGTCCGGTATTTTTCACGATGCAGAAAAATGCGGATGAAATACCAGGTCAGGCTGATCTTTGCGGTAAAACAGTTGCGGGCTCGCGCACTTCAGTTGCACTCATCAAAGATGTGAATGACTGGAATGAAACAAACTGTGTTGCTGTCGGAAAACCAGCGCTTGTTTATGAAGGTGTCGCAGATTCCAATGCTGCGCGTCTTGGCATGAAACAGGGGCGTTATAATGCTGTTGCACAGGGTAGTGAAACTTTGAGCTGGTTGCTGAAACTGGAACCTGACACTTATAAAGTTTTAGGAGAGCCAATCTCGAAGTCTTCTCTGTTTGCGATTGGCATCAAGAAAGATAATCTGCAGATGCGCACAGCAATTGTTGAAGTCATCAATCAACTCATTGATGACGGTACATATTCTGCACTTCTGGAAAAGTGGAACCTGCAGAAGAACGCTATCGACAAAGAAACGGTCAATCGTACCTTCTGAGTGCTCGCTGAGTGCCTGACGTAAAAGAACAGGCACTCAGCTACCTTCAAACTGAACGGCACAGTAAAAAGCCGGCCTCACAATCAATTTTTATTTGATGCGATGACCATGTCATTCAGCAAACAACCCCTTTTGTCTTCGTGATGGAGTGACAGATGTCTTCAACCGCACCAAACACATGGTCTCCTTTGTTTACTGTACCTGTTTCTAATGATTTTCAGGATTTCCATGAATGTCTGGATCAGGATAAACGAATTGCGCTGTATGATGTACAGGGCTCAAAAGTACACGCAGATATGCTGACCCGTGCCGGCATTCTGTCACAGGAAGATAATATCAAGATCCAAAGCGGACTTGATATGATTGCTGCAGAAATGCAGGAAAACCGCTTCGTGTGGCATAAAGAATATGAAGACGTGCATATGAATGTCGAGCAGCGTCTGACAGCATTAATCGGTGATGCCGGTAAAAAGCTGCACACAGCACGTTCACGTAATGATCAGAACTCAACAGATATCAGGCTTTATGCGCGTGCCGAACTTGATCAATTGATTGTTGAACTAAAACAACTGATTAGCGCATTCAGTGATCTGGCTGAGCTGCATTCAGAAACAATCATGCCAGGCTTTACACATTTGCAAGTGGCTCAGCCTATTACTTTCGGGCATCATTTGATGGCTTATGCGGAAATGTTTCTGCGTGATCTGTCCCGTGTTGAGGAAGCAAGAGAGCGTTTGAATATGTCGCCGCTGGGAATGGCGGCATTGGCCGGAACAAGTTTCCCGATTGATCCGGAATATAGCGCGAAGCACCTCGGTTTTGCGGATGTCTGCCACAACTCGCTCGATGCGGTTTCTGACCGGGATTATATCGTTGATATTGCCAGTGCTTCGTCGCTGATTATGGTGCATCTCTCGCGCTTTTGTGAAGAAGTGATCATGTGGTGCACGCCATTGTTTAACTTCATTGAAGTGGGAGATGCTTTCTGTACCGGATCGTCCATTATGCCGCAAAAGCGTAATCCGGACTTGGCTGAACTGGTTCGCGGTAAAGCAGCTCGTGTTATCGGTAATCTGACGTTCTCAGTCACTCTGAGTAAGAATTTACCGCTCGCGTTTAATAAAGACTTGCAGGAGTGTAAACCACCATTGACGGATACACTTGAAACCGTTCGTCCGTCAGTTTCTATTGTTGCGCAGATGATTGCTTCGATCACTGTTAACAAAGAGGCAATGCTGGCTGCTGCCCAGCAGGGCTATTCTACAGCGACCGATCTGGCTGATTATCTGGTGCGCAAAGGTGTAGCATTCCGCGATGCTCATCACACGGTTGCAGCCATTGTTCGTATCGCGCGTGAGCAAAAAATCGACCAGCTTTCGGATATGGCTCTGGAGAACATGCAGGCTGTCAATCCGGCAATTGCGGCTGATGTCTATTCAGTGCTGACAGTTGAAGGTTCAGTTGCCAGCCGTAATCATACAGGTGGTACAGCACCGGCACAGGTTAAGCGCGCAATCGAACGGGTTCGGGGCATTCTCGCACAATAAATCTGAGGGATCTGTGCGCTATACACAGCGCACAGATCCGGCTTTGGTGCTCTTACGGCAGCGAAACACTTCGCTTTTCAAGTAATACTTATGGAAAATGAAAATGAATAATCATTTTGCCGACCGGATGGCGAGCGTCAAGCCTTCCGCAATTCGTAGTCTTAATACCAATCCGGATATGATTTTCTTTGGCGGCGGTTATCCCGATGCCTCCCTCTTTCCGGTTGAAGCATTGCAGAAAGCCTATCAGGACGTTTTGCAACACTCGGGTGCACAGGCATTGCAATATTCATTTTCTGCGGGTTTGCCTGTTTTACGCGAGCAGATAGCCCGGCGTATGAAAGATGAGACTATTGAGTGTTCAACGGATAATATTCTGGTGTTGCAAGGTGCGCAGCAGGGTCTGGATCTGGTGGCAAGCCTTTTGGTCAACAAAGGTGATGTTATCATCACAGAGGCACCGACTTTTCTGGGCGCCTTAGGTGCATTCGCTGTCTACGAACCGGAATACGAAACTGTGCCTGTTGATGGGGATGGGCTGGATGTAGCGGTTCTGGAGCAGATCCTGAAGACAACCAAGAATGTGAAGTTTCTCTATACGATACCTGATTATCATAATCCTACAGGTGTCACCATGAGTTTGGAGCGCCGGAAAGCGCTCATTGAACTGGCCAATCGTTATGACTTGGTTATTCTGGAGGATACGCCTTATCGTGAGGTGTATTTTGATAAGGCTCCGCCACCTGCTTTAAAATCAATGGATACTGAGGGGCGGGTTATTTATCTTGGCAGCTTCTCTAAAATCCTGTCTCCGGGTTTGCGCATGGGGTGGGCGGTGGCCAGTGAAGAAATGATCCGGCGTCTGACCTTGCTTAAGCTGGGTGCCGATACGCAGTGTAGTACATTGAACATGTCTGCGATCAGTTATCTGCTGGAAAACTACGATCTGGAGAGCCACATTAAGAAAATTCGTGCCAGCTATATGGTCAAACGCGATATTTTGCTTAATGCAATGCGCGAAAATTTTTCACAGGAAATCGCCTTCACTTATCCGGATGGCGGATTGTTTACCTGGCTTACTTTTCCGTCGGATTTTAATTCGCGGGAATTTCTGCTGAACTGTGCCATTCCGCAATTTAATGTCGGCTATGTTCCGGGTGATGCATTTTATGCGAAGACTCCTGAACATAATCATGCACGAGTCAGTTTCTCAACAGTATCGGCAGAAGATATTCAAAAAGGAATATCTCTGCTAGGCGAAGCCTATAAACAATACAGATAATCCGGAGGCACCAGATGTCATCACTTGTTTATCTCAATGGCCGGTTTGTGCCTGAAGAACAGGCAACTCTGCCTGTCTTCGACCGGGCGACACTGTTTTCTGATGCAGTTTATGAAGTGACCTGTGTCGTTGACGGGCAACTGTTTGATTATCATGCTCATATGCAGCGCTTGAAACGCTCTTTAACAAAACTCGACATGAAATATGATGTTGATACCGAAGCATTGCTGGCAGTTCATCAACGATTGATTGCTGAAAATGCAATTCATAACGGCATGGTCTATTTACAGCTATCACGCGGGACGGCTGACCGCAGTTTTCGTTACAGCAATGAACCAGAGCCAAATCTGTTTTGTTTTACGCAAAAACTGGGAGTTGACCCTAAGCAGACATTACAGCGACGACTGAAGCTGATTTCAACAGAAGAGGGGCGTTGGAGTCTGCTGGATATTAAAACGACACAGCTGCTTTATGCATCTTTGGTGAAAACACGCGTTATGAAACAAGGTGCGGATGATGCATTGTTTCTTAACAATGGCTACGTCACGGAAACAACGGCAGCAAACTTCTTTATTGTAAGCGAAGCGGGGACATTAGTAACATGTCCGTTAAACGGTACATTGTTGCCGGGCATTACGCGACAAAGAATACTTGATCTGGCTTACGCGGATGGTTTTTCTGTCGAAGAACGGCTTTTTACAATTGATGAAGTTTATAAAGCACGAGAAGCTTTTGTCACATCGGCCGTTAATTTTGCGACACCTGTTGCGGAGATCGACGGAAAATGTTTGATCCCCGAGGGGAATAGTCCGGTTACGTCGAGGTTGCACAAATTATATCTGGATGAGGTGCCAAAGTCCTGAATAGTGTTTATTTGAACATAGCGGGCAAAGACATTCCGGTTTACTGCTTATCAGGATAATACATTTCTGATGAACAAAACCGGTTTGTCCTGCTTGTTCAGATATGCATAGTTTTGTGCAGAGCTATAAATCGCAAAAGTACCGGCGGGATAGTCCGTATAGACACCTGACAGTCCTAACGTGAGCGTGCCATCTGTCACAAAAAGCATTTCATGCCAGCCTGCCGGATCAGGCTCGGCCTCATAATGATCACCCGCGCCTAAACACCAGCGCCACATCTGAGCCTCTGACGCGGCCGGTGCAGAGCCTAATAATGTTGCCACGCTTTCTGGCTTATTTCCGCGCCAGGTGATCTCGTTGATATTCTCACGGGTAGTGCGGTTTGGATCTCTGACTAGTTCGACAAAATCCACACCAAGCGCAGATGCCAGTTTGTCGAGGCTCGACAGACTGATATTGGCTTCGCCCCGCTCGACAGCAACAATCATACGCCGGCTGATGCCGGAGGCCTCCGCCAGTGCGGTCTGGCTCATGCCCAACTCCGCACGTCGTTTTTTCAGGTTACCAGAAACGTGCATTAAAACATCATCACGCTCTTGACTGTGCAATATATTGCTCATAACCTATCCTTACACGCATTGGCCATGCTGTACAATTTTTTTCTTTTACCCTCCTGAAAAAGGGCAAAAGCAGATTGAACTCGACCATTCGTTTCTTGATAGGACGTAAAGAGTTATGCAGCAATATCCCATCGTTCTCGACGATGCCGCTATCCAAAATCTTTTGGGCAAGCTGGACATCAGAGACATTCTTGAGAAAATGTTCAAAGCATTGGGCGAAGGAAAAGCCGCCCAGCCGCCGCAGACATTGAGCTTATTTCCCGATGATACAGGCGATTTTATTACCTATCTGGGCGTGCTCGCCAATGAAAAAGTATTCGGCGCCAAGCTTTCCCCTTATATCGTTAATGGTGGAAATCCGGTTGTAACCGCATGGACAGTTCTGATGTCTGCCGAAACTGGATTGCCATTATTGCTCTGCGATGCAAAGCGGCTGACCGTTGAACGCACAGCGGCAACCACTGCTATTGCCGTGGATCAGCTTGCACGAAAAGATGCAGCAAAACTGGCTATTATCGGCACTGGTGCGATAGGGCAGGCGCATTTGCGCTATGTGGAAGCCATGCGTGCGTGGACTGAAGTCAGGCTCTGGTCACCACATGCACATCAGCAAAACGGATTATCTCAGACACTGGCAACAGGCGCGCCGGTCATTATAGCAGCCAATGCAGAGGCAGCTGTTCAGGATGCGGATGTCATCTTGCTTTGCACATCTTCCGGCACACCGGTGATTGATGTCAAACATCTTCGCAACGATGCACTTGTCACATCGATCAGCACCAATGTTGTCAATGCACATGAGATCGATCCGGCCGCTTTATCCGGTTTTGATGTGTACTGCGATTATCGGGAGACAACCCCGAAGTCAGCAGGAGAAATGAAACTTGCAGCCGCATCCGGTGGCTGGACCCCTGAAAATATTCAGGGCGACCTGCCGGAACTCCTCACTGCAAAAGCGGCAAAACCTGCATATCAGCGGCCTGTATTTTTCAGATCAATTGGTCTGGGGCTTGAAGATATTGCAGCAGCCGTTGCCGTGCTGGCTGCCCATCGAAAACAATAAACTGACATTTGAAAGGTGAAATCCATGAAAATTCGCGATTTTGGCGTAGAAATCTGGATGAATGCTTGGGAAAATAACTGCGAGTGGAACCTTGCAGAAACCTGCGTGGAATCTTTGACCGTTGCAGAGCTGCTTGAAATGGCCGGCAAAACCGACACTATTATGGGCGAACTTCTCCCGATGAAGCTCACTTATGGCGCCATTGAAGGCAGTGACCGGTTGCGCGACCTTGTGGCAGGTCTTTATGCCAATCAGCAGCGTTCCAATATTGTCATTACGCATGGTGCAATCGGTGCCAATGCGCTTGTTCATGAAACGCTTGTGGAGCCGGGTGACCGCGTTATTTCTGTGCTGCCAACCTATCAGCAGCATTACTCAATTCCTGAGAGCTATGGTGCTGATACACAGATACTGACACTGCGTGAAGACAATAATTTTCTGCCTGATCTCAATGAGCTCAAGGCGCTTGCAACCGCAGGCACAAAGCTCATTGCAATCAATAATCCCAATAATCCGACAGGGTCATTGATGGACGAGGCGTTTCTCAAGAAAATCGTCGAAATCGCTCGCGCGTGCGGCGCATGGATTCTGTGTGATGAAGTCTATCGCGGCACGGATCAGCAAGGCGATGGTATGACCGCCTCTATTGCTGATCTTTACGAAAAAGGTATCAGCACCGGCAGTATGTCCAAAACGTATTCCCTTGCAGGTCTGCGGCTGGGCTGGATTGCCGGTCCGGTTGAATTGCTAAAAGCCGTCTCCATCCATCGCGACTATAACACAATCAGCGTCGGTATGATTGATGATCTGTTTGCGTCGATCGCATTGGAAAATCGTGCGAAAATTCTCAAGCGTAGCCATGAGATTACCCGCACTAATCTTGCAATTTTGTCAGAATGGGTTGAGAGCGAGCCGCTTATCTCATGGGTTAAGCCGCAATCAGGCACGACTGCACTTTTGCGTTTTGACCTGCCTATCAGCTCCGAGAAATTCTGCATTGAACTTCTGCGATCAACCGGCGTGATGCTGACACCGGGCAGTGCCATGGATATGGAAGGCTATTTGCGTATCGGCTACGCAAACGGGGCAGATATTCTGCGTAAAGGCCTGAAGCTGATTTCACGCTTCCTGAAAGAGCAGCAGGCTTTGGCTGCTTAAAGCCATATAAAATTATGCTGTCCGGAGGACAATATTCTTTCGGGCAGCAAACTCAATAAATAAGAATAGGGGAACATATATATGAAACTGATTTTGAGTGCATTGGTACTGGGGGCAACACTCACAAGTGCCGGAGCACAACAATTACATATCGGAACAAGTGCCGACTATCCGCCATGGGAGTCGGTTGACGCCAGCGGTCAGATTATTGGTTTTGACCGGGATGTAGGAGATGAGCTTTGTAAACGGATGGAAACCAGTTGTGAGTGGCAGAACCAGGCCTATGACGGCTTGCTTCCGGGTTTACAGGTCGGAAAATTTGATCTTGTTATGTCAGGCGTTTCGATTAATGAAGAGCGTGCTCAGCGGGTTGATTTTTCTGCTGCTTATGCGGATGCACCCAATGCGATCGTTGTTGTTGCCGGTCATGATGCTGCCGTATCAAAATCGGCTCAAGAACTGGTCGAAAAACTGAGCAGTTCGCCTATTGGTGTCCAAAGCGGTACAACCCATGAGCAGGTGATCCGCGCACACTTTCCTGAAGCAGATATCCGCGTTTATGACAGACCTGACCAGATTGCCGATGATTTGCTTGCAGGGCGCATTGATGCGGGCCTGATGGAGCGCTCAGCCTGGGAGCCGCTTGTTAAAGAACGCGGTGAGGGTAAACTGGTTTACGCAGGGCCATTGCTTACTGGTACAGATTTTCCGGAGTTCGGAAAAGGGCAGGGTATTGCGCTGAAAAAAGGCAATGCTGAGCTGCAAAGCAAGGTCAACGAAGCAATCACTTCAATGCTGAAAGACGGCACAATCGCCGCAATTTCTCAAAAGTGGTTCGCCTACGACATTTCCAAAAAGTGATGTCAAAAAAGGGATGGCCTTGCGCCGTCCCTTAATTCTTTGGAAGAGCTATGTATCAAGAGAATATGTTCCTTCAGGCAGCTATCCGCGATCTGGCGGAGCTGGTGAAAATTCCTTCTGTCAGTGCCCGTGCACAAGATCTTGAAACCTGTGCCGCTCATGTAGAAAGCCTGTTGAAATCAGAGGGATTTGTTACAGAGATATGTGCGGGAGAAGTCGGGCCGTTCGTTGTGGCAGAAACAGGCAATGGTCCTTTCACTATGGTGATTTATAATCACTATGACGTACAGCCGGAAGAGCCGGTGGAGCTTTGGAGCAGTCCGCCTTATCAACTTACAGAGCGTAATGGCCGTTTGTACGGGCGTGGAGCTGCAGATGACAAAGGTGAGTTCATTAGTCGTCTGGCAGGTTGGCGCAAATATCGGCAGAATAATAATGATCCGCTGCCTTACCGGTTGATATGGATTGTTGACGGTGAAGAGGAAATCGGCAGCCCTTCCTTGACCGATTTTCTGCAAAAACGATTTCCGGCGCTTAAAGCCGATGTTTGCTGGTGGGAGTTTGGTGAAATTGACAGTGAAGGTCACCCTGTTGTTCTGATGGGCTTTAAAGGTGTGACCGCTATTGAGCTGCAATGCCGGACTGCACGGGCAGACTTACATTCAAGCTTCGGTGCACTTTTCGATAATGCTCTTTGGCGCATTGCTACGGCTGTGTCTTCCATGCGTGATGAAAGCGGACGCGTCTTAATCGACGGTTTTTATGACTCAATACCGGATGTGCCGGAAGCCGTGGAGCAGCTGGTTGCAACGCCGCCTTATACGCTTTTCAGCCTGCAGTCTGCGACCGGCGGCCAACGCCTTTTAGACGGCACAGATGAAAATAATTTCTATCGGCGTCTCAATCTGGAACCATGTCTGAATATCAATGGTATCAGCGGCGGTTATTCGGGAGAGGGGGCAAAAACCGTATTACCGGCTCAAGCATCTGCAAAGCTGGATTTTCGTCTTGTACCGGAGCAGCAACCGCTTGAAATCGTCACACTTGTCCGGAAACATCTGGATAAACACGGTTTCGGGGACATCGAATTAATTATTCATGATGCAGAGGTACAAGCTGTTCGCAGCAGTCATGAACATTGGGCTGTACAGCAAGGCCTCCGGCTTCTCAAAAAGCATTTTGGTAAAACACCAATTATTCAGCCAAGCTCTCCGGCGTCCGGCTTAGCCCATCCCTTTGTTAAAGAAATGGGCGTAACTCTATTCGGCGCAGGGCTGACACATCATGGTGCAATGCTTCACTCACCGGATGAGAACATCATTATTGATCAGCTTGCTAAAATGATCGATTTTTCGGCTGAGTTTTTCGAAACCGTTGCGCATCAATGTGAAGCGGAACAAAGCAATCGGGAAGAGGCAAGATAATGTCGACAGTCATTGCTTATCTTCCTCAGCTATTAAGTGGTTTAGGTATAACGCTACTGGTTGCAGTTGGTAGTTTTTTGTGCGGGTTTTTGGCGGCAATTATACTGGCTCCGCTAGCAATTTATGCGCCCGCGCCGATACGCAAAGCAATTGCGCTCTATGTTGGCCTGATCCGCGGACTACCGGAACTGCTGGTGATTTTCCTGATATTCTATGGCGGAACGGTTCTGCTGACGCAGGTCGCTGGTCGTTATGTGGAAGTTAATGCCATCACGGCAGGTATTGCGGCTCTCTCATTTGTTTCAGCGGCTTATCTCACCGAAATTCTACGTGGGGCGTTGCTCAGCGTATCCGGTGGGCAATGGGAAGCAGCGTTTGCGTTGGGATTAAGACGCCCCAGAGCATTCAGATTGATTATTTTGCCGCAAATGATGACGCGGGCATTACCCGGACTAGGGAACCAGTGGCTGGTGATCCTGAAAGAGAGCGCGCTTGTTTCAATCATCGGACTGGAGGAATTGATGCGTAAATCTGTTGTCGCGGCTGGTGCGACACGGGAGCCGCTTGCTTTCTATCTGACGGCCGCTGCCCTCTATATTGTGATCACCGGTATCTCAACTTTAATTATCCGGGCGTATTCGGTCCACTTAACACCACAGATGCGGTAGTCTCATGTCATTTGATTTGTTCTTACCTGCTTTCAATGCCATTCAGCATGGTATCTGGCTTACATTGCTGATCACTATTGCGAGTTTCATCGTTGGTCAGATTTTTGCTCTGCCATTGGCATTAGCTTTGGTGTCATCCAGATGGTGGTTAAGCTACTCAGCGTCGACCTATACTTTTATGGTGCGCGGAAGTCCTTTGCTCGTCCAACTATTTATTGTCTATTATGGTCTGGGACAGGTTGAGGCTGTCCGATCAAGCTTCCTGTGGCCGGTACTCAAAAGTCCGCTTTACTGCGCGATCATCACCATCGGTTTGAATTCAGCGGCATATATGGCTGAAATTATTGCCGGAGCAATCCGTCAGCTACCAAAGGGGCAGTTTGAAGCTGCAAGTGCTTTGGGTCTGAGCAGATATGTTGCACTCGTGAAAGTGGTTTTTCCTCAGGTTTACCGGACACTCCTGCCTGCCATTGGCAATGAACTGGTGCTGGTGATGAAAGGTTCAACACTTGCAAGTGCCGTTACCGTGATTGAAATGACGGGAGCAGCACGTATTTTTGTTGCCAGAACCTACGCGCCATTTGAAACCTTTCTGATTGCAGGTTCAGTATATTTAGTAATGGGTGCAATTTTCGGGCGTATCGTGAAAGCAATTGAAATAAAAGTAGCAATACCGCAGCGTTAAGCAAAAAAAACAGCGATGCGCTCCCAACGGGCGCGTCGCTGTTTTTATATTTGCAATACAAGCGCTTGAGTTGACCAGATGTTTAGCGATCTCGCGTGAGGCGCTCTCTTTTCAAATCTTTTTCACAGTGTTTAAGAATTCACGTATGTAGCGTGTCAGTCATATCGCGATACTGATGCGGTATGGCGATAATTCATGAGCTAAATTCACGTTTCAATGAAATCAAATCATTTTTATTCATTCAATAGCTTAGGCATAAGATATGCACCGCTCTTATCTGCAGACAATATGTAGATTGCTGACTGAGAAGACCAGAAAAGAAAACTAGGACGTCCTGAATAAGCAAAGACAGGGTTTGCTCAGGAATGAGGATGCAGATCGCGATGAATAAAGAATTTGATTTTAACATTAAGAGCATTCGTTTTGATGAGGATTATCAACCCTCAGAAAATACGCGTATTACGACCAATTTTGCTAATTTGGCCAGAGGCGCGAACAGGCAGGAAAATCTGCGTAATGCTCTGAAAATGATTGATAATCGTTTTAATGCCTTGGCGCATTGGGATAACCCAAAAGGCGATCGCTATTCCGTTGAAATTGAAATCATTTCCGTTGAGATGAATCTGAATGGTGAAGGCAATAAGAATGCTTTCCCGCTAATCGAAATATTGAAAACGAATATCATTGACCGTGTAACGAACGAGCGCATTGAGGGCATTGTCGGCAATAATTTCTCCTCTTATGTGCGTGATTACGATTTCAGCGTTGTGTTGCCGGAACATAACCGCAATCAGGCTGCGTTCAGCATCCCTGCCGGTTTTGGTGATCTGCATGGCAATCTTTTCAAATATTTTGTAAATTCAGAGAGTTACAAAGAACATTTCAGCAAAGCGCCGGTTATTTGTTTGAGCGCATCCAGCAGCAAAACCTACTTGCGTACCGGAAATCAACATCCTGTCTTGGGTGTCGAATATTTGCAAAATGAATTCTCTTCGACAGATCAGTATTTCGAGAAAATGGGATTGCAGGTTCGCTATTTCATGCCGGCGAACAGCGTTGCACCTTTGGCTTTTTATTTTAGCGGTGACTTGCTCCGTGACTATACTGATCTTGAGCTTATCAGCACGATCAGCACCATGGAGACTTTCCAAAAAATCTATCGCCCTGAAATTTACAACGCCAATTCTGCAGCAGGTGCGTCTTACCAGCCAAGCTTGAAGCATTCAGACTATTCATTGACGCAAATTGTCTATGATCGGGAAGAGCGTAGCCGGATGGCGGTTGAGCAAGGAAAGTTCGCTGAAGAACATTTTATCAAGCCGTACAAAACCATTCTTGAGCAATGGTCTGCAAATTATGTTCTTTAATGAACTAGCATTATAAGGTTGCCTATTATGAAAACACTGTTGCCTACTTCAACCGCCGGCAGCTTGCCAAAACCGTCATGGCTTGCAGAACCGGAAAAGCTTTGGTCGCCTTGGAAACTGCAGGGCGAAGAACTGATTGAAGGCAAGCAAGATGCTCTGCGTTTGGCTTTAGATGATCAGCGTCAGGCCGGCATTGATATTGTCAGTGATGGTGAGCAGACACGCCAGCATTTTGTCACGACATTTATTGAGCATCTCAGCGGTGTTGATTTTGAAAAGCGTGAGACGGTCAGAATCCGTGATCGTTACGATGCGAGCGTGCCGACTGTTGTTGGTGCTGTGTCCCGCCAAAAGCCGGTTTTTGTTGAGGATGCCAAGTTTTTGCGTCAGCAAACCAAGCAGCCTATTAAATGGGCTTTGCCTGGCCCGATGACCATGATCGACACGCTTTATGATGCTCACTATAAAAGCCGCGAAAAGCTGGCTTGGGAATTTGCTAAAATTCTCAATCAGGAAGCGAAAGAGCTGGAAGCTGCCGGTGTTGATATCATCCAGTTTGATGAGCCTGCATTCAACGTTTTCTTCGATGAAGTGAATGATTGGGGCGTGGCTACACTGGAACGGGCGATTGAAGGCCTGCAATGCGAGACGGCTGTCCATATTTGCTATGGTTACGGTATCAAAGCCAATACAGACTGGAAAAAGACACTGGGTTCCGAGTGGCGACAGTATGAAGAAGCTTTCCCGAAGCTGCAAAAATCCAGTATCGATCTGATTTCGCTGGAATGCCATAACTCCCATGTTCCGATGGATTTGATTGAATTGATCCGCGGTAAAAAGGTGATGGTTGGCGCTATCGACGTGGCGTCTAATACTATTGAGACACCGGAAGAAGTGGCGGATACGCTACGCAAAGCACTCCAGTTTGTGGATGCCGATAAGCTCTATCCTTGCACCAATTGTGGCATGGCACCGCTGTCGCGTCAGGTTGCAAGAGGTAAGCTGAATGCGTTGAGTGCGGGCGCTCAAATTATCCGCAAAGAACTTTCCGCTTAATATTCATTTGTCACAAGGTTGCCGGTTTTACGGATTTGCAAATCCATAAAGCCGGTAACTCATCCTCCCTTTCCACGGATGACGTCGGAATGCCTGTGCTGAAATTGCGGGTAGGGGATTTAAATACGAACAGGAACACCGGCGAATGGTTCAGTATCGCCTGTTCCAAATGCGTTTGAGAGGCCGGTATGGGCATTGTGGATCACCGCTTTAACATTGTGGACAAAACTACATTTCGCAGCGGGATGTCACGCCTTGGCTCGGCAGTGAATATCACCAGTACGCTTCATAACGGCAAACGCTATGGTTTTACGGCATCTGCGGTTTGCAGTGTCAGCGATACACCAGCGACACTTCTGGTTTGTATCAATCGTGCGAGTTCATGCTTCCATGCATTTGAAAATACGCGTCATTTTTGCGTCAACACACTGATGCCGGGTCAGGAGCATATCTCAAATATTTTCGGCGGAGGAGTTGCAACACCGATGGAGGAGAGATTTGCACTTGATAACTGGAGCGAAGGTCTTACCGGTGTTCCGGTTCTTGCCAGCGCATCGGTCAGCTTCGAATGCGAGCTGACCAATGCCGTGGATGAAGCAACACATCGCATCCTTTTCGGGCGTGTGATTAATATTCGTGAAAACGAAGAACAGGGCACGCTGCTTTATTGCATGCGTCGTTATCTCAACGGCTAAGCTCAGATGCTGTGTTCCGAAAATTTTTTATATTATATATCGACCCGCTGCTTGAGCCTTGTCTGTCCGCAGGTCTGGGCGCGGAGACATTTTAGTAAAAAGCCGGATCCGCACCGGAAGCAATATCATCGCGTATAGCCTGTGCCGCGCCGACTGAATCGCGCGCACGTAATGCTGCTACAATTTCATGATGGCGCTTCACATCTGTTGCCCATGTCTTTTTTAAGCTGGCATAGATGTGTGGCCCCAAACGAAGCCATAGCTGCTCAATGAACTCCATCATAATTGGCATATTAGCAACTCTGTAAATTGCAAAATGGAATTGCCTGTGTATGCGCAATGCTTCATCCATAGAGCGTTTCTGGGCTGTTAACATTTCCTCATAAAGAGCAGAAATTGTTTCAATATCTTCCTGTGTTGCCAGTACGGCCGCATGTGCCCCAGCCATTTCCTCAAGCCGGATGCGCAGCATCAGAAGCTCGCGGAAAGTCTCTATTTTCAAGACCGGCACCTTAAAGCCGCGGTTCGGCATAATCTCCAGAACACTTTCTGAACTCAGCCTTCCCATTGCTTCGCGTACCGGCATTGAACTCATTCCGAGTTCCTCAGCGATTGGCTTGATATTGAGATGCGTGCCGGGACGGTAAGCGCCGATAAGAAGAGCTTCACGAAGAGTCAGATAAGCGCGTCTGTTCATCCCGATGGAATCATCGTCGGGTAAGTATGATCTCAGGTCGACTTTATCCGACGCTACCACATTATTCATTGAACATCCTGTCTGCTCTTATGACGTGTATGCCCTAAGGTTGCCCGTAAAAATAGCCGTGCCTCAGTTTTTCACAAGGAAATCTTCAGATCATTGAAGGCTATCGCTTGGTTGCCAGACGGTTTTTCGTTCTGCCTGCCCATAGAAAATAGCTTATTTATCAAAAAAAGCCAATTTTAAACCTTGGTATGATCACACTTAAAAAAAACTTGCGTTATTTATAGCATATTTGTAATGGTGTGATCGCACTGTCGGTGTGTACATAAATTTTATCTGAGGTTTCAGGTCGCTTTGAGGTGAATGATTTGACACTTCTCGTATTCGGCAGGCTCTAAAAATTTTCCAAAAGTGAAAAGGGGAACATCATGTCATTTGCAAAAGCAGGGTTCTTGTTAACTGTGACGTCAGCTCTGTCGCTGAGCTTCGCGCTGCCTGCGCTTGCGCGGGATTTTACCGTTGTTTCATGGGGCGGCAGCTTTCAGGACGGCCAGCGCGAAATCTATTTCAAGCCTTTTTCGAAAGAGAATGGCAAGCCGCTCCTCGATGAGTCTTGGGATGGCGGCTACGGCGTCATTCAGGCTAAGGTTAAAACCAGCTCGCCTAACTGGGATGTGGTGCAGGTTGAAGCCGAGGAGCTCGCATTAGGCTGTGCTGACGGGCTTTATGAAAAAATTGACTGGGACAAGATGGGCGGACAGGACAAGTTCCTCGACAGTGCTGTGAATGATTGCGGTGTTGGCGCTATCGTCTGGTCGACGGCGATTGGCTATGATGCCGATAACCTCAAAGAAGCGCCGAAATCCTGGGCAGATTTTTGGGATGTGAAGAAATTTCCGGGCAAACGCTCACTGCGTAAGGGCGCAAAATATACACTCGAATTTGCACTGATGGCGGATGGCGTATCCTCTGACAAAGTCTATGAAGAGCTGTCCACGCCGGAAGGTCTGGATCGGGCATTCAATAAACTGAATGAATTAAAACCATATATCGTGTGGTGGGAAGCCGGCGCACAACCGTTGCAATTGCTTGCATCCGGTGAAGTCGTGATGGCCTCTGCCTATAGTAACCGTTTGGTTGCCGTCAGAAATGATGAAAAGCGGAATTTCCAGGTTGTCTGGCCCGGCAGTATTTATGCGGTGGATAGCTGGGTGATTTTGAAAGACGCCGAGAATAAAGACATGGGCATGGATTTTATTGCCTATGCCAGCCGTGCTGACAATCAGGTGAAACTTCCGAAATATGCGGCCAATGGCCTGCCAAACCGTGAGGCAGCATCCATGGTGCCAGCGGAACTGGCTAAGGATCTGCCAACTCATCCGGATAATATACAAGACGCGATCTCACTTGATGTCGATTTCTGGGTCGATAATGGCGAAGCATTGACACAGCGCTTCAACGCCTGGCTCGCGCAATAATAGCACCCTGCCGGAAAGCTCCGCAAACGACCTTTCCGGCATAGCCTGCCTTTTCCCGATTATGTCCCTTATCTGATAGCGATGGAGCGCTCCATGGCGGAATTCATTCGATTTGATCAACTTACCAAATTTTATGGCTCGGTCGGCGTTGTTGAACAACTCGACCTTGGTATTGAAAAAGGTGAGTTTGTGAGCCTGCTGGGGCCTTCCGGTTCCGGTAAAACAACATTGCTTATGATGCTGGCCGGCTTCACGCAGCCGACTTCAGGCAAAATCCTTGTTGACGGTAAAGCGATTAATGCTGTGCCAACCCATAAGCGGGGCATTGGCGTTGTATTCCAGAATTATGCACTGTTCCCGCATATGTCTGTGGGCGAAAATATCGCTTTTCCGCTGCAAATGCGCGGTGTTGGCAAAGTTGAAATTTCTGAACGCGTGGCCAAAGCGCTGGATATGGTGCAGCTTTCTGCAATGCGTGACCGCAAACCATCGCAGCTTTCCGGTGGTCAGCAACAACGTGTGGCGCTTGCCCGCGCACTGGTATTTGAGCCGGGTGTTGTTTTGATGGATGAGCCGTTGGGTGCACTTGATAAGCAATTGCGTGAGCAGATGCAGCTCGATATTCGCGCCCTGCATAAGCGGCTTGGCCTGACGATCGTGTTTGTGACACATGACCAGAGTGAAGCACTGACGATGTCGGATCGTATTGCTGTTTTCAACAAGGGACGTATCGAGCAGATTGGTACGCCGCGTGCGATCTACGACGAGCCACAGACCCGTTTTGTTGCGGAATTCATTGGTGAGACTAATCTCATTGAGGGCATAGTGGAGCGGATGGAAGGCAGGAATGCATTGGTACGGCTGCATGATGGTCAGTTAGTAACGGCCGCTTCCACAGCGCAGTTCAACACGGGTAAGAAAGTATTCTTATCCGTGCGGCCGGAACGTATTGAACTGGGCACTGAAACCACAGGCGACAATCATTTTAAAACCAGTGTTTTGGATAGTGTGTATCAAGGTGATCACCTGCGTGTGCAGCTTGATGAACGGGCGCACAATTTTGTTGCGCGGCTTGATCGCAAGGCACAGGAATGGCAGGCGGGCACCAATGTTTCAGCATGTTTTTCCGCTGCTGATTGCTGGACAATTGCAGCATGATCAGCTCCAGCAAAAACATACGCGCCATGCTTCTGATCGCACCGCTTTTCGTGTTTATCCTGTTGTTTTTCATATGGCCGCTCGGGGTCATGATGAAGCAGGCCGTGTCAGATACTGCGGTGTTGCAAGTCTTGCCACGCACAGTCGAAGCCGTGAAAACCTATAATGGCAATGATGCTCCGACACCGGAGATGAAACAGGCGCTGGTTGACGATCTTAAGGCTTCCACCGATCAGCTGGCCATGGGCGATATGATCCGCCGGCTCAACAGTGCGCAGCCAGGGTTTCGCACATTGATGACGAAGACAGTGTCTGCGCTTGAAAAGACACCGGCACCTGATCTTGAGGTCATCGATAAACGCTGGAGCCAGCCGCAATATTGGCGCGCTGTTGCCGGAGCATTGTCACCGTGGACTGATCGTAACTTGCTTGCGGCCGTTGATATGGAACGTGATGCCTCGGGTAATCTCGCGAGCAAGGATACAGGAACTTCTGCAAACCGTGCCATTATGCTCCGCACTTTCTGGATTGCGGCTTTGGTAACACTGGCTTGTGCGCTGATCGGTTATCCTTATGCTATTTTGCTTGCAGGTGCTGCCGGTTGGGTACGCAATCTGCTTTTTGCCGCTGTACTGTTGCCGCTTTGGACTTCACTGCTCGTGCGCACTGCAGCATGGTTTATCCTGTTGCAGGATAAAGGGCTTATCAATGATATGTTCATCTGGCTTGGCCTGACGGATAGTCCGCTGCCGTTGATTTTCAATCGTGCGGGCGTGATTATTGCGATGACGCATGTGCTGTTACCCTTCATGGTTCTCCCGATTTACAGTGTTCTTATTGCGGTTCCCAATAGCCTGATGCCAGCGGCAGCCTCACTGGGGGCAGCACCTTGGCGCGCTTTTCTGCGTGTGCTTCTGCCACTGTCTATGCGCGGGGTGTTGTCCGGCATGTTGCTCGTTTTCATGAGTGCCATCGGTTATTACATCACGCCTGCGCTGATCGGCGGACCTGGCGATCAAATGATCAGCTCTATCATTGCTTATTACGCCACGGGTTCGGCCAATTGGGGTATGGCAGGAGCATTGGGAATGGTGTTGCTGGTTGCCTGCCTGCTTCTCTATGCAGTTTACGGACGTCTGACAGCTGAAGAAAAGGGGAAGGCGTGATGAACCGCATCCTGAAAATCCTGTTCGGCGCTGCAGCCGTAACTTTTCTCATAGCGCCGCTTTTTGCTATTTTACCGCTCGCCTTCACAGACAGTATCTTTCTGACTTATCCGATGCCCGGCTGGTCGTCGCGTTGGTTTCAAGAGCTGTCCGGTGCTGAGGTATGGCGACGTTCGATCATTAACAGCCTGATCATCGGCGGCGGCACAACAATCCTTGCCACGACACTTGGTTCTATGGCGGCACTGGGTTTGCGGCATCATGGTTTGTTTCTTTGCGGATCGCTGCGCACATTATTTTTGTTGCCAATGGTTGTGCCGGCAGTGGTGCTGGGCGTTGGTATGCAGCTGCTGTTTGCACAACTCGGCATCGCCAACAGCTATCTTGGTGTTATCGTTGCCCACACGGTGGTGTCCATTCCTTTCGTGATGGTCAGCGTCAGCGGTGCGCTACGGGGCATTGATCAACGCGTGGAACTGGCGGCTGAAAGTCTTGGTGCATCACCTTTCACAGTGTTCCGTCGGATTACACTTCCGCTCGCTATGCCGGGTGTGGCTTCGGGGGCGGTGCTGGCCTTTGCGACCTCTCTGGATGAGGTCGTGTTGACGCTATTCGTGGCAGGGCCAAATCAGCGGACGCTGGCCAGACAGATGTTCTCCACGCTTCGTGAAAATATCAGTCCGGCAATTGCAGCCGCAGCATTCCTGTTCATCGTGGGTACACTGATTTTTGGCCTCGTTATTATGCTGACGAAACGTCAATCGCTAACAGTAAAAGCGTAAACGCTCCTGTTTCTTTAAATTCAAATGCGCATCACAGAGCTGCCTTCTATCGTGAAGGCGCAGCTCTGCCGGAAGTGAAAAATGAGCCAAGTGAAAGACACACATTCATCAAGCCGTACGGATGCTAATCTGTCAGCGGTTAAGAGACATAAGATATCTGCAACGGTCAGAAAGCGCTTCCCATCCGTCGAGCATATGAAGCGCAGCGCTCGCTGGCATATTCCGAATTTTGCGTGGGAATATCTGATTGGCGGCATCGGATCCGAGGCAAATGTTCGCCGTAATATTGATGATCTTCAGCAGGTCCTCTTTATGCCGCGCTATATAAGCGATGCTCAAAACGTCAATATTCAGACAACTCTCTTCGGAAAGACGTTTGATGCACCATTCGGTGCGGCACCCGTCGGTCTTGCCGGTCTGCAAGTGCCCGGATGCGAAGTGCATATTGCCGGTGCGGCACGTTCAGAGAATGTGCTTCAGGTTTTATCGACCCACGCTACCACCGCATTGGAGAAGATCAGATCAAGTGCCGGTTCGAATGGCTGGTTTCAGCTATATCCGCTGAATGATCCGGAAATGGAGACTGACCTCATCCGCAGGGCTGCCAAAGCAGGCTATGAGGTTCTGGTGGTGACGGTGGATATTCCTGTGAGTACGCGCCGCGACCGTGATATCCGCAACGGCCTCAGCGTGCCACCGGAATTCGGCATACGAAATGCAGTACAGATGATGATGCGGCCGACATGGCTGATGCGTCTAGCCAGATACGGTATTCCGCATTTTGAAAATCTTGAGCCTTATGCCCCAAAGGGGTTGTCTCTGACAGAGTTTGGCGAATTTCTTGACCGCGTTCTCGCAGGGCACATCACGCAGGAGCGCTTCAAACGTATCCGTGATCAATGGCAGGGTAAGATTGTCGTGAAAGGTATCCTCAGTCCTGAGGAGGCTCAGCATTATATCGCGCTCGGAGCAGACGGCATCGTTGTTTCAAACCATGGTGGTCGGCAGCTTGATGCAGCGCCGTCCTCCGTTTCGATGTTGCCGTTGGTACGAGAAAAGCTTGGCAAAGATGCGGTTATTCTCGTCGATGGCGGTGTCAGAACCGGTCTCGATATTGCCCGTATGATTGCGCTTGGTGCGGATTATGTGCTGATGGGGCGGCCATTTATGTATTCCATCGGGGCGATAGGTAATGCGGGGCCACAACATTTGATTGAGGTTCTGAAGGCAGAACTGACAGGAACACTGGGGCAATTGGGTTGCCGTTCACTTGAGGAACTATCTGGTTTTCTCCACAAGCCGTCGCCCATCGGGAGCCCAGCGGATTGCATATTGAGTTGAGGAGTAATCATTATGAATACAAATGAAGTCACGACTATTCCGGTTTATTCTCCGGAAGCAACAGCAGCTGCCTTGCCTTTCGGTGCCTTGATCGAAGCGCTGCGTGAAGCTTTTGGACAAAATCCGAAGGTTCCGTTGCGGCACCATCATCATATTCCGCAGAATGACAGTACTGATGCTACTCTTTTGCTGATGCCTGCATGGCAGACAAATGGTGGTGTCCTTGGCGTCAAGATTGTCACCATCTATCCGGGCAATGCTGCAAAGAAATTGCCGGGGCTGCACTCTACCTATCTGCTCTGTGACGGAGCAACAGGACAGCATCTTGCATTGCTGGATGGTAACCAGATTACAGTCAGACGAACTGTCGGCGTAGCAGCACTGGGTGCCTCGTTCTTAGCACGGAAAAATGCTTCCAAGCTTTTGCTTGTCGGAGCCGGTCGGGTAGGCTCAATGACACCGCATGCATTTAAAGAAGTCCGGCCGATTGATGAGGTGCGAGTCTGGGATATTGATAAAACCAATAGCGAACGCCTTGCTGCACGTCTGAATGATGAGGGGATGAAGGCTGTGGTGGTTGATGATTTGGAAGCGTCTGTGCGTAGCTCAGATATTGTGAGTTGCGCGACCCTTTCAACAGAGCCGTTAATCCGGTTTGAGTGGCTTTCACCTGGCACTCATGTGGATTTGATCGGCAGCTTCACGCCTGCAATGCGCGAAGCGGACAATGCATGTTTCAGCAATGGTTCTGTCTATATTGATTCACCGGATGCGCTCGAAGAGTCCGGTGATCTTATCGATCCGATAAAGGCCGGTGTGTTCAGCCCCTCTGCGATTTTGGGTACTTTGGCTGAACTCTGTCAAGGTAAAGCAGAAGCCCGCCGGTCGGATGAGCAAATCACTGTTTTTAAGGCTGTCGGAACCGGATTGTCCGACCTTGCCGCAGGAACATTGGCATTTAATACGTTGAAATAAATCTGATATCAGTTTCTTCGACGGGCCTTATCCTCGCAGTGCTCTGGGGGCTGCGAGGATAAGGATTATTCAGTTCAAAAACTCAAGTGATCGTCTTCGGATTACGCAGCCACATACAGATCGGTTTCAACATGAAAAATATGTGATATTTATATTTTCGTGTTGGAGGGGACATATGATGTATCGCGCCGCCGATTTAAGCTGTGTGAGGATGATATCCTCAATCATTGCCGATACCGCACCGCCGTCCGAAAAAGCTGAACTGGTACTTGATGAATTGTTCCGGCTTATCCCTTATGCTGCGGCGCAGATTTGTACATGGGATGAACATAAACATACACACTTTACTGTCGCGGCGCGTGGTTACTCCACCACTGTACGAACAGCACTTAACGGGGCTGGGTATCGTGACGATATCGTCTGGCCATTTTTGGAAAAAAATGAAGGTGCCGTTTTTTGGAAAGATTGCCCGTTTAATCGCGATGACTCTCCGTTTTATTCACGATTTTTAGCGCCTCAGGGCTACCGCGAAGGCGGTACGGTTTTACTGCGCAGTGCTAAAGGACATTATGCCGGTATGCTGATGATGAATTTGGAAACTTATCAGGCACCGGCAGAAACTGAACAGGCTTTACTAGGTATTGTCGGAGCAGGGCTTACTCCCTTAGTGGACAGGTTCCATCATGTTCGTCGTCTGGCTGCAATCTGCGCACCACAACGTGCAGCGATTGTCTATCACAACCTCTATGGCTGGATTGATATTAGCGGTGACGGATTGCCGCCGGAGGCTTTTTTACAAGTTGTTGGGGTTCCGGATATTGTAGCGCTTCCTGTCCGGTCGAATTGGCGTGATCCGGCAATGTCGTACTCACGCAAACGAAGTGATCGAGGCACAATTATCGCTTATGAAATTTATCCCCTGCATGATCAAAATTGCGAAATATTGCTGACGTGGGCACGAGAAACTTCGCCCCATCAG
The DNA here is from genome assembly GCF_003314995.1 of Pseudochrobactrum asaccharolyticum. GTDB lineage: Bacteria > Pseudomonadota > Alphaproteobacteria > Rhizobiales > Rhizobiaceae > Pseudochrobactrum > Pseudochrobactrum asaccharolyticum. Next base: position 289,449 of record NZ_QNRH01000003.1, read on the forward strand.
TTGACGGCTCGTGAAACAGAAGTGTTAGCTGCGTTAACACAAGGATTATCCAATACGCAAATTGGCAGGAAACTGGGTGTGAGTACGCGTACGGTCTCAACGCATGTTGAGCGGATACTTGATAAGTTAGATGTACCGACACGTGCAGCGGCAGCTTCAATTGCTGTTCGTATGGGGCTGGCGCACTGATTATATACGTCATTTGACGGATGCGGTTTTACACTTTGAGGCCATATATTTTTCCCTGACGAAACCACGATACGAGCGCATACAATGCGCTGCTCAAAAAGTTCGTCGGGGAGGCTTCTTGTCATTATCAGATATAACCGAATTATCGACGGCTGCTGCAATTGCTGATGCAGTTAAATCAGGCGAAGTTTCACCTGTCGAGGTGATTGATGCGACTATCCAACGTATAGAACAGCGTAATCCGAGCTTGAGTGCCGTGACATATCAGGATTATGCAGGAGCGCGTCAAGCAGCCCGGCAGCTTGAAAAAGCCATTATCAAAGGTGAGCCGACAGGTTCTTTAGCCGGTGTTCCGGTTTTGATGAAGGATTTATTCGGCTTTAAGCCAGGGTGGCCGGCCAGCTGCGGGCTGGTTTCGGTATTGCGTGATAATCTGGCAACGGGCTGGAGTATGTTTCCGCAAAGAATGGAAGCTGCCGGTGCCATTGTTCTGGGACAGACCAATAGTCCGGTTTTTGGTTTTCGCGGTACCACCGATAATAAAACTGTCGGCCCCACCCGCAACCCGTTTGACCTCACCCGTAATTCCGGAGGTTCCTCAGGAGGCAGTGCAGCAGCTGTTGCAGATGGTTTGGTTCCTCTGGCCGGTGCAACAGATGGCGGCGGTTCTATCCGCATACCGGCGGCGTGGTGCGGAGTGGTTGGATTTCAGCCATCCGCAGGACGGATACCGTTTATAGCACGTCCCAATGCTTTTGCGATATCTTGCTATTTATATGAGGGGCCGATTACCCGTACGGTAAAAGATGCAGCTTTAGCAATGACAGCCTTACAAGGGGCTGATGTGCGTGATCCTTCGTCATTGAGTGTCGATGCAGATTTCCAGCAGGCATTGGTGCAGGGTGTTAAAGGTAAGAGAATAGGATTTACGCCCGATTTTGGCATCTTTCCTGTTGAGCTAAAAATTAAAGAACTGGTTACAAGTGCGGTTAATACATTCGCAAATGCAGGCGCGATTGTTGAAAATATACATATTGGATTTGATTATTCACAAAGTGAACTGAGTGCTTTATGGAGCCGGATTACAGCAATCGGCGTTTATAATACGCTTGAAGAATTGAAAAACAAAGGGCGTGATTTACGGTCGCTTTGTCCGGATGAGCTACCCGACAGCATGATGCGTTGGGTTGATGCTGTGCCGTCCTATACATTTCAGCAATTGAGTGAAGATCAGAAAATCCGCACACGTATATATGACCGTTTTACGGCTCTGTTCGAAACTTATGATTACATTGTCGCTCCGACACTTGCTGCAATGCCTGTTCTCAATTCAACAGATGGTGAAACACAAGGGCCTTGTAAGATTAACGGAGAAACAGTGGATCCGTTGATCGGCTGGTGCATGACTTACCTGACAAATTATACCGGCAATCCGAGCGCATCTGTTCCGGCGGGACTGGTAGATGGTTTGCCTGTCGGCCTGATGGTCATCGGCCGCAGGCATGATGATGCCGGAGTGATGTCCGCTATTGCGGCTTTTGAGAGCGAGAGACCCTGGGAGGGAATCTACCGTATTCCGGAAGGGAGGTCCTTGGACAGACCCTGACCGGTTTGACGGATAAGCACATAAAATCAGATCAAGAAGCGGGGGTAACTCGCGGCCATTGCCATGGAGGAAAAGGCATGGAACAGCATAAAATTAAAAATAGGGATGATGGTGAATTACTGGCGAATGAATACGAACACGAACCGGTTCCCGCATTTGCGCGCCGTAGTGTCGCCTCCGTTACGACAGTCTGGTTAGGATTTCCAATGATTATCACCTGTGCCATGACCGGTTCGATGCTGGTGGCAAGTATGGGATTTTCAAAGGCTTTCTGGGCTATTATTACCGGTAACATTTTATTGTTTTTGCTGGTGTCCGTAATCGGGGCTGTAGGCGCACGTACGGGTATGAACTTTGCGCTACTGGCAAGCAATGTTTTTGGCAGGCGCGGCTATGTTGCAGCTTCAGGCTTGCTGTCTTTACTGATCCTTGGCTGGTTTGCGGTACAGGTGGGTTTTACCGGCAATATTCTGCACGCAGCTTTCGGGTATAATTATTTCATTATCTCACTCATTGCAGGGCTGTTTTATCTTGGCATTACCCTGATAGGTATTCGCGGATTACATTGGATTGGAGTAATCTCGGTGCCTACATTTATCATTCTCGGCACATGGGTGGCTTTTGATGCGGTGTCACGTTCGAATCTTGCTGATGTCTGGGCTTATGCAGGAAATGAAAATGGCGTGCCGATGGCTTTTGGCGTGGCTATAACTGTGGTGATCGGTTTGTTTATTGACGGGGCAACCGTCTCACCCGATTTTAATCGTTGGGCAAAAAACAGTACTCATTCATCTGTTGCTGCTTTTATTACTTTCCCGATTGCTCATACTTACGCGCTGTTGCTGGGAGCCGTGATGACTGCTGCATTGGCATTGCCTGAGGCCGATCCGTTTGCTTTGGACAATATGGTTGGCTATATTTTAAAATATGGCGCGCCATGGTTGCTGCCGCTGGCAATCATCTTTCCATTTATCAGTTTCGGTTCTGTGTGTTCGCACAATCTTTATATGTCGGCGGTAAACTGGTCTCGCATCGTTGGTGTTAAAATGCGTACTGCAGCAGTTATGCTGGCCGTGTTCGGTATTGCGATTGCGGCTGGCAATGTGTGGTCTTATTTCATTCCGTGGCTTAATTTGCTCGGTATTTTAGTACCACCGGTTGGCGCTATTTTTGCCGTGCATTTTTATACCGTGTCACGTGACCCCGTACCGGTTGACTCATGGCGTCTAAGTGCTTTTGCTGCCTGGGGAGTTGGTTCTCTCGCCGCCTATCTGATTGATCATTTTGCTCCGCAAATGTCGACGTCTATTTCATCATTCTGTGCTGCTGCGATTGCTTATTGGATTATTTCCCATCTGGTCGTGGCAAAACAGGGAGCGGGGCGTGAAATTGTTCAAAATATAAGTAATTAAAATCGGAATTTTCATTTGTCACGGGTGGAAGTTACAAGATGTAATCGCCGCCCGTGACATGCTTATATCTATGCCTATATTTCTTCATCGGGATAAAATCTCAAAAGCCGATCTCTATGCGGTTGGTTAAAGCTTGCAATAATCCCGCATCCGGTTGGCCAACGCTTGCTGGTCATCTTTATCCAGCTGTTCGGTTGCGGCTTTCATGTCACCGCTGCGTTCATCCTGCCCGAGCTTGAATTTCACTTCCATCTTTTCGATAGGCATGGTGTAACCGAGAATATTTGGCAGGCGGCGCCCCATGCCACCGGGGCCAAGCTCTTTCATTTGCCACGGCTTGTCACGGCCGCGCTCCATATGGACCACCAGATCCTGCAAATGCTGAACAGTCTCGGCATCGCTCATAATTTCCGGCTTGCCATGAATATGCGCGACCATAAAGCTCCATGTCGGCGCACTGTCACGCTGCGGGTAATTCGGATACCACGAGGAGGAAATATAGCTGCCCTGATCCATCAGAATAGCCACAGAGGGCAGACCGGCGCGCAAATATTGTCCGTGATCATTATTCATCGCAATGTGAGAGATCAGACGACGGTTTTGCCGGTCAATCATAAAGACCGGATGGGAGATCGCCACGCCGTTTTCATGCGGGGTAATCAGCGTACCCAGCACAGTGCGATCAATAAGATCAAAAATCTCATCGTCATTATGCGGCTGAAAATAGTCTTTGGTATAAAGCATGTGTTTGATGTCCTCAGGCGCAAATCGCAGGGCGGCGACTATCCCACGGATAGGCACGTTCAAGCTGGGCGGCCAATGTCAGAAGGGTTTCTTCCTTGCCATTTGCCGCAATGAACTGCATGCCGAGCGGTGTGTTTTCTGCGGTTTGCAGCAGCGGAACACTCATAGCAGGCGCACCGGCGGCATTGACCGGATGGGTGAACATGGTCAGTTCCATGAACTGGCGGGCAAAATGCTTCCAGTCATTTGAGCGGACATTCAATGTGCCTTTATCGAAAGGCAGACATGGCAATACGGGTGACAGCACCACATCCACGGTGCTGAACATGCGTCCGAAACTGCGGGCGGTTGCGTTGACCTGATTGCGGGCACGCAGAATATCCAGACCACTGAGTGAGCGACCATATTCGGCAAGGCCGAGATTGCTTGGCTCAAAGAAGTCACTATTGATTGGCTTGTCGAAATCACGCGCCAGATCATCCACTTCCATCGCCGTATAGGTGGCCACCAGTCTGGTGAAAGCATCGCTTAAAGCCTGCGCATCATAATCCGGTGTGATCTCAACAATCTCATGTCCAAGAGCCGCACACATATCTGCGGTTTTATGCAGGGCTTCCAGTACAGCCTGCTCGACCGGTGTTTCCAAGCCGGTTTTCTGCCACAGTCCGATGCGCAATTTACGCGGCGTCTGATTGACCGCCTGCATGAATGTACCGGTTTTGGCCGGCGCACTGTAAAGCGCGCCTTGCTCCGGAGCATCAGTCAGATCGAGCAACAAAGCGCTGTCGCGCACTGAACGGGTCAGGACGTGATGGCTCACCAGCCCGCCCCAGTTTTCAGTCGAAACAGGGCCGCAAGGAACCCGTCCGCGGGACGGGCGCAGGCCAAACAGGCCGGAGCAGACGGCTGGGATACGGATAGAACCGGCACCGTCATTGCCATAGGCTACCGGAACCATGCGCGCGGCAACGGCCGCCGCTGCACCACCCGAGGAGCCGCCAATGCTTTTGCTGACATCCCATGGATTGAGCGTTGCACCATGCAGGCTTGGCTCGGTGGCAATATTGCAGGAGAATTCCGGTAAATTGGTTTTGCCGATGATGACCAGACCGGCAGCACGATAACGGGTCACCAGTTCATGATCCCGCTCAGGCACATTACCATCGGCTGCACGGCAGCCATAGGACATTGGTGCACTGGCATAAGACGGACAGTCGTCTTTCAGCAAGGTCGGCACACCAAACAGCGCCCCCTGATCCTGCGGGGATTGAGCGGCAAGCTGGTGCAATTGTTCGTCTGCTGCATCGCGCATTTCGCAGATGACGGCATTCAGTTGCGGATTAACACGGGCAATGGCTGTAAAAGCTTCATCAACCGCTTCACGCGGAGAAAGCACTTTGTCCTTAATGGCTTGCGCCAGACCTGTTGCATCACTGTCAGTATAATTAAATTCAGGCGCGGCCATAGGAGGTCCTGTTCATAAAGGGGAGAACGATGCCGGAATATCCGGCATCGCGAATTAGTTTCAGTCTTTTTTGCTCACGCCCCAGAGACGGTGAGTACCGGCCGGCCAGCCTTTGTAATCCGCAACTTTAGGATTAAGCGCTGTAATTGTCGGCAGGTTGAACAGGCCGATGATCGGCACTTGCTTTGCCGCCAGCTGATGCAGCTCATTGTAGATTTTCTTACGCTCTTCGAAGTCCTGCGTATTCGCAGCCTTGGTGCGCAAAGCAATGGCTTCCTTGTCATCCCACTGATGCGCAGGCTCCTGTGCTTTGTCGCCGATCAGCGACTGGTACATCAGCAGCGGGTCAAGGCGTGCGGAATAAGCAAAAATTTCCATCTCATAATCGCCGCGGCGATAACGGTCGAGCTGGGTTGCCCAGTCACGCACTTCCAGCTGGGCATTGATGCCTGCCATGTTGAGCATGGCCTGTACAATGGTTGCGACCTGCACACGATCATCGCGGTTGGAAACCAGCAGGCTGATCGGCTCGCCATTATAACCGGCTTCAGTCAGCAGGGCGCGCGCCTTCTCCACATCATAAGCAGGCCAGGTGGCGGTGCTTTCATCGCGATACGGGCTTTCCGACGGGATGATAGACGGATTGGCAACATAGCGTCCTTCGCCAACAGCACCGACAAGCTGTGTCAGATCAATGGCATGTGCAATGGCCTGACGCATACGCACATCTTTGAGGCGCGGAGCATTGGTTTGCAGATGCAGGGTCATCCATGATGGTGTTTGCTGAATGTCGACATTCATGGATTTTGCGGTCAGCGTATCGATCAGTGTCGGATCGACTTCGTCGATCATCTCAATATCACCGGCAACAAGACCATTGCTGCGGGTGCTGGCATCAGGAACCGTCATAAAGCGCAGGGTCGGAATAAGCGCCTGTTTGTTACCGGCATAGCCGTCTTTGTCTCCGGCAAGGGCGCTGTAATCATCGAATTTTTTCAGTTCAACATAGCGACCGGTTTGCCATTCGTTGAACAGATAGGGGCCGGTACCGACAGGCTTGTCAAATTTGCCGTCCGCAGCCACAGAAGAGGGGTGGAGTATCCACGGTGTGCACTGAATTGTCGCCAGCGTCATCAGAAAATTCGGTGCCGGTGCGTTGAATTTCACCGTAACCGTATAGTCATCCGCAGCGCTTACATCTTCAATCGCAGCGCCGATGGTGCCATTATAACGGCCGGTACATTGAAAGTCGGTTTCTGCATTCAAATAGCGCTTGAAATTCCAGACAACATCTTCAGCCTTCATTTCACTGCCATTGTGAAACTTTACGCCTTTACGCAAATGAAACACATATTCTGTTGCTTCCGGATTGCTGCTCCAGCTCTCGGCCAGCATCGGCTTAATGGTCAGGTCTTCACCATAGGCAACCAAACCTTCAACCACATGCGCCAGAACCATATCTGACGGACCATCACGGTTTACACCCGGATTTTTACTGCCGATATCGGAGTGCAGAGCCAGCCGCAGAGTTTGCCCTTCCTGCGCGGAGGCAGCAAAGGAGAGGCTGCTTACCATGATGCTGAATGCCAGCACTTTCAGACTGTTTTTAAAAATCATATTATTCCCCTGTTTTTATAATTTTTAGTAACGACCTTGCACAACATCCGTGAAGAATGCCTCTGCGGGCTCAATCACGCGGAAAGGCTCATGGGCGACACCGGCCACAGTATCGCGGCGTACCCGAATGCCCTGTGTTTCAAAAGATTTGGCCAAAGCTTCAATGCGATCCAGCCGGTTTTCCCCCATCAGATCGGCACCATCCATCCAGAAGGCGCTGTCACGCGGAATGGCTATTTCCCATGTGAGATTGTCTTCCGTGCCGATCAGGGTCTGCACTTTCACTTCGCGCATAGCATCGAGATTGATTTTTTTGCCAAACAGAGCTTCGATATTTCGGGTGCCGACCCACCAGTCATAATCGGAGTTGAGCAGGGTCACGACGCCCGGTGCGCCGATAGACACAGCTGTCAGGCGTTCCGGATGCAGCATGAAAAACCGCTGGCTGAACTGACCACCACCGGAGAAGCCATACATCATAAAGCGATTATCTTTGAGGCGGTATTTGGCAGCCACCTCATCGACCATCGACAGCAGAATTTCATCATAGCGAATATCGTGAAATTTGATGCGCTTGTAATTGGAAAGCTCATCTTTCTGGATAATGCCGACCGGAAACAGCGGTGCCAGAATAATGCAGTCGTTCTTCTCGGCGAAGTCAGCAAACCGGTCACGATATTGCGATGCCGTACGCCCTGTGCCATGTACAATCACGACAAGATTATAGGTTTTTGTATCTGTTTCGCTATAGGATTCAGGTACATAGAGGCAATAGCTGAAGCGTTGATCCTGCTGACTGGCAAAGAACGGCGTGGCACCGAAATCATAAAAGCTGAGCTTAATGCCGTGGCCTTCGCGTTTAACAGTTGATGACATATTTTCCTCCCCATATGGGTTCATTATGCGGCTTCGTTGCGCCATTTCAGGCGTACGCCGCCGGTGCCGGTCGTTTCTAAAATCGGGATCGCCGAAAGCAGCTGACGTGTATAATCCGTCTGCGGATGGTCAAAGATTGCGTCCCGTGTGCCTTGCTCGATAATCTTGCCGTCTTTCATCACCACCACGCGGTCTGCGATCTGCTCCACCACCCCGAGATCATGGCTGATAAACAGGCAGGCAAAGCCATAGCGCTCCTGTAATTCCGCCAGTAGATCCAGCACTTGTGCACGCACAGTCACATCCAGAGCGGATACGGCTTCATCGGCAATCAGAAAAGCAGGGCGACGTACGAGAGCGCGGGCAATGGCAATACGCTGGCGCTGACCACCGGAAAGCTCATGCGGAAAGCGTTCTGCAAAATCACCGCCAAGGCCGACATCCTCCAGCGTGCTTTTCACCAGAGCGCTTTTTTCTGCTGCACTTAAACCCTCTGATAAACGCAGTGGCTCTGCCACGAGCTGCCCGATTTTCATCCGTGGGTCGAGGGATGAGTAGGGATCCTGAAACACAAGCTGGCAATTGAACCGGTAATCATTGAAATGATTATTTTTACGACTGACCTGTTGGCCTTTATAGCTGAGTGTGCCGGATTTAGGCTGTACGAGACCGGCGATAACCCGCGCCAGCGTCGTTTTTCCGGAGCCGGAGCCGCCGACAATCGCCACGACTTCTTTCGGGAAAATTGTAACGCTTACATCATCCAATGCGGTTTTAACCGGTGCTTTTTGAAACAGGCTTTTATTACCGATAAAATCGACAATGATATTATCTGCCTGCATCAGAGCTTCACCGCTTGCAGGCGCACGGGCAGGAATGCGGCGTGGCAATGTTGAAAGCAGTTTGCGGGTATAATCATGCTGCGGATTGCTCAGAACCTGCTCGGTCAGGCCTTCCTCAACCAGATCACCGTAGCGCATCACAACAATACGGTCGCAATAACGCGCGACCATCGGCAGATCATGGCTGATCAGCAAAACGGAGGTGCTGTTCTCGCGGGTCAGTTTGAGCAGCAGTTCCATGATTTCGCGCTGGACAACGGCGTCGAGCGCAGTTGTTGGCTCGTCCGCAATCAGCAAATCCGGTTGCAGCAACATGGCCGAAGCAATCATAATACGCTGACGCATGCCACCGGAGAACTGGTGCGGATGGGCACTCAGTGCTTTTTCACCGTCCTTGATGCCGACCTTTTCCAGCATGTTAATGATCTTAAGCCGCCGCTCTTTTTTGCTTTCCTGCGGATAGTGCAGTTCCAGCCCTTCTTCCAGCTGCCGGCCAATCGTCAAAGACGGATTGAGCGAGGTCATCGGCTCCTGAAAGATCATAGCAATGCGCTTGCCGCGAATAGAGCGAATGGCTGTACCATTCATGGCAAAAACATCTTCGTCGTCGAAGCGGATGGTTCCATTGATCGGCTGAATGGTTTTCGGCAGCAATTTCATGACGGCGCGTGCCACCATGGTCTTACCGGAGCCGGATTCGCCAACCACGCCGACAATCTCACCGGAGCCGACATGGAAACTGACCTGTTTTACCACCTGCGGGCCGCTCTGGCCGACACGCAATGTCAGGCTGTCGATTTCAAGTAGCGGGTTCATGAGCGTTTCCTCAGTCGTGGATCGAGCAGATCGCGCAGGGCATCGCCAAGCAGATTGACGCCAAGCAGGGTGAGCGAAATAGCAAGGCCGGGGAAAATACCGAGCCACATGGCCTGCTCGATATGAGCGCGGCTACCGGCCAGCATATTGCCCCAGGTTGGTGCGGGAGGAGCAACACCAAGGCCAAGGAAACTGAGGGAACTTTCGGCGAGCAAAACCCAGCCCAGCATGGAGGTCGCCATAACTGTGATTGGTGCCAGGCAATTGGGCAGAACATGGCGCAGCATGGTGAAGAACTCAGAATTGCCCATTAAGCGGGACGCCTGAATATATTCAAGCTCACGGATGGACAGTACCGTGCCACGCACAATACGGATGACCGAGGACATATAGGCCAGCGCCAGTGCGAGAATGATACCTTTTTCATTGGCGCCAAAAACAGCAAGCAGCCCCAATGCCAGCAACATGCCGGGGAAGGCCATCAATGCGTCATTGACGGCCATTAGAATGCGGTCGAACCAACCGCGCAGGAAACCGGTCAAGGCACCAAGAAACACACCAAATATTGTCGCGAGCAATACGGTCAGCAGGCTGATACGGGCGGAAGCTGCCGCACCGCGCATCAGGCGGCTGAGGACATCGCGGCCATATTCATCAGTGCCGAACGGGTGGGCAAAGCTGGGTGCCGCGAGTTTGGCAGCAAAATTGAGTGCCAGCGGGTCATAGGGTGTCCAGAAGGAACCAACCAGCATAACACAGCCGATACTGCCGACCAGAGTGCCGCCGATGAGAAGGTTTAAAGGCAGATGTTTCATTGTGCCGTCACCTTCGGATCAAAATACGGATAGACGAGATCAACAATCAGATTCACCACCACGTAGATACCGGCGATGAACAACAGGCAGCCCTGAATAACCGGATAGTCACGGGCAAAGATCGCATTAACCAGCAGACGGCCAAGACCTGGAATGGTGAAAACCGTTTCAACAACCGCAACACCGGCCAGAAGATTGCCGAGGATGAGACCAAGCAATGTCCATGTCGGGCCGAATGCATTGCGGAAAGCATGGCGCCACATCACGGTGCCTTCAGACAGGCCTTTGGCACGGGCATGCATAATATATTCAAGGTTCAGCACTTCCAGTGTCGAAGCGCGCGCCATACGCATGATAACGCCGATCTCATGGAGAAACAGCGTCATCACCGGCAGGATCAGATAGATCAGCGCGGCCTTCGGGCTTTCTGAAAAACTGACATAGCCGACAACTGGCAGCCAGCCGAGCTTCATGCCGAAGCCAAGGATCAGCAACAGCCCCATCCAGAATGTCGGGATAGAGAGCAGTAATGTCGCGCAGCTGACAACAGTAAAATCTGTGAGGCTGTTTTGCTTCCATGCTGCGATCATACCCAGCGGTACAGCAACCAGAGTTGCCAGCACTACGGCAGTAAATACGATCGTGGCACTGGTGGAAAAGCGGTCAAGGATCAGCCCTAAAACCGGTTCTTTATTGGCGATGGAAACGCCAAAATCACCCTGCAGAATATTGCCTGCCCAGATGAAAAACTGCGTGGCAATACTTTGGTTTAGCCCCAGTCTTTCACGCAGGGCTTCCAGCGCTGCGGCATCTGCCGCATCGCCGAGCATCATCGCTGCCGGATCGCCCGGGATCATGCGGACGATGACGAAAACCGCCACCGCCACAATGATCAGCGTAGGAATAGCCATGACTATTCTTGTCAGTGCAAATCGAAGCATGGCCTTAGCCTTTTATCGATACAGCCTGCGCAGGTTTTCCGGCATCCGCAGGTACCGGCGTGTCATTGCGCAGTGTATAGCTGGTGAAGGTACGGTTGAGCGCCGGCAAAGGGGCAATTTCCATGAAATTCAACGCGGCTTCCATGATAACCATGGCAACGGTTGCGGTGAGATTGCTGGTGTCGCTCGGGCGTGGCGGACGGCAAACAGCAAATGGCGTGAGAAAATCATCAAACAGGGCAGTTTTCAGCGCCTGACGATCGAGCTTCTCACCCTGCTGTTCAAGGATTTTACGCACGCGCCAGTCACGATAGAAGCTTTCTGCTACATAAGGACGACCGGTATCCACCAGTTTGGACAATGCGACAGGGCTGACCCAGTGATTGGCATGCACGATCAGGTCGTTTTCAGGATACAGCGGGAATGCCTCATCCGGCGCACATTCAAAATCAATACCGAAACCGGCAGCACTCGCAATCATAATATTGTTAGAGCAGGATTTTGGTGTGGTTGCTACAGTCTTGATTGCTTTAGCAAAATGTTCCTGCTCAAGCACTTTACGGCGCAGCAGACCCAGCGGTACACCGAGTTTTTTATAATCGCGGTCACATTCCAGATAATTGGCAGTAATCGTAATGCCTGCCTCATTGAAGCCGCTGCGTGCCAGACCGCCAGCCTCAACAAAGGTGACATAATCCGGTCCGTCTTCGCGCTGAACGCGCAGAACAACACCGGTTTCAGCACATTCCGCACGCCAGTCCCAGTTCTGGCCGTGCACCAGATTTCCGGTTTTGCTGCGTTCCGGCATGATCAGAGCGCCGGTACAGCCGTCATCCAGATCATCCTCTTCCGGCGCGCCGGTCATGGTACGTGCCATGGCCACAACTTCGGTACGGGCATTGATCATCACAATGTCTTCAAAAGCAACGCCGGAGCCATCGCTGATGCCGCGCATTTCTTCCAGATAGAGTGGTTCAAATTCGGTAATCTTGGCCGCGCAATCATCAATCAGCTTGCTTTTTTGTGCAGATGAAAGACCGAAGCCGGTCAGTGTGCCGGTATAGAGCTCAGCACTGCGTGTAATACGTGATTTCAGCAAGACCCCGTATTGACGACCACGCTCATAGGCTTCTCCGGTCAGGGCTACAAAAGGAAATGGCTCAATCGTCATTGGGGTGTCCTGTATTGTATTTTGTATTTATGTAATACACATCCTATGTCTATTTAAGGAAGTCAACAGAATTTTGATTGAAATTATACAAATTTGAAAATGACTGATTTTTATGCGGCATATGAATGGGCAAGTTGCCTCTTGCAGTAAGGGCAGCACTCGTGCATAGCTGTATCTGGTACGGTGCCTGGATTATGTATAAACAAAAAACAGAAATGGCTCATGGTTTCACAGCGGGAAGTACAGGGAAATACAGCTGAATCTGCCGGTTTCGACTGGGAGCTGAGCGGCTTGCAGGCGGATGTGGCGCGCAAGGTTCTCGCGCTGATCGGTTCCGGTAAATGGCAGTTACAAGAGCGTATTTCGGATGCTGCACTGTCGCGGGAGCTGAATGTTTCTCGCTCGCCCGTACGCTATGTGCTGAATCTGCTGACCGAATATGGTCTTGTCGCGCATGTGGCAGGCAAGGGGTATCATCTCACAAGAATGCCTGCGGAAGGTGAGTTGATTGATCAGCTGATACCGGAATCAGAAAATACCAATCTTTATAATGATCTTATGACCGCACGCGCCATGGGCGTTATTGGTACGGAAGTTTCCGAAACAGAGCTGGTGGAGCAGTTTAAGGCGACGCGCGGAGCTGTGCGCCGCGCCTTGATGCGCTTTTCTGCTGAAGGACTGGCAGAGCGGCTGCCAGGGCATGGCTGGCGTTTCACAGAGTCGCTGGACAATGAACGCGCGGTGCAAGAGAGCTATACATTCCGTCTTGTGGTGGAGTGTGGTGCTCTGATGCAACCCGATTATGCCCCGCAGGAAGATCAGCTTCAGGCATTGCTGCGTCAGCAACAGGCTATTCTTGATCTGCCGGTTGGCCAGCTTTCCAAAGATGCATGGTTCCATGCCAATGCGACTTTTCACGAAGCCATTGTTTCATGGGCGAATAACAGGTTCTTCACGCAATCTGTTCGCTGGCAGAACAGCTTGCGGCGTATGACTGAATATGCGGATTTTGGCAAGCTGAGTGAAAAACGGCTGCATGATGCCTGCCACGATCATATGGCAATCTTACGGGCGATACAGGACGGCGATATCAACTTTGCCGCTGCATTACTACGCCGCCATATTTCCCGTTCCAGCCGCGATGATTTGTAAATATTCTCAAAGTTTTGCAAAAACTGATCAGGAAGGGGCGTCCTTCCTGATCAGATATAGTTGTCAGAAACGTGCTGTGGTACTCAAGCGGAAAGTACGGCCGGGAGATGGCGTAAGTGCTTCACTCATTGCATCCAGATAGTACCGGTCAAACATGTTCTCGATACTCGCATTGAATGAGAAATTATCGTTCAGCTTGTAGGACGCAAAAGCATCATAAATCTGATAGGAGCGCCACTCACTTTCGACCATACCGACACCGCTGCGTTTGAGTGCACGATCTCCAACAAAATTAACGCGGCCGCCAACGGTCAGGCTATCTTCAAACAAGCGGGCACCCAAAGTCACTGATCCGCTATAGACCGGCGGTACATATATGCTCTGATAATCATCAGGCGGGGTGCTGTCTTTACACTGAGCACTTTCCCCTGCACGTGTTGCAAAGCAATATTCCACATTGGTGTAGCGGTTGAAATTTGCATCGGCGAAAAACATGCCTGCATCATAAGACATCGAAATTTCGAAACCTTTGAATTTTGCTCCGTCAATATTCGCATAGACCCGATAAGGATAAGGCAGACCGGCCCGGTTACCAAAAGTCCGGATAATGTAATCATCATAGCTATTATCGAAATAAGCCAGTTTAAAGCGTAGTTTATCATCATCAAGTAACAGATCGTCATTGAGATAATTGACGCCGATTTCGTAGTTTTCAGAACGTTCCGGTCTGAGGAGCGGGTTCGGCTCAATCAGACCTGGCATATTGAAAAGTGTTTCACGGATACTTGGAGGGCGCCAGCCCTGAGCATAATTCGCAAAAATCTGGAATCCGTCGAGCGGCTCAACTGTAACGCCCAGTCTTGGTGTCAGCCGTGATCCGTCAAGACCTTCAATCGACGAGTTCTCACTGTTGTCACGCGTTTGATAACCTTGGTAGCGCAAACCTGCACTAAGGGTCAGCCAGTCCACCGGCTTATAATCAGCATTCGTGAAAACAGCACCAACCGTACGTGTGCCTTCCATTCCGATATTGGTGTCCGGATTTTGTACGGTTTTCTCATAGGAATATGTAACACCGTAATTTAAGTCAAAAACGCCAAAACCGGTTTCAATGTGCGATGCATTCGACACTTCTGCACCGGTTGTATCGGTTTTAGTGTCGCCAGGAACTCCGGTCAGAATTTCTATTGCTGCCCAGTTATCAGACAAACGCGTATGCCAGACATTGGCCTGTAAATTGATCAGATCATTGTCATCAGGGTTCCATGTATATTTTGCTGTATACATATCCGACTTGGTACGGCTTAAATTTGCCTGATAGGGTGGCCAGCCACCTATGGCGACGGGATTGTTCATATCGCCGTATTCTTCACCATATTTACTGTCATAACGAATATAGCCGAGCTCAACGGTTTGATCATGGTCGAAATTAAATTTCCCCTTGAGCAAAACAGACTTGGTGTCCTGCGATGTATTGAAAATTTCGCTGCCCGGTTTATAGGCCGACATTGGTCCCCAGTTGTATTTGCCGCCAAATGAAAAACGTTTGACCTGCCGCTCACCATGTTTACCGGCGAAATAGTTCCCGTTACGGCGGTAGGCAAAGGCACCAACCAGCTCGTAATTATCCTGTTTGGTTGCCAGAGCAATGCTGCCAATATTGCTGCTGCCGTTTAGCCAGTCATTGCCGCCAAAACGTGGTGCTTCTGTTGCAGGTGGAGAAAAATACTCACGCGGCTTGACACTGTTTCCGGAAAAACCACCTTTGATTTTAATACCATAAGACTTGCCATCCATCACTATATCATCAGCGGTTAGGGTACGCATATTGACTACACCACCCATTGAACCGCTGCCTTGCGCGCCTGATGGCGGTCCTTTTTGGATGTCAATGCCACCGATAAATTCTGGGTCGACAAAGGTGCGGCTGCTCATGCCTTTATAACCGCGATAGGCGGATGAGCTTTGTTGTGCGCCGTCAACGAGGGTGGCAACGCGGTTCATGCCTTGCAGACCACGAATATTCACATCCAAAGCCTGTCCGGTGCGATTGCCGGAAGAAATTACACCCGGTGCATTACGGAATACATCACCTGTAGATGAGGGCGGTACGATCTGAATTTGATCCGCACTAATATAAGAAGATGAACCGGCAGTCTTATAAGGTAAATCCGCATTGCTTGCGGTGCCGCTGACGGTAATTGTTTCCAGTATAACGGAGCCATCTGCACCCCCGGCATTATTGCTTGCCGATGAAATACGGTCGCTGATTGTGACTGTATTTGCATTGGTGAAGTTGTAGGTCAGGCCGGTGCCTGCCAACAGCCGTGATAAGGCTTCATGTTTGCCCATCGTACCCTGAAGACCGGAGGAGCTCTTGCCGCGCACGAGGTCAGCCGGATAAAGGATCTGAAGATTTGATTTATCCCCAAAACGGGAAATTACTGCGCCCAAGGATCCGGCAGGGATTGAGTAACTGATGTTTGTCTGCTGGGCATAAGCGGTTTGCATAAAGGATGGGCTGATCTGAAGTGCTGTTGTCGCCAGCAGAGCCAGTAACAATTTTCCTGTTTTCATCCCTATGGATACGTTGCCTGAAAGTTCCGTCTGCATGATTGTAATGATACTCCGACCTGATGCCGCATACCGGCATAACAATGCCCTTTACAAGCAAAGACGAGTCCTGACGGTTACTCCCTCACCATTAAAGTTGAAAATAATTATCATGTTATAATGTTTCTGATCCGTAAGGCATTTTTGCCGATCAGGCAGGGCTTAAAAAAACAAGAAAGCGGGTGAATTCCGTAGTACGTACCGGCAATGTATTGCGGATGACATCTAATACGCCATCCGGATTTTTGATATCAAAGATGCCGCTGACACGCATATCAAGAAGTTTGCTATCGGTTGCACGGATGGTGCCGCGACGATAACGGTTCACATCTGCCAGAACTTGCCGTAGCGGCCGGTCTTCAAAAATGAGCTTGCCTCTTTTCCAGGCGGCCTCTGTATTGGCATCAACTGCATTGAGTGCACCGAAACCGGCGGTGTTAAAACTTGTCAGTTGAGCCTCTTGAACAACGCGTTTTGATTGATCGGGTGCAATAACTGAAACTGCACTTTCCTCAACCCAGACGGTCACTTCATCTGCCCATTCATGCACAACAAAGCGTGTGCCCAGAGCAGTAATACTGCCACCTGCCGCCTGCACTGTAAAAGGGCGACTTGTATCCTTGGCAACATCGAAAAACGCGCGACCGCGTAATAGTTTTATCAAGCGGGTTTGAGCGTTGTAATCAACGATTATAGCCGTATCGGCATCAAGATCCACTTGGCTGCCGTCAGCCAGTGTAATACTGCGCATTTCACCTGTTGCAGTTGCATAATCACTGGTCAGAAAATCCGGCTGCAGGATTAAAAGTGCCGCTGCGCTTGCTGTTATTGTAGCGCTGCCCGCTAAAAAAAACCGACGAGAAATGATTTTTTTGGGTGTCGTACAAGATGTTATTATTTTTGGGCGGGGATCGCCGATCACATCAAGATCCGACCAAATAATGCCAAGGGCACGATATTCAGCCTCGTTATCATGATTTTTGGCGAGCCATGCAGCATGCTCACGACGTTCTGCATCGGTTGCATGGCCAGAATTGATGGTAACGAACCATGCCAGTGCCTCACTGCGGGAGGTAGAAGCTTTGTCGTTTTCAGAGTTTGCCATCGTAACCGCCGGCTGTTTTGTTGTATGTGCGTAAAACCGGATCTATGGCCGGTGTGACATGCTTATTATTAAGACGTTTTATGCGGCCGGATACCTCACTCTTGATCCCGGAAAAATCAAATATAATCATTCCAGATGCTCGCCAAGATGTTCACGACAATGCGCAAGCGCCTTCATGATCAGTTTCTCTACACCGCTGCGCGTGATACCTAATTTTTGCGCGATCTCCGTATGGCTTAGGCCATCAAATTTGTGCATCAGAAAAACGTCTCTTTGCCGTGGAGGCAATGTTGCAATAGCTTTTTCAAGCAATGCAAGACGTTGCCGATAATCCGTTACGCGTTCCTGATCCGGAGCTTCATCAGCCGCATCAAAGGTTTCAGCGGAACCGAAATAACGATTTTTAGCTTTCGCCGCACGAAAATAATCTTTGGCGAGATTATCGGCGATACGAAATAAGTAAGAGCGTATATTCTTGATCTCACTTCGTTTTTCAGTGCCGTGAATGCGTAAAAATGTATCCTGAGTAATATCTTTTATGGTTTCAGGGTCATGACCTTTCTGCCGCAAGAAACGGGCAATATCCGTTGCATGCCGTCTGAACAGATCTTGAAGGTCCCAATTCATAACGTTTTCGCCAAAAAGGCAGCTTTTGTACAAAGCTGCTTTATAGAATTCCCAGCTAATGACGGTAATATCGTCAAATAATATGACATTAATAATCATGTTATTTTATTCTGGCAACCGGTCATTGGTAATACTGAAATGGGCAGGCCTTATCCGGAGCTTGCAAATTATCGGAAATGGCGTTCCAGTCTTTCTATTTTTTACGATAACACTTTGATTATCATTTAAATTATCCACTTCGTTATGAAAGCACATACAGCCGGATTCCATTAATTGGTTTAAGTATGAAACTTTATGCTTGAAATTATTTTTGAAAGTGACACCATAAGATCAGTTATTTTTGTGGTGTCAGGATTCCCGTTGGTATTGGTTCCCTGACACGTGATGCAAGAGGTGGTCCGGATAGCGGATCGCAACGGGGTCATAGGATGAAAAAAGCAGAAGGGCAGTTGGCGGAGCAGAGTTCTGATATCGGGACGGTGCCGTCTAAACAGAGCCTGCGCGCATGGCTTAAACTGCTGAAGTCGACAAAACATGTTGAAGCGGTGATCCGTGAAAAGTTGCGCACGGAATTTGATACGACCCTGCCGCGTTTTGATGTGATGGCGGCGCTGTACCGCTTTGAAAACGGCTTGAAAATGACAGAACTATCAGCGGCTCTGCGGGTGTCTAACGGCAATGTCACCGGAATTGTGGAGCGCCTCGTCACGGATGGTCTGGTTTTGCGCGTTCCTGTTGAGAACGACAAGCGAGCAATGCTGGTTTGCCTCACCAAGAAAGGCCGTGAGGAGTTTGCTGCTCTGGCCGCTGCGCATGAGCGTTGGATCAGTGAGATTTTCAGCGTTTTGTCACCGCAACAGTCAGCCGAGCTGGTCACTGTGATTGATACAATTGAACACGCACTGGCTTTGCAGAACGAGCACGATCATCTGCCTTAAAACAGGAGGAACACCCTCTCCAGTGCCAATATCAGGATATGCATGACACGATAACAATTTGAAGTTTCTGACATTTTTAAAAAAATAACGATGCGAGCACAAGCTTGCCGGGGAACAAAAAATGCTTGGACCAACTGCACATACAGATCAGTTTACGCGCAAGAATTTGCCGCCGGAAGAGCTCTGGCCGGAACTCTCATCGGGCGCGATCAGCTATCCGGAATGGCTCAATGCCGGATATGAACTTTGCGATGCCATGGTGGGAAAAGGCTTTGGCGATCATACTGCCCTTATCGGTAATGGTCGCCGCCGGACTTATAAGGAGCTTGCAGATTGGAGCAATCGTATTGCCCATGTGCTGGTCGAGGATTACGGGTTGGAGCCGGGCAATCGCGTTCTCATCCGTTCAGCTAATAATCCCGCAATGGTTGCTTGCTGGCTGGCGGCGACAAAAGCCGGTGCTGTGGTTGTCAATTCAATGCCGATGCTGCGGGCTTATGAACTGGGGCAGATTGTCAATAAAGCGGAAATTTCCATTGCCCTTTGCGATACACGTTTGATGGAAGACATGGAGATTTGTGCCGCTGAAAGCGCCTATCTCAAACATGTTATCAGCTTTGACGGCAGCGCTAATCATGATGCGGAACTTGACCGGTTGGCACTGAACAAGCCCGTGCGCTTTGATGCGGTTAAAACCGGTCGTGATGATGTGGCATTACTTGGTTTTACCTCCGGTACAACCGGTGAGCCGAAAGCCACCATGCATTTTCACCGTGATTTGCTGCTGATTGCCGACACCTATGCCAAGGAAGTGCTGAATGTGCAGCCGGACGATATTTTTGTCGGTTCACCACCTTTAGCCTTTACGTTCGGGCTTGGCGGCTTGGCGATTTTCCCTCTCCGTTTTGGTGCAGCAGCGGCGCTGCTTGAACAGGCAACACCGCCTAAAATGGTGGAGCTGATTGAAACATATAAAGCCACAATCAGCTTTACCGCGCCGACCGCCTATCGGGTGATGTTGCAGGCGATGAATGAAGGCGCAGACTTGTCATCATTACGTATTGCTGTTTCTGCCGGTGAGACCTTACCAGCTCCGGTTTACAGCGCATGGATGGAAAAGACCGGAAAGCCGATGCTCGACGGAATTGGCGCGACGGAGATGCTGCATATTTTCATCAGCAATCGCCTAGGAGATTCCGCGCCCGGTCAAACCGGTAAACCGGTGACCGGCTATGAAGCCAAAATCGTTGACGAGAATATGCAGGAAGTGCCGCGCGGTCAGATCGGGCGTTTGGCGGTGCGTGGTCCTACCGGCTGCCGTTATATGGCTGACGAGCGCCAGAAGATTTATGTGCGCGATGGCTGGAACCTGACCGGTGACAGTTTCATGCAGGATGAGGACGGCTATTTCCATTTTGCTGCCCGTGCCGACGATATGATTATTTCCTCCGGCTACAATATTGCCGGGCCTGAAGTTGAGGCGGCTCTGCTTGTGCATCCGGATGTGCGTGAATGCGCGGTTATCGGTGTGGCCGATGAAGAGCGTGGTCAGATTGTCGAGGCACATATCATCCTACGCGATGGTGTGGAACCATCAGCTGAAATGGCTAAAGCCCTGCAAGAACATGTGAAAAGCATTATCGCGCCTTACAAATATCCGCGTTCGGTACGCTTCATTCAGGATTTGCCGAAGACGGTCACAGGTAAAATTCAGCGCTTTATGCTGCGGCAGAGCGCCTGAAGGAAATGACCATGATTGATGCCGTTACAGTTCGGTCAGACAAAGGGAGATACTAAAGATGCGTATCGTTTGTATTGGTGGTGGTCCGGCCGGACTTTACTTCGCTCTCCTGATGAAGAAAAACCATCCGGAACATCAGATCAGGGTTGTGGAACGCAATAAGCCCTATGACACATTCGGCTGGGGTGTGGTGTTTTCGGACGCAACCATGGATTCTATGAAGGTTTGGGACGAGGCAAGCGCCGCCGAAATTCAGGATGCCTTCAACCATTGGGACGATATTGAGGTGCTGTTTAAAGGTACGCGCCAGCGGACAAGCGGCCATGGTTTTGTCGGTATCGGCCGCAAAAAGCTTTTGAATATTCTGCAAAAGCGCTGCGAAGAACTGGGCGTTGAACTGGTTTTTGAAACCGATGTCGATGCGGATACACAATATCCGGATGCAGATTTGATTATCGCTTCGGATGGTCTGAATTCCAAAATCCGCAACCGTTATGCCGATATTTTTGAACCGGATATGGTGGTGCGGCCAAACCGTTATATCTGGCTGGGTACGGATAAATTATTTGATGCTTTTACCTTTGATTTTCGCAAGACAGATCATGGCTGGTTTCAGGCGCATATTTATAAATTCGATGACAAAACATCGACATTCATCATTGAAACGACAGAAGAGGCTTACCAGAAACACGGTCTGGGCGACATGTCCCAGCAGCAGTCGATAGATTTCTGTCAGGATTTGTTCTCGGAGGTGCTGGAAGGTGCGCCGCTGATGACCAATGCACGGCATCTGCGTGGTTCCGCATGGCTGAACTTCAACCGTCTGATCTGCGGGAAATGGAGCCATTATAACGGCAATTCCCATGTGGTATTAATGGGCGATGCGGCACATACGGCGCATTTTGCGATCGGTTCCGGTACCAAACTGGCGATTGATGATGCCATTGAACTGACCCGTCAGTTCCAGTTGCATGGCCATGATAAGAGCAATATTCCGGCAGCACTGGAAACTTACGAAGAAATTCGTCGTGTGGACGTGGCGCGTATTCAGAATGCTGCCCGCAATGCTATGGAATGGTTTGAGGTGGTCGGGCACCGTTATGCCGATACGCTGGAACCGGAACAATTTATGTATTCCATGCTGACCCGCTCGCAGCGTATCAGCCATGAAAACCTGCGCCTGCGTGATAAAAACTGGCTTGAAGGTTATGAGAAGTGGTTTGCTGAAAAATCCGGTTTGCCGGTTAATACCAATACCGGCACCCGTCAGACACCGCCAATGTTTACGCCTTATCGGTTGCGCGATGTAACACTGCCTAACCGCATCGTCATGTCGCCTATGGCGATGTATTCGGCGCAGGACGGTTTGATCAATGATTTCCATATGGTGCATCTGGGGGCGCGTGCCCTTGGTGGTGCCGGACTGGTTTTCGCGGAAATGACCTGCGTTTCTCCGGATGGTCGCATTACCCCGAACTGCCTTGGTCTGTGGAATGAAGAGCAGGCGGCGGGCTGGAAGCGGCTGGTGGATTTTGTGCATCAGAACTCTGATGCCAAGGTAGGCATCCAGCTCGGTCATGCAGGGCGCAAAGGCGCGACCAAACCGGCATGGGAAGGCATTGACCAGCCGGTGAGTGATGATCAGAGCTGGCCGTTACTTTCGGCATCGGCTGCCCCTTATCTGGTCAATAGCCAGACACCAAAGGCAATTGATCGTGCGGATATGGATCGCGTGCTGGCTGACTTTGTCCGCTCTGCGGAACTGGCTGTGACCACAGGTGCAGACTGGCTGGAATTGCACTGCGCGCATGGCTACCTGCTCTCCAGTTTCCTGTCACCGCTGACCAATCAACGCACCGACGAATATGGCGGCAGTCATGAAAATCGCGCCCGTTATCCGCTGGAAGTGTTCCGTGCAATCCGTAATGTCTGGCCGGAAGGCAAGCCGATTTCCGTGCGTCTCTCCTGTCATGACTGGGCTGAAGGTGGCAACACACCGGATGATGCCGCGATTTTTGCTCAGATGTTTAAAGATGCCGGTGCCGATTTGATCGACTGCTCGTCCGGACAGGTCGTGAAACATGAAAAGCCGGTCTATGGACGCCTGTTCCAGACCCCGTTCTCGGACAAAATCCGCAATGAGGTGAATATTCCGACTATTGCCGTTGGTGCGATTTCGGAAGCAGATCATGCCAATTCGATCATTTCGGCAGGGCGTGCGGATTTATGCGCGGTCGCCCGCCCGCATCTTGCAGATGCGGCCTGGGTATTGCATGAGGCTGCCAAAATCGGCCTGACCAATGTGGCTTGGCCGAAGCAATATTACTCCGGCAAAACACAATATGAGACGAATTTAAGCCGTGCAGCGCAGGCTAAGTGAAGTGAGACAATCATGAATGATATGCAGTTTACGGGCAAACATATCCTGATTACCGGTGCCGGCAGCGGCATCGGAGCAGCTATTGCCCGTGAATTTGTTGCTAAAGGCGGTAATGTTACGCTGGCAGGCAGACGGCACGAGCCTTTGGCGGCCTTGGCAGCAGAACTTGATCAGGCAGCAGGGCGCAAGACCAGCCATGTTGCCGGTGGTTTTGATGTGACGGATACGTACGCAATTCGCGACGGTCTGCAAACGGCACAAGCCTGTTTCGGTGCGGTTTCAATTCTCGTCAATAATGCCGGAGAAGCGCCTTCCGCTCCGTTTGAAAAGACCACCGAGGACATGTGGGCGCGGGTGATTTCCGTTGATCTGACCGGTGTTTTTCAGGTCACGCAGGCGGTTTTGCCTGACGTCAAAGCCGCTGGCGGTCATGGCCGGATTATCAATATTGCTTCAACTGCTGGGCTGACCGGCTATGCCTATGTGTCTGCCTATTGTGCCGCGAAACACGGTGTTGTCGGGCTGACCCGCGCTTTGGCACTGGAACTGGCGACCAAGGGCGTGACGGTCAATGCCGTTTGTCCCGGATTTACAGATACGCCGATTATCCGCGATTCCATTGCGCAGATCATGGAGAAAACCGGCCGCAGTGAGGAAGAGGCGCTGGCGCATTTCGTGCAGAGCAACCCGCAGAAGCGGCTGATTCGGCCTGAGGAAGTGGCACATACAGTATTATGGCTGGCATCATCGGATGCCGCCTCCATCAACGGACAGGCAATTGCGGTTGCCGGTGGCGAGGTATTGGCAGGATGAGTGAACAGACCATCAGCATGAACAGTCATTTGAAAGCGTTCAAAACCTATCAGGCACAGCATTTTCTCTGGGAAGTGAGCGAAAACGGACGGGTGGCAACACTGACACTGAACCGCCCTGACCGTAAAAATCCGCTGACTTTTGAAAGTTATGCCGAGCTGCGCGATTTGTTTCAAAATCTGACCTATGCCTCAGATATCCGGACAGTCGTGCTGACAGGTGCGGGCGGTAACTTCTCTTCCGGCGGTGACGTATTCGAAATTATTGAACCGCTGACCAAAATGCCGATGCCGGAATTGCTGGCGTTTACGCGTATGACCGGCGATGTGGTCAAAGCCATGCGTAAATGCCCGCAGCCAATTATTGCGGCTGTTGACGGTATTTGCGCCGGAGCAGGCGCAATTCTGGTGATGGCTTCGGATCTGCGCCTTGCAACACCGGAAGCCAAAACCGCTTTCTTGTTTACCCGTGTAGGCCTTGCCGGTGCGGATATGGGAGCTTGCGGAATTCTGCCACGGATTATCGGGCAGGGGCGTGCCGCAGAACTGCTCTATACTGGCCGGTTTATGGGTGCTGAAGAGGGCAAAGACTGGGGCTTTTACAATCATCTGCATGCGCAGGAAAATCTCCTTGGCGAGGCGCAGAAACTTGCCGCAACGCTCGCTGATGGCCCGTATTTTGCTCATGGAATTACCAAGACCATGATGCGTCAGGAATGGGCGATGGGCATTGAAGAAATGATTGAATCGGAAGCACAGGCACAGGCTATTTGCATGGCAACACAGGATTTCTGCCGTGCTTTTGAAGCTTTTGCTGCCAAGCGCCGTCCTGAATTTGAGGGGAACTGATATGACAGCCAGCCCTTGCCGATCTGCCCCCGTTTTGGAGCATCTGGAACTGCCGTTTTTTGAGCCGCAGCAGCATGAATTTGTGCAGAAGCTGAATGCCTTTGCGGCCTCCGGTGTTTTGCAGACAATTGATCACAGCGATACCGATGCTGCTTGCCGTCAGCTGGTAAAACTACTCGGACAAGCCGGATTGCTCACAGCGGTGACCGGCGACAATGGCCGGACAGAGATTGACTCACGTTCCGTTTGTCTGGCGCGTGAAACATTAGCATGGCATGATGGTCTGGCTGATTTTGCTTTTGCCATGCAAGGGCTTGGCACCGGAGCGATTGGTCTTGCCGGATCAGATGAGTTAAAGCAGCAGGTGCTGCCAAAGGTGACATCCGGCGAGTGGCTGGCGGCTTTTGCACTGTCTGAAAAAGATGCCGGTTCGGATGTCGGCGCCATGCAATGCGCGGCGATCCGTGACGGTGATGATTATATCCTTAATGGTGAGAAAACGTGGATTTCCAACGGCGGTATCGCCGATGTTTATACGGTCTTTGCCCGCAGCGGTGAGGCCGCAGGCACTCGCGGCATTTCGGCTTTTGTTGTCTATGCCACGGATCCCGGCTTTTCAATTGCCGAGCGTATTGATGTGATCGCACCGCATCCTTTGGCAACAATCCGTTTTGAAAATTGTCGTATTCCGGCTTCCCGCCGCTTAGGTGCAGGCGGAGAGGGCTTCAAAATCGCCATGCGGACGCTCGATATTTTCCGCGCATCGGTGGCCGCTGCCGCTCTTGGTTTTGCCCGCCGGGCATTGGATGAAGCATTGCATCACGCCTGCAACCGGCAAATGTTTGGCTCGGCATTGAGTGATCTGCAATTAACACAGGCACTTCTCGGCGAGATGGCAACGGAACTCGATGCCGCAACACTGCTGACTTATCGTGCTGCTTGGCGCCGCGATGTGCAAAAATTGCCGACAACAATGCAGGCCGCCATGGCGAAAATGACAGCCACGGAATCCGCGCAGATGATCATTGACCGCGCTCTGCAAATGTTTGGCGGACGGGGTGTCAAAAGTGGTGAGATTACCGAAAAGCTGTATCGTGAAATCCGCGCTCTTAGGATTTATGAAGGGGCGACGGAAGTTCAAAAGCTCATTATTGCCCGCGAATTGCTGAAATCAATGTAAGGGCAGATCATGGTATTTCGCACAACCAGACCTTTGCGTTTCGGCGATTGTGACCCTTCGGGCATCGCTTATTTCCCGTCCTATCTGAATATTCTGATCGGCGTGCTGGAGGACTTCTTTGCCTCGATTGGTGCGGACTGGAAAACACTTAACCAGCAAAGGCAGATTGCAACGCCGACTGTGCGCCTTGATCTGACTTTTGTTAAGCCCGGCTTTCATGCAGACCAGCTGGAATTTACGCTCAAAGTTATGGCTGTCGGCGGCAGTTCATTGTCGCTTGAGCATGAAATTCACGCCAACGGTGATTTATTATGGTCGGCAAAACACAAAATTGTCGCCACTTCTATGACCACTCATAAAGCCTGCGCATGGCCTGACGATATTCGCGCTGCGCTCTCAAATCATCTGGAGACACAGAATGCATAAGATTTTACAACCGGATAACTGGGTTGCGCCGATTGGCTATTCGAATGGTATTTCTGCCCGAGGCCGGACAATTTTTGTCGGCGGACAGATCGGCTGGAACGAACAATGCGAGTTCGAAACGGATGATTTCGTTGAACAGGTGCGCCAGACGCTCAAGAATATTGTCGCTATTCTGGCCGTTGACGGGGCAGGGCCTGAGCATATCACCACGATGACATGGTATTTCACCGATAAGCAGGAATATAAATCCAATATGCGTGGTCTCGGACAAGCCTATCGCGATGTGATCGGTAAGCATTTTCCGGCAATGGCGGCGATGCAGGTGGCGGGGCTGATTGAAGACCGTGCCAAAATTGAAATTCAGGTCACAGCTGTCGTGCCGGACTGACGGGAGTGAACATGCCTGCCAGTTCTGAAACAAAGATCATTCATTTTTCAGATGCCGTTTCGGGTTTTGTTGATCATGGCCTGTTGCAGATCACGATCAGCAATCCGCCGGTCAATGCGATTTCAGCCGCTATTCGTGAGGGGCTGATGCAGGCAATGGATATGGTTGAGACCTATAGTGTCGTTCACGGGCTGATCATTCGCGGTGAGGGGAAATTCTTCGCAGCGGGGGCGGATATTCGGGAGTTTGATCTGCCACCGTCAGAGCCGACTTTGCCACAGGTCACCGCGCGGATAGAAGCATTAGTAAAACCGGTTATTGCAGTCATTAACGGGCCTGCGCTGGGCGGCGGCTGTGAAATTATTCTGGCTTGCCATTACCGGATCGCTTTAGAGGCTGCAAAGTTTGGTCTGCCGGAAGTGAAGCTGGGGCTTGTGCCGGGCGCGGGCGGAACACAACGGCTGCCACGTCTGACAGGACTGACTGCTGCTTTGGATATGATTGGTACAGGACGCACGATTTCAGCGCAGCAAGCATTGAAGAATGGTCTGATTGATGAGGTTGCAGCTTCGGAAAATTTAATGCTGACGGCGCAAAATGTTGCGAAAAAGCTGATTGGCTCAGATCTGAGCCGTACATTGGAGTTATCTGTAAAGGCAGAAAATACTGAGCAAACCGTAGCAAAAATTCTGAGTAAAGCGCGTGGTCGTGTTGCACCATCAGAGGCATTGCGTCTGGTTTCGCTCTCTGCAACATTGCCAGCACAACAAGCTTTGGCGGAGGAACGGGCAACCTTTCTGCACTTGCGCGAAAGTGATGAAGCGCGTGCGTTGCGTTATGTGTTTTTTGCTGAGCGCGATGCCGGAAAGCAGAGCGCTGACAGCACAGTTGCAACCCGCAAAGTGACAACGATAGGCATAGCAGGCACCGGCCTGATGGGTTCAGGTATCGCGGTCTGTGCATTAACCGGTGGCTATCAGGTGATTGGTTATGAGCAAAGCGAAGAGGCTGCGCTTGCCGGTTATCAACGCATTACTGCCTTACTGGATAAGCAGTTCCAGACGGGACGTTTGAGTGATCAGGCACTACAGCAGCAGAAGGCTAATCTCCGTGTCAGTGCGGATATTGCAGATTTATCAGCAGCTGATCTGGTTATTGAAGCCGTTTTTGATGATCTGACAGTTAAGTCTGAGCTATTCGTCAAGCTGGACAAAGTGTTGCGTGCTGATGCAATTGTGGCGACCAATACCAGCTATCTCAATCCTGATGATCTGGCTTTACAGATCAGCCATCCGTCGCGGGTTGTGGGGATGCATTTTTTCTCACCGGCCCATATCATGCGGCTGCTGGAGATTGTGAATTGTGCGCAAACTGCGCCGGATGTTTTGGCGACCATCGTTGCTGTGGCTAAAAAACTCAACAAGCTGGGCATTGTCTGCGGCGTTTGTGAAGGGTTCATCGGCAACCGAATTTTTTCGGCCTATCGCCGCGAAGCAGAATTTATGCTGGAGCAGGGCGCTCTGCCGCACGAGATTGATGCGGCGCTGGAAGATTACGGTTTCGCGATGGGATTATTCGCGGTCTATGACATGGCTGGACTGGAAATCGCATGGGCAAAGCGCAAGCGGCAGGCGGCAAAACGTTCTCCTGATGAGCCATATTCTCCGATTGCCGACCGGCTTTGTGAGGCAGGCCGGTTCGGTCAAAAAAGCGGTAAAGGCTGGTATCAATATCTGGATGGCAAACGTCAGATCGATCCTGACGTCACGACATTGATTGAAACCGTGCGGCTTGAGAAAAACATTCAGGCACGCAGCTTTACGTCAGAGAAAATTATCACTCAGCTTTTGCAGGTCATGACCGATGAAGGAACGCAATTGCTTCAGGAAGGCATTGCTGCATCGCCAAATGATATCGATCTGGTGCTGATCAATGGTTACGGCTTTCCCGCCCATAAAGGCGGGCCGATGTTTGCCGCAACACAAAGCAAAACAAAAGCAACGGGAACAAGTGCATGAGTGAAGCCTATATTATCGGCGGTGTCCGCACGCCTATTGGCCGTTATGGCGGGGCACTCGCATCGGTGCGGCCGGATGATATGGCAGCGCATGTTATCCGTGAGGCACTGGCTCGTTTTCCGTCGCTTGGTGGCGCTGTGATTGATGAGGTGGTGTTTGGTTGTGCCAATCAGGCCGGTGAGGATAACCGCAATATTGCCCGCATGGCGGTGTTATTGTCAGGGCTTGGCGAGAGTGTTCCGGCCATAACTATCAATCGTCTTTGTGGTTCGGGGCTTGATGCAGTTGGCTATGCTGCCCGTGCGATTAAGCTTGGAGAGGCCGATATTATTATTGCCGGCGGTGTTGAGAGCATGTCTCGCGCACCATTCGTGATGCCCAAAGCTGATGCTGCCTTCCAGCGGCAGAATGCAGTTTACGATACAACCATTGGCTGGCGTTTTATCAATCCGCTGATTGACGGCAAATATGGTTCTGAATCCATGCCGGAAACAGCTGAAAATGTGGCGCAGGATTACGACATCAGCCGACAGGATCAGGATGCTTTCGCCCTGATGAGCCAGAGCCGTGCAAGCCATGCCATTCAAAGCGGCCGCCTTGCGCAGGAAATTGCGCCTTATGTGATTGCAGGGCGCAAAGGCGCCACAACCATCGTGGCACAAGATGAGCAACCGCGCGAAACATCACTGGAAAAACTAGATGCACTCGCAACGCCGTTTCGCCAAAACGGAACTGTGACGGCAGGCAATGCTTCAAGCGTCAATGATGGCGCGGCAGCTGTGATTATTGCCTCAAAACAAGCCGTTGAACGTTACGGGCTGACCGTGCTTGCACGTGTTGATGGTATGGCGACGAGTGGTGTTGATCCTCGGATTATGGGGATCGGTCCTGTATCCGCAACACAGAAGCTACTGCATCGCCATAATCTGAAGCTCACTGATATCGGTCTGATTGAGCTGAACGAAGCTTTCGCGGCACAATCGCTGGCGTGTATGCGCCAATTGGGGCTCGCCGATGATGCAGCACATGTTAATCCCAATGGCGGTGCAATTGCACTCGGCCATCCGCTCGGTATGTCCGGTGCCAGATTGGCTTTAACCGCTGCAATGGAACTGCAAAACCGCGATACACGCTATGCTTTGGCAACTATGTGTGTCGGCGTAGGGCAGGGTATATCGTTACTATTACAAGCACCGGTGTGAATAGACGCAGGTACAGAGTTTGTCTCTTTGTTGTCCGAAGATATCATGCGCTGAGTTTTTAGATCTACCTTTTTCATTTTTCTAGACGGGCTTCAGCCTTCGCACATTGTTTACAAGAACAGATCGCGTAGAGGGGATAATTTCGTAATATATATTTCGACACTCGAAAAAAAGAATGACAAACCCTCTTTTCCATGTAATTCTCACAGGCAGGAGATTTAAAGTTCAGCGCTAAGGTCATTAAGAACCATGCTGAGCTTATGGGGAGGTCAGCGCTTGACAGTACATGTTTCGCGCTCAGAAGGGCTGCGATGGGAAAACCGTCGCCGTATTCTGATGCTGTTGCGACAATCGGGACATTTGTCTCGCACCGATATTGCCGGTGCGACCGGAATGAGTCATTCAACTGTTTCCGCCATTACCAATACGCTGCTGGCCGATGATGTCTTGCTTGAATTACCAATCAATGAAACCTCTGTATTAGATGCCGAAAACCGCCGCGGGCGGCCTCAGGTGCTGCTGGGGCTTAATCCGGATTTCGCGAGTGTCATCGCTGTTAATATTGCACTCAACGTGATCACTATAGAACTGGTTAGCTATGCCGGTGAGACGATTGATCATGTGGAAAATACAATCCCCACTTTGCAAGTCAGCAATACCGGGCTGCTGGAAGCTTTAAAAACCCATATCAATGCCCTGCTGATAAAACACGCACATCCTGCCCAAAAGCTGGCTCATATTTCTGTTGGTGTACAGGGCATGACAGACGCTGACCAGCAAAGCCTGATCTGGTCGCCGACCATCGGCGCAACCAATGCTCCGATCGCTGCGCATCTGGAAATGCAATTTCAGGTTCCGGTTAAGGTCTCCAATGACTGCTTGATGATCGCAGAGGCGCTGCGCTGGTTTGGTCCGGAAATCTTCGGTGATAATTTCGCAACGATTTTGTTCTCTTCCGGTATCGGTATGGGGCTGTTTTTGAAAGGTAAACCGTTCTCCGGTGCACGATCCTCGGCTGCGGAATTCGGCCATATTGTGCATATCCCTGATGGCGCATTATGCCGGTGCGGACGGCACGGCTGTCTGGAAGCATATGCCAGTGATTATGGCATCTGGCGGTTTGCCAATCATATTGACGATAATACACCGCCATCAGCAATGATTTCGGATGCTGATTTTTCGGCACTCACAAGCCGTGCACGCGCTGCGGAGGGTATTGAACGGCAGGCATTTCAACGTGCCGGTAAAGCGCTCGGTTTTGCACTGCGCAGTATATTCTCATTAATTGATCCGGTGCCGCTGGCCTTTGTTGGGCCCGGAGTTCATGCCTTTGATCTCATTGAAGATGATCTGCGTAAAACAATCAGTGGCGGTATCGAAAACGGTGTTCTGGCCGGTCCTCAAAACGGGCTGCGTTCACCGGAAGACCTGTCAATCTATCGCTATCCGTCTGAGCAACCGCTCATCTTGCAAGGCTGTGCAATCACATCGCTGATACAGGCCGATGCCCGGCACAATAAACAATTAAAAAAGAGCACATCTGACGTGTCACAACTTCGGGGAGTACTGGCATGAGTACGGGATTTTTCAATGCGACCACACCTGTTCAGTATGAAGGGCCGGACAGTACCAACCCGCTGGCCTACCGGTTTTATAATCCGGATGAAATCGTGCTGGGTAAGCGCATGGAAGATCAGTTGCGTTTTGCTGTCGCCTATTGGCACAGTCTGGCCTGGCCGGGGGGCGATCCGTTTGGCGGCCAAACATTTGAACGCCCGTGGTTTGGTGACAGTTTGCAGCACGCAAAACTAAAAGCTGATGTTGCGTTTGAACTTTGCACTCTTTTGCGTGCGCCGTATTATTGTTTTCACGATGCGGATATTCGTCCCGAGGGGCAAACATTTGCTGAGACATCGGCCAATCTCGACCATATGGCTGATTATTTGCAGAAAAAAATGGCTGAAACCGGCGTTAAGCTGCTGTGGGGTACGGCCAATCTGTTTTCGCATCGCCGCTATATGGCGGGAGCTGCGACAAACCCTGATCCTGAAATTTTTGCCTATGCAGCTGCAACCGTTAAACATTGTATGGATGTCACCAAGCGTCTCAATGGTGAAAATTACGTGCTTTGGGGCGGGCGCGAAGGCTATGAGACATTGCTCAATACAGACCTTAGCCGCGAACTTGATCAGATGGGGCGCTTCCTGTCGCTTGTCGTGGATTACAAGCATAAAACCGGCTTTAAAGGCACAATTCTGCTGGAGCCGAAGCCGCAGGAGCCGACCAAACATCAATATGATTATGATGTGGCAACGGTCTACGGCTTTTTGAAACGCTACGGTCTTGAGAACGAGGTTAAGGTCAATATCGAGCAGGGACACGCCATTCTGGCGGGACATTCCTTTGAGCATGAACTTGCCCTTGCCAATGCACTCGGCATTTTCGGTTCCATTGATATGAACCGTAATGATTATCAATCCGGCTGGGACACTGATCAGTTCCCGAACAACGTACCGGAAATGGCTTTGGCCTATTATCAGATATTGCAAGGCGGCGGCTTCACTACAGGCGGCACCAATTTCGATGCGAAATTGCGGCGCCAGTCGCTTGATCCGCAAGATTTGCTGATCGGCCATATCGGCGCCATGGATTGCTGCGCTCGCGGTCTGAAAGCCGCGGCCAGAATGATTGAGGATCAGGCGCTCTCTGGTCCATTGCAACAGCGTTATGCCGGATGGAACAAGCCTCAGGCGCAAGCCATGCTCAAAGGTGAACAGCCACTGGAAGAGATTGCCGCCTATGTTCACACCAGCAAAATTGAGCCGCAGCCGGTTTCTGGCCGGCAGGAACTCTTGGAAAATATCGTGAACCGCTACGTCTGACAGATAGTTTTTCTGAGGCTTTGTAGCATTTTCAGCAAAAAGTGGGAACCGGTTTTGCGTCGGATAATGCGTAAAAACAAATAGTTACAGCGGTTCCAACGATTCAGTTTTAGCTGGAACCGCTGTAAAGCGCAAAAATGGGAGTGGGATAATGAAAACGATTAAAGGACCAGCGATATTTTTGGCGCAGTTTGCAGGCGACAGCGCTCCTTTTCATTCTTTCGATGCTATCTGCAAATGGGCGGCATCGCTCGGCTATAAAGGCGTACAGATTCCCACTTGGGACAAGCGGTTGTTTGATCTGGAAAAAGCTTCAGATTCACAAACCTATTGCGATGAAATCAAAGGCATAGCGGCATCGCATGGTTTGGAAACTACTGAGCTTTCAACCCATCTTCAGGGACAGCTGGTTGCCGTTCATCCGGCCTATGATACTGCATTTGACGGTTTTGCAGATGAGAGTGTCCGTGGCAATCCGCAGGCACGAACGGAATGGGCGAATGATCAGGTGCGGCGGGCATTGCGCGCATCCAAGCGCTTAGGCCTTAATGCAATGGCATCATTTTCCGGTGCTCTCGCCTGGCCCTATGTTTATCCGTGGCCGCAGCGCCCCGCCGGTTTGGTGGAAACCGCTTTCGACGAGCTGGCAAGGCGCTGGACACCGCTGCTTGATTATGCGGATGAGAATGGCGTGGATATTTGCTACGAAATTCATCCCGGTGAAGATCTGCATGACGGTATTTCCTATGAGATGTTCCTTGAGTGTGTGAATAATCATGCGCGTGCCAATCTGCTCTATGATCCTTCGCATTTTGTGCTTCAGCAGCTCGATTATCTGGATTTCATCGACATTTACCATCAGCGCATCAAAGCGTTCCACGTTAAGGATGCTGAATTTAATCCGACCGGACGGCAGGGCGTTTATGGTGGTTTTCAGAGCTGGGTCAATCGTGCCGGACGTTTCCGTTCGCTGGGTGACGGGCAGGTCGATTTTGGCAGCATCTTTTCCAAACTAACAGCTTATGATTTCGATAGCTGGGCGGTTCTGGAATGGGAATGTGCGCTGAAGCATCCGGAAGACGGTGCGCGTGAAGGCGCGGATTTCATCAAACATCACATTATTCGCGTCACCGAACATGCCTTCGATGATTTTGCCAATGCTGGCACTGATGAAGCAGCCAACCGTAAAATGCTTGGTCTTTGATCGAGGCTTTCGCTGAAGGGAACATGCCATGGCAACTGAACACCAGCAGCACCGTATCAGACTTGGAATGGTCGGCGGCGGACAAGGTGCATTTATCGGTGCGGTTCATCGGATTGCAGCTCGCATTGACGATCAATATGAGCTGGTAGCCGGAGCGCTCTCCTCTGATCCTGAGCGAGCCAGCGCGTCTGCGCGGGAACTCGGCGTTGCCGCAGATCGCAGCTATGCGTCTTATGAGGAAATGGCACAGGCAGAAGCTGCACGTACTGATGGCATTGAAGCTGTTTCAATCGTTACGCCCAATCATTTACATGCGCCGATCGCACGCGTGTTTTTAAATGCCGGTATTCATGTCATCTGCGACAAGCCACTGACAACATCGGTGAAAGAAGCGGAAGAGCTGGTCCGTCTGGTTGAAAAATCCGGCAAACTATTTGTTCTTACCCATAATTACAGCGGCTATCCGATGATACGGCAGGCCCGGAGCATGGTCGCCGGTGGTGAGCTTGGTGATATTCGGGTTATTCAGGTGGAATATCCGCAGGATTGGCTGACCGAGCGCTCGGAGCTAAGTGGTAATAAGCAGGCAGAATGGCGCACCGATCCGGCACGTTCCGGTGCGGGCGGGGCGATTGGTGATATTGGCACCCACGCCTATCATCTGGCCGGTTTTGTTTCCGGACTTGAGACAGAGCAGGTGCTGGCACAACTGACTTCTTTTGTTGAGGGGCGCAGTCTTGATGATGATGTACAGATCATGCTGCGCTACAAAGGAGGTGCGCGTGGCTCTCTCTGGGCAAGTCAGGTGGCTGTCGGCAATGAAAATGGTCTGAAACTGCGTATTTATGGCAGTAAAGGCGGACTGGAATGGACGCAGGCTGACCCGAATTATTTGTGGTTTACGCGTTTTGGAGAGCCGAAACAACTGATCACCCGTGGCGGTGCCGGTGCCAATGCGGCTGCCAGCCGTGTTACCCGTATCCCCGGCGGACATCCGGAAGGTTATCTGGAAGGCTTTGCAACGATTTATACGGAAGCAGCGCATGCAATCCGTGCTGCGCGTGCAGGTGAAAAACCTGATGCTCAGGTGCTTTATCCGACGGTCTATGATGGTCTGGATGGGATGCGCTTTATCGAAGCATCCGTTGCTTCCAGTCAGGCTGGCAATCAATGGACTCGCCTGAAATGACAGCACTATCCGGCGCACCCCACACAGAAAATACAGGGACAAAAAACCTTCCGCATATACCATTTATGCAGGTTGCAGGCCTGTCGAAATCCTTCGGACCTATCGAAGTGCTACGGGATATTGCGCTTGAAATCAGACAGGGCGAAATTCACGCTATAATTGGTGAAAATGGTGCCGGTAAATCGACACTGATGAAGTTGTTGGCAGGGCATCTGCAGCCAAGCCGCGGTACAATTGCTTTTGACGGTGAACCGGTCACCCTTTCAGGGCCGGTTGATGCGGAACATCGTGGTGTGGTGCTGGTTCATCAGGAAATTTTGCTCGCACCGGATATGACAGTTGCGCAGAATATTTTTCTGGGACGTGAGATCAGGCGTGGTCTGACACTCAACGACCGGAAGATGAATGACGAGGCAAAAGCAGCCATTGAAAGTCTGGGAGCTGCGATTGATCCCAAGGCACGCGTTGAGCAATTATCCATAGCCCAGCGGCAATTGGTACAAATTGCCCGCGCATTGCTGGTGCCGCATCGGCTGGTGATTTTTGACGAGCCGACCGCTTCCTTAACGCCGATTGAAACAGAAGCACTGCTGAAAGTGATTACGGGTATTCGTGATCGCGGTGCGGCAGTGCTTTATATCTCGCATCGTTTGCCTGAAGTGAAGGCTATTTCAGATCGCATTACTATCTTGCGTGACGGACAACTGGTCTCATCGCATGATGCAGATGACTTACAGCCATTGGATATGGCGCGCCTGATGGTCGGGCGTGATATGTCTCAGCTCTATCCTGAGTATCACAGGTCTTCAGTCCAGAATGTTGTTCTGGAGGTGTCGGATTTCAATGTGCCGGGTTATGCCCAAAATTGCAGTTTTGCACTGCATAAAGGTGAAATTCTCGGATTTGCGGGCCTGATCGGCGCAGGTCGTACTGAGCTGCTTGAGGGGATTGT
The DNA here is from genome assembly GCF_003314995.1 of Pseudochrobactrum asaccharolyticum. Lineage (GTDB taxonomy): Bacteria > Pseudomonadota > Alphaproteobacteria > Rhizobiales > Rhizobiaceae > Pseudochrobactrum > Pseudochrobactrum asaccharolyticum. The sequence goes on from NZ_QNRH01000003.1 coordinate 325,601, forward strand.
CGGTTTACGAGCGGCACATGGTAAAATCCGGCTGAACGGTAAACCAGTGCAATTTCCGTCTGCGCGCGAAAGTATGGATGCGGGCATTGTTTATTTAAGCGAAGACCGCAAAGGCAAAGGCTTGCTGCTGGAGCAGAATTTACGCACCAATCTGACACTGGCATCGCTGGATAAATTCACGGAGCATTTTTTGATCAATACCGGCAAAGAGCAGGCCGCGCTTGATCAAGCAATCAGCGAGTTTGATATCCGCACCCGTGATCCGAATTTGCTCGCCGGACAGCTTTCCGGTGGCAATCAGCAAAAACTGCTTCTCGCAAAAATGATGCTGCTTGAGCCGGATATTATCATCATTGATGAGCCCACCCGCGGTATCGATATCGGCACAAAAGAGCAGATTTATAAATTCATTGTTGCACTCGCAGCAGCAGGCAAGGCGGTTATCGTGATTTCTTCGGAAATGCCTGAACTGATCGGCATATGCGAACGCATTCTCGTCATGCGCAATGGCCGCATTGTCGCTGAAGTGAGCGGAGATCAGATGACCGAAAACGAGATTGTCGTGCATGCCACCGGCGTCACAGCACAGGAGGCTGCCATCGTGGCGGAAATAATATGAGTGATATGACAGGTAAAAATCAGAGCAACGTAACCGGTAAGAGCTTCTGGCAGGATATAGATCTGCGCGCTGTAGCACCCTTCGTGGCTCTGGCTGTGCTGCTGATATTCGGTACTTTGGTCAATCCCAATTTTATCGGGGTCGACAACTTGTTAAATATCGCAACCCGCAGTGCTTTCATTGCAATCATTGCCATTGGTGCAACCTTTGTGATTGCATCCGGCGGGCTTGATTTGTCTGTCGGCTCGATGTCTGCCTTTGTTGCGGCTGTCACTATTTTGTTCATGAATTCCGGCATTGTCAGTGGTAATTTGCCGATGTTAATTCTGGCGATGTCTCTTGCGATTGCGGTGGGGGCTGCCTGCGGGCTTGCCAATGGTACAATCACCACAATGGGGCGTATTGAGCCTTTCATTGTCACGCTTGGTACAATGGGGATTTTCCGTGCGCTGACCATTTATCTGGCTGAAGGCGGCTCGATTGCGATGAAATCGCAGGAACTGCGTGCCGCCTATCGTCCGGTTTATTTCGGCAATATTCTCGGTATTCCGATCCCAATTGTGGTGATCATTGTTGTCGCGCTTATCGCTGCTTTTCTGCTCTATCGTACGGCTTTCGGCCGCCATGTCATTGCTGTTGGCTCCAATCAGGATGTCGCGCGTTATTCGGGTATTCCGGTACGACGTGTGCGAACGCTGGCTTTTGTTATCCAGGGCATCTGCGTTGCCATTGCTGTGCTGGTTTATGTTCCGCGTTTGGGCGCAGCAACGCCGACGACCGGTCTGATGTGGGAGCTGCAGGCTATTACAGCCGTTGTTATTGGCGGCACGGCGCTGCGCGGCGGCGTTGGCCGCATCTGGGGCACGGTTTGCGGTGCGCTCATTCTCGAGGTTGTCGGCAATATCATGGTTCTGTCTGATCTGGTCAGTGAATATCTGATCGGCGCAGTGCAGGGCGCGATCATTATCATTGCAATGCTGGTGCAGCGTTCATTGTCACGGCGCCAGTAAGCAAAAGTCACATACCGGTCGGGTTGATCCATACCGGCATCAGAAACGGCGGAGGGAGGCCGGACCGCCGTAGTGTCAGGCCTTAAAATGAGGGAGACGTAAAATGAAGAAGATACTTTTAAGTGCTGTCTGCGGCGTCGCATTGCTGACAGGGGCTGCCTATGCTCAGGATAAGAAGGTGACGATTGCCGTTTCCATTCCGGCCGCAGATCATGGCTGGACAGGCGGTGTAGTGTATCACGCGGAACGTGCTAAAGCCGTTTTGGAAAAAGCCCATCCGGGTCTGAAGATCATTGTCAAAACATCGCCGGATGGTGCCTCTCAGGCCAATGCGCTGGAAGATCTGACAACGCAGGGCATGGATGCTCTGGTAACGTTGCCGCACAATTCGGACGAGCTGACCGATCCGATCCGTCAGGTCAAAGATAAGGGCATTTTTGTTACGGTTGTTGACCGCGCATTGTCTGATCCGTCCATTCAGGATCTGTATGTGGCCGGAAACAATGAAGAGCTCGGGCGCGTTGCCGGACAATATATCAAAGACACGCTTGGCTCCGGTGATGTCGTGGTCATTCGTGGCCTGCCGATTGTTATCGACGAAGAGCGCCAAAAAGGCTTTGACTCTGCCGTGGCCGGTAGCGACATCAAAGTTCTCGACAAGCAGTTCGGTAACTGGTCACGCGATGATGCATTTAAAGTGATGCAGGATTATCTGGTCAAATACCCGAAAATTGATGCTGTCTGGACGCAGGATGACGATATGAGCGTTGGCGCTCTTGAGGCAATCCAGCAAGCAAACCGCTCGGATATCAAGATGGTAATCGGTGGCGCCGGTATGAAAGAAATGATCAAAAAAGTTGCCGATGGCGATGCTTTGATCCCTGTCGACGTGCTCTATCCGCCGGCAATGATTGCAACAGCAATGGAGCTGACCGTTGCTAACTTCTACGATCAGGTTCCAATTCGCGGCAGCTATATTCTTGATGCGACTTTGGTGACGAAGGAAAATGCGCAGGAATTTTATTTCCCTGACTCACCTTATTGATCCGCTTGTTTGAAAACTCCCGCCTTTGGCGGGAGTTTTTTCATAAAGCATGGAAAGAAGCTTGATATGTATCTTGGTCTTGATCTCGGCACCTCAGGTATTAAAGCGCTGCTCATTGATGATGATCAGGGCATTGTCACTTCTGCTCATGCAGATCTGCATGTTGCGCGCCCTCATGCAGGCTGGTCGGAGCAAAATCCTCAGGATTGGTGTGCGGCCGCTGAAACGGCTTTGCTTGCACTCAAAGCTTCCCATCCGAGGGAAATGGCTACTGTCAAAGGCATCGGTCTGTCTGGGCAGATGCATGGTGCGGTTCTGTTGGATCAACATGCACAAGTCTTACGACCTGCCATTTTGTGGAATGATTCACGCAGTTATATTCAGGCGGCAAGGCTCGATGCCGATCCGCAGTTTCGTGCTATTTCCGGCAATATAGTTTTTCCGGGTTTTACGGTTCCCAAGCTCGTCTGGGTGAAAGAAAACGAGCCGGAGATTTTCGCCAAAATCCATAAAGTGCTGCTGCCTAAAGACTATTTGCGGCTCTGGCTGACCGGGGAATACTTGTCTGATTTCTCAGATTCATCCGGAACAGCATGGCTGAATACTGCGCAGCGCCGATGGTCGGCTGAACTGCTCTCTGCCACGGATATGGATATTTCCCAGATGCCGGATTTGGTTGAAGGCACTGAGCAAGCGGGGCGTTTACGCCCCGAGATTGCATCACAATTCGGTCTGACACTAGGTACAATTATTGCTGGTGGCGGTGGTGATAATGCTGCCTCTGCCTGTGGTGTCGGAACCGTTGCTCCAAACCGCGCCTTCATTTCGCTGGGGACATCCGGTGTCGTTTTCGTTGCCAATCAGCAATATAGCCCTAATGCTGAGAGTGCAGTGCATAGTTTTTGTCACGCATTGCCTGATATGTGGCATCAAATGGGGGTTATTTTATCGGCGACAGATTCCTTGAACTGGTTTGCTAAAATCTGCGGCCAGACACCGCCTGAATTAATCTCAGAGCTGGGAGAAACCTTGCAAGCACCGGGCGGGGTCAGTTTTCTGCCCTATTTATCCGGTGAACGCACCCCCCATAATGACGCGGCACTTCGCGGTAGTTTCATAGGTCTGGGGCATGGAAGTGACCGTCCGGCACTCACACAGGCTGTTCTTGAAGGCGTAGCTTTTGCAGTGCGTGATAATCTTGAAGCTCTCCGTGCCGTTGGTGCAGAGATTACACAGGCAACTGCGATCGGCGGTGGTTCGCGATCCTTATACTGGTTGTCTGCGATCGCTACAATTTCAGGTATTCCGCTTGAGGTACCGCAGGACGGAGATTACGGCGCAGCTTTTGGCGCTGCACGCCTTGGCATGATCGCTGCCCATAATCTCGACCCCGTTGCCGTTTGCACGCCCCCAAAAATTGCCCGTGTCGTCGAGCCTGTGCAACAGCTTACAGCAGCGTATGAAACAGCATATCTGCGATACAAAGCCGCCCATCAGCGTATTGTGAATTTTAATCCGACTATGTAAGTGATGGCAGATATTCTGGACGTTGGGAAAAACACTATCAGGAATATGAGGCTGATCAATTAGATATCCTGCGAAATGAGCAATCGCCAAACCACATATTCGGCCAGATCAATGTTGGTTTATCTGCTGACAACAGTAGAAGAGGGATATTTTCATCCTCACCCCACCATCATAGACACCGGTAATCGCAGTTCAGTGAATAAGAAGAATCCGGATTGTTAAGATCATAGCAATCCGGATTCTTACGAGAAGTTGAACTCTGTTTACAATCACCACTCCGCTTATGAAGCAGAGCAGTAATCCCCAGACATAACTTATTTGATCAGGCGGGGTTCACCGACATCCGCGGCACTATCCGACAAGCCGAATTCTTTCAGGATTTCAACCATACGGCCGGATTTATGCAGTTCTTTTACAACATCATCGGCGGCAACCAGCAGGTCCGGATTATTTTTGGAAAGCGGCAGACCAGCCTGCGCCGGATAGACAGAGCTTTGTACGCGCTCGTCTTTTTCTGCAACCTTGATCTGGATGCCCTTCAAAGCGCCGCCCTGCTGCGCAGCAGTACCGACAGCAATGCCATCAACTGCTATTTCAATACGTCCGGCTTCCAGATCCTGATAGAGCGCAACATAGTTGTTATAAAGGCTGAGCTTGTCACCCAGAACGGCTTTCAGTTCATTAACCCAGAGATAACCCTGCACGGTACCGACATTGCGTCCTTCAAGCTGAGTGACAGTCGTCACGCCTTCTTTGGAATAGAGCCCCATCTCATCCAGATAAAGCGGAGCGGAAAGATTGACCGCTTTCTGGCGCTCGTCTGTGCGGTAATAATTGCCGATGGCAATATCTGCACGGCCGGAGACCACAAAAGGAATAGCCGTGGCATATTCTACTGCTGCGACTTTGATTTTGAGGCATTCTTTGGCCGCAATTTCTTTAACGATTTCGCCGTCAACGCCGGTCAGATCGCTCTCGCCTTTAGGAATGGAGAAAGGCGGGAAAGTTGGTGCGGCAATCGTCAGATATCCGGCTTCCACCGTAGTGATATTGTGCAGCGGTTTGCAATCCTGCGCAAAGGCTGCCGAGGCCAGCATAGTGGTGCCGAGAGCGGCAGCAATTGTTAGAGTGATATGTTTTTTCATGATTTTCCCCTTTAGTGTTATAATTAATGGTGTGAACGCGCTTCAATAAAACCGACGATCATTGTCGCCGGAATACAAATGAGCAGGTAGAGAAGACCGGCCAGAACAAGAGCTGGCAGATACTGGAATGAGTTGGTACCGATTTCATAAGCGCGGGCTGTCAGTTCGGGCAGCGCAATGGCGAAACACAGCGAAGTGGTCTGAAAAATCAGGATTGCGAAACCGAGCAAGGCCGGAATGGCAATGCGTAATCCCTGCGGCACGACGATAAAGCGCATCATGTCGAGTTTTGTCAGACCAATGGCTTCGGCAGCTTCACGCTGCCCTGCAGGCACCGATTGCAGACCGGCACGGATGATTTCACTGGTGTAAGCACCGGTCGTCCAGCTCAGCGCCAGAATACTCGCTGACCATGAGGTCAGTGTCAGACCGGCGGAAGGTAGGCCGAAATAGGCAAATTGCAACAGAACCAGTGAGGGTGCACCACGCCCCACCTCGACCAGTGTGAGTGCCGCCCAGCGGGTCGCCTTGATCTTGGACATCACACCGAGCGAGAGAAAAAAGCCCAGCGGAATACCAATCAGCAGGCTCATACCGGTGACGATCAGGCTGATGCGTAAGCCTCCGAGCAGCTGCGGCAGCCAGTTATGCAATTGTTCGCTGATAACAGTGATCATCGGGACACCTTCTTTCGCATGCGGGCATCTATACTGCGTGACATCCATGCAACCGGCAGGCTGAGCGCGATATACAGCAGGGCAACAAAGCTGAAGACCTCAAGGCCGCGATAGGTCGCCATAGAAGACTGGTTGGCATAGAAGGTCATTTCGGAAACACCGATTGTCGAGGCAATGGCCGTGTCTTTCAAAAGACCAATGGCATAGGTTGCCATTGCAGGCAGTGCCACGCGGATAAGCTGCGGCATGATCACATCAATCCACATACGAAAAGGATGCATGCCGAGCGCTGCAGCGCCCTCCCACTGGCCGCGATGGATGGATAAAAGCGCGCCGCGATAAATCTCCGCCATATAGGCGGAAGCAATCAGTCCCAAACCAACAACAGCGGCAGGGAACGGGGCAACACGGAGATAACCGCTGCCGAGCCCGAAAAAGATAACAAACAACCAGACAATCGGCGGAATGCTGCGGACAAAAGTAATCAGCGCCATTGCTGTCAGTCGCAACCAGAAATGTTTGGATATCCGCGCCAGCATCAATGGCACGCCCAGAACAAGACCGATAGACAGGGCTGCAATCGTCAAACCAATTGTTGACGGCAATCCTCTGATAATATTGAGAATTATGTCCTGCATCAGCGATCTCTCACCGCATGCAGAAACCGGCGTGCACGCTCCGTCTGCGGATCACGCATAACGTCTTTACTAATACCGGATTCAATGATGTTACCATCGGCCATAATCATTACATGGTCGGAAACGCTCTCGGCAAAATGCATTTCATGGGTGACGACAATCATGGTCATGCCATCTTGCGCCAGCTCACGCATAACAGCGAGAACCTCTAACCCAAGTTCGGGGTCAAGTGCTGAGGTAGGTTCATCAAACAGCATAATTTTCGGGTTAAGCGCCAGCGCGCGGGCAATGGCGATACGTTGCTGCTGGCCGCCGGAGCAACGGTGCGGATATTCTGCTGCCTTGGAATCCAAGCCCACACGTTTGAGCAGTTCAATGGAGCGCTCATCAGCCTCTTGCTGTGAACGGCCAAGCACACGTTTTTGTGCGAGCGATACGTTTTCCAGCACGCTCATATGCGGGAACAGGTTGAAGGACTGAAACACCATACCGGCCGAGCGGCGCAAATCGAGAATTTGCTTTTGGGACGGATGCTTTTCAGCGATCAGTTCCATATCACCCAATGTGATACGGCCTTTATCCGGTATTTCCAGATAGTTGAGGCAACGAAGCAACGTGCTTTTACCGGAGCCGCTGGGGCCGATAATCGCCAATACGCCGCCTGGTTGCACGCTCAGGCTAACACTCTTGAGAACTGAGAGTGAGCCGAAGTTTTTCTCAAGCGCTTCCACGTGCACCAGTGGTTTGATGTTATTTTGTGTCTGCTGCATTGCCTTTTCCGTCACCGCCGCCGGATGAAACCTGAACGGCACTGAAATGTGTTACCCCTCGGAGCGGCGGTGGCGGGCAAAGCTGTTTTTATTTTTGCAATTGTTTACGCCGTTCCGTACTGAGGTCAGTGTGCCGTGCAGGACGCGCGTACCAAATCAAGAAAAGTGGCTAAACGACAAGATTTTCTTGATAGTGAGTTTGCAGAGAAAATCCCTGCCAGACAAACGTGTTTCAATACCTGTCAGCATGGCTGCCGGCAGGTCAAAGCGACACAATTGTCAGGTTCTTCTTTATATCGTGTAAGGGATGTCGTCGGTAACCATTTCACGGCGCAGCATGGCTGACCAGTCTTCGCCTTTGATCCAGTCGCAAAAAGCCGCAATGGTTTTCACACGCCGGTAGCCGCGTGGTACAACCAGATAAAAACCCGGAATATCTTCTTCTTTCATGGTGCTTAAAGCATCAATACCAAGCGGTGCAATCAGCCGTCCCTGACGCAAATCGTCAATCGCATCAATGGCTGAAACCAACCCCATTCCCATACCTGCCAGAGTGGCGCGGCGCATGGTAGCGGCATCCTGAAACTGCACATCACCTTTGGCTTCAATATCCTGCAGATCAAGGTGACGCAGAACTTTTTGCCATAGATTGGTGGCTAGAACCGGATGCAGCAAAGTCATGCTCAGCAGATCCTCCGGTTTGCGCACCCGATGTGCGAGCGCCGGTGCACAACAGATAATTTTCGGGTCACGTACCAGCAATGTCTGATCAAATTCCGCCCATTCGCCAAAACCCCATTGAACTGAGACATCAATATCATCGCGGCCAAAATCAGGAATTTCCACCATAGTGGTCAACTGCAAGACCACACCGGGCATAGTGGTGCGAAATTGCTCAAGGCGATCCATCAGATAGCGGGTGGCGAAATAGGGACTGGCATTGACATTGATGCGGTCGCGGTGACCGGTCTTGGTAACGCGACGCACGCCTTCGGCAAATTCATCAAAACCGGCTTGCACAAAATGCGCAAGCAGAATGGCTTGTTCTGTCGGATCAACCATGCGGCCTTTACGGTCAAACAGCATAATCCCCAGCGTGTCTTCCAGCAATTTGATCTGCTGGCTGACCGCTTGCGGACTGACAAATAATTCATCAGCCGCCTTGCGGAAACTGCGATAGCGCATCACTGCATGAAAGACGCGTAAAGCATTGAGCGGGGGAAGGCGCGGTACCCTGTCATTCATGGTCTGTAACCAATCTTGATCGTGACCTGACTGATATGCATTGCCTGCCTCCGCTCTCCCTTATGCTTGTTATGGTTTATATCAAATCACAGCCTTTTCAAGGAAAGGCTTATTGGCAATCACGCGCTCATAGCCGACTTCGGAGAGGTCAAGCGTGCGGAACGCATTATAGGTGATCAGCTCGGATACAGCACGTCCTGTTGCGGGACCCTGCTGCAAGCCGTGGCCGGAAAAACCATTGGCATAGATGAAGTTTTCCACCTCAGGGTGACGACCGACAATCAGGTTATGGTCCAGCACGTTGAAGTCATAATGCCCCGCCCATTGGTTGACGACTTTGATCGCCTCGAACGCCGGTGATCGCTCTGCAAGAGCGGGCCAGATGATCTCTTCAAACTCTTCATAACGCGGCGTGAAATCATCCCAGTCGACCGCAGGGTCTTCTACCGGCGGACAACCGGTCAGGAAGAAACGGCCTTCAGGGCGGCAGAAAACACCGCTCGGATCAATCATCAGCGGCAGTCGACCGCCATTGACTGTAGCACTGCCTTCCGGCGTCTGAGCGCAGTCATAGACAAACAAGGTGCGTTTGCGCGGTTCAATCGGCACATCCAGCCCTGCCATACGTGCGGTCAAAGCCGCACTGACACCGGACGCATTGACGATCGTACCCGCTGAGATTGTCTGGCCGGATTTCAGCTCCACACCGGTGATGCGATTGCCATCCCGCTGAATGGCGATAACCTCATCAGTGATATAATCGGCACCGAGCTCACGGGCTTTGTTCTTAAAGCCATACATCAGACCGGTATTGTTAAACCAGCCTTCACCGGAACGGCCATAGGAGGCCAGCAGAATATCGCCCGTATTGAGGTGCGGGAAAGCACGGCTCAGTTCCTCACGTTCCCACAGCACCACATCGGCACCGCAGGCGATCTGTACTTCGTGATTTTCGCGCAAAGTCTGAACCTGATCCGGCGTATTGGCGAGGAACAGATAACCGCCTTCGTGGAATTGCAGATCTGGCTTGTCGCCGGCAACCTGCATCACTTCTGCAAAATTGCGGATAAATTCTGTGCCGAAACGACTGATTTCCACATTAATCGGATTGGAAAACTGATTGCGGATCGAAGATGATGACAGTGATGTGGCCGCGCGCACATAGGTGGGATCGCGTTCCACAACGAGGATTGAGCCGTCAAAGTCAGGGTTCTGTGACAGGAAATAAGCGACCGAAGAACCGATCACCGCGCCGCCGATAATCACAACATCATAATGCGGTTTCATGATTTTGCCTCATCATCAGGATGGCCGATATCGACAAACCAGCCACCGAGATAGCGGGTGGCAGGCGCATAAGGATCAGAGCGCTTAGTGCGGCTTTCGACAGCAGTACGATAGCTTTCCGTATCATCCTGCGGCTGGTAACCGAGATGGCCTGCCTTGCTGTTGTCGACTGGTGATACGCGGTTATCCGACATACCGAAACTGACGGTAAAGCCGACGCGCGGGGCGGTGAGGGCGGCGGACACGAGGCGCACACAATCATCAAAGGACAGCCACGACCACAACATACGACGGTCTGCTGGTTCAGGGAACGACGAGAAAATCCGCAGTGCGACTGTCTCTATGCCGAATTTATCCCAATAGAGCCGTCCGAGGTCTTCGACAAAACATTTGGACAGTCCATAGAAACTGTCAGGCCGGTGCGGGGCATCTGCATCAATATGGGTTTCCAGCTCATGATAGCCGATGGCATGGACGGAGGAGGCATAGATCACGCGCTTCACGCCATTTTTGCGGGCGGCTTCATAAATATTATAGCTGCCATGAATATTGGAGCGCAGAATGCGTTCCCAAGACACTTCCAGCGGCTCACCGCCGAAATGCAGGATTACATCTACACCTTCCGCCAATTTCATGATCGCATCGGCATCATCAAGATCGCAGATCACCGCTTCTTCATTCGGCTGCAGATCATTGATCGCAACGCGGTCTGTGAGGCGCAATTTACGTGCCAGTGGTGCCAAGCCGCGGCGCAGTTCGGTGCCGAGCCTTCCGGCAGCGCCGGTGATAAGAATTGTATCAAAATCCATGATTTATGCCTTTGATGCCGGTTTCAGACGTGCAACAGCACCGGCGATGCGTCTGATAGCTTCACCCAGAACCTCATCAGATGTTGCTGTTGAGATGCGGAAATAAGGCGACATGCCATAAGCGGCACCCGGTACAGCTGCGACATGACCTTCATTGAGCAGGTAGTTTGCAACCGCCGTATCATCATTCAGTACAGAGCCGTCCGGACATTGCTTGCCGATCAAACCGGCACAGTTGATAAAGGCATAGAACGCACCTTCCGGCACGCGCAGGCTCAGGCCTTCAATCGTATTGACGCCTTTAACCACCAGATCGCGGCGGTTTTGAAATGCATCGCGGAAGGTGCGGATATGATCCTGCGAGCCTTCAAGTGCCGCTGCACCGGCGGCCTGTGCAATGGAGCAGACGGATGTAATCGACTGGCTCTGCACGGTGGCCATGGCCTTGATCAGCGGCAGCGGGCCCGCGGCATAGCCGACACGCCAGCCGGTCATCGCATAGGCTTTGGACATGCCGTTGACGATCAGACTACGGTCTTTAAGCTGCGGACAGGCTTTGGCAAAAGAGATAAATTTCAGCCCGTCAAAGATGATGTGCTCATAAATTTCGTCAGACAGAACCAGCACATGCGGGTAGCGTTCCAGCACCGCGCCGAGCGCCTTGAGGCTGGCTTCATCATAGACTGCACCGGACGGATTGCCGGGGGAGTTGAGGAACAACCATTTGGTTTTAGGTGTAATTGCCTGTTCCAGAATATCCGGTGTCAGACGAAACCCGTCTTCTTCACGGCAATGGGCAATCACCGGTTTGCCGCCGAGCAATTTCGCCATTTCCGGATAGGACACGAAATACGGTGTCGGCAGAATAACCTCGTCGTCGTCTTCCAGTGTTGCCATCAGCGCATTGAAAATGATTTGCTTGGCACCGTTGGAAGCGATGATCTCATCGCTGGTATAATCCAGCCCGTTCTCGCGGGAAAATTTGGCGACGATCGCCCTGCGCAGCGCCAATGTGCCAAGCGCTGCTGTATAGAGCGTGTCACCGGCTTTGGCTGCCTGATACGCAGCCTCGGTAATATGCGCCGGTGTCGGAAAGTCCGGTTCGCCAAGTCCCAGATCAATCACATCAATGCCTTTGGCACTCAGTGCTTTGGCAGCTTGTGAAACGGCCATGGAGGCAGACGGTTTAACCGCTGCCAGCCGTGAAGAAATATAGGTCATTGTCTCTCCTCCGTGACATAACCTTGAATTTTATCTTGCTCTTTGGCTGCCGCGCAGCGCTGTGCGGGATCGCCATATCCGCCGCCGCCCGGCAGGTTCAGCACCAGTCTTTTACCTGCAGGCACATGTTGCCAGCCTTTAGAGCGCATTGCGGTGCCGTCATCGAGTTTCACAGAACCTGCAGTCCCGTTTTGCCCGCCATTGCGGCCACGCGGCGCTTGTGTAACACGGTCAAACATCGCGGAAAAATCAAATTCATGATTATCCGCCGCACCGATTTCGATGACTTGTCCGAGACCACCACGGAATTCACCGTCACCGCCGGAATCTGGTCGTAATTCTTTGCGCCAGATAATCACTGGGCCGGTATGTTCAGTTGCTTCAATCGGCATTGTGTGGACACCGGACGGGAAGGCGGTTGCCGACAAGCCATCAAGGGCAGGGCGCGCACCCATGCCGCCGGAATTAAACATCAGCACTTCAGCATTCTGTCCGCTTTGTCCTGCTACAGGGCGCACGGAAATATGAATATTCCACAGCGCACCGGCACCTTCAGCCATAATCTGACCCGGCAAAGCCTTGGCAAGCGCACCAAACACCAGATCCGGCACCATATGACCGATGACATGGCGCAGACTAACCGGTGCAGGGCGTTGCGCGTTAAGGATATTGGTCTCGGATGACACGGTGAAGAAAGCCAGCGAGGCAGCATTGTTCGGAATTTCCGGTGCCAGCACGCATTTCAGCGCATAAGATGCATAGGCCTTGGTATAAATAATCGGAACATTGATACCCCAGCGGCTCATCGGGTCGCTGCCGGTGAAATCCACATTCACCAGACCGTCTTTCATATCCACAACGGCTGCAAGACGGATCGGCTCATCATAGCCGTCTGTCATCAGCTCATTTGACCACGAGCCTTCAGGAAACTGTGCAAGACGCTCACGCATGGCATTGGTGGTACGCGAGAAGATAAATTCGGACAGGTTATCGAGCGATGTCAGGCCGATCTCGCGCATCATATCGACAAGACGGCGATGGCCGACTTCGTTACAGGCGGAGAGGGAGTAGAAATCGCCGATCACCTGATTAGGCTCGCGCACATTGGCACGCAGAATGCGGATCAGGTCTTTATTGACCAAGCCGCGTTCGGCAAATTTCATGATCGGAATCTGAATGCCTTCTTCATAGACAGATTTACCATCTGCACCGAAACCACGACCGCCGACATCGACCACATGGGCGGTACAGGCGAAGAAAGCGACCAGTTCGCCATTAAGGAAAGACGGCGAAACCATTGTGATATCATGGAGATGGCCGGTGCCTTTCCATGGATCATTGGTGACATAGGTGTCACCCTCGAACATGTCATCACGCGGAATTTCATTGATAAATTCCAGCACCGCTTCGGCCATAGTATTCACATGACCCGGTGTGCCGGTCACTGCCTGTGCCAGCATTTGCCCTTGCGGATCAAACACACCGGCAGAAAGATCGCCAGCTTCACGCACCGAAGTGGAAAAAGCGGTGCGCAGCAACGTCAACGCCTGTTCTTCCACCACGGAGATCAGGCGGTTCCACATGACCTGCATGCGGATTTCATCCAGTTCACTCATGCGGATTTTCCTTTTTTCACCAGCAGAATTGTGCCGTCATGCTGGATAACCGCATCAAATGGTGCGGTCACAATGGTAGAGGTTTCGCGCTCGGTAATGATCGCTGGCCCCGCTACACGATCGCCGATCTGTAAGGTGCCACGGTCAAAAATGCCGGTCGGCAACATCGCGCCGTTGCTCGGGTCAAATACATCGCGCTGTAAGGCAGGGGTGACAACGCGTTCGCCATAGCTGACAGTGCCGCTTTGGGTGAAGTTTTGTTTGACTTCCACTTTGACCGACCATGTGACGATTTCAATCTCCGCGCCTTCAATCGGACGGCCAAAGAAGCGGGCATAATTCTCAAGGAAACGCTCGCGGATTGTCGCCAGCGCCTCATCGTTGAATGGCGGCTGTGGTGCCGTGACGGGAATTTCCCAACCCTGACCGGCATAGCGCATGAAAGCAGTAACTTCGCGCTCCAGCGGCGCATTAGTGCCGCTGCGCACAAAGCTTTCAGCAGCGGTGCTGAGATCTGCCAGCGTGGCATTGACCGCATCGAGATTAATGCCGGATAACTTCGCCAGATGCGAAACCAGAGCCTCATAGCCGAACGGTGCTTTGAGGAAGCCGATAGCAGAGCCGACACCGGCACCCTGCGGGATGAGGCATTCCTCAACACCGAGTTTTTCGCAGAGACGGGCAGCATGCAAAGGTGCGGCACCGCCAAAGGCGATCATAATATTATCGGAGATGTTTTTGCCGTTTTCCACCGCATGAACACGGGCGGCATTGGCCATATTTTCATCCACCACTTCGCTAATACCGAAAGCAGCGGAGAGCGGCTTCAGATTGAGTTTGGAACCAACATCTTTGTTGATTGCCGTTTCGGCATTTTGCACCGAGAGTTTAATCGCGCCACCGGCGAAATTATCGGCATCAAGTTTACCCAGCATCAAATCGGCATCGGTAATCGCAGGACGCTCACCACCGCGCTGATAGCAGGCTGGGCCGGGCTCAGAGGCAGCGCTTTCTGGGCCGGTCTGAATGCGACCCATCGAGTCCACCCATGCAATGGAGCCGCCACCTGCGCCGATTTCGATCATCTCGATCACCGGAATGGAGATCGGCATACCGGAACCTTTGCAAAAGCGATAGGTGCGGGCGACTTCAAAAGTACGCGCGGTTTTCGGAACGAAATTTTCGATCAGGCAAATCTTGGCTGTTGTGCCGCCCATATCGTAGGAAACGACATTCTCAATACCAAAACGACGGGCAATATCAGCGGCAAAGATTGCACCACCCGCAGGGCCGGATTCCACCAGACGCACCGGAAATTCAGACGCTGTATCAACGGAAATCAGGCTGCCTCCGGAATGGATCATGAAGACAGGGCAGGTTGCACCCATTTCTTTGAGCCGTACTTGCAGGCGAGCCAGATAATCAGCCATTTGCGGGCGCACATAGGCATTTGCGCAAACTGTGTTGAAGCGTTCAAATTCGCGCATTTGCGGCGAGACTTCCGCCGAAATGGAAATAGGTACAGAAAGTTTGCGCTGCAAAATCGCACGGGCACGGCGTTCATGCTCCGGATTCATGTAAGAGTGGATAAAGCCGATGGCGACTGCACCAAAACCGCCTTCTGAAATCGCATTGGCGATTTCTTCCAGTTTTGCCTCATCCAGCGGCTGCAATTCCTGACCCTGAGCATTCATGCGGCCTTTGACCGTAAAACGATGTTCACGCGCAACCAGAGGGGCAGGGAGTTTCAGGTTGAGATCATATTGCTCGAAGCGGTTTTCACTGCGCATTTCGATCACATCGCGATAGCCTTCAGTGGTCACAAAAGCTGTCTTGGCACCGCGTCGTTCAATCAGCGCATTGGTGGCCAGTGTGGTGCCGTGAATAACAATATCGAGCTCAGCAGGGCTGATGCCTGCCTGTTCCGTGACAATGCGGATACCGTCGAGAATAGCCTGCTCCGGCGCGGTATAATTGGTCAAAACTTTGGTGGAGTAGAGCGTTCCACGCATATCCAGTGCGATATCGGTGAATGTGCCGCCGATATCTGCACCAAGCCGGATGTCGTTTCGGGATGTCATGCCGTTTCCTTCGCTGCCAATGCGGCAGCGCGCATCTGGCTTAATGTCTGGCGGGGTGTAAGGGCTTCCGGTGAAATGTTCAGTTCAAGAACCGCACCGGTTTTAGACTCTGCTGCACGTTCAAAAGCGGCTGCAAAATCTGCCGTGGTTTCGACCCGCTCAGCATGGAAACGGTAGGATTTTGCCAGTGTCACAAAGTCCGGGTTTTCCATAGTGGTGCCGGAGACCCGTGCCGGATAGTGCTTTTCCTGATGGGCGCGGATGGTGCCGTAAATGCCGTTATTGAGAATAAGGATGATCGGTTGCGCACCGGCCTGCATGGCAGAGCCGAGTTCCTGACAATTCATCTGGAAATCGCCGTCACCGGCAAAACAGATGACCATACGCTCAGGTTCTGCCACTTTGGCGGCAATCGCTGCCGGAACCCCATAGCCCATGGCACCGGATTGCGGAGCGAGCAGTCGTGCTTTGGTACCGAATTTTGCAAACTTATTCGGCCAGACAGTGAAATTGCCTGCGCCATTGGTCAGGATCACATCTTCCGGCAGGCGGTCGCGCAAGTAAGCCATAACCGCAACCATATCCACCGGTGACGGCTGGGCAGGGGCATCAAAACTGGCAAGATAGGCATCCCGAGCGGCTTTGCGCCAGTCTGCCCATGCACCGCTGACCGGCTGCAGGCTCTGCGCAAAGCTGTTCGGACAGGCATGAACACCTAAATCGGGTACATAGATTTTGCCGATTTCCGCATCGGACGGATGGACATGGATCAGCTTCTGCTGCGGCACCGGTACATTGAGCAATGTATAGCCGTCAGTGGTCATCTCACCAAAACGGACATTGATTGCTAGAATAAGATCGGCATCACGGATCAGTGCTTTGACATGGGGCAACATGCCGACACCGGCTTCACCGACAAAGGCTGAAGAGAAATTGTCAAACTGATCCTGATAGCGGAAGGCTGCAACCACCGGAATATCGGACTGTTCAGCGAAGCTGTGCAGTGCCGCACGACCTGTTTTTGACCAGTTGGTGCCGCCCATCAGAATGACCGGCTTTTTCGCGGCTTTCAGCATTTGTTGTGCTGTCGCCATTGTTTCTGTCTGCGGGGCAGGGGAGGCGATTTTAGCCGGTGCAGTCAGAGGTGATTTGTCTGTCAGGCTGGTCAGCATATCTTCCGGCAGTGCAATGACGACAGGTCCCGGACGACCGGTTGTGGCCACTGTCCATGCGCGTGCCAGAATTTCCGGAATACGCTCGACCTGATTGATCTGCACTGCCCATTTGGCAACTGTACCAAACATGGCGCGGTAGTCGATCTCCTGAAAAGCTTCCCGACCGGTCATATCGGTGCCGACCTGACCGATGAACAGCAGCATCGGTGCGCTGTCCTGCATGGCCGTATGTACGCCAATGGAAGCATTGGTGGCACCGGGGCCACGGGTAACAAAGCAAATGCCGGGGGTATTGGTCAACTTGCCATAGGCCGCAGCCATAAAGGCGGCACCGCCTTCATTCCGGCACAGGATATAATCCAGCTTGCCCTTGGTGTCGTGAAGTGCGTCCAGCACTGCCAGATAGCTTTCTCCCGGAACACCGAAACTCTTGCGTGCTCCAAGCGCGATCAGACTTTCAACAAGGAGCTCTCCCCCGTTACGCATTATGCCTTACCCTCCGACTTATAAACTGCTGAACCTTTGCAGGTTCGTCAAAGCCGGAGATACCCATTTCCGGCCTTGTTTATAAATGCATGTCGGGGTTGGTTCAAAAATCAAGAAAACGCGTTAATCGACAAGATTTACTTGCCCTGAGGAATTCACTGTTCGCATGATTTTATTGATATGCTTATTCTTTATTTTATATACCAGCCCCATGGTTCATCACTGACCAGGCGAGTAATTTGCTTAATTTCAAGGTAGTTTTCTAATCCCCAGCGACCCAGTTCCCGTCCGATACCGGATTGTTTGTAGCCTCCCCATGGTGCTTCGGTAAATGTTGGTTGTGAACAGTTGATCCAGACAATTCCTGCCCGTAAATTAGCTGCAACACGTTCTGTTCGCGCGTCATCTGCTGACATCACTGCTGCAGCTAAGCCAAACGGACTATCATTGGCGAGTTTTACAGCCTCGGATTCTTCTGAGAATCGCCTGACACATACTACCGGACCAAAAATTTCCTCGCGCCATGCAGCACTATTAAGAGGTACATCAGACAAAATGGTTGGTTCGACGTAATATCCTTTTGTAAGTCCCTCGGGTCGCTTACCGCCGAAGGCTAATTTTGCTCCGTCAAGACATGCCTGCGTAATGGCATCTAAAACTTGATCATATTGTTGTTTGGAAACCAGAGGGCCTAATAAAACACCGGCATCAAGACCATTCCCGATTTTAATTTTACGTGCTTCTTCAATTAAACGGGATAACAGGCGATCGTAAATAGTATCGTGAACGAAAACCCGTGACGTTGCAGAGCAGACTTGTCCTTGATTCCAAAAGATGCCGAATAAAATCCATTCAACAGCTTTCTCAATGTCGGAATCTTCAAAAATAATAAATGGTGATTTACCGCCGAGTTCAAGGCTAATACGCTTGATATCGCGTGCTGCTGCTGCCATCACTTTGGAGCCTGTCGCAACCGAGCCGGTAAAAGCGATTTTATCGACTTGAGGATGTTCACTAAGTGCCTGACCCGCTACAGAACCAAGACCAGTAATGATGTTCACGACACCAGCGGGTAACCCTGCTTGATCAATTATTGTACTGAGTTCCATTGCCGTAAGCGGAGTTTGTTCTGCAGGTTTCAGTACGATTGTGCACCCAGCCGCAAGAGCAGGGGCAATTTTCCAGCTGGCCATCAATAAAGGATAATTCCATGGAATGATGGCGGCCGCAACGCCCATAGGCTCCCGGACTACTTTGGTTTTGAAACGCGTATCAGTTAAAGATAAATGTTCTTCTGGCTGCGCATCAAGCTCTTCAGCTAGTCCTGCATAATAATCAAAACATCCTGCTGCATCTGTAATATCTCCGAGAGCCTCAGGTAACGGTTTCCCATTGTCCATTACCTCCATCTCTGCAAGTTGATTTTGTTTGGCGCGGATACTTTGCGCAATTAACCGCAGATAGTTCGCGCGTTCGTGCCCTGTCATTCTGGACCACGGCCCCGTATCAAATGCTTGTCGTGCTGCTTTTACAGCTGCATCAACATCATCAACGGACGCGGCCGGAGCCTTATGAATAAGGTCTTCGGTTGCCGGATTAATGACGTCGAAGAGCCCATCATATTTAGGTTTAATCCATTCGCCATTGATGTAGAGGTAGTCACGCATAAGATTCTCCTGTCATGTCGGGGGATTAATATTTTTCAAGATTTATAATGCATATACTTAAGAATATGTTTTATCGGCTAGTTATAGGATTATTTTGTTGCTTTAATTATGTATATTATTGTTTAATAAGAATTGTTAAATATTTTTACTCATGCATAATTTAACTTTATATTTTAATTTTACAGAGGTTTATTGATGATCAATAATAAATTGACATATTTTGTTGTTATGTGTGGCGAATATTTATCTGTTTTTAAGAAAATCTCTTATTATAATCATACATTTTTAGATCTCTGAAAGAATAATGCTGCTGCTGTTGTTGCTCTTGTCGAATAGTGTTTCAGTTTAGTGTTTTGCTGACTATCCTCCTTTGGGGCGATGGCGGACGATCCAATGCATACAGATAATCAGCGATAATACTTATTCGTCTGATATCATTGCTGTAAGCCATAAGAGAGTTCATTATGAAACACGTCGGCTCAAATACCATCTTTCCAGTTCTTGACGTTCGTAGCCGGTTTCCGGCTTTGTCGAGAGAGATAACTCCACCTGTCTATCTGGATAATCCTGCAGGAACTCTGGTTCCGCGAATGGTGATTGACGAGGTGGCTGAGGCAATGGCGTCAGCAAGCAGTAATCTGGGTGGTGCTTTTGCAGCATCAAAACGTGCTGATACTATCTGGCAGCGGGCACATGAAGCCGCCGCAGATCTTCTTGGTGCTTCTTCGATGCGGGAAATCGTCATAGGGCAGAATATGACGACACTGACATTGCACTTATCACGCTCGATCGGCCGTACTTTGAAGGCGGGTGATGAGATTATTGTCACACAGATGGACCATGAAGGTGATGTTGCTCCATGGTTATTGCTGGCACAGGATTTGGGGTTGACAGTAAAGTGGCTGCCTTTCAGCCGTGATAGCTGGCGAATTGAGCCGGAAGCCTTACAAAACCTGATTAGTGATAGAACCCGTTTGGTTGCGCTGAACTTTGCCAGCAATATGACAGGTTCCGTTAATGATATTGCCGCTCTTTCGGCAATTGCCAAAGCTGCCGGCGCTTTGGTTTATGTTGATGCCGTACAATTATTGCCGCACCGTTTGCCTAATGTGCAGGCGTTAGGTTGTGATTTCCTTGCCTGCTCGTCTTATAAGTTTTTTGGCCCGCATTTAGGGATTGTCTGGGGACGTGAGGAGTTGCTTGCTTCACTGGAGCCATATAAGTGCCGTTGCGCCAGTGACGCTTTGCCGGAACGCTTTGAAACAGGCACACCTCAGACGGAATTACTTGCCGGTTTTATAGGGACAGTGAACTATCTGGAATGGTTGGGCGAAGCCACGGGTCACAGCGGAACACGACAGGAGAAATTGCAGGGTGCCTATACCAGCTTCGACGCCTATGAGATGGAATTAACAAAGCTGCTTATCTCCGGACTAAACAAAATTGCAGGTGTGACTATTCAGGGCATTACGAGCCCGGAGCAGTTTGCACATCGTGTCCCTACTGTTTCCTTTACTCATGCAAATATTTCAACCCATGTGATCGCAGAGGCACTGGCTGCTGAGAATATTTATTGTTGGTCAGGGCATAACTATGCCTATGAGGCAGCATTGTTGCTCGGCCTGGATGAAAATGAAGGCGTTGTCCGCTTAGGTATTGCGCATTACAATACGCAGGCCGAAATTGAACAAGCTTTAAGCGCTATTGAAAAAATTATTACAAGCTATGCGCATTGATGATCTGCAAATAGTGGATATCATGAAAGTGGTGACGATTTTATACAAGATGCCGGCTTGGGCTTTTTCCAAGCCGGCTAAACCCATTGAGGTAGGATTCTGGTGACAAAAACTGATGATTTTATCCTTGCTGTTGCCCAGGCAATCGAGCGATTTGATCATACTGACGGTCCTTATATATTGCTTGACGCAATTAACCGGATCATGCCTTTCAATCTGGCAATGTCAGCAGTTTACAGGAAGGATACAGCGCCGGTCTATATTGCTGATACGTTTAAGAATATACAGGCAAAGAGGGCGCTGGAGCATTATTTTGAAGGAACATATATTCTTAATCCGGTCTATAATGCTTACCTTGGTGGATTAAAAACGGGCATCTACCGGATCACGGAATTAGCTCCGGATGCATATTTTAGCTCAGATCATTATAAGCACCTCAATGTTCACCGACATGAGGATGAAGAGCTGGGATATCGTACCTATGGCTGGCCTGCAGGTATGGAGGAGTTGATTGTTGCGATTGAATTACCCGAAGGTGATATGGCGGAAATTAGCCTGTCAAGAAAAGTCAGTCAGGGCGGATTTTCAGATTTACACATACAGACTGTGAGCAGTATCGCACCAATCATCTATGCGCTGTACCGGCGAATTTGGCAGCACGTGAAAAAAGCTGAACGTCAGGACACCGAGATTCTGACATTTGATTATCTGCTCAACGGCTTTTGTCAGGACACTCTCAGCCCACGTGAACGGGAAGTAACCCATTTGATCCTAAAAGGGCACTCCAGTGAATCCATCGGCTATAATCTGGGGATTTCAATTGCTACGGTGAAAACACATCGTAAAAACTTATACGCGAAACTAGGTCTGTCGACGCAACAGGAGTTGTTTTCACTGTTTTTGAAGTCGATACAAAAAAGAACCGGTCAACGATCGCCAGATCCTTCATATGATGAATTAAATAAAAATTAGTGCACCTTACAAAATATATTATGATGCCACAGAAAAATTTTCAAATTTCATCTTTATTCTCAGTTTTAATCGATAATAAAATAATTGAACTACCTTTAATTGTGAAATTATTCTCGATTATTATCAAGTTAAATAAGAATTAAAATCAATAAATATTATTTATATTAGTTATATATTTAAATTGTAATTTTTCTTGAGAATGGTGGGCGTCAGAGATCAAAAAACATTGAAGGTGATAGCTCCGGGATGGAATAAGCCATCATCCTTTGGGGGGATAACATTGCACGCAGATTTACTGAACATTTATCAAATAATTGCTGATCGAGAATTTTATATTGGAGGATTTTTTTGATCCGCAAGAAAATAAAAAATATTTGAGGGAACCCTGTTATGTCAGTTAAGAAGCTTGCTTTATACGGAATGCTGACAGCATTCTCCGCTATTTCTTTTATGCCATTCCAGCCA
This sequence comes from Pseudochrobactrum asaccharolyticum, assembly GCF_003314995.1. Taxonomy (GTDB): domain Bacteria; phylum Pseudomonadota; class Alphaproteobacteria; order Rhizobiales; family Rhizobiaceae; genus Pseudochrobactrum; species Pseudochrobactrum asaccharolyticum. The sequence continues at coordinate 347,792 of NZ_QNRH01000003.1, forward strand.
AATGTAGCTCAGGCTGAGACATTGCGTGTTGGCATGGAATGTACCTATGCACCATTTAATTATCGTCTGCCTACCGGAGAAATGGCTGGCTATGATGTGGATGTAGCCAAAGGCGTTGCTGAACTCATCGGAGCAGATCTGGAATATGTCTGTCAGCAGTTTGATGGGATGATACCGGCTCTGTTGGCGAATAAATTTGATCTGATCATTGCATCTTTGTCGATTACAAAAGAGCGGCTTGAGAAAATTGATTTCTCAATACCTTACCGAGTATCAATTGGCCGTTTCCTGGGCCCAAAGGGTAAAAATCTGAATCTTTTTGATGAAGCAGGAAATGTTATTCCTGATAATTTTAAAGGGCTGAAAGTTGGCGTTGAACGGGCCACAACCTATAACAAGTGGATTGAAGCTGAACTTCCGGACGCCAATATTCAGCTTTATGATAGTGGTCAGGCGATGTTGCTGGATTTACGTAGCGGTCGTGTAGATATCGCTATTACTAATCCTATGAAAGCCTACCTTGATTTCCTCAGTCAGGAAAATGGTTCTGGTTTTGAATTCGTTTCACCGGTTATTGATAAAAAAGAATATTTTGGTGAAGGCGTGGGAATTGGCGCGCAAAAAGGTTCTGAAGAGCTGATGGCGCGTGTGAATAATGCTTTGGCAACCTTGATCAAAAACGGCGATCTGGAAAAATTCAGCCATAAGTATTTCCCATTCAATATTAATCCGGAAAATTGGCAGGGTATTGAAGCCAATTAATGCTTTACTCTGCTTTTAAAAAGCAAAATTCAGTTTTGTGGAAGCAGTATAATAATGAAGGATCAGGGCGGAATTATAATACCTCTGCACAGAGGCCGCTCTGATCGTACTTTCCGGTTCTGATCATTTGCAAGATGCTGATAGCATTCTTGCGAGCTAACCGATCGTGTCATTTATTACCCGGATAAATAATTGAATGATCCAGAAATGCACATTGTAAGCCCCAAAATAAAAGATTTGCAAAAATTGAGACGCAAGTTTCAGTATTAGTTCAGCAAATTTATTTTTTATTACAATGTGCCTTCGGTGGAAAGGATTGTAATGACTGTACTTTCAGGATGGTGGGATGATTTCTTTTTCGGAACATTAGTTGTTTTGAAATTATTCGTAGTTGCCCTGATTTTATCTGTTATTTTTGGATTAATTGGTTCGACAGCTAAACTATCGCGAAATCGCACGCTTCGTTTCTTTGCTAATGCTTATACAGTTATTTTTCGCGGAACGCCGGAACTGATTGTTTTGCTGATCTTTTATTACGGAACAGCAATTTCGCTGACTTGGTTTATACAGCTTTTTAATCCGCAAATTAAGTTTGTTGATCTGCCGCCGTTTTGGGCTGGCGCAACAGCAATCGGCTTTATTGTCGGTGCTTATATGACTGAAACTTTTCGTGGTGCATTTCTTGGTGTGCCCGAGGGGCAGGTCGAAGCAGCACATGCTCTGGGTCTTTCAAAAGCGCAGACTTTTTTCTATGTGCGTGTTCCGCAAATGTGGCGTCTGGCTTTGCCAAATTTTGGCAACCATTTGCTATCAATTATGAAAGATACAGCCCTCATTTCGGTTATCGGGCTTGAAGAAATTGTCTTCGTCGGTGCGATGGCAACAGCCGTCACGCATCAGCCGTTCCTAATGTATATGGTGGTGGCGCTGATCTATCTGGCAATCACGACTTTTATCACTGTCTCGGTTGCCGGTCTGGAACAATACGCCAATCGTCATATGAGGAGAGCAGTATGAGCTTTGATTTGAGCCTCGTTGCGTCGAGTTTACCCCTTATTGCCAGCGGCATCTGGATTACGCTTAAACTATTAGTTCTTTCCTCTGTTATGGGAATGATCCTTGCAGTTGGTATATTATTGCTGCGGATTAGCGGGCGTTGGTACCTCGCGTGGCCGGCAATGGCTTATATCTACTTCCTGCGCGGAACACCTATCCTGGTACAAATCTTCATTATCTACTACGGCCTGCCGCAGTTTGAATTCGTGCGTAACAGTATCTTTTGGCCTTTGTTGCGCGAACCGTTTGGCTGTTGTTTTTTGGCCTTGTCGCTCAATTCCTCGGCGTATGTGTCCGAGATTTTGCGCGGTGGTGTGCTTGGTGTTGACCGAGGTGTTAATGAGGCTGCTAAAGCTCTCTGTCTTTCAACACGCCAGCGTTTTGTCCATGTTGTAGCACCAATTGCCATCCGTATTTCATTACCTGCTTATGGAAATGAATTTATTTCTATGATGAAGGCAACGGCACTGGCCAGCACTGTGACACTTATGGACATTACCGGTGTCGCCCGCACAATTGTTGCTAAAACATTTGCTCCCTATGAGGTCTTCATAGCGGCCGCGCTTATTTATCTGATTATGGCATGGGTTTTTCAGACCGGGTTTGGAAAACTTGAACAGGCAACTGGCCGTTATTTAAAAAAGGAAAGCTGATATGGTAGCTTCTCATGAGACTATTGTTCTTGAAGACGTATGCAAGCATTACGGAGCTTTTCAGGCACTAAAAAACATCAATCTTGTGGTTAATAAAGGTGAGCGTCTGGTTGTTTGTGGGCCGTCCGGTTCCGGGAAGTCGACAATGATCCGCTGTATTAACAGGCTGGAGGAGCACAATAGCGGACGTATCACGGTAAATGGTCATGAGCTGACAAATGATAATAATAAGATTGATGCAGTACGTCGTGAAGTGGGCATGGTTTTCCAGAATTTTAATCTGTTTCCACATCTCACCATTGTGAAAAACCTGATGCTTGCACAGCGTCTTGTTCGTAAAAAGAGTAAACCTGAGGCTCATGCAACAGCGATGAAATATCTGGAACGAGTAAAAATTCCAGATCAGGCCAATAAATATCCGATACAGCTTTCAGGGGGACAGCAGCAGCGCGTTGCGATTGCCCGGGCTTTATGTATGAACCCCGAAGTTATGTTGTTTGATGAGCCAACCTCTGCCCTTGATCCGGAAATGATTTCAGAAGTGCTGGATGTGATGATTGATCTGGCACGCGAAGGCATGACGATGATTTGTGTGACGCATGAAATGGGCTTTGCACGATCAGTCGCGGATAAAATCGTTTTCATGGATGCCGGCCAAATTGTTGAAACTGCAACGCCGCAAGCATTCTTTGACAATCCTCAGAGCGAACGCGCCAAAACATTCCTGAGCCAGATTTTGCATAAATAGGTGATTTATGGATAAAAATTTAGCGGACGAATTTCTGGATTTTTCAGAAGTACTTGCTGATACAAGCCGAACAATTTTGCTCAATGCAATCCGGTATTCGCACGAAATAGATATTAAAGCCGATGCAAGTTTTGTCACAGCGACTGACCGGGCTATTGAAATGCGGTTGCGTGAAATGATTGAGGCTAAGTATCCCCATCATGGTATTCTGGGCGAGGAATTCGGCGCAATCAGCTTGGATAAGGAATTTGTCTGGGTGATCGATCCTATTGATGGAACAGCACCGTTTATTGCCGGAATACCCGTCTATGGGACTCTGATCAGCGTTGCCAGAAATGGTAAGCCATGGACAGGGATTATGGATTTCCCTGCAACCAGTGAGCGTCTGACGGGCATTGCCGGCATGTGTGCACATCATAACGACCGGGCTATTCGTTGTCGTCCGCTTGTTGAACTGGAAAACGCTTTTGTGACCAGTTCTAACCCCGGTTTTATGTCTGAAGTCGAACTGAAGTCATTGGCTAAACTTAATCAAGCCGCACGGTACACCCAATATGGCGGCAGCTGCTATGCATATGGTTGCCTGGCTCGTGGTCAGACAGATATTGCTGTTGATGCCGGATTTAATACTTATGACGTTTTTGCCCCGATTGCGATTATTGAGGGTGCAGGAGGAGTTGTGAGTGACTGGGATGGTCAGTCGATCACGCTTGATTGGGAGGGGCAGATCATTGCCGCAGGGGATTCCGCAATACATGCGCAGGCAATCGAGTTGTTTAATAACTAGTTAGTCGCTTTTGCAATTAAATTGGGTAAAATTTCATGCAGTGTCTAGATGAGTATGTATCTTTTGCCGAACATTTGGCTGATTTAGTACGACCTGTTTTGATTGAAGCTTATGAGACAGGCTTTGATTACGAGAAAAAGGGTGATGGTAGTCCGGTTACGGAGATCGATAAGCGTATTGAAGCAATCTTGCGTAAAGAAATTCTTGTGCATTATCCCGAACACGGAATTCTGGGAGAGGAGTTCGGGTCACAAGGATTGGACAAGGATTTTATATGGGTAATTGACCCAATAGATGGTACCCGTTCCTTTACTGCCGGATTACCCACTTTTGGGTCACTTATTGCGTTATGTTATCTGGAAAAACCTGTTTTGGGTATCATCGAAGCACCTATAGCACGGTTGCGAGCTGTCGGAGTTACTGGTCGTCCAACATTATGCAATGGTAAACCGGTGAGGGTTCGCGATTGTTTGATGCTTGAGCAGGCGGTGTTATCTGATTGGACTAATAATGCGCAAAAACCGGATGAGCCGGGTGCCGAGCGGTTGAAGAATGCCGTTAACTGGTCCGTCCGTGACGGTGGTTGTATAGGCTATATTTCATTGGCGCGTGGTTTTATTGACCTGTGTATTGATGGCAATCTCGATGCTTACGATTTTTGTGCTCTGGTTCCGGTCATTGAAGGTGCTGGCGGAGTTATAACAGACTGGAATGGCCTACCATTAAAATTGAGCTCAGGACCACTCGTCGTGGCCGCGGGCTCAGTTGTCTGTCATGAGCAAGCAATGCAGTTACTTCAGAAAAATCTGACAAGTGAGATCTGAAATGAGCACTTTCATTTAGCTTCAGCGCAGACAGACTACTCCGTGAGTAACTGGAAAACCCCGATACCGATCGTTGATGCTGCGGATCTTACAACACATTTATGGTTCATGAAGATACCTCAGAGTAGTATTGCCAGATGAGCAAAGGACGATTCCAAATTATTCGTTGCGACATGACGGATGTGGAAGCCGTGATAGCGGATTCAACACATAAATTCGGCCGTCATACTCATGATCAATTCGGTATTGGTGTAATCATTCGTGGCGCTCAAAAATCATTGAGCGGACGAGGTATTGTCGAAGCTGAGGCCGGAGATGTGATTACTGTCAATCCCGGGGAAGTACATGATGGCTCACCTGTCGGCGATGTCGGCCGCGCATGGAAAATGCTGTATTTTGATCCGGCAGCACTTGCTGAGCCGATACACATTTTGAGTGACGGTAAAATTACGATGGCAGAGCTCACGCACCCTGCTCTGACTGATCGGGCAGCCGCAGCGGGTTTCCGGTTGTTGTTTCGTGCTGTTACCGATAAGAATGGGGGCAATAGTGAAATTGAAGCTGCTGAAAAACTGCTCATCCTGCTGGAACGCCTCATCCGTCAACATTCCGGCGAGCGTGAGCTTAATGTTCCCAGTGCAATTAAACAAGCGCGTAGCCGCATTGATGACGATCCTGTTTCGCAACTCTCACTGAACGAGTTAGCGGCAATCGGAGGGGTTAGCCAGTTCCAGCTTATACGTGGATTTTCACGACTTACGGGTCTCACCCCTCACGCTTATTTAGTCCAGCGCAGATTACTTCGGGCGCGCAGAATGATCGCATCCGGAGAAACACTTACGAACACCGCTCATGCATCAGGGTTTGCTGATCAGAGTCACATGACCCGGCTTTTTGTAAGCGCTTACGGTATGTCTCCGGGACAGTACGCCACGGCGATGCGTTGAACTGCAATTTCCTTCAAGACTACATGAAATGAAACTGGTCAGATGATTGTTTAATCAACGAGACCAGAACATGTCCATTCAGTTTTATTATGCCGTTGGGATACACCAGCGTTTCCCGCAACTACAGGCCCGTGCTTTGTTTGCAGAGGGTATAAATGCAAACGCAGTACCGTCCACTATAATTAACGGTCTGATGGCTGTCGCCAACCATCGGCTTTCCGTCTTCGGTGAAAGCGAATTCCCTGAAATTCAGGCATGGCGGCGCGCTTTTTCCACAATGGGACTTAAACCAACGCAATATCGTTGTGCTTCAGAAGCGTTATTACGGCGCTATCGTAAGGAGGGTTCACTTCCAAAACTCCACCCGCTGATTGACTTGTGTAACAGCCTGTCGCTTGCCTATGCAATACCGGTCGCAGTGTTCGATCTTGACAGAATTGAAGGTAACCTGTGTGTTTGCTTTGCTCATGGCGATGAGGCATATGAGAGCTTTAGCGGTGAAATTGAAAATCCTGAACAAGGTGAAGTGATTTTTGCGGATGATGCAAGGCGTGCTCATGCACGACGCTGGACCAATCGTCAGAGTGGTTGGTCTGCGGTTCAAAAGCAAACCGAACGCGTTTTGATCGTTGCGGAAGCTTTGCATGACGATGCGGGTGATGATGTCGCTGCTCTAATGTTTTCACTGGTTGAGGCGCTGCGGTTGACTTGGCCTGAAGTTAAACTCAGGAAGGGTAGTGTAGCATGACGCCGGAATTTTATTTCACATCTTTAGTTATTATAGCAACGCCCGGAACGGGCGCGATATATACGGTTGCGGCAGGTCTTTCCGGTGGTATGCGTGCCAGTTTCGTTGCTGCTTTCGGATGCACAATGGGTATAATCCCGCATATGATTGCAGCAATAAGCGGTTTGGCCGCACTTCTTTATACGAGCGTGATGGTTTTTCAGCTGATTAAATATCTTGGTGTAATCTATTTGCTTTATATGGCATGGGTTCTGTTCCATGGACATGGAAGGCTAAGCCTCAGCGGGCAAGAAACAGATCAGAAGAACAAAGGACAAGTGATCCGTTCAGCCATTCTGATTAATGTACTGAATCCAAAACTTTCGATCTTCTTTTTTGCCTTTCTTCCGCAATTTATTTCAGCTGGAAACGGGCCTGCTTTCGGTCAGATGCTGGAGTTAAGCTTGATCTTTATGCTGCTTACTTTCATGGTCTTTTCAGCTTATGGCGTTTTTGCAGCTTCCGTTCGGCAATATGTTCTTTCCAGTGTTGCTGTGCAGAGCCGGATGCAACGCGGATTTGCAATAGCATTCGCGGGTCTGGCCGTTCAACTTGCATTTACACGTCAATAAAATCGGGTCTGTAAGCGAATACGTGCCATGCTGATTTCAAGCGGTGAGGTCATTACTTCAGGTTATCGGGTGCCGGACTTTTTTTGCATTGGTAATCTATCGGTTCGGCACTATCGTGTCATAACATGGGAACACGACCGGAAGAATAAAGCTCAATAAGAACGCTGTCTCCGGTGCAATTTATCTATCAATTCCATACATTGTGACGATTGTTGTGGAAGAGGGGGAGAGCCGTTGAGTGCAGTTCAGCCGGTTATGGCATCAGGAATGGCAAACGCTTCTGCCGCTACAGAAAAACTCATACGCCTTGAAAAACTAAGCAAACATTTCGGTTCTCACAAGGTCCTTGAAGATATTGATCTTGAGGTCGAGCAGGGGGAAGTGCTTGCGATTATCGGGCCGAGCGGATCAGGTAAAAGCACATTACTTCGCTGTATCAACTATCTGGAAAAACCGGACGGCGGATTGCTGACTGTCGGTAAACTTCAGCTCGATGCAACAAAGCCGCCACAGCGCGCGCAGCTGAAAGAACTGCGCAGTGGTGTAGGTATGGTGTTTCAGTCCTTTAATCTGTTTCCGCATTTAAGTGTGTTGCGCAATGTCAGCCTGCCGCAAGAGCGTGTGCTGAAATGCAGCCGTAAACAAGCCGAAGAGCGGGCCATGCAATTGCTTGACCGTGTTGGTCTTGCGGATAAGGCCCATCAATATCCAGGCCGGTGCTCCGGCGGGCAACAGCAGCGTATCGCAATTGCGCGCTCCTTGGCACTCAATCCGCAGGTAATGCTGTTTGATGAGCCGACTTCCGCGCTTGATCCTGAACTGGGGCTGGAAGTACTGGCCGTTATGCGTGAGCTTGCCGAAAGCGGCATGACAATGCTGGTCGTTACTCATGAAATGGGCTTTGCCGAAAATGTTTCCGATACAGTTATGATTATGGCTGACGGAAAAATTATCGAGAAAGGCCCGTCAAAAGATATTATGCGCAATCCGCAGGAAGAGCGCACCAAACGGTTTTTGCGGGCGGTGCATGACCGATGACAGTTGACAATGTTTTGCTTATTCTCAGCGGTCTGCCATGGACGGTTGTTCTGACATTCGGTGCCTTTGCAATCGGTTGTTTGCTGGGTGTGCCATTGGTTGCAGCCAGAAAATCCACCTTTGCACCTTTCCGCTGGACTGCCGCAGTTTTCATTCAGATCGTGCGGGCGCTGCCGCCAATATTGTGGCTGTTTATTATCTTTTTCGGCGTGGGCATGAGCTTAATGCCGATTAATCCGCTCCTTGCAGCCCTGATCGGTCTTGGTGTGATCGCCGGTGCCAATATGGCTGAGATTTATCGCGGAGCGCTTGCATCTTTGCACCATGGTCAATGGGAAGCGACAACGGCGCTTAATTTCAGCAGACGCCATACATTGATTGATGTGGTGATACCGCAGGCCTTTCGTGTCGCTCTGCCGTCTTCCGCGAGCTATCTGATTGGCTTGATGAAGGAAACGGCTGTGGCATCGACAATCGGGGTTACCGATCTTGCATTTCGCGGTAATCAGTTGTCGCAGCTGACTTTCAAGGGGATTGAGGTCTTTGCTTTGGTTGGCTTGTTTTATATTTTTATGAGCCTGCCGATTGCGTGGTTGTCCCGTTCTGCTGATCGTTATTTACGAGCGAAGGTGGCACGCTGATGTTTCCGACACTTGAAGAATTTCACGAATGGATGCCGGCTCTGCTCGGCGGATTGAAAATCAGCCTGCAAGTAGCAACATGCAGTTTGATTATTGGCGTGCCGCTCGGGCTTTTACTGGCACTTGGTGTTGAAGCCAAAACACGCGCATGGCGTATCCTGAGCCTGTTTCTGGTCGAAGTAGGGCGCGGCGCTCCGGCACTTGTTCTGCTGCAATTTATGTATTTCGGCTTGCCTTCGACCGGATTGACCATGAGTTCGTTCGGTGCTGCTGTCGTGGCTTTGGCGTGGAATACCGGCGCTTATACCAGTGAGATTATTCGTGCCAGTTTGCATGCCATCCCCGCCGGACAGAAAGAAGCTGCCGAGGCAATGGGGTTCAGTGCTTTGGATGAATTGCGCTTTGTCCTGTTGCCGCAAGCATTGCGTGTCGCACTTCCGGCACTCTTGGCATTTGCCATTCTTATTTTTCAGGGAACTTCGCTTTGTTTCACGATTGCTCTGCCTGAACTGGTTAGCAATGCTTATGAGATCGGGTCGAATACATTCCGCTATATGCCTGCGCTTCTGCTCGCAGGACTGCTGTATGCCAGTATTTGTGTACCGGCAGCGTGGATTGTTTCCTATGTGGAAAGACGTTCATCCGCTTATACCATCCGATAAAGTAAAGACAAAAAAGGGGAATAAAGATGATCAACGCAATTTGGAAAAAGACACTTACGGGAGCCGCTGCGGCGCTGCTGCTGGCATCTGTTGCACAGGCGCAGGACTGTAAGCCAAAACATGAGTTTAAAACAATAACACCCGGGGTTCTGACAATTGCGGTTACCAATTATGCGCCGCATTCTTTTATCGATGAGAGTGGTGCGATGCGTGGTCTGGATGGCGACATCGCCACAGAATTTGCAAAGCGCGAATGTCTGACAGTCAAGCCGATTGCTGTCGATCCGGCGGCGGCTATTCAGTATGTTTTATCCGGTCAGGCCGACATTACAACAGGGGACTGGTATCGTACGGCGGAGCGCGCCAAAGTGATGAACCTGTCTTATCCGCTCTATAAAGATCAGATGGGTCTTTACTCGAAAGACGGGGTAAAAACTGTTGAAGATCTGGTCGGCAAGAAGGTCGGCACCGTTCAGGGCTATCTCTGGGTCACGGATGCCAAGAAAATGCTGGGCGCAGATCTGCGACTATATCCGAATTCGGTAAATATGCATCAGGATCTTCAGTCGGGGCGTATTGATATCGGGATCGACGGCTATTCAAATGGCGCATATGCCGCGAAAAACGGCTCTCTTAAAGATGTGAAAATTGAAATTGCACAGCCGGATGATCGTATTCGTGCCACCAAAGAGGCTGCACAGGCAAGTCTTCCTTACGCCAAAAGCGCAACTGATTTTGGTACGGCACTGGATGCCAATATTCAGGATATGCATAAAGACGGGACGATTGCAGCAATCCTGAAATCCTATGGTCTTGATGAAAAAGCAGGCGACACCGGCGAGCCGATGCTGATCGAATAGACGCGTTTACAGAGGCGGAGCAGCAGTTGAATTCTTTTTGCTTACTGCAACAAGGATAGCCATTGTTGCTCCGTTTCTTTCAATGAAGAATGACAGACAGTCCGTTTCATAAGGTGCTTATCATGACGCTCGACAGTTACTACTTGCTTGGCCGGTCGGGGTTACGCGTCAGTCGCCTTGCATTGGGCACAATGACCTTTGGCAATGCCGGTATTCGGGGCATTGGTGGCTCTTGGGGAACGGATGAAAATAATGCCCGTGCTATTTTTCATCACTATATCGATAAGGGTGGTAACTTTATCGATACGGCCAATTCCTATGGAGCGGGTTTAAGCGAAAGTCTGATCGGTCAGTATATTGAAGATGCCGGACTGCGTGATCATGTTGTGCTTACAACAAAATATTCCAATAACCTGCAGCCTGGAAATCCGAATTCCGGTGGCAATGGCCGGAAGAATATGATGCAGGCAGTGGATGCCTCATTAAAGCGGCTGAAAACCGACTATATCGATCTCTATATGCTGCATACTTGGGATGGCATGACGCCGGTTGAAGAGGTTGTGCGGACCTTTGATGATTTAATCCGTGCCGGTAAAATCCGTTATTATGGCCTGTCTGATGTACCCGCATGGTATGCTGCCCGTGCAATGACATGGGCTGAAGCGCATGCGCTTGCACAACCGATTAATCTGCAACTGCCTTACTCTCTGGTAGAGCGCAATATTGAGCAGGAATTTGTGCCGCTGGGGCAGACCTTAGGGATGGGCATTACCGCATGGAGCCCGCTGGCTATGGGGCTGCTTTCCGGAAAATACCGGTCTGGCGGACAAGGACGCCTGAACAATGATGATGCGAATGGCTTGGGATTGTTTACAGAGCGCAATATGCGCATCGTGGCAGCACTCGCAGATGTTTCCGACACGATGGGAAAATCTATGGCGCAGGTTGCGCTGAACTGGGTCGCGACCCAACCCGGTATTGCCGCTGCAATTATTGGCGCCAGTAAAATAACACAGCTTGATGATAATCTGTCAGCGCTTGATTTTACAATTCCGCCGGAACTGCGCGCTCTGCTGGATGATGCCAGTGCCGTGCAGCCTGCTTATCCTTATTCGCTGTTTTCGCCAGAATATCAGGCCGGTATCTTAAATACGGGTGTGTCCGTAGGTGATAAACCGACGGGATATTGCCGGACAAAATTTGTGCCAAAAATTGAGAACTATGCATTTGGCAAAGCTGATGAGACAAGCTGAGACGTAAGCTTTTAATCACGCACAGATAGCGCCTCACTCATTCAAAATCGTTCGTCCACCCGAGCGGTGATGCCGCAATATCATGCACAGTTTCAGCAGAACTGAGATCAGCATCTGCTCCCTGCATTAACAGCCAGTCACGGAAAATTTCGGCACCACGTTTCGGTGGCCGTTGAGCTGGCATAACCAGATGCACCGTATCACCGGAGCGATGGCAGACATCAATCGCAGGCACAAGTCTGCCCGCAGTAATATGATCATGCACAAGATGTTTCCAGCCAAGCGCGATGCCTTGCCCGTGAACGGCTGCCTTGATCGAGCTGAGAGCGTCCGTGAACACAAAATCCTGCTCGATCTGCGGAGCCATGACCCCATTATGTTCGAGCCATTCACGCCAGCCTAGACGGGAGCGATGACGCTCTTCAAAATGCAGCAATGTATGTTGCAGCAAATCCTGTGGCGTCAGCGGTAATTTGTGTTCTTTAAGATAAGCAGGGCTGCAAACCGGCCAGACTTCTTCGGTTACAAAATGCCAGGCGTTGATGCCGGGCCATTTGCCTTTACCCAATCGTGCCGAGATATCGATATCTTCCTCAAGCATATCTTGGTTATCACGGCTGCTTTCTTCAATACGCAATGCCACATCAGGATGGAGCTGCTTGAATCCTTTGAGGCGGGGCAGCAACCAGAGCTGCACAAAGGACGTCGAAAACGAAACGCGGATAATATCCCGTGAGTGTTTCTTACGCATGGATGAGATCACCATATGCAGGTGATCAAAGGTTTCCTGCGTTTCTTTATAGAGCCGCTCACCCTCTGCGGTCAGCTCCAGACGACTGCGCTCTCTGCGAAACAGTTTCAGCCCAGTTGCTTCTTCCAGCAGCTTGATGGTCTTGCTGACTGCCGGTTGGCTGACATTCAGTTCCTCAGCGGCAGCCGTAAAATTCAGCCGGCGTGCAGCGGCTTCAAAGACGAACAGATAATTGGCCGATGGGATGAGCGAACGGAGTCTGTGCATAATCTGAAGTTATACCTTTCGCAATATTTTATCAAGCTCACAGATGGAGGAAGCTTCTGTAATGTAACACTTAAAAGGGCTCAGAATAGTGCCGTACGGCCTGTTCTGAAGCTTAAACAATATTTTGAAGGGAACCTGAAATGCAAACTCATGCACGTGCGGTCGTTATTGGTGGCGGTTGTGTCGGCGCGTCCATTCTTTATGGTTTGGCAAAGCGCGGCTGGTCAGATGTTGTGTTGCTGGAGCGTACACAATTAACAGCCGGATCAACATGGCATGCCGCAGGTCTGATCCCTTCTTATGCGCGCAGCATCAATATCGGCCGGATGATCGCGAAATCCATCGAAATCTATGAAGGACTTGAAGCCGAGACCGGTCAGCATGTCGGCTGGCATAAATGCGGCCAGCTGCGTATCGCCAATACGCGCGACCGTATGGATGAATATAAAAGCTATATGAGTGTGGCTGAAGTACAGGGTATTCGCTCGGAACTGGTTTCTCCGGCACGTGCCCGTGAAATCTGGCCGCTGCTGGAAAATAACCATGATATGCTGGGCGCACTTTATCATCCGGATGATGGTCATATTGCACCCGCTGACGTGACGATGGCACTTGCCAAAGGTGCGCGCGATCACGGTGCAAAGATCCATCTGAATACTGAAGTGCGCAGCATTGAGCGTCTGCCGAATGGCGAATGGAAAATCTCAACCAATCAGGGCGACATTGTTTGTGAGCATGTCATTTCCGCTACCGGAAATTATGCGCGTCAGACCGGGGCAATGCTGGGGCTGGATATACCGGCTATTCCGATTATCCATCAATACTGGATTACAGATGCTGTGCCGGAAATCATGGAGCGTAAACGTCAGGGGTTGCCGGAGATGCCGATCCTTCGTGATGAAGGATTTGAAGGTTATCTGCGTGAAGAAGGCGACGGTCTGATGTTCGGCCCTTATGAGAAAACCGAGCACTTACAATTATTTGCCGAAAATGGTGTTCCTGAATGGTTTGGTGCTGATCTTCTGGAGGAAGACTTCGATTCCGTTTCATGGAACTGGGAACGGGCGATTGATATGGTGCCGTCACTGGGGCGTGTTGGTATCAAAGCGAATGTGCGCGGCCCGTTTCAGATGACTGCAGATGAGCTGCCTTTGGTAGGCCCTGCATGGGGATTAAACAATGTCTGGCTGGCCGAGGGCGTGCCGGGCGGCATCCTGTGGGGTGGGGCAATCGGCTATTACCTGTCCGAGCGTATCGTCGAGGGTGGCAACAGTCTGGATACGAGCGAGCTCGACCCGCGCCGTTTTGGTGATTATGCTAATAAAAACTGGACACGGGAAAAAGTGCGTGAAGCGTGGGGAACACATGCCGAGCAGCATTATCCGGGGCAGGATATGCCTGCGGCACGACCACAGAAAACCGCGCCGTCCTATGATCGTCTGAATGAGCTTGGTGCCGTATGGGGCGTGCTGAACGGCTGGGAAATTCCGAACTGGTATGCACCTGAAGGCGTGGAAGCCAAAGACCAATATAGCTGGCGCTGGACGGAAAAAGGCAAATATGTCGGCGAGGAAGTTGCTGCTGTACGTAATGCTGTCGGTTTGGTGGAAATGACACCAATGACCAAGTTTGAAGTCAGCGGCGCAGGGGCAGAGGCCTGGCTGGATGGTATTCTCGCTAACCGCCTGCCGAAAACCGGTCGTGTCAATCTGACCCATCATTTGACCCCAAAAGGCACTGTTCAGGCGGAATATGTTGTCGCGCGGATGAGCGAAGACAGTTTTTATATGATCTCGACACCGCGTGCCGAGCGCTGGAACTTTGATGATTTGTCCAAGCTTTTGCCTTCGGATGGCAGTGTTACATTACGCAATGTCACGAATGACCGTGGTTGCTTCACGCTTGTGGGGCCAAAAGCGCGCGACGTTCTGCAGTCTCTGACAGAGATTGATCTATCGAACGAGGCTTTCCCGTGGTTTGACATAAAAACCGGCACCGTTGGCCTTGCCAGCGATGTCCGCTTGCTTCGTGTCAATTATGAAGGCGAACTGGGATGGGAGCTCTATCATCCTTTGGCCTATCAGCGGCAGTTACTGGAAGCTTTGCTCACTGCGGGTAAGGAGCATGGTCTGCGGCTGGTTGGTCTCCATGCGCTGGAATCTCTGCGTTTGGATAAGTCCTATCGTGCGATGTATCGGGATATGAATCCGGAGCTCAGTGCATGGGAAAGCGGGCTCGACCGGTTTATCCGTCTGGATAAAGGTGATTTCATCGGGCGTCAGGCTTTGCTGGAAGATAAAGAACGCGGTGTTCAACAGCGTATTGTAACGCTGGCGATTGAAGCGGATGGCTTTAGCGTGTTGAGTAATGAGGGGCTTTACCATCAGGGTAAACTTGTCGGACGCGTCACTTCAGGCAGCTATTCCTACACATTCGGTCACGATATTGCGCTGGGGTTGTTGCCTGTAAAACTGGCGGTGCCGGGGGCTGAATTTGATGTGCCGGTGTTGGGAGAGATGCGTAAAGCACGGGTGATTGAAGAGTCACCTTATGATCCGGAAGCAAAACGCGCACGGCTCTAAAGATGACTGGCCGGGCAGGGAAAACTGTTCTTGCCCGGCAGTCATGTTCAAAACATACAGATAAGTGATAAATTACTTACGCAGCTCTGCTTCAATTTCATCAAGAATTTTATCTTTGCCAATACCAGTGAGAAAGGCCAGACCTTTGATAACCGGTTTGGTAACAGAAGCTGAGATTGGTGTCGTTGACACGATGAAATCAACATTTTCTGCAAGGGAAGGCACCTCAGTAGCTTTCGCCTGCTGAGCGTTAAAAGTTAGTCCGCGCTTTTTCATTTCCTCAGATACAGCCGCATTGACAGCTGTTGAGGTCGCCACACCGGTGCCGCAGGCAAAGAGAATGGTTTTCTGTCTGGCCATAGGATCGTTCCTTATAATATCAATTAACTGAGCAGTTTCTTGAGATCGTCTGATGTTTGTGCCAGTTTCAGACCATCAAGAATTTCCGTTGACTGAATTGCGCTCATAATGGATTGCAGTGTTTCAATCTGCTTGTCCTTATCGTCAATAGCAAGCAGGAAGACTGTGCCGACAGGTACGGTCTCATCCGGATCTTCCATATTGGCAAAATCAACGGGGTTTCGCAGTGTTGCCATGGCAATCGCGGCTTTCAGAACATGTTCCGGATCGGTATGCGGCACAGCTACATTGTCATCACGCTCCAGTGGCAAGCCGGTGGGCATGGATTGCTCGCGTTTTACAACAGCATCGGCATAGCTGTCTTTGACATAACCGAGCTGATGCAGCCGACCGGCCAGAAGGCGGATCACCTCTTCGTTGGTTTTGGCCTCGACACCAAGAAAAACTGCATCTGGTGTCAAGGAATGAAAGAGGCTGTTTGCCATCTTGTGTCTCCGTTCGGCTGCATTCGGGGGTGTCTCATTAACACGTACTGTGCCCCGATTGCTCGGGGCATAGTCTTCTCTGATCAGGCAGATATCTGGTCTGCGGGTTCGTCCGCTGCACCGGCTGCGCGTTCCCAAGCGAGCGTATTGCGGCGATAGAGCCCAAAGAGTGCTGCTACAATCACAGCCAAGACGCCGATACCGGCAACACCAAGCCACTGGATTGCTTCAATAATGACATATGGAATCCACAGGAAGCCATCGACCACCGAAGTAATCTGCAAGGCATTGTCCGGCAGCTTGAAGCCTGAGGATACGGCGGCGCTGGTAAACAGTGGTGCCAGAGCATTCGCTACATAGAAGCCTATGGTCAGAGTGATAGTTCCGACAATAACCATACGGAACACATTGCCTTTCAAAAGCGGAGCTGTAAGCGCCACGATGAAAGGAATAACAGCAAGATCGGCGAACAGGATCACACGGTTGCCCGGCAGGATAACAGAGAGCAGGATCGCAATCGGCACAAGGATCAGTGAGGACGAGATTGCTGCCGGATGCCCGATCAGGATTGCTGAATCGAGACCGACCAGCAACTCGCGATCACCGGTACGCTTGCGCACAAATTCTTGCGCTGCATCGGATACCGGTAGCAGACCTTCCATGAGGATTTTTACCATACGCGGCAGAAGCAGCATTACTGCAGCCAGTGTCATGCCGGTGCCGAGTATTTTTGCCAGAACCGTACCAAAATCACCGGCATTGTAAAAAGCGATGGTACCGAGAACCAGACCGATAATCAGGCCGAGGACAACCGGCTCACCAAAAACACCAAAACGGCGCTCAATGGTTTCAGTACTGATATTGACCTTGTTGATGCCCGGAATACGATCCAGAACCCAATTAACAATAATGGCAATTGGCAGAATTTGTGCTGAAGCAATATGTGGTACGGAAATCCCCGGCACATCATAGAATTGCTGAACAGCACGGGCTGACCAGTCGGCAAACAGCAGTGACAATGCGGCGACCAATGCAGCAATAGCGATGCCATAGGCCAGATTGTCAGTAGCAGCCACGACAAGTGAACCAATAAATGCAAAGTGCCAGAAATTCCACACGTCTACGTTCAGGGTACGGGTCCAGCGCATCAGCAGCAGCGCAATATTAACAAGAATACCTACCGGAATAACCCAAAGTCCGACAGAAGAACCAAATGCAATGGCAGCGGCAGAAGGCCAGCCGACATCCACAATATCCCGCTTAATACCTGTATTGGTAACGATTGCCTGTGCTACCTCGCCGATTGAGGTGAACATCAATCCCAGCACCAGATTGATACCGATAAAAGCCACGCCGATGGTAACAGCAGCACGAAAAGCTTTGCCGACCTTCGCGCCGAGGATAACGGCGATAATAAAGATTACGATTGGCAGCAGGACTGTGGGCCCCAATGTGTCGATCGCAGATTTTAGTCCATTAAGAAATTCATTCATATCTCCATGCCTCCCGGGATATGTAAGAGAATTAGTATGCCGTGAACTAACATTTGTCTTTTTATTTATACTAAAGTTTATCTGTGATATTTATGCTCAAGTCAATCGGGGCTCTTCACTCGTCTAATGGAGAGAGCAAAAATTCATGTTTCACGCGCTTTTCCTGCTGATACTAGCTCTGAAAAGGGTGTTTTGAGCGCCTGCTTTTTACGTTGCAGGGTATCCTGTGCATTTCTTGTGCGACGGTTTTGCAAATCAGGAATATGAACATAGGTATTGACTTAAATACAAATGTTACTTAATCGATAAGGCAAGCTGATAAAATCAGAAAGAGCGGCTGAATAAGCATAAGCGCTCACAGGAGGATTTCATGACGACAAATGTTGCTCTGACAGGGCTTGCCCGCGATATGAAAGCGCGTGCGGATACCGGCCGGCCAATCCGCATTGGTTTGATCGGTTCCGGCGAAATGGGCACTGATATTGTGACCCGTGTCGCGCATATGCCAGGCATTGAAATCGGCGCAATTTCCGAACTGCGCGTGCCGAATGCGCTTAAGGCCGTAGACATTGCCTATCAGGAAAGCGGCCATGGCCGTGAAGCGAATACTGCATCCGAACTGACTGCTGCTATGGAAGCGCATAAGGTTGCGGTGACAGATAATGCCGATCTGATCCTTGAAAATGACCTGATTGATGTTGTGATCGATGCGACCGGCGTTCCCGCTGTTGGTGCGGAAATCGGCCTGCGCGCGATGGAGCACGGCAAACATCTCGTGATGATGAATGTTGAAGCAGATGTCACCATCGGTGCCTACCTGAAAAGTGAAGCGGAGCGCCTTGGCGTTACCTATTCCCTCGGCGCCGGTGACGAGCCTTCATCTTGCATGGAATTGATTGAATTCGTTTCCGCTATGGGACATCCGATTGTTGCTGCCGGTAAAGGCAAGAACAATCCGCTCAATATTGATGCGGTGCCGGATGCCTATATGGAAGAAGCAATTCGCCGTAACATGAACGTGCGTATGCTGGTGGAATTTGTTGACGGTTCCAAAACCATGGTGGAAATGGCAGCCATTGCCAATGCCACCGGGCTGGTTCCTGATAAGGCCGGCATGCACGGTCCGGCAGCAACACTGGACCAGCTTTCCTCCACCCTTATTCCTGAGAAAGACGGTGGTGTGCTGTCTAAGGTTGGTGTGGTCGATTATACTATCGGCAAAGGTGTTGCGCCTGGTGTGTTCGTGGTTGCTGACATGTCCCATCCGCGTATTTCTGAGCGTATGGAAGACCTTAAAATGGGCAAAGGTCCTTACTTTACCTTCCATCGTCCGTATCACCTGACGTCACTGGAAGTGCCACTGACTTGCGCACGCGTTGTCCTCTACGGCAAACCGGATATGGTGCCGTTGGATAAGCCTGTTGCTGAAGTCGCTGCCGTAGCCAAAAAAGACATGGCAATTGGTGAAAGCCTCGATGCGATCGGTGAATATTGCTACCGCGCATGGATTATGACAGCCGGTGAAGCGCGCGCTGCCAAAGCCATTCCGTGTGGCCTGCTGCAGGGCGGTACAGTAATTGCCCCGATTAAAAAGGGTGAGTTGATCACATATGCCAATGCGGCTGTGGCTCCGAATTCCAAAATTGCCGAATTGCGCGCCCGTCAGGATAAGCTCGTCTACGGCGCCTGATACATCTGAATTTCGATAATACGGCGATTGCAACTTCCGGAACCTGTCCGAAAGTCTGCAAGGTGCCTTGAGGAGTAAACTTTGATGGCTCAGGTCAAAAAAGCTCAGACGGAAGACGGAGTGAAGGGCGAATTACGCAATCTGCCTTTTGCTTTCCGTGAATATTCACCGGAAAAGCTCAAAGAAGCCCTGCATAAAATGTATCTCATCCGCCGTTTTGAAGAGGGCGCAGAAGAAAGTTATATGCGCGGGCTGATCCACGGCACGATGCATTTGTCGATCGGGCAGGAAGCCAGCGCGATGGGGGTTTGTCTGCCGCTGGAAGACAATGACATGATCGGCTCGACCCATCGCGGCCATGGCCATTGTATTGCCAAAGGCGCTGATATCGGCCGCATGTTTGCCGAGTTTTTCGGCAAGGAAACCGGCTATTGTAAAGGCCGTGGCGGCTCCATGCATATTGCTGACGTATCCAAGGGTAATCTCGGTGCCAATGGTATTGTCGGTGGAGGCATTCCGATTGCTGTTGGTGCTGCGCTTTCTGCCAAGAAGCAGAAAAACGGTAAAGTCGTAATTTCCTTCTTTGGTGACGGTGCAAACAATGAAGGCGCCTTCCACGAAGCACTGAATATGGCCTCTGTCTGGAAATTGCCGGTGGTGTTTGTTTGTGAAAACAACGGTTATGGCATGTCGACATCGACCAAACGCTCGACGGCAGTTGAAAATATTGCCGACCGCGCTGTCGCTTATAATATGCCGGGCGTAATCGTTGACGGGAACAATCTTTCCGATGTTGCCGAAGCCACCCATGAGGCGGTTGAACGTGCCCGTCGCGGTGAGGGGCCGACGCTGATTGAGAATAAGACATATCGTCTGCGCGGTCATTCCAAGAGTGATCGCAATCGTTACCGCACCAAGGAAGAGATCGAGGACTGGGCGACCAATCGTGATCCGATCGCCCGTTTCGAGGCCGATCTGAAGGAATACGGCTTCATCAATGATGCCGAGATTGAAACAATCCGCACCACTGTCGAAAAAGAGATCGCAGACGCAATCGAGTTCGCCAAGAACAGCCCAGCGCCTGACCTTCATAATCTGACACGCGACGTATACACGGACTGATAAATATGAGCACGACAACCCGTGAGTTGAGCTATTCACAGGCTATTCAGGAAGCCATGGCCATTGCTATGGAACGCGATGACCGCGTGTTTCTGATGGGTGAAGATATCGGTGTGTATGGCGGTGCCTTTCAGGTTACCGGTGATCTGGTACACCGTTTCGGTGAAGATCGCGTTATGGATACGCCGATCTCCGAACTTGGCGGAGCCGGTGTGGCCGTCGGTGCGGCGCTGACCGGTATGCGCCCGATTTTTGAGTTTCAGTTCTCCGATTTTGCCGCGCTGGCGCTGGAGCAGATCGTCAATCAGGCCGCAAAAATCCGCTACATGCTGGGCGGTGCGGTTTCTGTACCTCTGGTGATGCGTTTTCCTGCGGGTTCGGGCACTGGTGCCGCAGCGCAGCACAGCCAGAGTATTGAGGCATGGCTTGGCCATGTGCCGGGTTTGAAAGTCGTTCAGCCTGCAACGCCTTATGACATGAAAGGCATGTTGCTGGCCGCCGTTGAAGACCCTGATCCGGTGATGATTTTCGAGCACAAGCTGCTTTACAAGATGAAGGGCGAAGTGCCAGAAGGTTATTACACGGTTCCGCTCAACAAGGCGAAAGTGGTGCGTGAAGGCACAGACCTTACTATCGTCGCCTCGGCGATCATGGTGCATAAGGCACTGGATGCAGCGACAGAACTTGCCAAAGAAGGCATCAATGTTGAAGTGATTGATCTGCGCTCGGTGCGCCCGATTGACCGTGAAACCATCATTGCAAGTGTCAAAAAAACATCAAAGCTGATGTGCGTTTACGAAGCGGTGAAAACGCTGGGTATTGGTGCGGAAATCAGTGCTCTTGTCGCTGAAAGCGATGCATTCGATTATCTGGATGCGCCGATTGTGCGTCTGGGCGGGGCGGAAACGCCGATCCCGTATAATCCGGATCTGGAACGTGCAACGGTGCCACAGGTACCAGATATCCTGAAAAGTGCGCGTGAACTTGTGAAGGGAGCTCGCTAGTCATGGCTGTCGAAGTCATCCTGCCTAAAGTTGATATGGATATGGAGACCGGCCAGATTTCGCGTTGGTACGCCAAGGATGGCGATACGGTCACCAAAGGACAATTGCTGTTTGAGATTGAGACCGATAAAGCGGCCATGGAAGTGGACGCTCCAGCTTCCGGTATTCTCGGTGATGTTTCTGCCGCAGAAGGCGCTGTGGTTCCTGTTGGTCAGGCAGTTGCGTGGATTTATGCGGAAGGTGAAGAGCGCAAGGGCGGAAATGCCACTGCCGCTGAGACTGCAATTGTCGCGGAAGCAGCTGTCTCAGCACCAATAACCTCTGTTGCACTGCCGGAAGTTACCCTCGCTCCGGTTGTGCTGGCAGAAGATTCCGGTGTGCGGGCAACGCCTTTGGCGCGCCGTCTGGCACGTGAGGCCGGTCTTGATCTGAATACGGTTGCGGGCTCAGGTCCTAAAGGCCGTATCCAGAAAAAAGACGTCGAAGCATGTCTGGCCACAGTTGCGCCTGCCGCAGGTGTAACGCAACCTGTTGCCATACCTGCGCCACGCCCGGTTGCAGTGTCTCAGACTGAGGGTATATTGAATGCCACATGGTTGCGGCAGGGTGAAGCCGGATATTTGCCAATCGTGCTGATCCACGGTTTTGCCTCCGATCTCAACAGCTGGCGTATGCTGTTGGCCGGTAGCAACCTTCGCAATCCGGTGCTGGCACTTGATCTGCCTGCGCATGGTCAGTCGCCGCGTTATGTGCCGGATAGTATCGACATGATTGCTGCGGCGGTTGAGACGACTCTAACTGCGCATAATGTGGGATCATGCATTCTCGTTGGTCATTCGATGGGCGGTGCGGTGGCGACTGTTACCGCTGCGCGTGGCTTTACGGATGTGCGCTCACTGGTACTGATCTCCTCAGCCGGTCTGGGGCCACAGATCAACGGGGCTTTCCTTGAAGGGCTGGTGCGGGCGAAATCTGAGGCCAGTGTAACGCCTTGGCTCAAAGAGCTGTTTGCCGATGAAGCACTGCTGTCAAAAGCCTTCATCAATGCAACTGTTGCACAGGCGAATGATGCTGAACTACGTAATGCGCAGGCAGGCATGGCGGCACAGCTTTGCACTGACGGTACACAAACCTTTGAAATCCGCTCAAGCCTTGCGCAATTGAATATTCCGGTGCGTCTGATCTTCGGTGCACAGGATCGTATTATTCCGGTTGCTCATGCGTCCGGTTTGCCGGGTGAAATCGGTGTGCATGTATTCCAAAAATGCGGACATATGCCTCAGATTGAACAGCGCGATGCCGTACTGCGTATCATCAGCGAGTGCAGCAAAGCCGCACATTAGAACGCGCTTCGATCTGATTGGATCAGATCGGCGCTCTAAACCTGCAGATAACAGACCGCACACCGTTCCCTCTGTCCGGTCTGTATTCTGATCACACTCCGGATAATTGTCATGATTATCCGGAGTGCTTTTTATTAGCTTAATTATGTGAAGGTTCTGTGAGCGCAGATGCGGGATGATCTGCTCCGAGTGCGCGTTGTACGGCTGCGCGGGCGGAAGCAAAATCAGGCATCACCCAATTAGGCTCTTGACCCAGAAACTTATCGAGAAAAGCAATGGCAAAGCCCGGCATCTCCGATGCATTTTCACGATAAGTCCACCATGTGCGCAGATCACTGGCACTTTGGTCGATATCAGGGCTGGTGCCGAACTCCTGTTCCTGCACGGCAGCAATCGCGCAGATGCAGTAGTTGGTATAAAGGAAACCCTCCGGCCAAAAACGGATGATTTCAGTTAAATTTTCAAGCTCACCGCTCAGTTCGTTGTCGGATGGATTTACGGCTTTTGCGGGTGCGAGACGGATCAATTCTTTCAGAACCAGACCGGCTGCAAAAATAATGAAATCTTTCCGGTCAACAGCCGCGTAATGCTTGTTCTGATTGACCAGCTCAATCCAGTTCAGAAAGGCTTCAGTCAGACGTTTTTCATCAATATCATAACGCACACCGGTCATTTCGGAGATCAGATTGGCATGTTTGCGCAAAGTCGCCCGAAACCAGCGTAACTGACGCAGCCTGTGGCGTAGATCAGGTACATTTGCCATCTGGTTTTTGAACAGCAGATCCATCATGAGCTCTTTCTTGTATGCTGACTTTTATGCGGGCACTTCATTGACAGCAATCATAAGCGATGACAGGAGAAATGTCATTGCTATTCGCTGGAACAATCGCTGTGTTCTGCTGGCTTTAAATTATACATATTGACATTTAAAAAAACAAATGTTCTTTAATTCGATCAGGAGAATACTCCGGAAAGATAGAGGAGCAACCGGAGGAGATATCATATGGCGATATGGCAATGGGCATTATTGGCATTGGCATTGCTGTGGGGATTCCAGTCGCTCGGTGTCTGGTTTCAGATGCGCCACTATACGGATGTCATGAAAGGCATCAGTAACAAATACAAGGACGGATATGTTGGTGCAGGCCATGTGCGCGGGCGTTTCGGCAAAGGCGTTATTGTATTAATTGTGGTGGATGAGGATCGGGTCGTACGCAGGTTTTTGGAGATGAGCGGGCGTACGGTCTTCGTTAAATTTATTCGTCAGGAAGCCTTTGAAGGTCTGACATTGGCGCAGCTTCGCGAGCAGCTTGAACAGGATAAATTTCAGCCTGCTGTAGCACATGCGGTGCGTTCTGCCATTGAACAGGCGGAGAGACTGGCGGAGCAGTCAGATGGCGGGGAGGGGCTGACCGGTCTGAAACCGGTGAAAGCCTAGCTTATAGAATTTATAGGGGAGGCCGCATCAAAAATGCGGTAATCAGGGAGGTAATATGTCTATTACAGCAATGTTGGCGCAACATGCCGACGTCACTATGCAATCCCTGCATCATGCGGGCGGGCTGGTGTCCGATGCAGTCCTGAACAGCGGATTGCATGGAAAAATGACGGCGCAAAACAGCATCAATGACTTTGTGGTGCTGGCGCAGGCAACCACAGACACGGGCGCAGCGGCAGCGAGTGATAATATCACCGTTGATCAGTTTCGCGAACGTCTGCAAAATGTGCAGCAGGAAGAACAACTGGGTTGGCTGACGGCGCTCGGCAAACACTTTATCGGTGTTTTCCAGAAGGGCGGCGAAGTACTGACCGGTTTTGTTACCGGCATTATTCCGACTCTTATCGTGCTGATGACGGCTTTTTACGCGATCACTGAACTGGTGGGCGAAAAGCGCGTGCATGGTCTGGCGCGCGGTGCCGGTCGTATTGCGCTGACACGTTATACCGTGTTGCCGCTGCTGTCGGTGTTCTTTCTCACGAATCCGATGGCCTATACATTCGGCTCGTTTCTGGAAGAAAAGCACAAGCCTGCCTTCTATGATGCTGCTGTTTCCTATGTACATCCGCCGCTTGGCCTGTTTCCGCATATCAATCCGGGCGAATATTTCGTCTGGGGCGGCATTCTGGTCGCACTGATGGAGCTGGAAAAGAAGGGCGCAGTTCCGGGCGGATATCACATCACTGTAGCGATCTGGTACGCACTGGTCGGTCTCGTGGTGATCCTGCTTAAAGGCATGCTGACAGAACGCATTACAGCCATTATGGCGCGCCGTCAGGGCATTGAGCTCTGAGAAGCGGGAGGGGAAAAATGGCGAAATCCTATAAGTCCGTAACAATTCAGGCTGGTTCCGGCGGCTGGGGCGGCCCGCTGACTATTCAGCCAACTGAACAGCGTAATAAAGTCGTTTCGGTTACAGGTGGCGGTATTCATCCGATTGCCCGTCAGATCGCTGATATAACCGGCGCAGAAGCGGTAGACGGCTTCAAAGCACCGCCGATTGAAAGCGAAATGGCTGTGGTGGTCGTGGATTGCGGTGGCACCGCGCGTTGTGGTGTCTATCCGCGTAAGCGTATACCTACCATCAATGTCATGCCTGTCGGCCAGTCCGGCCCGCTCGCGCAATATATTACCGAGGATATTTATGTATCGGGTGTAAAACCTGAAAATATTACAATCTCCGATGGTTCTGCTCCCGCAGCATCTGCTACGCAGACAATGCATGAAACACCGGTTACAGCTCCTGTTGAGCAGCCGTCGGAAGGCGGTATTATCGGACTGATCAGCAGTGTTGGTCGCGTGATGGGTGGTATTGTCGGTGTGTTCTTCAATGCCGGTCGCCGCACTATTGATCAGGTTATCCGTAACGTGCTGCCATTTATGGCCTTTGTTACCATGCTGATCGGTTTCATCCTCTATACCGGCATTGGTGATATTCTTGCTCAGCCTCTGGGGCCTCTCGCCAATAATATTATCGGTCTTCTGATCCTGTCTGCGATTTGCGGATTACCGTTCTTGTCTCCGGTGCTCGGACCCGGTGCGGTCATCGCGCAGGTGGTTGGTGTGGCGATCATCGGCCCGCAGATTGCCAATGGTACAATTGCACCGGCAATGGCTCTGCCAGCCTTGTTTGCCTATAACACGCAAGTCGGTTGTGACTTCGTGCCGGTTGGTCTGGCACTGGGAGAAGCCAAGCCTAAAACTATTGAGATCGGTGTTCCGGCGGTTCTGATCAGCCGCCAGATCATGGGGCCGGTTTCTGTGCTGATTGCATGGGCTGTCAGCCTGTTGGTTCTTTAAATATACAGAGAGCGGTTTGGTCGCTAATGACCGGCCGCTCTTCAATAAAGATATGAAATATTGACTGAAAGGTACCGCTATTATGACAATTTCTCTGAATACGCGGGTGACTGCTGTAGGGCCTGAAGTAGCGGATCTGGCTGAAGGCGGCGTTGTTATTCTGTTTGCTGACGGTTCCCCGTCAGAACTGGCTGAAGTTTCCGTTCTGCATGCGATTACAGCAGAGCCATCGGCTGAAGCACCGGTCACCGGTGCAACGATCAGCATTGGTTCACTTGAGGCAAAAATCACCTCTGTCGGTGCCAGCGCATGGCAAAAAGTACTTGATATCGGCCATGTGGTGATTTCGTTTAACGGTGCTGATAATGCCGAGCGTCCGGGTGAAATCTGCGCCTCTGAAGTGGATACAGAAGTGCTGGTTGCGCAGTTGCAGGCCGGTGCCAACATTATCATTCGCGCATAATATTGAAAAGCATTGAGACAGGTATAGCATCATGGAACGCTCGACAATCGTACGGGTGCATGAAGGATTGCATGCACGACCGGCTACCCGCTTTGTAAAGCTTGCCAAAGGCTTTGAAGCGGACATTGAGATTGCGAAAGCGGGTAAGAGCGTCAGTGCAAAAAGCTCTGTCAAACTCATGCTGCTCGGTGTGAAAGAAAATGACACTGTGACCATACGGGCTGACGGCGCTGATGCTATTGAAGCGCTGGAGGCGCTGATTGGCTATCTGGAAAATCCGTTGTCAGGGTTGGAAGATCATGCTGACGCGCCCGTTGCTTCCGGTGCGGCTGTCTCTGTTGAAAACAAAGCACCGGTAATTCCTATAGGACAACCGGATGAGACCGGTTTTATCTCCGGCATTGCTGCCAGTGAAGGCATGGCTCTTGGTGCAGCCTATCCATTTTTTTCGCCGGAAATTACCGCCGATAACCGGATGCTGAAACCGGAGGAAATACCGGCAGAGTTGCAACGGTTCCATGAGGCCGTTGCCTGTGTTCAGCAGCGTATGGATGCGGAACTGCAAGCGGATAATCTTGCCGAAAGTGATCGCGGTATTATTGCAGCGCTGAAAGATATTGCCGCAGATGAAGTTTTGCTGGACGAAGCAAAGGGTCTGATCCGTGGCGGGCTGGATGCTCTCTCTGCCATGCTTGGTGCCAGTGCTGCGGTTGCCCGTCAGTTTTCAGAGATCGATGATCCTTACCTCAATGCGCGTGCTGATGATGTGCAGGCTGTTGGTCGTCAGATTTGTCTGGCGCTGCTCGGGCAGCAGGATATCAGTCTCGAAGCGCTGCCGTATGGTGCAATCCTGATTGCTGAGGATATCGGCGCATGGGATTTTGCCCGTGCACCTTTGAAAAAGATTGGCGCGATTGTCTGTGGTCATGGCGGGGCAACGTCTCATGTGGCCATCATTGCACGCACACATGGTATTCCTGCTGTTTTGGGGCTTGGCAAGGCAATATATCAGCTCAAAGATGTAAAACAGATCGCTGTTGATGGTAGCAAAGGCCGCGTTGCGCCTGAGCCTGATGCACTTATTCGCACAGGTTTTGAACAGGGTATTGCAGCGGCTAAAGCTGAAAAGCTGGCTCTGGAAGTCTATCGCACTCTGATCCCGCAGCGTGCCGATGGCGTGGTGATTGAGATTGCCGCCAATCTCGGTGCTCTGGAAGAGATTGAAGTGGCGCAAGCCGCCGGTGCAATGGGCGTTGGTTTGTTTCGCACTGAACTCTTGTTTATGAAACATATGCATCTGCCGTCTGAGGATATGCAGACGGAAACCTATGCTGCTTTACTCAAGGCCTTTGCGCCTTATTCTGTGATTGTCCGTACGCTGGATATTGGTGGTGATAAGCCGGTTGCCGGTATTGAATTTCCGCAGGAGGAAAATCCGTTTCTCGGCTGGCGCGGTATTCGTATGTGCCTCGACAGGCCGGATATTTTCAAGCCGCAACTGCGCGCTTTATTGCGCGCGGCGGTTCACGGTAAACTCAAAGTCATGCTGCCGATGATCTCGGACGCGGGAGAAATTCGCGCAACGAAAACCCTGATTGAAACTTGCAGGCAAGAGCTGATCGGTGAGGGGAAAGCTTGCGGTGAATTTGAACTGGGTGTGATGATTGAAACACCTGCAGCCGTTTTTGCTGCCCGCCAGCTGGCTCAGGAAGCGGCTTTTTTCTCAATCGGCACCAATGATCTGACGCAATATGTCATGGCCGCAGACCGGTTGAACCCGACCGTCGCTAAGCTGAATGATGTATCGCATCCTGCGGTGATGGCGGCCATTGAGATGACGGCAAAAGCAGCAAACGAAGCCGGAATTATGGTGGGGATGTGTGGTGAGGCGGCTGCACGACCGGATTTGATCGCGGAATTTATCCGCATGGGGCTGACGGAGCTGAGCATGAGCCCTGCCTCAATCCCGCGCGCAAAAAAGCTTATTTCCGAACTGAACTAAGAAAACACCGCCGCATAAATTCACTGATGCGGCGGTGTTTTACATTTACGGCAAGTGAAAAATCAGTGTAGCGAAGAGCTTTTGCAGAGCAACGCTATCATTCTGACTGACGCCTTCAATAATACGATCTTCACGCGCTTCAACAGCCAGCAATGCACTTTCCAGATTGTCGATATTTTCCATATCGGCAGGTTTTGCCGTTGCTAATGCACAGGCCAGTGCAATGGCTGCAAAGCCGCTGATCATTGCAGATTTTGACAAGGTGCCTGACTGGCGTACCGGTTGTTGCCGCAACATTTCCTGAAACAGTGTCGTACACAGCTTGGCACTTTGCTGGATAATATCGGTTGCCGGATCTTGCAGGCGGGCAATATCGGCGCCATGCTGTTGTTTGATCCGCGTATAAACGGTCTTGAAAACGGCTTCCTGAATCAGCAGGTTTTCGGCTTTATACCGGTGCAGAACGGCTTTCGTAAGGTAATACATATCACGGTGAAATGCCCGCTGTCCTTCAGAACTACCGTTAAAGTAAAAGCTTAAACTCCGGACATCCGGCGCGGTTTCATGAATGGACGGATTGTCCGAGACAAGGGATATGGAAATCGTTTCGGCAGTGCTGAACGCCTTATCCATAACCGTTGCCGCCACATGCGCCGCACGGTTCATAACAAGTTCAGGCAGAACTACAGATTTTTCAGCTGGCTGCTGACCATAACGGGTGTGTCGCAGAGCATAGCGCAAACCGCGCAGCTTATCTTTAATGCTAACGGCGATGTCGTTGGGAATGTCCTGATGCATGGTCGTTCATCCTGCGCGCATGATGCGGGTATAACCCGAAATGATGACGGGATTATTGTTTCTTCATGACATAAAAAGCAATAAGCTGCATGCAGAAAAGCCTGCATATCTGTGCCCTTATGCAGCGGGCGCAATAAACTGACGCAAATAATCGGGGAATTGGGTTGAAAAGCACGAAACGTAAGTCGGGAACACCTCAGGAAGCAATTGAACTTATCGTCGGATCAGAGAGCGTTGCCAGTGAGAATAAGACAAACCGGCTACGTACCCGAGCAGCCTGGATGTATTATGTCGAGCAAATGACCCAGAACGATATTGCCGATGTTCTGGGCGTTGGCCGTGTAACGATTGTCCGCCTGCTGGCTGAAGCGCGGGCGCGCAATGAAGTGAAAATTACCATTGAAGGCAAGCTGGCCGGTCTGACAGCACTGGAGCGGATGCTGGAGCAGACATTCGGGTTGGAGCGCGCAATTGTAGCTCCGTTATCGACGCCGGACACTGATCCGGTAGCGCCGATTGCGGCGGCGACCGGCGCTTATCTTTCGGAGAAAGTACAGCATGGTATGCGTATTGGCGTTGGCTGGGGGCGGACATTATCCGGCACCTTGCAACATATCGGTGCGCGTAATCTCAATGATCTTAAAGTCATTTCGCTGCTTGGCGGGATCGCGCAGCCGCGCCGTTTCAACCCGCCGGAATTTGCCTGGCAGTTTGCGCAGATTTTTCAGGGGGAGGGCTATCTGATCCCGGCGCCGGCTCTGGTCGACAGCAAAGAAACCCGTGAGGCTTTGATTGAGCGTTGCGGGCTGAAAGATGTTTTCGAAATGGCTGATGATCTGGATATGGTTCTGCTCAGCATTGGTGGCATTGAGACTGCCAGCAGCACATCTTATCGCGTTGGTCTGATTGATGATGTGCAGAAGCGCTCATTGCTCGAAAATGGTGCGGTCGGCGATATGCTGTTTCATTTCTATGATTGCAACGGCGAGATAGTGTCCGATCCGGTGCATGAGCGGGTGATGTCGGTCAGCATGGATAAGCTGCAAAAAGCGCCTATACGTATTCTCACCTCCGGCGGGCCGGAAAAAGTTGCAGCGCTGCTCGGCGCGATGAAACTGCTGAAACCGACGGTCTTTATTACCGACGAGGTGAGCGCGGCGGCAATGCTGACCAGAATACAGGCGGAAAATGCCGGATAAAGCCTGATGTCAGATCAGGCTTTTCAAGTTCAGTAATTCTTGCGCTGTTGCTTCATCAGTAATCAGCACCTGTGCCTTTGTGGTCAGGATACTTGCGCGGATAGCCTGCGCTTTGCGCACGCCACCGGCAGAGATGATCACCTTTGGCACTTTGCGCAATTCTGTCGGATTAATCGCCATAGCGCGCTTATTGACGGGATGATCGACAATCTCACCCGCTTCATTGACGAACTGACACAAAACATCGCCGACAGCGCCTGCTGCCTGCAGGCTTTCAGCGTCTTCGCTTGTCAAAAGTCCGCGGCGGAAAATGGATGCTTGTTTGCTGACATCCGCAACGCTCAGAATTGCAAGATCAATCTCTGATACTTTCTTTTTCAGCGCTTTCAGATCCTGAATTTCCCATAATTCCTGCGCCAGTTTTTCATGTGGCACAAAGACCGGAGCGGTGATCTGAAACAGTTCTGTTTTGTAAAACTCCGCCAGTCGCCATGCGACCGCAGACGGGTTATAGGCCATGGAATGGGTCAGACCGCCCAGCAGAGAGATAACTGAAAGATCGCTGATTTCGCGCCACTTCAGATTGCTCATACAGGCTTGCAGAGTTGCACCCCAGCCAACACCGATTGTCAGTCCGTCTTGCAGACGATCGGAGAGATAGCGCCCTGTGGCATGACCGATGACCGCAGACAGACTGGCTTCCGACTGGTCAGAGGATGGCACAACAATCGCCTCAAATAATCCGAGATGCTTCTCCAATGCCCGTTGCAATTTGATCAACGGCTCCGCATGGGAATTAAGCGAGATTTGCACAATGCCTTCTTCGCGGGTTGCTGCCAGCAAGCGGAAAGCCTTGATCCGGCTGATATCCAGATTTTGCGCAACTTGTTCTTGTGTCAGCCCTTCAATGTAATAGAGCCATGCGGCGCGCAGTTTTAATTCGTCCTGATCGGCCTGAAATTTGGTTTTCGGCTTACTGCTGCGGGCCATTCTTCTACCTTTTATGTCTTTTTCACACAAAGCATTATCTGTCATCTGTTTGTGATAATGGCGTGATATCAGTGCAAAGGTCAAGATTTCTCTAAAAACATATTTGAACAAAATTATTTAATTTGCAAATTTTGTACAAATAAATCATATATTCCATCACAATTTGCGAGACTCTCCTGTTGCGGAGAGGAGTTATCAAGAGGTGGAATATGCGAATTCTGATTTCAAATGACGACGGTATTGATGCATCCGGCATTGCGGTGCTTGAAAAGGCTGCGCGTCTTTTGACTGATGATGTTTGGATCATTGCGCCGGACGGCAATCGGAGTGCTAACGGTCATTGCGTATCGCTGACCGCCGGATTTTCTGTGAATAAAGTCGCTGATAAGCGCTATGCCTGTACCGGAACGCCGGTTGATTGTGTGATTGCCGCTGTTCACTGGGTTTTCCGCGATCAGAAACTGCCGGATCTGGTTCTTTCAGGTATTAATGCGGGGCGCAATGTTGCGGAAGATGTATCTTATTCCGGCACCATGGCGGTCGCACGTGAGGGCGCACTGAACGGTATTGCATCTGTTGCTTTTTCTGCGCCGCGCGATTTTGAACCGGCAGATACAGCGGCACTTGAATGGCTTGCCAGTCATATCCGTAATTTCTGGGAGACCAGAAGTGACTGGGCGCATGATGGTCACTGGCTCAATATCAATCTGCCGCGCAAATTGCCTGCCGCTTTGGAAATGGCTGAAATCGGCCGCGATAAGAATTTGAAATATGTGACTATTCTGGAAGAAACGGAAACTTCGGTGCGCATCCAGCCGCTTGCGGATCGTGATTATATGACCAATGGCAAGGATGAAAATGCGCTGATTGATGCCGGTAAAGCCAGCGTCACCAATCCGAACTGGTTTGGACATTCACCAGTGCCAGCATCCGTGACAGCCCATAAGCCAGCCTGAGTGCTGACAAAAGCATTGTAAAAAACAACCCCGCTCTGAACCTCAAAGCGGGGTTATTTTGTATGGCGCGCCGGAAAACCGGCTTATTTTTAGCCGCCGATCAGCGGATAAACAATTTTAATCACGTCTTCCAGATGATTGTTGGCGAAGCCTTCCTGCTTCAGGACTTTGCTTTCAACGCTGCCATCATCAGAAAAATGATGTTCCATGTAGCCCACTTCGCGTGTGCCACCCATTTCCGGCACCAGTTCGTCTGTGGTGGTAAAAGCGATTGAAGAGCACCATTCCAGATGTACATTACCACGCTTAGCGGAGCGCTGCTGGTGTAAATGCCCGCTGGCAATCAGGCGCAGTTGCGGATGATTAATCAGGGTTTCAAGACGTCGCCAGCCTTTCGGATCAACCGTCCAGTAGGTCAGTTCGGTGCTATCGGTATTGTCGATATAGATCGGCTGATGGGAGAAAACAGCCAGATAGCGCTGTCCAAGTGATGCGATCTGCGCGTCGATCCAGTCATATTGCTCGGCTTCCTGTGGCAGTCCGGAGCCGATCAACATCGAGCTGATGCCAATGATCCGCCAGTTACCCTGATCGATTGCCCAGCGGTCAGCACCGAAATAATCCGCAAATTTAGCATAGCGCGCAGCATTGATGGCGCTGCCGTTTTCACTTTCCGGCTTGGAAAGGTTCGGATTGTCGCCGATGTCGTGGTTGCCGGCGAGAAAATGAATGACCTTGCCGGATTCCTGAAAGAAATCCCGGCACAGCGCATAGTCTTCATCATAGCGGATTCCATCCAGCGTGATGTCGCCGGTGTGGATGATGAAATCATGATTTGATTCCGCCAGCGGCTTGGCCAGCAGGCGATTATTTTCACGAAAATGCTCCGTGCGCGGAGAAAGATGCGTGTCTGAGATTTGTAATATGCTGAATTTGGACATGTTTTGCTCCCGTCTATGAATGAGTTTGGTGCAAATCAACTCATTCTGTACAAAAGTATTGACTGTGAATAAAAAGTTCAATAATTTTTTTGAAAAGTGATGCCGGTTTCTGTTGTTTTAGCAAAAATGGTTCCGGTGAAATGCTGCCATAGCAAATGAAGAAAGTATTGCATGGCGGTTGTAAGTCTCGGGGAGGGGAAGCGGATGTCCGGTATTGAGATCGTCAATCTCAACAAGAAGTGGACGACATTCCACGCAGTGAATGATGTGAATTTTACCGTAGAGCCCGGAACACTGACCGTGCTGCTGGGGCCTTCCGGTTGCGGAAAATCAACGTCGCTGCGTCTGATTGCGGGTCTGGACTCTGTCACCTCCGGTCAGATTATCATCGGCGGTAAAGATGTAACCAATGCTGCACCGGCAAAGCGTGGTCTGGCAATGGTGTTTCAGTCCTATGCTTTGTTTCCGCACCTGACTGTTGCTGAAAATATTATCTTTGGTCTGCGTGTGCGCAAGGTTTCTGCCGGTGAACGCGATCAGCGTCTAAAGCGGGCAGCTGATATTCTCGGCCTGTCGCATCTGCTGGACCGGCGTCCTTCACAATTATCCGGTGGCCAGCAACAGCGAGTGGCGCTGGGGCGAGCCATTGTGGCCGAAGCTTCTGTTTGCCTGATGGATGAGCCGCTTTCCAATCTTGATGCGCAGTTGCGCCACGAAATGCGCAAGGAAATCCGCAATCTGCAACAGCAGCTGGGTATGACCATGGTCTATGTGACCCATGATCAGATTGAGGCAATGAGCCTTGCCGATCAGGTCATTCTGATGAAGGGCGGCAAGATTGAGCAGAAGGCGAAACCCGCAGAGCTCTATCTGGAACCTGCCACCACTTTTGTTGCCCGTTTCATTGGCACACCACCAATGAATGTTATTCGTATGGCTGATTATGACGGCAAAGCCACGATCAGCGGTGCAGCGGATGCTCCGGCAATTATTGACGGTTCTGCAAGCGGCCTTGCTCTGGGTTTGCGTCCGGAAGAAATCCGCATCGCGGATGAAGGGCGTGTCAAAGCCCGTATTGAGGCCATCGAATATCATGGTGCGGACAGTATTCTGGACTGCCGCGTTGGCGATCAGAATTTACAAGTGCGTATCGAAGGCATTCGCCAGTTCCATACCGGTGACATGGTTGGCCTGACATGGGCGCCATCCGCTGTGCATGTGTTTGACGAAGCAGCAGGGCATCGGGTCGAACGCTCCGCTCTGCCGCTTTAACCGCAATACCCGGAACATTACCATCCATCTGGAGATAATAACAATGACTATGCAGGCAAAACGAACTGTGAAAACGCTCTTTGCAACATCTGCAATACTGGCGGTGCTGGGCGGTTGGGGAACAGCCCATGCTGAACAGGTTGAAATCAGTTTTTATTATCCGGTGGCGATCGGCGGGCCGGTAACAAAAATCGTGGATGATCTGATCACTCGTTTTGAAGGGCAAAATCCGGAGATCAAGGTCAAGCCGATTTATTCCGGCACCTACCCTGAAACACTGAGCAAGTCGCTCACAGCCTTCAAGTCCGGTCAAGCGCCGGAAGTGGCGGTGATGCTCTCGACAGATATGTTTACGCTGATCGAAGAAGACGCCATTATTCCATATGAAGATCTGGCAAAAACCGATGATGACAAAGCATGGCTTGCAGGTTTTTCGCCGGTTTTCATGATAAACAGCAAGAGTGAAGATAAAACATGGGGCGTGCCTTTCCAGCGTGGCACCACAGTTTTCTTCTGGAACAAAGATGCTTTCAAGGAAGTTGGACTTGATCCGGAAAAAGGCCCGCAGGACTGGTCAGAGGTGGTTGATTTTGCAACTAAACTGACCAAACGTTCCGGTAGCGGTAATGTTGAACGCTGGGGCATGCAGGTGCCGTCATCGCTCACATCTTATTGGCTGTTGCAGGGTTATGTTGCGCAAAACGGCGGCAAGATTGCTGAGCCGGACGGTAAAAAAACCTACTTCAATTCGTCTGAAGTTGTTGAAGCCATGCAATATTGGGTCGATCTGGCACACAAACACAAAGTAATGAAGCCGGGCGTGATCGAATGGGCGACCAATCCGAAGGATTTCTTCGAGGGGCGTGCAGCCATGATCACCACCACCAGCGGCAACCTGACCAATGTAAAAAACAATGCGCCTTTCCCGTTCGGCGTGCAGATTTTGCCAAAGAACAAGGCCTATGGCGCCCCGACAAGTGGTGGCAATGCTTATATTTTCAATGTTGAAGATGATGCAAAGCAGCAGGCAGCCTTTAAATTTGTAAAATGGCTGTCTTCGGCAGATCAGGCTGCCGAGTGGAGCATCAAAACCGGCTATATCGCTGCGCGCGATGATGCATGGGAAACCGAAGCGATGAAGAAATATGTTGCCGAATTCCCGGGTGCAAAAGTCCCGCATGACCAGATTCAATATATGGTGCCGGAACTTTCAACCTATGAAAATCAGCGGGTTGCCCGTGTGATTGATGACGCGATTGAAGCGGCGTTGACCGGCAATAAGAGCGTTGAAAAAGCGCTGGAAGATGCTCAGACCGAAGCCGAGCGCATTCTCAAGCCTTATCAGTAAGTCTTAAAGTAATTCAGCTGTGCATGACGGGAGGTCATGCACAGCTCATTCCATCAATAAAGTAATGCAGTGCAGCGCGAATAAATTCCGAGCGCACTGATATAAAAGGCTGGAGGGGCTCGCGTGACTCAGGCGAAAAACCAGATAACACCTTGGCTGTTGCTTTTGCCGGCCACAGTTTTGCTGGCAGTGTTTACGCATATTCCTGCGGTGATGACATTCATCAACAGCTTCTATCAGACGCCGCGCGGCAAGCGTCCGCCGCAATTTGTCGGGACAGATCATTATACAACAATGATCAATGATCCGGTGTTTTGGGCAGCTCTGAAGAATAATGCGATTTATGCGCTCGGCACCGTGCCTGCCTCGATCGCGCTGGCAATGCTGATGGCGATTATCGTCAACTCATCCATTCGCGGTCGCTCGCTGATGCGGATGTCTTTCTTCTTGCCAACCGTCTTGCCGATGATCGCGGTCGCTAATATCTGGCTGTTTTTCTACACGCCGGGTTATGGCCTGATTGATCAGTTTCTCGGACTGTTCGGCTTTCATGAAACGAACTGGCTGGGCAATCCTGATACTGTGCTTGGCAGCCTGATGGCGCTGGCAATCTGGAAAGAAGCTGGTTTCTTCATGATTTTTTATCTGGCTGCTTTGCAGCAGATCAGTCCCAGCTTGTCGGAGGCGGCAGCACTGGAGGGCACAGGGCGTTGGTACTTCTTCCGTCGCGTAACATTTCCGCTGCTGATGCCAACCACATTGTTTGTGCTGATTAATGCGGTGATTAATGCCTTCCGTCTGATTGATCATGTGATCGTCATGACGCGTGGCGGGCCGGATAATGCCAGTACATTGCTGCTTTACTACGTTTACAATGTTGCTTTCCGTTTCTGGGATACGGCCTATGCATCGGCTTTGACTGTTGTGCTGTTGCTGGCGCTGGCTCTCATCGCTTTCGTCCAGTTCGGAATTCTTGATCGCAAGGTGCATTACAAATGAGTGCAATGACATTACCGCATCAGCCGCGTGAGTTCTCTTTCTGGCGTGCTATTGAGACTTTCGGCTGTTATCTGCTTGGCTTCTTATGGATTTTGCCATTGCTCTATGCCGTTTGGATGGCCTTTCATCCACCGGAATATGAGGCACGTTTTGATCTGCTTGCCCCGCTGACACTGGAAAATTTCACCAATGCGTGGAATGCCGCTCCTTTCGGGCGCTACTTTTTCAATACGTTCCTGCTGATCAGCACAATTCTGATTAGCCAGTTTATTATCTGTACACTCGCAGCCTATGCTTTTGCCCGTTATGAGTTTCGCGGCAAGACCATTGTTTTCATGCTGGTGCTGGTACAATTGATGATTATGCCGGAAGTGCTGCTGGTTGAGAATTACCGCACTATTGCTAAGCTCGGTCTGGTTGATACAGTTGTAGCGATGGGGCTGCCTTATATGGCATCAGCCTTTGGTATTTTTCTGCTGCGTCAGACATTCCTAACCGTGCCTAAAGAGCTGGATGATGCAGCGCGTGTGGAAGGCGCAGGGGCGCTCACTACTTTGCTCAAAGTCTATGTACCTTTGGCCAAGCCGATCTATGTGGCCTACGGGCTGGTATCCGTGAGCTACCACTGGAACAATCTGCTCTGGCCACTGGTGATTACCAATTCGGTATCAACACGTCCGCTGACAGTTGGTTTGCAGGTGTTCTCTTCACCGGATCAGGGGGTGCAATGGAGCATTATCTCTGCGGCAGCCTTGATGACCTCAGCACCGCTTCTGATCGGCTTCCTGTTGTTCCAGCGTCAGTTTGTACAAAGCTTTATGCGCGCAGGGATCAAGTGAAAACCATACTTTATAATCGGTAGTACGCTGATAAGAAAAGCACATATCACAAATAAATAATGATGCACTTTGAGAGAGGCAAAACGGATGTCGTAATGCCTCTCTACATTTTAAAACTAAACGCTTGCCCGAACATATTTTTGAGCCCACGGCTAAACCAAAAATCCGCCTTGGAATCAGATAAAAATTAAATTTACTGGACCTGCATCACAAAATGGCCGGTTGTGATTTCTGAATATTGGCGTTCAGGCACTGCATATCCGACAGGACGGATCGGGCTTCGTAATTCTTCCGTTTGCAACTGACGCTTCATATGACGTCTGGCCGGATCAAGTACCGGTACTGCGGCCATCAGCTTGCGGGTATAGGGATGTTGCGGGTTTTCAAAGACAGCTGATCGCGGGCCGATTTCAACAATTTCACCCAGATACATCACAGCGACACGATGGCTGACGCGCTCAACCACGGCCATATCATGACTGATAAACAGATAAGACAGACCAAGACTTTCCTGCAAATCCATCATCAGATTACAGACCTGTGCTTTGATTGAAACGTCAAGCGCAGAGACAGCCTCGTCAGCAACAATGACTTTCGGATCAAGTGCCAAGGCGCGGGCAATGGCAATACGCTGACGCTGACCTCCGGAAAACTCATGCGGATAGCGCTTCATAATATCAGCGGAAAGGCCGACACGTTCCAGCAGTGCCGCTGCTTTTTCCTGAGCTGCGGATTTACTGAGCAAGCCACGCTGAATAAGAGGTTCTGCAATCGCATTGCCGACACTCATACGCGGGTTGAGAGACGCAAACGGATCCTGAAAAATCATCTGCACATTGCGGCGTGCCAAACGCAGTTTTTCAGCATTCAGGTTCAAAAGATCTTCATCTTTGAGCAGGATTTCGCCGGAGGTTGCATTGGCAAGCCGCATGATTGTGCGGCCGATTGAAGACTTCCCGCAACCGGATTCCCCCACCAAAGCCAGTGTTTCACCGGGAA
Source organism: Pseudochrobactrum asaccharolyticum (assembly GCF_003314995.1). Classification (GTDB taxonomy): domain Bacteria; phylum Pseudomonadota; class Alphaproteobacteria; order Rhizobiales; family Rhizobiaceae; genus Pseudochrobactrum; species Pseudochrobactrum asaccharolyticum. The sequence goes on from NZ_QNRH01000003.1 coordinate 386,583, forward strand.
AAAGCTGGAAGGAAACATTTTCAACCGCATGCACTGCACCGGTTGCTTTACCCAACAACCCGCCGGTCACATGATAGCGTGTCGTGAGATTGCGGATATCCAGAATTGGTTTTTGCATATCCACCTGTCTGCTAACCGGCACGGGCTCGTGTTTTTCGCCGGTGGCCATATCAATTACAGGGAAAGGCAAAGGTTCCGCAATACCGTTCATTGACCCCAGATGCGGCACGGCTGATAGCAAGGCGCGTGTATAGGGATGAGCAGCATGCCGGAACAGATCGGCGGTTGCACCATTCTCAACCATTTCCCCGCGATACATGACGACTGTGCGGTCAGCGGTTTCTGCAACCACGCCCATATCATGGGTGATGAATAGGACGGAAGTTCCTTCTTCCTCCTGCAGGGTTTTAATAAGGTCAAGAATTTGCGCCTGAATGGTCACATCAAGCGCTGTTGTCGGCTCATCGGCAATCAGGAGTTTCGGGCGGCTGGCAAGCGCCATGGCAATCATGACACGCTGGCGCATGCCGCCGGAAAACTGGTGCGGATAATCGGAAAAGCGTGACGCTGCATTGGGAATACGCACTTTATCCAGCAGGCGCAGTGTCTCGGCTTTTGCGGCTCTCGCATCAATGTCGCCGTGACAGGTCAAAGCCTCGGCAATCTGGCGGCCAATAGTAAAAACCGGATTGAGCGAAGTCATCGGCTCCTGAAAGATCATCGCCATTTCACGTCCGCGCAGATTACGCATCTGATGCTCTTTAAGAGACAAAAGATTTTGCCCGTTGAGGAATATCTCACCGGAAATACGTGCGGTTTGGCTATCCAGAAGCCCCATGATTGACAGTGAGGTGACGCTTTTACCGGAGCCGGATTCACCGACAATGGCAACTGTTTCACCGGCATTCACATCAAAGGAAACACCTTTGACAACCGGATTCCAAAGCCCGCCATTATGAAAGGCTGTTGTCAGGTTGCGGACGGACAGAACCGGCGATGTGACTGGCTTCTGATCTGGCAGGGACATGACCGGCGCCTCCTCAAGCGGATATCATTTGGGCTATTATACAAAGCGCTGCTGTTTCCTCTTAAGCAGAAGCGCTTTGTTGGCAGGCGTTAAGTGGTTGCAGGATTGCGGGCTGATCCGATGGCAACAGGCTCGAAAGTGAAATCACGATCAAACGGAAATGTCGGATGTGCTTTGCGCAAACGTGGCAGGCGTTCAACAAACTGATCAACGACACCTTGCGACAAGGCCATCAGATTTGGATTGGCAATCGGGGCCAGTTCCGGTGACAAATAGCCGGATTTAACAACGACGATTTTCGCCTGCGCAGGATCAAGGCCGAGCAAAGTGAAATCTGCAATATTGTGATACGGGCGGCGTTTGGCACATAAAACCAGATCAATGCCGCCGATACGCACTACTGCCTGACGATCCGCCGGTTTATCGGCATCTTGCAGACGGACAATAGTGCCTTCTACTATAACCGGCTGGCTGCCTGCTGTGTCCAGTGTCGCGCCAATGGTTAGCTCAAAGCTTGTGCCTTCACCTGCCTCAAAACATTTTTCCAGTGCCGGAGCATCGGTAATACCGGCAAAAATCACGCCTTGCGCCTGCTGACTGATCAGTTCAGCCAGAACATCCGCGCGGTCACCAACGCCGCCGCCGGTCGGGTTGTCGCCGGATTCTGCGAGAATAACAGGCGCTGTTGTGCTGGCAATTGCACGGCTGACACAATCAGCAATCGTGCCGGTTTCGCAACCGAAGACAAAATCTTCACGGGCATCCCAATAAGCCTGTGCCAGCTTTTTAGCTTCGCGTTCAAGAACTGTACGATCTGTACCGGTAAGAATAGCGGCAGCGGTGGCACGTGGTTCATCCGCCCAGACATAGCCCACCATTAAAGACGCATCCCAGATGCCATCGATTGCATCAATGTCCGGCAGGCGAGCATAAAGACCTTTGGCTGGTTCATCTTCCGTTGAAGTTCGCTCCCCCGGCAACACAACCGGCACCGGAGCCCAGATCAGACTAGGCTGCACACCTGTTTCAAGGCTTTTTACCAGCATTGTGACCGAGCGGCGCATGGTTTCTTCAACATCAATATGCGGTGCTGTGCGATAGGTGGAAAACATATTCAGCGCATCAATAATCCGCTGGCTGACATTGCCGTGCAGATCATAGCTGGCAGAGATAGGGCAATCATCACCGACAATCATACGGGCATTGCTGATCCAGTCACCTTCCGCATCTTCCATGCCTTCAACAAACATGGCGCCATGCATGGCCAGATACAGACCATCAATCGGCAGAGCCGCTTTCAAGCGTTCAGAAAACTCTGCTTTAAAGGCCTCGTAGGCTGCACGGGAAACCGGTCCGCCAGGGATGGCACGGGCATGCAAGGTTGGCACAAATTCCGCATCATAATCTTTGAGAAAAGCGAAACGCGGTGCTTCAAGCAAGGCATCACCGCGCAATACATCAAAATCTTTCTCTTGCGCGAGCACAGGATTATAGGTGCTGCATTCAGTATGAATTCCGCCTACGGCAATACGCATGAATAACCTCAATCAGATCGGGTTGGCACGGGTCAATAGGGCCCTGCGGGATTGACAAGAAAACGATGAGCAGCAATGGCTGCGGCACCGCGTGCCCAGACATTATGATCAACGCGCAAAGTGCGGATATTGGTTTGCACCGCCTGTTGCGGTAGTACATTGGATTCAATGGCTTGACGCATCACAGTGCCGAACAGTCCGTCAAAAGCATGTTCATCATGGGTTACAAGAATCTGCCCCGGATCATTCAGCTGAATGATATGCGCGATTGCTAAACCCAAAGCTGAACCGGCGCGATGCAGAATACGGATGGCTGTGCTATTGCCGGTCGCAGCCTGAACTTCAATATCATCAAGTTGCTCGCAGACCATGCCCTCTGCACGAGCCGCTTCACGGATTGCATGCATGGATGACACGGTGTCTAAGCAACCGCGTTTCCCGCAACGGCATGGCAGCCCGCCTGGCTCAATCGTCAGATGGGCGATTTCACCGGCACCACCGTGATTACCGCGATATAGCTGACCGTCGATAAAATGCGCACAACCGATACCGTCGCCAAAGGATACCAGACTGAAATTGGTCACTTCACGGGTTTCGCCAAACAGCTTCTCACTGACAGCAACGGCCTTGGCGTCATTCTCGATATAAACCGGCACTTCAACATGAGCCGCAACCATTTCAGCTAAAGGAACATTTTGCCAGCCAAGTAATGTGGACTGAATGCAATGACTTTGCGTTTCGTCAACAAAACCCGAAAGCGCAATGCCGATCCCTGCCAGTCGTTCTTTTGCTTCAAGATTGCTGGCAAGCAATTGTGCTACAGCTTTGGCAATGCTGGTGGCAATGGTTGCAGGATCGCGCGACAGTGGAATAGTCGCCTGCGCAATAATCGTTCCTCCAAGGTCGGTCAGCACCACAGGCGCAGGATCCTGCATCAATGATACACCCAGCGTTAAGGCGCAATTCGGGTGAATATCCAGCAGCAGCGACGGTCGGCCGGAGCCGTAAACCGGCACAGTTTCCTGCAAAATACCGCGATCAATCAAATCACGCACCAAGCCGCTCATCGCCCCCTTGCTGACGCCAAGTATAGACATCAGTGCGCTGCGGCTGAGAGGGCCGGATTCACTGATGGCTCGGAGTATCTGACGCTGGGACGAAGAAAACATTGGTTCAACATAGCAAGAGGAAAGACTTCTTGCTTGACACTAAGTTCAATTAATGAACTAATCAATAGGGAATTAGTGCAAATTCGATCCAATTAAAAAACATTAGCGTGTTAAATAAGTAATAAGGGGTTACGCATGATGATGGGGCGAACATTCCAGAACCTGCACCAAAGTGCTGTAGGTGCCCGTAAATTTGTTATGGCCGGTGTGCTGCTCGCAAGCGCATCTTTGCTGTCATTTCAGAGCTATGCAGCGACACTGACCGTGATGCAGACCGAAGCGCCGCGCTCGATGGATCCGGGTGATCAGACCGCGACCTATACCGCAGCGGTACTTGATCCTATTTATGAAGGCCTGTTGCGCCGCAGTGATACTGAGCCATATGCGCCGTCGCTTGCCACCGAATGGACAGGTGATGAAACAGGTCTGATCTGGACATTTAAACTGCGCGAAGGTGTTAAGTTTCATGACGGCACGGCGTTTAATGCTGATGCTGTAGTGAAGAATTTCTCCCGTCATCTCGATACCAAGCGCGGCCTTGCAGCCAGCGGCCGCTTGCGTCTTATCCTTGATAAAGTTGAAGCTGTTGATGACAACACTGTCAAAATCACGCTTAAAAAACGCTATCCCGCGTTCCTGTCATTGCTGACAACCGCCTCCTGCTGGATGGTCAGCCCAACGGCTGATGAGGCCGGAACCATCGGTGCCAAAGCGGTCGGAACAGGACCATATCGCTTTGCAGAATATAAATCCGGCGAATATGTGCTGCAGGAAAAGAACCCTGATTATTGGGGTGGCAAAACCGATACTGTTGATCAGATCAAATGGACATGGACATCCGAACCGTCGGTCATGAGCATGGCTATTCAGACCGGGGATGCAGATATTGTCAGTCCTCTGCCTCCGGTTTTTGCCGCACAGCTTGGCAGCAGCGATGAGATTAAAGTTGAAAGCTCTGACGGTGCTGCCGTTTTCTGGGTATCGCTTAATATCAAGATGAAGCCGCTGGACGATGTTCGTGTGCGTCAGGCACTGAACCTTGCAACAGATCGTGACGGCTTGGTGCGTGCGATTATGCAGGGCTATGCAACACCGGCAAATTCACCATTGCCGCCGGTTTTTGCCAATTACGACAAGTCTCTTCCAGCAGCAGCTTTTGACATCGACCAAGCGAAGAAGTTACTGGCTGAAGCCGGTTATCCTGATGGTTTCAGCATGTCGACCGCCGTTCAGGAACCGGAAGCCCGTATCGGTGAACTGTTACAGACGATGTGGGCGAAGATCGGTGTTAAACTTGATGTGCGCCGCATGGAAAGCGGCGTGTGGAGCAAGGCCGCCTTCGCCGATGCTGCAGGCAAAGAAGCTGACGGCATTGGTTCTGTGATTGCCTCATGGTCAACACTGATGAACGGCAATGACCAGCAGTTGCGCCCGCTCTATTATTCCGCAAGTGCGGCACCGGCCGGTGCCAATCTCGGATTCTTCAGTGATACCAAGCTCGACAAATTGCTGGATGATGCCATTGACGTGCAGGATGAAGGCGAGCGCAGCAAGCTCTATAATGAAGCGCAAAAAGAGATCATCGATCAGGCACCGCATGTGTTGCTTTACACAACCAAAGATATCTATGCCCTGCGCAAAGGTATTGATCATGTCAGCGTCATTCCGGGCGGGCAGATCGTTGTGAAAAACGCCGTCAAAAACTGATGACTTTATGGCGCTCATGATGTGCAAAGACATCATGAGCGCTCTGTGATTTTCTTTATGCCATCCGGAACGGGATATGTATGAAAACCTATATTATCCGTAAGCTTATCGGCCTGCCGCTGATCCTGATCGGCGTGTCTCTGCTGATCTTTCTGGCACTGCGTGCATTGCCGGGAGATCCGGCGCGCCTGATGGCGGGGCCAGAAGCGACGCAGGAAGCCGTTGATAATATGCGTTCCCGTCTGGGGCTTGATCGCAGTCTGCCGGAACAATATGCACAGTTCGCTTATGGTGCAGTGCAGGGCGATCTTGGCACGTCTATCCGCTCAAAATTACCAGTGACCAGTGAAATATCTGAGCGTTTGCCCTATACACTGGCTTTGACCCTGACAGCCTATTTGCTGGCGATGGCCATCGGTGTGCCGGCGGGTATGCTCGGAGCAATTTACCGCCATGGCTGGCCGGATCAGATGGTGATGTTTCTGGCGATTATGGGCGCTTCCATCGCCAATTTCTGGCTGGCTTTAATGGCGATGAACACGTTTTCCGTCAAACTCGGCTGGTTGCCGCTGCTCGGTGCATCAAGCTGGAAAAGCTTTATCCTGCCATCTGTGACACTGGCTGTTCTGCCTGCCGCGCTCATTGCCCGTATGACGCGTTCGAGCATGATTGAAGTGCTGGGGCAGGACTTTATTCGTACAGCACGAGCCAAAGGTGTCTCTGTTGCTGCTATTTATTGGCGTCATGCTCTGCGCAATGCACTGATCCCGATCATCACCATTGTCGGGTTGAATTTCGGCGCTCTGATAGGCGGTGCTGTTGTCACAGAATCTGTATTCAACTGGCCCGGCATCGGTCGTCTGCTGGTGGATGCTGTGCGCTATCGTGATTATCCGGTCATTCAGGGCGTTACACTTGTTGCAGTTACCGGTGTTGTCATGGCGAATTTCATTGCTGAGCTGCTGATTGCAACGCTCAATCCGCGCATAAGGTTTAACTGATGACAAATGCTAATCTTATCGCCGGATCATCGCGCCGCAGCACATTCATGCGCTGCATGCATTGGCTGGCTCAACATCCCAGCATTACCATTGGCGGTTTTCTGGTTTCTCTGATTGTGCTATGCGCAATTTTTGCGCCACTTCTGACCGGTGCCGATCCCTATGAACAGGACTTGCTGAGTACAATGCTGCCGCCGTCATGGGAGCATCCCTTCGGGACAGATGACAGCGGACGCGATATTTTTGCGCGCGTGGTTTACGGGGCACGTATCTCCCTGCTGGAGGTCACACTGGGTGTCGGACTTGCTATTATCAGTGGTGTTCCGCTTGGTATCTTGTCAGGCATGGCAGGCAAGCGCGTTGATGCGGTGATTATGTGGTGCATGGATGTGCTGTTTGCCTTTCCGGGCATCGTGCTGGCCATCCTGCTGGTTTCCATTCTCGGCAGCAGTCTGGTCAACCTGCTGGTGGCAATTGCGATTTTCTCCATCCCTGTCTATGCACGTCTTGCCCGTAATCTGACCTTGGGGTTGCGCTCGATGGATTATGTGGAAGCGGCAATTTCTCTCGGGCTACGGCGCTGGCGGGTGATGACCCATTATATTCTGCCAAACGCCATCGGGCCGATTATCGTACAGTCCACCCTGACAGCCGGTACGGTAATTTTGTCGGCAGCCAGCCTTTCTTTCCTTGGCCTTGGTGCGCAACCGCCTTTGCCGGAATGGGGAGCAATGATGTCGAGCGGGCGCAATTATCTCGGTGTGAATATTTATATGTCGCTGTTTCCGGGTATCGCGGTCATGATAACCGTTCTTGGTTTTAACATTCTTGGTGACGGCCTGCGCGATCTTCTGGATCCGCGCCGTTGAGGCACGCATCGATGCAGTATTCAGAAACTTCAAACACAATTCCGGTTTTCGCAGCGGATGTGGGCGGTTCATTTATCCGTCTGGCATTCTCGCCGGAATCGGGAGAGCTTGTGCCTCTTGATAAAGTGACAACACCGGTTGATGACTGGTCAGCATTTGTACAAGCACTCAAAACATTGCTGAATAAGCATGGCGGAGATAATCAGGCACCGCTTGCTTTGTCGATTGCGGGACTGATTGATCCGGCAGACGGGCGGGCATTCTCAGCCAATATTCCGTGTATCAACGGCCATGTGCTTGATCAGGAGCTTGAGCAACATCTCGGACGTCGAGTGGTTGCTGTCAATGATGCCGACAGTCTGGCACTGGCCGAAGCTGGTGAAGGCGCAGGTGCAGGCCATCGCGTTGTGTTTTGCGCAGTTCTTGGTACCGGTGTCGGCGGCGGCCTTGTCAATGAAGGGCGCCTGATACGCGGTGCCGGCGGCATCACCGGCGAATGGGGGCATGGGCCGATCCTCAACACGATGCTAGAGTTAGAGGGTGAAGCAAACCCGCTTTATATACCACGCTTTTCCTGTGGTTGCGGGCAAAAGGGTTGCGTTGACACTATTGGCGGTGCACGGGGCATCGAGCGGCTTCATCGGTATTTGCACAATGAAGAAAGTGACAGCCGCACAATTGTGACAGGCTGGGAGCAGGGGGCTGAAAAGCCCAAACGCACTATTGAGGTCTATCTGCACCTTATGGCTGATCCGCTGGCAGCCGTGATCAATATTACCGGCGCATCCATCGTACCGGTTGGCGGAGGTCTGACAAGTGCTGAGAAGCTTATTCAGGCGCTGGATCGGGCAGTCAGAGCGCGGATTTTACGACGGATTGAGCAGCCGGTTGTTGTGCCCGGTCGGTTCCGCAGTGAAGGCGGATTGATCGGTGCAGCTATATCCGCGCGGCAATTATCATAGGGGCATAACATGAAGAAGATGCTGGAAATTTGCGTTGATGATCCGGAAGGGTTGGCTGTCGCGCTTGAGGGTGGCGCAGACAGAATTGAACTCTGCTCCAGTCTCGATAGCGGCGGACTAACACCGACAGCCGGATTGATCGCGCAGGCCGCTTTGGCACCGGTTCCGGTCTATGCCATGATCCGTCCGCGCGCCGGTAATTTCTGCTTCACTGCATTGGAATCCGAAGCCATGTTGCAGGAAATAGATGCGATGCGCAAAACCGGACTTGCCGGCGTGGTACTAGGTGCTTCAACACATGATAACCAGCTGGATATCGCGCTGTTGCAACGCTTGATTGCGCGGGCAAAGGGGATGGGACTAACGCTGCATCGGGCTTTTGATTTAGTGCCGGAGCCGTTTGAGGCATTGGAACAGGCAATTGAGATGGGCTTTGAACGTATTCTGACCTCCGGCCAGCAATTAAAGGCAATTGACGGGCTTGATCTGCTGCAACAACTGGTACAGCGAGCAGCTGGCCGGATTTCAATCATGCCGGGCAGCGGCGTGAATGTTGAAAATGCGCGAAAGATTTTGCAGGTAACCGGTGTGCATGAAATTCACAGCTCAGGACGCATCAGCCAACCTAATCCGGATGTGAGAAGTGTGGAGCTGGGTTTTGCCCCGCCAGTCTTTTCACAAACCTCTGCTTCCAATATCCGGCAGATAAAAGATATTGTTGAGACTGCACATTAACGTTTTGCATGAAGTTGTTTTTGATGATTTTGTTCTCTCATTGAAATACCGGCACTGTCTCGGTTTCGAGGGTTGAGAACAACCAGTCAATGAAAACACGGACAATAGGTGCTGCACGTGCTTCGTGACGGCAGGTTACAAAAAACGCATCATTGGCAGGAACTGTGTAATCAAAGGGTACGATTAACTCACCGCGGGCAATGAGATTGCTGACTGTCAGGGTATCGCCCAATGCTACGCCCTGATTGTGGAGTGCGGCTTCAATCGAAAGTCGCGCATCGCTGAAATAGTGCTGTCTGCCGCGAGGGACAGATTTAGCTTCTGCAACCGTAGACCATGTATTCCACTCGCGCCCGTCATCACCATGCAGGATCGTATGGTTCTGAAGATCACGCAAAGACCGCAACGGCTGCTTGTTCAGCAATGTCGGACTGATAACAGGAAACAGTTCCAGCCTGCTCCATAGACGTGACCAATGATCACCGCATTTTCCGTCACCATAAAGTAGGCACAGATCAATATCGCGGCTTTGCAGATTGGCCGGATCATTGGACGGAACCAGTGTCAGTTGGATTTCTGGGAACTGCTGTGTGAACAAATGTAAACGCGGGATCATCCATAATGAGAGCAGCGCAGGCACGCAGGCAACTTTTAACCGTCCGCTTGTCGCCGGTCTGGTGACGGCTGTTGTTGCGGCTGCAATTTCAGCAAAAGCATGGCTGACAGCAGGGAGAAGAAATGCGCCCTGTGCTGTAAGTTTGAGCCGTTTTCCGCCTCTTTCAAACAGCGTTACATCGAGGAAGAGCTCCAGTGCACGGATTTGATGACTGATAGCGCCGTGAGTAACATTCAGTTCCTGTGCTGCGGCCGTAACCGACCCGCAGCGTGCAGTTGCTTCAAATGCACGGAGAGGATTGAGGGGTGGCAGGCGATTGGTCATGCAAAATCTCCCTCTCACAATATGTGAGTTATTCTCACATGAGGTATGGGGTTAATGTCAATTGATTTTCATCTGAAATTGCCTCCTAATTATCGAAAGATTTTAAAAAAGATCCGCGGGGACGGGCAAATATAAAAACGGATCAAATATCCGTCGATCTGAGCATTGTTGTTGATCCCCGTCAGAAACGCTGAGGAGAACGGTAATGGCATGGGATGCAAATAAGCTGGATGAACTACGTGCTAAATATGGTGAAAGCCATGGCGGCGAAATGTTTGATCCGGTTTTTCAGAAAGTTGCAGCAAAAATATTTAACGAAAGCGGCACGCGTGTTGCGCCTTATGCTGGTATGCCAACACTTCTGACTGCGCCGCATTTGGCTGTCGATGCGGAAACACCGGATTTTGGCGATCTGCAGGTGGCGCTTCTCGGTGTGCCGATGGATCTTGGCGTGACAAACCGCACCGGCTCACGTTTCGGGCCGCGCGCCTTGCGTACAATTGAACGCATCGGTCCTTACAATCATGTGCTTGGCTGTACGCCGCTTCATGAATTGCGGGTTGCTGATATCGGAGATGTGCCTTTTCGCAGTCGTTACCGGCTGGAAATGAGCCATGACGATATTGAAAAGCGCGTTAGCCAAATTGTGGATGCGGGAGTTATTCCGCTTTCTGTCGGCGGCGACCACTCCATAACGCATCCGATCTTGAAAGCGGTGGGTAAAAAACGTCCGGTTGGTATGATCCATATTGATGCCCATTGTGACACCGGCGGTGCCTATGACCTGACCAAATTCCATCATGGCGGGCCGTTTCGTAATGCGGTGCTGGACGGTGTGCTTGATCCGACCCGTGTTATTCAGATCGGTATTCGCGGGTCATCCGAATATCTTTGGGAGTTCTCGTATGAATCCGGCATGACAGTGATCCATGCGGAAGAAGTGACGGGCATGGGCATTCCGGCTATTATTAAGAAGGCGAAAGCCATTATTGGTGACGGGCCGACTTATTTGTCTTTTGATATTGATAGCCTTGATCCAAGTTTTGCACCGGGTACAGGTACTCCGGAGGTGGGAGGACTGACAACACGCGAAGTGCTGGAACTGTTGCGCGGGCTGAAAGGTATTAATCTGGTTGGCGGTGATGTGGTGGAGGTTGCGCCACAATATGATGCGATGACCAATACGGCACATGCCGGTGCACAGGTTTTGTTTGAAATTCTCAGCCTGATGGTTTTCAGTCCTGCAATAACGGGTCTGCGATAATACGTCAGATAAAGTGAGATTGATTTAAGTTCAAATTTATACATAAATTCACTGGGGAGATTGGCAGTTTATATCTGCCGCTGGGAGGAAGATAATGACGATTATGTCGATGAACCGACGCACTGTATTGGGCGCGGGATTGGCTGGCATATCAGTATTGGCCATGCCTGGTATTTTACGCGCGCAGGACAAATCCTTGAAAGTCGGCGTCTATGGCGGCTACTTCAAAGATTCATTTGATAAGAATATTTTTCCGGAATTCACTAAAGCAACCGGTATTGCGGTGGAGTCGATTGCTGAACCGACAGGTGAGGCGTGGCTGGTGCAGCTCTCACAGGCTGCCCGTGCCGGACAGGCTCCGGCAGACGTTTCAATGATGTCGCAGGTGGCGATGCTGAAAGGTCAGGCCAATGAGCTTTGGGCACCGCTTGATTTAGACAAGATCAAAAACAGCTCGAATTTGCTGGATCGCTTTATCAATAAATATCCTGACGGTCGTGTTGCCGGTATTGGTGCTGTGTCGTGGTATATTACACTTGTCACTAATACGGATGTTTATAAAGAACCTCCGACTTCTTGGGCAGCACTGTGGGATCCGGCCAACAAGGATAAGCTTGGACTGCTGGCTTTGGTTTCTAACTCCTTTTTGCTGGACGTGACTGCAAAAACCTATTTTGACGGGCCGGAAATTCTGGATGCGGAAGAAGGTATTCTCAAGGTTTTTGACAAATTAGCGGAAGTAAAACCGAATGTCCGGCTGTGGTATCGGGATGAGGCGCAGTTTGAGCAGGCGCTGAAATCCGGTGAAATTCCGATGGGGCAATATTATCACGATGTCACGGGGCTTGCGGCCGCTGACGGTAACCCTGTCCGTTCAACCTTCCCGAAAGAAGGCGGCATTCAGGATGCGGGCAGCTGGGCATTATCCAGTGCATCCAAGAAGAGCGAAGAGGCGCATATTTTCATTGATTATATGTGTCAGCCTGCCATTCAGGCGACGCTTGCCCGTAAAGTCGGTACATCGCCGACTGTCAAACGCGACAGTATGGATTTGACTGCTGAAGAATTTGCAGCGGTATCATCTGATATTGATCCGGTCATTCCGCGTTTTGCCATGTATCAGACACGTGCTGACTGGCTTAATCAAAAATGGACGGAAATGATCGCCGGTTAAAAACAGCGCGACATCGGTTTTCCGTCGCGTTTTGCATATTCATAACTCCTGTCAGGTTTTGTCCCTGACGGGAGCACCTTAAGGCAATTGCCAATATTCAATATTATGCGCGTTTGAGGGCAGGTAAGAAGGATAAGCATGTCGGGACTTGCACTTCAGAATATTGTGAAAGAATTCGGGAATTTTCGTGCAGTCAATAATGTTGATCTGCATGTACCTCACGGCACATTCGTTTGTATGCTGGGGCCGTCCGGCTGCGGGAAGACAACATTACTACGCATGATCGCAGGTCTTGACCTGCCAACTACTGGCAAAATTGCGCTAGATGATCAGGATATTACCCGCATGCCGACCCATAAACGGGAGCTCGGCATGGTGTTTCAGTCACTGGCATTGTTCCCGCATTTATCGGTGGGAGAGAATATTGCTTATCCGTTGCGGATCCGTGGTGCAGGTAAGCAAGAGCAAAAACAGCGTGTGGATGAACTTCTGGATATGATCCATCTCAAGGGGTTCGCTGACCGGCCTGTGGCTAAGTTATCCGGCGGGCAACGACAGCGCGTGGCTATTGCCCGTGCCTTGACGATAGCGCCAAAACTATTTTTGCTTGATGAACCACTCTCGGCGCTGGACGCAAAATTGCGCGAAGCAATGCAGGTTGAGTTGCGGCAACTACAACAGAGGCTTGGTATTACGACCATTGTTGTGACGCATGATCAGCGTGAAGCAATGACAATGGCTGATACGGTTGTGGTGATGAATGGCGGCGAAATTCGTCAGGTTGCTCCGCCAATTGAAATTTATCGTCGACCGGCGGATAGTTTTGTGGCCGATTTTATCGGGCAAACTAATTTGCTGGAACTCGAGAAAGATGCCGCTCAGCGCGTGCTGGCCTTCGGGCAAGTGGTTGAGGCTGTCACTATGCCTGACGATCTTGCCAAGGGTATTCTATGTGTACGCCCTGAGGATATTGAGCTTATTGCGCCGCGCGAAGGCGTTCTGTCAGGTCAGGTGTCTTTTATTCGCGATCTGGGCGCAACAACAGAAACTTTCATTGACATTGCCGGCAGGCAAATTGTTGCGGTTTCAACGCAAAGAGAGAATACGCAAATTAAAGTCGGGCAGATGGTTGGTATTGCGTTTGCTCAGGATAACAGCGTGGTGCTGCGCAAATGAGACGTGAACCGCCACAGCATTTAAGTGATTATATGCCGATCCTGTTTCCGGCATTGATGCTGATTGTGTTTTTTGTGGTTCCGTTCGGAACAATGATTGCGGTGAGTTTTTTCAAGCGTCAGGCAGGCGGGTTTTATACAACAGATTTCGTGCTGGATAATTATGCCCGTTTCATATCAACGTTTTTTGGCGGTGTGCTGAGCTTCTCAGTGGGGCTGTCAATTCTGGTCGCAGTTTGCTGCGTTATATTGGCTTTACCTTTCACCTACTTATTAACGCGGATGCAAAAACAAGTGCAGGTCGTGTGGCTGGTAGCGCTGTTGTCAATTCTGTCCTTGTCAGAGGTGATCATCGGCTTTGCCTGGTCAACTCTGTTCTCCCGCACGGCAGGGATTACCAATATTTTGGTTCTGTTAGGGTTGATGCAGGAGCCTGTGGCATTAACGCCGAGTTTTGGTGCCGTTTTGACAGGCATGGTTTATCAGGCGTTTCCCTATACCGTGCTCGTTTTATTTCCTGCACTTGTGCGACTTGATCCGACGCTGACAGAGGCCGCACGAACACTGGGAGCGTCGCCTGTCAAAGCTTTTGCAACGGTCGTTATTCCTGCCTTGCGCAATACGATTATTGCTACATTGATCATGGTGTTTATCTTTGCGCTGGGAAGTTATTTGCTGCCGCAACTCTTGGGGCGTCCGCAGCACTGGACTTTGTCGGTATTGATCACCGATCAGGCGATTTACCAGTCCAATATGCCGTTTGCTGCAGCAATGGCTGTCTTTCTGGTGTTGGTAACGCTTGGCTTGGTGGCGCTGACAGTGATTGCCGGTAAAAAAGGAGAAACAGCATGAGCGGATTTCTCCGAAAACTATATTTCTGTCTGATCGGCCTGTTTCTGGCACTGCCGCTGATTGTGGTGGCCGGTGTGTCGATTAATGAGAAACAAGCGTTGAATTTTCCGCCCAAAGGCATGTCATTGCATTGGTATGCTGAGATTTTTCTGAATCCAGAATGGAGGAACGCATTGATCGCATCGCTGATTTTGGCGCTGTTATCTGCGGCTTTTGCTGTTTCAATTGCTCTGCCATTGGCATGGTTCGTTTGGCGGAGAAAAGCCAAATGGGCAAATATTTTCCAACTTCTGGGAATTGCACCCTTTACGCTGCCGCCGGTTATCACCGCACTGGGGCTTTTGACGTTTTGGGCAACGACCGGTTTTTACGGACAATCCTGGACGGCGGTTATCAGCCACGGTATTTTCTTTGTCACGCTGCCACTGGTAACACTGTCTCTGGGGTTCAGTTCTATCGACCGCTCTTTGGTTGAAGCCGCGGCTACTATGGGTGCAGGAGATCGGGTCATTTTCCGCACCGTCATTCTGCCGTTGATTACGCCCTATATTGTTTCCGGATATGCTTTTGCGTTCGTTTTATCACTCAACGAATATATCGTGGCCTATATGACGGTTGGTTTCACTATGGAAACGCTACCGATCAAAATCTTCAATTCTCTGCGTTATGGCTACACACCGACAATGGCATCGGTCACTTTGCTGTTCGTACTGACTGCAGCGGTTATCTTTGGCCTTGTTGCGCGTTTTGGCGATTTACCAAAGCTTTTGGGCGCGATGTCCGATCGCGATTGAGACGCGTAATCAAAAGGTCTCACAAAATATCCTCAGTGGTATTGCTCCTCTCATGCCTACTCACTCGGGTAGCTTATCGGGGCAGGTATTTTATGTATTTATCTCATGCACTAAAAGCGTGAATAAATCAGCGATTTTAAAGGCAGTTTGCATCCTGCTATCGCTGAAATAAAATATCTGAGGGAATGACAATGAGCATAGCTGGCATATGGCAAAATGAATACGGATCACGCATGACCCTGACAGTGCGTGGTTCAGTCGTTGAAGGTGTTTACGCATCGACAACCGGTTCTACCGGTGAATTCAGCGTGACAGGCTGGGCTTGTGAAAACGCAGCCACTACAGAGGCCGGACAGCCTGTTGCTCTTTCGATCAAATGGCATACGCTCGTTGACGGGGAGGCAGATGCAAGCTGGAACTGGGCATCTGCAATGGGCGGTCAGGTCAATATTGTTGATGGTCGTGAAGCAATGGTTTTGTCACACTTTATGATTGCCTCGCGATCATTCGAAGGCCTATGCAAGCACGGCGTATATATCGATAAGCTGACATTCTACCGGATCAGTGATGTACCAAAACCAGTCGAAAACCTTAACTTTATTGAGGCGAAAGCTGATGATCCTATGAGCGGATCGTGGATAACATCTGACGGGAGCCTGATGGATATTTCTGTCCGGTATGAGAGCGAATACAGGTTCGGCCACCTGAGCGGCTTCTTACATTTCGATGGTATGAAACTGGCTTTATCCGGCTTCACTGATGTGAAGGCAGAAGATGATCAGCTTGATCTGCAGGCTACAAGTATTGTTGTGCATGATGCGCTCAATAATAGTACCATCGCGATGGGTGGATTTTTGAAGCTGAAAGACGGTGCATTAGAATTGCAGGTGCTGACTAATCAGACGACAGGCAGTGAAGTCAGCTATACGCAAAGCCAGATCAGTTTCTTACGTTTTACCCGTAAGGTTTAATATAAATCTGCCAGGCGCACAGCAGTGCCTGGCAGATTAATGAGCTGGGATAGTTTCAGACGCTTGGTATTCAGCTCCGGCCGCAAGCAATCTGCTCATGGAGGGAGCAATGCCAGATTATCCAATCATTCCTGATATTGAACAGCTGCTTCAGCTCAAGCTGATGGTCCCGCGCCTGCCGGTAAATCTGGTGAACAGACCCAGATTAATAGAGATATTAGACAGCGCTCCTGACCACTCTTTTATAAAATTTATTGCACCGGCAGGTTTTGGAAAAACAACCTTGTTGGCGCAATGGTGCGCGCATTTATCAGCACGTGGCGAAAAAGTTGCCTGGCTGTCACTGGATGACAGTGATGCCGATCTGTACAGGTTTTTGACAGGAATTGTGCGCGCACTGGAAATTGCACAGATTGATACCGGCATCTTGTTATCAAAGATTGACCGTGATGCCTCTGAACTCAGCATCAATAACTTGCTGCGTGATTTGTACAAAGTTTTAGCGGGCGTGCGTGAACCCGTCACGCTGATCTTGGATGATTATCATCGTGCATCGAACAATCATCTGGATGAACTATTAGAGCATCTACGCAGTCATTTATCCGCGCATGTCCGGATTTTGCTCAGTACTAGATTACGGGCTGAGAATACGCATCGTCATAAATTCATTGCTTCAACTCTGGTTGAGATAACCAGTGATATGCTGCGCTTTACGCCCGAAGAGGCGCGTCAGGTTCTCAATATCGATATTTGTGATACGGATCGCGACGTGTTGGTGGAGCGAATTGAGGGATATCCCGTTGTGTTGCAGCTCGCGCGGCTGGTGGCCTTTCAAGGGCAGTCTTCGCCGGATGTGCTGGAGCGGTTAATGGCACGGGGCGGGCATCTCTGGAGTTTTCTGACTGAGGAAGTGCTGCGCAATCTGCCGGAAGAGGTTGTCGATTTCTTGCTGGATACATCGATATTTGACCGCTTTACCGTGGAAATCGCGGATGTCGTACGGCAGCGTAAAGATAGCTGGCAAATCATGTCGCAGTTAGAAACGCTGCAATCATTATTGACGCCGTTGGATTCCAATAATCACTGGTATCGTTATCATCATCTTTTTGCAGAATATTTACAGGCTCAGTTACGGCAGCGTTACCCGGCAAAACTGGCTGCGCTGCATTTGCGCGCCTCCGAAGCCTTCCAGCAATATAACATATTGGGGGAGGCAGTACGCCATGCCAGTCTGGCCGGTGATTATGGTCGCTGCACGCAGCTGATTGAATCCGCCGGAGGATGGCGGCTGGTGCTTTATGGCGGCATGAGCCAGCTCAACCAGTTGCTGAATTACATTCCTAAAGCCGAGAGACTGTCACATCCGAGATTATTGCTCGCCGAAGCCTATTTAATGCTGAAAAGCGGAAATATGACAGATGCTCGCACAACATTTAATCTGGTTGCACAATCAATGCCGGATTTCCCGCCGGACTGGGATTTGCTGGATGAATGGGGGCGTGATTTTTTCAGCGTTGATGTGCTCATCCGAACCTATGAAGATAATAGTGTTAACGCCAATTATCTTGCATTCTTTGAAAAAATCAAAGACTGGCCGCCGGAAACTGACGGGCTTGCTTATGGTGTACTCGGTTGTGCGGGGGCTGTTTATGCGTTGTGTCTCGGCAGGTTGAATGCAGCAGAAGAATTTGCCCGAAAAGCGATGACCGCGATGCGGTTTGATAACTCGGTTCTCGGTCTGAATTACTGTTTTATCCATGCAGCCATTGCCTG
Organism: Pseudochrobactrum asaccharolyticum; assembly: GCF_003314995.1. Lineage (GTDB taxonomy): Bacteria > Pseudomonadota > Alphaproteobacteria > Rhizobiales > Rhizobiaceae > Pseudochrobactrum > Pseudochrobactrum asaccharolyticum. The sequence goes on from NZ_QNRH01000003.1 coordinate 404,531, forward strand.
CACATATCGTGGTGAATTGCGCAGCGCGGCTGCTTATTTGTCACGTGCACAAGCAATGGCTATCGAGAATTTTGGCGAAGACAGCGGGCTGAAGGCAATTATCGATGTCTTACTGGTGATGGTCAATCAATGGGGCAACAATGATCTGAGCATTGTCTCTGCTGAATATGATGCTTCATTTCAGCAAGTCTGCGACTATGACGGCTGGTTTGACATCTATGCGGCAGGGCTGGATGCCCGCTTCTGGATAGCATGGAAAAGCAGGGATATTCGTAAGCTTGATCAGGTGATCCGCGATGGCGCCAACCTGACCCGCTCACGTGGTCTTGACCGTCTTTCCGGGCTGGTTGAAGCGCAAACGCTGCTAAGGCATTGTCTTGTGCAGGACGAAAAGTCCGCATTTGCTGTCGCGCAACATCTTGGTCAAATATATCCGTTGGGATGCTGGCGGGAAAACGCTGCTAAGTGGCGACCATATCAGGATGTGGGCTACGTACTGATCAGCTGGTTGCTCACGCATAATATTCAGCAAGCAAAATTACGGGCTGATGATCTGTTGTCTTGTGCAAAAAATTACGGTGCCGGTCTCTATCAGATTCGTGCTTTGTTATTGCGTGCCCGTGTTGCCCAAGCGTTAAAGGATCGTGAGAAAGCGTGCGGGCTGATCGGACAGGCCGTTGAACTTGCGGCAGCGGAAAAGATTATTCGTCCTTTTCTCGAACAATACGAATTGGCACAGTGTTTTACGCAGCTTAAGCGTGAATTATGGGAAACCGGCCGCCATCCGGTCGAAGCTTCTTTCTTGTCGGATGTCACTGATATTCTGAGTGAGTTCTATCCGGATACGCAACAAACACTGCTGGTTTTAAGTGCCCGTGAACAGGAAGTGATGCAAGAATTATCACGCGGATTGACGAATAAGGAAATCGCGCGTGTTCTGGATATGACGGAACATACTGTGAAGTTTCATTTGAAAAATATCTTCGCAAAATTGAACGTCGACAGACGTGCCCACGCGATTGAGATTTACCGAAGAACGGAAGCTTCGACCCTATAAAGCTACCCGTTCGGGTAGGGCACTGGCTGGCTGCCTGAGCACAGCTATGCTTCAAGGTAGCTTGTACGCTGAAAGCTCTCAGAGGACACTCGCTCCTTAATATCACAGAAGACCGGAACATAATTTACCGGCACGTGATTTTAAGAGGGAGAGGACATGTCAGCCATATCGCATACAGAGCAGCCGGCAACAACGCCATTGAAAATTCTATGGGTTAATCCCATCAATCAATCGGGCTATGACCAGCCTATTGCAGATTTGATTGAACGCGTGAAGCTGCCCAATACTGAAGTTCACGTTGTGTCACTTGATATTCCCGAGCCGGTGAAGCTGACCAATCTTGAATGGCGCGGATTTGAAAGCAAAATCTGGTTTCCGGTTACAGCCATTGCCAATTATGCGGCAGAAAACGGCTATGATGGTTATGCGATTGGTTGCTTTTACGATACTGCTCTGGATGAGGCGCGTGAGGTCTCCGGCGATGCAGTCGTGTGTGCACCTTGCCAGTCGGCCTTGCAGATTGTTTCCAATCTTTGCAACCGCTTCTCGGTGGTAATCGGAGTGCAAAAATGGAAGGTGCAGATGGAAGATCGCATCCGCCATTATGGTTATCATGACAGACTGGCTTCATTCCGTACAATTGGTTTGCATGTTGACGAGTTTCAGCAGGACAAGCAATGCACTGAAGATGCTATCCGTAAAGCTGTACGCGATGCGATTGAAATCGATAAAGCAGAAGCCATTATTCTCGGCTGCACAATTGAATTCGGCTTCTATGCGCAACTGCAAAAAGAATTCAATGTGCCGATCGTAGATGCGCTCTATGCCTGCTTTAAAGGTACGGAAAATGCAGCGCTCAATAAAGTCCAGTTCGGCTGGAAACCGAGCCGGCTCTATAGCATGGCTCCGCCGGAAGCCGCGCGTCTGAAAGAAAGCGGCATTTTTGCTGCACCTGCACCGATTGCAAACACAGTGATCGTTCCGCGCGCCTAAGCGGACTGCAATGGCATCAGAGTAGCCACCAGCAGATGAACGGCTGCTCTGACTGCCGCAACTGCGCACTTAAAATACATCATAGGAAAAAGAGTTATGAAAACTCGCGCAACCGGCAAAAATGCAGCATATATCTGTGCTGCTGCCATAACAATTTTAACGCCATTATTGAGTGTGACGCCCTCAAAAGCAGGGAATTTTATCGGGCATTCGACACCGGGCAAACCCGGCTATGCCATTCAGTTCTGGCCGAGCTTTTCGCACAAATCGGGCGGCGCTAACTCTGCGGGTAGCTTTTATCAGCTGGCCTGGTTCAGTGAAACCGGACTGACCGGCACCAAGCGCGATCAGTTTGAGCTCTGGCTTGGTTTTAATGCAGGCTATGCAGGTACAACATCCGGCTCCGGCGATGCGCAGTGGGGTGCCACCGCACCACAGATCGGTTTCGAGTACTATTACGAGGTTGTTCAGCCTGAAGTAGAGGCCGGAAAAGCCGGACATCGCAACTGGTGGATCAGTCCGACATTGATGGTCAATACCCCCAACGGCAACGATAAATCGAGCGGTTTTGGTGCTGGAACGAACCAGTTTTCTGTTGCCTTTAACATCAATAATTACATTGCCTATGATCGCTGGCAACTGACCGTTTCACCGGTCTCAGCGCTGTATTCCTTTGAAAACCGGCATAAATCTGAATGGATTAACGGCAAGCAAAAACGTTTGCGCGGTGGCTTGTCGCTGACCTTTGCAGATGCCGCCCTTGGCTATCGTGTGACGGATGATCTGAGTGTCGGTATTCATCATCAGTTTGATGTTTTTAACAGTGCGTCATCCGATTTTAAACGCAGCGAAAGAGGGGCGGTTGGCCCGAGCTTTACCTATACGGGCTTTGCTTCAAAGGGGTATTTTATGTCTGCGACGCTGGATTTTGACTACTACAACAGAGGCACCACCCGCAGCACGACCCTGAATACATGGCTGGCGAAAACGTTCTGAAGCTTTACGCGGCAAATCAGACAACACCCGATCTTACAATGCATGATCAGGCATTCTCCTGAACTAAGTCTTGGGAAATATTGAGATGAACAACAAAACAATACGTGTAGCAACGGATGTCGGGGGGACATTTACAGATCTCGTTTGCTTTGAAACGGATAAGCAAACGGGGCAATCCCGCATCATTACAGCCAAGTCAGACACCACGCCGCCAAACTTTGAGCAGGGCGTTCTGAATGTTCTGGATAAAGCGCAGATTGATCCCGCTACAGTTGATTTTCTGGCTCACGGAACAACGGTTGTTATCAATGCGCTGACGGAACGTAAAGGCGTTAAAGTCGGGCTTATCACGACCGAAGGTTTCCGCGATACTTTGGAAATCGCCCGTGGGAATCGTCCTGATTTTTTCAACCTGCACTATAAAAAACCGGAGCCGTTTGTCCCGCGCTATCTGCGCCGTGAATTGCAGGGACGCCTGTCCTATAAAGGGGAGGAGCTGACTGCTCTTGATCTGGCGCCGCTTGCTGACATTCTCGCCGATTTTAAGCGGGAAGGTGTTGAGGCCGTCGCGGTTTGCTTTCTCCATTCATATGCCAATAGTGCGCATGAAGAAGCAACATTGGCAGAGATTAAACGCCTGTGGCCGGAAGTGTCCGCTGTTTCATCACACCAGATCACTCGTGAATGGCGCGAATATGAGCGCTGTAATACCACGGCTTTGTCGGCCTATGTTCAACCATTGGCTGAGCGTTACCTGTCGCGTCTTGCGAGCGGATTACAGGAAAAGGGGTTGCGCAGCGATCCGTATATTATGCAGTCCAATTGCGGCGTGAGCACTCTTGAGACGACTGCACAAATTCCCATTACCATGGTGGAATCCGGTCCTGCATCCGGTTTCTGGGGCGCGGCAGAACTTGGTAAGCTGATTGATGAACCTAATATTCTCGCACTTGATATCGGGGGCACGACCGCAAAATGCTCTCTGATTGAGAAAAGCGAAGTTAAGATCAAGACCGATTATTGGATCGAGCGTGATCAGACCTCGGCAGGCTATCCGATTATGGTGCCGGTTGTGGATCTGGTGGAAATCGGCAATGGCGGCGGATCAATCGCCTGGGTCGATAATTTTGAAGAGCTGCATGTGGGGCCGCAATCCGCAGGGGCATCACCGGGGCCTGCTGCCTATGGCAGAGGCGGCGATAATGCCACGACAACCGATGCCAATTTATGGCTCGGGCGCATCAATAAGGATTATTTCTGTGGCGGTGAAGTTGTTGCCGATATGGCAGCTACAGAAGCTGCGATTAAACAGGTTGGCGACAGGCTGGGCATCAGCACTGATGAAGCCGCACGGGGCATCATCCGTATTGCTAATAATAATATGGTCAATGCGCTGAAACTGGTGTCGCTGAATCGCGGGCATGATCCGCGTGAATTTACACTGGTTGCTTTTGGCGGCGGCGGCGCATTGCATGCGGTTGCACTTGGACTGGAACTGGGTGTTAAAAAGGTCGTTATTCCTGCCGGCGCTGCGGTATTCTCAGCATGGGGGATGATGATGTCGGACTTGCGACGCGACTATTTTGTAACCCGTCTTGCCGAGCTGGATACAGGCTCTACCAAAGTGATCGAAGATGTCTTCTCCGAAGCTGAAACGCTCGCCTTGGCACAGTTCGCGGCTGAGAATATTGACGCGAGCAAGGTGGAGTTCCAGCGCTATGGCAAATTCCGCTATCAAAATCAGGAACATACTACTGAGGTTCTGATCGAGGCCGGAGCAATTACACCGCAGCGTATTGCTGCAATTGAAAGCGCTTTCCACGAACTCTACGAGCAGGAATATACCTATCGTCTGAATGCACCGGTTGAAATGGTCGGTATCCATCTGGTGGCTTCGTCCGAGGTTGGCAAGTTGACCATGAAGAAGCAGGAGCTGTCCGGTGCAGATGCGCAGACGGCACTCAAAGGCCGTCGTGATGTTGATTATGCACTGGAAGGGATTCATAGCGCCGCGATTTATGATCGTGATCTGCTTATGCCGGGTATGAGATTCATGGGGCCTGCCATTATTGAGGATTCCGGTACAACCGTTGTCATTCATCCGGACAATGACGTTCAGATCGATGGTTACGGCAATATTCACGTCGTTCTGGCGGCATAAGGGAGAGACCAATGAACAAGCATCTTCAAGACCCTATTACGCTGCGGATTATCCAGAACTCACTTCAGGCAACGGCGGATGAAATGTTCGCAGTCATGCGCAAGACTGCCATGAGTTCGATTATTTATGAAGTGCTGGATATGGGAACCGGCATTACAGACCCTAAAGGTCAGCTGGCATCCTCCGGCGCGGGTATTCCTGCATTCGTCGGTGTTCTCGACAAAGCGGTGAAAGTGCTGGTTGAGAAGTTCAACCAGCCGGGCGATATTGAACCGGGCGATGTTTTCGCAACCAACGATCCTTATTATGGCGGCGTTACCCATCTCAACGATATTATTGTGGCAATGCCCGTCTTCTCGGGAGATCAGATTATCGCATGGACAGCCGCTATCGGACATAATTCGGATGTTGGCGGCATGGCTCCGGGCTCGCTGAGCGGTGACGCAAACGAGATTTTTCAGGAGGGCTTACGCCTTCCGGCGATTAAAATGATCTCAAGGGGCGAGCCGATCCGTCCGGTCATTGAAATCATCAAAACCAATTCCCGTATGCCGGATGTCCTTGAAGGCGATGTCTGGGCGGCGATTGCCTCTGTGCGGATTGGCGCCAAGCGGTTGGTGGATGTCAGCGAGAAATACGGCGTTGAAACATTCAATCATGCCATGAGCTCATTCATGGATATGGGGGAGAAGATTGCGCTGTCCGAATTGCAGAAACTGCCGAAAGGACAGTTTGAGCTTTCTGAAGAACAAGATGACGGCCGTATCTTTAATGTGAAAATTACGATCACAGATACGGAATTCATTGTTGATCTGCGTGATAATCCTGATCAGTCGGACAATCCGGTCAATACCAGTCGTGACGGTGTGATGATCTCCGCACAGATGCTCTTTAAATCTCTGACCGATCCTTATTCTGCGGCCAATGAAGGCTCATTCCGGCCTATCAAACTTCTGACCCGTAAAGGCTCGGTCTTTGAGGCGCAAGAACCGGCACCGATGGGCTTCTACTATGAGATTGAGTTGCGGGTTTACGATATTATGTGGCGCTGCCTTGCACCGCATGTATCTGATCGTCTTGCAGCCGGTCACTTCGCCTCGGTTTGCGGAACATTTATCAGCGGTCTTCATCCTGATACCGGTCGCCAATATACAATTATTGAACCGCAGATCGGCGGCTGGGGCGCAAGCCGTACCGGCGATGGCAATAGTGCGATGTTCTGTGGTTTCCATGGTGAAACCTATAATTGTCCGGCTGAAATCAATGAAGCGCGTAACGGGGTTTTTGTTGACCGTATGGAACTGAACCTTAATCCGGGAGGTGAGGGGAAACATACGGGCGGACGCGGTATTATTATGGATTATCGCGTGCGGGCTAATAACTGCCTTTTGACCATGGGCTATACCCGTTCGAAATTTCCGCCTTGGGCACTTGAAGGCGGACATGAAGGCTCTTCCAACTATGTTGAAGTGCTGCGTGCAAAAGACGGCAGCAAAGAAACATACGCTTTTGTCTCCGGTTTGAAGGCTTACACGAACGATGTGATCCGTGTTGTGACCGGTAATGGCGGCGGATTTGGCGATCCGAAAGAGCGTGATCAAACCCTCGTGGCACAAGATATTCGCAATGGCGTGCTGAGTCTTGAGCGGGCCCGCTCTGTCTATGGCTATCAGGGCTGACAGAAATAGCGACTTCTGAAGCGTAGTTTTAAGTCAACATATTTCGCCTCGTCAGTGAGGCGAAATATGAAAGCCCCTTTGCGTCTTGCGGACAGGGGCTGAGCCGGAAATCTTGTAATCTATGAAGGATGTTGATGATGATTGGTTGTTCCGATTATGCAACAGAATTGGCAGCTATTCGCCTGTGGGAAGACAAGGCACCTGCAATCACAGATGACGAGCGTTGGCAGCGTATTGGTAATGCCAGAAAGCTGATGGCTGAAGAGGGCGTTGACGCACTTATCATCGGTGCCGGAACCAGCCTGCGATATTTTACCGGTATTCGCTGGGGGATGATTGAACGGCTGGTTGCTTTAGTTCTGCCTTTGCAGGGAGAGCCGGTTATTATTTGCCCTGCTTTTGAAGAAGGGTCGCTAACCGCAGAATTCTCTATGGATATACGCGGTTGCTATTGGCAGGAACATGAAAGTCCCTATGCGCTTGTTGCCCGTGTCCTCGCGGAGAACCAATGCGCTGCGCTGGCCATAGACCCGTCCCTTCCGTTCGGCATGGTGCACGAGTTGAGCTGCGCTCTGGCAAACGTCAAAATATCTTCAGCAAGCAACATTGTTGATCAATGTCGCCGCATTAAATCGCCTGCGGAAATTGCGATTTTGCAACAAGCCAAGCTGATGACCCTTGAAGTGCAAAGGCGCGCATCCCGTATTCTGAAAGCGGGAATGAAGGCAAGTGAGGTTTGTTCCTTTATCACTGAAGCACATAAAGCCATTGGCAGTGACGGCACGACATTTTGTATTGTCCAGTTTGGCACTTCCACCGCCTTTCCGCATGGGTTGCCGCAGGACGATGTTCTGGCAGAGGGAGATATGGTGCTGGTTGATACCGGCTGTCTCGTGGAGGGATATAATTCCGATATTACACGCAGTTATGTTTTCGGAGAACCTGATGCCGAGCAGCAGCGTATCTGGAATATCGAAAAAGAAGCACAATTAGCGGTCTTTAACGCTGCCCGTCCGGGTGCTCTTTGTGAGGTTCTGGATCATGTTGCCCGTACGATTCTTGAACAGCACGGATTGGGACCTGACTACCAGCTGCCGGGTTTACCTCATCGCACAGGTCACGGCATCGGCATGACTATCCATGAGGCACCATATCTCGTACGCGGCGATAAAACTCCGCTGCAAGCGGGAATGTGTTTTTCCAATGAACCGATGATTGTTATTCCGGATCGCTTCGGCATCCGCCTTGAAGACCATTTTTATCTCACGAAGACAGGTGCGCAATGGTTTACGGAACCAGCACTTAGCATCACGCAGCCTTTCGGAGAATAGGCACATTTAACAAGAAACGAGCCGTTCAAGGCTCACTGGGGAGGAACTGAATGTCTGGTTTATCAAACGAGGCAGCTACGAGCGGCTATGCCAAAGAACTGGTGCCTGAAAGTGAACAGGGCACTGGCTGGAAGATTTTCTTTATTGTTGCAGGCAGCCTGTGCGGATTACCTGTTTTTATTCTTTCAGCGCATATTTTCTCAAGCCTTGGCTTTGTTCAGGGCATGGCAGCTGTGGCTGTGGGAGGGGTAATTTCGGGTTTGCTGGGGGCTATGACGGCTTTTACCGGTTCTAAATCGCGCATGGGGCTGGCGTTGCTCGCAGATCAGGCATTTGGCCCATGGGGAGCAAGTCTGGTGAAACTGGTTATCGCCATTTCACTGATCGGATGGTTTGGTGTGAATATTGGCGTTCTGGGTGTTACTGCTGCCAGTGCGCTCACACAGATGACCGGCTATAATATTGCTGCACTCACCGTTGGTTTGCCCGTCTGTTTACTTATTGCGGGTATCACTCTCTACGGCGCCTCCGGTCTGGAGCGTTTAGGCAATATTCTTGTGCCGGCTACTTTGCTGGTATTGATTGCTTCACTGGTTTTAGTTGCACCGCAATTGGGAGAGGTTTGGAGCAAGCAGGGCAACGGTGCAATCAGTTTTGGCGGCGCTGTTTCTGCGGTTGTTGGTGCCTATGTTGTGGGCATCGTTATTCAGCCGGATTATGGTCGATTTGTCCGCCGTCCTGCATTTGCGGCAATGGGGGCAGGTGTGGCGCTGGGGATTGCTTATCCGGTCATCATGACCATGTCTTCTGTCGCAAGTCTTGCATCGGGAACACCTGAATTTATTTCGGCAATGATCCTGCTGGGGTTTGGCTTACCTGCACTATTAGTGTTGCTGCTGGGGGCGTGGATTGATTCATCCGCATGTCTGTATTCTGCCAGCCTGTCACTGGCCAATCAGTTTCCGCGTTTCAGGTTCATTACGATTATCGCAGCAATAACAGTTGTGGGCGTGGTACTGGTTGTAGTGGGTGCGGATAAAGCGTTTATCCCGTTTTTGATCGCGCTGAGTGTAAGCCTGCCGCCGCTGGCAACAATTCTGGTACTTTCCGCGCTTTTGCCGCAACCGTCACACCCTCATGCTGTTCACAGAGCCATTCCAGTAGTGTGCTGGGCATTGGCAACGATTTTCGGTTTAATGACCAATTACGGCTATTGGAGCTTTTCAACATTGCCGACATTTGATGCCGTTCTGATCTCGGCTGTTATCTTTATTATGTTGCGGGTTGCGGTCTCTTTTGCACCTTTAACGTCAGCCGTTAGTGACGGGTCAGTCGAATAATTATACCTTTTGCATTATCTGAATAACCGGTCTGAAGTTGCTTTAAATGGTAATTCAGGCCGGTTTTGAATATTTACGTGTCAGCAAAAGTGTATCGTAAAGCACATTAATTTATGCGTTTTCATATATGAGATTTTTATATCTCTTATCATTTCCCTCTCTCGAACCACTATGCATTTTTGCACCATAATTCCGCCTGATTTCGGCTCGTCCCGCCTTTAGCGGTGCGCCGGAAGCAGCCGTTGCATCTGCACCGGCTGAAATTCAGGAGTTCGGATGATGGATATCATTATGATTGCCGCAGGCGCCGGATTTATCGGCCTGTCTTATTTTTACGCCCTTGTTTGCGACCGGCTGTGAGGGCGCATCATGTGGTTTGATTATGTTCTCGGCGGCTCGGTTGCCGCATTGCTCAGCCTCTATCTGCTTTATGCACTGGCACGACCTGAGCGCTTCTAACACTTTGTTTTGTCGCATTGTCCTACGCAAAACCGCTTCACACTTTTGCTGGAAATGCTTTAAAAGACAGAAAGTATCTTCCAATGACTTTCAACGGAATATTGCAAATTGCGATCCTGTTCGGGCTCACAATTCTGCTGGTGAAACCGGTCGGTGGTTATCTGACCCGCGTGTTCACCGGTGAACGAACCTTCCTTTCGCCGGTAATCGCACCGGTTGAGCGCGGCCTCTACAGATTGGCCGGAACCCATGAAAAAGAAGAACAACACTGGACGGTCTATGCGGCATCGTTGTTGATGTTCAGCATTGCCGGTTTTGTGGCGCTCTATCTGTTGCAGCGTCTGCAAGGTGCATTGCCTTATAATCCTGCTGGTATGCAGGCTGTCGAGCCGACTTCTGCCTTTAATACGGCAATCAGCTTCATGACCAATACCAACTGGCAGGGTTATGGCGGTGAAAGCACGATGAGCTATTTCACCCAGATGGCCGGTATCACAGTGCAGAACTTTGTCTCTGCCGCAGTGGGTATCGCCGGAGCTATGGCGATTACCCGTGGCTTTGCCCGTTCTTCGAGCAATACCATCGGCAATTTCTGGGTCGATCTGACCCGCGCCACGCTTTATGTGCTGCTGCCGATCTGCATCATCGGCACACTTGTACTGGTCTGGCAGGGCGTGCCGCAAAATCTCAATGATTATACGCTTGCAACCACGCTGGAAGGTGCGCAGCAAACCATTGCGCAAGGCCCTGTGGCCTCGCAGATGATTATCAAACATCTGGGCACCAATGGCGGTGGCTTCTTCAATGCCAACTCGGCACATCCGTTTGAAAATCCGACGGCGTTGACCAATCTTATTCATCTGCTGTCGATTTTCGTAATTTCTACCGCCATGACCAATGTGTTCGGCCGTATGGTTGGCAATCAGCGTCAGGGCTGGGTGCTGTTCGCCGTCTTTGGCGTTCTGGTGGTGCTGGGAACATCAGTGCTCTATTGGGCTGAGGCCAGCGGTAATCCACTGATGCAGGCGTTGAGCGTGGTTGGCGGTAATATGGAAGGCAAAGAAGCGCGCTTCGGCATTGCGCTGTCGGCGCTGTTCTCTGAGGTCACAACAGCGGCTTCCACAGGTGCGGTCAATAATATGCATGACAGCCTGATGCCACTCGGTGGTCTGGTGCCGCTGTTTAATATGCAGATCCCAAATCTCGGCGGTATTGGTGCTGGTATCTACGTCATGTTGCTGTTTTTCATTCTGGCAATCTTTATTGCTGGTCTGATGGTTGGCCGCACACCGGAATATCTGGGCAAAAAAATTGAGGCCAAAGAGGTCAAGATGAGCCTGCTGGCCACGCTCGGACCATCACTTGCCATTCTCGGTTTTGCTGCATTGGCTGTGGTTTTGCCGCAAGGTTTGTCGAGCATTCAGGATGCAGGCCCGCATGGTTTCAGCGAAGTGCTTTACGCTTACTCATCCGGTGCCAACAATAACGGCAGTGCCTTTGCCGGTCTCAATGCCAATACGCCTTTCTACAATCTCACCATTGGTTTTGCGATGCTGATGGGGCGCTTTTTGCTGATTGTGCCGGTGCTGGCGATTGCCGGTTCGCTGGCCGCCAAGAAAACCGTTCCTGCCTCGGCCGGTACATTGCCGACCACTGGCCCGTTGTTTGTTGGTTTGGTCTTTGGTGTGACGATGATTGTTGGTGGTTTGACTTTCTTTCCGGCCTTGGCGCTGGGGCCGGTTGTTGAGCATTTCGCAATGCTCTCCGGTCAGCTGTTTTAAAGGTGCATGATGGCGAAGAATTCTTTTCTGATGAAGCAATTATTCCGTTCGAATTCCACACAGAAGCAAAATCTGCGCGGTGTGAAAAAGGAAGATTGCCCGAAACTCACCAGCATTATGCTGATCCTTGTGCTGGCGATGCTGGCCGGTGTTTTCCTCGTGAAGGCGCTGACCTGAGTTTAAGTTAAAACATTAACTTATCACTCTATTTCCATGAAAATTCTATGCAGTTAATAAAATGATCTGCATAAATTCAGACGGAGGGCTCTGATGAGCCAGTCAAAATCTTCCAGTATTCTGGATGCCAAAATCCTGTTGCCTGCGATAGGCGGCGCTTTTCGCAAACTCGATCCGCGAAGCCTCGCTAAAAATCCGGTGATGTTTGTCGTTGCCGTTGTCACACTGTTGACGAGCGTGCTGTTTATCAAAGATATGGCAAGCGGCGGCTCTGATCTGGGCTTCTCGTTTCAGATTATTCTGTGGCTGTGGTTTACCATTCTGTTTGCCAATTTTGCGGAAGCGGTGGCTGAAGGGCGCGGTAAGGCACAGGCGGAATCTCTGCGCCGCACCCGTACCGAAACCGAAGCAAAATTGCTGAGTGGTGACAGCAAGACCAATTATACGATTATTGCAGGCAACAGCCTTAAAGTCGGTGATGTGGTGCTGGTGGAAGCCGGAGACATTATTCCATCCGATGGCGAGGTGATTGAAGGTGTGGCCTCGGTGAATGAGGCGGCGATCACCGGTGAATCCGCGCCGGTTATCCGTGAATCAGGCGGTGACCGTTCAGCCGTTACTGGTGGTACGCAAGTGCTGTCCGACTGGATACGCGTACGGATTACCGCTGCTGCCGGATCGACCTTTATTGACCGTATGATCTCACTTGTGGAAGGTGCTGAGCGCCAGAAGACACCCAATGAGATTGCGCTGAACATTCTGCTTGCCGGTATGACGCTGATCTTTGTGCTGGCTGTCGTAACCATTCCGAGCTTTGCCACTTATGCAGGCGGTTCAGTGCCGGTGATTGTGCTGGTGGCTTTGTTCGTTACGCTGATCCCGACCACTATCGGCGCTTTGCTCTCAGCCATCGGTATTGCCGGTATGGATCGCTTGGTGCGGTTTAATGTACTGGCTATGTCCGGCCGTGCGGTGGAAGCTGCCGGTGACGTGGATACGCTGCTGCTCGATAAGACTGGCACAATTACGCTTGGTAACCGTCAGGCTACAGAGTTTTGTGCCATCACAGGTGTCAGTGAACAGCAACTGGCCGATGCGGCGCAGCTTGCCTCACTTGCCGACGAGACACCGGAAGGTCGCTCCATCGTTGTGCTGGCTAAAGAGAAATACGGTATCCGTGCCCGCGATATGGCAAGCCTCCATGCAAGCTTTGTGCCTTTTACCGCACAAAGCCGGATGAGCGGTGTGGATGTGGATGGCAGTATCATCCGTAAAGGTGCTGTAGATGCGGTGCTGAAATATGTCGAGGCAGAAGGTGGTAAAGCTTCGACACCTGCCCAGCTACAGGAAATCCAGTCAATTGCCGCGCAGATTGCCAAGGCGGGTGGAACACCGCTGGCGGTGGTCAAGGACGGGCAGCTGATGGGCGTGGTCTCGCTGAAGGATATTGTCAAAGGCGGTATCCGTGAGCGTTTTGCAGAACTGCGCCGCATGGGCATCCGCACGGTGATGATTACCGGTGATAATCCGATGACGGCTGCGGCGATTGCCGCAGAAGCGGGCGTGGATGATTTTCTGGCACAGGCAACTCCGGAGAACAAGTTGTCGCTGATCCGTGAGGAGCAGGCCAAGGGCAAGCTGGTGGCAATGTGCGGTGACGGTACTAACGATGCGCCGGCGCTGGCGCAGGCTGATGTGGGCGTGGCGATGAATACCGGTACAGTAGCTGCGCGTGAAGCGGGCAATATGGTCGATCTCGACAGCGACCCGACCAAGCTGATCGAGATTGTGGAAATCGGCAAGCAATTGCTGATGACGCGTGGTGCGCTGACAACCTTCTCGATTGCCAATGATATTGCCAAATATTTCGCGATTATTCCGGCAATGTTCCTCGCTTTCTACCCGCAGCTCGGTGTGCTGAATATTATGGGGCTGCATAGTCCGCAGAGCGCCATTCTCTCGGCCATCATCTTCAATGCGCTGATTATTGTGGCATTGATCCCGCTGTCACTGCGCGGGGTTAAATATCAGGCGGTTGGTGCGGGCGCACTGCTGAGCCGCAATCTGATGATCTACGGTCTTGGCGGGATTATCGTGCCTTTCGTAGCGATCAAGCTGATTGATATGGCAATTACCGCTCTGGCTCTGGTGTAAGGAATAAACCCATGTTGAAACAATTACGTCCTGCTGTGGTGATGATTGTCAGTCTGACCGTAATCACCGGTATTGCCTATCCGCTGGCTATGACCAGTGTGGCGCAGACCCTGTTTCCCTCTCAGGCCAATGGCAGTCTGATCGTGAAGGACAATAAGGTGATCGGCTCATCCCTGATCGGTCAGCAATTCACCTCTGAACGGTATTTCCACGGTCGCCCGAGTGCAGCAGGAGAAGGCTATAATGCTGCATCCTCCGGCGGTTCCAATCTGGCGCCAACCAGCGCAGCATTACTGGATCGTGTAAAGGCCGATGTAACTAAGCTGCAGGCAGAGAATCCAAATCAGGCGGTGCCTGTTGATCTGGTGACAGCATCCGGCAGCGGGCTTGATCCGCATATTACGCCGGAAGCGGCACTGTTCCAGATACCGCGTATTGCCAAGGCTCGCGGACTGGATGAGCGTAAACTCAAGACTTTGGTTGAAGCACATATACAAGAGCGTTTGCTGGGTGTGCTCGGCGAGCCGGTTGTGAATGTGCTTGCGCTTAATCTCGCACTGGATCAGGTTAAATAAGACAGAACATGCAGAGTCCGGATCATAATTGATGAATGATGACAGTCAGCTGCAGGAAAGTATGCGCAATGGTGACAACAGACCGTCACCGGATGCGCTGCTCGCCAAAGCCGAACAGGAAACACGCGGCCGCCTCAAGATTTTTCTCGGGGCGGCTCCGGGCGTTGGTAAAACCTATGAAATGCTGATGTCCGGCCGCAGTCTGCTGACTGACGGAGAGGATGTGGTGATCGGGGTTGTCGAGACCCACGGTCGTCAGGAAACACAGGCGCTGACCGAAGGCTATGAGATTATTCCCCGTGCGCGTGTCGATTATAAAGGCCATGTGCTTGAGGAGATGGATCTCGACGCTGTACTGGCGCGACGTCCAAAGCTGGTACTGGTGGATGAGCTGGCGCATACCAATGCTCCGGGTAGCAGGCACCCCAAGCGTTATCTTGATGTTGAGGAACTGCTGGCCAACGGGATTGATGTTTATACCACGCTAAATATTCAGCATGTCGAGAGCCTTAATGATGTGGTGGCGCAGATCACCCGTATCCGTGTCCGCGAAACCGTGCCGGACAGTATTATCGACCGTGCAGATGATATTGAAATCGTTGATATTACGCCGGAAGACCTGATCAAGCGTCTGAAAGAAGGCAAGGTTTATCTGCCAAAGACGGCGAAACGTGCGACACAGAATTACTTCTCTGCCGGTAATCTCACAGCCTTGCGCGAGCTTGCCCTGCGGCGCACGGCGCAGCGTGTGGACGATCAGTTGCTCAGCCATATGCAGGCCAATGCCATTTCGGGGCCTTGGTCAGCGGGTGAGCGTGTGCTGGTTTGTATTGATGAGCAGCCGCATGGCGCGGCACTGATCCGCTATGCCCGCAGACAAGCAGACCGGCTGCGTACGCCATGGACAGCGCTCTATGTGGAGACATCCCGCGCGGCAACACTCTCTGAAGAAGAGAAAGACCGTATTGCCGCCACCTCACGGCTGGCAGAGCAACTCGGCGGTGAAATCATCACGCTGACCGGTCATGATGTGGCGCAGGATATTATCAATTATGCTTTGGCACATAATTTTAGCCACATCGTAATCGGTAAGCCGAATAAGCCGCGTCTGCGCAAGATTTTTGAGGGCTCGGTCTCTCATGATCTGATCCGCAAGGCCGGTAATCTCAGTATCCATATTATTTCCGGCAGCCAGCAGGATGCCGTGCCGGTGCGGCAAGTGGCAACAGCGGAGGAGAAGGCGTTTTCACTGCGGCCGTACCTGATGAGCCTTGGTTATATCGCGATTGCGCTGGTTGTCGGTACGCTGCTCGATCATGTGCTGGATGTACGCAATATTGCGCTGGTGTTTTTGATGGCCGTGCTCGCGACGGCTGTGGCCTCCGGTTTGCGACCCGCTTTATTCGCCTCGCTGGTCAGTGCCTTTGCTTTCAATTTTCTGTTTCTTCCGCCGCTCTACACGCTGCATATTGCAGGGCCGGAGAGTGTGATTGCGCTGGCATTTTTCATTTGTGTGGCGCTGGTCGCCAGCAATCTGACTGCGCGTGTGCAACGGCAGGCAGTGGCCGCTCGTAACCGCGCGAGAACAACGGAAGGTCTATACCAGTTCAGTAAAAAACTGGCGGTGGCGGGTACGTTGGAGGATGTACTTTGGGCAACGGTCTATCAGATTGCTGCAATGCTGAAAGTACGCGTTGTCGTATTGTTGCCAGATGAAGGCACGGCTAATACGTCTATTTCCGTACGTGCCGGTTATCCGCCGGATGATACGCTGGCCGATGCGGATATTGCCGCTGCCCGCTGGGCTTGGGAGCATGACCATGCGGCCGGACGTGGTGCGGATACTTTGCCTGGTGCAAAGCGGCTTTATCTGCCGCTGCGTACCGGCGGCGATACAATCGGCGTGGTCGGGCTGGATGATGACCGGCAAGGGCCAATCCTGACGCCAGAACAGCAACGCTTGTTCGATGCACTGGCAGAGCAGGCCGCTTTGGCAATCGCGCGTATTCAGCTGGTGGATGATCTGGACAGGGCGCAATTGGCGGTTGAGGCGGATCGATTGCGCTCGGCCTTGCTGACCTCGATCTCTCATGATCTGAAAACGCCGCTTGCAGCTATTCTCGGCGCTGCGGATACGCTCAAAAGCTATTCCGGCTCTTTGCCGGATGAAGACCGTGCGGAACTGTTGACAACAGTGGTCGATGAGTCTGAGCGGCTCAATCGCTTTATCGCCAACCTGCTGGATATGACGCGGATTGAATCGGGGGCTATGCAGCCGAATAAATCGCTGCATTATCTGGGCGACATTGTTGGCAGTGCGCTGAAGCGTGCCGCGAAAATTCTGCAACATCATCGTGTTGAAACCGATATTGCCGCCGATTTGCCAATGCTGAAACTTGATCCGGTGTTGTTTGAGCAGGTCTTGTTCAACTTACTGGATAATGCCGCCAAATATGCGCCTGAAGGCAGTCTCGTGCAGATTTCAGGACAGGTAGAGCAGGGTGACATCGTATTGCGTATTAGTGATGAAGGTGCAGGCATACCGGTAGGCGATGAGATGCGCATTTTTGACAGTTTCTACCGCGTGCGTAAAACTGATCAGGTGCGCGCCGGAACAGGGCTGGGGCTGGCAATCTGCAAGGGCTTTACAGAAGCGATGGGCGGCACCATTACTGCTGCCAATCGGAGTGATTATTCAGGCCATAGCGGCGCTGTTTTTACCATCAGATTGCCGCTCAGCAGCTGCGCTGAAATGATAAGCGGAACAGAAGAGGGATTATCCTCCCAATGACACAAAATATTGTCAAAATCCTAGTGGTGGATGATGAGCCGCCAATTCGTAAATTATTGCGCGTAGGGCTAGGGACAGAAGGCTTTTTAATACTCGAAGCACCATCGGCAGCCATTGCCAGAGAAATTATGCGGGATGACCGGCCTGATCTGGTGCTGCTGGATCTCGGTCTGCCGGATATGTCCGGCCACGATCTTCTGACACTGTGGCGCTCGGAATTGATTGATCTGCCAGTGATTATTCTTTCCAGCCGCACAGATGAAAGCGGAATCGTCAAGGCGCTGGAACTCGGTGCTGATGATTATGTGACCAAGCCGTTTGGTATGAAAGAACTGGCAGCCCGAATCCGTGTCGCACTGCGTCATAAATTACAGGAGCAGGGCGAAAAACCAGTCTTTCAGACCGGTGAACTGTCGGTGGATCTGGTGAAGCGTATCGTACGGCTCAAAGAGCACGAGATTAAGCTCTCGCCGAAAGAATATGATATTTTGCGTATTATGGTGCAGCATGCAGGTAAGGTGCTGACACATAGTTTCATTCTCAATCAAATTTGGGGTGGCATGAGTGATGTGCAATATCTGCGTGTCTATGTGCGCCAGTTGCGTCAGAAGCTAGAGGAATCGCCAGATCAACCATTTTACATTCTGACAGAGACAGGTGTTGGCTATCGGTTACGCGAGCCTGATAGCTGAAACAGATATCTTTTAATACTCAAAATAGTTCCATAATATATATTATGTGATCTACAACGATTATAAAAACATTTAAAATTAAAATGCGCTTTACATAAAGTACCCATAAATAACAGAATACTAAGAGCTCCACCTATGAGCATATTGATTTAGAGGAGCACCGTAAAATACAAAAGTCGCACTTCAGACAGCATGCTGCAAAACGCTTAAGCCCCCGTCAATGGTCAGACAGGTTGCCGTCATAAACGGGCACTCATCCGAAATCATAAACACTGCTGCCATCGCAATTTCCTGCGTCGTCGCAAGGCGTCCGCCTGGGTGCAGGCGCATGGTTTCAGCTTCTGCAGCCACCGGATCTGGAAAACTATTCCAATAATCCACATTCTTCTGCGTCAGCACATAACCCGGTGCAATCGCATTCACCCGTACCTGTTGCGGTGCATATTCCAGCCCTAGCGATTTGGTCATACCGAGCAAAGCGTGTTTGGCCAGCGGATAAGGAAAAGTATGCGGAATAATGGTGAACGAATGCGTTGAGGCGATATTAAGAATAGCGCCGCCGCCCTGCTCTATCAACCGTGGCAACACAGCCTTAGAACAATTCCACGCACCTTTGAGATTAACGTCAAAACAACGGTTCCACGCTTCATCATCCATTTCCAGCGGTTTGCTGAAAACGTTGATACCGGCATTATTGACCAGTGCATTGATTTGTCCGATTTCCGCATCGGCCTGAATAAAGGCATTTTCAATCGCCTTTGCATCAGAAATATCTGCCTGAGCAAAACCAACTTTCGCACCACTTGCCCGTAAGCTCAGTGCTTCTTTTTCCAGCAATGCGCCATCTGTATCAATCAGGAACAGAGCCGCTCCTTCACGGGCAAAACATTGTGCAATCGCAAGTCCGATACCCTGTGCGGCACCGGTGACAAAAATACGTTTTCCGATCAGACGATCAACCATACCAATTATCCTTTTTGAACGCCCGATTTACCACTCGGCGAAACTTCCGTCTTCATGACGCCAGACAGGATTGCGCCAGCGATGTCCGGTCTTTGCCCGCTCAATCACATAGGCCTCATCCACCTCGACACCAAGACCGGGCCCTTGCGGGATAGAAACAAATCCGTCTTTATAATCAAAGACTTCACGATTAGTGATATAATCCAGGATATCATTATCCTGATTATAATGGATATTCAGGCTCTGCTCCTGAATAAACGCATTGTAACTCACGGCATCAATCTGCAGACAGGCCGCCAGCGCTATCGGTCCCAGCGGGCAATGCGGCGCCAGTGCAATATCATAAGCTTCGGCCATAGCCGCAATTTTGCGACACTCCGTGATCCCCCCCGCATGAGATAAGTCAGGCTGGATAATATCCACATAACCGCCGGAGAGAATATTTTTAAAATCCCAGCGGGAATAGAGACGCTCACCCAGTGCAATCGGTGTCGATGTGTGGCTGGCAATTTCTTTCAGCGCTTCATAATTTTCAGACAATACCGGCTCTTCGATGAACATCAGCCGGAACGGATCGAGAGCTTTTGCCAGAACTTTCGCCATAGGCCGGTGTACACGTCCATGAAAATCAGCACCAATACCAATATGTGGTCCGACGGCATCCCGCACAGTGCCGATCGTTTCCACGATGGCGTCAATCTTGGCGTAGCTGTCAACAATTTGCAGCTCTTCTGCGCCGTTCAGCTTCAAAGCCGTAAAACCGCGTTCAACCATTTCTCGCGCATTGCGTGCCACATCAGACGGACGGTCACCGCCGATCCATGAATAGACCTTAATGCGATCACGACACTGGCCGCCGAGCAACTGGTGCACCGGCACATTCAGTGCTTTGCCCTTAATATCCCACAAAGCCTGATCAATACCGGCTATCGCGCTCATATGCACTGCGCCACCACGATAGAAACCACCGCGATACATGACATTCCAATGGTCTTCGATCAGAAAAGGATCTTTACCGATCAGATAATCAGACAGCTCATGCACAGCCGCTTCAACGGTCAGAGCGCGGCCTTCAACAATCGGCTCTCCCCAACCGGAAATCCCCTCATCGGTTTCCACTTTTACAAACAGCCAGCGCGGCGGCACAATATAGGTCGTGAGCTTGGTGATTTTCATTTTGTTACCCTTTTATCAAGCATTTCCAGTAAAAGTGGGACCCGGTTTTACGTCAGGAAATGCGTAAAAACAAAAAATGGAGCATTTCCCTGTTCTAATTAAAACTGGAATGCTCCAGACCTGATGTTTTAAGGTACTCAGGCTGCAAGCGAATTGTTCCGGACAGGCTTTCAGACGGTTGCAATATTTTCAGCCCGCCATAGTCACTCCGGCAGTGATCCCCTGCCATATGGGACATCGGCTCCAGACAAAAATAATCCGAGCGGGATTGTGGTTCCGGAACACCATGTGGAACATAGAGAAAGAACCGGTCAAAGAGCGGGTCGGCCCTGATAGCCAGCGCTGTATTCTGTTCCGGCCAGACTATGCGGGCTTTGCCGTCCCATCCCTCAAAGCCGTTATTCACCCAATGATCCGGCAATTTTTGCAGCGTGCTGAAATTCAGATCATCCGGCAGATCCATACAGCTCTCCGGCAAATATCCCGCTCCCTGCGTCCACACTTTGCGTGTATTGAGCTGTAATTGTGTTTGGCGGGTCAGATGAAAATACGGATGCCAGCCCAAGCCGAAAGGCATGGCTCTGTCCCCTTTATTGGTCACGCGCATGGTGAGACTGAATCCTATCTCATTCAGGCTGAAAACCTGTTCCGCTTCATAGATAAAAGCAGCACCCGCCTGATGATGGGTAAAATGCAGCGCTAAATGATGATCTGACACTTCTGCAACCTGCCAGATGCCCTGCCAGCTTTCACCATGAATATAAAGAGGATCATCATCAGTATTCGGCTGAAACTGGTAATCATTCCCCTCAAAGCTGAAACGGTTTTGCGGGATACGGTTGCCAAACGGAATAAGCGGAAATCCTCCACTCTCTACAGGTGCGGCATTCGTGCTTTTGGCTTCACGCAGCAATGGTATATTTTTGCCCTGATCGGTCCACCACAGGCCATGCACCGTGCCGCCTTGCGTGGCAATATGCGCTTCAAATTGTGCCGTTTTCAATGTGATGATGCTCATAGATCCGTCCGATCAGCCGATTTTAACATCAGGTTCAAATTTGCCTTTGAATGGCAAATCCAGCACGAAAGTAGCGCCTGCAGGTTGTTGCTGGCGTGCGGCTTCATCCATGCCAAGCCATGCAGAGGTGACCAGCATTTGGTTCGCATCCCTGCCAACAAAAGCGGGGCAGCTCGGCTGTGAAACCGGCAAAGCAATCGAGCGCAGAAAACTGCCATCCGGTGCATATCCGGCAATCTGTGAGCCACCCCATAGCGCCACCCAGAAATTGCCTTCTGCATCCACAATCGCGCCATCGGGGTTGCCCGCAGGAAATGCGGCCAGAAAAACTGATGCCTCGCCAACCGGCAGCCCGTTGGCAGGATCAAGCGGCACCCGCATAACTCTGCGCAAAGCAGTATCTACAAAATAGCCAACAGCCCCGTCAGGCGAGAAACAAATGGCGTTACTAATGGTGATCTTGTCGAAAATCTTGCGCAACGCGCCCTTATAATACCAGTAAATTGCACCGGCTTCCGGCTCCGCCTGCCAGCCCATAGTCCCCAGCCAGAAGGCTCCTGACGGGTGCACCCGCGCATCATTGGAACGGGTTACCGGATTATCAGCTTCAAGCTCCAGATGCAGAGATAAATCCCCCGTTGTTACATCACGCAGATATAAGCCGCGCTCCGTAAAAACGAGTTGCGTATGCCCATCCACGCGCGCCAGCGCACTGGCTGCAAATGGCAGATCATGTTGCTTGCTGACGCCGCTTCCGAACTGATACGCACAGAGCTTCGCATTCAGAATATCAAACCACCAAGCCGTATCTGTATGAGGATCATAGGTTGGCCCCTCACCCAGCTTACACAGCGGAACATCAAGTGCGGCCGGCACAAACATCTCAGCCATGTATATCACCAAAGGTCTGATCATAGGCTGTTATCGTCAATCGTGCCTTTGCCCGCACAGTTTCAGCACTGTCTCCCGGCTTATAAAGGCTGGAACCAATGCCGAATGTTCGTATGCCCGCACGGGCATATTCGCCGAAATTCTGATCAGATACGCCACCGACTGCCCCGATGACTGCATTTTCAGGCAGGATCGTTTTAATCGCCGCGATACCGGAAGCGCCCAGCGATCCGGCAGGAAAAAACTTCAATGCGGATGCACCGCTGCGAATTGCCAGCAAAGCTTCACTTGCCGTGTAACAGCCGGGCATCGTAATCAGCCCGCAGGACGAGGCATGGCGGATCACCTCTGCATCCGTATTCGGGCTCACCATAATCCGCCCGCCAATATCCGCCAGACGCTGCGCATCCGCTGTTGTCAGCACTGTACCAGCACCAATCAGAACTTTATCGCCGAACAGCTTCACTGCTTTTTCAATCGAGACCCACGGTTCCGGTGAATTAAGCGGAATTTCAATAACCTCAAAACCTTCCGTAATCAGGGCTTCAAGAACCGGTTCAACCTCATCATTGCGGATACCGCGAATAATCGCGACCAGTGAGCGTTGTAATGATGGCCAGACGACAGAACCCATATTTTATTCCTTTGAACCCGACATGTTAGCAACCGGCCATAGCTGGCTTGCTGCTGCAAATAATCCCTGCCGGACGACTGTTTCACCATTATGCAAAATAATCTCAAAACCCGCCTTTTGTAGAACAGCCTGATAAAAACGGCCAAGCGTTCCCGAAGCCACCAATCCGATTGTACCGGTGCCATAGAGTTGCTTTACACGGCCGACCTCACTGCCGATCAGCAGGCCAGAGAGATGCGCTGCCCCATCTGATTGCTCTTCAAAACCAAGCAGTTGCGATGCGCGGACACCAAAGAGGCTTTCTGCCATAGATACCGGCTCTTTAAGCGCTGCTTCAACAGCACGGATAAAAGCAGGCGTGTTTTCATCGAAGCGCAAATCCGCTGCCACGGCATGCCGGAGAATGGAGTGCTGTGACAGAACCGCATATAATTCACCGGTCATGAAGGTGGTGAATTGGGTAACAATACCACCCTCAACTTTTGTCCATTTGCTGTGTGTGCCAGGCATACATACCAGACCATCGGGCATAGAAGCCGCGATACCTGCGAGTTGTGTTTCCTCACCACGCATCACATTTGCAGAGTGCTGTTCCCGCTGCGCTAAACCCGGCAGAATACGGATGTCCCGTGTCTGATGCTCAATTCTGAGGGCTTGCGTGGCCAGCCCGTCCAGTGCCGTCGGCAGGTTGATATAAGGTGCTTCCGCCCATCCCTGCCGAGCTCCGGCCATGCCGCAAATCATAACCGGCAGATTTACGGGCGCTGCCAGCTTTTGCAAATGCGTGTCCAGCACTTGCGCAAACCCCGCAGAGTCACCTGACGAAGCACAATGCATCATCCCTTCATCACTGCGGCTCTCACCCAGCACATGGCCTTGCGCATCCGTGACCCAGAGACGAAAGCTGCTCGTTCCCCAATCGACCAATGCGTAATTCATCACCGGCTCTGTCATGATGATTACCCTCGAAAGCCAATGATATTCGAGCGCAGATTATCCAGCAGCACCGCAATAAGAAGGATGCAGCCACGAACAACATACTGATAAAAAGCCTGAATATTCAAAAGGTTCATAACATTCTCGGCGATGCCCATAATCAGCACACCAACAATCACACCCAGCATCGCGGCGCGACCACCGGCAAGCGAAACGCCGCCGAGCACACAGGCCGAGATCACCGACAATTCCAGTCCGGTTGCCGCATTCGGCTGGCCAGATGTAATACGTGATGCCAGCAAAATACCGGCAATGCCGCATACCAGTCCTTGCAGCGCAAAAATCCAGATCCGCATGGAAACAACGTTGACACCGGCAAGACGTGAGGCTTCGGGATTACCACCGATGGCCAGTGTGTTTTTACCGAATACCGTACGGTTCAGAACAAAGCCAAACACCACGAACAACAATAACATCACCCAGATCGGTGTCGGAATACCAAGAAATTTTGACAGCGCCAGCTGATAGAATGACGGATCATTGATGCCGACAGCCCGTCCGTCGCTGGAGATCAGCGCCAGTCCGCGCACGATCTGCATAGTTGCCAATGTGGTAATCAGCGCATTGATACGAAATTTGGCAATGACAACGCCGTTAAACAGCCCAACGATAAAACCACCCGCCAAAGCAGCCAGCAAACCGAGAAGAATTGATCCCGTGGCATTGGAAGCCATCACCGCAATCATGCCGGTAAAAGCAACGGTCGAGCCAACCGACAAGTCAAAATCACGCGAGGCGAGACAGAACATCATCGTACAGGCAACAATGCCGATGGTGACCACAGATTGTAAAAGCCCGAGCATATTACGCTCAGTCAGGAAGTTCGGTACAGTCAGTGCGACCACTGCAAAAGCCAGCAGGAAGATAACCACAAGCCCTTGTTCACCAAGCAGAATTTTTTTAATTGAAGTCATCGTTCACGATACCTTTTGTAATGATCCGGCTGCCGCTTCAGAGACGGTCTTATCCGGTAGTGCCGCTTTGAGAATTGCACGGTCATTGAAATTGACGCGCTCAAAGCTGGCCGCAATCTGCCCTTCGCACATCACCATAATCCTGTCAGAAATGCCCATCACCTCGGGCAGTTCACTGGAAATCACCACAATCGCCATGCCGCTTTCAGCAAGCTGATAGAGAATTTCATAGATTTCAGCCTTGGCACCAACATCGATGCCGCGTGTCGGTTCATCAATGATCAGGACTTTGATATTCTGCTCGGCAAGCCAGCGACCAAGAATAACTTTTTGCTGGTTGCCGCCCGAGAGATTGACAATATCCTGCTTACGCGACGGCGTGCGAACCCGCAATTTTGCGATATAGGTCTCGGCCAGTTCTGCTTCCTTTTTCGGACGGATCAATCCGAATGGTGAAAAATGACGGCGGGCAGAAATTGCAATATTTTCCTCAATGGAACGTCCCTGCACAATACCATCGAATTTGCGATCTTCCGGACACAATACAATACCCGCACGGATGGAACTGCGCGGATCATCCGCAGCCACCATACGCCCCTCGACACTCACTTTGCCCGTGCGTCGCGGATCCGCGCCATAAATCAGGCGGCTCATTTCTGAGCGCCCTGCCCCGATCAGCCCGAAAAAACCTGTAATTTCTCCTGCCCGTACTTCAAAATTAACCGGAACCGGCAATTTGCTGCCACTGAGATTTTCAACCTTCAGCAGCACCTGACTGCCTATCTCACGGCTGCGCCAGCCCCAGATATTGCTGATTTCACGCCCGACCATCTCAGCAATGATCTGATCGCGTGTCACGTTTGCAAGGCTCGGGTGATGCGCAGCCAGTTTGCCGTCACGCAACACCGAGAGACTGTCGCAAAGCTGAAGAATCTCATCCAGTCGATGAGAAATATAGAGGATAATCTTACCCTCGGCTTTCAGCCGCCCGATCAAGCGGAACAGGATTTCGCTTTCCCGCGAAGACAGTGAAGATGTCGGCTCATCCAGCGCAATAATGCGCGCATCCAACATAACCGCCTTGGCAATTTCCACCATCTGGCGCTCGCCAATGGAAAGATGTGCAACTTTGGTGGCCGGATCAATGTCAATGCCGATCATCCGCAGCTTTTCACCAACCTCTTTGGCCAGCGTTTTAAAGCTGATAAGTCCGGCTTTTGCAGGATAACGCCCGAGCAATAAATTCTCAGCAACACTCAGCTCCGGCACAAGTTGCAATTCCTGATGGATCACGATCACACCGGCATCAAATGCATCCCGCACAGTGGCATATTTTTGCACTTCGCCATTAATAATAATGGTGCCGCTGTTCGGCTGCTGATCTCCTGACAGCACACGAATAAGCGTGGATTTGCCAGCGCCGTTTTCTCCCATCACCCCGTGCACGGCACCTTTAGCCACGTTGAAAGACACATCTGTCAGCGCTTTGACACCGGGATAGAATTTGGAGATATTTTTAAAAGTCAGGAAGTCATCCATGCTGCACCTGTCTCTCAGCAGTGGTTATGCCGTTTGAATAATATAGTCTTAGAAATAAGAGCCGGAATGTTGTGTCTTCCGGCTCTAAACCATTCAAAGCATAGTTATTCGATGCCAAGCTCTTTGCGGACAGCGGCATAATTATCGCGCAGTGCGAGCTGACCCGATGTCAAAGTCAGTTTTTCCGGCTCTTTACCATCGGCAAGCCATGCATACATATTCATGGCTGTTTCATAACCATGGCGTTTCGGTGAAATAATCACTGTGCCATAGAAACCCGTCGGGCTTGGCTTTTTGAATTCATTGATGGCAGATTCCGCACCACCAATACCAACTGCGACAACATTTTCCGAAGGAATGCCAACGCTTTCCGTAGCACGCACGGCACCCAGCACCGATTCATCATTCAGCCCGACTGCAACCCAATGCTTAATGCCGGCATTTTTATTGAGCACAACGGTTGAGGCATTCAGTGCCGCTTCTGTATCGGTTTTTGCCTGCGGAGCAGCGAAAATATTTGCTTCCGGCAGACCATTTTCTTTCAGGACAGAAAGTGCGCCCTCGACACGGTCAACAGCCGTCGGCAGCTGGTCATAGGAAACACGGATTGCACCGACATCTTTCCAGTCCCAGCCACGTTTTTTAACTTCTTCGCTGATTGCACGGCCAACTTCTTCACCAATTTTGGTGGCAGAAATGCCCATATGCACCACATCTTCGAGCGGCTTGCCAGCAGCACCGACAAGACGGTCATCAACAGTCATCAGTTTAAGACCATTGGCTTCTGCCTTGGCGATGATACCAGGTCCGAGTTTGACATCTGGCGTACAAATAATCACGCCCGTCGCACCCTGTGCAGCCAGATTATCCAGTGCAGACTGAACCTTTTCGCCGTCTTCCGCACCGATTTTAACCAGAGTGAAGCCTTTTTCCTTTGCCGCTACATCGGCAAATTTCCACTCATCCTGAAACCACGGTTCTTCCGGCTGTTTAACAACAAAACCAATCTTAACGTCTGCTGCATAGGCAGCCGATGATCCGGCAACAGCTGCAAAAACTGTTCCGGTCATAATACCGGCCAAAGCGGCCGCTTTCAGAAAATGCATTGCTTTCCTCCCAAAGAATGCCGCATCCAGTCTTTGCCTCCCGCGCAGAAAAAGATGCAATTGTTCTCCAACAATAAAGGAGGCTAAATCAAATCATCATACCAGTCAATATGTCTTGTATGATGATTTAAAATTCATCATAATACATAAGAAGACAAAAATATTATCTTGTGGCATATAACACCACAGATCAAAGCCCTGACGAATGAAATGCCTGTGATTCCAGCCATATCAATTGAGAGAAATAGCGTGACTGAAATATCGGAGCAGAAACAAACCGAGCCTTCCCGTGCGCAGCGTCCACGTGTGCAAAAAAATGTCACGGCAATGATGGCGGCGGATATTCTCAATGGCCGCTATGAACAGGGCACGATGCTGCCGCGGGAAAATGACCTCTGCGAAGAATATGAGGTGAGCCGCACCGTCATTCGCGAAACCATCAAGACTTTAGAGTCAAAAGGGCTGGTACGCGGCAAACCACGCATCGGCACTATGGTATGCGATCAGGATGACTGGAACCTGCTCGATCAGCAGGTGCTGGACTGGCTGGGGCCGCGCATTGTCGATCTTGATTTGCTGCTCTGTGTACTGGAAGCCAGACGCGCTATTGAGCCGGTGGCCGCAGAACTGGCAACCCAGCGTGCCTCCGCTATGGATATTGCCGCGCTGGAGATCGCGTGGAACCGTATGAATGAGGCGGGCGGCGATATAGAAGCATTCACGCAAGGCGATGTCGACTTCCACATTGCACTGCTGCGTGCCAGCCATAATCAGGTTTTTCGTCAGCTTTGCGGTATTATTGAAGCTGCGCTGCGCTATACGCTCTATACATCCAATGATGCTGTTCCGAGCCGTGAAGAGGCAATTTCCGAACATCTCGAGCTGATAGAAGCGATACGTCTGCGCGATAAAGAACGCGCCCGCAAAAGCTCGCACAAAATGCTTGATCTCGCAGCGCGTGATCTCGGAATGATCAATCAATAGCGCGATTAATCTTTGTAACGTTGCAGATTGCCCAAGGGTCAGACATACATATGCTTTATATGCGCCTGACCCTCGTGAATTAATTGAAATAACGATAAATTTTCTTATGAACTATTTTCGCTAAATCTTTGAATAAAAATAGTTATGCTTCAGCACCATTGCCGCCGGCTGCCAGATAGCGCTCTGCCAGACGTGCCCAGAGTGCGGAACCAACAGGCAGGTTTGCGTCATTGAAGTTGTATTTCGGATTGTGCAACACCGCTGAATCCACACCATTCCCCAGACGCAGGAAGCTGCCAGGTTTATGTTGCAGGAAATAAGCGAAATCTTCACTGCCCGGAATAAGCGGACAGGTTGAAACCTTATCGTCACCAATCAGTTCGCGCACAACTTCAGTTGCGAAGACTGTTTCCGCATCCGAATTGACCACGACCGGATAGCCCAGCTCATATTTTATCTCAGCAGTCGCACCATAGGCTGCCACGTGCTGTTCAGTGAGTTCGCAAACACGCTTTTGCAACAAATCACGCACAACCGGCGAGAAAGAGCGGATGCTCACGGCCAGATCAACATCATCCGGAATAACATTGGATGCTTCACCGCCGTGGATAGCGCCCACAGTGATAACCGCGGTTTCTGTCGGGTCAATATTACGGGCAACAACGGTCTGCAAAGCCATCACCAGACTACAGGCAACCATAACCGGATCAACGGTCAGATGCGGGCGGGAAGCATGACCGCCTTTACCGATAACTTTAATATAGGCTGTGTCAGCCGCTGCCATGATCGGGCCCGAGCGGGTGAGAACTGTGCCTTCCGGTGCACCCGGATGATTGTGCAGACCAAAAATCGCATCGCACGGGAAGCGCTCAAACAGACCATCGGCGATCATCGCCTGCGCACCGCTGATTTCACCGGCTTCTTCAGCTGGCTGGAAGACCAGTGTTACAGTGCCGTTGAAGTTTTTGGTACGCGCCAGATATTCCGCAGCACCGAGTAGCATTGTTGTGTGACCATCATGGCCACAGGCATGCATTTTGCCTTCAAATTTGCTGGCATAAGGCAGACCGGTCTTTTCTAAGATCGGCAGCGCATCCATATCCGCACGGATAGCAACACTGCGTCCGCCGGTACCAACGGTCAGGCAACCGACAACGCCATGACCACCAACATTGCGCGTGACTTCATAGCCCCAGCTTTCCAGTTTATCCGCAACAAAAGCAGCGGTTTTTTCTTCTTCAAAAGAAAGCTCCGGATTAGCATGGAGATGATGGCGGATTTCTTCCAGTGCCTCGCGGCGTGGTTCAAGATCGGCGAGACGGGCGAAATTATCGGACTGTGTCATGGTCTGCTCCCGTTATCAGAACGGGATCTCCTGTATTGGTTATCGGCAGGCATGCTGCATTGCGGTCAGAGACTCAAACTACTGCACTATATATGCAAAACACGCCGGTTTTGTCTCCGGCGTGTTGTTTTTTATCAAATAAAACGGCTGAGGAAGCTGCGGGTACGCGGATGCTGAGGATTTTCGATCACCTCTTGCGGTGTTCCCTCTTCAACCACCTTGCCGCCATCCATAAAGACCACTCGGTCAGCCGCTTCACGGGCAAAGCCAATCTCGTGAGTAACCACGATCATCGTTTGCCCCTGATCGGCAAGGCTGCGCATTGTGGTCAGCACTTCACCCACCAGTTCCGGATCGAGTGCCGATGTCGGCTCATCAAACAGGATCAGCTTCGGCTTTACAGCCAGTGCACGCGCAATCGCCACACGCTGTTGCTGGCCACCGGAAAGCTGGCGCGGATAAGCGTTGATCTTATGCGACATGCCGACTTTCGCCAGCAGTTCCTTTGCCGTTTCAATAGCTTCGCTTTTGTTACGGCCATGAACACCAACCGGCGCTTCAATCACATTCTGCAAAACCGTCATATGCGGATAGAGATTGAATTGCTGAAACACCATGCCGATCTGGCTACGCTGTTTAGCAATAGCGCGATCTGACAAAGGCAGCAGCCGGTTGTTTTTGTACTGATAGCCGATCTGTTGCTCATCGACAAAGATCGAAC
Organism: Pseudochrobactrum asaccharolyticum; assembly: GCF_003314995.1. Taxonomy (GTDB): domain Bacteria; phylum Pseudomonadota; class Alphaproteobacteria; order Rhizobiales; family Rhizobiaceae; genus Pseudochrobactrum; species Pseudochrobactrum asaccharolyticum. Next base: position 435,004 of record NZ_QNRH01000003.1, read on the forward strand.
CTTTGTCGATGGTCTCAAGGCGGTTGATACAACGCAGGAACGTGGACTTGCCTGAGCCGGAAGGCCCGAGAATAACCACGACTTCACCGGAGCGCACTTCCAGATCAATGCCGCGCAGCACTTCAATACCATGAAAGGCTTTATGCACATTATTGGCGCGAACCAGAGGTTTTTGCATATTGGTTGTCTTATCCATCATGCATTCTCCTGCACTTTGGCCGGTGCTTCGTCCTTGGTCGCATCACCGCGTTCGCCACGGTTATAATGACGCTCAATCGCACTTTGTCCGACATTCAGAACCGACGTGATCAGCAGATACCAGATAACGGCAACCATCAGCATCGGAATAACTTCGAATGTGCGGTTATAGATCGACTGCACAGAGTAAAGCAGATCAGCCATCGCAATCACACTGACAAGCGATGTCGCTTTGATCATGCTGATCAGCTGGTTGCCTGTTGGCGGCACAATAGACCGCATTGCCTGCGGAATAATTACACGACGCAAAGCGCGTGCCCGTGTCATGCCAAAGGCTGCGGCTGTTTCACCCTGTCCTTTATCAACAGACAGCAGACCGCCACGAATAATTTCCGCCATATAGGCAGCTTCATTCAGAGCGAGACCAACAATTGCCGCCGTCAGCGGTGTAATAATGTCATTGGTGTTCCAGCTGATCAGTGTCGGACCAAAAGGAATGGCCAGCGAGATTTTTGGAAACAATGTCGAAAGATTGTACCAGAAGATCAGCTGCACCAGCAAAGGCGTGCCACGGAAGAACCAGATGAAGAGGTTAGAAAGCGAGCTTGCGAGCCTGTCCTGCGACATGCGGGCAATCGCCAGAATAAGACCGAGCGCGACACCGATAACCATCGCAATAACAGTCAGGCCGAGCGTAATTGTCAGCCCTTCCATCACTGTCGTATCAAAGAAATACGCGGCGACAACCGGCCAGCCAAAATTCGGATTATTGGCGACAATAATACCGAAATCGAGCGCGACGCCGAGAATGACGACCCACAGGATCACCCGTCGCAGCGGAAAAGGCGGGCGCGCCCGAGCGACGTCGAAACGCTCAACATCACCCGCAGCTGCATTGGAGACAGACGCGCTCATTGCGCGGTCTTTCCGGCCAGATTAATACCTGCTTTATCAATCATATTCTTTTCGAGACCCCACTTTTTCATGATCGTGGCATAGGTGCCGTTGTCGATCAGGATCTGGATACCATCGCGGAAGACTTCGCTCAGCGGCGAGTCTTTCGGCAAAACAGCACCCTGATACAGGTCGTCAAAGCCGTTTTTCTGTCCGGTTGCCGCAAGTTCCAGCTGGCCATTGGACTGCTGCACAAAATAGGTCAGCGGCGCCTGCGAAGAGAAGAAAGCATCAGCACGGTTGGAACGCACAGCCAAAATAGAGCTAGGCTGATCATTGTAAGACTGCACTTCAATCGGTTTGCCGTCGGCAGTGCATTTCTCGTTCTGATCCTTGATCACTTTTTCAGCAGAACCACCAGCCATCACTGCAACGCGTTTACCGCAAGCAGTATCCAGCGAGGTAATGCCTTCCGGATTGCCGGTTTTCACCGCGAAAACCACATATTCACGCACCCAGTCAACGAAATCATTAGCACCTTGGCGTGATGGGAAATCACCGTTCGGCCAAAACCAAGCTGGTAGCGTCCGGCGGAAATACCGCTGAGAACAGATGGCAGGCCACTGACTGTGGAATGAGTGATCTTAATTCCCATCAGCTGCCCCAGTGCATCAGTCATATCAGCCGCTGCACCGTTGACTTCCTTACCATTGATAATCTGGTATGGCGGGAAGGAACCGGAATTCACATCATTGATAACACCGGCTTTGATGATTTCTTCCGGCAGACGGGCGCGCAGCGCTTCATTCAATGCCTGTTCCGGAATTTTCACATCTTCAGCCAAAGCCTGTTGCGCAAAAATACTGCCAAATACAGCAGCAGCCAGCACGGTCTTCTTCATTCTCATTCTCCCAATAGTTCAGAGCACTTCCAGTTTGTCTGCAATGATAGGAAATGCTCTATCTGTTTGTTTTGGCGCGTATCTTATCCGAAAACCGCTTACACTTTTCGGGATACGCTCCGGTAAGCGTTTTCACGCCTTGTTCGCATAAAACGGAAACAGTTCTTCAACGCTCAGCTTGCGTTGCAAGATGCCTTGCAGGTGCAGTTCTTCTGCAAAATCATTGATCATCGCCTCATTGGCCGCAATACCGCTAACATTCCAGTCTTCCGGCAGATCCTGCGCACATTTCAGCAATTCATCGATCATCCATGGCGTGGTTTCAGCATATTTGCGACGCTTGGCCGTCCACATACGCTGGCTCTCATCCAGCAGATCGCTCAGTTCCTGTGCAACCCACGGATGCTCTGCCAGAATTTCCGGCTTGATACCCATCAGATGCATACCCGGCACGTAGCCGACATCATTGAAATAATTCAGCTCCGCACTGCGAAAATCAGGCAGAACCTGACGGAAACCTGCATTCTTGCCAAAATAACCATCCGGCATAAAAGGCGTGAACACGGCATCCAGCGCACCTTCACGCAAGGCATCCATCATTGGCTGCTCACCCGGCATGACTTCAATCCGGCCTTCACGGCCAAAACCATCCAGACGATCGGTGATCGGATGCGCTGCTGTCAAACGGCCTGCATACCAATAGGCATCTTCAACACCAATATCATGACGGCGCAGGGCAGCTCTTGTCCATGTATTACCGGAATCACGCCATCCGGTTACACCGATCTTCTTGCCAGCCAGTTGCTCAAAACTGGTGATACCACTGTCGACACTGGTAATGACACAGCGATGACGAAAGCCGCGCATGATGAAATTCGGAATTCCGACAATGCTGGTATCGCCTTCATCACGCAATGAAACATAGCGGCTGAACGACATTTCCGAAGCTTCATGCGCTTCATCCTCTCCCGGATCGGAAACCAAAGTGCCGACACGATCAACAATCACATCAAGTTTTTCCGAACGAATATCGCCAAGTGCCAGCGGTGTCAGATAATCCCAGTCACGTACAGCGATACGCAGTTTAACCGTCATAAACAGTCCCTCAAAATTTCCTCTGTACAAATGAGGTTAAATGTTCAAATTAAACTGATCAAATGTTATTATGTTACTGAACATTAAATCGGATAATGAGCTATGGTGCCTGATTTTTCCAGCGCGTGGTTTGCCAACCACCTCGAAGACCGCACAATGCGTGGTATTGCCCGCGATATGGCTGGCCTTATCAGACGCGGCACATTGCCGGTCGGCACCAAATTACCACCAATCCGTGATCTGGCTTATGTGCTGGGGATCAGCCCCGCCACGATCTCGGAAGCGCTGAGCGAATTACGCAAACTCAAAATCATTAATGGCAAAGGACGAAACGGCACTTGGGTCAGCGGCGATCATTTTGCGGCCAAACCTGCGCGTTTGATGAGCTTCGGCAATTACGGAGACGATGTACTGGATCTCTCGATGGCTATACCGGATACGGCATTACTGCCGTCTCTGGAACTGGCGCTCCGCCATGGTGCACAGGCGGAAGGCCTCAATAGCTATCAGCGGGTTCGTATTTTGCCGGAACTTGAGGAGGCTGTACGCCGCGACTGGCCCTATGAACCTGAAGCTTTTCTCGCGACCAATGGCGGCTATAATGCCACTTACACGCTAATCCACGCTCTCCTCACCCCCGGCGCATCAATTGCGATTGAAGATCCGACAGCCATGCGCCTTCTTGATATTATTGAGGATTTTGGCGCAAAGATCATCCCTGTACACTGTGACGATCAGGGGCCTCTGCCCTCTTCCCTTGCGGCAGCGCTTGAAAAGAAACCGGCAGCCTTTTTATTCCAGCCACGCGTTCATTCTGTGACCAGCCACTGCATGAGCAAGGAGCGCCTGATGGCGCTGGGCGATGTGCTTGAAGGCCACGATACATTGATTATCGAAGATGACGGTGTTGCTGATATTGCCGCATCGCCCCGTCAAACACTCGGCGCACGTTTTCCTGACCGCGTAGTCCATATTCTGTCTTACTCCAAGACACTGGGACCGGATTTACGTCTGGCTGTACTTTCCGGCTCCGCCAGCCTTGTGGAGCAAATTCAGTCTTACCGCAGCTTCAGCTCGGGCTGGACAAGCCGTATTCTGCAATCTGCTGTCGCTTGGCTTTTGAAAGATGAGGCAACACAACATAGTTTGGAACAGGCACGGCAAATCTATCAGCAACGCGCCCGCCATTTTCAGCAGGCACTGGCTGCTCATGGTAAAAGAATTCCGGATAATCATGGTCTGTGCTGCTTTATGCCGGTGGAATCCGAGCAATTCGCGCTGATCACACTGGCAGCACGCAATATTGCTGTCGCACCGGGCTCCAAATTCTCAGTCAGACCACTGCCTGCTGTGCGTATTGCAACCAGCACATTACAGGATCATCAAGTCGAGGCGGTGGCTCATGCCGCATATCTTGCAAGCAAGCCAGTATAGATCTTCGTCTCAAGGTTTAACAACGGTACCGTGCTGCAATGCCACTACATCAAAGCCTTCGCTTTAATTGTTCAGCAGCATCTTCAAGCACCTGAAACGGCAGCAGAATAGAACCGTGACGTGCTTTAAAAGAGCGGGCAGCAATAAACATTTCCAATGCACGCCATTCTTCCGGAAAGCGCACATCTTCACCTGCCAGCAAACGGCCAAGTTTTTCGCCAATTTCATGAACAGCTGAAAAACTGCAACCCGGCGCTACTACCACAACAACGGCAGTCGAAGCCATACCAAGCGTACAAGCCCGCGCCTGATAACCAAGCTCTGTAATCACTTCCTGATTATGACGAATATCGAGAGTAACAGCACTGCCACAGACAGGACTGATGCGCCGAACACTCAGATCTGCAGGAACGAGACGGACGTCATTACGAGATTTCCGTGCCCATTCACGCACATTATTCTCATAAAGACGCCCGATTTCCGTTTCAGTTGTCATTCTTCTGTTGTTTTGTCCATTTGTCGGCCAAGCACAGCAAGAAACTGCAACACAAAATGCAGTCCCCGCCGCACATCCTCATTACCGGCAACTTTCAACAAACCAAACAGGGACGGCAAAGGTAAAGTCGCGGTCTGGTTTTGCGCATAACGCGCAGCATTACCTAATGCCCACGCTGCACCGACGGATTCTTCATAGGCTTTCATCAGCTTTTGCACCATGGCATCGTCAAACATATCAACGCCGTCAGAAGCCAGAGACAGCAGATCGACCACATTATGAAGACGCTTGCCCTGTAAAAGTGGTGAAACTTTTTCCAGCAGGTCTTTCAGACCTTGTTCTGTCGCCTCATCCATCATTGGCGACAATGTTGCAAATTCGTCCGGATTGGATTTATTCAAAGTCATGTCCTCCCCTGAGGCTGCATCTTGCCAAAACTTTAGATGATACCGCGTGCGACAGACCAATAAATGCCGCGATTGAAGGCCTTACGCAGCAGCCCTCCCACTTTTGTTGGTGGCGTAGGATGCACATCCTCATCATAATTATACCAAAGCGGCATACCAGCCTCGAGCCCCATCTGCGCGACGGCCTGTACCTTACCGTCATAAGCATCGACAACTCGGCCGAGACGAATATCACCGGCAATATTATTGGCGATCACAGGGCACTGATTATGGCAGGAACCACCCGCCTTAGAGATCGGCAGATCAACCGTATCGCCCATAACATAGGCATTCGGATAGCCATCCAATTGCAATGTTTGCCGGTTTGTCGGCAGCCAGCCCTCATTATCCGCGGCTTGTGAAACGCCGCTTTCAAGAACTGCATCCACAGCTCTGATAGGCGGTGTACACATCAAGAGATCGAAGTTCTCCTCTTTACCCTCTTCAGAAACCGCCGTTTTACGCTCCGGATCAACTGAAGCCAGTGTAAAGCCACGCTGGAATTTAATGCCTTTGCTCTCGAAAATCGCAGGCATTACTTCACATACTTCCTGCTGGAGGAAGAGACAGTTTCGCAAGAGCTGAGAAACCGTCGGATAGGTATAGACGATCTCGACTTGATCCCGCACACCTTTACGCCGCAGATATTCATCCAGCATCAGCGTGGTTTCTACCGGTGCGATACCGCATTGATGCGGGACATTCGGGGTTTTCGGGAAATTCACCGTAATGAAAATACGGCCCTTTTCGAAGTTACGCAGCTTCTCTGCCATCTGCAGCGCCGGCTTCTGTTGATAGAAGTAATCTCCGGCCTGCTTCAAACCCGGAATACGTTCCGGAGCCGGTAAACAACCGGTAGACACCACGATATAATCATAGCCGATCGTCTTACCGCTCTCGGTTGTAACGGATGAACCGGCAAAATCGAAACGGGTGACTTTATCGACCTGAAAGTTAATTTCCGGACGCAGCAGTGTCTGTTGCTTGCGCCGCAATTCGCCTTCAAAAAACATATCGAAGGCTACATACATAAAAGCAGGCTTATAGTAGTGCCACGGCGAATCCGACAATAATGTTACTTTGACAGAACCGCGCGCTACTTCCGGATAAAGTTTAGCGACGATACTATTGGCAGTCATAGTGCCGCCAATACCGCCTCCGACAACGATAATATGCTTGGTCAAGAAAGCCCCCTGTTGCTGATGATTTATGCATGCGTGGTTACATTCTCAAAATCAGGCTAACACAGGTAATTTATTGCAACAAGCATAGTTTTTTACATAAAAATATTTCTAAAAATAAGAAAATATATGAAATTCATTTTTTAATATTGTAGCGGTCAAAATATCTCATGAGTATTACGCATCAAAATATTGTAATAACAATAAAAAACGAAATTTCAGAAAATTTATACGGCCGTAAATGCCATAACCGGCAAGATTAATACAAAACTGACCTGATCCAATCTCAGTTCAGGCAACAAGGCAGACATAAGAAAACGTTCAACAGACTCCGCTTAAACAGACAGAAATTTTATCATTCAACCCTGTTTTTCAAGAAATCAATGAACGCTCTGACCTTTGCCGGTATGTGACGTGTATTCGGATAAATCGCTGACACTGCTTGTTTCGGAAAACGAAAATCCGACAACAAATGGATTAAACGCCCTGCAGCGATATCGTCAGCGACCAACCATTCGGGCAACAATGCCACTCCGGCGCCGCGCAACGCGAACTCCCGCAACGCTGAAGAACTATCTGCCGTTATCATTGCCTCCGTTTGCATATCCAGCACCTCCTGAATTTTGTTTGGCGCTTCAACCTTCCAGATTAATGGTGTGTCCAAACGGCTATGTGCCATCCACCGTAAAGCTTTGAGCTCAGGAAGGTCGGAAGGCTCCTGAATATTTTGATTTTTCAGATAATCCGGCGATGCGACCGGAAGAATGGAAAATGTTTCAATCAGAGCTGCTCGATAGCCTGTATCGGCAATCTGCCCCAGACGTATTGCAATATCAAAACGCTCTGCAACCAAATTGACATGATGGGATGATGCGCTGTGCTGTATTTTCAATTGCGGGTGCATTTGAGAAAATGTTGCAAGTGCAGGAACGATTTTGTGGACCCCATATTCGAGCGTGGTTGAAATCCGTAACAGCCCGTTCAGTTCCTGATGTCCGCTCCGCGCATCCTCCTCAGCTAAAGCGGCATCTTGCAACAGCCTTTGCCCGTGTGTGTAAAACCTCTGCCCGGCTTCAGTCAGCATTAAACGCCGTGTGGTTCGGATGAGCAGTGATACGCCGAGATCAGCTTCAAGTTGCTTGATATTAAAGCTGATAACCGCCCGCGTCTGACCAAGCAACTCCGCCGCTGCTGTAAATGATCCGCTATCAACAACCGTCACGAAAATATTGACCCGTAGTAAATTGAGCATGAGAACAGTGCCTATTGTCAAAATTATTTTGCTATTTATTTCAGAATTGTCTGACTTATCATCATTATCATAAGGCGTATAGACGGATCTTCATAAGGAGATCCCATGTCATACCGGACTAAAATCGCGACTGTTTATCTGCTGGGTTTCTTTCTGGACCTTATTAATCTCTTTGTAGCAAGTGTTGCTTATCCGCTCATCGCACGCGATCTTAATGCAACGGTGACAGAACTTAGCTGGATTGGCACGGGCTACATTCTCAGCCTTACACTGATTATTCCCTTAAGCAGCTGGTTATCCAAACGCTACGGTGCCAGACCCATATTGCTGCTGTCTCTGACGCTGTTTGCAGTTGCTACAGCGGGCGCAGGCATGGCCGGATCAGTTTACGTGCTGATTGCATGGCGGGTACTGCAAGGCTTGGGCGGCGGTCTGCTTATTCCGGTTGGCCAGACTTTGACATATCAGCATTACCGGCCGGATGAACGGGCCGGACTGTCCTCGGTCATCATGCTCGTTGCCTTACTCGCGCCAGCTCTTTCGCCTGCGGCAGGCGGGATCATTGTTGATTATCTTGGCTGGCGCTGGATATTCTTTCTCAACCTGCCACTGGCACTTTTAACGCTCTGTCTTGCCAGTATCTGGCTTAAAACAGATAACCGGCATACCAACCCTGTTCCGCCATTCGACTTTTTCAGCTTTCTTACCGGATCGCTCGGTTTGGTATTTTTATTGTTTGGCCTGTCGCAACTTGCCGATCCGCAAACACTCTATAACGGAACACTTAGTGTTGCAGCAGGGCTGGCAGCTATAGCCCTGTTCATTCGCCTCAGTCTGAAAAAACCGCAGCCCGTCCTGAATTTGCGCTTAACCGCAGATCTCCTGATGAGGGCCTCAATGCTTGTGTATTTACTGATCCCCGGTGTGTTTATCGGCATCAGTATGATTACAATGCTTTATCTTCAATCAGTACTGGGAATGTCTGCTGCAAATACCGGTCTTCTGATGCTCCCCTGGTCACTTGCTTCTTTTATTGCCATCAGCCTGACCGGAAAATTCTATAATCATTGCGGGCCACGCCCGCTGTTTATGATCGGATGTGTCCTTCAAGGCTGCGGTATTGCTATGCTCTCTCAAACACAGAGTTCAGACCAATATTCGCTGTTCATAATTGCCTTCGCTTTTATGGGCTTCGGCGGCAGTCTGTGCAGCAGTACCGCACAAAGCACTGCCTTTATGCAGGTTCAAGCATCCGATCTGGCAGATGCCAGCGCAATCTGGAACATCAACCGGCAGCTGGCCTTTGGTTTTGGCGTCGCTCTTCTGTCGTTGTTTCTCAACGTCATTTTATCCTGGCACAATGTTGCTGATGTAACCGACCCGTCCCAGACCAAAGCAGCGATACAGGCTTTTCATAGCTGTTTTTTGATCATCGCCCTGACTGCTTTAATCCCGCTCGCGATATGTGCGCGACTACCAAACCGCAAAATTCTCGACAATCTTCAATCCCGAACCTAAGCAAAAGAGATACTCAATGACGCAATCCGATATGTATTTTGACCTTATCCGCAACACAGTCAGTATGATTGAAGATTGGTTCAGCGGTGCAGATAACAGTGCCAAACTCTATGAAAAACTCATGGCCGATTTTTCAGCAGATTTCACAATGATCACGATGAGCGGTTCAGAGCTTGGCTATCCTGAAATCGGTGCCTTTTTCAAAGCACAGGCCGGTGCAAAATCAGGGCTGAAAATTACCCTCGAAAATATGTCTGTTATCTATGAAGGTTCTGACGGCGCGGTTGTAACCTATCATGAAATTCAGGAGCAATCAGGCCATGAACCAACAAAGCGCGTAGCGACAGCCTTCCTGAGCAGCATAGGCGCCCAATTGCAATGGAAACATTTGCATGAAACATCCGTTGCTTAAACTGAGACGCAAGCGGTGAAGTTAGCCCGTTTTACAAAGCCTGAAATGCAAGGACGAGGCGGCGCAATACTGACGCTGCCCGTTCACCGGTAACACTTGAAACAAGAACAATGTCCCGTTTCGGCAATGGCGGTAATTTGGTCTTCTCACTAATATCGACCAGTTGAGAAGGTGCAGCTTTATATGCCAGCAACGCCACGGCCAAACCAGCCTCCGCAGCAGCAGAGACAGATATAGCGCCTGTTCCGACAAATGCTTCCCGCCAGGCAATGCTGCCGCTATCAAGCGTTTTAAGCGCCATAGCACGGAGATTACAGGGTTCGGCCTGAATCGCGAGAGGCAAAGGCGCTTCGTCCGGTATTATGAAATCCGGAGCGGCGAACCAGCCAAAACGTTCCTCTGTCAGAAACTCGCCATCCCGCCGGCTTTCATCGTATCGCAGAATGATAACTGCATCCAAATCTCCTGCATCATACCGATCCAGCAGTTCCCTTGTACCGGCAGTGCGCAAGTGCAGCGTCACACCGGTTTCCCGTTCATTCATACGGCTCAGCAATTTTGGAAGATTTGGCCCGACCAGATGATGGGTAATGCCAATAGAAAGGCGCGCAGGTGTTTGTGCAAAAATTGCAGCCGCTCGTCTGCCGCTGGCCATATAGTCTTTGGCCGGTTGCAGGAAATGCGCACCGGCCACAGTAAGCCGCACGTGTCGCGGCGTACGCTCCAGCAAACGCTGACCCAGCCCCTCTTCCAAACGCCGAAGGCGTAAAGAAATGGCCGCTTGTGTCGTATTCAGTGCGCCTGCTGCCTTTGTAAAAGACTGCAATTCTGCAACAAGAAGAAAGGCTTCGACGGCTTCAGGATCAAGCAAGGCACATCCCAACCATAAACAATAGTTATCATTGAAACATATAATAGCATGTTTCTGTTTATGTCGCTTTAGGGCTTATTGAGAAAATAACAGGAAATGCTTTCTCATGACTCAGTCCGCCATTCAAAGCGCCAGCACCTCCGCAAATACAGATTCCCGCATCTGGGGCATTCTGGCAATCGCCGTCGGAACACAAGCAGCCGGATCAATCGTATCGCAAGGAATCTATATTCTGGTTCCTTTTTGGCGGGAGGCCTTTGGGGTGACGCTGGCTTCTGCTTCACTTGCGGTCACCGTTATGAATGGCGTCCAGATCATCACAATGTATAGTTTTGGTCGTGCTATCGATATGTATGGCGAGCGTAAAGTTGTCGGCATTGCAATGACAGCAATGGCGGCAGCAATGGCTGCAACGGCTCTTTTCGTCGACAATCTGGTCAGCCTTTTGATCTGCATGGCCTTTTTAGGCGGCACTTATTCAGCCGTACAGCCTGGCGGAACCCGCGCAGTTATGCGGTGGTTTCCACCACATAAGCGCGGCATTGCTACTGGCTTCCGTCAGGCTGCGGTTCCTTTCGGCACTATGATTGCAGCAGCCGTGTTACCCTATTTCGCCGTTCATTATGGCTGGCACAGCGCGGCATGGGTTGGTGCCGGTGTTTCAATATTTGGTGCTCTTCTGTTTTGGGGGCTTTATCGCGAACCCGACAGCATCGCCACCAAAGCAGCAGCACCCCTCCCCCTGAAAATACTTATTCGCACCGTTGGCGAAGAGAAAAATTTCTGGCCGGTTTTACGGCTCGGAATAGCTATGTCCGCTTTTCAGTTCACCTTTACCGCACATATGATCAGCTATTTAACCGGTCATTTCAGGATTGATATTGTGTTAGCTGCATTGCTTTTCGCATTAATTCAATGCGCAGGCATTCCGGGACGCGTATTGTTGCCGTGGCTCAGCGATTATTATCGCCCTGCAAAAAGAGCGCACTCACTCGCTTTTATTTCACTGATCGCCGTCGGCACAACAGTTTTGCTGACACTGTTACCAGCCATCATGCCAATGGCAGCTATTCTTGTGTTGCTGGTACTGCTTGGCTTTTTCGGAATTGGCTGGTTTCCGCTCTATTTACTAGAAATCGCAGAAGCTGCGCCAAAAAGCTCAATTGCATCAACGGTTGCTTTCGCCTCGACAATCTGTCTCGCGGTCATGGCGCTCGGCCCTTATCTGTTCGGCTTAATAGCTGATTGGTTTGGCTATCAGGCAGCCTGGTTCAGTTTAATAGCGCCTGTTCTGATAACAGCCGGTCAGCTTTTACGATCCAGATCGCCACAATAATATGCAGAGCACACGAATATACTCCACATCAGCCTGAAATGCTCACCAGCCGGTTCAGGTGGTGTGGAGTAATTTAATATTAGAAAACAGGTATATTCATCAAATAATGATCAGTTTGTTCTGACGCAAAGACGCTTTCTGCCGCTTCATTAAAGTCCGTTGCATAGATCGCCTAGTGGCCCTGCCACTACGCGTAATGATTTGCAGCGAGCCTTTGATATGAACCGCTTTCATGACCGTCCGGCACTCACCTTCAGAAAGCTGTTTCAGCTGCTCTGTGTTCTGGTTAGCGTTTTTTTTAGTCTGCAATCAACAGCTCTGGCCGCCCAGCTGGACAAGTATCTGCCTGCACTGAAGGTGCAGGAAATCTTTCAGGATGCCGATCGTATCGGCACGCCGCAAGGTGAGCCGCCGATTGCGCCGGTCTATAAAAATCAGGATCTGCTCGGCTATATTTATCTGAACTCGGACTTTACCAGTGCCGTCGGCTATTCCGGCAAACCGATCCATATTCTTGTCGGCATTGATCCTAAAGGCATTATTCGCGGCATCAAACTGGTAGATCATAAAGAACCGATTGTTCTCATTGGTATTCCTGAAGCAAAAGTCGTTGCGGCGCTCAATTCCCTGATTAACAGCGATTTCAATGCCGTGGCTTCAGGCACTGCCAAGCCGCCTCAGGTCGAGATTGTCAGCGGCGCCACGGTCACTGTTCTGGTGATGGGTGACAGTGTAGTGCGCTCTGCTGTCGGGCTGATCCGTAGCGGACGTCTTGGCAATCAAATTTCCGCCAACTTGACCGCAGCTCCGCAAGAAATCCGCACTGTCGATCTGTCGAAACAGGATATCCGTGACTGGCAGGAACTGACCGGCGATGGCTCTGTCCGCAGCTTGAAACTCAGTGTCGGCGAAGTAACGCAAGCTTTTCTTGATGCTAAACAGCCGCAAGCCGCAGGCAATCCTGAAACATCCGATCCTGAAGATCAATTCATCGAACTTTATATCGCGCCGGTATCGGTACCCTCTATCGGCCTCAGCCTGCTTGGCAAGGCCGGTTATGACCAAATGCAAAAACATCTCAAACCCGGTCAACAGGCCGTGCTGGTTGCCGGTGATGGTGCCTATTCTTTCAAAGGATCGGGCTATGTACGCGGCGGTATTTTCGACCGTATCGAACTTTTGCAAGACGGTCAGGGCATCCGCTTCCGTGATAAAAACCACACCCGTATCGGTGACATTGCTGCCGACGGCGCACCTAAATTACGCGAAATCGCTCTGTTCACAGTACCGGAAGGCTTTATTTTTGATGTAACGAAGCCGTGGGAACTGCAATTGCTGGTACAGCGTGGCTTCGGCGCCCGCGACAAAGCCAGTATCTTCTATGACCTAGGTTATAATCTTCCAGACCAATATGTGACCATCACCGCTCCTGCCAAACCTGCTCCGGCTTCCGTGCAGCCTGCACAAGATGCTGCCACAGCAAATAACCCGCATGTCAGCGCGCCGGTCGGTGAAGCATCCATGCCTGATTTCTTCGGTGAAGATAATCCGCTGTGGATTCAGATGTGGCAGATGAACAAAATCAATATTGTGATTACTGCCTTCGCCATTCTGATGTTGGTCGCAATCTTCTTCTTTCAGAACCATCTTGTCAGACGTCCGCGATTCTTCGCATGGGTCAGACGCGGCTATCTCCTGTTCATCCTTGTCTGGCTTGGCTTCTACACCAACACTCAATTGTCGGTCGTCAATGTCCTGACTTTCACCAATTCGCTCATCACCGGTTTCAATTGGGAATTCTTCCTGACCTCGCCGCTGACCTTCCTGTTATGGGGCTCGGTTGCAGCCGGTCTGCTATTCTGGGGACGCGGCCCGTTCTGCGGCTGGCTCTGCCCTTTCGGCGCAATGCAGGAGCTGAGCAATAATCTGGCACAGTGGCTGAAAGTACCACAGGTCAAACTGCCATGGGGTCTGCATGAACGTCTGTGGCCGATCAAGTATATTATCTTCCTCGGCCTGTTTGGTCTGTCGCTCTATTCCGTGGCTCTGGCTGAAGTTTTCGCTGAAGTCGAACCGTTCAAAACCGCAATCATCCTGAAATTCGCCCGCGAATGGCCTTTCGTCATCTATGCCCTAACATTGCTGACTGCCGGTCTGTTCATTGAGCGCTTTTTCTGCCGCTATCTATGCCCGCTCGGTGCAGCACTCGCCATACCCGGCCGTATCCGCATGTTTGAATGGCTCAAACGCTGGCCGGAATGCGGCTCGCCATGCCAGCGCTGTGCTGTCGAATGTCCGGTGCAGTCCATCCATCCGGAAGGCCAGATCAATGTCAATGAATGTATCTACTGCATGCATTGTCAGGAACTCTACCACGATGACCAACGCTGCCCGCATATGATTCAGGTGCGTGTCAAACGTGAGAAATTCGCTGCCCGCAACGCGCCTTACATTCCACCGGCAGAAGGCAGCAGCAGCCAAACCAAGACCATCATCACCCATAACGGAAAGCCTGTTACCGGTGCGCCTGCACCGGACGCAGCATCCTGAAGTTTTCAACTGGAGACAAAGCAATGTCTGAGCAAGAAAATAAAACCCGCATGAGCAGACGGCAATTACTCGGCACCTCGGCCTTTGTGGCTGCGGCTGGTGCCAGTGGCATGGGCGGCGCACTTGTCATGGCCGGCGCTCCGAAACAAGCCTTGGCTGCAAGTGCAGCATCCGGCGCAAGCGCTGAAGTCAAACCGGGTGAACTGGATGAATATTACACATTCTTTTCCAGCGGTCAGACCGGTGAAGTCCGTATTGTCGGCCTGCCTTCTATGCGCGAGCTGATGCGTATTCCGGTTTTCAACCGTGACAGCGCCACCGGCTGGGGACAGACCAATGAAAGCCGGAAAATCCTGACCGAAGGTATGCTGCCGGAAGACCGTGAATTCATGAAAGACCGTGGCGGCATTTTCGACAATGGCGACCTGCATCACCCGCATCTTTCTTTTACTGACGGCACCTATGACGGCCGTTATCTTTACGCCAATGATAAGGCCAATACCCGCGTCTGCCGTATCCGTCTTGATGTGATGAAATGTGACAAGATCATTCAGCTGCCGAACCAACACACGGTTCATGGCCTGCGCGTGCAGAAATATCCGAAAACCGGCTATGTATTCTGTAATGGTGAAGACCGTGTGCCGATCCCGAATGACGGTACCAATCTGACAGACACCAAAAACTATCATGCGATTTTCACTGCCGTTGACGGTGAAAGCATGAAAGTTGCATGGCAGGTGATGGTCAGCGGCAATCTCGACAATGTCGACTGCGATTATCAGGGCAAATATGCATTCGCCACTTGCTACAACTCCGAAGAAGGTGTGACACTGGCCGAAATGATGGGCAGTGAGCAGGACTGGATTGTTGTCTTCAACCTGAAACGGATTGAAGAAGCCGTTGCCAAAGGCGAGTTCAAGGAAATGGGCGGCGTTCCGGTCATTGACGGGCGGAAAGGTTCTAAATTCACCCGCTATATTCCCGTACCAAACAGCCCGCATGGGATGAATACCGCACCGGACGGTATCCACATTGTGGCCAATGGTAAATTGTCGCCAACCGTCACTGTTTTCGACGTTCGCAAATTCGATGATTTGTTTGACGACAAAATCAGCCCGCGTGATGCCGTTGTGGCAGAGCCGGAACTGGGTCTCGGACCTTTGCACACTGCCTATGACGGTAAGGGTAACGCCTATACAACCCTGTTTATCGACAGTCAGATTTGCAAATGGAACATTGAAGATGCCAAACGCGCCTTCAAGGGCGAAAAGGTTGATCCGATCCGCCAGAAACTGGATGTGCAATATCAGCCGGGGCACAACCACACCTCAATGGGACAAACCAAAGAGGCGGATGGCAAATGGCTGATTTCTCTCAATAAATTCTCCAAAGACCGCTATCTCAATGTGGGACCTCTCAAACCGGAAAATGACCAGCTCATTGATATTTCCGGAGACAAAATGGTGGTTGTCCATGACGGACCAAGTTTCGCCGAACCGCATGACGCAACAATCGTACATCGCTCCAAGATCAATCCGGTCAATTTCTGGAGCCGTGAAGATCCGTTCTTCGCCGATGCCGTTGCACAGGCAAAGGCCGATGGTGTCGATCTGATGGAGGCTGCGGAAGTCATCCGCGACGGTAATAAAGTCCGTGTCTATATGACCTCCGCTGCACCGGCTTTCAGCCTTGAGGAATTCACCGTCAAACAGGGCGATGAAGTCACTGTCTATGTGACCAATATTGATGAAATTGAAGACCTGACCCATGGTTTCGCGATCATCAATTACGGGATCAACATGGAAGTAGCACCGCAGGCCACCGCCTCGGTTACCTTCATCGCCAATAAGCCGGGCGTGTGGTGGTATTACTGCTCGTGGTTCTGCCATGCCATGCATATGGAAATGAAAGGCCGTATGCTTGTTGAGCCGAAAGGCGCTTAATCATCATGAAGCATCAGCGCCATAAGGAAAAACACAATCCCGCAGCTTTACCGGAGCAAACAACGCCCGCACTGAAGCACTATGCTTTTGCCACGGCTTTATGTTTTTCCGGCCTGTTGCCCGCTATGATTTCTCCGGCACTGGCCGGAGAGATCACCGTTTCTGCCGGACAAAATCTGCAAACCGTCCTTGATCAGGCACCGGCGGGGGAAACTATCCGCCTGCTCAAAGGACGGCATGACGGGTCAGTCGTCATTGACAAGACAGTCATGCTTGAGGGGGAAGCCGGAGCCGTGCTTTACGGCTCCGGCACCGGCAATACAATTACCGTCAATGCACCGGAAACCATCATTCGCGGGTTGGAAATCCGTGGCTCCGGCGACAATCTCTATGATCTCAATTCCGGTATTTTCATCGCCAAAACCGCTACCGGCGCACGGGCTGAAAATAACCGACTGATTGATAATCTTTACGGCATCTATCTGCATGGCGCCAAGGATTCCGTGGCCGAAGGCAATGAGATTATCGGCAAGCGCGGTGTACGCATGGCACAAACCGGCAGCGGTGTTTCCATCTGGAATGCACCGGGTGCAAAAGTGCTGAATAATATCATCCGCTATGGCCGCGACGGCATTTATACCAATGCCAGCCGTAAGAATATTTTCCGCGGCAATCTCATGGAAAATGTGCGCTTTGCTGTCCATTACATGTACACCAATGACAGCGAAGTCAGCGATAATATCTCGCGCAATAATTCCGTCGGCTTTGCCATTATGTATACCAGCCGGCTTAAAATTACCGGCAATCTTTCCGATGGCGACCGCGATCACGGCTTATTGCTGAATTATGCCAATAGTTCCGTTATCACCGGCAATCAGGTGATCGGCAGAATGCAATCCGCTGACCGCTGGATAGATGCCGGTGTGCAAAGTGCCGAGCACGGTATGCCAGCACCGGAAACAGACCCGTCTGCCGATGCTGGCAGTATGCGGCTGGGACCAGAAAAATGCGTTTTCATCTACAACGCCAATAAGAACAAATTCACCGGCAACCAGTTTGAAAATTGCAGCATAGGCATCCATTTCACTGCCGGTTCCGAAGGCAATGTGATGAGCGGCAATGCCTTCATCAACAACCGCAATCAGGTCAAATATGTCGGGACACGCAATCTCGACTGGTCAACCAAAGGGCGTGGTAATTTCTGGAGCGACAATCCCGCTTTTGACCTCAATGGCGATGGTATTGCAGACAGCCCCTACCGGCCGAATGACCTGATCGACAAAGTACTGTGGACAGCTCCACAGGCCAAAATCCTCATCAATAGTCCGGCGATCCAAACAATACGCTGGGCGCAGATGCAATTTCCCGCATTGATGCCGGGTGGTGTCATCGACAGCTATCCGCTGATGAAACCGCCTGCGATGCCGGTCAAATCCGGAGGCGAAAATAAATCATGACTGAAACCGTAAAGCTTGCCGGTGTCACCAAAACCTATGGCACATTCAATGCCATCAGCGATGCGTCCTATGTGCTGAATGCCGGTGAAAATATCGCCTTGGTCGGCCATAATGGAGCAGGCAAGACCACGATGATCAAGCTGATGCTGGGACTGATCCGCCCGACACACGGCAAAGTGCTGGTGCTGGGTGAAGACCCTGCAGCCGGACAATTTGCGGCACGACGCAAGCTTGGCTATCTGCCCGAGCATGTCTCCTTCAACATGGCACTGACCGGACGGGAAACCTTGTCCTTTTACGCCAAGCTCAAATCCGTTCCTGTGAAGGAAACCGCTGCACTGCTCGATCATGTCGGCCTGTCCCATGCGGCAGACCGCCGTGTCGGCACCTATTCCAAGGGCATGCGCCAGCGGCTTGGTCTGGCGCAGGCTTTGCTCGGCAAACCCGCCGTGCTGCTGCTGGATGAACCGACAACTGGCCTTGACCCTGCCTTGCGCAAAAACTTCTACGATCTGCTGGAGGTTATACGTGCGGAAGGCACCACTATTCTGATGTCCTCTCATGCGCTCACCGAACTGGAAAATCGCGTCGGACGGGTAATTATCGCCAATCGTGGTAAGGTCATTGCAGATGGCTCGCTGGATGATCTGCGCCATATTGCGCGTCTGCCGGTGCGTATCCGTGTCAGCTTAGCCGAAGGCGAAACCGCACCGCAGAGCATCGGACAATCCCTGCGGATAGGTTGGCGGAAAACCGGCTTTGCAAGTTTTGAGGCGGATGTCTCAGCCGAAGACAAAATGCAGATTTTGAACTCCGTTATCGCTCAAAACCATAACATCACGAATATTGATGTCATGGCGCCTACTCTGGATGAGCTTTACGCCCATTTCCTCACAGTTAAAGAGGCCGCGGAATGAAAAACCTCATTCATATTGCCGGTAAGGAAATTCAGGAAGGTTTACGCAACCGCTGGGTACTGGCAACCACGCTGCTGCTAGCTGCTCTGGCACTCAGCATGAGCTTTCTCGGCAATGCACCGACCGGCAGCACCATCGGCTCCAACCGGCTGGATGTGGTGATTGTCAGTCTCTCCAGCCTCACCATTTTTCTCATCCCGCTAATTGCGCTGCTGATCTCTCATGATGCCATTGTCGGCGAGATGGAGCGCGGCACCATGCTGTTGCTGCTGAGTTATCCGATCGGGCGCAAACAGGTCATTCTGGGCAAGTTTCTCGGACAGCTCACAATTCTCGCTTTCGCGACCCTGTTCGGTTATGGCAGCACCGCCGTGGTGCTTGCGCTGACTGGCCGCGGCATTGATGCGGCAAGCTGGCTGGCTTTGCTGTCATTGATCGGCAGTTCTGTCCTGCTTGGCGCGGTATTTATCGCCATCGGCTTTTTCGCCAGCACAATCGTGCGTGAGCGCAGCACGGCTGCGGGTATTGCCATCGGTATCTGGCTGCTCTTTGTGCTGATCTATGACATGGCGCTGCTTGGCTTACTGGTCTTCGATCAGGGGCAGATGATCGGCACAACCCTGCTCAATATGCTGCTGCTTATCAACCCGACAGATGCCTATCGCCTGCTCAATTTCGGCACAGGCGGCGCCGGTGCCCTCACCGGCATGGGCGGCGTTGCTGGCACCACAACTCTGAGCGCAGGTACCATCACTCTGGCGCTGGGATTATGGACTGCGATCCCGCTCGGCCTGTCCGTACTCATCTTTTCAAGGAAAGAACTATGAGACTGATCTCCCTTTTCATCCCCGTCATTGCCGCTCTTACCCTGTCGGCCTGTTCACCGGAAAAACAGGCTGAGGCACCGGCACCTTTTGCGCTGACAGACGCCGCGATGGGGCGCTATTGCGGCATGAATGTTCTGGAA
Source organism: Pseudochrobactrum asaccharolyticum (assembly GCF_003314995.1). Classification (GTDB taxonomy): domain Bacteria; phylum Pseudomonadota; class Alphaproteobacteria; order Rhizobiales; family Rhizobiaceae; genus Pseudochrobactrum; species Pseudochrobactrum asaccharolyticum. The sequence goes on from NZ_QNRH01000003.1 coordinate 454,872, forward strand.
CATAGTGGTCCGAAAGGTCAGATCATTTTGCATCCGGCAAGCGAAGCCATCTGGTTCTCCTCTGCCCGTGATACGCTGGCTTTTACCATGCTGCCGGAAGAGCCGAAAAACATCGCGGCAATCTATGTCTCCGATATGGCCAAAGCACCAAGCTGGGAACAGCCGGGTGCACAAAACTGGATTGATGCGAAAAAGGCTTTCTTCGTCATCAACAGCAATGCCACCGGCGGCATGGGCGCCAAGGAAGCTGTACCGTTCTCAGTCCGTGAAGCGGCAGAGAAATTTGCCAAGGATAAAGGCGGCGACATCGTTACCTTTGCCGACATCCCGCAGGACTACGTTCTCGGCACCTCAGACGCGCCTGCTGAAGCACCAATGAGCGCCCATCATTAACATAAAGACTATACTGGGAGGCTGCCATGACAAGCCTTATCAATCGCAGACGTTTTATCGGTATCAGTTGCGCTGCTACCGGTCTCAGCCTCCTGCCTTTTCATGCTGGCGCAACAGCGCAGAGAGATACCCTGATCTGGCAGGGTTTTGCCCTTGGCGCACCGGCAAAAATCATTCTCCATCATCCGGATAAGAAGGTCGCAGAAGCTCTTCTCCGGCAAGTTCGCGCGGAAATCGCACGTCTGGAAGGTATTTTCAGCCTTTACCGGCCAGACTCTGAACTTGCCTCGCTCAACCGCTCCGGTGGTCTGGCTATGCCATCGCCGGAGCTGGTTGAGTTGCTGGAAAAATGTCGTGGCTTTTGGGAAAAAAGTGGCGGTCTGTTTGACCCGACCGTGCAGCCGCTTTGGGCATGTCTTGCGCGGCATTTTTCAGCAGAATATGCAGCTGCTTCCGGCCCCTCTGCACAGGAATTGCAACAAGCGCAGTCTTTAATCGGCTTTGATGCCGTGCGTTTTAGTAAAGACCGGATTGTCTTTGCCCGCCCGCAAATGGCTATGACCCTCAACGGTGTTGCACAGGGGTATATTACTGATCTGATAACGCAATTACTGGCGTCTCACGGCATTACCAATACACTCATCAATCTTGGTGAATATCGCACATTGGCGAACCATCCGGATGGGCACCCTTGGCAAATCGGTATCGCCGATCTTGAGACTGATCCGCAACCCGATGAAATGCTGGAACTCTCCGGTAATGCTTTAGCAACATCAGGCAGTGCCGGTTTCCGTTTTGACGCCGCCGGTCGTTTCAATCATCTGCTTAACCCAAAAGCCGCGAGTGAAAATAATCTCTCCGCATCACTTTATCAGCGTGTCACGGTCATCGCTCCCGATGCCGCGTCGGCCGATGCATGGGCAACCGCTTTTTCATTGATGGACGAAAACCGCATTTCAACAGCTTTGAAAAATCTTCCTGCAACCAGTGTTCATCTCAAAACGGCTGGCGGCACCCTGCGAAAGATCAATACCTGAAAATTATCATAGCACGGTGAATTGCACCGCGACGCATGAAGCATTACTACTCATTCTGAAAATTCGGCCTGTTCAGCAACAGGCCGATCGCTAAGGGATGAGTATGATCGACCGGACTCTTGTCAGTACATTGCCAATCTTTGCAGGCATGGAAGAAAACGCTTTGGATAAGCTGCTTTCCGATGCCGTGCAGCGCAATGTCCCGAAAGGAGCAAAGGTCTTTGAACAGGGCGAGAAAGCCAAACTGTTCTATCTGCTTCTCCAAGGCCGGTTGAAAGTCATGCAAGTTACGGCAGACGGCCAGCAACTGATTGTACGCGTGGTGCATCCCGGCGATTTATTCGGTTTCGCACTGGCAATCGGGCGCGCAGAATATCCGGGCACACCACTGGCAGTGATGGATAGCGTAGTACTGGCCTGGCCAATGCATATGATGAACGGTTTTCTGGCACGCAACCCGACTTTAGCAATCAATGCGATGCAGATGATCGGCCAGCGGCTGGATCAGGCACATAACCGCATCCGTGAAATGTCTACGCAGGAAGTAGAACGTCGCATTGCCCATACAGTTATCCGTCTGGCACAAGACGCTGGTATTCATGAAGGCGCTGATATCCGGATTGATTTCCCGATTTCGCGGCAGGACATTGCCGAAATGACCGGCACTACATTGCATACGGTCTCACGGATACTCAGCAACTGGGAAAGCAAAGGACTGGTCAAAGGCGGCCGGCAATTACTACTGGTTTCCAACCTGTCCGGTCTGAAACGGCTTGCAGAACACGATGACGACTGAACACAAAAGCTGTATGTAATTTTCAACTTTGTTTGCGCCCCGACAAAGAGCAAGTTTATAAATTGTCCTAAATATCCGGAAGCCGCTGAAGCGGTTATATTATTCCGGAGAGTGACATGAAACTTACCGCAACAAAACTGGCTCTGACAGCAGGCGCTTTCGCCCTCTTTACTCTGCCTGCTCTGGCTGCCGATATTGAAGTCCATATGCTCAATAAAGGCGCAGAAGGTGCAATGGTCTTTGAACCGGCCTATATCAAAGCCAATCCCGGCGACAACATCATCTTCATCCCGACGGATAAAGGTCATAATGTTGAATCCGTCAAAGATATGCTCCCTGAAGGCGTTGAAAAATTCAAAAGCAAAATCAACGAGAACTACACGCTGACAGTTCAGCAAGACGGCGCTTATCTGGTCAAATGCACACCGCATTATTCCATGGGCATGGTCGCGCTGATCGTTGTCGGTGACAATCCGGCTAATCTCGATGCTATCGTCGCGGCTAAAAAACCAAAGCCGGTGCAGAAGCGTCTCGAAAGTGCAATTGCCAGCGCACAAAAATAATAGCCCTGCCTGACACAGGTTTGCATGCCGGCCCGCATGTTGAGATGAGGACATTGCTGTGAACGCCCCTGATACCGCTGATCATCTGAAGAACGAAAATACTAAAACCAGAAAACCGGTACCGCGTGGTCTGAAAATGACCGGCCCCGTACTTTTCAGCTATGGTTTCAGGCCGTTTTTCCTCGGTGCCGGTATCTGGGCTGTGCTTGCCATGCTGTTGTGGATTTTATCCCTCACACTCGGCATGCCGCTGGGCGGCTCCTATGATGCACTCAACTGGCATGCCCATGAAATGCTGTTCGGTTTCGGCTCTGCGGTTCTGGCAGGTTTTCTGCTAACCGCTGTGCCGAACTGGACAGGCAGCCTGCCGGTCTCCGGCACACCGCTGATCATTCTTGCCGGTTTCTGGCTGGCGGGACGTCTGGCCTTTCTCTATCCTGACCTCATCCATTTCTATGCGGCAATCGCATTGGAAAGCCTGTTTCTGCCTCTGTTGCTGGTCATTTGTGCAAGAGAAATTATTGCCGGAAAACAATGGAAAAACCTGAAGGTACTGATCGGCGTTACCATTCTCACCATTGCCAATCTGATCTTCCATTATGGCGTAATATTCGATGGTGATGTTGCTTTTGCCAGTCGTATCGCTGTCAGTGCCTATGTGCTGCTGATCATGATTATCGGCGGACGGATTGTACCGAGTTTCACCCGTAACTGGCTCAACCGCAATCAGAAAACACGCTTTCCGGTGCCATTTAACCGCTATGATGCCATTTGCATAATCATCGGTGCGTTTGCGTTGTTGAGCTGGATATTTATACCGGAAACAATGGTCACACTGCTGCTCGCCTGTCTGGCTGCTGTCATGCATATTGCGAGGCTGATACGCTGGCGCGGCTGGGAAACAGCACCCGAGAAACTACTGGTCATTCTGCATATTGCCTATGCTTTCATACCGGCAGGTTTTATCGCTATCGCTTTGTCTGCGGCTGATATGCTCAATGCCTATTCAACATTGCATATTCTGACTGTCGGTGCTGTCGCTATGATGATGTTGGCGGTAATGGGACGTGCAACCCGCGGACATACCGGTAATGCACTAACCGCATCTCCGCTCACTATTTTGTCCTATACCTGCCTGATCGCCTCTGCACTTCTCAGGCCATTTGCAGAAATTATCCTGAATTATTTCCATACAATTCTGGCACTATCAGCGCTGTTATGGATCGCGGCATTTGCTTTATTTCTCATCGAATATGCACCAATGCTGTTACAAGATCGCCGCCAGCGTGCAGAATAAAAACCAATCACTGAGCGCCAGCGCGGATCATCATCCGATAGGCTTCACCGCTGGCGTCAAAATTGCCAACCCATTGATGCCCTGCTTTTTCCAGCTCCGGCACTAAAAAATGCGGTTCGGCAGAAAACAAAGCAAAAATCACTGCACCTTCATCAATTCTGCCAAGTAAACGCAGAATTTCTTCGGTAACCGCGCCCTGATCAGGCAATGAATAGTCCAGATAATGCATTGGATCCGGCCAGATTTCCGGTATAACTGTCTGCGCGGAGCGGTTGACAGGCTTGCATTGCTCCGATGCACTTTCAGCTCCGATTGGTGTAAAGATCACTTCCCAGTCACCATGCCCGATCTCACGATCAGCAAAGGAAAAGCCCTTTTTCTGCATGACCTGACACAAAGGAACCGGTCGGAAATTAGCAATCAGTTTTAGAGGCTGACCTGCCTTTAAGCCGGCAACGGCCTGCATAATCAATGGAAACGGCTCTCCGCCATCCCGCAGCACGGCACGCACATCAAGTTCAACCGGTTGCATCAAAATACAATCTCCGCTCAAAACAAAAGCTTCTCCATATATGCGATAACCTGCATATATGTGAAAGTATAGGTATAGAATTGAATTCATATTTTGTGCTAACGCAAATTCATCATATTCTGTCTTCTCAAAATACAGATACAACGCTCCGGAGGCGCGAACGCTTGTTAAGCAAAAACGGTGTACACAACGATTATATTAATTGCATAAGATGACTCGTTTTTTTCAATTTTATGAATTATAGTGCGCAGAGAAAATTCTATGCAGATTTAAATGCATAGTACTCATCAATACATTTGAGTTTGCAATCAACCCACACAGAAGAATTGTACCCATGGGAAATGAAATTAATAAAAAAATTAAAGATAAACTTATTAATCTATCCAACATTATTCGCGCAGAACAAAGAGAACTTTTAATAGAAGCCGCCAATTTCAATAGTATGCCGAATAAAAGCCTTCTGCGTCAAATTGCTGAACTTGAACTGAATATCACAGCGATTGACAATACTATTGCGGAATATGAAGAAGAATAATTTCAAATTCCGTTTTTATAAAAATAAATGACTGTTACGATCTATGTTACCGTAACAATTACCGCCTTATAAAAGAAAATCAAAGATTGCCTATAAAACCGAGCGTCTAAACAACTTACGCGTTGTTCAGATCAATGCGGAGTTGTAACTTTGGTCACGCGGGAGATATCAAGAAAACCGGCAATATAGTCTGTCTTATTCTCACCGGTCCGGATGCCTAAGTGAATATTTTTATGAATACCACCCTGTCCGATCCGTACAGCCCGGATATTCAGTTCTTCTGTGCGTTCACGCAGCAACCAGTCGGGCACGGCACTGATACCACGTCCGGCAGCCACGAGCTGTAACATCATTTCTGTTGTTTCAACTTTGCGATGTTTGTAGGGATAACAATGTTGAGGCAGCAAGAACTGGGTAAATATATCCAGTCTTTCAGGCTCAATAGGATAGGTAATCAGAGTTTCAGACAATAAATCCTGCGGATTTGCAAAACCGGCCTTTGCAAGCTCATGATGCTCCGGCACTGCCAGCACCAGTTCATAGGCAAAAACCGGTGTGAAATGGATATGCCGCGTTTCATAAGGATCCGGCGTAATCAAGATATCAATATCATGCGCCAGCAGATCCGCGACACCGCCCGTATGAAAAGCCGTTTTGAGGTCTATATCCACATCCGGCCATGCCTCAAGATAAGGCTGCATGACCCGCATCAACCATTGATGACACGGATGGCACTCCATACCAATGACCAGTGTCCCGCGCTGTCCGGAGCGGATATCTCCGAGAACCTGTTCAGCACGCTCCAGCTGCGGTAAAATTCGTTTTGAGAGCTTAAGCAGATATTCACCCGCCTGGGTAAGACGCAGCTGACGACCATCTTTTTCCCACAAAGCCGTACCGCAACGCTCTTCCAATTTACGGATCGCATGACTTAATGCCGATTGTGTCAGGTTTAGCTGACGAGCAGCAGCCGTAAGACTTCCCAGCCTGTCAACTTCAAACAGGATTGCAAGATGCTGGCGCTCAAGCATGTCTGGTAACTTTCATAATCATCCCGAAACAGGAAGCGTAACACTCTGAAAACTGCGATTATGCTCCAAAGGTATTACGGATAAAATATGCAAAACTAAAATGGTCTCCGTCACCTGTAAGTGAAAGCCCTGAAAAGGTCAAAGAGAAAGGGCGATATCATTCTCCCGCCCCTCCTCAGAAGCTTGTTATTGCATTGTCATTCCGAAAACAAAAAACGCTTGATGAGCGGATGGGAGGGATCGGATAAACCATCAAGAACATCGAAATGATGTTTATCCATCTCTTCAATACAGGTTGTGGTTGCACCAAGCCCAAGCCAGATATTCGCCAGAAGTTTCGATTGCCGGATGAATTCAGGCCGTTCATTGCTGCCGTACCAGCAGGTCAAACGTGTTGCCTCACATGGGCGTAACAGCGCCGGACTCTCGGCCAAAGCTTCATCCTCATCAATATGCAAAGAGGCATTCATCTCCGTCTGCATCAGAGGGCGCAGATCATGCAAGCCTGAAATGGACAGGACATGCCGGATACGCTGCCGCGTGAGCGGACTGAGCGGGCCGGATACAGTCATCATACGGCAGGCGAGCTGCCCACCGGCAGAATGCCCCGCAAGATAGACAGGTCCCGATATTCTTGCTGCGGCATGTTCAATGGCTTGGGCGACTTCTGCCGCAATGCCCGATAGTGTCGCCTCAGGGCACAGAGTATAAGACGGCATGGCAACGGCAAAACCATGCTCTACCGAGCCATTGGCAAGATATGACCAGTAGCTTTTATCTGTCTCCGTCCAAAAACCACCGTGAATAAAGACGACCAGCCCCATCGCCTCTCCTTCCGGCATAAACAGGTCATAAATATTGCGTGGTTTTTCCCCGTAGGGCACGTCGAGATATGCCCGCTGTACTGCAAGTTTCGCTAAACGAAACTGCTCCGAGCGCTGCTTCCAGATATCGCCCCACTGATCACCGCCAACGATATGAATACCATTCGCATAGGCATTGTCCCAGTCTGAAATATGTCGGTCATACATGGTGTGCCTCTTCAGGTAACAGCGGTGCGAACAGCATATTGTGCATCGCGCCAGACACCACTTTTCATCACATCTTCCAGAACCTGCACAGCCTGCCAGACATCCTCATAGCTGGTATAAAGCGGCGTAAAGCCAAAACGCATACTGGATGGTGCACGAAAATCACCGATAACACCACGGGCGATCAATGCCTGCATGATCTCATAGCTATTCGCATGACTAAAGGAAACCTGACTGCCGCGCTTCTGGCCATTCCGGTTGCTTTCCAATTCAAAGCCATAGTCAGCGCATTTTGCCTCAACGAGATTGATAAACAGATCTGTGAGCGCAATGCTTTTTTGACGAACAGTTTGCAGATCAACCTGCTCCCAAATGCTCAATGCGCCTTTAAGCGCACGTATGGACAAGATCGGCTGGGTACCACACAAAAACTGTCCGATGCCGGCGGAAGCATCATAAGTTTGTTCAAATGCAAATGGCCGCGCATGTCCCCACCAGCCGGATAAAGGCTGCCGGATTTGTCCTTGCAAATGTTGCGCGGCATAGATGAAGGCCGGAGCACCGGGGCCGCCGTTGAGATATTTATAGGTACAGCCGACAGCAAAATCTGCCTTGGCTTCGTCGAGATGAACCGGCAAAGCACCGGCACTGTGGCAAAGATCCCAGATGATCAAAGCACCGGCATCATGCGCCTTTTGCGTGAGCGCTGCCATATCCCGCAATTCGCCGGTTTTATAATTGACGTGGTTGATCAGAACCACGGCAACACTCTCATCAATCAGGCTTTCAATATCCGGTGCATCAACACCTTCCAGTCGCATTGATTTGCCGGACAGGACGGACATCACGCCCTCAGCCACATAGAGATCGGTCGGAAAACTCCCGCCTTCAGCAACAATCACCGAGCGATCCGGTCGCATAGCCAAGGCTGCATGCAACACCTTGTAGAGGTTCGATGATGTAGTATCGCAGACGACAACCTGCCCCCGCGCTGCGCCGATCAACTGGCCGATGCGATCGCCAAGCACCAATGGCAACTCAAACCAGCCGGCCTTGTTCCAGCTTTTGATCAGATCTTGGCTCCACTCTTGTGTGGCTTCCTGCAAGCTTTGCAAAACTGCTGCGGAAGCCGCGCCAAGCGAGTTGCCATCCAGATAAATAACACCTTCCGGCAGGATGAACTGATCCCGCATCGCGCGTAACGGATCAGCTTTATCCATGGCTTTGATCTCGGCAAAGTCAGGACTATGTTTCATAATTTATCTTTCCTGTATCAGAGCAGCATTGAAAAACTGCTTTATCGAAGAATTTCACGTGCGGGTGCCGGTCCCCGATTGCGGCGCAGATTAGGAAGTGCCAGCATCGCGAGAACGAATAATCCGGTTGCAAGTTTCAAATCCGGCGGCGGCATGCCTGCGGCCAGACACAAAGACACCAGCTGATAATAAACAATCGCCCCAATGAAAGGCGCCAGAAGCTGCCGGAATACGGTCTGTTTGCCAACAAGCGCTTCGCCGATCATCAGCGATGCCAGACCGTTGATCAGAATACCAAGCCCCATATTCACATCGGCAAAGCCCTGTGATTGAACCATCAGCGCACCGCCGGTTGCGGAAAATGCTCCCGCGAGTCCCACGCCGCCAATCGTGGCAAGCCAGACATTAATGCCTTGCGCTTCGGCCATATCCGGATTTGCACCAACAGCACGCATCCCTGTGCCTTTTTCAGTTTTGAAAAAGCTGTTCAGCCCTAAGAAAACCAGCAATCCCAACAAGCCTGCGACAACGATTTTGCTGGCCGTAAAGCCCGGCGTGGTGAACGGCACCCAATCAAAAACGGTCGGCGTACCAAAAACTGAAAGATTGGATTTTCCCATGATGCGCAAATTGATGCTGTAGAGCATCGTCATCATCAAAATACCGGCCAGAAGCGTATGAATCCGAAACCGCAAATGGATGAAAGCAGTACAGCAGCCTGCAACAAAACCGGCAAGCAAGGCAAATCCGATTGCCAGCGGGGCAGAAACGCCTGCAGCAAGCAACACCCCGCAGACACAGCCGCCGAGCGGAAATGCCCCCTCACTCGTTAGATCGGGGAAATTGAGCATGCGAAACGGGATCATAATCCCGAGCACGACAAATGCCAGAATAAGGCTTTGTGCCAGTGTGACCGGCACAAGACTGATAAAGCTGGCAAGAACAGTTTGAATAAATTCCATGCTTCAGCTCGCGAGTAACATATGGTCGGATTTAACGGAAAAATGGTTGATCAGATCAGGAATACTGGTCTGCTCCTTTTCCGCACCGGCAATTTCCAGCTGCACCCGCCCTGCATTCAGCATGAGAATACGATGACCAAAATCAACGGCATGCTGCATATTATGCGTCACCATCAATGTGGTCAGTTGCAGCGCATTCACCGCACGAATTGTTGCCTGCATAACAATATCCGCCGTACGCGGATCAAGAGCAGCAGTATGCTCGTCCAGCAACAACAGATCAGGCGAGCCACCTACTGCCATAATGAGAGACAGTGATTGCCGCTGGCCACCGGAAAGCAACTCAACCCGTGTATTCAACCGGTCTTCGAGGCCTAATCCGAGCAGAGCCAGCCGCTCTTTATAGGCAGCGATCCGCGTGGCATTTAAACCCTTGCGGAATGAGCGTTTCGAACTGCGTAATTCTGCAAGAAGCATATTTTCCGCAACCGTCATGCTCGCCGCTGTGCCGCGCATCGGATCCTGAAAAACACGAGCAAGGCGAAGTGCGCGTTTGTGTACCGGCATTGCGGTGACATCATTACCATTGATGATAATCTGACCGCTATCCAGTTGCAGTGCACCGGATATGGCATTCAGCATACTGCTTTTACCGGCACCATTTGAGCCAATAACAATACCAAATTCACCTGTGGCCAGAGACAATGAAAGATCATTAAGCGCAACTTTTTCGTCGGCCTGACCTTTATAGAAAACCTTACGTGCTGATTTAATTTCAAGCATTTTTTGCTCCCCTGCACCGGATTGGGCTGCATTGCGGGGCAATGCAGCCTGTCTACACATGTGGAGACACGATCACTCAACAAAACAATTACAATCAGCCAATGCTGCAGGCAGAGTTATACCAAAAGTTGCGAGTGCCTTTTTCGAGATCAGCGGTCTGTGGTCTTCATAAGTTGGCCGTGACGGCGGAATGGTTTCAGGTGCCTTGCCTTTCAGAATTTCAACGGCAATTTTACCTGCGTTTTCACCGACCTGCTCATAATTCACGGCAAAACTGGCCGGCACAATGTCCTTGGTAACCGCACTCTCATCTACATTCATCACCGGTACGGAGATTTGGCGGGCAGCGGCCGCAACAGCAGCAATAGCCGGCTGCAGGAGATTTGATCCCGGCGTATAAATGACATCTACTTTACCGGAAAATGCCGTAATGCGTTGCTGGATATCATTAATATTATCAATGCCCACCGGAACGACCGTGAAACCTGCATCCGAAGCCGCTTCTTCAAATTTACGTAACAGAGCCACGTCATTCGCTTCACCCGGATTATAGGCCACGCCAAAGCGTTTTGCCTCCGGCAGCAGCTTTTTGGTAAAGGCCATAATGGCAGCAACATCTTGCAAATCGGTTGCGCCGGTCATGCCTTTATCACCGGCATCCCACGAGGGAACCAGCTTTGCTTCCACCGGATCGGTCACGGCGGCAAAGACCACAGGGGTATCCGAACCCCACAGTGCTTTCTTGGCAACCTGCGAGACTGGTGTTGTAATCGTATAAATAAGTTTCGGCTTCTCAGATTGCAGCTTAGCAATCATTTGCGGAACCAATGATATGTCGAAATTAGTGTGGCTTTCACTATAAACCACATCCGTGCCTTCAATATATCCGGCAGCAGTCAGCGCATTTTTGAAACCTTGCACTGCAGTATTCAGTTGCGGATGTTCTCCGAAATTTGCAATACCAATTTTAATCGGATCAGCGAACGCGGTGGAGGCCGCAAAAGCACCGGCAAACATAGCGCTCAAAAAAGCAAGTTTACGTATCGTTCCCATTTTATATCCCCATTATTGGCGATGCTGCTTATTTTTGCAGCGTATGGGCAGTGTATTCTCCTGCAAGCGCGTGTCAATCATTATATATATTATTGACTAGATGGGCTTAAAATATATATTTTACCCTGACAGGGGCAGGAAAAATGCAAGAGAACGAAACTTCAACAAAAACTCAGCAAGCCTATCAACAGCTGCGCAATGACATTTTGTCGGTACGGCTGCGTCCTGGTGCCCCGTTGAAATTAAAAGCCTTACTCGAGGATTACGATTTTGGCTGGACGCCCTTGCGTGAGGCATTATCCCGCCTTGAAGCAGAAAAACTGGTAACCGCGTCCAGCAATCGAGGCTTTGCAGTCGCTCCGGTTTCGCAAGGTGAGCTTGAGGATTTAACGCAAGCCCGTATGGTGATTGAAGTCCCGCTTTTGCTTGAAGCCATGAAGCATGGCGACAATGATTGGGAAGCCGCGATTGTCACAACCCATTATCGGTTGTCACGATGCTCAATCGTAACGACTGATGCCACTGAAACTGCCATTGATGAATGGGAAGAGCGGCACACAGCCTTTCACAATGCTTTGCTTAGTGCTGCAACATCGGATTGGCTGAAGCATTTTTATACGACAATCTGGCATCAGTTACGCCGCCATCACAGGTTTTTAAGCCTCGCTCCGACCATTCGCGCTGCAGCTTTGCTGGATGAAGCCGGGCAACGCGCTTGCACAGCCTTGGAAGACGCTATGGGGCTGGCGCATCACACTGAATTAATGAACGCAGTGCTCAACCGGGATACCGAGCAAGCGCGCAAACTGATGAGCGAACATATCGGCTATACGCTGGATGTTTATCTGCAATCAGAGTGCAGCATAAAGTAACCGAACACGATTTTCCTTCGAAATCCATACGACAATTAATAAGGTATATGTGGCATGACAACGTCTTATGATCCTTCAAAAGAAGGCGCGCAAATGTCTTTCAAAGACCGCATGTCCTATGGTGATTATCTGTCTCTGGACAAAATTCTCGATGCGCAAGCACCGCTCTCACAAGCCCATGATGAATTGTTGTTTATCATTCAGCATCAGGCTTCTGAACTTTGGATGAAGCTGGCTATTCATGAAATCCGCTCGGCTATTACCTGTATCCGCAATGACCAGCCTCAACCGGCGTTTAAAATGCTGACACGGGTTGCACGAATTTTTGAGCAGCTCAACAATGCTTGGGATGTTTTGCGTACCATGACACCGAGTGAATATACAGAATTCCGCAACTCACTCGGCCAGTCTTCGGGCTTCCAGTCTTATCAATACCGGATGGTTGAATTTCTGGCAGGCAATCGTAACGCTGCAATGCTGCAGCCGCATAAACATCGTGAAGATATTTCGGCTTTGCTGGAAGGTATTCTTGCTGCGCCCAGCCTCTATGATGAAGCATTGCTGTTACTGGCGCGCAATGGTTTCGATATTGGTGAGGATGCAAACCGCACGAGCTGGCGTGAAACACGCACCGAAAATGTGCAGGTTCTCAATGCATGGAAAGAGATTTATCAGGCACCTGAAAAATACTGGCAGCTTTATGAACTGGCTGAAAAACTGGTTGATTTTGAGGATTATTTCCGGCGCTGGCGCTTCAACCACGTGACGACAGTTGAGCGCATCATCGGCCTGAAACGCGGCACCGGCGGCACCGGCGGTGTGTCTTATCTGCGCAAAATGCTGGAGGTTGTGCTATTTCCTGAGCTTTGGAAAGTGCGCACCGAGCTGTGACGCTGCCTAATCTGCTTTGCAGTTTTATCGCGAAAATGAATGTAATTAATCCCGCGGCAAGTCACGCGCCTGCCACTCACTTTCAGGAATGGCTTGCCCGATATTATAGCGAAACTCCTGAATGCTCATGGCATCCGCATTGACCTGACATTGAAAGCGAACCTCATACCATTTCCCCTGACTGCGAAAAGCACCGTTTTTGACCTCAAAACGTGTTCCCTGTGTTTCACTCCCGATAGGCGCCAGAATATCCGGAAAAGCACCTGCTTTTTGGCGACGTATTTGCTCCAGCGCTTCAATGCTACAAACCTGAACCATCCGGTCTTTCATCAGTAATTTGCCAATCGCCTGTTTGACACGCGGGTCGGAAAGCATATCCTTGGAGTGAATTTCTTTCGCTTTTTTCAGCTCCGGATCAGATTTGACAGGTTGTAAAGTAACCGCCTCTTCTTTCGGCTCAGCAACCTTATCTTCTGCTGTCTCGGTCTGCGTCTGCGGTTCCTCTATTGGTGTCGTCTCAACCGGCTCTTCGGGTTGAGGTTTGTCATCCTCCGGTGCCGCGCTTTCAAAAGCCTGCGGTTTTTGCTCCTGAATCTGCTCAGCGGCAGGCTCCTCAACCTGAGAAGTCTCAGGCTCACTAACCTGCTCCGGCGATGGTGCAGGTTCCGGTTCTTTTTCTTCAGGTTCAACCAGTTCTACATGAATGCTCTGTTCCTCTGCCGGGGGAAACACATCCGGCACACCGAAAAGCAAAACAGCAATCAATAGCAGATGCAAAATAACCGAGGCACCAAGCCCCCATCTGTATCTCACCGGAATGTCTTCTGAGGAATTTTGCATAAGATCAATCGTATGGTGCCGGATGAGAGAAGTGCAAGAATTTAAACAGGCACTTACTCATAACGACGATACGATCGAAAGCAACACCGGAAACCACGTTATCCGGATAAAGAAAACGCGATGACTATGTCACCGCGTTTTTCCCATCAACATCAGCTATAATATTCAGTCGAGTGTCGGCACGATGGTTTTAATAATCGTGCGGTCGAGCTCTTCATAATGATGCAAACCAATCGTATCATAGAGCTCGGCACGGGTCTGCATTTCATCGACCATTGCCTTGGTAGAGGCGTCACGCTTGAGCGTCGCATAAAGCTTTTCCTGCGCTTTATTGGCAACGCGCAGCGATGACACCGGCCAGATCACCATTTTATAGCCCATTTCCTCAAATTCCTGCGCAGTAAAGAAAGGGGTGCGGCCAAACTCGGTCATATTAGCTAAAAGCGGCACACCCGGCATACGCTTGGCAAATTCACGGAACATTTCTGCCGTGTTCAGCGCCTCAGGGAAAATCGCATCGGCACCGGCATCCATATACATTTTGGCACGTGCAACCGCACCGTCCAGTCCTTCGCTGGCTGCAGCATCGGTACGGGCAATCAGATAGAGATGACGGCGTGCTTTGGCGGCAGCAGCTACTTTGGCCGCCATATCATCGGCAGTTGCCAACTTCTTATCGTTCAGATGACCGCATTTTTTTGGCAGCAACTGATCTTCAATATGCACAGCGGCAGCACCGGCATCTTCGAATGTGCGCACCATATGCATCACATTCAGTGCCTCGCCATAGCCGGTGTCACCGTCAACAACGAGCGGCAAACCACTGGAGCGGGCAATCTGACGAATGAAGAAAGCCACTTCATCGACCGTGATAATGCCGAGATCCGGCAAGCCCATCGAAGCTGTCATCGCAGCGCCGGAGAGGTAAAGCCCTTCAAAACCGGCATTGCGCGCCTGAATGGCCGCCATACCATTATGCGCGCCCGGCAATTGCACAATGCCGGGTTTGCTCATCAATTCACGGAACCGCTCTCCGGCGGATTTGGTTGGCAGATCGGAAGCAGATAAATAAGGCATGATACTCACTCAGACTGTCTCAGTTAAATAGACTTGGGAGTTGCTGCGGATCGTTCGTCAATCGGGATAAAGGTCAGATTGTCGGGGCCGATATAATTGGCGGACGGACGGATAATCTTGTTATCAATGCGCTGCTCGATGATATGTGCTGCCCAGCCGGAAGTGCGGGCAATCACAAACAACGGCGTAAACATCGCTGTCGGCACACCGAGAATGTGGTAGGAAACAGCGCTGAACCAATCGAGGTTCGGGAACATTTTCTTATTGTCCATCATCACCGTTTCAATACGCTCGGCAATGTCGAACATCTTGGTTGTGCCGGCCTCTTCCGACAGTTCCAGTGCGACTTTTTTGATGATCTCATTACGCGGATCAGCAATCGTATAGACCGGATGGCCGAAACCGATCACCACCTGTTTCTGCTCCAGCTGGCGCAGAATATCGGCCTCTGCTTCATCAGGATCAGAATAGCGCTGCTGGATTTCCAGCGCCACCTCATTAGCACCACCATGTTTCGGGCCGCGCAGCGCACCAATGGCACCGGCAATGCAAGAATAAACGTCTGAACCTGTGCCTGCGATGGTACGGGCTGTAAAAGTAGACGCGTTAAATTCATGCTCAGCATAGAGGATCAGCGAGATATTCATCGCCCGCACGGCAGCCGGTGTCGGCTCTTTGCCGTGGAGAACACGCAGAAAGTGGCCACCGATCGTATCATCATCGGTTTCCAGCTCCACCCTGCGGCCATGATGGGCAAAGTGATACCAATAGAGTAACATCGAACCAAGCGAAGCCATCAGCCGGTCGGCAATATCTTTAGCGCCCGCTTGCGGATGGCCGCTCACCTCCGGCAGTACACAGCCAAGAACGGAGACGCCGGTGCGCATCACATCCATCGGATGGCTCGCCGCAGGCAGCAATTCGAGCGCCGCCTTCACATTTGTCGGCAGACCGCGCATGGCTTTGAGTTTTTGCTGATAGGCAATCAATTCGCGTTTGGTCGGCAATGTGCCATGCACCAGCAAATGCGCGACTTCTTCAAAATCGCACTGCAATGCGAGATCATGAATATCAAAACCGCGATAATGCAGATCATTACCACTACGTCCGACAGTACAAAGGGCAGTATTACCGGCAACCACGCCGGACAAAGCCACGGATTTCTTTTTTGGCGGCGTTACCGTTGTTTCACTTTCTGCAATGCTCATCATTCTCTCCCTTGGTTGCAAAGCACCATTTCCGATCCCTCCCGGATCATTACGGAAAACATGCCTGCAGCTCAGATTTTGCGTTGCGGATGACGGGTGCCATCAAATGTGGCACCCGCAGAGACCGGCTCAACCCTGCCAGTCGAAAATACCGTGCGCCTTGCCCGGTTCGCATTTACCCGGCAGCGCCGTAATATTGAGACCAGCCAGTTCATCGGTGGTCAGCTCTGTCAGACGTTCAACTGTTTTGATGAAACGATCCTGTTCTTCCTGCCCGATAATCCCTTCAGCCAGAGTACGGAATTTACGGACATAATCCGGACGTTTGAACGGGCGGGCACCTAACGGATGTGCATCGGCCAGCGCCAATTCATCTTCGATCACCGAGCCGTCCTGCATGGTAATAACCACACGGGCACCGAAGGCTTTTTCATTCGGATCATGGCTGTGATAGCGCTTAGTCCATGCCGGATCTTCCACCGTACTGACCTTGTGCCAGAGCGCAACTGTCTCCGGACGTTTGGCACGCTCCGGTGCATAGGAATGCTCATGGTGCCATGTGCCGTCTTCCAGTGCGACCGCGAAAATATACATGATCGAATGATCAAGCGTTTCACGACTGGCATTCGGATCCATTTTCTGCGGATCATTGGCACCGGTACCAATCACATAATGGGTATGATGGCTGGTATGCAGCACAATGCTGGCAATCTTAGAGAAATCCTTGACACTTGAACGCATACGACGTGCGAGATCGATCAGTGCCTGACTCTGATACTCAGCCGAATGTTCTTTGGTATAAGTATCCATGATCGCACGTTTGCGCTCACCGATTTCCGGCACCGGCACAAAATATTCAGCTTTCGGACCACCGAGCAGCCATGCGATGAAACCGTCTTCACCTTCCCATGCAGGAGAAGGTGCGCCCTCACCGCGCATAATGCGGTCAACAGCTTCCACAGCCATTTTACCGGCGAAGGCTGGCGCATAGGCTTTCCAGCTGGAAATCTCGCCCTTACGGGACTGACGCGTAGTCGTTGTGGTATGCAGACCCTGCTGAATAGCCTGATAAATCTGCTCGGTGCTTAAACCCAACATGGTGCCGATACCGGCTGCAGCCGATGGCCCCAAATGGGCAATGTGGTCAATTTTAAACTCGTGCAGACAAATACCTTTCACAAGATTGACCTGAATTTCATAACCGGTGGCAATACCACGTGCCAGCGCGGAACCATTGAGGCCGCAATGCTGCGCCACTGCCAGCATCGACGGAATATTATCCGCCGGATGGGAGTAATCGGCAGCGAGAAATGTATCGTGGAAATCCAGTTCGCGTACTGCAACGCCATTCGCCCATGCCGCCCATTCCGGTGACACACGCTGATCCGCAGGCAAACCAAAAACAGTGGCACCGCGCTTATAAGGATGGGCGAGCGCCTGCATACGCGCACTGACAACCGGACGGCGCATCAGTGACGCAGCCGCAACGGATGCGTTGTCAATGATACGGTTCCCGATCATCTCAACCACATCATCATCCAGTGGCACATCATCGGCGGCCATGGCAGCAAATTTCCATGCCAGCTGATCCTCACGTGCCAGATGTTCAGCCGATTTATAGGTACGCACTTTATGGAGTTTCACAGAGATTTCCTTTTCTGTCATAGCAAAAACTATGACGGTCCATTTCTGTCATAGCCAAGGCCATGACGACCCATTGTGTAATTTGCGAAGCCGAATGCCCTCTGAAACCAACTATACCGTGACAAAATTTTGCGACTATGGCTGAAAAAGCGAAGTGACGGCGGTGACTTTTTGTGAAATTGTGAAGTTTGCGAAGTCGATACCGACTGATCAACAACAGGCATGCATAAGGAACAACACATCTCAGCGTTAATCTGAAAGGTCGGGAGGGCCTGAAGAATGCGTAAAACTTTTGTAGGTATTAAACTTAAAAAACTGCGGGAAGAGCGTCAGCTCACTCAGATGTCACTGGCCAAAAGCCTTGGTATTTCTTTGAGTTACCTCAATCAGATTGAGAATAATCAACGCCCGCTGACAGTGCAGGTTTTGCTCCGTCTCAATGAGGCTTTTGGCATTGATGTGCAATTGTTCTCTGAAGCCGAGGAAGCCCGATTATTCAGCGATCTGCGTGAAGTCTTTGCCGATCCGCGCCTCAATGAGCAGCTTGGCAAAACAGAAATTCGCGAATTAGCTGCCAATATGCCCGCAGTCGGGCGGTTGCTTGTGGAAATGCATAAACAACTGGGCGAAGCGCAGGAACAATCTGCATATCTTGCGAACCAGCTTGGCAATGACCGCTCTGCTGATTTGCCGGTAATGCTCTCCACCCCCTATGAAGAAGTGCGGGAATATTTCTACGCACACCGCAATTACATACCGGAGCTCGACCATGAGGGGGAAGCGCTAAGCCGCAAGCTCGGCCTGCCAGTCGGCAAGATGAAACATGCTTTGGCAGAGCGCCTGCTGCAAATGCACGGTGTGCGGTTGGTTGAACAGGCTGGCACCGATAGCACCGACACTGTTCGTCATTTTGACAAGAGTACCCGCCTTCTTGCCCTGTCGCCGCGTCTGGATGAAGGTCAACAGGCCTTTCAGCTTGCAACGCAAATCGCTTTTCTTGAACAAAAACAACTGCTCGATCAACTTTTAGAGAAAACAGCATTCTGCAGTCCTGAAGCACTGGTGCTGGCACGTATTGGCCTCGCCAATTATTTTGCCGGTGCCGTGCTGATGCCCTATATGCATTTTCTGCAAAGCGCAGAACAATTGCGCTATGATATTGAATTGCTTGAACAACGCTATGCGGTAAGCTTCGAGACTATCTGCCATCGCCTCAGCACGTTGCAACGGCCTGAAGCACGCGGTGTGCCGTTCTTCTTTATCCGCGTGGATCGTGCCGGCAATATCTCCAAGCGCCAGTCCGCTACAGATTTTCACTTTTCGCGTTTTGGCGGCACCTGCCCGCTATGGAATATTTATGCAGCCTTTTCCTCACCGGATCGCATTCTGACGCAACAGGCCGAAATGCCGGACGGGCGCACCTATTTCTGGATCGCCAAAATGATCAGACACCGGCAAGGCGGCTATAAAGCACCATCGAAAAGCTTTGCGATTGCACTGGGCTGCGACCTGCACCATGCCGACCGGCTGGTCTATTCCAAAGGCATGATCCTTGATGATCCTGCTGCACGCACGCCAATCGGTGCCGGTTGCAAAATTTGCGAAAGACAGAAATGTCCGCAACGCGCTTTTCCTGCCCTGTATTCGACAATTCAGGTCGATGAGGCACAAACAAACTTCGCCCCTTATATGACAGCCTAAGATTAAATTTCACGCCTTTCATGTATTTGAAAAGCAATATGAAATTTATTATCATACTAAAGTATAATGTGGTTTTCACCTATAGCTCCAAGGTTGACATTTCGCGCTCATCTTTTCATGTTCAGCACAGAGGAAATTCTTTTGGGAGAGAGAAGATGAAATTGGGCAAGACTTTTCGCCGCTTTATGACCGCCGCAGTTCTGGGAACAGCTGCAATTGGCGTGACCGTTGCAGCTGCACAAACACCAGCCTTTTTCCGTATTGGCACCGGTGGCACTGCGGGCACCTATTATCCGATCGGCGGGCTGATCGCTAATGCGATCTCCGGTAATGGCGATCAGGGCGTTCCGGGTCTTGTCGCGACCGCAGTCTCTTCTAACGGCTCTGTCGCCAATATTAATGCGGTGAAGAGCGGTGGCCTTGAAGCCGGTTTCACCCAGTCGGACGTTGCTTACTGGGCCTATACCGGCACCGGTCTTTATGACGGCAAAGGCAAAGTGGAAGATCTGCGTCTGATCGCAACACTCTATCCGGAAACCATCCATCTGGTTGCCCGTAAAGATGCTGGCATCAAATCCGTTGCTGATCTTAAAGGCAAACGCGTTTCCCTTGATGAGCCGGGTTCCGGTACCATCGTCGATGCGCGTATCGTGCTGGAAGCCTATGGTCTGACAGAAAAAGATGTGAAAGCTGAATATCTGAAGCCGGGTCCTGCCGGTGACCGCCTGAAAGACGGTGCGCTGGATGCCTATTTCTTTGTCGGCGGATATCCGACCGGTGCAATTTCTGAACTCGCCAGCACCAACGGCATTGCGCTTGTGCCGATTGAAGGTGCCGAAATGGATAAAATCCTCAAGGACTACAGCTTCTTTGCCAAGGATACCGTACCGGCTGATACCTATAAAGGCGTTGGTGAAACCAATACAATTTCCGTTGCTGCACAGCTGGTGACAAGTGCCAAACAGTCTGATGATCTGATCTATAACATCACCAAGACCATGTGGAATGACGCATCCCGTAAAGCACTGGATGCCGGTCACGCCAAGGGCAAAATGATCACTCTGCCAAATGCAGTGACCAGCCTTGGTATTCCGCTGCATCCGGGTGCCGAGCGTTTCTATAAAGAATCCGGCTTGCTGAAATAATAACAGCACAGCTCTGCACCGGAGTGCAACGCTTCCGGTGCAGAGCCTTTCTCTTAATCTTACAATACGTATTTTTAATTAGGCTCAGATGTCCCGCCTGCGCAGGCAGCCAATGACAGCTATGCCTATAGCTATATTTTCAGGAAATTTGCCGATGACCGCAGAGCAACAATCGTTAAAACCGATGGAACTGGACGAGGAAAAAGCGCGCGAGCTCGAAGAAAAATTCGACTCCGAAATCCGCTTTCGCCCGTTGTTGCCTGTTACTGCCCGTATTGTCGGCGCTCTGCTGATTATTCTTTCACTTTTTCATTATTATACGGCAGGCTTCGGCATTTTATCCGAAACCATGCATCGCGGTATCCATCTCGCCTTTGTGCTTGGTCTGGTTTTTCTGGTATTTCCGTTCTCTCCCAAAGGCTACGGGGAACCGGCTAAATCAACGATTCTCCGGCCACTTGGCATTTCAATTATCGACTGGGCACTGGCGATCGGCGCCGTTATTGCAGTTATGCATGTGCCGCTTATTCCGCTGGATGACCTGGCCTTCCGCGTTGGTAATCCGACACAAACCGATGTGATCCTTGGTGGTCTGCTGATTATCGTGCTTCTGGAAGCCACCCGTCGCTCGGTCGGCTGGCCGCTGCCGATTATCGCTATTTGCTTTATGCTCTACGCCTATTTTGGCCCTTCTATGCCGGGCATTCTAGTGCATCCGGGCTCGTCTGTTTCACAGATTGTCGATCATCTCTATCTCACAACACAGGGCGTTTACGGGATCGCGCTTGGCGTTGTCGCCACTTATGTGTTCCATTTCGTGTTGTTCGGTGTTTTCGCTACCCGTATCGGTCTCGGGCAATTGTTTCTTGATTGTGCCGCATGGGTTGCCGGCCGCTATGCAGGCGGACCTGCCAAAGTCTCGATCTTCGGGTCGGCACTGTTCGGCATGATTTCCGGCTCATCCGTGGCAAACACCGTCACCGTCGGCTCGCTGACCATTCCGGCGATGATCCGCCTTGGCTATAAGCGTAATTTCGCAGCTGCAGTGGAAGCCGCGTCCTCAACAGGCGGGCAGATTACGCCGCCGATCATGGGCGCTGCCGCGTTTCTGATGATTGAGTTCCTCAATCTGCCTTATACCACCATTATTATTGCTGCGATTGTTCCGGCATTCATGCATTTCTTCGGCGTTTTGATGCAGGTGCATTTTGAAGCCAAACGCACCGGCCTGCGTGGTATGACGCCGGAAGAAATGCCCGATCTGAAAGAGGCCTTCAAACGCGACTGGCCAACCGTTATTCCACTGGTTGTGCTGATCGGTATCTTGCTGTCCGGTTACACACCTTATATGGCGGCATTCTGGGGTATTACGCTCTGTATTGCGGTAGGTTTGCTCAACCCGCGCAAGCGTATGTCCATCAAAGAGGTTCTTGACGGTCTGCGCGACGGTGCAAAATATGCGCTGGCAGTCGGTGCCGCCGCCGCAACCGTTGGTATTGTGGTCGGTGTGGTTACTCTGACCGGTGTCGGCTTTAAAATTTCCTATATTGTCACCACAACCGCTGCCGATATTGCGACCTGGTTCGGCACATTCCTGCCAGCATCACTGGTTGGCGGCGCAACACTGACATTGCTTTTCACACTGATTATGACCGGTATCGTGTGTATTTTGATGGGTTGCGGTATTCCGACAACTGCTAACTACATCATTATGGCAACTATTGCCGCACCAACTCTGGCAATGCTAGGGGTTGAACCACTCGTCGCCCATTTCTTCGTGTTTTATTACGGTATTCTCGCGGATATTACCCCACCAGTGGCGCTGGCCGCTTATGCTGCGGCAGGTATGGCAGGGGCTGATCCGTTTAAAACAGGCAACACGGCCTTCCGTCTCGGCCTTGGTAAAGTGCTGGTACCGTTCGTGTTTGTGTTCTCGCCATCGCTGTTGCTGGTCAATGCCAATTTCTCATGGAGCGAATTTGTAATCGCATTCCTCGGCTGTGTGATTGGTATTACCGCGCTTGGTGCTGCGCTCTCCGGCTTTATGCTGGTTCGCACAAAAGTCTGGGAACAGGTACTGCTGGTAATTGCGGCTATCCTGCTGGTGGTGCCGGAAATCTATTCCTCACTCCTCGGCTTGGCCTTGCTGATACCGGTACTGATGCGTCAATTCACCGTTATGAAACAGCCACAACTGGCATAATAAAAAGGGGCGCTTTTAGCGCCCCTTTTCGCTCAATTATGATCTGAGCTATTTCGCAGATCCGGCAGCCGGTTCCAGAACTTTTCAATCACGCCACGCTGATTATTTCTGGATCGGTACAAACGGATTTCCAACGGAATATTCCACGACGGGTCAGCCCCCTGCACCAACTGTCCGTTTGCCAGTTCTTCAGCAATCAGGCTGTGCGGCACCCATGCCACACCCCATCCCGCGATTGACATGCCTTTGAGGCCAATCGACATGCTGCCCTCATGCACCAGCCGGTGTTCCGGCATTTTCAAAGCGAATAATTCGCTCAGCAAATGCCCGAAGAATGATGATTTTTCATAGCCGATATAATCAAACGGCTGCTCATCACGACCTACCATATGCAGCGGATTGCCATCGGCATCCGGCGCGCTGATCGGGATAATCTGCTCAAAACCGACGACCTTGTAATCAAACTCAGAGGCATCCAGCAGTAAAGGCACCGACGGATGCACATAAGTCAGAAGAAAATCGCAATCCCCGTCGACAAGGGCATTCACATTGCCTTCAACACTACCGCTGTCAGGGCGCAGACGCGTAAATACCGGCGCGACAGCATCGCTGATCTCTTTCAGCCAAGGCGGGAAGAAAGTGAATGATAATGTATGCAGCGCAATGAAGGAGATTGTCTGCGCTTCCAGTGTCTGATTGGCCTGAAAACCGTGACGCACCTGATAAAGTGACTTCAGTGTTTCCTGCGCAATCGGAATAAATTTTTCACCCGCTTCAGTCAGACGCGACGGATAGGTAGCGCGGTCAATCAGTGTCGTACCAAGCCATGTTTCAAGCTGCTTGATACGGCGGCTGAAGGCAGACTGTGTCACATGCCGCTCATCTGCCGCTTTGGAGAAATTCAAAGTATGAGCAAGCGCGAGAAAGTCTTCAACCCACTTAATTTCCACAATACTGATCCTTCGTCACGATTGCCTGTTTTGCATATGAGTATGCAAGTTCAGAATAGGCCTTATACGATATGCGGGCATATTTGAACAAGGGCTTACATATACTAGATATGAAAATGCCCGCTTTGTTAAAGTGCTGATACTTCTACAAAGCGGGCGGATATAAATAGGTATGGTTTAGCGGGTATATTCCAGCATACGGCTGCGGTTCAATACCAGTTCTATGCGGTTATCGCTCAGACGATTGATGCAGACACGTTTTACCCACGGGCCGTCATGCAGCGTAAACAAATAACGGCCATTGCCCAGATCGGTAACCGGCATTGTCTGCTGAACAGGGCCGACACCCATGATTGCAGTGCCATTGATGATCTCAAAAGCAGCGCCGTAGACTGACTTCCAGCTACCGTCGAGTTCATTACCGGCAGGCTTTGGTACCACCGGATAAAGAACACGTGGCGCATGTCCCAATTCACCTTCCAGCACTTCGCCTGTCCAGCGCAGCAGGATTGGCGAGGTAGCGGAACGCGATGAGAACCAGCCATTGCCTTCGTCATAGAGGGCATCTTCATTGTCGATATAAGTGACGTTTCCGCCCTTCATCTCAACCCAGTGATGGCCGGTTTCAGTCAGGTAAAAACCATCAGGGATCGTGCTGCCGGCCTGCGGTAACGAACGACTTGCAAGCGCGGCCATTGCAGCTTGCGCCATCTTGCTGCCATTGGCGTCATCACGATTGGCAACAACCACAAAACCACACTGGTGCTCAGGGCAGATCAGCACATAGCTCTTATAGCCCGGATGCGAGCCGCCATGACCAACCAGTTTCAGGCCATCAAGCTCAGAACCAACAAAACCGAGACCATAGGCAGACAGTCGGCCATCAGCCATTTTGCGTGGTTCGCTGATCTTATCAATCCCACCCGAAAGCTGACCTTTGCCGCACATTAATGCATGTGCCCAGGTTGCCAGCGCTGTACCGCTACCGGTCAGACTACCGGCCGCAGAAATATAAAGACCGGCTGAACTGAGCTGCCATTTTTTGCCATCATGCCAGTAACCCGGCACCAGACCATCCACCGGATCATTCCAGACATCCGGTGCTTTCAGTTGTACGCCGAGCAATGGTACGATTTCATTTTGTAGATAGTCATCAAAGCGCAGGCCAAGGCGTTCCAGCGCAATTTCCACCAGACGGTAACCGGTATTGGAATAGGACACCTGCGTACCGGCTTCAAAGTTGAGACGTTCCATCATCGCATGGAAATCCATCAGCCGGTCATTATGGGTTTCCGTATAGATCGACAAGCCGAGCAAAGTCAGACATTCGCGGGTATCCGGCAGGCCGCCGCTCATATCCAGCGCCCGACCAACGGTCACTTCGCTCAAAGGCTTTTTCAGTTCCGGCAGATGTTTACCCAACGGGTCATCAAGGCTGATTTTATCTGCATGTTTCAAAACCATGGAAACGAAAACATGCTTGGTCACAGAAGCATAACGCACAACGCTGTCAGCGGAAAACGGCTTATAGGTTGCCAGACTTTCCACGCCGCTTGCAGCGTTGAAACGGATACCATCCGCATCAAAACCGATAATCACGCCTCCCGGCTCATTCGCAGGCCATTGTGCGGCCAGTTTTTGTGCGGTTGATAAGGCGGCGTCCCAGTTCATAGCCATGATCGCTTCTTCCCATGCCCTGTTCGTACAGGTTTTGTAATTCAATCTTGCATAAAGAACAGGCCGGAAAATCCGGCCTGTTGCATATTCTTATTTAGGTTCTTCAACCGTTACGCTCAATTCGCGCAATTCAGTGGTATGCGGATGGGTGGTACGGCCTGCGCGCAGATCTTCTGCACTTAGCTGCTCAACCATAATACCATTCTGCATCACACCAACCTGCGGGCAGAGATGGGCAATAACCGCGAGGTTATGGCTCACCAGCACATAGGTCAGGTTGCGTTCTTCGCGAAGATCCGACAGCAGGTTGAGAATTTCCGCCTGAACGGAAACGTCAAGTGCCGAGGTCGGCTCATCGAGCAGCAATACCTGCGGATCTGCAATCAGAGCGCGGGCAATTGCCACGCGCTGACGCTGACCACCGGACAATTGGTGCGGATAACGGAAACGTGCCGTCTGCGGCAGAGCCACATCGGACAGAGCCTGCTTGATGCGCGCTTCAACATTGTCGATCTTATGAACCAGCAACAGCTCGCTCAGAATACGGTCAATGGTCTGGCGCGGATGCAGTGAGCCGAACGGATCCTGAAACACCATCTGAACAGAACGGAAAAATTCCGGTGTCCGCTTCAGCGGGGCGTCTTTACCGTCAAAGGCAATACGTCCGCTCCAGCTTTCATTCAGACCGGCCATCGCACGCAGGATTGTCGACTTACCCGAGCCGCTCTCACCCACGATACCAAAGCTGCCGCCTTTTTCGACGTTAAAAGAAACGCCCTTAACGACCTGCTTGTCACCGAACTGAATTTTCAGATTATCAACTTCAATCATTATTTCAGCCACTCCGGATCACGGGTCATTACCGGCAGACGATCACGCGGATGCGTCAGCGACGGAATACAGTTCAAGAGACCCTTGGTATAAGGATGCTGAGCACTATTGAGTTCTGATGCTTTCAGCTCTTCCATCACCTGTCCCATATACATAACCATAACGCGGTCACAGAAATGGGAAACAAGCGGAAGATCGTGACTGATCAGGATCAGACCCATGCCGCGGCTGTCGACGAGATCATCGATCAGGCGCAGAATTTCTGCCTGTACAGTCGCATCAAGCGCCGAGGTCGGCTCGTCAGCAATCAGCAGCTCCGGATCCGGTGCCAGCATCATAGCAATCATGACGCGCTGTCCCATGCCACCCGATACTTCGTGCGGATAGGAATAAGCCACTTCACGCGGATTGCGGATTTTAACCTGATCGAGCAGGTCAATCGCCGCTTCCATAGCTTGTTTTTTGCTGCCGCCTTTGTGTGTGCGCCAGGCTTCCGCCACCTGCACACCAATGGTTTTAACCGGATTCAGCGAGTATTTCGGATCCTGCAGAATGAAACCAACGCGTTTACCGCGGATCTGACGCATCTGCTTTTCAGAAGCAGTGAGCAGATCCTGTCCGTCAAAGCTGAGCTTGTCAGCTTTGACTTCCGCAATATTCGGCAGGAGTTTCATCAGAGCGCGGGCAGTCAGAGATTTGCCCGAGCCGCTTTCGCCCACAATACCCAGCTTTTCACGACCGAGCTGCAGAGAGAGCCCTCGCACCGCTTCAAAGCGTGTGGTGCGGGTTTCAAATGCGATCCGTAAGTTTTGAATATCTACCAGCATTTTCACCCTCAATTCTGCTTCGGATCGAGGACGTCACGCAGACCGTCGCCGAGGAAGTTGAACGCGAGTGAAACGAGGAAAATCGCAATACCCGGAATTGTAGCAACCCACCATTGTTCAAAGATGAAGCGTTTGGCTGTTGCAATCATTGCACCCCATTCCGGTGACGGCGGCTGCGCACCCATACCGAGGAAGCCAAGGCTTGCGGCGGTCAGGATGATCGAGCTCATATCCAGCGTAATACGCACAATCAGGCTCGGTACGCACAAAGGTGCAATATGACGCGTGATAATACGGGCAGCGCTGGCACCGGTCAGACGGTAAGCTGCAATATAGTCGGTGTTACGGATGGTCATGGTTTCCGCACGGGCCAGACGCGCATAAGGCGGCCAGGCTGTGAGTGCAATCGCCAGAATCGCGCTTTCAACGCCCGGTTTCAGCGCGGCCACGAAAGCCAGAGCCAGAATAAGACGCGGGAAAGCGAGGAACACGTCGGTTACGCGCATCAGAATTGTGTCGACGACACCGCCGAAATAACCTGCCACACAACCGATGATCAGACCAAGCGGTGCAACCAGAATAACCACGGCAATAACCATGCCGAGTGTTACGCGGCCACCATAAAGGATACGCGAGAAAATATCGCGACCCAGCTCGTCCGTACCAAACCAATGCTCGGCGGAGGGAGCCGCAAGACGATTGCCGAGATTCTGAATGCTCGGATCATGCGGTGCCAGCCACGGGGCAAAAATGGCGATGAAAACAAAGACTGCAATGATGAACAGGCCGATCATCGCCAGCGGATTTGACTTCAGGTTGAGCCAGATACGATAGCGTCGGCCCCAAAGAGCCTGCGACGGCGAGGACGGAGTTTCGTCCAGCGCCCAGTTATGAAAATTAGAGAAAATCATCTGACGCGTGGATCCAGTACCTTGTAGAGAATGTCAGCGAGCAGGTTAAGCCCGACATAGATGACACCAATCAGAAGAGTGGCGCCGACGACAGGGTTCATGTCTGCATTCATCAGCGAAACTGTCAGATACTGGCCAAGACCGGGCCATGAGAACACAGTTTCGGTCACAACAGCACCTTCAAGCAGACCGGCATAGGTCAGTGCAAGAACGGTTACCAGCTGAACAGCCACAGTCGGGAAAGCATGTTTCCAGATCACGGATGTAGCCGACAAACCTTTAGCGCGGGCTGTGATAACAAATTCACCTTTAAGCGCATCCAGCATGAATGCACGGGTCATACGGGTGATGTAGGCCATGCTGAAATAAGCAAGGATGATAACCGGCTGGGCCATATGCGCGAGCGCATCCCAGAAGGCATCCATATCACCGTCGAGCAGCGTATCAATGGTCAGAATACCAGTGACATGTGGGATCATGTCCTGAAAAATAATATCCTGACGGCCAGGTCCCGGTGCAATACCGAGCGCGGCATAGAAAACCAGCAGCGAAATCAGCGCCAGCACGAAAGTCGGCACGGAGTGACCGGCCAGACAAATCACGCGGATCGTCTGATCCGTCAATGTGCCCTGACGCACCGCAGCCCAGACACCCAGCGGAATACCGATGACGGCAGCGAGGAGGAGCGCTGCTGTTGCCAGTTCAAGGGTTGCCGGGAAGTAGCGGGCAATATCCGTTGTAACGGGGTTACGGGTCAGAATGGAGTTGCCGAGATCACCCTGCAAAACCTGACCAATATAGTGGAAGAACTGTACGACGAGAGGCTGATCCAGCCCCATTTCCGCACGCACACGCTGAATAACAGCCTCCGGCGCATTATCGCCGACGGCTGCAATCACAGGATCAACCGGCATAACGCGGCCGATCATGAAAGTGACAATGGCAAGTCCGAACAGCGTGATTAACACGCTGCCCAGAGTACCAGTCAGAGTTTTCAGTCTCTTATTCAAGCTTTCGCAATCCCTGCGTAAGAGTGGGTGTCAGACAGAACGCCAAGACGCATGCCGGTCACATCTTTGCGGCAAGCAGCGGTCATGACAGTCTGCAGCATGACAACAAACGGGCTGTTGTTCATGAATTCGCGCTGCAGGTCTTCGTAAAGTTTAACGCGTGTTGCCGGATCTTTTTCATCGCGTGCTGCCAGAGATTTCTTAGCGAAATCTGCATTCTGGTAGTTTGAGCGCCATGCAAAAGGCTTGTTCTTAGCATCATCCGACAGGTCGGTTACATTGCAGAACACGTCCGCATTGGTGTTTGGATCAAAATAATCCGAACCCCATGAGGTCAGTGCAATTTCATGCTCGCGGGCACGCATTTTGGTGAGAACCTGACGGTTTTCAGCAGCGCGCAGTTCCAGCTTGATGCCGATTTCTGCGAGGTTGGCCTGAATCGCCTGAGCGATATCCGGCCAAGGCTGTGCAGAATAGTGATCCATGCTGATGGAGAAACCATCGGCCAGACCTGCTTCAGCCATCAGTTCTTTCGCCTTAGCTGTATCTTTCTGGAACGGCAGATCGTTAACCGCACCCGGGAAGCCCTCAGGAATAATGGTCTGGTGCTGCTGATGGGTCAGCGGCACGATGTTTTCCTGAATACCCTTATAGTCGATCGCCCATTTGATAGCCTGCCAAAGCTTAGGATTGGTCAGCTTTTCAACTTTCTGGTTGAGCGACATCAGGCCGATACCGGCAACGCCTTTACGAACGAGCGTAAAGTTTTCGTCTTTCTCAATCACGCGCAGCTGCTCGGAAGTCAGGTTACGGGCAATATCCACGTCACCTTTCTGGAGCATCAGCAGCTGTGAAGAAGGATCAGCAACGTGACGCAGAACGATACGCTTTACATTGCCTTTATAGGCGCCGTGCGGGTTCAGGTTCAGCATAACGCTTTCGCTTGGCTTCCATGCAGCCAGTGTCCACTCAGCGGAACCGGCGCTGTTTTTGCGCAGCCATTCGTTGCCGAGATCGTCGCCGGCAGCATTTTCCATAACCAGTTTCTTCTCAACAACGCTACCAACGCTGGAGGACAGGCAATAGAGCAGGAACGACAGGGAAGTCGGAGTTTCGAGAGAAATAGTCAGAGTGCCGGCTTCAGTATTCGCAACGACAGACTGCTCAACATTCTCAGGGGTCAGACCGAACTGACCGATAATGAAAGCTGGACCTTTGTTCATTTTGATCGCGCGGTGCAGCGAGAACGCAGCATCTTCAGCGGTGATCGGATTACCGGTCGCAAATTTTGCATCAGGGTTGATTTTGAAAGTATAAACTTTACCTTCAGCATCGGCTTCCCATGAAGAGGCTACGCCGCCTTCAATTTTCTCTGGGTTTTCATAGCTCGGATGCACAAGACGCTGATACATGTTGTTGCAGATTTCGCTGCCGACAGCTTCAAAGCTCTCATGCGGGTCGAGCGAAGTCATGTTGTCCAGCTGCATTGCCACAACCAGAATGTCCTGACGACCGGCAGCGATCGCAGGCAGAAGACCGGCATATGACAGGAACGGAACAGCTGCTGCGCCCGCCAAAAAATTACGTCTTGAAATCACGGTGATTTCCTCTTCCCTATCCGTAAACGCAAGAAACCGGCCGGGTCGCCCCTGCCAGTGGTTAAGTTTTCCAACAGTTTTGCAAATGAGTTATCTTCGCGGGAGATGGTCCACCGGACTGGTTTTATCCCGCTCCGATCCACCCTAAACTGCATCAAAACAAAGTGTATAAGAAAACCGACTAATGTCGTGTTCAATTATCATGAAGCCCAATAACGCGGCCAATGCAGATTTTGCCAGTGCTTATGCACGGTTTGCATGTAAATTTTTGTTTACAACTTTATAATTGTATAAAAAAGGCGTCATGCGCATACGGACTATGGCCTGTACGAAAAGGCATTTGCATTTTTGCGGCAAAATAGTCAGTCTGGCAAATCACGTAACAGCGGATTTTAGCGGTAGAAACCGTGAGAATCGCTGGCTTTCTCATGAAACGACGGGAAAGCGCCATTACGACACAGATATAATAACAGGATTTATTCCGCTAAATGTTTCTGTTTGCGACATAATTTATGTCGCCATACGGGAAAAGTAAGGTTCCTCCTCTATGTCCAGTTCTTCATCGGCAGATAATTTCACACCGGTTTTTGACGGTCACAATGACGTGCTTCTGCGTCTGTGGGCATCAACCGAAGCCAATCCAGTTGACCGCTTTATTAACGGCGAACAGGTCGGCCACATTGACCTGCCACGTGCCAAAAAAGGCGGTCTCGCCGGTGGTCTCTGCGCAATCTATGTTCCGTCACCTTCGATGGAAAAAGATGCCAATGGCGATTATCCGACACCTGAACATGGTGAAGCGCTGAGAATCACTCTCGGCATGGCAGCCCTTCTGGCGAAGATTGAAGCCAAGTCGAATGGCGGCCTGAAAATCTGCCGCGACGCCGATGATATCCGCACAGCAATGGCCGATGGCGCATTTGCGTCAGTGCTGCATATTGAAGGTGCTGAAGCGATCAGCGCTGATCTCGATGAACTTTACGTATTGCATCAGGCAGGTCTGCGCACTTTGGGTCCGGTCTGGAGCCGTCCGAATATTTTCGCTTACGGCGTTCCGTTCCGCTTCCCGAGCACACCGGATATCGGCCCAGGTCTTACCGACGCCGGTAAAGCCCTGATCCGTGCCTGTAACGAACTGAAAATCATGGTCGACCTGTCGCACATGAATGAAAAAGGCTTCTGGGATATTGCAGCCATTTCCGATGCACCGCTCGTTGCCAGCCATTCCAATGTGCATACGCTTTGCACACACAGCCGTAATGTCACCGAAAAACAGATGGACGCCATCAAAGAAACCGGCGGCCTGATGGGCATCAACTTCGGTGTGTCCTTCCTGCGCGAAGACGGTCAGAAAGTCACCGCCACACCGCTCAGTGAAATGGTGCGCCATATTGATTACATCATCAACCGCATCGGTGTTGATCATGTGGCTCTCGGTTCCGACTTCGACGGCACAACCATTCCGGATACTCTGGCCAGCGCCGCTGACCTGCAGCTGCTGATCGCAGAACTGCGCAAAGCCGGTTACGATCAGGACACCATCGACAAGATCGCCTATAAAAACTGGATCCGCGTTCTGGAAAAGACCTGGGCTTAATCACCTAAAGCCTGAACCCAAAAATAAGAAAGCCTCCGGCAGCAATGCCGGAGGCTTTTTTATAATTCTTATGTCGGCTGCGTCACGGGTTGTTGAGAGGGGCGTTTTTTACGCCCTAAACGCATAAACGGCTTCTCAATAATCAAATAAGAAATTTTAGCACCGACAATGCTGGCAACGATAATTCCAACAACCGCAAAGGGAAACGCCCAATCCCCTAATCCGAGACGATTAAAGACTGCCCAGCCTGCGCCAACCACGAACATATGCGTCAGATAAAGAGAATAAGAACTGTCGCCAATTTGTATGAACAGGTTTCCCGGCGACAAATGACGGAACCAACGATCTGTACAAAGCGCCGTTACAACAAGCAGTATTGATGCAATCAGATATGCAAGACTCTCAATGAAGAATGGCAATGCTGTCAGATCAACACTCAAGAGCAAGGCAATGCTAACTGCGACAGAAAACAGCAACACAGGTAAAGAGTTAACAGAGAAGCCGCTCCAGAAACCCCGACGCTGCAACTCCGCCAACCACATGCCGGCGAGAAACGGCATCAGATTAAAATTGAGATAAAAGGCTGCAAAACTACCATTTCTTTCAACAAAAAATGCCCCTGCAATCAGTACTCCGAGTACAGCGCTCATCAATATTGAGCGGCGGAGACTGCTTTCACACCACCAGAACAAGATAAAGAGAAGATAAAAAAACATCTCATAATTGAGAGACCAACCCGGTTTTAATAGCGGCCGCCAATCATCCAGCGTCCCCGGCACAAGCACCGGAAGAAACGCCAATGAACGTATCAAGTAATCCGGTGTGAAGCTTGTTGATTTAAACAAGCTCGGCAAATAGATCGCACAAAAAGCCAAAAAAATTGTACAAATCCAGTATAGAGGCACGACACGTATAATTCGTCGCCACAGAAAACTTACAGGTGCAAAGCGACCAGCATTGATATAGCTGATGATAAATCCGCTTATGACAAAAAAGATGGATACGCCATAAGCTCCAAACACACCAAGTATTCGTGGCGGCTCTGCTATTGGATGTTGTAAAGTGTGTCCTAAAACGACCAGTAAAGCTGCCAGTCCGCGTAAAATTTGCACAGAGTAAAATTTTTCACTCTGACTGCCAATATTTGTTTGCATATGTCCCTCAGCAAATTTTCAAAATACGCCAGTTAAATACATGCACGTATTTATTGTTTCGCTTCGGACAAGAATAATAAAATTGTATTTAATAATATAAATTTTTATATCAACATAATTTAAGAATATATAAAATACCGAAACTTATATTTTATAAAATCATATAAATGAAAGAGTCAATATTTTTACTTTACTTCATTGTTAACTTAATAATAAATAAATAATAAAAAAATTACTTATTCAACATGATTAGAGGCGTAATGACAAAACCAATATTTTCCGTCACCATTCTTTTTATGGAGTTGTAATACTAAGGTTTAGGTCTAAACTGCGCACAAAAATCACTGCAAAACCGCATGAATAGCATGACAGGATGGGAACTATGGATCACGCACTCAAATTTTACATCAACGGCGAATGGGTTGATCCGGTACAAAGCCCAGTAACGACACTGGATGTTATCAATCCGGCAACAGAGCTGCCTTTCACCAAGATTGCTATGGGCACGGCTGCCGATGTGGACAAGGCCGTTGCGGCTGCAAAAGAAGCATTTGTCAGCTTCTCTCAGACCAGCAAAGAAGAGCGTTTAGCGCTGCTCAAGCGTATTCTCGAAATCTTTATCCGCCGGTCGGATGAAATGGGCGCCGCAATTTCTCAGGAAATGGGTGCGCCGCTGGCTATGGCCAAGGCAGCACAGGCAGGCTCCGGCACCGCACATCTGATGGAAGCGATTAAAGCAGCTGAAATCTTTGAATATGCCTATATGCAGGGCACAACCCGTGTTGAGCATGAGCCGATCGGCGTTGTCGCCATGATCACACCTTGGAACTGGCCGATCAACCAGATCGCCGCTAAAGTGGCACCGGCTATTGCAACCGGCTGCACAATGGTGCTGAAGCCATCAGAAATCGCACCGGTCAGCGCCATTTTGTTCGCAGAAATCATGCATGAGGCTGGTGTGCCGAAAGGCGTCTTCAACCTCGTCCATGGTGACGGACCAAATGTTGGTGTCGCCCTTTCCGGCCATAAAGATGTGGATATGGTGTCCTTTACCGGCTCTACCCGCGCCGGTGTCAATGTTGCGCAAACCGCAGCACCGACTGTGAAGCGTGTACATCAGGAACTTGGTGGTAAATCCCCAAACATCATTCTGCGTAGCGCCGATCTCGACAAGGCTGTTCGTACCGGCGTTGCCCGCTGCTTTGGCAATAGCGGCCAGTCCTGCAATGCACCGACACGCTTGTTCGTGCCGCAGGAAGCGATGGATGACGCAATTACAATCGCCCGTGATGCGGCTGAAAAATTCCGCACCGGCGATCCGACTGCCGCTGAAACCGATCTCGGCCCTGTGGTGAGCCAACTGCAATTTGACAAGATTCAGGATCTTATTCAGGCAGGCATTGATGAGGGTGCAGAACTGGTAACCGGTGGCACAGGCCGTCCGGCTGAGCTCAATGCCGGTTATTATGTGCGCCCGACCATTTTTGCCCGCGTCGGCCATGATATGCGCATTTCCCGCGAGGAAATCTTCGGCCCTGTGCTGTCCATTCTTGCCTATGACACGCTGGATGAAGCTGTTGAGATGGCCAACGACACAGTCTACGGCCTCGCCTCCTATATTCAGGGCGACCTGAAGGAAGCGCAGGCTCTGTCCAAACGTTTGCGCACCGGCAATGTCTATATCAATGACGCGCCTTGGGACGGTGCTGCACCATTTGGCGGCTACAAGCAATCCGGTAACGGCCGTGAATATGGCGTTTTCGGCCTTCGTGAGTTTGTCGAGATCAAAGGGATCGTCGGCTACGAAGAATAAGCCCGAAATATCCGGACAACAAAAAGCGCGTCTCTTAAAAGACGCGCTTTTTTATCAATCCGCTTTGATATATATCAGAGATACAGAATATCTGCATCCGGCGAAATCCGCGTCTGAAGAACATCGCCTGTCGCAGGCAGCAGATCAATTTTTCTAAACTGCTTGTTACTATACCCGCAGCAAAATAGCTGCGTTTCTCATATATAAGGCTGCTTTAGCAGGCGGCAGGTACACAATGAACAAAACAATCCCAGAAGCCGCCACCGCCAATACATCCGGCCTGCTGCAAAATACGCCTGAAACCCAGCGTAAAGCTATTATTGCACTTTTACTCGGCGGCTTGCTGATCAGCTGCTCCCCTATTCTGGTGCGTTTTGCGGAAACCGGCCCGATTGTTACGGCTTTCTGGCGTTTGGCATTGGCTGTTATCCCGATGCTGATCCTGAACAACCGCATGAAACATGGTGCGGATCAGGTAAAGCCCAACTCACTAGCTGATATTGCTATCCTTGCCGTGCCGGGCATTCTGATTGGCTTGGAACTGGTTGTTTGGCATATCTCGCTGACAATGACATCGGTTGCCAATTCCACTTTGATTGTAAACCTGTCCCCGATTTTTGTGGCACTGGGCGGTTGGCTGTTTCTCAAGCAAAAAATCAGCAAAATTTTTGTCAGCGGGCTGGCCTTGGCCATTGTCGGAGTGCTGATTTTGAAGGGTGGCCCCGATCTGTCCGGCCATAGCAGCCTGAAGGGTGACGCTGTCGCCCTTATCGCGGCGATCTTATACGCAGCCTATATTCTGATGCTCGGTTTCACGCGCCGCCGTTTTTCCACTTCCACTATCATGCTCTGCACAACCATCAGCGCAACCCTGACAATTCTGCCGCTCGCACTGATTTTTGAAACACAATATTTTCCGCTGACTTTGTTTGGCTGGTTTATTGTCTGCGCTCTGGCCTGGATGACACAGGCCGCAGGGCAAAGCCTGATCACTTTCGCGATTGCATGGCTGCCGGTGGCGTTTTCTTCTCTGACGCTGCTGATACAGCCCGTTGTTGCCGCTATTCTGGCGTGGATTTTGCTCTCGGAACCACTCAGCATCTGGCAAATTTGCGGTGGTTTGGTGGTCATTGCCGGTATCATGCAGGCAAGGCGCGGTTGAATTTCACGCCTGCCAGCACGGTTTATCCTAAATTATTTTACGCTTTGGTCAAAAAAACTGTGTTCAGCATCTTGAACTTCTTTGAACCTTGCTCCATATGAAGCTCACTTGCTGGCGCGCTTCCTCCCATTTCGCGCTGCAAGTGTTCCCCTCGAAGGCATCTAAATGCCTTCTTAAATTCAGCCGGGCTTTTTAGTCCGGCTTTTTTTCTGCCTGTATTACGGCTTCGTCCTCAAATTTCTCGGCAGAATCACCCGGCAAACGGCATATTTTTGAAATCATGCATTTTATGGCACGTAATTTTATTATCGCTTGTTTTGTGCCAGACTCTTCGCCAAAATGAGCTTCAGCATAGAATTATGCGTGAATAGCTTTCGTAATTGTGCTTTTCTCTTTCGTATTAAATGTTATATGCGCTAAAACGAAAGAGCCTTTGACAACCACAGAACCGCCGTACTCAACAGAAGTCACAAGACAACTGTTTATTCCGGTGTTTCGTTTCATTGAACTTCAGGGAGAAGTCATGTCCAAACGTCTGATGACTGTTTCAGTAGCGGCACTCACCATGTCCGTCGCATTTGCATCCAACGCATTTGCAGTGACTGAGCTGCAATGGTGGCACGGTATGGCCGGTTCTAACAACGAAGTTGTTGAACAGCTCTCCAAGGAATTCAATGAAAGCCAGAGCGAATTCAAAATCGTTCCTGTCTATAAAGGCAGCTATCCTGAAACACTGAATGCCGGTATTGCTGCATTCCGTTCCAAGCAGGCTCCTGCCATTCTGCAGGTTTTCGATGCCGGTAGCGGCGTGATGATGGGCGCTGAAGGTGCAGTTCTGCCGGTTGCAGATGTGCTGGAAAAAGGTGGTTTCAAATTCGATAAAGCGAAATACCTTGCCGGTATCACCGCTTATTATTCGAAGCCGGACGGCACAATGCTGTCTTTCCCGTATAATTCTTCTTCACCAATCCTTTACTACAACAAAGATGCTTTCAAAAAAGCCGGTCTCGATCCGGAAGTAGCGCCAAAGACATGGCCTGAAGTTTTTGAAGCTGCCCGCAAAATTAAAACCAGTGGCGCTGCAAATTGTGGCTTTACCTCCACATGGCTGACATGGATTCAGACTGAAAACTTCGCTGCATGGAACAACGTACCATACGGCACCAATGAAAACGGCCTTGCAGGTCTCGATGTGAAACTCGAAATCAATGCTCCGCTGTTTGAACAGCATTTTCAGGGTCTCGCAGACCTCGCTAAAGATGGTGCATTCCGTTACGGCGGCCGCACATCCGAAGCCAAACAGCTCTTCACATCCGGTGAATGCGCAATGCTGACAGAATCTTCGGGTGGCCTGGGCGACGTGGTTAAATCCGGCCTGAACTATGGTATCGGCCAGCTGCCTTATTATGAAGGCGAAGGTCGTCCGCAGAACACCATTCCGGGTGGCGCCAGCCTCTGGGTCTTCGCAGGCAAGAGCGACGAAGAATATAAGGGTATTGCCCAGTTCTTCAATTTCCTGTCGCAGACAGACATTCAGGCTCGTCTGCATCAGGTTTCCGGCTACCTGCCGGTAACACTGGCGGCTTATGAAGAAACCAAAAAATCAGGTTTCTATGACAAGAACCCGGGTCGTGAAACGCCGATCCTGCAGATGATGGGCAAAGAGCCAACAGCCAATTCCAAGGGCGTTCGTCTGGTAAACCTGCCGCAGGTTCGTGATATTCTCAACGAAGAATATGAAGCGATGCTGGCCGGTAAACAGGATGCGAAAACCGCACTGAAAAACGCTGTAGAGCGTGGCAATGCAGCGATTGCTGAAGCAGCAAACCGCTAATTCATAAAGGCCGCGTGTCCCGTGAGGGGCGCGTGGCTTTCTTCATACTGCATATAAACCCATCTTCAGAATGCTTTTGAGGATTGGCTTATATGCCAGAGCGCATCGCGGAAACGACCAATCTGTTTTCGCAACAGGATGTGCAGAATCCAAGAGGCAGAGAGCTTTCAGTGTTTTAATTTCAACTGAAAGTGCTCTGACTGACCAGCACAGTCTCTGCCTGTCCATTACAACAGGAACTGTGCAGCATTTCAAAAACTTGCCGTGCCTTTTATGCGCCTTTTCGGTGTGCGGCACTGCAATTTGAAGGAGATCTTTGTGCAGCGTGTTGTCTTTCCCAACAAGGTGCTACCCTATTTATTAGTTGCACCGCAGCTCATACTCACTTTTGTTTTCTTTTTCTGGCCGGCCAGTCAGGCGATTTATCAGTCGACGATGCGCGAAGATCCGTTTGGTCTGCGCAGCACCTTTGTCGGTTTGAAAAATTTCTCTGCCCTGTTTGCTGATCCGAATTATCTGCACTCGTTCCAGATTACGATTTTCTTCAGTATTGCCACGGCTGTACTGTCGATGGCTGTTGCGCTGTTTCTGGCAACAGCCGCAGAAAAAGTCGTGCGAAGCAAAAACCTCTACCGCACATTGCTGATCTGGCCTTATGCCGTCGCACCAGCGATTGCCGGTATTTTGTGGCTGTTCATGTTCTCGCCTGCAATGGGTACCCTCGCCTATCTGCTACGCAATGCCGGTTTTGACTGGGATCCGCTGCTGAAAGGCGATCAGGCAATGGCACTGGTGGTCTTTGCCGCATCATGGAAGCAGATCAGCTATAATTTCCTGTTCTTTGTTGCCGGTCTGCAAGCTATTCCGAAATCTCTGTTGGAAGCAGCAGCGATTGACGGTGCACGCGGTATGAAGCGGTTCTGGTCGATCACCTTCCCGTTGCTCGCTCCGACCACTTTCTTCCTGCTGGTTGTGAACACGGTTTATGCGTTCTTCGATACGTTCGGTATTATTCATGCGGTAACCGGCGGTGGTCCTGCCAAAGCCACGGAAACACTGGTCTACAAAGTGTATAATGACGGCTTCGTCAATCTTAACCTCGGCTCATCAGCAGCACAGTCTGTGATCCTGATGGTGATCGTTATTGCCCTTACGGCGTTCCAGTTCCGCTTTGTTGAAAAGCGCGTGCATTATTCCTGAGGTCAGACAATGATTGAACGTAATCCCGTTACTATCGCAATCAGCCATCTGGCGCTGATAATCGGCATCATCATTGTTGCCTTTCCGATTTATTATACATTTGTGGCCTCAACCATGACGTCGGCGGAAATTCTCCGCCCTCCGATTTCGCTGCTGCCAGGTGACCACTTTATTGAAAACTACCGCGATGCTCTGAGCGGCGGTGTGGAACGCACCGTTGGTGTGAGCCTTGAACGTCTGCTGTTCAACTCCACTGTCGTGGCGCTGGCAATTGCCATCGGTAAAATCATCATTTCTTTCACCTCGGCTTTTGCGATTGTGTTTTTCAATTTCCGCTTCCGCATGGTGTTCTTCTGGATGATCTTCATCACGCTGATGCTGCCGGTGGAAGTGCGTATTCTGCCGACCTATAAGGTTATCGTCGATCTGGGCATGATTGATACCTATGCCGGTCTGACCTTGCCATTGATGGCTTCGGCAACAGCGACCTTCCTGTTCCGCCAGTTCTTCCTGACTATTCCGGGCGAACTTGTGGAAGCCGCACGCATTGATAATGCAGGGCCGTGGCGCTTTATGAAAGACATTCTTCTGCCATTGTCCAAAACCAATATTGCAGCACTTTTTGTTATCCTGTTCATCTTCGGCTGGACACAATATCTCTGGCCTCTGCTGGTCACCAATGATGCAAAGATGAACACAATCATCATCGCTTTGCGTAAAATGGTGGATTTCGCCGACGCCGCAACACCATGGCATTTTGTAATGGTGACAACGATCCTTGCGATCATCCCTCCGATCATCGTCGTGGTTCTGATGCAGCGATGGTTCGTCAAAGGTCTTGTTGAAACGGAAAAATAATGGCTCGTATTTCTCTTGATAATGTAAAAAAAGTCTATGGCGGCAATGTCGAGACCATTAAAGGCATCTCGCTGGAAATCGCCGACGGTGAACTGGTCGTTCTGGTCGGGCCTTCCGGCTGCGGTAAATCCACTTTGCTGCGCATGATCGCCGGTCTCGAAAGCATTACTTCCGGCACCGTCTCGATTGCTGACCGCGTGGTGAATGAACTGGAACCGGCAGAGCGCGATATTGCGATGGTGTTCCAGAATTATGCGCTCTATCCGCATATGACTGTGCGCCAAAATCTGGCCTACGGTCTGAAGAACCGCAATACGCCGAAAGCCGAGATCGAACAGCGCATCGCCAAGGCTGCGAAAGCACTGGAAATTGAACAGTTTCTGGAACGCAAACCACGTCAGCTTTCCGGTGGCCAGCGCCAGCGCGTTGCCATGGGGCGTGCGATTGTGCGTGAACCGGCAGCCTTCCTGTTTGACGAACCGCTCTCCAACCTTGATGCCAAATTGCGCGTGCATATGCGTGTGGAAATCAAGCGCCTGCAGCGCTCATTGGGTGTGACCAGTGTTTATGTGACCCATGATCAGATGGAAGCAATGACACTCGCGGATCGTCTGGTGGTACTGAATGCCGGTCATATTGAGCAGGTCGGCACACCGATTGAGCTTTATGAAAAACCTGCGACAACTTTCGTTGCAACCTTTATCGGCTCGCCATCCATGAACCTGTTGTCTTGTAAAGATGCGCCATGGATGCAGCAGCTCAGCGCAAAAATTCCTGCGGAAACAGCGACCATCGGTATCCGTCCTGAAGGTTTCACCATCGGCGAGCAAAGCGCCACTTTCACAACCGATGTCACTGTTGATGCGGTTGAGCTGGTTGGCGCTGAAAGCTATGTTCATGCCCGTCTGGCTGATGACACTGCAATCATTTTCAGTGTTGCCGGTCGCAGCCAGATTACTACCGGAGAGAAGCTTAAGATCAGTGCAAGTCAATCTGCCATTCATTGCTTCGACAAAGACGGCAAACGCATTGAAATGTAAATATAAGGTATGGCGAATGATATTCTTGGAAGAAATTTCAGGAATATCGTCGCCGATTGTCTGCACTAGACAGACAGTCGGCGACGCCATGAAATCATGCCCCCGTATGAACTCTCATGGCAACCCAATTGGGATCCTGAAAAGCAAACTTATATTTATTTGCTCTTGTGTATAAAACTTAACTGCAAAATTCTGTTTAATTAAATTTATAATTTTGATCGCCTGCATCACAAATATTCATAATGTGGCTATTTCTAAATTATCATATGTTTATGAATGGGATACCGGAAATCAGCGCCCTGATATAGCGTTGTTTTTGGAAATATCCGTTCAAAGATACACGCGGAAACGATTGCGGATGGCTTAAAACAGCAGGCTTCAACATAGCTGGCTGGGTAGTAACGGCAATTGAAAAGCCAGAATCATACGCCTGAGAAAATGTATTTTTACTCACTGCCGTCTTCCATCCGTAAGGATAGGCAAAGGATAAGGGCGCTTCTGCAAGACTAGTTTTCAGCCAATCTGCCGATACTTCTATCTCTTGTCTTATACGCTGATCATCAATACGGCTAAGATTAATATGGCTGACCGAATGGGCGCCAAAATGCACCAAAGCACCATCGCGTTTTTGCAATGCCCGTAATGCCGCAAGATCCATCGTCAGCTCACGGGTGATACGCAACGGATCAAGCCCGTAGCTCAGCGCCAGCTTTGCGATCTGGTGCACAGCGTCATCCTCAGGCCGGACATCCACATATTGCGCAAAACGCGCGAAAGCGGCTTGCTTCTGCAGTGTCGTTCTGAGCGGAAGGTTCATTTCTCCCGCACCGAAATCGAAGGTCAGGTTCTCCTGCTGCCGCAGGAGCTGTTCGACCACTTCCCACCATAGAATATGACTGCGCTCGGCAAAGCCTGAGGTAATGTAGATTGTATAAGGGATATTATAGCGCCGAAAAATCGGAGATGCATAATCCGCATTGTTGCGATAACCATCATCCAGCGTAAAACAAACATAGCGTTTGTTTTCGGGATTATTTCGCAGCAATTCGGGCAGATCATGCACATGGACAGGCAGCATCCCTGCTTTTAAGACTTGCTGAATTGCCTCTTCCAAAAACTCAGGCGTAATTGAGAGAATGGCATTGGGCTCAAATTTCTGCGGGCTCGTATTTGGGCGCACATGATGCAGCGTAAAAATCAGTCCGTTCTGCGCAGCGGAAGGCAACAGCTTGTCGAGGCGTAGCAAAGATATTGCTTCCAGCCCCATACGGATGGCTGAATATCTCAGCAGGCGCTTTATTTCATGCAAGCCATTCATTTATTCCACCCAAAATTTAAAGGCTGCGACAGCTATACATATCGCAGCCTGAAAATCTCTATAGAACAGAAGCCGTAAGGACTATGTTAACGGCAGGCGCCGTTTCTCATATTACTAAAGCCGGCATTACGCGCGACACAGGCATTCGGAAATGTCTGGCTGCGACCGCGGCTGGTCGCACAGACCGGTGCATATTCACGCGTACAAGCTGTTTGCGGACGGTTATGTCCCCAGTTGCCATTCGGCCGATCCGGACGATGCTGCCATTGCGGCGGACGCGGCTGCGAAACACGGCATTCGCCTCTATTGACAATGCGATAACCCTCAGCACGCGCATGACAGCTATTGCCGAATGTCCGGCTGTTGCCATTACGCTCACCACAAACCGGCATATATTCCATCGTACACATTTGCGGCCTGTCCGGTCGTACCGGCGGACGATGATGCGGCCCTCCCTCATCAACGGCAACAGTACAGGCCGAAAGAAACAAAAGCGCCGCAAGCGGTGCGATCAGGCGTTGTAAGCGTGTAAGGCCGGAAAATCTCATGCTCTATCTTTCTCAGATCATCTGCAGATATTGCGCGATAGTAAACTATCTGTGATCCAGCACAATAAAAAAGCTCAGGAGCTTGCGCCCCTGAGCCTGATCTTAAAACGAAAACAGCTATTATCAGAAAATCTGACGTTCGCCCTGCTCGTCACGGATCCATGTGGTCAGACCGATCTTGCTCATCTGAGCGAGGAACGGACGCGGATCAAGTTCTTCAACATTGACCATTGTCTTGGCATCCCACTCGCCGGTCGCAACCAGCATAGCAGCCGCTACCGGCGGCACACCGGCAGTGTAGGAAATACCCTGTGAGCCAACTTCATTATAGGCATCCTTGTGGTCTGCCACGTTATAAATGAAGACTTCACGGTCTTTGCCGTCTTTGCTGCCCTTAACCAGATCACCGATACAGGTTTTACCGGTGTAATCCGGTGCCAATGATGACGGATCCGGCAACACAGCTTTCACCACTTTCAGCGGAATAACTTCCAGACCTTCAGCGGTTTTCACCGGCTGTTCAGACAGCAGTCCGAGATTATTCAGCACGGTAAAGACGTTGATGTAATGATCACCGAAGCCCATCCAGAAGCGCACATCCGCGCCTTCGATGTTGCGTGCCAGTGAGTGCACTTCATCATGACCGGTCATATAAGCTTTCTGTTTACCGACGACAGGAAGATCATATTCCTTGCCGACTTCAAACATCTTATTGACCTGCCATTCACCCTTCTGCCACGAATAAACGCGCCCGGTGAATTCACGGAAATTGATTTCCGGATCAAAGTTGGTGGAGAACCAACGGCCATGCGAACCCGCATTGATATCA
Source organism: Pseudochrobactrum asaccharolyticum (assembly GCF_003314995.1). Classification (GTDB taxonomy): domain Bacteria; phylum Pseudomonadota; class Alphaproteobacteria; order Rhizobiales; family Rhizobiaceae; genus Pseudochrobactrum; species Pseudochrobactrum asaccharolyticum. Next base: position 498,879 of record NZ_QNRH01000003.1, read on the forward strand.
ATGATATCAATATCGGTAATCTTATCGAAATACTCGTCCTGAGCCAGTCGGGCATAGGCGTTCACAACACCCGGATCGAAGCCGATGCCGAGAATAGCGGTAATGCCTTTTTCAGCGCAGATTTCACGGCGCTTCCACTCATAGTTTGCGTACCACGGCGGGGTCTCACAAATCTTGTTCGGTTCTTCATGGATAGCGGTATCCATGTAAGCCACACCGGTATCAATACAGGCCTGCAGCACAGACATATTGATGAAAGGCGATCCGACATTGATCACGATCTGTGAATTTGTCTTGGAAATCAGTGCCTTCGTGGCTTCAATATCCAAAGCATCCAGTGCATGGGCTTCTAAAACGCCCTCAACCTTCATACTTTTCTTTTCACGAACACTGGCGATCATATCATCGCACTTAGATTTTGTTCGCGAAGCAATGTGAATATCACCCAGAACATCGTTGTTCTGCGCACATTTATGCGCCACAACCTGCGCCACGCCTCCGGCACCAATAATCAGGACATTTTTTTTCATTTCACGCGGTACGCTCCATAGTAGCCTTTTCGGCATAATCTCAGGATTTTCTGATGAGAATTATGCACTAATCAATGATACGCCCTGAACAGATTGCTCTGCACAAAGCGCATCGGTTGCATTGTTATAGTATCTGCCTCAGGAAAGGGCGGCAGCAAAATCGTCAAAGGTAAACTCTTTGACAAGCTCTTCAGTTCCGTCGAGCTGACGGACAACGATGGATGGCATTTTAACGCCGTTAAACCAGTTTTTCTTGACCATTGTGTAACCGGCCACATCCTGAATGGAAAGGCGGTCACCGATCTGCAACGGTTTTTCAAAACGGAATTCGCCGAAAATATCACCGGCAAGGCAGGATTTGCCGCAGATCATGATTTCATGATCACCGGTATTCGGTTCCATTTTCGCGGTCTGACGATAAATCAGCAGATCAAGCATATGGGCTTCAATCGAGCTGTCGACGATGGCGAGATTTTTGCCGTTGAACAGCGTATCAAGCACGGTCACTTCCAGCGTCGCGGATTTGGTAATCGCTGCTTCACCTGGCTCCAGATAAATCTGTACACCATATTTCTCGGAGAAAGCTTTAAGACGTGCGCAGAACTTATCCAGCGGATAATTATCACCGGTAAAGTGGATACCGCCGCCAAGGCTGACCCATTTCACACGCGCAATCAGATGGCCGAAGCGCTCTTCGATAATGCCGAGCATCTCATCGAAACGCTCAAATTTGTCGTTCTCACAATTATTGTGGAACATAAAGCCGGAGACTTTATCCATCACAGCTTCGATCTTCGTGGCATCCCATTCACCAAGACGGCTGAACGGGCGCGCAGGATCGGCCAGTGTAAAGTCCGATGTGGAAACCTGCGGATTTACACGCAGACCACGGATATGGTTTTTTGATGCTTCATCAAAACGGGTCAGCTGGCCGATAGAGTTAAAGATGATTTTGTCGCTGTTTTTCAGCACATCTTCAATTTCATCATCCGCATAGGCCACGCTATAAGCATGGGTTTCACCCGGAAATTTTTCTTTGCCCAGACGAACTTCATAAAGCGAAGACGATGTTGTGCCATCCATATATTCGCTCATCAGATCAAACACAGACCATGTAGCGAAACATTTCAAAGCCAGCAACGATTTCGCGCCGGATTGTTCACGCACATATTTAATCTTTTCCAGATTAGGCAGAAGTTTGCTTTTATCGATGAGGTAATACGGGGTATTTGTCGTCAATTCGTTTGTCCGGTCCGTTACAGTTACGCATTGTGGCGGGGAAAGATCATCCTGCGGGCAGGAATCCGCGAGACAAAATTCGTCTGGCTGCGGTGCCTCTTCTTTACTGCATAATCTTCAAAACCGAAACTGATTTTATAAATTTACACAGTTGCTATACAAATTCTGCTTCTCACCACGCCGTTCATAGTTTCTCCCCTTATATAGGGGCTTAATATGACGATTTAAATACGAGCAACACACAAGGCCAGTTTTCAGCCGGTCATTTTGTAAACTGCTCCGGCCAGTCGGAGTCAACAAACTGCTCAAATCAGTCGCGGTCGATAAACTGCTCCGGCCAGTCGCGGTGGGTAAACACCTGCCCCTGCTCCCGCAAGCGACGAACCTGCGCCAGATCAATGCTGCAATGCATCCAGCAGCTAACCGCTGTTGTATCCGTTTCGCTCTCAGCAAAAACACCGCTTGGCGGCATTCCATAATCCGACGGCACATAGAGTGCGGCGCGGCCACTGTTTTCATCCAGCGCCGGTGACCACAAAGCCTCTCCTGCTGTCGGGGAAACTAACACGGCAAACTGGTTTTCCAGCGCCCGCGCCTGCGCGCCGATACGCACGCGATAATAGCCCGCCAGCGTATCTGTGCAACTTGGTGCTAAAATCAGCTCTGCCCCCTGATCACTCAGACGGCGTGACAGCATCGGAAACTCATTATCATAGCAGATCAGAATCCCGATCCTGCCAAATGCAGTTTCAAAACAATGCACATCTTCAACACCGCCGCTGATACCCCATTGCTCGCGCTCAAAACGGGTCATGATGATTTTGTCCTGATGCCCGATCAGACCATCCGGCCCGAACAGCCATGCGCGATTGCGATATTTGCCATCCGGATCAAGCACCGGTGCACTGCCGGGTTGCAAGACAATCTCATGCTCACGGGCAATCGCCTCACAAAGTTCCAGCCAACGCGGGATAAGCGGCTGAATGCCGGAAATAGAACCGTGCAGGTCACTGCGAACCGCCGGCTCTAACTGGCCGGACAGCACAAGCCCCGCATATTCCGGCAACAGCAGCACCTGCGCCCCTTGAGCAACGGCATCGGCACAAAGTGCTCGCAGGTGTTGCTCATAGGCATCCCAGGCCTCAATCAACTCAATCACATATTGGCAAGAAGCAAGATGCAGCATCAGCTCAGTTCCTTCACCCAGAATGACATTGGCTTATCGGTTTCATGAACATCTCCCACATCACGCCAGCTATACTGTGTGCGTAATTCCGGCCGATGGAAGAAACCGCGCTTATTCCAGAAGCTGTCCAGCGGCTGATAGTCTGCCGGTCGCAGCGGATGATCCTGCGGGCGCTCCACCGCGCAAAAACAACAGGTCGTAAACGCACCGTTTTGACGCGCATAGTTTTCGCGCTCTTCAAAAAAGCGCACACCAAGACCGGTGCCGCGATAGGCGGGTAACAACACAGATTCCCCGAAATAAAAGATCTTAGCCGGATCATAACCAAGCCCGATAAAGGGCGCTTTGAACGCCGGTGTTTCATCGCGCATCGGAATACCGGTAGATGCGCCAATGACATCAAAACCATCAATCGCCAGCACAAAGAGACTGTCAGGAGACTGCGCATAAGTCGCAATGTAATTGGCTTCGTAATCCATTTCCCCGTCATAAAGATAAGGAAAATCGCGAAAAACCTGAATGCGCAACCGTGCCAGATCATCAATATAAGGCGCGATCGCGCGGCCTGAATAGGTCTCAATTCTGACAGTCATACACTATCCTCCAGCTCCCCTTCTCTATAAGCGATCACACTGAAAAGAACAGGACTGGTTACGGCAGAGATTTACGCAAAAGTGCCATTTCCCTGCGCATTTACGCCTTTCCTTTGAACGTACAAGGCGTAAGAAGGATCAGCAAATATTCGGGAGACATTGCCATGACCGCTTCAGTGACTGCGACACAAATTATCCGCGCCTATTATGATGCTTTTAATGCGCAGGATATGGAGACTTTTATCAGCCTTCTGCATGATGAAGTCGTGCATGACATTAATCAGGGCGAGCGCCATCAGGGTAAAGAGCATTTCCGCTCTTTCATGGCGCATATGAACCGTTCCTATAAGGAAAATCTCACCGAAATGGTGATCATGGCCAATGCGGAAGGCACACGCGGCGCAGCGGAATTTATCGTAAATGGTGAATATATAGCCACAGACGAAGGCTTGCCGGAAGCAAAAGGCCAGAAATATGTGCTGCCTGCCGGTGCATTTTTTGAACTTCGCGACGGCAAAGTTGCCCGCATCAGCAATTATTACAATCTCAATGACTGGATTGCACAGGTAAACAAATAACAGAAAGTGCGCCGCTTTTTATCAATTGAGAAGCGGCGCAGCTTTTACATGAAATAGGTAGCGATACGTTTGCCTTCGACATCCTGCACTTTAAACACTGTGCCATAGATGGATTCCAGCACCACAGGGCAGACAATCTCTTCCGGTGTGCCCTGACAAAACAATTTACCGTTCAGCATTGCAACAATATGGTCTGAATAGCAGGACGCGAAATTAATATCATGCAGCACGACAACAACCGTCTTGCCCAGATCATCCGCCGCCTTGCGCAATAGCTTCATCATCTCGACCGAGTGTTTCATGTCGAGATTATTCAGCGGTTCGTCAAACAGCGTGTAATCCGTATCCTGACACAGCACCATCGCCACATAGGCACGCTGGCGCTGACCACCGGACAACTCATCCAGAAAACGGTCGGCAAGATCGCTCAAATTCAGATATTGAATAGACCGTGCTACGAATTGCGCGTCTTCTGCGGTTGGCCTGCCTTTGCTATATGGATAACGGCCGAAGGTCACCAGATCACGCACGGTCAGACGCGCAGTCATGTGGTTTTCCTGCCGCAGGATCGACAGGCGTTTTGCCAGCACATCTCCGGCAGTGCGTGCCACATCCATATTATCGACCAGCACCTGCCCCTGATCCGTCGGAATAAGACGGCTGATCATCGACAGCAATGTGGATTTACCGGCACCGTTAGGGCCAATAATCGACGTGATGCCGCCCGATGGCAATGTCAGCGAGACATTATTGACCACCAGAGTTTCGCCATAGGTTTTACTGACGGCTTTGACCTCAATCATCGGGCAACTCCTCGTACCAGCATCAGAATAAAGAACAGGCCGCCGACAAATTCAATCACAATGCCCAAGGCGGTATTAAAGGCAAACACACGCTCAAGAATAAGCTGCCCACCAACCAAAGCGATCACAGCCAGCAGTGCAGCGGCAGGAATAGTATAGCGGTGACGCGTCACCGGCATGATCATATAAGCCAGATTAGCCACCAGCAGACCGAAAAATGTAACGGGACCAACCAAAGCCGTTGACACAGAAACCAGCACTGCAACCATCATCAGAATGATCATTGTTGTGCGCTTGTAATTGATACCAAGACCAATTGCTGTCTCACGCCCCAAAGACAGAATGTCAAAACGATGACCAATGCGCCATGCGATCACAGAGACCACAGCGACAATCGCAGTCGACAAGCCCAGCAACTGGCTGTCTATCGTATTGAAAGATGCAAATAGCCTGTCTTGCAGCACCACAAAATCATTCGGATCGATAATGCGCTGCATAAATCCGGTACCGGAACGGAAAAACACACCGAAGATAATCCCCACCAGCATCAAAAGATGCAGCGAGCGCCCCTCACCGGCAAACAGCCAGCGATAAAGCAGACCGGAAAAGCCCATCATCAGCACGATTTCGACCAGAAACATCAGTTTCGGATTGGCCATAGAAACGGCATGAGCACCGAGCGCGAAAACCAGCACCGTTTGCAACAGCGCATAGAGCGCATCGAAACCCATGATCGAGGGCGTCAAAATCCGGTTATTGGTGATGGTCTGAAACAGGATCGTCGACAAGGCGATGGAATAGGCAACCAAAATCATCGCGGCAAGCTTGGTGCCGCGAAACGGCAGCACAAAGCTCCAGCTGCCCTTAGCGCCAATCGTCATAAAGCCTGCCATCGCAATCAACGCAAGCAGTGCGAGCAATGCCAGTCTTTTCAACGCGCTGCGGCGGTTGGCCGGATTTTCAACCGGCAATGTGCTTTCACTGCGCACCGGATAGATTGTTTCATGCACCACGGGCGGACTTCCTTAAAACGAGATACAGGAAGAAGGCACTGCCCAGCACGCCAAGAATTGTACCGACCGGAATTTCATAAGGCGCATTAATTGTGCGTCCGATCATATCGCAGATCAGCACCAGACCGGCACCAAGCAAGGCAATCCACGGAAGTGAGCGGCGCATACTGTCGCCCATCACCATGCTCACCACATTCGGCACAATCAGCCCAAGGAATGGCACAATGCCCACGGTTGTCACCACGCAGGCCGTGACCATAGCAACGATTGTCAGACCCAGCGTCATCACACGGCGGTAATTCAAACCGAGATTGGTCGTAAACGCCTCGCCCATACCGGCAACGGTAAACCGGTCAGCGGCAATATAGGCTGCTACCGTCAGACCGAAAGACAGCCACAATAGCTCATAACGGCCACGCAGCACGGCGGAAAAATCGCCGGTCGTCCATGCGCCCATCGACTGCAGCAAATCAAAACGATAGGCGAAGAATGTGGTAATTGCGGAGATCACCCCGCCAAGCATAATCCCGACAAGCGGCACAATCACCGGCGAACGCAGCGGAATTTGACGCAAAATCAGCATAAACAGCGCAGTACCGGCCAGTGCAAAACTTGTCGCCACCAGCATTTTGCCGAAAACCGGCAAGCCCGGCGCCAAAATCATAACTGTCAGAATACCAAGAGAAGCTGAATCCACCGTGCCGGCAGTTGAAGGCTCAACAAAACGGTTGCGCGCCAAAATCTGCATGATTGTACCGGAAACAGCCATGCCCGCACCGGCAAGGATCAGTGCAAGGGTGCGCGGAATACGGGTTTCCACCAGAACGAATTGCGCGCGCCGAGCGGTTTCATCACCAAACAGACTTTGCAAAGACACATCACTCACACCGATAAACAAGCTTATCAGCGCAAGAACGATCAGCAGGCATGTGGCAGCAATCAACTTCACAAGGACAGCAACCGTTTTAAGCGTTTCACTTCACAGACATAGCTGCATAAGCGATCAGCGGTGGACACAATACAAGCATAATAAAAAGGCAGCAGTGACAATGCATTGCTGCCTTTTCAAGAGTCTTGCAGACAATCCGGATGCTTTAACCTGAAAGAACCGGCGGGGTAAAGTCAAAACACGACATATTTACTCCGCTTATCCGTTAAGATCACGCATTTTGCCGGATATTTGCCTTTCAGTTTATTTTTTGAGACCGGCGATCAGCTGATCAACGATTTTTTCCATCGAGGTCAGACCACTGGCATTGAGATACCATGCAGAGCCGTCCAGATAGATAACCTGCTTGTTTTTCCACGCATTGGTCTGGGCAATCACTGCATTATCGAGGAATTTTTCAGCGGCAACGCCTTCACGGCCAATCGCTGCATCACGATCGATAACATAGAGCCAGTCCGGATTTTTCTCGAGAATATATTCGAATGAGATCGGCTGACCATGACCGCCCGGCTTGATATCATCCGCAGCAGGTTTCACACCGAATTCGCCATACAGCACACCAAAACGGGAGCCCGGACCATAGGCACTCATTTTACCGCCGGTTGTCAGGATGAGAAGACCGGTACCGGATTTGGCAGTCAGTGTTTTCAGTTCGTCCTTTTTAGCGTTCAGCTTGGTCAGAGCATCTTCAGCTTCTTTGTCTTTGCCGAAGATATTGGCCAGCGTGCGGATATTGTCTTCCGAGCTTTTCACAAAATTTGCAGCATCCGCTGTCAGATCAATGGTTGGTGCAATCTTGGCCAGCTCAGCATATTTGGCAGCAGAACGACCACCAACAATGATCAGATCCGGCTGGGCAGCGTTTACCGCCTCATAATCCGGTTCAAACAATGTACCGACCTTGATGTAGTCATCAGCAGCATATTTGCTCAAATAATCCTGCATTTTGATGGTCGGAACACCGGCCACTTTAACGCCCAGCGTGTCCAGCGTATCAAGGGATGAAAGATCAAAGGTGATCACTTTCTGCGGAACATCCGGCAGTTTGGTTTCACCCTGTGCATGTTTTACGGTGACTTCACCGGCAAGAGCTGCGCCTGCAAACAGAATGGCACCGGCAGCGATGCTTGCGAAAAGTCCTGTCATGCGTTTCATCTTATTTCCTTTTCACCTGAATATTTCAATTCAATTTGAATCGTCTCGATTATCAGTCTTCAACGTGGTCATGGCCGCCGATACGGCCCGGACGCCAGTAACCTTCAGACGCAATCTGCTCACGGGTCAGACCGCGCGAAATCAAATTCTGGCGCTGTTTGCGCACATTGCTTGTTTCACCGATCAGGATGGCATGGCCACGACCATGCGGAAGCATAAAACGACCGACAGCGTCTGCCATAAAGTCATTTGGACCTGCTTTCAGCTCACCACGATGCAGCCATGTAATCTGCGTTGCGGTCAGACCTTCACGAATATCATTCAGCGCGATTTCTGAATCGATATTGTCCACTTCGACCAGCACATGCATCTGCGCTTTGGCAGGCATAGTCTCCAGAATATGGACAATCGCAGGCAGGCAGCATTCGTCACCGGTGATCAGATGCCAGTCTGCATCCTCACGGAAAGACGCACCGCCGCGCGGGCCACGCACATTGATTTTGTCGCCGATCTTGGCATCACGGGCAAAAGCAGGCCCTGGTGTCAGATTATTGGCATCGCCATGCATGAAGAAATCAACAGCCAGCAGACCTTTGTCCTTGTCAAAGCTGCGGATTGTATAATCGCGGCGGCCAAATTCACTGTCAGCAGTTGGCAGCATCATTACGATGGCCTGTCCCGGACGATAGGTAAATTCTGCAATATCAGGCGCGGTAAAAGTCACACGACGCATATTAACCGGCGCATCAGCCACTGCCGTTACTGTCAGTTCCCACTGGCGCAATTGCGGGCGTCCCATTGGCGGTGTCGGAACCTGAGGGGCTTGATCTTGTGTCATATATGCTCACTCCCTGATAGCATGGTGCGCTCAACCATTTTCACGCTGAACAGCAGATGTGCCATTTCTGAACACATCTTATCGCCTTATGCTATAGGTAAGTTGAGAAACTAAATCAACTTTGTATTATCTTATAACGTCTTTTCCACTGATAGAGCCGTTTGCACCAGACGGGCAAGCGCTGCAAGCAAGTCGGTTTGAGAGATCAGACCAACCACCTGATTATCCGTATCCGTGATAATAACAGCATGGGAACGGCCATTGGTCAGCACCGGCAAAAGACTCAGTGCCGGATCCTGCGGTCGGGCAACCGGCGGCACAATCATCAGTGTTTCGACTGCACCTTTACCCTTCAACAACTCACGCAAGCCCACCGTACCCAGCAATTTATTGGTATCATCCACAACTGGCAGCGAGCGAATATTATGCTTCAGCAACAAAGACCGCGCATAATCATCCGTATCAGCTGCTTTAACCGACACCACATGGCGCGACATGATAGAATTGCAATCAGGCCCCGCTTTACCCGATGCATTATTACGCATCACCGTCTGCATTTCGATCTGGCGTAGCAGAACTTCCAGATCTTCGCGGGTAATATCAAAGCTCTCCTGCATTTCAGACAAAGCCGCATCAATATCCGCAGAAGTCGGGCCGCCACGCATCTGCGTCGGCGTATCCTGTGTCTGATGCTGGTTTACCACCGGTGTTACATGCGGATAAGGGCGGCGCAGAATTTTATGAAATGCGATGCCAAACAATACGACAATCGCAGAATCCAATGCGACAGGTGCAAAGGGAAACAGGAATCCTGCCTCTGTAACAGTATGGCCGCCAATAACTGCAGTTAGCGCAATCGCCCCACCCGGAGGATGCATCGCACGCGCCAGCGACATCGCCAGAACAGACAGCGCTACTGCCAATCCTGCGGCCAGCAGTGGTTCTTTCACAAACTGGTAGACCAAAACACCGACAAGTGCGGAGATCGTATTACCGCCAATAATTGCCCAAGGCTGCGCCATAGGGCTGGACGGCACCACAAACAGCAAAATGGCCGATGCACCTACCGGCGCAATCAGAAAGGCATAATGCGTTGTATGATTATAAAGCCACGCACTGACAATACCGGTAAAAGCCACACAAAGCAAAATACCGACAGAAGCAATCAGGCGGGAACGAAAGGTAGCGCCAGCCAGTAAGGGCGCGAAAAGACGGTCTGCCGTGCGTTTAAGCCGGCCGCCATTTTTATCAGGCGAAGTCATTGGAAAAAGCCGTTATCATATTCCGGATAGCTGTGATTAACAGCTTGCCAGTCAGATGAACAGACCGGATAAGGAATTAATAATCTAAAATGGACTTAATCAGCAGGATGCATGTCATAGCCGGCAAATGCTTTCATTAAGATTGCCAAGGACATGCCCCAGAAAAACCCACTCGTTAAACCTGAGGCCACACTATAAATTGCTGTGAAATTTAGCTCTTGCAAACTATTCGGATGATAGGCCGCATAAACACTCAAGCCATAGAGACAGCCGAAATTCAGCAAAATAACGATGATGGGCACCACAGAGCCGGGACGCTGAACCATGCCGGTGCCGCTGTCGAAAATGGCAGGCTGTTGCATTGCCATAAGTATTCTTCCAAGCAACAGGCCAACAATCAATGCAACAGCAAAGATTAAAAGCGCCGTCCATGGCATAGCAAGCTTGTTAAAAATTCCATAGATGCCCCAAAGCAGGAAAATAGACGGCATCAACAACATCCCCTTGGGAGAGACTGTCGTTGGCGACAGAAGACGAACACCGACGTAAACAAGATATACCAGCAAAACCCACACCCACCAAGGTGTATGCGTCAATATCTCTGTCACTTGCATGGCCACCTCTTAAAAATTCTCTGAACTATAGATGGCTTTAAAAAGCGGCCAGTCCGTTCTGTTGCTCGCTAATTTTAATATTAAGCGCTAAAAACCTTCCGGAACTGCGAAATTTGTGGAAAGCTGCCGAGCGCACTCAGCACCACAAACATGAAAAACTCCTCAACATGAGCAAGAGTTTCAATCGCCACCTCAAAACTCCACTAAAATTGAAAATCCGCCATTTGCAGTTAAATGGCGGATTTTCAATGACGCTGTATACTAACTAAGTTTAGCCACCCTGCTTCTGCTGTTCATAAGTGAAGCTGCCATCCGGCATTTTCTTCCACTCATACATCACATAGCCCGGCAGTTTGGCATCGCCTTTTTCATCAAATGCCAGCTCACCAAGCGCAGTTTTAAACGGCCCTTTTTCCTTCATCGCCTTGGCGACTTCCTGCGGGTCGTTAGAACCGGCAGCCTTGGCAGCTGCAGCCAAAGACTGTGCTGCCGCATAGGAATAAAGTGTATAGGCTTCCGGCTCGAAACCGCTGTCGCGGAACTTCTTCACCAGCTCGGCATTGGCCGGATCAACACGCGGATCAGGTCCGAATGTGTTGAGCGTCCCGACAACCGCATCACGGGCAATCGAAGCCAGTTCATTATTGACGATCGCATCACCGGAGATAAACGTGACCTTGAGACCCTGATCTGCCAGCTGACGGATAATCAAGCCGCCCTCTGTATGCACACCTCCCCAATAGAGTACGTCAATACCGGCCGCTTTAGCCTTGGTAATCAGTGCCGAGAAATCCTTCTCACCGGTATTCACCCCTTCATACATAACCTCTTTCACGCCGAGATCATTGAAAGTTTTCTTGGTGGCATCCGCCAGCCCCTGACCATAAGGTGTCTTATCGTGAATGACCGCGATTTTTTTGTCTTTAAAATGATCATTGATATAATTACCGGCAACAATGCCCTGCTGGTCATCACGGCCGCATGTACGGAACGTATTCCAAAGACCTTTTTCTGTATAAGCAGGATTGGTGGCACCCGGGCTGATCATCAGAATACCGTTTTCGGCATAAACATCTGATGCCGGAATAGTAACACCGGAATTATAATGGCCGATGACAAATTGTACGCCATCCGCAGCAAACTTGTTGGCAACAGAAATACCCTGTTTCGGGTCGGAAACATCGTCACCGATGACGATCTTTACCTGTTCACCATTAATACCGCCATTGGCATTAATTTCCGCAATTGCAGCTTCTGCTCCCTTCAGAATCTGCTCCCTTCAGAATCTGCTGCCCGTAAGTGGCATTCGGGCCGGTCATCGGTGCTCCCACACCCATGAGAAGCTCTGCCTGCGCGGTTGCTGTCCAGGCTAAAACGGCCGCTGTTGCGACACCGGACAAGAATTTCAAGCGCATAAATTATTCCTCCCACTTAAACTGTCATATATTCTAAATCATGCTATTTCCGTATGCTGTATATGCAGATGCCAACATATGATAAGCATCTGAATTCATTATAATTTCAAAAAATATGCAGATTATTTTTCTGCATATTGCATGTAAAAAGAGTATATTTTAACGTTTCAAAATATATCTCTTATTACATCATCTTCACTATGACTAAGGCATCTGTCAACTTACTTTCAAGTGACTGACATTTTGCCTCACTGCCCCCATCAAGCGGGAAATAGGAGGTCAGGAAAACACTAGGAGCAACATCACACTTCATCAATGCACGTCAATTGTCAGGATTTTTTACCTGTACTCAGACGCTTGCGGCGTAATTCACCTGGCGTTGTTGTGCGGCATTTTTTTAAAGCAGTTGTCATATGGCTCTGACTGGAAAACCCTGTCCTGTCAGCGATTTCAGCCAATGAAATATCCGTATTTACCAACATATCCTCTGCTGCACTCAAACGCAGTATCAGTAAAAACTGATGCGGTGTCTGGCCAAAGCTTTCACGAAAAGATGTCAGGAAATGGCCGCCGGACACCCCCAAAACAGCTGCCATTTTCGCAATTGACAGTTTACGCATATAGTTTTCACGTAAATACGCTTCGATACGACGTGATGCCTGATAAGAAAGCCCGCCATTTTCCTGTTTACCACTGCCCGTTCTTAAAAAAGAGTGGTTTTGAACCAACTGCACCATTAAAACGGACAATAAAGCCTGAAGATATCCGGCGCTCACCGGAGCATTTTTCAGCAATTCAGCACGCAATAAATTGGCCAATAACAGTGCTTTGGGATTAGGCAAACGTGAGGGATGCGGAAAGAGTTCAGAAAGCGATAAATTTCCGGTTATATCCTTCAATTCACGGAGTAAATGATCATCCAACGCCAGCTGAATATAATCCGTTTCCATCGGCCATTGCAGTGTATAATCCGTATGTGGCGGCACAATCAGCACGGTTCCGGCCGGCGCATCAAAACTCTCGCCGAATTTACCCTGTAAAGACCAGTGCAAGTCTTTAATCGCCGCCAAAACGATGATCACTGTGTAATGATCATGGCGATAACTGAATTTACCGTTATAACTAACAATATATGCAATTTTATTTTGATGAATGACTAAATTTTTGAACGTATCAGAGAGATTATTCTTTAGATCAGCCGGATTTTCGTGAAATAAAAAACTCTCTTCGGCTGCAGAGTAGTTATTTTCAGCTTCTGCGCTTAAATTATTCATTCCCCACCCCTACTGTCAAAATATGTTTATATGGAAATTTGAAACCAAGCACTCGGCATGCGAGACAATACCCTCACGCATCAATGCACAAATAACTACCATAGGTTGTAAATAATCTGCAACCGAATTTTATCGGAAATAGCAATTTCTAATTTCGGTATGTTATTTTTTTATCTTCAGTTTCTATAAAATCTTGTTTAATAGTAAGAATTCATAAAAAACTCCCTAAATACGCCAAATCCTCAACATGCCAAGCAACAATTATAGGTTGTAAATTATAAGTAATATCATTCAACAACTAATCACAGCCGCATTCCTAATTTAATTTGATAACGATACACCTTCCTGATCACAGAGCTGGTCTCACGGTAAACCGGATAGCCATCGGCGCAGTACTAGCCATTGTCGCAGTCAGTATTGTTCTCGAGACATCACCGAATTTTCCCGCTATTAAACTTGAGTAAATTTGTATAGTATTTGTAAATCCGACTGAATCGCACGACAGACCACACGATGACCATTCAATCCAGTGACAGCCCTGACGCATTGATGTCCGTATATTTGCGACAGCTCAAATATTTGCGGGACATGCTGAAAAAGCGCACCAGCTCTCATGAGCTGGCCGAGGACGCTTTGCAGGAAACATGGCTGCGTCTATCAAAAATTGAAACACATGCCTATGAAGTGCGCGATCATCGTGCCTTCATTATGCGTGTCGCCAATAATATTGCGATTGACCTGCTGCGCAAAGAACGCCGCCATCATCAGGCCTGCCTGAGTGACGAAGAGATTTTGCAAGCAGTGGCAGATAGCGCACCGACACCTGAAACCTATGCTATAGACCGTGATCATTTACGACAACTGGTTTATGCATTGCTGCAATTACCGCCAAAGCCTCGCACCGCCCTGCTACTGGCACGCTGTGATTTACTCACGCATCATGAAATTGCGCGGCGTTTAGACGTCTCTGAAAGCATGGTCGCCCGCTATCTCGCGCAGGCTTTACGCCATTGCCGCGATCACTTTCGCACGATTAGTTAATCCGTATGATGAAGCAAAAAACTTTCGCCGACATCAGCCTGAGCGACGAAGCGATCGACCGCATCGTGTATTTAAGTTCGGGTCGTGCAACGGAACAGGATCACGCGCAATTTATCCATTGGCGCCGCCAAAGCCCGCAACATGAAATGGCCGCGCAAGAAGCCGAAGCTCTATGGCTGGGCATAGGTACGGCCGGTAAAAACCTGCGCAGTTCAGAAAAGCGTCGCCATATGACAAGGCGCACAGTTTTGGGTCTAGGCGCTTTTGTCGTTGGCGGGGCGGCTCTGCATCAAACAGGCCTCATTGGGCCACGCCTCTATGCCGATTATACCACCGGTATTGGCGAGCAACGCACAATTACCCTGACAGACGGCTCTGCTGTCACCCTCAATGCCGGCAGCGCACTTTCTGTTCATATGACAGAGACAGAGCGGCGGCTGACTTTGTATGAAGGACAAGCCCTCTTTACCGTCGCCAAAGATCATACAAGACCATTTATAGTCGAAGCACAAAATGGCCGAACCCGCGCTTTAGGCACGATCTTTGATATCGACATTAAACCAGAACAAGTTGTTGTTACTGTCATTGAAGGAACAGTCGGCGTAACACCTGCTCGAGCTCAGCCACAAAATACGAACAACATGGTGATCGTGCAGGAAAATTCCCGTGTTCAATATGCAAAGACAGGTTCTGTCTCCGCCCCTGAATACATAGATTCCAACATCGAAACTGCGTGGCGCAGAGGTAAATTAATTTTCAACGCTAAACCGCTTGGCGATGTGGTTGCGGAACTTGAACGTTATCGGTCGGGAAATATCATTCTCACCAGCAAGCAATTATATGCTTTGCAAGTGACCGGCGTCTTCGATCTCTCGCAGCCGGAAGAAATTCTGCAAGCAATCGAAACCACACTTCCTGTCAGTGTAATACGCCTGCCTTTTGTCACAATTTTACGTCCGAACGCTGCTTTAAATAATTTATGATAAAAAATATCAAGTTTTTTCATTTTTGCTGTGCAAGATCACATGCCCCGTTTCGTCTTTAAATTATAAGGCCGGAAAATCTGTCTTTGCGGATACCGGAAATAATAAATGACAAGGCGGTAAACTCTATGCAGGGCACAACAAAAGCGAAGCGTCTCTCTTCATCTCAGCAGACCAAGAAAGCCGGTCTTCTGACCTCTGTCGCATTCATTGCCATTCTACAAGCAGGCTTTGATAGCAGTGCCCATGCACAGACGACTGCACCACAAACAATCAGTTTTAATATTCGTTCTCAGAATCTGGGTTCGGCTTTAACCGCTTTTGCTGATCGCGCCGGCTTAAAATTGCTGCTGCGATCCAATATGATATCCGGCAAACGCAGCCCTGCTGTGCAAGGCAGCCTGACCAGAGAACAAGCACTTGGTCAGCTCCTGAACGGTTCTGGACTAAACTATTCGATACAGGGCAGCACGCTCACAATCAGCGATCCGGCCAATAATGCTCGCGCGACGAGCGCGCCCGAGGGCAGCATCCTTCTTGACACAATCACCATTAGCAATGGCGGCTCTGTTGCAGCAGCCGAGGCTCCTTACCATACAGCAGCGCCAACATCCTATATTTCGGAACAGACTATTGAGCGTTTTCGCGGCTCCAGTCCGGCAGATATTTTCCGCGGTACGCCGGGCGTAATGTCCGGCGAATCCCGCAATGGCGCCGGAGCCATTGATGTGAATATCCGTGGTATGCAAGGTATGGGACGTGTGGCCACCACCATTGACGGTGCAGAAAATGCCATCAATGTCTATCAGGGTTATCAGGGCATTTCTAATCGCACCTTTGTCGATCCGGATTTTCTCGGCGGTATTGATATCCAAAAAGGCTCCGATGCTGCATCTAGCGGCATTGCCGGTACTGTGGCCATGCGTACACTTGAAGCAGGCGATATTGTTAAAGAAGGCAACCGTTTTGGTCTTCGGGTCAAAGGAGGCTTCGGCACCAATTCCAGCAAGCCTGAAGAGGGAAACGTTGCTGGCTACAAAATTGTGAACAAGGGGTATCCTCTCCCTCAGCAGCCAGACATAGACTATGTCGACAACTCCAAATTTTCTGCCTCCGATAGCACAATGAACCGCCCGGCTTTTCTCAAGCCAACCAATGGCTCAGGCAGTATTGTAGCAGCAATGCAGGATGAAAATATCGAATTGCTGGCCGGTTACGCCTATCGTAAGCGCGGCAATTATCATGCCGGTAAAAACGGCCCCGCTGCGGATATTAACAATCGCGGCGGCATGATAGCTTGTCTTTCTTACTGTAATGTTCCGTCTAATTACCAATGGTTCCCTAACCTTATTGAGAACACTGGTATTGCCAATTACAGACCAGGCGAGCAGGTTCTTAACACACAGCTGGAAACAGAATCTCTGCTACTAAAGAGCAAGGTGATGTTTGGTGATGGTCATAGTATCCAGCTTGGCTATACCGGCTTTGAAAGCAAAGCGGGCACCTTTAAGGCCAATGCTTTGAATTCACTTACTCTACAAGCCGTACAACAACGCCTCACAACTGATGTGGAAGCGCATACCGGTACATTTAAGTATCGCTGGGATCCAGCCGATAACGACCTGATTGATCTGAAAGCCAATCTCTGGGGTACGAAACTCAAACAACGCAATGCAGTCGATTGGCCGGCAAGCGGCGCCCCGAAAGATTTTAAATCCGGACCGGATCTGTGGACATGGGGTGCCGATATCAGCAATCACTCGCAGTTCAGCACTGCCTATGGCGATATTGATATGACCTATGGTGTATCGTACAAAAAGGAAGATACCAAACCGACAGAAGCCACGAGAAAATGGGACACATTTCTTGACCTGCGTGACGGCACACGTGAAGAAACCGCGGCCTATATTAAAACAGCATACAAACCGGTTGATTGGCTGACAGTTAATGGCGGGATGCGTTATTCTCATATGTGGTCACGCGATCGCAGTCGCACAAAAATGGTTCACCCTGACATGGTCTATGGCAAGGCCCGTTTCAAACAGGGCGGCTTCAGCCCGTCACTGGGGGTAACAGTTGAGCCGTTTGAAGGCACACAGTTCTATGCTAATTATTCCAGCACCCTGCGGGCACCAAGCATTATGGAAGCGGTTTCCGCCTTCAACATGACGGTCAATGAAGACACCAAAGCTGAACGTGCAAATAATTGGGAAATCGGCGCTAACTTCATTGAAACCAACCTGATCGCAGATACAGATCAGGCTATGCTTAAGCTTGGATATTTCAACTGGGATATTAAAGATTACATTGCCCGCGAGTTTCACTTTTATCCGAACTCTTCAAACGTGCGTATTTTCAATATTGATCGTGCACGCTTTTCCGGCCTGGAAATGTCGGCCAATTATGAACTCGACGGCTTTTCGGCAACACTGGCAGCCAATTATTATCTGAACGTGGAATTCTGCCGCACAGCAGAAACCTGTGAGAATAAATCCCTTTATGCAGACTATGCAACTAATCAGGTACCGCCGAAATATGGCATAGATCTAACTCTGACTCAAAAACTGCTGGATGATGCACTCACCGTTGGCGGGCGCATTTCTTATACTTCGTCGCGCGCATCCGGTCACGGTGATGTCACAGGTCAGGGCATGTCGCAGTTTATCACAATGATCAATTGGCAGCCGTACACGTTGGTGGACGTGTTCGCTGAATATAAAATCAATGACAACTATACCGCCAGTTTCCGCGTAGAAAATCTGACAGACCGGTTCTACGTCGATCCGCTCAGCCTTGCACAACAACCGGGACCGGGACGTACATTCTATGCCTCTATGACAGCAAATTTCTGATTATGATCCAGCCAGTCAGCCCTGCGCGCAACGCGCAGAGCTGACTGGTAAACAACAAATTTTCAGGTTCCGGAGGCGATCAGCTCTGATGCTACATCAGCAATCAGGTCTGCGAGCTTGCTCATATGATCATTGGCATTGCTAGATTTGCGCCAATATAAACCAATATTGCGCTGAAAACCGTCCGTTTCCAGTGGTAGCAGGGCAATATGATTTCGGGAGCCGCCCTCATAGCAAGCCAGTTGCGGCAACAATGTCAGCCCCATACCCGCAATGACCATTTGCCTTAATGTTTCAAGGCTGGTTCCGCGAAAACCGTCATATTCACGTGCACCATAGCGATGACACAAAGTCAGCGCCTGATCACGCAGGCAATGCCCTTCTTCCAACAACATCAAACGCTGACCAGACAAAGCATTAGCTGATAAGCGTTCTTGCTGAGCAAGCGCATGGCCGCTTGGTACAGCCAGACGGAAGGGTTCCGTGAATAATTTACGCCCAGTTATATGCGGGTCTTCAACGGGCAAAGCCAGCAACGCCGCATCAATCTGCCCGTCAATCAAACGCTGCAACAAAACCGTACTTTTTTCTTCAGTCAGCAGAATTTCTGAAGACGGAAAAATCTCCATAAAACGTGGCATAACATGAGGTAGAAGATAGGGCCCCAGTGTCGGGAATACACCCAGATGCAGCCGCCTTGCACCATCCGCGCAATGGCCTGCCGCATCATCACGCATTTGCGTCACTTCATGTAACACTGTGCGCGCACGGCTCACCGCAGCTTCACCTGCCTGGGTCAGAATAAGACCACGTGGCGAACGCTCAAACAGGATAACACCAAGCTCTTGCTCCAGCTTGCGTATCTGGGCAGAAAGCGTCGGCTGGCTGGCATTGCACAGCTCAGCCGCACGATGAAAGTTGCGCTGTTCAGCCAGCGCAACAAGATATTCCAGATCGCGCAAATTCATGTTGCGCTATACCTCAGGCTGCCTGTTCTTCGGCAGGTAACCGGATGAGATAGTCAAAGGCCGCAAGTGATGATCTCGCTCCCTCACCCATCGCAATTACGATCTGCTTATAAGGCGCAGTCGTGCAGTCACCCGCAGCAAAAACGCCCGGCACAGAGGTTGCCCCATGATTATCGGTGATAATTTCACCGCGATCATTCAATGACAGCGTGCCTTTCAGCCACTCAGTGTTCGGAACCAGACCGATCTGCACAAAAACACCTTCAAGTGCCACATTGTGTTTTTCACCACTGACGCGGTCTTCATAAACCAGACCATTGACGCGCTTACCATCACCGGTCACTTCAGTGGTCTTGGCAGATGTAAGGATTGTCACGTTTGGCAAGCTTTTGAGCTTGCGTTGCAGCACTTCATCAGCACGCAACACTTTGTCATATTCAATCAGTGTCACATGGCTGACGAGACCTGCCAGATCAATCGCGGCTTCAACACCGGAGTTACCGCCCCCGATAACCGCAATACGCTTGCCTTTAAACAACGGACCATCGCAATGCGGACAGAACGCTACGCCTTTATTGATATATTGCTCTTCCCCTGGAACACCCATTTTGCGCCAGCGGGCACCGGTTGACAGAATGACCGAGGTACTGGTCAGCGTGGCGCCGGATGCCAGCTCCACTTTAAAACCTTTTGAAGTACGCTCAAGCTTTACAGCCTGCTGGCCGCTCATAATCTCAGCATCATAGTCGCGCACATGAGTTTCCATAGCGCGGGCAAGCTTTGGCCCTTCCGTATGGCTGACGGAGATGAAGTTTTCGATCGACATCGTATCAAGAACCTGTCCGCCAAAACGGTCGGCGACGATACCAGTGCGAATGCCTTTACGAGCGGCATAAATTGCTGCAGCAGCACCGGCAGGACCACCACCAACAACAAGAACATCGAACGGCGCCTGAGCGCTTACAGCATCGGCAGCGCGTGCTGCGGCACCGGTATCAATTTTAGCCAGAATTTCTTCTGCGCCCATACGGCCGGAACCGAAAACCTCACCATTGAGGAAAATTGACGGAACCGACATGACCTGTCGATCCGCAACTTCATCCTGAAACAGCGCGCCATCAATGGCGACATGCTCGATACCAGGATTAAGAACAGCCATCAGATTGAGCGCCTGCACCACATCAGGGCAGTTCTGACAGGACAGCGAATAATATGTTTCGAAACGGAATGTACCCTTCACACCGCGGATCTGATCGATCAGCGCCTGCTCTACTTTTGGCGGATAACCGCCAACCTGCAAAAGAGCCAGCACAAGGGATGTAAACTCGTGGCCAAGCGGCAAGCCGGCAAAAGTCAGATGAATATTTTCACCCGGTGAAGTCAGCGCAAAAGAAGGAATGCGCGCGCCTTCGACATCACCGCGTTTAACGGTGATTTTATCCGACTGTTCACAGATTTGCTCAAGAAGCTGCAGCAGTTCGAGCGATTTAGCGTCATCACCGGCATAAGCAATGATTTCAACCGGCCGCACCAGACGTTCCAGATAGCCCTTCAGCTGGGTTTTCAAGTTCGTATCGAGCATACTGTGTTCCTCTTGCAAAATTGTCCTGCTGCGTATCCGGGAGTGGAATATCTTCGGAGCATGTGACGCGAAAAAACAAACAGATGGAGCATTTTCATAAACCACATGAGGGGCAAATGCTCCGAAACATGCCGCGCGGTGAGATATTCTCACCTCAAACTGTGCAGGCATGAAAATCGGTAATAAGCGGCGCGCTATAATGAATTACAGCGCGCCACAAATCATCAGGCAGCTATGGGAGACAACTACCTGTTTATGTTGCAAAATCAGATTTTGCCAACCAGATCGAGCGAAGGAGCAAGTGTTGCTTCACCTTCCTGCCACTTAGCAGGGCAAACTTCACCCGGATGTGCACGCACATATTGTGCAGCTTTGATCTTACGTACGAGATCAGCAGCATCACGGCCAATACCTTCAGCAGTGATTTCCATAGCCTGAATGATACCATCCGGATCAACGATAAAGGTAGCGCGGTCTGCAAGACCCTGACCTTCGCGCATAACACCGAAGTTATTGGTTACAACACCACTTGGATCGCCGAGCATGGTGTAGTTAATTTTGCCGATTGTGTCGGATGAATCGTGCCATGCTTTGTGGGTGAAGTGTGTATCGGTCGATACCGAATAAACTTCAACGCCCATTTTCTGCAGTTCGTCATAATGGTCAGCAACGTCACCCAGTTCAGTCGGGCAGACGAATGTGAAGTCAGCTGGATAGAAGAAAAATACAGCCCATTTTCCCAATACGTCTTCTTCGCTCACGGAGATGAACTTACCCTGGCGGTAAGCCTGCGCGATAAAAGGTTTGATCTGTGTGTTTACGGTTGCCATTGTGCACTCCTGTCAGAATGATTTCTGCCACTCATATAGGTGTTAATGCGCAATATGCAAAATCAATTAAATTTTGAAAACCGATAGATAATATCTATATCGATAATAATGCCGCTAAAAACCCCTTTTTAGCATCAATACTTGATGATTTTGAGTGAATTTCAATCATTCATGCAAAATTGCATAGCAGACATGCAAATTTATTCATACTGTGGATAAGAGGCTCATGAAAATCACGTCACAAACTATAGTGTCTCTAAAATTTCACATTCATTCTCAGGAATATATCGCACAGCATTAATTATATAAACAATAATCAAATTCAAAATACAAACAATACAAAAGTGATATTTTTACTACATCAAGAGGATAGAAACAAATGTATATTTAGATGTTATTTGAAAAAGGACTTTTCCATGAATAATAAAATCTTATTGCTTTTAACTATATTTGCAATGCAAAATGCAACTTACGCTTTAGCTGCCGACGCCATATATGCAGCACCGGAAGCACCCGTTTATGAAGAAACCTTCAGCTGGAATGGCGCATATATCGGCGCTCAGGCCGGATTCAGTGCTGCACGCAACAAATTATCATTTACCGGCCTTCCTAATGAAGCCAGCGCCAATTCCAATGGCTTCGTTGGCGGCATCTTTGCCGGTTACAATTGGGCTATTACAGACACTATTATATACGGTCTGGAAGGAGACATAAATTTTGCGAATTTGAAAAAGGATACCACGTTATTAAGCAATCAAAACGCCAATTTTAACTGGAATATAAAAACTGACTTTGAAGGTGCTATCCGCGCCCGTCTTGGCGTCAGTTATCAACGGTGGCTTCCATATATTGCCGGTGGTGTTTCTATTGCGAGATTAAAAGACAGTTTCTCCCTCAACAATGCGACGAATACAGTACCAGTCGCTGAAAGTACCACCACTCGTGTCGGTTTTACTATCGGCGCTGGCGTTGACTATGCAGTAACAGATAATATTCTTTTGCGCGCGGAATACAGATATAATGATTACGGCAAGAAATCCATCAGTGCCGACAATCTTAGTCTCGACAGAAAGCTTTCAAGCAACAATGTACGTCTCGGTATAGCTTATAAGTTTTAAAATAAGAAAGCTGTGAGCGTATAATGTCACATACGAATAAAGCCCTGCATTTATTCAAATGCAGGGCTTTATTCTTTACTTATTCAAATCAGGTTCAGCTCTTTGCAGAAACAAAAGCAGACATGCTGGTAATCAGCAGCATACCCACTGTGGCACCGGCATCCTGAAGACCAATGGTCTTTTCCTGAAACGCTGCGGCTTTACCATGCTGTGCAACCATCGTCTTGGTTGCTTCAAGAGCATCTTCACCAGCTTTGGCAGCGGCTGCAAGTGCATCTTTCAGGGAAGCGCCAGAAGCAGCCTGTGCTTCCAGTGTCACCGCAATCGGATCAAGCACATCGAGCAGTGTTTTATCGCCGACTTTGGCTTTGCCGCGCTCGGCAATACCGTCACGATATGCACGCCAAAAAGCAGCCACTTCATTTGTGCCAATTTCGCTCACGCCTTCACAAACTTTACTTGCACGCAGAAAACCGGTTGCAGTCAGTGTGCCCATTGTTGAAGGTGCAACGCGCGCCATAATGGCACCAGCCACACGCAGCAGCTTGGCAATACCTGCATCTGCGCCTTCGCCATGTACAGCTTCAGCAGCTGCTGCAAAGGCTTTGCTCATGGTAATGCCAAGATCGCTGTCACCCACTTTGCCATCCAGCGCGATCAGAAAATCGCGTTGTTCTGCAAACAGGTCTTTCCAGTTGTCAAAGAGATTGATCAGATCGGATGCGGTAATAACATTCATGATCAGACCTCAACCGGCAATATGTTTGAAGAATGGGGTGTTGGCGGAAGCTGCAACCAGAGGCTCCAGCTCATCATCCAGATGCAGAACGGAGATCGAAGCACCGGCCATTTCCATCGATGTTGCAAATTCACCGAGCCAGACGTGCTTAACTTTAACGCCACGCTCGTCAAACAGCTGCGAAACGCGACGGAACATGATGTACAGCTCTTCCAGCGGTGTACCGCCAAGTCCATTCACCAGAACAGCAACTTCGTCGCCCTGCTTGTAGTCCTGCTCTGCGAAAATACGGCCCATCAGCTCGTCAATAACGGCATCAGCATTGGCAAGCTTCTTACGGCTGATACCTGGCTCGCCATGGATACCCATGCCGATTTCCATTTCATCTTCACCGATGGAGAAGGTTGCATGGCCGATTTCCGGCACAACACAGCTCGACAATGCAACACCCATGGTACGGGTACGCAGACGGGCTTTGTCAGCAAGACGGGTTACTTCATCCAGCGACAACAGCTTTTCAGCAGCAGCACCGGCAACTTTATAGACGAAGTAAATACCTGCAACGCCGCGACGCTTGTGTTCTTCACCAACAACGGAAGACGCCACGTCATCATTGCCGACAACCTGCTTAACGGCGATACCGTCGAGGTCAGCGAGTTCTGCAGCCATGTCAAAATTGATGATATCGCCGCTGTAGTTACCGTAGATGTAAAGAACGCCGGCGCCCTGATCGATCGCCTTGGTGACCTGATACATCTGTTCGGAACTCGGCGACTGGAAGACACCACCGACAGCTGCGCCATCAAGCATACCTTCACCGATATAGCCGAGGAACAGTGGCAAATGGCCAGAACCGCCACCGGTTGCAATACCGACTTTACCTGGCTTTTTATTGGTTTTAACCATGCAGCGCTTGTCATTATCGACATAGCTCAGCTCGGGATGTGCCCGATAGATGCCTTCAAGCATCTCATCCACGAAATTGACGGGATCGTTCAGGAATTTCTTCATGATTTCCTCTTGAGAGTATCGGGTTATTTTTTGCGTTGACGGGTGACGAAGAAGGCCGCAGCAAGCAGAATGAAGCAGCCGACGACAAGACGCTGCCATGTGCTTGGGATGCCAACCAGCACCAGAACACTGTTAAGAACGGTAATAAGAAGCACACCAAGAAGCGTGCCAAAAACGGAACCTGTGCCGCCGGTAATCCGCGCGCCGCCGAGAACAACGGCAGCAATCACACCAATTTCGGTACCAACAAAATCAAACGGGCTGGACTGGCGGTTGGCAGAGACGTGGATGATACCGGCCAGACCGGCCAGACCACCGGCATAGCCAAACAGGAAGATATGGATGGTGCGCAGATTATAGCCCAGACGGCTGGCGATCTGACTGTTACCACCCATTGCGAAAATCGCGCGACCCATCATAGTACGATTGAGAATCCACCATGTCAGAAGGGCAGCCGCAGGCAGCACCAGAAAATATACCGGCAGCGTAATCGTTGCACCATTGGCAGATTCAAACTGCAACAGCGGCAGACGACCGAAGGCGCTCATGGTCGGCGGCAGCGTCATAATCCAGACAGTACCGACAAAAGCCAGCAGGAAGCCGCGGAACAGATATTGTGTGCCGATAGTTACAATCAATGATGGAACATTGAGATGATGCACCAGCAAGCCATTGAGAACACCGAGAAAAACACCACCGGCAATTGCCATCAGGATGATAAAGATAATCGGCAGTTCGGGCATATAGGCCTGCACCAGCAGTGTCAGCGAATAGACCGTGGTGGCAGCAATAGCCGTAAAGGAAACATCAATCCCGCCTGCAGCAAGAATGATAAAGACACCAAGAGCAAACAGCCCCATCACCACACTGGCGCGGCCGATATCAATCAGCGTTGATGCCTGCAAGAATGCCGGATTAACAATCGACACAACAGTACAGATTGCCACGAGCAGAAAGAACGTGATCGATTCAGGGTGTTTGCGAATGAATTCACCCAGCTTGAAAGATCCGGTGCGAGCCGTATCTTGCTGATATTGCGCGCTCATTAGGCAGTTTCCTTCTGCGATGACATCATGGCTTGATAAAGCTGGTCTTCAGTGGCCTGCGCCGCATCGAACTCTGCGGTAATGCTTCCGGAATTCATGACGAGAATACGGTCAGCATTTTGCAAGAGTTCCGGCAGGTCATCACTGACGATGATTAGCCCCATACCGGCTTTTGCCAGTCCCTGAATAACACGGTAAATTGTATCTTTCGAACCAACATCAACACCAACTGTCGGGCCATGCAGCACCAGTAGTTTCGGGCCGATACTCAGCCAGCGACCGATCAGAACGCGCTGCTGGTTACCACCGGACAGTGCACCGACCGGCAGATCGAGGTTCGTGGTGTTCAGGCGCATATCCTGCATCAGAGATGCAGCAATGGTGCGGCCCTTTTTCTGATCAACAATGCCAAGGCTGTTGCAGAGCTTGCGGAAGATCAGGGCAATTTCATTTTCAAAAATCGACTTATCGAGGAACAGACCTTCAGCAAGGCGATCTTCCGGCACATAGCCGATACCGTGTTCAATCGCAGCGGCAGGGCTTTTCACCTGTGTTGCCTTGCCCTCAAGGCTGATCGTGCCGGACTCTGCCGGCACAACACCGGTGATCGCCATAGCCAGCTCGTTACGGCCAGAATCTGCAAGACCGGTAATACCGAGAATTTCACCCTTGCGCAGGTTAAGACCGATATTCTTAAAGCCGGAAGCCGTCAGACCATCAAGTTTCAGCAGCTCCTCTGCCGCCGGTTTACCTGTGCGGTAGCGCTCGGCATCAATTTCACGACCGATCATCAGTTCGGAAAGCTGCTTCTTAGTATAATCTTCAATCGGTCCCTGCGCCACGCACTGACCGTCGCGGAATACAACCGCATTACCGCCGATGCGGTAGCACTCATCCAGCTTATGGGTGACAAAGAGAACAGCAACGCGCTCCGCACGCAGACGCGCAACCACTTCAATCAGATTGTCGACTTCACGGCGTGTCAGCGAGGTGGTCGGCTCATCCATAATTACGAGCTTGGCGCGTGTTGCAATCGCACGCGAAATCGCCACCAGCTGACGCATGGCCAGCGGCAGTTCGGATACAACCGTATTCAGAAAAGCTTTATCGCTTGGCAGGCCAACAGCAGTCAGCGCGCGCTCAGCAGTCTCATGCAGTTTCTTCAGATTAAGACGACGGAACAGTCGGCCATTGCCTTCAACAAGCTGCTCATTCAGCGCTACGTTTTCAGCAACAGTCAGGTTCGGAATAAGTGACAAGTCCTGATAGACGGTCTCGATACCGGCTGCCAGAGACTGGATCGGATTCAAAGATGTATAGGTTTTGCCATCAAGAATGATCTCGCCTTCGCTCGGGCCATGAGCGCCGGACATGATCTTGATAACTGTACTCTTGCCGCAACCATTCTCACCCAGCAGATGATAGGCTTCGCCAAGGTCGATTGTCAGGTCAACACCACGCAACGCGTGGACACCGCCAAACCGCTTATGAATGTTGCGCAATTCGAGAAAACGGTCCGCAGGCCGGTCGTTGCTCGCTGCAATGCTTGTCGTAGTTGACACGTTTAATTCCTTTGCCGCTGCACCGTCTCGCTCATCGGCGATTGGAACCGCTTAGAAACCGGCTGATTTTACAGTTTAACGTCTGTCATTTGGAATGTGACAGGCACTTCAAGCTGTTGGTTTCATTTACTCTTCAGCCGGATACAGATATCCGGATGCGCGCTTCGGGAGGGCGCATCCGGATCTATGACCCCGCCGCACGGGATGGAACGACATTCCGGCAACAGGATCAGATCTGTTCAGGTTTTCTTAGAACAGGTGTTCTTTGTAGGTAGCCTTGTCAGCGATAACCATGCCGTTACCGATAACCAGAAGACCTTCACCTGCACCCTTCTTCACGCGAACGCTGTTGTAGCCTTCAACGCCAAGATCGGTACCGTCTTTAACTTCTTTCTTTTCGATGAACATGCGAGCAAGCGCATTCATCGCCATACCGGCTTTCTGCGGATCCCAGAAACCGATTGCAGTGATTGCACCGGATTCCAGCAGATCAGCTGAAGGATTTGGCAAGCCGGTGCCGACGAGGCAAACTTTGCCGCTCAGACCAGCTTCATCAATCGCACGGCCGATACCGAGAACGTCATTACCGGCAGAAGTCTGGAAGCCCTTCAGATCAGGATGCTTGCGCAGAATTTCTTTGGCTTTTTCATAAGTGCCGTTTGCATCGTCGAACGATTCATTGTTCGGATCAACGAGCTGCATTTCTGGGTATTTCTTGGCATTTTCTTCAGCAGAAGCAACCCACTGCATGTGGGTACGGCTGCCGAGCGAACCAACGAAAGTTGTCCACTTGCCGGTGTTGTTCATGCACTGTGCCAGACGCTCATTAAGCGCTGTACCGTAATCAGAATTATCAAAGGCTTCTACGTCAGCCATTGTATTGATCTGGTTGTCAGCTTCATGGGTCACAACAACAATGCCACGCTCCATAGCGCGCTTGAAGGTGCCTTCCAGAACAGCCGGATCCATAGGAACAACTGCCAGCGCGGTTACGCCTTTAGCAACCAGATCCTGAACGATCTGCAGCTGCTGGGCAGCATCGGATGTTGCCGGACCACTCTGAGTGGCAACCACATCAGGATTGGCCTTCTGATAGGCTTCAACACCGGTATTCATACGGTCGAACCAAGGAATACCGCTGATTTTCACCACGGTCGAGATAACAGGCTTTTCCTGCGCGACCAGAACGCCAGCGCTGCCTGCAACCATAGTTGCGCCAATGATGCTACCGGCGAGCAGTTTTTTCGTAGTTGCTTTCATTATTTCCTCCAGACGGACTGACCCTCAGTGTCTATGTTCGGGTGCCTGAGGGTTGAGCACCGATCGTTCCCTGTTGGCGATTGCCAAAGGTAAAGAAACCCGCAATGTCGTATTTTCCGACTGCAAGGAAAGCGAGCAGCAGCAGGCCCCATGCAAAATCGCGGACAAAATTGGAAAGACCGCCAAAGTTAAGCAAGCTGGACATCAGCTGCAGGGCAATCGCGCTGAGCACAACGCAAATAACACGGCCATAACCACCTTCCGGCTTCACACCCGCCATAACGGCGATGAGAATGGCAACCAGAAGATAGGAGCTGCCGTAATCGAATTTTACGTTCACGTTACGCGCAGCGATAATAACACCGGCGATACCCGCCAGAAAACCACTGGTGGCATAGGTTGCAATCAGCACGGCATTGCGCGGAAAACCGGCGAATTCCGCAGCTTTCGGGTTGCTGCCCATCAGCATCAGCCAACGACCATAGGGCGTGAAACGCACCACAGCACCGATAACAGTCGCGATAACAATAAAGATGATGAAGCTGATCGGCACGCTCAGGAACATATCATTACCGATGCGCGACAACAGATCAGGGCTGCCGACCATAACAGCGCGGCCACCGGACACAACAACGGCAAGACCTGTAAAGGCCATCTGCGTTCCGAGTGTGCAAAGGATAGGCGTGATTTTAAAGCGCGCAATCAGCACACCATTGACGATACCGCCTGCAAGACCGATCACAAGTGCCAGACCGATAAAAGCAAGGCTGAACGCCATCGGGCTTTCTGCACTGCCATCGACTGCAGATTAAACAGCGACAGGAACGAACCACCCGAAATATATGCGCCGAGCGCAAGCAATCCGAGATTGATGACAACAAGCATAGCAAATTGATTGCTTGTCTTTTGCATTGTCTCTGCCCACCGTGTTTACTAAACAAAACTATTATTCACTAAATAAATTACCGGATGCCTAGGGGATGTCAAGCGTGCTATCAGGGAATTGTGGTTGCCTTACACATGAAACTACCTTAATCGTTTTAAATGGGAGCGATTTTGTTTAGTAAACGAAAATCTTTCTTGCCAGCATCGAAAAGCAGTCCGGAACAAAATGAAAAAGAAAAAGTCCTTTACGATCAGAGATATTGCTGAAAATGCGGGGGTTTCGCCCGCTACCGTTTCTCTTGTTCTCAATGGTAAAGGTGAAATTTCCGGCGAAACCAGAGCTCGGGTTCTGGAATCCGTATCGCGCCTCAATTATGTGCCGCGCATCGCAAAAACAGGCTCCGGCGGCGCCGGAACGATTCGTTTTTTGAAGATCGCCAAACATGGCGGCACTGTTAACCGCGATCATAGTGTTTTTGTTTCCGACTATATTGATGGCATGTCACTGGAAGCAACGAGTCGCAATTATGCGCTTGAAGTTGTCAGTTTTGAGGGACAGCCGATCAGTGCCGTGGCAGAAACTTTAGCAGGCGCGCCTATTCGCGGCGTGATCGCGCTGGGCACCGAATTGTCTTCCTCAGACATTCATATGATTCAGGGGTTGGGCTTTCCGACCGTCTTTATCGACACGTTTTACGAAGTGGTTGAGGCCAATTTTGTCGATATGAACAATGAAGATGCAGTCTTCAAAGTGCTGTCGCGTTTCAAACAGGTTGGTTTCAACCGCATTGGCTTTGTTGCCAGCCACACGGAAACCACGAACTTCCGCCTGCGCCGCGATGCGTTCTTCAAGAATATGCAGCGCCTCGATCTGAAGGCTCAGGACTGCGATATCCTCTCGGTTGAATCCACCTATGAAGGTGCCTATCGCGATACCTGCGCGATGCTCAATGCGGGGCTGGAACTGGCGGAATGCTATTTCTGCACCAATGATATTATCGCTTATGGCTTCATCAAAGCGCTGAAAGAAAAAGGCATCCGGATACCGGAAGATGTCTCGGTTATCGGCTTTGATAATCTGCCGCAAAGCGCCACGATGGAACCGGGCCTGACGACCGTTGAAGTATCCAAGCGCAAAATCGGCAATCTCGCCGTGACCATCCTCGATGATCTCATCAACACCACCGATACGCAGCCACCGGTAAAAATTCTCGTCGGTGCCAATCTCGTCATGCGCTCCAGCGTTGCGGATTTAGCCACCAAGGCACTGACAGACTGATCTTAGAGCATAATTCCTTAAACTTGGATCGGTTTAAGGTGAAATTATGCTCTCATTTTAAAGTGTTAGAGCGACCTTTGTGTGCCAATTTTGGCACACGGCGCTCTAGTCTTGAGCTGTATCGTCGTGCGTAATTGCACGACGCCCCCAACCGAGCATGACGGCTGTACTATGCAGAGCTAACAAGCCCATGCCGGTCATCCAGAACGGGTGATGCCATTGAAAATAGGCGGCAAAACTCAGCAACATCAGCCACGTATTTACAAACCAGCTGATCACAGCCCATTGCCTGCCCTCGCTGATGCCACCAAGCGCAACGGAACCCGCCGCGAGCAGAACAAACAACAGCACCTGTTCCGATAAAGTCTGGCTGATCTGATAGCCGTAAAGCCAGATATAACCGGTGACGAGTGCGAACAAAATGACAGCACCGCTTAACACCACAAAACCGGAATTGATGAAATCCGGCTTTTTATGCTGCTTTTTCTCTCGGCGTGCCTGCAGATATTTACGGAACGGCTCATTGCTTGCAACAAACGGATTTTGCGAGGATTTAGCGCCTTTCACACCATAAGCGAAGTCCGTTTCCGGCAGATCCGGCCGGTAGGTGCCGAACAGCCGGTCAAAAAAGGCAAAGCTACCTGCATAATTGGAATCCGAATAAGCGCGGTCATTCACATGATGAATTCGGTGATGTGCCGGTGTCACCAGAATATATTCCAGAAAACCGAGACGCGGCGTAAGCGCACTATGGTTCATCAACTGGATTGAGTAATGCAGCACCGAAACCGTGATAAACACCGGTAACGGTACGCCCAGCAAAGCCATAGGAATGAAAAACGGAATAGACGCCAGCGAAGAATACCACGAATTGCGCACCGCCAGCGACAGATTGAAATGCTCTCCCTGATGATGCACCACATGCACCGCCCAAAGCAGCGCGAATTTATGATGCAGACGATGCAGCCAGTAAAAACAAAAATCCCACATCAAAATCGCAAACAGCCATAACCAGACCGGCGGCCAGTCCGACACGATATTCAGGCTGAAATTTGCAACAATAAAGCCATAACAGGCCAGTTCCAGCCCGCGAAACAACCAGAGCATCAGATGTCCGGAGTTCAGATTGAACACGACATCATGCCAGTCGACTTTTTCTTTGCCGGTTCTGCTCAGGATCAGCATTTCACTAAGTACAAGGATAATCAGCAGAAAAATCGGAAATGCAATCGCCATCATGTTGTCTGTCCCGCCACTTTATCCGCTTTACGACTCAGTATCCGCTGCGCAAGTAATCCCGCAGCTATTGCAAGCACCGCGCCGCCCAGCAGGTCAACAAACTGATGACGGTGCAATTGCAGAATAGAGACTGTAATTGCCAGCCCCCACACCGCAAAAAACAGGCTGCGTAATGGCGTATGTTTTTGCCAGAGTGCGCAGACAGCCAGAATTGTCAGTGTGACATGCAAGGACGGCAGACAATTCTGCAATGAGTCAAAACTGATCAGCAGCTTCAAAGCGGCTGCGCTGATTGTATCCTGCGTCACCGGCGGAAAGATCATTGTCGTTGGCCAGAATATAAACACCACACCTGCGCCTAATGCGGAGAGCTGCATGGAACGTGCCAGCCAAAGCAAGCGTTGCGCCGGACAGAGTAAATAGCCCAATGCAACGAGCGGAAAGAACGACAAATAGAGCCAGATCGCATTCGGATCAAAATCAAACCACAGATCGATTGCTGAAGGTTGCAGCATAATGGCAGATGCCTGATCCTGACTGCTCGTCAGACTATAAACCAGCCCTACAGCGCCCCAGCCGGTCAGCATCATCCAGAGGCGAAAATACAACGAATTCATACAATCTCCCACCGGAATGCCATATACTTACAGCCACGAACAGCACGTCAACACGTGATACTTACAGCATAATTTTACCGGAAACCGGCTCAGATTTAAGCAATTAGACTGTAGCGAAATATACGTTTTCGCTGAAGCTCAAGCCGCTAAATAGCCTGACTTTGTCGCAATTGTCACTAAACTCTGTCGCAAAACCTCTCTTGACGGGCGGGGATGATCATGCGACCCCGTAAGATAACGCCACAAATTAAGTGCGAGTATTGATGACCATCCTTAAAAATGGTGCGGGGAAACCCGGATTGCGAATTGCCGGAACGGGGGCGTACCTGCCCAGAAAATGCGTTCTTTCGTCAGACATTGACAAAATGCTGGGTTGGCCGGCAGGAACGACAGAAAATCGTTTTGACCTTACCGCCCGTTATGTAGCTGAAGGGGATGAGACCAGCTCCTACATGGCAGAACAGGCGGCTTTGCAGGCACTCGATGCTGCAGGTATTGCACCGCAGGATCTTGATCTGATCCTCGGTGCCTGCGGCGTGATGGAACAGGTCATCCCCTCCACCGCAACACTGGTTCAGCACCGACTGGGTTTGGGAAAATCCGGCATTCCTGCCTATGATGTCAATGCAACATGCCTCAGTTTCATTCAGGCGCTTGATCTGGCGGCCATGAAAATCCAGCTGGGTCTTGCCCGCAATGTACTGATTTTTTCTGCTGATATTGCCTCTGTCGGACTGGACTGGAAAGAGCCCGATGTGGCGGCTATTTTCGGTGACGGCGCTGCGGCTGTGGTACTCACCGCTGATGGTGACGGCCTGCTCGCCAGTCGTTTTGAAACCTATTCGGAAGGGCGCGATGCCTGCGTGCTTGCCGGTGGCGGCACCCGCATATCAGCGGCGGTTGATCCGGTTGCGGCAGCTGAGGCGTCTTATTTCCGCATGAACGGGCAAGCAGCCTTTCGCGTCACTGCCCGTTATCTGCCACGCTTTTTAAAGCGGCTTTTTGCACAAGATGGTCTGAATATCACTGATATTGATTGCATCATTCCCCATCAGGCAAGCGGCCTTTCTCTCACGCACGGGCTGGCGCGCGTCGGGCTTGATCCAGACAAGGTTATTCAGACTTTCTCCCGTTTCGGCAACCAAATTGCCACTTCTATTCCGATGGCGCTGCACACAGCAATTTGTGAAAAACGGCTGCGGCGGAATGATCTGGTTCTGTTAGCCGGTACATCTGCTGGTATCTCCATCGGCGGCGTGGTGTTGCGATACTAATGGCTAAAGTGCTTGTCACAGGCGCCACAGGCTGCCTCGGAAACCGTCTCGCCCAACAATTATCGGCACAAGGACATCACGTGCTTGCGCAAGGGCGGGATGCGCAGGCCGGCCAATTGCTTGAAACGCAAGGCATTGAGTTCATTCCCTTTGATCTGCAAGGTGATTATCCGGCGCGGGCCTTTCAGCAAGTTGAGATTGTTTTCCATTGTGCTGCACTTTCAACCGCATGGGGTAAGGCGCAGATTTTTCAGGCTGTGAATGTTACCGCCACACAGCGTTTGCTTGATGCGGCGCGTAAAGCCGGTGCAGCACGCTTTGTTTTTGCATCCTCACCGAGTATTTATGCCAACGGACAGGATCGCTTGAACCTGACGGAAAATGCCGCGTTGCCAGCACATTTTCCCAGTCATTATGCCCGCACCAAATATGAAGCGGAATGTCTCGTCCTTGCAGCAGATCAGACTGGGGGAATGCGCACAACCGCTCTGCGCCCCAGAGCCATTTACGGCACCGGTGACCGCTCGTTGATGCCGCGTCTGTTACAGGCGATTAAGCGCGGCCGTGTACCGATGATCGGCGGCGGGCAAACTTTAATCGACATCACCCATGTGTCGGATGCAGCGCGTGCAATGGCACTGGCCGGCTTCAATGACAATGCAAATGGTGAAATATTCAACATCACCTCCGGCAAAGCCTACAAGTTTTCAGAATTACTGGCCGCTGTCTGTGCCCTAAACCATTCTGCACCGAAGGAAATCCATATTTCCTATGACAGAGCCATGAAACTGGCCAAAGGGCTGGAATTTCTGCATCGTATTTTTGCACCGCATCAGGAACCGGTTCTGACTTGTCAGGCGGTCGCATCGCTTGGGCGCAGCCTGACACTGGATATCAGCAAAGCGCAGCAAAAGCTCGGCTATAACCCTGCTGTATCGATTGAAGATGGTATTAAAGACTATGCAGCCAGTCTCTGAAACCGTTCTGGATTTTACCTCTTTTCGTGTCGGTTATTGCAGCGGCCCGCTGGCAATGACCCAACGCGGGGCGCCTTGGCGTATTGCCCGCTTTCCGGCCGGTATTGCAGTACTGCGCCATCCTGAGCGTGGGACAATTTTATTCGATACCGGTTACGGCGCTTTGTTCGCACAGGCCACGAAGCCCTTTCCCGAGCGGATTTATCGCTGGCTGACACCGGTTACGTTTCAGCCAGCCGATACTCTGCCCGATCAGCTTGCAAAGCGCGGCTTCGGCGCGCCGGATCTGGTGTTTCTTTCACATCTGCATGCCGATCATGTCGCTGGCCTGTTTGATCTCGCCACCATACCACCGGTCATCACATCGCGTGCCGCAATTGAAAAACTGGACACCGGCCGGATTGCAAGTTTGCAGGCCGGCTGTCCGGCAATGATCCGCGACAAACTGCAATCTCTGGACTTGCAAACGGTGGAAACCTTGCCGCGTATCAGCCTTGCGCCTTACGGGCTTAGCGCTTTTGGCGATGGTTATGATCTGCTCGGCGATCAGTCAGCGTTGGTTGTAGCACTGCCGGGTCATGGCTTTGGCCAGACAGGGTTGTTTTTGCCTGCGACGACACAGGGCGCGATCTTTCTGGTTGCCGATGCGATCTGGAGTCTTGAAGCCCTCAAAGCCAACCGGCTGCCACCGGATATGACTTTGCGCCGTCTTGGTGACCGCGATGCTTTTATTGATACATTTGCCAGACTTCGCGCATTTCATCTCTCATATCCACAAGTGCGGATTATGGCGTCCCATTGCACCGAAGCCTATCCTATGAATGACGGCGAGGTGTGAGAATGAACCCGCTTTCTGTCTTTCTACGTACCCGTTATGGCAAGGGTTTCGCCTCGCGTGATGCGATTGAACACCATCAGAATAAAGCGTTCCAACATCTGCGCCGCAATATTATGCCGCGCTCGCCCTTCTATGCGCCTTATGCCAATAAGCCGCTATCTGAATGGCCTTTGATGAATAAAGCGCTGATGATGGAGCATTTCACAGTGATCAACACCGCCGGTATTACCAAAGAAGAAGCGCTGAAAATTGCACTGACTTCGGAGCAGGAGCGCAATTTTGCTCCGATGATCGGCAATATTGCCGTCGGCCTTTCCACCGGTACGTCAGGACAGCGCGGGCTTTTTGCGTCGAACAAACGCGAACGGGCGCTGTGGGCAGCACTAATGCTGGGGCGTTTCTCACCGTCATTTTTGCAACGGCAGCGTGTGTCACTGTTTCTGCGTGCCAATAATATGCTCTATGAGCGGCTCGGCAATGCTCTGATCAGCTTTGAATTTTATGATTTGTTGCAGATTTTCAGCGAGCATCTGCCAAGACTGACCAAACAACAGCCAACTGTTCTGATTGCACCGGCACAAATTCTTGGCCTTCTCGCGCAAGCACAGCAAGATCGTATCATCAATATTGCACCGCGCTGTATTATATCAGTGGCGGAGGTGCTGTCGCCTGAAGATCAAACCGCGATTGAAGCAGCGTTTGGCACACGCGTCGATCAGGTCTATCAATGCACAGAAGGCGTGCTCGGCATGACCTGCCGCGCCGGTAATATGCATCTCAATGAAGCCTATGTGCATATTGAACGTGATGTGATTGATGAAGCCAGTGGTGCTTTCGCGCCGATCATTACCGATCTGACACGCGAAACCCAACCGGTGCTGAAATACCGGCTATTTGATATTCTGATCCTTGATCCTGAGCCCTGCCCTTGTGGTTGTGCCAGCTTACGGCTGAAACGAATTGAAGGTCGCTGCGATGATATTCTCTATTGGCACGGGGACAATGGCGCACCACAAATGATCCCGTCCGATCTCATCCGGCAGGCTATGGCAACCAGCAGGAGCTCTATTCGGGATTACAGAGCCGTGCAACACGGTCAGGATAGGTTAGACATCTGGTTGGAAACAACCGATTTTAAGCAGGCATCTCAGGATGTGAGTCGGAATTTACAGAAACAGGCTTTTGCAATAAAGGCGCGCTTGCCGGAACTGCAGTTTCATACCGGCATATCATTGCAGCCCGATCAAAAACGCCGCCGCGTCATCGCTGAAAAACAATAAGATCGCTCATAGTAACAGCTTTAACAACACATTGTGGCTCATGCAGAAGCCACAGGGTGAACACAGTGTCCTATTTGCAAGCTTTGTCTCCGTTCCCTGTCCATACTATATCCAGACCAACAATTATTGAAACCGCTTTGGCGGCAGGAGACATTCCATGAGAGCCTTTGGTTTTTTAAGTTTTGGTCACTACGTAAACGCACAAGGGTCACAAACCCGTTCAGCCAGCGATATGCTGAAACAGGCTGTTGATATTGGTGTGGGTGCTGATGAACTCGGTGTAAATGGTGCTTATTTCCGCGTGCATCACTTTGCCCGTCAGCAGGCTTCGCCAATGCCGTTGCTGGCAACAATCGCAGCCAAAACCAAACATATCGAAGTTGGTACCGGCGTTATCGATATGCGCTATGAAAATCCGCTCTATCTGGCGGAGGAAGCTGCCGCGCTCGACATTCTCGCAGACGGACGTATTGCCCTTGGCATCAGCCGTGGTTCACCGGAAACAGTGGTACGCGGTTATGAAGCCTTTGGTTATACCGGTTCAACCGATCCGCGAGGTGCAGATATCGCCCGCCCGAAATTTGATCTGTTTATGCGTGCGATTGACGGCGAACCTCTGGCCAAAGGTGAGCGCAGTATGACCGGCGGTCAGTTCATGCCGATTGAGCCGCGCTCAAGCACATTGCGTGATCATATCTGGTGGGGTTCGGCAACAAGGGAAAGCGCAGAATGGACAGGCCAGCAAGGTCTGAATCTGATGTCCTCGACCTTGTTGACGGAAGATGCTGGCATGCCTTTTGATGAGCTACAGGCGGAGCAGATCCTTCGTTTTCGTGAAGCTTATCGTCAGGCCGGTCACAAGGGCGCACCGCGTGTTTCGGTCAGCCGCAGCATTTTCCCGATTGTGAATACGCAGGATGCAGCTTATTTCAGCAATGCGGGTGAAAAGCATGACGGCGTTGGCATGATTGATGGCTTCCGCTCCACATTCGGACGCACCTATGCAGCGGAACCGGACAAGCTGATTGAAGAGCTGAAGAAAGATCGCGCCATTGCTCTGGCCGATACACTAATGCTGACCATTCCGAACCAGCTTGGACCGGAATATAACCTGCATATTCTGGAGTCTTTCGCCAAATATGTGGCTCCTGAACTTGGCTGGAAACCAAACTGGGAAGGTCCGGTTACCGGAGACGAAATCAAGTAATACTAAAGCCCAAACCATTACTGGTTTGGGCTTTTTTTTATTTAAGAATTACCAACCTAGAGCGGTTTACATTCATGTTGGATCACTGTGCTCGCTCTAGATTCTTTAATTTGTCGCATTATCCCGACGTCAAGTTGATCCAACTTGACTGTGAAATGCTCGAATGCTCAGGCAATCGCAGTTTCTGCATCATCGTCTTCATATTCACGAATAGCTTCATCTTTGGAAAACAGGACACAAGGACCGTAAGAACCGCGCGGGTCATAGGCATAGCCTTTTGCAGCCAGTGCCTGTGTCATATCGCGGATACCGGCTAACCCGTAAAGATGGTCGTGAAGTTCGAGGAAAATACGCTCAACACCGTTCAGATCGGCCTTTTGCAGCAGATCGCGCTCAGCGCCTTCAATATCCATTACCAGAACATTGATCTTATGTTCCGCGATAAAATCATCAATATTGGCAGAGGCCAGCGAGATTTCACGCTCATAAGGCCCCTGATCTTTATCCATTGAGGACATCCAGAGATCTTTACGCACATAAAAACGATGGTCTGCCGGTGCACCTGCAGTCAGAATACCTTGCGATAAAGACACATTGCCGGTGGTGTTGAGATCAATCACACGGCGTGCAAGGTCTGCGGTTGAAGGATTGGCTTCAAAAGCCCAGATCTGCACATCCACAACTGTCGCCATCAGCGATGTGATCACGCCAATGCCGGAACCAAGCTCCAGAACCCGGTCACCGCTCTTAACAGCTTTAAACACCCATTTGGCTTCTTTTGCTTCATAGCGTCCGCTGACAATCGCCTGCCAGATCACAGGAGAAACCTCATCCGGCGATAATGGGATTTTAATTCCGTGTAACGTGACGGTGCTCACGGCAGCTCTCCTTTGACACTTGAGATTTTCAAAGACGTCAAAG
Source organism: Pseudochrobactrum asaccharolyticum (assembly GCF_003314995.1). Taxonomy (GTDB): domain Bacteria; phylum Pseudomonadota; class Alphaproteobacteria; order Rhizobiales; family Rhizobiaceae; genus Pseudochrobactrum; species Pseudochrobactrum asaccharolyticum. Next base: position 537,837 of record NZ_QNRH01000003.1, read on the forward strand.
CAAAGCACAGCCGTCCATGTTCTCTCCCTTATAGGACAGTTTGCAATAAACAGTTCCACAAGAAATTGTACATTTCTAATATTATTTTTAGTTATTGCAGATGTTTAAGCTCACAGGCCGGAACCGGATGCCCGAACAGATAACCCTGCACCTGATCACAGCCAACCTGTTTAAGACATTCCAGTTCTTCTTCGGTTTCAATACCTTCTGCGATGGTAATCATACCAAGGCTTTGGCCGATACCTGTCACCAGTTCGACAATGGCCCGTGCATCCGGATTGGTTGTCAGATCATGGATAAAGGTGCGGTCAATTTTGATTTTATCAAAAGGAAAGCTGCTGAGACTGCCGAGTGAGGAATAACCGGTACCAAAATCATCCATCGCAATCTGGATACCCATCGCTTTAAAGCCGCGAAGCGCCTGCAATGTCAGTTCATTTTTATTGAGCAGAGCAGATTCCGTGATTTCCAGCTCAAGACGTTGCGGAGCAAGTCCGGTTTCCCGCAAAATCGCCTCAACGCGCTGCACCAGATCGGGCGCAATAAATTCGAAAGGCGATAAATTCACCGCGATTTTGAGTGGCTCGCGCCAGCTCGCAGCCTCTTCACTGGCCACTTTGAGCACCCAGTCACCCAGTTCATGGATTAGGCCGATTTTCTCTGCCACCGGAATAAATTCAGCCGGTGAGACTGAGCCGCGTTGCGGGTGTTTCCAGCGCAACAGCGCCTCATAACCGCAAATCTCGCGCGTATAGGTATTAACCTGTGGTTGATAAAAAACTGCCATTTCATTGTTCTTCAAAGCACTCAGCAAATCGGCTTCAAAGGCTTTTTTCTCCAGCAAGCGCGTCTGCATATAAGGCTGGAAAATCGAAATATGGCCGGTGCCCATGGCTTTTGCTTCGTAAAGCGCAAGGTCTGCGTGCTTAAACAACTCTTCCATTTCCGGCTCATCGGAGAAGATTGCAACACCGCTGCATGTTCCGATTTTAATTTCATGATCATTGATCAGGTAAGGCAGGCTGATAACCTCCATCAGATGCTGAGCATAGGCATAGGCAGATACGGGACATAAATCCGCAGATATCACCGCAAACTCATCACCGCCCAGACGGCAAATCAAATCGCCTTTTTCGCTGGAAGCTCTGAACCGGCTGGCCACCACTTGCAGCAACAGATCGCCGACATCATGCCCCAGCGTGTCATTGACGTCTTTAAAGCCGTCAAGGTCGAATAACAGCACCACTGCAACCGGCCCGCCGTCTCGTGAAAACTGCATACGGGCTTCAAGATTTTGGCGAAATAAAACGCGGTTAGGCAGACCTGTCAGCGCATCATGATGAGCGGAGTGTTCCAGCAGGTCGTTTTGTGTTTTTAACTCACCGGAAGCTTCCTGCAAATTTTCAGTCAGGCGCTGCATGCGGCCATGCGCACGGTTCAGCAACACATTCTGACGCATGAGTAAAACAACCAGCGCAATCCCGAAAATGATCAGCCCGCCTGCAACACCCGTATAGATCAAATGTAACTGCCGCACTTCCTGTTGCGCATTATTAATCACGCTGACATCATAGGTTACGGAAGACGAAGCAAGTGCTGTCAGCGGCTTATCGAAACTGTTCATTTCAGGCAGCAGCGCTTTAATTTTCTCTGCATCCAGCTCATCAAACTGACTGTCAATTTTCGTCAGCAAATTGCTCAGGTCTGAAATCAACTGGGAATGTTCGGGGTTCCGTTCAATAAAATCCTGTAAAGTGCCCTGTTCCATCGCTTCCAAACGGCTGAAGATAATATCCAACCGTAGCTGCACTTCATCGCGATCAGCTCCTTCTGCCCCCAGAGCAAAGGCGGCAAGCCGTTCCTCAAGGCGCAGATATTCAGATAACATCTGGCTGATCGCCCAGGAGTCATTATAGCGCAAAAATGTTTGCAGGGATGTTTGTCGTTCAGCAATGACATAGGCGATGTAGCCCGTTGCCAGCATAAAACAACAAATAATGACCCCGAGTATGCGCCTCACATACAGCCCCTATTCGACGATAATTTCAGAGACCTGCCACGCCGATCGCGTATAATAGGTCTGGCTTTGCAGTTGCGGATCGCTGTCATATGGATAGATGATAAAAAGCGGGCCTTTTTCGCGTACGGTTATAAAGTTGCCATCACGTTTCATCGCCAATATGACTTTGAATTTCTTAAAATCGTCCAAAGGAATCGTGGTCACATAATCATTAAGCGCCACAATCCGGATTGTCGTTCCTTTGGCACCCACCAGCTTCATCAACTGATCGAGGTGCACGCCTTCAAACCGTGTTTTGCCGTCATACCAGGGATTGGTGGTTTCAACGACCTGCAGACCGAGCGCAATGAGCATTTCACGATCGAACTCTGCGGTTTTTTCTTTGTTTTTATTTTGAATAGAGCCGGAAATCACCAGGATTGGTTTGTTCGCCGGCTTAGATAGCGTTTGCGCTGCAGCACCGGATACCACCATACAAATCAGAATCAGATTGATAGCGACGCGCTTGAATAACACTATATTTCTCCTTGGTAATTTAGAACAATATAACGATATCTGCTAATCCGTATATAGGAATTTATGCACATCCCGTTTTATATGTTTTATGGTGAAAATTTCGGAATTTTAATGGAAGCCCTTGCGAATCACATAAGTATTGACTTATGTGTAGTTCATGAGCGAAAATGATATCTTCAAGGCTTTAGCCGATCCGACACGACGTACTATTTTCGAAAAGCTGGCGTCAGGCAGTATGAATGCCAGTTCTTTACGAGAAGGTATGGAGATCAGCCAGCCGGCCATGTCTCAGCATCTCGCTGTCTTGCGGAGCGCAGGACTGATCAGAGAACAACGCTTTGGCCGCTATGTGAATTATGAAGTCGATCCGGACGGGCTTGCTTTGATTGCGCAATGGCTCACAAAATACCGCATTTATTGGCCTGCGCGTATGGATGCTCTCAAGACCTTGCTGAAGGATATGGATCAATGACTGAGAAAGACAATACGGAAGCAGCTGTCAGACTGGTCTTTGAATATGAGTTCGACGCCAGTCCGCAAAAAGTCTGGCGCGCCATCAGCATTCCTGAGCTGCGGGCAAACTGGCTGCCGGAACAGGATTTATCCCGATCTGAGCCGGTAGCACTCATACCGGAAAAACAAGCCTCCTACCGGATGCGGGAGGCAGAACCGCCCTTTCTTGAAAGTGTGGTTACCTTTCAGATTGCAGCAAATGACAATGGCGGTACCAGCCTCACCATTATCCATGAGCTTGATGATGCGCGCCTGCATCTGAAACCGCAAGCGGCGAACATCAATCTGCAATCCGTCATGCGTGCCGCGTAAAACAGCATAATTTTAAATCATTGAAGAACGGAGCTTGCCGATGCGCGAGATGATGCAACTCGTCCCTATGGTCGTTGAACAATCGGCACTGGGTGAACGCTCTTTCGATATTTATTCCCGCCTGCTGCGCGAGCGGATCATTTTCCTCAATGGTGAGGTCAATGACACAATATCGGCGCTGGTCTGCGCACAATTGCTGTTTCTGGAAGCTGAAAACCCGAAGAAACCGATCAGTCTTTATATCAACTCCCCCGGCGGCTCAATCACCAGCGGCTTGGCCATCTATGACACGATGCATTATATTCACGCACCGGTGCACACCTTATGTATGGGAACAGCACGTTCTATGGGGTCGTTTCTGCTGATGGCAGGCGAACCGGGGCAACGTGCAGCATTGCCCAATGCCAGCCTGCATGTGCATCAGCCGCTTGGCGGTTTTCAGGGGCAGGCATCGGATATTTTCATTCAGGCGGAAGAGATGCGCAAAACCAAGCATCGCGTTATTGAATTCTATGCCAGACATTGCGGCCGTAGCTATGAAGAGGTCGAGCAAACACTGGACCGTGACCGGTTTATGAGCGCAGAAGAGGCACTGGAATGGGGACTGATTGATAAAATCCTCAATAACCGATCGCTCTGATCGCCAAAACTATGAGTACAGGGCAAAGCCGTATGGTTTTGCCCTGTACAAACCAGCTCTGAACTATTTGGCTGGGGTACAAGAGACAACCGGCTTGCCGTTTGCAAGTTGCTTTTTGAGCCAGAAACCGGCCTGCGCAAGCACATCAGCCATACGGCTGGTACCCTGTGCATCCTGCATCCCGTGGCTATAACCGGCAAATTCCCAATATGTCAGATTACAACGTTTGGCTTCATCAAACGCATCCAGTGTCATACGTGCATTGCTTACCGGCGTTGACGTGTCAGCACTGCCCTGAATGAGCAGTAGGGCAGCATCGGACTGTAACATTGCATCAACCGGCCGGTGATCAATGGCATCCGCCCAGAAACGATAGCTGGAACCTGCCCATGTTTCGCTGCTTTGCGGATTGGCTCTGGCATGAGCGAATTCTTTATCAACTTGCGGCCAATGTTCCTTTGGCACCTTGTTGAGCAGCATCTCGCCTTCCATTGACTGTTTAACCATCTCACCGAAGCTCGTACCACCACCGGTCGATAACAGGATCACCGCATCGGCCTTGGTTTTAGCGGCCAGTCGTGCTGCAATATCCCCGCCCTCAGAGCCGCCGAACAATACCAGCTGGCCATTCCACCATGGCGCCTGTTTGAGGCTCTCCAGCACTTGCAGATAATCCTCAACACGCTGCGTCATCGTGTGATAGGCTCGGAAAGAGGCTGAGCAATCCTTGTCAAAAGGATCCGGTGGATTGTCGCCGGTTGCAACACCGTATTTATCCACTGTCAGCGCGCTCAAATCAGGAAAAGCCGAGCGCGCCAGCTTGATATTCTCGCTTGTAGTCACAGACTGACAGCCGGAGCCTTGCGCCAGAATGATCAAGCCTGTTTTCTCTGTTGTCAGCGGCTTTTCCAGATACCAGTTGATCACACTGCCATCAGCCCGCTTAAGCATGTTTTGCTCCTCTGCAGATGCAGAAAATGACACAACAGAAAGCAGCAGGCCTATTACGGCTGCAGTGGAATACCGGAACATTCATTTATCCTTTATTGGCGGATGTAATTATTGCCACCCGCCAAATCATTTCATTATTATCAGCGTCACGTTTGAGGGTCATCTATGGCTTATCTGTGAGCGGTAAGCACAAATGCCCGCGCAATGTATCCGTCTGATAGTCTGAACGGAACAAGCCGCGCTTTTGCAGAACCGGCACCACCTGTTCAACGAAATCCTCAATCGAAGACGGCAAGGACGGCGGCATCAGATTGAAACCGTCTGCCCCCTCATTACGCCACCATAATTCCATCTGATCCGCAATTGCCTCAGGTGTGCCCACAATTGTGCAATGTCCGCCACCTGCTGCCAAACGTCCGAGCAGCTGCCGTAATGTCGGCTGTTCCGTTTCAATAATCCGAAGAATGGTCGCATAGCGCCCCTTCGGCCCTGTGAAATCTTCAAGTGGCGGCAAGGTTGGCACTGGCGCATCAAGCTCCCAGCCGGAACAATCCTGCCCGATAAACATGCCAAGTTGGCGAAGGGAATCCGCTGTCGGCAGCAATTCGTCGAGTTCCCGCTGCTTGGCTTTCGCTTCTGCTTGTGTGGAAGCCACATAGGTGACCAGACCCGGCATCACCGGTATGCCAGCACTCCGTCCCGCCAGTTTTGCACGGCGCTGAATATCGCGATAGTAATCTTGTGCAGCGGGCAGATCATAAGCCACCGCATAAATTGCCTCGGCTTTTTCTGCGGCCAAGGCTCTGCCCTGATCGGATGCGCCTGCCTGAAACAATACCGGTTGCCCCTGCGGCGGGCGCGGGATCGTCAATGGCCCTTGTGTGGTAAAATGCTCACCTTTGTGGTGGATCGCTCGCAAGCCGTCTTTGCGGGCATAATCACTGGAACGGTCACAGGTAATCGTATCCGCATCCCATGAATCCCACAATTTCTGTACCGCTTCGATAAATTCTGCCGCGCGGCCGTACCGCCACTCATGTGGTGGCATGCTCTCATAGCCATGATTGCGTGCTTCACTATCAAACATTGAGGTCACAACATTCCAGCCGATGCGCCCCTTCGACAAATGATCGAGTGAAGCCAGTGTCCGCGCCGCATGAAACGGCGTTGTGAATGTGCTGGATACCGTGCTGATCAGCCCGATTTTCTCGGTTACGCCTGCCAGTGCGGCCAGCAAGGTCAGCGGGTCGAAATAACTGCGCGGGCCATCCGCAATATTATCAATCGCATGCCAGTCGGCGAAGAAAATCGCATCAAATTTGCCGCGCTCGGCAATCTGCGCCAGATTTGTGTAATAGCTGATATCACTGAGCTGCTCGACTGCCGATTGCGGATGCCGCCATGCTGCTCGGTGATGCCCGCAACCGAAGATAAACAGATTAAGGTGCATTTCCCGCATCAGTTTTTCACCAATCCGCCGTCAACAACCAGATTTTGACCGGTTACAGAACGCGCCCATGGTGAAGCGAAAAACAGCGCGGTATCTGCGAATTCCGCAGGTGTCGTCACACGGCGCAACGGTGTGGCAGAGGCGATATAATCGAACACAGCTTCCGGCGTTGCAGCAGAGGCATCGGTGGTACGCAGCAGTCCGCCGGAGAGCATATTCACTGTAATGTTCTTTTCACCCAGATCCTGCGCCAAAGTACGGGTCAGCGACAGCAGCGCCGCTTTAGCCGCAGTATAGTCATGGTACGGAACCACCGGATTTTGAAACAGATTGGTGCCGATATTGATGATACGGCCAAAACCGGCTTGTTCCATACCGGCAAGTGCAGCCTGCGTGGTGTTGAGTGCGCCGCGCACAATGCCTTCCATCTGCTGATTGATCTGCTCCCAGCTAATAACGTCCGCATGGGCACGGGCATCGCCGTTAAAGCTGAATGCCGGCAAAGCATTATTGACCACAGTTGTGACCGGCGTACCAAAATGCTGTTGCGCCTCGGCAAAAAGTGCCTGCACAGCCTGCGCATCCGTCACATCGGCCTGCACAGCCAGTGCCTTTTCCGGTGCCAGTGCTGCCAGTTCTGCGGCAGCATCTGCACTTGTGTGATAATTGATTACAACACGTGCACCTTCGCCCAGAAAGGCTTTCACAAGGTCGCGTCCAAGGCCACGCGCACCACCGGTAACGAGGACAAGCTGCTTATGAAGCGGAAGAAGGACTGGTTCAGACATGATAATTCCCTTGCCTTAAGAAATGGCCGGCCAAGGGAATAAGGGCTTGCACCGCAGTGAATACGGCTGGGCACACAGACATCCCTTCGCCAGTATGAGCTGGATCAGGTTCAACGGGTTTAAAATCTCAGCCCTGTTAAACAGGACACCCCGTGTCATTCTTCCAAGCTCTAGCAAGTTTATTTGCAAGGGACAAGCCTTGGCGGTTGTCCTGCCCGCCCAAGCTGGTCTAAGAAACCCTATGTCTGAAAATCATAAAGAACCTTCATCCGACCGTTTCTGGCTGAGTATCTTCGTAACAACGCTCTATGCGGTGGTGCTATACATTCTCATCTGGCTGATACGAGAGGGTAGCGGGATGGCCTTTATCACCGGCCTGATCCTAATGCCGATGGCAATCACCAGCCTGCTGATTATTCAGATAGACCCGCGTGGCACTGGCAGCATCCGCAAGCATATGAAAACCGCCATGCTTTGCATGCTCGGCTTTATCCTCATCTCAATGATTATCTTTGGTGAGGCTGGTATTTGTGTGGCCATGGCTGCCCCCTTTTTCTTTGCAGGCACGGCGCTTGGTGTTTATACTACCATGCGGTTTTTACGTCAGTATCATTCCAAACGCAGTGTCACTTTCGTGATTGCACTGCCTTTCCTTGCGCTGCCACTGGAAAATCAGATTGAGTATCAGGATCACTTCAGTTCCGTCACCACAGTGATTGAAATTAACGCGCCTGCCCATGTGATCTGGAACAATACACTGGCAATTCCTGATATTCGCCCTGACGAATTAGGCATGACTTTCAGCCACAGTATTGTCGGCGTGCCGAAACCCGAAGATGCCCGTATCACCGGTTCCGGTGTTGGTGCCGTGCGCCATCTGAAATGGGGCAAAGGTGTCAATTTTGAAGAAGTCATCACCGGCTGGCAGGAAAACCGTTATCTGCGCTGGGATTTCCGTTTCAGCGACACATCAATTCCCAAAGCGGTGGAAGCGCATATCAGCGTTAACAGCGACTATCTGGGACTGGATTATGGTGAATATTCGCTGGAACCGATTGATGAAAACCGCGCGCGGCTGACGCTTAAAACGCAATATCGCATCGCAACGCCGATTAATATTTATTGCGACTGGTGGGGTCAGATTTTCCTCAATGATTTCCATTCCATCGTGCTGAATGTCATTAAAGAGCGTTCTGAAAAAGCTACTCAAGTGTGAGAGTTGTGGCAGGGCTTAACCCTGCCACAATTATTTTAAATCATCGCTTCAATCAGGAACGGGCCTTTGCGCTTGCTTGCTGCGGCAAACAAATCAGCAAATTGTTCTGCTGTTGTCGCACGGGCACCTTCAACACCGACACCTTTGGCAAGGCTCACCCAGTCAATCGTCGGTTCGACCAGATCGAACATGCGCTGTGCATTGCGTCCCGGAGCACCGGCACCGACATTCTGCAGTTCACCATGCAGGATTGCATAGCGCTGATTAGCGAAGATGATGGTGATAATATTCAGGTTCTCACGGGCATGAGTCCACAGCGCCTGCATCGTATACATGCCGCTGCCATCAGCCTGCAAAGCCACCACCTGACGATCAGGACAGGCCACAGCCGCACCGGTTGCCAGCGGCAAACCAATACCGATTGCACCACCTGTCAGCTGCAGAAAATCATGCGGTGCTGACTGATGTGTCAGACCGAACATTTCACGACCCGACGTAATGGATTCATCAACAATAATCGCATTTTCCGGCAGCAGCGATGCAACAATGGCGCTGATTTTGTCATCATCCAGCACACCGGTCGGCATGACTTTCTCACCACGCTGATTGAGCAGTGGTGTGACAGATGCCGGAATATTCATTTCATCGGCCAGTGCCTGCAAAGCATAAAGCTGGTCATCTGCTTCACCGGCATAATCAACAACTGCACAACCCTCCGGCAGGAAAGTGCTCGGTTTGCCCGGATAGGCGAAGAAAGCGACCGGAATTTTTGCTCCAAGCAGCACAACCTGTTCAATATCCGCCAGATCAGCCAGTGCATCATCCACACGATAAAGCACACGATTAACAGCAACACGACCTGCACCGCGCTCAATACGGCCATTGGATTGCTGCGCCAACAAACGCGCACCGGATGTTTGTGCAATACGGCTGGCGATTTCCATCGCACTGGCACGCAATGCAAAATTGCCGAGCAGAATGAGCGTGCGTTTACCGTTGCGCAGCGCTTTAGCTGCTTCGCGCACTGCATCAGCATCAACCTTGCGACGTTGCGGGCGGGTCAGAGGCTGCACAATCTGCTGTGGCGCTTCTGTCCATGCGGTGTTGGCTGGCAGGATCAGCGTTGCCACCTGCCCCGGTGCATTGCACGCTGCGGCAAAAGCTTCAGCCGTATCTGCTGAAATGTCATCGGCGGATTTAGACGTCTTCACCCAGCCGGAAACCGGACGTGCCAGCGATTCAATATCACTGGTCAGCGGCGCATCATATTTCAGATGATATGTTGCATGATCGCCGACAATATTGACGATCGGTGTTTTTGCTCGCTTAGCATTGTGTAAATTCGCAACGCCGTTACCAAGGCCGGAGCCCAGATGCAGCAAAGTTGCTGCCGGCTTATCCGCCATACGGCCATAGCCGTCGGCTGCACCTGTTACCACGCCTTCAAACAGACCCAATACGCAGCGCATTTGCGGTTTGCGATCAAGCGCTGCCACAAAATGCATTTCTGATGTGCCCGGATTGGCAAAACAGACATCGATCCCATGCGCCAGCAGGGTGTCGCAAAGGCTATCAGCACCGTTCATTTCTCACTCCCATTATGCTTCGTCCACAATGTCAGAACAGCACATTTCCTCCGCGCACCGTTCATGTGAACATGTAACAGCTATATCCGGCTTTAAGGTGGCACCGCAAGCTTTGCGAAAAAACTATTCCTGCTGAACAACAAAGTTTGAGTATAATTTTATGCACACAGAGAATGACAAAGCATACTGAATAAAATCAATTGATTAGCAATGAATATGCCGGATTTCAAAAAATCAAAAAACAGTCATTCGATTTTTTAGTTGCACAGACAGCCAAGTTCATAAAAGATCACGCCTGAATTGCGATCAGCATTTTCATGTAATGTAATGAATCTAATACTTTAGAGGCATTACATTTTTTCACGAGGACGAGCAATCTTCGCAATGATTGTTGATAACTGCTTTGAGATTATCAGTGCAGAAACAGAACCGGTGCAGATAGCTTAACCAGCTGATTTTGCGGGAGAACCGGCCTGAAATGAATATGGAGGATTCTATGGGATATTTGGGTAAAAAGACACTTTTGTCGGCGTTTGCAGCCGTCACAATGACATTTGCTGCGGCAGAAGCCAAAGCACAGGATTTTATCAATATTCTGACCGGCGGCACGAGCGGTGTTTATTATCCGATGGGTGTAGCGCTTGAGAAAATTTATTCCGGCATTCCGAATGCCCGCCCGTCTGTACAGGCAACCAAAGCTTCGATTGAAAATATCAATCTGATCAATAGCGGGCGCGGTGAACTTGGCTTTACACTGGGTGACTCCCTGCGTGACGCATGGGAAGGCAATGAAGAGGCCGGTTTCAAAAAGAAACTGGAAAATATCAGCACCCTCGCTGCAATCTATCCGAATTATGTGCAGATCGTTGCTTCCAAAGAGTCCGGCATCAAAACACTGGCTGACCTGAAGGGCAAACGTCTCTCTGTTGGCGCGCCAAAATCCGGCACCGAGCTGAATGCGAAAACCATTCTTCATGCCGCCGGTCTGTCCTATGACGATCTGGGCAAGGTGGAATATCTGCCATTCGCAGAATCCGTTGAACTGATGAAAAACCGCCAACTGGATGCCACTTTGCAATCCTCCGGTCTTGGCGTCGCATCGCTGCGCGATCTGGCTAATGCGGTTGAAATCAATGTGGTAGAAGTCCCTGCCGATATTATCGAGAAGATCGGTGCGCCATATCTTGTCAACACAATTCCGGCCAATACCTATAGCGGTCAGGACAAAGACGTAACTACCGCATCGGTGATCAATTACCTGATCGTGCGCCCGGACATGGATGAAGAACTGGTCTATCAGATGACTAAAGGCCTGTTCGAAAATCTCGACCAGCTGGCTGCGGCACATTCCGCTGCAAAAATGATCAAGCTTGATAAAAACACCATTGTTTCCCCGACCCCGATCCATCCGGGTGCAATGCGTTACTACAAAGAAAAAGGCATTTAATAACAACGCCTTAATTGCGGGGACACCCGTCTGAAGCAAATTATGAGCGCCGCATTATCTGTTGCTAAAACGGGTAGTGCGGCTGCCTTCTGCGCTTATTGATATCATTTTACGCGGTTTTAAATTCATGTCTTCATCAGAAACCAATGCGGTTGAATCAGCCGAGCACATTCCGGGTTGGGGCGTCAGCTCCGGTGCCCGTGTGCTGTTTGCTATTGCCGTCGCTTTTTCCGTATTCCAGCTCTGGACAGCGGCCTATTCGCCGCTGCCAAGTCAGGTCGTACGCTCCGTTCATGTCGGCTTTTTGCTGCTGTTATTATTCGGACTTTATGCCAATGCGGCACCACAGGGTTCTTTTAAAAAACTGTTGATGTGGTCAACAGCCATATTGGCCTTTGCTGTAAGCTTCTATCACTGGGTATTCTATAATGATCTGATCATCCGCGCCGGTGAACCGGAGATGCAGGATATCGTTATCGGCATATTGGCAGTTGGTCTGGTATTCTGGGCAGGGCAGCGCATGATGGGCTGGACGCTGCCGTTAATCTGCGCGATTTTCTTATTATACGGGCTGTTCGGCCAATATCTGCCTTCACCGCTCAATCATCGCGGTTATGATTTCGAACAGGTTGTCGAAGTCCTGTTTTTGGGAACAGAAGGTATTTACGGCACGCCGATTTACGTCTCATCCAGCTATATTTTTCTGTTCATCCTGTTCGGTGCGTTTCTTGAACGCGCAGGCATGATCCAGTTGTTCAATGATGTCGCCATGGGCACAGTCGGCTCATCGCGCGGCGGCCCTGCTAAAGTCTCGGTGATCTCCTCCGCTCTGATGGGCACCATCAACGGTTCCGGTGTGGCCAATGTGGTCACTACCGGTGCCTTCACCATCCCACTGATGAAACGCTCCGGCTTCAAACCGGCCTTTGCTGGTGGCGTGGAAGCGGTTGCCTCAATGGGCGGACAGATTATGCCACCGGTGATGGGCGCTGTTGCCTTCATCATGGCGGAAACGCTCGGCCTGCCATATCTGGAAATCGTGAAAGCAGCGATTGTTCCGGCAATCCTCTACTTCGTCACCGTATTTATCATGGTGCATCTGGAGGCCGGTCGTCTTGGCCTGAAAGGCCTGTCAAAAGCTGAGTTGCCAAGTGCGCTCGGCGCCTTGCGTAAGCACTGGTATCTGATCCTGCCGCTTGTGGCACTCGTCTGGCTGCTGTTCTCCGGCTATACGCCACTGTTCGCCGGAACCGTGGGCATGGGGCTGACCGCGCTGATCATTCTCGGTGTTCCGGTCTCTGCCAATATGCCGATGGCCGTACGCGTGTTGTTTTGGGTCGCGCTGGGTCTGATGTCCGCTGCAGCTTTCGGCACCAGCTTCAATATTTTAGGCCTTGAAATCCGCGGCATTACTCTGATCCTGCTGCTGATTACGGCACTGGTTCTGGTCAATTTCGTGCTGCGTGGCGGTCGTGAGACCCTGCGTCTCTGCCTTGAAAGCCTTGCGGAAGGTGCCAAGAATGCGCTGCCCGTTGGCGTGGCTTGTGCGCTTGTTGGCGTCATCATCGGCGTGCTGGCGCTTACCGGTGCCGGATCAAGCTTTGCGCGTGTGATTGTTAGCGTGGGTGAAAATTCGCTGTTCCTGTCGCTCGTGCTGACAATGATTACCTGTCTGATCCTCGGCATGGGTATCCCGACAATCCCGAACTATATTATCACCTCGTCGATCGCAGGTCCTGCATTGCTGATGCTGGATGTGCCCCTGCTGGTGTCGCATATGTTCGTGTTCTATTTCGGAATTATGGCCGACCTGACACCACCTGTAGCTCTGGCTGCATTTGCTGCTGCCCCGATTGCCAAAGAGTCCGGTATGAAAATCGGCATGCAGGCCGTGCGTATTGCCGTAGCCGGTTTTGCGGTGCCGTTCATGGCGGTTTATGCACCGGTCATCATGTTGCAGGATGGCGGCCCGTTGGCGGAAAGCATGGGCTTCTGGCCTGCTGTCGCCTACATGATCGGCAAGGCTCTGCTCAGCATTGTCATGTGGGGTGCCGCAGCAATCGGCTTCCTGCGCGGACATCTCAAGATCTGGGAACGTATCTGGGCATTTGCAGCAGCCGCAATGATGCTGGCAACTTATCCGCTGAGTGATGAGATCGGCTTTGCAGCCTGTATAGCGTTCCTGCTGTGGCACTGGTGGAATACCAGAGAACCGCAACTGAAAGCCGCCTGATGGCATTGTGTGCGCTATCCACAGCCGGTGTGCTGCGGATAGCAACCACCTCTTTCATGCTGCAATGGACGCATAGCGTCGAGAAAATACCGTGGCAGGAAGACTGGCAGATTACACCGGCAGGTTTTGTGCTGACCGAGGCCCGCATACAGGGTTCCGGTGCTGGTATGGAACCGCCGGAAGATGCAATTTTGCGGGATGGCTGGTATCATTATGTGCCGAAAATTCCGCCGCGCGAAGAGATTGTGCTGGCGGCATCCGGCAAGACTGTCAGCGGCTGGAAACTCTGCGCCAATGATACATGCCATGAACTTGGCATAACCGCTGAACAGCCGATCAAAATCAGTCAGTGCAAATAAAAAACGCCCGATATCATGTCTGATATCGGGCGTTTTTTAAATTATGCGCGATCAGTTCAGACCGAGTTTACCACGCAGTGTGGAAAGATCTTCCGCCAGTGTATTCACAGCAATGGAAAGCACTTTGCGGTCAGCTTCAGTCAGCTTGTCATAGCTCTGATAGCCATCGCCTTCCTTGTATTTATCAAGGGTCTGCGAAACAGTATTGAAGTTCTCATCCACTTTCTTGGTGAATTCCGCTTCCTTTGCTTCGATCAGCGGGCGTACCAGATCAAAAATCTTGCGGGAACCGTCAAAGTTACCTTTGAAATCCCAAAGGTCTGTGTGGCTGTAACGATCTTCTTCACCGGAGATTTTGGTCGCTGCCACTTCTTCCATCAGCACCGCTGCGCCGCCAACAACTTTTTCCGGCGGGAAAGTCAGATCAGCAATACGCTTGTTCAACTCGCTCACATCGGCCATCAGCTTGTCAGCAACCGGTGTCAGCTCTTCTGTCGAGTTCTTTTCCCACAGACCGTATTCAATACGGTGGAAACCGGTGAAACCCGGATCCTGCTCGGCCTTTTCCCAGTCGTCAGCGCGGCTGTCGATTGCAACGTCCAGATCGCTGAACAGCTCCGCAATCGGCTCAATGGCTTCATAGCTCAGGCGGGTGGAACCAAAAAGCGACTTCGCTTTTTCTACGTCACCGGCTTTAACAGCATCGGTAAAGACCTTGGTGTCTTCTTCCAGCTTCTGTGCTTTTTCACTGACATAGATTTTATATTCTGCCAGCGGTTCAACGAGGTCATAGGTGGTATCTTGCGCAAAAGCCTGAAAAGACAGGCAAGAGGCAAGCACCGAGGCGGCAAGTAAAGATCCAAACTTCATTACAGACGTCCTTCTGATACGCTTCATGTTTTTAGTATTGCAACCGTTTTTGCAAACGGCTGTGGGTTAAACTTTGTTATCCGGATGCTTGCGGATTGCCTCTACCAGAGTGCTGCCGAGATAATCTTTTTCGCTCACGGCACCCGGCAAAATATAGAAATATCCGCCACCGACCGGCTTGATGTATTCTTCCAGCGGTTCACCATCAAGCTTGCGCTGCACAGCGATAAAGCCCTGTTCCAGATCGGCCTGATAGCAGATGAAAAGCAGCCCCTGATCAAGCTGGCCGGACTTGGTGACGCCATTCGAATAATTGAACGGACGGCGCAGAATGAGATTCTTCTGCGTGGCATGGCTACGGTCATTGGCCAGACGGATATGGGCATCCATCGGCGTGACCTTGCCCTTTGGATCTTTGCTGTAATCTGGAACCTGACTTTCTTTGGTGCCGTCGAGCGGCGCACCGGAATTTTTTTTACGGCCGAAAATCAGTTCCTGCTCCTGCAGTGGTGTGCGATCCCAGCGCTCAACAAAATTACGGATGATGCGTACTGCCTGATAGGAACCATTCACCGCCCATTCCGGTTCCTGATGCGCCTCTCCCACCCAGACCAGCTGGTTCATCAGGTTCTTGTCACCGGCATCAGGATTGGCAGAACCATCACGGAATCCTAAGAAGTTCCGCGCACTTTCCACCTCACCATCCGGTGACGGCGGGATCACCGGTACATTGCCTTCCTGTTTCCAGCGCAGGAACATCAGGTCAGACATGGTTTTGAGAATATCGCGCAAGGCGTGAATATTGGTGTCTGGCGTATTAGCACAAAATTGCAGCGACAGATCACCGTGGCACAGATCAGCGACCAGTGCATCATTCGGAAACTTGGTCATACGTTGCAACAGTTTCGGCTTATGCGGCTGCAACCACGGATGATGCTCGAACAGGCTGTCACCAAGCCCTACTGTCATCGTCAGATTATCCGGCCGGATTTCAGGGCCGATAATACCGGAATCCGCAGGCGGCAGTTTCGGGTCAAGTTCCGGCGGTGTGCCGCCCTGCGTAAGAAAGGCGATACGCAGCGTGAGCGTGCGGAACAGGCGCTCCAGATCATCTGGCGTTTTCACCAGCACATCAAACGATGCGATCAGACCATGTGCCGGACGCGCATTGGTAATGCCTGACTGATGAATGCCATAAAAAGGCTGGCGCTGATGGAAACCGTTACTGCCCACCGGTGCATCAGTCACATGATGCTCAACCGTTTGCGGCGCTGCCGGTGTCTTGGCAAATGCACCGGTGACATTCCCTGCAACGCTGCCGCCCAGAGCCAGCCCCAGACCTTTCAGCACATTACGACGATTTGCGGAGGGGCACTTATCCGTTTCCTTGGTCATCATTCACTCCAGTCCGATTGCAGCGGCAAGTTTGCTGATGGCAGTGCTCAAGGCTTTCGCCTTCTCTGCCAGCGCTTTACGGGCGCCGTCATCAATATCTGTATAGGAACGTGTAGTTTCACCTGCAGAGAGGCTAGCGAGATCACTGCGCAGTTCGTGCAAAGCAGCCATCACAGCCTTTGTTTCATCAGCCGCCGGTTTTTCACTCAGCGGTTGTAACAGGTTCAGCGTCTTTTCCACGCCATCAAGTTTGGCGCTGATATCTGTCAGGTCGAGATGGGAATAAGCGTTATCACCGCTTAAAATCTGCCCCTCAGCCTGCTGATTGAGGAAAGAGCTGGTGTTACGCAACAGCATATCCGGCGTCAGTTTCGCAGCCTTCAGACGGTCTTTCAGCGTGCTCAGGTCAATGGTGAGCTGGCTTGCGAAAGGCGCCAGTCCGTCCGTACTATTCGCACCCCAGAGGCCGGATTCAATGCGATGGAAACCGGTAAATGCCGGATCATCTTCACGCTTTTCAAGATAGGTGGCAACAGGATCAATCTTTGCTGCCAGATCGGCAAAACGTCCGCCAATGACTTCGATACGTTTATAAGGTGCACGTGCCTGCAGATAGGCGGTGCGTGCTGCTTCCAGATCACCGGCCTCGATTGCGGCTTGCAGTGTTTCTGCCCCTTTCAGCATGGCATTGCTCTGCATGGCGAGAAACACTTTATACTCCGACAACATACCGATGAAAGCACGGGTATCAGGCTTTGCCGCAGCAGAGGCTTCGGAATGTTCAGATGGTGTTACAGTCAGCTTGCCGCGCGGGTTGGAGAGCAATCCGCAGGTAATTTCATATTCCCCCGGAAACAATTGCGCACGAAGAATGGATTTCATACCGGGAATAATGTTTTCCCGCTCTTCCACCACCATCACGCCGTCAAGAATTTCCCACTCAACAGGGCGGTCAGAACGGTTATGAATTTCAAAGCTATGAAAGCCGGAAGGCAGTGTCAGATTCATCGGATCGCAGGCTTTGGCACCAACCTCAATCGGGATCAGTTTCTCATCACCGGCAGATTTCTTGGTAATGGTGGCATAATAGAACAAACCACCGGCAGCGACGGCCAGAACAGCCGAGCCCGCAACCGCAAGTTTCATTAGGCCAGAGGACTGTGAGGATTGATTTTTACTCATAATAGCCTCTTACGCACTGACTGGTTTTTGAACAGGCAATGGCCGCAGATAAATCGCCAAGGCTGCAAACAAGACGATGAAATAGATCGCAACTTCACCAACCGCTGGTGTATCGTGATAACCTAGCAGGCCTGACATCACGGTGCCCAACGGTGAGGACAATGGCAGTACATGGCTCAGATCCCATGCCGGTGCCTGCAGATAATTCCAGATGCCCGCCTCATGCAAACTGCGCAAGGCGCCGGAAAGCAGACCGGCTGCAACGAAAATAATCAGGATACCCGTGCAGCGGAAAAACAGACGCAGATTGAGACGTAAGCCTCCGTGATAAATCAGGAAACCGAGGACAACGGATACGGCAATTCCTAAAAAAGCTCCGAGCGGCGCTGCATAGCCTTCACTCTGCTGGAAAATCGCCAGCAGGAAGAATACGGATTCCAGCCCTTCACGCGCTACCGAGAAGAACACCATACCGATCAGCGCCCATGTCGCCGATTTGGCAGCCAGCGCATGCTCAACAGAATGCTGCAATTCATCTTTGAGAGAGCGGGCGGCTTTTTTCATCCATAACACCATGGACATCAGCACAATCACCGCAACAAAGCCGACGACGGCCTCAAACAATTCCTGCATTTTTTGCGGGAATTCTGCACTGATGATCTGCAATGCAGCTCCAGCCAGAAAGGACAAAGCGATTGCCAGAAAAATACCAACCCAGACGGCAGGCATATAGGAAGATCGTCCGGTCTTGTTCAGATAAGAAGCAATAATACTTGTGAGAAGAGCAGCTTCCAGCCCCTCACGCAACATAATCAAAAACGGTGCCAACATCGGCGTGCTCTCAGTGTCGTTTAAACGCGTACAGACGCAGGCGCCTGTGCAACAATAAAGATGCCTGGGCCGGAACAATCACCAATTCAGCAAAAGCAGAGGTCTAAGCAAAGCATAGGAAATATGTCAATTACAGTCACCTTTTACACGAAACCGTTATTTCCGACAATGCAAAAACGCAGACGACAACTGCTTTTTCTTAAGTTTAGAAGTACAGAACAAAATTAATGTCCTCTTGTAAAAGCAAGAGAAAATCCGGCCACCTCTTTTGAAATGCGACCAGTCAGAGGCGCCGGACGGTGCAGGCAATGCCGCTTATAATGTTAAAAACAAAAAAGCCCGTACTGGTGATTCCAACACGGGCTTTAAAAAGTTATCTCTTAGGATCAGAAGTCGAAGAGTTCACCCAGCAATGACTTCTTTTTCCGATATGGCTTACCATGGCCGTAATCATCATAATCACTGCGGTCGCGATCATGATCACGGTCACGGGAACGTTCGTCGGAACGCTGTTCGTCCCTGCTCGCCGTACGCACCGGCTCGGCAGGCACGGAACGCTCAATAATCTTGTCCAGTTCGCCGCGATCCAGCCAGACACCCCGGCATTTCGGGCAATAGTCGATTTCAATTCCCTGCCGGTCAGACATGACAAGCTCGGTATTATCGATAGGGCAAAGCATTAATGAGAGCCTCCTGATTGATCAAGATTGGCACTTGGGTTTCAGAATACGGCTTTTCAAGAGACGTCATCAATATTTCATCAGGAAAACAGTAAATTATGACTCCGCATCATTGTTCTCTTTGCCATAATAGTTTTTGCCCAGTTCGATCGGCTCGCGGCCACGCTCACGGCGGGACATATTGGTATCGCGCAGGGAATAAACACAGCCGCAATATTCCTGCTGATAAAATTCTTCCCGCTTGCTGATTTCAATCATACGGGCAGAGCCACCGGCTTTGCGCCAGTTATATTCCCAGAACGTGATGCCCTCATAGCGATTAGCCGCCCGCACACCACAGCCATTAATCTGTTGCAGGTCTTTCCAGCGGGAAATGCTCAGTGATGAGGTAATCACCGGAAAACCGTTTTCATAAGCATAAAGCGCAGTACGCTCAAAACGCATATCAAAACACATGGTGCAGCGGATACCGCGCTCCGGTTCCCATTCCATGCCGCGCGCACGGGCAAACCAGTTTTCCTTGTCATAATCGACATCGATAAACGGCACATTATGCTTTTCTGCGAAACGGATATTCTCGTCTTTACGCAGCAAATATTCCCGTTCCGGATGAATATTCGGATTGTAGAAGAAGATCGTATAATCCACACCAGACGCAGTCATGGCTTCCATGACTTCACCGGAGCATGGTGCACAACAAGAGTGCAACAATACTTTTTTATGGCCATCGGGTGTTGTGAGCTCTGGGCGAATATAATCAGTCATTGGCAATCTATAGCCAAAGCTATAGCATCTTCCAACTGCTTAATAGTTTAACGATAGAAAACCACAACTTACACTATTAAACGCCGAGATACTGATCCTGTAATTCCGCAGTCAGTGTATCGGGTTTACCTTGCCATACTGTGCGCCCGCGTTCCAAAATCACACAACGATCCGCAACCGGTAGCAGTTCCGACAGGGTTTTATCGACAACCAGAATGGATTGCCCGCGGCGCTTCAGCTCCCGCACAGCTTTCCAGATTTCCTGCCGGATCACCGGTGCCAGACCTTCAGTAGCCTCATCCAGCACAATCAGTTCCGGATTGGTCATCAATGCCCGTCCGACTGCAAGCATTTGTTGCTCGCCACCTGACAGAGTATTCGCCTGTTGTTGACTACGCTCTTTCAGTCGCGGGAATAATTCATTCACCGCTTCAAGCGTCCACTCGCCTTTGCGGGCTGAAGTCAGCAGATTTTCCACGACAGTCAGATTAGGGAAACAACGCCGCCCTTCCGGTACAAGCCCGAGGCCAAGCCGTGCAATACGGTAAGGCGGCATTGCGGAAATATCGCGCCCCATAAAGCTGATTTTACCACGCCGCAGCGGTGTTAATCCGAACACAGAGCGGATGGATGTGGTTTTTCCCATACCATTGCGCCCCATCAGAGCAACGACTTCGCCTTTGCTAACTTGCAGATCAATACCAAAAAGTGCCTGCGACGAGCCGTAAAATGTTTCAACCTGATTGAGTTCCAGCAACATCAGACAGCCTCCCCGAGATAGGCTTCACGCACCAGCGGATTACTGCGGATTTCCGCAACTGTTCCGCTGGCAACTACACGGCCATAAACCAGCACAGAAATACGGTCGGCCAGCGCAAAAACGGCATCCATATCGTGTTCAACCAGCAAAACCGGCACTTCTTCACGCAGAGCATCCAAAAAGCCGGTCAGTTGCTTGGAGCCTTCAGGCCCCATACCTGCCATAGGTTCATCCAGCAGCAGTGCTTTGGAACGCAGCGCCAATGCAATCGCAATTTCAAGCTGACGGCGTTCACCATGCGACAGCTCAGCACTGGTAATATGCATCCGCTCTGCTAGGCGCATACGCTCAAGAATAGCCGAGGCCTCATCTCTCAAGCCTGCATCTTTCATTACCGGTTTCCAGAAACGAAAACTCGAGCCCTGCCGTGCCTGCAAAGCCAGCATGACGTTGCGCAGCGCAGAGAATTCCGGCATCAGTGATGAGACCTGAAAAGTGCGCCCCAAGCCCAGTTGGGCACGTTGTGTTACGCGCAATTGTCCGACATCCTGCCCGTCAAAACGGATTGTGCCGCCGTCATGTTTAATGGTTCCGGCAATCTGCCCGATCAGTGTCGATTTTCCCGCACCATTCGGGCCGATCAATGCGTGAATTTCGCCTTTACGCAAACTCACACTGACATCATCCGTCGCCTTTAACCCGCCGAAACATTTGCAGAGATTTTGAATATCCAGAATTGGTTCAGCCATGACGGAGTTTCCCTGCAAAGAGGCCGATAATACCACCGCGTGCAAACATCACCACACCCAGTAAAATCAGACCAAAGAAGAGCTGCCAATGCTCGACCATACCACCCAGTGCAAATTCAAACAGCACATAGAGCACAGCGCCGATGAACGGCCCGAACAAACGACCGGTGCCACCGAGAATAATCAGCACGATCAGCTCGCCGGACATGTGCCATGAGAACATCGACGGGCTGACAAAACGATTGAGATCAACAAATAATGCGCCAGCGAGTGCTGTGATCATTGCGGAGAGCACAAAGGCTACAAGACGAATACGCAGTGGCGCGATGCCAACCGATGACAGACGCAGTTCATTCTGTCGTGCGCCTTCCAGAGCCGCACCAAAACGGGAATTACGGAACCGTGAAAACAGAAACAACACGACCATCAATACGGCATAGGCGATCAGGAAGAAGCTCAGCGGTTTCAGCGTGTTTACACCGGGGAAACTATTACGCATCGCCAGAGGCAGGCCATCTTCACCACCGTATGCCGGCCATGAAATCGCGAAATAATAAATCATCTGCGCAAAGGCCAGCGTTATCATAATGAAATAAACGCCCGACGTCCGCAGACTAATGATGCCGATCGGCAGGGCAATCAGTCCGGCAACCAGCATGGCTACCGGCCAGATCACCAGCATCTGATCGCTGCCGGAAAACCAGTTGAAAATTGCCGTTCCGTCCGATGCATGGCTTGCAAGAATACCGGCAACATAGCCGCCAATTCCAAAGAAAGCCGCATGGCCGAAAGAAACCATACCACCTAAGCCCAGAACCAGATTAAGTCCGGTGGCAGCAAGCGCCAGAATGGCAATGCGGGTGACGAGAGAAATATAAAATGTCTCTCCCATCTGATTGGCAATCAGAGCAACAACAGGCAGTGCCAAAGCAAAAAACAGGCTGATAGCTATCTCGCGTTTCATTGGCCTTGTCCCCCGCCTGCAATTTTCGCACTACTCAAAGAATATTTTGTGAAATCAGCCATTTGCAGCAAATAATCCCTGTGGGCGCATGGTGAGGATAATCGCCATAACAATGTAAATCAGCATGGATGCCAATGCGGTGCCAACCGTTGCCGCCTGAGATGTTTCCATAAACAATGCGAACAGTTTGGGCAGCAGAAAGCGTCCCATCGTATCGACCACCCCGACCAGAATGGCACCATATAACGCGCCTTTGACCGAGCCGATGCCGCCGATAACAATAACCACAAAGGCAAGGATCAGCACCGGCTCGCCCATACCGACCTGCACCGACTGCAAAGCGCCCACCAAGGCACCGGCAAGGCCGGCCAGCGCTGCACCGAGTGCAAAGACAATCGTATTCAGCTTGGCAATATCAACACCCAATGCACCGATCATTTCACGATCAGCCTCACCGGCACGAATGCGCATACCAAGGCGTGTCTTAGCAATCAGGAAATAAAGACCGACAGCGACGATAATACCCGCGGCAATAATCGCCAGCCTGTAGAGCTGGTATTGTGAGCCGCCGGGCAAAGTGACTGAGCCCTGCAACAATGGCGGAATATCCAGATACAGCGGGAAAGAGCCAAAAATCCAACGTGTAGCGTCAGAGAAAATCAAAATCAGCGCGAAGGTCGCCAGAACCTGATCCAGATGGCTACGGTTATAAAGCCTGCGGATCAGCACCATTTCCATAATGGCACCGGCACAGGCCGCCGCGATCAGACTGGCGATCAATCCGAGCCAGAAAGAACCGGTTGCGGTTGCCACAACAGCACAGGCAAATGCCCCCACCATAAACAGCGAGCCATGAGCGAGATTGATAACTCCCATGACCCCGAAAATCAGGGTCAGGCCGGCCGCCATAAGAAACAGCATAATGCCGAATTGCAGCCCGTTGAGTAACTGCTCAATAAAAAGTGCAGAAGACAAAACCGCGTCCGATCTGTTGAGTGCTTTTTATAAAATCTGCACAAAAGCTACCTGTAAGCTGTTCTATACAGCTTCACTTGTTGTGCAGGGAATGCGGTGATCGTGATGGTTGTTGCAGCGGTTTTATCCGCTGCAACAACCTGCAATGCTTAAAGTTTGCAATCTTTAGCGTAAGTATCCTGATGGTCAGTGAAGCTTGTTGCCACGATCTTATTGGTC
The DNA here is from genome assembly GCF_003314995.1 of Pseudochrobactrum asaccharolyticum. Taxonomy (GTDB): domain Bacteria; phylum Pseudomonadota; class Alphaproteobacteria; order Rhizobiales; family Rhizobiaceae; genus Pseudochrobactrum; species Pseudochrobactrum asaccharolyticum. Next base: position 561,258 of record NZ_QNRH01000003.1, read on the forward strand.
AGAACACCGTCTTCTTTAATCACTTCGCGCATATAAATATCCTGAATAGGATGATTATTATTACCGAATTTGAATTTACCACGCACCGACTGGAAGTCGGCAGCTTTCATTGCCGCGCGGAATGTATCCTTGTCATTGATGCTGGCTTTTGCAGCAGCGGACAGGATCAGATTAGCCGCATCATAGCCCTGTGTTGCATAAAGCGACGGCAGACGGCCATATTCTTTTTTGAAGGCTTCGACATAGGCTTTATTCGCCTCATTATCGAGGTCTTTTGACCAATGCGACGAGTTTTTTACACCCAGTGCCGCATCGCCGATGGCGCCCAGCACATCCTGATCAAAGGAGAAGCCTGGTCCTGTAACCGGAATGGTCACACCCGACTGGGAATATTGCTTCATGAAGGCAACTCCCATGCCACCTGGCAGGAAGAAGTAGACGGAATCTGCACCGGAGGCGCGGATCTGAGCGATTTCAGCGGCATAGTCTGTCTGGCCTACTTTGGTATAGACTTCACCGGCAAGCTCACCTTTATAAAAGCGCTTATAGCCGGTCAAAGCATCGGTGCCTGCCGGATAATTCGGCGCAAGAATAAAGCTCTTTTTGTACCCTGCCGTATTGGCATAATTGCCTACAGCCTCATGCAGATTATCATTCTGATAGGCCGCATTAAAATAATTGGCATTGCATTTTGCACCGGCCAAAGCCGAAGGCCCCGCATTGGTGGAAACGTAGATTTTATCCTGCGCCACAACGCTCGGCACCACTGCCATAGCCAGATTGGACCAGACGATACCGGTCAAAATATCAACCTTGTCGCTCTGCACCATTTTGTCTGCGATCTGCACCGCCAGTTCAGGCTTTTGTGCATCATCTTCAACAATTACAGTGACATCTTTATTGCCGGATTGTTTGATCGCCAGCAGAAAGCCGTCACGGCTGTCAATGCCAAGCCCTGCACCGCCGCCGGACAGTGTGGTGATCATACCGATTTTAAGCGGCTCGGCCTGCGCGGCCTGCGAAAGTGCCAGTCCGAGCCCGAAACAGGCGGTCGACAGGCTAAGTGTCAGTTTTTTCATCAGTGTTCCCTCGTGATTATTGTTATTGGGTAGTTCAATAATAAATTACCAAGACTTACAAGCTTGCTTTTCAGACTCCGAACACAAAAATGCGAAATACTCTAAAGACATAATAATTTACGCGTCAGCGGATGATCCGCCTGTTCAAGTCCGTCCAGAATATTCATATGATGACGATCAGGCTCCTCAACCTGATCGATGCGGACATCAAAGCCGCTCCACAAATTCGCCAGCGCCCGGCTTTGACGAACGAATTCCGGTAGCTCCTCTGCTCCGACCCATGTGGTGATATCTGTACCTGCCAAAGGTTCTTGCAAAACCGGACTTTCAAGACGTGCCTGTTCCAGATCAAGCCTGAAATCTTTATTCATTTCAAGATTGAGCAATGGCCGTAAATCCGTCACTGCCGAGATCGGCACAATTTTGCGCAAGCGCTGTTGCAAGCTGCGGTTCAGTGGTGTTGTCGTCGTTGCCATCCGTGCCACCAGATGCCCGCCCGCAGAATGCCCTGCCAGATGCAATGGCCCTTCAACCATCGAAGCGGCCTGTATTATCGCCATTGCAATTTCAGAAGTAATTTGCGGAATGCTGGCCTGCGGACACAGCGTATAGGACGGAATAGCCACCGCAAAACCGTGCGCAACAGCACCTTGAGCCAAATGTGTGAAATAGGATTTATCGAAACGTAGCCAGTAACCGCCATGGACAAACATTATTAAGCCACGTGGCTGGTCTTGCGGTAAAACCAGATCCAGAAGATTGCGTTCTGCGGAACCATAACGCACATCCGCAGTAAAACGGTTCTGCGCTTGCAGCTCCTCACGAAACCGGCTGGATTTTTGATGCCAAAGTGGGGGATAAGACGCGGAATCCACAACATGCTTCACATTGGAATAGGCCTGCTCCCAATTACGGGTGCCAGATTTGACCATTCCGTTTTGTAAAACCGGTGCTGCCACTCCGTTGCGCATTCCCGTTCCTCCCGCCTGTGTTTCCGAACAGCTCTCTATTAACGGAAACACCTAAATATCTCCACAAAACAAAAAATAATTCAAGCATGAAATTTCATACTTAAACCATTTCTGTAAAATTGTTCTGCTGAAACTGAGAAGACCCGTGCAAACGGCTATTCTTTGAAGCCGCTTAAACACCTTATAAATGCATCAAGAAATCGGCTGCACGCCTGTTCATTGTCGAAACAAACAGGCGTGCAGCATCATTTTAGTCCTGCAAGCGATCACTTACCTTGCACAGGAAACACAATTCACTATGAGCCGGAGAGGTCAGGCTGGCGAAAATAATGGCGCCGTCATAAGGCATCACAATATCACGACCATCCGCTCGCTTCCCGATGACTTCCCCCTCGCTCACCGCTTCACCGGTGACAAAACGCTTGAGCAACTGATCATCATCATGATCCGCCAGAATAGCCTCGGAGATTTCCAATACGCGTAGCGATTTCGGCTTTTGCGGCGCATCTTTGATCATGCCAAGCGCGACCATGCCATTGATTACGCAATCATAACCAATTTGCGGGCCATTCGGGTCGAGATGCTGGCCGCACTCAACAGTCACACCGTAGCCACCGGCAAAGCGCATATATTCTGTCGTGCCAACACCATGCAACGATGACAGGCCTTCTGTTACACCGGCTTCACGCTTTTGCTTAATCGCCTTCTCATGAGCAGGCAGCCAGCCATGCACCAGCAGCGGCAGGTTCATAGCTTTTGCCAGCTTGCTCTCGGCAGCTTCATGGACAAAAGGCTCCAGCACACCCTGATTATCACGCGGGCCAAACAGCGCAAACGCCTCACCTTCCGAGCCGAAGGAATGCAGATCAATCAGCACATCATGAGCGCGCAACAGCGGGCAGATAACATTGGCAACACGGTCTTCATTATCCTGCGGGATTGCACTTTCCGACAAGTTGCGGTTGAAATTGCGGTCACCGATACGGGTATTATTGCGGAAGGCCAGACCATTGACCACCGGCACAAAAGTCACCTGACCACATTCCAGCTCTCGCTGTCCGCTACGGAATTCGCTGATCAGACGGCTGATTGCATAAGGGCCGGACGGCTCATTGCCATGAACAGAGCCGGTTACAATCAGGCGCAGCCCCGGTTTCAAACCATGAAATGTCACAGTTTCGATTGATTTCGGCGGATTGTTCACCAAAGGCGTCAGTGGTTTCACCACATCATTGATCGAAGAAATATCAATCACCATGCCCGGACGGACACGACGAGCCAGTTCCATCAAATGCTCATGGGCGACCACCACACAACCGGAGGTGCCGCTGTAATCAGGCCGTGCCGTATGCATGAAAATTGCCGAGCCACCACGCGCTTCCGGCAGTGCATCATTCCAGCCAACCGGAATAATCAGGTCAAACAGACGCTCGCCACGACGGGACGGTTGTGTGTCATCGGTTTCAAAAACCAGCTGATTGTAGAAAGGGCTATCAGCATCTTCAACCCAGCGGTAGTTTTCCGGCTTCGGCAGAAACGGAAAATCAAAGCTGCGCGGTTCATCGCCGAAGACTTCCGGATCGTAAAAACCATAGCGCAGCGGATGGCGTCCGCGTGGCGTCTTTCCGTCACCTTCACGTTTCAGCTGCGGGTCAATCAGACCATTACGGCCGATAGCGCATTTGACTGTCCAGTCATCAATGGTCAGCAGACCAATATGCGGATTTTGCGGGTCCTGACCGGTGCGGACAACGATTGTCGGTTGTTCGAGTGTTCCGACCATAAACGGATTTTGGCTCATAATATTCAACCTGTTTTGCAGCAATGACCGGAGCCTTTACCGCGCTCCGGACAGAATAAAAATTTACAATGCAGAGGCGCGATCAGACCGCCCGCTCAAGAGTATTTTTACGCATGTCTTTATCCCAAAACCGGTACCCACTTTTGGGAGCCATGCTCTAGTAGATGACATCTGGCACGGTGTGACGGATTACCGGTCGCTTTTGTAAAGTCCGGCACATCGCCCTGTCGGCACGCATCAAACACCGACGGGCAACGCGGATTAAACGCACAGCCCGATGGCGGCTTAAGCGGCGACGGAGCCTCGCCTTGCATACGGCGCGGATGGCGCTCCGCAGCCAGCGGATCGGGAATGGAAGCAATCAATGCCTGCGTATAGGGATGCAAAGGCTTAGTGAAAATATCACTCCACACGCCCTCTTCCACGATACGCCCCAGATACATCACAGCAATCCGGTCACTCATGTGCTCAACAACACCCAGATCATGGGAAATCATCAACAGAGCAATGCCCAGCTCGTCTTTAAGCTCCAGCAACAGATTGATAATCTGTGCACGGATCGATACGTCAAGCGCTGAGACAGGCTCGTCGCAGACCAGCAATTTAGGCTCGACGATCAGAGCGCGTGCGATGCAAATACGCTGGCGCTGCCCGCCGGAGAATTCATGCGGCCTGCGATCTGCCGCTTCCGGCTTCATGCCAACCTTAGTCAGCATATCAACCACACGTGCTTCGATCTCCGCCTTGTCTTTCATGCCGTGCAATCGCAAAGGCGCAGCCAGTGCATCACGCACCGAACGACGTGGATTTAGCGAAGCAAACGGATCCTGAAACACCATTTGCACATTGCGTGCCTGACTGAGCGGATCGTTTTTAACGGCTGTGGGTACATCCTGCCCTGCAACATGAACCGAACCGGATGTATAAGGCACCAGCCCCATAATCGCGCTGGCCAATGTTGATTTTCCGCAACCGCTTTCACCAACCAGACCAAGGCATTCACCGGCACGGATTGACAGATCAACACCATTCACAGCCTTCAGGGTCTTTTTCCGGAAACCCTCACGCACCGTATAGTGAATATTCAGGTCACGCACAGCCAGCACATCTTCAGTATCAGCCGCTGGTGCGGGAGAAAGAAAAACCTGTTCAGTCATGATGATAACACCTGATTGTACTTATCCCTTCCAGCGCGGTCACTGGTGGCATAAGCGTTCTGCATTGCTCAGAAGCACGGGGGCAGCGTGACGCGAAACCACAAGCTTCATCGCGCTCCAGCAAGCCCGGCACCACGCCTTTGATCTCGGTCAGTTTTTTACGGCCTTCCTGTAACCGTCGTCCCAGAAGCGGCAGAGAAGCTACCAGCCCGCGCGTATAAGGATGGCGCGGATCGGTAAAAATCTGAGAGGCCGGACGCTGCTCAACAATATGCCCTGCATACATCACCGCTACTCGATCACACATGCGCGCCACCAGCCCCAGATCGTGACTTATCATCAGCACCGCTGTGCCGCGCGCTTTACAAAGCTCCAAAATCAGCTCGACAATCTCTGCCTGAATGGTCACATCCAGCGCTGTTGTCGGCTCATCGGCAATCAGCAAAGCCGGATCGCAGGCCAGTGCAATGGCAATCATCACACGCTGGCGCATACCACCGGAAAGCTGATGCGGATAATCTTTAATCCGCCGCTCAGGGCTTGGCACCTGCACCTGTTCCAGCGCTTCAATGGCTTTCAGCCGCGCCTGACGTACCGACATGCCTTTATGCAGCACAAACATCTCACCAATCTGATCACCGATAGTCATCAGCGGATTGAGCGAGGTCATCGGCTCCTGAAAGATCATCGCCACGCGGTCGCCGCGCAGCCGTCGCATATCCCTGTTGGAAAGCCGGTTAATATCCTGCCCCTCCAACAGCACCTGCCCCTGCGTGACATGCAAAGGTGGCCGCAACAATCCGGCAATGGTCAGCGCACTCAGGCTCTTACCACAACCAGACTCCCCCACCAGACCGAAGACTTCACCGGCCTGAATAGAGAAATTCATCTGAGAAACAGCAGGATAATCCTGTTCCTTATGCCGTAAAGCGATGGAGAGATTATCCAGTTGTAAAATTGGTTGATCAGACATCAGCGTTTTGACCTCCCATGCGGGTCGAGCAGATCACGTAGACCATCGCCCAGCATGTTAAAACCAAGCACTGTGATAAACAGCGCCAGCCCCGGGAAAATCGCCACCCAAGGGGCAACCATCAGCTGCTCACGGGCACGCGCCAGCATACCGCCCCAGCTTGGTGCCGGTGGCACAACGCCAAGGCCAAGGAAGGAAAGCGAAGCTTCCGCCATAATCGCTGAACCGATACCCATTGTTGCCACAACAATCAGCGGCCCGCCGATATTCGGCAGAATTTCACGCAGCATGATGTAGAACCGGCCAAAACCGAGGGTGCGGGCAGCCTGCACATAGTTCTGAGATTTTTGGGTCAGAACCTGCGCACGAGAGATACGGCAGCTATAGGCCCAGTCAGTCAGACCAAGTGCAATCAGCAGGCTCAGCAAGCCGGGTCCGAGAACCGCCATCAACGCCAAAGCAAAAACGATGGTCGGGATTGCAAGCATCAGATTGGTCAGACCTTGCACAAATTCATCCCACCAGCCGCCGATATAACCGGCAGACAGGCCGAGGAGAACGCCGATACAGGTATTCATAGCCTGAATGGCGAGGCCGATCAGCAGCGAAATCCGCGCACCATAAACAATACGCGAGAAAATATCGCGACCCTGCTCATCCGTACCAAACCAGAATTGCGCACTCGGCGGCTCTTCCGCATACATCAGGTTGGAGTGCCCGACAGGGTCATAAGGTGCGATCCACGGCGCAAATATTGCAACCAGTGCGACACACACAAAAATGGTAAGTCCTATGATAAGATTGGAGCGTAACATCAAGACTGCCTGCCCTGTTCATAAAAATCGTGAAATTTCAGATGATGCTGTGTCATGGCACTTAACCGTAACGGATGCGCGGATCGATCATCAGATAGGCGATATCGACAAGCGTATTGATGACGAGGAAGAACAGCACAATCACGAGAATACAGCCCTGCACAGTCGGGATATCGCGCATCGAGACAGACTGGATCAGTAGTGAGCCGATACCGGGCCATGCAAACAGGTTCTCAATCACCACAGAACCGCCCAGCATTGAGCCGAATTGCAAGCCGATCGTTGTCAGCACCAGCACAAAAGCATTACGCGCCATGTGTTTGGTCGCGATACGGAATTCCGAATTGCCTTTGGAGCGCGCCGTGCGGACAAAATCCGCATTCATCGTTTCCAGCACCGCCGCACGGGTGGTACGCGCCAGCAGCGCCATTGGCCCGATGCCCAGCGTGATGGCAGGCAGAATGAGATTTTTGATACTACCATTGCCGTAGCCGAAGGTCGGCAGCAGCCCCAGTTGCAGAGACACAAAATACATCGCGATCAGGCCGAACCAGAAGCTCGGCAGTGACAGGCCTGACACGGCCGTAATCATCGCTGTGGTATCCAGCCATGTGCCTTGCCGCACCGCCGCCAGAAAGCCGAGCGGCAGACCGATCAGCACCGCAAAAAAGATTGCCCCGACAGCAAGCCGGAACGACGCCACAATGCGGGTCGACAACATATCTGTCACCGGACGCTGCGTGGCAAAGGACGTGCCCAGATCGCCGGTCACCAGACCGCCGATATAACGGCCGAAACGCTCATGCAGCGGATCATTGAGACCGAGTTCTTTTTCAATCCGCTCAATTACCGCAGGATCAATGTCACGCTTATCACCGGAGACCGCAGACACGAAAGTGCCGGGCATGACACTGAAGAGAAAGAAAATCAGCGTGATTGCCGCAAAAACTGTCACGAAGGACTGCAGCAGACGCCTGCCAATCACCATCAGCATAGGAATATCCATAAATTATGCAGGAAAAACGGGCGGTTGATGGCCGCCATGCTCCGCTCCCGCGACAAACCCTGTCACAGGGGCTGCCACTGGTCTGTGTTCAGCCAACATAGACCAGCAACATTGTCTGCTTCTGCAACCCGCATCAAAGCGGATTGCAGATCAGTATGAGACTTACTTACGTCCCGGCGCATTCTCGTCGAGCCAGAGTGAATCCACCTCGATAATCGCGGCTTCTGTCACATTGGCGTCCACACCGTGAATCCAAGGCTGGGTTGCGAGAACGGCCTTGTTGTAGTTGTTGAACCAGACAGGCGCTTTTTCGAAAATATAGCCGTCGGCTTTTTTCAGAAGTTCAATGCGCTTGGCCGGGTCGGTTTCTGCTGCCGCTTCATCAAGCATCGCATCATAAGCCGGATCTTTGAAAGCACTGCGGTTACAAGCCGGACGGCTTACACGGCTGTCAAAACAACGCAATGTTGTCAGCGGATCAGGACCAGTACCGGCAGAACGGAACCATGCAGCAGCAAGCCCCTGATTCATCTCATCAACCAGCGTGTTGGAATCCACTACTTTTGCTTTTGCACTGATACCGATTTCTTTGAGGAACGGCATCATCGCTTCCAGTGTACCAAGGCTGCTATTGCCTTCGGTCACGGTTGCGGTGAATTCAAAGCCATCAGGATAGCCCGCAGCGGTCAGCAGCTCTTTTGCTTTTGCCGGATCATAAGCATAAGGCGCACGATCCTTGTCGAAAGCCGGTGAGGTCGCAGGCAACCAGCCGGTGGCCTTATAGGCTTTGTCTTTCAAAAGCTTGCGAATGATAATATCGCGGTCAATCGCATAGTTGATAGCCTGACGCACGCGCTCATCATCAAAAGGTTTTTTCTCGGTGTTAAAACCCATATGACGGGTAAACACTTCCGAGATTTCGATCAGACCTTTGGAGAGTTCCGGATCAGCCTTGTACATTGTATAGGCATTTTCCGACAGCACAGTTGCATCCAGTTCACCAGCGCGGAAGGCCATATCCAGCGCGCTGTTATCACCGGAAATGGTGAAATCCACAGCATCCGCATAAGGCTTGTCAGCCTTGTAATATTTATCGAATTTCTTACCGGAGATTTTTGAACCTTCAACATGGTTTTCAAAAACAAACGGCCCGAGACCAACCGGCTTGGACAGGAAATTGCCGCCTTCAACTTCTTCTTTCGGCAAGATAGCGGTGATAGCCTCAAAAAACTGTGTCGAAGGATCAGTCAGCTCTTTGAAAGTCAGAGAGAAAGTATTGTCATCAATCTTCTTGATGCCGCTGATCTCTTTGGCTTCTCCCTTAGAATATTCCTGTGCGCCGACAAGTGTGCCGACCTGTACCGCCCCCGGATAACCTTTGGACGGATCCATAATGCGGGTATAGGACCAGATCACATCATCAACGGTCAGTTTGCGGCCGTTATGGAAATAAATATTGTCAAACAGCTTATAGGTATAAGTTTTGCCGTCTTCGCTGGTGGTCACGGACTCTGCCAGATCAAGCGCCGGTGCATTCTTGGCGGAATCCCATGAATAGAGCGAGCGGTGAAACGCCTTGGAAACAGCCATATCCTGCGAATTATATGTCACATGCGGATCGAGGCTTTTCAGTGCGGCGCCATAAGGCGCGGCCAGATGCAATGTGCCGCCGGATTGTGGCGTCTCAGCCCATGCCAGAACGGCAGGCGCAGCTACGGACAATGTTGCAGCAAGAAATGCTGACTTGATAACAGACCGGTAATTCATCTCTTCCCCTTTGTACTGTGCTGTACTCGCATTATCAGTCTTGTTTCAGTTCTCCGTTGAAACAAAACGATCTTTATCGTGTATATACGTGTTGCCTAAAACGGCAATGATACAATCATTTTAAGGTGTTATGCTCTGTAAAGGCATAATCACAAAACAAACGCGCAAAAGCCGGCAAGAAGCTTTTATCCGCCGCCGGCCATTCTCCCTCGCTCATCACACACAGAATAAAACTCTTGCCATCCGGCCGCTCGGCATAGACCAGATCATGCCGCGTCCATGAAGTATGACCGGCTTTTGACCAGACTTTATACTCTGCCGGTATACCGTCAGTCAGAAATCCTGTGACCTGATCGCCGTCCGGATCGAGATTACTCTGCCCGCGCTGGAACTCCCGTTCCATCAGTTTCATCATCCAGTCCGCCTGCGGGCGCGCACCACGTGCAATGTCATGCATCAATGTGGCAGCCGATAATGCAGTAAGCAGATTACCATTGTTACCAGTACGGATTTGCTTGGCACGGCCATAAGGACTGTCCTGATAAGTGCCATGCAGAACGCGAATTCCGGCAAATTCCGAACGGTTCTGGCTGTCATACCATTGCTGTACCTGTTCGCGGGCAGCACACCACTGCGCCAGCGCCTCGCCCTCTAAAGGCGCACCGTCGTCAGCACCGGTCAGTCTGCCAACCAGATAGACGGTTGCTTCATTGGAAGAGATTGCCATCATCTCACGGGCAGCGCGCTCATCCTCATCATGATAAGCAAGCCTGCCCTCTTCGCGAAATGCAGCCAAAGCATTCAGAAAAAACAGCTTCACCACGCTGGCGGGATAAAGCGGCTTGTCCGCCTGATGGGAAAACCACGGCAAATCAACCAGCGCACCGGGATCGCTCAGACGCAGAGGCGCATCATAAAGACAGGCTGCAACGCAAACTTCGTCCGGCGTCAATCCGCCATTCTTCATCTGCAACGCCTGCTCAAGGGCACGCGCTGCCGGATGGGATTTATGAGCTTCAACACCCATTTTTGTCATTCCCCTTATGGCTCCCTTTGAGAGCCTCTTCTTTTGTCATGAGTTAGCCATGAAACTTTGTGCTTTGATATAGAAATATCATTGGAACTTAATTCATTTTTGATATTAACTGGTAACATAACACCTCAAATAGATGAGGCATTTATGGTGTCTGGCAAAAATCATATCAATCTGCGTCAGGTGGAAATCTTCAGAGCAACGATGAAATTCGGCACGGTGACAGCCGCCGCCGCGGCTCTCGGCTCGTCGCAACCGACGATCACACGTGAATTGTCCCGCCTTGAGGAACATATCGGCTTTCCGCTTTTTGAACGGCGCCTGCAACGCGTGGTTCCCACAGCAAGGGCACTCAAATTATTTGAGGAGGTACAGGCGTCCTTTATCGGTCTCGACCGTATTAACGGCTTTATCGACCGCCTGCGTGATGCCTCTGAAGAAGTGCTGACCGTCGCCTCCCTGCCCGCTTTTGCGCAGACAATCCTGCCTGATGCGATTGCGCGCCTGAGCAAAATCCATCCGGATTTGACCTTGCAGATCAGTACAGTTGATCCGCGCAATCAGTCCAGTATTTCAGGTTTTAACTTCGATATTGGTCTTATTGAGGATTTTTATACCCAGAGAGACGCCGAAGCGCGGGTTTTGTGGGTCTTTAAGCTCGTCGCAGTCTTACCGCCGGAGCATCCGCTTATAGCGCGGGATTATCTGGAACCGCAGGATTTTGAAGGTCAGAACTTTATCAGCCTTGGGTCACAAGACCCTTACCGGCTGAGTGTGGAGCGTATTTTTGACATGACGGGGACGCAGCGTCGATTGTTCCTGTCCTCACAATCTGCCAATAGTGTTTGTGAGATGGTGCTGAGAGGATTGGGAGTTTCGATCGTCAATCCCTTGACGGCACTGAGTTATGAAAAGCAGGGATTGGTTCTGAAACCATTTATTCCGGCACAGGATTTTGTGCTCTCGGCTTTGCGTCCTCTCAACCGGCCTGTTGTTGCCAGTTCTGAGGCCTTGCTGTCCCATTTGACAGCAATCTGCGAAGAAACCCATCGAAAATTACAAAATAAATTCTCTCAATATGCATAAATATTCGGGCGGATAATTTCCGCCCGAATAAGCTTTTAAATTAATTTACCATTTGACGCGGAAGCCGACATTTCCCAGCAATTCATAATTTTTACCAAAATTATTCAGTGATGTATTTGCCGTTGCCTCACCATAGACCGAGTATCTGTCCCCTGCCCATGAATAGGTACCGCCGAGACCTAATCCGCCCCAAGTGCGTTCATGTTGTACTGCAAAATTTGTATCCGCAATTAAGAGAGAGGTTTCCTTCTTAAAATCCCGATACAGATTGGCAATACCATAAACATTCGTGCGAACCAGTTGTCCGTCATTACCCTGCCAGCTATTGCGGTAATCAAGAGATACACCACCTCGCCCGATCAGGCTTTGACTATCATTCATGCTGATCTGTGTATTCCACATATCACGGAAAGACTGCATTCCCACCGAAGACCACATTAATTGCGCCTGCGGTGTAACTGACCAGTATTCATTCAAATCGAACCGACGCCCGGCCTCAGCACTCACAGCAAAACCCAAAGCTTTCTGGTTATTTGCCAGCCCCCGTCGGGCAGTCGTCGAATTATAGTCATTGGTAAACCAGTTCATCTGAACCTGACCGTCGGCATAGAAACCATTGTCACTATACCATGTCAGAGCTCCGCCCAGCCCCCAAGCCTCCGTGATGACCTTACCACTCCCGTGAACCGAGGTAATCGTAGAGGTCGCCCGACCATAATGCCCGCTGATACCGCCGACGAGTTTACCGGTTTCACCTTCATAGAACATGCCATCAAGACCACTTTGCAGCACAATTGCATTCACTTTCTGCCGTGCTCGCGTTGTAGTCATATCAGTGTCGACCCTGCTATGTGAGCCGGAGACACGTGCCCAAACACCGTTATTATCAATCATTGCTCCAGAACCGGGATAGGGTGCGGTGTCCAACGGTGACGGCCCGTCACCCTGCTCTATTGTTCGGTTAGAGGCACCGTTCCAATAACGGTTCCCGACACGCTGTTGCAAGGTTGGTAAACGGTTGAGTTGTTGCATACTCTGAACTGCACCCTCATACAAAGGGGCACCAGGATTAAAGAGCGGCGTCGGGTTTGGATTTGGCCCGGGTCCAGGGCCAGGGCCCGGATCAGGATCAGGCCCCGGACCGTCTTTTAAAGCTGAACGTAAGTACCAGTCACCATCGGCATTGCCGGGAGCATTCTTATTTAAAGTATAGGCATAGGCACCGGCGACAACCGCAGATCTGCCATCTGTTGCGGTGAAATCTCCTTGAAGCACAAAATTACCATTAGACAGCCCGCCAACCTCTATGAGTTTGATACCGTTAACTGTCGCTGCTCCCAAGCCACCCCGATTGGTCACTTTAACATTGCCGGTCCCGGACGTATCACCGGTGATATTAAGACGGGTCGTTGCTGAATTATCGCCTCCCAAGGCAGTGCTAAACTCTATCAGGCCGCCATTGCCAATGTAGTTACCGTTAACAGTGAGTGTACCTTCATTATTACTACCCGGAGTAATGATTGCATTGGTTTCGTGATTGAGTGCGCCGACCGCACCGATCCCCTGCAATCTGCCATTCATAGCATGCATGGCTCCGGTGATCGTTCCTTCCAGTTCCAGTGTGCCTTCAGCAAGCGTCCAGTTTCCGGCATGTCCGGTAGTGCCGGTCACGCGCCAGAGACCAGCACCGGTTTTTGTATAATCAGCAAAGCCCCGGAATAAACTGGAGGTATTCGCCGCGCCGATATCTGAAAGATTGAAATTACCGTTACTGGCACCACCCAGCACCAAATGATTATTGGAACCGTTGGCAATTACCGCATGAGAAATGTTATTTACAGAGTTTTTGAAAGTATAATTACTGCGGAGTTCCATCGTATTATTATTACCATTGAATTCAACCGCCTTTTCAGATTGTGTACCTTCAGTAATAATGGTTCCGTCATTAATAATTTTGTTTGAATTTCCGTCCAACCGAATTGTTGCAGCGGAGGAAAGCTGTCCGTCCGCTCTTGCAGTTCTTCGAATAAGGGCTCCCTGACCGATATTGGAAATTGTAATTCCGTCACCCTTAGCAATAATAGCAGAATTATTATCTAAATTTATATTGTTATTTCCACCGTCTGTAATACTAGCCCTGTTATTAAATGTTGTACCATCAGCCAGAAAAACAGCACTGGCACCTTGCCCTCCGTTGACAGATGGAGGATTGTTCGGATCTGATACTATACCAACTTTCCCGCCTATGCCTCCCATAATTTCTATATCATTATTGACAGTTCCCTTTAAGACAATCAGCCCGACACCGCCGCCGCCTGCAGCAAAATCACGCTTAGAGTTCATTCCATCAGTCGTCAGTCCCGCGCCGAAACCTCCGCTAATAAACCCGAAACCATTTCCTGTCCTTAAGTTCAATACGTCTCCTTCAAAGATCACCCCCACGCCGCCGCCGCCGCCGCCAGCCAAGGACACACCAGCAATATCTGAAGGCGCTGCCCCCTGCCCGCCACGAAATGGCCCGTCTATGACCCAATCATAGGTTGAAGTTTTAATATGAACCCCCAGACTGCCGCCACCACCGCCGGCATTAATAGTATTATCTGTAGGTCTTCTCCCGTCGCTTGCACCAAGAAAACCAGTAAACAAGGGTATCACTTGCGTTGGATTTGTAACCAACAGCGCGCCTCCCCCTCCTTTACCACCATTTGGCTGGGTACTTCCGTTGGGATCACTTGCACCGTCTGTTCCTGCACCGGCTCCGCCTGGTGCAGGCCTTATCACAACAGGCTGACTGGTAACACCGCCACCCTGACCACCCCATATTTCAAAGTCACCACCCGCACCACCAAGGCCGTTACCACCACCTTGCCCGCCACCCATTAAATTTTGTGCATTTGCGGAAGAAGCAACAACTGAGCAAAGCAATAAATTTGTAAAAAATCTATAATATCTCATGAAACACCCAAAAAATAATTTATATTAAATTTAAAGACTTTTACGCCCCTATAAATGTGGTTTTTGAAAATATAATATCATTATTTATTTGATATAAAGCCGTTATTTATTACACTTACTTTCGTAGTTCGTTATAAAATCTATAATTATTTAAAGATTTGTCATTCACGACAAGCAAAAACGCTCCATATCTCAAAAATATTCAGCCATGGAGCTGTTGCGCACCTTCCAACTGAAAAATCAATCATATGAGCAGTGCGATATGGCAAAGCATCAGGCAAAAATTCAGTGCAGAATTGTCGATCATCACAAATAATTTATTAGAATAAATCTAAATAAATCAAAAAATTGATTACGATCAATGTCATATTTTTATAATCGGTCAGTATTTATTTTCTAAATTGATAAAAATCTAATTTATGATGACTCGTAAAAAAATATGTGAAAAATCAAATTAAAATTGGTTTTTTACAAAAAACAGGAATGCAAATGTCGCTAAATCTTGATTTGCTGCATTGGATACTTGCAGCAATTCCTATCATCGCCCTCATAATACTTATGGTAGGAATGAACTGGACTGCGCAGCAGGCAGGTACAACCGGTATTTTTATCGCTGCAGGGATTGCAGTCTTTGCCTTTGAAGCTTCAACACGTGCTCTTGCCGTAGCTTCTGCCCGCGGCATCTGGGACGCAATGCCAATCCTTTATGTGATCTGGCCTGCATTACTGCTCTATCAGATCATGAATCAGTCCGGCGGCTATGATGCCTTGCGGCGCGGTATTTCCCGCATGTCACGCAATGAGCTGTTTATCATTGTCGCACTCGGCTGGGTTTTCACCTCCTTCCTGCAAGGGATTGATGGTTTCGGCACACCTATTGCAGTTGTTGCGCCCCTACTCGTCGCCTTTGGTATGCGTCCGGTTTATGCGGTTGCTATTCCGATCATCGCACATATCTGGGCAAAGTTTTACGGCACCTTGGGTGTGGGCTGGCTTGCAACCTTGCAGGTTGTCGAAATGGATGCCGGTACAACGCTCTCCATGGGGCTGCAAGCGGCAATCCTGATCGCCATCCAGTCGGTTCTCGGCGGTTTTATGGTGGTGTGGATGTATGGTCGTGGCGCGGCTGTACGTGCCGGCTGGCCACTCGTTCTGGTCATCGCTGCCATTCACAGTATCGGCCAGTTTCTGGTGGTCTTTATTGACCCGATCCTTGCTGCCTTCTTGCCTGCCGCTCTGGCTATGGTTGCGCTTTATCCGCTCTCCCAGTGGTCACGCTACAAAGAGGCTGACACAACCATTATTGACCGTCCCGCCATGCGCGAAGAAGCACATATGGAAGAAAACAGTGCCGAACCGCCGATGGATATCGTCGCTGCCTTCTCACCATATGCCCTGCTGACCATTCTGGCACTTGCCACATCGCTGATCGATCGTTTGCATGCATGGCTCTATATCCCGAGTTTCGGCTTGCCTTTCCCTGCAATTACCACGGGCATGGGCGTTGAAACGGCAGCATCTGACAGCTATTCGCCGCTGCATATGTTTGCCCATCCGGGTGCCACGATCACCGTGACAGCACTGGTAACCTGGTTCTGCTTCCGCAAGTTTGACTATTTCAATCAATGGGCAAAGGCCACCGGCAAGGAAATGCCGGGCGTTGTTAAAGGGCTTTTTGCCAGCGCTGTTCCGGCTTCCGTTCCGATCATTGCCTTCCTCGTCATGGCTTCGATCATGAAACTATCGGGTCAGAACACCATGCTTGCCCTTGGTATTGCAGCGATTGCTCCGGCCTATGTCTTTGCTTTTCTTGCCAATGGTATCGGCATTCTGGGTGCCTTCATTACCTCCAGCTCCACATCTTCACAGGTGCTGTTCTCGGAATTGCAGGTCAATCTGGCTGAAGCCAAAGGTCTGCCACCATCAACCATTCTGGCTGCGCAAAGTGCCGGTGGTGCGATCGGTAATGCTATTGCGCCTGCCAATGTGGTTATGGGGGCAAGTACAACCGGTATCAATGGTCAGGAAGGCGCAATCCTGCGTAAGACCATTCCATGGACAATCGCAGCCTTTGTACTGACCGGCATCGCAACTGTCATCATGTCGATGATCTTCGCATAAGGGCAGAATGAAATGATCAAAAGAATACTTCAAAACCGCCTCTCGTATTTAAGCGTGTCATTTGTGCTGTTTCTGGTTGCGCTGCCTTTGGTCAGCCTCGGCACCACGAATGACTGGCGCCTGATGTCAACGATCGGCATGGTGGCACTGAGTGTTGCCGCCATCATCCCCCCGCTACAGCGCGTGCTGTTTCCTCCCAAGTCTAAGTAAGTGACTGATCAGTCATCTGCTTTTAAAAATAGTATAAAGGGTTTGATATGATTAACGCTGATGGACCAAGAACCGGCAGACCAGCGGTTTTCGCCAAACGCGGTATGGTTAGCTCCCCGCACTATCTGGCCTCCGCTTCCGGCGATAACATCTTGCGTCGCGGTGGTAGCGCCGTTGATGCGGCCATTGCCATCAATGCTACACTCTGTGTGGTTTACCCGCATATGGCCGGTCTTGGTGGTGACGCATTCCTGCTGATTGCAGGTGGCAAAGCCACTGAAATCGAAGCCATTGAAGCAACAGGTCCTGCTGCCAAGCTTGCAACCCGTGAGTTTTACAAAAAACACGGCCACACTGATCAGATCCCGATGCGCGGTGCATTGGCAGCGCTTACCGCTCCTGGGGTTGTGGACGGCTGGCGCTTAGCGCATGAGCGCTACGGCAAGTTGCCTTGGGCAGATCTTTTTGCCGATGCAATCCATTATGCCCGCGAAGGTATGGCAGTGAGCCGCTCCCTTGCAGATTGGCTGGTAACGGATGAAAGCATCCTCAATGCCGATGCCAATATGGCACGCATTTATCTGCCAAACGGCAAGCCACAGCGCGACGGTGAGTTTATGGCTCAGCCGGAACTGGCAAAAACCTTTGAATATCTGGCAGAACATGGTCCGCGCAAAGGCTTCTATGAAGGCCCCGTTGCACTGGAAATGGCTAAGTCGCTCGAAGCACAGGGGTCACCGCTGCGCTACGAAGATTTTGCCAATTATCATGCCAATTGGGCAAAGCCGATCACTTCGACCTATCGCGGTTATGATGTTTATCAGCTGCCACCGGCAACACAGGGTTTTGCAGCACTGCAAATTCTGAACTTGCTGGAACAATATGATGTCAAATCATGGGGCTACAACACAGCCGCCTATTACCACCACATGGTAGAAGCCGTTAAAGTTGCCTTTGCTGACCGTGACGAGTGGCTGAGTGACCCGAAACACGTCAAAATTCCACTCGATACATTCCTGTCCAAGGACTATGCGGCAAAACGCAAACAGCTTATCCATGATGACACTGTGCGCGGCTTTACCGACATCGAACCGGGTGTGAAATTCGACGGCGAGTTCGAACATCGTGCACCGGATGGCGATACGGTTTATTTCTGTACTGCTGACGCAGACGGCATGATGGTCTCCAACATTCAGTCGATTTATCACGACTTCGGCGCTGCTGTAATTGCCGGTAATACCGGTATTATTATGCAGAACCGCGGCTCGTTCTTCTCGCTGGATGCCAATCATCCAAACACGCTGGAACCGGGTAAACACACCTTCCACACCATCATTCCGGCCATGCTGATGAAGGATGGCAAACCGGTAATGGCCTATGGCACGATGGGCGGTGAAGGCCAGCCACAGACACAGGCTGCCATGCTCACCCGTATGCTCGACTTCGGCTTCAACGTGCAGCAGGCAATTGAAGCACCGCGCTGGCTGATGGGTCGCACATGGGGCACGATATCACGTGATCTGGTGCTGGAGTCACGCACGCCGGAGGAAGTTATCCGTGAACTGCGCCTGCGCGGTCATCCGGTTAAGATGGCCAGCGGTTGGGAAGGTACGCTTGGTCATGCGCAAGCGATCCGCAAACATCCCGACGGCTATGAAGGCGGTGCTGACCCGCGTGGTGACGGGACTGCAATCGGCTTCTAAAGCCAGCTAATGATAAATAACGGCGGTGAAAGACGATGTTCGATACGGGCAGTCTTTTTCACCGCCGTTTTGCATTAAAAATCAGCCTTTGCTTTGCCTGCACAGAAAATGCTTTTCTTCCATCAAAAAATGTATTTTTAAGCGGTTGTTAATAAATTATAAACCATAAAATTTTATTGATTATAAAGGTAAAATTTCACTGCGTATCTGCGCATTTTCAAACCGTATCATTATTGTGCGAACGATCAGAAGTCGTATCAAGAAACATAAGGGGGTGCAAAATTGCTGGTTTCGCGTCCCGTTTCCCTCCTGATTACGGCCTTTATTCTCACAGCCTGCGCCACACAGGATCCAACTGCCATTGCCTATGGCAAACGTGATATCGGTATTGATGAGGCATTTGTATTGCCTTCAAACCGCTCTATTGTCGGCATTACACAGGAGCGCGCCAGCAATGCCATTGTCCAGACAATTGCGCTGAGCACTAACTCTGTCCGCCCCGGCGGTAATTATTTCCGTGTTACATTTTTCGGCCCGGTAAATTCAGCGGGTGCCAGTGAAAATACGCTGTCGTATCAGTCACTGACCGAAGGGCGTATTTCGCGGGAATTGCGTACAGAAATGGCAGGCATCACGATGGTGCGCTCGCCTTATTATGTGCAGAATAATTATGGTCCTTTCAGCTATGCTACCGGCACTACTTCCGGCGGCGAAAGCTGCATTTATGCATGGCAGCAAATCCGCTCGCCGGCACATGCGCAAAACTTCTTCCAGAACCGTGGCCGTATTGATCTGCGTTTGCGGCTGTGTGAAACCGGTGCAAGCCAGGAAAAACTCCTGGCATCGATGTATGAATTCACCATCAATGCGACCATAGCAACCAGCGGCTGGAACCCTTATGGCGAACCGGCAGGCCCGTCGGCTGATATCGGTCGCATGGGCAGTCCGCTCATGGCACCATCCGTCAAAAGCAATCTCAGCGGTGCGTTTCCTGCCAGCGATCTGCATACAGACCGGCTTAACAACGCCGTATCAAAAGCAGAAACCGCAGCACCCGCCCGTCGGATGCCAGCCAGACAGCCTGCATATGTGAGCCAGCCAAAAGCGGAGCCGGATTATTATCCGCCCGTACAGCAAACCTATACCACCGGCAGTTATCCGCAAGCACCGGTCGTTGTGCCTGCGCCGCAACTCAGCAATACAGCGCCGGTGCAACAACGCACTATGCCTGCGCCCCCTGCTTATGCAGTGCCGCCAGCGCAACCGGTGCAGATACAAGTGCCGTCTCCTGTCGCAACACAGACCCCGCAGGCAGCACCTGCAGCTATCGTTGTTCCGTCGCCCTGTAAGCAACCACCCAATTCTTCCGGCGCAAACGCAACCAATATGACGGGTTGTCTCTGATGATTATGAAAAGCAGCAAATCACACATCACCACAGGAGGTTCCGATGAGTAAGATCGGTATTTTTCTGTGCTGGCTGTTATCCGCTGCTTGCGTCTTGTTGCTGACTTTTATGCCGATCAATCTGCCGACACAGTTGGCACTCGGCATCAGCCTGTTGATCGTGCTCGCTGTTTTCAAGCATTTCCGCATCCGCGGAAGCTGGCGTCTGGTAGTGCTGGCTATCGGTACATCGATTGTCTTGCGTTATGTCTATTGGCGTACCACGCAGACCATTCCGCCGGCCAGCCAGCTGCAGAACTTCATTCCGGGGATTATTCTTTATCTAGCGGAAATGTACAGCGTTATGATGCTGGCACTTTCCATGTTCGTCGTCTCTTTTCCACGTGTTTCTCCCGCTGCGGTGCAGCTGCGGGAAGACGAGATGCCTGCTGTTGATGTCTTCATCCCGACCTATAATGAAGATGCCAAACTGCTCGCAAATACGCTCGGTGCGGCAGTCAATATGGACTATCCCGCTGACCGGCTGACCATCTGGTTGTTGGATGACGGCGGTACAGATCAAAAATGTAATTCGGCCAATTTACTGGAAAGCAGACGGGCAACCGAGCGCCGTGCAGAATTACAGGCGCTTTGCGCCGATTTTGGCGTTAAATACCTGACCCGTGCCCGCAACGAACATGCAAAAGCCGGTAATCTCAACAATGGCCTTGCCCATTCCACCGGCAAGCTCGTTGCTGTTTTTGATGCTGACCATGCCCCTGCCCGTAATTTTCTGACCGAAACCGTTGGCTATTTCCGTGATAATGCCAAATTATTTCTGGTTCAGACGCCGCATTTTTTCATCAATCCTGATCCGGTAGAGCGCAATTTGCGCACCTTCAATCAAATGCCGAGCGAGAACGAAATGTTCTACGGCATGATCCAGCGCGGGCTGGATAAATGGAATGCTGCATTCTTCTGCGGCTCAGCCGCATTGCTCAGCCGCGATGCTCTGGCCACGACCGATGGTTTCAGCGGTGTCAGTATTACTGAAGACTGCGAAACCGCTGTTAACCTGCACGCGCAGGGCTGGGATAGTATCTATATCGACAGACCGCTGATTGCAGGTCTGCAACCGGCAACCTTTGCCAGTTTTATTGGACAGCGCAGCCGCTGGGCGCAGGGCATGATGCAAATTTTGCGTTTCCGCTTTCCG
This sequence comes from Pseudochrobactrum asaccharolyticum, assembly GCF_003314995.1. Classification (GTDB taxonomy): domain Bacteria; phylum Pseudomonadota; class Alphaproteobacteria; order Rhizobiales; family Rhizobiaceae; genus Pseudochrobactrum; species Pseudochrobactrum asaccharolyticum. The sequence continues at coordinate 582,536 of NZ_QNRH01000003.1, forward strand.
CCGCTGATGGCCGGCCTGAGCCTGCCGCAACGCCTTTGCTACATGTCATCAACATTGTTCTGGCTGTTTCCGTTTGCACGTATGACCTTTCTGGTCGCGCCATTGTTCTATCTGTTTTTCGATCTGCAGATTTTTGTGGCATCAGGCGGTGAGTTTCTCGCCTATACGCTGATCTATCTCTGCGTGAATCTGATGTTACAGAACTATCTCTACGGCTCCTACCGCTGGCCGTGGATTTCTGAGCTCTATGAATATGTGCAATCCGTGCATTTGTTGCCTGCAATTATCTCAGTCATTCTCAATCCGCGCAAACCGACCTTTAACGTGACAGCCAAGGATGAGTCCATTCTGGTTGCCCGCCTCTCGGAAATTGCACGGCCGTTCTTCATCATCTTTATTGTTCTGGTATTAGCGCTGTTGCTGGCCGCTTACCGTATCTATACCGAACCCTACAAAGCCGATGTTTTGCTGGTTGTCGGCGGCTGGACATTGCTCAACCTGATTATGGCCGGTTGTGCTCTGGGCGTTGTCTCGGAGCGTGGTGAAAAATCGTCTTCTGTGCGTGTAAAAGTAACACGCCGTTGCGAAGTACTGGTCGACGGCCAGTGGCATACGGGTACCATTGATGACGTCTCAGCCAATGGTATGCATCTGATGATCTATGCGGGCGACATCACCTCACTCACTATTGGCAGTGAAGTTTCGGCGCGTTTCATCACCCATGCGGGTGAACAAAGCAGCGATTTACCGGTTGAAATCCGCAATGTCAGCCGTGAAGGTGATCTTATTTCTGTTGGCTGTTTATATAAGCCGCAACAGGCTGCTCATCACCGTCTGGTTGCCGATCTGATTTTTGCCAATTCCGGACGCTGGGCTGAAATCCAGCAGGAACGCCGCACCAATCCCGGCGTATTGCGCGCTACACTGTGGTTCTTCAGCCTGTCACTGTACCAGACAGGCAGAGGTCTGGCCTATTTCCTCGGCTTGAAACAATATTCGGCAAAGCGGAAAGAGAAAGCCGAAAAACCGGCACAGCCCGTTACAGGAGACAAGGCATGAGCAAGATGCTGCCTTCTCCTTACCCGTTGATACGCTATGGTCTGATGACAACAGCCCTGTGCGTTTTGCCTGTGATTGCAAACGCACAAAGTGCATTGCCAACGCCTTTTGACATGTCGCCGGAAGGGGCCGAAGTCCCGCAGCCAAGTGCACCGGCGCCTGCATTGATTGCGCCGTCACCCGCAGCCCCTGCAGCTGCTACCGCCTCTCAGCCATGGCGACGTTATCTGATCCCTGCGGATATGTTGTCGTTGACCGGTGAATATTATCAGCGCAGCTGGAATATTGCACTCACCGAGGAAGAGGCCAAAGCACCCGCACGGCTTAATCTTGGTTATCAAAGCGCTATTCTTGTTGCGCCGGAAAGCTCTGACTTTATCGTCAGCATCAATAATGTGGAGTTGCTGCGCCAGCCGATCCGCTCAACTGACCAGATGGCTGAAGTCATAGTTGATGTACCGGCAGGTTTATTACGCACCGGTGCCAATACCCTGTCCGTCAGAGCACAACAGCGCCACCGCACGGATTGCACGATTGAATCCACCTATGAACTATGGACAAATATTGATCCGGCCAAAACCTATCTCGCTTTTGACCTGAACAGCACTCAGCAAAAAGCAGGGCGCTTTGCGGGCAGTGAAGATATTATTGCCATCGGCGTTAATGCCAAAGGTAATACGCAGTTTCATATTGTAGCACCAGCGCTTGGCCGCGCCGATCACGGTACCAGCCTGCTTGATCTCTCTCAAAGTTTGGCCATTCTCGGCGGCATGCCAAATCAGAGTTTTTCCGTTGAGAAATCACTCGATCCCGCGCTTATTCACAAGGATAGTGCCCGTTCCGGAGAACTGACCATTCTTGTCGGCACACAAGCCGAACTGACTGATGTTCTGGATACGTTGCAAATTGGCAATGATGAGCGCAATACGTCTGCCAGCTCTATGCATTTTGTTACACATCCGGCAACCGGTGAACAATTTCTGCTGATTTCCGGTGAAAACTGGCGCGAGATCGACCGGAATATCGACCGTTTGGTTGCGATGACCGAACGACCGGCCAATACTCTGCGCGACGCCTTTCAAACCCAGAACTGGAACCTGCCTAACGCACCGGTGTTGCGCAGCGGCGGCACATTGTCGTTTGCCGAAATGGGCATAGCCACACAACAATTCAGCGGCCGTCGTTTGCGTAACCAGTTCAACTTCGCAATTCCGGCAGATTTTTATGCGAATGCCTATGGCACAGCCACAATCCTGCTCGATGCGGCTTATTCAGCAGAGGTTTTACCTGGCAGTCATGTTGATATTTATATCAACGGGGATATCGCAACGACTATTCCGATCACCAATACCGGTGGCGGCGTGATGAAACAATTGCCGATCCGTATCGAGATGCGCCATTTCCGGCCGGGTCTGAACACGGTGACGATTGAAGCCGCGTTAGAAACACAGGCCGACAAAAGCTGTTCAGCCGGTACGGCATCTTCTGCCAATCCGCGTTTTGCTCTGTTTGACAGTTCAAAATTCACGATGCCGGATTTCGGTCGTATCGGTCAGGTTCCCAACCTCGCTGCCATGACAGGCATGGCCTATCCCTATACATACAGCTCTGACGGACTGGCATTGTCAGCCAATCTGAATGACTACAATGTGCTTTCGGCCTCAGCCACAATTATGGGTAGTCTTGCTGTGGCAGCCGGACGCCCGCTGAAAATCAACTATGCCCAAAGTGATGATGATCTGAAAAATGGGAATGCGCTGTTTGTCGGCGCTATCACTAATCTGCCGGATGCTGTTTTAACACAGACAGGCATCAATCTTGATGCCAGAAAGATCTGGAGCGACGATGATATTGCCGGGCAACAGGATAATGCCCGCAGCACAACCAACTTCACGCTTGATCAATGGCAAGAACAATTACAAACAGGTTGGTATGGCTGGTTGCAAAATACCTACAATGGTGTGCTGCAAGCATTCAATGCATCGGACAGTTTCCGGTTATTTCCTGGCAATGATGCAAAATACATCCCGCCAAAAGAGGTCTCAGTCCTTGCAGCACAGGGTGCTTCCCCGTCCGGGGACGGAGCGTGGACTGTCATAACAGCTCCGGATACGGTATTGCTGCGTCAGGGCGCAGAGCAATTGGCATATCGTGCCAACTGGACAAAAATGAACGGACGCATCGCAGCCTATAATCACGACAAGAAAACCGTCGAGACACTGCCGGTTCAGAGAACCGAATTTTTGAAAACCCAGCCTCTGACATTTTTCAATCTGCGTCTGATTGCAACCAACTGGCTTTCCAGCAACGCCCTGTCTTATGTGGTGGTTTTGCTGCTGTCTCTTGTTGCGCTTGGTCTCTCAACATCTATGATGCTCTCACGTTTCGGGAGACGGGACGATGACTAGCAACCGGATCAGATCATTTTGCACATCATTTGCACTGGCTTTTATGCTGGTGCTTCCGGTATTTTTAACGCCGTTGCCCCATGCTTTTGCGCAAGATACCACCAAAACAGACCTGCCAATGATCAGTGAAAAAGACTGGCTTGCCTATAGTGAGAAATTCCTCACCAAAGATGGCCGCATTCTTGACGATGCCAATGGGAATATCAGTCATAGCGAAGGTCAGGGCTATGGTTTGTTGCTCGCGCTGATGGCTGGCCGTCCGGCAGATTTTGAGCTGATCTGGAGCTTCACGCGCACCGAAATGCTGATCCGTAACGATGGTTTGTCTGCATGGAAGTGGGATCCGGCAAGCCGTCCGCATATTACCGACACCAATAATGCCTCCGACGGTGATATTCTGATAGCCTATGCTTTAGCTCTGGCTGCGCAGAAATGGAACAATGCGGATTACCGCAAAACCGCCATCACAATTGCTGCCAGTCTGCTGAAAAAACAGATCACGACACAGCATGATGAGGTCATTCTGTTGCCTGCCATTCGCGGTTTCAGTGCCAAAGACCGTGATGACGGGCCGGTGATTAACCTGTCCTACTGGGTTTTTGAGGCTTTTCCCGTGCTCAATGAGCTGGCACCTTCTCCGTCATGGGATGCGCTGGCAAAGAGCGGTTTACAGCTTTTGCAACAAAGCCGGTTTGGCACGCATCAATTACCGTCTGACTGGATCAGCCTGAAAAACAAGCCGCAACCGGCCACAGGATTTGAACCGGAATTCAGCTATAATAATCTGCGGATTGTGCTCTATCTTGCCCGCGCCGGTTTGGGAAAACAGGACATAACCCAACAATTAGCTAAAGCGATGACCGGACAAGACCGTGCGGTTAATCTGATGAATATCAAGACAGATAAGCCCGTTGCCTCATTGAGCGAGGCCGGATACCGGATTATTCCGCAACTTGCCGCTTGTATTGGCAATGGCACAAAACTGTCCGATGATGTAACCCGTTTCGAACCAAGCCAATATTACCCGTCCACCCTGCATTTGCTGGCACTGTCCTACACCGCACGCAACCATCCGGAGTGCCTATGAAAAAGCTTTTCATTGCAATTCTGCTGGCATCAACCGCCGCTGCGGGCGTATATATTTACTCCGTTCAGACAAGTTCTGCGCCGGATATCCGGAAAATGGCCACTGCTGCGGAAAAACCTGCAACCAGCCGATTTGTTCAGGCAGACCAGCGTCGGAATACTGAGGGCGATGCAGCTGAAGTCGATGAAAGCGCATTACGCTATTTTGCACTCAAAGGCGACAAACAGCGTTTGCAGGCTGAGATCGCACGTCTGAAAGCGCTTTATCCGGACTGGACACCGCCGGAAGATCCGCTGGCACCGGTACAGATCCGCGATACCAAACTGGAACAGCTCTGGAAATTATTTGCAGACGGCCAATATGCCGAGCTACGCAAAGCTATTGCCACCCGCAAAATTCAGGAGCCGGAATGGGTTGTACCAGCTGATCTGCTGGCAAAACTCAATCTGGCTGAGGCCCGTCAGCGGTTGATCAATGCCTCGGATAATAAACAATATGACATGGTTGTCAGTCTGGCTGCTCAATCCCCGCAGCTTCTGACCTGTGATGAAGTGGATGTGTTGTGGCGTTTATCTGAGGCCTTTGCCAAGCAGGATAAAGCTGACCGCGCACGCGATGGCTATCTCTATGTGCTGAAAAACTGCACCAAACCCGAAGACCGGCTGGTCACGGTGCAAAAAGCGCTCGACACTCTGCCCTATGAACAGGCGCAGCAGGTACTCGCAGCACAAAAAACCAGTGCCGATGGTCAGAGTGAATTTGCTGCGCTCAGTGAAGATATTGCACGCCGCTTTGTCGCTGCCGCCGCGCAAAATCCTGAACTGAAAATCGACAAGAACTATCTCTCGTCTTTAAGCGCGATTGCCGGAAAAGATGGCAATGCCGTGGATGCGGAAATGCTGGGCTGGTATTATCTGCGCCGGAACGACATGGCTGCGGCAGAAAAATGGTTCCTGCTGGCGAAAGAGAAAGACGACAGCGTAACGGTTTCGCAAGGGCTGGCGCTGATCCTCAATAGCCGCGGGGAATTTGCACAAGCTGAAAATGCCATGTATCCGTGGCGTGACCAGTCGCCGGAAGCTTCCGCCGTTTATTTTGCCGCAACAGCCAATCTGCTGGCGAGTGATCCGCCTGCCCGCATGCCTGCCGCACTCTCTCAAGACGTTATGACCCGTATCGCCAATGCAGTGATTGCGGCGAAGAACGTCAGTACAGCCGAGCAGCTTGGCTGGTATGCCCGTGCTATTGGCCAGCAACCGACTGCAATTCAGTGGTTTCAGACTGCATTATCTTGGGATAATTCCAACGAACCATCCGCCTACGGGCTGGGTGTGAGCCTGTTCACTATTGGCGATAAAGCAGGTCTGGCACAGGTAAAACAAGCCTGGGGCACACATTCGCAGCGCATCGCAGATATTGGCACTCCACGGGATAAATACAGCCGCACAGTGGTTTCTCAAGCTGTTGCACCGGTTGCCGGTACAGTACAACCGGCAACAACCTATTATGAGGACAGGCAGCCACGACAGAAACCCGCACCACGCGCCCGCGTGGCTCAGCCTGCCAATACCAGTTCCAATGCACGCAACTGCCGCCAGACCGTAGATGGCCCGATGCCGACCGGCGGCAATGCCGTGTCTCATGGCTGGTGCCTGATGGAAATGAACCGTCCGCTTGAGGCTGTTAAAAGCTTTGAATCCGCACTGAATACCGGCACAGCACAGGAGCGTTCTGAGGCTGCTTACGGACAGAGTCTTGCTTATTTGCGGGTCGGACTGGTTGATAAAGCTGCTGTATCAGCCATCAAAGCTCCGATGAGTGATGCCCGCCAGAAGGAATTGCGCGTCAATATCCTCTCAGATCGTGCAGTTGCTGCCTATAAAGCAGGACAGTTCCGTGACGCACTTTTCATCCTGCAACAGCGCTCGCAACTGGCGCCACCGCGCAAGGACCTGATGGCTTTGCAGGCCGCATCCTATCTGAAATTACGTCGCTATGATGATGCCCGCGTGCTTTATGAAGCTTTGGCTGCGACCGGTGACCGTGAAGGTATACGCGGGATGGCCGCAATCCGAGACATACAGGGTATCAATTAATTTCAAGCGCATACAAGATACCCCATATGGCAAAACATATGGGGTAATTTATTAATCATTATTCGTTAACCATAAAGCTTAACAGACGGGATAGTTATCTGTTCGGCTTATTATGATTATTAAACGCAACCGTGAACACTATAGCAGATGTACTGCGCTTTATATCAGCGCCGCCTGCATGTTGTTGGGTATAAATCTTACTCCGACACTGAGCGCCGAGCCTTTTCAGATTTTAGATTCCGATCTCACACCGGCACAACAACCGGCCAATGCATCTGCGCAACCTTTTCAAATGTTAGCCAATGATACCCAAGCTGGCAAAACGACGACTTATCAAGGCACAGAATCTGCAGGTGATGCTGAAATCACCAATAATGCAGGTGATGCGGTTTACTTTAATGATCGGAGTACAGCCGCAGCAGCCGCGCTCATTAATAATACCGGTGGTACGACCCGTTTTAACGATCAGTCGACAGCCGCCAGCGCCTTTATTACCAATAATGCAGATGCGCAGTTATCTTTTCATCAGGACAGCACCGCGGCTGATGCCCGTATAACCAATAATGGCGGCGGCTCTTTAAGTTTTAATGATCATGCCAGTGCGGGCAGTGCTGTCATTACCAATAATGGCACAGCCAGTTTTAATGACAATGCCAGTGCTGATAATGCTCTGATTACCAACAATGCCACGGGCACTCTGAACTTTAATGATCAGTCCGATGCCGGACGGCGGAATATTTATAATAACGGGCAAGTCCGCTTTGCGGACCAAAGCTCGGCAAAAAACAGCCTGATTGATAATAATCAAACCGGAAGTATTGAATTTTCTGACAATAGCAGTGCGGCCTCAGGCAATATCAACAATAGCGGCCAGCTAACTTTCGCGGATGAAAGCAGCGCTGCGCAGGCGGCTATCGTCAATAATCAAACCGGCACTATCCGCTTTGACGGTAATGCCGGCGCGGCGGATGCAACGATCACCAATAATGGCTCCACCCGTTTTGCCGGTAACAGTGCCGCACAGGATGCAAGGCTGATCAATAATGCCGATGCGAACCTGCACTTTCAGGATCAGGCGAATGCCGGTAGCAGCATGATCGTCAATGCCGGTGACCTGACATTCAGCGACCGTAGCAGTGCAGAAAATGCAACCATTCTCACCAGTGAAGGCGGTGCAACCCATTTTCAGGATCACGCAGATGGCGGGACATCACAAATACAGATCAACCAAAATGCCCGCCTTGATGTCAGCCGGATGGCGAACAACCAGCTGTCAATCGGTGTGCTTAGCAGCGCCGGTTCTGTCAATCTTGGCCGGACAGTGCTGACAGCGCAGGATAAGATTGTTCTCAATGAAAGCTCCCAGCTTAATCTGGTGCTTGGCTACGGCCAGTTGATTGCACAGGATGTAGAGTTACAAGGCGGAGCGCTGGAAATTGAACGCGCTGCCGACCTGCTTTATGCTCTTGGAGAAACGTACCGGATTATAGACGCTCCCAACCTTTCCGGCTCCAGCTTCTCGCCTGATATCAAACACGACTTTGCTTTTGCCACACCGCAACTCAGCACTGACGGCACGGGGGTCGTCTTGGAGCGCAATACTGTGCAATTTGCCAGTGCCGCGCAGACAAACAATCAGACTGCCATTGCAAATGCACTGGAGTCTCTGGCACCCGATAGCTTACCATATCGCGTGATGATCAGCGGCTCGCAAAAAGATGCAAGCTATAGTTTTGACCAGCTTTCCGGCGAAATTCACGCGACCACGGCTGGTGCCGTTCACGATAATAGCAGTCTGCTACGTCTGGCATTGATGGAGCGTGCGCGGCAAGTATCTGGCGACGAGCAACCGCGGGCAACTGCCTGGCAAAGCTGGCTAACAATCAATGGTGCACTGACAAAACATGATGGTGACAGTAACGCTGCTTCTGCACGCCTCAACGGCTATTCCGCAACCGGCGGCGTTGATTATACGCTGGAAAATGACTTTACAATTGGTCTTGCCGGTTCCTACGAACAAAACAAACTGAAAATCTCTGATCGTTCCAGTACCGCTGATATTTCCACTCTCGGTGCAGGGCTTTATGGTGCATGGGTCTATGAAGGCCTGCGACTGCGCAGCGGTGCCGCCTATCAGCATCATTCAATTGACACAGATCGCAATCTCGCTTTGCCGATGCTGAATGGTCAGCTGGAAAGCAGCTATAATGGCTGGACCGGACAGATCTTTGCTGAGGCAGGCTATCGCTTTGATATGGCTGGGATCAATCTTGAGCCCTATGGCCGGATAAGTTATGTGCACAGCCGCTTTGATCGTTTTCAGGAATATGGCCTGAGTGACACAGCACTCAGCGGCAGAGCAACTGCGCTCGATAACACGATCGGCACGCTTGGCATCATTATGAGTAAGCGCTTTCTGCTTGATAATGACTTACAGGTTAATGCCCGTTTTGAAGCCGCATGGAACAGAAATTTTGGCGATCGCAATGCGGTAAGGCAGCTCGCCTTTTCTTCCGGCCTGCCGTTCGACATTGCAGGCGCATCTACAGATCGCAATTCTCTGTTGCTGGACGCACGCTTGTCCTTCTGGCGCTCTGAACGCTTAGGGCTTGATATCATTTATAGTGGCTTGCTTGGCAGCAACAGCCAAAGCCACCGTTTTGGCAGCACTGCAACACTACGGTTTTAAAGCATATAAAAATCCATGGCTCCTTTTTACGGGAGCCATGGATTCCAATGATTTAAACATTCAAAATGCAATATTTAAACAAAGGTAAACACTCTGCTTGTCTTAATATTATTATACGAGACAGAGAGAGTACCGGTCTCACGTGTAGAATAAAATAAGTTGTTCCAAATACCCATTCTAACAATAAACTCACCATTTGCATTAGTTCGCATTACAACTTCATTAATTGAGTTCGTCTGTGGAGAACCTACCTGCTGCAGACGCTCAGTTGCATTGTTAGCTATACCACTCCGATAACCAGAGCCGTAAAAGCTACAATTTATGTTTGCATTCGGAACAGGCTGGCCACCATATGTCAGCCTTACAGAGGCAACGTTACCTCCGCCAGCAAGGTTGCTAGTCTTCGTATGCGTTAGAGTATTATCTGCAATTGCTGTAATTGTGAGTAGGTATGACGGTGGCCGTGCTACTGGTTTAGCCTTGAACCGGACATCAACACTTTTCGTTACTGACCGGTCAGAAACAAGGGTAACGGTATATGTCACAGATATGTTAGCATTTGCGGTACTTAGAATACCTATATTAAATGTTCCATCCGATCTTGTAGGTAATGTACTTATTGTTGTGCCGTTGGTGAATTTGGCATTACCATTCAGTTTGAGTTCGAGCTGTGCACCACTGACTGGTTTATTATTATGATCTGTCAGTGTCGCTAAAACCTCATTGACACCTGTACCATCTGAATATTGACCATTTTTGTTAATGGTCAAAACAAGCTGCGGCGGTTTGGCCTTGAAGCGGACATCAACGCTTTTTGTTATAGATCTATCAGAAACCAGAGTAACTATATATTTCACAGATATGTTGGCATTTGCGCTACTTATAATACCGACATTAAACTCTCCATTCGCGTTTGTTGATTTTATACTTAATGCAGTGCCATTCGTGAATAGGGCATTACCATTCAGTTTGAGTTCGAGGTTTGCACCACTGACCGGCGTATTATTCTGGTCTATCAGTCTTGCAAGCACTTTGTTTTGGCCAACACCATCTGAAAATTGATCATTCAAACCGATAGTTAAATCAAGCTTCATTAGCCTAGCTTTAAACTTAACAACAACGCTTTGTGTCACCGATGGATCAGAGACCAGAGTAACTGTATATGTCACAGATATATCGGCATTTTCGGTCGCTTTAATACCAACATCAAATTGTCCATTTTCATCCGTTGGTCTTATACTTAACGCTGTATTGTTCGTGAAAAGGGCTTTCCCGCTCAGTTTAAGTTCAAGGTCTGCACCAATGACCGGCTTACCATTATTGTCTGTCAGCGTCGCTAAAACCCTGTTTTCAGCGATGCCATCTGCAAATTGCTCATCTCTACGAATTTTTAAGTCAAGGTTATACGGCTTGCCGATAAACTCATATTCAACAGGTGCCGGTGCCATTTTCGGATTAAGATAAGGCGTCGCTTTAATCATTCCCTTACCGGGGGTAAGATTAATCAACTGGACTGTCGAAGACAGGGATTTATTCGTATTTTTTCTGATGGTTGTTAGTTTATTTTCCTGGAAAACAGCCGTGCCACCCTCAATTTTATAATCAACAACAAGAGGTTTTGTACCCTCATCCATATTGTTAAAAGTAACCTGAGCAATATCCACGTCGACACCGTCGGCAACGGCACCATTTTTTCTCATGGTCAGGGTCATACCAGCTTCGACTTTGAGCAACTGAAAAAGCTGAGCCTGATCCTCCAGGCTCAAATCACTCATAACCGGATCAATTGCATTATCATTATCTATATTGGGATCAGTCATAACAAAACTATCCTAAATTGTTTTTAAATATTATTTTGTGAAAATTCTTTACAATAATACTTTAACGCATATGTATAAATTTTCTTTCATTGAATGAATAAAATAACAATTTCGAACATTAAAATATAAACTAATAGCGCTATACGCCAGAACAGAAATCATCGTATGTCGGCAAGACAAATCAACCGAATTCAAACACTGACAAATTTTAAGCTATTCAAATAAAGCGCCCAAACTACAGGCTTACTTTTGAGATAGCGGTTGGTCAGGGCAATCCGCCCAACAATACGCAGATTGCCCTGACAACTATATGATCACGTCCATCTTGACCCGTTCAGATTTCGGATCATATGGGCTGCGCAGGTGTAGTTTCGCACGATAGCGCTTTCCGGCGACATCAATGTCAAAATCACCCTGCTCCAGCCAGTCTTTATTGATGCCAGCCTCATCGCTGACCAGCCCGAGTGTTACAGCACAACCCAGTGTATGCCCGTGTGCGGCTGAGCGGATTTCCCCGACAGGCACACCATTTCTCAGGATAAGCTCACCACCCCACAGAACAGCACTTCCGTCTTCAAGTGTGAGTTGCACAATACGTCGCCGGATGTTGTTTTCAGCTTTGAATTTGGTCAGCGCATCCTTGCCGGTAAAACCGCCTGACTTATCCATTGCCACGGTAAAACCAAGTCCGGCTTCATAGGGATTAATATCCGGCGTCAGTTCGCGGCTCCATGCGCGATAGCCTTTTTCAAGCCGCAATGCTTCAAGCGCGTAATATCCGGCATCAGACAAGCCGAATTCCTGACCGGCCTCGTGCAGCGCCTCATAAACACCGACGGCAAACTCAACCGGAACAATCAGCTCCCAGCCAAGCTCCCCCACATAGGTCATGCGGTTTGCATAGGCTGTCGCATAACCCAGCGCAATCTCACGCACTTGTCCGAACGGAAATGCCTTATTCGTAAAATCTGCATCGCTCAGTTTTTGCAACACATCACGGGATTTTGGCCCCATTAATGCCAGCACTGCATAAGCAGAAGAAACATCAGTGACCATAACATGATCATCACTCTTGATATGTCGGTTAATCCAATCCACATCATGGACTGCCTGTGCTGATCCGGTAATGATCAGAAACTTTTCTGCGCCGAGGCGTAGTACCGTCAGATCCGTCTCATAGCCACCACGCTCATTCAGCATGCCGGTATAGACCGATGTTCCGACCGGCACATCAATATTGGCAACACAAAGATAATTCAGGACACGGCAGGCATCGCGCCCCTGCACCAGCAATTTCGCGAAAGAACTCTGGTCAAATACAGCAACACGTTCACGCACTGCCTGCATTTCGCGCCCGACATTATCATGCCAGTTTTGCCGTCCGAAACTATAGATCGTTTCCGGTTTTTGCCCTTTCTCTGCAAACCAGTTCGCCCGCTCCCACCCCATTTTAGAGCCAAAGCAAGCGCCCTTTGCCTGCAGAAGATGATAAAGCGGTGATCTCCGGAACGGCCGTGCCGTATCCAGCTCCCTGTTCGGCCACGGCATAGCATAATGCAGGCCAAGCGTTTCTTTGACTCGATCATGCAGCCAGTGCTGGTTATTGTTAAATCCGGCAAAGCGGCGGATATCGACCGGCCAGAGATCCATTGTCGGCGCGCCATTGATGATCCATTCAGCCAGCGCGCGCCCTGCTCCGCCTGCGCTGGCAATACCCATAGAATTGAAACCGGCACCGACAAAGAAATTTTTGAGCTCCGGCGCTTCCCCTAGGATAAAATTGTTATCGGGGGTGAAGCTTTCTGGTCCGTTATAAAACTTCTTCACTTCAGCATTAGCCAGTTGCGGCACGCGCAACAGCGCATTTTCCATCAGCGGCTCAAACTGATCCCAGTCATCTTCAAGCAAAGCAAATTCAAACTTATCCGGTATACCCTTCATACCCCACGGTTTGGCCTGTGGCTCAAAACCGCCCATGACCAGACCACCGACTTCTTCCTTGAAATAAATATATCCGTCGGGATCACGCATCACCGGCAGATCCGGATGCACGCCTTCAATTTTTCCGGTGACGATATACATATGCTCGGCAGAATGCAGCGGCACCGTAACACCGCACATTTGTCCGACTTTGCGCGCCCATTGCCCTGCACAATTGACGACAACCTCTGCCGCAATATTTCCGCGCTCAGTTTCAACACCACAGGCAACGCCATTCTTGACAGTAATACCGGTTACCTGAACGCGTTCCAATATTTTGGCACCACGCATCCGCGCGCCCCGTGCCAGCGATTGCGTCAAATCACTCGGATTGGCCTTGCCGTCATCCGGCAACCAGACAGCACCTTGCAGGTCATCGGTTGCCATAACCGGCCAGAGGTCGCCTGCTTCACGAGCTGAAATAACCTCAACATTCACGCCTTGCGCCCGTGCAGAAGCGGCTGTGCGTTGCAGCACTGTCATTCTGTCTTTGGTACGCGCAACAGACAGAGAGCCGCATTTTTTCCAGCCGGTCGCCAGACCGGTCTCCGTTTCAAGCTCATTATAAAGCTGTGTGGAATAGCGGATCAGACCTGTCATATTGGCGTGACTGCGTAATTGCCCCACCAATCCTGCCGCATGCCATGTTGTACCGCAACTCAGGCTGCCTTGCTCAAGCAATACAACATCTGTCCAGCCTGCTTTTGTCAGATGATAAGCAACCGAGCAGCCGATAATGCCGCCGCCAACAATCACAACCCGCGCCTGAGACGGGAAATTATCCGATATTTCTTTATTGCCTGCAGAATCCTGTGTCATGATCTCACTCCCTCCGGTTGAGATCACTATAAAAGCAATGCAACAAAAAACAACATTAAATGCAACATAAAATCACATTTAGGCCACTTGTACTATAAGTCCTTTATCCGATAGTGCTGATACAAATAGTGCCTCAGGCTGGCGATCCGTCAGAATGCCTGCAGCCTGTTCAAAATGCGCAACCCGCAACGGGGTCATACGGCCGAATTTTTCTGCACTGGCAAGAAACCAGGCCTCACCGGTATTCACCGCCATTCTTGAACGTAACTCCGCACCATTACGCGTAAAATCAGTGATCTCGCCATTGATGGTTACACCACCAGTGCCGAGAAAAGCCATATCAAAGCGGAAATTCTCTGCTGCCTGCAACACATCAATGCCGCTGCTGGACTCTTCAATGGCATTAATCTCTCCGCCAAGGATATGCACACGCACACCCTGCATATGGCAAAGTTGCAGCGCAATACGCAGGCTTGTCGTGCAAATTGTCAGGTTTTCCGGTATTTTCTCTTGCTGGCTCAGTGCCTGTGCCAGCGCCAAAGTCGTAGTTCCTGAGTCCAGAAACACCACCATATCCGAACGGATCAACCCTGCAGCGGCTGTTCCGATTGCCGCTTTTCCTGCGGCATTCTCCTCACTGCGCAACCCGAAAGCAGGTTCATTCAACTGGGGCTTTGTTGCCCCGCCATGAACAAGCGTTAGTAACCCGCGCTGTGCCAAATGTTTCAGATCGCGACGGATCGTTTCCCGAGATACATCGAAAAATGTCGCGACTTCACTGATGCCTGCAACACCATCTTCATTCAGCCTCCGTAATATTTCATCATGCCGTTGCGAAGCGAGAATGCGATGCTCTGCCGAACCATGCTGTTCAACATGCGATGATTTTTGTACCACAGCCAACTCCCGATACAGAAATGTTGCATTTTGTGGCTTTTAACAAAAAACAGCTCTGCAATGCAACATATTCTGTAACCGCCAGTCGTTTAAGGCGCATCATTCTACATGCGCCATGTTTGTGTTTTACGCAGCAGCATTTGTGACAGGCCATAATGCACCAGCCGCGCTGCAACATTGGTATAGAAAATCATCATCCCCATTGCGGCGGCAGGCGCCACATCCCCTGCATCATCCATATTCAGTACAGCTACGGAAGCCAGCGTTGTATGAGCAGAATAGAGGAAGACCACTGCCGAGACTGTCGTCATCGCATTGACGAAAAGGTAGATTGAAATATCCAGAATGGCCGGCAGGCACACCGGAACCGTCACCCGTGCGAATAACTTATAGAATGGTTGCTTGAGCGACGCCGAAACCGATTCAAATTCCGGATCCATCTGCTTCAGTGCGGTTAGTGCCGTCAGATGAGACACCGTATAAAAGTGTGTCACGGTACAGATAACAAGAATAATCATTGTCCCGTAAATGCCACTCAGCGGATTAGCCGGATTATTGAAAAAGAAGATATAAGCAAGCCCCAGCACCATACCCGGCACAGCCATAGGCAGCATGGCCAGAAACTGGAACAGGGCACGGCCTTTGGCAAAGCCCTCGGTTTTTTCAACCGCATAGGCGCCTACAAACACAACGACAGTGCCGATAATTGCGGTTAAAAATGCCAGCTGGATAGAATTGTAATAGGAACTCCAGCCACCGCCATCCATACGCCCGAAGTCAAAATTGCGCAGGCTCAGGCTCATATCATAAGGCCAGAATTTTACGATCGCAGCCAGCTGGCAGACCAGCAGAAGTCCGGTGATAAACAGCCCGATCAGAGTGCAGTAAAGCAAACACAGATTATCAAAAAGCGGTTTCTTTTTTGGTGAAAACGGCACAGCACGTGCAGATAATAGGGCAACCTGTTTACGCTGAATGAAACGGTCAACAGCAAAGGCAATCACCGCAGGAAACAGCAACATCACCGATACAACAGCGCCGATTTCAAAGTTCTGCTGGCCAATCACCTGCTTATAAATATCCACCGCCAGCACATTATACTGGCCGCCGATCACTTTCGGCAAACCGAAATCTGTGATGACCAGATTGAACACCACAAAAGCTGCGGAAATCAGACCATAGCGTGCGCCCGGTACTGTTACTGTCCAGAATGTACGCCACTTACTTGCCCGCAATGAATCCGCAGCTTCATAATGGCGGGCATCTGAAACAGCCAATGCGGTTGAAATAATCATCAGCGCATGCGGAAACGTAAAGAAAACCGAGCCAAGTACGATGCCCAATGGCCCGTAAATCGGCAGGCCGAACAGTAGTTCCTTCAAAATCCCCTGATTACCAAACAGATAAATCAGCGCAATACCCGGCAACAGCGACGGCACCAGAATAGGCATTACCGCTACCAGCTTGAAAAAACCTTTAAAGCGCATCTTGGAGCGATTGAGCGCATAGGCAAAACCAAAGGCCAGCGATACAGTTAAAACCATACTGATAAGCGCAATCACCAGCGAATTTTTGATCGACTGAAACAATGCCGGTGACGAGAAATATGCCCGGTAATTGTCCAGACCTGTAGTTTGCTGCGGCATCAGCATGACGCGGCGGAAATTATTGGAATCCACCTCCTGCCATTCCTGCCCGCGATAAGGTGCAGAGCCGATCAAAAACCGGCTGTCATCGGTCAAACCACGGATACGATAATGTTCCGCCCCGCGAAAACTGAAATCCGGAAACAATGCCACCGGTGACAAACGACCACTATTGGATGTCGACAGTTCTTCAGATGAAATCGTTTTCAGATCAGCATTCAGCTGACTTAATGACTGAGCCGGAGCCCAGTTACCTTTGCCGTCACCAACCTGAACTTCATAATTTTCCAGCTGAAACTGGTAGCTGGCAAAGGATTTAGACAGCATCACGTAAAGCGGTGCAGCCAATGTCACCAGCAGATAGGCACCGATAATCAGCATCATGCCGCGTTTGATCCAGTCATCAGAGCTGACCTTCTGACGGATCGCTTTTCCTGCGGGCATTACGGGGGCATTATAATCACTGACAGCACTCATCGCTTGCCCTTTCCGTCAAAAATCAGCAAACGGCTTTTCGGCAGTTCAACAAGAATGGTCATTCCTTCTGTCAGGCCAAGACGGCGCTCCGCATTGATGGAAAAATCAGCAATCAGCTGCTGGTTTTGCAAATAGGTACTGCGCATATGCGTACGCCAGAACGAGCCGAGAAACTCCATACTCTCGATCTGGACTTCAATCAGATTTTCTCCGTTACCGGCTGAGGAACTGACATCCAGTGCGCGGCCATGGGGGATCACATCATTCGGCCGGATAACCACAACTGCTTCACTACCCGCCGGCAAATTATGCTCATGGCATTGCAAAACCAGATCTCCGGAGACGGCTGTGCCGTCTGCACCAATCGTGACCGGATATTTATTGGTCTCCCCGATGAAATCGGCAACAAACAGGCTACTCGGCTGGCGATAGACCTCAAGCGGCGTCCCGACCTGCTCGATTGTCCCTTTGTTCATCACCACGATACGGTCAGCCATCGCCAGCGCTTCTTCCTGATCATGTGTGACCATGATTGTTGTCACGCCGAGTTTGCGCTGTAATTCTTTAATCTCATGGCGCAGGTGCACGCGCACTTTGGCATCAAGAGCAGAAAGCGGCTCATCAAGCAGCAAAAGTCCGGGTGAAATCGCAATCGCTCTTGCCAGTGCAATACGCTGCTGCTGACCACCCGACAGTTGCGCCGGATACTTCTTCGCCTGATCCGCCAACCCGACCAGTTCCAATAATTCCGCAACGCGTTGCATAATCTCGGCGCGCGGTTTTTTCATATTTTCAAGCCCGAAAGCGATATTCTTCTCAATCGTCAGATTAGGAAACAGAGCATAGGACTGAAAGACTATGCCGTAATCCCGTTGTGCAGGCGGCAGGCAGGAAATATCTTTTTCTGCCTGATGCACTGTGCCTCTTGTTTGCAAGTCCAGCCCCGCAATGGCACGCAGCAATGTGGTCTTGCCGCAACCTGAAGGCCCCAGAAAACAAATGAACTCGCCTTCTCTTATATCCAGATTAATATCCTTCAGAGCATAAAACTCGCCGAAGGCTTTCCACAAACCATCTACTTTGAGATATTGTTGCTTATTGATTGCCCTGTCGGCAGCAGTCAATTCCTGCTGACCAATGCGGACAGCATCCGTCGCCATTTCATGTTTCACGAATTCATTCCTCTGGACTGACATGTTCACACTCCCTGAACGAACGCGGAAAATCCGCGTTCGCAGTCGCATTATGCGTGCCTGTTAGAGTAGCTTCGGAAAAACACGGGATCCGCCTGTATCCGAAACCATGCAGAAAACAGAACTGTGATTGTTCCGAAGAACTGAGTTCTGCTCAGCCTTTGGATTCAGATTTTGAATCGTAGCGCTTTGACCATTCTTCCAAAATGGTTTTGCGGTTATTTGCCGCCCATTCCAGATCATTCTTGATCATTTTCTTTTCAAGATCAGCTGGAATATGCTCTACCGGCTTGGCAATGCCAGGCAGGGCAACCACTGCAAAGCTCTGGTTCAAAGCTGTCATCGCATTGGGTGTCAGCGTCCAGTCCATCAGTGTTTGAGCCGCCTCCAGATTTTGTGTTCCTGCCATAATCGCGACAGCTTCAGACTCCCAACCGGAGCCCTCTTCAGGGAAAATAATATCCACCGGCGCACCGGCGCTCTTTACCTGAGATGCCGGAAATTCGAAGGAAACACCAATCGGCACCTCGCCTGCACCGGCCATTTTGCACGGTTTGGAGCCGGAATGCGTGTAATTGGCGATGTTTTCATGCAGGGCATCCATGTAATCCCAACCGCCTTTTTCGCCAAACATCTGCAACCATGAAGAAACATCAAGGAAGCCGGTGCCGGATGATGCCGGATTAGGCATAACGACATGGCCTTTATATTCAGGCTTGGTCAGGTCTTTCCAGCTTTTCGGCGGTTTCAGGCCAAGTTTTTCGGCCTCAACGGTATTGAAACAGACGGCTGCAACATAGGCATCAAGGCCGATCCAGCTGGTCGGGCGATCCTTATCCACAAAACGCGGATCCAGCTTGTCGACATCCTTCGGAGTATAAGCTTCCAGCATACCTTCATTTTTGAGGATCAAAAGCGATGTCGCTGCAATACCCCAGACGATATCGGCCTTCGGATTGTTTTTCTCGGCCAGCAGCTTCGCAGTCATAACCCCTGTGGAGTCACGCACCCAGTTCACTTTAATATCCGGATGATCTTTATTGAAGGCCTCTGCAAAACGTTGCAGATCAACAGCTTCAAAAGCAGTATAAACAGTCAGTTCTGTTTGTGCATAAGCACTTGATGCCAAAGCAATACCGGCAGCAAGGGACAGAATAAAAGCGCGATGCTTTTTCATTTCATATTTCCCCATTGTTATATCAGCCTTTTATTATGTATTTGATGGCTGATTGCTTATTTTTATACCTGCTTTTGCAGGCTGTTCCCTCTTATGGCTCTTCATAGTGCGAACCATCATTGAATAAGTAAAATCTATTTATTTTATACATCACCCTTCAAAACTTATAGGTTGAAGGGGTTTTCTGCCGGACATGAAATTATATGCCCGCCAAAATTGCCTTTTCGACAATAGTCAGCGCTTGTTCAAGTTCTTGCTGCGTAATGATGAGCGGCGGTGACAAGGTCAGCACATTACCCTGACTGATCTTGAAACTGACGCCGCCCTCCAGACAGCGGTAATAAACTGCTTCAGCCAGCGCATTATCCGGTTCTCGGCTTTGCCGGTCACGAACCAGCTCCACGCCGAACAGCAAGCCGCGTCCTCGCACATCGCCCACATGCGGTGAGCGCAATTGCAACTCCCTAAGGCGGTTGATGACATATTGACCAAGTTCGGCGGCACGCTGAACCAGCCCTTCTTCCTCAATAATCTGAATTGTGGTGAGTGCGGCGCGGGTCGTCACCGGATTTTTCTCATGCGTGTAATGCCCGATCGCAAAATCACCGCATACATCCAGATCACGGCGCACAATTGCCGCCGCAATCGGCAGCATACCGCCACCCAGCGACTTACCAAGCACAATCATATCCGGTGTCACACCATCATGATCGGACGCAAAAAACTTACCCGTCTTGCCAAGTCCGGTTGGGATTTCATCAAAGATCAACAAGCTTCCGTGGCGGTCACAAGCCTCGCGTACTTTTTGCCAGAAACCGGGTGGCGGCGGATAGGGTGTGGCACGCATCGGCTCAGCCACCACAGCAGCAATATCACCCTCACGCTCCAGCACAAAAGAAACAATATCCGCGCAAGCAATGCCGCAGCTTTCAGGCCCTTTATGTTTGTAATGGCAGCGGTAACAGGCAAAAGGGGGAACATGTTCGGCACCGGACAATAATGGCACTGCAATACCTGAACGGAATGTTGCTTCCCCGCCCACAGATGATGCACCAAACCCTGCGCCGTGAAAGGCATCCCAGAAAGACAGGGTTTTAAATCGCCCTGTGGCTGCACGCGCCACTTTCAGCGCCACCTCAATGGCATCAGACCCGCCGGTTGTGAACAGTGTTTTTCCCAGATTGCCTGGTGCTATTTCAGCTAGCTTCTCGGCCAGTTCAATTGCCGGTTCACAGGTAAAACGGCGTGGTGCAAAACTCAAATCATCCATTTGTTGCTTAACGGCAGCAATCAGTTTGGGATGGGCATAACCGATATGATGGGCGCTGTTGCCGTGAAAATCCATAAAACGACGCCCGTTGGCATCTTCAATCCAGATACCCTGCGCCTTAACAATCGCTGTGAGGCAAGGGCTGGAAAGGCTCTGATGCAGAAAAACATCTGCATCACGGCGCAGCACTTCCTCCATATAAGGACTGTTTTGCTGCGCCTGCCATCGCTGCCTTGCCTCAGAGCGATTAGATTCACCTTCTGTGTGTACTGCCAGCTTCATACTCGCCGCCTCCCCAAACGGTTTTCAGATAATGTGGCGGCTGCGATACGCATGCCTGTTTATGATTTATTGCATTTTGCGTATCGCGAACCTTATCTCAGACTGTTTTCCGCTGCTCACTCCCATGGCAGCGAGAAGGTTTTGACATTGGTGAAGCTTTTCATCGCCTCAATCACACCTTCTTTATATCCGTTGCCGGAATCTTTAATCCCGCCGAAAGGCGACATTTCAATACGGTAACCCGGTACTTCCCAGATGTTAACCGTGCCGACATTGAGCCCTCGGATGTATTTCTGCATACGCCGGTAATCATTGGTGCAGACACCCGAGGATAAACCAAAATCTGTCGAGTTAGACAGCGCAATCAGCGCATCATCATCATCCGGCGCGCGAATAATCGGAATAACCGGCCCGAAAGTTTCCTGCATCACCAGTTCCGAGCTGTGTGGTACTTCGTCCACCACAATCGGTGGCAGTAAAGCGCCCTGACGACCCGGATCATAGAGAATTTTTGCTCCCTGCTCGGCTGCCATATAGACCAGTTTTTCAAACCGTGCGGCAGCTTGTTCATGGACGACGGTACCGAGTTCTGTTTTCGGATCCATCGGATCACCAAAGCGTATTTTCTTTGCCCGCTCCAGCACCATCGGTACAAAACGGTCGGCCACGCTTTCCTGACACAGGATACGTTTCACGGCCGTGCAGCGCTGGCCGGAGTTTTTCGTCGCCCCCGCCACAGCAAGATCGGCCGCTTTAGCCAGATCATCATCACTCAGATCATTGAGAATAATCAGCGGATCATTGCCGCCAAGTTCCAGCACTGTGCGTTTATAGCCCGCAGTATTGGCAATCATCTTGCCGACAGGAACACCGCCGGTAAAGGTAATCAGATCAATATCCGGATTGGTAATCATCTCCGAGCCGATATCTTTCGGCAGCCCTGTCACCACCGACAGCATTTCCGGCGGCAATCCGGCTTCATACATAATATCGCACAGCAATAATGCGGTCATCGGCGTCAGTTCGGTCGGCTTTACCACCACGCAATTATTGGTGGCAATTGCCGGCGCCACTTTATGCGAAACCATGTTCAGCGGGTGATTAAACGGTGTGATTGCTGAAATCGAACGCAATGGCTCACGAAACGTGAAAATCTTGCGGGCCTTACCGTGCGGTGTCAGATCACAGGAGAATATCTCACCGTCATCATGCAGGCACATCTGCCCTGCCAGCGTAAACACGTCATAGGCGCGACCGACCTCATAATAGGAATCCATCTTGGAGATGCCCAGTTCCGAAGTAATCAGATCAGCCATTTCTTCTTTGCGTGCCACCAGCAATTCAGCTGTGCGCAGCAGAATTTTCTGCCGCTCATAGCGTGTCAGCTTCGGCTTATAGGCTGCGGCAATCCTGAAAGCCTCACGGGCATGTTCGGCGCGCCCTGCCGGAACCGTGCCGATGACCGCATTTGTGTAAGGGTAATGCACATCAAAAACGGCATCCGCATCGACCTTTTTACCGGCGATCCGCATAGGCTCATGTCTGGTTTTAATGATTGTTTCCGGCTTCACCACAAAGGCTCCCCTTCAATTCACCCTACCGGAAACCGTCCTAAGCTTTAAAAGCAGAGACCGGTTTACCGGCACGGGGGAATGTTTTCCCTCAACTTACGACTGAGCTACCGCAGCTGTAACTGCATAGAAAAACGCATCAAAATTGCGTAAAACCGGTGCTTCCGGCAAATCCGGCATCTGACGGTTCACGATGAAAGGCACGGCCTGTTCTGTCAGTCCGCCATGCGAACGCAAAGGCTCATTCAATGCTGCAAGATCATGGCGATGCTCGCTGGTACCGATGGCTTTATTCTCCGATGAGACCAGAACAATATCGCCGATACGGTCTTGAGGCAGCTCAAAACGCTCAGCAGCATCAGCATTGTTCAGCACCACATCAATGCCTTCAATGGCCGCCAGCCGTTTCATAATATCACCGATATCCGCACCATCCGGCAGATAGGCTGTTGCAAAAGAACCAAGCGCGCCGTGATGCACCACATAAGGATCTGTAATCGGCAGAATAACCCGCGCGGCATCTTTGCCCAGCCATTCGTCGAGAACATCCTGCACATAGACAACATCCGGAGAACCGTCGGCTTTATGTTTCGGCTTCATGCCGTGATCCGCAGTCACCACAATGGCCGCGCCTAAAGCATCCAGCTCGGCCAGATATTTGTCGAACATTTCATAAAACGCATTGGCCTGTGGCACACCCGGTGCATATTTATGCTGCACATAGTCTGTTGTGGTCAGATACATCACATCAGGCCGGAAAGTTTTGAGCAGCTTCACACCGGCAGCGAACACAAATTCTGAAAGCTCTGCGGAATAAACCTCCGGCACCGGCATACCCAACCATTGCGATGCATTATCAATGCCGTTCTCTGCTTTTGTTGTCGTATCAGAACGCTCTGCCGAAAAACAAATCGCGCGATTATCGCCGAATTGCAGGCCTGCCCCCAACAAAGCCCGCAGCTTGTCTTTGGCGGTCACAACCGCGACTTTCGCACCGGCATCATAGAAGCCTTTGAAAATGGTCGGCGCACGCAGAAAGCGCACATCATTCATCATCACTTCCGTACCGGTTTCACGATCATAGAGATAATTACCGCAAATGCCGTGCACTGCAGGCGGGCGCCCCGTAGCGATGGAAAGATTATTCGGATTGGTAAAGCTCGGAATAACACTATGGGCTGTGCGCACCGTTCCGGTCTCTTTAATACGCTTAAGTGTCGGCATCAGCCCTGCAGCAATCGCCTCATCCAGATAAGCCGGTTCGCACCCGTCAAGACAGATCGCGATAGCGGGGACGTTCGGCCAGTTATAATCACGGCCGTTCACGGTTACGGTTACCTTGGTCATCTTGTTCACTTCATTATCCTCCGCAGGCGGCATTGCGCTCACCTGCTGTTTTCAATTTAAAACTCAGGCTGCTAGCTTGGCACGTTCATCCAGTGCGGCGGCTGGCGGGGCGGCAGTATCCACGCCCATTTCTGTCAGGCTGTCTGCGGCAGCGGCAACGACCTGCCGCATGATATTGGCATCCATGCGCCCGATACAGCCGACACGGAAACTGTCGACAACCGTCAACTTGCCCGGATAAATGATAAAGCCTTTTGCTTTCATCAGATCGTAGAAGCGGGCAAATTCGAATT
Source organism: Pseudochrobactrum asaccharolyticum (assembly GCF_003314995.1). GTDB lineage: Bacteria > Pseudomonadota > Alphaproteobacteria > Rhizobiales > Rhizobiaceae > Pseudochrobactrum > Pseudochrobactrum asaccharolyticum. Next base: position 606,647 of record NZ_QNRH01000003.1, read on the forward strand.
TCGGATGCGCAGGATTGAAGAAGGTTACAATGATCGGCGACAGCCAGCGGTCACGCAGCAATGTTTCAAAACCCAACTGGCGCATCCCCTCCACCATCACATCACGGTTATTGGTGTAGCGTGCCAAGCGTCCTTCAGCGCCGCCTTCGGCTTCGTGCATCCGCAAGGCAACCAGAAAGGCAGCAACCACATGGGTCGGTGGTGTATAGCGCCACTGACCGGTCTTGTTCATCGTTGCCCATTGCTCGTGAATATCAAGGCTTAAAGAATGACAATTGCCTTTAGATGCTTCCAGCACGCTTTTGCGGGCAATCACAAAGCCAAAACCGGGCACACCTTCGATGCATTTATTGGCCGAGGAGACCATGGCCTCATAGCGGATTTTGTTCACGCTCAGATCAACGGCGCCGAAAGCACTCATACTGTCGACCAGCAGCTTGCGCCCCTTGGCATAAACAACTTCTGAGATTTCCGCGACCGGATTGAGGATGCCGGAGCTGGTTTCGCAATGCACCACAATCACATGGGTGATTGCCGGATCGGCATCCAGCGCCTGCGCAACCTCATCCGCACGCGGCGGCAGATAATCTCCCTTGTCAATTTTACTATGAGCACGCCCCAGATAATTCAGTGTCTGCACAATGCGCTGCCCGTAAGCACCGTTCATCAGCACCAGAATTTTGCTGTCTTTCGGCAGAAATGTCCCGAGCATGGCTTCAACGGCAAAGGAGCCGCTGCCCTGTATCGGCACACAATCAAATTCATGCTTGTCATCACCGGCAACACGCAGCAAGCGCTCACGCATTTCGGCTGTCATTGCCCGAAAATCACCATCCCATGAACCCCAGTCCCGCAGCATCGCCTGCTTCACCGCATAATCGGTGGTCAGCGGCCCCGGTGTCAGCAAATAGGGTTCTCCCAATACCGGCGCCAGAAACTGATTGGCTTTCCAGTGCGGAAGCATATCTGCTTGTGCCTGCTGTCGTTTCTCACCGGTTGCTTGCATGTCCTGTCCCTCCGGATACCTTGCAAAATGCGGATTTGCTTTATCCTCAGGGAAAGACAAATATTTGTAAAATCGTTATTTCAAATCAATCTATAAGTTTTACAGATGCATATTGTGTTAAAAAATTGCTGTGCTAAGCTTGACTCTCAAATCAGAAAAACACTCGGGACTAGAGCGTGTCGCGTTTAATCGTACCCACAGCACTCGCTCTAGATCCTTTTAATTGTCGCATGTTCGCAAACGCTAAATGAACCCATTTAGCTGCGACATGCTGTAGGAGAAATCCATGCGCTATGTTCAGTTACGGGCGTTTCACTATGTGGCAATTTCCGGCGGATTTTCCCGCGCCGCTGAAGCTTTATGCCTGACACAGCCCGCTATTTCCGATCAGGTGCGCAAGCTGGAAGAAGAATATGATGTACTGCTGTTTAACCGGCATAAAAAACAAGTCAGCCTGACCGATGCCGGTGTGAAACTGCTTGAAATCACGCACCGGCTCTTCGAAGTGGAACAGCAGGCACTGGATTTCCTGTCTGAATCACGGGTGCTGCGTGCGGGAAAGTTGCGCATTATGGCCGATGCGGCACACCATATTCTTGGTATTCTCGGAGCCTTTCGGGAGAAATATCCCTCGGTGCAAATCAGCGTGCAAACCGGCAATAGTGAGGAAGTTATCTCCAGCCTCTATCGCTATGAAGCAGACATCGGCGTACTAGGCGAAGTCCCTAAAGCACGGGACTTTCTCATCCATAAGCTTAACTCATCACCGATCATCGCCTTTGTCGCCAGAGATCATCCGCTCAGTCGTTTTTCCAACATTGATCTCACAGAATTGCTGCAATGGCCGCTGGTCTTTCGTGAAAAAGGCTCAAAAACGCGCCAGAAATTAGAAGATCTCGCGCTTGAAAAAAATGTCGTGCTAAAACCTGCTATTGAAGCAGAAGGCCGCGAAGCTGTTCGTGAAATCGTTGCCGGCGGTGCAGGGATCGGCTTTGTCTCAATGGCCGAATTCAGCAATGACAGCCGCTTGCATCCGCTCTCGATCAACACGCGTGAAGAACTGATGGATGAAACACTGATCTGCCTGCAAGAGCGCAGTAACGGGACGCTTATCAATGCATTCTTTAAAATTGCGACAGAAGAGGCCTGAGTAAAGTCTCATTGCTGAAATACAGCATTTCCAATGAAATATAGAAACAGCTGTAAGCTTAAACCAGCACATTCTCGCTGGATAATTTTTACTCAATTAGCTAGGTAAGATTGCAGCGTATTGTTTTTCTATCGCAAGGTATATGCACATGCACGGTGAATACAAAGTACACGGCGGCAAACTGGTTGTTGTTGATCTGGAAGTTAAGGACAACAAACTGCATGATGTTCAGGTTGCAGGAGATTTTTTTCTTGAACCTGATGAAGCCCTTGATGATATTCGTAATGCTCTCAATGGCTTATCTGCAACCGCATCTGCGGAAGAAATCGCCGGCGCGGTCCGGACAGGACTTCGCCCTGATGCCTTTATGATCGGCTTCAGCCCGGAAGCGGTTGCTATTGCGGTTCGCCGCGCACTCGGCGTTGCCAAGACCTGGCGTGATTTTGAATGGCAAATCATTGATATCCCGCCTTTATCACCAGCAATGCATCTGGCGTTGGACGAGGTTTTAGCACGAGAAGTCGCTGCCGGACGCCGCGCTCCGACGCTCCGCTTCTGGGAATGGGAACGTCCGTCAATTATTATTGGTGCATTTCAATCTCTGCGCAATGAAGTCGACATGGAAGCAACCAAGGCAATGGGCGTAGAAACTGTACGTCGTGTTACTGGCGGCGGTGCTATGTTTGTGGAGCCGGGAAATACAATTACCTATTCTCTGTATGCCCCGGGCGATCTCGTACGCGATATGAGCTTTGCCGATTCCTATGCATTCCTCGACGAGTGGGTATTAAAATCGCTGAATTCTCTTGGTGTTGATGCATTTTACAAGCCGCTGAATGACATTACGAGTTCCAAGGGTAAAATCGGCGGAGCGGCACAAAAACGATATTCCGGCGGCACCGTCCTTCATCATGTCACTATGGCTTATGACATGGATGCCGATAAAATGATGAAGGTTTTACGCATCGGCCGGGAAAAACTCTCCGACAAAGGAACAGCTAGTGCAGCTAAGCGCGTTGATCCTGTGCGCAGCCAAACGGGCCTACCACGCCGCGAGGTGATTGACCGCATGACAGAGATGTTTGTTTCACTCAATGGCGGTGTTAAAGGCGCTATCACGCCCGAAGAGTTTGCTGCTGCAGAACAACTCGTCACCGAGAAATTCGCCACAGAAAAATGGCTGCATCATATTCCGTAAATAAAATTCTGTATCACGCATCTGCTTCAGATCTCGCGTAAGAAAAGCAGTTTTTTAATAGAACCATAATTGCAGCTGATGGACGCTCGTTCATCAACTGCAATTCTTATAGACTTTAACATCAAAATTCACCCGAAGATTGCCGATAAACGCAATTATGATCGGCACTTTCTGGGTTTCTATTGCCATCCAACTGACAAGCGTCCGACCCTAAAACGCCCCCCCCCCCATAAGCATATAGAAACAATCACGCTATCCGTGCTTTGTATATCAATTTTCTATGTAAAATTGTTTCGCTGCTATGCGCGGTACTTTGCAGTACAGATAAGATACTTCAGTAATTTTAAAAAAATACGATAAAATTCAATCTTAATATTTTTAGATATGTATATTTTTTAAAGTCAGTTATATTCATTATTACTTATAAATTATATTTTAATGTCGCGTATAAAACATAAGGCATCTTATAAATAGCACATTGGAATTTAACATGAACCATATCAATAAGAGCATATTAAACCACGAAACGGGTCTAACAAATGCGAACTTAATGAGAGGGGAAAATGATTATAAATCTCACAATGCAAATCTTAAAAATCAAAATTTAAATAATAAAAATTACTCCATCCGCTCTTTTCGCGACACACTGCTCGCAAGCAGCTTTCTGTTTTTTATACTTGGTACGGTGAGTTCTGCACAACAAATTTATGATGGCAATGCGAGCCTTTTAGTAACAGGCGGTAGTATCGCTGGTAATTTTGAAAATTTGATAGGCACCGGCTCTTCGCTGGGATTTATTGCGCGGGATGATAATGGTGAGCCGATTTTAAACGGTGCTAATGCCATTGTGGATTTCAGCAACGGCACCATACCGGATTTTGTTGTGGTAGGCTATTCTGCTTTATTTGGCACAACAGATAAAACAACAACAGCGAATGCAAATACATTAACACTGACAAATGGCTCAGTTAACGGGGATATTTATGTCGGCTTGAGCCATTATACAGATGTTGTTGCGTCTATCGACTGTCAGAGCATGGGCAGATGCGATGTAAAGAGTGAATTAAGCGGCTTGGATTTAGAAGCCAGCGGCAATGCAATCCTATATAATTTAAACAACTCAACAACCAAACAAGGTCGTTTAAATGCCGGTGTCGCCACAACTCGCCAGGTTTTCGGTACAATCAATGGCGGCAGCAATAGCAATCATTTTGCACAGGCTAAACTGCAATTGAATGACAGCAAGCTAAAAAGTGAAAAAAACACCATTCAGATGAATGGCGATAAAAATACAATTAATGGTGGCCTGAATACCGGTGAAGCAAGTATTAATCAGTTTATTGACGGCCTTCAATCCGGAGCAGCTTCAGACGCAGATGCCCGCATTTTCCCTAACGTGTTAAACAACACTTTGGATGCTAACGCGAATACAATTATTATCAGCGGCAGAGAAAACTCTTTCGGCGGCAGCATCGATGCCGGATCTGCATTTATTTTGCAAAATTTTGGTAAGCTTCAAGGCAATGACGGTGAAACCGGCATTCTCTGGTCTAACGCTAAAACAAACAATAATACTCTAAATTCTGATAAAAATACAATAAACATTACAGGCGATAGCAGTAATATCAGCGGCAATGTTAACTCCGGAAAATCATACATCGATATCAAATACCTTTCCACCAATACGGGCGGATTACCCTCTGGAGAGATGGAAGGAAGAGCTAATGAGGCTGCAAAAATAGACCATTCAAGCTATAGTAACAATTTAAATAGTAATGGAAATATTGTAAATATTACCGGAAAAAACAACCGGATTGACGGTGATATCAATTCCGGACTGGCAAGTATAAAACACGATTATGGCGATGCAATAAATGGCACCACAGCTTTTCCCTTGAATCTGACTGCCAACATTAGAAATCAAAATCAATTAAACAGCAACGAAAATATTATTATGATTGCCGCGAATGGTACCGAGGTCACAGGCAGTTTAAATGCAGGTGCGGCAATTCTTGAGCATAAATTTGGCAATCTTTCAGGCGTCGGAACTGTTCACGGAAGATCTGATATTTCATCCAATCAATTAACCAGCAATAAAAATACTATTGTTATTCAAGGCAATGACAATAGTATTTTGGGCGGCCTGAATGCGGGATCTGCACTCGTTAAACAGCATTATAGCGGCATCCAAGATAATGCATCCGGATCGATATACATTAATAGCAACAAGTTTTTTAGTAATGAAAATACGATTTCTGTTCGTGGAACAAACAATAAAATTAAAGGCGACTTAATTTCCGGCCATGCCGGCATTAAATTAGGCGTTGATGATGCTGCGAACATTAATAAATTAGATCTTCAAGCTAGTTTTATTACAGCTGAAGTAAATAATAATAAAATCACCATTGATGGTCGCAACGAAATTGAAGGTAGCATTTATGGTGGTTATGCCAGTTTCGTTGTCGGAAAATCGAATACGGCGGATGCAGTAGATATTAAAGCAGATACCGGAAATCATCTATATTCTAAAGATAATATAGTGACCATTAATGGAAGCAACACAATCAATAATGCCAACAGCTCCATTTACGGTGGTTATCTCGAATATAGTACAATTGGCGGAACAGAATATAAGCCACAAAAATATGACGTATTTACGGGTAATACCTTAAATTTTGGAAATACAAAACCAGTTACTATTGGTACGATTGGTAATTTCCAAACCTATAATTTCACGCTCAATCCAGATTTGGCCAATTCCTCAACTGCCATGATTACTGCCGATCAGATTATATTCGGCACAAATGCAAATAATACAAACAGCTCGGGGACTGTAAAATCCGATGTTTATGTCACGGGCATTCACTCAGGCAACGTAGTATCAACAGGCACTGAGTTTGTTTTGATGCAGGGTAATATTACCGGCGAAGGCCAAGGGCATGAATCAAAAGATGTCAAACAGGTTCAACAAGGCATATCTCTTTTTTATGATGTCGAAACCAAAGTCGATAAAGAAAATGGGCTTGTTACAGCCGTCATTCTTGCAGGACACGATCCGGAAAAACCAGAACCTAAGGTAAACCCTCAACTCAAATCATTACCTGAGGGTAATCTTTCGGGATTGATGCTTTTAACCAGACAGGCTGATAATATTGCGGATAACACGTTCAATGTTATTACTGAACAGAACCAGCATAAAGGTTTAGTGCCTTTTGTTCAGGCTTCTGGTCATACAAGCCGCTATAAAACCGGTTCCCATATTGATGCCAACGGTGCACTTGTCACGGCAGGCTTGAGCTATCAGGCAGAACACTTAACAGCTGCCGCTTTTGTTGAATATGGTACAGCGGATTATGACACCTATAATTCTTTTACGGATGCAGCAAATGTTCATGGAAAAGGTGACAACCGTTACTATGGTGCAGGTCTCTATGGATATTATGATTTCTTAAACGGCTTTTACATGGATGCATCATTCCGTGGCGGGCGTCTGCGTACGAAATACGAAACCTCGGATATTCGTAACGCCGCAACAGGAGAAGCAGCACGCTATACCTTAAACGGAAACTATATGAGTGCACATATCGGCACCGGTTATTCACTGAAACTGAACGATGCCAATCAACTCAATACTTCACTGAAATATTTATGGACACAAACTGATAGCCACGATGTGACCATAGCCGGTGATAATTTCTATTTCGACAAGCTTAAGTCCAACCGCATCCGGCTGAATGCAGAAAATCAGTATAACTACAATCAAAACTGGTCGTTCTTAGCAGGATTAGGCGTAGAATATGAGTTCGATGGCAAAGCCACGGGTAAAACTTATGGCCGTTTTGATATTGATGCCCCAAGTGTCCGTGGCTTCACTACTATCGGGACATTGGGTGTTCGTTTCCAGCCTACAGCCAATGACCGCCTGAACGTTGATTTCAAAGGCAACGCCTTCCTCGGCAAGCGTGAAGGCGGAAATCTGTCTGTTAAACTGAAATATGCTTTTTAAACCAACCATTCAGCCACTATCACAATTGATGATGGTGGCTGAATTTTACAATCCGAAACGCAACAATATGTCCTGGAATAATATTTTTTATTGCACATCTTGCGGAGTCATTTTCTCACGCATATAATGTGAAACAATAAATGGCATTCGAGCCCCGTCAATTCTCATTTTACTATGGGAATGAGCGGGGTTTTTTCATTTTTCTGGGGGAGAAAATGAAGCGCACCATCGAAATCGGCTTATTGCAATCAAAAAGCGGTAATTATGCTGCGATTTCATGCGCCAGCCGTGCCGGTGTTTTGCAGGGCGTTGACGAAGTCAATGCGGATGCCGGCCTTGATGTTCATTTTCAGATCGTTGAGCGTGATCCCGAAGGCAAAGCAGATCGCTATGCACCGCTTTGTCGCGATATTTTGCAAAACTCTCAGGCTCGACACATCTTCGGCTGTGTCACTTCCGCCTCACGCAAAGAGGTCATTCCGGAACTTGAACGCTTTGATGGCGTCCTGTGGTATCCGGTTCCCTATGAAGGGTTCGAAGCCTCTGAACGTGTCGCCTATATGCATGCATGTCCCAACCAGCATCTGTTGCCGTTGCTGGAATGGGCACTGCCGAACTTGGGAAAACGCGCTTATTTCGTCGGCTCCAATTATATCTGGGGCTGGGAACTGGCACGCATTGCGCGTGAACATATCACTTATGCCGGTGGCTCTGTTCTCGGTGACCGTTATCTTGCAATAGGTAATACTGCGCTTGATCATATTATCCATGATATCGAGGCATTGAAGCCGGATTTCATTCTGAATTCCTTGGTTGGCGACAGCTCCTATGCTTTTCTGGAGATGCTGACCGCCTTGAAAACAGAATCACAGAGCGGCAATGCGCTGACGGTTTTGTCCTGCAACTTTACGGAATGCGAGATTGCAGCTGCCAAAGGTGCAGCCAGTGGCTTGATAGCTGCCGGTCCCTGGTTTGAACCAGCCAAGGCTCAGGGCGGTTCCTTCTTGGAAATGTCGCGGCAATCGGTCCATGAACTGGCAAATTTGTTGCATGGCCGTGCAGGTGCAGAAAAACTGTCTTTGTCCGAGTTGCTTTTAACCTCCATGCGCAACGGTTATCAGCCTAAACTCGACCCGACCAATTTACACGCCGCACAACCCGTCGTCATTGCGCGTCTTGAAGGTAATCATTTTACTGAAATCAGACGCCTTCCGGCTCTGCGCGCAGACCCGTATCTGACCCATTATACACCGCGACCACTGGGTAACAGCTTTCTGAAGGTGGTGTCCTGATGCGGATCAGAACAGAAAATCTCGGCGGCGCAACAGCATGGATTCTCCACCGCCCTCACCCGTCTGTGCAGGGGCTTGTTCGTCAACTGAGCGTTATCGGTTTGCAAGTACGTGAAGCATGGCCGGAATTACCGGCTGAGGCCTTGAATGCCGATTTCATCTTTTATGATGCGGACACGGGACATGATGAGCAATTTCCATGGAATGCCGGACATTCAGCTATGCCGATGATTGCCCTGATCGGCTCGGAAGTTCCGGGGCGTTTAAAATGGGCAATGGATATGGGCGCGCATGCGCAACTGCTCAAGCCGGTCAGCGATAAAGGTGTTTATGCAGCTTTGCTGGTGGCACGTAGTAATTTTGATCAGGCCAAGGCCTCGTCAGCCCTCATCGCCGATTTGGAACATCGCTTATCCGCCCGACAAACGATTGTGCAGGCCGTGATGATTTCCATGATGAAGGGAAAAACCGAAGCTGAAGCCTATGACCTGCTGCGGCAGGTCGCCATGGCGTGGCAGGTCACTATTGAAACTGCGGCTGAACGTATTGTCGCCAATCATTCACCAGAGAGGGGCGCCCAAAATGGCAGACGCATCGATCTCGCCTGAACCATTTGCAGCACCAAAGCGTGGCCCTTCCATCATGCGGCGTTTATTGCAGCGTAAGCTTGCTGTCGTCGGACTGCTGATCATTCTGATCTGCGTCGGCGGTGCGGTTTTTGCCCAGTGGCTTGCACCGTTTGATCCGAATGAACAGTTTTTTGAAGGTCTGACAATTGAAGGCGCGCCGATGCCGCCGGGAGAGCAATTCTGGTTCGGCACTGATTTGCTTGGGCGTGATCTGTTTTCGCGTCTGCTTTATGGTGCACAGACATCACTGGTTATCGGCGTTGTCGCCAATGGCGCAGCTCTGCTGATCGGCACGCTGATTGGTGTCACTGCCGGTTATTTCCGTGGTATCACCGGTGCCGTTCTGATGCGCTTTACCGATCTGATGATGGCATTTCCTGCATTGCTGCTGGCAATCTGTCTGGCGGCGATTTTTTCACCATCCTTATGGATTGTGGCAATGGTGATTGCCTTTGTGAACTGGGTGCAGACCGCACGCGTTATCTTCACCCAGACCTCCTCACTGGCAGAACGTGATTATATTGCAGCTGAGAAAACACTGGGCGCTGGGCATGGCCGCATTCTGTTTCTGCATATTCTTCCGCATCTGATCCCGACCCTGATTGTCTGGGGCACGCTGGGTATTTCTACCACCGTATTGCTGGAAGCGACTTTGTCCTACTTGGGCGTTGGCGTGCAGCCGCCGACACCATCCTGGGGCAATATTATCTTCGAAAATCAGACCTATTTTCAGTCTGCACCATGGCTGGTGTTTATTCCGGGCGCAGCAATTTTGTTGCTAGCACTTGGCTTCAACCTCGTTGGTGATGCTCTTCGCGATATTCTTGATCCGACACAACAGGGGCGTGACTGATGTTTGCCTATATTTTACGCCGCCTGATCCAGTCCGCTTTGATCCTGCTTGGTGTTTCTTTCATCACCTTTGTGCTGCTTTACGTGTTGCCTGCCGACCCCGTACGGCAGATTGCCGGACGCTCTGCCACGGCTGAAACCGTGGCGAGCATCCGGCAGCAGCTGGGGCTGGACCAGCCGTTTATCGTGCAATATGGCGATTATCTCTGGAACCTCATCAACGGCAATCTTGGCCGCTCCTACTTGCAGAAGACGGAAGTAACCGACCTTATTCTGTCCCGCCTGCCCGCAACATTGCAACTGCTGGTCGCGGCAATTATCTGCGAATTGCTGATTGGTCTGCCGCTCGGCATTATTGCGGCGCTCAACCGCGGCAAGTTGCTTGATAATGCATTGATGCTGACCAGTTTCATGACCGTTTCAGCACCGCAATTTGTGGTGGCGCTGTTGCTTCTGTTTGTCTTTGCGGTCACGCTTGGCTGGTTCCCGATCGGCGGCTACGGCACCTTCTCGCACATTGTTCTGCCTGCCTTAACGCTCGGCATTCTCGGGTCCGGCTGGTATTCGCGCATTGTACGCTCATCAATGATTGATGTGTTGCGCGCGGATTTTATCCGCACTGCGCGCGCCAAAGGACTTGGCCGCAGCCGTGTGATTTTCGGCCATGCTTTGCCCAATGCTATTCTGCCGATCATCGCAATGATCGGTATTGATATCGGTATGTTTATGTCCGGTATTGTGGTGGTGGAAAGCGTCTTCGGCTGGCCCGGCATCGGGCAGCTTGCATGGCAGGCCATTCAGCGCGTGGATATCCCGATTATCATGGGCGTCACACTGGTCTCTGCCTGCGGCATTGTGCTGGGCAATCTCATCGCCGATCTGATCTCCCCGCTTATCGATCCGCGCATCAAGCTACGTTGAATACTTTACACAGGAGTGAGGCAATGAAGAAACTATTCCTTTCTACCGCTTTGGCGACTGCTCTGACGGGCTTAGTGGCACTGCAAGCAGCGGTTCCAGCCAATGCACAGGAGCCGAAGCACGGCGGCAATATGATCGTGACTTATAAGGACGATGTGGCAACACTTGATCCGGCGATCGGTTATGACTGGCAGAACTGGTCGATGATCAAATCGGTCTTTGACGGGTTGATGGATTATAAGCCGGGCACCACGGAACTGCGTCCGGGACTGGCCGAAAAATACGACATTTCCGAAGACGGTAAAACCTATACATTCACATTGCGCAAAGGTGTTAAATTCCACAACGGCCGTGAATTGACCGCGGATGATGTGGTCTATTCCCTGAACCGTGTTGTCAATCCTGCAACCCAGTCTCCGGGTCAGGGTTTCTTCTCGATGATCGAAGGCTATGAAGATGCTGCCGCCGGTAAAGCCGCAACGCTCTCCGGCGTCAGTGCAGCAGATGCCAATACTGTTGTGATTAAGCTCGCTCGTCCAGATGCGACCTTCCTGCATATTATGGCGTTGAATTTCTCTTTCATCGTGCCGAAAGAAGCCGTTGAAGCCGCAGGCGCAGATTTTGGTAAAAAACCTGTCGGTACCGGCGCCTTCAAACTGACTGAATGGACACTCGGCCAGCGCCTCGTTTTTGAAAAGAACGCTGATTACTGGATTGCCGGTGTGCCTTATCTCGACAGCTTCACCGTAGAAGTTGGTCAGGAGCCGGTTGTTGCCCTGCTGCGCGCGCAGAAAGGTGAGATTGATATTCCGGGGGACGGTATTCCGCCGGCAAAATTTGTTGAGGTGATGAAAGATCCGGAGCAGGCTAAAAATGTCGTTGAAGGCGGCCAGCTTCATACCGGCTATATCACCATGAATGTGACCAAGGCACCTTTTGACAAGGTAGAAGTGCGCCGCGCTGTCAATATGGCGATCAATAAAGACCGTATCATTCAGGTCATCAATGGTCGTGCCGTGCCTGCCACCCAGCCATTGCCGCCATCCATGCCGGGCTACACGAAAGATTACAAGGGCTATGCCTATGATCAGGAAGGTGCCAAGAAACTGCTGGCAGATGCAGGTTATGCAGATGGTTTCGAAACCGAACTTTATGTCATGAATACCGACCCGAACCCGCGTATTGCGCAGGCTATTCAGCAGGATCTGAAGGCAATCGGCATTAAAGCCGGTATCAAATCTCTTGCACAGGCCAATGTGATCGAGGCTGGCGGTGCAGGCAATGCACCTATGGTCTGGTCCGGCGGCATGGCATGGATTGCTGATTTCCCTGATCCGGCCAATTTTTATGGCCCGATCCTTGGTTGCGGCGGTGCTGTGGAAGGCGGCTGGAACTGGTCGAAATACTGCAATGAAGACCTTGATAAAAAGGCCGCAGATGCAGACTCCATCGTTGATCCGGCGAAAGCCGGTGAACGTCTGGCAAAATGGTCAGAGGTTTACACCAAAGTCATGGAAGATGCGCCTTGGGCACCGGTTTTTAACGAACAGCGCTTCACACTGAAGTCAGCACGTATGGGCGGCGAAGACAGCCTGTATGTCGATCCGGTCTCTATTCCGGTGAATTACGATTACGTTTATATCAAGGAGTAAGCACGCATGTGCAAGCACTGCAATCACACGATCCATGCGCATCAGCATCACTTTGGCTGGGATAACAGCTTTGCACCTGCATTGACTGCCGCACCGGGTGAAACGATCCTGTTCCAGTGCCTTGATAGTTCAGGGGGCCAGCTTGGCCCCCGTTCTACCGTCGAGGATGTCAAAGCGCTGGATTTTGCTAAGATCAACCCTGTTTCCGGCCCGATCTTTGTGGACGGCGCCAAATCGGGTGATGTGCTGAAAGTTACCATTGAAAGCTTTACACCGCAGCTTCGCGAAGGTGCTGGCTTTGGCTGGACAGCGAATATTCCGGGCTTCGGGCTGCTGACGGATCAGTTCCCTGATCCTGCATTGCAGGTCTGGAAATTTGATGCATCCAGCATGGAACCGGCTTTATTCGGCAAACATGGGCGTGTGCCGCTCAAGCCTTTTGCAGGTACAATCGGCAATGCCCTCGCGGAAAAAGGCCATCATTCGGTTGTTCCGCCCCGTCGCGTCGGCGGCAATCTCGACATCCGCGATCTCGCGGCAGGCACCACTCTTTATCTGCCGGTTGAAGTGGACGGAGCACTTTTCTCCGTCGGTGATACGCATGCTGCACAGGGTGACGGTGAAGTTTGCGGCACCGCAATTGAAAGCCCGTTTGATGTGGTTCTGACACTTGATCTCATCAAAGATCAGCCGCTGAAAACTCCGCGTTTCACCACACCGGGACCGGTGACACGTCACCTTGATGCCAAAGGCTATGAAGTCACCACAGGTATCGGTCCTGATCTCTGGGCTGCGGCACGTGATGCGGTGGCAAACATGGTCGATCTTCTGGCCACCACACAGAAGATGGATCCGGTTGACGCCTATATGCTGGTTTCAACCTGCGGTGATCTACGTATCTCGGAAATCGTGGATATGCCGAATGTTGTTGTAAGCTTCTACTTCCCGAGGGTTGTATTCGAATGAGTGCTGCATTGCTTTCTCCCGTTGTTGAGGTTCCGGCGGATGTCGTTCTGTCCGTCCGGAATTTACAGGTTTCCGCCCGTTCTGAGGACGGGTTGATACCACTTGTGCAGGGGCTCAGCTTCGACTTGCGTCGTGGTGAGACACTGGCAATTGCGGGAGAAAGCGGTTCAGGCAAATCGATTACCTCGCTTGCCTGTATGGGGCTGTTGCCGCAGCCTCAGGTGCGGGTGACCGGTGGTTCCATTCACTTTGGTGATGTGGAGCTGACCGGCCTTCCCGAGAAAAAAATGCAGGACATCCGCGGTGCCCGTATCGCCATGATTTTTCAGGAACCGATGACTGCGCTCAATCCGGTAATGACAATCGGGCGGCAGCTGGTTGAGGCAATTCGTGCGCATGAGCCGCTTTCTGTTTCCCAAGCACGCGCCCGCGCATTGGAGGCCGTACGGGCTGTACGGCTGTCGCAGCCGGAAAAACGCCTTGAACAATATCCGCATGAATTGTCAGGTGGTATGCGTCAGCGCGTGATGATTGCTATGGCCATTGCCCTGCGCCCTGCCCTACTGATTGCGGATGAACCGACAACCGCACTTGATGTGACTGTGCAGCGCGAAGTGCTGGATTTGTTACGAGATTTGCAAAAAGAACTGGGCACTGCTGTTATTCTGATTACCCATGATATGGGCGTTGTAGCCGAAATGGCCGATCGTGTTATTGTCATGCGCAAGGGACAGATGGTGGAAACAGCCACAACGGTTGATCTGTTTGACGCACCACAGAAACAATATACCAAAGACCTGCTGGCGGCCGTGCCGCGCATCGGCACTGGTGCCAAGCGCCCCCTGCATGACAATCGCGAAGTGCTGGTGCGCTACGATGATGTATCGGTAAAATTTGCCATACGGCAAGGCCTGCTGGGGCGTGTTGCAGCCAATGTCCATGCCGTCGAGCATGTATCGCTGGATATTTATCGGGGAGAAACTCTGTCTCTGGTCGGTGAGTCCGGTTGCGGGAAATCCACTATGGCGAAAGCTCTGGTGGGACTGGTGCAGCATAGCGGCCGTATTGAGGTTGCCGGACAGGCTCTGAGCGATCTGGATCATAAAGGCCGTAAGGCAATCCGTCGTGAATTACAGATCGTGTTTCAGGATCCGATGGCGGCACTTGATGCGCGTATGACTATTGGCGAGCTTATTCGTGAGCCATTGGTTATTCACGGTATTGGCACGCTGGCAGAACAAAAAGCACGGGTCTGCGAGTTGCTGGAACGGGTGGAACTGTCTTCCGCAGTTTATGACCGCTATCCGCATCAGTTCTCCGGTGGCCAGCGCCAGCGTATTTGTATTGCGCGTGCTCTGGCACTCAAACCAAAGCTCATCGTCTGCGATGAAAGCGTTGCCGCACTTGATGTTTCAATTCAGGCCAAAGTGCTGGAATTGCTACGGGACTTGCAAAAAGAAACCGGCGTCACCTATCTGTTTATCAGTCACGATATGGCCGTGGTCGAAAATATTTCCGACCGGGTGGCGGTGATGTATCTGGGACAGATTGTGGAAATGGGAACACGCGCGCAGCTGTTCAGCAATCCGCAACATGCCTATACCAAACGCTTGCTCGCTGCAGTGCCGGTGCCTGATCCGCGCCGCGAACGTGGTGAGGTCTCACGTCTAACCGGAGATATTCCAAGCCCCGTCTGGAAGGCAGGACAACAGCCGGAACGGGTTCAGCTGGTGGATATCGGCGGCGGGCATCTCGTTGCCCGCTAAAATCTTGTTGTGCAGTCTATGCTATGATGATGGCCGGAACTTTGTCCGGTAGGCTTCAACCTGCCCGACAATAAAGTCTTTGATTGAGCGGGTGCGTGAAGGATAACGCGGATTTTCGTGTGTTACGATCCAGTATGACCGTACGAAACTAATATCTCCGGTCAGCAATCGCACCAGTTCAGGATGATTATCGGCAATAAAACACGGCAGCAAGGCTACGCCCAATCCCTGACAGGTTGCATCTACCTGTGTCAGAATATTCGAAACCTGCAAATCTGCATCACGGTGGGGCAGATAATCGCGCAAATAATCATGTGCCGGTGTCGGCAGATAATCGGGAATATAGCCAATGACAAAATGGCGGTCGATATCTGATGGCGCAGCGATATTATCATGCGATTGCAGATAGCTGCGGCTGCAATATAAACCATATTCATAATCGCATAATTTACGTGAAACCAGAGGTCCGAGCGTCGGACGCTCCATCATAATCGCAATATCCGCCTCACGTTTGGTCAGGCTCAGAATAGAAGGATTTGCGATCAGTTCAATACGAACTGCGGCCAGTTCTGCTGGCAGATGGTTTAGCCTGCGCACGAAAAAACTTGAGGAAAACCCCTCCGGCATGGTCAGGCGAATAGGTCCGGCAAGGGCATTTACTTCTGCTGAAACATCCGTGCGGATACGAATAACCGCGCTTTCCATTTGCTGAACTTCCGCTGCAAGCTTTTGACCCGCTTCGGTAATTTTATAACCAGTCGGAGAGCGCTCAAACAACAACACCCGCAGATTGGCCTCCAGAGAGGTTATACGGCGGCTCAGTGTTGAATGATCCAGTCCCAACCGGCGTGCAGCGACAGTCAATCGTCCCATACGGGCAACGGCCAGAAAAGCCCGCAGATCGTCCCAATCGAGTTCAGAGGTATGGGAATTTTCGCACATCCGCTTTGTTTATCTGCGAATTTACAACAATGCAAATGAGTTTGTAATTTTACGTCTGTGTCTGGCTGGTCTGTGGAGGGAGCAGCCGGACAACATAGTAAGCAAGTCTCTGGGAGCTATCACATGTCAATGTTTGACAAACTCCGCGCGCTCGATGCCGCAGGAAAATCCGTGCGCGTCGGTATTATCGGTGCAGGCAAATTCGGCTCAATGTATCTGTCGCAAGTCAACCGTACACCGGGTGTGCATCTGGTTGGTGTGTCCGATCTTAATATTCCGAATGCCTATGCATCACTGCGCCGTGTCGGCTGGGCAGACGAGCAATTCTCCGCCAAATCTTTTGAAGAAGCCTATAAAGCCGGTTCGACTTTTGTGACCGATAATGCCGCAGACATGATTGCGAGCCCTTTCATTGACGTGATTATTGATGCAACCGGACATCCGGCTGCCGGTGTGTGCCATGTTTTGCTGGCTTGCGAAAATCGCAAACATATCGTGATGGTCAATGTTGAAGCCGATGTGCTTGCAGGTCCGTTACTGGCGAAAAAAGCAGAAGAAGCCGGTATTATCTACTCTATGGCAGCCGGTGATCAGCCATCGCTGATCGCCGAGCTTTGTGATTGGGCACGTTGCACCGGTTTTGATGTGGTCTGCGCCGGTAAAGGCACCAAATACCTACCGGTTTATCACAAATCGACACCTGAAACTGTTTGGGGACATTACGGTTTTTCACCGGAACAAGTAGCCGGCGGTGATTTCAACCCGAAAATGTTTAACTCGTTCCTCGATGGCACCAAGTCAGCTCTGGAAATGGCAGCCGTTGCCAATGGTTGTGAATTATTGCCGCCTGACGACGGTTTGCTGTTTCCGGCCTGTGGCGCGGATGATTTGCAGACGGTTCTACGCCCTGAGGAATATGGCGGTACTCTTAAACGTCGTGGCACGGTGGAAGTTGTGTCTTCCGTTGAGCGTGACGGTCGTCCGGTGTTCCGCGATCTGCGCTGGGGCGTTTATGTGGTGATTGAAGGGGAAACCCAGTATGTCCGTGATTGTTTCAAACAATACGGTCTTCTGACGGATTCTACCGGTCGCTTCGCCGCAACCTATAAACCTTATCACCTGATCGGATTGGAACTGGGTGTTTCCGTCGCTTCCATTGCTACTCGTCAGGAACCGACCGGCCGCACCAAAGGCTGGAGTGCTGATGTTGTCGCTGTTGCAAAACGTGGGCTGCAAGCCGGTGAAATGCTGGATGGTGAAGGCGGTTACACCGTTTACGGCAAGGTCATACCGGCCGCAACATCGTCCAGACTAGATGCCGTTCCGATTGGTCTTGCCCACGGCATGAAGCTGAAAAACAACATCGCCGATGGTCAGGTCGTCTGCTGGTCAGATGTTGAGTATGACGCGAATGACGTCACCATCCGCTTGCGCAAAGAAATGGAAAAACAGTTTCTTGCCACGGTCTGACCGCGCGAAACAGATAGAATGCCCTGCCCTGTACCGAAGGAAGTGACAGGACAGGTTGCTCAATAAAAGAACCAGAGGATATCAAAATGTCTGCTGAGATTTTAGGCGTAAAGCTCAATAATGGTACCCGTATAACCCATGGCAGCGGTGCGAATGTAAAGGTTCCGCTTGAAGGTTTTCCGGTCACCATGCATGAGCTTTACACCGGTCATGATGATGGTGAAAAACTGTCATTCGAGGGGCAGTTCGGTTTTATTGAATTCCATACTGACTGCCGTTTGCCACGTCATATCCATATGATCCGCGATACAGAATCCAGCGATTTGAAAATGCTGCCGGAGCGTATTCTCGTTTTGAACGGCGTGGGTATTACCGAATTATGCGGTGAATATTTTGTCGTGGCACCCGGTAGCCTTGTCGATATTCCGGTCGGTGTTCCGCATACATGGAATGCTTGTCCTGCCGGTGTGAAATTACCGGACGGTACTGTTTCTGACGGTCGATTTACGATGGTTTATAACTATTCGGAGCAAACAAGTTTCTTTCCGACCGAACAAACCGAGCTGCTTAGCAAAGCAGATGAGTATGTTGCTCATGAAGGGGACTTGCAATCAATCCGTTTTCCGGTCTTGTCAAAAGAAGACGTCGTCAGCACGGCAAAACTCGTCTGGAACAAAGACCTGCGGGAAGATCTTGAACTAGCCTGACCAAATTCTGACCGCCGGTTCTGAACCGGCGGTTTGCCATCATGTATGAACATATTTCAGGGGAGGAAGAAATGAGTTCAGCACATACAGAAAGCCGCGGGCTGATGAGCTCGCTTGGCCATATTTTAAATAAAATTCCAGGCGCATTGATGATTGTGCCGCTGTTTTTAGGCGCAACAATCAATACTTTCTGGCCGGAAGTGCTGAATGTCGGCAGCTTTACCACTGCGCTTTTCCGTGATGGTACAGGTGCATTGCTCGGCCTGTTCTTCTTCTGCATGGGCGCACAAATCGATTTTCGCCAGACATCTGCTACGTTGCAAAAAGGCGCGGCCATTTTGCTCGGCAAAGCTTTTATTGGTGGCTCCATCGGGCTTCTTGTGGCCTTTTATGCACCAAGCGGTACATTGTGGGGACTGACACCGCTGGCCATTATTGCCGGTATGACCAACTCGAACTCAGCGCTTTATGTGGCTCTGACCAAGCAGTTCGGTAATGCTTCAGACCGTGGTGCGGTTTCAGTGATTTCGCTCAATGACGGCCCGTTCATTACTCTGCTGATCCTTGGCACCGCCGGTCTGGCCGCTTTTCCTATGGAAATGCTGATCGGTTGTCTGCTGCCACTGCTCATCGGCTTTGTCGTCGGGAATTTCTCTTCAGAAGCCCGTAAATTTTTGGCATCGGGTGAAAGCCTGCTCATTCCGTTCCTTGGCTTTGTGGTCGGGCGTGGCATTGATTTCTCAATGCTGCTGCAAGCCGGCATGCAGGGTGTCTTGCTTGGTATCGCCACCGTTATCTGCTCAGGCCTGTTCGCCATGCTGTTTCTGCAGATTATGTATGTTATTACCCGCCGCCCTCATGCCACCCGCAATCTGATTTCCGGTGCCGCGGAATCCACCGTGGCCGGCAATGCCGTTGCCACACCCGCTGCAGTTGCTCTGCTTGATCCGAGCTATAAGGCAATTGAAGCCATCTCGACATCGCAGGTTGCCGCAGCAACGATCACCACCGCCTTACTCGTGCCGTTTCTGGTCGTGGCTATTTCCCGCTGGCAACATGCCCGCGGCATCTCGCCGGAAGCGGAAGAACATTGGATCAATACCGGCAGCGTAGAAGGTGCCCCCGTTCCAAAACGGGCTCAACCGGCCCGTGCCTGACGCTGCAATCCGGTGCGGAGCACATTTCTCCGCACCGGACACTTCAACATTTCGGAGGATTATTTTATGACCACCAATCGTTTTATCGGCACAGACCGTCTCTACCGCAATTACATCGATGGCACATTTGTCGACAGCACAAAGGACAAAATCGATGTGATCAATCCGGCAACAGGCGCTGTCATTGCCCGTGTACCGGAATCCGACAGTGCGGAAGTTGACTGTGCAGTCGCCGCAGCCCGTACTGCACAGGCGGATTGGGAGCGCCGTCCGGCCATTGAGCGTGCCGGATATCTGCGTAAAATCTCTGCGAAAATCCGCGAACATCGTCTTGCCCTTGCCGATATTCTGGTCAAGGAACAAGGCAAAGTGCAGGGACTGGCGCAGGTGGAAGTTGATTTCACCGCAGATTATATCGACTATATGGCCGAATGGGCACGCCGCATTGAAGGCGAGGTTCTCACATCAGATCGTCCGAATGAGACCATGCTGCTGCTGCGTAAACCGGTTGGTGTTGTGGCCGGTATTCTGCCGTGGAATTTTCCGTTCTTTCTGATTGCCCGCAAACTGGCTCCGGCATTGGTGACGGGCAATACGATTGTCATCAAACCAAGTGAAGAAACACCTGTTAATGCTTATATTTTTGCAGAACTGGTTGCGGAAACCGATCTGCCAAAGGGCGTTTTCAACCTGATCGGCGGGCGTGGCCGTGTGACAGGCGAGGCATTGGCTGCCCATCCGGGTGTTGATCTCATAACCTTCACCGGATCGGTTGGCACCGGCTCGCATATCATGCAGCTGGCTGGCAAAAACCTGACCCGCGTTAATCTTGAGCTTGGCGGTAAGGCACCGGCCATCGTGCTGAAAGACGCCGATCTTGATCTCGCTGCACAGGCGATTTTTGACTCACGCGTTATCAATACCGGTCAGGTGTGCAACTGTGCCGAACGTGTCTATGTCGAACAGGATGTGCATGATGCACTTGTTGCGAAGCTGAAAGCTCTCTTTGAAAGCACCCGTTATGGTGATCCGTCTGTTGAGAGCGATCTGCATATGGGCCCTCTGGTTAATCAGGCCGGTCTCGACAAAGTGGCAGAAGCCGTTGAATTGGCAAAAACACAAGGTGCAAAAGTTGTAACAGGCGGCAAAATTGCGGATCGCGGTCAGGGTTATCACTACGAGCCAACCCTGCTCACCGGTGCTACTGCACAGATGGATATTATGCGCCGTGAGACTTTCGGGCCTGTGCTGCCGGTTCAGGCTGTCAGTAGCCTCGATGAAGCCATTGCGCTGGCCAATGACTCCGATTACGGCTTGACATCATCGGTTTATACCCGTGATTTGAATGCGGCACTGAAAGCTGCACGTGAACTGAAATTCGGCGAAACTTATATTAACCGCGAGAATTTCGAAGCGATGCAGGGCTTCCATGCCGGTCGTCGCAAATCCGGTATCGGCGGTGCTGACGGCAAGCATGGTCTCTATGAATTCATGGAAACACAGGTCGTCTATATTAAAGGCGAATAATCTCTGAAAACCCTTCCGGACGCCTCTCTTTTCATGTGGCGTCCGGTCTGTACTTAAGTAAGGGCGGCGCTATGCGATTAACCGATTGCCATAATTTTCACGACTTCAGACGTCTGGCACAGAAACGACTGCCGCAACCTATTTTCAATTATATTGATGGTGGCGCAGATGATGAGGTCACATTACGCCGCAATAGCACAGCTTTTGAAACCTGTGATCTGGTGCCCAATATTCTGCGCGGCGTTGATGATGTTGATCTGTCTGTTGAGACCATGGGCGTGAAACTGGACTTACCGGTTTATCTCTCACCGACGGCATTACAGCGCTTATTCCATCATCAGGGCGAGCGCGCTACGGCCGCCGCCGCAGAAAAATTCGGCACTATGTTCGGCTGTTCTTCACTCGGTACTGTGTCGATGGAAGAACTGGCAAAGAAACATAAAACGCCGCAGGTCTATCAGTTCTACTTTCATAAAGACCGCGGCCTCAACCGCGCGATGATGCAGAAAGCACGGGAAAGCGGTATCAAAGTGATGATGCTCACCGTGGACAGTATTACCGGTGGTAATCGTGAGCGTGATCTGCGAACCGGTTTTTCCATTCCGTTTCGTTTATCCCTCAAAGGTATGCTGCAATTTGCGGCCAAGCCTGCATGGGGGATCAATTATCTGACCCATGAGAAATTCAGCCTGCCGCAGCTTGATGCCCATATTGATATGAAGGGCGATACGGTCACAATCGGGCGTTATTTTACCGAGATGCTTGATCCGTCGATGAATTGGGATGATGTGGCGCAGATGCAGGAAGAGTGGGGCGGCACATTCTGTCTTAAGGGTGTGATGAGCGCTGCAGATGCCCGAAAAGCAGCCGAAATCGGCTGTAAAGGTATTGTTCTGTCCAATCATGGCGGACGGCAGCTGGACGGTTCCCGCAGTGGCTTCGATCAGCTTGATGAAGTTATTCAGCATGTCGGCAATGATATTGATGTGATGATTGACGGTGGTATCCAGCGCGGCAGCCATGTTCTCAAGGCACTGTCTCTTGGGGCTAAGGCCGTCGGTCTCGGGCGGTTTTATCTCTATGCTCTGGCCGCTGCCGGACAGCCCGGTATTGAGCGGGCATTGTCCCAACTCAAAGCAGAACTACTGCGGGATATGCGCCTGATGGGGGCACGGAAAGTTTCTGATCTGACCCGCGATAATCTTCGTTTCCGCTAACTAATAAATATCAAAAGCCGGAGTTTTTATGCGTTTTTCCGCCAATCTCGGATTTTTGTGGAATGATTTGCCTTTGCCGGAGGCAATCCGTCAGGCCAAAGCCGCAGGTTTTGATGCTGTAGAGTGTCATTGGCCTTATAATACACCTGCCGAAGACGTTGCCAGAGCTCTGGCCGACACAGGTCTGACCATGCTGGGCTTAAATACCAGACGTGGTGATGCAGGTGAAAATGGTTTGCTTGCTCTGCCTGATCGTGTGCAGGATGCCCGTGCGGCTATAGATGAAGCCATTGCCTATGCAGTTAAAATCAAAACACCATCGGTGCATGTCATGGCAGGGAATACGAGCGGAGATGAGGCTCATAAGACCTATCTGGAAAATCTCCGCTATGCCTGCCTCAAAGCCCGCCCCCACCAGATCACCATTCTGATTGAGCCACTTAATCCTTATGATGCTCCGGGATACTTTCTCAAGTGTGCAAAGCAGGCAGAAGCGATTATCCGTGAGCTCAATTTGCCGGAACTACGCCTGATGTTTGATGTCTATCATCAGCAAATTACGGGCGGTGATATTTGCTGCAACTTCAAAAAATTGCTGCCGCTCATTGGCCATGTGCAAATTGCTTCAGTGCCGGAGCGCAGTCGTCCGGACACAGGTGAAATCAACTATCGTTTTATTCTTTCTTATATGCGGGATCTCGGCTGGCAGCGACCGGTCGGAGCAGAATACCGTCCGACCGGTACGACAGAAGACAGTCTTGGCTGGCTTAAGCCTTATCAAAATGAGCTGTAATTTACGCTTTAAAGTTCAACCGTAATTTACTGTTTTGCTGTCTCTTGTTCCGGCAATACTACATGGATTGCGTCGGTATTATCATTTTCAATTGCGCCCTGAATCATCTCATCCGTGACGCGCAATTCCGCGCCGATTGGTGAATAAGGCGTTGCCGGAGCAAAAGGCGCGGCCGGTGTGGACTCCGGTCGTGCACCACGTCTCCAGATGAAAAAGCCAACCATCAGAATATTGAGGACACTCAATGCCCAGAACAGCCCGACGGGGCCCATCACAGCCATAACCGGAGAAATAATCAGCGGACTGATGGCAGAGCCCAGAGAGTTGATCAGCAATAAACCCTGAATCATCCGCACAAGCGCATCAGCCGAGGTGCTGTCCGCTGCAAAACTGACCGCAACCGGATAGATCGCAAAAATAGCGCCGCCCAGAAGAAAGAACACCACAATCAAGAATGGTGATGACTGCGGCAGTGTAATAACAAAAGCAGACAGCAGAACACAGGCAATCCCAATCGTAATCAAGACAATTCGGCGATCCTGGCGGTCAGACCAGCGGCCAACCGGATATTGCAAAACCATTGCACCCAGAATAACACTGGCCATCATTGTACCGACTTCGCTGATATCGCGTCCGGTACGCTGAAGATACAGCGGCAACAATGCGTAAATAGCAGCAATAGCAATACCGGAGCCAAAACAGCCAATCACACCACTCGGTGTCATGCGTAACAAATCCAAGGGCTTCAGCGCTTCAACCCGCTCTACCACAGGTGTAACTTTAGGCAGGATCACAATCGGCAGAACAGACAGGGATGCCAGAATAGCCGCAGCCATATAAGGCGCACCCTCACCCCATGCATCCACAGTACCAAGCGCTATCTGCCCGAGCATACCGGAGCCATAGAGCGCGATCATGTAGAGCGCCAGAATGCGTCCGCGCATCTTTGGATCTGATGCCAGCAACAGCCAGCTTTCGATAACCAGAAAGACCCCGATCGCTGCCCAGCCATAGAGCAGGCGTAATGCAAACCAGAACCAGACATCGAAATACATGCCTTGCAGCAACACGCTTACCGTAATCAACGAAGCAAAGCTGCTATAAGCCCGGATATGTCCGATACGGGCGATTAACCGGTCGTGGAAAACAGCGCCAAGTGTGAGACCAATAAAATAGGCCGAAGAAACCAGACCTATAACGGTTTCTGAAGCACCTGCCGTATCCAGCCGCAAAGTTGTCAGCGACGACAGAAAACCATTGCCGATACTGACGATAAACAATCCGAGCAGCGGAGCGAGTATCATTGCAATAACTTGCGCAGACATGGGAACCTCAAAGCAAGCACACACCCGAAACCGATACAAGGCACCCGCATTTTTAACGGTCAGTGCGGCCTGTCGCTCCCGGGAGAAATCAAGTTACAATTTTTCAAATAAACGCGGTGCTTTGCTAATAAACCGGATATATGCGGGGAATTAATCAGCGCACAATAAAAATGGCTCAGTAAAGTCGGACCGAGTAATGGTGAACCAGAAGTATGATTCTGGCGTGGCTTATAAACCTTACATTTTGAATTTCAAGCACTGCTTTTATGCCCGCTCATTATGAAAGATTTGCGACATCAAGCCTGTAATAAAAACTCAAAATGAAACAAGGTTTTGTACTGAATTGTATGGTCTTTCCGTTGCAAGCCACTGTCTCAGATATGTCGCAATAAAAAATACCCTTCTCAACAGGGTATGCGTTGAGAAGGGTGAAATTTTTAAAAGCAAAAAGGGCTTGTTGTCAGTCTTGTTCAACAAACTGCAAATGCGTTTCCGGCGTGGCCAGTGCCAGAAACTCCAGCAAATCCTCTTTGGATAAAGCAGCACAGCCTGCTGTCGGCGTATATTCAGGACGGGCAATATGCAGAAAAATAGCGCTGCCTGCGCCTGACACGACGGGGTCGTCGTTGTGCCCGAGCACAACAACAACATCATAGACATCAGCATCCATCCACATCTTCTCATGGCTGGCAGCAAATGGCAGTTTAACGAGCTTGTTATATTCAGGATCAGAAGGTGCATCGCACCATCCCATATCCTCGGCAATGATCGTGGATTTCAGGTAGCTGACCGGCTTTTCTGTACGGTCTGCGCGATAGAATAACTGACGCAGCGGCCAGCGACCGGCAGGACTTTTACCGCTGCCTTCACAACTGTCTGAACGGATACCATTCGGACCGACTGCACAACGCCATTTTTTGTCACCAAATTCGGCCTGATAAACATTATCGCCTATGTGTTTGACCACCAGATCCACAGTCTTTTCCTCTTAACAAAAACAGGGTTATGTTTGCGCTATACTTGTAGCGGCAGAGGGAAGTAATACGCAAGCATACACTCCCCCTGTCTGATCAGGAACGCGTGGCACCGATCATATTATAATTACGGATCATATGGTTGTATTCTTTCAAAAGTTTGGAGACCATAAAATCCATTTCATTCTTGTCAGGATTTTTCGCCAAAGCTCTGCGCATTTCTTTCATTTCCACGAGGAAATTATTGAAGTCACCGGAAAGTGAGAACCATACGGGCGAATTACCAGCGGAGGTTTTTACATCCGAATGCGCCCTGGCAAAAGCATCTGCATTGTCGAACGCTGTCTGATAATCGCGCTCGACCCCTTCAATCGAAGCTGTGTTGAGGTCTCCTTTATCAGACAACGCGATAATCTTATCCATAGCAATGCGGCTGGCCAATGAAACATTGAGCATATGCCAGGAGAAATTGTCCTTACCATAGGCCTTCTCCAAGGCCACAAGGCGGCGTTCTCTCAACTGGAAATTACGCAGTGCAACCGTGTCATTCAGCTGGTCTGCTGCAGCCAGGAAAGTTTCAAACAAAGGTACCAGCTGGCTATCCAGCACTTTACCTTTAGTCATATTATCATCAACATTCTCGTTACGGCTGTAATACATATCCGCATCGTTCATCAAAGGAATTAATGCTTCCAGCGTATCAGCAAAGCTTTTTGCAGGCCCGTCCAGCTCTGCATCCGCAGGGGCCATACTGATTGCTGCACCTAAATCCTTGATGCAATCACGTGATATCGAATTATTCTGCTCATAGACTTTCAGTTTAAAGCGCCATGGTCCGCGGGTTGAGCCTGCCTTTTCAAGCAAATGCGGATAATCTTCGCTATAACCGGCAATTCCCTGACGGAGCGGTGCCGCAACATTATTCAAGCAACCGATCACCGGCTGTAGCTTTTCTTCTAATTTGGTATCTTCAGGTAACAAAGCGATCTCGCCCTCACCTGTAACCGAGGCTTTAGATTGCCCCACCTGCATTTCCTGCGGTAGCCACGGATTAAAAACGCCGCCTGCATAGGCACCGCCAATCGCGACCAAACCACCTAAGATCACTATACGGGTTAAATTATTCATATCTCAGCCCCCAATAATCCCTCTGCCCCAGTGAATACTCTCAACAGGTCAGTTTTCAATAAACAACATCAAATCTGATGGCTTGCTTAATAGTATTTTTGGTGAATTTCTGCACCACTGTTTGGCAAAACAAATAATTGTATCTACGTTTACGACTTCTTGTCCGGAAAAATTCATCACCGTAAAGAGCCGCTTTCGCAAAAACAGATAGTCCGGCTCACAAGCCGATGAGCCGAAAACAAAAACGCTGTTGAGACACAGCTCCCTAATCTATAAGCTTTTAATCAATTCATCATAAGCCGATACACTCTGTCGTGTAAAAAGTCCCATATGAAAGCCTGACGCATGAATTCGACCCCTCGCCAGTTTGATATGTTTGAGAGCCAGCCGGAGCCTGTAGTTCAAGCCCCAGCTCCTGTTATTGCAGTTCAAAAGTCCAAGCAAAAACCGGAAACTGAAGAAGCACTGGCGCAGCAGTTAGAAAAGACCGGAAATTTTCGG
This sequence comes from Pseudochrobactrum asaccharolyticum, assembly GCF_003314995.1. Lineage (GTDB taxonomy): Bacteria > Pseudomonadota > Alphaproteobacteria > Rhizobiales > Rhizobiaceae > Pseudochrobactrum > Pseudochrobactrum asaccharolyticum. The sequence goes on from NZ_QNRH01000003.1 coordinate 633,826, forward strand.
ATATTGCGCAGACTAATCCCGCGCCCGGTTATCAGCAGAGCGGAAAGTAAATTCGACAAGCTGGCCGTGTTGATTGATACGGAAACAACCGGCCTTGATCATAAAAGTGATCAGGTTATTGAGGTCGGCGTTGTTGCCTTTACCTATAATGATGATGGTGCTGTGGGAGATGTTGTCGGGGTCTTTAACGGCTTGCAACAGCCTACCATTCCGATCCCTGCAGAGATCACGCGCATTACGGGAATTACCGATGAGATGGTTCGCGGACAGGTGCTGGACTTAAAAACACTGGAAAACATGATCGAACCGGCTGATCTTGTTATTGCGCATAATGCCCGCTTTGACAGACCTTTCTGCGAAAAACTATCGCCTGTTTTTGTGCCCAAGGCATGGGCCTGTTCAGTCGCAGAAATACAATGGGCGGGTCTTGGTTTCGAAGGCAGTAAATTGGGCTATCTGGTTGGACAGGCTGGTCTGTTTCATAACGGACACCGTGCAACAGACGATTGCCATGCTTTGCTGGAAGTTCTCATCCGCCCTGCGGGTGCTGCAAAAACAATCCCTTTTACAGAACTCCTGCTATCCAGTCGTAAATCGCGGATACGCATTTATGCGGAAAACAGCCCGTTTGATATGAAAGATCACCTGAAAAAGCGAGGCTATCGCTGGTCTGACGGCAGCGACGGGCGCCCTAAAGCATGGTGGACAGAGATTGATGAAGCGCAATATGCTGATGAGCTGCATTATCTGCGCACAGAGATTTACCCCTGGAAGGATGCTGAGCCGCTAGCAATCAAACTGACAGCGGCAGACCGGTTTAAAACCTGAAAATCTTCTGTCTTGGGCGTTATTCACCCTCTGCACATTGCCCCGCATAAATTAAACTAGAGCGTGTTGCGTTTAATCGTACCCACTGCGCTCGCTCTAGTTTTTTAGTTTATCGCATTATCCCGACGTCAAGTTGATGCAACTTGACTGTGAAATGCTCTATTGCGGGGGAAGTATTCAACTGTCTTACACTTCTTGCAGTACGGGCGTGGCTGCACTTTCAGTTTTGCGACCGGCAAAAACCATAAGCAATCCGGCAGCAGCCAGAATGCCGCCTGCAAAAGACACAAAGGCATAGCCCAGCCCCATACTGATAACGCCAGCACCGATTGCTGCACCCACGGCATTACCGAGGTTGAATGCACCCACATTGATTGAAGATGCCAGACCCGGTGCCTCAGAAGCTGCCAGCATGACACGCATCTGAACCGGCGGCACAATAGCGAATGCCGCAGCCCCCCAGAAAAGCAGACCAAGTGCGGCTCCGGTATGCGTGCTGAAAGCAAACGGCAGCACAAACATGATCACGGCCAAAGCGGCCAGAAAAATCTTTGTAGCACCATCCAGAGACCAGTCCGCAAGACGACCACCCAGCCAGTTACCAATAGTAAAACCGACACCAATCAACGCCAGTCCAAAAGTCACAAAGCGGCCGGATGCGCCGGTCAGAGTTTCCAATGCAGGGGCGACATAAGTATAAAGGGTAAACATCGCTCCTGCACCCATTACAGTTGTTGCCATAGCAAGCAACACGGCCGGACGGGTCAGTACCCGCAATTCCTGCCGTACATTTGGCATTGTGCCCCGCTCACCTTTCGGAAGAGCAAAATACAAAGCCATAATAGCAACAATCCCGATCAGAGCGGTACCGGCGAAAGCCATGCGCCAGCCGATCTGCTGACCTACCCATGTCGCAGTCGGTACGCCGCCGATATTGGCAATAGTCAGCCCCATAAACATAGCGGCTACGGCACTGGCTTGTTTTTCTTTAGGCACAACACTGGCTGCAACGACGGCACCAAGCCCGAAAAATGCGCCGTGGTTCAGACTGGTTACTAGTCGCGCGAACAGTAAAGTGTAATAACCCGGAGCCAATGCTGACATCAGGTTACCAATGGTGAAGATCGCCATCAGCAAAATCAGGGCTGTGCGTTTACCGAAGCGGCTAAAAGCAAGCGTCATAACCGGTGCGCCTGCCATGACGCCGATTGCATAAGCACTGACCAAGAGTCCCGCCGCAGGAATTGAGACATCAACGCCTTCAGCAATGACCGGAAGCAACCCCATCGGTGAAAATTCTGTGGTTCCGATGCCGAAGGCACCGATTGCAAGCGCGAACAGTGCCCAGCGGGCAGAAGGCGCTGCTGCGGCTGTCGAAACACCCGTCGGAATATGTGTATTCATATTGATAATTCCTTAGACATCCCAGATCGGAGCCAGCCCTTCGGGGCTGACCAGACGACCATTTGGACGTACCAGTCCGGCAATGGCTGTCATATCACTTGCATCAAGCGCAAAATCGAAGATTGCAATATTTTCAGCAACACGAGCGGGATTTGCTGTTTTTGAAAGTGCAATATAGCCTTGCTGCACCAGCCAACGCAGGCCGACCTGAGCAGCGCTTTTGTCGTACTTAACACCAATCTGCTGCAGGAGTTGATCCTGAGGAACGGCGCCGTCTGCCATGCTATAATAAGCAGATGCTACAATATCACTGTCATTTATTGCAGCTAAAAGCTTGTTTTGAGAAATATAAGGATGCAGTTCAACCTGATTGGTAATGATTGGCGCGGCAGAGCGTGTCATAGCTTCCTGCATTTGTGCGATATTGTAATTGGAAACACCGATAAATTTAGTCTTACCGGCTTCCTTCACGGCATTGAGCATATCAACCTGTGCAGCGACAGGCACCTGATCAGCAGGCCAGTGCAAGAGCAACAAATCTACCTGATCAGTTTTCAGCTTATCGAGGCTTTCATCGACTGATGCTGCGAAGCGGCTGATATCATAATTATCAACCCAGACTTTTGTGGTCAGAAACAGGTCATCTCTGGCGACGCCAGCCGTTTGCAGGGCTTTGCCCAATGCTGCTTCATTCTGGTAAATCTGCGCTGTATCAAAATGACGGAAACCGGCTTCCAGTGCTGCCGGTATAACCCTTTCCACTTCAGCATCGGACATACGAAAAACGCCGAACCCAAGCGCTGGAATAGTGGCACCATGTGTTTTAACAAATTGCATATTATAATTCCTCATGATGTGATCCGGCAGATCGGTCCGCACAGTTCACAAATGTTTTGTGTTGAGCTTTAAATAAAGTGTCTGTCGGGACTTGATAATCAGCTCGAATTCCACATCATCTGTGAAACGAAATCACAAATAGGACTTCAATGGACAATCGTACCGGAGAAATGCAGGTCTTCCTGCGCGTGGTGGAAACGGGTAGTTTTTCAGAAGCCGCGCGTCTGCTGCGGATGACCCCGTCAACCATCAGTAAATTGATCTCCCGTATGGAAACGCGACTGGGCGTGCGACTGATTGAGCGTTCGACCCGCCGTTTATCTCTGACCAATGAAGGGCGGTTCTACTATGAGCGTGGCCTGATCTTGCTGCAGGATTTAGACCAGATTGAGCAGGAACTTGCACAAGGCGCAGCAACAGCAAGCGGAGTTGTGCGGGTCAATGTTTCTGTGGGTTTGGGAGCGCTGGGGCTGGAACCACTGCTGCCTGCTTTTTGGGAGGCCTATCCGAATATTATCGTTGATCTTTCTCTGTCCGATGAAATTGTCGACCTCTATCTGGAGCGCACCGATATTGCATTTCGGGTGGCAACATTGCCGGATTCCGGCATGACTGCACGGCGTATCGGGGTAGCACGGCGCAAAATTGTCGCCTCGCCTGCCTATTTGGAGCGCTGCGGCACGCCTAAAACTATTGAAGATCTCGCCCGGCATAATTGCATTGGTTTCAACTTCCGGCGCGCTGCACCGGTCTGGCCGCTTAAGGAGAGTGGTCGGATAACAGATCGTGTTGTGAAAGGCTCGTTATTGGCCAATAATGGTGAGACGGTGCGCCGGATGACGCTTGCCGGTACCGGACTCGCACGCATGGGCGACTATCACGTGCGGGCAGATATTGCCGCCGGTCGTCTTGTCGAAGTTCTGGCTGATATTATCGAGCCGGATGAAGAGGAAATCCACGCTGTTTTTCTGGGCGGGCAACGCATGCCGCAGCGTGTCCGGCTATTCCTAGATTTTATTGTTCCCAGATTGCAGAACTTTCTCAATGCCCCTTTGTAGTCTGAGCGGATAATCAATGCGCTATTTTTCATATCCGCTCAGTCAGTTATTCTACGTTGAAGCCAGAAACTCCGCGCCGCGACCGATAATGGATTGATCTTCTGACCCAATCGCAGCCAGATCGCGTCCTTCATAAGGCAATGTCAAAAGAATACGACGAATTGCCGCCAGACGTGCACGTCTCTTGTCATTCGAGCGAATAATCGTCCATGGCGCATAGCCGGTGTCTGTGCGTTCCAGCATCACATTGAGCGCAGCCGAATATTCGTCCCAACGGGAAATGCCCGCCACATCCATCGGCGAGAATTTCCAGTGCTTCAGCGGACTGTGCCGGCGCTCATGGAAGCGTTTCAATTGCATTTCCTGCCCGATATCGAGCCAGAATTTAAACAGATGAATGCCATCCGTTACAATCATGCGCTCAAAATCCGGCGTTTCAACCAAAAAGGTTTCCAGCTGTGCAGGTGTACAAAAGCCCATGACGGTCTCAACACCTGCACGGTTATACCAGGAGCGGTCAAAGGTTATAAATTCGCCCGCTGTCGGGAAGTGTGCAACATAACGCTGAAAATACCATTGACCGCGTTCGGTTTCGGTCGGTTTGGTCAGTGCAACATTTCGAGCTGTGCGCGGATTCATATATTCACGCATGGTAAAAATCGTACCGCCTTTTCCGGCAGCATCACGACCTTCAAAAATAGTGACCACGCGCTCGCCGCTGTTCTGCAGCCAGCTTTGTAATTTAACCAGTTCAATCTGTAAGCGAGTCAGCGTTTCCTGATACTCATCCGATTTCATCTTGGATGTATAAGGATAGCCGCCGGATTGCAGAGCACCTTCTTCAATCCAGTCTGGCAGTTTCGGATCGTCGATATCAAACTTTTTCTTGTTCGCACGTTTTGAACTATCACCCACTGCAAGATCCTTTCGTTGATCTGCATATGATACTTATCGTTTATCATACGGGTAAAGAGAAAAGATACATTTTATAGTGCATTGGATAATGCAATGAGCACTGAGTTTTTGAGAGAAAAAGACCGTCTTACGGCTAAGGTCGATCAACGAATCCAAGTTATATTTTATGGGCGTCAACCGCACGTGGATCGATACCAGTCTTTTGTGATTATCGAAATTACCCAGGCATTTGAAGAAGCAGGATTTATGAGGTCAGACAATCACTGCCTCAGGCGGTTTGCACATATAATATCTAAGGCCAAATTCGGGCCCGATTTGATGTTTGGCGCAGGTATTTCATGAAAAGCCGAAATCAACACCGATGTGGCTGCGGGTATTAACACTGCCATCTCAAGCGCGCCCCGTACAGGCTTTGCAGTCTTAGACTCGCATAATTAGATGCGATGAAGCGGGCACTTACAGCCCGCTAGCTTCGCTATTCATCTGCGCTTCTTCTTTTTTTCTCTGCGCCTCTTCCTTGTCTTTATCATAATGCCACTTGATGGCGAAGAACATGCAAACGCCTAATACCCCAAGCTTAAAAATACCGAAGACTATAGGAACCCAATCCATTTTTTGAATATTCCATGCTGTTATCTGTTTCGGAGAGCACTAGCAGAATAGTTCTGATTAAACAGCCCATTTTTTGTCTGATCGCGTTTTAGTGAGAAGGACATCCCTCGCACAGCAGATTTTTCTACCCTGAGCTTAACAAGCCTTAAATATGCAATTTATTGTTCCGCATCTGATGAATATTCATCACATTACCAAAACCTTCAAAACCAAAATCAAAGGAGACGAAGTTTGATGACCGCTATACGAAGAAAAAATCGTCGAATTAGATGCGGAATGGAACAGACGCGAACGTGAGATGTCAAACCAACAGGAAAATAACGTCAAACCTGAAAGAGTGTAGCACAAATGGCAAATAAATCTTACAGTGAAATCAAGGAATTAAAGTGGTGCCCGGAGACGGATTTGAACCGCCGACACGCGGATTTTCAATCTTCCTAATTCAATTGTTTTATATAGACAATTTATAATTTCTGTTGCGCTATGTTGCACTTCCAAGCAATGCATTTTGCGCTATCGCTAACTCATCTGAAGCATTGTCAGATGGAAACAGGTGTCCATATACGTCAGCAGTGACATTAATTGTAGCATGTCCCATACGTGATTGAACTACTTTTAGTGGCATCCCAAGGCCGCCATCTTCTTTGCGGTTTATGAGCCAAGAAGCAAAAAAATGCCGTGTGCTGTGCAGGCCTGAGTATTTTGCTTCGACTACAGGCTGCCCATCATCGTCTGTTTGGCCGGTGTTTATAGTCACGCCAGCTTTAATTTGTGTTGGCGCCCAACCACGTCGACGAATGTTCGCTAAGCCTTCAACGGTTCCAGCTCCTGTTGGAAAGCATAAATTCAGTGCGCCTTGCGGACATTCCTTTTTCCATGCTTTCAATGCATCAACCACGATTGGCGGCACGGGAATTGTACGCTCGCCTGCCTCCGACTTTGGAGCACCTATTTCATTAAACCGGTCCGCTCGTTGGCTGACATGTATTTCTCCTTTTTTGAGATCTACATCATTCCATCTTAAGCCTCTTAGCTCGGACGCTCGCAGCCCTGCAAAAATCGCGACTAAAAACAAAGGGCGCCAACGACCTTCAAGTGCGCTGACAATTGAGCGTATCTCGGCTGTAGTCGGAATATCCACTCCAACCTTCAATTTTCCTTTTTTACGCTTATCAATACGGCGATCTACACCAGAGCTGCGAGTTTTTGATTTTTCACGCACAACATTGCGTGCAACTAAGCCTCGATCCTGTGCATCTGCCAGCAATGAACCGAGGCTCACCAATATTTTTCGAACCATTGCTGGAGAGCGACCTTCATCGCGCAAATTATCTTCGAATGCTCTAACCGTAGCGATGTTTAGTTTTGAAAGCTTAGTAGCTCCGATAAATGGAGAAATATGCAGATTCACATGTTGCGCATATTGATTTGCAGTTGAGCGCTCAAGCCCCCGTGCATCAACGGCGGATAGCCATAACTCTCCGGCCTTCTGCACTGTAACACTTTCAGATTCAGCAACATGCGTACCATGACGAACCTCACCCCGGACAGTCAGCAAAAACTCATCGGCGTCTTTTTTGCGCGTGAATTGCTTAAATCTACGCTTACCTTCGCCATCGCGGTATTCCGCGAGCCAAGCGTTCTTCCCTGACGGTAATGTTCGTTTTCGTAGAGCCATAAATACACGTTATTGGACACACGTGCGGCATGCAACACAGGGTGTTAATTTATCCAATTCTGACAGAATTGGACTGATCTTATTCCCGTAATTAACAGCGTCTGGTTGTGGCCTCTTGATTACCCACCATCCAACGCAAGAGCAAAAACAGGCGCTTTAAATAGCGCCTGCTGTTTCTAATAGAAATATCTGTTACCACTTCACGCGGAAGCCGATTGTGCCCTTGTATGCGTAGCTGTCTCCGAAGTTTTTCAGGCTGGAATTGACTGATCCTTCGCCATAGAGCGAGTATTTATCATCGCTCCAGTTATAGGAGCCACCAAGCCCGATACCTGCCCAGAGGCGGTCGCTTTTGTTGTAGAAACTGACATTGCTGACATCAACTTTAGTACCATCCAGAAACTCATGATAGAGATTGGCAATACCGTAAACATAAGAACGGTTCATCATGCCTTGGCCATTCTGCCATGAGTTTTGATAGTCCAGACTGACACCAAGACGTCCGCGCAGATTGGCAGC